>NZ_CP036287.1:4800000-6899822 GCF_007748095.1 Engelhardtia mirabilis
GCTCCTGACCCTCTGGTCGGCGACCCAGATCACCCACTACGTGCACCGCGCCCTGGCGCGGGTGCTCGAGCTGCCGGCCCACTCGATCCGCGTGATCCAGCCCTGCCTGGGCGGCGCCTTCGGCGGCAAGTCGGACCCCTTCAGCCTCGAGTTCTGCGTGGCCAAGCTGGCCATGATCACGGGCCGGCCGGTGAAGATGCTGTGGACCCGCGAGGAGGTCTTCTACGCCCACCGCGGCCGCCACCCCATGCGGCTGCACTACAAGACCGGCGCCACCAAGGACGGCAAGGTCACCGCGGTCGACGCCAAGATCCTGATCGACGGCGGCGCCTACAGCTCCTTCGGCCTGGTCACGACCTACTACTCGGGCCAGCTGTTGACCGGGCCCTACGACTTCCCGGCCTACCACTACGACTCGACGCGCGTCTTCACCAACAAGCCGCCCTGCGGGCCGAAGCGCGGCCACGGGTCGGTCCAGCCGCGCTTCGCCTTCGAGGTCCAGCTCGACGAGGTCGCCGAGGCGCTCGCGATGGACCCGATCGAGCTGCGCCGCGCCAACTGGCAGGGCGAGCACACCAAGACCGTCAACGGTCAGCGCATCACCTCCAACGGCTTCATGCAGTGCCTCGCCGAGGTTGAGCGCGCCAGCCGCTGGAAGGAGCGTCGCGGCAAGCTGCCCTTCGGCCGCGGGCTCGGCGTCGCGGGCTCGATGTATATCTCGGGCACCAACTATCCGATCTACCCCAACGACATGCCCCAGGCGGGCATCCAGCTCAAGGTCGATCGCTCGGGGCTGGTGATGGCCTTCACCGGCGGCAACGACATCGGCCAGGGCTCGAACACGGTGGTGCGCACGATCGTGTGCGAGGAGCTCGGCCTGGAGCCGGACATGGTGCGCGTGGTCGCCGCCGACACGGACCTGTGCCCGGTGGACCTGGGCGCCTACTCGAGCCGCGTGACGTTCATGGTCGGAAACGCCACCATCGACGCGGCCCGCAAGCTGCGCCACCAGATCGCCGGCGCGGTCGCCGCCGAGTGGGAGATTGACCCTGGGCGCATCTTCATGGGCTCGGGCCAGGTCTTCGACCTGGAGGACCGCGCCAAGTGCATCTCCTCGATGGAGGCCTTCCAGATCGCCGAGGCGCGCTGCGACACCCTGGGCTCCACCGGCGCCTACAACACCCCCACCCTGGGCGGCGACTACCGCGGCGGCACCATCGGCGCTTCCCCGGCCTACTCCTTCACCGCCCACGCGGTCGAGGTGCAGGTCGACGTGGAGACCGGGCGCATCACCGTCGACAACTGCTGGATCGCCCACGACTGCGGGCGGGCTCTGAACCCGATGCTGGTCGCGGGCCAGATGGAGGGCTCGGCCTACATGGGCCTGGCGGAGGCCGTGCTCGAGCACCACGACGTGAACCGCTTCGGCCTACACGCCGGGCCGTCGCTGCTCGACTACCGCATCCCGACCTCGGTCGACACGCCGGAGCTGCACGCCTTGATCGTCGAGAGCCTGGACCCCGAGGGTCCCTACGGCGCCAAGGAAGCGGGCGAGGGTCCCCTGCACCCGTCGATACCGGCCATCTCCAACGCGGTCTTCGACGCGGTCGGCATCCGCCTTCGGCACCTGCCCTTCACCCCCGGCAAGGTGCTCGCCGCCCTGCGCGAGCGGCGCGCGGCCGAGACCGCAGTCGGCTCTGCCAAGGAGAGCGTCTGATGCTGCGCCTGCCCAAGTTCGAGGTGGCCGCGCCCCAGACGGTGGACGAGGCCCTGGCCCTTCTGGCCGAGTACGGCGCGGACGCCATGCTGATGGCCGGCGGCACCGACCTGGTGCCGAACATGAAGCACGGGCTGTTCGAGCCCAAGCTGGTGGTGTCGGTCTCCGCCATCGACGAGCTGCAGGGCGTGGCCATCGAAGACGACGGCACCCTCGTGATCGGAGCGGCCACGACGCTCCAAGCCGTCGCGACGAACGACGAGGTTCGGCGCCGCGCGCCCGCCTTCGCCCAGGCCGCCGGCCTGGTCGCCGGGCCCCAGCTCCGCCGCATGGGCACCGTGGGCGGCAACGTGATGCTCGACACGCGCTGCCAGTGGTACAACCAGACCCACTTCTGGCGGAAGTCCCTGGGCTTCTGCCTGAAGAAGGACGGCAGCCTGTGCCACGTGGTCGAGGGCGGCTCCAAGTGCGTGGCCGCGGCCAGCAACGACACCGCGCCGACCCTGATGAGCCTGGGCGCCAAGCTGGTCTTCGCGCGCCGCAACTCCGAGGGCCAGGTCGTCCGCAAGACCCTCGCCGTCGACGACCTCTACAAGTCCGACGGGGCCTTCAACAAGAAGGTCGCCGGCGACGAGCTCTTGATCGCGGTCCGCATCCCGGCCGGCGCGCCGCAGCACCGCGGCGCCTACGGCAAGCTGCGCGACCGCGGCTCGATCGACTTCCCGCTGCTCGGCGTGGCCGTGCGGATCGACCTCGACGACGCCGGCGCCGTGGCCGACGCGGACCTGGTCGCCGTGGCATTGCAGGCCCGCCCGATCCGGCTCAAGAAGGCCGCCGAGGCCCTGGTCGGCAACACGCCCGGCAAGCCCGGTTGGGATGAAGCCGTCGACGCCGCCGCCGAGGCCGCCTACGGCCAGTGCCACCCCATGCCGAACATCCCCGGCGACCACGACTACCGCCGCGAGATGGTGCCGGTCTACGTGCGCCGCACGATCCGCGCCGCCGTCGCCGGCGAGGGGCCGGTCCACCACGTCTGACCGTCGACGCCGGCCGGGCGCCGGCGGGTCGAGGCCCGTGCACACCGCCGCACCGTGATCCAACCCGTCGATCGCCCCTCGCGCTTCGCCCGCGCGCTCTTCGCCGACGAACCGGCCCCGCGCCTGTGGCGAGTGGGCTGGTGGGTCGTCTGGGCGGTGCTGTTCTGCGCGGTCTTCGCCCTGTTGGCGGACCTGCCGCCGGGCTCCTACATGCCCCTGGCCGGCTTCGCGACCTTCGTGGCAGCCTTGGTCGCGCCGATCTGGTTGGTGGGCACCTACCTCGGGATCCGCACCGCCCTGGCGCGGCGGCGTTGGGTCGACGTGGCCCCGCTCATGCCCTGGGCCATGGCCGCGCTGCTCGCCACCGGCGTGATCGGCACCGTGCTGGGCGACTTCCCCGAGCGTGCCGCTTTCGCCCTCTCCCGCCCCGCCCTGGACGACCTGGTGGCCGAGGTCACCGCCGTCGAGCCCGAGCTCCAGGAATTCCCCCCGCGCCTCGTCGGCCTCTACCTGGCCGACGAGATCACCCACTTCCGGTCGGGGCGCGTGCGCTTCACCGTCCTGGGCACGCGCGACTTCTGGGGCCAGTACGGCCTGTTGTGGATCCCCGAGGGCGGCGCGATCCCCGCCGGCAACGACTACGAGTTCGAGGACTGGGGCCACGGCTGGTTCGCCTGGCGCCGGGACTACTGATCGAACTCGAGGAATCCGAGTTCGAGGGTCTGGCCCGCCTCGACCCGCAGGCCCTCGCGCGTCGCCCGCCGGTCGCCGCTGAACACCTTCAGGGTGTAGACACCCGGCTGCAGCGGCGGACGACTCCATTGCCCCCCGGGGTCACACCAGGCCCGGTCGGGGAGAGTCACGCCGTCGCGCTCGAGGGTCGCGACGGTCATATCGAGTTGACTGCCCTCAGGCGGCCGCTCGAAGGCGATCGCGCCGGGTTGCTCGAAGACGATGGACAAGTCACGACGTGCGAAGGGCAGCAGGTCGACATCGGGAACCACGATCGAGCCCATCGACGTGGAACGCGCTTGGACCTCGAGCCGCGTCGCCGCGAGCGGACCGATGGTCACGCCGTCCGAGCCTGCGTCGAGGTTGAAGCGCTGCACCCTGAACTCCGAATCGCTGGGACTGACCCAGAGCTGCACGTCGCGCACAGGGTTGCCGAGGCTGTCGGTGACCCGGACGCGCAGCTCCGCGGTCGGCATCCGCTCCGCGGGAACCTGGAGCAGCAACCCAGTCGTCCCCGGCTCGACGTCTTCGACCAGCAGAGCAGGGTTCAACCCGGAGATCCCCGGAGGCTGAACCTCGAGGTCCCCGGGGGTGTTGAACGTGCCAGTGATCTCGAACTCTCCCTGCGGGCCGGTTCGCACCGTCGAATGGCCCACCACACCCGGTCCGCCGCCGCTGAACGAGACTCCCCAACCCTCGAGGCCCGAGCCCCCGTCTCCGACCAACTGGCCCGAGAGGGTCGTCATCGCGGGCACGACCAGCTCGACTCCATCCAAGCCGGTCGGACCCACTTCGACCTCGAGTTCGACGGCGGCGCCGCGCATCGCCCCCCTGCCCACCTTGGCCGCCAGCCGCGCCTTGCCCCCGGGCGAGATCCGACGCAACTCGAAGCTCCCATCGTCGTCCGTACGTGCGACGTCCGCGGCGCCGGCCATGCCATCCCAAGACCAAGCTCGAGGCTCGCGCCGATCGTAGACAACCGCGCCCGCGACCGGGTTCCCGTCGACCTCCGTCACGCGACCGCGAATCGAGACCGCCGCCTCGAGGACGATCCGGAGCGCCTCGACTCCATCCACGCGCACGTCGACGGACTCGATCGCGTGACCCGCGGCGCGCACCCCGATCTGATAGTCGCCCGGCGCGACGTCGTCGAAGTGGACGTTGCCCCGCTCATCGGTGCGCTCGAACAGGTTCGGCGATTCGGTCCAGACGCTTCGCGAGCCGTAGTTGGACACCCGCACCGAGTTGGAGCGAGGGGCCAGGAGTACATCGGCGCCTACGGCAGCGGCGCCATCGGCACCCACCACGGTCACGACCAGGGATCCGCCCCCCGGCGCCAGGATCAGATCGATTCCGGCTGCATCCTTGCCGTGGAACATCGGGCTCACCGTCTCCGTGGCGTGCCAACCGGGCTTGCTAGCGTGAAGTCGCCCAGTGCTGCCGGCGCCGTCGTAGGCGAATGTGCCGTCGGCTCGGGACTCCGCAATTGGGAGCACGATCCCGCCTTGGCAGACGACACAGACTTCGGCGCCTGCGACTGGCATGCCGCGGGTGTCGAGAACCCTCCCAGAGACTCGAGAACTCCCGACGAGGTCGATCACGACCTCGACCTCACCTATCTCGGGCACGGTGACCGACCGCCGCAATCCGCTGGCCAACATCACCACGGCGATGCCGCTAGGCAGATCCGAAACGAACGCCTGACCTTCTCGATCGGAGAAGAGCGCAATCGGATCGTGACCCAGCCCCTCACCCTGCGGATCGACGATCACGTGGCGCCCCGGAACGGGCTCATCGCCTCGCACCAGGCGCACCCGGATCGAGCGTCCCATCGGAACTTCTGCGGCGGGGACCTCGGCCGGCCCCTCGACTGGTATCCGATCGACCGCAGCCTGCCCTTCGAGCATCGCGAGTGGGCTTGTAGCGGCGTCCGCAACCTCGTCGTCCGCGACGAGAGCCCGACCCTGCGCCTGGGCCTGGTCCGGGATCGACGGCCGGACTCCGATCGGATCGAGGGACCAGATCGAGAACGCCGCCAGGGCCACCAACGCCGCCGCCACACTCCAGGTCTTCCAAGTCATCAGCACACTCAGGACGCCGGAGGCGCCGATCAGGGTCTTCGTCGTCGCAGCCCGGGCGAGCACGACTTCACGCACATGTCCCAGGCCGCTGTCCACATCGACCCCGCCCCACCACACCGGCAACACCCCCGCCGGGACCGAGCGCCGCAAGAGCGCCACGGCCCGGTGCAACTGGCTGCGCACGGTGCCCGGGCTACGCCGCAGGGTGTGCGCGATCTCCCCCGGCTCGAGGCCGTGGCGAAAGCGCATCAGGGCGGGCTCGCGATAGGGCTCCGGCAGTCCATCCAGAGCCTGCAGCAGGGCGATCGAGAGCTCGCGATGGGCGAGGATCTCGACCGGGTCGTCGAGGTCGAGCCCCCGGGCCAACCATTCCACGTCGAGCGCGCGCCCGCGGTCGCGATGCACGCGGCGCGCGCGGTTGGCCAGGATCCCCGCCAGCCAGGCGCCTAGCTTGCGCTGGCCGTCGAACTCCTCGGGAGCCTCGATGGCCGCCAGGAAGGTCTGCTGGACCAAGTCCTCCGCCGTAGCGACGTCCCCGACCAGATGCAGCGCGAGCTGCAAGAGGTCGGTCGCCGTGGCGTCGAAGACCTCCGCCAGCCGGCGCGGGTCGCCGGTCCGGCGCCAGGCGAGGAATCCGTTCGTAACGCTGTCAGTCACCGCGGGCCCTGCACTTCAGGACGCCCAGCGTTGCAGATTCCTGGGGGATTCGTTCCGCCCGCTCGTGGAGCGTCAGGCTCGTGGCCTGGCCTGGGCCGGGGCCCGGCTCCCCCAACCTCGCTCAGGGCTCAGGAACCCAGGTCGATGCGGCCCAGGTCGAGGGTCTCGCCGGCCTCGATCACGAGGCCCTCGAACTCGCGGGCGCGGTCCGAGTCCAGGATGCGGAGCAGGTAGCGTCCGGGTTGCAGGGGCGGGCACCACCAGCGGCCCGCACGGTCGCGCCAGATCCTGGTCCCGACCTCGGCCCCCTGCGCTTGCACGGCGGCGTAGTTCGAGATCGACGCACCGGTCGCCCACTCGAAGCGCAGGCAACCGGGCTGCTCGAACCGGGCCTCGACCTCGGTCGTCTCGCCCGGCTCGAGCACGAGCGGGCCGACCACGAGGCTGCCGCAGGACGACGAGGTCACCTCGAGCATGACGGCACCCGGCGGCATGGGTCCGAGGGTCACGACCGGCGCGCCCGGCACCACCGCAGTCCGTCGCCGCGCGTCGGGCCCGGGGTCCTCGCCCTCCATCCACAGGTCGACGACGGCGTCGTCGAGGGGCCGCCCCGCCTGGTCTACGACTCGCATCGAGATCAGAGCGCTCTCCTCCTCGATGGCGGGCACGCTGAAGTCCTGACTCGGGCCACCAGGCACGATGCCGTCCCAACTAGCGACTTCTCGCGAGCTCAATTGGCCCGGCCGGAACACCGACAGGGTGCCCTGCTGGTCGGACTGCAACTGGAGCTCGAAACGGCCGTCGGGTCCGCTGGCTCCCTGCGCCAGACCGGCGACGCTGAACTGTTCGGCCACAAACCTCAGCCCCCAACCCTCCAGGGGCTCGCCCGTCGCACTCACCAAGCGTCCGGCGATGAGATGGAGCTGCGGCAGCTCGAAGTCGACCGTTCGAGTCCGCCCCTCCCGCGTGTCGATCGACTGCGAGACGCTGCGCCCGAACAACGTTGTCGAAGCGGCGGACAGCCGTACGGCCGATCGCCGGGGAACCAGCGGCAGCACGTAGCGCCCGGCCGCGTCGGTCAGGGCCGCGATGCGCGCCTCCGACCACGGCATCATGTCTCCTGCAATGCCGAAGTACACGGCAGCGCCCTTGACCGGTCGACCGTCGCTGCCTGTGACCCGACCGGCGACCTCGACTCCGGGCTCGAGGGTGATCTCGCGCGACGCCTCGTCGCCTACCTCGTGATCGATCTGCTGCACGGCGAAACCGGCTGCTCGGACCGTCAAGAAGTACGGTCCGGGCGACAGGTCGTCGAGTCGTAGCCTCCCCGCTGCGTCCGTCAGACCGCTGGCTCCGGGTGGTTGGTCGCACGATTCGAAGGGCCCGCGATCTACCGACCGCACTTCGGTGACCCGAGCGATCGCGTCCACTGCCGCCCCAATCACCGGCTGACCGGCCGGATCGACCACGGTCAGGTCCACACCAGCCGATCCAGGGGCGAGCACCAACTCCACGTGATCGGCGTCTCGCCCCATGAAGTTCGGCGTCGCCGATCCACGGGCCGACCAACCGGGCTTCGTCGCGTGGAGTCGGACCCGTCCCACGGCGCCGTCGAACTCGAAGCTCCCGTCATCCCTCGACCGTGCAACGGCCAGGATTCGACCTCCCCGTACCTGCGCGAAGACGACGGCGTCCGGAACGGCCATGCCACTCGGATCGACCGTGGTACCGCGAACTCGAGCGCTGCCGACCAGGTCGAACTCGATCGTGGCCGTGTGTCCAGCTTCGATGCGAGCAGTCCGCCGCTCGCCACCGGCCAGCTCGACCTCGTAGTCGCCGGGCACGATCCCGTCGAGCCTGAACCGTCCCTGTGAGTCGGTCCGCCCATTCGACGCGGGGGCCTCGATAGCCGAGCCGGGCCGGACGAGCAGCTCACGCCCCGCGACCGGACTGCCGGCACGATGAACTCGGATGGCGAGCGCGCCGTCGAGGACCGCGCTGGCGGCCGCGGCGGAGACTGACTCCGACCGAACAGGAACCCGCTCGACGACTGCGATCGATTCGAGCTCCTCGAGCGCGCGACTCCCCTCGGCGACGCCGTGAACGAGGACCAGCCCCGCCTCCCCGGCTTCGATCGCCGCTCCCTCGCCGTGGCCCGAGCCGGCGAATAGCCCGCGCAGGCCCTCGCCGACGAACGCCACCGCCAGCAACACCAATGCGGCCCCGATCCAACTCTTCGCGCTTGTCATCAATGCTCCGACTCCGGCCAGGTTGACCGCGACTTCCGACTTGCTTGCAGCAGCGACGATCCGCTCTCTCAACGACCCCCACGAAGGGGCCGGATCGAATCCGGTGACCCAAGCCGGCAGCACCCCCGCCGGTAGCGACCGACGCAGGAGCGCCACGGCCCGGTGCAACTGGCTGCGCACGGTTCCGGGGCTGCGTTCGAGGGTGTGGGCGATCTCGAGCGGTTCGAGGCCGTGGTGGAAGCGCAACAGGGCTACCGCGCGGTAGGGCTCGGGCAGGCCGTCGAGGGCCTCGAGCAGCGCCGCCGAGAGGTCCCGGTCGGCCGCCAACTGGGCGGGGTCGGGGGCTTCGAGGGCGGCGGTGAGCCGCTCGGGGTCGACCTCGCGCGCCTGTTCCCGCCGATGACGGCGCGCGCGGTTGGCCAGCACTCCGGCCAACCAGGCGGCGACGAACCCCTCGCTGGCGAAGTCCTCGGGGGACTCGATCGCGACCATGAAGGTCTGCTGCACCAGGTCCTCGGCGGTGGCGACGTCACCGACCAGGTGCAGGGCCAGCTTGACCAGCTCGGGCGCGGTGGCGTCGAAGACCTCACCCAAGAGGCGCGGGTCGCGGCGGCGTCGCCAGGCGAGGAAGAGCTCTGTGGACGGGTCGTTCACGGTGAACTGGCGCGTGGCGCCCGCCCAGCGTTGCAGGTTCCCGGCGGATTCTCGACGCCTCCGCGTCAGTCGAGCGCGACTTGCCCCAGCTCCAGCGTCTCGCCGGCGACCACGACGAGCCCTCGGCACGGCACAAGCGGCTCGCCGTCGCGATCCACCAGCAAGAGGTCGTAGGTGCCGGGTTGGAGCGGTCCGACCCGCCAACGCCCGTCGCCCATGCGGGTCGCAGCCTCGGTCAGGCCGGGGCTCTCGGTCGACCGCGCAAAGACCGCGGGCTCGACGACGTCGGCCGTCGGCCGCCAACTGAGGTCGATGTTACCGGCCTCGAGGATCGCCGCCGTGCCGAGGTCGCGCAGCTCCCCTGCGCGGAGCTCGACCTCACCGAGGGACAGCCGCCCGCGATCGGCCGTGCGGACCTCGACGCGCACGGGACCCGGCGCGAGCTGTCCGACCTCGAGCACACCGGTTGCAGGTTCGACCGGCTCGAGGCTGCCCATGGTCGGGTAGCCCTCGCGCTCTACCGCGTAGCCGATCTGCGCACCCGACAGGGGCCTGCCCGCACCGTCGACCACCGCGATCCGAAAGCCCGCATCGGGGAAGCGCTCGGACTCGACCCACAGGTCCACGCGATCGCCCGGACGCACGTCACAACGCTCGGCCACGGGCGGCAGGCCCCCGCGTGCGGGCGGCATCGCGACCAGGCAACCTGGCTCCGTCCCGGCGGCGTCGACCTCGAAGGAGCCGTCGGCGCCGGTGGCCTCTTGTCGGCCGCGCGCGACCAGGTCGCCGCGGGTCTCGAAGGCCACCCACCAGCCCGCGAGGGGCTCGCCGTCGGGGCCGCGCAGGCGACCGCCGATCCGCGCGTCGGGTGCGAGGGTCAACTCGACCGTGGTCAGCTCGCCGGCGCGCAGGGCACGGGTCGCCCGGGCGCCGGACTCGTCCGCGCCGGCGCGGCGAGCGGTGATGGTCGCCTCGGGATCGGGCTCGACGCCGTCCAGACGGAAAGCCCCATCGCCGTCGGTAAGCGTCGTCACGCGCGCGAACTCCACGCCGCTGGGACCTGCGACCTGGGCCCCGGCCAGCGGCCGCCCCTGCGGGTCGCGCACGTGTCCAGCCACCGTCGCTCCGTCGGTCAGACGCAGGGTCACGCGCGTCGTGCGACCCGGTTCGAGCTCGACCGTGCGCGACTCGCCGACGCGACCCGGCGCGCGAGCGCCGACCGCCACGGTGGCCGCGGGCAGGGACTCGAAGCGAAAGCGCCCCTGGTCGTCGACCCGCACGGCCCGCGGCCGCAGGCCCAGGGTGATGCCCTCGCCACGGCGCCGCATCTCGACCTCGGTCCAAAGGGCCAGCTCGGCCCAGGTGCCGGGCACCGGATCGCCGCGCTCGTCCACGGCGAGCCCCTCGAGCACCGCGGACTCGGCGTGCATGACCAGCCGGACGTCGATCGTCGTGCGCGGCTTGGCGTCGGCCCAGACCGTGTCGAGCACGTGGTAGTCCGGGTGCTCAGCGACCAGTCGCAAATCACTGCCGGCCCCGTCGATCGTGAAGCGGCCGTCGGCGTCGCTGACGGCTACCTCCATCGGCGGCGCGTGGCGATTCAGGGCCAGGATCCGCGCGCCCGCGATCGGCTCGTCCAGGGCGTCGACGACGTTGCCTTCGACGCGCGCCAACTGCGCCAGATCGATCTCGATCGACTTCGACTCGTCCCTCCCGATGGCTCCGTCGCGCCAGATGCCGCCGGCAACCTCCACGGCGAACGAACACGGGGGAAGTCGGTCGACGACGGCCAGCCCGCGCTCGTCGGTCTTGCGCCAGCGCGCGTTGAGCTCCGGATCGGGCCCGTCGACACGCAGACGCAGCTCGCGCCCGGCGACCGGGCGACCGTCCGCATGGATGTGAATCGTCACGCTCCCGTCCGCTGCAGAGTCGTCCACGGTGGATCCGATCGGCGAGTGTGCGCCAGGAACGTCGACTGCAGACGATAGCAGCGCTGACCGCTCGGTGTCGGCGGGCGTCGTCAGCGCGACCAGTGCGTCGCCGCCGGCCTCGGGACTGGCGGTCGGTGCAGCGGGGGCCGCGTCGCGGCCGCCCTCGAACACGATCAGGGCGAGTAGGGAAACGGCCGCCGCGGCCGCTGCGATCCAGATCTTGGTGGTCACGATCAGTGCTCCCGCATGGGTGAGGGCGGTGAGCGACCCCGCGACCAGGCCGGGCTTGGTGCCCGCGGCCAGGACCGCCTCGCGGACGCCAGCGAGCGAGGCTCGAGCATCGAACAGCGGCAGGATCCCCAGGGCCGCACCAGTTGGCAGCGCCCGCCGGAGTTGCTCCAGAGCCCGGTGCAACTGCACGCGCACGGTCCCCGGCGCGCGGCCGAGGGCGTGGGCGATCTGCGCCGGCTCGAGGCCGTGGACCAGCCGCAGCACCGCCGCCTGGCGGTAGGGCTCGTCCAGGGCGTCGAGGGCCTCGAGCACCGCGGCGGAGAGCTCACGGTTCGCCGCCAACTCGGCCGGGTCCGCGGCGGCGAGGGCGCGCTCGACCCGCTCCGGGTCGATCCGCCTCGCGCGGTCGCGGTGCACCCGCCGGGCGCGGTTGGCCAGGATCCCCGCCAGCCAGGCCTCGACCCCGCGCGCGGCGTCGAAGAGCTCGGGCGCCTCGATGGCCGCCAGGAAGGTCTGCTGCACCAGGTCCTCGGCCACCTGCGCGTCCCCCACCAGGTGCAGGGCCAGGCGCAAGAGGCCCGGCGCAGTGGCGTCGAACACGGCCTCCAGGGAGGCCGCGTCCCGGCGCCCGCGCCAGGTCAGGAAGTGCCGTGTGGAGAGGTCGTTCACCGGGGGGTCTGCACCAGAGCCGCCCCATCGTTACAGGAATTCCGGCAACCGCGGTCCGCCGCTCGCTCGGTGGTCGGGCCGAGTGAAGGCCTTCCGGAGGCCGCGCTACACGAAGCTCCGAGTCGAGCCTCCTCTAGCGACTGAAGTCGACGGGACCGACCGCGAGGACCTCGCCCGCGGCGACCACCAGGTCCTCGAGTCGGTGCTCCTCGCCGCCGCTCGACAGCGCGAGCGAATAGCGCCCGGGCTGCAGCGGGGGGCAGCGCCACTGGCCTCCAGCGTCGCGCCAGAGGCTGTCGACCTGGTGTCCCTCGCTGTCCTGCAGCTCGACCTCGCCCGCCCCGCGCGGGCTCCAGTCGAGGGCGATCGAGCCCGGCTCGGCGAGGGTGATCGTGTGCTCGACCGTCGAGCCGGCCACGAGCTCGAAGCTCTCCGACCGCAGCCGACCGTGGGCGGGGGACTCGATCAGGACGCTCACGGGACCGGGCGGTCGACGGCCGAGGTCGAGGGTGGACTGCCCCTCGGTCAAGAGGCCACTCGCCAACGAACGATTGCGACGGTCGACGACCACGTAGCGCGCGCCCACGGCGGGCAGGCCCCGCGCGTCGACGATCGACAGGAGCAGCCCCGCCGTGTCCGCTGGATCGCCGCCGAGGACCAAGTCGTGGGGAGACTGCGACGGCCGCACGCCCTCGAAGGAGCCGCTGTCGGCGAAGCCGCCGACGTCCGGCGTGTCGACGTACAGCGTGCCGATCGAATCGGGACGCACCACGACTGCGAAGCCGCCGTCGTCCTCGGCCGTCGCCCCCGCGGCGCCCTGTGGATCGCCGTCGTCGGGGATGAAGATCAGGGACGCCCGGCCGACCGGCGAGCCGTCGGCGAAGACGACCCGGCCGCTGATCGATTCGGCGGGCGGGAAGGTCAACAAGAGGTCGTCGATCCCCGCGCCGGCGAGTCGGACCTCGGTCGACGTGCGCAGGATGCGCGAGTCATTCACCTGCGCGAGGATCTGGACCGACCGCTCGAGCGGCACCGCGCGGAGCACGAAGCGCCCGTCGTCATCGGTCTCGACGGTGACGCCGCCGCCGCGCTCGAAGCCGAGTGGCCCGCTGGCTCCCTGACGACTTACCGTCGCGCCGGCCACGGGGCGTCCGTCGGCGCCGACCACTTGCCCGGCGACGGTGCCCCCGCGCTCGAGTGCAATCGCCATCTCGCGCGAAGCGGACAGCTCGACCTGCGTCCGGACATCGGCGAAGCCATCGGCCCAGACCGTGAGCAGGTAGTCACCCCGCGCCAGCCCGCCGAGCCGCAGAGTCCCGTCCGTGCTGGATCGCCCACCGCCACCGGGCGGTAGGTCGGTCACCTGCATCCCACCCCGGAACTGGGTCGCGCCCTCGACCAACACGGGTGCGAGGTCGACCAGGGCCCCGGGCACGGGTCCGCCGCCGTCGTCCGTCAGATGCAGGTCGAGCCAGGTCTCTCCCGCCTGGAGCACGAGCTCGACGCCGAGCACGTCACGTGAGAGGAACCGCGGATGGAACGTCTGCGCCGCCGAGTAGCCGGGGAGCGTCGCGCGCAGCTCGATCTGCGTCCTGGCACCGTCGAACTCGAAGCGCCCTTCGCGGTCCGTGCGGGCGACGGCTTGCGGCTCCCCGTCGCGCGGCAGGCACCAAACTCGGGCCTCCGCCAGGGGCATGCCCGCGCCATCGACCACGCGGCCGGCGACCCGCGACGAGTCGGCGAGGTCGAATTCGGCCACGGCCGGCTCACCGGCCACTAACTCGACGGTCCGGGTGAGCCCGCCGCCGAGCTCGACGGTCGCCGTTCCCTCGCGCAGCTCGCCCACGCGCGCGCGGCCGTCCGAGTCCGTCACGCCACTGACCTCGACGCTCGTGGACGCTGCGCCATCGCCGCGCGCGACGAAGTGTCGACCCTCGACCGGAATGCCGCCGCGGCGGACCGCAATGGTGAGCAGCGGCCGCGGATCGACGGCAGCGACTCGGGCCTGCGGCTGCGTGGGCTCGACCTCAACCCGCGAAGCGTCGACGGGGCCGAGCCCGGAGACGTCCGGCGTGGTGACGGCGTCGAGGGACGACAGGCTGGCGCCACCGCTGGGCGAGTGCGCCGCGACCGGTTCGCCGGAGGCGGCCTCGGGCCGCAGGAACGCGCCGCCGACGGCGACGGCGGTGGTGACGATCAGGGCGACGACGATCCAGCTCTTGAGTCCCATGACGAGGGCGAGGGCGCCCGCGGCGCCCGTAGGAATCGGAGCCCCGGCGGCCCGCGCGAGAACGGTCTCGCGCAGGCGTCCGAGGCGGGCTTCAGCGTCGATCGTCAACATCCAGACCGGCAGCGCGCCGGCCGGGACCGCCCGCCGCAGGAGCTCCGCCGCGCGGTGGAGCTGGCTGCGTACGGTCCCCGGACTGCGCCGCAGGGCGTGGGCGACCTCCGCCGGCGAGAGGCCGTGGCGGAAGCGCAGCAGGGCGGGCTCGCGGTAGAGCTCGGGCAGGGCGTCGAGGGCGCGTAGGAGCGCCGCCGAGAGCTCGCGGTCCGCGAGCGCCTCGGACGGGTCCTCGCCACCGAGCACCCGCTCGAGCCGCTCGGGGTCGAGCTCACGCCGCCGCTCCCGGTGCACCCGCCGGGCCCGGTTGGCCAGGATTCCCGCCAACCAGGCGCCGGCGGGGCGCTCGCCGTCGAAGCGCTCGGGCGCCTCGATCGCGGCCAGGAAGGCCTGCTGGACCAGGTCCTCGGCCGTCGCCCCGTCGCCCACCAGGTGCAACGCCAGCTTCAGAAGCTCTGGCGCCACCGCGTCGAAGACCCGCGCCAGGAACCGCGGATCGCCGCCGCGGCGCCAAGCCACGAAGTCGGCTGTGACTGAATCGGACACTGGAACCCTTGCACCCACAGCGCCCGATCGTTGCACGGATCGAGCGATTCGTCGGGGACCGTCGCCGAGGGAGGCATCGCCGGCCGATCGAGAACGCATCGATTCGGGACCCCGGCGAGCTGGGGGCCCGACGCGGTCGGCGGCCGTCGCGCGCCCCCTGGCGGCGACGCGTGCGCGCCCCCACTCGGCGAGGGGGCCGGCGGGGGGCTCGGACGGCGATCCGCGCCAGGCACGGGCCGACGGGCGGCCGACCCCCGCGCTTCCCGTGCGCGCTGCGGCGCAGGGGCGTCGGCCGCTGCCGCTCCGGTGTTCCTACAATCGCGCCGCTATGTCCGTGTCCCGAAGCTCGACTCGCATCGCACTGGCCCTGGCCCTCGTCGCCACGGCGGCCAGCGCCAGCCTTCGACCGCACCCGTCAGCCCAGGAGCAGGGGGGCCCGCTCGACAAGCGCTACGCCAAGGAGCTCTCGAAGCTGGCCGAGGACTGGTTCGAGGTGCGGCCGGTCTCGCGCTTCGAGGACTGGGACGCCGAGGTTCGCGCGGAACTCGAGCAGCGCGTGGCGGAGTTCGAGCCCCTGCCCGCCGGTCATCTCGCCGAGGCGACCCAGATCCTCTTCGAGGCCGCCCAGGACGAGTGGCCCGTCCCGTCGCCCAAGGGCGGCAAGTTGACCTTCGAGACGCCCTGGGGCGAGGCCTGGTCCTTCGTCGGCAACACCAAGAAGGATGAAGGCTTCGTCGTCGGCCTGCACGGCGGCGGTCCGGGCGTGGGCGACGCGGGGGCGGCGCGTTCCAACTGGCCGATCAAGGAGCTGGCCGCGGCCTGGCCCCAGGCCGTGCGCCTGGACACCGACGCCTGGAGCACGGTGCACGGCGAACGCATGGTCCTGAGCCTGATCGACTGGGCCAAGATCGCCCTGGGCGTCGACCCCGACCGGGTCTACAGCGTCGGCTTCTCCATGGGCGGCACCGGCACTTGGCACCTGGCCGGTCGCTATCCCGACCTCCTGGCCGGCGCGATCCCCGCCCACGGCGTGATCATGGCCGCGCCCAAGGCGCAGTTGCCGGCGCCCGAGGACGTGACCGCCATGCAGCACGGGGTCCTGCCCAACGTCCGCAACCTGGCCATGTACTGGTACACGGGTTCGGTGGACAGGAACTGCATGCCCGGCACCTACCTCTACGCCTGGAAGCGTTTGCAGGAGTTGGCGGCGGCCGACGAGGGCGGCTACGTGAAGCAACACTTCACCCTGCACGAGGGCCTCGACCACAGCTTCCCCGGCGGCGAGCCCGGCGCGGGGCTCGAGTGGATCTTCGAGCAACGGCGCGACACCTTCCCCGGGACGATCGTGTGGGAGTACGCGACCGAGCCCTTCCCCTTGCAGACCGACCAGGACCCCCTGGGGCGGCTCGAACAGCACGGCCTGTACTGGCTCGGCTGCGATCGACCTGGCGACGTGATGCGCGTGCGGGCCACGCGCGACGGCGCGCACTTCGTCCTCGATGCACGCGGGGGTCGCGATTTCTCGATCCTGCTGCACCCGGACATGGTTCCCTACGGCGCCGAGGTGACCGTCGTCGACGCCGCCGGCAAAGTGCTCTACCGCGGCACCCCCGAGCCCGACCTCGCGGTC
Organism: Engelhardtia mirabilis; assembly: GCF_007748095.1. NCBI lineage: Bacteria > Pseudomonadati > Planctomycetota > Planctomycetia > Engelhardtia > Engelhardtia mirabilis. The sequence continues at coordinate 4,816,476 of NZ_CP036287.1, forward strand.
CTGTTCGAGACCTTCGACGCCCGTCTCGATCGGCGCCTGGTCTTCGACCGCCGCATCGACCTTTGAGCCCAGCCGTGCGTGACGTCGTCCACACCCTCCAACTCGAGCTCGCCGACGAGACGCGCAACCTGTGGCGCAGTCTGAGCCTGCGCGTGGCGCGCCATCCCTCCGAGACGGTAGCCATGTTCCACACGCGGCTGATCGCCTGGGCCCTGTTCTGGTCCGAGAACCTGCAGCTGCGCGAGGGGGTCTGCAAGGGCAACGAGCCGGCCCTGTGGGAAGAGGACTTCACCGGCCAGACCAAGTTGTGGATCGACGTGGGCCTGCCCGATATGGCACGCCTGCGCCACGCCATCAGTCGCGCCGAGGAGGTCGTGCTGGTCGCCTGCCCGGCCAACGAGACGGCGCTGGCCGCCTGGAAGGGCAAGCTTTGGAAGGGCCGCCGCTTCCCGCGCTTCATCCTGCCGCCGCCGGCTGTGATCGCGGCCCTGGAGGACGAGCAGGAGCGGCGCCTGGAGTGGCACGTGCACCGCGAGGCCGACGAACTCACGGTCTCGACGCCCAAGGGCATGCATACGGGGTTGTTGGTCGAGGTTCAGTTGACCTGACCGGTCGGGCCAGGCCGCGGTCCGCCCTGCATCGCCTGGAAGCCCATCGTCCCCGAACCCGGCCGATGGTTCATCCGAACGCACCGCGTCGTGGGACTCGCGCTAGCATCTTCAAGGCATGAACATCCTCAAGCAGGTCTGGGGCGCGTTGGTTCCCAAGTTCCTCGGCGGCGAGGTCCTCACCACCGTGGGCAGCGTGCGTGGCCAGGCCGGCGTGGGCGTCACCGCCGATCCGCAGAAGGCCACGGGCGAGGTTCGCGTGCACCTGGTCAAGCAGATCGACGGGCAGCCCCTCGTGACCCTCGAGTTGGCCCAGGCGGAGTTGCCGGGCGATGGGCGTGAGTTGCTCTGCGTGCGACTCTCGCCGTCGGAGGCGGAGCACCTGGCGTCGATGTTGGGTTCGGCGGTCGTGTCGGCGCGCCGCAACTCCGGCGAGCGTTGAACGGCGGCGACGATCGCGCGAGACTCGGCCCATGAGCCACGGCCCCATCGCCATCTTCGTGTGCGGCACGACGGTTCCGCCGGTCAAGGAACGACGCGGCGACTTTGCAGACTGGTTCCGCAGCGGACTCGGTCTCGACCCCGCGGGGGTGCTCGTGGTCGACGTGGAGGGCGGTGAGGCCCTGCCGGCGGTCGAGCAGCTCAGTGGCTGCGTCGTGACGGGCTCGTCCGCGATGGTCACCGACGGCCTCGCTTGGAGCCTGGCGATGGAACGCTGGCTCACCGCTGCCCACGGCCGCGGGCTGCCGATCCTGGGCGTCTGCTACGGCCACCAGGCCCTGGCGCGCGCCCTGGGTGGAGCGGCGGATTGGAACCCGGCTGGCCGCGAGGTCGGTGCGGTCGCGCTCGACCTGCTCGAGGCTGCCGAGGACGACGCGCTGCTGGGCGATTTCTCGGGGCCGCTGATCGCGCAGGAGAGTCACAGCCAATCCGTCACCGAGTTGCCCCCCGGCGCGATCCTCCTGGCGCGCAGTGAACTCGATCCGCACCAGGCCTTCCGCGTGGGTGCGAGCACCTGGGGCCTGCAGTTCCACCCGGAGTTCGACGCCGACATCACGCGCGGCTACCTCGAGCATCGACGCGAGTCGATCGAGGCCGAGGGCATCGACGTCGGCGCGCTCCTCGAGCGGCTCCGCGACGACGATCGCGCGACCCAGATCCTAGCTCGCTTCCGCGCGGTCGCCCTGGGGCGGGACCTTGGTGCGAACCAGGCGCAGGGCGCTCACTAGCGCGATCGTCGTCCCGCCGGCCACGCCCAGGCCGTTGCCGGCCAGCATTCCGCCCATCTCGCTGGCCCCCATGGCGACCGCGATCAGTCCGCCCGCGAAGGTGCAGGGCACGATCAGCCCCAGGCTCCGCAAGCAGCTCAGGAGCAGGCCGGTCCTCGACGCGGCCATGGCATCGAACAGGGGCCGCGTGATCATGAAGGGTCCGAGCACCAGCACCACGAGCGGCAGGATCCAGCGCGCTCGGGCGGCGAACTGGATCGCCTGCTCGCTCTCGAGCAGAACGTCGGTGAGCCAGGGCCAGCCGAACAGCCCCAGGGGCACCACGACCAACAGACCGAAGCCGGCCCAGGCCAAGAGCGCCGTCCGCAGCTCGCTACGCAGTCGACCTCCCTCGGCCGCACCGCCCAGGCGCGCCGCCAGGGGCAACATGGCGACCCCGACCGCGATGGCCGGCATGGCCAGGAAGGACACCGCCGCGCCGAACACCGACCAGGCCGCGAGGGCGTCCGCCTGGATCGCCTTGAGCGCGGCACCGGTCGCACCGGAGCTGGTGTGGCTGTTGGCCAGGATGCCGTTGACCGCGAAGCCCTCGGCCGCCATCAGGACGTAGGTCAGCCCCGAGGGGATCGCGATCGTCAACAGCGCCCGGATGGGACGGTCGTAGAGCCCCGGCGCCGTGTCGCGACCGGCGCCGACGCGGGCGCGCTCGTGCTGGCCGGCCTTCCAGATCGAGTAGGCCAGGCCGCCCAGGCGTCCGATTGCCGTGGACAGCCCGATGCCGAACAGGCCCCAGTGGAAGACGAACACGAACAGCGTGTTGAAGGCCACGTTGACCACGGACGAGATGATTCCCGCCCACATGGTCGTGCGCGTGTCCTGGTGGGCCTTGACCAGGCTGTCGGGCAGGATCGCCCAGAAGCCGGTCAAGGCCGAGCCACCGATCAGGGCCACGCCGTAGACCTGGAAGCCGCGGGCCAGATTGGCCTCGAGTCCTAGCCGCGGCGCGCTGAACCAGATCGCGGCGGCGATCAGGACGAACAGGACAACCAAGCTCCAGATCAGCCGCAGGCTGGCTCGCTTGAGCTGCTCGACGCGCGCGCCTTCGCGGGCTCCCATGGCTGCGGCCAGGCGCGAGGTCAGACCGTTCGAGCTGCCGACCCAACAGGCGATCAAGAGGAACTCGATCGGCTGGGCGAGTCCGATGGCGGCCTGGGCCACGTCCGGATCGGGCAGGTAGGCCGCGTAGATCCGGTCGACCCAGGTGAACGCCGCTCGCAGCGCGAACGAGACCACCAGCGGCCAGGCCAGGTGGAGGATCCCCGGAATCCGGGGCTGCGGTTCGGCCGGGCTCGTCACGGGGCGGGCACGATACTCGGGAGCTCAGGCGCGCGAGCGGTGCCAGGCACGAAACCGCCGCCTAGCGGGAGACGCCCTGCCGCCTGTGGCGGCAGGGCGTCTCCCGTTAGGCGGCGGTTTCGTGCCTGGCACCTGACGTCCGCCTGAGCTCTTGAGCCCCGTGGCCGTACTCGTTGCACTGGGCGCGATTTGCTCCTCGCCCTGTTGACGCTCGCTGCCGGTGCTCCCACGCCGGAATCGGAACTCCCCTCGCACGATCTCCTGCGCCGACCGGCGCAGGTGCCCGCTCCCGTCGTGGACGGCCGACTCGACGACCCGATCTGGGACCTGTGTCACGTGATCGACGAGTTCGTCCAGGTCCTGCCGATCGAGGGCGGCGAACCCAGCCAACGCACCGAGGTGCGAGTGGCCTACGACGAGGAAGCGATCTACATCGGCGTCGCGTGCCTCGACGACCGGCCGGATCTCATTCGGGGCACCCAGATGGCGCGGGACGCGGTCCTGGATCCGGACGATCGGGTCGAGATCCTGATCGACACCTTCCTGACCCGCCGCGACGCCCACTGGTTCCAGATCGGGCCGGCCGGGGGCAAGGGCGACGCGCTCTTGACCAAGAACGGCTCGCGCTTCGACAAGAACTGGGACGGGATCTTCGACGCGGCCTCGACCTGGACCGACGAGGGTTGGTTCTGCGAGTTCGCGATTCCCTACGCCACCACCGGCTTCGCGCCCGACGCGGAGCGCTGGGGCTTCAACGTGCGGCGCTTCATCCGGCGCAACTCCGAGAGCGTGCGCTGGGCCAGCCCCGAGCGGCGGCTGGGCTTCTTCGAGGCGAACAGCGCCGGCTTCCTCGACGGCGTCGGGGGACTCGAGCCGGTGCTCGGGCTCGACTTGAAGCCCTTCGTGGTCGCCGGCTATTCGCGTGACGACGAGAGCGGCGACCGCGACCACAGCGGCGACGCCGGCCTCGACCTGTTCTGGCGCGTCCGGCCCCAGACCAAGCTGGCCCTGAGCCTGAACACCGACTTCGCCGAGACCGAGGTCGACGCGCGGCAGGTGAACCTGACGCGCTTCCCGCTGTTCTTCCCGGAGAAGCGCGACTTCTTCCTGGAGGACTCCGGTGCCTTCTTCTTCGGTCCGCCGGGCGCCGGGCAGTCGGGCTCGGACCTGATCCCCTTCTTCAGCCGGCGCATCGGTCTCGACGCCGATGGCAGCGAGACGCCGATCCTGGCCGCGGCCAAGCTCACCAGCCGCGGTGACGGCTACACGGTCGGGGTGCTCGACGTGCAGACCGGGGACGCGGGCGATCTGGACGGCCAGAACCTGTCGGTGGCGCGCGCTTCCTTCGACCTGTTCGAGCAGTCCGACGTGGGCGGCATCGTGACCTGGGGCGACCCGGCGGGCGACGGCCGCGCGGTCACCTACGGTGCCGATCTCAACCTGCGAACCGACGACTTCCTCGGCGATCGCAGCCTGCGCTTCTCGTCCTACGTCGTGGGCACCGACAACGAGGACGGTGGCGGCGCGGCCAACGCGGTGCTGTTCGAGCTCGACTACCCCAACGACGAGATCCAGCTCGAGACCAAGTACGTGGAGATCGGCGCGGACCTCGATCCGCGCCTGGGTTTCGTGCCGCGCACGGACATTCGGCGCTGGGCGGGAACCTACAAGTGGGAACCGCGCATCAACGGCACGATCCGAGCCCTGGAGTTCGCGATCGACCCCAGCATCGTGACCGACCGGGAGGGCAACACCGAGAGCGAGCGCCTGCGCCTGCAGCCGCTCGAGATCGACCTGGAGTCCGGCGACGAGCTGTCCCTCTCCGCCATACGCGAGCGCGAGGTCCTCGACGAGGACTTCGAGATCGCGGACGGGGTCACGATCCCGGCCGGGGACTACGACTGGTGGCGCTACTCCGCGAGCCTCGCCAGCAGCGACAAGCGCGAGGTCAGCGGCACCCTGAGCCTGGTCCTGGGCGACTTCTACGAGGGCGACCGGCTGGACCTCTCGACCGGCATCGAGTGGCGCCCGAACCGCTACATCACCCTGGACCTCGACTACGTCTACCGCGAGGTCGACCTGCCCCAGGGCGCCTTCGACGTGCACCTGGGACGCGCGCGGATCGACTGGACCTTCACCCCGCAACTGGCCTGGTCGATCTTCGCCCAGTACGACAACGGCTCGAGGCTGGTGGGGCTCAACAGCCGCCTGCGTTGGATCATCGAGCCGGGCAGCGAGGCCTTCTTCGTGCTCAACCAGGACTGGGAAGCGACCGGCGGAGACTACGCCCCTCGCGACAGCGCGATCGCGGGCAAGCTCGGCTGGACCTTCCGCTTCTGAGGCCGAATGAGCGGCGGGCTCGACAGCCGGCCGACACCACGCGCCCGCTGGTCGATCCCCGCCGGCTGCTAGACTCCGGCCATGGCACGACCTCGCACCGAGGCCAGGGTGAATCCGGAAGCCGTCCGATGATCCCCGGCAGCGCACACCTGGCCAAGTTCTTGGACGGGCTGCGATCCAGCTACTGGTTCGTTCCCACGCTGATGGTCTTCGCCGCCGGCACCCTGGCGGCCGGGACGATCACTCTGGACTTGGGCGGTGTGATCCCGACCAGAGTGTTCCCGCCTTGGCTGCAGGTCGGGGACTCGGAGGCCGCCCGGGCGGTGCTGTCGACGATCGCGGGAGCGACGATCACGATCGTCAGCCTGACCTTCTCGATCTCGATCGTGGCCCTGAGCCTGGCCTCGAACCAGTTCGGCTCGCGCCTGCTCTACAACTTCATGCGCGACCGCATGAACCAGATCGTGCTCGGAACGTTCCTGGGGACCTTTGTCTACTGCGTGATCGGGCTGACCTCCTTCAGCTCGAGCCTTGGAGGAGGAAAGCACCAGATGGCGCTGATGGGCGCGGTGCTGCTCTCCCTGGCCAACGTCGGGGTGCTGATCTTCTTCATCCACCACGTGGCTGAGTCGATCCAAGCCACCAACGTGATCTCCACCGTCGGCCGCGAGCTCCACAACCTGATTCCGCGCGTCCTGCCTGCGCTCGACGAAGAAGCCGACGCGGACCGACTGGACGGCGCACCGAACAGCAACCGCGGCTTCGAAGAGCCCGAGGGCGGGCTGCCCGTACTCGCCCACCAATCGGGCACCCTGCAGGCCGTCGACTCACCGGCCTTGCTGCGCCACGCCGAGTCCGAAGACTTGGTCCTGTGGGTCGCCCGTCGCCCCGGCGACTACGTCTTCGCCGGCGGGGTACTCGCGCGGGTCCACGGGACCCCGCAAGTCTCCGACGAGATCGCCGACTCGATCCGCCGCGCCGTGATCATCGGTAGTCGCCGCACCCTCATCCAAGACCTGGAGTTCGGCTTTCACCAGCTGGTCGAGATCGCGGTGCGGGCCCTCTCGCCCGGCATCAACGACCCCTTCACCGCCATGGGTTGCATCGACGAGCTGGGAACCGCCCTGTCCAGCGTGGCCCAGCGCGGCGCGATGCAGACCCACCTCGAGGACAGCGAGGGCCGAGTCCGTGTGCACCTGGACGCCACCGACTTCCGGGGGGTCGTCGACACCGCCATCGACCAGATTCGTCAGCAGGCCCAGAACGATCCTGCAGTCATGATCCACATGCTCGACATGCTGCGCTGGATCCTGCCCCTGATGCGAACCGACGAGCAGCGCGAGGCCATCGCCCGCCAGGCCCACTTGACCCACGAGCTGGCAGTCGCGCGAGTCTCCCTCGACGCCGATCGCGACTCGCTCGACGCTCGACTCGAAGCCTTTGATCTCGCTCGGAACCGCCGATGACCCTGGCCGCCGCGACTCAGTCGGTCTCGGGCAGCATCAACAGCTCGATTCGTCGCACCTCGAGCGGATGACTCTCGGCCTGGATCGAGATCCAGCCGTGGTCGAGCTCCAGGGCTGCACCAGCCTCGAGCAAGCGCGCCGCATCCGCATCGCCGGGGTCGAGCTGCAGGCCGCCGTACTCGAGCACGGGCTCGCCCTCGAGCCAGTGGACCACCCGCTCGGAGCCGTGGACCTCGAGCTCCAACAGCACCCACTCGTCCCCGTGGTAGGTGTGCGAGGTCGAGTCGGTGCAGTGGCGCGTGATCAGCTCGCCCCCCATCTCCACGTGGGTGCCCGGCGTGCACAGGTTGCCGTTGTGCCGCTCATGGACGCCGTCGCCGCCCAACATCTGGGCCTCGATCGAGACCGGGAACGACTGGTCCAGCCCCATCGTCGCGGGGTCCTGGCAATGCAGCATCACGCCGCTGTTGCGCAGAGCCCAGCCCGGCCCACCCGGGACCTGCTCACCCACGAAGCGGTACTCGATCCGCAGGCGGTAGTGCGACAGGGGCAGCTCGTGGAACAGGTGGCCGAAGCGCTCGGCGAAGTCGCCCTCGTAGTCGCCGTAGTCGACCACCAGCAGGCCATCGCGGACGCGGAAGGTCCGATCGGTATCACTGCCCAGGGGCTGGCCGACGAGCTTGGGCGTCCAACCGTCCAAGCTGGCGCCGTCGAAGAGCGCGATCCAATCCTCGCCCGCCTCCGACGCGGAGACCACGCCCCTGTCGGCGGCGCAGGAGGACAGGGCCATCAAACCACCGAGGAAGAGGACCTGGAGCACAGGTTGGGCGCGTCGCATGGCGCCATGTTGCCCACAGCAGCCGAGGTTCACCAGCGCGCGGGATGGACGAGTTCGCCCACCGTGGTCGGCGCAGGCCGCAGCAGCAACCGCTTCGACCACAGGCCGCGCCGCCCCCCCTACTGCAACCCGCCCAGCTCCTCGGTCAAGCGCATGAACTCCGCCTGCAGCTCGCTGTTCTCGAAGGCGCGCAGGCGCGGCACCTCGAGGTTCAGCAGCGTGTCCAGATCGCGCGCGCTCTCGCGCAGGATCTCGGCCACCTGGCTGGCCACCCGCACCGTCTCGTAGGTGTTGACCGCGTCGCGCAGGCGCGGTTGCAGGCGCGCGTTCTGCCGCTCCACGTCGGTGGCCTGGGCACTCAGGTACTCGACGTAGATCTCGGTGGCCTGGATCGTCAGGCGGTTGGCGGTGATGTTCTTGGCGCCGATGGTCGGGTCCCCGTCGCGGCGCAGGTTGCGCTCCGCCTGGACGATGTTGTCGCGCGCCTGGGAGGCCAGCTCGCGCAGGCGCGGAATCTGCTCCTCGCGCACCTTGGCAACGAAGTCCAGCTGCAGGCGATCCATGATCCGGATCAGCACCACGTACACGCCGTAGTAGCGCCGCGCCGTCTCCAGGTTCTCGCCCGACTGCTCGGTCAGCTCCTGGAGCTGCTCGGTCACCAGGCGCACGTTGTCGAAGACCGCGCAGAGCTTGATGAACTCGTCGCCGGACACGGCCGCGAGCAGACCCTCGGCGGCCTCGCGGTCGAGCTCGACGCCCACCGCCCGCAGCTCGTCGACGAAGCGATCGACCAGCTCGTCGGACTCGCGACGCAGGCCCTCTAGCGTCTCTTGGTCCTGGGCGATGCGCGCGTCGTACTCCTCGACGGTGACGGTGATCGCATCCTCGATTGCGTTCACCTCGTCCGAGCGCGGGGCCGAGACCCGCGCCTCGCGGTCGCGGGCGAGGCGGCGTTCGAGCTCGCTCGCCTGGTCCTCGAGTCCGCGCAACTCGGTCCGCACGTCGTCCAGGGACGACAGCTCGAGGGCCTCGACGGCCTTGTCCAGCAGCCGATCGATGGACTCCTGGTTGTCGCGCTGGTCGCGCCCGAAGAGGCTGCGGCGCTCGAGGCTCCCGTGCTCCTCGTAGCGCTCGGCGGCCTCCTCGATCGGCGGCAGGACCTTGGAGAAGACCCGCCGCACGCGATCGCGACGGGCACGCTGCCACTCGGCGATCTGCTCCTCGGTCCAACCCTCGAAGGGGTCGACGGGCTCCGGTTCGACGACGGGCGCCTGCACGCCCGCCGCGCCCTGCTGCCCGGCCACTTGGGAGGTGATGCTGCCGCGCCCACCCCGACCGCTGCCGGACGTGCCCCCCGGGCCATCGCTCGCTGGCGCGCAGCCGATCAGGCCGAGCGCGGCCATGAGCACCGCGACGAGGGTGCTCCGTGCTTCGGATCTGACCATGGGCTACTTCTACGCCAAGCGTGCGGGAGGATTCCACCCGCGGCGCTCCTCGAGCGGCCGGGATCTCAGGGCGGGTTCGTGCCGAACCCGATGCTCACGCGGAACTTCTTGCCGACCCAACCCCGCGCGGAGAGCTGCGACAGGGGAAAGCGCCACAGTCGCAGGGCGCGCTCGGCCCCGTCATCGAGGAGCCAGTGACCGCCGCTCTGGAGCCGCACGATGTTCTCGGCGCGGCCGAGGCTGTTGACGGTGAACTCGAAGCGCACGATGCCCTTGACGCCCCGTGCTGCCAGCTCCGGCGGGTAGGCGGGAGAGATGCGAATTACCGACAGGGCGTCGAGAGTCGCCGTGTCGAGCCCGATGGCTCGATCCCCGTCGGCCGCGCCGGTGTCCCGCGCCTGCTGCCCACCGCTGCCGGCCAGCTCCCCCGCCCCCGACTCGTCCGGACCCTCGGTCGGGTCGTCGGCGGACTCGCTCCCGGCCAGGTTCGGTTGGTTGGGCGACCCCGACTCCGGTGTCGGCGCGGCGGGCAGCGACTCGGGCGCGCCGAGGACCGACTCGCGCAGGGTTTCGCGGGTCGGGGCCTGGCCGCTGCGCCCCGCGCCGAGATCGCCCAGGGTCGGCCCGCCCCCGAGGGACGAGCCGCTCGGGCCCTGGGGTCGCGGTGACAAGAGCGGGATCGGCGTGGTCGTGGCCGACCGCCCCGCGCCGCCGGCCTCGACCAGGATCGGCACGCGCTCGGAGCCCCGCCGTGCCAGCAGCAGGCGGGCCTGGTCCGGCGTCAGGGCGACGACCTTGAAGTCACCGCGTGGCCCCATCCCGTGGCCCAGGGCCAGGGGCTTCGCGTCGAGGGAGTCGGATCCCATCAACAGCACCCCGGCATGGACCAAGGCCGCCACCAGCAGCGCCGCGCGCCAGTCGCGCCCCATCAGCCGTCTCCACCGCTGAGCGGCGCGGGCTCGGCCACCAACAGAACTTGGCCCGCGCCCTCCGCGCGCACCGCGTCGAGCAGCTCGGCCACGTCCCCGTGGCGCGCCTCGCGGTCGGCCTGCAGCAGGACCTGCAACTCGGGATCGGCGGAGAGCGACGCGCGCAGCCGCTCCCGCAGTCCCGCGAGGGTCGTCTCTTCACCCGCCGCGAACAGGCGGCCCTGGGCGTCGACGCCCAGCAGCAGCACCGCCGGCACGTCGGCCTGCACTCCGGTGGCCATGGCCGGTAGGTCCACCGGCACGGCGTAGGAGCGCACCATGCGAACCACCGAGAGCAGGAACACCGCCAGCAACAGGAACACCACGTCGAGCAGCGGCAGCATCTCGACGCGCGCGCCGCGCTCCCAACGGGCCGCGCGCGATCGGGGCCGCGAGGCTCTCACCCGCGCGCCTCCGAGTCCTCGCCGACGATGCGCCAGTCCCGCTCCAGACGCCCGATGCGCCGGCCGACCGCCGCGCGTAGAGCGTTGAACGGCAGCAGCGCCAGGAGCGCGATGGCCAGGCCCGTGGCGGTCGTGATCAGTGCCTGGGCCACGCCGCCCGAGATCGCCAGGGGATCCACCGCCCCGTCGGCGGCGAGCAGCTCGAAGCTGTCGATGATGCCGAGCACGGTGCCGAGGATCCCGAGCATCGGCGCGGCGGTGACCGCGGTGTCGAGCCAGCCCAACCCGCGCGACAGGCGCCCTTCCTCGCGGTCGAGCAGGCGTTCGATCTCCGACTGGCGGCGACCGGGAACGCCCAGGCGTTTGCAGGCCGATTGCAGTGCGTCCGCGCTGCTGACCCGCGCCTCGCGCAGCCAGAACAGCAGGCGCTCAACGACGATCGTCAGGGTCACGAACGAAACCGCCAGGAGCGGCCACATGATCGGCCCGCCGCGCTCGATCCAGGCGCTCATTCGACCTCCTGCAGCCAGGCGCGCACCTGGGCGTCCTCCCCGGCCACGGCCAGGAAGCGCCGGTAGGCGGCCGCCGCACGGGCACGGTCGCCGAGACGGAAGTGGTAGTCGTTGCCGAGCTGCATCCAGGCCTGGGCCATGTCCGGCTGGGCGGCTACCGCGGCCTCGTAGGCCGCGACGGCTTCGGTGTAGCGGCCCAGGCGATCGAGCACGGCGCCGCGGTTGAACTGGGCCAATCCGCTCAACTCGCCGCTCGCGGCCCGTTCGAAGTCGGCGGCGGCCAGCTCGAGCTGACCCAGGGCGAAGCGCGCCAGGGCCCGTTCGTAGAAGGCGCGGGCCGGCCCGCCGGCGGCGCACAGGGGCTCGAGCACGGCGATCGCCTCGGACTCGCGCCCGCCGCGGCGCAGGGCCTCCGCGCGCAGCAGTTGGAGCTCGGCCGTCGCACCCTGCTCGCCCAGCAGCTCGAGCGCTTCGCCGACGCGGCCGTCGTCCAGGGCGCGGCGACCGAGCCAAGCCCGGGCCAGGTTGTCGTCGTCACGCTCGAGGCGCGAGCGCAGCAGAGTCTCGACCAGGCGATCGGACTCGCCCAAGAGCTCGACCGTGGCGTCCAGGGCCGCGGCCGACGCGCCGTCGCGATCGAGCGCCGCCAGGGAGGCGCGCAGGGCCTGTAGCTCGCGCCCCGAGGCCCGAGCCGCACGCGCCGCGAGCACCAGCGCATCGACGTCGGGAGCGCTGGACGGCGCGACCAGCCAGGGATCCGCCGCATTGACTGCGCGGCCCGCGCGGCCGGCGTCCAGGGCGATCTCGATCGTCGCCCGCCGGACGGAGCCGATCGCGTCGTCCCCCGCCAGGGCGGCCTCCAACTCGGCCAGCGCCGCGTCCACGTGCCCCTGGGCCGCGCGCAGACGCGCGTCGGAAGCCACCGCCCAGGCCAGGTCGGGCGCCTGGAGCCGCAGTCGCGTCAACTGCGCGCGCGCCTCTTCGGGGCGTCCGCTCGAGCGCAGGAGCTCGATCAGCTCGGCCCGCGCCGGGCCACTGGCCGGGTAGAGCGCCAGGGCCCCGCGGGCGTCCTGCTCGGCCCCGCTCCGGTCTCCGGCTCCCACCTTCGCGCGGGCCCGAGCGGTCAGGGCTCGGGCCGACTCGCCGCGCGCGGCGATCAACTCGTCCAACGCCTCGATCGCCTCGCCGTGGCGGCCGAGGTCCACCAAGAGCTCCGCACGCACCAGCCACGCCGCTGGATCGCGGGGAGCCACCGAGAGGGCGCGATCGGCCGCCGCCAGGGCCGTGTCGAGATGCCCCGCCGCGCGCTCGAGCGCCGAGCTCTCGAGCGCGCTCGCCAGGGGGTCGTAGCCCACGACCGAAGGCTCCGTCTGCGCAGCGCTCGCTCCCCATCCGCCGGCGGCGCCGACGAGGACCCCGGCCAGGGCCCCCAGGGCGATCCCCCCGATTCGATTCCTGAGCCTCATGGCCGCCAGTCTCGCAGGCGACGGCCCGGGCACCAACCGCCGATCCCGCCCGGGTCCCGCAGGACCTCGAAAGGCTCGTCTTCCGGCCACGCCGACCCGGGACCACGGGCTTAACATGAGCCCATGCGCCTGCTCGTGGTTGACGACGATCCGCGACTTCGAGACTACGTCGGCCGCGGCCTGCGCGAGGCCGGACACGAGTGCGAGACGGCGGCCGATGGCGCCGAGGCCCGGGCCGCCGTCAAGGCTGGCGGCTTCGACGTCGTGCTGCTCGACGTGATGCTGCCGGACGAGGACGGTTGGAGCGTCCTGAACGACCTGCGGAGCCAAGGCGACGAGACTCCCGTGATCTTCGTTACCGCCCGTGACGCCGTGGCCGAGCGCGTTCGCGGCCTCGATGCTGGCGCGGACGACTACCTGATCAAGCCCTTCGCCTTCGACGAGCTGCTCGCCCGCGTGACGGCGGTGGTCCGTCGCAGGCAGGGTTCAGCGATGGTGCGCGGCCCCCTGCGGATCGACCCGATCGATCGCCACGCGGACCTGGGCGGTCACCGCATCGATCTCAGTCCGCGCGAATTCGACCTGCTGGTGGCCCTGGCCCGCGCCGACGGGCGGACCCTTTCGCGGCCGGACCTGTTGCGCTCGGTCTGGGGCATCGAGTTCGATCCGGGAACGAACACCGTCGACGTGCACGTGGGTCGCCTGCGACGTCGATTGGGCTCCGCGGCGAGCTGCATCCAAACCGTCGTGGGCGAGGGCTATCGGCTGCAATCGGGCGAGGCGGCGCATTGAAGTCACCGGGCTGGACCCTGCGCAACCGCCTGCGGTTGACCTTCGGCCTGCTCTCAGTCGGTCTGGTCGTGGCGATCGGGCTGGTCAGCACCTGGTGGCTGGGCCAGGGGGCGCTCGACCAACTGGCGGCCCTCTCCCAGGAAGAGGTGCACGAGTTCAGCGTGCTCTTCGACACCGGCAATCGCTCCGACGAGCTGGCGAAGTCGATCGCGTTGCAGTTGGACGCCGAGCACATCGACGTCGAGCTCGGCTGGCGGGTCAAGCCCGCGGGGGCTCCGGTCTACGTGATCGATCCCCACGGGCTCCTGCCCCGCCTGCCCGCGGGTGGCCTCCAGGACGACGGTCCGGTGCACCTCGAGCGCGGCGTGGTGGCGTTCGGGATGACGACGCAGGAGGGCACGCGCGTCGAGTTGGTGCTCGACGGGATGGAGTTGGTCGATCGCCTGCGAGGCTTCGAGTGGGCGCTGGTCGTGCTGCTCTTGGGCGCCCTCGCCCTGGGCTGCAGCGTGGGCGAGTTCGCGAGCCGCCGGGTCGCGGCCATGTTGGCCGGGGTGGCCAGCGCGGTGCGCGCCCAGCGCGATGCGGAGTCGCCGCTCGAAGTGCTCTTGGAACACCCTCCCGAGGAGGTGCGCGAGGTGGCCGAGGAGCTGCAGCGGATGCTGGAGCGGATCCGCGCCGAGAACGAGAGCGCGCGAGTGATGACCGCCGGCCTGGCCCACGAACTGCGGGCCCCGATCCAGAACCTGATCGGCGAGACCGAGGTGTGCCTGATGTCCGAGCGCGAGCCGGCGGAGTACGCGGGCGTGCTCGGCGAACAGCTCGGTTCCCTGCACGAGTTGGCCGACGCCGTCGACAACCTCTTGGCCCTGTGCCGCGATCGGCAGACGACCGAACCCACGCGGGCGGAGCGCTTCGACCTGACCCACGAGATCGAGCTGCGTTCAGGCCGTTGGCGCCGCAGCGCCGAGCGGGCTGGGGTCGACCTGCGCTTCGAGCTGGGTGGCGGTCTGGCCCTCGACGGCGACCGCGAGGCGATCCTGCGCGCGGTCCGCAACCTCGTGGCCAACGCCCTGTCGGTCTCCCCGGTTGGCGCCGCGGTCGAAGTCTGCCTGCGCGGCGACGCGAAATCGGTCGAGCTGACCGTCGACGACCGCGGACCGGGCATCCCCGCAACCGAACGGACGCGGGTCTTCGAACCCTTCTATCGCGGCGCTTCCGCGGCCGGCAAGCGGGCCGGCTACGGCCTCGGGTTGGCGCTGGTGCGAGCCGCCGTCGACGCCCACCGCGGCTCGGTCCAGATCGAGGAGCGCAGCGGCGGCGGCACGCGCTTTCGCCTGACGTTGCCGCGCGCCGGTGGGGCCACCCCCCACCAGGGCCTCGGCGCCGCCTGAGTCAGGGCCGCTCGTCCGCCCGCGGCAGGCCGCTGGACAGGTGCATTTCACCGTTCAGGTCGACGATCAGCGCCTCGACGCGCTCCATGCGCTCGATCAGCTCGAGCCCCTGCTCAGGGCCCATCACGCACAGGGCCGTGGCGAGCGCGTCGCACAGCCCCGCCTCGGGACCGATCACCGTGGCGCTCATGGCGCCGGTCGCCGGGCGGCCCGTGCGCGGATCGAGGATGTGGTGGTAGCGCACGCCGTCCAATTCGAAGAAGCGCTCGTAGTCGCCGCTGGTGACCACCGCGATGTTGGCCAGGGGAATCACCGCCAGCACGTCCCCGCGCCGACGCGGGTGACGCACCGCGATCTGCCACACCTCCCCGTGCTTGCGGCCGATCACGCGCAGGTCACCGCCCGCGTCGACCATGCCGTGCTCGATGCCGTGCTCGCGCAGCACCGCCAGGGCGCGGTCGACACCGTAGCCCTTGGCGATCCCGCCCAGGCCCAGGACGGTACCGGCTTCCAGCTCCACCGTCGAAGCGGCCAGGTCGACCTTCACGCGGCCGTAGCCGACGTGCTCGAGGGCAGTCGCGATGTCCTCGCCCGCGGGGATCGTCGGCACCGGCGCCTTGAAGTCCCACAGCTTCCCGGCCGAATACCACGTCGGGTCGAAGGCACCGCCGGTGGCCTCGGCCACCCGCAGGGACTGGTCGATGATCTGCGCCAGCTCGCGTTCGACGACCACCGGACCTTGCCCGCTGCGAGCGTTGAGCTCGGTCAGTGGCGAGGTGCGCCAGGTGGTCATCAAGTCCTCGATGCGGCGCAGCTCGGCCTCGGCGGCGTCCAGGGCGGCGTCGAGGCGCTCGGCGTCGGCGCCCAGGGCCTCGAGCATGAAGGTCGTGCCCATCACCCCGCCGCGGCGCTCGCGCAGGATCAGCCCATCGGCCGCCGCCGGTTCGCTGACTGCGGGCTCTTGGCTCCCACCCGCCTGGACCGCGACCTCACCCGCGGGGGCCAGCGATCGATGGACTCCCGCCGGCCCGGCGCAGGCGGCGGAAACAACCGCGACCAGCCCCAGGCCCCACCGTGCCAGTCGGCGCCGTGCCGGGCCGCGCAGGATCACCGGGCCAGCCAATCCTCGGGCACTTCGTGGCCGCGGAAGGAGACCTTGCCGTCGGGACCGATCACCAGCAGCGTAGGCGTGCCCTGAACGTCGAAGGTCTCGGTCAGCGACAGGTCGCGATCGCGGATCTGCGGGTAGGTCATGCCCTGCTGCTCGACCTTGGCCAGGACCTCGAAGTCGTTCACGTCGTCGTCGGTGCCGGGCACCACACCGAAGAAGGCCAGGTCCGGCCGCGCCTTGGCGGCGGCGACGACCGAAGCCGCCTCGCGCTCGCAGGACAGGCACCAGGTCTGCCAGAAGACCAGCACCACGCTGCGCCCGGCGGACCATTCGGCTTGGACCGGGTGCTGTCGGCCGTTCATGTCGACCAGCACCAGGTCCGCGAGGTCCGCGGGCGCGGCACTCGACTCCAGCGTGGCGCCCGTCGGTGTCCCGGCGCAGGCGCCGAGCAGAACCAACGACGCCACCAGGGCGCCGCGCATCGATGTCACTCGGTTCATCATCGGTTCCTCGAACAGGCGCTCAGAATGACCACGTGTAGCCCAACCAGGCCCATACGTAGTCGAGTCCATCACTGCGCAGGGTGTAGTTCAGTCCCAGTCGCCAGCGTCGACTGAGGCCGTTGCCGAAGCTCACGATGCCGCCCAGGGTGTGGGCGTCGAGGTCCCCCAAGTCCGGGTCCTGGGTGCGGAACTCCGGCGTCCCGTCGGCCAGCAGGAACTGGTCGGAGAAGTCGTCCGCCGCCGACTGGACGTAGAAGCGGTACAGGAGCTCCAGGTCGACGCGGTCGGGGACCAGGTTCATGAAGTAGCGCGGCTCGAGGGTCAGGCTGGTGATACCCCAGTCGTCCCCGTAGAGCCGTCCGCCCAACTCGACGGCCCGACCCGGCCCCAGGTAGCGGCGCGCGCGGCTGGTGACCGACAGGCGCAGGCGCGAGTCCGGCAGCTCTTCGTTGACCACCTCGCCGGACACCGGCGTGTCGAAGATGGTGATCGGGGTTCCGGCCGTGTCCTCGAGCACGACGGCGTTGTACGGCGTCTCGAGGAAGCCCGACTGGGCGCCGAGGGTCACGACCATCTCGCCGCGCCACTTGGGGTTCAAGAGGCGCGAGTGGGCCCAAGTCCCGGCCAAAGACGTGCGCGTGTCCGTGCCGTCGGCGGTGGTGCCGTCGTAGCGGATGATCTCGACGTCGTCGTAGTAGCCGTCCAGGCTCCAGGTCGTGGTCGAGCCGTTCTGGGCCTGGGTCGAGTAGCCGCCGCCAAAGCCGATCGAGGTGTAGTCGTACTCGGTGCTGACTCCGAGGTGCCAGTCGTATTGGCTCTCGGCGTTCAGGCGGTGGCGCGACCCGTAGCGCAGGCCCGTGTAGTTGTCGCCGCTAGCCCCCGACTGCTCGGGGAACTGGCTCAGGCGATCGATCGAGGCGCTGGTCACCAGGTCGTAGGAGAACTCGAGGCTGTAGCCCCAGTCGTCGCTCACCTGGTGGTCCCAGACCACGACCGGTTCGATCACGGTCAAGGCCTCGTCGATGAAAGGGTTGCCCTCCGAGACGGCGGCCGACTGGTCGTAGAAGCCCAGCTGCAGGGTCAGGGACCTGGTCCCCGCCTCACCATGGCCGGCGGCCTCGAGGGGGGCGGGCGCGTCCGCACCGACGGCGCCCGCGGGGCCGTCCTGGAGCGCGACGAGAGCGAGGGTCAGTAGCACCCGCAACCTCCGCCGCCGCTGGTGCCGATGCCGCCGATGCTGCCTTCGTTGCTGTAGATGACCTTGGCCGCGAAGTGGGACTCCGCGGAACTGGCTCCGGGGTACGCGTAGGTGCCCATCACGGGGTCCGCGAATGCCTGCCGCTGGTAGAACGGCACCTCACTGGTGCAGCCCATGAGGGCCCCCAGTCCTGCCAGGCCGAGGCCTGCCAGCGACTTGCTGATCTTGGTGTTCACCGGCAAATCCTCGTCGCCAGGTCGGACGAAATCCGGTGACAAGGCTGTCATCCGGGGGGGGTCTCCCCGAGATCGATGCTCGGATCGATCGAAGTTCGGACCTGGACAGGATTCGCGGCGCTATCCTGCCCGGCTCGCATCCTTCCCGTCCCCGACGGCTTCCTCAAGTGAAAGGTAGGAAGATCACGCCCATGACGGTCATGACCAACCGCCGCACCCTACTCGGTGTGGCCGGCTGCGCGTTATTGATGGCAGCCTGCAGCGGCTCCTCCACCAGCGCCAGCGCTCCCCCCCTGCGCTTCACCGCGATCCCCGACGCCGACGCGACTGAGTTGGAGGCCAAGTTCGCCCCCCTGGCCGCCCACCTCAGCCGGGAACTCGGGGTCCCGGTCGAGTACCTGCCCTCCGACGACTACACGGCGTCGGTGGAGATGTTCAAGAACGGCGACATCCAGCTCGCCTGGTTCGGCGGCCTGACCGGCGTCCAGGCCCGCCAGGCCGTCGATGGCTCCCAGGCCATCGCCCAGGGTCGCACGGACGAGCTCTTCAAGAGCTACTTCATCGCCAACGCGAGCACCGGCCTCGAGCGCAGCGACGACTTCCCCACCGAGCTGGCCGAGTTCACCTTCCTGTTCGGCTCGCCTAGCTCGACCTCCGGTCGACTGATGCCCGAGTACTTCATCCTCGAGGCGACCGGCAAGTCCGCAGAGAAGTTCTTCGGGACCCTGCCGACGTTCTCCGGGGACCACAAGCAGACGGCCCTGATGGTCGCCCGCGGCGAGGCCGACGCCGGCGCCCTGAACTACGTGGTCTACGACGACCTGGTCGCCTCGGGCGAGATCGACCCGGAGGTCTGCCGGGTGATCTGGGAGACGCCGGCCTACGTGGACTACAACTGGACCGTGCGACCCGAGGTCGACACCGACTGGCCCGGGGTCTCCAGCGCCAAGTTGCGCGAGGTGCTGCTGGCGATCGACGACCCCGAGCTGCTCGCGGCGCTCCGCCGTCCGGAGGGGCTGATCGCTGCGGAGAACTCCGACTACAGCTCGATCGAGGCCACGGCCAAGGCCCTGGGCCTGATCCGCTGAGCGTCGCTTGAACCTCGGAACCCGCTTCGAGCTCGCGGGGGTGGGACTCGAGCTGGGCGGCAATCCGGTGCTCGAGGGCCTCGACCTCGTCGTGGAACCCGGCGAGTGCGTGGCGCTCGTCGGGCCTTCGGGGGCGGGCAAGACCAGCCTGTTGCAGATCCTGTCGACCGGGCACGCCCCCACCCGCGGGCGCGTCACGATCGACGGGATCGACCCCGCCACCGCTTCGGCCGAGGTCCTGCGCGAGCTGCGCTCGAATGTGGGCTCCGTGCACCAGCACCACGCGCTGGTGCCGGAGCTGCGCGCGCTGCAGAACGTGCTCGTCGGCCGCTTCGGTCGGCAGGGCACGCTGGCGGGACTGCGCAGCCTCTACCTCCCCCGCCGCCGGGAGCTGCGCGAGGTCCACGCGGTGCTCGATCGCGTAGGGATCGGCGAGCTGCTCTACCGCCCGACGACCCAGCTCTCCGGCGGCGAGCGTCAGCGCGTGGCCATCGCACGCGCCCTTTACCAGGCACCCCGAGCGCTGTTGGCCGACGAGCCCGTCGCGTCGGTGGACCCGGCGCGCGCGCGCGACACCATCGCCCTGTTGGTCGAGCTGGCGCGGGAGCGCGGGATGACCCTGCTGGTCTCGCTGCACGACCTTCGACTGGCGCTTGACCACTTCCCGCGCCTGATCGGGCTACGCAACGGCCGGGTGGAGTTCGACCTCGCCACCGACGAGGTCGGTCCCAGCCGATTCGACGACCTCTACAGGCTGCCGCGGACGGCCGGGGGGACGTGAGCGCTGGCTTCACCGCGCGACCGCTCCTGGGGCGTCGCTCGGCCACGGTACTGGCCGCTCTGGGCCTGGGCGTGATCGCCTGGTTCCAGCTCGGTCTGACCCTCGACGATCTCCTGCCGGATCCGGCTCGCGGCGCCACGGCGCGGGCCTTCGCCACGGCCGCCCTGCACCCGGCCTTCGACTACCAGGGCGACTTCGTGCCCGCCGCCGCACCGCCCTTCTGGCGCGGCGTCGCCGCCGCGGCCCTGCGCACGGTGGTCTTCGCCGCCGGGGGCATGTTCCTGGCGGTGATCGGCGGACTGGTCCTGGGCATGCTGGCCTCGGCCAGTTGGTGGCGCACCGCGGGGGCCGGCCCACTCGGCGGCCGCCTGCGTCCGGTCGGGCTGGTGGCCGCGCGCGTGACGATCGCCGGGCTGCGCTCGGTGCACGAGCTCCTGTGGGCGGTGCTGTTCCTGGCGGCCCTCGGCGTCAGCCCGGCGGCCGGCGCGATCGCCATCGCGATCCCCTACGCCGGCACCCTCGCCAAGGTCTTCTCCGAGCAGGTCGACGAGGTGCCGCGCGACGCGAGCCGCGCCATGGGCGCCCTCGGCGCGGGCGGCACGTTGCAGTTCACCTGCGGGCTCCTGCCCCGAGCGGCGCGGCAGATGGCCTCGTTCACCTTCTACCAGTTCGAGTGCTCCGTGCGCGCCGCGGCCGTGCTCGGCTTCTTCGGCTTCCCGACCCTCGGCCAGAAGATCGCCGCGTCCTTCGCCAACGGGAACTACGGCGAGGTGTGGAGCTACCTCTACGCCCTGATCGCCCTGGTGTTGACGATCGAGATGTGGAGCGCGCGGCTGCGCAGTGGGAGGTCCGTGCGATGAGCGATGCGCGCGACGCCGAGCTCGATCGCATGCGCCGCCAGCGCCCCCGCGACCGCTTCGCGCGGGCCACGGCGCTGCTCCTGTTCGCCTTCGGCGCCGGGGCCTGGCTGTCGGGCGCGCTGCGTCCGGGCGAGCTGTTCGGCTCGCGCCAACAGGGCAACCTGCGCCGCTTCCTGTTCGAAGAGCTGCCGCCCGCACCCCTGCGCGGCGATGGCGCTTCCTGGAGCGATTGGTTTGGCGGCCTGCTCGGCGGGCGCGGGATCGAAGCGGCGCTCGCGGGGGCCAACACGACTTTCTGGATCGCGGCCCTGGCGATCGTCCTCGCGGCCACGGGTGGCGCCTTGGCCGCTCCCTTCGCCGCGCGAACCCTGGCTCGCCCCGACCCCTATGGTCGCGCGGACGCCGAGCACCCGAGTCGCGCACGGACCCTCACGGCGGCTGCCACCGCCCTGCGATTCCTGCTGGTCCTCGCCCGCGCGATGCCCGAGTACGTGCTCGCCTACCTGGGTCTGGCCGTCTTCGGCTTCACCGTCTGGCCCCTGGTGTTCGCCCTGGCCCTACACAACTGCGGGATCCTCGGGCGCCTGGGCGCGGAGACGATCGAAAACCTCGATCCGACCCCCATGCGTCAACTGCGCCTGGCCGGCGCCAGCCGGGCTCAGATGCTCGCCGCCAGCGGCCTGCCGGCCGCCACGCCGAACTACCTGCTGTACGTCTTCTACAGGTTCGAGACCTGTGTTCGCGAAGCGACGGTGTTGGGCCTGCTGGGCGTCGCCTCCCTCGGCTACTGGATCGAGGAAGCACGGATTCGCGCCTACTACGACGAGTTGGTGCTGTTGATCCTGCTCGCCATGGTGTTGGTGCTGCTCGCGGAGGTCGCCTCGACGGCCGCGCGGGCCTGGATCCGGCGCTCGGGCTGAGTGGCCCATCGGTACTCCCCGGCAGCGGCACAGGCCCATGATTCGGGCCCGAAACGCCCCTCCGCGGAGCGTCCCCAGGGATAGGCTTGGAGCTGATGCTCCCCCATCACTCTCCCGATCTCACTCCCCACCAACCCTCCCACCAACACTCCCGCAACCCGCTCCCCCGACCTCGCCTCCATCGATCGGTCTGGCTTCTCGGCCCCCCGCTTCTGGTTGCGGTCGCAACCATCGCCCTGCCGGTAGCCGGACGAGAATTACGATCCAGCAGCGAGGGAGCCGTTCTGCCCGGGACCGACCTGGCCGCCGCCGACGCCGGCGCGGCCCTCGACCTTCTCCGGAAGCACTGCTTCGAGTGTCATGGCCCGCACGCCCAGCGGGCCAAGGGCGGTCTGCGGATGGTGAGCACCGAGTCGCTCGTCAACGACTACGTGGTGCTCCCAGGTGATGCCGACCAGAGCCTGCTGATCGAAGCCGTGAGGCGGTCGACCAAGGATCTGGCCATGCCGCCGGACTATGCCCTCGATCGCGAGGAGGTGTCGGTGTTGGAGCGCTGGGTCAACGACGGTGCGCCCTGGCCCACGGAATCGGTCGGCACAAAGGTCGGCGCGGCGAACATCCCGACTCCGCGCGCCTTCCGCCCCATCGAACCCGTCGCTCCTCCGAGCGACACGACAGCGGGGGCGGACGCCCACCCGATCGACGCGTTCGTCACCAGCGCGCTCGACTCGGCGGGTCTCGTGCCCGGTCCCCCGGCCGACCCGCGTGAGCTGGTCCGACGGCTGTACTTCGACCTGACCGGACTGCCCCCGACGATCGAAGCCGTCGAACGCTTTGCCGCCGATCCGTCGGATGACGCCTATGCCGCGCTGGTGAACGAGCTCCTCGCGCGGCCCGCGCACGGCGAGCGGATGGCGCGCCAGTGGCTCGACGTGGTCCGCTACGCCGAGTCGAACGGCTTCGAGCGCGACGGGGACAAGCCGCACGCCTGGCGCTACCGCGATTGGGTGGTCGGAGCCTTCAACGAGGACCTGTCCTACGACGCCTTCCTCACCGCTCAGCTGGCCGGTGACGAGCAGCCGGAGGTAGCCAGAGATGCGCCCATCGCGACCGGCTTCTGGCGCCTGGGCGAATGGGACGACGAGCCCAACGACCCGCAACAGGCCCTGTTCGACGAGCTCGACGACTCCCTGCGCACGATCACCGAGGGCATGCTCGGCGTGACCGTGGGCTGCGCACGGTGCCACGATCATCGCTTCGACCCCATCAGCCAGCGCGACTACTTCTCCTTCCTCGACTGGTTCAGGAACGTGGAGCCGTACGCCGAGCCGCAGCACGAGCTGGGCTCGCCGGTGCTGACTCCGGTCGGTGCCACCGACGAGGCCATCGCGGATTGGCGCGCGGATCGCGCGGAGCAGGCCGAGCGGCGTCGAGCCGAGTTCGATGCCCTGCTGGAGCCGGTCCATCGCCGCCTGCTCGAGGAGCAGCTGGCAGGCTTCGATCCGGCGGTCGCCGAGCGCGCGCGCGCGCGCTTCGAACGTGCGCTGGAGCTGCCGATCGAAGAGCGCAGGGGTTATCTCCTCGAGCAGCGCCTCCCCAACATCGACAGGGTCCTGCACGCACTGACCTTCCTCGAGCGGCAGCGGGCATGGGTGACCCTGGCCCGCATCGAGGAGGAGGGCGGCCTCGGCGACCACGAAGGCGACCTGCGCTGGGCCCTGACCGTGCGCGAGCGCGAGGGCGAGCCCCTGCCGACCCACTTGCTCCGTCGCGGCCTGGCCTCGTCGCCGATGGAGCGGACTCGGGCCTCCACGCCGGGAGCCATCGGGCTGCCGGCCCCGGCGGCCCCTGTCGACCCGTCGTCCTCGCAAGGGCGCCGCTCGCTGCTGGCCTCCTGGATCACCGATCACGCGAACCCGCTGACTCCGCGAGTCTGGGTCAACCGCATCTGGCAACAGCACTTCGGGGTCGGTCTGGTTGCGACCCCGGACGACTTCGGCAACACCGGGACCGCGGCTAGCCACCCTGAGCTCCTCGATTGGCTCGCCTCGAGATTCGTCGAAGACGGCTGGAGCACGAAGCAGCTACACCGCCTGATCGTGACCTCCGACGCCTACCGCCGCTCCTCCCGCTCGATCGACGGGAGAGCCGAGGAGATCGACCCGGCCAACTCGCTGCTCTGGCGTCAGCGGCCTCGACGCCTCGAGGCCGAGATGGTGAGCGACTCCATGCTGTTCGCCAGCGGTGAGCTCGTCACGACCCTCGGAGGTCCCTCGGTGCACCCGCGCATGCCGCGCGAGGTCCTGGCCGGCCAGTCGCGGCCCGGCCGTGGCTGGGCCCCTCCGGAGCACGACGCCGAGCGTCGGCGGGCGCTCTACGTGCGCGTCCAGCGCGGCCTGATCGACCCCCTGTCCCAGCTCTTCGATCGCCCGCTGCCGACCCTCCCCAGCGGCACGCGCTCGGTGACCAACACGGCGCCCCAGGCCCTGCACCTCCTGAACGGCGAATTCGCCGGGTCGCGAGCGTACGCGTTGGCCGAGCGGGTCGCGCGCGAGGCCGGGCCCCGCGTAGAGGATCAGGTCGTACGCGCCTTCGAGCTGGCGCTCTCCCGGCGCCCCGACAACGTCGAGCTCGAGGCGGGCGTCGACCACCTGCGCCGGATCGCGCTGGAGGTGGAGGGCCAGTCCCGGTCCCTGCGGTTCGAGCCTCGCGTCCCGGAGCGCATCGACAACCAGTACTTCGAGCAGGCGGAGGGAGCTGACCTGCTGGCGGCCCCTGGCGGTCCTTGGCGCAGCGCTGCGGGTCAGTGGGGCGAGCCCTACAACGGCACTCTGGCCGCCGATCGCGAGCGCGGGCCCCGTGCAGTGCTCGAAGGCGAGCTCGGTTCGGACTTCCGCTTCGAAGGAACGCTGCACTTCGACCGCGGTACGGCCGGAGCCGACCTGATCCTGCGCGCCACCGATCAGGCTGCTGCCGGCGGCGTGATCGTCAGTCTCGATCTTGCTCACGGGAGGCTGATCGTCCTCGAGCAGGCCACCGAGACCCGCATGGTCGCCCTCTTTGCGGGTCTCCCGATCGCCGCGGATTCGCTCCCCGTGGAGCTCGCGCTGAACGGCGACCGGCTCACGATCGTGGTCGGCCCCCAAGAGGCCGGTCCACTCGTCGTCGAGGGCTTGACGCAGCTCCAGCCGGGCTCATTCGCGGTCGCGACGGTGAAGGAGGGGCTCGAGTTCTCGGGAGCGACCCTGACGATCGACGGCCGCTCGGTCGACCTGTTGCCTCCGGCGCTGTCCAGCGAACGCACCGCACTGGAGTCCCTGTGCCTCGTGCTGCTCAACTCGAACGAGTTCCTGTGGCTCGACTAGCCCACCACATCGCCCCCATGGACGACCTCAGAACCGACCGACCGAGCCTCTCGCGACGAGACCTCTTGACCCACGGTGTCCGCGCCGCTGCCGGCCTCTCGCTGCTGGGCGCGCTCGGCGGCGCCGGGGCGTTTGCAGCACCGAGCGCGCTGCGAACGCTCCCCGCCGGCAGCTTCGGCCGCGCCAAGCGCTGCATCTTCCTGTTCATGTTCGGCGGCCCATCGCAGATGGACCTGTTCGACTACAAGCCCGAGCTGCAGGCGCGCGACGGGCAGACGGTCGACATCGAGCGACGCGTCGGCGATGTGCGCAAGAGCGTCATCCTCGGCTCGAAGCGGAGCTTCAGGCAGTTCGGGGAGACCGGCCAGTGGTGCTCCGATGCGCTCCCGCACCTGTCCGCGCACATGGACCGCCTGGCGGTGATCAAGAGCCTGCACACGGACTCGTTCGCCCACGGCTCTGCCGTGCTGAAGATGAACTCGGGTGAGATCCGGCAGGGCTTCCCCTGCATGGGCTCCTGGGTCTCCTACGGCCGCGGCTCGGAGAACGACCAGCTGCCCGGCTTCGTGGTCATGCACGATCCGCGCGGGGGGCCGATCTCCGGACCCGCCAACTGGTCCAGTGGCTTCATCCCCGGAGAGCACCAGGGCACGCTGTTGCGCGCCGCGGGCCAGCCCCTGCTGGACCTCGCTCCGGCGGCTTCGAACCTCCGCCGGCAGCTTCCGATCGAGGCGCGTGAAGAACAGCTCGCCCTCCTGCGCACGCTCAACGAGTGGCACCAGGCCAGCCGTCCCGCGCGCACTGACCTGCGCGCTCGCCAGCTCAGCTACGAGCTCGCGCGCGCGATGCAGGACAGCGCGCGAGAGGCCCTCGACCTCGAGCGCGAGGACGAAGAGACCCTGCGCCTCTACGGGATCTCCGAGCCCAGTCAGGCGGATCACCCCATGTCCCTGGGCTCCGCGCCGTTCGGTCGTCAGTGCCTGATCGCTCGGCGACTGATGGAGCGCGGCGTCCGCTTCGTCCAGCTCTACCACGGCGGCGGCCACCAGCAGCAGACCTGGGACGCCCACCACGGCGTGGAGGAGAACCTGTCGATCCACTGCCCCGAGATCGACCGCCCGATCGCCGGCCTCCTGTCCGACCTCGACCGCACCGGTCTGCTGGACGAGACCCTGGTCGTCTGGGGCGGTGAGTTCGGTCGGCAGCCTGTCTCGCAGTCCGGCGGCGAGTTCCAGGTGGCGAACGCCCTCGGACGCGATCACAACCCGAAGGGATTCAGCATGTGGTTGGCCGGGGCCGGAGTCGCGCCGGGCTCCTACGGCGAGACCGACGAGCTGGGCTCCGAAGCCGTCGTGAACCGCCATCCGGTGCGCGACCTGCACGCCACAGTCCTGCACCTGATGGGACTGCGACACGAGCAGCTGACCTACCGCTACGGTGGCCTCGACCGCAAGCTCACCGGCGTGCGCGAGGCCCACCCGATCGAAGGCGTGCTGGCCTGAGGGCGCGCGGTCCTCGGTCGGTGCCGTGACTCGCGCGGGCCGTGCGCCCGCTCGTCGCAGGCAGAGCCAGCGAACCTCGGGCCGGGCCGACCGGAGCGGTTCAGGCGCGGCCCAACCGCCCCAGGGTGCCCCGCGCCAGCTCGATGGTCGTACGGCAGGCCATCGCCGCGCGCGCACCCGGACCGACCCCGAGTGCCAGGGCGTCGCGTCGCTGGCACTCACGCCCGCCGAGCAGCCGCCCGTAGCTCGAACGACCGATGGCCGAACAGACCACGACGAGCGTGGAGTCGAGCAGACCGTCGTTCGCGAGCCCCGCGAACAGCTCCTCGAGACCACGATCCAGCGCCTCGGCACAGCGCTGGAATCCCCGCGGTCGTCCCCAGTCCGCTGTCTCGCGCACGGTCAGTGCCAGCTCTCCGACGCGGCGCAGCTCGCGCGCCTCCCGGCACCGATCGGCGAAGGTGCGCCCGATCGCGCGGACGCCCACGCACTCGGACTCCAGGGCCCGCGCAGCTTCGAACCAGTCCGTCGCGGCAGCATCCAGGCCGGTGCTCAACTCGAGGCCATCGCGGGCTGCGAGGCGCGGCAGACAGGCGGAGAGCCTGCCGTGGAAGGGCCCGAAGGCCGGCGCAGCGACGAGTTCTCGCGAGACGCCTCCCCATCCGTCCAGGGCTGCCCCAGAGGTGACGCGCACCGGAGCGTGGCCCGCGACGAGGTCGCAGGCCGGCAGACCGCGCTCGACCAGCACGAAGACGACCGCCTCCGGCTCGGCCACCGGTATCGACGGCAGGCCCAGGCCGCCGGTCACGAGGGCCGAGCCGACCAGGAACTCGCGCCGCGTGGTCCCGCGGGCCCCGCTGCCAGGGTCGCGCACCTGCCCGGTCATGCCAGCGCGCGGTGGACGATCTCGTAGACGTCCTTGCTGAGCCCGTCGACCGCGGCGATGCGCTCGAGGGCCCCGCGCATGGCCTGCTGGCGGTGCTGGTCGTAGCGCTTGTAGTGGTTGAAGGAGCCCGCCAGGCGCGAGGCGAGTTGGGGGTTGGCGCCCTGCAGCTCGATCACGGCGTCCGCCACCAGGGTGTAGCCCGAGCCATCGGCGCTGTGGAAGCCCGAGTGGTTGGCCATGGCGAAGGCCCCCACCACCGAGCGCACGCGGTTGGGGTTGCGCCAAGTGAAGTCGGGGTGATGGGCCAGGGCCGCCACGCGCGTCGGCGCGCCGGGCAGGACGCTCGTCGCCTGCAACGTGAACCACTTGTCGAGCACCAGCGGGTCGCCCTTCCACTTGGCGTAAAAGGCCTCGAGGGCCCGCTGGCGGTCGGGCACGTCCAGCTGGCACAGGGTCGCCAGCGCCGCCTGGGAGTCGGTCATGTTGTCGGCCCCGTCGAAGTGCGCGGCGACCGCCGCGGTCCACTCAGGCGACTCGAGGCACGACAAATAGGCCAGGGCCACGTTGGCCTCGCGGCGGCGATCGATCGAGGCGCGGTCGTTGCTGTATGCCCCGCTGGGCTTGGCGCGCTCCCAAAGGGCTGCCAGCTCCGTGCGAGTGCCCTCGGCCAGGGCGCGGCGCACGGCCCGGCGGGCCCGATGCAGGGCGTCGGGATCGACGATCTCCATGCGTTGGGCCAGCTCCAACTCCGACGGCAGGGCCATGGCCAGGGAGCGCATCGAGCCGTCAAGGCTCGGGTCGGTGACCACGGCTCGGAAGGCTTCGACCAGGCCCTTCGAGACCTGGAACTCGTCGCCCCGCGCCAGGGCCGCGGCGCCGGCGAGGATCGCGGCCCCGAACAGGCGCTGACCCGCGTCCCAGCGGTTGAAGGCGTCGGAGTCGTGCGCGAGGCGGAAGGCGAGGCGCTGCTCGTCCTCTTCCAACTCCAAGAGCACCGGCGCGGACAGGCCACGCGCCAGAGAAGGCACCGGCTCGGCGGTCAGTCCGGCGAAGACGAAGGTCTGCTCGCGCTCGGTCAGCTCCAGCACGCGCTCGGTCGGCGCACCGGCGGCCGCCTCGCCCTCGAACCCGAGCGGCTGGTCCGCACCGTCGGGCCCGATCAGTCCCATGCGGATCGGCATGTGGAGCGCGCGGAAGTCCTCCTCGCGCTGGCCGGTCGGGCACTCCTGACGCAGGGTCAGGCTGTAGGTCCCCGCCGCGGCGTCGAAGCGTCCGGTCGCCACCAAACGCGGCGTGCCCGCCTGGGTGTACCAACGCTCGAACTGCGCCAGGTCGCGGCCGTTGGCGTCGGCCATGGCCGCGCGGAAGTCGTCGCAGGTCACCGCCTGGCCGTCGTGGCGCTCGAAGTACAGGTCCATCCCCCGCCGGAAGCCGTCGCGGCCCAGCAGGGTGTCGACCATCCGGATCACCTCGGAGCCCTTCTCGTACACCGTGGCGGTGTAGAAGTTGTCCATCGAGATGTAGGACTCCGGTCGGATCGGGTGGGCCATGGGACCCGCGTCCTCCGCGTACTGGCGCAGGCGCAGCATGGCCACGTCTTCGATGCGTTTGACCGGTTCGGAGCCCATGTCGGCGCTGAAGCGCTGGTCGCGGAAGACCGTCAAGCCCTCCTTCAGGGTCAGCTGGAACCAATCGCGGCAGGTGACGCGGTTGCCCGTCCAGTTGTGGAAGTACTCGTGGGCGACGACGCCCTCGACGCCCTCGTAGTCGTCGTCCGTGGCCGTGTCCGGTCGCGCCAGGACGAACTTGGAGTTGAAGATGTTCAGCCCCTTGTTCTCCATCGCGCCCATGTTGAAGTCATCGACGGCGACGATCATGTACAGGTCCAGGTCGTACTCGCGACCGAACTGCTCCTCGTCCCAGCGCATCGCCGCCTGGAGCGAGCGCAGGGCGTGGTCGCACTTGTCGAGGTTGTGCGCCTCGACCCAGATCTCGCAGCGCACGGTGCGGCCGGAGACCGTGGTGAAGTCACCCGCGTGGCTGGCGAGCTGGCCTGCCACCAGGGCGAAGAGGTAGCTGGGCTTGACGAAGGGATCCTCCCAGCGCACCTCGTGGCGCCCGTCGCCCAGGTCGCGCTCCCCCACCCGGTTGCCGTTGGACAGCAGCACGGGGTAGCGCTGCTTGTCGGCGCGGATCGCGACCGTGTACGTCGCCATCACGTCCGGGCGATCCAGGAACCAGGTGATGCGCCGAAAGCCCTCGGCCTCGCACTGGGTGCAGAAATTCCCGCTCGACAGGTACAGGCCTGAGAGCTGGGTGTTGCTCTCGGGGTGGATGCGGACCTTGGTCTCGAGCTCGCACCGCGCCGGCAGGTCGGGGATGGTCAGCCGCTCACCCTCGATCGTGTACTCGCCCTGCCCCAGGACGCGGCCGTCGACCGCCACGGACAGGGTCTCGAGCTCCTCGCCGTCGAGCTCCAAGGGCCCCTCGGCCACCTCGTCGTTGCGGCGCAGGGACAGGCGCGCGGTGACGACGGTGCCCTCCTCGCCCAGGTCGAACTCCAGGGCCACCGAATCGACCCAGAAGGTCGGCGGGCGGTAGTCGAGGCGGTGGATCTCGCGCGGTTCGGCGGCGGTCTCGAGGGCGGTCATCGGTCGGCTCCGGAGGGGTCGGGGGGGGCTTGGAGGGCGGCCAGTCTAACCGCGGCCGCCGGGGCCCTCGTGGCCCCCGGGCCGTCGCAGGCCCGGCCCGGGAATCCGTGCGCCATCGAAGTGCCCCCGGCGCGACCGGAGGCGGTCGGATCGGAGCCGGTCCGATCAGCGCCGTGCCAATCAACGCCGTTCCGATCAACGCCGTCGCCCGAAGGCCTCGACGTCGAAGCCGCGAGTCGCCCCCACACCGTCGACGCGCGCCGCCAGGGCCGAGACGGCCATGGAGGTCGAATAGACCCGCCCGGCCACGAAGCCCCACGGCCCGATCGGGTCCCAGGAACCATCGCTGCAATGGCCGGAGTCCTGGTGGCCCAGGAGAAGATGTTCGAGTGCGGCGAGCCAAGCCGCGCTGCCGCCCGGACTCATGGAGCTGAACTGATGGATCGCGCGCGCGCCGAGCCTCCAGTAGTACAGGTCGACTGACTCCCCGTCATCGGACCATTCGGGCCGTCGCCGCAGGATCAGGTCGAGACCCTTCTCGACCAGCTGGGCTCGCTCCGACTTGGGAGCGATGGGATCACCGAGCCCGTTCGCAGAGTGCAGGTGGATCGCCAGGGCAGCGGACGTCATGGCCTCGCCATGATCCGCGGGGAAGCGTTCGTGCATGCCCTCCAGGCGGGAGGAGCTGCTGCCGACGGTGTTGTACCCGCAGCGTCCATTGCCCCGATCGCTCACCTCGTAGACCCAACTGAGTGCACCTTCGAAGCAGTCGGCGTCGACTCCCTCGGGCAGGATCCGGTCAGCCGCCGCCAGGGCCTCGATGCACCAGTAGGTCGTCGACGTGTTGTTCTCGCCGGTCGGCGGCAGGTCGTAGTGCCAAGCGCCGTAGGGATTGCGCGCGCGCCCGAGGAAGGCCACCGAGCCGCGCACGAGCTCCTGCAACAGCTCCGAGTGCAGGTCGTCGTGGTAGCGCGCCAGCACCTGGCAGGCCAAGGCCTGGTCGTAGAGGAAGTTCGTGGCCCGGATCGGTCCGAACATCTGCTCGTTCTGGTCCCACTCGCCCACCAACCAGGCCAACCCCGCGCGCACCGTCGCTCCGTGCTCCGGGTCCCGCGCATCGACCCCCGCATCGGCGAAGGCGAGCAGGGCCAGGGCCGTCAGGCCCAGGTCGTGGTAGTCGAAGCCGGCCCCGTCGCAGATGGTCCCCGACCCGGCGCAGCCGGCGCTGAACGCCGCACCGCTCCAGCTGCCCTCGGTTGACCGGTGCCTGGCGAGCCAGTCGAGGCCAGCGGCGATGGCCCGGGCCACCGGCTCGTCCAGCTCGCTGGCCGTGCGCCCGCGCACGGGCTCCAAGCGTCGGATCAACGCAGCCTCCCCCAGGTGGACGAGGGCGGCGTCGAACACCGGCTGCGCGGGGGACGCGGCGTCGGTGGGCGAGCTCGCCCCATGCGCTTCGATCGCCGGGCTCGTCGCGCGCTGACGCGCCTCGGCCGCCCAGGCGAAGTCGTCGTCGGCGCACAGGAGCGTCAACAGAGCCAGCCGCGACAGCGCGCGCCGATGCTCGGCGGCGCTGCTCGCCTCGACCAGGCCCAGACCCAGGACCGTCCCGAAGCCAGCTTGGAGGTCCACCGTGAGGCGCTCTTGCACCGCGGCCTCCACCGCGGTGCCGCGACGCTCGCCGATCTCCGCCAGGGCTGCGACGACGCGCTCGTACGGCTCGCGCTCCCGGAGCGCCGCGACCGCGGCGCCCTCCGGATCCTCCGGCGCCGGCGTGAGCCATTGCACCAGCGCGGCGAGGGCTCCATCGAGGCGGGCGTCCGGGTCCGCGCCCGCGCCTTCGGCGGCAGCCCCTGGCTCACCGTCAGACGCCGCCAGCGACGGCTCCAGCCCTGGCAGCCGGCCTTCGAAGACGTCGGCCAGCGACGGGATCCAATCGGCCGGCGCCGAACGCGCGAGCACCAGCGGATCCTCGAATCCGTCCGGGTGCACCGCGCGCCAGGGCCCCACCGGTCGCGAGCCGGCGAAGTAGCCCCGCAGGGCGGGGGTGCCGTCCGGCCAATCCAGGCGGAGCTGCCCGTCGAGGTGCCCGCCGACCAGGGTCCCCCGCAGGCGTGGGGCGCCCCCGGGCCAGTCCTGCTCCAGGTGAACCACCGGGCCCGATCGACGCGGATCGAGCCGGCCGTCGGGCAGCCAGACCTCCTGCTCGCCGCTGCGTCGGCCCTCGTCGAACACGATCTCCGCGAGCCTGCCCTTCGAACCCAGGTCCGAGTCGGGGTACCAGACGCGCCAGGTCCCCTGGACTCGGCCGTCGCGGCAGTTCCCTGCCGCCTGCTTCTCGCCGTTGGCCCAGACCAGTCGCCAGCGATCGGAGGCGAGGCCGTGGTCGAAGCTGCCGCGGGCCGCCAGCTCGCCGCCAGGGTGGAAG
This sequence comes from Engelhardtia mirabilis, assembly GCF_007748095.1. Taxonomy (NCBI): domain Bacteria; kingdom Pseudomonadati; phylum Planctomycetota; class Planctomycetia; genus Engelhardtia; species Engelhardtia mirabilis. The sequence goes on from NZ_CP036287.1 coordinate 4,848,817, forward strand.
CGCTCATAGGTGCCGTGGCGGACCTCGGTGCCCTCCGGGGCGTCCCTCAGCACCTCGTAGCGCTCGCGCGAGCCGTCGGGTAGGACGCGCTCCACAGCGCGCACGGGCTCCTGGGTCGGGGACGAGGCGAGCGCGGCCATGAGGGCCATCGGCAGCAGCATCTGCATGGACAGTGGCAGGGTGTCGGAAGGTGGCGATCGGGGTGTCGTGCGGGCCCCTTGCAATGGAAGAACGGGAAGCGGCGCCGGGATCGTCGGAGAATCGCCCCTTCGGGGGGTGACTCGGGCCGGGAGAGGTCCGACAGACGCTAATCTGTGCCCTTCGCGCGGGATCCCCGGGATCCCGTCGTGCCCCGTCCCCTGCTACACGACCCCAGCCACCCCGCCATCACCGTGCTCTCCACCTCCCAGGTCCAGAAGCTGATCGAGGCTCACCTCCCCGATGCCCAGGTCCGCGTGACCGACCTCACCGGCACCTCGGACCACTTCGGTGTCGAGGTCGTCTCGCCCGTGTTCGCGGGCAAGTCCCTGATCGACCAGCACAAGATCGTGCACGCGGCCTGCGCCGAGCACATGGGCGGCGCGATCCACGCCCTGCAGATCAAGACGCGCACGCCCGAGTGAGCCCGCGGGTCCCTCGCGCGCACCACTAGGGTCGCCGTTCAACCGTTTTCCGCTCAACCACCGTCCCCCCTCGAGAAGCAACATGTGGAACAAAGACAAGGTCGAAGAGACCGTCAAAGCTGACAAGGTCGTCCTGTTCGCCAAGGGCTCGCGATTCCAGCCGATGTGCGGCTTCAGCGCCAAGGCCATGGACATCCTGTCGCGCTACACCGAGAACTTCACCGTCGTCAACATCTTCGACGACGAGAACATCCGCCCCTCGCTGATCTCGTTCAGCAACTGGCCGACCACGCCGCAGCTGTTCATCGACGGCGAGTTCATCGGCGGCTCCGACATCATGGAGGAGCTCATGAAGAACGGTGAGCTCGAGACCAAGCTGAAGGCGACCGGCGCCGTCTGATTCGGCTCGGGTCCGCCGGGGCGGCGCATCCCGCGGGGGCGCCGCCCCGCTCGCTTTCGCGGTTCACATTTCCCGCTCGCTCTCACCGCGCTCCGCGCCCCGCCCCCGCGGCTGCCATGTCCAGTCTCTTGCGCCCCATGTCGGTCGGGGAAGTCCTCGACGGCTCGTTCGCCCTCTATCGGCGCCACTTCCTGCGCGTGGTGACGATCCCGGCGCTGATCTACACCGTTGTGTTCGGGCTCGGCGTGCTGATGCCGATGCTCGGCATCCTGGCCGGGATCGTGGTCCAGCCGTTGATCCAAGGGGCTCTGGTCTGGTCCGCGTCGGAGCTGATCCTCGACCGCGAGCCGGCCCTGCGGCCCGCACTCAAGGTCGGACTGGTCCGCCTGATCCCGCTGCTACTCGTGACGATGTTCCACAGCATGATCGTCACCACCGGCTTCTTCCTGCTGATCGTTCCGGGGCTGATCGCCGCCACCTACTTCTTCCCCTTCCAGCAGGTCGTGGTGCTCGAGAAGCGCATGAACTTCCTGGACCGCGGGGTCAAGCTGGTGCGCGGCGGCTTCAAGAAGTGCCTCGGGGTAATCGTGATCTCCTACGTCATCGCGATGCTGCCGACCTCGATCATGGTCGTCGGCGTGGTCGCCCTCGACCAACAGGTGATGGGCCTGAGTCAGGACTCGCCCCTGACCTTCGGATGGATGCAAGCGGCGCAGTACGGCGTCAGCTCGTTGGTCTTCCCCTTCACGATCCTGGTCACGACCCTGCTCTACTACGAGCGTCGGGTCTCGGCCGAGGGGCTCGACGTCGAGCGCTCGGCCGCTGCGCTGGAGCGCTCGGTGGCCTCGGCGACCTGAGCTCGAACACTCGAACCCGGTGATTCCCACGGTCTCGACTGCGCTCGCCACGGCTCTGGGCACGGTCGTCGGACTCCCGGGTTCGACGCGGTCCCTGGCGAGTCAAGCCGACGCCGGCCTGCCCACGGCCGCGCGGGCGCGGGAGGCCCTGTTGGAGATCCTCACCGCGCCGGAGTTCCAGCCGTCGCCCGTGACCTGGCTGAGCCGGATCCAGGACCAGTTGCGTCAATGGCGCGACGAGTTCCTGATGTGGATCGTGCGCCAACTTGGCCTCAGCGACGGCGCAGGCGATGTCTTCGCTTGGGTGGTCCTGGGCGTTCTGGCCGTGGTGCTCGCGCTCGTCATCTTCGCCGTGGTGCGTGCCGTGCTGAAGAACTCAGGTCGGCTCGGTCAGGCCCCCGAGCGGGCTGCCGACATCACCGTGGTCGGCCCCGCCACCGGTCGCGCCGGCGCGGCCCTCGCCGCAGCCCGCGCGGCGGCTGCGTCGGGCAATTTCGAGGGGGCCATGCACCACCTCTACCTCGGCGCGCTGTGGCACCTGGACGACGCCGGCCTGGTGCGCTTCGAGGAGCGCAAGACCTCCGGCGAGTACGGCCGCGAGTTGCCGCGCGGGGACCGGCGGGATGCCTGGCGCGCGATGCTCGGTAGCTTTCATCCGGTGGCCTTCGGCGGTCGCGACGCCACTGGCGAGCATTGGAGCTCCATGCGCTCCGCCGCGGACGGGCTGGGGGTGCCCCAGTGAACGCCTCCGCACGAACCCAGCGCATCGCGATCGTGATCGCCACGATCGCGGTCGTCGTGGCCGCGTTCCTCGTGACCCCTCCCAGCAGCGAGTCGGCAACGTGGCTCAACCCGGAGACCACGGCGCCCGGTGGCGGCGCCGCCATCGCGCGCGGGGTCGAGCGCCTGGGCCTCGGCGGTGACGTGGTGCGCGAGACCTGGACCAGTTGGTGTGAGGACCACCCGGGGGCTGTGCTGGCGGTGATCGCCCCCACGGCGTCGATGGAGCCCGAAAGCCTCGAGTCTCTGCTGGCCTGGATCGACGGGGGCGGCACGCTGATCTACGTGCCCGGCATGGCGACCACGCTCATGCCGCGCACGGACGTCGAGCTCTCCGACGCCCTCGGGTTCACCATGCGGACGGCCGCCCGGGACCCCGAGGACCGCACCCGCCCGCGCGTGATCCGCGCGACCGAGGGCCGAGCTCCCCTGCGCGAGCTGGGCCTGGAGGGTGCCCCCGAGCAGTGGAGCGATTGGCTGCGCGCGGCCAGGACGGACGCGGAGGTGGTCGGCGAGCCCGCGGAGGTCTGGCTGCAAGACCACAACGGCCTGCCGTCGGTGGCCCTGTTCGAGCGCGGCGAGGGCCGTGTCTTCCTGTGGTGCGACGCCGAGGGGCTGCGCAACGACCGCCAGGAGGCCGCGGGCTACGGCGCCAGCTTCCTACGCTCGATCGCGGTGGTGGCCCAGGACCGACCGGTCTTCGTCGACGGCTACGGTCACGGACTCGCGGCCCTGGGCGACCTGGAGCTGGCCCTGTGGCGCTGGTCCACGGGCACCCGACTGGGGAACACGGCGCTCTTCGCCCTGGCCATCGGCCTGCTCGCCATGGTGGTCGCGGGGGTGCGCGTGGCGCCGCCGATTCCCGACCCGCCCCCGCCCGGGCGCTCGCCGCTCGAACACGTGAACGCCCTGGCCGACGCCTACCGGCGCGCCGGCGCCCACCGGCGCCCGACCGAGCACCTCTTGTCCACCGTCGAGCGCCGGTTGGGCTCGGTCGGTCTCGCGACGCGCCTCGCCTCCCTGCGACGAAGCCGACCCGACTTGGCGAAGGAGCTGGATCGGGTCGAGCGCGCGAGCAAGGATCCTGGGCCGACAGTCACGAAGACCAACGATCTCGTCGCCCTCTGCGCCGCCCTGGATCTGGTGGCAACCGCCGACACGGCGCCCCCGCGTCCGAACCGAAACGCCCCAAGGAACCCACGTGACTGAGCCCACGCCCCTCTCCCCCGCCGAAGCCGCCGACTGCGGCACGCGACTCGCAGGCCTGCTCGACGGCCTGGAAGGGGTCGTGATCGGCCAGCAGAAGGTCCTGCACCAGCTCCTGGTGACCCTCGTCGCCGGGGGCCACGCCCTGCTCGAAGGTGTGCCGGGGACGGCCAAGACCCTGTCGGTGCAGGTCCTGGCCGAGGCCCTGGGTTGCAGCTTCAAGCGCATCCAGTTCACCCCCGACCTGATGCCCAGCGACGTCACGGGCGTCAACGTGCTGAACCAGATCGAGCAGCGCTTCGAGTTCCACCCGGGCCCGCTCTTCGCCGACCTGGTGCTGGGCGACGAGATCAACCGCGCCCCCGCCAAGACCCAGTCGGCCCTGCTCGAGGCCATGTCGGAGGGGCGCACGACCGTCGATGGCGCGACCCACGAGCTGGGTGACCTGTTCACCGTCTTCGCCACCCAGAACCCGGTCGAGTACGAGGGCACCTACCCCTTGCCCGAGGCCCAGCTCGACCGCTTCCTGCTCAAGGTCCTGGTCGGCTACCCCGACCGGCCGGCCGAGATCGATGTGCTGCGGCGGCACCGCGCGGGCTTCGACCAACGCGAGCCGGCGACGTTCGGGATCGGCCACTCCCTGGGCCGCGAGGGCCTGGGCGAGCTGCGCGCCGCCGCGCGTCGGGTGCGGGTCGAGGACGAGGTGCTCGAATACATCGCGGACCTGGTCCGCTCCACCCGCGAGGATCCGACCCTGGTGATCGGCGCCAGCCCGCGCGCGTCGGTCGCGCTGCTGCGGGCGGCGCAGGCCTGCGCCTTGATCGACGGCCGCGACTACGTGATCCCCGACGACGTCAAGTCCATGGCCGTGCCGGTCCTGCGCCACCGCGTGATGCTGTCGCCGGAGGCCGAGATCGACGGCGCCAGCACCGACGAACGCGTCGAGTCCGCGATCGCGCAGGTCGCCGCCCCCGAATCGCGTGACGCCGAGCTGACGCCCCAGCCGTGAAAGGACTTCGGCCGAGGTCGATCCCCCTGCCCACCGCGCGGGCCTTCGGTCTGCTCTGTGCGAGCGCCCTGGTGGCCCTGGCTTCGACACCCATCGCCGGCGTGGCGGTGGTCTTCGTCCTGGCGTTGGTCGCGGTGGACGGCTGGCTGGCCTCGCGCGAGCGGGGCTTGACCACCACCTTCGACCTGCCCCGGCGCGTCGGCCAGGGCCAGCAAGGTCAGTTCCACCTGGAGCTCGACAATCGCAGCGGTCGCGAGCAGCGACTGGTCCTGGCCGTAGAAGCCGATCCGAGCCTGGTCACGGCCCAGGCCCTGGCGCCGCGCGAGGTGACCGTGCCCCAGGGCGGTCGCGCCCGACTCGCCTTCGACCTCCACGCGCGCCTGCGCGGAACCCGGGGTCTGGCGGCACTGCACCTGCGAAGGCGCGGCCCCCTGGGCCTGGCCTGGCGCCTGGAGCGGCGCGCTCAGCAGCTCGCGGTCGAGATCATCCCGGGCCTGCGCGAGGCCAACGCCCACGTGATGCGAACCGCCTACCACCAACGCCGCGACCCGGGCCTGCGACGCGCGCGGCGACGCGGCAACGGCGGCTCCTTCGAGAGCCTGCGCGGCTACGTGCGCGGTGACGATCCGCGCCACCTGGACTGGAAGGCCACCGCGCGCCACGGCGCCGCGATGGTGCGCCAGTACGAGGCCGAGCGCAGCCAGTCGATCGTGCTCTGCATCGACTGCGGCCGGATGATGGGCGAGCGCTTCGGCGAGCTCGAGCGCCTCGACCACGCCCTGGCGGCTTCGGTGGTCCTGGCCCGCGTGGCGGCGACCTGGCACGACCAGGTGGGCCTGTTCGCCTTCGCCGACCGCGTGCTACGTCGGATTCCGCCGCGGGCCGCGTCGCCCGACCGCCTGGCCTCGGAGCTGGCGAGCCTGAAGGCGATCTCGGTCGAGCCCGACTACCCCCGCGCCCTGCTCGAGCTGACGCGCACCCTGCGGCGACGCTCGCTGATCGTGTGCTTCACGGACGTGGTCGACGACGAGGTGTCCGCGCCCCTGGCCGCGCACCTGGCGCTGCTCGCCCGACGCCACCTGCCGCTCTTGATCGCTCTGCGCAATCCGCACCTGGCCCTGGCCGCGGCGGCGCCGGTCACCGATGAGCGCGGGGCCTACCGCCGCGCGGCTGCGGCGGAGCTCGAGTCGGTGCGCGCGGTCAGCCTGGCCGGTCTGCGACGTGCCGGCGTCCAGGTGGTCGACATCGACCCGAACCAATCGGTTCCGGCGGTGATCGAGGCCTACCTGCGCATCAAGTCGCGGCAGATCCTGTAGCGCGGCCGTCGCGGCGGGCGAAGACGCGACCCTCGGCCCGGATCAGGCGACTGCGCGGCCGCCGCCGGGGTTGCCGTCCGAAGCGCCACCCGGCGCGCCGCCGACGCGGTCCGCGTCCGAAGCTCCCGCGGAGCCCTCCGACGCCTCCTCGGCGCCCCGACCGGTCAGCCCCAGGTAGAACACGAGCCAGGTGGCGGCGCCGGCAGCGACCAGCAGCTTGACCACGTCGGGCAGGCGCGAGGGCGAGATGAAACCCTCGATCAACCCGGCGATCACCAACAGGCCCGCGACGCCGGCGATCAGGCTGACCGCTTCGCGAGCGCGGGTCGCGGTGGCGGCGGTGCGGGTGCGCCGGCCCGGGAACCAGATACCGCTGCCCATCCACATGCCCGCGCCCCCGGCGATGACGATCGCCGTCAGCTCGATGATCCCGTGGGGCAGCACGAACAGGCCGATGTTGTGGAGCACGCCGCGGTTGGCGAAGACCGCCAGGGCCGTCCCCAGGTGCAGGCCGTTGAAGGCGATCGAGGCCGCGCTGCCCAGGCCGAACAGCAGGCCGGCGGCGAAGCAGACCAGCGCCACCTGCACGTTGTTGGCGATCAGCCGCACGCTCAGGGCGTCGCTGCCCATCCAGGCGCCCTCCCAGGTGTCGCGGTAGTCCGCGTCCGGGTTCGCGCGTGCTTCGTCGGCCCGCGCGATGATCGACGAATCGATCAAGAGCCGCTCCATCTTGGCGTCGCCGCGGACCAGGCCGTAGCCCAGCCCGGCGCTGCCCACGAGCAGCAGGCCCGAGATGCCGATCGGCCAGGCCAAACGTCGGAAGAGGGCTGGGAACCCCCGGGACATGAAGGCCCACAGGCGCCGGCCCGCATCGCTGCGCGGTTGGTAGAAGACGTTGTGGACCGCGCCGACGAGTCGTTCGAGGGCGAACAGGGTGCGCGCGGAAGCGCCGTAGGTGCGCGAGCGCGCCAGGTCGGCGGAGACCTCGCGGTAGCGGGCGGCGAGCTCGGCGACCTCGTCCTCACCCACCCGGCGCAGCCCGCCGCGGCGGAAGCGCGGCAGGCCCTCGCGCAGCTCCTCCCAGCGCGAGCGCTTGGAGCGCAAGAGGGCCATGGCAGCGGGGGCACCGGCCTCGGTGGAGAGGCGCGCGGTGGCGCGGCGCACGCGCTCCTCGGCGTGGAAGCGGATCAGGTGCTCCGCTGGGGTCTCGCCCTCGCGGGGCGGATCGATCTTCGCGACCGAATTGGAGAGCCTGCGGCCGAGCTTGAGCAGGACCTCGGGCCGCAGTTCGTCCGCGCGGTCGACGAAGGACTCGAGCGCCTCGAACCCGGCGTCGTCCAGGCGCGGCGCCCCGCCGCTCGCGGCGACCTCGGTCACGTCAGGGAACTCGATCGGCAGCTCGCGCACGACCACGGTTCCGCCGACCAGGTCGCCCAGGCGCCGGCCGCGGCTGTCGATCAGCATCACGAAGCCGCCGACGAGGCAGCTCGTCCCCGGCTGCAGGTCGATGATCCGGATCAGGTTCCGTAGGGCCGCCGCCTGGATCGTCAGGGGCTGGCCGCCGGCGAGCACGGCACGCACGCCGAACAGCCGCTTGCCCGGCGTCTGCCCGTCCGAGAAGGCCTCGTAGAAGAAGAAGTAGCCCCAGATCAGGAAGGCGATGGCGGCCACCACCAGGGCGATCGCCAGCTCGGGCGAGACCACGCCCAAGTACTGTTGTCCGACCAGGACCACGACCAGCGCGACGACGATGAACGCCAAGAGGATCAGCGTCCCGTCGATCAGCAGCGCGCCGAAGCGCGAGCCGAGCCCCGCCAGGGGGAACTCGACGGAGACACGCTCGGGGGTGTCGATGCGAAGCACCCGGTCGCGCAGCACGTCGACCGGGGGCGCCGGCTCTGATTCGTTCTCGAGGTCGCTCACGGTTGGGGTCCTTGGATTCAGCAATGGCCGCCCGACAGGCTAACCGCAGGGCGACCTCCCCCGAGGCTCCTCGAGGGCGTGATCGGGAGGGGGCCGATCCCGCGGCCAGACGATCCGCGCCGCCGTCACCGGGGTCGGCCAGGTCGAGCGGGACCGTGGTCTGCACGCCCATGGCCAGGATCTGCGGCCGGTGCGAGGAACGGGTTCGCCAGCAGGGCCCCACGGGCAGGCCCGCGGCGGGCAACGCTCGCCGCCGGCCGTGGACGGATCGGTTCGCAAGGCACCGCCAGCGGGTGAGAGTCCACCGCCGGTCGCCGGCCGGATCCGCTCGGCGTGGATCCCGGCGGCCCGTGGGGGCTAGTCTGCGAGGCCATGGTTCCCACGATCTGCGCCCCCCGCCTGCGTGCCCACGCCCTGACCGTTTGCACCGCCGCCGCCTTGACCCTGGCCCTCGCCACAGGGGCCCAGGCGCAGCTGGGCTACGGCAAGGTCACGATCGTCGACGCGCAGCTCGGCCCCGGCGCCGACTTCGCCGACCTGCCCGAGGCCGTGGCGGGCGCGCGCGACGGCGAGTTGATCCTGGTCCGCAGCGGGACCTATTCGGGCTTCTCGATCGTGCATGCCGCCCTGCGTGTGTGCGCCGACGCAGGCGCCGAGGTGTACGTGGCCGGCACGGTCCGGATCGACAACCTGGGCGGCGGCGATCAGACCCTCTTGCGCGGGCTGCGCACGCCCGCGACCTGGCCCTTCCTCCAGTTGGAGGCCACGGGCTCGCTCGGACCGATCTGGTTCGAGGACTGCGAGTTCGGCCTGCCGGCCGGGTCGCTCCTCGCCTTCCCGACGACGGCCGCCTACCTCAAGAGCATGACCTCGGCGACCTTCATCAACTGCGACCTGGGCGCGTCCCAGGGCTCGCCGGTGGTCTTCGCCGATCCCGCGGGCGCGGCGGCCATGAGTGCCGAGTTCTCGAACGTCTGGGTCTGGGGCTCGACCTTCCGCGGGGGTGACGCGGCCCCGGGCACCGGCGCCGAGGGCGGTCGCGGGGTCGCCCTGAAGAACTTCGAGTTCTTCGCCTCTGGCAACACCTTCATCGGGGGCCAGGGAGCCGACGGCGGAACCTGTCAGATCGGCGGCGACGGCGGCGACGGCCTGGCTGCGCTCGAGTTCGTGACCAACCTGCACCTGCACCAGAACACCTACAACCCGGGGGCGGGGGGCGTAGGCGGTGCTTGCGGCGCGACGATCGAGCACCGCGGCCTGAGCGGCGATCGGATCGAGACCAACGGCGGGCAGTTGGAGCACCTGGGCGGGCCGGTGCGGGGCTTCTCGGTCGCCGCGCCGATCCGCGAGGACGAACCGATCGAGCTGAGCTTCGAGGCACCTGCCGGCGAGCCGGTGGTGACCTTCGGTTCGCTCTACCTGGACACCGACGTGCAGTACCCCCTCTCGGGCGTGCTCCACATCGGGCCCGAGCTGTCGACGATCTACCGCGGCATCGTGCCCGCCGGCGGCGTGGTGCGGATCGACCGCGCCGACGCGCTTGTGCCGCTGGGCTTCGAGCACGTGGTGCTGTTCATGCAGAGCGTGTTCGCGCCCGGGGGGACCGAGCCGATCGTGCTCGGGCCGCCCTCGGCGTTGGTCGTGCTGGCGCTCTGAAGACTGCGCGCGCGGCTCACCAGGGAATCGGCTCGCCCTGGAAGTCGAAGAAGGCGCCGTTGTCGTCCGGGCCGAGTCCGTCGATGACGCGCAGCAGTCCCGACACGCTGGCCTCGACGGTCAGGGGTGCAGCACTCCCGCCCATGTCGGTTTGGACCCAGCCCGGGTGCAAGAGGACGCAGCGGAAGCCCTCCGGCGCAAGGTCGATGGACAGGCTGCGGCCGAGCATGTTGAGGGCCGTCTTGCTCGCGCGGTAGGCGTAGGAACCGCCGCTGGTGTTGTCGGCGATCGACCCCATTCGGCTGGTCATCTGCAGCACCAGCCGCTGGGAACCGTGACGCAGGTGCGGCAGGAAGGCGCGGGTCACACGCAGGGGGGCGACGGCGTTGACCTCGAAGCAGCGGCTGACGTCGGCCAGGTCGATCTCGTCCAGGCTGCGGCCGTGGCCCATCACGCCGGCGTTGTTGAGCAGCACGTCGAAGGACTCGCCCTCCAAGCGCTGGGCCAGGGCCGCCACCGCCCCGTCGTCGGTCACGTCGAGCAGCTCCACCCGCGCCCCCGCGGCGCGCAGGGGCTCGGCGTCCTGCTCGCGGCGGACCGTGGCCACGACCTGGTCCCCCCGCGCGCGGAGCTGTCGCACGAATTCACGGCCGAGGCCGCGGCTGGCGCCGGTGATGAGCCAATTGCTTGCCATCGAATCAGTCCTCCGATCGGTCGTTGCTGTCGGTCACTTGGATCTCGAAGCCGCGCAGCCGCAGGGCGCGCAGGTAGCTGTGCGGGTCCATCGCCTGCTCCAGGGGCCTGGGTCCGGGGGCCACCTCACCGGTCGCCACCGCAACGGCACAGGCCGTCGCGGACCAGGCCGTGGTGCGCTCCATGGCGGTGAAGCCCGTGTGCTCGTCGAAGGCGTCGTAGACCTCGATCTCGAGGGTGCGCCCGCCCTCCTTGGCCTTCGCGCTGCAGCGCAGCACGACCAGGTCGCGATCCCCATGGAAGTGCAGCCGCTTCTGGAGCAGACCGCTGAGCAGCGCGCGCGGAACGACTTGGTTCGCGCCCGCGAACTGGACGGGGTCCTCGTCGAGCAGGCCCAGCTCGAGCAGCAGCTTGAACTTGCCGTGGTGCCCGGGGTAGCGGACCGTCTTGTAGTCGAGCCGATCAATGCGACCCTCGAAGGTCCAGGGGGTGGTGGAGAGACCGCCGGAGGTGACGAAGGCCTCGACGGCGCCGATGCGATCGAACTCCAGCTGCTCCAGCTCGGTGAACGTCGGCACCTCGACCACTCGGCCCTCGCGCAGGACCTGGGCCCGACCGAAGTACTCGTTCAAGAGGCCCGCGACGCTGAACACCAGCATGTAGTCGAGGGGCGGCTTGGGGTCCTGGGGCAGGCCGCCACAGCGCACGGCCACCTCGGAGCAGTCCCCCAGCTCGGCGACGGCCAGGGCCACGAACAGGTTGCCCATGCCAGGCATCAGCCCGCAGTCGGGCAACACGCACAGGTGCTTCGCGTTCGGGTGGCCGCGGTGCAGCTCGAGCTGCTCCTGCACCACCGCCGTGTTGCCACCCAGGTCCAGGTAGTGGCAGCGCCCCTCCAGGGCCAGGAGGGTCAGGGACGGCGCGAAGCGGTAGGGCAGGGCATTGAGACAGACGTCCGCCTCGGTGAACAGCGGCTGCATCGCGCGACGGTCGTTGGCGTCGATCACCTGCCCGCGCAGTCCCTGGAACTTGACCAGCTCCGCGATGCGCCGCAGGCCGGCCTCCAGCCGCTCGGAGCTGGAATCGATCCAGGTCAGGGCCGTGGCCTGGCCCCGCAGCGCCAGGTCGTAGACGGCCGCAGTCCCCTGCATCCCGGCTCCGAGCACGAGGTAATGGGTCATGGCCCAGAGAGTAACGGCCGCCGCCCCCCGCGACCGCCGTCCGAGAACGGTAAGAGCGAGTGAGTCGTGTTGCCCCAGCGGAGCGGCCCGCTAGTGAAGGCGAGGGAGACAGCGGTGCGGCGTCTGCCGCGTCCGACCTAGTCCTCGCCGTTCGAGGCGGTCGCGAGTCCTGGGGGGCCAGTCGGATCGCGACCAGATCGAACACGGCGGCGACGCACCGCTCGCCTCCCCGCCCGTCCACTTCGCGGACGTTCAGACCGCGGCGCCTGGCGGCGGGCGCGATCGAGCCGTTGGGGGGGGAGCCGTCGGACGAGCTGCCGCGAGGGGTCGTCGTGCGCCCCACTGGGCAGCCGCGGGGAGCGTGCTATCGTTCCCCCCGATGACCTCCCAGACCTCCGCGCAGGCGCTCCCCACCCCGATCGAAGCGCTCCCGATGATCCGCCGCGCGGCGGAGGTGATCGGACCGCACATCGTCCGCACGCCGACGGTGCCCGCTCCGGCCTTCAGCGAGCTGAGCGGACACGAGGTCTTCCTGAAGCTCGAGACCCTGCAGCGCACCGGCGCATTCAAGGTTCGCGGGGCCCTCAACAAGATCCTGACCCTGGATCCCGAGTCGCGCTCGCGCGGGGTGGTCGCGGCTTCGGCCGGCAACCACGCCCAGGGCGTCGCCCTGGCCTCGAAGATCGTGGGTTGCCCGGCGACGATCGTGATGCCCGAGCGCACGCCGGTGATCAAGGTCGGCCGCACCCAGAGCCACGGACCCCACGTCACGATCGTGCTGCACGGGGCCAACTACGACGAGGCCTACGACCACGCCCGCACCCTGGCCAGCGAGCGCGGCGCGGTGATGGTGCACCCCTTCGACGACCTGGACGTGATCTGCGGCCAGGGCACCATCGGCCTCGAGCTGTTCGAGCAGGCGGAGCCCTTGGACACGGTGATCGTGCCGATCGGCGGCGGCGGGCTGATCGCCGGCATCGGCCTGGCGCTCAAGGCCCTGTGGCCGAAGGTGAAGCTGGTCGGCGTGCAGGCCGAGGGCGCGGCGCCGATGGTGCGCTCCTTCGAGGCCGACAGCGAGGTCGTGGTCGCAGGACCGAAGACCATCGCCGACGGCATCCAGGTGGGCAAGGTGGGCCGGATCACCTGGCCCCTCGTGCGTGCGGTGGTCGACCAGTGCATCACCGTCAGTGAGGACGAGATCACCGACGCCATGGTCCAGGCCCTGGAGCAGACCAAACTCGTGACCGAGGGCGCGGGAGCCACGGCCCTGGCGGGTCTGCTCTCGGGCAGAGCCGAGTTGGGGCCGCGCGTAGGCCTGTTGATGTGCGGCGGCAACATCGACCTGACCCTGCTCACGCGCGTGATCGAGAGCGGCCTGGCCAAGGCCGGCCGCTACCACCGCATTCGCCTGCGGACGGCGGACGTGCCCGGCGTGTTGCAGCGCATCACTTCGGTGCTGACCCAGCTCCAAACGAACATCGTCGACATCAGCCACCAGCGCCAGGGCTGGAAGGTCCCGGTGGGCTCGGTCGACGTCGAGATCCTGGTCGAGGTCCGCGACGGAGACCAAGGCCCGCTGGTGGACGAAGCCCTGCGCGCCGCGGGATTTGCACCGCGGGAGCATTGAATCGCGGACCGTCCCGTCGGCCGGTGGAGGCGATCGGCTCGGCGTGGGCTCCCTGACCACGCGGCGCGTGTTCGTTTGGCGTGACCGACTGCGTGCGACCGTGCGTATTTCAGGGGTTGCCCCTCGAGCGACCCTCGACCGCAGCCGCGATTAGACGGCTCCCGGCAACCGGGCGACTCGTACGCGGTAACGCACGCAACAGTGCGCGGCGAAACGGATCACCGCATCGTGAACATCACCGCAGCGTGAACATCACCGCAGCGTGAACATCACCGCAGCGGCAACTCGTCCACGGCGGGGGCCGCGCTCGGACGTTCTCGCCGGAGCGGATCCAATGGCGAGCGCGGGGTGGATGGAGCCAGAGATCGGATTCGAACCGACGACCGCTGCTTTACGAAAGCAGTGCTCTACCACTGAGCTACTCTGGCCTGCCTTACGGCGGGCGGCGATGATAGCGCCCGCCCCAGCGGGAGCCCACGTCGAGCTGGGCAGAATCCCTGCGCGGTCCGCACGACCGCCCGACTGCGCGCCCCACCGAACGACCCGCAAGGGAGCCGCGGCGGCTGGCCCGAACGCGAGCGGCGCCGCAGGGGAAAGCCCTGCGGCGCCGCTCGTCAGTCCCGGGGCTGCGTCAACTCAGCAGCGCGCGAAGCTCGCTGCTGAGGCTCGGCGGCCCGGCGAGCCTCACTCGCTGACCATCGGGTCGAGGTCGCCCAGGATCGAGCGCGAGAGCTCGCCACCGGTCGGATCGTCCAACGCACCCAGGGCGCGCGCGGCTGCCGCACGGACCTGGATCGAGGCGTCCGAGGACACCACGCCCGAGAGGGAACCGAAGGAGGCATTGTCGGGGCGAGCGCCACGGCGGAACAGGGCTGCCAGGCAGTCGGCGGCCGCGATGCGCGCGGCGTCGGTCCGATCACCGTCGGCAGCGACGCCCACGACCTTGTCGACCGAACTTCCGTCACCCACGCGGGCGAGGGCTCCGAGGGCCGGGATGGCGACCGCGTCGACATCGCGACCGGCGGCAACGGCGAGCGAGTCGGCGGCACCGGCCAGGGCATCGGCGCGACCCGAGGCGGCCAGGGCATCGATCGCGGCGCAGGCCCGCGCCGCCAGGTCGTTGGCCATTTTCTGACCCTGGCTGAGGCGGTCGGTGAGCAGCGGCTCGACCGTCGAGGCCAGCTCGTCCGGGCTGGTGACGACGCCGGCGACTCGATCGCCGTAGGCGTCACCGAGCTCGGCGCTGCGGGTCAGGAGCACCACCGGCACGCCGTCCAGGTTGGGCTGGTTGGCCACCTGGTCGAGGATCCGGTCGGCGGTCAGGTCGCTCAGCTCGGAACCGACCAGCACGACGTCAGCCGAAGCCACGTCGAGGATCAGGCGCAGGCCGAGGACGCCGTTGGGCGCCACCGCGACGGACATCCCGCGACCACCGAGAGCCTCCGCCACGCGGCGGGCCCGGGCGGCGTCGCTGTCGATCACGATCGCCTGGCGCAGGACTTCCTGGCCGGCACAGGCCGCGAGGGCGTCGACCGCGGCACCCATGGCACCACCGTCGGCGCCGCGCAGGGTCGCGTGGGCCACCGCCAGAGCGGCCTCGCCGCGCACGCGCAGCTCAGGCGAGCCGAGGGCCGCCCGCACGCCGTCGCCGATCGAATCGGCAGTGTCGGCCAGGGCGCGGAGCAGACCGACCGAGGCCGCCTCATCACCGGCTTCGAGGGCGATCCGCAGGGCCCCGTCGAGGGCCGCGGAGCCGACCGCGAGGGCCTGCAGGTGGCCGTTCTCGACGCGACTACGCATGTCGTCGGCGTCGCCGCCGGCGGCTTCGATGGCCTCGAGCTTGACGACCCCCTTCGCACCCGCGAGGGCGAGGGCGCTGCGGGCAGCGACCGAACTCGGATCCGCGTCGAGCGCGCGCGCCAGGCGACGCTTGGCGACCTCGAGGGCGAAGAAGGCGCCGTCGGTCTCGACACCGACCAGGCCGTCACCGCTCCAGCGCCAAACGACAGCGCTGCGGCCGTAGGGGCCGAGCACGCGATCGCGCTCGAGGGCGTAGTCGAGGCCCTCGGCCGTGAGCATGTCGGCGGCGCTGACCGCACCGCTGGCTTCACCGACCATCGACGACAGGGCCTGCTCCGCGGCGAGGCGCACTTGGGTGTCCTCGTCGCCGCGGGCGAGCAGCATCAGGGTGCCCAGGGCCCGGCGATCGCCGAGACGACCCAGGGCCAGGGCCACGTGACGGCGCAGGCGCGGCTCGGGCGAGGAGGTCGCTTCGATCAGCGGCATGACCACGACGTGGCCCATCTCCTCGAGGGCGCGCATGAACAGCACTCGGCGCTCGTCGTTGCCGGCGTCACCGAGCGCCGGAAGCATGGCGGGCACCACGTACTCGCCGTGCTTGGCGGCCAGGGTCGCGGCGATCTGACGTCGAGCGATCACGTCGTCGGCGTTCTGCAGCAGTTGACCCAGCATCTGCCGGATAGCAGCCGGATCGTTCTGGGCCTCGGCGCGGCCGGCGCGGGCCAGCTCGAGGATGCGCTCGGCGGCGAGCTGCATCTGGCCCTCGCGGACCATCAGGTCGAGCCACACGTCGTTGTCGATGCTCTTCCAGAGCTGGTAGGCGTCCTCGCGCGACGGGTCGAGGGCCAGCACCTGCTGGAAAGCACTCACTGCCCCCTCGTCGTCGTTCTGCTCCAGAGCGCGCAGGCCCTGGCGGAACAGCTCCTGGACCTCGCTGTCCTGGAACGCGGCGGCACTAGGAGTGGCGACGGCGAGAGCGGCGGCCACGGTGAGCAGGCCGAGCGGCCGGCTGAATCGCATCATGTCGATCCTCTGCGCGAAAAGGGCGAAGCGACCAGTCGTCCGCGATGGGCGTCGGGTGTGAGTCACTTCGGAGTCGGATGGGGAGCCACCAGGCGCGAGGACGTAGCGCGCGGGCACGCAGACCTGACCGCCCGAGGGGCGGAGGCCGGCGGCAGCGCGGGTGGGGACGTGCCCGGCGGCGGCGCGAGTGGGTTGCGAGGGAACGGCTCCGCGGGACACTCGAGTCGCTGGTGGGCGAGTCGAGGGACCGACGAAGGCCGAGCTGGGGACGACCGCGCGGGAGGGATCCACGCGCGATCGGAGGGCGGGATGATACCTGGGGGGTGGGGCCGGTCAAGGACGCCGGAGCCCACCTGCGCCCCGCTCTAACCCCACAACCGGCACCGGCAACCACCTGGATCGAGAGTCCGCGGATCCCGCCGACCCTCCGACAAGGCCCGGAAGCCCCCGACGGCGCGCCGCCAGCTGCCTTGGCGCCCCCCCTTCCGGCGTGCCAGGATGCGGCCATGCCCCCCCAGACATCCGCCGAGGGTCCCTCGGCCGAACCGCGCCGCCCCACCGTGCTGGTCGTGGACGACGACCCCGACATCCGTCTGGCCCTCGAGATGATCCTCAAGTACGAGGACTTCGAGGTCTGGACTGCCAAGGACGCCCGCGACGCCCTCGGGCGCCTCGACGAGGAGCAGGCCTCCGGTCGCCGGGCCGACGTGGTCCTGAGCGACGTGAAGATGCCCGGGATGGACGGTCTGGAACTCCTGGCGGAGCTGCGCTCCCGGCCCGGGGCTCCGCAAGTCGTCATGATCTCGGGCCACGCCGACATCGCCACGGCGGTCGAAGCCGTCCGCAAGGGGGCCGCCGACTTCCTCGAGAAGCCCCTGGAGCAGAACCGCGTCGTGGTCAGCCTGCGCAGCGCAATG
The DNA here is from genome assembly GCF_007748095.1 of Engelhardtia mirabilis. NCBI lineage: Bacteria > Pseudomonadati > Planctomycetota > Planctomycetia > Engelhardtia > Engelhardtia mirabilis. The sequence goes on from NZ_CP036287.1 coordinate 4,865,828, forward strand.
CGCCAAGGGCGATTGACGCGCGAGAACGCGGGCCTGCGCCGGGCCCTGGGCGACCAGTGGGACCTGGTCGGCGAGAGCGCGACCTGGCGCGCGGTGGTCGACCAGGTGAAGCGCCTGGCGGCCGTGGACGCCCCGGTCCTCTTGACGGGCGAGAACGGCACCGGCAAGGAAGTCGTGGCGCGCAACCTACACCTCCTGGGTCCGCGCTCCGACGGGCCATTCGTGCCGGTCAACTGCGCCGCGATCCCGTCGGAGTTGATCGAGTCGGAGCTCTTCGGCCACGAGAAGGGCAGCTTCACCGGGGCCCACGAGCGCCGGGTGGGCCACTTCGAGGCGGCGGACGGGGGCACCCTGTTCCTGGACGAGATCGGGGACATGCCCCTGGCGGCCCAGGCGACGGTGCTGCGCGCCCTGGAGACCCACGAGGTGACCCGCGTGGGCGGCTCGAGCCCCAAGCGGGTCAACATCCGGGTCGTGGCGGCGACCAACGCCGACCTGGCCCAGGCGGTGGAGGACGGTCGCTTCCGGATGGACCTCTTCTATCGCCTCAACGTCGTGCCCCTGCGGCTGCCGCCCCTGCGCGAGCGGCCCGACGACGTGGCGGTGCTGGCCCACTCGTTCCTGGAACGCCAGGCCCGCCGGCTCGGCCGTGCGGCCCTGACCCTCGACGAGGACGCCCGCGCCCTGCTGCGGACCCTCGACTTCCCGGGCAACGTGCGCCAGCTCAAGAACCTGCTCGACGGCGCGTCGGTCTTCGCCGAGGGCGACCGCCTCACGCGGGCGGACATCGAGGGCGTGCTGGCCAACGGCCCCGGCCTCGCCGCGCCCAGGACCTCGACGACGACGGTCACGGCGGACGGCGAGGACCCGTTCGACGCCCCCACCTTCGAGGAGTTCAAGAACCTCTCCGAGGCCGCCTTCTTCCGGCGCAAGCTGGTCGAGAACGAGGGCAACGTGAAGCGCACCGCCGAGAACCTCGGCATGCAACGCAGCCACCTCTACAAGAAGCTGGACCGCTACGGCCTGAAGGACTGACGGGTCCTGCGGGCCGAGCGGTCCAGGTGACGGCTCGATGCTGCGCGCTCACGCACCCAGTGCTGCGCTCACGCCCACCGCGTCAGGGGATCTTCAGCACCGTGCCCTCGGGCACCCGATCGGGGCTGTCGAGGACGTCGCGGTTGTGGTCGTAGATGCGACGCCAGAGGGTGCCCTTGCCGTAGTAGGCAGCGGCGATCGTCGACAGAGACTCCCCATTGACGACCGTGTGCAGGACCTCGGTGGTGCCGAGTTCTTCGTCGGCGGCGATCGGCTCGGGGGTGCTGACGTTGCGGATGCGCGGCGCGGGGCGCGAGGGGCGCGCTTCATATGAGTGGTCGCGGGTCGGCGACGGCCGAGCGTCGATCGGGACCAGCAGCTCGTCCCCGGAGGTCAGGACCTCGAGCCCCTCGTTGTTGGCGCGAATCACGTTGGCGTATTCGACGCTCCCGTAGAGGTCGCGGGCCAGGGACGAGAAGGTCTCGCTACCGTCACAGGTGTACAGGGCGAAGCCGGTGATCACCGTCTCGGCCAGGGCGTCGACCTGGCGCAGCCGGCCCTTCGGCAGGCCGCTGCTGTCGATCCCGCCGCTGTCGATTCCGCGACCGCTGGACTCGGCCTTGGGCTCAACGTCCGCGCTCAGCAGGGGCGGGGCAGAGCCACTCCCCGACGAGGAGCCCTTCGCAGCCCGGTCGGTGCCTCGCCCGGATGCGGGGCGAGCCGATCCCCCGAGGTCCGCGAGATCCAACTCGGTCCCGCTCTGGGCGGGCACCAGGGGCATCTGCTCTCCAAAGCGGTTGGCGATGCTGTCCGAGGGGGTGTCCCCGTCGGCTTGGACAGTCTTGGTCGAATTGAGCGAGACGGCGAGGACGACCCCTGAGAGGAAGATCACCGTCAAGACAAACAGCTTCTCGAGGTTGCCCATACGCGTCGCGCGACAGGAGCACTGCCGCCGCCACAAGTCACTTAGAGACAGAGAGTTGCAGCCAGAGAGAGGTCGGAACCACCCGACGAACCAAGACTCCGGTGCGAGGGGCCAGTGTTCGACCGCCCCCCACCCGAGTCAAAACAAAACCAAGGCCCCAGGGCGCCCGACCCACCAAATGTTGCGTTGTGGGACAAGCGGTGCGCTGTATCCGGTGGCCTGCCCGGCCGGATTCGCCTCCGAACTGGCCCGCGGGCGCGGACCGACCCGGAGGCCGCTATCGTTGGGCGCCCCATGCCCTCTGCGACCAGCGACCCGGGAGCCTACCCCCCGCCCCCGCCCGTCTACCCGCCCCCCCGGGAGGGCATTCGCGCCGCGGAGATCCGAGCCGCGGGGGGCGCCGAGGCCCGCGACCTGCGCCTGACCGACCCCTGGCTCGTGTTGGTCCTGGCCCTGGCCCTGGCCGGACAGGTCCTGGTCTGGTCCCAGATCAGCGGCTACCGCCTGGCGGACAGCGCCGAGTACATGGAGCGCGCGTTCGAAGTCGCCCAGGGCCGGGCCCTGGACCCGTCGACCATGCGCTCGTTCGCCTTCTCGGCGCTGCTGGTGCCCTACTTCTGGGTTGCCGACCTGTTCGGGATCACGGACCTGCGCGGCGTCGTGCACGCGATCCGCGCGACCCAGATGTTCTTCGGACTGGCCGCGGTGTTGGTCGTGGCGCGTATGGGCGCGCGACTCTTCGGACGCGCCGGCGGCCTGGCCTGTGGCGCCCTGCTGGCGGTCAATCCCGTCTTCGCCCAGTACACGGTCACGCCCCTGTCCGCGTCGGCGGCGATGCTGTTCGTGGTGCTCGGCATGGCCGGCATGGAACGAGCGAGCGAGCCCGAGCGCGCCACCCTGCGACGCGGCCTGACCACCGGCCTGTGGTTCGGCGGCTCGATCCTGATGGCCTTCCAGTGCATCCCGGTCGCCGCCGCGTTCATCGCCTTCGCGCCCCTGCGACGGGCTTGGCGCCGACCGGGGCACCTGGTCGGTCTGGTCTGTGGAGTGGCGGTCATGCTGCTCGCCCAGGCCACCCTCGACTGGTGGATGTTCGGCACCTTCGCGTCCGCGCTGCAGGCCTACGTGGTGCAGAACGCCGGGTACATCGGGGCCAACCTGCTGCGTCAGATCGGCCTCGAGGACTTCGCGATCAAGATCTACCTCGCCATCGACGAGGCCCACGCCAAGACAGGTAACGTCGCGAGCACGACCCAGGGCGTGTCGATGTACCCGCGCGACTGGTACCTGACGCAATTGACGTCGTTGTGTGTGGTCGTGCCTGCCGCGATCTGTGCGGGCGTCGGCGTGCTGCGCGCGCTGCGTCGTCCGCGCTGGATCCTGGTCGCGACTCTGGTCGTGCTGGCCGCCAACGTACTGGTGCTGAGCACCAAGGGTTCGAAGAGCTTTCGCCTTTGGGTGCCGCTGCTGCCGCTGATCGCGCTACTGGCCGGCGGTGGCTGGGCCTGGTTGTTCGCGGGAGGAGGCGGGGCTCTGGGGCGTGTGCGCTCTTCGCTCGGTGTGCTCACGCTCGCCCTCGGTTCGCTCCTGGGCGCACGCATCGTGCTGGACACGAACCTGTCGCAGTTCAGCGGTTACTGGAAAGCGATGGAGATCGTCAACGCCCACGCGCGGCCCAGTCGCGGCGAGATCGTCGTGGGCAGCGCCTACCACTGGGCCGCCGACTTCCGGGCCAGGGAAGGCGTGCGGCTGCTGAAGCTGCGCGAGCACATCGATCGCTGGCCGAACCTCGACGCCGAACAACGCGCCAACCTGCTGGCGGGATTCGCCGACCTGGACTGGTACGTGGGTCACGGGCAGACCCTGTTCCAGGACCCTGAGATCCTGCGCGCCGTGAACGAGCTGTTCGAGGTCCACGCGGTCCTCGACGACCGCGAGACCTACGAGGACCTGCAACCGATCTACGTCCTGAAGCGGCGCACGGGGGATCCCGACGCGCGCACCTTCTTCGAGGTCTTCACGGACACCGCCGGGGGCCAGCCCAACTTCCCGCCCCTGTACCAATCGCGCATCCAGCACCCGCGCAGCGTCCGCTACCGTCGCCCCGACGCCGACGGCACCGTGTCGGAGATGGTCTTCTTGGGCTTCGACGTGGACCCGAGCATGGTGGACGGGCAACAGGCCTGGGTCACCTACCACTGGTACGCCGGGCCGCTGCACGGGCGTCGCTACCAGATCATCGACTCCCTCACCGACCGACGCGGCGGCGGGTTCTTCAACAACCACGAGCCCGGCATGGGCGCCTGCCCCACCACCGAGTGGAGCGAGGGCTCGATCGTGCGCGAGAGTTTCCTGACGCGCATCGCCCCCGACCCCTGGAGCTTCGGCGGCGCCTACCGCCGGGGCGAGTTGATGCCGGTGGACCTGTGGATCGCTGTGGTCGAGATCGACGCGGCGGGCGAGCAGATCGGCGGCCTCAACCCGCACCTGCCTTCCACCGCCGGGCCGATCTCGCGCGTGCCGGGCCCCGGTGGCTGGGCCAGCCTCAACGGGCACCGCTGGAGTCCCCAGGCACAGCTCCAGGTGGGCGGCTTCTGGATGCCGGTGATCGACGAGCGGCGCGTCCCGGACGACGGTCGGATGATCCAGGCCCAGCCCTGACGGGTCCTTCGATCGACATCCGATCGCAGCGGGCCGACTTTTGGCCCGGCGCGGCCCGAGGCTCCTCCGGCGCGCTTGTTCGCGCCCGGCGACCCGCGCTATCCTCCCGGGTCGCTCAGCGGGCGCGCGGCGCCCCGCGACCGCTCCAGTCGAGGCTGCAAGGTGCCCGCCCTGCAATCCCCCCGTCGCGACGCCCCACTCCGTCGAGACTTCGAGACGCCCGTGAACCTGACTCACCCGATCGAGTTCGTGCATCGCCCGCAATCCGCCGACCGAGCTCGCGGAGTGCGCGGGTCCTTCTTCCTGACGGTCCTACTCGGCTTGACAGCGCTCCTGACGAGCTGCGCCAGCACGGGCAAGGGTGACGAGCTCGCCGCGCGCGTGACCATGCGCCAGTTCACCGGCAATGCGATTTCGATCGAGCTGCGCAGCGAGTCGCACACCGACGCCGTCGATTTCTATTCGCGCGCGCGCGACACGGCCAACGTGAAGATCGTGCCCGACGGGCTGATGGACGCCCTGCTGCGCGACCTCGAGCAGTACCACTTCGACGACTTCGCCCAACCCGGTCCGGGGCCCTCGAACGGTCTGAGCGGCGCGACCAAGGTGATCGAGGTCGAGGTCGACGGAGTGGTCCGTCACGTGGCCTCGCACCCCAACGCCAGCAACGAGCAGCGCAGCGCGGTGGTCGGGATGGCCACCTTCCTGAGCCTGGCCTTCAGCAACGTGCGTGGCTTCCAGTCCATCGAAGACGCCCAGAACAAGGGCGCGTTCTCGGGCTCAGGTCCGGGGATCGAAGGCTGAGACCGTGACCTCGCCGACCACCGAATCCGACCTGGTGACGCTTCCGGCCGATGGGGCCGCGCGTCCGGGACGCCGACCGGCCTGCGGCCGGGCCCGGTGGTCGACCCAACGCCCCGGCGAAGAGCTCTGAGCCGCCGTGTCGGTGGACAGCAGAACGACGACGCCCGGCCCGGCCGGCGCGTCGCCGCGCGCCCTGGCGATCGTCCCCGCCCGGCTCGGGTCGACCCGCCTGCCGCGTAAGGTCCTGCTGCGAGAGACCGGTCGCTACCTGTTCGAGCACACCGTCGCCAACGCCCGGCGCTGCGGTGCCCTCGAGCGGGTGATCCTGGCCACCGACTCCGAAGAGGTGCTGCGTGCCGCTGCGGAGGTCGACGTCGAGGCCGTCATGACCGACCCGGCCCACCCCAGCGGCACCGATCGCGTGCGCGAGGCCCTGGCCGCCCTGGCGGGGCCCGAGCCGGAGGTGGTGGTCAACGTCCAGGCGGACGAGCCGGACCTGGACCCGGGTGACCTCACGCGACTGGTTGCCGCTTTCCGCGACCCCCAGGTGCGCCTGGCGACCCTGTCGATTGCCATCGACGCCGCCGAGGACTTCACGCGCCCCGAGGTGGTCAAGGTCGTGACCGACGCCGCCGGGCGCGCGCTCTACTTCTCGCGCGCCCCCATTCCCGCCCGAGGTCACGGAGGCGACTCGCCGCGGGCCCACAGGCACCTGGGCGTATACGCTTACCGCCCGGAGGCGCTGCACGCGTTCTGCGACGCGCAACCGGGTGTGCTGGAGCAAACCGAGAAGCTCGAACAGCTCCGCTGGCTCGAAGCCGGCGGGACGATTCACGTGCTCCCCGCGACGCGGGCGCCCCGTGGCATCGACACGCCCGAGGACTACCGCGCCTTCGTGTCCCGCTGCCGACGCGCTCCCCTCGCCGACTCCCCCCTGGCCGGCGACCCCCCGCCTGAATCCTCGACTGGCCCACCGGCCGCTCAACCAGCATGACCAAGCACATCTTCATCACCGGTGGTGTCGTCTCGAGCCTCGGCAAGGGCCTCTCGGCGGCCGCCATCGGGATGCTCCTGGAGCGCCGCGGGCTGAAGGTGTCGATGCAGAAGCTCGACCCCTACATCAACGTCGACCCGGGCACCATGAGCCCCTTCCAGCACGGCGAGGTCTACGTCACCGACGACGGCGCCGAGACCGACCTCGACCTGGGGCACTACGAGCGCTTCACCCACGCGGTGCTGCGTAAGTCGAGCAACTACACCACCGGCAAGATCTACCAGTCGGTGATCCGCAAGGAGCGCCGCGGCGACTACCTGGGCCGCACGGTACAGGTCATCCCCCACATCACCGACGCGATCAAGGAGGCCATCTACGCCGGCGTCACCGATGACGACGTGGACGTGGCCATCACGGAGATCGGCGGCACGGTGGGCGACATCGAGAGCCTGCCCTTCATGGAGGCGATCCGGCAGTTCGGGCTCGAGAACGATCGCCACGACTGCATGTACGTGCACGTCACCCTGCTGCCCTTCCTGCGCGCGGCGGGTGAGATGAAGACCAAGCCGACCCAGCAGTCGGTCGGCAAGCTGCGCGAGATCGGGATCCAGCCGGACATCCTGCTGTGTCGCACCGAGCAGCCCATGACCGAGGACATGGCGCGCAAGATCAGCCTGTTCTGCAACGTGCGCAAGGAGGCGGTGATCGAGGAGCGCGACGTCGAGTTCTCGATCTACGAAGTGCCGGTGAGCCTGATGACGGCCCACACCGACCGCATGATCGTCGATCACCTGCACCTGACCGATCGCGGCGAGCCCGACATCTCCGACTGGATGGCGATGCTGGAACGGATCCGCGCCTGCGACACGAGGGTCGAGATCGCGGTGGTCGGCAAGTACATCGAGCTGCACGACGCCTACAAGTCGATCTACGAGTCCCTCTCCCACGCGGGCATCGCGAACGACTGCGAGATCGTGCTGCGCAAGGTCAGCGCCGAGGACGTGGCCGACCGCGGTCCGGCGGCGGTGCTGGGCGGCGTCCACGGGCTGCTGGTGCCCGGCGGCTTCGGCGAGCGCGGCCTCGAGGGCAAGATCGAGGCCATTCGCTGGGCCCGCGAGGAGGGCGTGCCCTTCTTCGGGATCTGCCTCGGCATGCAGTGCGCGGTGATCGAGGCGGCCCGGCACCTGGCCGGGCTCGAGGGCGCCCACACCCTCGAGCATTCGCCCCACACGCCCCATCCGGTGATCCACCTGATGGAGGAGCAGAAGGGTGTGGAGAACAAGGGCGGCACCATGCGCCTGGGCGCCTACGACTGCGACCTGGTGCCCGGCAGCCGCGCCCACGACCTGTATGGCGTGGACCGCATCTCCGAGCGCCACCGCCACCGCTTCGAGTTCAACGACGCCTACCGCGAGCGGCTCGAGGCCGCCGGCCTGCGCGCCACCGGCATCAACCCCCAGTTGGGGCTGGTGGAGATCGTCGAGCTGACCGACCACCCCTTCTTCATGGGCGTCCAGTACCACCCCGAGTTCAAGAGCAGGCCCCTGGCCCCCCACCCGATCTTCCGCGGCTTCGTGCAGGCCGCTCGCGAGCGGGCCACGGGCAAGTCGAGCGGCGTGCTGCAGCCGCAAGGGACGCGCGCGTGAGTGAGCAAGCGATGCTCCCCGGGGGCGACTTCAAGCTGTTCCTGACCCGCCTCGGCTACCAGGCGATGCTGAGCCTGGGTCTGATCGAAAACCCCGCCACGGGCAAGGCCCGGCGCGAGGAGAGCCAGGCGCGGATGGTCCTGCAGGACCTGCGGATGCTGGCCCACAAGACCGAGGGCAACCTCGACATCGACGAGATGGAGGCGCTCACGAACCTCGTGCGCGACCTCGAGCGGCACCTGGGCGAGGACGAGTAGGCCCGCGGGCGCGGTCCGTCGGGGATTTCGCTGCACCCCCTCCCGATCGGTGACGTCGAGGGGACGATGGGCCTCGTCCTCGCCACCGTGAGAGCCACGACACAGCCGACCCCCGACCCGGGTCGGGAGCGGGCGGATGCCGAGCTCCTGGCCGCGCTGGATCCCGACGACCCCCAGGGGGCGCGGAGGGCGTTGGCGGAGCTCTACGCCCGCCACGGGGCGGCGGTGCTGTCGTTCCTGGAGCGGACGTTGCGCGACCGGAGCTCCGCGGAGGACGCCCTGCAGGACGTGTTCCTCAGCGTCGCGCGCCACGGACGCGAGCAGCGTGGTTCATCCGTGCGAGCCTGGATGCTCCGCATCGCGGCCAACCGAGTGCGCGACGAGCGGCGCTCGCGGGACCGACGCGACCGGCGCGAGCGCGCCGCGGCTCGCGAGGAGCTGCACCACCAGCACGCCCCCACCCTGCTCGACGAGGAGTTGGAGACTGCCCTGTCCCAGCTGCCGGCGAACCTGCGCGCGGCGCTCGAGCTGCGCTTCGCCCAGGACCTGACCCACGCCGAGGTCGCCCGGACCCTCGGCGTCTCCCTACGTACCGCCAAGAGCTGGAGCGCCCAGGGCCTGGAGGTCCTGCGCCGACGGCTCGACGGAGATCTACGATGAACGAGACCTTGGAACAGCGCCTGGCCCTGCGCGGCCGTGCGCGACTCGAAGCCCCGCGCGAGCTGCTCGAGCTGGCCTTCCCCGAGCCCCCCGCCGAGCGCCACGAGCGCGGCCCAGTGCTCGCCATCGGCGTCGCCGCAGCAGGGGCCCTGGCCCTGCCGGCGGTGCGGGTGCAGGCGGACAGTGCCTTCGAGCGGCGCGCGGCGGCGATCACCCTCGAGCTGGCTACGGCCTTGACGGAATTGCCTCGATGAGCGCCATGGATCACGGCCTACGGCAGACGCGCGCGGCCCTGCACCTCGGCGCTTGGATGGCGCTGATCATCCTCATCCCGGCAATGTTCCTCCCCACGGCACTGCCAGGAGAGGGCTTCGACCTGAGCTTCAGCCTCGGCGGGTGGTTCCAGGACTCCCTGCCGAGCGCGGTGGCCGTGACGATCCCCGGCTTGGCCGCGGCCTGGTTCGCCACGGGCGGACGGGGCCTGCGCGCCGGCCTGCGTCAGATCGCGGGGGTGGGTCGCGAGTCGGAGGCGGCGACCGCTGTCCGGGCCCTGGCCAGCGCCTCGCGCGCGACGATGGCCACCGGACTCGTGCTCGCCATCAGCAGCCTGATCATCGCCAGTGCCGTCGCCGCGGGAGCCACGGACGCAGCGCCCGCATTCCTGGCCGAGGGGATCACCCTCGGCCTCTTGCCCCCGGCCTACGCCCTGCTCATCGGGCGCTGCGCCCTCGGCGCGTGTGCTTCGAATGCTGCCTCGCGGGCCGGCGAGCGCCACGGACGAACCCAACGAGGTTGGGCCGAGGTCTCGGTTCCGCTCCTGCTGGTAATGATCCCGGCGGTGTTGGTGCTCTTCACCCTGCTGGACTTCCGCGTCCTGAATCCCCGCTGACAGCTTCGCCATGAACATCCAACGACTCCTCGGTCTGCTCGGCGCCGTCGCTGCCGGCCCCCTCGCCCTGCGCCTCGCGGGACTCGACTTGACCCTGCTCTGGGCGCCGCAACAGCTCCTGCTGGTCGCGGCCCTGCCCTTCATCCTCCAGGCCCTGGCCAGCGGCGGGTTCTCGGCCCCACGCGCCTTCGCTCTCGCGTTCGCGAGCGATCTCGACGATCGCCCCACCGACGCACGCGAGGCGGCGGGGTCGATCCTGCGCGAGCTCGGCGGCCTGGCCGTGGCCGTGGGCGCCCTGTCGTTCCTGCTCGGCCTGATCTCGCTCTTCGTGCTACTGGCCGCGACCTCCGGCCAGGCCAGCCCGGTCGAGACCATCGTCGGCCTCGGCTCGGCCATGCTCGGCCCGGTCTACGGCATCCTGCTCAAGGCGCTGGTCTACGACCCACTCGCCACCGCGATCGAACCGGCGCCGGGGGAGTTGGCGGCAGCCTTCGATGCCTAGCGGGCGCGCAGCTGGTGGAACTCGAGGACCTCTCCGGGGAGCTCGAGCCCCAGCTCGACCGCCGCGTCGCGATCAGCGAATGCAGCCAGCCCAGAGGCCATGGGGGTGAGCAACGCGTCGGAGCGCAGGTACCAGGCGGACTCCGCCTCGACCCACTGTTCCGTCCCATGGTCATGCACCCAGCGCGCCAGCACTTCGTACTCGGGGTGCTCGCGCTCGTGGATCAGCTGATCGCCGAGATCGTCGAAGAGCAGCGCACGCCCCCCGCCGCGCTCGTCGCGCACGACCAGTGCCGTCGCGAAGCGCAGGTCGCTGATGATCATGTCGCACTCGGCGCAGACCGAGGCGTCGGGCACGATCGTCGGCGGCGCGTCCGGGTCCGCGGCCCCGCAGGCGGAGATCGCGGCGCAGACCGGTACCAGGGCTGCGAGCACCCTCACGCCGTCGAGCTCCGCGAGAAGCCGAAGGCCGCCACGGCGAAGGCCAGCATTCCCCAGGCACAGAGGACGCCGAAGAGCAGCCAGGGAAGGCGTTCCCCCCAGGTCTGGCTGGCGTACACCCCCACCGGGCCGAGCACATCGAGGGAGCTCTCGAGGCCCTGCACCACGCCCAGCTTGAAGGCCTGCAGCGGGTTCAGGACCGACAGGGCGAAGAGCTCCTGCACGCGCAGCTTGAAGAGCACGCTGCCCGCCATCAGACCGAGGTCGCTGAGCAGAACGAGGAACAGCCAAGTGAACAGGGCCACGCCGGTGGCGACGCTCGACTTGCGCGAGAAGACCGAGATCACGAAGCCCAGGGCGAGCATCACCAGGGCCAGCAGGCTGGTCGCCGCGACGAGCATCACGAAGGAGTCGATTCCGACCGCGCCGCGCGAGGCCAGGACCAGAGCCGAGAGGCCGAAGCCCCCGCACAGGCAGGCGACGAAGGCCGCGGCCAGGCCGAGGAACTTGCCCAGCAGGACCTCCCAGCGGGAGACCGGTTGGGCCACCAGGTAGATTAGCGTGCCGCGCTCCCGTTCGCCGGCCAGGCTGCCGGCACCGGCGGTCAACGCCATCAGCGGCACCACCAGCATGATCAGGTTCAGGAGACCGGCTGCGGTGCGGCCGAACCCGGCCAGGCCCTCGGAGCCGGCGCTGGCCAGGGAGACGTACGAGACCGACACGGAAAGCGCCGCGAAGGCCAAGCCGTAGAGCACGAACCAGCGGCTGGTGAGCGCCTCGCGCAGCTCGCGGCGCGCGAAGGCGAGCACGCAGGTGAAGCTGGAGGCCAGGGCAGGGGTCATGGCTCGAGGCGCCTCGAGTCCGGGTCGATGGATGGCTAGCTCGATCATTGAATTGCTCCCTGCGCGTCGCCGCGCACCGCCTCACAGACGCCGCTCCGCGCAAGCTGATCCGCGCCCGGCGCGAGCTCGTCGCGGACGCCGTCGAGCACCTCGATACCCGCCGCCGCCAGCACCTCGAGCGCGCGCTCTCGATCTGAATCGGGGATGTGCAGCGTGGAGCGCGGTCCGCCGTCGCCACTGGGCCAGAGTTCGTCCGGCGTGGCCGTTCGCACCAGCCGTCCGCCGTCGAGTACGAGGACGCGATCGGCCAGGGCCCGCACCTCCTCGGGCCGGTGGGACGAGAACAGCACTGTCTTGCCGCTGCGCCGCAGCTCGCGCAGGCTCTCCACGACCTGGGCGCGACCGGCGGCGTCGAGGTTCGACGTGGGCTCGTCCATCACCACCACCGGCGGATCGCCGAGGGTCGCGACAGCCAGGGCCAGGCGCTGCTTCATGCCTCCGGAGAGGTCGCGCACGCGCTTGCGCTCATGACCCGCGAGACCGGCACGGGCGAGGATCTCGGCAGCGCGTCCCAGGCTCTCGACGCGCAGCCGCGCGAAGAAGGCCAGGGCAGCACCGACGCGCATGTCGTCGTGGAAGGCCAGCTCCTGGGGCACGTATCCGATGCGCGCTCGCACCGCCTTGCCCTGTCGGCGAGCATCGAGCCCGTCGACCTCGACGCTGCCTCCGTGCCGCAGGGCACCGAGCAGACAGCGCAAGAGCGTCGTCTTGCCGGCGCCGTTGCCACCCCACAGGGCGACCGCCTCGCCAGCCTCGACGTCGAAGCTCACTTCGCTCAGGGCGCACACGCGCCCGAAGCGCTTGGTCAGGTCCCGAATGGTGATCATCAGCAGACCTCGGTTCCAGGGGCGGCGGCGCGCAGGGCGCCCAATCCGATCGCGGTGCTCACCCCGAGCAACGCGAGGCCCAGGGCCACCTGGCCCAAGTTCCCGCGGTCGGGGCCCGGCCCCACGCGTCGCGAGGCAGGCGGCGACATGAGTGGATCAGGATCCACGAACTTCGGCGCCGGGCGCAGCTCGGGCAGGGCCCGTGCCGTGAACTCGATCGCCCGTTGGGCCGGGCTGTGCACGAACAGGCGCAGGTTGGGCTCACGGGCCAGGAGGTCCTCGAACAGGTACCGGGGCTCGTAGGCCAGGTCGCCCAGGCCATCGCCATCGAGGTCGAAGCCGGGGTAGTCGGACCAGTAGTTCCCGCGCGGTCCGGCCTCCGTCAGCTCGTGGAAGGCGTTCCCGGAGAGCTCTCCGCGCCCGTGCACGGTCACCTGCTCCTCGTTCTCCACGAAGCCGTTCTCCGTGATGACGTTGCGTCGGGTGTTGGGCGTGACAAGCATGCCGACCTTGTTGTAGACGAACTGGTTGTTCGCGATGCGACCGACGGCGTCGACGCTGGAGGGCGAGTTGTCCAGGTACACACCGACGCGGTTGGCGACGAAAAGGTTGTCCTCGAGCAAGATGTCGTCGCAGTCCTTGAGACCCGCGCCGTAGCCGCTGGGCCCGCGGTTCTGCCGTAGGGAGTTCCCGCGCAGCGTGATGCGCCGGCTGTACATCAGGTAGATGCCAACGGAGTTCTGGTGCAGCCGGTTGTCCGCGACGTTCGTCTCGTGGCTGTACATGAAGTGCAGCCCGTAGCGGCTGTCGGCCACATCGTTGCGCTCGATCGTCAAGCGCTCGGAGTACCACAGGACCAGGTCCCGCACGCCGCGCAGCCAGTTGTCCGAGACGACGCAGTCGTGGCTCCACCACAGACGGATCCCGTCACCGCGGCGCCCGGCCTCCAGGGGCATCCCGACGATGCGGTTGCGACGCACGATCGAGTCCGACGCCATGCGCAGGTCGATCCCGAAGAGCACGTCCTCCAGGACGTTGTCCTCGATGATCGACGGTCCGACTTCGGCGCGGATCCCGGCCGGCTCACGGTCGACCCCCGCGCCGCTGCCGCGCACGTGCAGTCCGCGCAGGGTCACCCCCGGCGCCAGGATGGTCACCACGGTGCCCTCCCCGCCGCCGTCGATCACGACCTCGCCGCGACCCTCGAGCACCACGGAGCGCTCGATCACCAGGTTCCCCACGTAGGTCCCGGCCGGGATCTGGATCGTCTCGCCGTCCGAGGACGCCTCGATCAGGGCGACGATCCGCTCGACCCCGAGGGTGCGCGTGTCGTCGACTGCCGCCGCGCTCGCCGCGACACCGAGGATCGCGAACCCGAGCGCCGACACCAGCATCCGCCGACGGCTGCCGGTCGGAGAGGCTAGCCCAGCAACCATCAGTGGGCACCGCTCTTGGCCTCTATGACCAACGGGCGGAAGGCGCGTCGATGGAACCACAGGGCCAGCAGCATCACGACCGAGGCCCCGATGGCGAGCCAAAGACCTGTCCCTGGCTCCGCGATCGTCTTGAACTGGCCGATCTCCCCCACGCCGAGGATCGGCGGGACGAAGGGCTCGATCGAGTTCGACAGTGGCGCATAGGGATCCAAGTTCGTCCCGAAGTGGCTCATCCACAGGTGTAGGTCGAGCAGGAAGATCGCCGGGAAGAGGATCCCTGGCAGGATCAAGAGCGTCGCCCAGCGGCGGTGTACCAGAGCGGCAATCTCGAGCATCACGACCAGCCCGACCAACGCGAAGACGCCGTAGCGCCGCTCGAGCTGTGCCGCCTCGCCGAGCGGCCGCATCCCGATGTAGTGGTTGAGCCCGTCGATCTCCGCCACGTCCCCGCCGAGATTGTTGACGTAGGCCGTGAGGTGCAGGTTGTCCGGGTACTGGGGCGCCACCAGGTCCATCTCCCAATAGGGCAGGAACAGGGACACCAGGATCAGGATCCGGGCCGCCAGCAGCAGCAGGTACGGCAGGCGGTAGCGCAGGCCGTCGTCGGCCATGGCGTCGGAGTCGACCCGCGGGCCGGCGACCTTCTGGAGCAGCGTGGAGGACATCGAGGTCCCCTTCGGTTGGGAGCTGAGGGACGGACGGGCGATATGGTGGCGGGCGCCGGCGATCCGGCGCCCGCCCGGACGCGACTACTCGGTCGGTTCGACCAACAGGTAGCCGACCATCTCGAGGTGCAGCGCAGAGCAGAACTCGGAGCAGTAGAAGGGGAAGGTCCCGGCCGTGTGTGCCGTGAACTCCACCGTCGCCGTCTCACCTGGCTCGAGGCTCAGGTTGATGTTGTATTGCGGGATCGCGAAGCCGTGGGTGGCGTCGACCGCGCGCTCGATGTTGGTGATGCGCCAGGTGATGGTGTCACCGACCTTGACCGCCACGTGCTCGGGCTTGAAGTGGCTGCGGACGGCGGTCATGAAGACCTCGACAGAGCCCTCCTCGTCGTTGCGGGTGACGCGCTCCATGCCCGGCTTGGGCGCCATCAAGTCGGCCCGCTGGTGCAGGGGATCCCAGCCCACCTCGGGGTAGACCTTCCAGGGGTTCAGCTTGTCGGCCTTGCAGATCTGCGCGTAGTGAGGCTCGCCCATGCCGATCGGCATGTCGTAGATCACGGGCATGCTCGTGCCCTGATTGGCGATGTCGATCAGCTGGAAGTTCTGGGGCAGCAGCGGGCCGGGGGGCAGGAAGCGATCCACCGACCACTTGTTGAAGGCCACCAGGTACTTGCCGTCCGGGCTGACCGTGTCGCCCTCGGCCACACCGATGTGGCCGACGTTGTACTGGACCGGAGTCTTGTGGACGAGGGTCCAATCGGGCTCGGGCGTCCCTGCACCGTAGGAGCCACCCATGGTCCAGCGGGCCACCGCCGAATCCAGGAAGAGCGAGGTGTAGGCGTAGCCCTCCGGGCCGAACTGGGTGTGGAGCGGACCGAGGCCGACTTCGACCTGGGCCTCGACGACCGCGTCGAAGTCGAGGATCGGAATGCCCCAGTCGTCGCGACCGGAGAAGGTCTTGGCGGCGACGGCCTTTTTGAGCTTGGCCGTGGAGTAGACCGTGACGTGCGGGTCGAGCTTGCCCGAGACGACCACGAAGTCACCCTTGGGGGCCACATCGACACCGTGCGGACTGCGCGGCTCGGGCGTCAGGTAGATCAGACCCTCGGCGACCGCCGTCTTGATGCTGATCACCGGGAACCCCTCGATCATGTCGGCCTTGCCGGCCTGGAAGACGCGCTCGGCGCCCTTCCAGTCGATGATGTGGAGGTAGTCGGTCGCGTTGCGGCTGACGCCGGCCTCGAAGGGCGGATTTCCGCTCTCGATGCCACCGGTGGCCATCTCTGTGTTGATCGAGTTGAGGAAGAACCACCCGTCGCTGGCGCCCTTGCCGGCATCGGACAGGTCCTGCCAGTAGGGCGGCAGCTCCATCGCAAAGGACTTGGAGCGGTCGATGCGACCGGCGCGGCGGTCGAATTTCCACAGCGTCACCGAGCCGTGGTAGGACTCCTTGTACTCGCTCAAGGGGGCGTAGGCCGAGCCCCACGGGGTCGCGTACTGGCCACCCTCGATCACGTACTCGGTGTTCGGTGTGACGAAGGTGCCGCCGTGGTCACTGACCGTGAGCGGGTTCTTGACGATCTGCTTGGCCTCGAAGTCGCGCAGGTCGATCACGCCCACGCGGGCGTTGATCTTGTCGTTGATGAACAGCCACTGGCCGTCGTAGTCGCCGGCGGTCTCGGACAGGGCCGGGTGGTGGGTGTCGCCCCAGCGGACCGGTTCGCCGCCGTAGTCGCCGCCCGCCATGACCTCCTCGCCGACGCCGTAGCCCCACCCTTGCCAGGGCTCCGGCGTGAACACGGCAATCGTCTTCAGCAGACGCATGGAGGGCATGCCGATCGCGAATACCTGGCCACTGTGGCCGCCGGACGAGAACATCACGTACTCGTCCAACATCCCACTGGGCGTGAAGGTCTTGGCGGCGGCGAGCAGGTCGGCGGTGGTCAGCCCGCGCGCCGTGGCGGCGGCGCGGACGTCATCCATCGACTGGAAGGCGAGGCTGGAGCTCGCACCCACGCTGAGCAGCAGCGCAAGTGCGAGCGCGCGGGCACTCAACACACGGAAAGCAGGGTTCATGGTCGGTCCTCCGAGAGAAGGGCTACGGGGAATGCGTAGTCGGAGCGGGCTGCGACTCGCGCGTCGAATGACGCCGACGTCGAGCCCCTCGTCGTTCGGTCCGGTCACTCGCCGTGGAGCGAACGGATGTACTTCACGATCTCGGCCAGATCGTCGTCGCCGAGTGCGGGGTTGCCGCCCTTGGCCGGCATGTCGACACCGGTCGTGTTGGAGGCGTCCCAGATCGGTCGGCCGGTCTTGACGAACGCCATCAAGTCGTCATCGCTCTGTTCGGCGACGAAGGGACTGTTCGCGAGCGCCTTGCCCAGGCCGGGGACGCCCTCACCGGCTAACCCGTGACAGGCGGAGCAGCTCGCCACGAAGACCTCGTGGCCGGCACTACCGGCGACAGCCGAGGGCGCGCCACTGCCCGCAGCGCTGGATTCGACGATCCAGTCCTCGATCGAGACTGGTGGGACCCCGGGCTCCTGCAGCGTCCGCAGGTAGTGCACGACGTTCTGCAAGCGCTGCTCTTCCAGGTCCTCGCGACCGGCCCGCGCAGGCATGAACTGCCCGGTGGTGTTCGCCGGGTCACTCGGATCACGACCCTGGACGATCAGCTCGAAGAGCTCCTCGTCGCTGTGGCCTTGAACGAAGCCGCTGTTGCGAAGCGGCTTGCCGAGGCGCACCACGCCAGTTGCGTCATCTCCGTGGCAAAGGGAGCAGGCGTTCTCGAAGGTGATCCGGCCCTGGGCCAGGTCGCCCATGGAGACACCCAGCGTCTGCCCCCACTGGAGCCAGGGGTCGACATGCGGCTCGGGGCGGGTCAGGTCTATGCCCAGGCTGATCGCGGGGATGACCAGTGCGAAGACGGCCACCAGAGCAATGGCCTCGGTCCGAAAGGGGTCGGGATCGAGGGCGGACGGGGTCGCACGGAATGACGGAAGCATCGTCGTCGCTGACGTCGGGGTGGTCGGGGTGGACGAGAGGAGGGGCGGCGACACCGCACAGGACATCAGGACCGCCTAGTCTCTTGCTTGCGCCGAGACAGTACAAAAGTGGCACAGGATATGCCACTTCAGTCGCAGATTTCCTGCCCGGCAAGCCGCGCAAGATTCCGGTCCGACAGGCCGCCCAAGACCCGCCCCGTCGCAACAGGCTGGCTCGCCCCCCTTTGGGCGAGCCGGGGGAGCCCTCCCGGCCCCTCGGCCCGATGGCGCGGACTCGAGGATCAGTCGACGAAGTCGAGGTCGACGATCAGCGGCAGGTGGTCCGCACCGCCGTCGGAGCCGACCTTCGCCCGGCGCGCGACCAGGCCCGGTGTGCGCCAGACGTGGTCGATGCGAACGATGGGCGGCAGGGGGAGGCCCTTGTAGCGGCCGGGCAGGGGGAAGCTGAACCCGAGGCCCTCCCCCGCCTCGCGGAAGGTGTTCACCAGCCCGCTCGCCGCGAGGCGCGCGTAGACGGCGCTGGTCTCGGACGAGTTGAAGTCGCCCAGGAGCAGGCCCGGCGGGCTGGCGAGCAAGCCGTCCGTGAGCGGGCCCAGGTCACGCACGCTGCCGTCGGCGCGGCCCAGGAGCGCGGCGAAGAGCGACAGGTGCACCACCGTCAGCCGCAGGGGCCGGCCATTCACGTCGAGGGTCACGTCCAGGTGTGCTCGCTCGCCCTCGAGGTGGAAGAACTCGGTCTCGACGATCGGGAAGCGACTCAGGACCCCCCGACCGGGAACGCCGAGGGGGTGGAGGACGCGATAGGGGTAGCGCTCCGAGAGCCGCGCGACGAGCTCCGCCGCGACCTGGGCGTTGAGCTCGCACAGGGCGACCACGTCGGCATCCTGCTCCGCGATCCAACTGGCCGCGTCGTCGGGCGAAGCGACGGCCGAGCCCAGGTTCCAAGCGACCACCTGCAGGTCGGCCGAGGCACCGAGGGGCGCGGCTTTTAGTCCCTGCGGCGCGAGGATGCGTGGGGCCCACCAAGCGCCCAGGACGATCGGATTGAGCAGCAGGGTCCAACCGAGCCAACGCCGGCCCTGCCGCAGGGCGTCGATGCCGAGCACCGCGCCCAGCGCCACCCCCACGTGCAGCAGGTTCGCCGGCCCCGCCAGGAACCACAGGGCGTCGACCCCGAGCGGGCCGGCCAGCCACGAGGCCGGCAGGCCGATCGCGAAGAGCCAGTGCAAGGGCAGGCGGCGCGTGGGGCGAGGTGAGTCGTCGCTCATGGCTAGGTGTGCCCGGCTCGGTAGGCGTTCGTACGGTGCCAGGCACGAAACCGCCGCCTCTTCGCACCGGCCCGCAACCGCCGTTGGCGGCTGCGGGCCGGTGCGCGTAGGCGGCGGTTTCGTGCCTGGCACCGTACGAACGCCTACCGAGCCGAGCCGGGCGGGCGGTCGCAGGAGCTACCGACTAGCGGAAGGCCGGGATGCCGGTCAGCTCGTTGCCGATGGCCAGGGTGTGGATGTCGTGCGTACCCTCGTAGGTGTAGACCGACTCCAGATTGCACATGTGGCGGCCGGTCTGGTACTCGAGGCTGATGCCGTTGGCGCCCAGCATGTCGCGGCCCGTGCGCGCGATGTTGAGCGCGACGTGGACGTTGTTGCGCTTGGCCATGTTGACCATCGCCGGGGTCATCTTGCCCTCGTCCTTGAGGCGCCCGAGCTGCAGGGCCAGCATCTGCCCCATGGTGATCTGGGTCGCCATCTCCGCCAGCTTGGCCTGGGGGATCTGGTAGCCGGCCAGGGGCTTGTCGAAGACGATGCGCTCCTTGGTGTAGCCGAGGACCTCGTCGAACACGCTGTTGGCCGCGCCGATCGCGCCCCAGGCGATGCCGTAGCGCGCTTGCGTGAGGCACATCAGCGGGTTGCGCAGACTGGTCGTCTCCGGCATCCGCATCGAGTCCGGCACGCGCACGTCCTCGAGCACCAGCTCGGAGGTGATCGACGCCCGCAGGGACCACTTGTGCTTCTGCTCCGGCGCGCTGAAGCCGGGCAGGTTCGTCGGGATGCAGAAGCCGCGGATGCCGTCCTCGGTCTGGGCCCAGACGATCGCCACGTCGGAGATCGTGCCGTTGGTGATCCACATCTTGCGCCCGTTGAGGATCCAGTCCCCGCCGTCGCGCTTGGCGTTGGTCAGCATGCCGCCCGGGTTCGAGCCGGCGTCGGGCTCGGTCAGGCCGAAGCAGCCGATGGCCTTGCCGCTGGCGAGCTGGGGCAGCCACTCGCGCTTCTGCTCCTCGGAGCCGAAGGCGTAGATCGGGTACATGACCAGCGAGCCCTGCACGGAGACGAAGGAGCGCAGACCGGAGTCACCGCGCTCGAGCTCCTGGCAGATCAGGCCATAGGACACCGAGTTGAGCCCGGCGCCGCCGTACTCCTCGGGGATCGTCGGACCGAAGACGCCCAGCTCGGCGAGCTCGGGGGTCAGCTCGGTCGGGAAGGTGCCCGCCTCGAAGTGGTCCATGATGAGCGGGATGAACCGCTCGCTGGTCCAGGTGCGCACGGCGTCGCGCACCATTAGCTCCTCCTCGCTGAATTTCTCGTCGAGGAGCATGTAGTCGAGGTGCCGGTACTCAGCCATCTTGGATCGTGGGCTCGCGGGGGTCCGTCCGGCGCCAGGCGCCGCGCGGGGTCGAATGGGTCGGTCCGAGAGAGGCGCCGCGGAGGGGCTCAATTGACTCTTCCTCGGCGCTGATGAACCCGCTCTTATAGCACAGGGATCGCTCCGCTACCGGCCCTCGGGGGCCGCCTCTCGGAGCCCCACACGCGCCAGATCTGGATGACTGCTCCCGATTCACAACAGCCGGCGGCCCTCCCGGCGCGCGGCAAGCCCGTGCCCTGCAGGCGCTGCGGCTACCACGCGCCGGCGGAGCCCTGCCCCCACTGCGGGGGCGAGCCGCGCGAGCCCAGCCTGGCCGGCGAGACCGGACCGGTTGGCGGGCTGGCCGCCGGGGCCAGCGCCCTGTTCCGCGGTGCCGGCTTCCTCTTGAGCACCCCGGGCACCAAGCGTTGGCTGATTCCGCCGATGCTCTTGACCGTGCTGGCCTTCGCGGTCGCGACGATCCTCATCTGGCGTTGGATCGACGGGGTCCTCTCGGGCGTGGTGCCCGAGGAGGTCGACCTCCACAACCACCTGCCCGGCTGGCTGGCGAGCGTCCTCGAATGGCCGATCCGCCGCGGCTTGGTGCTGCTCGCCGCCCAGGGCCTGGGCCTGTTGGGCGTGCTGTTCGTGGCCGCCCTGGTCTGGTGGTTCGCCTTCAGCCTGCTGTTCGAGACCGTGGCCGGCCCCTTCCTCGACGAGATCCACGGGCGCATCGAAGCCCGCTGGTTCGGTGAGGATCCGCGCAACCGACTCGAGCGCCCAGAGGGCAACGACGCGCGGCTGAACCTGCGCGCCAGCATCCTGGGCGCGTTGGTCGGCGCCGCCTGTGCCCTGGCCCTCTTGCCGCGGCTCCACGGCTGGAGCCTGTTGCTGTTGCCCCTGATCGCCGCCGCCCCGGCGGTCGCGATCGGCCTGGCCCGGCCGCGCTACGGCCGCTGGCTGTTCTGGGTCGCGAGCGTCGAGCTGCGCGCCTTGCGCGCGAGCCTCCTGGGCCTGACCGTCTCCGGCGTGCTCCTGGTGCTGTTCCTGCCGGTCTACCTGGTGCCCCTGATCGGCCCCTACGTCTACGCGGTGGGCGCGGGCTTCGCGACCTCGATCACCCTGCTCGACCTGCCCTTCAGCCGCCGCGGCCTGGGCCTGCGGGCGCGGCTCGACTTCCTCGGGCGCCACGCGGCCACCATGGCCCTGTACGGGCTGATCTGCGGGCTGCTCTTCGGCGTGCCCTTCCTGGGCCCCGTGGTGGTGGTGCCGTCGGCCTCGGTCGGTGGCCTGTGGCTGTTCTGCCGCCTCGACAAGCGGCTTCTGCGCGACGGCAGGTGAGCGGAGGTCCCGGGCCAGCGGCTAACCTGTCCGCCCCCGAGCCCCGGAAGACGATCCATGCCCCGCTACCTGGTCACCAGCGCCCTGCCCTACGCCAACGGTCCGCTCCACTTCGGACACGTGGCCGGGGCCTACCTGCCCGCCGACGTCTACGTCCGCACCCTGCGGATGCAGGGCGAGGAAGTGCTCTACGTCTGCGGCGCCGACGAGCACGGCGTAGCCATCACCATCGGCGCCGACCAGAAGGGCGAGCCGTACCCCGATTACGTGGCCCATTGGCGCGACGGCATGAAAGCCATGTTCGACCGGCTGGGCATCGCCTTCGATCGCTGGTCGGGCACGAGCGTGTCGCCGCGCCACGTGGAATTCACCCAGGAGTTCTTCCGGCGGCTGGTGGACGGTGGCTACTTCAACGCGCGCGAGAAGGAGCAGCTCTACAGCCCGGGCGAGGAGCGCTTCCTGGCCGACCGCTACGTGGTGGGGACCTGCCCCAACTG
Source organism: Engelhardtia mirabilis (assembly GCF_007748095.1). Lineage (NCBI taxonomy): Bacteria > Pseudomonadati > Planctomycetota > Planctomycetia > Engelhardtia > Engelhardtia mirabilis. Next base: position 4,887,936 of record NZ_CP036287.1, read on the forward strand.
CGGCTTCGAGGAGGCCCGCGGCGACGAGTGCCCGAACTGCGGCTCGTGGCACGACGCCCTGGACCTGGGGCAGCCGCGGTCGAAGCTCTCGGGCGAGGCGCTCGAGCGGCGCATGAGCACGAACTGGTACCTGGACCTGCCCAAGCTGCGCGACGAGTACCTGGGCCAGTGGACCCGCGACCACGATTGGAAGCCCAACGTGCGGGCCTTCATCGAGGGGCTGCTGAAGGACGTGCCCGAGCGCGCCATGACGCGCGACATGAGCTGGGGCGTGCCCGTGCCCACCGACGTGGCCGAGGGCGCCGAGGGCAAGGTGCTCTACGTCTGGTTCGACGCCCCCATCGGCTACGTCTCGATCACCGCCGAGTGGGCCGCGGCCCAGGGCGATCCGGACGGTTGGAAGCGCTGGTGGAAGGACCCCGAGACGCGGCTAGTCAACTTCATCGGCAAGGACAACATCCCGTTCCACTGCCTGATCTTCCCGGCCATGCTCTACGGCCAGCAGGATGGCTGGATCCTGCCCTGGGCCGTCCCGGCCAACGAGTTCTACAACCTCGAGGGACGCAAGTTCTCGACCTCGGGGGGCTGGTCGATCGATCTGGACGCGTTCTTCGATCGCTACGACGCCGAGGCCGCGCGCTTCTACCTGCTCGCCAGCGGCCCGGAGACCGCCGACAGCGAGTGGCGCTGGGAAGGCTTCCAGGACTGCGTCAACGCCCAGCTCGCGGACACGATCGGCAACCTCGCCACGCGGGTCCTGCGCTTTTGCGGCAAGCACTTCGACGGGGCGATTCCGCCGGTCGGGGACCACGCCGCGGAGTTCGACGCGCTGCTGCTCTCGGAGTGCGGGGAGGTCGCCGATCCGGGCGCCTCGATCCGCGAGTTCCGCTTCCGACGTGCGGCCGAGGAGCTCGTGGCCAACGCGCGGATAGCGAACGTGTTCGTCGACCGGGCGGCGCCCTGGACCCTGCGTAAGACCGACCTGCCGCGGGCCGCGGCGGCACTGGCCACGGCGGCCGAGTGGATCGCGCTCACCGCCCGCTGGATGAGCCCCTTCATGCCCGGCAAGGCCCAGCAACTGTGGGCCATGGTCGGGGGCGCGGGTGCGGTCGAGGATGCCAGCTGGCCGGCCGCCCCCGTGGCCGGTGCGTGGCGATCCTTCCCGAGCGGCCAGGCCCTCGGGGAGGTCGACGGCCTGTTCGCCAAACTCGAGGACGACCAGATCGCGGCCGAGATCGAAGCCCTGCGCCAGCGCAGCTGATCGAGGCCCTGGCCCGGGAGCCCGTCCGAGCCGGCGGCTGGTCACCGCCCCCGCGCGACCTGGACCCATCGAAAGGGGAAGACTCGGGAGATCTCCCGTGGCCGCGAGCTCGGTCCAGGTGGCCCTACCGTCCAGCGGGGCCCAGCGACCCGCGCATCGGAAGGTCAAGTGGCACTTCCGGTAACGCTACCCTCCCATTGAAGCGCGCTTACGCCTCCCATGGGAACCAGACTCCGCCACCGGGCCGTCCCGAACGACCACCGCCCGGCACGCAGAAGCGAACCGGGCGGTAGTTGAGTTCGACGCGACGAGGGGATTACGCCGCGTCGTGCCTGTCGAAGATCAGCGACGGCGCGTCGCGGCCTTCTTCGTCGCGCGCTTCTTGGTCGCACGCTTCTTGGTCGCGCGCTTCTTGGTCGCGCGCTTCTTGGTCGCGCGCTTCTTGGTCGCGCGCTTCTTGGTCGCGCGCTTCTTGGTCGCGCGCTTCTTGGTCGCGCGCTTCTTGGTCGCACGCTTCTTGGTCGCGCGCTTCTTCGTGGCACGCTTCTTGGTGGCGCGCTTCTTGGTAGCCCGCTTCTTCGTCGCACGCTTCTTGGTGGCGCGCTTCTTGGCGGTCTTCTTCTTGGTCGCGCGCTTGGTGGTGCGTTTCGCGGCCTTCTTGGCACGTTTCTTAGCCATCGGAAGTCTCTCCTAGGAGTGGTTGAATCGGCGTCTTCGGAACGCCTCTCCACGACACCAAGGGCGGACATCGGCCGGATCACTCCGGGTCTTGCCCTAGTTCTGAGAAACTTTCGCGAACGAGTCGCGGGTCCGGCACGCCAACGACGTGGCGTGCGGACCCGCTTCGGAACCTCGCGAGCGGTGCAGTCGGCGTCTCGTGAGTCGCCCCGACGAGCGCGGAGCCGCGGACACCGAACGCTCCGACCGATCAGAACAGGTCGTCCAGCGCCGCCGCGCCGGCGGACGAGAAGTCGTCCGACAGGCTGCTGTCGCGGACCTCCGACGCGATCCGCGCAAAGGTCTCACCCAAGCGGACGGTGGCCTCCTGGGAGTAGAAGCGGACCAACCCCAGGTTCGTACGCTCGTCGAACACGACCGCCAGCAGGGTGCGCTCCCCCACCAGTTGGAGCTGGATGCTGTCCCGCTGCCCCTGGTGGAACATGACCGCGAACTCGGGTTCCCCGAGCAGGCGCGCCATCTCCTTGGTGGCCGCGAACGACCCGGCGATCAGGGCCGAGATCGACTCGGAGGAGCTCTCCACGGCCTCTCCCCGTCGGGTCACCATGTGACCATCCCGGTCGATCAACATCGCGCAGCGGGACTTGGAGAGCTCGAGGAAGCCGTCGAGCTCGGTATGCAGCTGCTCCATGTCCGCTTCGTAGAACACGAGGCGGTCTTCTCGCAGCCGGGCGTCGTCTTGAGTCGTCACGCTTGGGTCTCCCTTGGTTTCGGCTCAGAGAGCGCTGAGGACGAAGTGGGCGATGACGGCACCGACCGTAGCGGCGGCGACGACGAAGGCTGCGGTCTTGGCACCGCTGCCCCCCTGTCCGCGACGAATCTGCGGAGCGGGGGCCGTGGTCCGGGTTCTTTGGGCGGGCCGCGTCGACGGTGCCGGCGCGGGGTTGCCCTGGGTCTGCATCAGCTTCGAGGGCGATGCCTTGGCGGGCTTCGTCGGGGCCGCCTTGGCGGTGGCCGCGCGACGGGCCGCGCTGGGTTGGGTCGCGGCCGCCGCGGCCGGCGCCGTGCCGCCACTCTGCGCCTGGGGGGCGACCGCGCCCGTCGGGGCCGGCGCCGGAGCCGGAGTCGCCGCCGGGTGCAGGTCGAGGTTCGACTTGGTCGGAGCGCCGCCGACCGGCGGTGCCGAGACGGTGCCCGCCCCGGAGGCCTGGGCCTGCGAAGCCGGATGAAATCCGGTGGTGTTGGTCGCACCCGGGCGCGACGAGCCTCCGGCGCACTCCGTCTGGATGTGCTTGAGCACCAGCGCCGCCAAGCCCTTGAGCGTCGGGAAGACCCCTTGGCCGGTCGCCGCCACGCCCTCGAAGGTGGTCGTGCCGAAGGTGTTCAGGGCCTTGTCGAGCTCGTCGACGGGCAGCGCCCCCGGCAGGTCACGCTTGTTGTACTGGATGACGTGCGGAAGCGTCTTGAGGCTCTTGCCGTACTCGTTCAGGTTCTCCTCGAGGTTCCGAATGGACTCGAGGTTCGCTTCCATCGCATCGGGGCCCGAGTCGGCGACGAAGATGACTCCGTCGACGCCCTGGAGCACGAGCTTGCGGGTCGAGTTGTAGTAGACCTGTCCGGGGACCGTGTACATCTGGAAGCACGTCTTCATGCCCGCGATCGTTCCCAGATCGAGGGGCATGTAGTCGAAGAAGAGCGTCCGGTCGCCGTCGGTGCTGATGCTCGTCAGTTCACCGCGATTGTTGTCGGGGGCGCGCTGGTGCACGACCTCGAGGTTCGTCGTCTTGCCGGACATGCCCGGACCGTAGTAGACGACTTTCGCGTTGATCTGCTTCTGAGCGAAGTTGATCTGGACCATGGTTTCAGCTTCCCGCGCTGGTTCGAGGATCTTGAGATCCGGCCGGTCCCTGGGCCGGGGTGTTCACTTGAAGTCCCGAGCGCTCGGAAGGGAGCGCCGCGGGAGGGTCTGTCCGTTCCTCCACCACTTGGGTGGAGGGGCCACGCAACGCGCGGCCGATGCGACGTGCTGCGCCGTCCATGTGGAGCCGCAGCTCCTCCTGGTTGACGCTCGCGTCCGTGATCGCCATCAGCACCGAGCCCGGGCTCTGGACGAGCACCAGGCAGCCGCGGGCCGCGGTCAGGACGACGCGCTCGGGGTTGGGCCAGGTCAGCGCCGCCACCGTGCGGGTCAGCTCGCTGAGCCACTGGGTCGCCACCGCTGCCGCGGCCTCGACATCGATGGCGAGCACCTGGGATCCGTCGTTCGAGCCGCCCTTGCGCTCCATGCCGGGCACCGCGACGGGGACACCGTCACGGGTGACCAAGCCGACCAGGCGCACGCCGGGGATCTGCGCGATGGGTTCGAGGATCTCGATCATCTCTCCACCCCATCGACAGTCGGACGCCAGCCGACCAAGTCAACCAGCGCCCTTTCCTGACTAGTGGTCAACTTTCCGCTCGACCACATGGCGGCCGAGTCGGCCTCGCTGCACGCGGCCGAGAGGGTTCCGAAGTCGCCCTCGAGGCGCAGGTCGGTGATGCGCCCCAGCCCGAGCCGGCGGGCGACGGTGCGACCGGACTGCACGACTTCGCGCACCTGGCGCGCGGTGCGCTCGGCGGTGGCGCCCTTGGGCCCCTGGACCAGGGCGGTCGAGCCGCGCAGGTAGAGGGCCGCGCGGATCTCCTGATCGCGCGTCAGCTCGCGCAGCACCGGGCGCACGTCGTGGGCCAGGCCGTCGCGCTCGCTCTCTTGTTCGTGGGTCGGATCGTCGACCAGCCGTCCGGTCTTCTCGACCTCGCGCAATGCCTGGTTCACGTCCGGAGCATCCGCGCAGAGGGTGTCGAGGGTGCGGAAGCGCGCCTCGAGGGCCGGCGAACCGGGCTCGAGCTCGAGCAGGCGCGCCGCCGCCCTGCGCGCCTCGCGCCAGGCACCGATGGCCGTGGTTATCTGCAGCCGCAGCCGCCACGAGCGCTTGTCGGAGCCCCGGAGCTCGTCGAACTGATCCAGCGCCTCGAAGGCGAGCTGGCCCACGTCGCGACCGCGGTCGGCGATGAAGCGCTCGACGCGGGCCCGTGCCACCGCCAATCGAGCCTCCGGCCCGTCGAGCTTGGCGCACCAGTCCGTGGCCGTCTGCTCGGCGCGGGAGACGTCGCCGGACTCGAGCAAGAGGTCGACCAGCTCGCGGAAGACGGCGTCGCGCGGCCCCTCGACCAGCTCGCTGCGCAGTTCCCCCAGGCGCGACTCGCGGTCCTGCTTGTCGATCCGCTCGGCGATGCGACGCAGCTCCCCGTGGGTGGGGAACTGCCCCAAGCCCTCGGTCGCCACGCGTCGAGCCTCACGCAGGTCGCCCGCCATGGCGCACTCCTGCGCCAGGGCGACGTAGTTGGACGGCGTGACCTGTTTGGAGAGCCGCGCTCGGGCGTCTCTCACGCGCGATCGGCTGAGGATTCGGCGCATCATGCTCATCGGGGCTCCTCGATCAGTTCTCGTACCGCGGCCACGTCCTCGCGGACGCGCGCCGCCTGGCCCCAGTCGTCTCCAGCGAGATCCAGGGCCTGTTCGAAGGTCGCGATCGCCTCGTGGTAGCGGCCGCGCTCGACCAGGCGGCGAGCCTCCAGGCGCGCGGTCTCGGCGGCTTCGGTGCGACGCGTCTTGTCGGTCGCGATCGCCGCGGCGCGGTCGGCCTCGCGGCGCTGCAAGTCGTCGATGGCGCGGTCGACCTGGGCGATCTGCCGGTCCACGGCGAGCATCCCGTGCCAGACCGGGTTGATCCGCGCGAACTCGTTCAGCTCTCCCAGGCGCCGATCGAGCTCCGTACGCGAGTTGTCCGCGGGCGGCGTCAGGGCCTTGAACTGGCGGTCCAGTTCGACCTCGCGCCAGACCAGCACGGCGCCGAGCAGCACGAACAGCACCACCGCTCCCACTCCGCGCCGCTTCCGCTTGCGCGCTTGAGCCTGCTCGGCGTCGTCGTAGCGCAGGTCGCGGATGAGTCGCGCAATGTCCTTGCGGCCAGGATCGGCCAAGAGGACCTCCTGCAGGAAGGGCACGGCATCCATCGGCCGCCCGCCGTCGATCTCGACCTGGGCCTTGGCCAGGTAGCGACGCGCCAGCTCGTCCACGTCGCCCAGGCGCCGCAAGAGGCCCGAGAGGTCGCGGTCGATCCCGCGCTCCTCGGGGAAGGCGTCCGCGAGCGCCTCGAGCAGCGCTCGGCCGCGGTCCGAGTCTCCACCCTGCTCGAACAGCAGCGCCGCGCGACGCCCGAAGGCCGGCACGTCCACGGACTGCCGGCGCGCGAGCTTGGGCCAGCTCAATCCGAGCAGCACCAAGGCCTCCAGCAGCCGGGGATCGTCCCCCGCTTCCTTGACCGCGGCCTGGACCAACTCCAGCGCGCGCGCGGCGGCGGAGCGGGTCAGCTCGCCGCATCGATCGAGGCGCCGGTCGAGCACCTCGTCGAGGAACTCGCCGTCACCAGGCTCGACGGCCACGGCTCGGAGGACTGCGTTGAGGCTCACGGGATGTGTAGGACGCGGATCGGGACGGGCAGTGGCGTGCGGAACGAACCGCGGTCGATCCAACCGGCCCGACCGCAACCTTCGTCGCCCCGCGACGCCGGTCTGAAACCCAAATCGATTCCCCGGCCCCACCCGAACGCGGACCGGCCGGGGGGCCCTTGCGAGCCCCCCGGCCGGTTCTGTTGCGGCGCGACCGAGCCGAGCTCAGTGCACCGGGGTCGCCGTCAGGACGCCCGAGGCGTTCCCGAACACGTCGAACACCGAGCTGTGCTGAACGGTCTCGGCGGCTCCCAGGGGAGCTGAGAGGGTCAGGCGGAAGGTGTCGTTCGAGACCTGCTCGACCGCACTGACGGTCTGCCCGCCGCCGATCGTCCAGCTGCCGAGCGATTGGACCTCCGCGGGCGCGACGTCCTCGTCGAAGCGCACCAGCACCTGGGCCCCGGTGGCGTCGCTGCGGAAGTCGACGAAGGCCGCATCGAAGTCGGGGGCCGTCACGTCGCCGCCGAACACGGCGTTGAGCACAGCCGGGAAGGCCATGGCGTTGCCGGCGACATCCTCGATGGCGTCGACGGTGACTTGCACGGCGGTACCCGTGGCGAAGTCGAAGCTGTCCGGGAAGGCGATCGTGACCTCGTTGCCCACCGACGAGTAGCGCATCGAGGCACCCGTCAGCACGAGGGTGTTGCTGTCGACCGTGATCGCGTAGTTGCCCGACGAGGTCGCCTGGCTGGCGTTGACCGGCTCGTTGAAGGTCAGGCGCAGGTAGTCGCCCCCCACACCGGGCACGGCCACGGCTTCGACGGTTCCGACCAGCGGTCCCACCGAATCGGCCGCCACCACGGCCTCGCTGACAACGCCGGCGTTGCCGGCCAAGTCGTCGATCGTCACGTCGACGGTATCGCTGACCACCACGCCACCGGCGAAGCTGAGGTGCACCGAGCGCGGTCCGACGACCGTCGCGGTGGTGGCATCCGTGCCGCTGATCTCGAAGTTGGTCACGTCCACCGCGCCGGTCAGGTCCACGGCCTCGTCGAACTCGACGATCACCGAGTTGGCACTGTCGGCCGGATCGAGCCGCGTGCGGCCCACCGCCAGACCCGGCGCGACGGCATCCCCGGCCGCGACGATGACCGCCGCGTCCGGTCCACTCATGACCACGCCCTGGGCCGTCTCCAGCCCGTCGATGCTCAGCGTGTAGCCGTCGCCGGTCTGCAGGTCGATTCCGGCCGGCAGGTGCAGGGTCACGGTGGTCGCCCCATCGAACTCGAGCTCGGTGCCGGTGAGGTCCACCGCGCCGCCGCCATCGGTCAAGGAGTAGAACGACAGGTCCGTCAGGTTCCAGCCGCTCGGCCGACGGTCGAATCCGACCGTCAGGGTGTCGTTGGCCTCGCCGCTGAGCGAGGTCACGGCGCTGGCGCCGCCCAAGCCCAGCTCGCTGCTGTCCTGGGCCGAGATCCCGCGGTTCTCGACCGCGAAGAAGGGGTTACCGGCCGTGTCCAAGACGCCGCGCAGGTTGATCTCGTAGACCCCCGGCGTGACCACTTGGCTGAAGGTGAACTCGATCTCACGCGGCGTCATGGCGTCCCAGGCGACCGCAGCCGGTACCCCGAGCAGGGCGTCGGCACCGTCTTCGAGCTCGGCCGTGACGAAGCTGTCGGGCTCCATCACCGGCTCGTCGAAGACCACCACGACCCGGTTGTCCTGGGGCGAGTTGCGCACGTAGACCGAATCGATCGACGGCTGACGGCGCTCGACGTCCACGGTGCCGTCGAGGGTACCGGGGGTGATCGTGTTGCCCCCCAGGTCGCGCACGTCGGCCACCGCCACGGAGAAGTCGTCGTCGACGAAGAAGTCGATCCCGTCGCCGCCGTCGAAGGTCAGGGTCGCACGACGTTGGGTCACGCTGTAGCTGATTGTCGCCGCGCTGGTGTCCAGGGCGGTGCCGACGGGCGATTCGATCGTCCAGTGGCTCGGATCCTCGACGTCGGCCGGGACCATGTCGTCGTCGAAGAGCACGACGACCGTGTCGTTGTCGAGCCCCGCGTTGCCGACGGCATCGGCTCCGACGGCGAGGGGCTCGACCGTATCGGTCGAGGTCACTGCGAGGGTCGTGATCGCATCCATCGCGTTGCCGGCCACGTCCAGGACTCCGGCCACGTCGAAGGTGTTCTCGTCGGGAATCGCGGGTCCGTCGAGGGTCAGTCGGACCACGCTGGCGTCGACCTGGCGCACGGCGGCGGTCACGGTCAGTCCGCCCGAGGCGGTCCAGTTGGCGGTGTTCTCGGCCGTGGTCTCGTCCACATCCTCGTCGAAGGTCACGTCGACTGTCTTGCCGGTCGGGTCGAGCACACGGTTCTGGACCACCGTCAGCACCTCCGGCAGCAGCACGTCGCCGTCGACGAAGCCGCTGAAGGGCACGGCGAAGGCCTCGCCGTCCACGTCGATCGGTCCGGACGGGGTCAGGTCGAAGCTGAGCCCGTTGGTGGCGTCGTCGACCAGGGTGATGGTCAACGTCTTGGTCAGCAGGTCGTAGTCGAGGGTCTGCAACGAGAGGTCGACACTGCCGCCGTCGACGTCGAGGGACCAGTTTGACGGGTCCTCGGCGCTTTCGGGCTCGAGGGCCTGGACCGTGGTCGCGATGACCTGGTCGCCGCCCACACCGCTGACGGTGCGCAGCTCCGGATCCACCGAGTAGGCGTTGGCAACGAGGCTGCCGGCCGAGATGGCCTGCACGCCCGTGGGGAACTCGTTGCCGTGGGCGTCCACGAGGCCGTACAGACCGACCGAGTTCAGACCGGGGATGACGGGGACCGGGAAGGTCGCGCGGATCACCGACGGGCTGGGCTGGGAGATCGCCGTGGCGAACAGGAACAGTCCGGTGGAGAAGTTCGTGGCCTGGGTCGAGAAGGCCGGATCCATGGCCTCCGAGAAGGTGAACTCGATCACCCGGCCGAACTCGTCCTGACCCAGGGCCTGGTTGGCCGAGACCAGCGTGGGCGGCACCACGTCGCCGGTCGCGAAGCCGAGCACCGGGGTGTTCCCGACCGGCGTGTCGGCCACGGAGGTGACCCCGGTGACGCGCAGCGAGAACAGGGTGTGCACGTTGACGGTGCCGTCCGTGAGGATCGTCAGCTGCTGGTCGGTGGCGTTCCAACCCAGGGCCGAAGCGTTCATCGGGAAGGCACTCCCGTCGACCAACAGGGACCAGTTGGCGCCCACGGCCACCAGCTCGGGGGCCACGCGGGGGCCCGAGAACTGGATCACCAGCCCGTCGTTGCCCAAGCCCACGCCTTGAACGGCGCTGGTGATCGTGTAGGTCGGCGACGAGGCGTCGGTCGTGGTAACCGCGCGCAGATCGTCGTCGATGCCGCTGACCCCCACGATTCGCACTTGGTCGCTGGGCGTCACTCGCTCGTCCCATTCGACGGTGATCGAGCTACCGCTCACCACCGCCGAAGTCGGCACGGCTGTGCCGTCCGACTGGAAATTGCCGGGTGTGAGCTGCGGAGCGTCCCCTCCGAAGGCGAACACCGTGGTCATGCCGTCGGGATCGACGGTCAGGTCCTGGGTGATGCTCTCGACGGAGAGATTCGTTACCGATCCACCACCTACTCCGCACGAGGCGAGAGCAAGGGCAGCGGCGAACAGGGACGGGACAAGGAGGTAGTTCCCCTTGAACATGCGCGCGTCCTCGGGTCTGGAAGCGGCTCCCACCTAGGGCGGGGTGCTGGGACTTGTGGGGGACGTCCGTGGGGACGGACGCCAGGCGCGGGCCGGCCGCGCTCGACCCTTGGATCGGCCTTCGGGTGCCGAATCCTGAAGCGCAGTTTCCTAGGAACGGGGCAAGTCCACGCCGCACGGAGTCCCGGAGGAGTCGGGCCTGCTCAGAGGATCGGCGGACGCGCGGCATCCTCGAGCAACACCGCCGAGGGCCCGGACGGCCCAGTCGTCAGTGCGAGACCCTGGAGCACGAGCTCGAGTCCGGCCGCCGCGGGCGCGATCGAGAGGGGCACGACGAAGCGGTCGGGTCCAGCGGGCTGGGCCGGTACCAGGGCCCAGGGCTTGGAGAGGTCCAACTGCGACAGGCCCAGGACGCCGGGCACCGGCAGGGGCCTGACCGCCTGGGTCCCGATCAACAGCGCGGCGTCCACGCCGGACGGAGCGGCCAGCCAGACTTCGGTCGCGCCGCCGCCGATGGCGGTGGACGTCAACTCGAGGGCACGCTCGCCGGTGTCGAGCAGCTCCACGGCCCCCAGGGACCCGAGCACGTTGGCGTGACCCTGCTTGCGCGCTGCGGCCAGCCGCGTGCCGTCCGCGGACAAGTCGATGGCGTAGACACTGCCGGCCAAGCTCTCGGCCAACACCGGTTGGGCTTGGTCGCGATCGAAGAGCACCACTTCGGGCTCGCCGAAGCCCAACCCCCACAGCCCGAAGGCCGCCCGTCTCCCGTCCGCGGTGACGCGCGCCTCGGAGACGAAGTTCTGGGGCCCGAAGGGTGGCCCCACCTGGGCCAGGTAGTTGATGCGCGTTGGGGTCACAGCCAAGTCCCAGGTCTCGAGCCGCACGGTGCGGCCGGTCAGGCCGTCCCACCAACCCAAGGCCAGGAAGCCCCCGTCCGCGGAGAGATCCACGGCCACGGGGTAGTCGGCGGCGCCGCCGGTGATGGTCGCCGTCGGCAGGTAGCCCTTGCCGTCCCGGGCGTCGACGAGGACCTCGAGCTTGGCGCCCGTCCCCACCACCACCGTGTTGCCGTCACCCGACAGGGCGGCGGAGCGCGCCGCGGCGTCGTCGTGGCGATGGAAGATGACCTGGCCACCGGTGGTCTCGACCACCCACAGCTCCGTGCCGGCCAGGACCAGGGCGCGCCCGTCGCCGGAGCTCAGCTCCAGGGCCCGCAGGGTGCCCCCGGCCAACTCGACCTCCCAGCGCAGAGCGCCCTGGGCGACGTCGAGGGCGGTCAGTCGCACCCGGAGCGGGGCATCCACGGACTGCGCCACCAGCGCCAGGTCCGCCCGCGTCGCCAGCCGATTGCCGCCGTTGCCCAGGCTCGCCAGGTCCACGGTCCACGCGGGACTCCAGGCCTGCTGCGCGGTGGGTGTGTAGCGGGCGACCCGCATGCGCTCGCCCCCCGTCTCGGTGATTCCGGCGGCTGCGATGCAGCTCCCCGCGACCGCGTCCACCGCCAGGACGCCCTCGGCCCCCGCCCAGCTCACGCCGTCCTCGCTGAGCTCGGCCCCACTCGGTTCCGACTGGGCACCGAGCAGGCTCAGGCGCGGTTGGCCGTGGGCCAGGCCGGCGGCCACCAGGTTCCCAGCGGCCAGGAAGGTGACATCCCGCGCGATGGCCGGGGCCTGGGCGTCGGTCGCGTGCTCCCAGCGGGGGCCCTTGGTGAAGGGCGCCACGGGGGTCTGGGCCGCCAGGGGCAGGGCCAGGGCCGCCAGGGCGACCACGACCCGGGGGCCGAGAGTTGGAGGGGTCAGGTGCATCGAAGGCCTTTCGATGAAACCTATCCCGACGGGCGGCCTCCGGTCGGAGGGTCGCCGCGCGCCCTTGGAGCGGCAAGGGGCCTCAATTACATTGTCTCGCCCTCACGACCGTCCGCGCCCCTCCCGAGCCCCCATGCAACAGACCGCAATCCACGACCGTCACGTCGCCCTCGGCGCGCGGATGACCGACTTCGGCGGTTGGCGCATGCCCTTGCAGTACGGGCCGATCCTCGAAGAGGTCAAGACCGTGCGCTCGACCGGCGGGCTGTTCGACCTGGGGCACATGGGCCGCGTGCGGGTCGAAGGCCCCCAAGCGGTCGAGTTCCTGGACCGGGTCTGCACCGCGCGCGTCGAGCGCATCCCCGAGGGCTCGATCCGCTACTCGCTGTTCTGCACCGAGTCCGGCGATCCCCTCGACGACCTGTTGGTCTACCGCGACACGGACCACGTGTACCTGGTGGTCAACGCCTCGAACACCGCCACCGACCTGGCCTGGATGCGCCAGCACCTGGAGGGCTTCGACGCGCAGATCATCGACGAGACCCCGACGACCGAGATGCTCGCGCTCCAGGGCCAGATCTCCCAGGAGGTGCTGCAGCCCCTGGTCGAGGACTGCGACCTGGCTTCGATCGGCTACTACAAATTCGGCTACGGCACGGTGCTCGGCCAGGAGCACACGCGCATCAGCCGCACCGGCTACACGGGCGAGGACGGCTTCGAGCTATACCTGCCGCCGGAGCTGGCGCCGACCGTCTGGGATCGACTGTTGGAGCAGGGCGCGGAGCGCGGCCTGGCGCCGATCGGTCTCGGCGCGCGCGACACCCTGCGACTCGAGGCGGGCATGGCCCTCTACGGCCACGAGATCGCCGAGGGCCTCAACCCCATCGAAGCCGGCCTCTCCTTCGGTGTTTCGCTCCACAAGTCGAAGTCCGGCACCCTCGGCTTCGACGCGCTGACCGCGATCAAGGCCGCGCCCACGCGGCGCCTGGTGGGCATCACCACCGACGGCCCGCGGGTTCCCCGTCAGGGCTACAAGCTCTTCGACGGCGACGACGAGATCGGCTTCGTCTGCTCCGGCGGCGTCTCGCCGACGATCGACTCGAACATCGGTTCGGCCTACGTGGCACTCGGCCACGACGAGGTCGGCCGGACCCTGGACCTCGACGTGCGCGGCAAGCGCCAGGCCTGCCGCGTGCAGGAGCTGCCGTTCTTCTCGCGCACGCGCAAGTAGACCTGCGCGCGCCCCTCACCCCCTACCCACCCCCATCGATGCGCCCCGACGACCGTCAGTACACCAAGTCCCACGAGTGGGTGAAGAAGGACGGCGACACCGTCCTGATCGGCATCACCGACCACGCCGTCAACGAGCTCTGCAGCGGCAACGAGGGTGACCTCGTCTACTGCGACCTGCCCGCCGTCGGGCGCGCGGTCGACGCCGGCGAGACCTTCGGCGAGATCGAGTCGGTCAAGGCCGTCGCCGACCTCAACGCACCGGTATCGGGCGAGATCGTCGCCACCAACCCGGAGATCGAGGACCACCTCGAGATCCTCTCCACCGACCCGTGGGAGAAGGGCTGGATGGTCCGCCTCAAGCCCCGCACCAAGTCCCTGGACGGCGAGCTGATGTCGGCCGCCGAGTACGAGAGCCACGTCGCAGAACACTGAGACCGACTGGCGCCTGCTCGAGACCTTCGAGCGGGACGCCCTGTGGAACATGGCCGCCGACGCAGCCCTGCTGGTCGGCGGCTGTCGTGTTCCCACCCTGCGGCTCTACACCTGGGAGCCGTGTGCCCTGTCCCTGGGCTACTTCCAGCGCGTCGAGGACGTGCCGGAGGCGGTCGCGCGCCGGGGCGACCCCCGCCGACCGTTGATCCGCCGACGCACCGGAGGCGGTGCGATCCACCACGCCAGCGAGCTGACCTTCTCGATCGCCGCCGACGCGGACCATCCGCTCTACACAGGCCCGATCGCCGAGAGCTACCAGCGGGTGCACCGCATCGTCGCGACCGCCCTGGCGCAGTTCGGCGTGAGTGCCCAGCCGCGCGGCGAACGCGAGCTGGTGTCGGACGTGGCCGGCACCGGCATGTGTTTCCACGCCTCCCATCCCCTCGACCTGGTCTGGGAGACGCCCGAAGGCTGGGCCAAGGGCGTGGGCTCTGCCCAGCGCCGCAGCGAGGGGCGCGTGCTGCACCACGGCTCGATCAAGCTCGGGCCGGATCCCCTCGAGCCGCACGTGGCGACCGTGGCGCACGGCGGCGGGCAGGTCGAGGCTCGCGAGTTGGGAGCGGCGCTGATCGGAGCCCTGGCTGCGGCGAGCGGCGTCACGCCCATGCCCGGCGAGCTGACCGCCGCGGAGCTCGCTCAGCTCGAACGCGAGGCGCGCGCCTTCGCCCACCCGGCCTTCACCGGCCGTCGATAGCCCGCAGCGCCTTCTCACCTCGCGATTCACACCAGCGAGCGAAAGGGGGGCTCTGGGCGACCGCTGGCCTGCGAAGTCGACATCGATCCCCCGCCCCCCCACGGCTTCGGAACGCGACAGATGACGCAGCCACCATGGGGCCGCAACCGAGCGTCGGGGTCGGAGCTGTCGAACCAGCCGAGCCCGAACGCCCTGCCGCATGCAGAAGTCGTTCGAGCTCGCGCGGACTCCGACTCGGGCCTACAGGTCGTAGAACTGAATCTTCAGCTTGCCGACCTCTTCGAGCACGCCGACCTTCTCGTTGAACTCACCGCAGCCGGCGATCACCTGCACCAAGTCACCCACTGAGGACATCTCGAGCCTCGCGATGTAAGAACCCGCGGGAGCCAGGACCCGGAAGACCGAAGTGGAGTTCGACTTGGTGTCGCCCGAGTACACGAATGCCGAGCGAGAAGCGGGCTGACCGGTGGGGAAGGTCGCCAATACGTCACCCGCATCAACCACGCAGTTGGCGTTGAGGTCGTGGTAGATGGCGAAGGTCAGGTCGGTCTTGCCTTGAATGTTCAGGCCATTGCGACCGATCGAGAACCCGTCGAACGGAATCAGCAACTGCGAGTTGGCGGTGTGAGTGTTGAAGGGTACGTCGATGCGGGCGGGCGCTTGGCCAGTGGCCGCGTTGCCGATGGTCAGGTCCGCGTCAGCGGTGATGAAGCCGAATGCATTGCCCTGGATCGTCGTCTCGATGGTGGCTCGCAGCTCGGTCAACGTCTCGAAGCGCAGCTCGAGCTCACTGGAAGAACCGTCCGCAAATGCCCGGAGGGGAGGGCTCTGCAAGGGAGTCACAGAACCCTTGGCCAACTGAGTACACGCGCCCTCTCCGGGCGCCGTGTACACCTTGGAAATCGACGCCGCATTCGACGATCCACCGTCGAAGTCCAGCAGGTTGCCGAAGTTGACGTCGGAGTTCACGGCGAAGGTGAAGTCAGTGAACTGAGCAACACCGGCGGCCTGCACGGTGCTCCGGACTTCGCCTTGAAGTCCGACGGCGCAGGCGGGATAGCGGTTCTGAGCCGATGCGACGGCATGGGTTGACGCGAGAATCGCTGCGGAAATGAGTAGACGGTGGCAAATCGGTCGAGTCACGTGGAGAAACCTCTGATTCAGTTGATGTTCGGCGAGAACGAGACAGCTCGTCCATCCCGCTGAGCCATTGGCGTCGGGTTCACGGCCAGAGTTTCAACTGAAGTTCGATCGTGAGGGGCCGCCCGCGATGACACCTCCCCGCGCAGTCCGTCGGCTTCACCTGTCGCCAGTCGGCGTCGCCGTGCCGAGCACTTCTCGCCTCCCCCGCTCGACAACACCATCCACCTGCGAGCCTCCGACGCCAGCCGCAAGGACCACGGTCACTCGTCGAGGTAGCCGAGCTTGCGGAGAATCGCCTCCTGACTCGGCGTCAGGCTGACGCTCTCCTCGGGCGGGCGCGCGGACTGCTCCAGCCAGGGCTTCAGGAGGCTCAGGGCCCGGGGCGTGGCCTCGCCCACGCTCGACAGCTCTTCGGGATCGGCCAAGAGATCGAAGCGATCGGAGCCCACCACTCGGGTCGTCTCCGCGCGTGTGCCGCGACCCTGCTGACGCCAGACGATCGACTTCTCGAGTTCGCCCGGCGCCGCGCGCCTGACGCCCATGTGCGGCGCGCTGTGGTTGGTGCGCAGGATCAGCTCACGTCGCTCCGGGTGTGCCCCGGCGTCGGCGAAGCTGGGCCCCAGGGCGATGCCGTCCAGGGGCGGGTTCATGCCCGTCTCCAGCCCCAGCCAATCGACCAGGCTGGGCACCACATCCACCGTCGAGACGAAGCCGTCGAAGACCACCCCGGACATGCCCCGGTCCGCCGGCGGCTTGACGATCAGGGGCACGTGAATCATCTCCTCGAAGAGATCGCTGTTGTGGCCCCAGACCCCGTGCTGCCAGAAGGCCTCGCCGTGGTCGGAGGTCACCACGATCCAGGCCTCGTCGTAGAGCCCCGCCGCGCGCAGGGAGTCGAAGATGCGACCGAGCTGGCTGTCGGCGTAGCGCAGGGTGGCGTCGTACAGGTCGCGGGCCGCCTGGCGGTCAGTGTCGTCGATGGCGAGCGTACCGCCGTTGCTGGCGATCAGCGGCTCCACGTCGCCGCCGGCGAAGGGCCCCGCGTAGCTCGGGTCGACGAACAGCGCGCGCACCTCGGGCGGCGGATCGTAGGGCGTGTGCGGCTCGAGCAGGTGCAGATAGAAGAACGCCGGTGCGTCGACGCCTGCGCCGCTCTGGAGCCAATCGCCCATGATGTCCACGAACTCCGCCGCCCGCGGCAGGTGCATCTCGTGGCCGTCGAAGGAGAGGTCGGCCGGGAAGCGCTCCGAGGGCGTGAAGACCTCGATCACCTGGTCGAAGCCCTGGGTCACGTTGAAGGCGCTGGACCCGTTGAAGTTGGCGATCGCGGCGAGGGTGTCGTAGCCCCGCCGCGCCAGCATCTCGGCCAGGGTCACCTCGAGCTCGGGCAGCACGACCTTCTTCTGCACCAGGCCGTGCCGGTGCGGCAGGCGACCGGTGAGGATCGAGGGGATCCCGGCCAGGGTGTAGGGCGCCGGCGAGAAGGCCTGGGTGCAGGTGACGCCCTCGGCGGCCAGGGCGTCCAGCACCGGCGTGGTGTCGCGTTCGTTGCCCAGGTGCCCCACGTGGCTGGCCGAGAGGGCGTCGAGCACGATCAACACCACCGGCGGTCCTCCGAGCGGCGCGGGTGCGGCGCCCGAGCCTCCGCAGGCCACGAGGGCCAGGCCGATCATCGGCGCCCAGGTGCAGCGGCCCGGTCGGATGGCAGGAGACGTCGGCATGGGAGCCGACTATAAGTGGGCCCGATGGGACCGTCCAACCGAGCCCGTGCCGCTGCGCTGGTCGCGATCTGCACCCTGGTCCTGATCGGCTGCGGATCGACCGAGGTGCCCGCGCCGCGTCCGAACGTGCTCCTGTTGGTGGTCGACACCCTGCGCGCCGATCGGCTCGACGCCGAGCACATGCCGCAACTCGCGGCCTTCGCTGATGAGGGCCTGCGCTTCGTCCACGCCCAGTCGCCGCGGGCCAAGACCACGCCCGCGGTCGCTTCGCTGTTCACGGGCCTCTACCCGCCCCAACACGGCGTGCGCGACTTGACCGTGCCCCTGCCGGCCTCCCACCCGACCCTGGCCGAGCGCCTGTCGGATGCGGGCTACGCGACCGCTGCGATCGTCGGCAACTTCGTGATGGTGCGCCGGCGCTCGGCCCTCGATCGCGGCTTCGACCTGTGGGTCGAGGACCTGCCCCAGTCGACCGGCGTGCCGCCCAGTGCGGTGCCCCAGCGCACGGCCGAGTCGTTGACGGACGGCGCCTTGGCGGCCTTGGGACTGCGGGCCGGGCCCGCGGCAGACGGCGCCGGGCCGAGCGAGGCCCTCGATCGGGGCGACCAGCCCTGGTTCCTGTACCTGCACTACATGGACCCCCACGGGGCCTACGAGCCCCCGGCGGACTTTCCGCCCCGCGCGGGCGCGCCGGACATGGTGCCGACCCTGTCCGCCATCCCGCGCACCGAGCTGCACCGACCGCGAGTGGCCACCTACAACGTGCCGGAGTCGGCGCGCACGATGGACGGCGGGTTCGATGCCGCGGCGGTCCGAGCCCTCTACGACGCGGAGGTGCGCTTCGTCGACGCCCAGCTCGGACGGTTGTTCGAGGAGCTGCGCACCGCCGGGATGCTCGAAGACACCCTGGTGGTGGTGACCGCCGACCACGGCGAGAGCCTGGGCGAGCACCTGTACTGGTTCGAGCATGGCCTCTACGCCTACGAAGCGACCTGCCGCGTGCCGCTGGTGGTGCGCTTCCCCGGCGCGTGGCCCGAGCGTCCGGCGGGGATCACGCGCGCGTCGGACGTCTCCCTCGCGGACGTGGCTCCGACCCTGCTCGAGCTCCTGGACTTGCCGCCGCTTCCGCCGGCATGGGGTGATGCGCCGACAGGGCAGTCCTGTGCCGCGAACTGGCTCGCCGGCGAGGCGGGAGACCACCCCGTCTTCAGCGACAAGTCCGACGGAGCCGACCTCGACGGGGCGATCCAGATCAAGGCCGTCCGCTTCCGCACGATGAAGCTGATCCGCCGCTTCACCTACCTGCGCGGAGCGGACGGACCCGAGCTGCGCGTGTTGAGCGACGAGCTGTACGACTTGGGCAGCGATCCGGACGAAACGGTCAACCGGATCGACGATCCGGCCCTGGCGGGCTGGCGTGAGCGACTGACCCTCGACCTTGTGCGCTACTTCGCCGCGGACGCCGACCTGCCCGCGGTGGCGGCGTCGATCCGAGCCCAGCGCGAGGAGCTGCGCAGCGGGGCGGCCGACGACGTCCGCCACCTCCAGGCCCTCGGCTACTGGTAGTGGCCGCGGGGCTGGCCGTCGATGCCAGCCCTCCAATGCAGAACGGCGCCCCCGGCCGCGAGGGCCAGGGACGCCGTTTGGAGGTGGTTACCCCGCCAGGACTCGAACCTGGAATGACTGGACCAAAACCAGTTGTGTTGCCAATTACACCACGGGGTATCGCGGGCGGAGACTATAGCGACGGCGCGGCGCGACGGTCAATCGCCGAGAACCTGCGAGCGACGAGAGTTCAGTCCCGCAGCTGCTCGAAGCCCCCCGCTCGCTCCGCACCCAGGCTCTCGAGGCGGTCCTCGAGGCCCGCCAGGGCCAGGAACAGGGCGGTCTGCTCCGCGTAGCGCCGGATGCGATCACGATCGACAGGTGGGAATCGGCGCTCGAGGGTCCAGACCTCTCCGCGCAGGGCGAGTCCCAGAAACACCAGTCCGACCGGCTTGTCCTGCGAGCCGCCGCCGGGGCCGGCGATGCCGGTGGTCGAGATGGCCAGGTCGGCGCCCGAGGCCCGCGCCGCCCCCAGGGCCATGGCTCCCGCCACCTCGGCGGAAACGGCTCCGTGGCGCGTGAGGAGCTCCGCGGGAACTCCGAGCCGCTCGCGCTTGGCCTCGTCGCTGTAGGTGACCCACCCCTCGCGCAGCACGCCGCTGATGCCCGGCACGCTGGTCAGCGAGCGCCCGATGCCACCACCGGTACAGGACTCGGCGAAGGTCACGGTCGTGCCTGACGCGAGCAGTCGACGGCCGACAGTCGTCGCCAGGGCCTCGTCGCGCTCGGAGTAGATCCAATGGGCGAAGCGCTCGCGAAACTCCGCCGCGCGGGCGGCCACCAGCAGCTCGGCGCCATCCTCGCGGGAAACCAGGGTCACGGCCAGGACGCCGTCGCGGGCACTGACCCCCATGCGCGGAATCGCCTCGCGACTCATCCAATCCCCGGCCAGCTGGGCGAACTCCGACTCCGGGAGGCCGAACAGGGCGAACTCGTGGCGCATCAGGTTCAGGTCGCCGCCGAAGCGCGACCGCAGGCGCGGCACGAGTTCGTCCTGGAGCATCGCGACCAGCTCGCCCGGCGGGCCCGGCAGGACCGCCAGGATGGTCTCGGGGTCGAGCTCCAGCAGGAAGCCCGGCGCGGTGCCCTTGGAGTTGGGCAGGATCACGGCGCCGGTGGGGATCAGGGCCTGGCGCCGGTTGCTCGCCGGCGGCTCGACCCCGCGGCGCTCGAACCAGACGCGCACTGCGGCCCAGGCCACCTCCGAGTGCACGAGCTCGACGCCAGCCGCCCGGGCGACGGCGTGACGAGTCACGTCATCCAGGGTCGGTCCCAGTCCGCCGCTGGTGACGATCACAGCGTGGGGCCCGCGCAGGCGCCCGACAGCTTCGGCGATGGTCTGCTCGTCGTCGGGGATGACTTCGACGCGATCGACCACCAGCCCCATCTCGCCCAGGGCCCGCGCCACCTGGGGCGCGTCGAGGTCCGCGTGGCGACCGCTCAAGAGCTCGTCGCCGATGGAAAGGCAGGCCACCCGCAGGGGACCCGTCAAGAGTCGCCTCCGGGGTGCGTGCCCCCCGCCGGTACCAATGCGCCGTCCTTCCGCAAGCCCATGCGCGAAGTCCACAGGCCGAGCTCGTAGAGCAGGATCATCGGCACCGCCATCATCAGTTGGGTGAACGGGTCGGGGGGCGTGATCACGGCCGCCACGACGAAGGACAGAAGTGCGAAGTAGCCGCGGAAGTTGGCCATCGAGCTGGTCTTGACCATTCCCGCGCGGGCCAGGGCGTTCATCACGATCGGCAACTGGAACACCACGCCGAGCCCCAGGCAGAGGGACGACAGGAAGGTGAAGTACTCGGCGATCCGCAGCTCGAAGCGGAAGTCCTCCAGGGACACCGTGCTGTTCAAGTAGAAGATCGCGTAGGGCACCAGTACGAAGTAGCCGAACAGCACCCCGCCCAGGAACAGCGCCAGGCTCGCTGGAAGGTACGTCAGGACGACCCTGCGCTCCTTGTCGTAGAGCCCGGCGGCGATGAACATCCACATCTGCCAGATCAGCAGCGGGCCGCCGACGAACAGCGCCAGGTAGAACACGGCCTTGAGGTGCACCATGAACGCCTCGGCGCTCCCGGTGGCCAGGGCGCGGTGGCTGATCGGTTCGAGCAGCCGCTGGTCGCCCGGGTCCGCGGTCTGGAAGAACTGGGTGCGCTCCAGCTTCGGATTCTCCGCTAGACGGGTCTCGAAGCGCTGGACCAAGTCCGCGTTGAGCCAGCTGACCGCCTGGTGGTAGGGCTCCGACACGATGTCGTAGACCTGGTCCTTGAAGAACCAGCCGACCGCGAAGGCGAGCACCACGCCAACGAGCCCCTTGATGAGGCGTGATCGCAGCTCATCGAGGTGGTCCGCGAGGGACATGCGTGCGCCGTCCGCCGGCGGCTGCTGCTCGCTGCTCGTTCCTTTGCTCGCCATTCGATCCCGCCGCAAGCCAGCCGCGGGGGGCACAGGTTAGCGGCCGCAGGCCGCCTCGTCCCGAGTGGCGCGCCTGAACAGCGACCGCCGGACCCGGCCCCGGAATTGCCGCGGCCCCCACCATCCGTTCGGACAGCGGGGGCCGGGCAGGCGGGCCTGGTGTCGGAGCCGGGGGGAGAGCCTCGCGAAGGCTGCCCGACCGAGCTCCGAGCGCGGCTCTAGAACTTGAAGTACTCGCGCACCTGCGCGATCGGGATCACCTTGCAGCCCTGCGCCACGGCTTCCGAGTAGATCGGAAGGTTGCTCGGGTCGACGGGCTCCTCGTAGGCGTCACCGAACTCGTCCACGTAGACCTCCGAGCCGACGATGGCGTAGTCCGTGGTCAGGCTCAGGGAGTCTTGGACGTTGATGCCCATGCGGCCCAGCAGCGCGCGCAGTTGGCCCTCGTCGTAGGACCCCGAGAAGCGGCCGATGAGCACCGCGTTGCGCTCGCCGGTCGGGTCGTAGAGCTCGTTGATCAGCACGTCGCCGGGGACGACCGGGTCGAAGGGATCGACCAGACCGCTGATCTGGATCTCGGCCATGTCGGCCATGACCTGGGTCACTTCAGCGATGGCCTTGACCTCTTGGGCTCCGGGCTTGCCGCTCTGGATCTTGAACCCGACGCCGCGCGCCAGGCGCTGGTTGGCGCCGATGTCGATCCAGGCCAGGCCCAGCTCGGAGCTGACCGAAACGATGCGGGCGTCGGGCAGCTCGCGCGCCGCGGGGCGCAGGAAGGCGAGCTTCTCGCCCTGCTCGGTCAGACGGCCGCGCAGCATGGCGATCTCGCGATCCTTGTCGCGGCCCAGCACATCCATGTCGCGCTGCAGCTGACGCACACGCTGGTCGAGGTCGTCAGCCTGGCCAGATGCCTGGGCCAAGCGGCGCTGCAGCTCGTCCTCGCGCTCGCTGGCGTTGGCCTGCTCGTCGCGGAGCTGGTTGGAGAGGCGGGTGATCTCCTCATCCTTGGCGCGCAGGTCGTTGTCGCGCTGGGTCTTGACCGTGTCGATCTCACCCTGCTGGCGGGTGATCGTCGACTGCAGCTCGGAGAGTTCCGCGACCTTGCTGCGGTACATCCGCTCGGCGATCGGCAGCACCGCCTGGAAGTTGCCTTCCAGGTCCCCGGCCTCGCTGAAGGTGTCCTTGAAGGACTCGAGCGCGGCCTTGGCGGTATCGACGTTGGAGTCGATATCCGCGCTGGTCGTGTCGTAGAAGCCGAGCACCCGCGAAACCTCGCGGCGCGCGTCCTGGGCGCCCTCGAACTTGGCGTCGGAGTCAGCCATCTCGGCGACGGCGCTGTCGCGCTCGGTCACCATGATGGCCTTGTCGTCCTGGGCGATGTAGCCGAAGAAGATCGACGCCAGAGCGATCACCCCGAAGGTGATCACCCAAACCACGCTGACTTGTGCGGCACCGCGCTTGGCACTCGACATGGAGCTGGAACCTGTGAGGGTCTTTTCGGCGACCGGACGAGCCGGGCCGAGGGTGGGGATGCGCCTCCACACGGGGCCCGACCGAAGTACCGGCGGACCACTGGGGGATGCGGGGGCGATGATAGGAGCTGACGTCGGGGGTTGTTACCGGCGGCGGGATGCTACCGGCCGCGGATGCTAGCACGGCTGCGGATGCTGGCACCGGCCCGAGCCCATGGGATCGGACACCGGGACCGGTGCACCACGACCGGCGGAAGTCACCCAGGTCGCTTCGGACCCCCTCGCGCAATCGTGCAGGTCGATCGGCGCGTGCGGGTCGGTCAGAGAAGGTAGCGGCGTACAGGGCCCTGTCAGGGCACCGGTAACGTCCGGGACGGCGGGTGGTGATACCCGACCGGTCGCAGCGGAGCAAGGATCGAGTCCCGCCCGGTGCCGCCGGCGCTGGCCTCTATCCCCTCGCGCGGCGGTGGTTGACAGATCCAGTGCCAGGCTGTGGCGATTCACTCGTGCGGTCGATCGCAGGTCCGAGTCGGCCAATCGACCCTCCGCGCGAGGGCCCGCCCCTCGACCCGACTTCTACTTGTGGAGTGCCGCCGAATTCCGGGTCCAGGGCACTAGGATCCGGCACCCACGGCTCGACAGCCCCCACCACCACATGCCCGCCTCCGACGCCCTCCGACCGACCGGCCCCGCCGCCACCCTCGTGGTCGGGGTGCTCGGGGGGATCGCGTCCGGCAAGTCCCTGGTCGCCACCACCTTGGCCGGGCCAATGGGCGTGGTGATCGACGCCGACACCCTGGCCCACGAGGTGTTGGCCAGTCCCGAGGTCTCCGGCCTGGTCGCCCAGGCCTTCGGTTCGTGGGCCCTGGGCCCCGACGGGTCCCCCGATCGAGCCGCCCTGGCGCGGATCGTGTTCTCCGACCCGGACCGCAGGCGGCTTCTCGAAGGCTGGATTCACCCGCGGGTTCGTGCCAACATCCGCGCCCGCCTCGCCGAGGCTCGCCTGGGCGGGGTGCCCGTGGCAGTCCTCGACGTGCCGTTGCTCCTGGAGCACGACGACGGGCACGGCCTGGCGCGTGAGTGCGACGCCCTGGTGTTCGTCGACGCCGCCCTGGAAGACCGCGACCTGCGGGCGGTCCGGGACCGCGGCTGGCCCCCCGGGGACGTGGCGCGACGCGAGCGCGCGCAACTCCCGCTGGACCGCAAGCGTGACCGAGCCGACCACGTCCTCTCCAACGACGGGTCGCGCGAGGACCTCGCCCGCGCGGCCGCTGGCCTGCGCGCCGAGCTGCTCGCGGCCGATCGCTGACGCGCGGCGGCCCCATCAACGACCTCCCCCACCTTCGCCCACGCCGGCGGCCCCCGCCGTCCGACCGCAGCAGCAACCCAGCGGGCCCGTCCCGCCGCCGATGGCCACCAAGAAGCGCAACCGTCAACGTCCCAAGTTCTTCCAGAAGAACAGGCCGCAGCTCGACAGCTTCGAGGTGCGAGTCGACTTCGAGGCGCTGCCCGCCGACCTGTCCGAGGACGACGCCGAACGCCTGTGGGACGAGCTCCCGCCGGCGACGCGCAAGACCAAGCCCAAGGCGGTCTCCTACTCCGAGCTGCAGGAGCTGAACCTGGCCGATCTGCACGAGATCGCCGAGAAGGAGAAGGTCGATGTCGACGACGCGCGCAGCCGCCGCGACGTGGTCTGGACCATCACCCAGTCGCGCATCGCCAAGCACGTGCCGATCACCACTTCGGGCGTGCTCGAGGTGCTCGACGACAAGCACGCGTTCCTGCGCGTGGCCCACAACAGCTACCTGGCCTCCGAGGAAGACGTCTACGTGCCCCGCTCGACGGTCGACCTCTACGGCATGCGTACGGGCATGACGGTGGTCGGGACCCTGCGGCCCAGCGCCGAGGGCGAGCGCTACTTCTGCCTCTGGGACGTCGAGTCGATCGACAAGCACGACCCCGACGAGGCGGCCATCCGCACGCCCTTCAAGGAGCTCGTGCCCCTCTACCCGGAGGAGCGCATGACCCTCGAGGGGGCCGCCGAGAATCCGCTCGAGATGCGGATCGTCGACCTGATCACCCCCATCGGGCGTGGCCAGCGCGGGCTGATCGTGGCCCCTCCGCGGACCGGCAAGACGGTGCTCTTGCACCAGATCGCCAACTCGATCATCGCCAACGCCCCCGACGCGCACCTGATCATCCTGCTCTTGGACGAGCGGCCCGAGGAGGTCACGGACTTCGCTCGCTCCCTGGCCAGCGACAAGCGCGAGATCATCAGCTCGACTTTCGACGAGCCCGCGGCGCGTCACGTGAAGGTGGCGCGGATGGTCATGGAGCGGGCGCGCTGCCTGGTCGAGGCCGGGGAGGACGTGGTGATCCTCTTGGACTCGATCACCCGCCTGGCCCGCGCCAGCAACCAGGAGGCGCCCAGCGACGGCAAGCTGCTCTCGGGCGGCATCGAGGCCACGGCCCTGCAGATGCCGAAGCAGTTCTTCGGGTCGGCGCGCAACATCGAGAACGGCGGCTCGCTCACGATCCTCGGCACGGCCCTGATCGAGACCGGCTCGAAGATGGACGAGGTCATCTTCGAGGAGTTCAAGGGCACCGGCAACATGGAGCTGGTGCTCGAGCGGCGCCTGTCCGACCGCCGTATCTTCCCGGCCATCGACATCAACCGCTCCGGCACCCGCAAGGAGGAGCTGCTCTTCACCGAGGGCGAGCTCGAGCGCGTGTGGATGCTGCGCAAGGTGCTCAACGAGCTCGATCCGGTCGAGGCCATGGAGATGCTGATCCAGAAGATGCGCCGCACGAAGGTCAACGGAGAATTCCTGCTGACGATCGGGAGCTGACGCCCCGGGGGAGGCACCAGGCCCTTCCGGAGCGCGCGGGCAGCGGGAGCCGACCGATCGGCTCCCGCTCGCCGTTCGGGCCGGCCCGCGACCGGCCGCCCGGGGGATCCGACGGCGCAAGGCCGCGAATTCCAGAACCCTCCGCGGCAGCGGCGACGAGACCGGGGCGATGGCGCCCGGAGCGTCCGGCCGTCCGCGCCCACCGAGGGGACCGATGCAGTGGAGTGATCCAGCGTTAGCAGTACGATTCACAGCCATGTCGGGCCCCACGTCTGCGGACCGAGGATCGTCGTCGGGCGAGCGAGGCTCGGAACGGGTCCTCGGCGACCCCCAGGCCGACCTGGCCCTGACCCGGGGCTTCCTGTCGGGCTCCGCCACGTGCATCCACGGCCTCGGTGAGCGCCTGCGGATCGTGCCGCGCATCCTGCGCGGCCTGAATGCCCGCTCGGGCCGACCGCTGGACGAGCACGACCTGGCCGACCTGGTTCAGGACACGGCCACGGTCATCCTGCGCAAGCTCGATCGCTACGACGGGCGCGCGGAGTTCGACGGGTGGGTCTACGGCATCTGCCGCTTCGAGTTCTTGAACGCCGCCCGCGGGCGCCGCCGACGGCCGCGACCGGTCGAGGACGTCGAGCTCGAGTTGCCGGTGTCTTCAGCCGACGGAGCCGAGGTCCTGAATCGCATCTCAGCCGACATCGACTCCGGCCTGGCGACCCTGACCGACTCGGAGCGCGAGGTGGTCCGCATGAAGCACTTCGACGATCTGACCTTCGAATCGATCGGTGAGCGCCTGGGCTGCTCTCCGAACACTGCCAAGACCCGCTATTACCGCGGACTGACCAAGCTGCAGGAGTTCATGGAACCCCGCCGCAAGGAGTACGAAGCGTGACACCGGAGCAGAGTGAGAGCGAGGCCCTGATGCGCAGGGTCGTCAGCGGAGAGTTGCCCGAGGACGCACCGCAAGTGCTGATTGCCGTGCAGCGCGACCCGTTTTTCCTGGACCGACTGGACGCCCTGCGACGGCTCCAGCGCGACCTCGATGCCCGTGCCATGCGAGACCAGATCCTCTCGGAGGCGAGCGGCTCGAGCTGGGCCGAAGGCGAGGAGCGACTGCTCGCCACGGTGGCCAGCCATGCCTACTCGAGCCCTGGCGGCGTCGCTGACGGGGAGCAGGGTGCGACTCCGCACGAGTCCACACCGTCGCCTGGCGAGGAAGGGGTCGAGGACAGCGACGACGAGCGCCGCGAGGCGGGTGCGCCGCCCTGGCGAACCGTGATCGTCGTCGTCGCCGCGGCGGCGGCACTCCTGATCCTGCCCTTCGTCGATTGGGCCGGCGATGCGCCCGAATCCGTGCCGCAGCAACCCGTGTTCCTCGGCGAGGAGCTGCGCGGGGCCAGCCCCGCCGGGGAAGTGACGAGCTATGCTCGCTTCGAATGGGACCTCGAGCTGCCGCCCGGTTGGACCTTCGAGCTGCGCGTGTACGACGACACCCCCGGGTCCGAGCTGAACCTGCTGGCCGCCCCGCCGCCCCTGCTGGAGTCCTCCTGGAATGCGCCGGCCGTGGAGCGCGACTGGCCGTCCGCGATCCGCTGGACCCTGGCACAGGTGTCGCGCAACAGCGCCGGACCGGAGCCCTACGTCGTGCGGGCCTGGCGCTCGTCGCCCTGACCCTGATCGCGCCCCCGGCCGCGCCCTTCGCGGTGTCGTCGGCCGCGCACTTCGCGGTGTCGTCGGCCGCGCACTTCGCGGTGTCGTCGGCCGCGCCTTTCGCGATGTCGCCGCCCCCGGTCGGCGGGCAGGGGCAACCGGACGCGGGCGCCGACGCGGACCTCGCGACCGCGTTGGGCTGGGCCGGAGAGCTCGACGACGCCGAGCGTGGGCCGGCGGTTCTCGAAGCCCTCGCGCATTGGCTCACGGCCCGTTGCGCCGAGTTCGACGCGGCTGCGGCCCTGGACAGCGACCTGGCGAGTTCCGCCGGCACCTGGTTGGTGCTGTCCCGCGCGGTGGCCGAGCGCGTCGCTGACGGGCGGTCGCTCGAGGTCCTGACTCGCGCTCGCAGGATCGCCGACCGACTCGGGCACCCCGACCGGGCCGCCGCGGTCTACTACGACCTGGCCCAGGGCCTGGTCCTGGCCGGCAGGCTGGACGAAGCCTTGGAAGTGGTCGAGTCCGGTCTCGCGCAGCACGACAGTTGGATCTACCGACCGTTGCTGCAACTGGTGGAGGTCCAGGTCGCGCGGCTGCAAGGGCGCTGGGAGGACGGCATCGCCGCGACCGATCGGCTGATCTCGGGCGACTCCCTCTACGACGAGCGCACGCTTCAGAACGACAGCGCCACGGCACAACAGCGCGAGATCGGTGTGCTCCATCGCCGCGTGCGGGGCATGGCCCTGGGTCAGCGCGCCCGCCTCGAGCTCGAGTTGGGGCGCGTGGACCGCGCGGCAGCGATCGCCTGGGAGCAGCTCTCCCTGGCCCGGTCCGCGCAGGACCCTCAACTGGAGCTCGACGCGCAGGTCGCCCTCGCCTCCTGCGACTTCCTCGGCCAGGACTACCAGGCGACCCTGCGCGCGGTGGACGAGATCGTCGCCAGCGGGCTGGCGCAGGAGGGACACGCCGAGGTTCGTTGGCTGCGCGGCATGGCCCTGGGCAGCATCGAGCTGCAGCAAGCGGACGCGGAGCCCAGAGGCGCCGTCTTGCTCGAGCAGGCCCTGGCCAGTGGCCAACTCGACCAGGTCGCCGAGCTCGACGCCGAGTGGATGTTGGCGGAGATCGCCCTGGGCGCCGGGGACGCGGCCACGGCACGACGCTGGCTCGATCTCGCGCGAACACGCCTGGCCGGTTGGGGCCAAGACCGCTCCCGGCTGGGCACGCGCGAGCTGCGCCTGTTGGCCGACGAAGCCGAGTTGAGCTGTCGCGAGGGGGCCGACGAGGCGCGTCTGCGAGAGATCGCGGCGGAGCTCGAGGTCGGGCTCGAGACCCTGCTCGATTCCTGGTCCCGGGTCGGCGTCGACGCGGGCGGCGTGGGCTTCCTCGAGACGGAGGATCGCCGGGCGCTACTCGGCGAACTGGTCCGCGTGCACGCGCGCCTGGACGGCGAGCGGGGCCTCGCGACCGCCTTCGAGCAGGTCCTGCGAGCCCAGGCCATGGGCTCCCTCGCACGGCGCGGCGAAACCGCAGCCGGCGACCTGGGGCAGGTGCGGGCGGACCTCCTGGGCCCCGGCGAGGGACTCCTCGTCTACGTGGTGACCGAGCCGACGGTGCACCTGTTGGCCATTGACGCCGAGCGCATCGAGCACTTCGAGTTGATCGGCGGCGGGCGGCTGAACCCGCGCTGCCTCGCGCTGGGCGCCGACCTGCAGCGTCGACTGCCCCCCGGGGCATCGCCCATGGCCCAGGGCGAGCGGCTGCAAGGGCTGACCGAGGCCAGCCGATCCTTGGGTGCCGACCTCCTGCCCCAGGCGGCCTGGGAGCTGGTGCGCGAGTGGAAGGCTGCGACCGTCGTCGGCGCCGAAGTTCTCCAGGGCCTCCAGGTGGAGGCCCTCGGCACCCCCGACGGCCGACTGTTGGGCGAGGCCCTGGCCGTGGTGGTCACGCCATCGCTCCCGCTCGCCCTCGAGGACGCTCGACTGCGCCGTTCCCGCTCAGCGGCCGAGGAGCCGCGGGAGGGCGCGATCGACTTCGCACTCCTGGCCTACCTGTCCCCCACCGATGCAGTGCTCGAGCTCCATCCGGGCTTGGCGCGCGTGGAGTTGGATGCGAACCGGCTGCTTCCTCTGCTCGCCCCCTACGGCGAGGACGCCTGCGCGCTGCTGCTCGATCCGCCACCGACCCTGGACGACCTGACCCGCGCCCTCGATCGCGCCGCAGTGGTCCAGGTCCTGGCCCATGGCGTGCAAGACCCCTTTCGCGAGCGGGGTTCAGGGCTGGTTCTGTTCGGCGAGGGCGATGAACTCGGCCTGGTCTGGTCCGAGGACCTTCAGCAGCTGCCGAAGCAACCGCGGGGCCTGGTCCTGTTGACCTCCTGCGGAACGTCGGTCGGTCCCCGCCGCACCGGTGACGACGAGCCGGCAAACCTGGCGGGGGCCCTGTTGGCGCGGGGGGCCAGCGGCGTTCTGACCACCGGTTCCAAGCTCGAGTACAGCCTGGCCCAGGACCTCGCGCTCGAAGTGCACCGTCACCTGGCGCAGGGCACATCGGCCGCCGAGGCCCTGCGCGCCGCGCGCGCGACTCTCGGCGCCGGCGATCGACTGCGGGCATTCGAGCTGGCCCAGGTGCAACTGCTGGGCTCGCCGCGCAGTCCTCTGGAGGGACGACCGTCGCGCTCCCCTGACCCTTCGTGGTGGCTACTGGTCGTCACGCCCGCCGCATTGCTCGCGGCCGCCGTTGCGCTCGCCCTGCGGCGCCGAACGCTCGGCGCGCGCACCGGTGCCGACACCGGTGCGCGCGCCTGAAGCCGTCGGGGTCGCGAGCGAGGACCGCAGCCGGGGCTGCGGGCGCCGGCCAGGACTCAGAGCTGCGAGGGCTCGTCCCAGAAGAACACCACGCCCGGGACCGGCGAGGTCTCGAGCACCGCCGGCATGGGCACGTCCGCGAAGTTGCCGACGCGACCCAGGTCGACGCTCAGCCCGAGCACGATCCCCGCTCCGTACGTCCCGGGCATCTGGAGCGGCAGGACCGACCGCTCACGCAGGAAGTAGGGGTCGCTCTGGAGTTGGAGCTGGTAGGTCTGGTCCTCCAGGTCGGCGAGGTCGGGATCCAGGGTCATGGCCGAGACGAACCAGCGACCGGGGTTCGAGATCGTCGGCTGGGACCCGCCACTCGACTGGACCAGGCGCATGGTCAGGAAGATGTTCCGACCGTCGGGCCAGGGGTCGAGGGCCGGCTGCCCCCAGTCGAGGTTGACGCCGATGTGCCGCCAGTCCTCGGTGGTCTGCGAGCCCGTCAAGGTCGGGAAGGGATACAGCTTGTTGGACAGGCCCACCGCCGACACCTGCTGCCCCGGGTTCTGCTCCCAGACCTGGATCTGAAGGTGGGTGAAGCTGGCGATCGGGATCCCGCTCGGGATGTCGAAGTAGACCCGGTAGGGCGCCTCGAAGCCGTTGGAAGTCAGCTCGTGCTCTGCCAGGCCGACGAACTCGACCGTCGAGCTGTCCCCGAAGAAGCTCCCACCGGTGAGGAAGAAGATCGGTGCGCTGACCACAACAATCGAGTTCAACGCGGTGAAGGGACACAGCACGTCGGCCTCGCCCGACTGGTCGATGTCGGTGAAGACACCATTGGGCTGGGCACCGATGACCGAGGCACCCGGGTTGGTCGTGTAGGCGTGCACGCGGTAGTCCTCGGGGCCCGTCGCGAAGGCAGGCTCGAGCACGCCACTGTTGCCCAGGACGAAGCCGGCGCCGAAGGTGCGCTGGGTGACCAACAGGTCCATGTCTCCGTCACCGTCGCTGTCGGCGGCCGAGAAGCCGACCACGTCGACATCGGTGTCGGTGCCGTTGGCGTCCACGCGGAAGGTCATCCGCAGGGGCGTCGGCGCGGAGTTCGCGGGCGCGAGCAGCAGCAGCTCGTGGAAGCTGTCCGTGGCGTCGCGGCGGCCCCAGGCGAGGCGGTCGCCGGGCTGGATCGTCGTGCCGCGCACGGTCGCAATGGTGCCACCCGGCCCGGGGACCGCCCACTGGCCCAGGGACACCCCGGCGACCGTGGTGATCCTCAAGAACGACGTGCCGAGCGTGGCCACGTCGTCGATTCCGTCGCCGTCGTAGTCCAGGACGGCGATCTGCTGCACCGAGTCCGCGAACTGGAGCCAGAAGTACGGGCTCATGGTCCCGCCCGCACCGATGCCCCAACCGCGCACGATCGTGTCGTCGACCGGCGAGATCGTCAGCATGTCCGCTCGCGGATCACCGTCCAGGTTGGCCCGGATCATCTGGGTCACGCCGATCCACTCGGCACCCGTGTTGACGATCGCGTGCGGGACGTAGTCGCCCGTGCTCGTGTCGTAGACGAAGCGCTGCAAGCCCCCGGGCACCGAGGCCACGATCGAACCCGCGTAGACGGGCGAGGCCGAGGGCAGGATCGTCGCCGCCGTAACGCCGCTGGCGATCTTCTCGACGTAGCCATAGCGACCGACGCCGATCACGACGTGCAGACCGTCACCGGCCAGCAGCAGGCCGTCGGGATCGTCGTCGTCGGTGAGCTTGCCCACCTCGAAGGTACGCAGGGGAGCGGCGACCGCCCCCGGACCCGAGGTCGGTAGCTCGATGTCATCCGCCGGATCCGCGGGGAGTTGCAGCCCCACTGGGTAGAAGGGCGGAGATTGGGCGGCAGCCGTCAGGGCGAGGCATGGCGCGAGAAAACTCGACGCGACGAAGTACTGGAGCAGGGTCTTCAAGGGTGGGATCTCCGGTCGGGGATCGAGCGCACCTGGGGAGCAGGGCAACGATCCGATCGTACGCGACCTTCACCCCTGCTGGGCTGAGGTCGGATCCGGGGCTCGTCCAGTCCTGGCCCCTCGGTTCTCGCATTACCCACAAATTCGCATTTGCCCCTGCCGGCTCCGCTGGCGGGGCTTCGTGGGTCGCCGAACGAGAGACGGGCCCGACCGAGATCCCTTTGGCCGGGCCCGCGCAGAGGGCCACCGCGAACCGGCTCGCTGTACCTCCCTCCACTTTCGATGCTGACGTGGCGCCCGGCCCGAGGGCCCAGCGGAGATCGACCTACCTGGGAGTGCGGCGCGCGCCGGTCGTGAACGAGGAGGGCAGCCCGACTCGATGCATCGGCCCCCCGAGGGATCCGAGGAGCCCGAGCGGGCTGCCAGTGAGGCTTCCTCCGACGTCGCGAACGCCGGGGAAACCGCAGACAAGGTGGGCAATGGCTCCGGAGCCTCGGGTCGAGCAAGTAGGGGCATGCGGGGAGTGGCGACTGGTAAGCAAGCCGCCGGCCCAGGCGACGCGCTCCCCGTGAAGCAACTGGGGATCGTCGGCACCCGCACCGATGGTTCTCCCGTTTCGAGAAAGTTCGCGCGGCGCGCGTGAAGACGCCGTAACCGGCGTGGGGCCGCGGAGCGGATCGGCCGCGCCCTCAAGCTCGCGGGGGCGCGAAGCCGATCCTTCGTTCGAGCCCGGAGACTTGCTCAGGAGGACGGAACACCATGCCCCAGACCACAGTGGACGCACGCCGCCGCCGCATTGGCGCCGTGCTGGGATGGGCCGCCCTCGCCGGGGCCAGTGCCTCCTGCGTCGCGTCGGGCCGTCACTTGGCCGCCCACGGGCCCGGAGCGGTGACCCTGGCGGCGATCGAGCGCATGGAGTCCTACGACGCCCCCGCTGGCACCGCCGGCGGCGACGTCGATGGCCTCTCGGCCACTTCGCGCTGGATGATCGGCTTCTGCACCGCGGCGTCCGGCACCACCGACTGAGCGCAACGCGCGCCTATCGACCGCGTGCCGAGCGCCTCACGGCGTCGACGTCGATCTCGGAGCGGTCCCACAGGACGCGCCCCTCCATGCCCCCGGCGACGGTGATCGTCTGCCCGGTCACATGGGCCGAGGCCGAGGGCGAGCACAGGCACGCACAGACCCGCGCCACGTCGTCCGCGCGCCCCAGGCGTCGCAGGGCCATGGTCGTGAGGGTCCGCCCCACCGCGCCATCGTCCTCGAGCGCGGCCCGCGCCATCTCCGTCACCGTCCAGCCGGGCTCGACCAGGTTGATTCGGGCCAGGGGATCGATCCTGGGCAGCTCGTTCTTGAGCGATTGGACCAGCCCCACCAGGCCGGCCTTGGCCAGGGCGTAGTCGGCGTGCCCGCGCTCGCCGAAGCGGCCGGCGGTGGAGCCGATGCAGACCATCGCCGCCCCGCGACCCGCGACGGGCCCGAGGCGCTCCAGGGTCTGCATGAAAGCCCTGGCCGTGTGCACCGCGCCGAGCAGGTTGATCGCGATGGTCTGCGCCAGGCGCGCCCCGTCGATCCGGTGCAGCGGGAGGTCCTCGATCGGCCAGACCCCCGCATTGGCGATCGCCGCGTCCACGCGTCCGAAGCGCGCCGCGCCGGCCTCGAAGGCCGCGTCGACCTGCTCCGCCTCGCGCACGTCGGCGGCCACGCACAGGGCGCGCTCGCCGAATTCCTCCGCGGCCCAGGTGGTCAGCTCCGCGATGCGGTCGTGGCCCGTAAGGACCAGGCGCACGCCCTCGGCGGCGAAGGTCCGCGCCAGGGCACGCCCGATACCGCCCGATGCGCCGGTGATCAGCACCGTCGACTCCGCCAGTCCGAGATCCATTGCGCGGAGCATAGCCGCGTGGAGCACCGCCGCGTGGAGCACCGCCGCCCGTCCCCGACGCGGGGACCGCCGCCGGAGCACCCCTGAGCTAGTCCGCTCCGGGAGGCCCTGCTAGCCTGTGTGGCCCCAGGCCGCCCCCCACGTAACGGCCCGGATCCGCCGCCATCGAACGATCGACCCCACTGCGACCATGCGCTCCAAGTTCACCGCCGCCCTCGCCGGCGCAGCCCTCACCACCCTCGCCGCCTGCGCCAGCAACTCCGCGCACGAGTCCCAGCAAGAGGGCTCGTCGACGCCCGTCGAAGTGGTCGAGTCCGGCCAGGACCTCGGCCTGATCACCGCGGCCCCGGTAGCCGGATGGGACGTGTACGGCGGTGACGTCGACGAGACCACCCCGATCGCCGCGGCCGACCTCTTGGCGCGCGCGGAGGCCTTCGACGGCCAAACGGTCGTGGTCGAGGGCACCGTCGACGCCGCCTGCACCAAGAAGGGTTGCTGGATGATCGTCAAGGGCGGCGACGAGGAGATGCGCGTGCGCTTCCAGGACTACGCCTTCTTCGTTCCGATCGAGTCCGCCGGGCGCACCGCGCGCATGGAAGGCGTGTTCTCGATCGTCGAGACCCCCGAAGCGGACGTGAAGCACCTGCTCGAGGACGCCGGCAAGCACGAAGAGGCCATGGCCCACGTCGGATCGGTGCGCGAGTTCCAGTTGATGGCGACCGGCGTGCGCATGCGCGAGTAGGTCCGTCGCGCGAAGCGCGAGGCCACGGTCTCACGCGAGGCGCGAGCCCCGTCGTCCGCGCCAGCTCAGCCAGCGCGCTCCGAACGCGATCGGCGCCGGGCCCCACGGGGTCCGGCGCCGATTGCGTTCGGCGGGCGGCGCCAGCGGTGGGTCGACGCGACTGGCGGAGCACGGTCGCTCGCGGAGTACGGTCGCTCGCGGAGTACGCAACGGCGCGAGACCCGGCGACGCCCAGTGCCGGCCTACTCGGAGGTCGGCGCGCCCGCGGCGAGCCAGTCCTCGACCCGCTCGCGGATCTCGTCGCGCGCCCCGCGGAAGGCCCGCAACACCACCGCTTCGTCGCCGCGTACGGTGTAGGGATCGGGTACCGGCCAGCGCAGGACCCGGGTGCGGCCCGGCAGGGGCGGGCAGGCACTCAGGGCCTGGCGCGAGAGGGCGATCAACACGTCCGGCGGGCGCTCGAGCTCGCGGTGCACGTAGGTCGACTTGAGCCCACTGATGTCGACCCCCGCCTCCCCCATCACCTGGATCGCCCGCGGGTGCACGCCGATGGGCCGCAGCCCCCCTGAAGTCACCTCGAAACGGTCGCCGGCCAGGTGTCTCAGCCAGCCCTCACCCATGGGGCTCCGGCAGGCGTTTCCGATGCAAAGGAAGAGCACCCGCGGAAGGGCGCTTCGCGATTCGCTGTCCACCCGGGCAGGATAGCGCCGTGACCCCGCCCCGGTCTCCCACCGCGACGCGCATCGGCGTCGATCTGTGCGTGCTGCGCGCGCCCTACCCGCTGAGCCTGCAGCGCTGCGTGCGCTCGGGCCTCGAAGCCCTGCGCGGTCGCGACGACGTGGAGACCGTGCGCCTGGGCCCGATGGGCGGCAGTCGCGGCCACTGGCGCCTGCGCGGCCTGGGGCGGGCGGCGCGTCGCTCGGAAGTCGACGGCGTGCACGCCTTCGTGTCGGGCTTCTCGCCCACGGCGCCCGGCCCACGGATCCAGACCGTGCACGAGCTGCCCTGGCACCACGGGGAGAGCGAGAACGCGGATCTGCGCCACCGTCTGTGGATCCGGCTGGGCGGCCGCTTCGCGCGGGCCATCGTCTGCCCGTCAGAGCACGTGGCCCGCGACCTGCGCGCCGAGCTGGGCTCGGCGGGCGAGCGCGTGCGTGTGATCCCCTGGGGCGTCGATCGGCGCTTCGGCGAGGCCGCGGGCGAGGGTGGCCCGACGGTCGAGTTGGGCGGCGAGCCCTTCGATCGTGCGACGCTGCTCTTGCCACTCGGTGGTCGGACCAAGAAGCGCGCCAGCGCCGCGGTCGAGGCCCTGGCCCACTTGCCGCGCTCGGTGCGGCTGGTGGTGACGGGTCCGGACGGCCCGGGCCTCGATGCCGCGCGCGCCCGCGCCGCCGCCCTCGGCCTGGGTCAGCGACTGCACCACGTGCCCTGGATCGAGGAGTCCGACCTGCCCCTGGCCCTTGCCGCCAGTGGCGCGGTCCTGGCCCTGGCGCGCTCGGAGGGCTTCGCCCATCCGGTGCTCGAGGCCCTGGCCACAGGAACTCCGGTCGTCGCCGCGCCCGGCGGCGCCCAGGAGGAGTTGGCCGGGGGCTGCGCCGAGCTGGCCGATCCGGAGGACTCCGCCGGGCTCGCCGCCGCGATCGGACGCGCCCTGGCCTGGACCGAAGAGCAGCGCCGCGCCGCCCGCGAGCGCGCCGCCCGGTTCACCTGGGAGCGCTGGGCCGAATCGACCGCGCTGTTGTGGCGCGAGCTGACCCAGGGGTCCGCATGAGCGCGCGCTCACCGCGCGTGTTGGTGCTGGGGGCCGTGCTCGGCCAACCCCGGGGCGGCGTCCAGCGACACAACGCCGAACTCCTCCCGCGCGCGGCGCGGCTGTTGCGAGCGCGGGGCGGGAGCCTCGCCGTGCTCGTCGGCGCGGAGCCGCCGAGCTTCGACTGCGGCGAGGACGTGGAACTGCTCGAGTCCGCGGTCCCCGCCGGTCCCCCCGCGCGCCGCGCGCGGGCGGAGTCGCGCGCTGTCGCTGCGGCCATCGACCATGCAACCGGCGCGGGCAGCCCCTTCGACCTGGTCCACACCGCACACCTGCCGATCCCTTCCAAGCGCGGCCTGCGCGGCACGCCCCTGACGGTGACCCTGCACGACCTGCGCCAGGTGAATGCTGAGCTCGTGGGTTCCCTGCGCGCGTTCGCCGGTCGCTTCGCCTACCGAGCGGTCGCGCGCCGCGCGGCGCGTTTGCTGTTCGTCAGCGACGAGGTGCGAGCGCAGTTCCAACTGCGCCATCCGCGCGTCGTCGGGCGCGCGGACGTAGTGCCCAATGCCGGCGACCACCTGCGCGTCGTGGAGCGCGGCGCGCGGGCGCGCAGCTACCTCGAGCCCGGCTACCTGCTGCACGTGGGGCACCTCGAACCGCGCAAGAACTTGGGCCTCGCCCTGCGAGCCTTGGCCGAGGACCCGGCGCTCCCGCCCCTGGTGCTGGTCGGCGCGGCCAAGGGCGGCGAACGCGCGCGGCTGGACCGCTTGGCGGCGCAACTGGGAGTCGGCGCGCGGGTCTGGTTCTTGGGTCCCCTGGACGATTCGGAGCTGCCCCTGCTCTACGCCGGCGCGGGCTGCTTGGTCCTGCCTTCGCGCCTCGAGGGCTTCGGAATCCCCGTGCACGAGGCCCGCCGCGCCGGCTTGCCCTTGGCCCTGAGTCGCTCCGGTGCACCCAGCGAAGTGGCCGGCGACGCCGCGGAGCGCTTCGACGCCGACGACCCCGCCGAGATGGCTGCAGCGATCCGCATCGCCTTGGCGAAGGCGACAACGCCGTGCGTCGACCTGGAATCCTGGGACGACAGCGCTGCTCGCTTGGTCGCAGCCTGGGAAGCAGCCGTCGCTTCGCCGCGCGGGTGATTGATCGCGGCCGCGACCAAGTCGCGGCTAGACACGGATGATCCGTTGGCTCGCACGGGTGATCGACCCGGACGTGTGATTGGATCTCGGAGCGCGAGACCAGCTGTGCTGCGATCCGCGCTCGGTCCTTGGCGCTCAGCCCTTCGCGCCCTGGACCAGGACGAAGACGCCCCAGGCCACGGCGACGAAGAAGACCAGGGCGCCGATCACGACGCCAGCCTGCACCCAGCCGGGGTACTGCGACAGGTCGCCACGCAGGATGCCGCTCGGCTCGGCAGCGACTTCGCGCAGGACCTCCTGGCGACGGCTCTCCCCCACGGCTTGCGGCGACAGCTGCGTCGGCTCGGGTCTCTTGGCCAAGGGAGCACGGTGCGCGCTGCCCTGCGGGGTCTGGCCGCGGTCGGTGAGGCGGGTCGACGCCAACTCGATCTCGGCGGGGTCCTCCAGGGACAGGCCGCCGCTGTTGCCGCTGCCAGCGCCGGAGCTGCCCTTGGCTCCGTCGTCGACGGACGCGGAACTCACCTCGAGCGGCGGCCCCTCGTCGAACTCGAAGTCCTCGTCGATCGGGTCGGCGGGCGCCCCGTCGCCTACGAAGCGCACCTCGAGGCCACCCAGGGCGAACTCGAGCCCCTCCTCGAACATGACCTCGGGCACGCGCTGACCGGCCACGCGCAGGCCGTTGCTGGAGTCCAGGTCGACGATCCACAGGTCCTCGCCACGCTGCTCGATGCGCGCGTGCTCGCGGCTGATCGAGGGGTGGACGATCGCGATCTCACAGGCGCGCAGCCGCCCGATGCGTTGGCCCGCGACCAGGTCGACGCTGCGGCCCGGATCGGGGCCTTCGAGGATCAGGAGTCGCGCCATGGCCGGGGAGGATAGCAGGCCCCAAGGCCCGAGCGAGCCTGGGCCCCAGGGGCGACTTGTGCGCGCCGCGCGCGGGCGTCAGGCTGCTGACCCGTGTCGACCGAGTCCGCACCACTCCCCGGCCCGCAGGCAGTCGCCATCCTCGCGCGCGGCCTGAAGCGCAGCTATCGCTCGGGCTTCCTCCTGGCGCGGCGTGCGGTCCTGCGGGGTGTCGACCTCGACCTCGCGGCCGGAGCCGTGGGCGGGCTGATCGGCCCCAACGGCTCGGGCAAGTCGACCCTGCTGCGGCTCCTGGCCGGTGTCGATCCGGCCGACGGCGGCGAGCTCTCGGTCTTGGGCGGTGATCCGCGCACGGCGGCGGTGCGCACTCGCATCGGCTACGCCACCGAGGGCTGTCCCTTCCCCGACGAGCTGCCGGCGCGGGTCGTGCTGGAGCTGCTGCTGCGTATGCGCGGGCTACATGGCGGCGAGGCCCGATCCAGGGCGCTGAGGCTGCTCGACCGCGCGGGCCTCGGCGCGGACGCCAAGCGCTCCCTGGGCCAGTTCTCGAGCGGCATGCGGCGGCGCTTCGTCCTGGCCCAGGCCTTCGCCACCGATCCGCACCTGGTGCTGCTCGACGAGCCCAGCGTGGGGCTCGACGCCGAGGGCGCCGAGGTGCTCGAGCAGTGGCTCGACGAAGCCCATGCCCGCGGCGCCGCGGCGCTGATCTGTTCCCACCGGCCCGACGACCTCTTCGGGCGCTGCGAGCGGGTGAGCGTGATGATCGAGGGCCGCGTGGTGCTGAACGAGTCCGCGCGCGCCCTGGCCGAGCGGGCGACGCGCGTGGAGCTCGAGATCGAAGGCGCGGGGAGCCAGGACCTCGACGCCGCGCGCCGCGAGCTCGAAGCGCGGGGGGCTGTGGTGCGCGCCACGCGCCCGGCCGCGGCGGCCCTCGACGCCCTGTACCGGTCCCTGGGATCAACCGGACGCGGCGCGCCGGCGGGCGTCGAGCGCGATGGATGATCGCCGGCGCGTGCGCGACGTGCGCGGGGCCTTGGCCCTGGCGAGCCTGGCCCTGCGGCGCGCACTGTCGCCGTGGGCGGTGGTCGCGACGGCGCTGTGGCTGACCCTGCTCGCGACCCGCGACTGGATGCCCGCGAGCGTGCGCCTGGTCGGCGAGCTCGATCCGTCGACACCCGCCGTGGCCGCGGCCCAGGCCCGCTCGGGAGTTCTGGGTGCGGCGCTGGCGTTGGTCGCGCCGCTCGTGCTGTGGCGCGTGGCGGCCCTGAACGCGCGCACCCAGGGACCTGAGCGGGCGGGCTTCGCGGCGGCGCCGGTGGGCGAGCTTCCGCGCCAGGTCGGCCTGTGGCTCGGAGCCTGCGCGGGCGCGGCGCTCCACCTGCTCGCCTGCGCGGCCGCGGCGGAGCTGGCGGCGGGCGCGGGATCGGAGCCGGTGCGGCCGGTGGTCGGCCGTCTCGACAATCCGGCGCTGAACCTACTCGTGGAAGGCGAGGTCGAGCGCTTCGAGCTGCCGCCCCTCCCGGCGCGCGCCGAGCGGATCCAGGTCGAGCTGGTGGTCCTCCCGGCCGCCGACCCCAGCGCCACGGTCGAGCTGCGCGTGCGGCGGCTCGACGGCGACGGCCCGGGAACCTCGGCCAGCTCGACCTTCGCTGGCCGGCGCGCCCTGTCGGTCGATCTGCCACCGGGCTCGGGAACTCTGCTGGTCGAGCTGGCGCGGCCCGCGGTTGGCGCCGGCGTCGGAGTCCCGGCCAACAGCCTGTTGGTGCTCGGGTCTCCCCGACCGGGTCTGCTGGCGAGCCTGGCCCTCGCCGCCCGCACCTGGCTCGGACTCGCCTTGGCCGCGGCGCTGTTGCCACTGCTCACGCGCGGACTGTCGGCCGGCCTGGCCGGCACGCTGCTCGCCTCCCTCTGGATCGCCGCCTGGCGCGGCGCGCCCCTGGTCGAGCACCTGCCCGCCGCGACCCTGTTCGACGACCTATCGGCGCTCTCGCTCGGACTGTCCCCTGGCGCACCGCCCCTGATCAGCGCTGGCCTCGCGCTCGGACTGTCCCTGGCCTGCCTGTCGGCGACCGCCCTGCTGGAGCGGCGCCGCGGAGGTGCGACGCGGTGAAGCGCTCTTCCGTCGCCGTCGTCGGAGCGGTGTTGATCGCCGCCCTCGCAGCCGAGTTCACCGGTCTCGCCCCCGACGAGCGCTGGCGCCCGCCCCCCAAGCCGCCCTCCGCCTCGGCAGCCCTCCTCGGCCCGATCGGCCGCGTCTTCGCCAGCGCCCAATGGGTCCGCGTCGACGCCGCCTTCGCCGCCGGACGCCCGGCCCAGGCCTTCGCCCTGGCCGAACGCGCCCTCGAGCTCGATCCCGGCGCGACCGAGGGCTGGGAGATCCTGGTCTGGTTCCAAGCCATCCAGCTCGCCTCCCCCGCCCGCGAACCCGACGGCGAACGACGCCGCCAATGGCTCGAGAACGGCCTGGCCGTGGCCGCCCGCGGCGAGCAATCCGCCCGCGAGCCCGCAGCCCTCGCGCGCCTCGCCGGCGACGTCCTCTTCGTCCACGCCGACGCCGAGCCAGCAACGCCGTGGCCCGGCGGTCGCAAGGCCCTGCTCGAGCTCGCGCAGACCCACTACCGCCGCGCCGCCGAGCTGGGCGACACCGAAGCCCACGCGAGCGCCGAGGGCGTCGCCCGCAAGCTCGCGGGGATGGGCGACTAATCCCTCCGCGGTCACCAGGATTCGCTGCCAGCGCGTGCGACTCGGATCCCAGCGACCGCTGCTGACTAGTGTCCTGGATCGGAAATTCGGCACCACTGCCCGGAGGTCCGATCGATGCTGGCTAGGCGCGCCGACGACGCGTATCCGCTGCGATACTCGGAGGAGGCGCTGGCGACGCCAGCGGCCATCGCAGCCCGGGAAGTGACGCCGAACTGCTGATCCAGGACACTAGCTCCCTTCGTCCAGCAGTGGAGCCAGGAAGAGCTCGTAGAGCGGAGTGGCCTTGGTTTGCGTCTCCGCGTCGAGCCGATCCCACAGGTCCCGGGCCAAGGTCGGCTCCCCGTGTCGCCCAGCGGACTGGAAGATCCTCACGCACGGCCCGTTCTCGGGCGGGAAGCCGTGGTCCGCCAACCAACGAAGACTGGCCGACGCCGCGGCCGCATCCATCGGATCTCCTCGCCCTTGGTCGAGGGCATCGAGTGCGAACTCGGCCCGCATCAGGTGCACGAGCCAGAGCTCGTCGGCATCCGGCCCAATCCACTCGAGTCCGCGGCCCAACAATCGGGCAGCGGCCTTCGGCCCGTCGAGCTGGAACACCGTCCAGGAGCGGTTGGTCCAGTACTCCGGCGCTTGCCCGCGGTAGGCCTCGAGTCCGGAAGCGAGTTCCTCGACCCGCAGGAGGAGGTGCTGCTTGCGGCCCAGTCCACAGCCGTAGCGCACGATGTCCGCGATCGGACTTCCGCTCGAACTCGGCCAGCGGGTCAAGCGGTTGGCACCTCCGAGATAGATATTGCCGAGGTTGATGCGCACCTCCGGTGCGTCACCGAGGGCGAGGCAGCGCTCATAGAGCCGAGCCGCTCGCCAGTGTGCTCCGGGCGTCGGGTCGTTCGAAGCGATGTCGGCCGCGTGGAAGAGCACCTCACGGTCCATGGGGAAGCGTTCGACGAGCGCATCGGCGGCGGCGAGCAGCCGATCGATCTCCGAGGCCACAGCGCCACCGCCCAGGGACCGGAGGTAGCGGAGTTCCGTGAACAGCACTATGGACCAAGAGCCGCCTCGCTCCGGGTCGAGCGCCCGCAGTGACGATGCGGCCGCGAGGCTGACGAGGTCCTCCGCTCCTTCGGCACCGAAGGCCGCCATCCGCGCCACGCGGACGTCATTGGGCGCGCGTTTGAACAGCTCGACGATGGCCGCACGCAGTTTGCGTGGATCCGCTCCGACGAAGCGCCAAGCAACGATCGCGCGCCGCGCGACGCCGACGGGGAGGTCCGAGTTCAGCTCCGGAAGCTCCACCCTGGGCAGAGGCACCCGTCCACTCGCGAGCAACGACTCGAGCCTGATCAGCGGCTCCCAGCACGGCTCGTGGCTCAACAACGCCTCCGCCTCCGCGAGGCTGAGCCGTAGCGCAGCCAGGCGCGCGGGTGACCTCGCCAGACGACCCGGATCGAAATTGCCCGGTCCGTCCAACGCGACGCGTACTCGCGCGAAGGCCACGTCGGGGTCCCGCGGCCGCAGACGCGCGAGCTCGTCCAGCGCCTGGGCTGCGGCGTCCCCGGTACCGATGGCCAACTCGGCGTCGACCAACTGACTCAGCGACTTGACGCGCTCGCCTTCGATCTGCTCGAGACGTCGCGACTCGGCGAGCACGGTCGAGCGACCGAGGACCGCGAGGATCGGCAGAGTCACGAGGAGAGCCGTTCGCGTCGGGTTTCGCCGCACCCAACGGGCGGCCCCACGGATAGGCCGCCGACGAGCCGCGCGTGGCCGGACTCCGTCGAGCCAGGACTCCAAGTCGTCGATGAATGCGGCACAACTCTGATAGCGATCTGCGGCCCGCGTTGCGGTCGCGCACGACACGACCGCCGCCAGATCCCGGTCCACCTCACGATTGAATGCCCGGACGTTGCGCGCGCCGTGCGATTGATACTCGCGGCGGATGGCATCGAGCGAGGGCGCGCCGATCGGAGTGGTGCCGGTCAGCAGGTGGAACAGCGTGGCTCCCAGACCGAAGATGTCCGCGCGGTGATCGCAGCCGGCACCGTCGATCTGCTCGGGCGCGGCATAGGCC
Organism: Engelhardtia mirabilis; assembly: GCF_007748095.1. Taxonomy (NCBI): domain Bacteria; kingdom Pseudomonadati; phylum Planctomycetota; class Planctomycetia; genus Engelhardtia; species Engelhardtia mirabilis. The sequence goes on from NZ_CP036287.1 coordinate 4,931,036, forward strand.
GGCGTTCCCAGGATGTGCCCGGTGCGGGTGCGGTCCAGACCGACCGCCGCCGAATCGAGCGCCAGCCCGAAGTCGATCAGGATCGGATTGCCGTCGGGGTCGCGCAGAACATTGGACGGCTTCAGGTCGCGATGGACGATCCCCGCTCGATGCAGCACCTGCACCGCCCGAGCCAAGGTCGCCATGGTTCGAACCGCCGCTCGGATCGCCTCTCGATCGCCGGCGGGTCCGCGCTCGCGAACTTCGTGCGCGAGCGAGCGGCCGGGGACCAGAGCCATGACCAGGTACGGCCAGGAATCGGCCACGCCGTAGTCGAAGATCTCGACGACGTGGGGCGACCGGACCCGGGCCAGGATCGCGGCCTCACGCGCGAAGCGGGCCTGGGGGTTTCCGTCAATGGTCGGTCGTGGACTCAGGAACTTGATGGCGACTTCCCGACCGAGCGATTCCTGACGTCCGACGAAGACCGTACCGCCGCCACCCGCTCCCAAGTGAGCAACGACCTCGTAGCCCTCCACCGACGGTGGATTCCAGGTCTCGGCCTCCCCCTCGACCGCTGCCAGCAGACCGATCGACTCCAGTGCGGCTCGGCGGCTCGCGAAGCGCCGACGGAGAGCGTCAGACGCGGTCGACCACAGATCTGCGGCTACGGCCTCGTCCTCGAGGCGGAGCTCCAGGTACCGTTCAAACCACTGATCGTCGTGTTCGACTGCTGCCATTTCCTTTCGACCACGCAGGGGTCTACGCCGCGTCGACACTCTAGCTCTAGCCGAGGGCCCTCGGGGTCTACCCAAAAATGCCTGGCACTTCGGACGGACCGCATTCGGGCTCGCCATCGCTGATCGACCGCACTCGCGCGGGCGACTCTGCGGCGGCGCGACAACTCGTCGAGCGCCACCAGGGAATCCTGCGTGAGATGGCGCACCTGTGCCTGGGCGCCAGGAACCGACTACGCGACGACTGGGAGTCGGTCGACGTCGCGCAGGAGGCCGCCCTGCGAATCTGTCGCTCATCGACGGAGTTCCGCGGGATGACCGAGGCCCAATTCCTCGCCTGGGCGCGAACCGTGGTGCGCTCGGTGGTCACGGACGCCGGTCGCCGCCGAGCTGCGGCGAAGCGCGACGCCGAGCGCCTCGGCGCAAGTGAGGGGGAATGGGTCCTGGGCGACGCTCATGCGACAACCCCCACGCCGAGCCAGGTAGCCATGGGCGCCGAGGCGGCCGAGAAGTTCCTCTCGGCGCTAGCTCGACTGCCCGAGCACGAATCCGAGCTGATCGTCCTTCGCAAGCTCTGCGGTTGCACTTTCGAGGAGATCGCCGACGAGCTGGACACCGGCACAGCCGCGAGGGCCCGCGCCCGGTTGGCGCGGGCCCTCGGAAATCTCGCCAAGGAGCTAGATCTTTGAGCCTCGGTCAGGGAAGAACCGTGACGGAATCCTGATCGAAGTTGCCAGCGTCGCAGTTGTCGAAGCAGCCCGCTGAGTAGTTGACCTCGACCTTGAAGTACTGCGTCCCCGAGAAGGCGAACTGCGGTACGACGATCGAACAGTTGAAGGTCTTCTGTTGGCCGGGCGCGAGTTGGCCGCTCGAGTTGAAATGGATGGGCAAGATCGGGTTTCCGAACTGCCCCTTCCCGGGGTTGGGCACCATCGCCGACAGGAAGCAGACGTCGTCCGACACGGCGTTCCCGTTGTTCCTGACCCGAACCTGCCAACTCGCAGAGCTGCCCTTCCAAACGGTGCCAGGGGCATTGATCACGTCGAATTCCAGATCCCAGTAGGCCGCGTCGACGGTGATCGAGGCGCTCGCGCAGTCGTTGGAGGGCTTGCAATCGGGCAACAGCGAACAGGCCGTGGCGATCCGCGTCGACGCGCCGCCGCAGGAGACCGGCACGGGAGGGGTATTCACGAGTACGGTAGCGGTGGCCGTGCCCCCCGGAGGCGCACTGACAGTCGCGCTCCCACAAATCCCATCGATGCAGACCTGGAGGATCGGACTCGCGAACGCCGGTCCGTTGTTGCGGTAGGTCACGACGTAGGGATCAGGAATGTTGTCGCCTCCGATCGGCGAGCCGGTCACGGACAGGACTTCGATCTCGGCCTCGAAGAACCCGACCTTCAGCTCCAGGGCATTCGAGAAGCGCCACTCGAGACCATTCGTCGAGACGTACTGCGCGAAGGCCTCCGAACCCGCCGGGATGCCGAACGGGACGTTCAGGAGCCAATCGGCCTCGGTCTTGAACGAGCCGAACAGAAACAGCGACGAGTCGAGCAGCAGAGTGCCCTGCACCGGCAGCTCGAAGGGGATCACCGCCGGTCCAGCGGCCAGGTACAGCCCGTGGATCCAGCTCTGAGGTGCGTTCGGCCCGACGAGGTTCACGGCGTTCCCGAGCACCGGGTACTGGAAGGGGAACTCAGTCCCGAGCTCCAGCGGGTTCAGGGCCAGGGGCGGCGGCGGGTGCAGCGCGTCGACGTCCGCAAGGAAGCACTGGGCATGGCCCTGGGCGGCCAAGAGCGAGAGGGTGAGGGCGAGCGGGCCGAGGTGGCCCGTGGCAGCGGCGGTGGATCGCATGGATGTCTCCTTGTTCGATTCGGGGCGGCCTCCAGGGCCGATCACCCGCCTGGACGCCATCCAGGTCTGCGCGTACGCACGACCTCGAGAAAATCGGATCCACCGGCCCACCAACGGGGCGTCTGCGGGTCCGCGCGGGCTCGAATCCAATCGCCGCGTCCACGCGTGTCTTGCCTCCGCCCCTGAGCGGGACACGGTCCGGGACATGCCAAATTCCCGATTCCGCATCGCTCGGTCCGAGCGCAACAGTCGATGCCGGACCCCGCCCATGGGCGCGACCACGGAACGCCGACTCGCTAGCGGCTACTCGCGATCCTGCGAGCGGCCTCTGCCACGGCTGCAACGACGAGGAAGAAGCCGCTCGTCAGCTGAGGGACTGATCCCTGAGCCCGTTCAAGCAGGACAAACCCGCAGCCCGTCGCCGACCAGGGCGAAGGGGGCCCAGGCCAGGGGACTGGCGCCGCCGGCCAGGGTTTCACGTTGGGCGCCGGCGAGGGCGCGGCGGGCGGACTCGCCCTGGGCCAGGCGGCGGTAGAAGCGGCTCATCAGTTCGGCGGTGGGGTCGTCGAGGACGGGCCACAGGCTGCCGAGGACGGCGCCGACGCCGGCGTCGAAGAGGGCGCGTTGGAGGCCGAAGAGCTCTTCGCCGGCGAGGCGGACCTGGCGGCTGGTCTCGCAGCCGCTGAGCACGACCAGGTCCACGTCGATCTCCATCGCGCGCAGGTCGAAGGCGGTCAGGAAAGTTCCGCCGAGGTCGAGGCCGGAGAACAGGGGGTGGTCGGCACGGAAGCTGCCGTGGGCGCCGATGTGGAGCAGGGACGCGGAACACCCCTGGGCCAGGCGGCCGCGCAGGTCGGTGGGCTCGAGGGCCTCGACGCGGTTGCCATAGTGCTGGGCGGCGGCGTCCGCCTCGCGCGCGATGCGCGGGGCGCGGGCGTCCTCGGTTCCGACGATCAGCACGCCGCGCTGGGGCTCGCTCGCCGAGGCCCGCCGGCGTCGATCGGCGAGCAGGCCGAGGCTGGGCGAGTAGCTGACCTCGCAGCGCACCACGAGGGGCTCGCCGCCCACGTTCATGGCGTGGAAGGGCAGGCCGTGCAGACCGCCGTAGGGCACGATCACCAGCGGGCCGCCGTCGAGGTCGCCGACCAAGGGCGCGAGCAGCAGCTCGCCCAGGGCCGACAGGATCGAGTCGAAGGAGCGGCGCAGGCGACGCTCTTGCCGGGCGAGGTACTCGCTGCCCAGTTGGTACTTGTGGATCTGGACCCGCAGCCGGTCGCGCAGGGCGGCGATCTCGTCCAGGGTCGCGCTCAGGGGCACCTTGCGCAGTCCGCGGTCGTCAACCACCAGGGCCGCCGCGCCGCGCGCCGAGACCAGGTACACGAGCAGCGTCTCGCCCTCCTCGCGGCAGGCCAGGAGCCCGTCGAGGCGCTCCTCCTGCGCCGGCCTCGAGGGAGCCCGGCTGGCCGAGCGCTCCGCGCGCAACAGGGCCCGCTCGCAATTGGTCAGCTCGACATCCGTGGGCACGCCGCCCGCCGCCGGGCGCGCGAGCTCGGCGTCGAGGCGTCGGGAGAGCATCCAGTCCATGCGCTCGCGCAGCTCGCGCGCGTCGGCCGAGTCCTCGCGTCGGCGATCCTCCCGGCGGCTGCGACCCCGGCCGGCCTCCAGGACCCGCAGGGCCTCGCGCACCTCGAGCGCGGTCCCCGACTCGAGCAGGTTCCAGGCCAGGTTCTCGAACAGCGCGTGGCGACCGCGGAAGTAGGCGATGCGCGCGTCGGCGCCCAGGACCTCGGCGTAGCTCGACTCGACCACCGTGATCGCGTCCTGCAGGGCGCGGCGCTCCTCCGCGGCGCGGCCCAGGCGGCGGTGGATGCCCGCCTCGACCTGGTGGGCCTCGATCCGCACCAGGGCGTCCAGGGGCGAGTGTGCCTCGCGGGCGAGCAGGGCGTGGACCGCGGAGACCGCCTCGTCCGCGCGTCCGACGGCCGCCAGAGCGCGGATGCGAACCACGCCGGCCAGGTCCGCGAGCAGGTGATGGCGCTCGCGCTTCAGCTCGGCCAGGGCGTCCTCGACGATCGGCAGGGCCTGTTCGGCGGCGCCCGCGTCGAGCAGCAGCGCGGCCCGGTGCACGGTCAGCGCAGCCAACTGCACCTGATTGCCGAAGGCCGCGAAGAACTCCTCGGCCTGGTCCATGTCGCGCACCGCGCCGGCCACGTCGCCGACGCGCTCGCGCGCCAGTCCCGACAGGGACAGGGCCCGGCCCAGCTCCAGCTCGTAGCCGCTGGCGCGGAAGCCGATCGCGGCGCGCTCCGCGCACTCGAGGGCGTCGTACCAGGCGTCCAGGCGGAAGTGGATCTCCGCCAACTCGAGGTCGCACTCGGGCACGCCCGTGGGTCGCGAGGTCTCGAGGTACAGGCGCCGCGCTTGCTCGAGCTCGAGGATCGCCGCCGCGAAGCGTCCCTGGCGCGCGTCGAGCGCCGCCAGGCTGTGGTCGCAGTCGGCCACGTGGGCCTCGAGCCCGGCCGCCTGCCAGGCTTCGCGCGCACCGCGGTAGCGCAGCTCCGCCGACGACAGGCGACCGCCGTCCCGATCGAGGTTGGCCAGGCTGAAGGTCGCAAAGGCGCCGCCGACCTCGTCGCCGCAGGCTTCGAAACGCGAAAGGGCCGTGGCGTAGCAATCGGCAGCCAGCAGCAGCTCGCCGCAGCGCAGGCGCACGTTGCCGAGGTTGACCTCGAGCTGCGCCAACAGGCGCTGTTCGCCGCGACGGTCGAAGATCTCGCGCGCCTGCTCTCCCACCGCCAAGGCCCGCTCGACCTTCCCGGCGCGGTGCAACACGTCCACCATGCTGCGCAGCACCCGCGCGAGCTGCTCCTCGTCGCCGAGGTCCGTGTAGAGACCGGCCGCCTCTTCGTAGTCGCACAGGGCGGCCTCGCTCTGGCCGTTCATGTGGAAGGCCGCGGCCCGACCGCGCAGGCCCAGGGCGCGCCGCCCGGGCACGAGCTCCACCGCTCGCATCAGGGCCTGCGCCGCCTCGAGCGCCGTGGGCGGAGCCGAGCGCACCCGTTGGTCGACCTCGGCCTTCAGCCGCTCCACGACGATCTCGCGCTCGGGCAGGGGCAAACGGGCGAACTGGCCCCACTCGGGGGCTTCGCCTCTTCGCGCCAGCAGGGTCAGCGCGAAGTCATCGAGCGGAGCGGGAACGGTCAACGGGGCTGGAGGTCGACATCCTGAACGACGATCCGCGTCGCGTTGGCGGCGATCACCAGCGAGAACCGGTCGGGCGCCACCGATGCGAAGCGGAACTCCCCGGTGACCAACAGGTCCGTGGCCTGGGCGCAGTCGGGTCCGTAGAGGTAGACGTCCCCGTCCCCGAGCCCCGGGGCGTCCGGATCTTCCGGAAGCACCTGTCCGAGGAGTGCTCCCGATTCGAGCAGGGTCAGGTCGATCTCGTAACCCGCGGTTCGGTAGAGCTGGGGCGGATTCGAGGCGGCGGAGGACCGCACCGCAGGCACGGCCTCGCTGCGAGGCATCAGCACGGCGATGAGGTCTCGCCAACCGGACTTGATTGAGCCCTCGCCCGAAGTGGCGCCCTGTCCCAAGGGCACCGGCGCACCCAGGGCCCGCGCCGCCCCGACGGTGGCCGCCGAGGCCGGCTCGAGGGGCAGGGAGCGCAGGTCCCCCACCAGGGTCGACAGGAAAGCGAGCCGCTGGTCGCAGCGGGGACAACCGCCATCGACGTGTTGTCTGCGGGCGCTCGCAGCGGCCGCTGCGCCACTTGCGGAGCCTTCAACAGGATCGAGCCCGGCGCCTCCAGCGGGATCGAACAGGGCGACGAGGTCTTCGAGGCTGGGGCAGTTCATCGGTTCTCCGCCGACGAGAGGGTGCCACCCGGAGGCGAGATACCCGCAGTCCGCGATTCTGTGGACAGCGCGGACCGTTGCTCGGCTTCGGGATTCACAGGTCGGGATCCAGGACTCGCGCCAGCTTGGCGAGGCAACGCGCGCGGGTCGGGCCGATGCTGCCGACGGCCATCCCGAGCTGCTCCCCGACGCTGGCGTAGGACGCCTCCTCGCCGGATCCGAACAGGGCCAGCAGCAGTTCCCGGCAGGGTGAGCCCAGTCGGTCCAGACCCGCACGCACGCCGAGGACCCGCTCGGCCCGTATGGCGAGATCCTGGGGCTGCTCGGGTTCGATCTCGGAGCGGTCTTCGCTCGCCAGCTCTTCCACGTCGCGCCTGCTGCGGGCCCTGCGCCGCGCGCGGCGGCCTTCTCGAATGGCCGTGGTCGCGACCCAACCGACGATCGCACCGGGCGAGCGGACACCGTCCATGTGTCGGTGCAGGATCATCCACGCGGCCTGCTCGGCGTCGTCGGCCTCGTCGCCCGAGATGCCGGCCGAGAGCACGGCGAAGTGCACCCCATCGGCACAGCGATCGACCAAGGCCGACCAGGCGCGCCCGTCGCCCGAGCGCGCGCGCTCGAAGAGCTCCTCGACTGTCTGACTCACGATCGGCGCAGCCTAGCGCGGCGGGCCACACCAATCAGCGGGCCAAGCCGAGGGAAATCGGCCCGGGCGCCCACATCGAGGCCGGTCAAGCCCCGTGCGACCCGGTCCGACTCCTCGATCGACGCTTCAATCGTTGTTCTCGACCAACAGCAGGGCAGCGGCGATCGCGCTCAGACGTCCGGAGCCGAGCTGCCCCTCGAAGCCGGGGTTGAGGGCATCGATCGGGTGGGCCGAGAGCTTGATCAGCTCGAGGGCCGCTGCGCCGTCGATCGCACTGCCGACTCCACCGCCCGGGGCCAAGGCCTGAGCATCGTCGTCATCGTCGCCTCCGCCGTCATCATCATCATCGTCGTCGTCATCGTCGTCGTCATCGTCGTCGCCATGGTCATCGCCCGCGTCGGCGGCGATCGAGCGCGTCAATGACACGGCCCCGCTCGCCACAGCCGTCGCCATCGAGGTCCCGCTCCACCAGGCGTAGGCTCCGCCCGGCATCGAGCTGTAGAGGTCGACCCCCGGCGCCGAGATGGAGATCCCCGGACCGTAGGCCGAGAAGGAAGCCAGGACGTCGAGGGAGTCGACCGCAGCGACCGCGCTCGCCTGCGGGTAGGCAGCCGGGTAGAGCAGGGGCCCCTCGGTGTTGCCGGCGGAGGCAATCACGGCGATTCCGGCCTGGGACGCGATCTCGATCGCCTGCTGCACCGGAATCGACGGTCCGGTCATGCCCAGGCTCAAGTTGATCACGTCGACGCCGGCGTCCACTGCCGCCAGGATCGCCACGGCCACATCGAACGCCGAACCGTCACCATCGGAGTCGAGCACGCGGTAGGGCTGGATCAGCGCGCCCGGGTGAATCAGAACGATCAATCCGGCGGCGTGGGTCCCGTGGCCGAAGGCCTCGTCGATCAAGCCGTCCTTGTCGTCGTCCAAACCGTTGCCGACGTCGATCGCCGGTCCCGGCCCGTCGACCAAGTCCGCGCCAGGCGAAAACATGCTGGCCGCGAGCAGGGGATGGGTCGGGTCGACGCCTGTGTCGATCACGGCGACGACGGTCTGGGTCTCGCCCAGGAACTGTGCGGCCAGGTCCGCGCCGATCTGCACCGCCGCCGGCTGACCGTAGTATTTGCCCGTCGACGGGTTGCCGTCGAAGAAGGCCACCGTGCAGTCCTGCGCCCCGGGAAAGATGGGCGCGACCGAGCAGCCGCCCAACTCCGGCGGCGAGACGTCGCGGTCCGCCTCGGCGAACAGCGTCTCCGGCTTGGCGGCGATGAACTCGACGATCTGTTCGTACTCGATCGGCGGCGTGCCCTTGGGAACCTTGGCCAGGAAGACGCCGAGCGCGGGTATCGCGTCGACGACGTTCGCGCCCGTTCCAGAGAGGGCTTGATCGATCGTTGCGCCGGGAACCAAGCCGATGGCGATGCCGGGCTGCTCAGCGAGCTTGCGCAGGGTCGCGGGCGGTCGCACCACTGGCGTCACGGGGAACTGGGCCGGTGCCGAGGGCAGTGCCGAGAGCAGCAGGGGCGCGACGATCGAAGTAGTCAGCATGGCGAGGCGGCGGAATTCAGTCCGAGGGGCCGACGGAGGCGCTCGCGGCGAACGTGCGAAGTGCGCGACGGCTAGGGCGCAGCGGCCCGGGGAAGCAGTCTATACGACCACCCCACACCGGCCGGCCCGGCCGAGGGGCGGCACCCGAGCACCGTGGTCCGTGGGTTGGACGGGGAGTCGGCCGGGCCCCCGATGCGGACATCCGGGCGGCCGATACCGACCTCAACTTTCGCAGTCGTTACAGGAGCAGCGCGCAGCTCGTTCCCCGCGCCGGTCGCGCCCTGGCCGCTGGCGGGACACCCGAGATTCGAGCGGCGGCCCCGAACGGCGGACGGGCGGGCCATTGACGTCCCCGCCCGTCCGCCCTCGCTCCTCAGTTCGGCAGGGCATCGACTGCCCGAGCGCCGGGTGTCACGGTCCGAGGACCAGGGGCTCGGCTTCGCTGACCTGGTCGATCGCGCCGCCCGCGCCGAAGAAGATCGCGGCGTGGTGTAAGGAAGTCCCCGCCAGGGTCGGCGGCAGTCCGCCGGGCAGCACGATCGCTCCGTGGGCGCCGCCAAAGGAGCTGAGTGTTCCGAGGGTGTCGTCGAACACCGCTCCGTTGGCCTGACCCAGGGTCCAGGTGGTGTAGCCGTCGGGCACCAGGGGCAACACCACGCCCGCAGCCAGGGGCAGGCCCGGAGAGGTCCCGCTCGAAGAGCCCAGCACCAGATAGGGGCTGCCGGCGTATTCGCTCCCGAGGGCGAGCCACAGGTCCTGGGTCCCACCCGTCGCGACCGAAAGTTCCGTCGGCTCCGCGACCATCGAGCGTGGTTGGAAGCGCCATTGCAGCGGGGTGTACGTGCCCGAGTCCGAGTCGTAGCCCGAACCGGTCACCGCCACCAGGCCGCAGTCTGCGACCTCGACGTCGTTCGCCTGAGCCGACTCCCAGGGGCCGCTGGTAAGCAGGTCGTAGAGATCCACGCGATCCTCAGCCGTGCCGCGCCAGAGCACGGGCCGCGACCCCACGCCGGTGGTCACGACCACGCCGAGCTGGATCCCGCCATCACAGTCGCTGGCGGAACTCGACGTCGCGCTCGCGGGGTGCAGGTCCACCCGATCGTCGGCGTCGACGCCCCACAGTTGCGCGTGGTCCACACCGGAGAATCGGGCCTGGCCGACCGCCTGGCCGTCCCGGGCGCCGTTGATCGCACTGTAGCCGGCGCCCTCGGGACCGAAGTCCTCGTAGCTCGCCGCCGAGCCCGACCAACGCATCGCATGGACGACGCCGAAGCCCAGGTGAGCCGAACCGTACTGGTGGCCGCCGTCGATGGCACTCGCGCCGCTGCCCCAGAACTCCGGCGGGGTCAGCTTGACGAAGGAGGTCGAGCCCCCGGGCCAGTACGCCCCATCGCCGTTGGTGCTGGACTCGTCGAAACGCAGGGTGCCCACGTAGCCGGTCCCGTCGGTGTCGCTGATCGACCCGATCTCCCAACCGCTGGGCTGCATCTCGTGGTGTTGGAGCGTGTCGGCGTCCCACCGGGCGGCGTGCTGGTAGTAGCCGGTGCCTTGGGTCGTGGTGTAGGGCCACCACCACCAACCGACGATCGAGCCCTGCTCCACGTCGGCGACGCCGGAGCCGACGGAATTCGAGGGCGTCAGGTTCGCGACCAGCTGACCCTCGGCGTTCCACACCAACGCTTGTGGCTGGTCCGGATTCGGGGGCGCCGGCGCACTCCCCTGTCCTACGACCAGCGGCCCATCGGAAGCCACACCGGTCGAGCCAGCGCTCGACAGGACCCCGAAGGACTGAATGGTGGCGTAGGGACCCAGTGCCGGAGACTCGTGGGGCGCGAGGACGACAGGATCGCCGCTGTCGGTCCCGCAGCCGTTGGTCGCCACCAACCGGTAGCTCCCGGCATCGGCGAGGCCCACACCATCGATCCGCAGGTTCGACGTGTCGGCGCCGACGTACGAGCCGCCTCCCGCCGCCGGTCCGTCGAACAGCGGCTGGCCGTCCTTCTCCCAGCGCAGGTCGAAAGGCGGCCCGCCGGCCACGAAGGCCTCGAGCAAGCCGTCCATACCGACCCAAGGGGTGGCCACTCCGCCGGAGACCACCGACGGGCAAGTCGGCGTGTAGAGGGTCTCTACCGTGTGGGTCCCGCCGTTGCCGTCGGATCCACCGAGGGCGTAGAGGCGCTGATCGGGCCCGAGGGTCAGGCCGAAGCGGTAGCGCCCGATCTGCAGGTCCGGGCCCGCCACCCAAGCGTTGGCTGCCGGATCGAGGACCCAGGTGCGCGCCTCGATCAGGAAGCCTGCGGAGCGCCCGCCGACCACGTAGATGCGGCCGTCGGCTCCGAGGGCTGCGCGGGCTCCGCTGAGGCCCACGGGCAGGTCGGTGAAGTCGCCGCTGGTCCACAGGTCGGTGGCCGGGTCGAGGACCAGGATGGAGGCGAGCGGCTGACCGCCTGAGGGCCCGAAGCCACCGATGACCAGGATGCGCCCGTCCCCGGCGACCACGGCCGCGGCACCCGATCGAGCCGAGGGCAGGGGCGGCACCACCTGCCAGGTGTTCGTGGGGGCGTCGTAGCGCTCGACGCGAGTGCTGTTGCCGCCCTGCGACCCGGGCCCCCCGCCGATGGAGTAGATGCGGCCCTGATGGTCCGTGCACCAGGCGAAGCCGGTGGCGGGGGCCAGGGAGCTGCGGTCGGGCACGTTGCCCTGCTTGCCCTGGTCGAGGTCGTAGACGTAGGCGCCACCTTCGTCGCCCTCCGGATCGATGCCGTCCTTGCCGCCGAAGACGATGATCCGTCCCAGGGCATCGATGCCGCCGCCCTGGTCGATGATCGGTCCCTCGAGCCAGGCGTGCTCGACCCATGCGCCCCCGGGGATCAGTCCGTGGGAAGAGCAGTCGGAGTCGCCGCCGTTGAGGTAGGGCGAGCCGCCGACCGCCAGGACTTCGCCGCCGAGGGTCAGTCCGATCGGCGCCAGGCGCGGTTGGGTCGCGTCCGGAAAGGCGAGGCCCGAGTCCCAGGTCTGCGCGTTGGCGGCCACGAGCGGACCGGCGAGGAGGACCGCCAGGGCGGTCGCGAGGGGGGGACGTTGGCGCGCGCCCATACTCAGGCTCCCGGGTCGGGGTTGGAGGTGGTGGCGCCGCGCTACACGTAGGGAGCGCCCGCTGCTGGAGCGGGCGGACGTGCGACGCTGGCGCCGCACCGATCCTGACGGAGAGCCCCACCCCCGTGGATGACAAGCCTGTTAGTCGTCTACTGGGCCAACCAGCGCGCTGCCTGGCGGGCGAAGTAGGTCAGGATCACGTCGGCTCCCGCGCGCCGGATCGAGAGCAGACTCTCGAGCGCGGTGGAGCGCAGATCGAGCCAGCCGCGCTCCGCGGCTGCGTGCAGCATCGCGTACTCGCCGCTGACCTGGTACGCCGCCACCGGCAGGTCGGTGCGCTCGCGCAAGAGCCGGATCACGTCCAGGTAGGGCCCCGCCGGCTTGACCATCACCATGTCGGCGCCCTCGGCCACGTCCAGGGCGAGCTCGCGCTCGGCCTCGCGCGCGTTGGCCGGGTCCATCTGGTAGGTCTGCTTGCCACCGCCCTTGGGTGCCGAATCCAGCGCCTCGCGGAAGGGGCCGTAGAAGGCCGAGGCGTACTTGGCCGTGTAGCTGAGGATCGAGACCTCGGTGTGCCCCTCGGCGTCGAGGGCGTCGCGGATCGCGCCCACCCGTCCGTCCATCATGTCGCTAGGCGCCACCACGTCCGCGCCGGCGCGGGCCTGGGCCAGGGCCTGGCGGCAGAGCACCTCGACGGTCTCGTCGTTCAGGATCCGGCCGTCGGGGGCCACCAGGCCGTCGTGCCCGTCGCTCGAATAGGGATCGAGGGCCACGTCGGTGATCACCACCAGCTCGCCGAAACGCGCTTTCAGGGCGCGAATCGAGCGCGGCACCAGGCCCTCGTCGTTGGTGGCCTCGGCGCCATCGAGAGTCTTGAGCCCATCTTCCACGGCCGGGAAGAGCACCACGGAGCCGATCCCCTCGCCCAGGGCGCCCTCGACCTCACGCAGCAGCCCCTCGGGAGACAGACGCGCGCAACCAGGCATCGAGGCGATCGGCACGTCGTCGCCGCGCTCGTGGATGAACAACGGCAGGACGAGCCTGGAGGGGCTCAACTCGGCCTCGCGCGCGAAGGCGCGCAGAGCCGGGAGGCGACGGTTGCGGCGCGGTCGATTCCTCAAGGCTGGTGTGGCTCCGGTCGGGGGATGGGAGTCGGGCGCGGCGAGCATAGCCATCCTCGACCGGGAGGCGCCGACATCGGACCGCTATGATCCCGATTCGCCCCCGCGATGCTGCTGCTCGACCTCTCGACCTTCGCCCAGGACTGGATCGCCCAATACGGGTACCTGGGTCCCTTCGTCGTCCTGGTCCTGTGCGGCTTCGGCCTGCCCCTGCCGGAGGAACTCTCGCTGATCGGAGCCGGTCTCCTGATCCACGAGGGACACGACTACTGGACCATGCTGGTCGTCTGCCTGGCCGGGGTGCTCCTGGGCGACGCGGTGCCCTACACCGTCGGCCGGGTCTGGGGGCCCGAAGCCCTGCGCCTGCGTTTCGTGCGCCGTCTGATCCATCCGCGGCGCTTCCGGCGGCTGGAGCGGCGCTTCCAGGCGCACCGGAACTGGGCGATCTTCTCCTGTCGGTTCTTCCCCGGGCTGCGCTGGCCGAGCTACTTCCTGGCCGGCTCGATGCGGATGAAGGTCGGCCATTGGCTGACCCTCGACGCGGCTGGGGCGCTGATCCAAGTGCCCGTGGCCCTCTACCTGGGCCTGCTGTTCGGGCAGAACGTCGAGCGCCTGCGGTCGGAGCTGGAGACCTTCCAGATCGTGGCCGCCGCGGTGGTCTTCGTGGTGGTGATCGCCTACTTGATCCGCCGCCGCCACCGGCGCGGGAGGGCCAAGCGGCGGGCCAAGAACGGGCGCGAGCGGTCCCTGCGGGCCGTGGGTGCCGAGGGCGCCGAGGGTGCGCAGGAGTCGACAATCGCCCCCCCGCGAAGCCCGCAGGCGGCCTCCGACCCGGCGCAGGGGCAGCCGAGGATCGCCGCCGGAGGCCAGAGCCCACCCGTGGGGCCCTCGGATTCCGACCCGTCCGCCTGAGCTCGGCAGTCCCCCTGCCGCTCGGCCCGTGGCCCCTGGGTGGGCGCTTCGAAGCCCGCCGATCTGGCCCCGGAAGGCGCGGCTCGAACTCCCCCGCCGTGGACCCCGCGCGAGCCCGCGCGTATCCTGTCCGCCCCGAAATCGGTCGGGCCCCCGACAGGGCCGGCCCGGGGAGGTTCCCGCGCGGAGCGTCCCTCGCCTCGGAAGCGTCTTCCCGTCCCCTACGGCCCCGTCGCGATACCTCCCACCCGGGGGAGTCGGAGCGGGGCGCGTCTATCGTCCTCGCCGGCCGCGCGTCCCAACGATCGTCCTCGCTCGAGTCCGCTCGCTGCTGCTGCGCCGCCGCCGATCACCCCCCCACGACCTCAACTCACCCGCGGACCTGCCTTCGATCCACTGGCGATCGACCAGGTCCCGCTCCCCGAGACTCTGCCGCGCGACCAACCGGACCCTGCACTCGAGCAGTCCGCCAGCGGCAGCCAGGTCAAAACGTCTCCAGGCCAAGCGCCTTCAAGGACCGTCAATGCTCTACGTCGCCATCGCCCTCGCCGCGCTCGCGCTGGTGTTCGCGTTCGTCAAGTTCAAGTGGATCATGGGCCAGGACACCGGCACCGAGGCGATGCAAATCATCTCGAGGCGGGTCCAGGAGGGCGCCGCAGCGTTCCTGCGTGCCGAGTACCGCTGGCTGACGGTGTTCGTGATCATCGTCGCGATCGTGATCGCCACCACCCTGGCCCCGAAGACGGCGATCGCCTTCGTGTTCGGTGCCGTCGCCTCCGGTATCGCCGGTTACGTGGGCATGCATACGGCGACCCGCGCCGCCCTGCGCACCACCCAAGCCGCGACCAAGAGCCTGCAGGAAGCCCTGGGCGTCTCCTTCAGCTCGGGCATCGTGATGGGCATGAGCGTGGTTGGCCTGGCGCTGATGGGCGTCGCGATCTTCACCTGGCTCTACACCCGTGATGGTGGCTACACCACCGAGGCCCTGAACGAGGTGCTCGGCTTCTCCTTCGGCGCCTCCTCGATCGCCCTCTTCGCGCGCGTCGGCGGCGGTATCTTCACCAAGGCCGCCGACGTCGGCGCCGACCTGGTGGGCAAGGTTGAAGCGGGCATCCCCGAGGACGACCCCCGCAATCCGGGCACCATCGCGGACAACGTCGGCGACAACGTCGGTGACGTGGCGGGCATGGGCGCCGACCTGTTCGAGTCCTACGCCGGCTCGATCATCGCGACGATGATCCTCGGTGTGGCCACGTTCATCGGTGCGGCCGACGCTTCGGAGGCAGGCGCCAACATGGTGATCCTGCCCCTGATCGTCGCGGCGATCGGCGTGATCGGCTCCATCATCGGCACCTTCTTCGTGAAGGCCACCGACGAGCACGGCCTGCATTCGGCCCTGTTCCGCGGCCTGATCGTCGCTTCGGTCGTGGTCGTGGCGGGCATGGCCGCCGTGTGCTTCGGCGAGCTGATCGCCTTCCCGGAGACGCTCGCCGACGGCAGCGCGGCCCCGGCACCGGCCAACTACTTCTACGCCATCGTCGCGGGTCTGATCGTCGGCGTGGTCGTCGGCAAGATCACCGAGTACTACACCGGCTCGGGCACCAAGCCCGTAACCAACATCGCCAAGCAGTCGGAGACCGGCGCGGCGACGAACATCATCCACGGCCTGGCGACGGGCATGGAGTCGGTGGCCCTGCCCCTGGTCGTGATCTGCGTCGGCATCGCCCTGGCCTACGGCTGGGCCGGCACCTACGGCGTCGCCATCGCCGCCGTCGGCATGCTCTCGACCCTGGGTATCTCTCTCGGCGTCGACGCCTACGGCCCGGTGGCCGACAACGCCGGCGGCCTGGCCGAAATGGCCGAGCTGCCCAAGGAAGTGCGTGAGCGCACGGACGCCCTGGACGCCTGTGGCAACACGACGGCAGCCATCGGCAAGGGCTTCGCGATCGGTTCGGCGGCGCTCACCGCGCTGGCACTGTTCGCTGCCTTCAACGAGACGCTGCTCGCCAGCCCGCGAGTCCAGGCCGACCCCGGCGCCTACAGCCTGGCGATCACCGAGGTCAACGTGCTGATCGGCCTCCTGATGGGCGGCATGCTGCCCTTCGTGTTCAGCGCCATGACCATGCGCGCGGTCGGCAACGCCGCGAACAAGATGGTCGACGAGATCCGTCGCCAGTTCCGCGAGATCCCCGGCCTGCTCGAGGGCAAGGCCGAGCCGGACTCCGCGCGCTGCGTCGAGATCTCGACCGCCGGTTCCCTGCGTCAGATGATCGTCCCCGGCATGCTGGCCGTGGCCGCGCCGATCCTGATGGGTCTGTGGAGCGTCCAAGCCCTCGGCGGCATGCTCGCCGGCGCCCTCGTCTCGGGCGTCTCGATGGCGATCTTCATGTCCAACGCCGGCGGCGCCTGGGACAACGCGAAGAAGTTCATCGAGACCACCGGCGCCCACGGCGGCAAGGGCTCTGACGCCCACCACGCCGCCGTCGTCGGCGACACGGTCGGTGATCCCTTCAAGGACACCTCCGGCCCCTCCCTCAACATCCTGGTCAAGCTGATGACGGTGGTGGGACTCGTGTTCCTGCCCCTGTTCCTCCGCTAGTCAACTCAGACCCTTCGGCGCGTGATCTAAGGGCCGAATCGGCAGTGCTTTGGGCGGGGTGGGCCAATCGGGCCCGCCCCGCCTGATGCTTCCTGGGGCGAGCAGGCTAGCCTTGAGCGGGGCAATCCCGCGCTTGGCGGCCCCCCGCTCCCCGATCGACCCCGTCCACGCACCGAACCTTCCGGAGACCCCCATCATCGACGCCAAACAGCTCGCCGTCGTCGCGGCCCGAATCGCGGACGAGAAAAAGGGCGAGGAGATCCAGGTGATCGAAGTCGGCGACCAGCTCAAGGTGGCCGACTACTTCGTGATCGTCAGCGGCACCAGCCGCGCGCACGTGAGGGCGCTCTACAACGACCTCCACGTGCGACTGAAGGCTGCCGGGCACCAACACCCCCGGCCCGAAGGCGTGGAGCTGGGATGGTGGGTCGTGCTCGACTACGGCGACGTCGTGGTCCACATCCTCCAGCCGGAGGCGCGCGAGTACTACGACATCGAGCGCCTGTATTCGGACTGCCCGCGGGTGGAGCTGGCCGACGAGCCGGCGATCGAGCTGCCCGAGGCGCCTGCGGTACACCGCGGGGGCTGACTGCGGGGGCTGACGGCGGGGGCTGACTGCGGCGTCGCCGGGTAGGCGTTCGTACGGTGCCACGTTCGTCCGGTGCCAGGCACAGAACCGCCGCCTACTTGGAGCCCCCCAGCCGCCGAAGGCGACTGGGGGGCTCCAAGTAGGCGGCGGTTCTGTGCCTGGCACCGGACGAACGCCTACCCGGCAGCATCGGGCTCACGATCGTCCCGGCTGAGTGTCGTACCGGCTCAGTGGTGATGTCCGCCGGCGCCGTGGGCGTGGCCGTGCTGCTTCTCTTCGTCGGTCGCCGGCCGAATCTTGTCGATCGTGACGTCGAAGTGGAGCGTCTCGCCCGCCAGGGGGTGGTTGTGGTCGACCGTGACCTGGTCCCCCTCCACGGCGTGGATGCGGATCTGCATGGTGCGTCCGTCGGGCTGCTTGCCGTGGAAGACGCGGCCCGGCTCCACCGGCGCTTCGGGCGGGAAGGCGCTGCGCGGGACCTGCTCGAGCAGCTCGTCCCGGCGGACCCCGTAGCCCTCTTCGGGGCTGACGGCGACCTTCACGGTCTGGCCCCTGCTAGCCCCCACGAGGGCCTTCTCGAGGCCAGGGACGATGTTTCCGACGCCGTGAAGGTAGCTCAGCGCATGGCCCCCCTTGCGATTGGTGTCGAGCACCTCGCCGGCGTCGTTGGTCAAGGTGTAGTAGATAGCGACGACCGCCCCGTCCTGGACGTCGTCGAGCTTCTTGGAACTCATGGGCGGAATGCTAGCGGCTGCGGCGGGCCCGGACGCCGCCCTGGAGCCAGATACTCGGTCCGATTTCCGGTCCGCAACCACCTGCGGCCGGGGAGCGCTCCGCCCCGGGCGCGGATCCTGGTGGCCGCTGTGGGCTAGCGCCTCCCCGGCCCGATTGGCATACTTCTCGGCCCGATTCGGCGCCTCGGACCCAGAATCCGGCCCCGCACCGTTGGGGTCGCTTCGCGGCCCCGAACCCAGTCCTTTGCACTGCGACCCGACCGCAGTCTCCGCCCCTCCGGGGCACATCCGCCCCACCACCGAGCGAACACCCGTGGCCAAGACGAGCCTCATCGTTAAGAACCAGCGCCGCCGCGAGACCGTGCTGCAGTACGCCGAGCGTCGCGCCGAGCTCCTCGCGCTGATCAAGCACCCCGACGCGACCGAGGAAGATCGCGAGCGCGCCTACCTCAAGCTGCGCAAGATGCCCCGCGACGCCAGCGCCGTCCGCGTGCGCCGTCGTTGCCACCTGACCGGGCGTTCCCGCGGCAACTACCGCAAGTTCGGCATGTGCCGGAACATGTTCCGCGACCTCTCGCTGCTGGGCGAGATCCCCGGCGTTCGCAAGGCGAGCTGGTAGAGCGACCGGAGCCGGGCTCCTGACGGAGTCAGGCTCCGCTGGAACTCGTCTCGGGCCCGCCCGCGCGCCGAGCTGGTCTCCACCTGCTCGTCTCCACCTACTCGTCTCCACCTACTCGTCTCCACCTACTCACGGTGGAGTGAGCACCGATCGCGCGCCCTCTGCCTGACGCCCCCCTCCCCTGCAGCCACCCGAAACACGGCGAGGTCCAATCGGACTCGCCCCCGCCCGCGGACCACGACCCGCGGGGCAGAAAGCGAACCTGCCATGAAGTCCGACATCCATCCCGACTACCGGCCCGTGATCTTCAAGGACGTGTCCTCCGGAACGTCCTACCTGACCCGCTCGACGATTCGCACGGGCGAGACGATCACCCACGAAGACGGCAACGAGTACCCCCTCGTGAAGATCAACGTCTCGGCCTCGTCGCACCCCTTCTACACCGGCCAAGCGCAGATGCTCGACACTGCCGGCCGCGTCGAGAAGTTCCGTCGTCGCTACCAGAACAAGGGCAAGTGACACCGCGGCCGACGGCCGCCGGCGATCGGCCCCACGGAAGGCCGGCCAGCCGAGCCCTGCGGTGAGAACCAGCGCCCCGGATCGACCCTCGGTCGATCCGGGGCGCGGTGCTTTCGGACCAGGTGCTTTCGGACCAGGTGCTTTCGGACCAGGTGCTTTCGGACCAGGTGCTTTCGGACCAGGTGCGGCCGGGCCCGAGCCGCCACTGTCCAGCTCTCGGAGGCAGGGCCCGGACGAGAGAATACGAGCCGGGCGCGCCCTTGTCCGTTCACCGGCGCCGCCATCTCCGTTCGGTGCTTCGGGAGCCGGTGCGCGTCGCGTCCCGACAGCTGGCTGGCTCCCCCGAATGGCCGCATCGCCCGACTTTCTGGACCTTCCCTTGATTCGCGTTCGCGTCATCAGCTCCGACGGCGACACGACCCTCCGCACCGTGGAGGTCCAGGGGAACTCCCTGTCGGTCGGGCGCTCGGTGGACAACGACCTGCGCCTCGACGAGCCCACGGTCAGCAGCTTGCACCTGCGGATCCTGAGCGGCCTGGTGGTGGCGGACTGCAGCTCCCTGAACGGGACCTTCCACGATGGAGTCCGCCTCAAGGGAGCCCTGCTGATCTCGAGTGGGGAGACGATCGAGCTGGGCGGAACCGGCACGCGGTTGAGAATCGAAGCCGTGGGTTCCGACGGCAGGGTGATCGAGTCCGCCACTCGAGTGGTGCCGTCAGCCGCTGCGGGAACGTCGAGCTCGGAGGGGAACTCGACGTCTGTGCACAGCGGTGCAACGACGCCCCTGGCTTCCACCAGACCGTTGCGCGTGACCACCGGTGGCGATGCGAGACAGCAGACGGACAACCTACGGCGTCCTTCCCCACCCACCGACAGCACCACGGGACTCGATGCAGCTCCGGGCCTGCTGCCGAGCACGGCGCAGCTCGACCGCGAAGCTCCCGCGAAGGACGCGACGCAGCGCCTGGTGGCCAGCCCGGGCTTGAGGGCCAGCCCCGGCTCGACGCCCGCGGGTGGCGGGCTGGCTGGGAGCGAGTCGATCGCTACCGATTCGGACACGACAGATCAGACCGCTATCGAGCTGAGAGCCGCGCAAGGTCGCATCGCCGAGCTCGAGCGGCAGTTGGACTCGGAACGCGCGCGAACGCGCGAGCTGGCGAGCCGGCTGCGCGTGCTGCAGTCGACCGCGGTCCGTGGCGTCGAACCGAGCCGATCGGATGTGCCCGAGGAAGGGGCCCACGAGGCGACCGGACCGGAGTGTAGATCTGACGACAGCTCCGACAGCGGCACCCGGGGAAGGGCGGACCTTGGATCGGCGGCGGGCGGGGTCGACCTGCGACGCCTGTGGCGTGCCTTCGCGGCCCACGACCTCGATCTGCGCGACGCGCTCGAGTGTGCTTCAGCGGAAGAGGCTCTGACCGTCGAGGCGTTGCGACTCGCCGATGCGGTCGAACGCATGTCCGCCCATTTGGTCGGGGAGTCCCTCGCCACCGACGGGCGGGAAGCCAGCTACCAACTCAGCGTGCTCGCGGGCCGGGTGTTGGCGGAGCCGACCGAGCTATCGGTGCGCCACGCCTTCCGCGGTCGCATGGACGAGCTCGTGCGCCGGCTCGCGATCTCGCCCGCCTCCTACCGCGAGGCTGCCACCTCGGTAGTCGCGGAGTTGGTCGGCCGCTTGTCCGAGAAGGCGCTGACGGGCGACGAGCCCCTCGGGGTACGAGCTCGGCTCGCAGGCCGCGACGGCGAGCTTTGGCGGCGCACCGGTCGGGTCCTAGCCGAGTTGACGCCGGAGCATGTGCGCGAACGCGTCGACCGACTGGCTCGCTCCGCCGGCGACGCACTGGCGCGCCATCGGGGCTGACGGCGAGCACCTCCCGAGGCGCAACTCCCGGAGCGGCCTCCACGCATCGGGCCATGACGTCCTCGGCCAGCGAGGCACGCTCGATTCGACCCTCTCGATCGCTGCCGCGCGTAGGCCCCGTCGATCGCCACCCGCGCCCCTCGACGACCCGAATCCGAGGGCGCCGTGGTTGGACCCGCGGCGAGTTTGCTCCAATTCGGTCCGTGAGCTCCTCCACCGCGGCCACCGAAGATCCACGCTCCCACCTCGCGGGCGACCTCGCGGTCGGCTTGGCCAGCCTGGCTTTCTTCCTGTTCAGCGTCCCGGTCTGGTCGGACGCCCTGATCCTGGGCAACGACGTGGTGCCCTACGCGGTGGGCCTTCGAGCCAGCGGCACCCATGCCCTGGCCAACCCCCATCACCTCGGCTTCCACCCCCTCGCCTGGCTCGCGCTCCAGGTCCTGGGCCTGTTCGGCCAAGGGACGAGCTCGGTGGTCGACGCCCTGCACGCGCAGATCTGGATCTCGTCCGCGGGCGGCGCCGTCACTGCCGTCATCCTGCACCGCTTCGCCCGCGAGCTGTGCGGCGCGCGCCTGGCCCTGGCCCTGGTGGTGGCCTTCTGCGCGGCCGCGGGAAACTGGCTCTACGCCGCGGTCGGCGAGTCCTACCTACCCGCTACCGCCTGCGTGGCCGGTCTCCTGGTCGAAGCCCTGCGCGCGCGCCTGGGCCTGATTGCGCTGCGCGTGCCCGTCCTGGCCCTGTGGCTCCTGCTCGCGACGGTGATGCGCCAGGACGCCGTGTTCGTGGCGATCGCCTTGCCCCTGCTGCTGCCGTTGCCCGCGGCGACCCGAGTCATCGCCCTCGCCGGCTGCGCCTCCCTGGCGACCTACTTCGCGGTCTGGTCGGCCGCCGGCGACGTGGGGTTCCTGCCCTGGCTGCGCGGCCTGGCGGACCTGGGCGAATGGGGCGGCGGACTGCCGAGTTGGTTCGACCTCCAGCTGGGCGCGGTCACCCTGCAGCACGCACTGCACTTCGGCGTGCGCTACCCGGGCGCAACGACCGTCGCTTCCCTGGCGACGACCGCGCTGCTCGTCGCCGCGGCCTGGCCGGCGCGCGGAGCGCGGCGCGGTGAGAGAGCTGCCGGCCTGCGCGGCGCCCTGCTCGGCCTGTTGGTCTACACCGTGGTGAGACACGCCTTCTTCACCTGGTGGCAACCGGGGAACATGGAGTACCACGCGGGCACGCTGCTGCCCCTGAGCCTGGTGCTGGTCCTGGCGGCGTCGACCCACGCGCCGCCCAGGAGGCGCGCCGTCGGCCTCACCAGCCTCGCTGCGCTGCTGCTCGTAGCTGGCAACTGGAGCTCGCTGATCGAGCCCAACCGCGCCACCACGATGGATGACCGCGTAGACCGCGTCCTCGCCGAGGCCGGTCCCCAGGCGCTGGTGCTCTCGCTCACGGGGCTGCAGCACTACGCCGTGCTGCGCGCCGAGCGCCCGGGGGTCGAGGCCCATTCGATCGTCGACGCCGCGCGCTTCGCGCGCGAGGAGGACCTGGCCGCGATCGAGGCCCAGGTCGAGGCGCACCTCGCGAGCGGGCACAGCGTCGTCGTGCTACGCGACTCCGTGCTCTCCGCGCGCCTGGGACTGGGCGAGCAGCGGCTCGAGCCGGCGCTGATCGAGATCTTCTTCCGCCACGGCACGGTCGAGCGCTTCACCGACGACCGGGACGAGGTCTTCGCCCTGGTGATCGCGCGCGGGCCATGAGCGAGCAGTATCGCGTTGACCCTGGCTCGGTCAGCCGTTCCGATGGCGCCGTGCCGTCGCCCGCCGAACCCTCCGCCGCGACCGACCCGCGCCGTCGCCCCGGTCTTTCCGTCCTCGAGCGCAGCCTGCTCGGCCTGTTGATCGCCGCGGCGGTGGTCCTGCGCCTGGTCCAAGTGGCCGAGCCCCTGGACCGACAGTTCGACGGATTCCAGGGCGCCTTCTTCGCGGTCTGCGCCATCAACTATGAGCGGCTGGAGGGCGCTCACCCGGCGCACACCTTGCTACCCCGCGGAGCCGGCGACGGCTACCCGGTGGTCAACCTCGACCTGGACCCCGCCGCGCCGGACACCTGGTACCTCTACGCCAACCACCCCCCCACGGTGCCGTGGTTGGCCTGGTCGTCCCTGGCCCTGTTCGCACCTGACGGCTGGGACCAGGCCTGGCGGGAGGGTCTGCCGCCGGCGGGGATCGAAGCGCCCCTGCGCGCGCCGTTCATGGCGCTCAACCTGCTCGGGCTCGTGGCGTTGTTCTTGGCCCTGCGCGCGGCCGGCTGCCGCCGCGCAGCCTGGTACGCGACGCTCTTCTACGCCTGGACGCCGGCGGCGCTGCTCTACGCGGGCCTGGTCAACTACGAGAACCCCACCGTGCCCTTCGTCCTCGCGGGCGTGGCGGCGGCGGTGTGTTACGCGCGCGGTGGTCGCGCGGCTTGGTTGGCCGCGACCTTCGCGGCCTTCGCCTGCGCCGGCGCCGTGACCTATGCCGCCTTGTTCACCGCGGCGGCCCTGGCTCTCTTGCTGCCCGCCTGCGGTTGGTCGCGCGCGGCGCGGCTGACCGGCGCGGCGGTCGCTGGGAGCCTGGCTCCGCTGGCGCTGCACGGCGCCCGCGCGGGCGCACTGCTCGAGCAGCACGGGGAATCGATGGGAACGCTCGGCAGCCGCGTGCGCACGATGGTCGCGCCCCTGCTCGATGGCACGACGCCCCTGGGCACCTGGCTCGGGGTGCAGGCGAAACTGCTCACGGAGGAGGTCGGGATCGCCCTGTCGCTCCTCGCCGCCGGTGGCCTGGCGATCGGGGTCGGGCGCATGCTGCGCCGCAGCCACGGGGACGGGACGCGAGACGCCGACCTCTCCGCGCACCTGGCCCTGGCCCTGGTCGTCGGCGGCTGCGCCATGCAGCTCGCCTTCTACCGCCACACCCGCGATCCCCAGGACCCCTTCATCCTGCACCTAGTGCCGGGCTTGGCGGCGGCCGCGGGCGTGCTGATCGCGCGTCTGTCGAGCGGAGCAACACCCGCCGCGCGCTGGCTGGTCCTGACCGCGGCGCTGGCGGTCGTGGTCGAAGGCGGTCTGCGCTCGGCGCAGCTCCACGGACGTTGGCGCGGTGCGGGGCCCGAGCTCGGTCAGTCGTCGGCGGCGGCTCCGCTCCTGCCGGCGCCTTCGCGCCTCGGGCCCGCCCTGGCCGAGCTGCTCCCCGCCGGCGACGTGGCCTGGTACCCCGGCGCCCTTGGTCTGGGCCCGGCCACCAGTTTCTACGCCTGGCGCACGCTGTTGCCCGTCACGCCGGGCAGCTACGAGGCCACTCAACTGAGCCAGAACGACCTGGGCCTGGAGCAGGCGACCACTTGGCTCGCGATCCCCACCGCCGTTCCGCCCTCGGCCCAGGCGGCCGTCGACGAGTTGCTGGCCAACCTCGAGGCGGCCCTGCCGGGCTCTGTCCGCGAGCCCTCCGCGGCTAACGCGGGCTGGCGGCTGTGGCGACTGCGCAACTGAGCGCCGGCGCGACCGCGTTCAGTTCTGGTCGGCGTCCCCGGTTGGCTTGTTCAGCGAGTCCAAGTAGCCGAGCGCGTCGAGCTGATCGGTGAAGTCCTCGTTGGCGTGTTCGGTGGGCGAGCGGGGCAACGAGCGCGGGTGGGCCCTGACCCAATCGAGGTCCGGGCTCTCGCAGGTGCGCGCCGGGTTCGCGCGGGCGAACTCCGGATCGAGCACGCGATCGAGCCCGTTGCCCGAGGCGACCGAAGGCCAGTGCTCCGGTTGCGGCAGCCCGAGCAGGCGCAGGACCGTCGGCGCTACGTCGAAGACCGTGCCCAGGGGCGCGTCGCCCAGGTGTTCGCCGCCGGCGGCGATCCCGCGTCCCAGGGCGCCAAAGATCCCCGGCGGCGCGTCCAGGTGGTGACCCGAACCCAGGGAGACCGGGTCGTCGAGCATCAGCGGATCCGCGTGCATGCCGTGGTCGGAGCACAGGAGGATCGTCCAGCGCTCGTCAACCAGGGACATCAGTCGGCCGAGGGCCTCGTCCACGTCCACGTAGGCCAAGTTCAAGACATCACCCAGGGCGTCGAGATGCGCCGGCGGCACTTCGTAATGGAAGTCCCCGGGCGCGTGGTAGCGCCAAAAGCGGTGGCCGGCCACGTCCGGAAGGCCCAGGTAGGTCATCACCAGGTCGCCGGGATCGTCGGACAGGAAGCGCTCGGCGACCGCGAGGTTCGAGCGATCCGCCGAAAGGGTCCAGGCCAGGTCACGCACCAGCCGCGGCACGGGCTCGTCCTGGATGTCCGGGACCTTGAAGCGGCTGTTGAACTGCTGCTGCACCTGCTCGCGATCCTCGGCGAAGACGATGTCGTCGCGCACCACGTCCCACAGGTCCTCGGGCCAGGTCTGCTCCGGCACTTGGTCGGCGTCGTAGGCCGCCTTCCAGATCACGTGCGCCTGGGCCTGGGCCGCGTAGCTGGCCAGGATGCGCCCGTTGACCGGCTCCGCCGGCCAGCTCACCCACCAACCGACCACGTCGACGCCCAGCCCCGCGTCGGACACGATGTTCCACAGCGCCGGCACGCGGCGCGCCTCGCTGGTGTAGGGCAGGCCCGTCGAGCGGGTGTCGATGAAGAAGTCGATGCCGTGGGCGGTGAGCGCCTGGCCGGTGGCGATGGTGGTCCAGATCACCGGCGAGTAGGTCGGCTCGAGGGTCGTCAGCCGGCCGAGCACGCCCTGTTCGGCAAAGCGCGCGAAGTTCGGCAGGCGCCCGTCGTGGAGCAGCTCGGCGACGATGGTCGGATCGAGACCGTCCATGCCGACCAGCAGGACCGGCCCGAGGGCCTGCGGCTCATCCGGGCCGCCGCAGCCGGCGCCGAGGCCCAGGCCGAGGAGGACGACAGCCGCGGAGGGCAGCGCGTGGAGGGCGGAACGCATGGACCGGGTATACGGCCGGCGGGCGCCGCGCGCGAGGGCCGCCTGCGCGGCGAGCGGCGGCCCGCGTCCGTCAGCCGGCCAGGACTCGGCGCGCCGAGGCCAGGCGCACGAGTCCGAAGCCGAGCAACAGGGCGATCCAGAGCGACCCCGCCAGGGCCTGGCGCCAGGGGCCGGGCCCGGGGGTCGCGATCATCCCGCAACCGCCGCCGCCGCTGCTCTCGCTGCTCACGTAGGTGAACGCAGAGGGCAGGAGCGACGCCTGACCGGTGGTCTCGTCGCACACCAGCACGGCGACCGTTCCGCCGCCACCGGGCGTGACGGCGGTGATGGTGTTCGCATCGACCACGACCACGCCGCCGGCCTCCGAGCCGCCCGCGCCGGTCTCCGGGTCGACGCCGAACCAGACCCGCGAGTCGGGTCCGAAGTTGTCGCCGATGATCGTCACCAGCTCGCCGCCACTCGAGGCGCCGCTGCCCGGAGCCACGGCGCCCAACTGCGGATCGTCCTTGGCCACGTAGGTGAAGGTCGAGCTGGCCGCGTAGCCACCGGGGTTCGTGATCTGCAGGCTGACCGTCCCGGCGCCGCCGCCCGCCGGCGTGACCACCTCGAGTCGCGAGGCGTCCACGAAGGTCACGGTCGCGCTGGCCCCCCCCACCGTGACCTGGGCGCCGGACACGAAGTCCGCGCCGGTGAGGATCAGCTCGGTGCCACCATCCACGTCCCCCGAAGGCGGGAAGACCACGTCCACCTGCGGCAGCTCGGTGGTCTGGAAGGCGGAGGCGAGCCGCCCCTCGACACCGCTGGCGTCGATCACCACCACGTCGTGGAGCCCGCCCACGGTGGCCGAGGTGGTCAGGGTGATCGTGTTCTCGTCCACCACCGTGCAGCCACCGGGCAGGCCGTCAACATAGATCCGGTCACCGATCACGACCCGCGCGCCGGGATGGAACTCGGCCCCGGCGATCGTGATCGTGTTGCCCCCGCCCAGCGACCCTTGACTCGGCGTAACGCTCGAGACGATCGGATCGGACGGCGTGATCTCGAGCCCGCCCGGCAGGACGTCCACCGCTCCGAATGGGCTGGTTACGATCACGTCCACGTGACCGCTGGCCTCGCCGGTGGGCACCGTCACCTGGAAGGTGACGACCGTGCCGAGCCACGACACGGGAGTCAGCACCACGTCCGGGTCGCTGGCCGTCAAGGTCGAGCCGTTCACCAGGCCGGTGCCGCGCAGGCTGTGGAGAGTGGTCACGCCGGCGGTCGCGCGCCGCGGCAGGCGGTCCGAGCTGCGGCCGATCTGGATCGAGACGTCGGGCCCGCAGCTCAGGTCGCCCAGAGCCACGGTCTGCCCCACGGCAACCGTGTGCTGGCCGGTGTACCAGGTGGACTCGAAGTCGAGGTCGACGGTGTAGGACCCGGTCAGGTTCGCCGCGGAGACCGGGTCATCGAGCGGGTCCACGTAGATGCTGTAGGTGCCGGCGTCGAGGCCGCGCAGCAGGAAGGTGCCGTTGAGTGCCCCCAGGGCCGCCGCCGCCGTGCGGCCGTCCGCGTCGACCGCGATCACGTGGGGCCGCGCCACCGGCGAGTCGTCGTAGTGCAGCACGCGCCCCGAGAAGCTGCCGAAGGTCGCCGCCGGGTAGGCCGAGCGCACGCCGTAGGCGTCGTCCAGGGACAGGCTGCGGTGCAGGATCACGGTCGGGTCGACGTAGGGGAACATCGCCGCCCCCGCGTGGCCGCTGTGGTCGAGGCCGAGGAAGTGGCCCAACTCGTGGGTCACCACGTCCTGCACGTCGAAGCGCCCCGGCTCGCCCGAGGTGGTGAACTGGAAGGTCTTGCCGTTGAAGAGGATGTCGGCGTCGGTGATGCGACCGTCCGACACGAACCACAGGGGCGTGATCGCCACGACCCCTGACGAACCGGGGAAGTAGCCAGACGAGCCGGCCTCGTCGAACCAGACCAAGTGGATGTCGTCAGCGGCCCAGTCCGTGCGCGCCTTCGAGCCGGGGTTGGTGTTCTCGATCAGGTTCGCGCCCGAGCCGGGCACGACGTTCCAGGCGTCGATGGCGTTGCGCACCGCCGTCTCGTGGCTGCCGTCGAGGATGTCGTCGGAGCCGGCCGAGTTGATCGTCACCCCCACCGACGCGGGGTTGGCCCAGTAGAGGGGAGAGCCGTTGCTAGGGTGAAGGATGCGGATGTGAGCGCTGGCGGTGTAGCCGAGCGCGACTGCCAGCAGGCAGCCGAAGGCGAGACGACGTCCCATGGGCTCAGTCGTCCTGCGAGCCCGAGCCGCTCGCGCGGCGGTGGTTGACGGCGGCCTCGACCTCGGCCGACAGCTCGGCGTAGGGTCGCGACTCGAGTCCGAAGTCCGCGCTGCGACCGCCCAACAAGCGCGTCGCGTCGCCATCGCGCAGGGCGCGCCGCACGCCGTTGCGATCGGTCAGGAGCGAGTACTTGCCCTGGGTCAGGCCCACCGGCAAACGGCGCCCGTCGGGGCCGCCCTCGGTCAGGAACAGCAGCACCTCCTCGCCTTGGGCCAGGCCGGGCAGGCCGGGCACGATCATCCCGCTGCCGTCGGAGCGTTGGCCGCCGGGCAGGAGGAAGCTGCGCTGGCCGACGCCCTCGCCGAGGTAGTCACGGGCCAGGTCCACGGTGATCTCGGTGTCGATTCCGCCGTCCGTGCGCTCGACCGTGCGGCGCTCGACGACGCGCCCCTCGACGACCCAGTCCGAGCGGTCGACGAGATCCTGAATGTCGAGCCTCAGGACGGTTGCGGCGTCGGTCGTCCCGCTCGAGCGGGCGAGTCCCCAACCGACGAGGATCGAGAGGGCGATGGCGGCGGCGGAGGAGATCGGTCGCATGGCGTGCGGAGCGGAGGTGGGGAGATCCTCACACCCCGTGTCGATCGACCCCGCCCGAGCCTCGACTTGAGCGAGGCAGCGCGCCGATTCGCCGTCGGCGGCCGCCCTCGAGCGGAACGCTGCCCCGCGCCGTGGTCACCGCCGCCGAAGACGGAAGAGGCGGCCAGATGGCCTCAACCGTGGGCGCTGGGTGTGCCGATGTTCGCCGGGTCGCGGGCTTCAAGGCTTCATCGGAGCCGCCACGCCCTTCGCCGCCCTCCGACGTTCCGGTCGAGCATCCGGAGCCCGATCACCACTGACTCCTCCCCGCAGATGAGCTCCGAACTGGTTCGCAACATCCTGGCGGACAACGTCTCGATTCCGTCCCTCCCCTCCGTCGTGGTGCGTATCAACGCGCTCTTGGAGGACCCCAATGCGGGTACCCGCGAAGTCGGTGCCGAGATCGCCAAGGACGCGCCCCTGGCCTCCAAGGTCCTGCGGCTCGTGAACAGCGCCGCCTACGGCATGCGGCAGAAGGTGGTCTCGACCGAGCAGGCCTCGGCCGTGCTGGGCATGCGCGCCCTGCGGAACCTGGTCTTGCAGGTCTCGGTGGTCGGCCAGTTCAAGCACCTCGAACAGACCGGCTTCGATCTGGACGGGCTCTGGCGGCACGGGATCCTGAGCGCCCAGTTGAGCCAGAGCCTGGCCAAGCTCTCCGGCACCAAGGCCGTGCTGCAGCCCGAGGAGTTCTACACCTGCGGCCTGTTGCACGACCTGGGGCAGGTGCTGCTGCTCGAGCACGTCGGCGAGAGCTACCTGCTGGTGGTCAAGAAGGCCGTCGACGAGGGCCGCTCCCTGTTCGACGTCGAGAACGAGGTGATGGGCTTCTCCCACGCCGAGATCGGCGCTCGGGTGGCGCTGCGCTGGGGCCTGCCGGGGGAGATCGTGAGCGCGATCCAGTTCCACCACGGCCCCGAGGACGAGATCGAGGCCGAGCCCACCGTGGGCATCGTCGACCTGGCCAACCGCACCGCCCACGCGATCCTCGAGCAGCGCGACAAGGTCGAGGCCCTGGCTTGCCTGGACGCGGAGCGCGCGGCGCTCTTGCGCCTGGACCAGGACGCCTTCGCCAACCTGGTCGACAGCGCCTCCGAATCGGCCGCCTCGATCGAGGTCTGAGATCCAGGGCGGGCCCCCGACCCGGGGCCCGCGGCGGGGGTAGGGTTCGGGTGGACCGCGAGTCCATCCAAACCCATGAGAGCCCACGACACCCTCCACGTCCTCTGCCGCAAGCACGGCGTGCCGGCGAGCTACGGCCGGCGGCTGCTGCCCCTCCTGGAACGCGCCCACGCAGCCCCGCCGGAGGTCCGGGATCGTCTGGTCCGCCTGGTCGAACTGAATCTGGTGCGCGAAGCCAATCGCCGCCGCGAGCTGGCGAGCCCCGTCGACGACGGTGCGGAGCAGGCCCTGGTGGCCGTGGCCCGCGCGCTGCACCGCTGGATCCCGCCCACGTGGCTGGACGGCTTGGTCGACCGGCCCAGCTCCTGAGGGCCACTCGCCGGGCTAGTGTCCTGGATCAGAAATTCGGCGTCACTTCCCGGGCTCCGATCGCCGCTGGCGTCGCCAGCGCCTCCTCCGAGTATCGCAGCGGATACGCGTCGTCGGCGCGCCTAGCCAGCATCGATCGGACCTCCGGGCAGTGACGCCGAATTTCCGATCCAGGACACTAGGCGTTCGTACGGTGCCAGGCACGAAACCGCCGCCTAACGCAATGGCTCCGGGCGCCTTCGGCGCCCGGAGCCTTTGCGTTAGGCGGCGGGTTCGTGCCTGGCACCGTACGAACGCCTAGCCGCGTCCGCAGTGCCGAGGTGGCAGTGCCGGGCTGACTCAGTCCTCCGAGCGCAGCTCCTCGAGGTAGCCGATCAAGGCGCGCACCTCGGCCCGCAACTCGGCCACCTCACCGCGCACGCCGGACAGCTCCGCTTCGAGCTTCGCCGCGCGCGCCACCGCCTGGTCGCGTTCCCGAGCCATGCGCTCGAGCTCGGCCTGCAAGCCGCCGGAGCCCTGGGACCCCTCGAGCCTGCGCTCGAGTTGCTCGGCCATGCGGCCCGAGCGCTGGGCCATGTGGTCGGCCATGCGCTCCGCGTGGACCTCCATGCGCTGGGCGAAGTGCTCGATCGAGTTCCCGAACTCGTCCTCGAAGTCCTCGAAGGCGTCCTCGAGGCGCTCGCCGAAGGTCTCGAAGCGGCTCTCGAGGTGCTCGCCGAAGTGCTCCATCTCGTCGCCGAAGGCCTCCATTCCGCCGCCGAAGGCTTGCCGGTCGTCGTCCTCCCACTGGCCCATCTGCTCGGCCCAGTCTTCGAAGGCCTCGGCCCATTCCTCGTCGCCGTCCCATTCGGCACCGAAGTCGTCCATGGACCATTCGAGCTCGTCCTCGAACTCCATCGACTCGGCCCAGTCGGACTCGATGTCCTCGGCCCAGTCCTCGAACTCCTCGGTCCAGTCGCCGTTGAACTCGGCCCAATCCTCGGGGCTCATCTCGGTCCAACCGCCGGAGCCGTCGCCCATGAGGAAGCGGGTTCCGCCCTCGAGGTGCTCCGGACTCGGCGGCGGGATCTGGAAGTCGAAGGCCGACGCGGCCGCCGAATCCATCGGCCGCGCTCCGAGCACGACCTCGAACACGAGCGTGTCGCCGTCGCGCTGGACCTCGAGGCGAGTCTCATCGCCTACCCTGCGGTCGCCAATGGCGTCGATCAGCTCGGCGGTGGAACCGATCTTGCTGCCGTCGACACGGGTGATCAGGTCGCCTGTGAGCAGTCCCGCGCCCTGTGCCGCCGCGCCGTCCACGGTCTCGGTGATCAGCGCGCCCCCCTCGGCCTGTCCCAGGGAAACGCCCAGGAAGGGACGTCCCCCGAAGATCGGGGCGAGGGTCGGCGCGAGGGGTTGCGGCGGAGTCGGCTCGGCGAAGATCGGCTCGTCGCGGGTCCCGAGCCGGGATTCGACCAGGACGGCGTTGCCGCCGCGCTGGACGACCAGCTTCAAGGTGCCGCCCACGCCGGCCTCGGCGATGGCGTCGAGCAGGTTCTCGGGCGAGGTGACCTGGATCCCGCCGGCCATCTTGAGCACGTCGCCGGCGAGCAGGCCACCGGCCTCGGCGGCCGAGCCCTCGACTACCTCGTCGACGACCACGGTCCCGTCGTCGCCGCCGAGCACCACGCCCAGGAAGGGGCGCTCGTCCTGCCCCACTGCGGCGGGTTTGGCGGGAGCGGGGGCCACCGACACCTGGGCCGCCGGAGACGGGCTCGAGGCCTCCGAAGCCCCAGCCTGCGGGCCCAGGGGCAAGGATCGGATCCGCGCGAGCGCGGCCGGCTCGGCGGCCGTCGCTTGACCCGCGACGGCCGCTGGTGTGGCGACAACCACCGGTGCGGTGGCCGGGGCAGCGGCGAAGACGGGCGGCGGCGCCGGCACGGTCTGCTGGAGGGCCAGGGCGGCGGAGACGGTGAGCAGAGTCAGCATGGGAATCCCTCTCGATTGTCGGCGCCGGGCGGGCGTTCGACGGGGGGTCGGCCGCGGGGGCCGGGCTGCGGGCCGCTGGGGGTGGGTGCGGCCAGCCGGGAACGGAGATCCGGGCCTACGGAACGCGGGAGCGACCGTTGGGCTCGGGATGGGCGGGGAACGCCTTGGCGGCGCGGGTCCTTGGACCCGCGCGCGCCCGCGAAGCTATTCGGAATCCGACCCCGCTCCTTTCGGGTCGCCCGCGCTTCGAATCGCGCCGCCCCCCCCCCGATCCCCGGATCAGCCGATCGAGCGGTCGGTGAGGCGTCCCATGCGGGGCAACTTTCCGACCAGGGGCAGGGCGTAGTCCAGGAAGGCCGGACTGACGTCGTTGTCGCCGAGCAGGAACTCCTCCGGCAGGTCGCGGGTGTTCTTGGCCACGTCGGACAGGGCCGCGACCTCGTAGGCCACCTCGTAGGGCTCCTGGCTGGTCCGGCGGATGACGACGGTGCCGTGCTGGTGCTCGCCGTCCGTGGCCACGCGCACGGCCGTGCGACCGACCTCGCGCGCCTCGGCCGCGTCGACCTCGGAGACCAGGCCGGCGAAGGAGCGCTGCAGGTAGCCGAAGGTGTCGGCCCGCACGCGCAGGCTCGAGCCCAGGCGCTGCTTGATCGCACCGGCCAGGAAGTCGCCCAGGGCGCCGGAGCCGGAGAGCTGGGCGTTGCCGTGGCTGTCGACCTCGTCAGTCTTGAAGATCAACTCGCCGCCGGGGCCGTGGATGCCCTCGGAGACGGCGATCAGGCAGCGACCGAGGTCGGAGTAGACGCGGTCCACGTCGCCGGCGAAGCGCTCCAGGTCGAAGTCGCGCTCCGGCATGTAGATCAGGTGCGGACCGTCGTCGCTGAACTGGCGCGCGAGGGCGCTGGAGGCCGTCAACCAACCGGCATTGCGTCCCATCACGACATCCACCTTGATGCCGGGCAGGCTGCGGTTGTCCTGGTTGTCGCCCATGAAGGCCTGGGCCACGAAGCGCGCTGCCGAACCGTAGCCGGGGCAGTGGTCGGTCACGCGCAGGTCGTTGTCGATGGTCTTGGGGACGTGGAACAGCTTGACGTCGTACCCCTTCTCCACGGCGAGCTCGTTCAGCAGGTGCGCCGTCTCGGCCGAGTCGTTGCCGCCGATGTAGAAGAAGTAGCGGATGTCGTGGCGCTCGAAGGCCGCCAGGACCTTCTCACCCTCCCCGCGCGTGGGCTTCTTCCGCACGGACCGCAGGGCCGCGCAGGGCGTGTTGGCCACGGCCTCGAGCGTCTCGCGCGACTCGGCGCCGAGATCGATCAAGTCGTCGTCGAGGATGCCGCGCACGCCGTGGACGGCCCCGAAGACCCGCCCCATGGCCGGATTGGCCACGGCCTGCTCGACGATGCCGATGAGGCTTTGGTTGATGACGGCCGTGGGGCCGCCGGACTGACCGATGAGGACGTTGCCGGTCGCGTTCGCCATGGGGCTGCGGGGAGCTGGTTCGGGGGGGGTCGAGGTTGCGGATGGTCGGGACGCCGAGAAGTGGGCCTCGGTGGCCGCGACCCTAGCGCCCCGGAGCCCCGGCCGGGAGTCCGTCGACGCCCTAGCGCGCTGATTCCGAAGTTCGGCGGCAGATCGCTTCGGCAGGGGGCAGAGCCTTGCCTTTCGATCCGCGGTTGCTAACCTCTGCCGCTCGTCCCCTGCCCGGGTGGCGGAATTGGTAGACGCGCTAGACTAAGGATCTAGTGGGGCAACCCGTGCTGGTTCAAGTCCAGTCCCGGGCACCAATACATCAGGCCGCGGTGCTGGAAGCCCACGCTTCCGGCGCCGCGGCCTGTGTTTTTTGGGGGCGGCGTCCTGCTTCTTAGGGCGGCATGCTCGAGAGGGCCCGTCGAGTGAGTTGACCTCGAACCGACGGACGCCTGCGGCCCACGCGGACGGACGCCTGCGGCCCACGCGGACGGGCGCCTGCGTCCCACGCGGACGGACTCCTGCGGCCCACGCGGACGGACTCCTGCGGCCCACGCAAACCGTCCGGGCAAGCTGTCCCGGCCCTCCGTCAATCATCGAGGGGCGCGATCAGTCGAGCCTCGAGCTGGAAGTCCTTGAGCTCCAGCCGCAGTTGGACCAGGCCGTACTTGATCAACTCGATCGAGTCGAGCATGCGCTCGGCGTAGCCCGCCAGGGCCGGAACCCGCTGGGCTCGGTACTGCCTGCGAAACACCTCGATCTCCTCTTCAACCAGGGGATCGATCTGCTCCTGCACTCCGGGTGTCAGGGCGCCCCAGACCTCCTCGGGGTAGCGCTCCTTCAGCACCGACTTCTCGATCCGCTGGCGCTCCAGGGTCCAGTCCACGTCGCGGAAGGCGTTGTCCTCGGCCTTCTGTCGCTCGATCGCGCGCAGGCCCGCGCCGATCGCGCGCGGATTGATCCAGACCGCGACGGTCGCGCTGGGCAGGCCGGCGTTGACCAGCCCCTGGAAGGGGCCGAAGTCCGAGAGGCGACCGCTGCGCTCGCCGGACTGCCCGTACTGCGTCCCGTAGTAGGTCGCCAGGACCTGACCGAGCATGCGGAAGTTGTTGCTCACGATCAGGAAGTCCTGGTCGCTGGCGCTGGCGATGTGGCCGGTGCCGGGGACCAAGGGTGCCCAGTACTCGAAGATCGAGTTGCCCCCGTCGACCTCGTTGACGAACACGCCTGCGGACCCCGACTCGGCGCCGCGAATTCCGAAGCGGGCCTGGTTGCCGTTGATCTTGCCCCGGATCGCCTCGAGCTTCTCGAGGTTCTCGACCCACAGGACAAGGGTCCAGGCCATGGTCGGCAGGCCGTCGCTCGGCGGATCCGACTCGAGCGTGGCGTAATCGTTCTCGCGCATGAAGAACGCGAAGCGGTCGTCGAAGATCGTGGCCAGGTCCTCGACCCAGGCGTCGACACCGTCGAAGCCGAACACGGGCCGCAGGATCTCGGTCTCGAGGTTGCTGCGGGCGGCGCGTTCGATCGAAGACAGGTACGTGCCGAGCAGGGACTCGAGGTCGGCCTCACCGTAGAGGAACAGCCCCACGTCCTCGGGCGCGAAGCGCGCCACGTCGTCGAGCATGGCCTGCTGGTCCGCGTCCCGCTGGCGGTAGACCTTGCGCTGGAGCGGGGTCATGGAGTCCGAGTTGAACTCCCCCTCGATCTCGATCGAGAGGCCGCGCTTGAAGCCGATCAACCCCGTCATCTCGCGCATCAGCGAGTACTGGAACATGCGTCCCAGGAACGCGGTGGGCGCCTCGGGGCTGGTGGCGTTGGGCCCGTCCATGGGCCAGCCGAAGCGCGACGCCACGTCGGCGTAGTCGATCGCGAACTTGACCTCGTCCCCGTCGCGCACGTTGGTCGTGACGTTGTCGTGGAAGCTCGCGCTCTGCCCGAGGGAGTCCTCTCCCGCGCGTGCGTTGAGGTCGCGCGCCGCGACCACCAGGCGTGAAGCGTTGGAGACCACCAGCACGTCGCGCACGCGTGTGACGAACAGCGAGCCCTGGATTTCGCCGCCGGAGATGACGGTGTGGTCCTCGTTGCTCTCGACCTTGAGCCCCTGGGCGTCGAGCCCCAGCAGGCCGGGGTAGTCCAGCATCGAGACGCCCAGCTTGCCGACCCAGTTGGTCCGCAGGTAGGCAGCCCATTCGGACCGCTCGAAGGTGTCCGCGGTGGCGTAACCCGCCAGGGCCATCTCGCGCCCCCCCACCACGGCCAGGGGGTCGACCGGGATCGGCAGGGCCGCGAGCTGCTGCTCCAGATCGGTGAACCACTGGTCCAGCCCCAACTCTTGGGCGCGGGCCTGCCATTCGGGACTGGCCAGGATCCGCTGGCCGCGCTCGCTGCGCTCCATGCGCCGCATGAAGTCCAGCTTCGGGAAGCTCGAGAACTCCCCCTCCAGGTCGCTCTTGGCCGAGAAGTAGTCCACGTCCCGCGGGACGAGGGTCGCCAGGTCGAACTCGTAGTCGCTCTCGAAAGGGCTGAAAACGAAGGTCGAGAAGGCGAAGTAGCCTGTGAAGAGGAGCACCGCGGCGGCGATCCCGACGATCTTGATTATTCGGCGTTTCATGCGGCTCGAGCTCGAGGCGGGCGCCACAGGGTAGCGACGCGATCGGGGCCCAGTCGCGGACCGCCCGAGGGATGACGTCGCAGGGCCCTGAATCTTCCCGACTGGGGCGACGGCCGACCGTATCCTCCGCGCCATGCGACTGTCAGCGCGAGCCGAGGGCGTGGCCCTCTCGATCACCTTGGCCCTGGACGCCCGCGCCAAGGAGTTGGCGGCCTCCGGCCGAGACGTGGTCAACATGGCCGTGGGCGAGCCCGATGCCCCGGCGCCGGCGGTGGCCCGCGCGGCCGCCGTGGCGCGGGTGGAGAGCTGCGACGTGCGCTACACCCCCGCCGCGGGAACGCCGAGCCTGCGCCGCGCCCTGGCGGCGCACGTCACGGAGACCCGCGGCCGCCACCACGGTCCCGAGCAGATCGTCGTGTGCCACAGCGGCAAGCACGCCCTCTCGGGCGCCTGCACCGCCCTGTTCGATCCCGGCGACGAGTTGCTGATTCCCCAGCCCTCTTGGGTCTCCTACGTGGAGATCGCGCGGGTCACGGGCCTGGTCCCGGTGCCCACGGCGGGGCGCCCCGATTGCGGCCCCGACCTCGA
The DNA here is from genome assembly GCF_007748095.1 of Engelhardtia mirabilis. Lineage (NCBI taxonomy): Bacteria > Pseudomonadati > Planctomycetota > Planctomycetia > Engelhardtia > Engelhardtia mirabilis. Next base: position 4,967,653 of record NZ_CP036287.1, read on the forward strand.
GGCCCTCGCGGCCGCGTGCACGCCGCGCACCCGCGGGGTGCTGATCAACTCGCCCTGCAACCCGAGCGGCTACGTGTGGTCGCGCGGGGAGCTGGCGACCCTGGTCGAACTCGCCGAGCGCCACGACCTGTGGATCGTCAGCGACGAGATCTACCGCCGCCTGGTCTACGGCGAGCGCCCGTTCGTCAGCCCCGTCGAGCTCGGCGACGCCGCGGCCGCGCGCACGGTGATCGTGGACGGGGCCAGCAAGACCTACGCCATGACCGGCTACCGCATCGGCTTCGCGGCCGGGCCCGCCGCCGCCATCGCCGGGATCGCGCGGGTCCACAGTCAGATGACCGGCTCGCCCAACACGGTCTCCCAGGCCGCCTACGAGGCCGTACTCGCGCCGGAGCCGCCGGAGGTGGCGCACATGGTCGAGACCTACGCCCGGCGTCGAACGCTGCTGTTGGACGGGCTCGAAGCCCTCGGCCTGCGCACGCCGGTCCCCCACGGCGCCTTCTACGCCTTCCCCGACGTCAGCGAGCACCTCGGCGGCGCGGCCGACAGCGGCGAGTTCTGCGCGCGCCTGCTCGAGGAGCAGGGCCTGGTGCTGGTGCCCGGAGCGGCCTTCGGCGCACCCGCCCACGTGCGCCTGTCCTACGCCCTCGACGACGAGCGCATCCGCGTCGCCCTCGAGCGCCTGGCGACCTTCATCGGCCGCGCCTGAGCCCCGCGCGGGATCTCGGGCGCGGAAGCGTCACGGCCCCGGCGTCTGCGTCGCGAGCAGAGCCAGGAGCTCCGCTCGCAGGCTGGCCAGGTGTTGGGCCGCGACGACACTCAGGTTCGCTTCGCCGCCGGCCAACAGGTTGACCTGCTCGAAGGGATCCTGGCTCCGATCGAAGAGCTGCGCCTGGCCGCCGTGGGCGGTGATGATCAGCTTGTAGCCGTCCAGGTCCTCCACCGACTTGCGATCGAGGGTCGGGATCAACCCACCGACGGCGTTGCTGAAGACGTTGCCGAGGGGCTGGCTCGGGTCGACGATCACGGCCTGGGCCACGATCGAGTTGAAGCCGAAGCCGCTGAAGACGGCACCCACCACGGGCAGGTGCAGACTGCCGAGAGCATTCGTCGCCAGGGGCAAGAGCACCACCAGGGGCGAGGGCACCAGCGTCCCGCCCACCAGGGGAATCGGCTGGGCGCCGACCCCGACCACCAGCAGCCCCGGCGCCAGGGGCGGGGCCCCGTCGAGGGTCAACATCAGGAGGTTGCCGTCGACCAGTCCCTGGCCGCCCGCGCCGCACAGGGCCAGGACCGGCGGCGAGGGCCCCGGTCCCGCGAAGCCCAGGTCGGTCTGGCACACCGCGGGCAGGCTCGGGTCGGCCGCCACGAGCTCTTGGGGCGAGGGCACCCCCTTGCCGACGCCGTTGCCCCAGAAGCGCTCGCTGAAGAGCACGCTGCGCTCGGAGACCGCGGTCGGATTCGCGAGGTACGGCACCAGCGAGCGCGAGTCGATCGTCTTGCCGATCGTGGCCGGGTTGACCCCGGCGATCTCGGCCACGGTGGCGAACAGGTCGAGCACCTGCACCAGCGCCTGGCACTCGCCGGGCGCGGACACGGTCGGGCCACTGATCAAGAGCGGCACGCGCACGCCCCCGTCGAACAGGGTGTGCTTGCCGTGGGTGGGATCGAAGGGCGGCTCGATGCCGGGCCCCGCGGTGCCGTTGTCCCCCACCACGATCACGGTCAGGTCACCCGCGGGCGCGCCGACACCGCTGAGCAGGCGGCCGATCTCCGTGTCCAGGGCCTCCACCATGGCGCGGTGCTGCCAGTGGGCGGGGTTGCCGGGCGGGATACTCGCGGGATTGACCGAGTGCAGCGCCGCCGGCGGCCAGTGGAAGGGCGAATGCACCGCGTGGAAGGCGACGTAGGCGAACCAGGGCTCGGTCTGTTGGGAGATCCAACCGAGGGCCGAGTCGACCGTGGCCGAGGTCAGGTACTGGGTCGAGACCGATTCGACGCCGTCCACGACCCGCGGCCAGTTGGTGTAGGACGCCGGATTCGAGGCGACGATGTCGAGGTTGCTCAGACAGCCGTCGTAGTGGCCGAAGCCGGCGTTGTTCGGCGCCAGGGCTCCGTCCGCAGCGCCTCCCAGGTGCCACTTGCCGAAGGCCGCGTGGACGTACTGGCCGCCCGTGTCGAGCAGCTCGGGCAGGATCGTCTCGGAAAGGGGCAGGCCGGTCTCCGTCGCGCCGCTGCCGATGGCGTTGCCGACGCCGGTGCGGAAGCCGTGGCGCCCTGTCATCAGGGCCGCCCGCGTGGGCGAGCAAACGGGATTCGACCAGGCCTGCCGGAACAGCACCGACTGGGCCGCGAGGGCGTCCAAGTTGGGCGTGGGCGGCGGGTTCGTGGCCTCGGCGTAGACGCCGAGTTGGTCGACGCCGACGTCGTCGAGGACGATCAGCAGCACGTTCGGCGGCGTCGTTCGCTGGCCCTGGATGGCGGAGGCGGACGGGGCGACGACGAGGGCCAGGAACACCGCGCTAGCGAGCGCGCGACGGGGGTCGATCATCTTGGTTGGATCGGGCGGGCGGTAGCCGACCGCGCAGTCGTCCGGTTCACTCGGTACAGACGCGCGGGATCAACTCGTGGGCCAGATAGTCGCCCACGATCGCATGGCAACGGGCATTCGGGTGGCGGTCGTGGGGATGGACTTGCAGGGATTTTCCGTCCTGGCCCAAGAGGGGCTCGAGGAGGTCGAAGAAGGGCACCCCGCGCTCGGCACACATGGCCCCGAGGGTGCGGGCCTCCTCGGCGAAGGGGTAGTGCTCGTCGAGCTGCACCAGGGTCGGGTACATGGATCCGACCAGGTCGAAGCCCTGCTCCCGCGAGAGCGTCACCAGCCGATCGAGGGAGCGACCGACCATCTCCCGACCGGGCGAACCCTCGCTCCAGTCCAGCTTGTAGCTCTCGTACATCAGCCCGCCCCGCAGCCAACCGTGCAGGCGGTGGGCGATCATGTCGACCAGCACCGACCGCCGGCGCAAGGCCATGGTGCGCGCGCGGGCCGGGGTCAGCCCCTCGGTCTCGCCCGCGTCCCAGACTCCCGAGGTCAGCCCCAGGCGCTCGATCCACTGGGCCCGCTCGGAGGGCTCGTCGCTGCGACCGGGCGCCGCTTCGATGTTGCGGCCGGAGGCGTCGGGGATGGTCGAGACCAACAGCACCAGGTCGGGCTCGAACCGCGCCACGTTGAACTCGAACCAGGCCACCTGCTGGCTGGTGTTGTGGGCGAACACGCCGCAGTTCATGACCTCGACCCGGCAGTCGAGGCCGGCCGCGGCGAAGCGCCGCTCCATCACCTTGGGCAGGCTGTCCTCGAGCTCCACGCCGGTGCCGTAGGTGACCGAATCGCCCAGCACCGCGATCCGGAACACGCCCTGCGGCTTGGGCCGCGCGTAGGACTCGGCCCGATCGCGGAAGCCGTCGCGGTTGATGGCGTAGTGGACGGTCCGGTCCGGCACGTCGCCGAAACCCGGGTACAGCACCTCGCCGCTGGTCGACGGCTTGAGCGTGTCGTACAGCCGCGGGGCCTTGTCCGGCGCCACCAGCGTGCGGATCGGCAGGCGGTTGTTGGGCCCCCGCGGCGGCACCCCCAGCCCGGCCACGCGGGCGCCGATCTCGAGCAGCACCAGGGCCACGACCAGGGCCGCGGTCCAGCGCAGGAGGGCCAACCCGGCGCGAATCGGGAAGGGACGATGGCGCGCCGGCGCGGCGAGCGGGGACGGAGAGTCGGAGGCGTGATCGGCGGGCATCGTCCAGGGGGGCTCGGGGCCCCAGACTCTACCCCGTGCGCCCCGCCGCGGCCCGGGATAGAGTTAGCGGCCGGAAGGCCCCCCATGCGATTCCTCCGCAACGTCCTGATCATCTTCGTCCTGCTGGTCGCCCTCTTGTTCCTCGTGAACCTGCTGGGCGGCAGCGACTACCTGCCGTTCGACTACGGCGGGTTCTGAGCCGGAGTCGCCGCGCGCCATGCGTCCCAGCCTCGCCCGACGATTGGGTGGTGCCGCCCTGTCGCTGCTCGCGGTGGTGGCGCTCTTCGCGGCGCTCGAGTTCGGGCTGCGCGCCGCCGGGATCGCCGAGCCGCCGAGCTCGACCCTGCGCTACCAGCAGGTCTACCCGCCGCTCCTGCGCCCCGACGAGCTGCCCGACGGGCGCCAGGTCCTGGCCACGGTCGACCCGCGCCTGCCCTACCAGTGGATCGCGCCCGGCGACGACGTCTTCCGCGTGGCTGTCTTCGGGGGTTCGGCGGTGGCCGGCCTCGGCTCCGCCCCCGGCGCGACCTTCGCGCGCGAGCTGGAGACGATCCTGCGCGCCGCCTACCCGGACACCGCCGTCGAGGTCTTGAACCTGGGTGTGGTGGCCCTGGCCTCGGGCCAGGTGCTCGAGTTGGTCGAAGACCTGGCCGCCCACGGCGAGCTGGACCTGGCCGTGATCTATTCGGGCAACAACGAGTTCCTGGAGCTGCACAGCCGCGTCTTCGCCGAGCACACAGGCGCCGCCCCCGGTCCGCTGGCCGCGGCCCTACGCAGCTCGCGCCTGGCGTCGCTCCTGCGCGGAGGGCGGCGCGAGCCCAGCCCCGAGGAACTCGAACGCAGCGTCTCGACCCGCAACCTGGCCGCCAACGACGACCGCGTCGAGCACAGCGACATGTTGGCCGAAGTGCGGATCGACGCGGCCCAGGTGACGGCCGTCGAGCAGGCCTACGAGGACAACCTGCGCGCGATGGTCGCCGCCTGCCGCGAGGCCGAGGTGCCGGCGGTGGTCTGCACCGTCGCGACCAACTGGCGCTGGACCGGCCTCGAAGACGAGGACGACAGCCTGTGGCGCGACGAACTGGGCCTGGCGGGCGACGCCCTCGTGGCCGCCTGCGTCGACCGCGCGGCCCGGGCCGACGACCCCGTCGAGCGCTGGCACTGGCTGGATCGCGCGGCGCGCACGGCCGAGGGCGGTGGCCAGGCTGCGCGGGCAGCCGAGCTGTTCCGCTCCGCCCTCGACTCCGACCCGCACCTGCGGCGCGCCACCTCGCGCCTGGCCGAGCGGGCCCGCGCGGTGGCCGCCAGCGAAGCGGGCGCGTACCTGTTCGACGCCGATGCCGTCCTCACGGCCCTCTCCACCGGCGGAGTGATCGGCTTCGAGACCTTCTACGACTACGTGCACTTCACCCCCGGCGGGGCTCTGACGATGGCGCGCGAGTTGGCGCGAGCCGCGGGCGCCGCGGGGCTCCTGCCCGGCCCCTACGAGGCGCCGCGAGGGGAACTCGAGCAGCGCCTGGCTTTCATCGAGGCCGACGGTCCCGACGCCCTGGCCGTGCGCGACTTCCTGGGCTTCGGCTTCGACCGCACCTTGCTCGAGAGCCGCGACCTGTGGCGCTACGACGCCATGCAGGACGACCTGGACGCACGCATCGACGCCGACCCGCAGGACTGGCGCGCCCGGTGCTACCGCGGCAACGTGGCCTTCTTCCGCCCCGGCGGCGCCGCCGACGCCGAGCGCGACTACCGCGCCGCGCTCGCGATCCAGGAGCAAGAAGCGGTGCGCGGGAACCTCGAGCGGGTAACGACCGACCGACGCCCCTGAGGACGACCGCGACTCCGGCGGCCGCCGTTACTCACTCGGCCGCCATGCTCTCGGCCGCCGCGCTGGCTCGGTCGACGGCTTCAGCGGTGCTGTCGCACAGGAGGAGCTTGCCCGCCTCCTCCACGACCCCGGCGCGGCGCAGCACTCGCTTGACCCCGGAGCCCATCCCGGCCAGCACCACCACCAGGCCGTCGCGGTGCAAGCGCGAGATCGCCGAGCGGAGGTTGACCAGGCCGGTCGCGTCGATGACCGGAACGGCCGAGAGGTCGAGCACCACGACCTTGGCGTCGCTGCGTGCGCGGTGCAGGGCGCTGGTGGCACGATGGGCGGCGCCGAAGAACAGGGGACCCGCGATCTCGTACCAGACGATTCCCTTCGACCTGAGCTCCGGGGGAACCGCCTGCTGCTCGTCGACCAGGCGGACCTCGGAGACCTCGATCATCCGACGCATGAAGAGGATCGAGGCCAGCACCAACCCGGCGCCGACGGCGATCACCATGTCGAACAGGACGGTCAGGCCGAGGCAGGTCAAGAGCACGAGGCTGTCGCCCCGGGGCGAGGTCCGCAGCACCATCGCCACGTGCCTCACCTCCGCCATGTTCCAGGCGACCAGCGTGAGCAGCGCCGCGAGGGACGCCATGGGCAGGTAGCCGAGCACGGGCGCGAAGGCCAGCACGGCCGACAACACGACCAGTGAGTGGACCACCGCCGCGATCGGCGTGCGCCCCCCCGCCCGCACGTTGGTGGCCGTGCGTGCGATGGCCCCGGTGGCGGCGATACCACCGAAGAGCGGGCAGAGCACGTTCCCGACGCCTTGCGCGAACAGCTCCGCGTCGGGGTCGTGGTTGTCCCCCATCATCCCGTCGGCGACCACCGCCGAGAGCAGGGACTCGATCGCACCGAGCATGGCGATCGCGAAGGCCGAGGGCAGCAGCTCGCGCACCAGGTCGAAGGTGATCCCGATCGGGGCGCCGTCCGCTCCCGCGAGGTTCCAGGGCATCACGAGTTGGGGGGCGAGCCTGGGGATCCCCAGTCCGATCCCATCGGCCGTTTCAAAGGCGAAGCGGTCGCGAATCGTCGCCACGTGGAAGCCGGGCACCAGCTGCTCGAGCGCCCAGGCCACGAGCGCCGCCACTGCCAGGGCCACCAGCGGGGCCGGGATGCGCCGACTCACCCGGGGCCACAGGACCAGCATGAGCAGCGTGGACAGGCCCGTCGCGAACTCCGGCCAACGCGCGGTGGGAAGGGCTCGCGCCAGCGCCTCGACGCGGTCCAGGTAGTGCTCGGGACGCCCCGCCACCGCCAAGCCCAGCAGGTCCTGGACTTGAAGCGTCGCGATCACGACGGCGATGCCCGCCGTGAAGCCGACCGTCACCGGGTAGGGGACGAGTTGGATCAGACGCCCCGCGCGGGCCAGGGCGAGGCACGCCTGCAGGAGTCCGGCCAACATCGTGGCCAACAGCAGTCCCCCCAGGCCGTGGCGAACCACGATCGGGGCCAGGATCACCACGAAGGCCGCCGTGGGCCCGGACACCTGGACCTTGGAGCCCCCGAGGACCGCGATCACGAAGCCCGCGACGATGGCCGTGTAGAGCCCGTGTTGCGGCGGCACGCCGACCGCCACGGCCAGGGCCATGGAAAGGGGCAGGGCCACCACCCCCACAACCACGCCCGCCAGGAGGTCCGCCCGCAGCGTGGAGGCGTTGTAGCCGCTCGCGATCGCGCCACGCAGCGCGGCGGCCACGCGGATCTTCCCGGACGGTTCCGCCGCCGGCAGCGGGGACTCTTGCGACATCGTGGGGCGCAGGGATGTCCTGCCGCCCTTCTCTTCCGTGGTGTTGGTCGTGAAATCGGACAGACGGGCAGAGCATCCGTCTCAGGACCGGAGGGTGTCAAGCAAGCGGGCCGATGCCCGGGCCTCCCCGTCAGAGCCGGTACGCGTTGACCGCGCCCGGGAACTCGCCGATGGCGACCTCCTGGACCTTGGCCAGCACGGCCGGGTCGCGCGCGTCCGCGAGCACGTAGAACTTCCACAGGTCGCGGTAGGAGCGCTCCAGGTCCGCGAGGCGCGGGACGCGGTCGGAGAACTCCGCCAGGGGGCGCGGCTCGTGCACGCCCGGCCAACGCACGTGGGTGGCGACCTCCTTGAGCTGCATCCGCGCGGCCGGGCAGTAGACGATCACCTCGATCTCCTTGCCGGTGGCGAAGCGCACCAGGTCGGCGATGCGTGCCTCGACGGCGGCGCGCTCGGCCCCGCGCCCGCGGGCGAAGTAGCGCTCGACCAGTTCCTTCTGGGTCTGCTCGTTCTCGTAGCGCGGGAAGACGCAGGCGCGCTTGAACAGTCGACGGCGCTCGAAGCCCTCGAGCAGGTGGCTCACGCGCGCGCGCAGGCGCGGATCGCCCTGGTGAACCGAGCGCCGCAAGAGGTCGACCAGGGAATGGTCGGTCTGCATGTAGAGGTCCGCGTCCTCGATCAGACCCGCGCCCAGGCACAGCTCCGCGGCCCGGGCGATCAGGGCCCCGGCGGAGACCTTGGCGTGGTGGTAGTAGACGCGTTCGGAGAAGTAGTAGCGCGCCTCGAGGATCCGCACGATCTCGCTCAGGATGTCCTCGCGCAGGAGCTCGCGCTTCTGCAGGTCCAGATACAGGTTGCCGCTGGCTCGATCGACCTTGAAGTAGCGCACGATGCGCTCGTCCACCTGCAGCCGCAGACCGGTGAAGTAGGCGTCGCGGGCGAGGTAGTCGAGGATGTCGGAACAGATCGTGTCCGACATGATCTGCGACCAGTAGGGCGGGATCGGCGCGCGACCTTCGGTGCCCTGGGGCAACAGGATCGTGAGCACGTCGTCGCGCACGCCCAGCTCGTCCAACAGGCGCCCCAGCTCGGTCGAGACCGACAGCATCCCGCGGTAGCGCGCGGCGGAGTCGTGGCGCTCGAGCAGCCCACTCTGGTCCTCGATGTTGTGCCCGAAGGGCACGTGGGTGACGTCGTGGATCAGGGCCGCGAGCCGGATCAGCCGGGCCTCCTCCTCGCTGATCCCGAGGCAGGCCCGGGGCTCGAGGTCGGCGTTCTGGTTGATCGCCTCGATCATCGAGCGGGTCACGTGCAGCGTGCCGATCGAGTGCTCGAAGCGCGAGTGGACCGCCCCCGGGTAGGCCAGGTAGGCGGTGCCGAGCTGCTTGACGCCCCGCAGCCGCTGCATCTCGCGCGTGTCGAGCACGGCGAGCTCCTCGTCGGTCAGATCGATGTCCCCGTGGACGGGGTCGCGCAGGACGCTGAATCGTTTACGGCCGGACAAGAAACAGGGCTGTGGTCGGGAGTCGGGGCGAAGGGCTGGAGGGGTCATTTCGGGCCGTACGGCCCACGGTTACGGCTCACCACCGCCCTGCTAAGCTCTTCCCGCCCCCCCCGGCGAGCGACCTCCACCCCACGGACGAGCATGACCCGACCCCGAGCTTTCCGCCGGGCCCACCGCCGGGTGGTCCTCCTGGCGGCCGTAATCGGCCTGATTCCCTGCGCCGCGATTCTCGCCCGACCGAGCGCGGCCTCCGCGAGCGCTGCCGCTCCGTTCCGCGGCGACGACGACGCTCCGCCGACCCTCGGGTTGGCCCTCGACCGAGCCGAGAGTCTGCTCGAGCTGGGCGACCTGGACCGCGCCCGGGCCCAGATCGAGCGCGCCCTGGAGCGCGACGCGCGCTCCCTGCGGGCTTGGGACCTGCGCGCGCGCTGGGCCGAGGTGGCCGAGGACCGCGACGACCTGGTGCACACGCTCCACCGCCGGCTCGAGCTGACCGTGGCCCAGGACCGGCCCAAGGCCGAGCGCGCGGAGGTCCGCGAGCGGCTCTACGCCGTCGACCCCCTGGCCCGCGACCTCGAGCTGCTGCGCGAGGAGTTCGTCGAGGAGCTGGTCAAGCTGGCCGAGGGCTACACCAAGGAGAAGCGCCCCCACTCCGCCATCCGGACCCACAAGGAGGTCCTGGCCCTGGATCCGTCCCGGATCGAGAGCGAGGCCGCGATCGAGCTCCTGGCCGCCGCGCCGGACCCCAGCCTGGCCGCCGACGCCAACCCGCCGGACCTGTTCGCCGACGTGACCGAGGAGTGGATCCGCGAGCACGACGAGAAGCACGGCGACTGGGGCGACCGAGCCAAGCTGACCCGCGACAACTACGTCACCCAGACCAACGCCGGCTACGAGCTGATGGTCCGCGCGGGCGAGGCCATGGAGCAGATGAACGCCTTCTACCGGGTGTTCTTCGAGTACGGCACCGAGGACTCGCCCGGCGGCGTGTCGCGCATCGACCTTTTGATCTACAAGGATCGCCAGGAGTACCTCGACGCCGGCGCGATCGAGTGGTCGCGCGGCTTCTTCAACGGCGGCGCGGTGGTCACCTACGCCGGCGAGGACAGCTTCGAAACGATCGTCGGCGTGCTGTTCCACGAGGCGGCGCACCAGTTCGTGTCCCTGGCCACCAACGCGAGTGGCTGGCTGAACGAGGGCCTGGCGTCGTTCTTCGAGGGCTGCCGTATCCTGGCCAACGGCACGGTGATCATGAACCTGCCGGCCAACCACCGGCTGTTCCCCCTCGCCAGCCGCATGGAGCAGGGCTGGATGGAGCACGTCAACGACGGCGTGGATCCGGCCGACCCCAACAAGACGCCGGAGACCGCGCCGACCTTCGCGATCGTGCTCGGCGGTCGCTACCCCTGGGGCCCACCGTGGTACGCGCCGACCTGGGGCGTGGTGTACTTCTGCTACAACTACCAGGACCCTGTCGACGGCCGCTACGTGTACCGCTCGGCCTTCCGCGGGTTCATGGACTCGCTCAGCTCGCGCCTGGGCGACTCGGCCATCGAGCACTTCGAGGAGGTCGTGCTCGGTCAACCGTCGAAGCCGACCGTCAAGGTCGACTACACCGGCCAGGAGCGCCTGCCCCTGCCGAAGACCGTCGACGAGCTGAACGAGATCTGGAAGGACTGGATCCTGCGCCTGCGCGACGAGCAGAGCGGCAAGCTCGAGGTGGAGCGCCCGTGGCGCGCCTGGGCCCTTTACGCCATCGATCGCGGCGAGAAGGACGTGGCCCTCGAACACTTCGAGAAGGGCATCGCGGCCACGCCGGCCGACGTGGGCCTGTTGCAGGACTTCGCCGCGTTCCTGTCGACGACCCTCAAGAACGACGACCGCGCGTCCAAGCTCCAGTTGCGCGCAGTGCAGCTGCTCGAGAACGAGGACCCGATCGACGAGAAGGCCCTGGCCTCGGCCCGTCGCGCCCTCTCCAAGTACGACCCCGATCGCAAGGACGTCGAGGAGATCCACGACAAGCTGCGCTCGGCGGTGCTGGGCCTGGTGCAGCGCTACGTGGCCGACGGGCTGTACCTGCAGGCCATGGACCTGTCCTGGCGCTTCGGCAACCAGCTGGGCGAGCAGCGACTGTTCGAGCTCTACGCCCAGGCCCTGGCGGCCGGCGGACGCTCGACCGCGATCTGGAAGCTGGCCTACGACGAGCGCGGGCTCGACGGCTGGGTCTCGGGCGAGACCGGGGGCTGGACCTCCGAGGGCGTCAACCTGCTGGGCAAGCTGGGTGAGTACCGCGCCGACAGCTTCGACTACCGCTTCCTGACCTTCGACACGGTCACCTCCGGCGACTACTCGTTCGAGGCCGAGGTCAAGGTCGAGAGCGGCAAGGGCGCCTTCGGAGGGCTGGTCTTCGGGCGCAAGAGCGACACGACCTTCCACTCGATGATCCTGTTCCCGCCCAAGCGCGGGCGCGAGGGCGCCGCCGAGACGGGCTACGTCGACCTGACCAGCTTCTACGGCGGCGACTTCAAGATCTGGCGCCACAACACGGTGCAGGTCGACAAGGGCGAAGCCACCAGCGCCACCACCAGCTTCCACAAGCTGCGCGTGGACGTGGTCGGCACCACCGTCGACGTGTGGTTCGACGGCACCTTCATCGCCAGCCAGGACTTCGGCACGGCGGACGTGCTGCGCGGCGGCTTCGGCCTGGTCATCGGCCCCGGCGAGAGCCTGTTCCGCAACGTGCGCTACCTGGCGCGCCAGCCCAACGACCCCGCCTCCGCCCTCGAACGCGAGCGGCGCATCGAAGAGCTGATGGCCCAGGGTCAGGGGCTGAACGGCAGCTACCTGGGCTACGTGCCGCCCTTCCCGCGCGTGGAGCGCTGGGTCCGCGACCCGCTGGCCGATTGGGACGAGATCGGACCCTCGCCGACGCTGCTCGCCTTCTGGAACATCGACGTGAACGAGATCATGCCCCTGGACGGCTGGCTCGATCACCTGATGGACGAGCACGGCAAGGCCGGCCTGAAGATCGTCAACGTGGTCTCCCCCAACGACTCCGAGCGCATCGAGGAGTACCTGGCCGGGACGAAGTTCCCGGGCTCGGTAGCGCTCGACCGGCGCGAGGGCTTCGGCATCGGCGACACCTTCGAGGACTTCTCGATCGACCGCTTCAACCTGCCGCGGATGTTGCTCTTGGATCTCGACCACCGCGTGGTGTGGGAGGGCGATCCGGGCTTCAGCATCGGCACCGGGTGGGTCCCCGCCGAGGGCAGCTTCGTGGACGCGCCGATCGCGGAGCTGGTCGCCAAGCGCAAGCTCGCGACCCTGGTGCCCTGGCGCGAGCAGTGGACCGCCACGGGGCAGCCGGCCCTCGCGGCGGGTCGCTTTGCCGAGGCCGCGCCGCTCTTGATCGCGGCCGAGGGCTTCGACGCGCGCTTCGATCCCCAGGTCCGCGAGGCCAAGACGGCGCTCGACTCGGTGCGCTCATCCATGGCCAGCATCTCGGTCACCGCCGAAGCCATCGCCCGCGACGGGGCCGACCCGGCCCTGGACGTGCTGCTCGACTGGGGTCGCGAGGTCGGTGCCGAGCTGACGCCGCGCGAACGCAAGGAGCTCAAGGACGTCCTCGAGGGCCGGCTCGACAAGGCCTGGGATCGCGCGGAGAAGGCCGTGGCCGACTGGCTCAAGCGCAACCGGCGCGACCCCGCGGCGGCAGCGATCGACGAGTTGGCCGGCGAACTCGAAGCCCTCGAGGGGCGCTTCCCGACCGAGCTCGCCGCGCTGATTCGGACGGCCTGGGACGAAGGCGGCTACGACGCCGTGGGCGCCGAGGCCGAGTCGGCCGCGCAGCTCCCGGCCCGTTGGCTCGCCCGGGAGTACTTCCGCTGGTAGAGCGAGCACGTCTTCGCGCCGCGGCCCCCGCGTTGCTGCTGCTGCTCGGCGCCTGCGCGCCGAGCGGCGGGGAGCAGCCGTCGCCGCCCCCGCGCCTGGTGCTGTTCCTGGTGGACACCCTGCGCGCGGACCGGCTCACGCCCTACGGGCACGACCGGCCCACTTCGCCCAACCTCGAGCGCCTGGTCGCCCGCGGGGCGGTCTTCGACCAGGCCTGGTCCCCCGCTCCCTGGACCCTGCCGGCCACGGCCTCGCTGCTGACCGGCGTCGACCCCGACCGCCACGGCGCGGGGCTGCACGGTTCGTGGCGCGACCTCGCCAGCCAAGTCCCCGACGGCCTGGCGGCGGACGTGCCGACCCTGGCCGAGCGCCTGGGCGACGAGGGCTGGCGCTGCGAGGCCTTCGTCACCAATCCCTTCGTGGGCTTCGGTCTCGAGCGCGGCTTCGAGTCCTTCACCCTGCGCCAGACCGAGGCGGCCGAGGTGCTCGACTGGACCCTCGAGCGCCTCGACGTGCCCGGCGACGAGCGCCCCACTTTCCTGCTCGCGCACCTGATCGACTGCCACGACCCGCTGCTGATCCCGGACGAGTTCGTGCTCGACGCCAGGCCGCCCGGCGACAGGCTGCCCGTGCCCGACATCTCCAACCGCACCTTCTCGACCCTGGCGATGACGCCCGAGCACCGGGCCGCGCGCCTGCGCCTCTACGACGGCGCTGTGCGCTACGTGGACGCACAACTGGGCCGCCTGCTCGACAGCCTCGAGGCCGACGGGAGCATCGACGACACCTACCTGGTGTTCACCTCCGACCACGGCGAAGAGGTCTTCGAGAGCGCGGCCCTCGCCCGCGGCGCCGGCTACGTGCAACCCGAGACCGTGCGGCCCCTCGGCCATGGGCACACCCTGTTCGAAGAGGTCCTGCGCGTGCCGCTGGTGATCGCGGGGCCGGGCGTCGAGGCGCGAGGCCTGCACGTTCCGGGGGCCGTCGCGACCCACGACCTGGTTCCGACCCTGCTCGAGCTCCTGGGCGTCGACCACGACCCGGCCGAGCTCGACGCGCGTTCGCTGGTGGGCACCCTGCGGGGTGAGCACGCCGACGCACGGGCGGTGGTCTCGCGCGGCATCGCCTTCGGTCGCGACCGCTCGGCGCTGCTGCGCGACGGCTGGTCGCTGGTCCGCGGCGGCGAGGGCGAGGCCACGGTCCTGTTGCGCGTGGGCGACCCCGAGCACTTGGATCGCTCCGCCGAAGAGCCCGACCGCCTGCTCGAGCTCGGGGCCGACCTCGATGCCCTGAACAGCCTGGCCCAGAGCCGGCGGGGCAGTGCGACGCAGATCGACCCGGCACAGCGCGCGCGCCTGCGGGCCCTGGGCTACCTGGACCGCGACCAGGAGTAGGCGCGCGACGATCGGCGCGCCGCCGGGGTCGCGGGCGGGGCTCGATCGGACTCCACCCACCCGGCGGACCCCTCCGGGACGCGCCAGGGCGCCACGAAAACGCGCCGGATCGCCAAGAGGGCAAACCCCAAGCGCCGCTCTCCATTGCACATTGGTAGCCGGCCGTTCAGCCCTCCATCCAGCTCGACTGGCCGCCGCTCTCCCATGACAGCCCCCACGCCCTCCCCCAGGGCTGCGATCGCGTTGTGCGCAGTCGCAGCCGTGATGCTCTCGTCGGCCTCGCTGCAGTCCGGGTCCCCGGCTCGCGAGGGGCGGATCCCGTCGGTCCCGGTCGCGAACGAGCCCGAGGCGCCCCTGGCGGTCGAGATCCATCTGGATCCCCTACAGGGTGGACGCGCCCGCGTGCGGTACGAGGTGTCGCCACTCGTCCAATGCCTCGACGCGTCGGTCGAGCTGCGCCCCTCGAGCGCCGCCCGCGTGGTCGAGCACGTGGCTCCGCCCGCGGGGCCACGAGCCCGACGCGAAAGCGTCCAGGGACTGGCCCTGGTCGAAGTCGACGGGCCCGCGAGCCTGGAGCTGGTCTTCCGCATCGCCCTCGCCGACCCGGGCGGCATCGATGGCCGATCGACCTTCTCGATCGAGCGACAGGTCCTGTGGGGCGAGCTCCCCGTGGTCGACTCGACGCAACTGGTGTACGAGGCGGGCGAAGTTACGGCGCAGGTGCCGTCGATCCTGCGGCCGCGTGCGGCCGTCGCGGGCGGAGGTGAGCGGTGATCGCGCTCGCGCGCCTACGGCTCGCGTGGGCAGCACTGGCCCTGCTGGCGGCACTGGTCGCCCCGGCGCAGGCCGACCTGGTGATCAGCGGCAGCGCCCGCTACGTGGACCGCGAGTTCAGCTTCGACAGCGGCTTCACGGGCGTCGAACCCGAACTACCCGTGCGCTTCGCCACGGTGCGCGTGATCGAGGCCGCGAGCGGCGCGATCCTCGCCGTGAGCGCGACCGACGCCAGTGGTGACTTCTCGATTCCGATCGTCGGTTCGGGCCAGATGGACGTGATCGTGCGTGTGGTCGCGCGCTCGGAGGCCTTCGGCGCGGCGGTGCGCGTGACGAACGTCGCCAACCAGGTCTACTCCATGGCCACGCCGACCTTCGCCGGTTGGGACCTCTCCACCGACCTGGACATCGGCACCCTGGTGTCGCCCAAGGTCTTCGCCGCGGGCCGCTTCGGTAACCCGTTCAACCTCCTGGATCAGTTCGTCGTCGGCGTCGGCGCGGCCCAGGCCATCGGCGCGCCGTCGATCCCACAGGACCTGCAGATGACCTGGCCCGCGGGGCCGGTGTCCTTCTCCAGCGGGACCGAATCGTCGATCGCCGCCGACGACGGCTACGACGATCTGGTGGCGCTGCACGAGCTCGCCCACCTGCTCTACCACCTGTTCGTGGACGAGGACCAGCAGGGCGGGTCGCACTCCTTCGGCGAGTCCGACCAGGATCCGCGCTTGTCCTTCACGGAGGGCTGGGCCACGGCCTTCGCGGCCTTGGCCCGCGACTTGGCCGGCTTCGACGACTCCGGCTTCTACCTGGACGCTTCAGGGACGGGCGCCACTGGGCCCGCGTCGATCCAACTGCGCCTGCGCCTCGAGGACGGCTCGCCCTTCATCGGCAGCACCGAGGGCGAGGCCAACGAGGGCGCGGTGGCCTGCACCCTGTGGGACCTGGTGGATGGCGCCGAGACTCGGGGCCCGGTGCCCGGCGGCGACGACGATCCCGTGGACGGCTCCTTCGAGTTCGAGGGCGGGCTCGACGGGGCGCAACTGTTGTGGCGCGCCCTGGAGGGAACCGTGGCCGCGGCCCAGGACGCCACCGTGCTCGACCTGTGGCACGGTCTGTTCGCGCCGAGCGATCCGGGCCACGGTGCGGAGTTGGTGGAGGTCGTCACGGCCTGGAAGCTGGGCTTCGCTGCAGACGCGGCCGAGCCCGATGACGGCCTGGCTGCGGCGCGGCTGCTGGACGTCGGCGGCGGCTGGAGCGTCACGCGCACCCTCTATCGTCCGCCGCCCGGCGCCTACGCCCCGGGCGACGGCGACGGGGACTTCCACCGCTTCACCCTCAGCCAGGGCCAGGGCTTCGAGGTCTCGACGCGCTACCCGGGCGGCAACCCCGACGCGGGCACCTTCGTCGACCCCCTCTTGCGGGTGCGCCGACCCGACGGCTCGCTCTTCGGCCAGGACGATGATTCCGGCGTCGGACGCAACGCGCTGGTGGCGGGTATCGCGGATGCGGACGGCGAGTGGTACGCGGAGGTCTCGACCCAGCACCCCTTCCGGCGCGCGGGCTCCTACGAGGTGCGCGTCGACCTGGCCGGCAGCGACTGCAACGGCAACGGCATCCCCGACGAGCAGGACGTCCTCGCGGGGACCTCCCTGGACTTGGACGGGGACGGCGGGCCGGACGAGTGCCAGCCCCTGTCGGCCGACCTGGGCAGCCTGCCGCTGCTCTTCGGCGGCACCCAGACCCTGTCCCTCGACGCGGGGGCAGCCCATGCGGGGCAGCTCTACTGGATCCTGGGTAGCACCACCGGCACCCGGCCGGGCATCGCCGTGGACGGCGTGCTGCTACCGCTCAACGTCGACGCCTACACCGGCTTCACCCTCGCCAATCCCGGCTTCGCGCCCCTGATCGGGGGACTGGGCAGCCTCGACGCCGAAGGAAAGGGAACCGCGCAGTTCGCCCTGCCGTCCGGAGTTTCCCTGAGCCTCGTCGGCACCGTCGTGAACCACGCGTTCTTCGTGGTCGGCGGCTCGCAATCGCTGGTCTTCGCCAGCAACCCCATCCCGATCACCTTCACGCTCTTCTGAGCGCGTCGGAGGTCGCCCGTCGCCTCCCCACGCTCGCCGTCCCACGGCGGGTGGGCGTCCCGTTCCCCACCCATGACGATCCGCCCCCTCATCGTCGGCGCTGCTGCGCTCGTCGCTCTCCCCGCGTACGCCGTCCAGGACACCGCCCCCGCGGCCATCGACCTGTGGCGCGCGGATCCCGACGAGACCTCGCCCGCGGCCCTCGCCGCCCTGGCAGAGGACTCGACGGTGCTGCGCTGGCGACCGATCGAGCTGATCGGGGCAGAGGCCCTTGTGCCGGTGAGCAACGCCCGGATAGCGCTCGAGTTGTTCGATGGCCGTCGCGTGGAGGTCGACCTGGAGCGGCGTGCCCAACCGCGTCCCGGTTCGGCGAGTTTCCTTGGCGCGATCGGCGCGGCCGGCGACCACCTGGCCCTGGCGCTCGTCGACGGCGCGGCCGAGGGCACCCTGTGGCTGGACGAGCACCTGTTCGCCGTGACCAACCTGCCCGATGGCCAGGCGGTGCTGGTCGAGCGCACGTTGACCGCTCCGGGCACCTGCGCCCTGGGACCGGAGCACCACGTGGATACGCTGCCCACACAGGGCGCCGCGCGCCGCCTGCGCCGGGCCGAGGACCCCTCAACGGATCCCGGCGGTCCGCTGACCGACACCCCCGACTTCAACTTCGTCGACGTGGTCACGGCCTACACCCCCGAAGCCCGTCAGGCCCAGGGCGGCACGGCGCAGATCCTGGCCCTGATCGACCTGGCCGTGCTCGAGACCAACGTCGCCTACGACAACTGCGGAGCCGACCTGGTCCTGCGCCTGGCCTACTCGGGCGAGGTCGTCTACACCGAGAGCGGCTCGATGAGCACCGACCTCTCGCGCTTGCGGTCGAAGACCGACGGCTACATGGACGAGGTCCACTCCTGGCGCGACGTCTACGGCGGCGACGCCGTGGCCCTGATCGTCAGCGGCGGCGGCGCCTGCGGCGTGGCCTACCTGATGACGAACGTCTCGCCCGGCTTCCAGTCCTCGGCCTTCAGCGTGACCGCGCGCGGCTGCGCGACGGGCTACTACTCCTACGGCCACGAGCTGGGCCACAACTTCGGCTGCGCCCACGACCGCGACAACGCGGGCAGCTCGTCCCATTCGTTCGGCTACGGGTACCGCACGCCGAACAACCTGTACCGCACGGTCATGGCCTACTCGCCGGGCTCGCGCAAGCCGATCTTCTCGAGCCCCGACCACTTCTGGAACGGCTACGTGATGGGCGCCGCGGGCACCGAGGACAACGCCCAGGCCCTGACCCTGAACGCCCCCACCGTCGCCGCTTGGCGCGACGCCGTGATCGAGGTCGCCGACTGCAACAGCAACGGCATCCCCGACGGGATCGAGATCGCCGACGGCCTGGTCGCCGACATCGACGGCAACGAGATCCCCGACACCTGCCAGAGCCTGACGGTCGACAAGCTGGAGCTGAGCCTGGTCCTGGGCGGCACCCAGACGCTCAGCTTCGACGCCGGTCCCGCCCGGGCGGGCGACATCTACTTCGTGCTCGGCTCCCTGGCCGGCACCGACGTCGGCTTCCCCCTGGGATTGGTCACGGTCCCCTTGAACCAGGACGTCTACTTCGACCTGACCCTGGCCTCACCAACCGGAACCCTGGTCCAAGGCGGCGCCGGCGTCCTCGACGGACTCGGCCGAGCCACCGCCGCCTTCGTCCTGCCCCCCGGCGTGGGCCAGTTCCAACTGACCCTGACTCCGGTCAACCACGCCTTCGTCGTGGTCAACGACCAACTCGTGCCCGACCTGGCCAGCAACCCGGCTCCGGCGCAGTTCATCGTGTTCTGAGCGGCGCGGGATTCCGAACTTCGCGGCGTCTCGAGTTGCGCGCCAAGCACTGGGCTCGCGGAGCGTCAGAATCCCGGGGGCAGGCCTGCTTCGCGAACTCACCTGAATCGCGAAGTGCGCTGATCGACAAGGTCCGTCGAGCGGCGAACTCTGCCGATTCGCGGGCTTCGCTCGCCCCGCGTCGGAGTGTCCTGCGACACGGGGCGGTCACAGCACTCAGCCCTCGTAGGCGCCGCGGTCGACCACGGCGCCAAGGGTTCCGGCGACGCCGGTGTCGGGGGCCAGGGGGTCGTTGACCACGCGCGGGTTGCCGCCCAGGTCCAGGGGCAGGGGCTCGGACTTGTCACCGTCGCCGTCCACGTCGAACACGTCCGTGGGGACGATGATGCTGTTGCCCGAGTCGCGGGCGGGCGAGCCGGGGGCCAGGCGTAGGTTGTCGTCGGCGTTGCCGGCGATGCCGTCGAGGCCGTCGATGTCGACGAACAGCGGGTTGTTGCCGTCGCTCGAGATGCCGAACAGGGAGCCGTTCCAGCCTTCGATCGTCGTCCACTGGATGTTGGGCAGGCCGCCGGCGGACTGCATCTGCTCCGCCTGTCCGCCGACGCCGCCGGCGCCGCGGTTGCCCCACAGGATCGAGTTCCGCAGGGCGACCGAGGAGCCGAAGGTCGAGAACACGCCGCCGCCGGTGGTCTGGGAGCGGTTGTGGACGACGGTCGAGCCCACCAGGTTGATCGAGGCGACTTCCGCGTAGGCGGCGGCGCCGCCCTCCGCGCTGTTGTTCCCGATCAGCAGGCAGTCGATCAGCAGGGGCCCGGCCGACGCGATCCCGGTGGCGAAGATCCCGCCGCCGAACTGGGCGTTGTTCTGCCGGAAGACGCAGTCCTGGAAGGTCGGCTTCGCGCCCACGTCGCTGTAGACGCCGCCGCCGCGGATCGCCACGTTGGCCACGAACTCGCAGTCGATGAAGCGGGTGTCCCGCAGGGTGTAGGCCCCGCCGCCGTGGTGGCCGCCGAAGTTGGACTCGAACACGCAGTGGCGGATGGTCGGCGCGCCCTCGCTGTAGAGGCCGCCGCCGCGACAGCTCGAGAAGTACACCGCGAAGACGTCGCAGCCGAGCACCTCGACCGCGTTGCCGCCACTGATCCGGAAGCCATCCAGGACCGCCGTCGGTCCGGCGTTCGTGCCGGCCCCGACCACGTTCCAGGAGTTGTCCAGGATTCCTCCGCCGGGGGCGAAGTCGTCGAACAGCACGTCGCCCGAGAGGGTCGGCGCGAAGTTCACCCAGTCGCGCTGGGAGAGGCTGGTCTCGCCGCCGACGAAGCCGCCGTACACGCCGACGGTGTCGCGCAGAAGGAAGCTCGCGCCGTGGTTCTGGTCGTTGGGCCAGGGCGTGTAGGTGCCCACCGCGACCCACACCTGCGAATACTCGGGCGCCAGGCTCATGGCTGCGCGCAGGTCGGTGTAGGCGTTGGCCCACGAGGTTCCGTTCTTCGCTCCCGTCGCCGAGGCGTCGACGTAGACCACCGACTGGCACACGTCGAGGATGCCATCCAGGTCGACGTCGGCTCCCGCGACCAGCAACTCACACTCGTCGGGCAGGCCGTTCTGGTTGCAGTCGATCGAGGTGCCGTCGGCGATGTCGCAGGCATCGAGCTGCCCGTTGCCGTTGCAGTCCCCCAGACCGCCGACCGCCACGCAGGTGTCGGTCTCGAAACCCAGGGGCACCGCGTTGCTGACGGCAGTGGTCGGGAAGCCCGGCGTGCCCATGTCGAGGGTCGCCCAGGCGTAGTTCAACTTGACGCCGACCAGGGACGGCGAGGTGCCCGCGGGCAGGAAGATCGAGGCCTGGGCGTGGGTGCCGGCGCCGAAGAAGCCGAAGAAGCCGCCCAGCTCGGGCGCCTGGCTGAGGGTGTAGTTGGTGTAGCCGTCGAAGTTGATCGGCAGCACACCTGCGGGCGTCGGCAGCCCGGGCGAGGTGCCGCTGGCCGTTCCAAGCAGCACGTACAGGTGCCCGATCAAGCTCGGCGTGCCCTGCAGGTCGAAGTGGACCGTCCCGCCGTCGTTGACCGAGAGGCTATGGCGGTCCGCGGTCAGCCGCAGTTCCTTGGACGAGACGACCTTGGCCAGGCCGTAGCCCTCGCCACCGTCCCGCGGCTGACCGACCACCAGGTCGAGCTCCCCGTCGCCGTTCACGTCGCCGCTGGCCAGGGCCACGCCGGTCAGGGAGCCGGCGCCTCCGCCCTGGGCGAAGAGCTCGGTGCCGTCGATCCCCGAGAGCACGCGCGCCGCGCCCCCATTGGTGACGTTGCCCGTGCGCGGCGCGCCGACGCCCACGTCCGCGATCCCGTCGCCGCCCATGTCGCCCAGGTTGCGGGCGCGGTATCCGAAGCGGTCCAGGGCCGTCGTGCCTTGCACCACCCAGAGAGTCGGCGTGCCCGCGGGCGAGCCGCCCTGGGCGCTCTGACGCAGCCAATCGCCGGAATAGAGCTGCACGCGGCCACAGTCCTCGCCGGCCACGCCGTCGAACCATGGCGATCCCACGGCCAGCTCGTCCAGCCCGTCGCCGTCGACGCTCGGGATACGCGCCAGAGACGTGCCCAAGCCTGCGCCGGCCTGGCTGCCCTCGATGCGGTAGAGCAGGGTTCCGGTGGAGCCGGAGTAGATGTCGATCGCGCCCGCGTCCGGGAGCAAGCCGCCCAGGGCGTCGAAGGCCGGCGAGCCCACGGCGAACTCCTCGGAGCCGTCGCCGGTCAGGTCACCCAGGCCGGCGATGGACGTGCCGAAGCTGCCGGGCCCCGAGACCACCAGCAGCACCTCGCTCGCGCTCGGTGCCTCGGCGATGGCCGTCGAGCGCAACCACGCGCCGGAGAAGCCCACCGCCGCCTGGGTTCCCGGCGTGCTCGCCACCAGGTCGTCGCGCCCGTCGCCGTCCAGGTCCGCCAGGGCCAGGACCGCGCCCAGCCGCTCGCCGGGCAGGCCCACGTACTGGTGCAGCTCGAGTCCGTCGAGGCCGGAGTAGACGAAGACCGAGCCCGACTCCGCGCCGTTGTCGTCGTCGCGCGGAGCCCCCACCGCGAGGTCGGCGATGCCGTCGTCGTTGATGTCGGGCACCACCGCCAGCGCCTCGCCGAAGCGGTCGCTCAGCCCGTCCGCGAGGGTCGGACCGTCGATGCGGTAGTAGGGCGCGCCGGTCGCTCCGTCGTAGACCTGGACGTAGCCCACGGTGCCGGTGATCGGCCGCGGCGCGGCCACCACGACCTCCGCCCGGCCGTCGCCGTTGAGGTCGCCGAGCACGGCCACGGAACTGCCGGCGTGGTCGAGCAGCGCCTTGCCGCGGAAGGTGAACAGGTGCTGTTGCACCAGGTCCTGGCCCAGCCCCGCTTGGGGCGCAGCCAGGATCAAGCCGGCGACGAGGGTCGATCGGATGGGGAGGATCATTGCAATCACCGGCTCAGAAGTAGACGTGGCTGGAAACGTTGCTCATCACGCAGTTCCCGAAGTCGACCACGTGGAAGAGCGCGGTCTGGCCCACCGAGGAGGCGTCGACCGGGAAGGTCCAGGTGCCGACCCCGGCCGGCGAAGCCGGCGCGGTTCCGAGCAGGGTGAAGTCGGTGATCTGACCCTCGAGGTTCGGGCAACCGGGCATCGGGAAGGTGCCCGCGGTGGTGCCGGTGTAGTAGGCCAGGGTGGCGCCGGCCTTCGCGCCGAAGACCGTCAGGGAGATGTCCCCGCCGGTGCTGCCGACCATGCCGGTCGGGGGCACCAGCCACAGGCCATCGAAGTCCGCCGCCAGGCGCTTGACGGCCCAGGCCACGATGGCGCCCGTGGCGTCGGGCATGGACGAGATGTCGATCGAGCTCGAGCGCTGCCCGAACTCGCGATCGCCGGTCAGCTCGACGAAGTCCTCGATGGCCTCCAGCATCACGTCGCCGAACAGACCGCTGTGGACGTCGGTCACCTGACCGCAGACGTCCGTGTGGGCTGCCTTGTAGACGACGCACATCGGCGGCGTGCGCTGACGGTCGTAGAGGTGCGGGTTGAGCAGCGACCAATAGGCCGACTCTTCCAGGCGCTGTTCGGGTGTGCCCTGGTCGAAGGTCTGACCGGGGAAGAAGAACACGCTCATCGTGCTGTCCCAGGGCCCCGCCTGGGTCGAGAAGCACGTCAGCGTCGACGGCCCGAGGCGCGGGATGTAGTAGTCGGGACGGCTGGACTGCACCAACACGGGATCCGCCGAGCCGGGCACGGCGAAGTCCTCGCGCAGGGCCACCGGGTACATGGCAATGGTCCCGAAGGAGCGGCTCTGGATGAAGATCTGCTCCGGGTTGATGTTGTATTCGGCCGCGTTGCCGCGCAGCCACTGGATCATCAGCCCCAGACCGGCCGAGGCCACGTGGTAGTCCTCGGTCGGCCCCACGAGCGGGTAGTTGCAGTCCACGTGCAGGAACCCGAAGTCGTTGGACAGGTTGGTCAGCTCGTCGGGATTGCCCGTGCCCACGGTGATGTTGTTGGTGTTGCCACCGCGCACCGAAACCATCACCGGCAGCGGCTCGACCGGAAAGCCCAGGGCGGGCAGTCCCTTCGCGGCCGGATACCACAGGTTCGCCAGGGTCTCCTCGTAGTCGGGGTCCGAAGGCTGGGCGCTTTGGTCGTAGTTGATCTGCGCGTCGTAGTTCTGAGCCGCGGCGGTGGAGCCGAGGGCGCAGAAGCAGGCACCGACGAGGGCCGCGATCGGGGAGAGGGCGACGAGGGGCCGCAGGAAGCCGCGGAGCTGCTCCGCGGGCCGGCGCGATTGGTCGTTGAACATCGCTTTCGAGGTCAGGGGCAATGGGGCTCGGTCTGCGCCCGGATGGAGTCCATCAAAGCTACTTGCTAGGCGGCGCAAGCGGCCGTTTTCGGAAGGGTTACTCGCAGTGCCAGCCCGGGCCGTCCCCGTCCGAAGGACTCGTCTGCCGAGGGCCCGAGCTCGGTCGCGGGGGGAGGGCCAGCCCCTCCCCCCCCCTCAGCCCGGCTCACTCGCCGAGACCCAGGTGCTCGAGAAAGGCGTCGCTGTTCGGCTCCCGGCCGAGGAACTCGCGCACCAGGTCGATCGCGTCGACCGTGCCCCCGCGGGCCAGGACCGTGTGCCGGTAGCGCTGACCCAACTCCGGATCGAGCAGGTCCCCGTCGGCGAAGGGAGTGAACATGTCCTGGGCGTAGACCAGCGACCACAGGTAGCCGTAGTAGCCCGCCTGGTAGCCGTTCAAGTGCCCGAAGGAAGCGTAGCCCAGCGACCCCTCGACCCAGGGCAGCAGGCACGAGCGCGCGTAGACCTCGTGGGCCACCGCTGCGGTGTCGACGTCCCCGTCGGGGTCCATGTGGAACGCCATGTCCATCTGGCCCAGGTAGAGCTGGTACTCGTTGCTGTAGCCGGAGCCCAGGTTCTTGGCCGCGATCAGGCCCTCGAGCAATTCCGCAGGCAGGGGCTCGCCGGTCTCGTGGTGGCGCGCGAAGCGGTTCAACACGTCGGCGTTCCAGATCCAGTTCTCGAGCATCTGCGAGGGCGCCTCGACGAAGTCGCGCGCCACCTGGGTGCCGGCGAACCAGGCCAGGTCCACGTCACTCAGGATCGAGTGCATGCAGTGCCCGAACTCGTGGAAGAAGGTCTCCACCTCGCCGTGGGTCAAGAGCGACGGTGCGTCGGCCGTGGGCTTGGTGAAGTTGCAGACCAGGGCCACCACCGGCAGCTCGACAGTGCCGTCCGGATGCACCTTGCGCAGGGTCAGCGGGAACTGGGCCGCGTGGCTGTACTTGCCCGGGCGCGGGTAGAGGTCGATGTAGAACTCGCCCAGCTTCTCGGCCGAGGCCGAGTCGAACACGTCGAACAGGCGCACGTCCGGGTGCCACAGGGGCCGCCCGCGCTCGGCGGCCAGCTCGGTGACCTCGACAAAGCGCAGGCCGAAGATCTCCTGGGTCAGGTCGAAGATGCCGCCCAGGACGGCCTCGATCGGGAAGTACTGCTGCACTTCGCGCTGGTCCACCGCGTAGTGCGTGCGCATCAAGTAGTCGTGGTAGAAGCTGCGATCCCAGGGGTTCAGCACGGCTTCGGGGTCCCCGGTGTCCTCGCGCTTGGCGGCGGTGTACTCCGCCACGTCCTCGATCGACTTGCGGCGCAGCTTGGGCGTCAGTTCCGCGTAGAAGGCCATCACCGTCTCCGGGTCCTTGGCCATGCGGACCTCGGTCTCGTAGTGCGCCGTGGTCGGGTAGCCCAGAAGTTGCGCGCGCTCGTGGCGCAGGGCGATCATGCGCTCGATCACGCGCACGTTGGCCTCGCCGCCGCGGCGCGAGAAGGCCAGGGAGACCTTGTGCCGCGTCTCGGGCACCGTGCAGCGCTGGAAGATCGGCAGCACGCTGGGGTAGGCCATGTCGACCAGGTACAGGTCACTCGAGCGGGCGTAGCTCGCCAACACGTCCGCCGGCACGCCGGCCAGCTCGTCGGCCGTGAGCGCCACCAGGGTCTCGTCGCCGGCGATGTTCTCCTGAAACTCCTGCCCCACTTCGACCAGTTGGCGATCGAGCTCGCCCACGCGCGCGCGCTGCGCCTCGTCCAGCTCCATCCCCGCTCGACGGAAGTCGCGCAGGAACTCCGACAACAGGCGCGCGCGCTCGCCCTCCAGCGCCGGCTCGGTGTCGGCGTAGGCGCGCACGGCGTTGTAGAGGCCCTCGTTCAACATCAGTTCGTTGAACCAGTTCGACAGGGCCGCATCGACCTCGTTGCCCTCCGCGCGCACCGCCGGGTCGGGGTGCACGTCCTTCATGAAGCCCGTGAAGCGCACCTCGCGGAACAGGGTCGCGATGGTCGCGTCCACGGCGTCCAGGGTGTTCTCGAAGGTCCGCCGATCGTCGGGTAGGGCGGCGATGGTGTCGATCGAGGCCTTGGCCCGCTCGAAGGCCGCGGCCATGGACGGCTGGAGGTCGTCGGCCGCCGAGGCCATGGCGCGGGCCTCGGGCCCCTCCCCGACGGGAGTTCCGGCGCAGGCGGCCGCGAGGGCCAGGCTCGAGAGGATGAAGACGCGGGACAGGGGACGTCGCATGGCAGGTGGAGACGGGGGGCCTGGACGAGAGTGAGTGGGAGGCGGTGCTCCGCGAGGGACGATTCTAGGCGGCCCTCGCGCAGCGCCAGCGGGGCCATGGACGGCCCCCGGCGGAATTCGCCGCTCGGCGCGAAGGATTCGCGGCGGCAGGGTCACGTTGGAGGGGTGCAGCCCCCCGCCCCCACTCCTGGCGCGTCCCCGGACTCGCCCGCAGCCGCGCCGGACGCGACCCACGCCGATGACCTGCGCCTGCGGGACGCGGTCGTCGGTGGCGATGCCCAGGCCGCCGAGGACCTGTTCCGGCGCCACTTCGACGCCCTGCACGACTTCGTGCACTTCCGCGCCGGATCCGACCGGGGCGCCGTGGAGGACCTGGTCCAGGAGACTTTCCTGGTCGCTCTGGATCGCCTGGATCGCTACGACGGGCGCTCGTCCCTGCACACGTGGATGTGCGGCATCGCCAAGAACAAGCTGCGCGAGCTGCGCCGGCGGCGGCGACCGCGGCCGATCGCGGACTTGCTCGAGGAGGCCGACGACGAGATCGACGCGATCCTGAGCCGGATCCACCACGAGGAGCTGCCCGAGTCCGTCCTGGAGCGCGCCGAGACCGCCGAGCTGGTTGGCGCGACCCTCTCGTCCCTGCCGCCCGACTACCGCGAGGCCCTCACGGCCAAGTACGTCGACGGGCTCAGCGTGCGCGAGATCGGGGCCCGAGGCGGGCGCAGCGAGAAGGCCACCGAGTCCCTGCTCACGCGCTCGCGCACCGCGTTCGGACGGGTCTTCTCACTGCTCGCCAACCGGCGGGGAGGGCTGGCGTGATGGCTCGGGGCGCATCTGGCGATGGGGATCGGCGCGGGGGCGACGTCCTGGAGCGCAACGTGGAGCGGCTGCTGCGGCGCGCCTGGCGGCCCGTCGAGGTCAGCCCCGACTTTCGCGCGTCGCTCGAGCGGCGCTTCGTGGAGCGTGCGGCCCAGCGCTGGGCGCCGGTGGTCGAACGGCCGCGGTACTCCGCCGTGGGCTGGGCGATCCTCGCAGCGGCGGCGGCCCTGGCCCTGCTGCTGGGTGCTGGCGCGCTGCTCGATGGCGCGGCGGCTCCGGGGGGCGTGGGCTCCGGGAACGACCTGGCCCTCTCCGACCCGGGGTCGACCCTTGGCGACGGACAGTCCGCGGGCTCGCCCGCGGAGGCTGCCGACGAGGCTGACGAGATCGGCTCGCCCCGGGACTTCCTCGCGGGCCTGCTCGACTCCGTGGGCGACCGACGGCGCCTGCCGGCGATCCCGGGGATCAACGCCGACGGCGCCGACGAAGCGACCGATGCCGCCAGCGGGGAGGCCGAGGATCCGGCTCGTCTGTCGATCGAGCTCTCGCTGCCCCAGGGTGGCCCGCAGCCCTCGTCGGTGCGTGCGGTGCTTCTGCGCTCGGCCCAGCTCCCGGACGTCGTCGACCCGATTCTGCTGCCGGCTTGGGGCGGCGACGAGGGCTCCGAAGCGCCGGACACGACGCGCCGCCGGACCTTCTCCGAGTTGGACGCCGGCCGCCACACCCTGCACGTCTTCGCCGGGGGCTATGCGCCCTGGCGCGGCGAGGTGGATCTGCGGCCCGGCGGACTGTTGGAGGTCGACGTGCAGCTCGAACTCGGCGGCAGAGCCCGGGGCGAGGTGCTGGACGCCGCGACCGGCGCGCCGATCGAGGGCGCTCTGATCCTCAGCGAGGAGGACCTCCCGCTGCAGGTGATCGACGCCGGGCTAGACCGCGAGCGCGACCGCGAGGTCCCCGCAGTCGTCGCCCGCAGCGACGCCGCCGGTGCCTTCGAACTCGCGCCCCTCTCGACTGGCAAGCACCGCCTGCGCGCGACAGCTCCCGGCCACGCGCCGGTCTGGATCGAGGTCGAGATCGGCGCGCGGGCCGCGGAGGACCTGCGCTTCGAGCTGCCGGCCGGCGGCACCGTCTTCGGTCGCACGGCGGACGAGTTCGGTCGGCCCCGCGTCGGCGCCGTGGTCGTCTCGAGCTACTTCGAATCACCGGGCGGCACGCGCAAGGGCTTCTACGGCGCGGCCATCACCGACGAGCGCGGCGAGTACCGCATCGACGGCCTGCCCGCCGGGATCCACGTGGTGCTGCTGTTCGAGACCAGCGAGCCCGAGGCGCCCTCGGCCATGTTGCCGCTGGTGCTGCCAGCGGGCGGCCAGCGGCGGGTGGACTTCGTTCCGCATGACAACGGTGTCGCTTTGAGCGGGATCGTCGTCGACGCCCTGGGCGCTCCACTCGCGGGCCACGTGATCACCCTCAGTCGCAGCCACGTCCTGGAATCGGACGCTGCCGTGGGCGACGACGACGGGATCGCTTCCTGGTCGGCGGTGACCACCGATGGCGAGGGCCGCTTCCGCTTCGAGCGCGTCGCTCCGGGCGAGTACGCCCTCTACGGCGCACCCAAGGCCGGGTCCGAGATGGTCCTGTACGACGAGGTCGATCTGCGCGCAGGCCTCGACCGAAGCGTACGCATGTCGGTGGGTTCGGCCTCCCTGGGCGGGCGCGTCACCGCCGCCGACGACGGCAGCCCGGTGCCCGACTCGACCCTGCTCCTGTTGTGCGACGACGACCGGGGCCGCCTGGTCTTCGCCGGGCGCCAGCTCACCGGCGCTGACGGCCGCTTCGCCTTCGACGGTGTCCGACCGCGGGACTATCGCCTGCTGGTCGTGCCCGCGCGCCCGGACCTGGCGGCGACCCTGGTCGAGGATGTGCGGGTGGAACTCGGCGTCGAGCGGACGACGCTGGAACTCACGCTCGAACCCGGCGGCACGATCGAGGTCGAGTGCCGCGACCTCGAGGGCCGACCGATCGCCGACGTCGACGTGGACCTGATCGACGCCGGGGGTCTCGAGGTCTTCGACGACGGCCGGTTCCGGACCGGTCCCGACGGGCTGTCGGTGATTGAAAGTGTCGCGGACGGCCGCTGGACCGTGCGTGTGCAGGCGCCGGGCTTCGCCCGCGCGGAACGAACCATCCTCGCCGTCGCCGGCCAGACCCGGCGGGTGGAGGTCACCCTTGTCCTGGATGAATAGACCCATGAATCCCCTCTCGATCCTCGGTTTGGGCGCGTTGACCGGCGGCCTGGCCGCGGCCGGCGTCGTGCTGGTCCTGCGCCCCAGCCCCGTGGTGGAGTCCAGCTCCCCCGACGAATCGGTTCTCGCACTGCGCGCCATCGAGCAGCGGCTGGGTGCGATGGAGTCCGCCCAAGCCGAGCGCGACGCGGCCTTCGCGTCGCTCGAGGCCCGGGTCGACATGCGCCTGGCGTCGGCCGCCCGTCAGGTCGTGCCCGTCGCGACGGCGGGGCCGGCTTCCGCCGACGAGCCCGCGGCGGGGCTCGCGCCGCCCGCGGTCGCCGTCGACAGCGAGGCCGCCGTCGACGCGCTCATGGCGCAGATCCTCGCCGCGAACTTCGGCGACGTGGAGACGGCCGAGCTGTGGAAGCGCGCCATCGACGAGGGCCTGATCGACGAGCTGGTGGCGCGCTTCGAAGCCCGCGCGGCGGCCGACCCCGACAACCCGGACGCCCAGGTGGAGCTCGGCGGCGCCTACATCCAGAAGATCCAGGAGGTCGGCAACTCGCCCCTGGCCGGGGTCTGGGCCACCAAGGCCGACGGAGCCTTCGACCGGGCCCTGGAGCTGGACGAGGACCACTGGGGCGCGCGCATGTCGAAGGCCGTCTCGCTCTCCTTCTGGCCGCCGATCTTCGGCAAGCAAGCGGAGGCCGTGAACCAGTTCGAAGTGCTGATCGACAAGCAGAAGCAGATGCCCCTCGACCCCAGTCACGAACAGCCCTACCTGCTGCTCGGCAATCTCTACTGGCAGCGCGGCGACTCGGCCAAGGCGCTCGCGATCTGGGAGGAGGGCCTGGGTTTCTTCCCGGGCTCGAAGGACCTCAGCGGCGCCCTCGCCAACCACCACGACTGAGATTCCCGGCGCGGCTGCCCCCCCGCGACGGGGGGGCGGCCGCGGCTCGCTCACTGGCCGTAGCGCACGCGGAGGGCGTTGCTCAGGGTCAAGCCACCCGGACCCGCCGGGTCGACGACGAGGACCTGCTTGAAGAGCTCGAAGCCCGCGAAGCTCGGCGGCACGGAGAAGGGGAACTGGAACTGCCCGGCGCCCGGCGCGCCGAGCGATCCCGAGAGCACCTGGACGATGGGCGGGAAGAAGTCGCCGATCAGGACCGTGAGCCCCGGCGCGGGGAAGTCCGCGAGCAGGGCTGCGCTGGTCCCGTAGAAGTAGAACGCGGGCGCGCCACCGGTCCCGTTGACCAGGCGCGTCGTGACCGTCTCGCCCACCACCGGTACGCCGTCGTAGCCCAACAGGGGAGTCCAACCGCCGGTGCCAGTGGCCCCGGACCCGTACTGCTCCGTGAGCGGCGCCGTCGCGCCTTGGACCGTCCGCCCGAGGTAGAGGTGCTGGCCCGCCAGGTCCACGTCGCCGTCCGCATCCAGGTCCGCGACGAGGCGGGTGTAGGGCACCGCGAAGCAACGCTGCGGCTCGAAGCCAAGGGGACTGGCGGTGGGGATCCCACGGTAGACGCCGAGGGTGCCGTCCACGCTCGCGACGGACGGATTCAGCAGGTCGAGGGTGCCGTCCCCGTCCACGTCGGCGGCGTAGTACTCCGAACCGAAGCTGGTGCTGGGGCAGGCCGCGCCGGTCGCGAGGAGTTGCTCTGCGCCGAAGCTGCCGCCCTGGTTGAGGCGCCCGACCAGGAGGTCCGCGCCACCGGTCTCGATTCGGCGCGCTACGAGGTCCGGGTCGCCGTCCCCGTCCAGGTCGACGAGGTCCACCGTGGTCGCGCTGATCAGGAGCTCGCTCGCGAACCTGCCGCCACCTTGGTTCCGCAGCAGCGAGAAGAGAGCCGAGGGCGTGCCGTTGGTGCCGCGCGTGACGAGGTCCGCGAGACCGTCCCCGTCGACGTCCACGACCTCCTGCAAGTAGGCGTCGGCGATGGCTTGGATCGGCCCGAAGCCCCCGGCGCCGTCGCCCGCCGACCAGTAGATCGTCGGGAGCTGGAAGGCGCCGAGGAGCGCCTGCAGCAGGTCGAGCCGACCGTCGCCGTCCACGTCCAAGAGGCCCTCTTCCTGGGCCACCAGTGGCAGCGGCACGGTCGACGTCGCGGCGGGGTCCTCGGTCCAGGTCCCAGGCGCGGTCTGGCGCAACAGGACCCGCCGCACGAAGGCCGGGGGAATGAAGGGGTGCGGGGTCGCTCCGACGTTGCAGACGAACTCCAGCCGACCGTCCCCGTCGAAGTCCGCCGGTCCGACAGCCGCCGTGAATTGCTCGTTGGGCGCCAGTCCGGGGAACGACGGATCCGCCGGCGCGAATTCCGCTGACGCGTCGTTCTCGAGCAGCGCGAGATCGCCGGCGTAGACCGCCTGGTCGAAGCCCGGCGCGAGCAGGTCGAGGTCGCCGTCGCCGTCGAGATCGAAGGCCCGGTCGACGTGGTCCAAGAAGGCGTCCGGGCCGAGGTCGAAGGTGCCGTCCCCCACCATCAGGCGCCCCGCGGCCAGGTAGTCGGCCAGGCCGTCCCCGCTCGCGTCGGCGACGGCCACCGGCGCGTTCAAGGTCGGCACCGAGGCCGCGACCGCGAAGCTCCCGCCCAGGTTCTCGAACATGCCCCGCGGCCCGACCGCGTCGGAGTCCCCGTCGCCGTCCCAGTCGCCCGTGGCCACGACCAAGCCATCGAGCTCGCCAAAGAAGCTGGCGGGGGTCAGTTGGAGCGATCCGCTCCCATCGTTCCGCAGCCACTGCAGCGCCGAGCCGAAGCCCTGGGGTCCGGCGGACGCGGACAACACGTCCAGGTCGCCGTCGCCCTCGCGGTCGCCCAGGTGCAGCTCCGTGCTCACGAAGGCGCCCAGGCCCGTCGCGACCGGAGCGAGGAGTTGACCCGCGTTCGAGGTGAAGACCAGCGCCTTGGACTGCGAGGCCTCGAGCGCGGCGACGACGACGTCCGCGCGCCCATCACCGGTCAGGTCGCCGCAGATCAGGGGCACGCCGAACGTGTTCAGGAAGGACCCGAAGGACTGGGACGGGCCGGGTACGAGCTGGGCCCCGTCCCAGTCCCAGGGGGTCAGGGTCCAGACGCCCGAGGCCTCCGTCAGCACCGAGACCACCTCGTCGTCGCCGTCCCCGTCCAGGTCACCGGCCGCCAGGTAGGTGTATTCGGGGTGGGTCTGCGGCGCGAGCGGCGCCGTCCCTGACTCGACGAACGGACCCGTCGGAGCGCTCCACAGGGCGACAACCAGGACGCCCGAGGCAGGCGTCTCGCCACCGCGCGCGACGCAATCGAGGTCCCCGTCCCCGTCCAGGTCGGCGAGGACGGCCCGCGAGATCGCAGCGATCGAGGGCACCGACATCTGCACCGGCGCGAGGAGGTCGCCGTCCCCGTCGTTGAGGGAGAGTCGGATCGACCCGGCCGATGTCTCGAACCGATCCAGGTCCCCGTCCCCGTCCACATCGCCGAGCTGGTGCCCCACGTCGAGCAGGGGCTGGAGGGGCACGGCGCCGAAGAGCCGGGGCGCCCTGAAATGATCTCGAGCGGCGAGGGGCGCGGAGAGGACGGGAAAGGCGACCGCCAGGGTCGCGAGCCGGAGCGACGTGGTTCGGGGCATGGATCTCACCGGAAGCAAGGATGCGGGTTGGGTGGAAGCACAATTCGCCGGGGGTGATGCTCGCCGGGTGGGTCGCTTTCAGAAATCTGACATCCGGCCTCGGCCCGGGCCCCATCACCGGTTCCCGGGGCCCCCTCTCGGACGACTCAGTCCCGCGCTGCGGCAGCACGTCGCAAGGCCCGGGCGGCGGCGACGGCCACCAGCCGATTGCCTGCTGGATTGAGGTGAACCTCGTCGCTGGTCAGCACCCCCTGCGCCGCGTCATCGAGGTTGTGAAGAGCCAACTCGTCGGCGAAACGGCGGGCCAGGTCGCACAGGACCAGGCCCCGCTCGGCGGCGACCAGGCGGGTGCGCGCCGCGTAGTCGTCCAGCTTGCCGTCGTGGCGGTTCGTTCCCGCGCGGCGCTCCCCGATCACCGATGGCGTCGCCAGGACGACCGTCGCCCCCGATTGCTCGAGGCCGTCGACGAGCTCGCGCAGGCCGGCTTCGAAGTCTTCGATCGACGTCCCGCCGCCCCACTCCTGGTGCCAGACGTCGTTGATCCCGATGTAGACGAAGACCAGGGTCGCGCCCTCGTCGACCACGTCCTTCCGGTAGCGCGCCAGGAGGTCGGGGACCCGGTTGCCGCTGATGCCCGCCGGGATCACCTGGGCTTCGGGACGGTGCTCGGCCAGGGCCCGACGCAAGAGGTCCACGTAGCCCTCCTCGGCGTTGCCCGCCTCGGTGATCGAATCGCCGAGGAACGCGACGCGCTCGTCCGGAGCACAGGCTTCCGCGAAGAGCCGCGCGGCCGCCGCCAACTGCGCCTTTGGATCGCGCACCTGGGCGAAGATCCAGTCCAGGCAACCCTCGCTGCCATAGGCCTGGTTCCAGACGTCGTGCCCGACGCCCGGCAGCTCGTGGTAGTCGACCTCGGCACCGGCGGCGCGCAGGGCTTCGACCATGCGCTGTGACTGCCCCACGGCCACCATCGGGTCGTCGGCGCCGTGCCAGATCGAGAAGGGCAAGCCGGCCATGTCCGGGGCGTTCTCGACCAGCCCGCCGCCACACAGGGGCGTCGCGCTGGCGAACCAGTCCGGTCGGCGCGCGGCCAGGTCGAAGGTGCCGAAGCCGCCCAGGGAGAGGCCGGTCAAGTGGATGCGGTCGGTGTCGATCGGCTGTGTGCCCACGACTTCCCGCAGGGCGGCCATCGCGCCGCGCATCGCCGGAGTCGCCGGTGCGCCGGGCTCGAGCGCGCGGAAGCCGTCGGTGAACGTGGTCCAGGCCTGGCCCTCCGGGCACTGGGGCGCGAGGACGAAGCACGGGTACTTCGCGCGGTTCTCGGCCTTGGCCATGCGCTCGGGGAAGTGGTGCTGTTGGTTGCGGTTGTCGTCGCCGCGCTCGCCGGCGCCGTGCAGGAACAGGACCAGGGGGTAGCGCCGGCCCTCGACCAACTCGGCGGGCGGCAGCAGCAGGTAGGGCGTGCGCACGCCATCGACCTCGACCGCGCCCTCCAGGTAGACCGACTCCGGGACCGGGATCAGCGCGGGCGCCGGGTCCTGGGGCGAGCAGGACGCGAGCACGAGGGCGAGGGCGGCGATTGTCATGGGCGTGTTGCGTCCGCTGGGGGGATAGCCGTGGGAGTGGAGCAGGAGGCTATGGTCGCGGCATGAAGTCCCACCGCCAAGAGCTGACCTTCGAAGTGCCCGAGCGCCGGGGCTTCCTCAACATCACTCCCCAGGTCGAAGCCGCGGTCCGAGCGAGCGGGGTGCGCGAGGGCCTGTGCCTGGTCAATGCCATGCATATCACCGCCAGCGTCTTCATCAACGACGACGAGGCCGGCCTGCTGCACGACTACGAGCGCTGGCTGGAGCAGCTCGCGCCCCACGCCCCCACCTCCCACTATCGCCACAACGACACCGGCGAGGACAACGGGGACGCCCACCTCAAGCGCCAGGTCATGGGCCGCGAGGTGGTCGTGGCGATCACCGGTGGCCAGCTCGACTTCGGGACCTGGGAGCGGATCTTCTACGGGGAGTTCGACGGACGGCGCCCCAAGCGCGTGCTGATCAAGGTCATCGGCGAGTAGTCGACATCGGGGCTGGAGTCGGGCCCCCCCGCCGACTAGACAGGACGGCCGAAATCCCGCTTCGGTGGTCCGGAT
Organism: Engelhardtia mirabilis; assembly: GCF_007748095.1. NCBI lineage: Bacteria > Pseudomonadati > Planctomycetota > Planctomycetia > Engelhardtia > Engelhardtia mirabilis. The sequence goes on from NZ_CP036287.1 coordinate 5,002,404, forward strand.
CCCCGCGGATCCGGCCGCCGGGCGGACGGCCGTCACGGCTCGCCCTCCGAGGGCGTACTCGGGCTCAGCCCGAGTAGAGCCGACCGATCGGCCCCTGGCGGCCCCGACGGCCCCGTCGATTCCCGTCCCACCGCTTCCCGTCCCACCGCTTCCCGTCCCACGAAGTCCCGTCCAACCATGCTCAACCGTCTCCTCCTCGCCGGCGGCGCCCTTGTCGCGACCGCCGCCGCACTGCTCATCGCCCCCGCCCCGGCCGTCGCCGTCGCCCCGGTCAACACCGAAGGCGCGACCTACGACATCGACGCCGGGCACAGCTCGATCCACTTCGACGTCGAGCACCTGGGTCTCTCCCGCGCCTGGGGCCGCTTCAACGAGTTCGAAGGCAGCTTCACGTCCGGCGAGAAGGCCGCGGACATGTCGGTCGAGCTGACGGTCAAGACCGCCACGGTCGACACCAACAACCCCAAGCGCGACGAGCACCTGCGCTCGGCCGACTTCTTCAACGCAGCCCAGTTCCCCGAGATGAAGTTCGTCTCGACCGCGGTCAAGAAGAAGCGTGACGGCCAGTGGGACCTGGAGGGCAACCTGACCATGCTCGGCACCACCGCGAAGGTCGCGGCCGAGCTGACCATGGTCGGCAGCGGCGAGGACCCCTGGGGCGGTACCCGCGCCGGTTACACCGCCACGTTCACCGTCGATCGCACTGACTTCGGAATGGACGCCTACGAGGGCACCCTGGGCAACGAGGTCAACGTGCGCGTGGACCTCGAGGGCGTGCTGCGTAAGTAGGACCCACGGGTCCCTCTCGAGGGTCCAGTGTCCTGACCGGCGTCGGGTGCGAGCTGCTCGCTCCCGGCGCCGTTTTCAAAGCCGCGCAGCTCGCCGCTGGCGTGCTGACCGACCGTTGAACCCTTCCGCCGACCCGCGAGAGCGATGCCGACCTTCGAACAACTGCTGCAGGGAGTCCCCACGGGCGACGCCCTGATCTGGGCTTCGATCCTGCCCTTCCTGTTGGGGCTCTTCCTGGTCGCGCTCGCCCTGCGGCGAACGGCGCCCGGCGGTTCAACGGCTTGGGGCGCGAGCCTGGCCCTGCTCGGCGCTTGGATCGCGATCCACATCGCCGTGTGGGGTCCGCCGCCGATGCCGCCGGTGATGGCCTACGACTGGTTGATCGTCGGTGTCCCCTTGGCCGCCCTCGCAGCACTGTGGACCGCAGCCAATCGCGACCGCCGCAAGCTCGGCCTCGCGATCCAAGTGGTCGCCGCCGTGACCCTCGCCGGCCTGACCCTCTGGCCGCGCCTGCGCGTCGCCGGCTGGGGCCCCTGGGAGAACACGTGGCGCAGCGCCGTGCTCGGCGGAGCGATCCTCGTGGCCTGGCTCGGCGCCCTACGCGGTGCTGCGCGCCGACCCGCGCGCGAGAGCCTCGGACTCCAGCTCGCCACCGCCAGCTGCGCGGCGATCGCCGTGGGCATGTCCGGGACCCAGAACATGGCCCAGGCCGCCGGAGGCGTCGCCGCCTGCCTGGCCGGCGCACTCCTGGCCTCCATGCGCCAGGCCGACGGCGCCGGCCGCCTGGCCCTGGGCTCCGCCCCCATCGCCGCCGCCGCCGTGGGCGGCCTGCTGCTCAACGGGCACCTCTTCGCCTACGTGGAGTTGCGCGTGTTCCTGCTCTGCCTGGCGCCCCTGCTCCTGGCCCCCGCCGGAGCCCTGCTGTGGCCGAACAAGCGCGGCCTGATCGCCGACGCCCTGCGGGTCCTGGTCCTGGCCGCCCCCGCGTTGCTCGGCGCCGCCCTGGCCGTCATGACCTTCCAAGCCGAGGCTGCCACCGACGGCAGCGCCGGGTACTACTGAGCGATGAGTCCATCCCTGCCGCAGGCCCCCGCCCTGGCCATCCCGCCGCAGCCTGATGGCCGACCCCCTCTGCGTGGTAGCTCCTACCCGCCCCCGCCACCCGAGCCGCCATAACCCTCCAAGCTGAAGCAGCGACCGACCCAAGCGCTGGCAACGTCCGAGTCCGGTGAGCCCATCTCGCAGGGCGTCCGCAAGGGCCGCGTCGGCTCAAGCTCGGCCCACCGGCCCCGCCTCTACCTCGAACTCTGTGGCACGGAACTCGCCACGACCGATTCCGCTTCCTCGATCAGGCGAAGAAGGCTCTCGTCGTCCCCATCCTGATGATTGCGCGCCGCGCGCCGCGCACGATCGAGCGCATCCACGGCCTCCGTACCGAGACCGAGCCGTGCCGCGGACATTGCCAGGAAGAGCTCGATTCGAGGACACGGTTCAGACGCTGACGCTCTCAAGGCGAGGAGACCCTCCATCGCTTCGTCGAAAGCGCCACAGCGATAGTCTGCAGCCGGCCATGCCCACCGATCTGCAGGGTCCAAGAAGGCATCCCGCGCCTTGAGCGTCGCCATCGCGCGTCGCGCCACGTCGTAGTCCTCGGGCGAGCCGTTCGGATTCGACAGTCGCTCCCCCGCGACCCAGCTGAGCCCGACGCTCGAGAGGCCGCCGACGCTCGAGGCGATCCGCAACGCTTCCTCGCGCACCTCGACCGCGAGCGCACTATCATTTTCGATCGCCGTGATGACGTCCGGTTGAAAGAAGAGTTCTTCGCTGAGGGCCTGCACAAGACAGGCGGCTTCGCGAACGATCTCGTTCAATCGAGTCGAAACCTCGTCCGAGGCGGCGTCCGAGACCTCTCTGGGCAAGTCAACAGTCTTGAGGAGCGCGAGAATCTCTCGCCACGCGGATCCGTTGGCACGTCGCGCCAGGATCCACTCGACCGCGATCGCTCTCGACTCCTCGAAATCCTTGCGCTCGGAGTACCGCCCGCCATACCACTGCGAATCCAAGATCCTCAGCTCGCCCGTCTCCGACTGAATCGCCAACCGCGATCCGTCAGGACTGAACTGAATCGAACGGGGCCCTTGAAATCCCCACCATTCGAAAGCCTTCACCTGGAACGACTGGACGACCTGCGACGTTCGGAGGTCGATCATCTTGACGACGCTGTACTCCGGCTCCGTCACGACTCGCTTGCCGTCGGCGGTCAAGGCCAGCACAGGCCATTGCTCATGCTCCGGAACACGTGCAGGCACGATCGTCCTCGATTCGAGATCTACCAAGGCTGCCTCACCCAACTCGTGTTCAAAGACGAGCAGCCATCGACCCGAGGCATCGAAAATCGCACCGTCGGAACGAGCCAGCGGACTCGGTTGCGAGAAACCGATCAAACGGACTCCCGCGCCCACATCCCAGACCTCGACGCCTCTCGAGGAATGAACTACCGCCAGCGATCGACGGCCATCTACGTGCGCCGCCAAGACTGACCCGTCCCAAGGCGGCCCCTCGGACCCTTCCAGTCGCTCTCCAATCTCAGCGGCTCGCCCGTACAGCGGGTCGATCAAGGCAGGCCCCGACCGCTCAGACCATTCGATTCCTACGAGCGCCCCCACTCCCTCTGCACAGTAAGTTCCGATATCGCATTCGAAATCATACTGAAGCCGCCTCAGCATCTGCTTCGAACTCAGGTCCCAGACCTCGCCGACCCCATGGGACGGCCTCAGTGTCGCTAGCCTGGACGATCCTCCATCAAATGCCACGGGATACATCTCTTCGACCATGCTCCCATCGCCTTGGATCGGGGGGTCGTCGATCCAATTCAGAACCGCCACTGGTGCTCCGTCGCCTAGATCGAAGACAAGAGTTCTTCCGTAAGCCCCATTGACGGCCGAAAATCTTCCATCCGGACTCAGAACGAGCGCTGCCTCCGACATCCATGTAATTCCATGCTGGGTACCATCCACCTCGAACCGGAGGCGGCAGTTCCCATCGACCAAGCGCCAGACCTCGCCCATCAGATTACCTTCGCCTCCAGAATCCGATATTGCGACGATTTCTCGACCATCCGGCGTGAAGGCAAACGCCTTAACAGGACGCTCATAGCCACCGATCGTGGACAGTCGGGCATCACATACGTCCCACTCGACCATCAGGCCAGAAAGCCCCGACCCTACGAGCTCAGTCCCTCCAGGACTGAATGAGAGATCATTAAGAGGCCCCTCCAATCGACGCAGTTGCGTGTCTGTGTCGACCTCGACGATCACCACCCCCTGAGATTCGTCCGAAACGGCGACAAGGCGCCCATTGCAGGAGACAGCCTCTAGAGCGACGGGTTTCTCGACAGCGAACAGCCGTCGAGCCGCCGCTTCGCTCGTTAGATCTCTGACGAATAGCTCCTGATTTCCAGCGAGCGTGACGGCAAGCTCGGCATCATCGCTCAGCAGCGAGTCTATCGCGGATCGCTCGCCCTCGACGAGGTCGACCTCCCGCCAGACTTGTGCCCCACTGGACAGGACCTGAGCCGATCGCCCGCCGGCAAGGACGACAATACGCGAGTTGTCCCCTGCGAACTGCACTCGATCGATGTTCCACGCCTCAGCCTCACCCACTGCGATCGGACTCGAGAAATCCAGATCCTGCGCCCGGAACCTCACGCAATAGCCCCCCTCACGGAGCTCGGGTTTCCCCTCGATCACCGCAGTCGGCGAGAAACTGTCGGCGCGCTCGAGGTAGCCACAGCCGGCGACTCTCTCGCTTCCGGCGTCCAGCCCTAGTGCTCCAAGGCTCTGGCCGGTGATCGCGTCCCAACGCCTGACTCCGTGGCTGTCCCAGACCAGCAACTCACGACCATCCGGTCGAAACGAACATCGGGTCGGTCCCTGCCTCTCCTTACGATCCGTCGCGCTCGTCTCCGGCTCCGACGCCGGCCCGATCGCTAGATCCAACCACAAGGGACCGCGGTCATCGCGAACTGACCAAACCAAGACCCGGCCGTCCTTGGCGGCGACGGCGAGCGTCGACGAGTCCGAGCTAAAGGCGAACTCTCCGTCTGACAGCACCGGCACCTCGAAGTTCGCGAGCAGATTGCCGCTGTCCACATCCCAACATTGGATCCCGTCGTCGGTCCGACTTGCGATCAAGCTGCCATCTGGGCTGTACTCGATCTGCCGCGCCGGCCGGGCGCCCCCGAAGGAACGGCGATAGTCCTCGATGGCCGCGTCGAGGAAGTCCCACTCCCACCCCCGTAGCTCCTGCGGTGCGGCGTCCAGCAGGCGACGGACCTCCTGTGATCCGAAACCTCGCTCGAGCGCTAGCCCGGCAGAGTTGACGAGCGCCACGTACTGCTGCTCGCGCAGTCGGCTCTGGCGCTCCGCGGCGAGCTCGACCAGGGCGTCCGCGCGGTGCTTCTGCAGGGTCGTCAGCGTGAGGCCGACGGCCACGGCGACCAGACTCAGTCCGATCGCGGCCGCCAGGGTGCGGTTGCGCAAGAGCCACTTGCGCGACTCGGCCCAGGTGCCGCTCTCGAAGGCGGCGACGACGCGGCGCTCGAGGAACGCGCGCAGGTCCTCGGCGAGGGCCTGGATCGTGGGATAGCGCTCGGCGGCGTCGCGGGCCATCGCCTTCTCGCAGATGGCGACCAGCTCGAGGGGCGCGCGCGGCGCGACCTCGGCGAGGGCGCGCGGCGGGCCCTCGAGGACCCGCATCAGGACCGTGTAGGGCGAGACGCGGGCGCCGGCGGGGACGAAGGGCACCTGGCCGGCGATGAGCTCGTAGAGCATCGCGCCGACGCCGTAGACGTCGGAGCGCGGGCCGATGGCCTCGCGCTCGCCGCGGGCCTGCTCGGGGGACATGTAGGCGGGCGTGCCGATCACGTCGCCGTCCATGGTCAGGAGCGGGGAGTCAAGGGGGGTGTCAAGCTCGGGCCGGCGCAGGGAGTCGACGGCACTGGCATGTGGACGTCCGGTTGCGTTCGGACGCACGTCACGCACGTCGGGCTCCCCGAGCACCCGCGCCAGGCCCCAGTCCATGACGTAGACCTCGCCGTGGCGGCCGACCATTACGTTGGCGGGCTTCAGGTCGCGGTGGATCACGCCCTTCTCGTGGGCGAAGGCGAGGCTCTCGCAGACACGCAGGAGCACGCCGAGGGCGCGGGGCTGGCTCCAGCCGTGGGCGCCGGACCGGACGTGTTCGAAGACGGTCGCGAGGTCCTCGCCCTTGACCAGCTTCATGGTGAAGAACGCGCGGCCGCTCTCGTCGGCGCCGAGTTCGTGGACCGGGACGATGCCCGGGTGGTTGAGCTGACTGGCGATGCGCGCTTCGTCGACGAAACGAGTGAGGGTCCGACCGTCGACCCTCGGTGTATCGCCCTCGGGGCTCTCCTCGCCGCGTCCGAGGACGACCTTCATGGCGAGCGGACGATTGAGCTTCGTGTCCCAGACCTTCAGCACGACGCCTCCCCCACCGCGGCCGATCACGGCGCGGAAGCGGTAGCGGCCCGAGTTGGGCGCGTGGATGCCGAGGCGGTCGAGAAGCTCGTCCGACGGGGGCTGACCGCTGTCTCGATCGTCGTCGCCCGCACCCGAGAGCGGCGACAAGACGATCCCCGCGCCATCTCGCACGAGGCCGGGGACCGCGCGGCCGAGCAGCGGAGCGAACAGCTTCCAGTCGGCGTGGTACCGCGTGAGGTCGTCCGCGAGCGCCGGATGCTCGGCGAGGACTTCCTCGAAAGCCGGGGCTTCCCCCGCCTCGGCGGCCACCGCCCATGACGCAAAGATCAACTCGGCGTCGTCGGGCTCGTCTATGTCATCCGTCGGCATGGGCTCGATCTTTCACGTCAGGCGTCTCGCTCTCTCGGTTGCAATCGGGGGCGCAACGCCCGTCGGAGTCGAATCCAGGCGCGCTGGTGGAGTTGACGTGCAGCGCCCTGCTCCCGACCGAGCTCGGCCGCGATCCGATCCCAGTCCTCACCGACGTAGTCACGCAGGACGACGACGCGGCGTTGGTCCTCCGGGAGTCGGGTAACCTCGTCGTCGAGCAGCTCGCGGACCTCGGCCAACATCGCCTGCTCGTCCGGACGCTCGTCACCGGCGCCGAGCCGCCCGCACGCACTCTCGGCGAGCGGGACCTCGCGCCTGACATCTCGCTTGCGAGTCGTGCGCGCGGCATAGGCATCGCGGATCTGATTGGTCGCGATCATCGCGAGCCAGTTGAGGATCCCCGCGTGGTTGCGCGGATACAGGTCCGCAATGCGGGGCAGCGCCGCGCGGAACGTGCTCTGGACAATGTCCATCGAATCGTGGTCGCGGCGCAGGAAGCTCTCCCCGAGTTGGATCCGCACGATCCGGCGCAGGCGATCCTGGTAACGCGCGACCAGGTCCTCGAGCGCATTGCGGTCACCTGCCCGTGCCAGCGCGAGCAGCTCGAGCGATGCTTTGGGTGTAGGCAGGTCACCCGGGGAGAGCGAGCGTGCCAGGAGATCGTCGGGGTCGGTCATTCGGTCGAAGCGCTATTCTGCTCCGCTCTCGCGGATCTTGGGAGTGGGGTGATCGAGGCTTCGGCCCTGCGCCCACCAACGACCTCGAGACAGCGCTAGGGGTGCCTGGCCACTCGAAGGCCGTAGGGGCGGATGACCGGGTCGCTGTAGCGGCGCTGGCGCGCGGAGGCGCGAGCCTCGGACATCGGTCGGCTGTACGCTCCGCCGCGCAGGACGTGCCCATTGCTGGGATTGGACGAGCCCGCCGGGTCGACGCCGAGGTCGGGAGCGGCCGCGATCCGCTCGTATTCGGCGGGGTCGTAGTGGTCAGAGCACCACTCCTTGACGTTGCCGAGCATGTCGTGGAAGCCGAGCGCGTTCGCCTTCCTCGTCCCGACGACGCGCGCTCTGTCGCCCGCGTTGTCGCGGTACCAGGCCACGCTCGACAGGCTCTTGCCGTAGACCGGCCCGTCCGTGCCAGCCCGACACGCGTACTCCCATTCGGCCTCGGTCGGGAGTCGGAGTGGGCTCGACTCGGTGTCGTCGGCCTGGTTCGCCCTTCGCAGGTAGGCCACAACGTCGTCGAAGCCGAGCCCTTCCTTGGGTAGCCCCGGGCGATTGGAGAGCTCAGCACCGTCGACCAGATGGTCCCACTCGTGCTTCTGTACCTCATATCGACCCAAGTAGAAGGGCGCGGTGATGGTGACGGTGTGCCGCGGTTTCTCCTCCATGCCGGCGAGGTCGTCGCCCCTGCTCGCGCCGCGTTCGTAGGTGCCGGGCGGCACGAGGAGCAGCTCCACTCCGGTCGTCCGATCGCGCACTCGCCAGGCGAGCCCCGTTTCGGTGATTCGCCGGCGGAGGTCAGCATCCTTCACGACCGCTCTCGATGGCTTCGCGTCGAGGAGCTCGGCCCAGATCGGGACGGTCGGTCCCTCGGGCATCGCGAGCGAGGTGGCGGAAGGGAGGCAGTGGGCCAAGAGCACCAGGGCCGTTTCGAGCAGCATGGAGAGTCCTCCTGAGGATCATCGGAATCGCAACAGCCAGCGGGTCCGGCCATTCGGTCCATCGACGGCTGTCTCCTTTGGGTGTCACGCGGAATTCTTGGGAATCCGGCATGAAGCCCTGGCGAGCCACCGGTCAGCCTGACCCCTCTGACCGCGGCTTCATGTGGTCGGCTGGGGCCCAGGGAGAACACCTGGCGCTGCACCAACTTCGGGGGCGCCATCCTCACCCTCTGGCTCGGCACCCTACGAGGGGCCCCCGCCCGAAGCCTTCCTGTGGCCGGACAAGCGCGGCCTGATCGCCGACGCCTTGGCCGTCATGACCTTCCAGGCCGAGGCCGCCGCCGACGGCAGCGTCGGGTACTACTGAGCCCCACCGCCCACCGAACCGATCGGAGCAACCGAGGCGGTTGAAACGACCACCGTCCCGTCCGCATCCCAACACCGACGCGAACGCAAGACGCCCCGCGCCCGGACCGATCGTCCGAGCGCGGGGCGTCCTGCTTCTGGCCGTTCCCGGGCGGCAGCCGTCGGTCCGCACCAAGGACAGCCAACACTCCAACGGCGCCAGCCGTTGGGCCAAAGGCAGGTTCTAGCTGCCCTTCGGGCAGCTAGAACTCCTCGTCGAACCCGACATCCCCGCTGACCGCCACCTGGTAGGCGGAGACCCGGCGCTCGAAGAAGTTCGACAGCTCCTGCACGTCCTGCAGGTCCATGAACGCGAAGGGGTTCTTGGCCTCGAAGCGCTTGGCCATGCCCAGGTTGCCCAGGCGCTGGTCGGCGATGAACTCGAGGTACTGGCGCATGTCGCGCATCGACAGGCCCGACACGCCCTGGTTGAGCAGGTCCTCGGCGAAGGCGGTCTCGCACTCGACCGCTTCCTCGAGCATCTGGACCACGCTGTTGCGGAGCTCGTCGTCGAAGAGCTCGGGCTCTTCCTTGCGGACCGTCTCGACCACTTCCAGGGCGTAGGCCATGTGGCAGGACTCGTCGCGGAAGACCCAGTTGGTCCCGGCGGCGAGCCCGTTGAGCAGGCCCCTGGAGCGCATGAAGTAGACGTAGGCGAAGGCTGCGAAGAAGAACAGGCCCTCGATGCAGGTCGCGAAGCAGATCAGGTTCAGCAGGAACTTCCTGCGGTCCTCCGGGGTGCGACAGGCCTCCATGGACTGGACCGTGTCCATCCACTTGAAGCAGAACTCGGCCTTCTTCTTGATCGACGGGATGTTGGTCACCGCCTGGAAGGCCTCTTCGCGCTCCTTGAGGTCCGGGATGTAGGTGTCCAGCAGGGTCAGGTAGAACTGGACGTGCAGGGCCTCCTCGTAGAGCTGCCGCGACAGGTACATCCGCGCTTCGGGGGCGTTGATGTGCTTGTAGAGGTTGAGCACGAGGTTGTTGGCCACGATCGAATCACCGGTCGCGAAGAACGCGACCAGGCGGTTGATCATGTGCCGCTCGGCCGGCATCAGCCGGTGCTGCAGGTCGACCAAGTCGGTCGAGAAGTCGACCTCCTCCACCGTCCAGGTGTTCTTGATGGCGTTGCGGTACATCTCGTAGAAGACCGGGTAGCGCATCGGACGGAGGGTCAGGTCCATTCCGGGGTCGAGCAGCATCGTCTCTTGTTCCTTGGATCCGCTGAGTAGCAGGTCGGGCTCGGTGGCGGTTCGGGCCAGTTGTCGTGGGTACTGGCGGCAGTTGGGTACTGGCGGTAGCGCAGCCCGGTTGTAGTCCGGGCCAGCGGTGATTCAAGTCGAGCTGTGGGTCGGCGTTGGTGCCGCCTGGCGGCGCGCTCGCCGATCGGCGCCAGGCACCGATCGGCTCGTCAGCGCACGATCACCGCGCGAGTGATTCGCACACCGCTCGTCCTGCCCTGTCGCCTCGCAGCGACTACTGGCAGGCTTCGCAGCTCTCGGGGTTCTCGAGTGAGCAGACCACCGCGTCGTTGTCGCTGTAGTCCTTCACGTCGCTGTCGGCTTCTCCCGGCTGGGCACTGACCGAGCTGTCGGTCTGGCGAATGCGCGTGGCCGGGCGCGAGCGCAGGTAGTAGGTCGTCTTCAGACCCTGCTTCCAGGCGTAGAGATACATGGAGCTCAGCTTTCCGATGGTCGGCGTCTCCATGAAGAGGTTGAGCGACTGGCTCTGATCGATGAAGGCCCCGCGCTCGGCGGCCATGTCGATCAAGGAGCGCTGCGGCACCTCCCAGGCCGTGCGGAAGACCGCACGCAGCTCCGCCGGCAGTTCCTCGAGGCTCTGGATCGAGCCCTCGGCGTTCTTGATGCGCTGACGCATCTCCGGCGTCCACTTGCCCAGCTTCTTCAGCTCGAGCACGAGGTAGTTGTTGATCTGCAGGAAGTCGCCCGAGAGCGTCTCGCGCTTGAACAGGTTCGAGATCTGGGGCTCGATGCACTCGTAGCAGCCGGCGATCGAGGCGATCGTGGCCGTGGGAGCGATGGCCAACATCAGCGAGTTCCGCAGGCCGTGGGTCTTGATCCGCTCACGCAGGGCATCCCAGCGCGCGGGGTCCTCGACCTCGACGCCGTCCCACAGCTCCCACTGGAACTTGCCCACCGCGGCGCGGGTCTCGTCGAAGGCGGGGTGCGCCCCGAGCTCCTCGGCCAGCTCGCAGGACATGTCCAGCGCGGCGAAGTAGATCTCCTCCTGGACACGGCGCGAGAGGGCCCGCGCGCGCTCCGAGTCGAAGGGCAGCCCGAGCTTGAAGAAGACGTCCTGCAGCCCCATCAGCCCCAGGCCCACCGGGCGCCAGCGCTGGTTCGAAGACTTGGCCTCGGCCGTCGGGTAGTAGTTGATGTCGATCACGCGGTCGAGGTACCGCATGGCGATGCGCGCCACCTGGCGCAGTCGCACGTAGTCGATCTCGCCACCGACCACGAAGCGCCCGATGTTGATCGAGCCCAGGTTGCAGACCGCCGTCTCGCCCTGGCTGGTGACCTCGATGATCTCCGTGCAGAGGTTCGACAGGTGCACCACGCTGGGCTTGCCGTCGGTGCGCTCGGCGCCGGTCTGGTTGCACTTGCGGTTCGAGGCGTCCTTGAAGGTCATCCAGCCGTTACCGGTCTGGGCCAAGGTCCGCATCATGCGGCCGTAGAGTTCGCGCGCGGGCACCTTGCGGCTCGCGAGCCCCTCGGCCTCGGCCTGCTCGTAGGCGCGCTCGAACTCCTCGCCGTAGATGTCCGTGAAGTGAGGCACGACCTTGGGGTCGAACAGCGACCAGTCCTCGCCCGCCTCGACCCGCTTCATGAACAGGTCGGGCACCCAGTTGGCCAGGTTCAGGTTGTGGGTCCGACGCGCGTCGTCACCGGTGTTGTCGCGCAGCTCGAGGAAGTCCTCGATGTCCGCGTGCCACGACTCGAGGTAGACGCAGGCCGCGCCCTTGCGCCGACCGCCCTGGTTGACGGCCGCGACCGAGGAGTCGAGCGTCTTGAGCCACGGCACGATCCCGTTGGAGTGGCCGTTGGTGCCGCGGATCAACGAGCCCTTCGAGCGGATGCGGTGGTAGGCCAGGCCGATGCCACCGGCGAACTTCGAGAGCTGGGCGACGTCGTTGTAGCGACGGTAGATCGCCGTCAGGTCGTCCTCGGGCGAGTCGAGCAGGTAGCACGAGCTGAGCTGCGTGCGCTGGCTGCCGGAGTTGAACAGGGTCGGCGAGCTGGGCAGGTAGACCAGCGAGCTGATCAGGTGGTAGAACTCGATCGCCTCGGCCGGATCCTGGGCCAGGCCGCAGGCCACCCGCATGAAGAAGTACTGCGGCGTCTCGAGCACGTCGCGACTGTGCGGGTCCTTGAGCAGGTAGCGGTCGTAGACCGTACGCAGCCCGAAGTACTCGAACAGGGCCACGCGCGAGGGGTCGATCGCGTCGTTGAGCTTGCGCTGGTTCTCCTGCACGAACTCGGCCACTCGCTCGGAGATCAGACCGGCCTCCACGCCGGCCTTGATCGACTGCGAGAAGCTCATGATGTCCTGGTTGGCGACCTCCTTGTCGATGTAGGTCCCGAGCAGGCGCGCCGCGAGCTTGGAGTACTGCGGTTCCTCGGCGATCAACGAGGCCGCGGTCTGGATCGACAGACGGTCGAGCTCGGAGGTCGTCGCGCCGTCGTACAGACCGCTGATCGTGCGGGTCGCGACCCGCAGGGGATCGACTGCGTCGAGGCCGGCTCCGCAGCGCTGGACAGCGCGCACGATCTTGTTGACGTCGACGGGTTCGGAGCCCCCGTTGCGTTTGCGCACCCGCATGCCCACGGCCTCCGGGGTAGTGACTCCCGCGGAGCCCTCACCGCTACCCATCGAGCCCGTGCCGGGATCGGGGGTCGGGAGGGCGTACTGAATGGCTTGCTCGGGGTCGGCGAGGCTAGGTTCGTAGGCGCGATCCATGGCAGTCGGAAGCGTCGGTCCAGACGGGCGGGGGGTGGGGCTCAGCCGAGGACGGCTGCGCGGAGGACAACTTCGTCCGCCGACCGCGGTGGGCGGTCGAGCGGATGGCGCTCGAAGCGAGTTCGAGCGTGGCCCGCGATCGCGTCCGGCCGGGCCGGCGCGCGTCGCAGTCGAGTTCAGGTCGCGGCGCCGGCGAGCGGCGAAGCGTTGGATGGGTGGCGAGTCCCGGCGGGTATCCGCTAGGGCTCGTTCCGGAGCGCGGCGACCGCGCCCGGTGACGAATCAAAGTTGTTGACGATTCCCGGCCGAGCCCTCTGGCCCCGCCCGGTCGGGCCATCCAGCCCAGCCGGAATGACCCGGCCGATGCGGAGGGCCAATGGGTCGGAGGACAGCCGGACTGGAAGACCTCCACGCCCGCTCGCCGCCAGTGCGCCAGCGCGGCTCGCCGCCAGTGCGCCAGCGCGGCTCGCCGCCAGTGCGCCAGCGCGGCTCGCCGCCAGTGCGACTGGCCGCCAGTGGGAAGGTCTCGTCGGATCGAGCAGTTCGAGAGCGAGCCGCGCGGGCCCCGGCAGTGGGGCGGCGTGGACAGTTGTTCTGGGCCGGGCGCCGAGAATCTCGGGCGCCGGTGGAGCGGGTCAGCGACCCGAAGCGGAGCAGAGGGCACCGGAGACGAGCAGAGCGGAGCAGAGGGCACCGCGGCCATTCGCCCGCCCGTCGACCGCCCGCCCGTCGACCGCCCGCCCGTCGACCGCCCGTCCGTCGACCGATCGGACCGACTTGACCGCGCTGCCCCGAGGAGCCACGCCCGGCGTCGGCCACCGAATCCCTTCGAACCGTCTCCCGGCGCCCTGGCCGGAGGGGAGGTTCAGAGGGGCGGTTCAAGGGTTCAGCGAGTCCTGCGCGGGGCGATTCGGAGGCTGGCGGCGGTGTCCGGCCGGGATCGTCGGATGGGTCGGCCGCACGCCCGTCGGATCCCCTCGATCGAGCCGAGGGGGTGCCGGTGAGCGAACGACCAGGACCCCCAAGATATGGGGGTGCCGAGCAGGGTCAACGCAAAAGGATGGGGTTTCCCGACCGTGAGGACGTCCATCCAGGTGCCGCGCAACAGCCCTCCAGAAGGGGGTCAGGAAGCTGCGCTCCAACGGGGTCGAGACACCCCTCGGGGGCCCGACCGACGCCGAGAGTCCTCGCCGCGCTCGCGCTCGGCCGGATTCGCCCGCGCGAGGTCAGATTCGCGGGGACCGGGGCAACCGAGAGCCGCCCGCCTGGGAGCGCCGGACCAGCTGTCGGGCCACCGGCGGAGCGGCGCCCATGGCCGCGTCCACGGCCTGTCGCAGGCGCGGCCTCGTCGCCAGGCCGAAGTCGGTCGTCAGCCCCGACGGGCCCTCGCGGAAGACCTCGAGCAGGCCGCCGAGATCCTCGATGTTCCCGACGTCGTAGCGCTGCCCCCAACTCCGCAGGGCCGCCGACACTGCAAGCCGATCGCCCCCACCCCGCGCCAGCAGGAATCGCCCAACCCCCTGGGAGGTCAGACTCTCGACCAGCGCCCGGGCGGCGAGGGGGTCGATCGCCAGCACAGGCCCGAGAAAGTCGAGGGGGCACTCGAGCAAGGCGCCGGGGCAGGCGTCCGCGAGCTCCTGGAAGCCGATCGAGGCGCCGCTGAGGGGTTCTGCAGCCAGGCGCAGGTCCTGATTCGAGAAGCCCGACTGGACCAGGATCCGCAGCACCCGGGCGCGCAGCCGGGGGTCCGAATCGAGCCGCAGCCGCGCGCCCTTGTTGCACTGGGCCAGGACGCCGAGGACCTCGTCCAACGAGGGTTGGAAGCCGTCCTCACCGGCCAGCACCACGTCTCCCTGACCGCCGCGACGAATGGGGATCTCGGCCCATCGCACGGTCGAGCCGAGGAAGGCGTCGAGATCCTCACGGGTCCCCACGCCGCGCCAGGTGACCTCGGGGGGCGCGGGGCGTGGCTCTGAGCCCTCCGCAGCTTCGGCGCCGGCGGGGTGCACCACCCCTGCCCGCACCGTGGCGGTGGGGTTCGCCACGGCCAGGTCGGGGGCCGCCACCACGGCGACCTCCGCGCTTCGATCGCCAGCGAGCGTCTCGGAGCGATCGACGGCATCGCTGCGAGCGTCCACCACCACCGCCGGGCGCCAGCCGGCGCCGCGCCAGTGGTTCAGGTCCAGATCGCCAAATCCGAACAGGTCGCCGGGGATGCGGACCTGGTGCGGGGCCGAAAGGGCCCGCAGCCGTCCTAGGGCCTCGTCGCGGCCCCCTTCGCATCGATCGACACTGATCGCCGCGCCACTTCCTGGCTGGTTCTGGAACCAGCGCCAGGTCTCGATCAGCTCCGCCCCACCCTGTGCCGGGTCGGCGGGGAGTTGATCGAGTCGCAGGACGACGAGGAGGCGATCGGCTCGCGCGCTGCGGCGCAGTCGATCGTGGATGGCGGTGGTGACGTCTGCCCAGGTCTGCATGGATGCCGGTCGCGCGGGTCGGGAAGACCTCGCGGCACATTCTTCTACGACGCCCGATACCATCGGCAACGGCCTGACGACGGCTTTGTCACTTCTTCGTGTGCGCTGTCTCCGAATCGATCCGCCAGGACCAGGCGGCCGCGGGGACGGCGACGGCCTGGTCGCAGGGGCCGCGAGGACCGATAGTGCCGGCATGTCGATCGAAGACCTGCGCCGCGAATACGCCCGACACGAGCTGAACGAGGGGGCCGCGGACCCCGATCCCCTCGAGCTGTTCGCCCGCTGGTTCCGGGAGGCGCTCGCGTCCGAGGTCTCCGAACCCAACGCGATGACCCTCGCCACCGTCGACGCGGACGGGGCGCCGAGGGCCCGCATCGTGCTCTTGAAGGGTGCCGAGGCCGACGGATTCCGCTTCTTCACCAACTACGAGAGCGCCAAGGGTCGCGAGCTCGCCGCCGACGACCGCGCCTGCCTGGTGTTCCTGTGGCACGAGCTGGAGCGGCAGGTGCGCGTCGAGGGCAGGGCCGAGCGGCTCCCCGCCGAGGAGTCCGACCGGTACTTCGCGGCCCGACCCCGCGACAGCCAACTCGGCGCTTGGGCCTCCCCCCAGAGCACCGAACTGGTGGGCCGCGCGGCCCTGGAAGCGCACCTGGCCGCGACCATGGACCGTTTCGGACTCGAGGGTCCGGTTCCTCGTCCGCCCCACTGGGGCGGCTACCTGCTGCGCCCGACCGCGATCGAGTTCTGGCAGGGGCGGCCCGCGCGGCTCCACGATCGGCTGCGCTACCGGCGCTCCGCCGGCGGTTGGGAACGTCAGCGCCTGGCGCCCTGAGCGAGCAAGGTCGACGCTCGGGGCACCCTGACGCAGGTCGGACAGGCCCTGCGACAAGGGGGAGCTACCCCACTCCCCCTCTTTGGACGATACTTGTATCCCCGCGTCGTCCCCCCGTCCGACGCGCCTAGGCTGTCCAGCGACCGCTCAACGACGCCGACTCCGACTCCGGCCCCGTCGGACGTCACGCGCGCCGAGCGTGGGATGACCCCAGCCGGACTTGCAGACACGAGTAGAAGAGTCGGGAGTTCGTCGGTACGCCATGCGCCCGGCCAAGCCACAAGCACAAGAGCGTCCCCTCCATGACCGCGCAGCCCGTGTATCGCCCCTTGCATTCCCCTGATTCCAGATCGCTCGCCCGCGGGTGGGCCCGGGCCCTCCCTGAGCGCGCCCTGCCTGTGTTGGCCTGCGCGGCCCTCGCCGCGGCGCTCGCGACCCCCGCCGTGGCCCAGGTCCAGTACGAGTTGGCTGGTGGCTCGATCGCGTCGGTCACGGTCGGCGGCCAGAAGTTGACGCCCGACGAGCTCAGCACGGGTACGTCGACCGGAGCCGTGCAACTGCTCGAATCCGGCGGCAAGCCGATCACCGCTGCCGACAACCTCGACCTCTACAGCTACTTCGCGCGCACGACCGTCTCGCCCGACCTGTGGGCGATCGACCTCGACCCGACCTGGCGGGACACCTCGGGCAGCGCTGAGGACTTCTTCGTCTTCGAGGTGGGCGGCAACGACCCCCTGCGGGTGTCCGCGCGACTGGTGGACGGCTCACTCGGGCAGGAAGTCACCTTCAGTGCTTGGAACGACCTGTCGTTGATCGCGTTGAACGGCCCGAACAGCGGTCAGCACGTCCACGCCCTGTCCTTCTCCGGCTCCGACCTCCTGGACCCCTCCGGTCTGCCCCTCGGCCCCGGTGATGAGCTGAGCGGCATCGAGATCCGCTCGGCCACGGTCGACGGCGCCGCCTTCGTCCATCGCGCCGTCCCGGCCGCGCCCCTCTATCGCCCGACCATCGTCGCCACCCACAGCGCGGTGCCGTTCCTCGACCTGGGTCAGACCCAGGTCACCCTCACGGCCACCCTGCCGGTGGGCGCGCCTCCGCAGGCCTTCGAGTGGTCGATCGGCGAGGCGACCTTCGTCGGCGGCTCGGGCGCCGGCGACCCCCAGATCACGCTCACGACCCAGGCCTTCGATCCGCTCGAGATCGACCTGAAGACCTACCCCCTCGGGCACCCGGAGGACTTCCAGAAGGCCAGCTACTCCCTCGGGCTGAAGCTGCCCGGTGGCGCGGAGCTGCACGGCTCGGCGAAGAAGTGGCAGAAGCTCGAACTGTGGTTCGACGGCCCCCTGCACGCGCAGGAAGACAGCGCCCCGAACCCCTTCTTGGACCTGCGACTGGACGTGCTCTTCCTGCGTCCGGACGGCACGCCCCTGCTGGTGCCGGGCTTCTTCGCCGGCGACGGGCGCGGCTCGGGCACCGGCCGTGTCTGGAAGGTGCGTCTGGTTCCCGATGCGATCGGGAACTGGACCTACCTGACGTCCTTCCGCTCGGGCCCGAACGTGGCGGTGGCGACCAACCCCCTGGTGGGCGTGGGCGTCGCGTTCGACGGCACCCTCGGCGCCCTCGCGATCGAGAAACGGGACACAGACGCGCCCGGCTTCCTGGCCGAGGGCCGACTCGTCTACGCGGACGGGCCCTACCGGCGGCAGGTGGACGGCGGATACTGGCTCAAGGGCGGCACCAACAGTCCGGAGAACCTGTTCGCCTTCCGCGGCTTCGAGGGCACCGAGGACCAGAACGGCGTCGACGGGCTGCACGAGTTCGGTCCCCACGAGGCCGATTGGACCGCGGCCGACGCCGACATCCCCGGGGGCACCTTCGCCGGCGACCGGGCCCTGCTCGGCGCGCTCAACTACCTGGAGAGCCAGGGTGTCAACGGGCTCTACTTCCTGCCCTTCAACCTGGGGGGCGACGGGTCGGACACGGCTCCCTTCCTGGGCTTCGCCAACACCGGCTACGACAAGACGCACTACGCGATCCGCCGCCTGCACCAATGGGAGGCGATCCTGTGGGAGGCCACCAAGCGCGGGATGCACCTGCAGATCGTGCTCGCGGAGACCGAGCCGGCCAACGAGAACTGGCTCGACGGCGGACAGTTCGGCAACGAGCGCAAGCTGTTCTTCCGCGAGCTCGTGGCGCGCTTCGGCCATCACCTGGCGCTGAAGTGGAACCTGTCGGAGGAGAACGACTTCTCCAACGCACAGCTCACGGCCATGGCCGGCTACCTGCGCGGCATCGACCCCTACGACAGCCCGATCTCCTTCCACGTCAAGCCCAACGAAGTGGCTGTCTACCAGGCCTTCTACGGCAGCCCCCTGTTCGAGGCGGCCTCGGTGCAGTTCTCGCCCGACCTGGCCGGCAGCTTGACCGAGGAGGTCCGCGCCAAGTCGATCGCCGCCGGCCGCCCGTGGGTGGTCGACATGGACGAGACGACTCCGGCCGAGATCGGGTTGTCCGACGCCAACGCGCCGGATCTGCGCAAGCGGGTGCTTTGGGACGTGTACCTGTCCGGTGGCCAGGTGGAGTGGTACGCCGGCCAAAGCCCGCTCCCCGTCGGCGGCGACACGACCCTCGAGGACTTCCGCACGCGCGAGGAGATGTGGACCTACACGCGCCACGCGCGCACCTTCCTCGAGGCGCTGCCCTTCTGGCTGATGGAGCCCTCCGACGGGCTGCTCGCCGGCGAGAGTCCGGCCTTCGGCGGCGGCGAGGTGCTGGCCCTGGCGGGCGAGGCCTACGCGGTGTACCTGCCCGATGCCAGCCAAGCGGCCAGCCTCGATCTCTCCGGGGTCAGCGGCCCCTTCGACCTGCGCTGGTTCGACCCGCGCAGCGGTAACTACGGCCCCACCACGAAGGTCACAGGCGGCGGTCTGCTCGCGCTCGGTACCCCGCCCGCCCAGCCGGGCGAAGACTGGGCCGTCGTCGTGCGGCGCCCCTCGCTGTGGACCACGACCAAGTCGGTCTCTTCGGCCACCGGCGGGACGGTCGTGCTCGAGCTCGACGGTACCCCCGCGATGGCAGGCTGGTCGTACGTGGTGCTGGGCTCGATCTCGGGCACGGCTCCGGGGCTGACCCTGGGCTCAGGGCTCGTGTTGCCGCTCGTCTACGACCTCTACAGCCAGCTGATCCTCTCCGGTGGCGCACCCATCAGTGGCGGCGCGGGGCTCCTCGACGAGGCCGGTCGCGCGACCGCGACCGTCGACTTCCCGGCCGCTCCCGCCGTCGTCGGATTGCGGGTCTACCACGCCTGGATCGGCGCGCCGAACCTGGCCGACATACCGAGCGTGGCGACGATGGTCCTCTACGCCCCGTGATCGAAGTTCTGGGTCCGGCCTTCGGCTGGACCCGGACACGAGTCCGGGGCGCCGCGGACTCGGACGCCCCGGCCAAGCGCGCCCACACGGGCCCGGTGGCGGTTAGGCTCGGAACCCATGTACTCCGAGTCCCGGTGCCGCGCCCCCCAGGATGGACCGCGCCAGCCCCTGCATCCCTCGGCCGCGCTGTCCACGGCCTTGGCCCGAGGGGTGCTCGCCAGCTTCGCGTTCGTTGCCGTGTTGGTCGCGCCTGGGCTCGCCCGTGCCCAGTCCTCGTCCCCTGCGGCCGGCGAGCTGCCCGTGGTCGTCGTCGAACGCGATGACACGGTCGTCGACTCGAGCTGTCGGCTGGTCTTCCCCACCGAGGCGATCGCGGACGTGGCCGGAGACGGCGTGGTCCAGATCCGCGGGGACGGCCTGCGGGTGGTCTGCGAGGGCGGCCCCCTGCGCGGCTCGCCGGGCGAGATCGATCCCGACCGGTACCGAGGAGTCGGTATCGACGTGCGCGGGACCGGGGTGACGGTGACGGGCGCCAGCGTGCAGGGCTTCAAGATCGGCCTGCGGGCCAGCAGCGCCAACGGGCTGCGCGTGATCGACTGCGCCTTCGACGACCTCTTCCGCCAGCGGCTCGACTCCACCTGGAGCGCGGAGGACCCGGCCGGCTGGCTCGCCCCCCACGGCAACGACGACGGTCAGTGGAAGGACCGCTACGGCGCGGCGATCGCCGTCGAGCGCTCGAACCGCATCCGGCTCGAGCGGGTGCGCGTGCGCCGGGGGCAGAACGGGATCCTGCTCGACCGCGTGACCGACGCCACCGTGACCCGCTGCGACGCCTCGTTCCTGTCGGGTTGGGGGCTGGCCCTGTGGCGCTCGAGCGACAACGTCGTGCGTGGCAATCGCTTCGACTACTGCGTGCGCGGCTACAGCCACGGTCGCTACAACCGCGGCCAGGACTCCGCCGGGGTGCTGCTGTTCGAGCAGTCCAGCCGCAACCTGTTCGAGCGCAACTCGATCACCCACGGCGGCGACGGCGTGTTCGGATTCGCCGGCAACGAGGCCCTGGGGCAGCCGACGCCCAAGCTCGGCTTCGACCACCGTCGCGCGGGCTGCAACGACAACGTCTTCCGCCTGAACGACCTGTCCTTCGCGGCGGCCCACGGCCTGGAGCTGACTTTCAGCTTCGGCAACCTGATCGAACAGAACCTGTTCGAGTCCAACGCGATCTGCGGGGTCTGGTACGGCTACGGTCGGGACACCTCGTTCATCGCGAACACCTTCATTCGCAACGGCGACGCCGGCTACGGAGCCGAACGCGGCGCGATCAACGCCGAGCACGGCCAGGGCCTCGTCGTCCTCGGCAACGAGTTCCACGGGGACGCCGTGGGTGTGCGCCTGTGGTCGGACAACGACGCCGGCTTGGTGGATTCGCCCTGGGCGCGCATCAACGGAATCGGCGCCCGGGCCAACGCGATCCTGGCCAACGCTTTCGACGGAGTGGACCCGATCGTCGAACTCGTCGCGGCCCACCAGACCACGGTCTCACCGGCGGATCCGGAATCGATCGCGGCCGACGACGTCTCGCGCCAGAGCCTCACCGTCGAGGGCGCGGACGCGGGTATGGACGCCACGTCCGGCGCGCCGGGCCTGGGGTCGCCCGACCGCGGCAGGCTCGAGGACTCCCTGTCCAGGGCCTTCCACGGCCTCGGTCCGGCCGATCGACTGCCCCTGGAACGCGAACGCAGGCGCCTGCCCGACGCGGGTCGCGCCTCCATCGTCATCGGGGAGTGGGGTCCCTACGACTGGTCCGAACCCATGCTCCAGGCCCTGGAGCGTTCCGGCGACCGCCACCGCTACCGCCTGCTCGGCCCCTCGCAGTTCACTTCGATCACCGTGATCGAGGGTCGCAACGACATCGACGTGGTGGTCGATCGCGCCCTGCCGGAGTTCCCCGTCGGCCCCGACGGCCTCGCGCGCGCCGTCGTGACGATCAAGCCCAAGCGCCGAGGCGGCGTCACCCCCTACCGCCTGATCGTCCGCGCCCGCGGCACCAACCTTCCGGTCGAGGGCGTACTGATCGACACCGAGTGGGACGTCACCTGGTTCAGCTCAACGGTCGATCCGCGCGAGGACGCCGAGGCCTGGCGGGCGGCAGCCGAGGGCGCGCCGAGCTACCGGGTGCGGGGCCTCGACCTCTCCTACTCGAGCGGCGGCCCCGCCAGCGTCGCCCACCCCAGCGGTCTGGGCGGTGCGGCCGCCGACGCCCTGGCGAGCCTCGGCGACGATGGCTTCGGGACCTTGGCCAGCACCTCGCTCGAGCTCACTGCCGGCGATTGGCTCCTGTCGACCCTGTCGGATGACGGCGTGCGCGTGCGCGTCGACGGCGAGCTCTTGATCGACAACTGGACCTGGCACGGGCCGACGCGCGATGAAGCCGTGCTACACCTGGACGGCGCGCGTTCCGTCACGATCGAGGTCGAACACTTCGAGCTCGACGGCTACGCCGTGCTCGAATTCGGCCTGCGCCCCCTCACCAACGGCGGTGAGTTCGTCGAAGCCTCACTGCCGGTGGCCCCGACCGGCAGCGAGTGAGCCCGCGCGAACGGGCCCCGAATCGGCTCGATCAGAAGGCATACCCCAGGTAGAGCACGAAGCGGTTGCTGTCGATGTCGGTGTCGATCCCCCCGAGGGTCACGTCCGTGCCGCGCAGGATGCGGAAGTCGGCGCCGATCTCGAAGTGCTCGGTGACCGGGAAGTTGACGCCGACGTGGGCGTAGAAGCCGACCGTAGTGTCGTCGTCGCTGACGGTCGAGCCCAGGAAGTCGCCGGTGACCTCCACCGACGCCAGGGCCACTCCGCCGCCCACGTAGGGTCGCAACTGGAATCCGCCGGGATCGCCGATGGGCAGGCCCAGGCGTAGGCCGGCGGTGAGATCGGTGAACAGCGCGTCCACGTCCACGCCGACGACGTCGGTCGAGTCGTAGGCCAGGCCCACCGCCGTCTCGAGCGCGACGACCCCCTCGTCATCGAGGGCGATCCAGCCCTGCATCCCGAACACGCCCGGGTTGTCGATCCCGTCCCAGGCCGCAGTGTCGTCCAACTTCTGACGGCCGAGGATCACTCCGATGCCGCCAAGAACGCCGCCACCCTGCGCGACGGGTTTCGCCGCGAGGTAGGGAACCGCGGAGAGCGGCAACGGGTAGTTCGAAACAGCACTGGGGGACGCCGCAGCAGCTTCGACCGCAACGGAAGGCTCTGCACCGGACGCCGCCGCAATCGGCATCCCGACGATCGCCGGCGCGTGAACGGCGGTCGACATGGAACCGGTGGCGCAGGACGATGCCGTCAAGATCAGCGCGAAGGCCGCTCCGACGACGAAGACGGACGGGCACGAACGGGACTCGGTGCGGCTCGGGATAGTTGTTTGCACGTCAATCGGTCGCGTCATGGGTTGGCGGGGTCGGGGAAGGTCTGGGCGAGATCATGGATCCCTGCGGTCAACGCGCTCGCAGGTTGGCGGCGCGACGTGTCGGTGCTGCGAGCCTTTCGATGCCTGATGAGGTCGCGCCGCGCGGGCCTCTTCGAGGCCGCGCCCGGAACTTCACTCGTTCAGCGGCCAGGGCGAGGGGATCGACCGCACCGGACCCCGCTCGCCGTAGGCCTGCTGGGGCGAAGACGTGCCCACCTCGGCCGACGCCCCGTAGCGCGCCGCGACCGGATCCACGGGGTAGAAGTAGGCCTGGTCCGGTCGCCGCGCGCCGATCATCAGCACGGCGCAGGGGCCCCGATCGCCACCGACCAGCACGTGGTTGGTGCCCGGCGGACAGTGGAAGTAGTCCCATTGGCCGAGGCGCCGCTCCTCGCCGTTGACGATCAACCGCGCCTCCCCGTGCAGCACCAGGAAGCCCTCTTGGAGCGACTCGCGGTGGTACAGGCAAGCAGCCTGGCCCGGAGCGAGGACGTGGACGTTGACGCCCACGTCGCCGAAGCGCTCGGCGCCTTCGAAGGCCGCCCAACGCCCGAAGCGCTCCGACTCCTTCCAGGTGGTCTGCCGCAGGTTCACGATGAACCAGCCATCGCCCTCGGGCTTCAGGCCGTCGTCGACCGCGATCAGCTTCGCTTCATCCGTCATGGCTCGCTCCGTCTCTCATCGCTCGGGTGATGGGTTCGTTCCGTCGACGCTCGGTTCGGTGGCGGGGGACGGCTGCTCGAAGACCGGCCCGGCGACCACGAAGGCGCGTCCGGACTGCAAGCCGACCACCGCGCTCCAGGCCGAGGTCAGAAGGAAGTCGACGCCGCCATCGCCGTCCACGTCGCCCAGGCCCGTCGCGTCGAAGCCGAGGGTATCGCCCGGACTGGCGCTGGTGTAGGTCGCGAGCAACGAGCCGTCGGCGCCGGAGTAGAGGTAGCACTTGCCGGCCGAGGCCCCGCCCTCGCCGTTCTGCCAGGCGCCCACGATCAGGTCCCCCGCGCCGTCGCCATTCACGTCGCCCGCGTCCGAGACCGAGGTGCCGAAGCCCTCGCCGGGAACCGGTCCGAACAGCTCGAGGAGCAGCTTGCCGCTGGCGCCGGAGTGCACGACCACGCGTCCATTGCGCGTATCGCTGAAGTCCGAGCCGTAGACGTCCCCCACCCCGTCGCCATCCAGATCGCCCGGAAAGGACACGAAGTACTGGCCCATCGAGCGCCCCGTGGAGCTGGCCGGCATGGTGAAGCGGTGCTCCAGCTTCGCGCCTTCGATGGCGTAGACCTCGACGGTTCCCAAACGTCCCATGCCGGCGCCCGGCGCACCGACGGCGACCAGGGCGTCCGCGTTCATGCTTGCCGCCAGGGCCGTGCCGAAGGCGTCACCGGCCTGTTGCCCTTCGAGGGCCGAGAGCACGTCACCCGATGCCCCCGAGTGCAGGCTGACCCGACCGCTGCCGGCCCCAGCCGCACCCGCGAAACCGGGCGAGCCCACCGCGAGGTCACCCTTGCCATCCCTGTCCACGTCGCCGACCCCGCAGACCATCAGGCCGAATTGCTCGGCCTTCTGGGTTCCGGTCAGGGCCAGGAGCTCACTCCCGTCCGCACCCGACAGCACCAGGGCCTGGCCCGTAGCGGGACTGCCCGGATAGCCCGGCGCACCGACGATCACGTCGCTCACGCCGTCACCATTCACATCGCCAGCGGGCGCGACCGAGGCGCCCAGGCGCTGTCCGGTGGTCCCGTCGCGCCGCCACAGCAGCTCGCCCGAATGGCCGGAGAAGACGTCGAGGCGACCGGCCTGGGGACCGTCGTTCTGACGCGAAGGCGCGGTCAGCGCGAAGTCCGCCACGTCGTCGCCGTCGAGATCGCCCATGTTGCGCCCGACCCAGCCGTACTCCTCGCCCGCGGAGGTGCCCTCGATCGTGTGGATCACCCGCACCTCTTCGACCCAAGCATCCGCGCCCCGCGGCAGGTCCGGCAGCAGCGCGGCGAAGCGCGGATCGCTGCGTAGGCTCTGCAGATCCGGGTCGGTGAGCAGGTTGCCACGGTCGAGAGTTCCCGCGCCGCGCGCGCGCTCGAGCCATTCGAAGGCCTCGTCGGTGCGACCCAAGAGCGCGCAGGCGCAGCCGGCGTTGTAGGACGCGGCGGCCGCTTGGGCGGGGAATTCAGCGGCGCGGGTGTGCAGGGTCAGCGCCTCCTCGAGGCGACCTTGGCTGTGCACGGCGAATCCGAGCAGGAACCAGGCGGGCCCCGAGTCCGGGTGGGCCACGGTCGCGGGTCGCAGGATCGCCTCCGCGCCGGCCGCATCGCCGCCGCCGAGCAAGCGTTGGGCCCGGGCCAAGTCGGTGTTCAGGCCAGCCCCCGCTTGAGGGGCAGCGATCGGAGAGGCTTCGCTCTGGAGCGCACCCCCCTGCGCTGCGGAGCCGCCCTGGGGACGGGCTGCGGCCGACTCCGGACCAGGGGCGGCGACAAGCACGAGGACAGCGAAGGCGGCGGCGGGCGAGTGGGCACGGGCCATGGCGGATTCTCCCTGGGAAGGCGCGGACGACCGGGACGCACGGGGGGTCTGGATGCGTACCCGCAATGGAGCCGGGGGCTCCGGCCGCACTACGATCGTCGGCGGGTGAGGTTTCCTCCCCACTGCGTTTCACGCGGCCGCCGAGCGAACTCGGAGTTCGCGCCGCAGCACTGCGCCGATCGCCCTGTCAGCGGTGATGCGCCGTGTGGCGACTGCGACCCCTGAACCGACCTCCCCCATGCTCGACCTCCTGCTGTTGGCCCTGGCCATCATCCCCAACCAGGACGAGGCTCCCGCCCCCGTCCCGGCGACCGCCGGCGTCAAGGCCGAACGCCTCCCGCCCACGCCCTGGCCGGTGCTGGCCTTCGAGGCCGACCAGACCGACTGGGACGGCCTGATCGATCGCATCGGCCAGGGAGCCCTCGATGACCTCGATGTACCCGGCTTGACGATCGCGGTCAGCCTCGGCGACGACGTCGTCTTCGAGCGCGGCTACGGCTTCGCGAACCTCGAGCACGAAGTCCCGGCGGGCCCCGAGACGATCTACCGCATCGGTTCGGTCACCAAGCAGTTCACCGCGGCCGCGATCATGGGTCTCGTGGAGGAGGGCGAGCTCGCCCTCGAGGACGACGCGCGCGACCACCTGCCCTGGTTCGACACCGACGGCAGGCGGGTCAGCGTGCGCCAACTGTTGACCCACACGTCGGGCGTGCCCAGCTACACCGACCTGGGCCTCGAGTGGATGGCCAAGCTGCACCAGGACGTCACTCCCGAGGAGATCTTCGGCTGGGTCTCGGAGGTCCCCTTCGACTTCGAGCCGGGCACCGATTGGCACTACAGCAACACGGGCTACATCCTGCTCGGCGCCCTGATCAAGGAAGTCGGGCGTCGCTCGCCGCGCACGCAATTGCGGCGCACGGTCACCAAGGGCCTGGGCCTCGCTTCGATCGACTACGACAACTACCGCGAGGTCATCCCCCACCGCGCCGCAGGCTACGACCCGGGCCTGCGCGGGCCGATCAACGCCCAGTTCATCTCGATGACCCAGCCCGGCGCTGCCGGGGCGATCATCGCGACCGCCGGGGACCTGCTGCGCTGGCAGCGGGCCCTGGTCAGCGGCCAGGTGATCTCGCAGCACAGCTACGCGCAGATGACCGCCCCCGCGTTCCTGCCCGACGGGCGCAGCACCGGCTACGGCTTCGGCCTCTCGGTCGGGCGACTCAACGGCCTGCGCCGCATCAGCCACGGGGGCGGGATCATGGGCTTCAGCTCGGCCCTGGCCTGGTATCCCGAGGTCGAGCTGGGCGTGTGCGTGCTCACCAACCGCTCCGGCGTCGATGCCACCGGCATCGAGCGCTCGGTCACGCGCAACGTGCTCGGCATGTTGCGCCCCCTCGACATCGACCTGCCCGTGGACGCCGATCAACGGGCCGCGCTGGTGGGCCGCTACGCGTTCCTGTCCTTCGAGCTGGAGGTCAGCGAGGTCGACGGCGAGCTGCTGCGTACCGTCGTCGGGTCCGACACGGTCCCCCGCCGCCTCGTCCACCGCGGCGACCTGGCCTTCGGGCTGGATGAGGACCCGGACCTGTTGATCCGCTTCCAGGCCGGCCCCGACGGGCGGATCGCGACCGCCGTCGTCGAGGAGGACGGCAACGAGCTCGTCGGGGTCCGGCGCTAGTGTCCTCGGCTCGCGGCCAGCTCCAGGGCGACTCCGGAATCTGGCCCGCGATCCAGGATCTGGATCGCCGAGCGCCCGCCCCCGTTCTCGGGGCCCCCCAGGGCGATGGAACGACCTTTGCCCCGGCCCGCGCGGAACCAACCCGTCCCAAGCCCTCATCGGGGATCCGCGTCGCCATGCTCACACCGTTCCTGCTCTCGTCCCTGTCTCTCGTCGCCCCGATCCAGACCACGCCCTGGGCGCTCACCGACTACGTCCTGCCCGACAACGGGCACGAGTTCGCTCGCTTCGGTACCGCCGTCGCCGTCCACGGCAACCTGGCCGTCGTCGGCGCCGAGAACCAATCGCAGCTGCCGGTCGACAATACCGTGGCCGGCGCCGCCTACCTCTTCGAGCGGCAGCTCGACGGCGGCTGGCTGCAGTTGGCGGAGCTGTGGCCCGAGGACCTGCAGAACACCCCCGCGTTCGGCTCGGCCCTGGCCCTGGAGGGCGGCATCCTGGCCGTCGGCGTACCGGGCGACGACTCCGCGTGCCCGGGACAACTGGGCTGCATCTCCGGCGCCGTCACGATCTTCGAGCAGACGCCTTCGAGCGAGTGGAACCGCCTTCCGCTGATCGTGCCCGCCGACACGATGAAGCTCGCCCGCTTCGGCGCCGCCTTGTCCCTCTCGGGACCCTGGCTGGCCGTGGGTGCGCCCGGTGACGGGAACACGGGCGGCGCCGGCGGCGGCGGGAACGGACCGGGCGCCGTGTACCTCTTCGAGCGCACCGCCGCGGGTCAGTGGATCGAGCGGCAGAAGCTCGCCCCCGCCGACCTGCTGGAGGACGATCGCTTCGGCAACAGCGTGTCGATCCAGGGGGACCGGCTCGTGGTGGGCGCGCCGCCGAAGTCCTTCACCGGTCGCGCCGGGAGCGTGTACACCTTCGAGCTCCAGGGCGGTCAGTGGAGCTCGACCGGCCGCCTGTTCGCGCCGCTCGCCGCGGGCGCGGACGAGCTGGGCTTCAGCGTCGCCCTCGACGGCGACGTGGTCGCCGCCGGCGCGCGCCTGACGACGAACGTCGAGGTCTTCGAGCGGACCGGCGGCGGGGCCTGGGCCCCGGTCCAGACCCTCGACGGCGCCATCGGCGAGTTCGGCTACGCGGTCGCTCTCGACGGGGACGTGCTCGTCGTGGGCGCGCCGTCCGACCTGTCCGCGTCGATCCAGGTCCATCGCCGCGACGCCCAGGGCAACTTCGTCCTGGAGCAGTCGATGGACGCCTCCGGCGCCGGCGTGGTCGCCCAGCTCGGACGCGCGATCGCGATCGAGGGGGGCCTGATCCTGGCCGGGGCGCCCGGCGACACCGTCGGCGGGGCCGAGCCCTCGATGGGCTCCGCCACCTCCTGGGAGCTGGACTTCGTGGTGCCCGAGCCCTCCTGCGACGGAATCCTGGAGCTCTTCGACCCCCAGATCGCGCCGGGCCTCGCCACGGCGCTGGGCCAGTCGATCGACGCCTGGTCCGACGACCTCGTGGCCCTGGGCAGTGCCCAGCACCAGGTCGACGTCCTCGAGCGCCAAGGCTCCCGACTCGCCCTGGCTGCGACCCTCACGATTCCCGGCGCGCCCCTCGGCGACGCCTTCGCCTGGAGCGTGGCCGCCTCCCCCACCACCGTCGCGGTGACGGCCTCCGGCGACGACGAGGCCGGTCCGAACGCCGGCGCGGTCTACGTCTTCGAGAAGCCCGCGGGCCAGTGGCTGCAGACCCAGAAGCTGTTCGGCGCGGGCCCCCTGGGCGACGAGGGCTTCGGCACGTCGGTGGCCACCGACGGAGCGACCCTGCTCGTCGGCGCCCAGAACGCCGGAGTCGGCGGCGCGGCCTTCGTCTTCGAGCGCGACGCCACCGGCTGGGTCCAGGTGGCCGTGCTGTCGCCGCCCGACGTCGGCAGCGGCGACCGCTTCGGCTACCGGGTGGAAGTCCTCGGGGACCGTGCGGCGGTGGCCGGCATCCGCAACGACTCGATCACCTTCGACTCCGGCGCCGTCTGGACCTTCCGCCGCGGAACGGACGGCCAGTGGATTAACGACCAGAAGCTGATCCCGCCCCCCGGCGGCGACGGCGCCTGGTTCGGCAGCGACCTGGCCCTCGACGGCTCGCGGCTGCTGATCGGCGCGCGCCTCTTCGACCTGCCCGCCACCAACGCCGGCGCCGCCTTCCTCTACGCGCTCGACCCCGTCGGCGGTTGGGAGCTCGAGGCCACCCTCGAGCCCCTGGACCCGGAGGCCGAGGCCCTGTTCGGCGCGGCCGTGGACCTGCGCGGGGACAGCGCCCTGGTGGGCGCGCCCCAGAACGACGCCCTGGGCCACGACACCGGCGCGGCCTACCTCTTCCACCGGGTCGGCGGGCAATGGGTGCAGACCGAGAAGCTGCACCGCACCGGCGCCGCCATGAACGAGAACCTCGGCGCCGCCGTCGGCCTGACCGAGGAGCTGGCGTTGGTCGGCGCGTCGGCCAGCGGCCACGACGGGACCATGGCCGTCTTCGTCGACGGGGGCCCGACCCCCGCGCCACGCTTGAGCCTCGACCCCGCGCAGGTGGCCGTGGGCCAGGCGTTCGCCTGGACCGTGTGTCGCGGCGAGCCGGGTAACCCGGTGCTGCTCATGCTGACCGCGGTGGAGACCCTGCCGATCTTCGAGCCCGTGGGCGTCGTGGGCGACGAGCTGGCGCTGCAGGCGCTGGTGGGCGTCTTCGACGACCTCGGCGAATGGCGTGTGCCGGCCACGGCGCCGGCGATCCCGCCCTTCACCCTCCGGTTCGAGGCCTGGGCCCTGGGCTTCGACGCCTCCGTCGTGTCCAGCCCGCCGGCCACGCTCGCGGTGCAATAGCGCGCGGTCCGTCGGGGGGCGGCCCGGGCCGAACCGCGCGCCGCCGCGCCAGCGCGAGCGCCGGGGCTCGACCTCCCTCCGGACCGGGACGGGCTGTGGGGAGCGGGCGCGCGGCGGCGTAGGATCGGCGCTGTGGAAGGTGAGCCCCAAAGCGTCCCCGGTCCCCGTCCCTGGCGCGTCGATGGACCTCGGGCTAGTCGCGACCTGGCGATCGCGCTGGCGCGGCGGCACGCGGCGACGGTGCGTGCGGATCCGCGGGAGCTGGCGCATCCCCTGCGGCTGGTGGTCGCGAGCAGCGCGGCGCGACAACACCTCGCGGCGGACCTCACCGCGGCCCTGGGTCACTCCATCGCGGGCCTGTCGATCACGAGCCTCGAGGGCCTGGCCCTCGAGTGCCTCGAGCGGGGCGGCGTGCGCGCGCCGCGGGGTGAGCGCCTGGCAGGCCTGCTCGTGGAGCGGGCCGCCGCGGACGAACGGGAGCTGAAGCGTCCCCTGGGTGACCTCGAGGGCGGCCTGGCGGCGGCTCGCCGCAGCGTGGCCGACCTCCTGGCCGCCGGCTTCCATCCGGACCACGCGGACTCCCTGGCCGAGCGCCTCGACGACGAGGAGCGCCCGGCCGGCAGCCGCGCCGAGCGCGCGCGGGCAAAGGCCCTGGTGCGCGTGGCGCGCGCGGTCGAGTCGCAGCGCGAGGCCCTGGCCTCTGGCGGGCGTCCGGCGCTCCTGGCCACGGCCGCGGCCACGGTGCGCCGCGGGCTGGTGGGCGGACTGGACCGCACGGTCGTCCTGGCCCTCTCCGACGAGCGCGGCGTGGCCTTGGACCTGGTCGAGGCCCTGGCTTCGCGCGGGGCCACGGTGGTGGTCGAGGAGCCGCTGCTGCCCGGTGAAGAGCAAGTGCTCCCGGGCCCCGAGCGCGAACGCTTCGGCCCGCCGATCGCTCCGCCCGCGGAGCTGGGCGACGAGCTGCAGCTCACGCCGGCCACATTCGAGTACGCCGTGGCCTGCGACGCCGACGCCGAGGCGCGCTTCGCCGCCGACCGTGCGCGGCGCGCGATCGCCGCGGGCGTCGCCCCCGAGCGCATCGCGATCGTCGCCCGTGACCAGCGCCAGCGCGGCGCGCTCCTGCGCGCCCAGCTCGACCGCGCCGGGGTGCCCTGGACCCTGGAGCCCGGCGCCGCGCCCATCGACCCGGGCCTGCACGCCCTGCGCGCCCTCTTGACCCTCGCGGTCGAGGACGGGCGCGCGCCCCTCTCGCGACTGGTCGACGCCATCGATTCCGCGACGTTTCTCGAGCGCGGCGGCTTCGACGTCGGGCCCGAGCCCCTGGCCGACCTGCGCGCGGGCTTCGCCACCCTCGGGCTCGGTCGCCTCGCCGACCTGGCGGCCCTCGACGTGGACGCGCGCCTGCGCTCCGCCGACGGCCTGTCCCTGCCGGTGCGCCGCGGGCTCGAGAGCGACGCGGACGACGACGCGTCGCCCGGCGCCCACGCCCCGCGCCGACGGTTGGCCAAGGGCCTCTTGCAAGCCGCCGCGGACCTCGGTCGCGAGCTGCTCGAGTGCTTGGCCGGCGCGGAACAGGACCTGGTGTCGGTCCACGCCGCGCGCCTGGCCGAGGCCTGCGACCTCTTGGGCTGGGACGCGAGCGGCGCGCCCAGGCGGGTGCTGTCGGAGATCTGCGCGGGGCTCGCGCGCGAGCTGCCCGCCGACCTGGCCCTGACGCGCGGCGAGTGGTTCGAGCTCGTCGCGTCCGCCCTCGAGTCCCGCGGCCGCGCCCAACTGCCGGGCGCCGGTGGCGGCGTGCAACTGCTCTCCGCACCCAACGCCCGGGGCCTGGCCTTCGAGCTGACGATCCTGGTGGGCGTGGAGCGCGACGCGTTCCCGCGCACGCCCCGCGAGGACCCGTTGCTCCCCGACCGAGTGCGCGACCGGCTGCGCGAGGTCTTGCCGGACCTGTCCACCGCCCGCGCGCGCCAAGCCGGGGAGGCGCGCCTGTTCGCCTCACTGCTCGCTTCGGCGCCGACGGTGGTCATCAGCCGCGCGGAGGTTGACGAGACGGGCGCCAACCGCGCGCCGTCGCCCCTCTTGGCGCGCATGGGTGGGGCGCTGCCGGAGCCGGTGGACGTGCGACCCGTACACTCCGCGAGAGGCGCCGACGACGCGCCGCGCTCGGGCCTCGACCACCTGATCCGCGCCAGCCTGGCCGGGGACCGCGAGGCCTTCGCGCCCCTGGCCGCCCTGGCCCTGGCCGAGCTGGACGGCTTGGCGGAGGCGAGCGAACCCCAGCTCGCGGTGGCCGCGGCGCGCGCGGCGGTGCTCGGCGAGGTCGACCGCCCGGCCGCCGGGCCCGAGGGCGAGCGCCTGTCGCCCTGGCTCGGCGCCGTGGGTGCGGCGCGGGCCAACGACCCGCGCGGCGCGCGCCTGTTCGCGACGCTTCTCGAGGACGTGGCCGGCTGCGGTTGGCAGGCCTTCCTGCGGCGGATGCTGCGCCTGGAGCCCGTGGGCGATCCGCTCGAGGCCCTGCCGAGCATCGACACGCGGCTGGTCGGGATCCTGGTCCACGACGTGCTCGAGGCCTGGGTCAATCGCGCGCGCTCGGATGCTGCACCGCGGACCTTGGACGAAGCGCGCGAGGCCGGAGCGGTGCAGGTCCCGCGCCCGGGCGACGCGGAGCTCGAGGCGCTGCTCGTCGAGCGCGCCCAGCGCGTGGCGCGCGACGAGGGCCTGGCCCACCCCGGATTGGTGCGCGTGTTGATCGAGCAGGCGCGGCCGATGCTCAGCATCGCGCGCGAGCTCGAATGGCGCGACGGCGCGCCCCTTTCGACCCTGGGCGCCGAGCTCGAGGGCGAGCTGACCCTGGCCGACTCCGAGGGCGCGGAGCGTCCGATCGCCTTCCGGGCCGACCGGGTGGATCTCGTTGGCGACGGCTCCCTGCGCCTGACCGACTACAAGAGCGGCGCGCCCTTCTCGCGCGACAAGACCGACAAGACGCGCAACAAGAAGCTCATGGCCGCGGTGGCGCAGGGCCAGCGCCTGCAGGCCGCGGCCTATGCGCTCGGCACCGGTGGCGAGGGCCGCTACCTGTTCCTGCGCGCGCCCGCGGACGCCTTCCCGGACGACGCGCGCGAGCTGCGCCTCGCGGCCGGCGACGCAGGCCTCGAGGCGGCCTTCCACGGCGCTGGCGCGGCGGTGCTCGACGCCCTGCGCGAGGGCGCCCTGCCCCCGAGGCTGGTGGACGAGCGGGGCGACGAGCCGGCGCGGTGTAGCTACTGCGAGGTGGCCGAGGCCTGCGTGCGCGGCGACTCGGGCGCGCGGGGTCGCATCAGTGCATTCGTCGAGCGCCTGCGCGGCGCCGGGCCGCCGGAGGACATGACGACCCTCGAGGCCACCTGGTTCGCCCTGTGGGAGCTCGCCTCCGCCAAGGCACCGGAAGCCGCCCCGTCGGCCCAAGAGGATGGGTCGAAGGACGCGGGCAGCGCTCCCGAGCTCGAGGCCGCCGCGAAGCGGAAGTCCGCCAAGAAGAAGGCCGCGAAGAAGCCCTCCGAACCCACGGAGGACGGCCAGTGAAGCTCGACCGCGACAGCCTGCGCGCCGCCGACGCCGCGGCGCGGGTCCACGCCACGACCCAGTTCGACAGCCCGATCGTGCTGCAAGCGGGCGCCGGCACCGGCAAGACGGCGACCCTCGTGGCGCGCATCGTGGCCTGGGTCACCGGTCCCGGTTGGGACTGCGCGCGCGAGCTGCTGGGCGAGGTGGCCGACGCGGGCCAACTGGCGCGCCGCACCCTCTCGGGCGTGGTCGCGATCACCTTCACCGAGGCCGCGGCCTCCGAGATGAGCGAGCGCGTCGGCGGTGCCCTGGCCCAACTCGCGGCGGGCGAGCGCCTGCCGATCGGCCTGCACCGCGAAGCGCTGATCGCGGGTGACGACGAGCTGCGCGCCCGCGCGGCCGCCCTGCGCGGGGCCATGGAGCAGCTGGCCGTCAGCACCATCCACGCCTTCTGCGGTCGTCTGATCGCGGCCCACCCCTTCGAGCTCGGCCGGCACCCGGAGGTGGCCGTGGACGCCGAGGGCGACGCGCTCGAGGCCGTGTCGCGCGAGGTGGTCGAGGACGAGCTGGCCCGCGCCTACGGGGATCCGGGCGACGAGGCCTGGCTGCGTTTGGCGCGCGAGGGGCACGGTCCGGCGGAGATCGCCGAGACCCTGTTCGAGCTGCTCCAGGCCGGGGCGCGGCCCCACCACTTCGAGCTCGATCCCCTGGGCGAGCGGCCGGTGCGCGCCCTGGCGGAGCGGGCGAGCGCGGCCCTGCGCGCCCTGCACGAGCTCTTGGGGCCCAAGGTCGGTGACCTGGGGCGCGCCAAGAAGACCATCGAGCTGGCCCAGGCCCTGTCGGCGGCCCTCGGACACTTCGACCAGGGTCCGCTGGAGCTGGCCGCGGTGCTGCACTGCGTCGACGCGGAGCTGCTCGAGGGCAGCTTCGACGCGAAGTTGACCGAGTTCGCCAAGGGCTCGCTCGGCAAGGCCGAGACCGACGCCCTGGGGGACGACAGCGCCGAGCTCGCCGCGGCGGCGCGCGACGTCCAGGCCCTCCTGCGCCACCTGCGCAAGCTCGACCCGGAGCTGCTGGATGCAGGGCGCGCCGTGATCGCGCCGCTGCTGACCGACGCCCGCGAACGCCTGCGCCGGCGCGGCGTGGCCAGCTTCGACGACCTGCTCGCCGACGCGGCGGACCTGCTCCGCAACGACGCCGCCGCCCTGGAACGCGAGCGCCGGCGCATCGACCAGCTCCTGGTGGACGAGTTCCAGGACACCGACGAGCGCCAGTGCGACATCGTGCGCTGGCTGGCCCTGCGCGGACCGCGCGCCGACCGGCCGGGGCTGTTCGTGGTCGGCGACCCCAAGCAGTCGATCTACGGCTGGCGTCGGGCGGACCTGGCGGCCTTCGAGCGCTTCGTGGCCGACGTGGAGGCCGAGGGCGGCTCGGTGGAGCAGCTGGTGGTGAACTACCGCTCCAGCGAGGCGGTGCTCGACGAGGTCGGGCGCGCCATGGAGTGGGTCATGCTGCCCGAGCCCGGGATCCAGGCGCACTACGAGCCCCTGGTGGTGCCGGCCTCCGGCGCCGACCCCAAGACCGCGCCGCCCGAGGGCGAGCCGGCCCTCGAGTACCGCCTGTACGGCGAGCTGGACACCGAAGGCAGCGCCGCCAAGCTCGGCAAGCTCAGCCGCACCCTGGCCACCCGCCGCGACGCCGAGGCGGTGGCCGAGGACATCGCGGGGCTGCACGCAGCGGGCCGCATCGCCTGGGGCGACTGCGCGATCCTGATGCGATCGACCGGCGACCTGGACCAGTACCTGGACGCCCTCAAACGTCGCGGCGTGCCCTACTCGGTGGCGCGCGACAAGAGCTACTACCGGCGGCGAGAGGTGATCGACGCGGCGGCGCTGCTGCGCGCGATCGCGGACCCCGGCGACCTGCTGGCGCTCGTGACCTGGCTGCGCTCGCCGGCGGTCGGTGTGCCCGACGGGGCGCTGCTACCCCTGTGGCGCGCGGGCCTGCCGGCGCACGCGGTTGCGCTCGACCGCCCGGGTGGCGCGGCCCTGGCCGGGCTCGAGGCCGCGGTGGAGCGCGCTCGGGCCGAATTGCCCGCGGGGCTGCCGGGGCTCGAGCACATCGACGGTTGGCACCACGCGGCCATCGACGGCCTGCGCGCACTCGGCGAGCTGCGCCAGAGCCTGCGCACCGATCCCGCCGAGCTCTTCGTCGACCGCCTGCGGCGGCGCACCCTGGTCGAGGGCACCGAGGCCGCGCGCTTCCTGGGCGCCTACCGCGTCGCGAACCTCGAACGCTTCTTCGCGCGCCTGGTGACGGCCCTCGAGGACGCCGCCGGGGACCAGACCCGCGTGGCCCGCGCCCTGCGCCGCGCCGTGGCCGAGTCGCGCGAGAGCGAGGAGGGCCGCCCGCGCGAGGCCGGCGAGGACGCGGTGCAGGTCATGACGATCCACCGCTCCAAGGGCCTCGAGTTCCGCTGCGTGTACCTGGCCCAGCTCCACAAGGAGAGCGCCGGCAACCGCCTGCCGCCGGTGGAGCTCGAGGGCTACCACGCGCCGTCCGGCGAGGAGCACACCGCCTACGTGCTGTTCGGCGCCCCGAGCCTGGATCGCGACCTGCTCGTGGCCCGCCGCGAGCGCACCGAAGCCGCCGAGCGCGTGCGCACCCTGTACGTCGCCATGACCCGCGCCTCCGCGCGGCTGGTGTGCGGCAGCGGCTGGGTCGACGAGCGCTTCGCGGGCGGGAACGGTCCGCAGTTCGCGAAGAGCCACGCGGAGCTGCTCGATGCCCGGGAGGGCGTGCCCACCGACCTGGGGGCGCTGCTCGCACAGCTGGCGGGCGAGGACCCGGCGGAGGCCTTCGTGGACGACGCCCACGGGGCGCGCTTCCGCCTGGTGGCGCCGGACGACGGGGCCACGGCCGCCGGGCGCGAGGAGGTCCGGCCGACGGACCTGGCCCGCGCCGCCCGCGACGTGGCGACCTTGGTCGCCGCCCGCGCAGCGGCCCGCGAGCGCGCCGCGCGACCCCTGGTGGCACCCGCCTCCGCGGACGCCCACCACCTGCTCGAGCGCGCCTTCGCCGAATCGCGCTTGAGTTCGGAGGACAACCGGACAGCCGCGCCCGCCGACGCGACCAGCCTCGGTTCCCAGGCTGCCATGTGGATCGGCTCCGCCGTACACGGCGCCCTGGAAGCCTTGGACCTGGAAGCGGACCTCGGCCCCCAGCTCGACGCCGCAGAAGCCCAGGCCCTCGAACAGCTCGCGGTGACCTTCAGCGGCGAGACCCGCGACGCCGGGCTGGACCGCGCGCGCGCGCTGTTCGAAGCCCTGCGCACGGGCCCGCTACCGACGCGCCTGGTCGAGCTGCGCGAGGGCCTCCTCGCCCGCGAGCTGCCCGTCCTGCTGCCCCCCGCCCCCGAAGAATTCGCGCCGACGGATCCCCTCGGGGCCTGGAGCGGCGCCATCGACCTCGTCTACCGCGACCCCGGCACGGACGAGGTCGTCGTGGTCGACTTCAAGACCGACGCCGTCGAATCGAAGGCCGCGAGAGTCGAGCGCGAGACCGTCTACGCCCCCCAACTCGCCCGCTACGCCCGCGCCGTGCAAGAAGCCCTGGACCTGCCCCGCCGCCCGAGGTGCGAGCTGTGGTGGATCGCGACGGGCGAGATCTCGACCGTGCTCGATCCGATCGGTTGAGGGGGGAGATCACCCGAGACGGTTGGGCGCTCAGGCGTACGCCACCCCTGTGATGGCGTCGACAACGACCGGGGCTGCGGACCTCTACCGCTTCTTCCTGGTTCGCATTCTTGCAGTCGAAGCCGCCTTCTTCCTGGCCGGCCGCTCGCGATCCACCTTGGCCGCGCCGACTTGGTCTCCGCCGCCTCCCCCGAGCCCAGGAGGAATCCTGGGCGTCTCGTCCGGGGCGGTTGCCGACAGCATCTGCATGACCGAGGCGATGACTTGCAGAATTGTCAGCAGACCGGCGACAACGCCGATCGCTATCGCGAGAGGCATCAGGGAGTCGACATACAACACCCCCAAGCGGGTTGCCAGTCCGAGGTAGATCGCACCTGCGAGTCCTGTGTAGACGGCGAGGTCTCGATTGCTCCTGAAGGCTCCCAGGAGCATGTTCGGGAAGCTCGTGAAGCTCCCAAGGAAGTTCGAGCGGCTGCCGTTGTCCTCTATCGGGTGCACCGGAAGTGGTGTGACCAGGTTGGCAGTCGTCCTGCCTTTCACGGGCCATCCGAAAAGCACCGCGAGGACCGCGACACCCCAGACGACCTTCAGCAGCGCCAGGACCATTGCGATCGCAGGCCGGTAGCTCGAGATAGCCATCGCGTCGCCAGCGGCGGCATAGGCCGAGATCTCGCTCGAATAGACGAATGGCTGGGCCAAGCCGTAGGCCACCCCGATGACCAGAATTGCGGAGGTGCCGAATCGAAGGTAGAAAGCCCAGCCGAGCACGATGGGGCTCAGGAACCCCAGGCACAGTGAGAACGACTCGTGCAGCCTGAAGGCCACCGCGGGGTTGAGTCGGAACACCGAATAGACGACCCCCAGGTACCCAACCACGATCGATGACAGCAGAAGCCACGTGTAGACCGCTCGGCGCAGCCGGAACTGATTCCCGCGAGTCACCACGAAGTAGATCACTACCAGCGTGATCGCATTCAGATTGTCGAGGGTCGAAGCCATGACGCTGCGGAGCATCACCCCCCAATCCTCGAGCAGATACAGGCTCAACCACGCCGCCGCCATGAGCACCCAGAAGACGAGCCAAATCGCGACGGCCAAACGCTGATACTCGTGCAGCACCAGACCCTGGGCGCCGTCCCTCTCGGCGCCGAGTCCGTCACGGGCCTGCACGCCTCCGAGTCGCGCGCGTCGAAAGAGCAACAGCACCCCGAGAAGGGTCGCCAGGGAGAGACTAATGGCGAGGTTTGCCCCCTGGGCGAACCGCGCCGCGGGCGAAGACTTGCCCTGGACCTCCCAACGGTTGAGGAGTTCGTTCAGCCACAGGCGGAGCTCCAACCTCTCTCCCGATGCTCCACGCTTGACGTCTACCAGGATCGTCGCCACCTGACCGGATTCGAACTCCGTCTCGTGCAGCGCGATCAGCGTCGCGTTGCTCCACAGCCTCGAACCGACGCTCTCACAGAGACCCTGGGCCGTTACCTGGACCTTGTCGAGGCTCAACCACTTCAGTCCTGGTACGTGGCGAGAGATTGCGACCTGGACGGGCGCGGAGAGCTTCAGATCCAACGGCAGGAGTTCCCCGTCGGACTTGCGAACCCGCGCGACGACCACTCGATAGGGCTCCTCGCTTTCGAGGTCCCGAATCAGCTCGGGGAGCACCAAGCCCTGGATGAGCTCGAGCAACGCCGCCGATTCTGGCGAGTTGCTCGGCAGTACTTCGGTCGCGGCGCCCGCAGCCTGCGGGTGCCCCGGGGCCCCCGCCGATCCCGTGAAATCCGGATCCGCGGGCGGGCCGCCGCCTGCGGACTTGCCGGGTTCGCGCTCCGCGGCACCAGGTCCCATTCCAGGCATGGTCGCGGCGCTGGCCAGCGAAACGGCCAAGAGGGCCGGCACGAGCACACGCCAAACGGACACCAATGCAATCAATCCCATGGTCAGACCCCATTCCTCCACCTTGCTGCCCGCATCGGCCCGAGAGCCGCCCGGCGTCCACGACCCGGCACCTCCATGAACGCAAAGAGAGGGGGCCGTCGGCGGGATTCTCGATCAGGGCTGCGGCGTGGGGCCCTAGGCCGGTCCGCCAGCGACTGTAGAGGGGCTCTGGTTCCGCTCCAGCGCCCGACAGACAAGCGTAAGGCCAACGTAAACCGACAACCGGCTTCGTGCGGGACGCCGTTCCTGATCTGTGGCGGCGCACGGCCGCACTCCTCGTTCCCTTCTGCTCACTCCTCGCGCGCTCGAGGGCGCCCGCGGGGGTCGCGAGGGACCGGAGGCCATCTACCGGGTCCGATCTCCGTCCCCAAAGCCACACCCATGAACCACGGCAACCTGAGCCGCGACATCACCGCTCCGCGTTCGAAGTTCTACCACGGCCCGTTCGGCCGGCTCTTCCGCGAGCTTCCGCCCTGGGTACCGCCGGGCAAGACCGACGCGGAGCGCGAGCGCTACCTTCGCAATGCGGCGTCGACCATGTTCGAGGCGGCTGGAAGCAGTGACAGCTTCGACAACTCGAAGATCCCTGCGGGCTACACCTACTTCGGGCAGTTCATCGACCACGACATCACCTTCGACCCGACGTCGAGCCTGCAGAAGCAGAACGATCCGGACCGGCTGCAGAACTTCCGCACGCCGCGGCTGGACCTCGACAACGTCTACGGCGAGGGGCCCGGCGACGAGCCGTTCATGTACGACCGGCGCGAGGGTCGCGGGGGCGAGTTCCTGCTCGGCAAGGGGCGCAAGCTTCCGGCGGATCTGCAGGACAGCGAGATCGCCATGTCCGAGCTGGAGGCGACCGGTGAAGACGACCTGCCCCGCAACGAGCAGGGCCGCGCTCTGATCGGCGACATGCGGAACGACGAGAACCTGATCGTCTCGCAGCTCCAACTGGCGTTCCTGAAGCTCCACAACAAGGTCCTGCGTCGCGTCAAGGCCGACGAGGGGCTGACCGGTGACGAGGCGTTCGAGCGGACCCAACAGGTCGTGCGCTGGCACTACCAGTACGTGGTGATCCACGACTTCCTGCGCGACCGGGTCGTGAGCAAGGAGCTGGTCGACGACATCCTGCCGGACCTCGACGCGACCGGTCCGCAGAACGCCAACCTCTACTTCTACGACTGGAGCCACCAACCGTTCATCCCGGTCGAGTTCTCCGTCGCCGCCTACCGGCTGGGGCACAGCATGGTGCGGCCTTCGTACCAGATGAACGCCGGGGTGTCGGCGCTGCCCATCTTCCTGCCCGCCGGCGCCGGTCACGACGAGGACCTGCGCGGCTTCAGGCCCCTGCCGGAGGGACGCACCGCGGACTGGAAGACGTTCTTCGAGATCAGTGGCTCGAACCCGCAGAAGAGCCGCAAGCTCGACGGCAAGCTCTCGCCGGCGTTGATGAACCTGCCGTTCGACGGCAACTCCTCGCTGGCCTTCCTGAACCTGGCTCGGGGCTGGCGCATGGGCCTGCCGAGCGGCCAGGCCATCGCTCGGGCCATGGCCCTCCCGGAGGACCAGATCATCCCGAACTCCGAGCTCGGCATCGCCAACTCGGGGGTCAACGAGGCACCCCTGTGGTTCTACATCCTCAAGGAGGCCGAGCTGCAGCAGGGCGGCGAGCGCCTGGGCGCCGTGGGCGGACGCATCGTGGCCGAGGTCCTGATCGGACTGATCCTCGGTGACCCGCGCAGCTACCTGAACATCCACCCGCGCTTCGAGCCGACGATCGGCAAGACCATGGGCGAGCTGCTCGACTTCGCCGGGACGTCGGTCGCTCCCTGAGACGGCGACCTCGCGTCGACGAGAAGGCCCGCCGGCACATTGCGTGCGCCGGCGGGCCTGTTCACTTCAAGGGGCCTCCCGGCCCCTCGGAATCAGTTGCAGATCGTCGCCGCGAAGCCGGGCGAGATCGAGAAGCCCTCGGGCGCGGCCGCGTCGGTGACGAAGGCCTGCACGAACAGGGTCTGGCCGATCAGGCCGGGCGAGTTCGACAGCGGCACCGACAGCGTGATCTGACCGAAGACGTCCAGCAGTACGCTCGGCGTCAGGATCGGCAGGACCAGCAGCGACCCACCCAAGGCCGGGATGTCGGCGGACTGCAGGCCGACCACGATGGTCGCGACCGATTGAGGCCGACCGTTCTTGACCGCCACGACGAACTCGGTATTGCCCGATTGCGCCGGTTGGCCCTTGGCGTCGATGGTCGGTACCTGACCGCCGAGCCCCGCGACGCCCGCGCCGTA
Source organism: Engelhardtia mirabilis (assembly GCF_007748095.1). Classification (NCBI taxonomy): domain Bacteria; kingdom Pseudomonadati; phylum Planctomycetota; class Planctomycetia; genus Engelhardtia; species Engelhardtia mirabilis. Next base: position 5,043,772 of record NZ_CP036287.1, read on the forward strand.
GATCGAGGGCTGGCAGAAGCTCGGGCTCGGGTTGAGGGTGAAGATCTCCAGGTCGTCGATGTTCCAGCCGCCGAGGTTGAGCCCGCCGTCGGACTCGAGCCGGAACTCGAGCTCGACGCTCGGGTCACCGTCGGCGGAGGAGATGTCCAGCTCGAAGTTCGTCCAGGCCGTGTCCACCAGGTTGCCGTTCTGCGGGTTCTCCCACACGGTGGCGCCGTTCAGGCGGATCTGGGCCTGGTCGAAGATGGCCTCCTCGACCGTCAACCAGCGCTGGAAGCGCAGGGTCGCGCCGTTCGCACCGCTGAGGTCGATCAGGGGCGAGCGCAGGAAGTTGATCACGTCCGGCTGGTAGGCGCCGTTGAAGCCGTCCGGCCCCAGGTCGTTGCCCCACACGTTCAGGCCGCTCACGGCCTGGTCCGGATCATTCCAGGCGATACCGCTCGAGACGCCGCCCTTGCCGCCCGGGACGCCGCGCTGCCAGTCGTCCTGGGTCTGCACTTGGGCGTGGGTCCAGCCGTTGTCGGTCGGGCCGTCGAAGTTCTCGGAGAACTGCACCTCGAGCTGACCGACGGTGAAGCGCGCCGGCGCGGCCGCGCCGTCCTCGGGCCAAGTCTTGGTGTTGCCGAGGTTGTCGGTCACCTCGACCCAGTAGTCCACCTGGGCGGGTGAAGGCACGCCGGGGATCAAGCCCGCGTAGGTGGCGCCACCATTGTTCGACATGGCCACGGTCTGGACGCCGGCGCCCGCGTCGAACTTCAGCTCGACTTGGGTCAGCGATCCACCGATCAGCGAAGCTGCGACCACGGCCACTCCGTAGGGACCAGCCTCGTCGAGGCTGTCGGAGACCGCAGCCAAGTTGGCGACCGCGATCAACGAGAGCTCGTAGCCGGGGAAGCCCTGCTCCAGGAAGGCCCCGTCGATCTCGGCGTAGTTGGGCGTGCCGTTGTCGATGTTGCCGTCGTTGTCGTCCAGGGTCAGCAACTGGATCTCGATCACGCTGTCGATCGTGCCTTGGTCGTAGCCGTTCATCCAGCCACTCAGGAGCTGGTCGGCGACCAGGCCGCCGACGGCAGTGCCGTACTTGGTCTGCAGGTTGCGCCGCACCTTCCACATGGCGCCCATGTGGACCTGACCGTCGGTGTGCACCGCGCCGTAGCAGCCGCCGTTGCCGTCGCCGCAGTATTGCAGGGTGTTCTCACCGCTGCGGATGATCGTGCTGCCGCCGGAGAAGCCCGAGCCCACGATCGGGGTGTCGAACAGGTACATGGCGAAGACGTCGGCGTTGCCTTCGCCGAAGCCGTCCGAGCCGTTGAAGCTGCCATAGCGGTCGTTCAGCCAGTGGCCCTGCTCGTGGGCGATCACGGTCGAGTAGGCCGTGTTCACGCAGCCGCCGCCGGGCAGGAAGTAGTTGGTGCTGGAGCCGTCGTAGAAGGCGTTGCAGTTGCTGATCGTAAACGTCCCGAAGTCCGTGAAGTCCTCGTTGACCTCGGAGTTGTTGACGAAGTCCATGGCTCCGTCGGTCGGGTTCAGGCTGCGGATCCAGTCACGCATCGCGTTGAGCGTCACGAAGACGTTCGACTGGGAGGTGACCTGGGCGTCGCCCGTCGGGTTCATCAAGACCGTGTTCCCGGTCCCGCTCAGGGACTGGGTGATCACGTGCTCGGCGCCCTGATCGTTGAAGACGTCGTTGAAGCTGCCCTCGTACTGGAAGGTGACGTTCAACGGCCCGCTGACGCCGGGGAAGTTGAAGAAGCCGTTCTGGTCGGTGAAGACCGAGCCGGCCGAGCTGTCCACGCGCATGTAGGCGGCGGGCACCTGGACCTCGGGGTTCGAGGCCGAGTCGGGCTGGGTGCCGGGGGTGGCGTTGGTCAGCACCTGGCCGCCCACGTCGAAGAAGTGGATCAGGTCCTCGTCGACCACCAGGCGCGGGCTGCCCTCGGCGGCCACCGCGTAGCGCCGGGCGAAGACCGCGCCGGACTGCTCGAAGCGCAGGTCCAGCTCCCAGGCGGCGACCGGCGCGCGGAGCTTGCCCTGCTGCTCCTGCACCATGACCAGGCGCGGCTCGCCGACCTCGGTCGGGGCCAGGCCGGTGGTCTGCACGAAGGACGTCACGGCGGCGGCGCGCGCCATGGCGCTCGACACCGTCGGCCGCACCGAGAACTCGGACAGGTTCGGCAGGCCCGTGCTGTCCAGGGCCAGGAGCGTGCCGTCCATGCCGAGCAGCACGTTGACCTTGCCCCCGCGCACGGGGATGCCGTCGACCACCTGGCCGAAGCTGACCACGACCTTGTCGCTGCTGCCGCCGAAGCTCAGGGGCAGGTAGGTCACGGTCGGCTCGCCGAGGGCCTCGAGGTCCACGCCGAGCAGGCCGTGGGCGCTCTCGAGGAAGCCCAGGGCCTGGGCGACGTAGTCACCGTCGACCCGGGGGGTGGTGCTGGCGGCGACGCTGCCGCCAAAGAGGAAGGCCGCGTGGCCGGTGCCCGCGTCCCGGCGCAGGTGCCAGGAGGGCCCGTGCTCGGCGCGCCAGGTCGCCAGGCCTGCGGTCAGGTCCGGCGAGCGATCGGGGAGCCCCTGGGCCTCCAGTTGGCCGGCGTGGGCGGAGAGGGCGAGGGGTACGCAGAGGACGGCCGCCGAGAGGGCGGTCAGGGTCGCTCGAGTCATGGGTCGGGGAGGGACGGTTGCGGCGCCGCCGGGGAGTGGGGGGTAGCGGCGCCGGGGGGAACGGCGGGGCGCGGTTGCGGCCGATCGGACGGGACTCCGCCCGGGCAGTCCGGCCGCAGGGCCCCGGACCAGTCTTCCCGACGATCGGGAGCGCGCCCTCGGTTCCCCTCAATCCCCGCAGGAGGGACGCCACACCCGCCGCCTGGCCGTCGTTCCAGACCACGCGCACGCCCCGACCGTCTCCGGTCCGGTCGCCGGTTACGCCGATCGAACAGGCCCCGGGGGCCTTCCGGGGGCCGCTTGGGGGTGCCCACTTCGGGACTACTCAACTCGAACGGGTACACGGCGTCCGCTAGGGCCCATGAGCCCTCTCCTAGACCCGTGCCCCCCGAGCAAACATTCCCGCACGAACTCCACGCGCCGATTGCCGGCGCAACAAAAGCTCATGATCGGATCCGCACTCACCTTGTTCGTCGCCGCCCTCCTCAGCGGCTTGATCGGCTACCTCGACCTGATCGGCTCGGCCTCTGTCTTCGCTCAGATGGCCTTCTGGGTCTTCCTCGCGCTCTTCGCCGTGGCGCTGGGCGTCGGCGGCCTACGCCGGCCCGCCTACTGAGCTGACGGTGCAGGGGCTCGGGCCTCGGAGCTCGCGCCTCGGGGGCCTGGGGCGCAGAGACTCGCGCGCAAGCGCTCGAATCCCGTGACTCGAGTTCAGAGGGGCCGACGCAACGCGAAGGGGTGGAACTCCCGACCGTCGCGCACCGTGTACTTGCGCTCGAAGTTGGTCCCGACCATCTCCCCCTCGCGAGCCGACGCCGGGGGCTGGTAGTCGATCCGCTCGAGGGTCGCGCGCTCCAGGACCTCGGCCACCCACTCGGCGTACTCCGGGTGGTCGGTCACGATCCGCAACTGCCCGCCGGGGGCGACGATCCGCTCGAGCTCGGGCAGGAAGGCCGCGCTGACCAGGCGTCGCTTGTGGTGGCGCTTCTTCGGCCAGGGATCGGGGAAGTAGACGTGCACCGCCTGTAGGCTCTGGCTCGGCACGTGGTCGCGCACCAACACCGTCGCGTCCATCGAGGTCGTGCGGCAGTTGAGCAGGCCGCCCCGCCGCAACCGGTCGGCCATGTAGGCCGCGTACTTCCCCATGTACTCGACGCCGAAGAAGCTGACCTCGGGCCGCGCTGCCGCCTCCTGGGCCAGGAACGTGCCCTTGCCCGAACCGATCTCGAGTTCCACGGGCCGCTCGGCCTCGAACAGCGCGGCCCAGTCGATGGGCTTCGCGAGGTCTTCGGGGCGGACGGCGATCGGGCTCGTGTCGAGGAGTCGTTGGAGGCGCATCGTCGGGTTGGGTCGAGGGGCGCAGGATAGCACGGGCTCCCACCGCACCGGACGGCTCGCGACCGCCCTCGTCGGCCTCACCTGCTTGGCCCTGGCGGCCTGCGCAACGCCCGCGGCCGAGGTTCCCTCAGCCGCCGGGCGGCTCGACCGACTCTCGTGGCTCGTCGGCGACTGGCGCCGGTTGGACCGACCCAACGCCGCGGGCGAGCGTTGGTGGCGCGACGGCAACCAACTGCGCGCCGAGGCCTGGCACACCGGCGAGCACGGGCAGGAGCTCGACGAGCGCTTGACGATCGAGGCGCGGGGCGACGAGCTGGTCTACATCGCCGAGGTCGTGGGCAAGGCCGGTTCGCCGACCGAGTTCCTGCTGACCCAGCAGTCCGCCGGCGTGGTCGCCTTCGAGAACCGGGCGCACTTGCGGCCCTGGCGCATCGAGTACGTGTCGAACAGCGCCCTGCTCCTGGCCCGGGTGCACTTCGCGGCCGCCGGCGGCCAAAAGAGCAAGGTGCTGGAGATCCCCTTCGCGCGGCCGGACAAATAGGAGCGCGACGGAGACGAACCATGTCGACCCTCCCGAGCGTCGTGCCGAGCGCAGAGGTGATCTGCGGCAGGCTACTCGGGCCGCGGATCCGTTCCGCCCGCCGGCGCACTTGGTAGGCGCGCCCGATCGCCCGTATCGCCTTGGCCGCGCGAGCGCCGATCGGCCTCCGCGGTGAGGGGACTTCGCGGTCGGAGTCGCCCACGTCCTTCGGCGAGGACGAGAATCCTGCGCCTTCTGATTCAGTCCGGGGCCCGGTCCTCGAACCGCGCGCGGAGCTCGCTCAGGTGCCGCGAGATGTCCTTGCGCTCCAGGGCCTCGAGCCGCCCCAGGACCCGCAGCCCCGCCTCGCGTTCGCCGACCTGCAGGCTGGCGTGGATCAGGTTGAAGCCCGCGGTCGGCCCGTGGACCGCCGGGTCGTAGACGGGCTCGATCAACGCGACCGCGCGGCCGGGGTGCCCGGTGCGACCGAGGTCGCCCGAGATCATCATCAGGGCGTCGCCGTACTCGCGGGCGCGGGGCAGGGCCTGGGCGTAGAGCTCGAGCGCGCGCTCCGGGTCCTGGGCCTCGAGCGCCGTGCGAGCCAGCCAGAGCTGGGCACGCCAGCTTCCGTCGAGGGCCGCGACCCGCTCCAGGGCGGTGATCCAGCCGGCCTCGCCGTCGCGCTCGCGGGCGATGGCCCCCCACCACTCCACGGAGTTGGGCACGTTCGGATCGAGCTGCAGGGCTTCCCAGAGCAGCGCCTCGGCGCCCTCGTGGTCCCCGCGATTCGCCCGCACCTTGGCCAGGTTGGTCAGCACCACACCGCTGGGTCCGGCCGACGCGACCTGGGCCTCGAGCACCGCTTGGGCCTCGTCCAAGCGGCCGGTCTGCATCAGGGCGATGCCCAGCATGGTCGCCGCCCGCTCGCGATTCGGATCGACCTCGATCAGGGCCCGGGCGCTCTCCAGCCCGTCCTCGAACCAGCCGCGGCCGAAGGCGTCGACCAACAGGGCATAGAGCTGATCGGGCTGCTGGCGAACCGACTCGAACATGCGCGGCAGGATCCCCGTGCGGTACTCCTCGGCGTCGATCAGCACCGCGTTGCCCTCGCGGTCGAACATGCGGATCGCGTTCGGCGCGGCCGCGGGCGACTGGGGTTCGACTTCCGCAGTCGCGGACGCTTCAAGCTCCGAGGACGCCGCGTCGAGCACGGGCCGCGATGCCCGCCCCGTTTGATGCGTCGCCTCGGGCGGTTGCCCCGACGCTTCGACCGGACCACGCCGGGCATCCTGCGGCTCCCTTGCGGCGTGCCCGCCGCGGCCGAACAGTCGCTTGAAGATTCCCATGGTGTGCTGCAGATCAAGGGACGCGCGCGGCCGTCGACGCCGAACCGGTCCCGGTGCTCACGCGCCGGTCGAAGCCTCCCAGGCCATCACCAGAACTTCGGAACCGTCCTCATCTCGACGCACCTCGATCGACGCCAAGCCCGACTTCTCGAGGACTCGCTTCGAGGCCAAGTTCTCGGGGCTCAAGGTCGCGATCACCCGCCGCAGCCCGAAGCGCTCGCGCCCCCACTCGATCATCGCCGTGACCGTCTCCGTCGCCAGGCCAGCGCCCCAGTGGGCTCGCAGGAAGGCGTACTTGACCTCGGCCTCCTCCTGCCCGCCGGGGTGCACGAGGCCGCAGTAGCCGACCACCTCGCCGGACTCGGCCAGCACCACGGCCGACATGCCGTAGCCGCGGGTCGCGTAGTTGCGGCGGGTGACCTCGATCCAACGGGTGCAATCCCCGCGCGGGATCGGCTGACCGTCGTCGACCCAACGCATGGCTTCGGGATCGCTGTAGACCGCGAAGAGCGATTCCTCGTCGTCGAAGTCGAGCTCGCGGACGATCAGGCGTTGGGTGGTGAACAGCTCCATGGGGTCCTCGGGTGTGACGGCGGAGCCTAGGACCGCAAGGAGTGCCGTGCCAGCGCCCACGCGCCGATCTGGCCACTCCCCGTGACCGCGGCGTGCCCGCCGCCTAGTCGGTCCCGAGGCCACACGCCCAAGCCCCTCTTCGCCCCGATCGCCCCGATCGGACGTGCCTCGACCAGTCCCCCCACTGGCCCCCGAAGATGCCGATGCGCCCCACTTCCTGGCTCCCGCTCTGTCTGTCGATCCTCGCCGCCCCCGCCCTGGGCGCGCCCCACGACGGCGGGGGTAAGCCACGCCCTCCGGTCGCGATCACCTACGAGCTGGTCGCGGGTTCCGCCGGCGCCACGACGATCAACTACGCGATCGAGCCGCAGCGGCAGGCGACTGCAATCCGCGCGCAGATCCAACTGCCCCACGGCGGCCGAGTGCTCGAGCAGAGCCGTGCGCAGACCGCGTGGCTCGACGCCGGCCAGTCCGTCACCGGCTGGGCTCGCGTGGAGCTGCCCGGCGGTCCGGGGGCCAAGCAGGTCGAGATCGAGGCCAACCTGGTGATCGCGACGCCGGACGGCGGGATTCCGGTCGCGTGGAGCGAGTTCGTGACCGTCGGGACGGGCTCTCTGCCCATTGACGCACCCCTCATGCAGCGCGCCGGCGTCACGACCCGCGAAGTGCGGGCACGCCGCACGCGGGAGGACGGGGACCGGCGGGAGCGGATCCTCGCACCCTGGTCTGAGTCCTCGGCTCCCGTCGTGCGCGGCGTCTTCAAGTACGTCGACCGCGACTACAACATCGACGGCTGGACCGGCGCCGAGCCCGAGCGGCCGATCCGGCTCGCTCGCCTGCAGCTGATCGACACGGCCAGCGACCAGGTCCTGGCGACGGGCGCCACGGCCATGGACGGCAGTTTCGAACTTCCGCTGACCGGCGTGGGCGCGGCGGACCTCCTGGTGCGCTGCGACTCCGTCTGCGAGACCTTCGAACCGGCGTTGCTCGAAGCGACCGACATCGACCTGGTGCCCTACTCGGTGACCAGCGCCACCTTCGCCGGCTGGGACCTCGGCGTCGAGCTCGACGTGGGCACCGTGGTGGCTCAGAAGAGCTTCAGCGGCACCAAGCAGGGCAGCGGCTTCGCCCAGCTCGACGTGATCGTCGACGCGAGCCTGTACCTCGAGCACCTCGGCGCGGCACCGGCAGCAGCCGGGATGCGGTCCATGTGGCCGGGTGGCACCCAGAGCCAAGCGTCGGGCAACAACGTGAACCTCGCCAACGGCGACGGCTACGACGACTCGGTGCTGCTGCACGAGCTGGGCCACGTGGTCGGCTTCCTCTACTCCGACACCGACCACGACGGCGGCGGTCACTTCTTCGGCGACAGCGACCAGTATCCGAGCCTGTCCATGGGCGAGGGCTACGCGAGCTTCTTCGGCGGCGCCGTCCGACAGTTCGCCGGCGTCGAGGACCCCGGGATCTATGCGGATCTGAAGGGCGGACCGTCCACGGGCCTCTCGTCGGTGCAGCTGCGCCTGGACTTCGAGAGCGGTCAGCCCTGGGCCAGCCTGATCGGCGGGGAGGCGGACGAGGTCGCGGTCTGCTGTGCGCTCTGGAACCTGGTCGACACGGCCGCGACCACCGACGGCGACACCGTCGACGACGACGGCATCGACGGCAGTTTCCTGTTCCCCGGCGGCCTCGACGGCGACGCGCTCCTGTGGGCCTCCTACACCGGGCAGACCGTGCTCGAGGCCGAGCAGCTGAACGTGTTGGACGTCTTCGAGGGGCTCTTCGCCGACGGGCACGCGACGGAGTACGACCTTCTGACCCAGGCCTTCGACGAGTGGAAGATCCGCTTCTACGCCGACGCCAGCGAGCCCGACGGCGAACCGTCCCAGGCCACGCCACTCGCCCTGGGAAGCTGGACCGAGACTCACACCCTGTACGCCTCGGACCAGGACCCGCCGGTCCCCGGCGACGGCGACGAGGACCACTACAGCTTCTGGGTCGAAGCCCAGCAGTTGCTCGAGGTGCGCACACGCTACCCCCAGGGTGTCGCCGATGCGGAGACCTATTGCGACCCGCTGCTGGTTCTGATCGGCCCCGACGGACAGATTCTCGAACTGGATGCGGACAGCGGCGTCGGCCGCAACGCGCTGATCGAGCTGGCCACGCCGGTCGCGGGCGAGTACCGCGTCGTCGTCAGGTCCCAGAGCCCCCACCGCCGGACCGGCTCCTACCAATTGCGCGCGCGCGTGACCGGCGCGGTCCAGCCGCCGACCCTGGCGTCGATCGCGCCGGCGGCAATGGTGACCCTCCACGACGGCTCGCTCGACGGCATCACTCTGGCCGGCTCGGGTCTCGCTGCGATCACCGAGGTCAAGCTCGGCTCGACGCCGATTCCGACCTTCTGGATCACGGGCGACGACCAGATCAGCTTCCTGGTCCCGCTGCTCTCGGAGCTGGGCACCCTCGATGTGGTCGTCAGCGGCCCGGCCGGGAGTGCACAGATCCCGATCCAGGTCTCGGCCGCTCCGACGCCGACGATCCTGGCCGGCAACGGGACCCTCTTCTGGTCCCTCGACTCGATCAATGTCCGTGCGGCCGCGGCCCCGGGCGAGACCTTGGTCGTGGTGCTGGCCCTCGAACAGGGCGTGACCCATCTACCGGGCCTGGTCGAGTTCGCGATCGGCAACGGAACCGTCCATCCGATCTGGTTCACGCAACTCAACGCTGCGGGCATGGCCGAGATGGCCTTCCCCCTGCCGCCCGAGTTGGGCGGTGGTCTCGACGTGTGGCTGCAGGGCGCCGCGGTCGCTCCGGGTGGCCCGCTGCCCCTGGTAGCGAGCAACGTCGAGCCCGGGAAGATCTTCTGAAGCCAACAGGGGGGGGCGGGCAGCGAATGCTCGCCCCCCGCGGATCCGGGACACGCCGAGGTCGGGCGGCGCCGCTACCGGGCCCTGGACGGTCCTCGGCTCAAGCCCCGGTGGCGCCGAGCTTGCTGACGATCCAGGCTTCGGCCTCCGGGCGGCTGCGGAAGACCTGGGTCTCCATCGGCGCCGACTCGAGCATGATCTCCCACATCCGGCTGAGTCCGTAGTGGAGGTCCTTGAGCGCCACCACGGCGATGATCATGCCAGGGTTCACCACGCCGGCCCGTCGGTCCCGCTCGGCAATGGCGCGGACCTCGTCCTCCCCGGCCTCGACTTCAGCCACATCCTCGAAGTCGACCAACAGGTAGGTGATCGCTCGCGTGACCTCGTCCGACCCGAAGAGCACCTCCTTGACATCGAGTAGTTGCCGCGCACTGACGGTCCCTCGCCCTCGAAGCAAGATTCCGCCGCCATCCAGCTTTTGAACTTCGATAGCCATTGTTCTAGTCGGCGCCGCTCTGACCGACGCTGCTCCCACGAACCCTCGACGGGTTGATAACACGCAGCGCCGCCAGGGTCCAATGGTGCCGATACACCTCTGCGGCCAGGGGCCCCCTCTGCGGCCGGGCGCCCACCGAGGTCGCGCCATTCGCAGCAGACAGGGCCGCGTCAGGACCTGGGGTCAACTCCAGCGCGACGGCCGGAACGTCGAACCGGCGGTCTCGCACCACCCGCGTGCGATGGCTTCAGGGGTCCAGGAGCTCGCGTAGGCGGGCGATCAGCTCCTCCTCGTCCGGATAGCCGGCGCCGAAGGGGCGCGTGAGCCAGTTGCCGCCCCGCGTCGAGATCAGTTCGCCGTCCGCAGTCAGATCGAATTGGCCCCTGCGCCCCGGCTCGAGGGTGACGTCCTGGCCCAACCATTCCTTGATGGAGGCAGCGAGACCCGCTGCCCTACTCTGGTTGCCGCTTCAGGTCGGGCAGTAGCGGATGGTCAGCTTCATGGTCTGCGCCGGTTGTAGTTCGATCGCGCCGTCCATTCAACGCGCCTCGTCGCTCAGCCTAGCGGCCAGGTCTCGCCTGCCGCGTGGGTCAGGTCCAAGCGCGGCGAGAGCTCGTCGTCGAAGCTCACGTCCCACTCGAGCACCGTGCGTCCGTCACCGACGGCGCTGGGCGCGGGCTGGTAGGGGGGCGCCGACGACGCAGGGCGCATCCAGCACTCGGGGATGTAGACCTCGACCCCCTCGCCCGCGGCGCTGCTGCCGTGCAGGAAGCGGGTGGCGCCGTCATCCAGACGCGCGAGCTCCGGCCGCAGCTCGTAGCACACTCCGCCGGCGCCCTCGATCCAGGCCACGACCTCGTCGATCTCGGCGTGATCGAAGAGCTGCCCGATCAGTCTCACCGCCTGGGATCCCGCCAAGGGTCGATCGAACTCCAGCACGAAGAGCCCTTCGGCCACCTCGCTCAGCCTGGCCCGTCGCGGACCGGGGCGCTCGTGCTTGCAGGCCTCGGACAACTCCAGGGTGGCCCGCTGGATCGCCGCCGGTTCCGCGGTTTGCAGGAGGAAGAGATTGGGCTGGCTCATGGCGCGGCGTGGGCCTGGCGACCAAGTTGTCGAGCGCGACGGGACCCGTCAAGCGACACCAAAGACGCGTCTGCGAAGGCGTCTCCCACAGGCGAAACGCCCGGTTGGCGGCTTTCGAGCCCGACAGGCGCTACGAAGACCGGCTCCAGTGACCGCCAGAGGTCCGTGAGCGATGGCTCGCCGGGCTAGACTCGTCCCATGCTCGCGCCCCCGGGTCTACTGACCTTCGTCTGGTTCCTCTGCTCGGCCGCCACGCAACAGCTCGCGGTCCCGAGCGCTCCGGTCGTCGAGCTCGAGTCCCTGCACTTCGAGCGCATCGTGCTCGATGTCGACTACCACAGCGAAGGTGTCGGCGTCGGAGACTTCGATCGCGACGGCGACCTGGACGTGGTCGCCGGACCCTATTGGTACGAAGCGCCCGACTTCCTCGAGCGACACGCGATCTACCCCGCCTTCGCCTACCCGATCACCTTCTACGCCTTCGACAGCTTCCTGACCTTCGTGGAGGACCTGAACGCGGACGGCTGGGACGACATGTTCGTGGTCGGCTTTCCGGGCACCGCGGCCAAGTGGTACGAGAATCCGAAGGGCCGGTCCGGCCCGTGGGCCGTGCACGTCGTCCTCGACGGCGTCGACGGCGAATCACCTCTGTTGGCGGACGTCGACGGCGATGGAATCTCGGAGCTGGTCTGCGCTCACCAGGGTCGCCTGGGCTTCGCCGAGCGTGATCCGGTCGATGCGACCGCCCCTTGGACCTTCCACCCGGTCAGTGACCCGGCCGGCCCGACACTCTGGGGCCCGTTCTTCCACGGGCTCGGCCTCGGGGACGTGAACGGCGACGGTCGTGCGGACCTGCTGACGGCGATCGGCTGGCTGGAGCAACCGCCGTCCCTCGCGGGCGATCCGATCTGGCCGCTGCACCCGGCCATGCTCGGTCTGGGTGGAGCTCAGATGTTCGTCCAGGACGTCGATCTGGACGGCGACGGGGACGTACTCGCGGGTTGGGCTGCCCACGGCTACGGCCTCCACTGGTACGCCCGGTCCGAGACGCCCGGCGGTACCGTGTTCGAGCCCCGGACGATCATGCCCGCAGCGCCCCCGAGCACCTTCGGCGGCGCCGCGGCCCCCTTGCAGTTCAGCCAGCTCCACGCCCTGGCCTGGGCGGACGTGAACGGCGACGGCCAGCTCGACCTGGTCACGGGCAAGACCTTCTACGCCCACAACGGCACGGACCCGGGCTTCGACGACCCGGCGCTCCTGGTGGTCTGGCTGCTGCGCAATGGCGGCCAGCGCGCGGACTACCGCCCGGTGATCGTCGACGTGGACTCAGGCGTCGGGCGTCAGGTCATGGCCCGCGACATCGACCTGGACGGTCGGGTCGACATCGTCACCTCCAACAAGAAGGGCACCTACGTGTTCCTCCAGCGCTGAGCCGTGGCTGGGGGCGCCGGGGCGCTGTGCCCGCCCGCCGTCGATCTCAGGTAGTGAACGAGAAGCGCGTCATCGGCGCCGCGGCTTCCGGTTGCGTGCGCCGGGGAGCGTGGCCGACGAGGGCGCGCTCGTAGAAGCCGATCGCCGTCGAGTTGGCGTCGAAGACGTCGATCGACCAGGTGCCGGTCAGCTGCGCGCAGATCGCCAGCAGGGCGCGCCGGGCCAGGCCCGTCCCCCGCTGCTCGGGCCGCACGAACAGGTCGTAGAGCACCCATTGAACGTCCTGGCCGATAGCGGCGGCGTAGCGCTCGCCCATGACGAAGGCGAAGCCGACGGGGACGCCGCCGTGCTCGATGACGAAGGGAAACAGGTCGCCCGGACGCTCGACCCAGTCCGCCTGTAGAGGCGCGTCGGCGTCGATGCTCGAATCGAAGCTTGAGATGGTGCGCCGATAGTCGGCGAAGAACCCGCGCAGGGCCGGCAGGTCGTCGGCGGTGGCGGTGCGGACGCAGCCTTCTCCGTCGAGGTCGAGCGGTTCGGTCATGGCGTCCACAATCTCGCGGCCGAGAGAGCGGGCGTCAAGCCCGGGATCGTGGAGGTCTACCGTCCCGGGGGGCGGCGAACCGCGGCCCTCCGCCGGCGCCGTCGGCGGCCCGGCGTCGCTCGACGAGTCCGCGCTCCTGCGCCTCCTCGCCCTGCTCCCATCGGGCGCGGATCGATCCCTCCACGGCCGGAGCCCTGTCCTGGGGCCACGTTGCGCCGCGATGAGCGTGGGCACGCAACGCCTCACCGAGCTCTGGGGATCGCGGCCCGACCGCCCCAATCTTCGCCTGACCCGCCCCTCGCGGGAGCCCCGACGGTCGCCCATGAGTGCCCCCATGTCCGCCCAAGTCCCCCAGAACCGGATCACGTCCCTCAACGGCCGCCCCATCCGAGCCGAGGGCGAGTTCGTCCTCTATTGGATGATCGCCAACCGCAGGCCGCGCTGGAACTTCGCCCTGCAACGGGCGGTCGAGCTGGCCGCGGAGACGGACCGACCGCTCCTGGTGCTCGAGCCCCTGCGCGCGGGCTACCGCTGGGCCAGCGATCGCCACCACGCCTTCGTGCTCCAGGGCATGGCCGCCAACCGCAAGGCCTTCGCGGGCACCCGGGCGACCTACCGGGCCTACGTCGAGCCCGAGCACGGCGCCGGAGCGGGCCTGGTGGAGTCCCTGGCCGCGCGGGCCTGCGCCGTGGTCACCGACGACTGGCCCTGCTTCTTCCTGCCGCGCATGACCGCCGCACTGGCCGGACGCGTCGACGTGGCCACCGAGGCGATCGACTCGAACGGCATCTACCCCCAGCGCTCCACCGATCGGGTCTTCACCACCGCGGCCAGCTTCCGGCGGCACCTGCAGAAGAACCTCTACCAACCGCTGCAGCGCTTTCCCCTGGAGGACCCGCTCGCGGATGCCAAGCTGCCGCGCTTGGGCAGCTTGCCCGCGGAGCTCGATGCGAGTTGGCCGGAGCCGAGCGAGGCCCTGCTGAGCGGCTCGGCCGAAGCCCTGGCGGAGTTGCCGATCGACCACGGCGTGACGCCGGTCGACGATCGTCCGGGCGGCTGGCGCGCGGGGCGTGAGCGCCTGGCTGCCTGGCTCGAGTCGGGCTTCGCGCGCTACCACGAGTCCCGCAACGATCCGGTCGACGAGGTCGCCAGCGGACTCTCACCCTGGCTGCACTTCGGGCACCTCTCGGCCCACGAGGTCTTCGCCGCCATCGCCCGGCGCGAGAAGTGGTCGCCGGACGACGCTGCGGACGTGGCCAGCGGCTCGCGCGAGGGTTGGTGGGGCATGTCGCCGCCGGCGGAGTCGTTCCTGGACGAGCTGATCACCTGGCGTGAGATCGGCTTCAACCGCTGCACGTTGACCGACGACTACGACCGCTTCGAGAGCCTGCCCGCCTTCGCGCGCGAGACCCTCGAAGAGCACACCAGCGATCCGCGCGAGCACCTCTACGGGCTCGAGACGTTCGAGCGTGCCGAGACCCACGACGAGCTGTGGAACGCAGCACAGACCCAGCTCGTGCGCACCGGCCGCATCCACAACTACCTGCGAATGCTGTGGGGCAAGAAGGTGCTCGAGTGGACGGCCACGCCGCGCGAGGCCCTGGACGTCTTGATCGAGCTCAACAACAAGTACGCCCTCGACGGCCGCGACCCGAACTCCTACTCGGGCATCTTCTGGACCCTGGGTCGCTACGACCGCGCCTGGGGACCGGAGCGGCCGGTGTTCGGCAAGATCCGCTTCATGAGCAGCGACAACACGCGCCGCAAGCTCAAGGTCGGCGCCTACCTGGAGCAGCACGGCCCGGGCCAGCTGTTCAACTGACCGCCGGGCACCGCGCGGCTCCCGTGGGACCTCGACCACTTGGCGCGCGCCCCCCCGGTCCCGGGCGGCGTCGACCTGTCGCGCCCGCGCCACGCCCTGCCCGATGCCCCGACCTTCTGGGTCCTGGGCCCGTCGACGCTGGACCTGCCCCGCGCCCTGCGGATCCCGGTCTGGCCGATCGACCCCAACGACCCCAGGGGTTCACCGCCACCCGGGCCTCCACGCTCGACGAGCCGTAGCCGCGCCCCCGAGGTGGCGGTGCACGGCCCCGTGCTGCTTCCGCCGTGCAGCTTCGCGGCGACCGTCGCTGGTGTGCTCGGTCTCGCCGGATCCGCTTGGCGGGTCACCGGGACCTTCCACCCCGACGCGACGGAGCGCCCACCATGCACACTCGAGTCCACGCCGCCCTGTTCCTGTCCCTCTTCGCAACGCTCGCGGCCGCGGCGGCGTCCGCCCAGACCCTGTACACGTTGCACGGCAGCTTCGTGGACGAGCAGGTGGGTAGCGCGGGCCCCTGCGGCTATCCCAACGGCCCCTACCAGGGCTCGTTCCAGACCCTCGCTCCCTTCGGCTGCGCCACGGTCGGGACCTTGCCCGCCCCGCCGAGTCTCCTGGGCGACGTGGCCGTGGACCGCGTGGGCGATCGCATCTGGGTCACGGACGGACCCACGATCACGGGCTACGCCGTCGGCGGCGGCACGCCCCTGGCGTCCTTCGGCTTCGGCGCCGTCCTGCCGACGTTCGGCCCGCTGACGGGCCTGGGGTGCGACGGTGCGAGCGGCATCCTGTGGGTCACCGACGGCGTGCGCGCGGCCGGCCTGCTGCCACCCACGACCGGCTGCGCGGCGTTCCTCGCGGTTCCGAGCTGGACCCTGCCGGACCTGTTCACGACCTACACGGACGTGGACCGCGACCCCGTGTCGGGGGACCTGTACTTCTCCAGCGCGAGCGGCATCGTCGTCGTCCAGCCCCCCGGCGGCGGCCCCTTCGAGAGCTTCGCCCCGGCGGTCACCGGCGCCCTGCCGCCCCACTACGGCATCGCCATCGACCACAGCGCCGGCGCGGGCACCTCGACCCTGCTGCTCACCGACGGCGCGCTGATCGAGCGCGTCGCGCCCGGCGGGGCGCCGCCGACCTTCTACTGGCCCCAACCCGTGACGCCGGTGGTCTTCGGCGCCACCTGCGGCCTGGCCTACAGCGCCCACGGCATCACCTTCGGCACGGCCTTCCCGCCCGTCGGCCCGGTGCACGACTCGCGCGGGCAGAGCACGAGCCCCGCCCCCGGCTTCGAGCTGGGTCTGTTCGGAGGCCCGGCCGGCGCGCCGGCGTTCTTCTTCCTGGCCAACCAGCCCAACTGCCCCAGCACGCCCCTGCTCGGCGGCCAGCTCTGGATCGCCCCCTCGGCGACCCAGGTCGGCCAGGGCCTCGTCCCCGCCAGCGGCGACCTCCTGTTCCCCGCGCCGATCCCCCCGTTCCTGCCGACGCCCCTGACCCTCTACACCCAGGTCCTGGTCTTCGACGCCGGCAGCGCCTCATGGAAGGTCACCAACGGCCACGCCTTCTCCATCGCGCGGCCCTGAGCGGCGACGCCACGCGGGGCGTCAGTTGCGGAAGGCGAAGTACACCGCACCTACAAGGCACAGGGCCGCCCACAGGTAGTCGAGCTTCAGCGGCTCGCGCAGGTAGAAGAGCGCGAAGGGCACGAACACCGTGAGCGCGACCACCTCCTGGAGCAGCTTGAGCTGGGCCACCGAGAGCACGGTGTAGCCCATGCGGTTGGCGGGCACCTGCAACAGGTACTCGAACAGGGCGATGCCCCAGCTCACGAGCGCCGCCACGATCCAGGGTCGGTGCCCGAGTTCCTTCAGGTGGGCGTACCAGGCGAAGGTCATGAAGACGTTCGAGAGGGACAGCAGCAGGACGGTGGCGAGGATCGGGTGCATGTTCGGACGACCTTCGAAGCGGGGGGCGCGGTCGCAACGGCCGCGAGACTATCCGTCCCGCGGCTCCCGGGCGCCACGCCGGCGCGCACCCTGGCGCTCGACGCGCTCCCCCCACCTCGCCCCTTGTCGGCGGCCGGGCGCCACGGCAACCTCGCGCGGGTGAAACGCGACGAATCGATCGACCTGCGGGCCCACTCCCGGCGTGAGGTCCCCTTCGTGGTGGAACTCTGCCTGGAGGCCGCCGCGCGACTGGGTTGGAACACCGAGGTCCTCGACCCGGCCTTCGGCTACCTGTGGGAGGTCGAACTCCCCGGGGGACGGCGGCGCGCGATGGTCGGCGCCAAGACGCCCATCAACGACGCGGCCGCGGCCCAACTGGCGCTGGACAAGCACTACGCCGGGGTCGTGCTGCGGCGCGCGGGGTTCGGAGTGCCGGCCGGGGTGCGCGCCCTGTCGCCCAAGCACTTCGCGGACACGCGCTACGCCAAGGACGTGGGTCTGGATCCCGCCCTCGAGTTGGCGCGGGCCAAGGGCTTCCCCCTGATCGTCAAGCCCAACCGCCTCTCCCACGGGCGCTTCGTGCGTCTGGTCGAGACGGAGAAGGAGCTGCGCCGTGGCATCGAAGCGATCTGGGGCCTCGACCGCGTGGCCCTGGCTCAGACGGTCGTCGACGGCCGCGAGCTGCGGGTGGACGTGCTCGACGGTGAGCTGCTGGCGGCCTACGAACGGCGCCCGTTCACGGTGGTCGGCGACGGCGAGCGGGACGTGGCGACGCTCCTGAGGTCGATCGACTCGCGCTTCGAGTCCTTCGACCCCAAGACCCTCGCCAAACGCCTGGGTGAGACGCGCGAGGCGCGCTCGTCGGGGGGCGGCACGGGCCTCGCCCAACGGGTGCCGGCCCAGGGCGAGAAGGTCACCCTCGACGAGCCGATCCTGAACCTCAATCGCCTTTGCACCGCGGAGCTCTTGCCGCAGCTGCCGGACCGCTGGCGCGACTTCGCCGTACGCGCGGGGCAGGCCCTGGGCCTGCGCCTGGCCGGCGTGGACCTGCGCGTGCGCTCCCTGGCGGCCGACCCGTCGGAGGCCACGGTGATCGAGGTCAACGCCACGCCCCTCTTGGCGCAGTTGGCCCACATGGGGCACCGTGAGTTGGCCGTCTCCGGCCAGGCGCGGATCCTCGAAGCGCTGCTGCGCTCCTGAGGGGCGCACGGGCCGCCGCACGCGACGTCGCCGGCCGGCCCCGCGGGCGCGGGGTGCGTGCTACGCTCCCTCGGCCATGCTCGACAAGCTGCTATCCAAGCTCGGCCAGGGGTCCGGATCCAAGCCCGAGGGCAACCAAGCCGCCCTTCCGGAGCTGCCCTGGTACGACCTCCCGGGCGCCGATGAGCGCCTCGAGTCGGAGGTCGACGCGACCGACCGCGCGACCATCCGCACCTTCCGCACCAACGGCTTCGTGCAACTGCCCGGGGCCGTGGAGCCCGAGCGCCTCGACGCACTCCTGGCCAGCATCGACGAGATGTGGACCCTCGGCGATCCGCGCGTCTGGGTCGAGCACTACAAGCGCGAGCTGGTCGACGGCAAGCTGACCGAGGAGGTCCTGTGCGACCCGGTCGGCCCGCGCTGGCGCGGGGACCCGCACAAGATGCTGGACCTGCACGTGCACTCGGCCGCCGCCCGCGAAGTGCTGGCATCGCCGCAGTTCGCGCGCTGGCTGCACCTCTTGCTGGGTCCGAAGGTGGTCGCGTTCCAGAGCCTGGTCTTCGACCGCGGCACCGAGCAGGGCATGCACCGCGACACCAACTTCGTCGGGCTGCGTCCGGCCTGGCAGATGATCGCAGCCTGGATCGCGCTCGAGGACATCGAGGAGGGCTCCGGCGAGTTGCAGTACTTCACCGGCAGCAACCACCTGCCCGACTACACCTTCCCCCACGGCGGCAACTACCTCGGCGTGGGCCAGCCCCTGCCCGGCGACTACTGCGACCACTGGCACCTGTCGGCGGCCGAGCGCGGCCTCGAGTGCCAACGCTTCCTGCCCAAGAAGGGTGACGTGCTGATCTGGCACGCGGGCCTGGTCCACGGTGGCTCGCCAATCACCAAGCCCGACGCCACGCGACGCAGCTTCGTGACCCACTTCGCACCCGAGGGCGCGGTCCCGGCCTACATCTGGGGCGGCGGCGAGTGCCACCGCGTACGCCAGGACGAGGGTCTGTCGATGACGGCCGTCGTGCGCGGCGCCTGACCTCCATGGGCCTGGTCCGCACTCCCCTGCGCGTCGCCCGCGAGGCTGCGCGGCGCTGGGTGGTCCAGCCACTGTTCCGCGCGCGCGTCGACCCGCGGCTGGGCGAGCGGCCCTGGTACGACACTCCCGACGCCGAGCGGCGACTCGCGGAGCTGAAGTTGGACGCGTCCGACCGCGCGCGGCTCGAGGCTTGGCGGCGCGATGGTCTGATGGTCCTCGAGGGCGCCATCGACGAGGCGCGACTGGAAGCCTTGAGCGCTGCGGTGGAGGCGGCCTGGTCGGGGGCGAATCCCCGCGTCTGGGTCGAGCACTACACCGCCGACGAGGTGCTGTTCGACCCACTCCAGCCCCACTGGCGCAGCGAGCCCCACAAGTTGCTCGACCTGCACCTGCACTCCGCGGCGGCCGGCGCGGTCCTGGCTGCCCCGGGGCTCGCGCGTTGGTTGCACCTGCTGCTCGGCCCTCGCGTGGACGCCTTCCAGTCCCTGGTCTTCGAGCGCGGCACAGAGCAGGCCATGCACCGCGACACCAACTTCGTGGGCCTGACTCCGCCCTGGCAGATGGTCGCCACCTGGATCGCCCTGGAGGACATCGAGCCCGGCTCGGGCGAGCTCGAGTACTACCTGGGCAGCAACCACCTGGCGGACTATCGCTTCGCGGACGGCGGTCACTACCTGGAGCCCGGCGCCCCGGTCCCCGACGACTACTCGGATCACTGGCACGGCCTCGCGGCCGAGCTCGGCCTGGAGCGGCGCCGGTTCCTGCCCAAGCGCGGCGACGTCTTGATCTGGCATGCGGGCCTGGTCCACGGGGGTAGCCCGGTTACCGTCGCGGACTCCACCCGGCGCAGCCTGGTGACGCACTTCTGCCCCCGGGGAGCGGTGCCGGCCTACGCCTGGGATCGCCGGCGCCGCCTGACGCGCCGTCTGGACAGCGGCCTGCGCCTGACGGCCTTCCCCCGCCGTCGCCGCCGGGAGCGCCTGACGGGATAGGATCGAAGGGCCCATGGGTGTCCCCTCGTCCCCCCCCTCCCGCCGTCGCCCGCTGCTCGCCGTCGCCCTCGGCCTCGCGGCTGCCCTGCTCGCCGCCGAGCTGGTGGTGCGCCTGGCCCCCGAGCGCTTCGGCCTACCGCCGAGTTGGAATAGCGTCCAGGCCGGAGCTCCCGACTTCGAGGCGCGGCCGCACCTGCTCTACACCCACCGTCCCGCGGATCCGGCGGTGAACGAGCGCGGCTTCCTGGGCGCGGAGTGGCCGGGCGAGAAGGGCGCCGGCGTGCTGCGCGTGCTCTGCCTGGGCGCCTCGACCACGGAGGTGGGCAACGACGGCGGTCCCGAGGCCTCCTATCCGTTCTTCCTCGAGCGCGGCCTGAACCCGTACTTCGAAGGCAGCGGCGAGAGCGTCGAGGTCGTCAACCTGGGCCTCGCCGGCTGGACCACGGCCGAGACGTTGGTGCACTGGTTCCTCGCGGCCAAGGACCTGGAGCCGGACCTGGTCCTGATCCACCACGCCGCCAACGACGTGGCGCCGCGCATGTGGCCCGGGTTCCGCTCGGACTACGCCCACTACCGGCGGCCGTGGAGCCTGGAGCGGGGGGACCGCGGCCTGTTCTCTGGCAGCGCCCTCGTCGCGGCCATCGCCGGTGCGCCGCCCACGCCGACCCTCGACGACGCGGTCGTGCGTCCGAAGCGCTCGGAGGTGGCGGAGCTCGCGCCGGCCGGCCGCGCCGCCTTCCGCCGCAACGTCGAGTCCATCGCCCGCGACGCCACCGCCCAGGGCGCGCGGGTGGCGCTGGTGACCCTGCCCATCGCCAGCCGCGCGCAGTTCGGCTCCGCGGACCTCGAACCCTGGCGCATGGGCATCGCCGAGCACAACGACGAGTTGCGGTCGCTGTGCGCGCAAGAGGGCTACCTGCTGATCGACCTGGCCGCCGAGGCCGAAGCCGGCCACGAGCTGCTCGACGGCGCGTTCATCGACCTGGTCCACGTGGACGCGGACGGAAACCTCTGGAAGGCGCTCGCGATCGGCGCGGCGCTCGCGCAGGGCTGGGAGCCGTTCGCGCGCGTCGCGCAGACGCACTGAGCTCCGCGCGCACGGCGAGGACAGTCGTGGATCGCCGCGCCAGTGATCGTGGCACAAGGCCTGCGCGGCGGCGCTGCCACGGCCCGCGAAGATCGCCCGGACATGGGGGTTCCGGACCTGGACCTCGACGTGATCGAGGGCAACCACGGCCTGCGCGCTGCGACGGCTTGGCCCCTCCGCTCGCCCACCTCGAATGGGGCAGTGCCGAGCTGCAACCGGGCGATCGGGTCACGCTGGGCGACCTGCTCGGGCGGATCGATGCTCCGGACGGTCGATGGCCGCGTGGTCGTGAGGGACGTGGTCTCCGACGCCGCCCCCCGCAAGACCGGCCGAGATTCGGGATCGTCCGAGACACGGCAGCCGGGTCCCTGATTCCCAGCTCTGGCGGCGCCGCAGGGGCGCTCGCCCCAGCATCCAAGGAGTCCAACCCCATGACCGCCACGCGAACCTGCGCCGCCGCCCTCCTGCTCGCCCTCTCCGCCCAGGCCCAGACCGGCCCCTTTGCCGACGGTGAAGTGCTGGTGCGGGGCAATCTGATCGCCTTCGACTACGGCCTGTGGCGCGTGAACTTGACCACTGGCGAGGCGGACACGGTCGTGACCGGGCTGCTCCCCAGCTACAGCAAGTCCGGCTGGATCGCCTACGACCCCTGGCGCGAGGGGGTCCTGGCCTACACCTCCTGGGCCCCCGTGGGCATGTTCTCGGCGAGGCTGTACCTCTTCCGCGCGGACAAGACCGTGACCCAGCTCGGCTTCGTGGGCGAGAAGCTCACCGACCTCGCGCCGGTCGGCGACGGCCGCGTCTACCTGCGCCGCGACGGTGTGCTGCACCTGCTCGACGCCTCCAATCAGCTCGTACCGATCCCCGACGCCGCCGGTCAGCCCGTCGACATCGCGGCGGAACACCTCGTCTACCACGCGCCCAGCAACAGCCTGATCGGTGCGACGGGCACCGGCTACATCCAGCCGTGCAGCGCGTTCAACCAGCTCGTCGTCCACCGCCTGCCCCTGACCGCCGACGGTCTGGCCCTGTCGGGTCCGCCGACCTGCCAGACGTGGAATCACGGCTCGAGCGGCGCCCCGGTCGGCCTCGACCCCCTGCCCGACGGCGGGTTCTTGATGACGATCGCGGGCGGCGTGCTACTCGCCGACGACCGGATGGTGCGCGTCGATCCCTGGACCCTGGCCGTGACCCCCTGGGCCAAGTCGGAGTTCAACGATCTGGACGGCGGCTTCTGGTCCCAGGCGATCGGCGCCGCGGTGGTGCTCGAAGACAAGGACGACCTGCTGCGCGCCTACCAGAAGGGACAGCAGGGACCGGGCACGTTGGTTCCGGTCGCCGTCTCGATCGGCGAGAACACCTCCGGCTGGAGCTCGGACAACCAGATGATCGACATCGAGGTCGGCGCCGACGCCTGCGCCGGGTCCGTGATCGCCTTCGGTCAGGGCTCCAGCGGCAAGGCGGGCGTGGTGCCGCTGCTCGGTGCGGGCACCTGTCCCGAGGTCGGTGGAACGTTGCACCTGACCCTCGGCAACGGCGTGGCCGGGGCCACCGCGGTGATCGCCCTGTCCGCCGCCAGCGCGCCCTACCCCCTGTTCGGCGGCACTGGCTACCTGCTCCCGCCCCTGTTCGCGACCTACCCGCTGACCTTGAGCGGCTCCGGCGCCAGCGCCGCCATCGGCTTCGGCGCCGTGTCGATCCCGATCCCCTCCGTCGCGGCGCTGACTGGGCTGACGGTCTTCGCGCAGGGAGCCGTGGTCGACGCCGCCGCGCAGGAGGGCTTCGCGCTGACGGCTGGCCTGGCGGTCATCATCGGGTGAGGCTAGCGACTGCCCGTGAGCGATAGCGAGCGCACCCGGCGCGTCTCGCGGTGACGGGCGACTCGAGCGTCGGGTCGAGCGATGGAGTCCTGCGCCGGGCTGTCGATCGACGGCCCGGCGCACGACGGCAAGGCCTACTTCGTGACCGTCGCGATCGCATTGCTGGCCGCGAAGCCAACGGGACCGCCCGGATCGAGGATCCAGGACTGGACCCAGAAGGGCACGCCGGCGGGCAGGGTGACCGGCAGGGGCAGGGTGACCAAGAGGCTACCTGTGGCGCCGACCAGTTGAGGTCCGATCAAGAGTTGCGGGTTGGGCACGAGCGTCCCCCCGAACAGGGGCAGTCCGACCGCGTTCGCTCCGATGGCCAGGATCGTCGGGGCGCCGGGCAGCGCATTCGAGAGTTGGAAGACGGCCTGACCGCCGGCCACCAGGGGCGCCGACGAGGCCAGGTACGGCGCGCCGCCTGTCCCGGCGAGGGACTGGCCGAGGTTGATCCAGGGGTTCGGCGACAGGACGCCGACCGCGTCGATGTCGGCTCCAGGGCTGCAGCCCGTGGCGTCGCCCTCGAGCGGGTCGTCGGTGAGCCGCACGTAGCGGTACAGGTCGAAGGGCCCGATCCCGAAGCCGTCGAGGTCCAGACTCGAGGTGGCGCCGAAGACCTTGCCGAGCGACACCCAGCTCACCAGGTCGGCACTGAGCTCGACGAAGGTGTCCTCGACGTCGGGACCGACCTCGAAGATCCAGAGGTCCGGCTCGGGCGAGCCGTCACCGGAGATCGACACGCTCGTGAAGTCCAGCGTGATCGAGCCACCGGAGCCGAGGGTCACACTGGTCGGGACCTGGAGGCAGCAGGCAACCGATGCGTTCGGATCGGCGTCCGGGGCGCCCAAGGAGCGGCTCGAGTCGAGGTTGCAGGGGTTGGGCTCCACTCCCACGACCACCGGCGCAAAGCTGGCGACGGCATTGGCGTAGCTCACTCCCCCTTCAACCTGGACCACGAGCGCCGGCCGCCACGACTCCAACGACGCTTCGGCCAGGTTCAGTCCGAGCCCGTCGGTGGTGTTGGCGAGGATCGCGAGGCCGTGGTTCGGCGCGCCATTGGCCCAGGCCTGGACCGCGGCCGTGATGTCGACGGCCACGGTCTTGCTCGCGGACGTCACGGGGATCGTCGCGACCGCTGCGACCTCGGCCTCGATCCCGTCCGCGTCGACCCCGTCGCCGCCGAAGCTTCCGGCCCAGGTGGCGGTCGCCGCGTTCCAGGGCTTCAGCAGCCGGTGCACCGAGTGGGTGCCGTTGCTCGCCCCCGCTCCGGGCCCGCTCGTGAGGTACAGCAGGGCCCGCTGCACCTGGGCGCCGGTCGGGATCTGCCCGGCCCCCGAGCCCACGATCCCGTCGAAGCGCAGGAGCAGTTGGTGCTCGGGCGAGGAGTCCGAGTACTCCAGCGCGGACGCTCCGAAGGCCGTGGTCGGGAGGTCCGACGCCAGGCAGGTGTCGGCGGCGCCCAGGTAGGGCCCGGCGCCCGCGTCGATGCCCTGCTGGAACTGGAGCAGGCAGGGGGAGGGCACCGCACTGGCCGGGTCAGAGTGCAAGGCGAGCACCGCGGCCGGATCGGCGCCCACCGCGCCGCCATACACGCCCTTGTTGTCGAGCAGCACCCGCCGCACCGTCGCGCCCGGCAGCACGCCGAAGTCCGACAGGTCGATGGCCGCGGCGTTGATCGGCTGGCTGCCGGTCCCGCACAGGTCCTGGGTGAACCCCGTCGCCACCGGCACGTAGTTGCGCGGGGCCGTCCAGGTGCACAGGGACTCGACCAGGATCGACAGGGTGAAGGCCTCCGCCCCGCCGATCTCGAACACGACCAGGTCGGGGCCGGGACCGTTGCGCACGACGTTGTCGACGAAGTCCAGCCGGACCATCAGCTTGCCGAAGCACCAGGCCTCGGTGCTGTCGCCGTCGAAGAGGGCCGAGATGCTCTGGGGCACGGTCAGGCCCGGCAGGGTGTTCGCCGTGACGCAACCGGTCGCGAGCCCGCCGAACTGCGGGTTGGCCCCGGGCTGCAGGATGGCGAGGTCGGGCCCGGCCGCGTCGTCGAAGACGTAGCCGGCGATGGAGATCTGGGCCGAGGCCGCCGCTCCGAGCAGCAGCAGACAGGCGGCCGTCGAGAGGGGCCGAGCGAGGCGGGACATGGGGTTTGGATCCGGGTCAGGTCGCCGTGAGATCCGGCGATGGGGACGGGTTCGGCGTTCGGCGCAACGGCGCCGCTCGCAGGTCCGCGCTCTGAATCCGCGGGGAGGCAGGTGCGTCCCGGCAATACTCGCGGATCGAGCCCAGGTCACCGAGGGCGAGAGGCCACTCAACTGCCCCGCCTTGGTTCACCGCGACTCTCGCGGCCACGTCCGCCCGATCCCTCGGACCGCCCCCTACCCCACCCCCGTCGGCGGGCAGCGACGCACCGGCTCGCCCCACCAGCCCTGTCGGATCCTCGCGCGGACCCGGCGGCGCCCTCGTCGATGACGCCCATCCACCGGTCGTCGCGACCAACTCCCGCGCCAAGCGCCCACTAGCGACCGATCGCCGAGCCGCCCATCCTCCCGATGTGCCAGCGCCCGACCCCTGCCGCCGACCTCTCGATCGAGGGAGCGAACTCCAAGATCGCGCGCCCGCTCTACGCCATCCGGCTCGATCTCGCGCCCGATCCAGTCGGCTCCCAGCCTCGCCCGGAGCCCGAGAGGTAATGCCGACCTCTGATCGAGATTCACTGTCCAGCGCCGTGTTCGCCTTGTTCCAACGGAACAGGTCTTGGCGGCAATGGGGCAACTCCGCTCTCACCAGGGGACGATCGGCCACCCCGCGGAAGCTCCATCGGTGGCTCCAGCTCCAGGACACCAGCCTCCTCGAGAAGCTGGAGAATGCCGTAGTCACGCCGAGCTTCGTACCGCCATTCGGGGTACTCCACAGTCCGAAAGATCCCCGACGGATCGGAGGCGAGAATGCCGACGATCGTCTCGGCAACGATGGTGTTGCCGACCGGGCCCAGGGCGGGCCCCGTCGCGTCTCCGTGCTTCCGAGCCCCCAGCGGGCATCTGCGCTCTGGGGCCTCCCGCAGAACGTACTCCCACAGCGGCAACTCCTCGCCCCCGCGGACCGGCGCCTTGATCGCCTTCGCAAGCGTCTGACCGGAAGGCAACCCCTTCTCGAAGCCGGCCAGAAGTGTCCGCGCCGGCAGCGACGGCGCGCCTCCATCGTGAATCATTCCAAGCCTCGAATCGACGCAAGGAGCAATCCCATGAGCCATCTGAGGCGGCGGATCGACGTCAGAGACCTGAAAGAAGCGCCGCCAGTCCACACTCCAATCGGGTGGAAGCTGCTTGCCGCCCCGCAGGTCCTCCTGCGGATGCACCATCGCGCCCGGCGCGAGAATCGGGATGCCACGGACGCGAGCGTTCAAGTCGTAGGTCGTGCGAACCATCGCGTGCCCGAAGCGGAAGCCGGCCAGCGCGAACTCATCGGGGATCCGGGGCTCCCGAATCAGCGACCCAAGGGACCCGCCCCCGGCCTCGCCCTTCAACACCGTCACGGCCCGCTCGACCACTCGATCCACCACCTCCTTCGAGCAGATCTCCAACAAGTAGTCATGCAGGATGGCGTGTTGGAACCGCAGCCGGACCTGTGACCGCGCCCATTCGAAGGCCTCCGCGTCGCTCTCGTTCTGGGCCGACTCGCGCGCCTCCTGCATGAGGCGGTTGTGAAGCTGCAGGAATGCCAGGTGCATCTGCCCGACGAGAACGTTCTCGTCGTTCCTGGGGTCACCAATGAGGGCCGAAGTACGCAAGATCACGACGGAATCCGAACCACAGCGAAGGATCTCTCCGCCGACGAGCCGAACCCACGGGCCATCCATGGCGGGTAGGTGGCGCAACCGGCCCACGGTCCGCTCGAGGGGCTTCGCCAGCTCTCGGTAGCGCTCCGAACTCATGAGCTCGCGCCTCAGACGCGCGCTCTGAATGACCATGGCTCCGACTCGCGGGAGGTCCCACTCGACACGTGGCGTGGCCTCAGGTCTAGGATTCCACTGGGCGTGCCCGATCCTCAGTCGGTAGCGGTCGTCGTCGTCGTACAGGTGCGGCGACCCATGCGGCCCGTCGCCGTAGACCGAGTCGAGGTCGAAGCACACGCTTCGACGGTTCTTCCCCCCGCCGATGGCCGGACGGTGGAAGCTCACATCGTGGACGATGAATTGGCCGAAGTAGGTGTAGCCGGCCGGGATGCACCCTTCGACGCACTCCGCCGACAAGAGAGCCTCCGCCCGTTGCTCGAGCCAGCGCGTCTGATCCAAACGCCCAGACCCAGGGGGTACGAACGCTGGCTTCAGGCCGATCCAATCGGAGGCGGACTGCATGGTCGTGCCCTCCTCCTACTCGACATCCCGGTAGGTCAAGAGTAGCGCCAGATATCCGATCTCCGCACCTCCCTCGTCCACGACGGGGATACTGCCCGTCTCACCCTGCCGTGAAAGAACGAAACGGTGGTAGCAGTCGGCGGGCCGAGGCGGGATGCAATAGAGATCGTCAGAAATCTCGACCCCAGCGTTCGTCGCCAGGACGAGGCCTGGATCTGACTCTTCCAGCTGCGGAAGGATGCGTATCTCGCCGGCACGCCTCTGCGCCGCGGCCACCACAGCAGCGCGAATCCCTGGCGCACCGACTGACAACGCCTCTTCCACCGACCAGTCGTAGATGTCGATCTTGGTCCGAGGCGTCATCTCACCTCGGAAGATCGCGATGTCTTCGTCAACGATTCGCTTGTGCTCAGCGATCATCGCAGCTGAGGTCGCGTTGCTGTAGACGGCTGCGTCGTTGACGGCGACGAACTTGGTGGTGAAACGGTAGTTCGGCATTGCTCGGGTGGGTCAGGGTTCAGTCGATCGACTTGGCGCACCGGAATCCGACAGTGATCCCGGGCAGAACGACGCGGCGGGGTGAACGGCTCCAGAGGGGCCGCAGAGGGTCCTCGAATGAGCTTCCTAGGGTCAGGACCTCGGTCGGCGACGGTACGAAGTGGTCTTCTGTCGAGCGAGCGAAGTCCCTCACGGGCGAGACCGTCCATTCGCGGACGTTCCCGTGCAAGTCGGCGATTCCCTGGCCGTTGCGATCGGCAACGTAGGTATCGACCGGCGCCACGAGGGCGAGGTAGCGGTTCCAGTTGACAAGCCCCTTGTCCTCGGGCGAAAGCTCGACGAAGACCAGCGACGCGAGAGACGGCGCCGCAGCTCTGCGTTCGGCATCGTAGACCCGAGCCCAATCGACACGCAGTGCATCGGCGGGTACTGGACCGAGGCAAGCGTCGGCCTCCGGTCCGCGGGCAGCGGCATCCCACTCGATAGCCGTGGGCAATCGCTTCCCCGCCCAGTGGGCGTAGGCCATCACTGATGCTAGGTCGAGCCCCACCACCGGCAGATCATCCCAGGCTGACTCCCAGCCATCCGTGGGCCAAGCAATCGGGCGGGCAGCGTCCGGAACGACCTCCAGATAGGCTCGGTACTGCCCATTGGTGACTTCATGCCGGTCGATCAAGAAGGGCGGAACTCGGGGTCGGTCCGGAAGGGCTTCGGCTCCGTCCCACACACCTCGGCGCGCGTCGTGCTCGAATCCACCGACGTTGACCATCGAGGTCAGCACGACATCGTCTGGTCGCTCGGGCGGCAACTCCACGATGGCCTCGTCACCACTTGCGAAGAGCAGTAGATCGACCTCACCTCGTCGATCGCCCGAACTCGAGTATTCCAATCGGTAGTGCCCGGGAGGGCATTCGATTCGATCGCCTGCCTCGACGCTCTCCTCGACCAACGGAATCCCGTTCCAAGGATCAACCGTGACTAGGCGCAACGCGGTGCCCCGAGGAATCGCCGCCAGATCGATCGTGACCCGCGGCAACGCCGCATCTACCGCCTGGCCGCCGATCCACGCCGCGAGGGCCAGGGCCAGAGGGACTCCGACCAAGGTCATCGCCCTCGAGTTCCGTCGGATCCAGTCTTCGCTCCGCTCCACGATCCCCGGAGGACGAGCCTGCGGCTCGCGACCGTCCAAGAAGCGCCGAAGGTCCTCGGCGAACTCCCCGGCCGACTGGTAGCGCCGGTCGGGATCCTTGCGCAGGGCCTTGTGGCAGATCGTCTGTAGGTCCGCCGGGATCGACGGGTTGATGTGGCTGACGAGATCAGGCCGGCACTCTTCGATCAGCGCGAATACCTGCTCCTTGGTCTTGCCATTGAAGGGGCGTTTGAGCGTCAGGAACTCGTAGAGAACCACTCCCAGGGAATAGATGTCGCTGCGAGCATCAACGCGCCCTTGCTGGAGACGAGCCTGCTCCGGGCTCATGTAGTAGGGAGTTCCCACGACTCTGTCGCCGACCGTCTCGCGCGCGAGCTCCTTGGCGATCCCGAAGTCCGCCAGCTTGGGGCTCCCATCGGACCCGATCAGAACGTTGCTGGGCTTCACATCGCGGTGGACGATCCCGCAGCGATGGGAATGCTCGAGGGCGTCGGCAATCTGGGCCGTCACCCGGGCGGCGACCCGAACTGGATCGGACTCGCCTCGCGCCAGCCCGTCCGAGAACGCCTCAATCGCGCGCTGTGGCCCCTTCTCGCGCGCTCGGGTGATGACGTCCTCGAGGTTCTCCCCGTCGACGAACTCCATGACGAAGTAAGGAGTCGCCTTCGATCGGCCGACCGAGAAGATCCTGACGATTCCGTCATGCTCCAGGCTGGAGGTTCGTGCAGCCTCGACGAGGAAGTCGGCCACCGTTGACTCGCTGACGCCCGGCCCCTGCCGAAGAGCCTTGATCGCCACATGACGGCCGAGGACTCGGTCCCGCGCGAGAAAGACTTCGCCGAATGAGCCGGCTCCGAGAGCACGGAGTACGTCGAAGCCAGGGAACGGCTCCTGATCGCCGTACTGATTGCGACCTTCACTACCGTCTTGCCCGCCGCCCTGACCCCAGCCCTTCGCGCCCACCCCACCCCCCGCACCCCTCCCTTCGCTGCCCTCGCTCTCTTCGTCGTCGACGAGAGATTCATCGTCGTCGTACCGCTCCAGGAGAGCCCTGACCCGGCTTGCGATGCTTTGGGACGAGCGCTCGATCTCCGCAAGGCGGGCCGTGCGCTGATCGCCGTTCTGCTCGACGAGCTCGTCGAAGAGGCGCCTTACCTCGGACCATTCGTTGTCCATGACTCTTTCTTCTCCCCCAGATCTCCTACCAACTACCGACCCAAAGGCACACAAGGCCCGGCTGAACTCAGTTGCCGAGCTTGTCCCTCAACCATGAGTCGGCAAAGCCCCAGTCGCGGCGGACCGATCTGTCGCTTCGCGTGAGCGCCTGCCCAACCTCCACTACGCTGAACCCGAGATAGATCCGCAGCTGCGCGACTTCATGGGCGTTGTGGTCAACGCTTGCGAGTCCGGTCATCGCCTCCTCCAGGGCCAGGCGCTCTTCGGGTGGCAATCTGTCAATCGCCGGCACCAGCTCCTCTGGAATCCTCGCACCGTTGGGACCCTCGCGCTTGAGCGCTCTCCTGGCTCGCGCGTCGTCGACGATCACGCTCCGGCAAGCCTTCGCCGCACTGCGGAAGAAATGTGCACGATCGGTCCATTGCTTGGGCGAGGCCCCGAACAGCCGCAGGTAGACCTCCTGCGCGATGTCCGAAGCAGAGAGGGTCTGTGCGGGATCGGGCGAACGCAAGATCGCCCGCGATAGGTCGAGCAGCTTGCCGTAGACGACTGGGATCGCCTGGCTCGCCGCCTCTGCATCACCCGCGCTCGCACGCGCGAGGAGCTGGGTCAGTGCGATGGAATCCTCCGTCTTCGCCGATTCGATGGATTGTTGCTGATCGCTCATCGAGAATCGATCCTCCTTTGGGCCGAGCAGGCACTGGTGGGTGGGATAGCCCGACGCCGGGCTTGGCCCCCCTATTGTGTCGAGAACAGCTCCGGGCGGGGCCGGCCAGCACACCTTGGACTCCGAGGGGTGATTCGACCTAAGAACGTGGAAAGGCCGCTGAGTCGGCCAGCGATCTCGGCCTTTCTTGCCCGATCGCCTGCCCGATCTCAACGGAGCATCGAGCGGGACGACCGTCGGCCGCTCCTGGCTCCACGGAATGGGCGCTACCACCGAGCCGAGACCGCGGGGCCTCCGGTGAAATCTCGCCTTCGGTGGCCCGAGGGACGGTGGAAGTGCGTTCGGGGGGATGCTCGAACGTCGGCCTCTGCCGGGCCCCGTCGCAATCCAATGAGACAGATCATCATCCTGCTCGCCTCCCTGGTCGCCTGCTTCCTCTTTCTGCGCTACCTGCAGCGTGAGGCCGACAAGCATCGACTTGCCACGGATGGCCACGCTGAGAACGATGACCCGTCCGGCTCGCAGGCCGCCCAGTGGACCGGTCCTGAGGAGCCTGCAGCTGCCCTCGAGGCAGACCCATCCGTGGTCCCCCCGGTGGCGAGGCCCGTCGTGGCGAGCCGTGCGAAGTCATGGGCGAGGTCCGAGCCGAGGAAGTGGACTGCGGGACCGCGGTCCCGGCGTGCATTGGATGGTCTGGCCGCTCTACTCATCGTGGTCTCCACGGCACTCGTCGCGACCACGATCGATCGCGTCGAGGTACAGCCCCTGAGACTCGCCGTGCCGCTCGGCGGCGAGTACCGCGTCTTCATGGACGCGCTAAAGGGCTTCCTCAATCGCGAAGGCTCCCCCTCCGACTTCCGCGTGGCGACCGAGGTCCGCGAGAGCCAGGGCTCGGTGGACACCTTCAAGCAGATTGGTACCGGCGTCGCCGATCTCGGCGTCGTGCAATCGAACACTGGCCTCGCGTCGCGCCAGGTCCGCGCGATTTCGCATGTATTCCCCGAGTACTTGATCTGCCTGAGCCGGTCGGACCACCCGATCGACCTGGTCGGGTGGGGCTGCGGTGGTCCAGCTTGCCCGAATGATCCAGCGACCACGCTCGGGAGAGGCAGACCCGTTCGAGTCGGCTGCTTCGGACCTGGCAGTCAAACCTATGAGGACGTACAGATCATTCTCGATCTCTACGGACTTGTGCGCGCAAGAGACTACGTCATCGTCGCCCTCGATTACGCCAGCGCCATCGACGCACTACTGATCGATCGGATCGACCTGGCGATGTTCATCGTGAGCAAGGAGAACTCCGTGCTCAGGCGGGTTCTAGGCGATCCGGCTATCGGCATCTCTGCGAATGTGATCGGACACCTCGACGCGCTCCTGGGCCGCCTCTCCGGCTACTCGCCCGCGGAGATCGCGCCCGGTCACTTCGGTCCCCACTCCAAGTCGATCTCGACCATCTCGACCAACGCCACCTTGGTTTGCGCGGCGAGTCTGGAGGATCGAATCGTCGCGGCGCTGACCACCGACCTCGTAGAGAACTCCAACGAGCTCGCCGACTGGTACTCGGGATCCAAGATCTCGGAGCCATCTGCCGATACGAAGATCCCGACCCATCCCGGGGCCCAGCGGGTCTATGGCCGGAACGACCCCGGGTTCATCGAGCGACACCTCGGCCCCTTGCAGCTCCTCGCCGCTGCGGTCTCCGCGCTCTTGGCAGTGGTCTCACTTGTTGTCGGACACCGCAGTCCGGCAGCCGACCCTGCGGCGGGGACAGCTCAGAACGGCCACAGGACCTTGATTCCCGCTCCGAGGCGTGAAGAGCGGCGGGGGCCGGCGAGCAGGGCTGGGACCTCTGATGGAAACGAGGGCGAGGGTGACGCCGGCCGAGAGGTCCACGACGTCGGCGCTCGCCCGCCAGGTCCCTGAGGCACTGGCGTGCAGCCGAAGCAGTGGCGGCCGGTGACGATGCGGCGCTGGGCGAGGGTGGTGAGGGAGTCCCCGGCCAGGTCCAGGTCATCGATGTGCTGCGGCGCGCCGTGGGCCATTGTCAGCTCGAGCATCTGGTTGAGGTCGCAGTCGAACAGGCGGCCGTCCCAGCCGACCGAGAGGGTCGTGCGGCACATGACCCCGGCGGCGGCGGTGGGGTTGAAGGCGTCGACGAGGCGCTGCAAGTACGCCTCGATGTTGCCGCTGCGCTCGAGCCACTGCAGGTAGCGCGACTTGGGCATGTTCGTGAGCGCCTGGATCGGTCAGTCGCGGAGCTTGCCACGTCAGTCCTTCCGTCGCACGGCAGGTGCCGACCGAGGGGAGGTCACGCGCGGCGTCCGCGCCACCGAGTCGACCTGACCACCACGCTCAACCGAGTCGCGCGCCCTTGGCTTCCGGAAACGCCAGGTCGCCAAGCGAACCTCGTTCCTCGGATCGAGCGCGGCCGACTGCGCGATCCGAGAGGCCTCAGGTTGACCGCTCGAGCGAGCCCGGCGACAACGTCCATCGACGACCGTATGCTCCCGCCTCCCCGGCGGCGATTGCGCCGTCCGCGCGGCATTCTGCCAACGACACCGCCAGAACGAGGACATCTCCATGTCGACCGTGAACCTCGCCGACGTCAACGGCCAGCGCATCGCCTACAGCGTGCATGGCGATGGGAAGTCACTCGTTCTGTTGCACGGCGGCATCAACCCCGACAGCTTCGGGGGCAACCTGGCGGAGTTGGCCAAGAGTCGGCGGGTGGTCGCGGTCCATCTCCGGGGGCACGGGCACACTCCGGACGGCGACCGACCGCTGCGCACCGATGCGATGGGCGACGACGTCGCGGCGCTGATCGAGCACCTGGGCCTCGGCCGGGCCGACGTCATGGGCTACTCGCTGGGCGCCAGCGTCGCGTTGCAGACCGCCATACGTCATCCGGAGGTGGTCGACCGGCTCGTGCTCGTCGCGGCGCGGATGAGGCACGACGGGGCCTTCCCGGAGGTCTTGGCTGCCTTCGACCAGCTCGAGGGCAACGCGCAGGTGTACGGCGGCGGCGTGGCGGCCTCGCCCCTGGGGCAGGCCTATCCCGAGGTCGACTGGGAGGGCCTCTTCAAGAAGCTCGGGGAGATGACCAAGCGCCCCTTCGATTGGACCGCCGACGTCGCCAAGCTTCAGGCCGCCACCTTGCTGGTCTTCGCCGACGCCGACTGCATGCGGCCCGAGCACATGGTCGAGTTCTGGAAGGCCCTCGGAGGCGGCCAACGCGATGCCGGGCTCGATGGCTCGCTGCGACCCGCGAGCCAGCTCGCGATCGTCCCGGGCGCGACCCACTACTCCCTCGCCCTCGACCCGCTGCTGCCCCAGGTCGTCGAGCGCTTCCTCGGGACCGACTGAGGGGCCACGGACCTGCGCGCTCCCGCTCGAAGGGCGCTAGCCCTCCAGCGCCCCACCGCACGAGCTGCCCGCCCCCGCCGTGCAGCCGAAGCAGTGGCGGCCGGTGACGATGCGGCGTTCGCGGAGCCGGACGAGGGAGTCCCCGGCCGGGTCCAGGTCATCGATGTGCTGCGGCGTGCCGTGGGCCACCGTCAGCTCGAGCATCTGGTTGAAGTCGCAGTCGAACAGGCGGCCGTCCCAGCCGACCGAGAGGGTCGTGCGGCACATGACGCCGGCGACGGCGGTGGGGTTGAAGGCGTCGACGAGGCGCTGCAGGTACGCCTCGAGGTTGCCGCTGCGCTCGAGCCACTGCAGGTAGCGCGAGATCGGCATGTTGGTGATCGTGAACAGGGCGTCGAAGTCGACGTCGTGGAGGCGCTTGAGCTCGCGCTTCCACTCGGCTTCGAGGGAGCCCTGGCCGGCGGGCAGGAAGGCGCCGACGGGGTTGGTGACGAGCACGAGGCGCAGGTCGGGTTCGCGGCCGTAGCCGACGGCGTTGAGCTTGCGCAGGCCGTCGATGGACGCCTCGAAGACGCCCTTGCCGCGTTGGCGATCGGTGGAGACCCGGCGGTAGTGCGGCAGGGAGCAGACCACCTCGACCCGATTGTCCGCCAGGAACCGCGGCAGGTCCGCGCCGGGCCCTGTGTCGAGGATCGTCAGGTTGCAGCGATCGATCACGTGGCGACCGAGCTCGCGCGCGCCGCTCACCAGGCGCCGGAAGCTGGGGTTCAACTCTGGCGCGCCGCCGGTGATGTCGAGGGTCGGGATGTCCGTCACGGCCAAGAGGTCGAGGCAGCGCTGCGCCGTCGCCGCGGTCATGGACTCGCGCCGCTCGGGGCCCGCGTCCACGTGGCAGTGGGCGCAGGTCTGGTTGCAGACCTTGCCCACGTTGACCTGCAAGACCTCGACGCCGGTGGCAGTGAGCGGATGCAAGCCCGCGCGCGCGGTGTGGCGGTCGAAGTCGCCGTCCAGCTCGTCCGTCAGCTCCACCGCCTCCAACCGCGCGCGCTGCACGGCGGGGTCGGCCAGGGGCGAGGCCTGACGCAAGAGGGTCGGTTTCAGCTCGAGCGAAGCCACGGCGTGGGCTCAGCCCATCCCCAGCTTGTCCGCGAACTTCTTCATCTGCACGCCGTGCACCAGCGCCGCGCCGCCCTTGATGGCCGCCGCCACGTGGACCGCCTCCATCTGCTGCTCGGCGTCGCAGCCCTTCTCGAGGGTGTCCTTGGCATAGGCCTCGATGCAGTAGGGGCACTGCACCGCGTGGGCCACGGCCAGGGCGATCAGGGACTTCTCGCGGGCGGTCAGGGCGCCGTCCTCGAAGACGGCCCCGTACCAGTCGAAGAAGCGCTTGCCGAGCTCCGGCGCGTCGTCGGCGATGGACGGGAAGCGTGCGAGGTCGCCGGCTTCGTAGTGGCTCATGGGTTCGGGCACGCAGGGGGCTACGGGGCCTGGGATGGCCCGTGACGGTCGCGAGGGGCGACACGAGGGGCTCGGGCGGGCCCCACAGGCTGCCCGCTGCGGAGCGGATTCGGTCCCAAGAATCGTGTCCGCGGGCTCAAGTCCGGGTCGGCTGCGGGCCGAGAAGGGAGCCGATGCGTCGCCTTGCCCTGATCCTCGTCGCCGCCGCCCTGGCGAGCTGTGCCGCCCCCGGTGGTTTCGCCGAGGAGGACGTCTGCGTGGGGCCGCCGATGACCCTCGACGGCCCGCTGACGGGCTGGGTGGTCGTGGCAGCGCCGGACGCGGACTGAGGGACGAGGTTTTGCGGGACAGGGTGTAACCCCGCCCTGGCCCGACCGTCCTTCGGGTGTGGAAACTGCCCGAGTCGTTGGAGCGTGCCTGCGCGGCGCGGATGCCGAGTTGGTCACGATCGAAGCCCGCTTCGACGCCGACTACGAGTTGGGGCGCACAGACGTGCGCGTGAGCGGCCTGCCGGACGCCGTCGTACGCGACGGGCGCGGGCGGTTGCTGTGCGCGCTCGGCGACGCGGGTCTGCACCCGGGGCCCGGGCACCTCTACCTGAACCTGGTCCCCGCCGGGCAGCGCAAGCCGGGTGACCTCCTGGACCTGCCCCTGGCCCTGGCAGCGGCAGCGGCGGCCGGGCACCTGGAGGCGGACCGCTTGAAGGGAGTGCTGCTCCTGGGCGAGCTCGGTATCGACGGGCGCCTGCATGACGTGCCAGGGGCGCTGGCGGCAGCGGAGGCGGCACGGCGTGCCGGGGTGCGGCGTGTGATCGCGCCCCCGCGCAGCGCGGCCGAGGCGGCGCACCTGCCCGACCTGACCGTGTTCGCCGCACGGGACCTCAGCGAGGCGGTGAGTGCCCTGTGGGCCGGGCCGGACCTCGCCCTGGCGTCGACGGAGGCGACCCTCCCACCGACGCGACCGGAGCGCCTGGACCAGGTTCGGGGCCAGCCAGTGGCCAAACGGGCGGCGACGGTGGCCGCGGCGGGCGGGCATGGGCTGCTCTTGATCGGTCCGCCCGGGACGGGCAAGAGCCTGCTGTCGCGGGCGGCGCTCGAGCTGTTGCCACCACCGACCCTCGAAGAGCGCATCGAGATCACGCGAGTGCAGTCGGCCGCTGGCCTGTGGCCCGGTGGACTGGCCCGCAGCCGCCCCTTTCGCGCGCCCCACCACACCGTCAGCTACGCGGGGCTGGTAGGCGGCGGGTCGCCGCCGCGCGCCGGCGAGATCACCATGGCCCACGGGGGTCTGCTGTTCCTGGACGAGTTGGGCGAGTTCAAGCGCGAGAGCCTCGAGGCCCTGCGCCAGCCCCTCGAGGAGGGCCGCGTGCGAGTCAGCCGCGCGAGCGAGCGGGTGGACCTGCCGGCGCGTTTCCAGCTGGTGGCGGCCATGAACCCCTGCCCCTGCGGCTACCTGGGTCACCCGACCGTGTCCTGCCGCGACACGCCGAACTCGGTGCGGCGCTATCGCGAGCGGCTGTCGGGTCCGCTGCTGGATCGGATCGAGCTGCGCGTCGAGTTGGAGAGCCCCGACCTGGAGACCCTCGCGCCGATGGCCACCGCTGCGCCGACGGGCGGCGCGCGGAATCACCCTGCTGGCGCGGGGGCCCGCGGTGGGGTCCAGGCCGTGGCGGAGGCGACCGGCACGGACCTGACCGAAGACCCGAGCTCCGGCGCATCCCTCGCGCGAGCGGTGGAACGAGCCCGGGTCGTTGCGATCGCGCGCCAGGGTGGGCGCATCAACAGCGCGCTCCAGGCGGATGACCTCGATCGGGTGGCCGAACTCGACGCCGAGAGCCGCGCTCTGCTGGAGAGCGCAGCTCGATCGCGTGGCCTGTCCGCCCGCGCCGTGCAGGGGCTCCGGCGGGTGGCGCGGACCATCGCCGATCTCGAGTCGGTCCAGCAGTCCCGGGACGAGACGCCCGTCGGCGCCCGCCACCTCGCTGAAGCCATGGCCCTGCGCGCGCCGATCTTCTGAGGCCGCGGGTCCCGGAATTGCTGGCTTCTCGGGGATGCCGACTCGTTGATGAACGGACCGCGCACGTGCAGGGTCGACGCTGGAGCCGCGCCGCGAGGAACCCGGCCTTGGCGAAGCGACGGTGCCCGGTCTCGACCCGCTCGGCCGACCTACTCGTGTCGCAGGGCGTCGACCGGGTCCATGCGCGCTGCGCGCCAGGCCGGGTAGAGCCCGAAGACCACGCCGATCAGGGCCGAGATGGAGAAGGCCAGGGTCGGTGCCGCGGGCGTGATCACCGTGTGCATGCGCGCGAAGTGCTCGACGGCGACAGGGATCGCCAGGCCCACCACGACTCCCGCCGCGCCGCCGCCCACCGAGAGCACGACGGTCTCGACCAGGAACTGGGTCACGATGTGGTGCCGCTTGGCGCCCAGGGCTCTGCGGATGCCGATCTCGCGGGTGCGCTCGGTGACCGTGGCCAACATCACGTTCATGATGCCAATGCCACCCACCAGCAGACTGATGCCGGCGATCGACCCCAACACGATGTTGAAGATGCGCTTGGTCTCCTCGGCACGGGCCAGGAGCTCGAGGGGCACGACAACCTCGAAGTCGCCCTGCTTGTGGTAGCGCTCGAGCATGGCGCGGGCGGCGTCGGCGACGACGCGCACGTTCTCGGGCACGTCGACGGCCACGACGATCTCGTGCAAGTCGACCTGCTCGCGATCCATGCTGCCGGCGCGCATCCGCACCTGCATGTCGCCGAAGCGCTGCACGCCCGTGCTGAGCGGCAGGTAGAGCTCGTCGGTGATCTCCTCGCCGGCCTTGGCCGCGTCATCGGCGAGGCGCACCCGGGGCGCGAGGATCCCGACCACGGTGAAGTACTCGCCGCCGATCTTGATCTGCTGACCCAGCGGCGACTCCATCGGGAACAGCTTGCGCGCCACCTCCGAGCCCACGACGCAGACGTTGGCGGCCATGCGCTCGTCCAGCTCCGAGAGCCAGCGGCCCGAGACCAGCAGGCGACCGGTGACCTCGAGGTAGTTGGGCTTGGTAGCCAGCACGCGCGGGTCGGCCACGCGCGCGAGGTG
Source organism: Engelhardtia mirabilis (assembly GCF_007748095.1). Lineage (NCBI taxonomy): Bacteria > Pseudomonadati > Planctomycetota > Planctomycetia > Engelhardtia > Engelhardtia mirabilis. The sequence goes on from NZ_CP036287.1 coordinate 5,082,331, forward strand.
ACGCACCTCCTGGGAGAGCTCGCGCAGGGGCACGATCGTCTCGATGCCCGGGTAGGCGTCCTCGATCCGATGCAGGTCCTCGAAGGTCAGGCCGTAGCTCGCGACGCGCACGCGCTGGCTGCCCTGGTTCGGGTCCTCGCGCGGCTTGACGCTGCGCAGGATGACGTTCTGGCTGCCCAGGGCCCGGATCTGGTCCTGGGCCTCGGCGCTGGCGCCCTCGCCGATGGCCAGCATGGCGATCACCGAGCTGGTGCCGAAGAGCACCCCGAGTGTGGTCAGCATCGAGCGCAGGCGGTGCAGCATGAGGCTGCGAACGCCCAAGACCACGGCGCGATAGAGCGTGCTTCTTCCCATGGCGATGCCTGGCCCGCGGCTAGCGGATCTCTTCCTCGATGTAGCCGTCCTTGAGCTTCAGCAGGTGCTGAGCGCGGCCACCGACATCGGGCTCGTGGGTCACGAGCAGGATCGTCTTGCCCTCGGCGTGCAGTTCGTCGAACAGTTCGAGAATCTCGTCCGCGGTCTGGCTGTCCAGGTTACCGGTGGCCTCGTCGGCCAGAATCAGAGCGGGGTTGTTGATCAGGGCCCGGGCGATGGCGACGCGCTGCTGCTGGCCGCCCGAGAGCTCCTTGGGCCGGTGGGTCAGCCGCGAGCCCAGCCCGACCCGCTCGGCCAACATGCGCGCGCGCTCCTCGCCGTCCGCCGGCGGCCGGTCCTGGTACAGCAGCGGGACCATGATGTTCTCGAGCACGTCGAGCTGCGCGATCAGGTTGTAGCTCTGGAAGACGAAACCCAGCTCCTTGCTGCGCAGCTCGGAGAGCTCGTCGTCGTCGAGTTCCGAGATGCGCGTGCCGCGCACCAGGTAGTCGCCCGACGTGGGCCGATCGAGGCAGCCCAGGATGTTCAGCAGGGTCGACTTACCACTGCCGGAGCTGCCCATGATCGCCCAGTACTCCCCCGCCCGGAAGTCGAACGAGAAGCCGTCCAGGGCGCGCACTTCGTTCGGGCCGGGGTTGTAGACACGGCTGACGTTCTGGAGCGAAGCAACCGAGTCGGCCAAGCCCGCAGCGGCCGGCACCTGTGATGCGACGGTACTCACTCGGAGTTGCCTCGCTCGGTGGTCGCAGGCGCTCCGCCGCCGCCGGATCCGGCTCCGGTCGAGCCCTTGGACCAGTCGCCACCGGGCGGCTTGCCGCTGCTGGAGTTCTCGCCGGTCGGGCCGCCGGGCCGTCTTCCGCCGCCCTCGCCGCCGCTCGCCGCTCGACCGCCACCGGATTCGCGCGAGGGCATGCCGCCTGAGGGCATCGACGACGGCGCGCCCATGCCCATGCCCATGCCCATGCCCATGCCCATGCCCATGCCCATGCCCATCGAGCCGCCATCGGCCGGGAACTCCTCCTCGGGCTCCGGCTCGAGCTCGTAGCCCTCGGGCGGGCTCAGCATGACCACCTCGCCCTCGGCCACGCCCTCGATGATCTGAACCCAAGCGGTGCTCTGGGCGCCGATGGTGACCTCGCGCTCTTCGACGTCGCCGCCGGCGGCGACGAAGACCACTTGCTTGCCACCGGAAGGCACCACGGCCTGGACCGGCACCATCAGAGCGTCGGGGATCTCGTCGACCTTGATCTCCACCGAGCAGGACATGCCGGGACGCATGGCCGGGTCCGGCTTGACCACGTCGATCTCGCAGCGGTAGACGCGCAGGTTCGGGTTGGCCCACCAGCTGTTGCTGTCGGGCAGGATCGCCTTGAAGCGCACGCGGCCCTCGAACTGTCGGCCGGGCAGGGCGTCGATACGCACGACGACCTGCTGTCCGACCTCGACCAGCTCGATCACCGACTCGTGCAGCGAGGCCTCGATCGTCATCTGGTCGGACGACGGGATCGAGATGATCTTCTGGCGTTCGCGAACGCTCGTGCCCTCGGCGATCGGATCGTCGCGCCCGCCCATGCGTCCACCGCCGTCGGTCGCGTACACCACGAGGCCGCCGACGGGGGCGTAGATGCTCGACTTGCCGATCTGGGCCTCGTACTTGGCGAGCTTGTCGCGCTCGATCTGGAGCTTGGCCTCGTTGGTCCGCATGTCGGCCTTGTAGTCGACGAGGCGGGCGTCGGCCTGCAGGCCCACGCGCTCGAGCTCGCGCTCGCTCTCCTCGACGTCAGCCTCCAGAGAGCGGATCTGGCGCGGGTTGTCGTACTCCGCGAGCAGCTCGAGGGTGCGCTTGCGCTCCTCGAGCTGGATCTCGGCCCGGGTGGTCGCGAGCTGGTCGGCCTCGAGCTCGGTGCGGGTGATGAAGCCCTGCTCGTCGAGCCGGCGGGACCATTCGAGCTTGTCCTTGGCGCGCTTGAGTTCTTCCTCCGACAGCAGGATCGCGTCCTCCGCGGCGCGACGCTCCTGGGGCCAATCGCCCTCGACGTACTTCTTCAGATCCTCCTTGGCGAAGTCCAGCTTTCGCCGGGCGGCCGCCAGGTCGCTGAGGTTCTGGCTCTCCTGGATCGCGAGCTGCTGCTGCGACTTGATCGAAGCGCCCTCGGCGTTCTGCACCGAGATCTCCTGGGAGATCTTGCGCTCGATCAGGTCGGTCGCATCCAGCTCGACAAGGAGGTCGCCGGGCTCGACGCGCACGCCCTCATCGATCAGGAAGAGGATCGTGCTGGAGCCCTCCAGCTCGCTGGCCAGATCCTCCGAGCGGGCGGCCTTGAGGTTGCCCTTCTCGACCACGTCGACGACCAGGGTCCCGCGGCGCACCGCGACCCCGTCGACGCCCAACCCGTCTTCACCATCGAACAGCCCGGCCTCGTTGGCCATGTAGCCGCCGCCCGCGAGGGCGGCCAGCAGAACGATCAGGACAATCGGCGTCTTGCTCATTCGTCGTTCTCCGTCAGCGCTTCGAGCGCTTCGTCGTCGGGCCGCAGGGAGTCCTCGTCGACGACGAGTGCCTCGATGTCGCGGTACAGGGCCAGGGTGGCCAGGTGGTAGTCGACCAGGGCTCTGGTCAGGGCGTCGCGGGCGACGACCAGGTCGTCGCGGGCCTCGAGCAAGTCGCGCGTCTCCACGCGCCCGGCCTCGAAGTTGAGCGTGGTGCTGTCGACCCGGCGCTCGGCCAGGGCGACCGAGTTCTTCTGGATCTCATAGGCCTGCTTGCGGCTGACCAACTCCCGCAAACTCGCCCGCAGGGAGAGTTCGATCGAGATCGCCAGGTCCGCGGCCGATCGCTCGGCGGCCTGCAGCGAGACCAGGGCCCCGCGGTAGGAGTTGCGCTCGCTGAGGCGGTCGATGGGCAGGTCGAGGTCGAGGCCGACGGACCAGAAGAAGCCCTGCTTGTCGTAGGCCAGGGGCTGGCCCGGCTGGCTGGTGGCGTTGACGTCGATGTCCAGACCGAGGCTGCCGCGCAGGTCGTCGGCGGCGATCATCACGTCGCGCTCGGAATCTTGGATCCGATCGACGGCGTTGCGGTAGTCGAAGCGCCGCGTGAGGGCCAACTCGATCACCTCGTCGGCCGTGTGGCCCAGGTCTTCGATGCCGCTCTCGACCACACGTTCCAGCTCCGTGCGGTCCAGGGACAACTCGACCTCGAGCGGCAGCCCGAGGCGGTCCTTGAAGTTGTCGAGCAGCCCCTCGAGGGTCTGGCGCGAGTCGATCACGCTGGTCTCGGCGCGCAGGCGGTCCTGCCTGGCCTGGTCCACCTGGGTGTCGGAGAGGCGGCCCGACTCGGCCAGGGCGACGTTGCGCTCCGACAGCAGCACCAGGCTCGCCAGGTTGGCCTCGGCGTTCTCCAGGGTGTCGTAGGCCTGCAGCACCCGGAAGTAGTCCGAGGCGATCGAGAAGGCGAAGGTCCGACGGAAGCGCTCGAAGGAGCGCACCTCGTAGACGACGTTGCGTTCGGCCTGGGTCAGGGGCTCGAGGGTGATCGCGCTGCCGAAGCCCGAGAGCAGGGGCTGGGTGATCGAGAACCCGATCGAAGAGGCCGGGTCCCAGTCCTCGCTGGAGAGCAGCCCGCGGAAGATCGACAGGCCGACGTTCCCGACGATCTGCGCCCCACTGCCGAGCACCCGACTGAAGCCCGCACTGACGCTGGCGGCGGCCGAGGTCGCCTCGAGGCCCTCGTTCTGGCCGGTGAGCGTCGCGGAGGCGCCGGCATTCGGCTGGACCCCGAACAGGTAGCGGGCGAAGGTCAGGTCGAGCGCGGTCAGGTACAGGGACTCCTTGCGCGACTGGACCTCGGTGTCCGTGGCGGCGGAGAGCCGGATGCACTCGACCAACCCGATCGGGCCCAGGGGCTCGGAGAGGGGGATCTCGCCGGACATGTAGCGCCAGGCCAGGCTCTCGCCATCGGGGTCGATGGTGAAGGCCTCCGGGTCGGCCACAAACTCGGCGCGACGCTCGGCGATGATCGCGTAGACCTCGTCATCGGCCTGGACGCGGTACTCGTCGGCGCTCAGGCAGCCGCCCGCGGCCAGGGCCACGAACGTCAGAAGCGCCGCCGGCAGGGGGCGGCGGGCGGAAGGCGGCTCGGGAATCACGTTGGGGGCGGGGGACTGGCCGGCGCCTCGAGGCAGGCCGGCGGGGGGACGGTCTCGATCCGCGTACGTCACCAGGGACGCCCGCGGGACGGGTCGAGCGAAGATCCGATCGCTCGGGGCAACCTGGGGGGGGGACCCGAGAACTCAGAGGGGGGTTCGCGAGCCCGCTAGGGTCGCTAAATGCAGCTCTTCGTGGAACTACCAGGTTCCTATCCGAGCCCGCCCGTCCGATTTCGGGGCAGGTCCGATCAGGCGTCGCGCTGGAGTTCGGCGTGGACCTCGGGTCGGATGCGCCGCGCGACGAATCCGCCCCCTTGCCATGCGAGGGAGACGAGTTCCCGTTTCCAGTAGAGCATCCACCCACGAGCCTCCCCCTCGGGGCCCGTCCAGGCGTACCAGCGCCAACCGGCGAGCGTCCCGCCCGGACTCACTTGGGTGACGTGCAGGGGCTCGGGGCGACCGGAGAGGGGTTCGAAGCGCACCACCTCCCCCGTGCCCAACAGGCCCCAACGCTGGCGCTCGATCAGACTCAGGGCGCCCGACCAGCCGCGCGCGCCCGGGAAGTCGTCGACCCGGCGCTCGTCGGCGGCCCACTGGACCACCTGCGGCTCCCACTCGCGCAGGCGCTCGGCGCGCCCGAGGGGCGGACGCGCGTCGGGCTGGGGCCAGCGCGCGCGCACGGTCCGACCGGCCCCATGGGCGATCTCGCGGTAGATGAGCTGGCACAGGGAGACCCCGTGCCGCTCCACCTGGTGCACCCGCATGTCGGGCTCGAACAGGATCAGCTCCTGCTCCGCCTGCCAGGTCCCGCTGGGGCGCTGGAGCCGCACGTGCCGCATGACCCCCAGGGGCCGATCCGTGGGCCCGGCCCCGGTCGCCCACAAGCCGAAGGTCTCCACCTCGGCCGGGGGCAGGTCCTCGCCGGGCTCCTCGGGCGCCACCAACGGCGCCGGGAGGGCCGGGACGGGCCCGATCAAGGGCCGCTGGTCCTCGTCCCCCCCACCCCAGGAGGTCGGCAGGCAAGCGGCGATCAGGCCCGCGGCGGTCGCAAGGCGGAGGGTCCCCATGGGAACCTGATCGGGCCGAGTCGAGCCGCCCTTGAGCCTTCGGCGCCCTGTGCCGCGGCTGCGGCCCGAATCGGTGCCCGCGGGACAAATCCGGCGACTCAGGGGCGGGTCGGATCCAGCCCGCGCACCAGTTGGACGCTGCCCACCCCCAGCATCAACAGCACGATCAGCACCGCCGGCCAGACCCTGCCGTCGAGCCGCTCCTCGAGGTCGACCCAGGCCAGGTGCCGGAAGCCCCGGGAGCGGTCGTGCTGCGGACGCAGCAGCGTGCCGGGCGCGACGAAGTAGATCTGGCCGGCGTCGAACTCTTCGGGCAGACCCGCTGCGCGGTGGCGGAAGATCCGCCAGTGGGCCCAGGGGGCCGCGAAGCGCCAATCCCACTGCAGGGCGATGAAGCGGTGTTCGTCGCGCTCGCGCTCGGTGTCGCCCGGCACCGCCGGCCAAACCTCGCGGGCCGCTTGCAGGGCCAGGTCGTGGTGCGTCGCCTGGTCGACCAGCACGCCCGGCAGGCTGGTGACGACGCCGAACATCAGCAGCACCGGTGCGACCCAGTGGACGCTCTGGGCCCGCAGTTGGTCGAAGCCCGCCGCCACGGCGAGCCACAGGATGAAGACCGCCGGCAGCAAGTAGCGCGGTCCGTAGGTCCACGCGCCGTGGAAGGTCTGGGTGTGGATCACCGGCAGGCTGACGACGAGCGCGACCGCGAGGATCAACGCGACGACGACGCGGTCGTCGCGCAGGCGCCACAGACCAATGGGAGCCAGCAGCAGGGCCGGCGCCATCCACAGCGCCCCCTTGCCCGGGGCGATCGTGACGCCCGCGAGCCCGAGCAGCGGCGGGTAGCTGAAGAACGTGCCCGAGCCGACCGCGGCGCCGTAGCCGGACTCGAGCGGATTGCCGAAGCGCGCCAGGTTGGCCCACAGGAGCACCGCCGCCGCGAGCGCCGCCGGCACCGCGAACCAAACCATGTCCATCGCGGCGCGCTTGCCACCGGCCTGCCCGCCGAGCAGCGGGTTGCTCCACATGCGCTTGCGACCGGCGATCACGATCCAGGCCAGCGCCAGGGCCAACACCAGGGCCACGGGCGCCGTGAGCACGCGCGTCAACACCATCGCGCCCGCCGCGAATCCCAGCGAAGCCAGCACCCAACGGGCGGGACGCTCGAACTGCCAGAAGGACTCACGCACGCGCAGGTGCAGGTGCACGCACACGGCCAACAGGAAAGTGGCCTGGACGTCCGAGAGGTTGTCGCGCGCCTGGGGCCAGGCGAAGGTGCACAGGCCGTATCCGAGGGCGGCCAGGACCGCCATGCGCCGGGTCACGCTGATGCGACGCGCGATCAGGAACAGCAGCAGGCAGGTCAGCGCACCGCACAGGGGCGTGCGCCAGCCGACGAGCAGGTGTTCGAAGTACTCCGAGCGCGAGAGGCCGTAGGCCTGGGTCTCCATGTGCCGCGCTTCGAACTGCGGGAAGATCGCGGAGATGCCGCGCCCGGCCCAGAAGAACGGCACCCCGGCCAGGGCCTGCCCGATCCCGAACCACGAGTAGAAGCGGCCGCCGGTGCCCTCGCGCACGTCGTAGCGCAGGGCGATCACGCCCGTGCCCTCGGGCGTCTCGCTCGAAATGGCGAAGCCCTCGCCCAGGGCGAGGCTGCGCGTGGTTTGGAACTCCACCTCCGCGTCGGGGTTGCCCGGCAGCCCGATGAAGGTCGCCGTGTACACCGCGAGCACCACCAGGAACACCCCCAGGGCACACAGGCGGTCGGCCTGTTGGATCACGGTCGGGCGCGAGGAGAGGCTCATCGTGGGAGGTCCGCTTCGGAGCGCGGGAGCTCGTGCCCGGGTGACAAGTAGAGCCGGGCACTGCCGGACTCGAACACGAGGCGAAAGCCCGAGCGCTCGAGGTCGGCGTCGATCGCCGGGCGCGCGCGGCGCTCGGCCTCGCCCACCAGCATGACGAGCGGGCGCCCACTCTCGAAGACCAGCTTGCGAGTGGCCTCGTCCCAGGGAGCCGCAGCGCGGTAGAGCTGGGACACGGCCTGCATCCGCCGGGCCGCCGTGGGGTCGCCGGCGTCGAGCACCTGCGAGGGCCGATCGACCCACAGATCGACGGCGGCGAAGGCCGCGGCCTCGTGGGCCTGCAGGTTGTCGGCGCGGGTGAAGGCGTGGGCCTGTGCGCCGAAGGCCTCGCCGCGCTCGCGCGCCACGTCGGCGATCAGCGCGGGTGCGAGGGCCCGCAAGCCCGGGTCCGTGGCCAGGAAGTCGTAGGCGGCGACGACGTCGTCGGCACCAGGCGCACCGCCACCCGCCGGCGACAACCGTCGATCAGCCTCGATCAAGGGCAGGTCCTGGCCGGCCAGGTGCGCGTAGGCACTGGTGCCCAGGATCAGGTTGGGGATGGCGCCAGCCAGTCCGAGCAGGATCCATGCGCCCGCCACGACCCGCGCCGCGCCGCCCCTGCGCCAGCCGTGGGCGAGCCCTGCCGCGGCCAGGATCCCCGTCGGGAAGGCGGCCAAGCGCACGAACTTGTACTCGTTGGCATAGGGCAGCTCGACGAAGAGCGCGGCGGCCACGAAGGCCACGCAGGCCAGGGCCACCAACCCGAGGCTCGCGCGCCGGGCGTCCATCGGCTCGATCTCGCGCCGCAGGCTGCGGTAGCCGATCAACGCCGGCGGCAGGAGCAGCGCCAGGGGCCCTCCGACCCAGACCAAGCGCGTCGGATCGAAGACGAAGCCGAGGGCCGCGCCGCTGTAGGCCGCGCGCGCCGCTTGCACCAACACCACTCCGGGCAGGGCACACAGGACGAGCGCCGCCGCGAGGCCGAAGCGTGCCCGCGCGCCGCGCCCGTGGACCAGGGCCGCCAGGCCGACGATGCCGATGCCGGCGGCGCCGACCAACGGATTGATCGCGAAGCTCGCGCCCAAGTGCAGCGCGGTCAGACCGATCCAGGGCCGGCGGCCGTGGCGCAGGGCGTGCCCCGCGGCCGCGAAGCCGCCGAGCAACAGGGCCAGGGATGCCGGGTAGGACGACAGGTTGCCGAGCTTCGAGAGGCCGAAGGCCACACGCGGATCCCACAAGAGTCCACTGGCGGCCGAGGGCACCAGTTGCTCGCGCAGGGCGGCCAGCAGGGCGCCGTTCGACTCCGGCGTCGCGGTGAAGGTGCCGCGCGCCAGGACGGCGAGGCCGCCGATGGCGTTCAGGCCGAAGAGCCCGGCAGCGATGGCCGCGAGCTCGCGCCGCCCGTCGCGGAGCAGCACGGCCGCGAGCTGCTGCAGCGCCAGCACATGCAAGACCGCCGCCCAGACACCGATGACGGCGAAGGCCTCGGTCGGAGCGATCCTCGCAGTCCGCATGACGAGGCCGCCGAGGGCGTGCCAAGCCCAGTAGTAGCCCAGGCCCTCGCCCGCCAACCACGGGTTGTGCGGAGGCAGTCCGCGCTCGGTCGCCAGGGCCAGGCCCGAGTGCAGGAGGCCGTGGTAGCTGACCCGCGTCGCGTTGCCGCGCAAGAGCATCCATGCGCTCCATCCGCCGATGGCGAGGGCCAGGGCGATCGCGGCCCAGGCGCCGAACGAGAGCCGCTCGCGCCGCACGCGCGCGCCGCGACCGACGAGTTGCGACAGCGCCAAGATCACGAGCACCAGGGCCAGGGCTCGGTCGGCCGCCGCCTCCCCCACGAACAGGGTCGTGCGCGCGGCCACGTCGAGGGCCAGGGCCAGGATCGGCGACAGGAGCCCCGCGTTCAGCACCAACTTGAGCGGCGACGCCGGTCCCGGCGTGGCGCGGGCCAAGAGCGGCCAAGCGCCGGCCAAGAGCAGCCAGCCCCCACCGACCACGAGCAGCGCCTTCGGCGCGAGTCCCAGCGCCGACAGGGCCGCGCCGATCCCGAGGGCCAATCCGACCAGAGCCGGGACCGACAGCCCGACGCTCGCCCCCTGGTCCCTGGCCTCGCTCACTCGGCGCCGTCTTCCGGGTCGGCCCGAGTCTCGGCACCGGCGCGCCGCGCCTCGTCGCCGTCGATGTAACCCAGCGCCTCGAGCGCTGCCGCCCGATCCGCGCCCAACTCCCGCTGACGCTCCCGATCGACCGGCTGGCTGGCGATCCACTGTTGCAGTTGATCGAGCAGCTTGGCGACGACCTTCGGGTGGGCTGCGGCGCAGTCCACGAGCTCGAGCGGATCGCGCTCCAGGTCGTACAGCGCGAGCGGCGGCACGTGGTACGGCCCCGCCGGCGGGTCGTCCGGTTGCACCCCGTCGGGATTCCAGACCAAGCGCCAGTGCTCGGTCCGCACGGTGAAGATCGAGTCGCGCCAGTGCCCGAAGGCCGGCGACGGGGCGAACTCGCGCGGGTCGTTCTCGTAGAACGTCGGCAACAGGCTGCGCCCGCTGGCGTCGTTGGGAGGCTCCAGCTCGAACCAGTCGCAGATCGTCGGCGCCACGTCGGCCAGGGTCACCAGCTCTGCCATCACGCGTCGCCCGGTCAGGCTCTTCGGGTGCCGGAAGAAGAGCGGCACGTGCAGCACCGACGAGTAGACCGACTTGCTGTGGGCCCAGTAGCGGTTGCGCTGGTAGAGCTCCTCACCGTGGTCCGCCGCGAAGACGAGCAGGGTGCGCTCGAGGGGGCGCACGCCATCGGGCTCGTCGATGCGGCCGTAGACGTAGAGGAAGCCGTTCAGCAGCCGATTGACCCGCGCGATCTCGGCGTCGTAGTAGGAGACGACCTGCTGCACGTCCAAGCCCGACAGGGGCCGATCCTCGGCGTAGGCCGCGTCGAGGAACTCGCGGCTGCCGTCCGCCTCGCCCTCGTAGTAGGGGTCGACGAACTGCGCGGCGAAGTCCGTGTCCCCCAGGGGCGCCGGGTCGTAGGGCAGGTGCGGCCCCATCAGGTGCACCCAGGTGAATGTCGGGCGGTCGGGCTCCGCGGCGCGCTGGGCTGTGACCCACTCGCTGGCCGCCGCCAGCACATCGCGATCGCGGTCGCGGTTCGGATCGCCGAAGTAGGCCAGCACCTGCTCGGCGGCCGGGAAGAAGCGGTCGAAGCCCTGCTCGATCCCCGAGCCCGGCACCAACAGGCGATTGGCCGTGAAGCCGCCGGTGGCGAAGCCGGCCTCGCCCAGGCGCTCGGCCAGGGTCACCACGTCGTCGCGCAGCCGGTCGCGATTGTCGACCGAACCGTGCTCGAAGGGCGTGGCGCCGGTCATCAGCGTCGCGACCGAGGGGAAGGTCTGGCCGCGGGGCGCGAAGGCGTTGGCGAAGGCCACGCCCTGACCCGCCAGGTCGTCGATGGCCAGGGCGCGCCCGCTGATCCACTCGGCCTCGCCGAAGCCCAGATTGGTGGTGGGCCGCGGGTAGTTCCAGTAGGTGACGTGGTCGGCGCGCAGGGTGTCGACGGTGATCAGGAGCACGTCCCGCGGCGGCTCGCCGGGGCGCTTGGCTTCGCGACAAGCGCCCAGGGCGCCGGCTGCGGCCAGCGTCGCGACCAGGGCCAGGGCCCGCGACCTCCGGCGAGGGTGGGCGACGCCCGGAAGGCGGTGCGTGCGGCGGCAGCTCATGGGCGGCATTCTACGGACGCAGGACGGCGCGCCGCAGACGCCCGTCGATCCGCACGCGATGAACGACGCTCCGAACGCCGCCGCCGACGATCCGCGAGCGCCCTGGTGGCGCGATCGCGGGCTGCTCTGGCTCCTGGCCGGAGCCGCGGCCCTGCGCCTGGTGCTCGGGCTGCACCTGTGGATCAGCGACCCGCTGACCCGCGCGCTGCTCTCGGACGCGGCCTTCTACGACGCCTGGGCCAGGACCGAGGTGTCCGGCGAGACCTGGCTGGCCGGACGGCCCCACTGGCTGCCGCCGCTCTATCCGTGGATCTTGGGCCTCTTCTATCGCGCGAGCGGCGGAGCCCTGGCGCTGACCATCGCCGCGCAACTGGCCGTGGGCGTCGCCGTCACGGCGCTCGTCGCGCGCCTGGCCTGGAGCGTGACCGACCGGCGCACGGGCCTGGTCGCAGGCTGGATGTGGACGCTCTACATGCCGGTCGTGCTGTTCGAGACGCGCTTGCTCGGTGTCAACGCGGCGCTGCCCCTGTGCGTGGTGGTGCTGTTGGCCGGGCTCGCGATCGTCCGCAGCCTGGAAGTCGGACGCGCGGCGCCGGCCGCCGCCGCCCTGGCCGGGCTCGCCGCGGGCGTCGCCTGCCTGGCGCGACCGAACCTGCTCCTGGCCCTGCCGGGGGCCGGCCTGGGCGCGTTGATCAGCCTGGCCCTCGCGCGGCGGTTGCCGAAGCCGCGTGTGTTGCTCGGCACCGCGGCCGTGGCCGGCGCAGGTCTGGCTGTGGGCCTGGCCCCGGGCTGGATCAGCAACCACTCGCGCAGCGGCCAGTCGGTGCTCGTCAGCGCCAACGGCGGAGTCAACTTCTGGTTCGGCAACAACGCCCAGGCCCACGGCACCTTCCACGCGCCGGGTCCCGAGTGGGGCGCGATCGACGAGCAGCGCGACGTCTCCCTCGCCATCGCCGCGCAGGACCTGGGTCACGAGGTCGACGAGAGCGAGGCTTCGGCCTGGTGGTTCGCGCGTGGCCGCGCGTGGATCGCCGAGCATCCCGCGGACGCCCTGGGCCTGTGGGGTCTCAAGCTGGCCGACAACCTCTCCAGCACCGAGTTCGGCATCCAGTACGTGCCGGCGTCGATCCGCGCCGACGCGCCGGGTCTGTGGCTCGCGCCCCTGCCGTTCGGGTTGATCCTGGGCTTGGCCGCCCTGGGCCTGGGTCGCGTGCGCCAGGCGGGGGCCCTGCTCGGTTGGATTGCCGCCGGCCTGGCGGCGGGGCTCCTGTACTTCACCTACTCGCGTTTCAGACTGCCCTGGATCCCGGCCCTCTTGCCCTTCTCGGCCGCCGGGGCCGTGCGCCTGGTCGAATGGATGCGGGGACGCGAACGCCCGGGTGCGCGCGGCCTCGTCGCCCTCGTCATCGGACTGGGGCTCGCCGCCCAGAGTTGGCTGCCCTTCGAGGGCGACTACCCGCGGCAGCTCTTCGACCACGCCCGCGGCGACGCCGCCACCGGTTGGGTGCAGCTCGGCCGCGAGTCCACGGCACAGGGCGCCTGGCGCGTGGCCCGCGGACGCTTCGAGCGGGCCCTGGCGATCGAGCCCGCGCGGGCGGACGCGGTCTACGAGTTGGCCGGGGTGCTGCTGCGCGCGGACGACGGACGCACGGCGGACCCGGCGCGGGCCTTGGAGCTGCTCGAGCAGTGGACGGCGGCGGCCGCGAAGAACGACCCCTTCCGCGACGAACTCGAGGTCCTCCTGGGTGCGGCCCTGGTCACGGCCCGGCCCGCCGACTTCGGCGCCCGCGCCCGCGCGCGCGGTTTGGCCCAGGCCGTCCTCGAGCGCGACCCGGAGCACGCTGGCGCGGCGCGGCTCTTGGCCGAACTCGGCCGCTGACGGCGGCCGGCGACTGACGGGGCCTACTCGATGCCCAGGATGCGCCGGACCCAGAGCTGGTAGATCAGCGTGATCATCACGACCAGCGTCAGGTTGACGCCGAAGCCGACCCGCGCCATGCGGTGTATCGGCACCCTGCCGCTGGAGAAGACGACGGCATTGGGCGGCGTCGCCACGGGCAACATGAAGGCGCAAGAAGCGGCAATGGTCGCGGGCAACATCGTGGTGCGCGGATCGATGCCGGCCTGAACCGCGGCGCTGGCCAAGACGGGCAAGAGCACCTGGGTCGTCGCCGTGTTCGAGGTGACCTCGGTCAAGAAACTCATGGCCGCGACCACGCACAGGACCAACAGCGTCGGACCCAGGACCCCGAAGGACGGACCGATCAACTCCCCGATCAGCACGTCCAAGCCCGAGGCCTTGAAGCCGTCGGCGATACAGAAGCCGCCGCCCAGCAAGAGCAGCACGTCCCAGGGCAGGACCATGACCGAGGGCCAATCGAGCAGGCGCGCTCCGCTGCCGTCGCCGGCCGGAACGAGGAAGCAGACCACCGCCATGCCGATCGCCACGGTGGCGTTGGTGACCATGTTCGGGCCCAGGTCCACGCCCGGCGCGACGAGGGCACCGAGCAGGTCGTGCCAGCCGGGGATCGTGACCGATCCGATCGGCAGGTCGGCGCGGGTGACCCACAGGAGCGCGGTGATCCCGAACACGAGCGCCATGCGCCGCTCGGCGGGCCGCATCCGGCCCAGTGCGCGTCGTTCCGCGGCGATCACGTCGGCCCCGGCTTCGCCCTCGGCCTCGACCTTCAAGAACACCCGCGTCAAGAGCAGCCAGCCCACCGGTACGAACAGGACCACCAGCGGAACCCAGGCCAACATCCACTGGGCGAAGGTGATCGGCGGGAGCTCGGGGAAGTCCGCAGCGTAGCGGGCCAGGAAGACCTGGTTCGGCGCGGTGCCCACGGGCGTGGCCACGCCGCCGACGGAGGCGGAGTAGGCCAGCCCCAAGAGCAGTGCCATGGCGAAGGGATCGTCGGACGAGCTCCCGCGTCGGCCGCGCACGGCTTCGATCACTGCCACGCCGATGGGCAGCATCATCAGCGTCGTGGCCGTGTTGTTGAGCCACATCGACAAGAGGGCTGAAGCCAGCATGAAGCCCAGCACGATGCGCCGCGGATGGGCGCCGACCGCCCCCACCACGCCCAGGGCCAGGCGCCGATGGACGCCCCATCGCTCCACTCCCAGGGCCAGCATGAAGGCCCCCAGAAAGAGGAAGATCAGGTCGTTCATGTAGGCCGTGGCCGCGGATCGACCGTCGAGCACGCCGAGCAGCGGCAACAACACGGCCGGGACCAGGGAGGTGATCCCGATCGGCAGGGCCTCGGTCAGCCACCAGGTCGCCACCAGGGCGGTCACCGCTGCCGCGCGCCGCTGGAGCGGATCGAGGGGCAGCCCGGGGGTGAACAGCAAGAGGCCCGCGAGCAGGGGCCCGACCCACAGGCCGGCGCGCGCCGCGCGTCCCGGAGAGCCACTCCCCAGGGCCTCGAGGTTCGCGTCCATCAAGGCCTCGTCGCGTCCCGCAGCCAGCCGAGGTAGGGCCCGGCCACGTGGGCCGGGGCCAGGGCCACGCACTCTGGAACCTCGTAGGGGTGCTCGGCGCCCAAGAAGGCCTCGAGCTCCCGCAGCCGGGCGCGAACGGTCTTGACCACCATGAGGACCTCGGCGGCGCGCTGCACCTGGCCCTCCCAACGGTAGACGCTGGTCACGCCCTCGACGAGGTTGACGCAGGCCGCGATGCGGCGCTGCACCAGGTCGGCGGCCAGCCGATCGGCCACGGCCAGATCGGGGGCGGTGACCAGCACCACGAGCGCCTCGTCGCTCGCCGGAGCAGACGCCGCGTCGGATCGTTCGACACCCATTGGAGGAGCTTAGCCGAGCCCGCGGGCCGGACCCCCGCGGAACTGCGAGCCCGCCTGGCCCCTCTACTCCCCACCGGCGCCGATGGCAGAATGGGCCGCGAACCATGAGCGCCCTCGACCAGATCGTCCTCTCGACCCTGCCCCTCATCCCGACACCGATCATGCGTCGGCTCGCGGGGCGCTACATCGCCGGCGAACGGCTCGACGAGGCCATCGCGCGCCTGCAGGGCCTGGCGTCGGAGGGGCATGCGGGCGTGATCGATCTGCTCGGCGAGGACGTGCGGGACGAGGCCCAGGCGCGCAAGGTGCTGCACAGCTACACCGCCGCCGCCGATGCGGTCCATGCGGCCAGACTCGACGCCTACGTGTCGGTCAAGCCCACCCACGTCGGTCTCGAGCTGTCCGAGGACCTGGCCTTCGACATCTACCACCAGCTCGCGGGGCACTGCGCGGGTCTGGGTCAGTTCCTGCGCGTGGAGATGGAGGACCACGCGACGACCGAGCGCACCCTGCGCGTGTTCGAGCGGCTGCGCCGCGAGCACCACAACGTCGGGATCGTGCTCCAATCGCGCCTGTTGCGGACGCCGGTCGACATCGAGGCCCTGGCCCCTGGCCCCCTCGACGTCCGCATGGTCAAGGGCATCTACCTCGAGCCCGCCGAGATCGCCCACACCGCCCCCGGGGCCATTCGCGACGCCTACCTGGCCTGCACCGCGCAGCTCTTCGATCGCGGCGCCACGGTCTCGCTCGCGACCCACGACGAGGTCATGGCGGCTGACCTGATCAAGTTGGTCACCGAGCGCGGCCTCGGCACCGACCGGTACGAGTTCCAGGTGCTGCTCGGCGTGCGCGAGCCCCTCTGGAAGCTCTGGAAGGACGACGGCCACCGGGTCCGCGTCTACGTGCCCTACGGGCCCGAGTGGCGCGCCTACAGCCAGCGGCGCCTGCGCAAGAACCCCCAGTTGTTCCGCCACGTGGTCCGCGACACCCTGCGCTTCTGGAGCTGAGCGCGGCGCGCGGTCCAGTCCGAGCTACTTCCCGACCTCGAGCCGTCGGGCGAGGATCGTCGGTAGCGCGCCAGTGGCCAGGATCTTCTGCTGGGTGACGCGGTAGTCGTAGACCACCCGGTGCCAGGTCACCTGCTCATCCTCGAGGATCGCGTAGCAAGCTCGGCTGTCCCCGTCTCGCGGTTGGCCGGTGGAGCCGACGTTGACGAAGGCCTTTTGGCCCGGGGGCAGGGGCAGGGTCAGGGTGTCGCGCCCGTCCATCCCGTGCCAGTGCAAGTCCTCGTCGTGCAGTCCGGGCTGGTGGGTGTGCCCGGCGAAGGCCACGCCGTCGAAGCGCGAGAAAATGTCGGTCAGCTTCTCCGGGTTGAGGATGCCGTCGGTGGACAGCACGTACTCCCGCACCGGGTCGCGGGGCGAACCGTGGAAGAAGTGGAAGCGCCCGATGCTCTTGGTGCGCGGTAGACCCTGCAAGAAACGCCACCGGGCTCGACGCTCGGCGGAACTCCACCAGCGGGGCTCCATGCGCTTGCGGGTGAAATCGATCGCGGCGCGCGCGTAGGAGTTGAAGTCCGACGCGTCGCTGAAGAGCGCCTCGTCGTGGTTTCCGAGCAGGCACCAACTGGTGTGGCCGCGCACCAGATCGACGCAGAACTCCGGCTCGGGTCCGTAGCCGATCACGTCGCCGAGGCACACGATCTCATCGACACCCTGGGATTGGATGTGCTCGTAGACCGCCTCCAGCGACTCGCGATTCGAGTGCAGGTCCGAGATGATGGCGACCTTCAACGGGCCATCCTCCCCGGGCGTCGCTCCTCGATCTCGGCCGAATTCGAACCGGCGCCGTCGCCCCCGCGGCCTGACGGGGCCTCGCCGGGGGCCTCGCCGGGGGCCTCGCCGGGGGCCTCGCCAGGAGCCGCCGCCCCGACCAGCGCCGTCGCCGCCGCCAACAACCGTCCGCGGGCCTGGTCCAAGGGGCCGTCGAGCTCCGCGCCCGACGCCTTGCGATGGCCTCCGCCGCCGAAGCTCGCCGCCAGGGCGTACACGTCCGCATCCCCCTCGCTGCGCGCGGACAACTTCACCTGCCCGTCGGCCAGCTCGCGCAGCAGCAAGGCGATCTCGACGCCAGCAACGTCACGAACGAGATCGATCGCCGCGTCGCCGGCGTCGACCTCGGTCTCGTCGTCGTAGGGGATTTCGAGGTAGGCGATGCGTCCCTCGGCCAGGTAGCGCACGTCCGCCAGCATACTTCCGACCTGGCGCGGATGCTGGGGGGTGCGGGTCTTGAACAGGGCCCGATGGATCCGATGGGGATCGGCCCCGGCTGCCACCAACTCCGCCGCCGCCTCCATGGCGACGAGATCGCAGTTGCTGTGACGGAACCAGCCCGTGTCCGTTGCCAATGCCGTGAAGATCGACGTGGCCGCCGTCGCATCCAGGGGCACGCCCAGCTCGCGGGCGATCTCCAGCACCAGCAGACCCGTTGCGGCGGCCGACCGATCGACCCAGGCGCGATCCCACCAAGCCTTCGCCGGCGGCAGGTGGTGGTCGATCACCAACTTGACCGAGGCCGCGGCATCGATCGAACTCGCCATCGGACCGGTGCGCGAGAGCTCGGCGAAGTCGAGCATCACGATCACGTCGTGATCGGGGAGGCCGGCCCCGTCGAAGGCCTCGTAGGGCACCTGCTCGGACAGGAATCCGAACTGGGTCTCGGGCAGGTCCGGGTTGATGATGCGGACCTGCTTGCCGAGCGCTCGCAGCACGGACCACAGGCCACCCTGGGAGCCCAGGACGTCGCCATCGGGCCGAACGTGACCGACCAGCACGAAGCGCTGGGCACTTCGCAGCAGGTCGAGCGCGTGGCTCTGGTCTTCGGTGATCGGCGCTCTCAAATCTCTCGCTCTCGTAGACGTCAAGGGGCCCGAGTTTAGCCCTTGAATGCGACAGTCCGCGCGCGGCGGCCATCCGGACCTGTGCTCGGGCCCTATTGAAGTGCGTCGGATGGGACCGGTCGGCCCCCGATCCACGTCCCGCGGACCGCCGGCGCCGCGGCTGTGAGCCAATCCCAGGAGTCCGCCGGGAGCGGCTCGGGCAGTTCGAACGCGACCAGGTCGGCCCATGCGCCCGGTGCCAAGCACCCCGCCCGTCCCTGCAGGCCCAGGCCCCGGGCGCCGACCTCCGTGGCCGCCGACCAGGCTCGAATCGGATCGAGACCGGGGAACTCCGTCCGCAAGAGGGCGAGCTCGCGCCGCATGTCGAGTCGATCGTTGCTCGCGCTCGAGTCCGTGCCCAAGGCGATCGGGACCCCCACGTCGAGGTAGCGCTGGAGCGGGAACGGACCCCGTTCGAAGTAGGCGTGGGAGCCCGGGCAGTGCACCACCGTAGCGCCGGCCGAGGCGATTCGCCGCGGCTCGTCCGCGCGCGGGTGGTTGCCGTGGATCAGAGTCGTGGCCGGACCGAGCAGGCCGTGTCGCTCGAGGGCGTCGATCCCCGCCATGCCGGCCGCGGGCGGGAAGAAGCGTCCGAACCAACCCTCCCCACCGTCGAGCCAAGCCACCTCCTCGGGGGTCTCGGCCCAGTGCATCGCGACCGGAAGCCCGCGGACGCGCGCCGTCGAGGCGACCGCAGCGAGCAGCTCGTCCGAGATCGAGAAGGGGGCGTGGGGCGAGAGGCCTTCGAGCAGGTGATCGGTTTCGGCCAGGGGAACCGACAGGGCGGCCACGATCGCGGCCCGTCGAGCGGCGTCGCGTCCGTCCAGCAGCTCCCGATACACACGCCGCCTGGGCATGGCCGTCGGCCCAGCCGTGGCGGCCAGTCCGAGCGAGTCGATGTCGCCAACGGCGGTGGTTCCCGACTCGAGGAGCGCACGTCCGTCGCGGGCCAGCCCCGATTCCAGCTCACCGGCATCCGCCGCGGCGCGCAGCGCGAGCAGTGCACCGACCCATTCCTCGAAGGGCCGAGCGCGGGGCAGGCGCCCAGCCAGGGCTCCCAACTCCAGGTGGGCGTGGGCGTTGACCAGACCCGGCGTCAGCGCGACGTCGCCGAGGTCCACGATCTCGATCCCCGCGGCCCCGGCGCGCCCGACGGCCCCGTGGTCGGGCAGGACCTCCTCGACCACTCCACCCGCGACCTGCACCGCGCCGTCCACGTGCACGACCCCCGATCGCGGCAGGATCCAGCGCGCTCGGAACAGTCGGCGATCGTCTTTGGCGGACTGCTCGGGCGACATGGCTCGCGCAGCTTACCCCCAAAACGGCGAGCGCCCCGCGCGACCGATGGCCGCGCGGGGCGCACTTGGCTCGAAGACCTCTCCGGACAGGAGAGACCGACCGACCTGCGATCAGTCCGTCAGAGCGCGGACCTCGAGCTGGACGACGGAGAGGATCACCGTCGAGAGGGGCTGGTCGCCGTCGATCAAGACCTGAGCGCGCACCATGTTGGACTTGCGCTGGGCCGCCAGACCGCTGCCGGCGCCGAGCACGTCTTCCCAGTAGGTGTTGAGCTCGGTGGGCGAGGACAGCCACGGGGTGACCGAGCCGGCCAAGACGGGGCTCGCCACGCTGGTCAGGTCCACCAGGCAGGGATCGCTGATGTCGGAGAGGAAGCGGGCGCCCTGGAAGCGCACGACGATCTCGGAGCCCGTGCAGGCACAGTCGTCGGTCTTGAGCTCGTTCCCGACGAAGTCGGCCAGGGACATGCCGCCGGTGAAGAGTCCGAGCGGGCCCGGATCACCGCGGTAGGAAACCACGGTGCTGGCGCCCAGGGGGCCACCACCGACCTCGAACAGGATGTCCCAGCCGAGGTCGTCGGGGTCCATGCCGTCCTCGAGGAAGGTCGCCTCGAAAACGCCGGGGCTGGGCAGCAGCCAGCAGGACTGAAAGCCGACCGTCGCACCGACGCCGTTGTTGACCTTCTGGAAGTCGCCGACCTGGAGGATGTCCGTGGGCGGCGCGAGGTAGGCCGGGTTGTCCGACGCGTTCTGGCTCACCTGGGGCGAGATCTTGAAACCCTCGCCGCTGGCCAGCGGGACCCCGGGGGTGCCGCCGATCACCAGCGGGTCGTCGGTGCCGACACCCGCGGGCAAGCTGCCTGCGAGGTAGGCCGAGTTCTGCATCACGACGATGCCGGGCGCACCGTCGCCGCCGCGGGAACCCGTGGCCGGGTTGAAGCCGCCCGCGCCGCCGCGGACGTCGATGACGCCGGGGAAGTTGGCAATGGCGAGTTCGAAGGCCTGGGCCAGGAACGTTCCACCGCTGCCGCCGCCACCCGGGGCCGCCATGCTGCCCTGCTGAACAGAGGGAGTCGGGGTCAGGCTGCCGCCGTTGCCGCCGGTGAGCGCGATCGAGCCCTGCACCTCGAGGGTCCGACCGACCTGCATCTGCAGGCCACCACCGCCGCCGCCGCCGCCGGCGCCACTGGCGTCCTTCCACGTGCTCAGGGCCAAGACCGAGCCGAACAGCGGCACTCCGCAGTTGAACGGCTTGCCGTTGGACTGGGTGAAGGCGATACCGAGACCTCCACCACCACCGCCGGATCCACCGATCAGGTCGCCGCCGGCATCCTCGTCGAGGTTCGCGAGATCGGCCGTGAAGAGGCTACCGCTGGGGGCCGGAATGCTCGGAAGGGTCGGGACCCCGAGGCTCGGGGTCGGCGTCACGTACAGGGGGGTCCCGCCGGCAAAGGCGAAGGACCCGCCGAGACCGGGGACACCGACTTGGGACGAGGTGCAAAGGTTGTTGGCGTCGAACCCGTTCAGGTCCGAAGTCAGCGGGCCGGGAAGCACGAGCGGGAACTGGGTGCCGCCGACGCCCGCGCCGAAGTCCTCAGGCCCGACCGGGGCCAGGCCCCCGCGGCCCTCGCCGGGGGTGCCGTCGGTGACGACGATCGCACCCGGGAGGTGCTTGGGGACACCCGCCGGGGTCAGTGCCGCGATGGCGGCGTCCGGATTGGAGCGATCGCCTCCCGCACCACCAGCGCCACCGGACGGACCCGGCTCGGCGCCGGACGAACCGAACAGCTCGAGCGAGTCGTGGGCCACGGCCGTAGAGCCGGTGGCCTGGATCGCGCCGCGCACGACCGCGTCACCGCGGACGAACAGACGTGCCGGGTTGTCCCCCACGAGGCGCAGACGTCCACCGGGATCGATCGTGAGGGACCCGAACTCAAAGACCCCGTTCGAGACCGTGGTCGTCGTCTCGCCGGGACCGTCGTCGGGGATGGCGTTGGTCGCCCAATCGGACGGGTAGAGACCGGAGTCGAGGATCTCCGACTTCACGCGGTACTCGACGACGGTGTCGTCGGACGGATCCGAGGGCGTGCCGTTGTCGTCGATCACCGCGCCAGTGACGAGATCCGGACCGAAGACGGTCGGGATCGGGCCGGTCGAGATGACGACTTCGGATTGGGCGGGAACGCGCACGTCGCCGAGTCGCCCGGAGCCGCCGCCGAGACCGCGCAGCAAGCGTCCCTCGTAGAGCGGCTCGCCAGCGCCAAGACCGGGGACCGTGAAGCCGGTGTCCCGCACGAGGCTGGAGCGAGGTCCGTCGAAGGACTGCTCCTGGTCGGCGAAGGTCGCCAGCAGAGACTCTTCTCCGACGATGCTGGCCTCGGTCGTGAAGGAGACCTCCCCCGCGTTGGCCAGCGGGTTACCCCCGAGGTCGGTGATCGTCGGCGGCATCACCACCACGATCACGCGGGGGTTGAGCGGGTCGCTGCCGGACTTCGGGAAGACCTTGGCGGCCGGCGGGTCGTCGCTCTTGCCGGGGGTGAACAGCACCGTGGTGCCCTTGACTTCGGTCAACCCCTGGGAGATCTCGATGTCGAAGGTGCCCTGGATGGCCAGCTGGTCGGAGGAGTCCGTCAGGTCGCCGTCGAGGTCGACGCGCACCTCGATGAAGTCGGACGTCGATGTGACCGTGTTGACCAGGGTGGCCGGGTTCATCACGTCGTTGAAATTCAGTCGCAGGCGCGACCGGGCCGCGACGTCCGTCGGCGAGGAGAAGGCGTCGAGGACATTGCCCGAACCATCCAACTCCTCGATCAGCGGCGTCACCACCGGGTTGCCGGGGACGGCGTCGTTCACGCCGAGGTTGGGCAACACCGTGCAGGCCAGGGGCGTGGTGTTCTTCTCGCCCGCCAAGCTGGTGACGAAGAAGCCCAACTGACCGCTGACGAAAGCCGGGATCTCGACCGTGTACGACAGCGCCGGATTGAGGCCGAACTTGGGCAGGCCGTCCGAGCCGAAGGTCACCAGGGGCCGGAAGATGGCGCGGCGGGCGTTGGTCGGGTCGACCGCGTACTCACCGCTGGGGGTCGAACCGGTCTCCGAGACGACCCGGAAGCTCAGGGCGTTGAGCGAGCTCGGGTTGATCGGCTTGTTGAACTCGACCGAGATCTCCTGGTTGACGTAGACCTCGTTGATCGAGCACGAGAAGCCGCTGGTGGCGCTTCCGGCACAGCCGAGGCTGCACGAGACGATCGACAGGCCGCCGGAGCCGACGTCGGTGCCGGTGTCGACCGACCCGGCAGTGGACGAGCCACCGCCGCTGCAGCCGGTGAGCACCAGTCCAGAGAGGGCCAGACCGGTCAAGGTCAGACGAGCAGTGGCCGAGATCGAGGTGGATCGCAGGATCATGTGGGGAAGGCGCTGGAGTCGTGACTCGACGGGGTCGGACCGGTCGAGCAGGCTGGCGGTCGGCCCTTCGAGCCTGTGGGCTCGAGGGGTTTGAGCGGGAGTTGGGTCGCGCCGAATCGAGCTCGGAGCCGATTACTGCGCTGGAGGGTCGGCGCGGCGCGCCACAGGCGACGGTCATGCCCGCGAATGCCCGTCCGAGCGCGTCGGAGCAGGCCACCCGGGGGCGGTCGGCAGGGTCACCGAGGGGGTCCCGAACGCCCTGGCGAGGCGTGGGGAGCCTCGGTGGTCGGTCGGACCGCAGATGATAGGCGGCTCCGCCCGACCCCCTACTGACTTTTCCCGTTCGGTCGCGTGGTCTCGATGAGCCGGTGGAGCGCCCACGATGAGCCGGTGGTGCCATCGGCGTTGAGCGTCGCGCGGAGTTCAATAGCAAGGCGCGTGCCACGATGGATCCGGGCCCCACATGGTCCATGGGCACCCGCCGTCCACTCCGTTGTTGGAGCGCCGTGCGCTAACGCACACCCCACGCGCCCAGGCCGCTCGAATCAGTCCGCGAGGACCGTCACCGAGAGTTCCACGATCGAACCCAACATCGCCGCCAGGGGATCGTCGCCGTCGATCAGGACCTGGGCCCGGAGCATGTTGGGGCGGCGTCCCGCGGCCAGCCCGCTGTCCACCCCCAGTACCGAGTCCCAGTAGGTCCAGAGCTCCTCCGGCGAGGCCAGCCATGGGGTCAGCGACCCGGCCAGCAGCGGTCCTGCTGCGCCCAGGTCGATGGCGCAGGGCGAGTCCGCCGCTCCGAGCAGACGCGCGCCCTGGAACCGGACGACGATCGCGGAGCCGCTGCATCCGCAGTCGGAGGTCGCCAGCTCGTTGCCGAGGAACTCGGCCAGGGAGACCCCGCCCGTGAGCACCCCCAGGGGGCCCGGATCGCCGCGGTAGCTGACGATCTGCCCCGCAGTGCCACCGAGGTCCCCCGAGAGCTCGAGGATCAGGTCCCAACCCAGATCGTCGGGACCTGGCCCGTCCCCGGCGTACTCGGTCTCGAACGTCCCCGGCGACGGCAACAGCCAGCAGCTCTGGGCGCCGACCGTGGCGCCGGGCCCCGCAGACACGGGCGCGAAGTCGCCGAGCGCGAGCACCTGGTCCAGCGGCACCGGATCCGAGGGCTCCGTCCCGAGGAACGGCAGCACAGACCCTGCCACCTCGTCGAGCTCGAGCGGTTCGGCCGACGCCACCCCGGCGGGCAGTGCGCCGGCGAGCCAGGCCGAGTTCTCCAGTCGCAGGATCCCCGGCGCGCCGGCCCCACCCAGGGATCCGCTGAAGTCGTTGCGCCCCCCCTCTCCGCCCTGCACGTCGAGTAGCCCGGGGAACCCCGCGAGTTCCAGGTCGAAGGCCTGCAGCAAGAGCGCGCCGCCGCTTCCCCCGCCGCCGGGAGCAGCGGTCCGCGCCGCGTCGGTGGTGACGCCACCGTCCGCGCTGCCACCGTCCCCGCCCGCGAAGGCCAAAACACCGCGCAGGTCGAGCCGGTGACCGACCTGCAATTGCATGGCCCCTCCGCCACCGCCCCCACCGGCCCCGCTCGCGTCGCGGTAGATGCTGATGAAGAGGTCGAAGCCCGGAATCGGCAGGCAGGTCACCGGCTGGGCGGCCAACTGCGAGAGGGCGATGCCCATCCCGCCGCCTCCGCCCCCGGCGCCGCCAGCCAGCGATCCACCTGCGTCCGGATCCAGTTGCACGACGCCCACCGGAGCCAGGCTCGCGCTCGGCGACTCGAGCAGCGGTCCCACGGGAACACCGTCGAAGGGCATCGGCGTCGCGTAGGTCGGCGCACCGCCCGCGAGGGCGAAGGTCCCGCCACCACCGGGGGTGCCGACCTGGGTCGTGGCACAGGTCTTGTTCGCCTCGAAGTCGCCCAACTCGGTCGAGGTCGGACCGGGGAGCAGCTCCGGGAAGTGACGGCCGCCCGTGCCCGCGCCGAAGTCGTCCGCCCCACTCGGTTGCGCCCCACCGCGACCCCCACCGACAGCGCCGTCTACGATGACCTCGGAGCCGAATGCGTGGGGGTAGCCCCCCTTCGCGACGAACTCGGCCGAGACCAGCGCGCGGTCGCCGCCGTCTCCCCCGGCGCCGCCCCCGGGTCCACCCGAGCCACCGGCTCCACCGAAGCCGACCAGGGCGTCGTGGTCCAGGGCCGCGGAGCCGTGGGCGAAGACGCCGCCGCGGATGTCCGCGTCACCACGTACGAAGATGCGCGCGCCGCGCTCCCCCACCAGGCGCAGGCGCGCGCCCGGCTCGATCGTCAGGCTGGCGAACTCGAAGACGCCGTCGACCACCGTCGCGACGGTTTGGCCGGGCCCGTCGCCATCGATCCCGTTGTCCGCCCAGTCCGCGGGGTAGGCGCCGCCGTCCACGATCTGCGCGGCCACGTCGTAGGCGACCAACTGGCCGTCCTCGAACACCGCGCCGTTGGTGAGAGCGGGCCCGAAGCGCGTGGGGATCGCCGGCCCGGTGGAGAGCACCAGCTCGGTTCCGCTCGGGATCAGCAGGTCACCGAGCCTGCCCGACCCGCCGCCCAGTCCGCGCAGCAACCGCCCCGTGAACAGCACCTCGCCCCCGCCACTCAGGGCTTCGTACAACGGATCGTGCACGACGCTCGAACGGGCCAGGTCGAGGGTCTCGTCACCCTGGGCGAAAGTCGCCGCCAGGACTTCTTGGGTCGCAGTTCCGGGTTGCGTCGTGAAGCTCAGTGTCCCCGCGTTGGCCAGGTTGTTGCCGCCCAGGTCCGTGATCGTCGGCGGCAAACTGACGACGATGCGTCGTGGCTCGTCGCCGTCGCTGCCGGCGCTCGGGAAGCCCGCTTCGGGGGTGAAGATCACCGTGGTGCGCTTCAGAGCGAGGCTCTGGACGATCTCGATCTCGAAGCTGCCGAGCACCTCCAGCTGATCCGAGGCATCGCTCAGGTCGCCGTCCAGATCCACTTGGACCTGAATGAAGTCCGAGGTCGACGTGACGGTGTTCAACAGGGTTGCCGGATTCATCACGTCGTCGAACTCGAAGCGCAGACGCGCGTTCAGGGGCACGCTGTCAGGACTCGAGAAGGCATCGAAGACGGCGCCGGCCGCGGTCAACTCCTCGATCGTCGCCTTCACCACCGGCGGGCCCACGACCACGTCCTGCACGCTCAAGGACGGCACCACCGAGCACTTGAGTGGAGTGACGTTCTTCTGGCCGTCGACTGCGGTGATGAAGAAGCCCAGGGCGCCCGGAGCGGCGGCCGGCACTTCGATCGTGTACGACAGGGAGGGCGAGAAGCCGAACTTGGGCAAGCCGTCGGAGCCGAAGGTCACCAGGGGCCGGAACAGGACGCGGCGCGGATTGCTCGGATCGACCAAGTA
Organism: Engelhardtia mirabilis; assembly: GCF_007748095.1. NCBI lineage: Bacteria > Pseudomonadati > Planctomycetota > Planctomycetia > Engelhardtia > Engelhardtia mirabilis. The sequence continues at coordinate 5,108,304 of NZ_CP036287.1, forward strand.
CTCGCCAGAGGGCGTGGAGCCCGTCTCGGAGACCACGCGGAAGCTGAGCGGATTCACCGACGCGGGCGCGATCGGCTTGTCGAACTCGACCGCCAGCTCCTGGTTCACGTAGATCGAGTTGATCGCACAGGAGATCGGCCCACCGCCGGAGCTGGGCGAGCAGCCCAAGCTACAGGCGACGATCGACAGACTGCCCGATCCGCCCAGCCCACCGTCGACGGATCCGGCCGTGGCGGTCGAGGAGCCCCCACAGGATGGGAGCAGCGCCAGCAGCGCCAGCAGCGGCGTTGCGAACAGCGCCGCACGCGTGAGGGCGCCGCCGGGCGGCAGCGCCGCACGCGTGAGGGCGCCGCCGGGCGGCAGCGCCGCGGACAGCCTGCGGCTGGCGCCGTTCGCGGGCGCCGGGGCCGGGCCGATGCCCGAGGCGAGGTCGCGCAGGTCGCCGCTGGGGCGGAAGTTCGACTGCAATCGCATGTGTGCCGTCCAATCGGTCGGGGTCTCGAGGAGGGGAGTCCGTTCCGGGGGGGCACTCGATCGGATCGAGCCGAGGGTGGCAGGCCGACTTCGCCGCCCGTGGGCGTGACGCCGACCCCTCGGTCGAACTAGCGTCGATGGCACCGATGGCCTACAACTTCTGCCCGACCGACGCTCCGAGACCGACGACGACCATGGCCCCCACTGCCCCGATCACGCCGTCCCGTGCGGCTAGCTTCCGCGCGGTTACCACCCACTCGGGCATCGCCCGCGACAGGAATTGCCGCGCCGTCTGCCGCGAGATGCGCCAGCGCCCGGCGACCTCCATCGCCGGCGCGCTCTTGCTGTCGGTGGCCCTAGTGGCCTGCACCCACGAGACCGGTGGGCCAGTCAACGTCGGCGTCACGGCGCCGAGCTCGTCGGTCGCCGGCCAGGCGACTTCGGCCGACGAGGGACCGCTGGGCCTCCCGGCCGCGGACTTCGTCGTCGACCCCGTCGACGAGGCGCGTGCCGAGGAGTTGCTCACGGTGCTGACGCCGCCGCCGCCGGAGCGGGTGGAGCTGCAGAACGACTGGATCGACAGCCGCCGCAAGGCGATCCAGGACGCGCACCGCGAGCACGTCGGCGTCGGGGTCGCCCTGATGCGGCGGGTCGATGCCGACGAGCACGACCGCATCGTGCGGCGCGCGGCCCTCGAGCTCGCGGCCCACGCCGCCCCCGAGCAGGTGTCGCCCTACCTGGCGCGCCTGGTGGTCGAGTACGGCGAGGACCTGGGGCTGCGCGAGACCGCCACGCGGGTGCTCGGCGACGTGGATCCGGACTTGGCCTTGGAGGTGCTCGAGCCCCTGGTGCGGGAAGACCCGCGCGGAACCTATCCGCCGTCGGAGACGATCCTCGTGGGCTGGCTCACGGCCGCCGCCGCGAGGGACGTCGATCCCTCGTCGATCTTGGCTCTGGTCGCGACGGACCTTCGGCGAGACGAGTCCACCCGCCACCGCGCGGTGCGCGAGTTGGCCCTGGCCGGGACGCCCCTGGCGCGCGAGGCCCTGCGCGCGGTGCTGCTCGAGTCCACCGGCAACGGCTACCTGCGACGCCTGGCCGCCCAAGGTGTGGTCGACGCCTTCCCCGAGGCGGAGGCCTGCGCCCTGCTCGAGGAGGTCGCCCTGCTCGAGGCCGATCCCAACATGCAGCTCTTCCTGGCCAACCTGGTCCAGGCCAACTGCCCCTGAGCCCGGCCGGGCTCGCTCCCCCTGCTCCCGCCGCCCCTTTGATCGTCGACACCCATGCCCACCTGCAGGTCGCGGCCTTCGCGGGGGACGTGGCAGCGGTGCTCGAGCGCGCGCGGGCAGCGGGCGTCGAGCGCACGGTCGTGGTCGGCATCGACCCCGAGAGCTCCCTCGCCGCCGCCGAGTTGACCCGCCAGCACGCGGGCCTGGTGGCCACCGCCGGCGTGCACCCCTGTTCCGCAGCGGCGCACGGGCCCGGCGACCTGCAGCGCATCGAGGAGCTGATCGACAGCGGCGACTACGTGGCGGTGGGCGAGACCGGCCTCGACTGGCACCACCGCGGCACGAGCGACCGCGCCGAGCAGCTCGACGCCTTCCACTTCCACCTGGACCTGGCCCGCCGGCGCGACCTTCCGGTAGTGATCCACTGCCGCAAGAGCTTCGAGGACCTGGCCCAGGTCCTGGGTCACCACCGAGGGGTGCGCGGGGTCGTGCACAGCTTCGCCGAGGGACCGGCGCAGGCTGAACAGGTGGCGGCCGCCGGGCTGCACGTGGCCTTCGGCGGGCTGTTGACCTCGCCCCGCAACCGCAAGATCCGCGCGGCGGCGGAGCTGGTCCCGGCGGAGCTGCTGCTGGTCGAGACCGACTCGCCCTTCCTGGTCCCCGACGGCGTCGACGAGGCGCGCAACGAGCCCCGGCACGCCCGGCGCGTGCTCGAAGTCCTGGCCGAGCTGCGCGGCGAGGACGTGAACGTCTTGGCCGAGCGAACCACGGCCAACGCCCGGCACCTGTTCGGCTCCCATCTTTGAAGGCCGGACGAGCTTCGCAGACCTGAACCAGCGCGCGCGAAGCCGGCCGAACGCGCGCGGGGCGCAGCGATCGCTCGCTGCGCCCCGGCGTTGCTCGGCGCGGAGAGAACCCCGCGCCGTGCGTCGATCAACCTTACTGGAGCACGGTCCAGGTGTTGGTGTCCTGACCGGCGTTGCCGGCGGCCGCGTTGGCCGTGGCGGTGCTCATGTCGGCGCCGTTGTAGGCCGCGTCGAAGGCAGGCGCGGTGGCCGCACCCGAGTAGGTCTCGTCGCGGTTGTTGGATTGCAGGATGTCGCCGTCTTGGTTGATGAAGAAGACGCGGTTGCCGGTCTGCTGGTAGTTCAGCGGCCAGGCGTAGCAGCACCAAAGGATCTCGGCCTGGTCGGAGTCGACCGCGTTGGTGTCGGCGCCGCCGTCGGCGGCCTCGAGCAGACCCGCGCTGGCGTCGTCCGGCAGGAACATGGCGAACAGGTAGCCGGAGCGCTGGACGAAGCCGTCGCCGTCGACGTTGCCGAGGGCGCCCGAGAGCATCGGCGGGGCGAGGACGTCGGCACCGATCTGGATGCCGCCCGCGCCGTCGTCTTCGCGCAGACCGACGGTGCCGGCCAGCTCAGCGAAGTACCCGTACTCGCCGCCGCCGTCGGAGTCGACGTCGATGGCAGCCGAGGACTGCAGTTGGGCTTGGGCCGACGAGATCGACCGGAGGGTGGAGATGGCTGCCGATTCGTTCGCCGACAGGCGAGCGCTGAGCAGCTTCGGGATGGCGACGGATGCGATGATCGCGATGATCGCGACGACGATCATCAGCTCGATCAGGGTGAAACCCGCGTTCTTGCGTTGTTGCAACTTCACTGTGGAGTTCTGCCTCGTGTGGAATGCCTTCATTGCCTAGTGTCCGAAGCGCCTTGGAGCGGCTCGAGTACCTGGTGGCGCGTCACCGGCCGCGTCTGCTCGACTGGCCCTCTCGGGTCAATCGCACAGCCTGGTCGGCAGCGCCGCTCGGGCGTCGGTCGCGGTGACCGGCGCCTCTCGGCACCGCCCCGTCCGCTCTCCGACAACCCCTCGGACACGCAACGGATCGTCCTCCCGCGACAGCGCTCTTGACCGCATCCGGGAAAACCCGCGTAAAAGCGCTCGAGTCTCCGCGGACGAGTCCCGAACGCGGCTGCGCCGCGACCACCCAGGGGGTGACCACGGCGCAGCGCGTGCCAGCGATCGCTGTGCGGCCGCTCAGCCGCTCGGCCCGCCGAGCTGTCCGACGATGTCGAGGATCGGCAGGAAGACGGAGAGCACCACGCCACCCACGATCACACCCATGAAGGAGATCAAGAGCGGCTCGATCAAGCTGGTCAGGGACTTGATGGTCGCCTTGACCTGGCTGTCGTAGAAAATGGCGATCTTCTCGAGCAGTTGCTCGAGTGCGCCGGAGCGTTCACCGATGGCGATCATGCGCGTCACCATGGGCGGGAAGACCGTGGCCTCGGAGAGCGGCTCCGAGAGCATGTTGCCGTTGCGGACCGCCTCGCGCGACTTGTTGACCGCGTCCGCCACCACGCGGTTGCCGGCGGTCTCGGCCACGATCTCCAAGGTGCCGATGATCGGCACACCGGAGCGGATCAGGGTCGAGAAGGTCCGCGAGAAGCGCGCCAGGGCGATCTTGCGTGTCAGCTCGCCGAAGACCGGCAGGCGCAGGCTGATGTGGTCGAAGGTCAACTGGCCGCGGTCGGTGCGCTTGAACAGCACCAGCCCCGCCACCACCGAGCCGATGATCGCTGCCCCCATCAGGTAGTGGTTCCGCATCCAGTCGGACGTGGCCAAGACGAACTTGGTCAGGGCCGGCAGCTCGGTGCCCAGGGACTCGAAGACCTGCCGGAAGGTCGGCACCACGCCGAGCATCAGGAAGGCCGTGATGCCCAGCACCAGCACCAGCGAGATGACCGGGTAGGTCATGGCCGACTTGACCTCGCGGCGCAGCTCGTCGCTGGCCTCGGTGTAGTCGGCCAGGCGCTCCAGGATGATGTCCATCTGGCCCGAGGCCTCACCCGCGCGCACCATCGAGATGTACAGGGGCGAGAAGGCCTTGGGGCAGTACTCCATCGCCGCCGAGAGGTCCTGCCCACCCCGCAGCTCGGCGGTGAGCCGCGAGCAAGTGGCCTTCATGGGCGGCGTGTCGGCCTGCTCCTCGAGCACCTCGAGCGACTCCAGCAACGACAGGCCGGCGCCGATCATCGTCGCGAGCTGGCGCGTGAACAGCACCAGCTCCTGACGGCTGGCGCTGGGCTTGACCTTGCCGAGGCGGAACTCGGTGATGCTCTTGAGGGAGAAGCCTCCACCCTGCTTGGCCTGATCGTCGCCCTTGTTCGAGCTCGGCGCCTTGTCCTTCTTGCCCTTGGCGGGCTTGCCTCGATCTTGATCGACGCGCATCGGGGTGAGCTGCTGCTTACGCAGTTCACCGAGAGCCTCGCCTCGATCCCTCGCTTCGATGCTGCCTTCGACGGTCTTGCCGGAGGCATCCTTGGCGGCGTATTGGAAGTTGACCACGGGGTTCGTCTGTCTTTGACTTTTCAGTCGGCCATCGTCACGCGCAGAACTTCCTCGAGTGAGGACTTGCCGCGCTTCGCGTTCATGAGTCCGGCGCGCCGCAGGGTCACCATGCCCTGGTTGATCGCTTCGGACTTGATCTCGTGCACCGAGGCACCTTCGACGACCATGCGTTTGATGGTCGCGTCGAGGTAGAGCGTCTCGAGGATCGCGAAGCGACCCTTGTAGCCACCGCTACAGCGGGCACAGCCCGCGGGGTTGGGGGCCCACAGCTCGAGTCCCTCGAGCTCCTCTTCGAGGAAGCCCAGCTCGATCAGCTTGGCGTCGGGCAGGGGCTCGAGTGGCACCCGGCAGTTGGGGCAGAGCACGCGCGCGAGTCGCTGGGCGGCCACGCACAGGAGCGAGCTCGAGACCATGAAGGGGTCGATGCCCATGTCGATCAAACGCGTGATCGCCCCGGCCGCGTCGTTCGTGTGCAGGGTCGAGAGCACCAGGTGACCGGTGAGGGCGGCCTTGATGCCGATCTCGGCCGTCTCGACGTCCCGGATCTCACCGACCAGCACCACGTCCGGGTCCTGTCGCAGGATCGAGCGCAGGGCGCCGGCGAAGGTCATGCCGCGCTTGGGATTGACCGGCACCTGGTTGATGCCGTCCATGCGGTACTCGACGGGATCCTCGACGGTGACCACGTTGATCTCCGGCGTGGCGACCTCCTTGACGGAGGCGTACAGGGTGGTCGACTTACCCGAACCCGTCGGGCCCGTGACCAGCACCATGCCGTAGGAGGCGGCGATAGCCTTCTGCATGTCCGCCAGACACTTGGGCTCGTAGCCGAGCTTCTCGAGCGAATGGGCCACCCCCGACGAGTCGAGGATCCGCATCACGGCCTTCTCGCCGCCCACCACTGGCAGGGTCGAGAGCCGGAAGTCGATCGCGCGACCCTCGTAGCGGATCTGGAACTTGCCGTCCTGTGGACTGAAGCGCTCGGCGATGTCCAGGCTGGCCATGATCTTCAGTCGCGAGATCAGCGCCGAGAGGATGCTCTTGGGCGGGCGCATGGCCTCGACCAGGCGACCGTCGATCCGCAGTCGGATCCGCAGGTTCTTCTCGCCGGGCTCGATGTGGATGTCGCTGGCCTTCTCGCGCAGGGCGCGCAGCAGGATCAGGTTGGCCAGCTTGACCGCCGGCACGTCCTCTCCCGAGCCAGCGCCGGAGAGGTCGACCGAGGCGTCCTGGTCGACGTTCTCCTGGATCTCCAGGTCGGCATCGTTGACCTGGTCGAGCAGCTCGTCGACCTGGGCCTTGCCGTCGTCGAAGACCTTCTCGAGCGCTTCGCGAATCGCCGCGGGATGGCTGAGCACCGGCCGGACCTTGCAGCCCGCGATGATGTTCAGGTCGTCGAGCAGCAAGAGGTCGAAGGGGTCCGCCACGGCGACGGTCAGGACGTCGCCGTTGCGCACGAGCGGCAGCACGCAGTGCTCGAAGAGCGTCTCCCGGGGCAACACGTCGAGGGCCGCCGGATCCGGGTTGACGCGCTCGAGGCAGATCGGAACGACCCCCGAGGCGCCACCGAGCGCCTCGAACAGGGCGATCTCAGGCAGGCGACCGCTCTCGATCAGAGCGTCGACGGGAGAAGAGCCGGCGTCGCGAGCGGTCTCCCACTCCTCGGCGTCGATCAGCTCGGCGTCGATCAGAAGACGCCGAATCTTGCCTGAGATCCTGACCATCAGGCTGCGCCGCGAATGAGGCTTTGGAGTTCGCCCGGGTTGCTGAGGGTGCGCTCGGCATCGTCCAGTCGGACGGCGCCGCTGCGGATCAGTTGGGCCAGGGAGCCGGCCATGGTCCGCATGCCGACCTTGGCGCCGGTCTGCAGGTGGCTGTAGATCTGGTGCGCCTTGCCCTCGCGGATCAGCGCGCGGATGCCGGGCGTCGCGATCAGGATCTCGGAGGCCATCGTGCGGCCGCGGCCACTGGCGTTCGGCAGCAACTGCTGACAGAACACGGCCTCGAGGCTGAACGAGAGCTGGGTCAGGATCTGCGACTGCTGGTGCGCCGGGAACACGTCGACGATGCGGTTCATCGTCTGCACGGCGTCCGAGGTGTGCAGGGTGCCGAAGGTCAGGTGGCCGGTCTCGGCCAGGGTCAGCGCCGCTTCGATCGTCTCCTGGTCGCGCAGCTCGCCCACCAGCACCACGTCCGGATCCTGGCGTAGAACGCTGCGCAGGGCGTTGGCGAAGGTGTGGGAGTCGTCCCCGATCTCGCGCTGGGTGACCAGGCACTGCTGGCTCTTGTGCGCGAACTCGATCGGGTCCTCGATGGTGATGATGTGCCCCTGGCGAGCCGCGTTGATGCGGTCGATCATCGACGCCAGGGTCGTGGACTTGCCCGAGCCGGTGGCTCCGCAGACCAGCACCAGGCCGGCGCGCAGGTTGCAGATCCGGTCGCAGACGTCCTCGGGCAGGCCGAGGGTGTCGAAGCTCAGGATCTCGAAGGGCACCAGCCGCAGCACCGCCGCCACGGCCCCGCGCTGGTAGAAGACGTTGGCCCGGAAACGGCCCGAGCCCTCGAGCTCGAAGGAGCAGTCGAGCTCGTGGTCGCGGTCGAGACGCGCGATCTGATCCGACGTCAACACGCTGGTCGCCAGTCGCCGCGTGTCCTGGGGGGTCAGGGGCGGCGAGTTGACCGAGACCAGGGCCCCGTCCACGCGGATGCGCGGCGGAGTATTGGTCGAGAGGTGAAGGTCCGATCCCCCCTTGCGCACCATCAGCGCAAGAAGGTCTTCCATGGTGATCATCGAAAGCTCAGTCGGGGGCCGTGGAACGGGCTACAGAGGTCGCACCGCTGCCCGTCGTCGACGTGCCGAGGCTCGCGGCTGAAGGCGATCCAGGAGTCCCGCCGCAGATGCGACGGGGCGGAAGTTCTTTCCGCCCCGCCATCCCCCGGGATTCGGTCCCGAACGGCCGCAGGCCGGCTCCCAAAGGGAGCCGGCCCGCGGCGCGGTCCGTCGCTGGACGGGGGTCAGAGCCCCCGACCAGCCTCATTCGTCGTCGTGGACCTTGGCGAACTCCTGGACCACCTTCTGCTGCTCCGGCGCCGGCATGGCGGCGTAGTGGTCGAGCCGCATGGACCAGGTACCCGCCCCGGCCGTCTGTGACTTGAGGTCGCGGTGGTAGGACTGCATGGTCGACAGGGGCGCGTGGGCCTTGATCACGGTCACCGCCCCATCGGCCTCCGCGTTCTGCTCGAGGACGTGGGCGCGACGGTGGCTGGTCAGGTCCGAGAAGATCGTCCCGGCGTGGTCGCTGGGCACGTGAACCTCGACCACCACGACCGGCTCGAGCAGGGCCGGACTGGCCCGCTCGAAGGCGTCGCGGAATGCCCGCTTGCCGGCCATCTTGAAGCTGGCCTCGTCCGAGTCGACGGCGTGGAACTTGCCGTCGTAGACCTCGACCTCCACGTCGACGACCTTGGAGTGGGTCAGGATGCCCTCCTCCGCTATCTCCCGGATGCCCTTCTCGATGGCAGGGATCAGGTTCTTGGGGATCGCGCCCCCCACCACCTTGTCGATGAAGGTCAGCCCGGCACCCTCGGGCGCCGGACGCAGACGCAGGTGGCACTCACCGAACTGGCCGCGCCCGCCGCTCTGCTTCTTGTGGCGGTGGTGACCCTCCGCGGGCTTACGCACGGTCTCGCGGTAGGCGATGCGCGGGATGCTGGTCTCGATCTCCACGCCGAAGCGGCGCTTGAGACGCGACTCCATCAGTTGCAGGTGCAGGTCGCTCATCCCCGTGACGACCAACTCGTGGGTCAGCGGGTCGTGGGAGACCTTGAAGGTCGGATCCTCCGCCTCGAGCCGATGCAGGGAGGTGCCGATCTTCTGCTCGTCGGCGCGGCTCTTGGGGCGAACGGCCATGGAAACCATCGGCTCCGGCATCGCCACGAAGTCGGCGGCGATGGTGTCGGCGCCAGGGGCCCCGAAGGTCTGCCCCACCTTGAGTCCTTCGACCTTGGTGAACGCGCACAGGCCGCCGGCCTGGGCCTCGTCGATGGGCTCGCGGTGCTTGCCACCCAGCAGGCGGAAGAGCCCGCCGAGCTTCTCGGGCTTGGTGCCCTCGCCGACGCCCTGCACCTGCGCCGACGCGGCGAGCTTACCGGACAGGATCCGCGCCATGCAGACCTTGCCCACGTGCGGGTCGGAGCGCACCGCGAAGACGACGCCCATCAACGCCTCGGACGGATCGTTGTGAACCGGCTCGCCCCCGGCCGTGAGGCTTCCATGCTGCAAGGGCGAGGGCGCCGCCCGGTTGAGGAAGTCCAGCACTTCGTCGAGGCCCACGTCCTTGACCGGATTGCAGACCATGATCGGCACCAGGGCATGGGCGGCGAGGGCGGAGGGGTAGTGCTTGATCAGCTCCTCCTCGGTCAGCTCCTCGGTCTCGAGGTAGTGCTCGACGGCCTCGACGTCGTCGCAGCCGTCCATCACGCGATCCATCAGTCGCTTGCGCCAATCGCTCTGGGGGTCCTTCATCGTGCGGTGGGCACCGACCCACTTGGCACCGTCGAACTCCGGCAGCAGCACGGGCACACAGATCTCGCCGAAGGCCTCGCGCAACTCCATCACGAGGGTGTCGAAGTCGACGTTGTCGGCGTCCAGATGCGTGACCAACAGGGCCCGCGGACGGCCGAGTTCTTCCGCCGCCGCGAACTTGCGCCGCAGGTTGTGCGTGACCCCGCCCGACGCGCTGACCACGCCTACGACCAGGTCGGCGGCGAACATCCCGGCCCGCACTTCGGCCTCGAAGTCGGGATAGCCCGGGGTGTCGATCCAGTTCCAATCGCGGCCACCCCAGTCCGACTCGACGATGGCCATCTGCAGCGTGTGCTGCTTGTCTTGCTCTTCGGGCTCCGTGTCACAGATGCTGGTCTTGTCTGCGACCGAGCCCCTGCGATCGGTTGCTCCGGTCTTCAGCGCAAGGGCGTCGACGAGCGTCGTCTTGCCCCCGCCAGGATGACCGACGAAGGCGACATTCCGGATCTCGGACGGTGCGTGGCTCATGGGCTCCTCTGGATACGCGAGCACCGCGCCTCGGCGCGGTGTACGAACTTGAAGATTCGACACCGGCGAGTCGGCTCGGCGAGGAGCAAAGGCGCACGACCGCAAGCGGCCGCGGCGTCCCGACCTGTCGCTGGAGGAGCCGGCTCGGGGGGCCTTGCGATCCTACATCAAGCCCGTGCAAGTGGGGCTGCGAGCGCTTCTCCGCCTGCGGGGTGTCGCGCTGCGAAGCAGGGCGGGAACCCAAGACGACGGCGGCCGGAGCCCCGGTGGATTTCCAAGGCCCGGGCTGCCGCCGCTATCGGGCTGGAGCGAGCCCGACGGTCCGCGGGATCGGAACCACATCGAGCGGAGACGGAGCCAGGACCGCGGCCGGGACCCTCCCGGGCGAGGGCCGGCGTCGTAGTTGGACCTCGACACCCTCTGGGGGGTCAGCTCGGGTCCGGCTGAGCCGCAGGCGGCGTGACCCAAGATCCAGGGCGTGGGTTCGGCCCCGCGGGAGAGGGATCGACCGGTGGCGACGCTGGGTTGGCGGCGTCGGATCGGCTCGCCGGTTCGCCTCGATCCGAACGAACAGGTGAGCCCTCCCGCGGAGGACTCACCTGTTCGGAATCGCTGGCGACCGAGTTGGCCCGCGGTTCGCCGCCAGCTCGGCCGTCGCCAATCGTTCGAGGCCAGCCCAGCCAGGCATAGCCCGGCAGAGCGGCCTCGCCAGGTCGGCGCGATCAGCCCTGGGGCTGGTGAACGACGATCTCGACCCGGCGGTTCTGGGACATGCCGTCGGCGCTGTCGTTGCTCGCGACCGGCGTGTACTCGCCGTGACCGACGAGCACGCAGTTGCTGTCCGGAACGCCGCAGCTGTCGACCAGGAAGGTCAGCACGCTCATCGCGCGCGCGATCGAGAGCTCCCGGTTGCTGTCGAAGCCCGAACGGCTCGGCTGCTGGCTGTCGGTGTGACCCTCGATCCAGAACTCGCTGTTGGGGTAGTCGCTGCGCAGCACGTTGGCCACGGCCCGCACGGCGTTCTGGCCGGGAGCGGTGAGCTCGGCCTTGCCCGAGGCGAAGGTGATCGAGCTAGGCACCGAGATCACCAGGTCGTTGCCTCGGACGTTGACGCCGATGCCCATGTCGGTGAGTGCCGAGTACTGGGGGCCCGAGAGCGCCTCGCTCAGCCGGTGGCTGGCGTCGAGAAGATCTGCGTTGAGTGCGTCGAGCTCGCTGGCCAACCGAGAGTTGTCGCGCTGAAGCTTGGCCTCGCGCTCGCGCAGGCGCGCGATCTCGTCCTGGTATTCCTTGAGCTGCTGCTGCGTAGCACAGCCGGCGAAGACCGGCAGTAGCAGCGCCAGCGCCGCGGCGCGGCGCAAAGGTCGAATCGTCTTCATGGGCGTCGTCTCCGTTCGAGAGCGGTCGGGGCACCTGGGATCCGCTCGCGGCGGCCCAGTTGGCTTGGGGGGGTGTGGCTCGGCTGACTGTGATCAGTCGATGGTCAGCTCAGCCGCGCCTGCTCCGGCGGCGGCGCGACGCGCGCGCGGCTCAGGGCCAGAGCACGCGCACATGGTCCCAAGCGAGGAGCACGATTCCAATCCCGATCCCGAGGTATGGCCCGAAGGGTAGATAGCGCGCGGCGATGCGTCCGACGGCCAGGGCTCGTCCGAGGCTCCGAACCCCGCCACGGGCCCGGGCCCGGCGGCGGACGAAGCAGGTGAATCGGATCAGATTGACCATCCCGACCACCGAGGCGAGCACCGATCCGACCATCAGCGCGGCCAGGGCCCCGCCCGGACCCACGAAGGCCCCGCCGGCCGCCAGCAGCTTCACGTCTCCAAAGCCCATGGCGTCGCGTCCGTAGAGCCACTTGCCGAAGGCTCCGATCGCGATCAGGACGCCCCCCCCCACCGCCAGGCCACCCAGGGAGCCCACCAGGGCACCGATCCGGTCAACCTCACCCAGGGGCAGCGCGGGATCGCTGAAGCGCTGGGCAAGCCAGGTCTGGGCGTGGAGCGCAGGGAAGGCCAGGCTGGCCAGGGGCCCCAGCACCATCCCGCCGATGGAAACCTCGTCGGGAATCTCGAAGAAGTCGAAGTCGACGAAGGTCGCCACCACCAGCCCCGCCAAAACCACCGCGGCCACCAACGTGAGCCCGGGCTGGCTCGGTCCGAAGCGCCAGGCCGCCAGGGCGAACAGGGCCGCTGTCAGCAGCTCCACCGTCGGGTAACGCACCGGAATGCGCCATCCGCAGGCACTGCACTTACCTCGCAGGGCGACCCAGGAGGCCACCGGCAGGTTCTCGAACCAGCGGATCTGGTGCCCGCAGCTCGGGCACTGGGACCGCGCCGGCTTGGAGACGGTCAGGTCCGGTCGCGGCAGTCGATAGATCGCGACGTTCAGGAAGGAGCCGACGACGGCCCCGAAGAGAGCCGCCGAGGCGGTGAAGAAGGTCGGCTCGACGTCCAAGGGATCAGTGGGGGCAGCGGGGGGGGCTTGCGGGTGCGATCGGATCAGGGACGGTCCGCGCCAGTGACCCAGGTCAGTTCGACGGAGTCGACGCGGGGGGGCAGCCAGGGCTGGCCGGGGCGTGCCGGGCCCATGCCCAGCTCGATCAACAGGCGCACCGCTGGCGATTCTTCGAGCAACAACGGGTCGTCGACTGGACCGATTCGCTCGATTTCGCCGCTCGGCAGGGTGCGCTCGCCGAGGTATCGCACCCTCGCCCAGCCCAGGCCCGGATCGCTCGCCACCCGGGCCCCGGTCCAGCGCACCGATTCCTCCCGGGGCGAGAAGGGCGCCGAGAGCACGGTCCAGCTCTGCGCCTCGCGCAGGGTATCCGCCGTCGGAGGGTCGATGTCCAGGGGCAACAGACGCGGTCGCCGCGAAAGGCGCGCGCCGTCTCCCAGGTCCGACTTCCACACCTCGGGCGCCGAGACCCGACCGTGAACGCGCAACCACCCTCCGGCGACCAGCACCAGGGGTCCGTCCACGCAGATGTCCCCGTCGATCACCAGATCCCCGCCGGCGATGATCACGGTCACCGGTTGAGCGGTCCGACCGAGGTGCTCGAGCCACTCGCTGAGGGTCTCGCCCGCGCCGAAGTCCACGGTATCGAAGGCCGCCACGCCGCCTTCGTCGACGACCCGCTCGACCCAGTCCTCGTGGGGCAGGTCCCCGGTCCAACTGAGCGCGGGCCCGGCCAGGCGACGGTCCAATCGACCGTCGAGTTCGACCCGCCCCTGGGCGCGTAGGATCACCGGTCCCGAGTCGGGCAGCTCGCACAGGGCCCCGGCGGACAGGCCCAGGGAAGTCGCGGAGATCGACCTCGGCACCGGCCCCGAGGTCAGCAGCACCGGACCGTCGGCGCCGCTTCCGCAGGCGGCTGGCAGCCTCAGGGTCACCAGCCCCCCATCGTCCCACCAGGCGGTTCCGTCGACCCCGCTCGGCTCCTCGGGCGATCGCATGCCGGCGGACAGGAAGTCGAAGGTGCGATCGTGGGCCCGCGATTCGCGCTGGGGTCCGACGACCGTCAGGGGTGCCAGGCCCCCGGGGACCGCGGCCCAGATCACCGCCGCGGGATTGCCGCCGAGATCGGTCGGGGGTGGCTGTAGTGGATCAAGGCCCAGGTGATGCTCGCCGGGGACCAGTCCGCGTCGCACGCCACTGGGGCCGAGGGGAACGAGCGCGATGCGTGCGCCCTCGGCGTCGTTGGCGATCAGCTCGGCCCGCAGGGGAATGCGGGTGAGCCTGAGGCTGCCAGCGGGAGGCCTTGACTGTTCGGTACCGCCCGGGCTCGAGGCAGCACCCTCGCCCTCCGCACTGGTCTCGGCACTCTCGTAGCGCACCAGCTGGAACGACTCGCCCCGCACCGTGCGCGGGTCCAAGGGCTCGGCGCAGCGCAGCTCGATCGGTGCGGTGGCCTCGACCTCGGTCGAGGCAATCGTCAGGGGCTCCGCACGCCACAGGCTCGGATCCTCGAACAGGGGCTGTGCGCCCCCGGGCGCGGCGGTCACGAACTCGGCCCACCAGGTCGCCGCCAGGGGCTCGCCACTGCGCCCTCGGATTCCGTCGGGACGCGGGAACCCGGCCAACTCGATGCGGTAGCGCTGCCCAGGCTCGAAGCTTCCGTCGGAGAGCTCGGGCTCCAGGGGCGGGCGAGGATGAAAGCGCAGCCGCTCGGCGTCCACCTCGAAGCGGCCCGTCACCGGACGGCCCCTGTCGTCAACGACACGCGCGCTGGACCGGTTCACCGAGGCCGGATCCAGGGGGGCGGAGAGGTGCACCGTCAACACCTCGTTGAGGAACACCCCGCTCTGACCAGCCTGGCGAAACAGCTCCACACGCAGGGACCTCGGCTCCTGACCCGATCGGTCGCAGCCACAGACCAGCAGCAGCGGCCCGGCGACCACGGCCACTCGGAACCGCAACATGCTTCTGAGCGAGCTGCCCATTGGTCCACATGATCCGCCGCGCCCCCCTGCCATCGCAACCGTGGAGCGCGGTCACGCCGCGCGAGGGTCTCGCTCGGCCTCCTCGACGAGCGCCTCCGAACGCAGGCACCCCCCGCCGCCCAGGTTGGACGACGGGGGGCACCCGACGGATCGTGGGGCCCGGCCCCGGATCAGAAGCGAATGGGGATCCGCAGGAAGTTCAGCTCCGGCAGGACCGTGTTACCCGTCACGCCGCCGCCACCGCTATCGAGGTCGAAGGTGACCTCGAACTGGAGGAAGCGCAGGCCATCGAGCAGCAGGGGCTGGCTCAGGAGGCCCGGATCGGACGTCCACGGAACCAGCGGGGTCTGCAGATCAGGCCCACCGGAGGCGTTCTCGCCGAGCCCTTGGATCCGCATGCGGATCTCTTGGGTCAGCGGGACCTGGTCCAATTGGGAGCCCGTGACCACGCGGAAGTAGCGCGGGATGACCTCGAAAGTGGTGAAGTCCGGAGCACCGAACCCGTCCACGAACTCGGTCAGCGTGCCTTCGTTCGCGGTCATCGCGAAGGTCAAGACCACGTCACCGCCCCCGACCTCGAGCAGGGTCGCATCGGCGATCGTCAACTTCCGCTCCACGGCTCCCTTGGTCAGCTTGACCCCGAAATCGACGAACAGCTCCGGGTTGCGGAAGTAGACGTCGTTCGAGAACAGCTCCGTCGTCGCCACGCTCAGATCGGAGCAGTCGACCGAGGTGCCGCTACCGTCGTAGCAGTACTCGCGCCCGGTGGCCGCGATCGCCGCGATACCGGCCGACGAGACGGCGACTTCGATCGTGCGCGCCACCGGATCGATGGCGGTGACCGTGACACCCGTCGTGGCCTGATCGAACACGGGCGGAAGCGGGTCGACCTTGCCGGCGGTCGTGTTGACCGCGCCCGTCGTCGGATCGATGCCGTCGAAGGCGTACAGCGTCAGCAACCCGGGCGTGTTCGCCGCCAAGGCGCCGAGCGGAATTGGCTTGGAGCGCGCACGGGAGGTGCTGCCGTAGGACGGGTACAGACGCCACGCCGTGGGCGTGGTGAGGCCGTCGATGGCCTGGGAGACCGTCTTGCCCGCCGGCGGGATCACGTTGCCCGTGGGGAAGGCCTCGAAGCTCTCCAGGTGGATCTGGATCACACCGGCACCACCCTTGCCGCCGGCACCCTGCCCGGTCAACGAGCTCCCCTTACCCACAGCGCCGTTGCCGCCGCGTGCGGAGATGGCGTTGTTGGCCGGAGCCGCTGAGAGGTCGAGGACACCGGTGGTCTCGATCACGATCATGCCGCCGGAGCCGCCGCCGCCACCGCCGCCGACCTGGTTCGTGCCCGAGGTGCTCTCGCCCTCGCCGCCCTCACCACCGTCCGCCACGATCGCGCCGTTGGCGCCGAACACGACGTCACCGAGCACCAAGAGCTGCAACAGACCGCCGCCGGAGCCTCCGCCCCCGCCCTTCTTGTCGTCGGCGATGTCGAAGGTCGGAGCCGGGAACGAGTCCGTCTTCATCGTGTCGCCGCCGCCGCCGCCACCGGTGCCGGCGCGCGGCTCGGCCAACTCGCCGATCAGGAACACGTCGTCGAGGGTGTCGGTCAGGTTGACCGGGTCGAAGTAGAGACCGCTGAAGTCGTTGTAGACGAGCTTCGTTCCGGCGTAGACGGTCGAGCCCACGATGTTGACGGACACGCTGTCGACGAACACCGACGGACCGGGCAGACCACCGTTGGGCGGGGTCATGTTGTCCAGGGCGCCTTTGGCCTGCGGGGCACCGTCCTTGCCCGGCTCCGCTGCGAGTGCGGGGTACACGATCTCGCTCGAGAAGGAGCCACCACCGCCACCGGCTCCCCGACGAGCCTCGTCGTTGGAACCGGACTTGAAGCCGCCCTCGCCGCCTTCGCCACCGCCCGAGGCGATGCCACCTGCGCCGAAGCCATTCTCACCCTTGGGGCTCGAGGTGGTCGTCAACGGGCTACCGCGGCCGCCCTTCCCGCTGCCGGCCAGGGAACCTGCGCCGGGTTGGGGAATGTTGGCCGAGTTGAGCTGGGACACCGGCAGGGCATCGAGACCGCTGACATCGATCGTGCCGAAGATCTCGACCTTGCCGGTGGCGAAGATCTGCGCCGGGTTGGGACCGATGATCCGCAGCGTGGCGCCCTCCTCGACCCGGAAGTCGTTCACGTTGACGATGCCGTTGACCACCGTCTGCTGCTGGCCCTGGGAGAAGTCGGGGCCGCCCAGGATGGTCGAGGTGTCCGTGCTGAGCACGGCATTCGTGCCGGCCGGAATGACCCAGTCGAAGGCCCCGCCCGGACCGCCGGTCCCGAGGAACTGGAAGGACGCCTTCAGGCGACCATTGCCCCACTGCGCCTGGGGCTCGGGGAAGGTCGGCGTGACCTGCTCGAGCGAACCGACGGAATCGCCGCCCACGGTGAAGCCTTCGAAGATCTCGTCAGCGAGGATCTTGCCCGAGTCATCGGGATCGGACGGGTTGACCTCGAACAGCAAGCTCGCCTCGGACCGCGTCCGGAAGGGCGAGAACTTGGTCAGGGGCAGAAGACCCTGCTCTCCGACGATGTCCTGGAAGTCGGCCGACACGATCACGCGCATGTCGGCGTCCTGGGGCAGCACTCCTACCGGCTCCACGCGTACGCGTGCGCCGGCGCTGGTGCAGTTCGCGACCAGTTCCGTGCTGCTGGCCAGGGTCGACCAGGTGGAACCGCCATTGGTGCTGAACTGCAGCTCGATGCGATCCGAGGAGATGTTGTCCTCGTCCGGGCTGACCGGCTGGTTGAAGACCACGATCACCGCGAACTGCGAGGTCGCCTCGCTGAACAGGTTGATCGGGTAGTCCGGCTCGACCGTGCTGAAGTCTTCGATCTTGACGCCGCCGACTACTGTCGGGTCGATCTCGAAGTACCGCTTGGAGCCGTCGGACAGCTCGATGTGCGTCGCGTCGACGATCGCCGTCGCGCCCTTCGGCCGCAGCACGACACCCGGCGAGCCCAGCTTGGTGTCCAGGAAGACTTCCTGGGCCGTGGTGCCGATCGGCGTGCTGAACAGGCGCTGCTGCGACTGGAGCAGGACCGCCCCCGTAGTCGAGGTGAGCGCCGAGCCGACGCTCACGTCAGCACCCAGGATCTGCAGGACGTAGGGCTGTCCATCCGGCTCGAGCCCCGCGTCGGAGAGATCCGGTTCCGTGGGGCAGCGCGGCTGGAACACGATCACGTTGGGGATCGTGTTGCCGCTGCTGTCGCTCTTGACGAGGAACTCTCCCAACGCCGGATCGCCCTGGGGCGTGCGTACGCTGATCGAGTTCGCGTTGACGGAGTTGAAATCCACGGGCGCCGAGAAGGTCATCTCGATCGGCCGGTTGATCTCCCAGGACGCGTTGTTGGGGACGGAGATGGCCGTCACCTCGAACTTGCCGCCACCGCCTCCTCCACCACAGGCAGACAGCCCTAGGGAGGCCGCCGCCAGTGTGAGGGTCGCGAGACCTGTTCGGTGGATCTTCTGCATCGTCATTCCGCGTGGTGAGTGGCCGGCGTGGGGAGCCGGCAGGGAAGGGGTGGGTGTTGTTCGACGGGTTCGGAGAAAGATGCGCCGGCCGCTGCCGGCGCTCGCCGATCACCGGAAGAAGGCCAGACCGTAGGAGTTCAGCGTCGGGTTGAGCTCCGAGGCCGTGTTGCCGATGAAAGTGATCCGCGTCTGGACGAAGCGCTTGCCGGCCACATCGGCCAGGCTGCCCTTCCAGCTCGGATCGCTCCACGGGAAGCGCGGGTTGTCCGCGACCTGACCGTTGCCCGACAGCGGGCCGATGATCGGCTCGCCATAGACGTCAAGTCGGCTCGCATCGAGCATGGCTTCCTGGCCGACGAGCGAGCTGATGTTGTCTCCGCGCCAGTTGAAGGTCACCGACGTCCCGCCCGGCTGCTGCGCCGCGGTCGGCTCGACCACCGCTGCGACGTAGCTGTAGGGCGAGTTGCCGACGCCGATCAGCGGGTTCTGCTCGGCATCCATCAGGATCGTGTAGACACGGCTGAGGCGGATGACGACGTCCATCTGTCCCATGTAGACCGTGGGGTCACGCGGGGCAGTCGGCTGGCCGAGGGGAGCGATCGCCGGGTTGCCGTTGAAGCCACCCGTGGGATCGGTCTGCAGGTCAGGGTCCTTGTTCACCACCAGGCCGCCGGCGTTGGTGCCGCCGGTCGAGAAGGCGCGGAAGAAGGGCCGCGGAGACGAGGTGACGGCGATCGAGACGTCGAAGTTGTTGAGGCTCGTCTCCTCCGACGGGTAGCAACGGTACTCCATCAACAGCGGCAGACCGACCGACGGGATGCCCAGGGGCGTGTCGGCGCTGTTGGAGTCCTTGATCGACGGCCCGAACACGTCGCCGGAGGGCGTCGAGAGGCCCAGGACCGCGACCTCTTGCTCGGTGGGAGCGCCTGAGCCGATCAGGGAGTCGCCGTTGAGGTTGCCGTAGGACTGCACCGCGTTGTTGCGCCAGGTGAAGAAGGTCTTGTCCGTCTCGGACGAGGCCTGGTTCCAGGGCATCTGGAGCATTGGCGAGCCGGTCGTCGAGACGAACACGTCCGAACTCGAGACCGCGAAGCCGAGTTGCCGGGGGTGCATCAGTTGCGGCCCGGCCAGGGCATCCTCGAGGAAGTTCTCATCGAAGGACGCGGTGTTCCCGAGGCCCGACGAGGGGTACTTCGGCAGCAGCGTGTTCGGATCGATGATCTCGTCCGGAAGGTTGACGGCATGGCCAAGGCTGATCTCGAACTCGTCGTAGATCGTCGCGACCACCTGCCCCCCGAGCGGCGAAAGGGACAGGCCCTCGATGCTCAGGTTGTAGAACAGGTCGTTGGTCTGGCTGACGTCGAAGCCCGCGTCCATGTAGCGCCACATAAGGTGTGCCTTGGACCCCTGCGAGGAGAGCGGCGTCTGCAGCCCGGTCGTGATCTGCTGCATCACACCGACCATCGGCTGGCTGCGATCGACGACCGCCCCGAAGCGTTGCACCGGGCGGGGCTGGATCAAGCCCTTGGTCAGGTCGAACAGCAACTGCCCGCGGACTTCGGGTCCGTTCTCGGGCGTCTCGTCCGCCGAGTTGAAGCGCAGGACCCAGCCACCCGTGCTCTCCGACGCTGCGTTGGGGTCGATGTTGAACGAGACCCGGGGCAACTCGGCCTCCAGCACGTTGCCGGCCAGGTCGGTGATGCCACCGTCGTCCAGGTTCGAGACCATGTTGAAGAAGAAGGTCTCGATGTTCCCGTTCGCGTGCTCGAAGGGCACCGTGGGCGAGAAGCGAGCTTCGCGGAAGTCCGGCGACGGAATCACCGAGCCGAGGATCAGATCGCTCGGCGTCGGCGCCGAGATGAGGGAGCCCGGCGGAGTCTCGCTCAAGCTCGCGTCGACGGTCGCGGTACGGGCGATGTAGAGCGTGTCGAAGGGACGCGCGGTGACCGGATCGAAGGGCTCGCTGAAGCGCACGATGAGCTTGGCGTTCGGCGACACCTGCGAGGCCGGCAGTTGGCCTGCGGCCGGGGAGAAGCGCACGAAGCAGGGCGCCTTGAGGCTGCCCAAGGACTGGCGCCACGGGGTCAGGAACTGAGCCGAGGTGCCGACGAGGTCGGACAGCTCGAAGGCGGGGGCGTCGAAGGGCACGTCGACCTTCACGTTCACAGCAGTCGTGCCCACGGTCGTCGCGGCCTCGATCACCTCGAAGCGCAACTCCTCGGAGACCTGGATCACATCGCCGACGATGGGGTCCAAGGCGCAGTTCGCCACGTCGAATTCGAAGGTCAGGAGCAGGTCCTCGAGGGCCCCCGCCGCCGGATCGACCGCGTTGGTGATCGACACTGGCTGGACACCGATCAGTCGAGGCTGCTCGAGGTCGACCAGGAAGCCGTTGTTGTCATCGTCCGGGTTGCCGGCGCGCATCCCCCAACGCACGTCGAGGGTCGGCGAAGTGAAGTCGACAGGACCGCTGTCGTTGGTGTTGATCGTCGCACCCTTGACGTTCTTCAGCACCGAGAACTGACCCACGGAGGTGTTGACCTTCGACGGGATCGTGATGCTGACGTTCGGATCGAGACCGTTCTCACTGGCCGGTAGGCCGATGCCGTTGGCCTGCACCACCTGTCCGATGGACGCCAGCTCGTCCTGGGAGATGGTGAAGTCGATGATCACCCGCGTGGTCCGGAACTTGCCGCCCGAAACTCCGCCGTGGTTCGGATCCGCGAAGATGCGCGCGTCGAAGGGCACGACCGGCGGTTCACCCGCGAAGACCTTGATGGTCGTGTTCGAGCCGATCGAAGCTTCGTCGAGCAGATCGTCGAAACGCACGCTCAGGGCCGCGTTGCGCCCAACGAGGCTGTACGGAGGCAATTCGGTCGGAGAGAAGCCCTTCGGATCGATCGGCTTGAGGCCCTCGGCCGCCTGTGCCACGCGCACGGAGAAGAGCGTCTTGTCGACCTCCGCGTTGGCGTTCATCCGCAGACGCGACTCCCCGGTGACCGGGTTCGAGGTGAGCTCCCACTTGAGGAAGCCCAGCTCGAAGGCGGTCCGAACGTCTTCGCCGACCAGGAGGTCGGGGTAGACCAGACGCGTGTCGTAGAGCTCCGTGTTGAGCGGGTCCAACTCGTACTCGGCCTGGTTCACGCCGGGCTTGAGGATCGTGTCGTACACGTCGACCAGCCGCCCCCAGGCCATGTCGATGATGCGGAACTCGGTCGCCTGACCGCCGTTGTTCTCGTCGATGATGTACGCGTTGCCGTCCAGCAGGCCGCTCCCCCCGGGCTTGACCGCGGCCGAGCCGAGCAGGCCGGGCTGCGAAGCCGAGCCGCCGGTCGACCCGCCCCCACCACCGCAACTCGCGAGGACGACCAGACCGAAGCCCAGCGCCAGGCGTTGCAGGGCTGCGCCAGCTCGACGAGCAGCGACGCCTCCTCCACCGACGGTAACGCCGCCGACGCGCGCGCTCCCAGCCCGGTCAACCCCGTGCAGACGGGCATCGCTGCCACGGGGAACCTCGAGATCACCTCGGAAGGGCGACGGCTGGCTGGGTTGGATGATGGCTTCGTTCATGGCTGGTGCCCGAGTGGGGCGTTGGGGAGAGCGAGGCGGGGGATGGCCGGTGGGGATCCGTGGGGGGTCGCCGCGCTCACAACGACCTGCTGGCCGTGAGTGCGAGGCGACCGTCCACGGTGACCGGTCCGGGTCGTCGCCGCTCGGGCCGGCGCCGCCATGGCGTCAGCCCGGGGGGCTTCGGCCGGGGGCCGTCGGCTCGGACGGGTCCGATCGGGGGTCAGAGGCCCGGGGGAAGGCATCTGGCCGTCACCGACCCGTGTCCGCTCGTGCTCTTGCTGGGATTTCTCGTGGCTTGGATGGGGTGCCCGCGCTGCGAGGGCGCGCATTCTCGGGCGCACCACGGGGGCGGTCAAGGCAGGGCCCCGGGCAGCTTGTCGCCGGCGCCCCCCACCCTGGCCGCCGCGATGGGCGAGCGATGGAGAGCGAGGCGCCAGCGGCCGCCGTGGAGCAGACCTGGCCATGACCACGATCAAGAAGCGTGCCGGCTAGCAGCCCCTGCTGTCGTGGGCCTGAGCCCCGGCCCGGGCCATCCGATCCGGTGCGAAGAGCGCCGGGGATCGGGTCCGGCACACACACACGTGCGGAAGCGCACACGATCCCGGCGCGCTCCAGGGGAACCAGCCTGTTCCCTGGCCGCCCCCCAGGCCACCGGCGCTCGGATCGGGCGCCCCGGCTCCGTCCGTCTCCGCACCCGAAGAGCGCGCCGAGGCCGATCTCAGGACCCGGCCGTCCCCTTGACACCGGAACCGCGAACTCGAGGTCCAGGGACACAAGCCCCCCAACGCTCCGCCGGATCCTCGACCAGGACGACCAACCGCCGCCGAGCGGCCGCCACTGCCGTCCTGGCCGAGGACTCCGGTGCGCGGCGCGCCCGGACCGCCCAGCGGCCCGGGCTTCCTCGCCTCACCGCTCGAAGGCGAGCCCGTAGGAGTCGAGCCAGGGTCGCAGGTCCGAGGCGGTGCTGCTGAGGAAGGTGAAGCGGGTCTGCACGAAGCGCGACCCCGAGACCTCCGCCAGGCTCGAGTGCCAGCTCGGATCCACCCACGGATGGACCAGCTCGGCGGCCACCTCGGCGGTCAGCGGGCCGGCCAAGGGCTCGCCGAACACGTCCAGGCGCCCAGCGTCGAACATCGCGCTCTCCACCGGATCAATCGACGGCGAACCGTCCCCGCGCCAGGCCAAGACGACCGCCGTCCCATTGGGTTGCTCCGCAGCCGAGGGCTCGACCACCGCCGCCTCATACTTCCACGGCAGTCCGACGATCGGCGTGGTCGGCGACTGCTCGGCGTCCATCAGGATCGTGTAGGCGCGACTCGTACGAATGACCACGTCGGCCTGCCCGATGTAGACGGTCGGATCGCGCGGGATGGTCTTGGCCCCGAGGGGCGGCAACAGCGGATTGCCGTTGAAACCGCCCGTGGGCGAGATCTGCTGCTCGGGATCCTTGTTGACCAAGTTCCCGGACGCGTTCGTCCCGCCGGTCGAGAAGGCGCGGAAGTAGGGCTGGGGCGACGAGGGCACCGCAATCGACACGTCGAAGTTGTTCAAGCTGCTCTGCTCGGTCGGATAGCAGCGAAACTCCATCAAGAGCGGCAGGGCCACCGCGGGCACGCCGAGCTTGGTGGCCTTGCCCGCAGCGTCGTTGATCGAGGGCCCCCACACGTCGCCCGCGGTGCTGAGACCGAGCACCGTCTGCTCCTGCATCGTCGGCACACCGGCGGCGACCAGTTCGCCATTCGGATTGACGTTGCCGAAGGTGGTGATCGCAGTGTCCCGCCAGGTGTAGAAGCGCTTCTGGTCCTCGGGCAGGCCCACGTTCCAAGGCATCTGCAGCATCGGGGTGCCGGTGCCCGAGAGGAACACCCCCGAGTTCGACACGGCATAGCCGAGCTCGCGCTCGTGCATCACCGTCCGCCCCGCCTTCGGATCCGGCAGGTAGTTCTGCTCGAAGGTGTTCCCTTCGACGAACCCCGAACCGGGGAACATCGGCAGGCCGAAGTTCTGAGCGGGTGGCGGGATCAAGAACTCGTCGGGCAGGTTCCGCGCGTGGCCCAAGCTCAGCTCGAACTGGTCGTAGATCGTCGAGACCACCGAGCCGCCGTAGGGCGACAGGGCCATGCCCTCGAGGTCGAGGTTCATGAACAGGTCGTCGGTTTGGCTGATGCTGAAGCCCATGTCCATGTAGCGCCACATCAGGTGCACCTTGGAGCCCTGGCTCGAGAGGGGCGTTTGCAGCCCCAGGGGGATCGGCTGCATGGTGCTGACCATGGGCTGGGAGCGATCGACCACCGCGGCGAAGCGCTGCACCGGACGCGGTCGCAGCACCCCGGCGGACTCGTCCCAGAGCACCTGCCCGCGCACTTCCGTGCCGGCCAGGCCGTCTTCATCGGCGGCGTTGAAGCGCAGCACCCACCCACCGGTGTCCTCGGAGGGCGCGCTCGGATCGAGCCGGAACTCGATTCGCCCAGGGACATCCGCGAGCACGTTGCCGGCCAGGTCGGTCAGGCCCCCCTGGTCCAGGCCGGAGACCAGGTTGAAGAAGTAGGACTCGCTGGAACCTTGGTCGTGGGTCATCGGCAGGGTCGGCGCGAAGCGCACTTCGCGGAAGTCCGGCGATGGAACCGTGTCCCCGAGCACCAGGTCACCTGGCTTCGGTGGTTGGATCAACGCACCGGCCTCGGCCTCCGACAGGCTCGCGTCGACCAGCGCCGACCGTGCCACGTAGAAGGTGTCGAAGGGCCGCGCGCTGGCGGGGTCCATGGCCTCGCTGAAGCGCACGATGACCTGGGACTGGGGCTCGACCTGGCCCGCGGGCAGCTGGCCCGCCGAGGGACTGAAGCGCACGAAGCAGGGTGCGAGCTGTGCACCCAGGGAGTCGCGCCAGGGCGTCTGGTAGAGGGCCGAGAGTCCGACCAACACCGCGGGGTCCACCTCGGTCGACCCCGGCGTCAGGACCAGCGGCACGTTGACCGCCGTCGATCCGACCAGGGTCGCGGGCGCCGTCACTTCCAGCTCGAGCTCGGGCGAGATCTTGAGCAGGTCTCCGGGGACCGGATCCAGGGCGCAGCCTGCGACCCCGAACTCGAGCGACACCGAAACCGCCAGTCCACCCCCCGTCCCGAGGATCGGGGTCACCTGGGTGATCGTGACCGGTTGACTACCGACCACGCGCGGCTGGTCGAAGTCGACGAGGAAGCCGTTGTTGTCGTCGGACGAGTTGCCCGCGCGCATGGCCCAGACAACTTCGCCCGTGGGCGACGTGTAGTCGAAGGCTCCGCTGTCGTCGGTGTTCAGGGCCGTGCCCTTCACGTTGCTGAGCACCGCGAACTGCGAGTAGGCGCTCGAGATCACCGTCGGGAAGCGCAGGGCGACGCTGGCCGCGAGGGAGTCGGCGCTGGCCGGCAGACCGAGGCCGTTGGCCGCCACCAGGGGCGTGATCGTCGCGAGCTCGTCCTGGGAGATGGTCAGGTCGACGATCAGCCGCGTCGGGTGGAACTTGCCCGTGACCTGGGCCACGCCACCGTGGTTGAGATCGGGCAGCACGCGCGCATCGAAGGGCACCACCGGCGGGTTGCCGGCGAACACCTCGACGGTCGAGTGCAGACCGATGCTGCCCACGTCCAACAGATCGTCGAAGCGCACCACCAAGGCCGCGTTGCGCGCGACCATCGAGTAGGGCGGCAGCTCAGCCGGACTCAAGCCCTTGGGATCGATCGGATCCAGGGACTGGCTCGCCTGAGCCACGCGCACGGCGAAGATCGACTGCTGCTGTTCGGCGTCGGCACCGATCCGCAGGCGGAAGCGGCCGTTGACAGGATTCGAGGTCAGCTCCCACTTGAGCTGGCCGGCCTCGAAGGCCGTGCGGACGTCCTCACCGACCACGAAGTCCGGGTAGACCAGTCGCGTGGTGTAGTTCTGCGGCTCGAGAGGATCGCTGGCGTAGTCGGGCGAAGTCGGGCGCGTGTCGTACACGTCCACCAGACGTCCCCAGGCGACGTCCACGATCCGCATCGAGTTGGCGGTCCCGCCGTGGTTCTCGTCGACGATGAAGGCGCTGCCACCGAGCAAGCCTTGGCTACCTGGCTTGGTCGCGGCAGCACCGATCGGCGCGCTCGAGGGGACGGCTCCCGCGGGGCCCGAGCCACTGCCGCAGGCGGCGAGGCCCAGGGCGAGCAGAGCCAGCAGACCGGACAGACGAATCGGACGGGAAGCAGCAGGTTGGAGAGCCTGGCCCCGACGAGGACACACGGATTGCGCTCGGAGCGCGATCGCGAGGTGCATGGCATTCCTTCGGCCAAACGGCCACCGACGTCCGGCGCGGGGGGGCCTAGCCGAGTGGTGAGCGCGGGGCGCGCACGTTCGGGACCGCGCTGGACTCCAGCAGTCGCGGGAGAACGAAGCTGCACTCTCAACTTGCGTGCCAGGGCTCGGGTTCGAACGGCAGGCACATCGCAGCCCGACCCGCGAGCGGATCAGCACCCGCCTCGGGGCGGACCCGTGCGAGTTCGCGCGCCCCCTCCCCGCAACGCAATGCGGGGCCCCGATCGCTCGGAACCCCGCATTCACGAGTTCGGTCGGTGGCGGGCGCGCGGGCCCGCGCGGGCCTCAACGCGTGAAGGCCAGGCCGTAGGAATCGAGCACGGGTGTGTGATCCGTAGCGGTGTTGGCCACGAACGTCACACGTGACTGCACGAAGCGCCGTCCGGCAACGCCGGTTATGTCGTCGTGCCAGGTCGGATCCGCCCAAGGGAACTGGTGCTCCTCAGCGATGGGGATGCCCGAGTTGATCGGCCCGACGATTGGCTCGCCGAACACGTCCAGCCGCCCGGCGTCGTACATGGCCGGGTAGGTCGATGGGCTGGCGGCGTCGGCACCGCGCCAAGCGAAGACCAGGGCCGTCCCGACCGGCTGGTCCTGGGGCGCGGGCTCGACCACCGGCGTGTAGGCGTAGGCCCCTTGCCCCAGGTCGATCGACGGCAACTGCTCCGCATCCATCAGGATCGTGAAGGCCCGGCTGGTGCGGATCACGATGTCCATCTGGCCCAGGTAGACGCTGGGATCGCGGGGAGCCGTCGACGCACCGAGGGGCGCGACGGCGGGGTTGGTGTTGAACCCGCCGCTGGGGAAGACCTCGAGGTCCGGGTCCTTGGCCACCAGCAGACCGCCGGTGTTCTGCCCCCCCGTGGAGAAGGCGCGGAAGTACGGGCGCGGCGAGGAGCTCACGGCGATCGACACGTCGAAGCTGTTCAACCCCATCGCGTCCGTCGGGTAGCAGCGGTACTCCATCAAGAGCGGCAGACCGGGCGTGGGAATGCCCACGGGAGTCGGCACGCCCAAGCTGTCATGGATCGAGTTGCCGAAGACGTCGCCGGGACTCGGCGAGGATGCGCCCTGGACCATGAGCTCCTTCTCGGTCGGGACCCCCGCGCCGACGAGGTTCCCACCGATCGTCGAGCCACGGGTCTGCACCGTCGTATTGCGCCAGTTGAAGAAGGTCTTCTCACCCTCGGCCAAGCCCTGGTTCCAGGGCATCGGCAGCATCGAAGTGCCGGTGGCCGACTGGAAGACGTCACCCGCGGAGACCGCGAAGCCGAGGCTGCGCGGGTGCACCACGGTCGGACCCGCCAGGGGATCCTGCAGGAAGTTGCTCGCGAAGGAGCCGCCGAGCGTGAAGCCGGAGGTCGGGTACTTGGGCAGCAGGAAGTTCGGGTCGACGGTCTCGTCCGGCAGCCTCGCCCCGTGACCGAGGCTGATCTCGAACTCCGGGTAGACCTCCGAGACGACCTGGCCAGCGATGGGCGCCAGGGCCAGGCCCTCGACGTCCAGGTCGTAGAAGAGGGCGTCGGTCTGGCTCACGTCGAAGCCCGCGTCCATGTAGCGCCACAGCAGGTGCGCCTTGCTACCCAGCGCCGAGAGCGGCGTCTGCAGGCCGGAAGGGATCGCTTGCATCGCCCCCACGACCGGTTGATTGCGATCGATCACCGCCGAGAAGCGCTGCACCGGGCGCGGGTGAACCTGGCCCAGGGCGAGGTCGAAGAGCACCTGGCCCCGGACCTCGAGGCCCGGGAGCTGGTCCTCGTCCACGGTGTTGAAGCGCAGCACCCAGCCCCCCGTGTCCTGGTCCGCGGCGGACGGATCGAGGCTGAAGGGCACGATGGGGAGCGGGTCGAAGAGGGTGTTGCCTGCGAGGTCGGCCACGCCGCCGCCGAGCTCGTCCGAGAACAGGTTGAAGAAGTACTGTTCGGCCTGACCGGCCACGTGGGTCAGGGGCAGGGTCGGCGCAAAGACCACCTCGCGGAGGTCGGCCGAGCTGAGCGTGTCGCCCAGGACCAGGTCGCCGGGCAAGGGCGGCTGGACCGTACTGCCCGCTACGGGCTCGGCCAGGCTCGCGTCGATGTCCGCCGAACGCGCGACGTAGAAGCTGTCGAAGGGCCGCGCCGAGGCCGGGTCGATGGCCTCGTTGAAGCGCACCAACACCTGGGCGTCCGGGTCCACGACCGAAGCGGGCAGTTGCCCGACCTGGGGCACGAAGTCCACAAAGCAGGGAGCGCTCGCGACACCGAGCGACGGGCGCCAGAAGGTCTCGTACCGGGCCACCGCGCCGGCGAGGTCGGCGGGCGCGATGGGAGTCACGCCGAAGGGCACCTCCACGCGCACGACGATGTCATTGGGCCCGGCGTAGTGAAGCACTTCGACCACCTCCACGAAGTAGGCATCGCCGACCCGCAGCAGGTCCCCGCGGGAGGGCGGGAACAGGCAAGGGGTGGCGGTCGAGGTCAGGATCAATCGCAGCTCGAGCGAGGCGTTGCTCGCCGCCGCGCTGACGATCGTCACCGGCTGGCTGCCGACCACCCGCGGTTCGATGTCGTCGGACAGGAAACCGTTCGCGGGTTGATTGGGCCCGCCGGACTGCAGGCCCCAGCTCACGTCGAAGGACGGCGAGGTCGGATCGAGCGGGCCGCTCGATCCGGGATCGAGGGAGCTGCCAGCCAGGTTCGTGAGCAGCGAGAACTGCCCCGCCGCCGGCGCGAGCGCGGTCGGGAAGGCGATCGCCACGTTCACACCGCTCGCTTCATCGCCCGCCGGCAGTCCCACTGCGTTGGGCGCTGCGACGTAGGGCAGGGTCATCTGCTCCTCGGGCGTGATCGTGAAGTCCACGATCAGCCGGGTCGGCGCGAACTGTCCGTTGGCAATCCCGCCGTAGTTCGGGTCGGGCAGGATGCGCGCCTGGAAGGGAACGCCGAGCTGGTCGCCCACCAGGACCTTGACCGTGGAGTCGGCCAGGACCGTGGCCGGGTCGAGCAGGTCGTCGAAGCGCACCGTCAGCGCTGCATTCCGCGGGACGGTACTGGTCGGAAGGATGCTGAGGTCCGGAAGGGCCGTGGGCGAGACGCTCGCCGGCGCCACGGACTCCAGCCCCACGGTGACTTCGTCCAAACGCTGGGCGAACAATCCGGGTTGGGCCAGGGCGTCGAGGCCGATTCGCAGCCGCGGCTCGCCCAACACCGGCTGGGTGCTCAGCTCCCAGAGCAGTTGCCCCGACTCGAACGCCGTCCGCACTCCCTCGCCGATCACAAGGTCGGGCAGGACCAGGCGCATGGTGTAGAGGTCAGGATCGAGGGGATCCCGCTCGTACTGTGCCTGGGTCACGCCCGGCGCCAGAACCGTGTCATAGACGTCAACCAGACGTCCCCACGCCATCTCGACCAGACGCAGGCTCGCAGCCCCACCAGCCTTGTTCGGCTCCAGGATGAAGGCGCCACCCGCGAGCGGGCTGCTGGCCCCGGGCTTCGGGATCAGACTGCCCATTGGCCCGGGCTGCGGATCGAGCGCGCCAGGCGCGGCCATGGTTGACGCCGGTCCGGTTTGGCTCTGGAGATTGGCGGTCAATCCCCCCTCGTCGGGTGCAGCGGCGTTGCCGCCGCAGGAGGTCGAGCCCAGGAGGACGGCCAGGGACACTACGCCACCACAAGACGCGGTACGGCGCGCAAGCTTGGTAATCATCGTCGGTCCAGTTGGGGGGCAGATGCCCCGAAACGCGGCCCCGAAGACGGACCACGACTGACCGAGCCGATCATCAAGGATCGATCAGCCGATCGAGTCGGACCGGACAGCGACGCCGCAATAAGAAGCCGGGGGGGGAGCCGGCTTCGGAAAGTGAATCTGTGCGCCGAACCCGGCGCTCGCGGAGAGAAGCCTCGCCGCGAGCGCCGTCGGGTCAGCGGCTGAAGGCCAGGCCGTAGGAGTCGAGAGACGCCGTCACACCCGACTTGGTGTTGCCGATGAAGGTCAATCGGCTCTGCACGAAGCGCAGCCCATTCATGTCGGAAAGGGAGTCGTGCCAGGTCGGGTCCGACCACGGGAACGGATTGTTGAGCGGAGTCCCCATCGGATCACCCAGGGGGCCCATCTCAGGCTCGCCGAAGACGTCCATCTGCGTGCCGTCGATCATCGCCGGGTGCGCGTTCAGCGAGACGATGTTCTGACCGCGCCAGGCGGGGATCACCGAGGTGCCGACCGGCTGCTCGGACGGCGACGGACGCATGACCATCGCCTCGTAGACGTAGGGCTTGGTGCCCAGAGCGAAGGTCGGCTGCTGCTCCGCGTCCATCAGGATCGTGTACACCCGGCTGGTGCGAATCACGATGTCCATCTGA
Source organism: Engelhardtia mirabilis (assembly GCF_007748095.1). Classification (NCBI taxonomy): domain Bacteria; kingdom Pseudomonadati; phylum Planctomycetota; class Planctomycetia; genus Engelhardtia; species Engelhardtia mirabilis. The sequence goes on from NZ_CP036287.1 coordinate 5,138,607, forward strand.
CCCATGTAGAACATGTCGTCGCGGGCGATCGTCGGCTGACCTTCGTTGCCGGCAGTGGTGTCGAAGCCACCGGTCGGGTCCGATTGCAGGTCAGGATCCTTGATCACCACCTGGCCCGTCGTGTTCGTACCACCGGTCGAGAAGGCCCGGAAGTGCGGCACCGGCGCCACGGCCACGGCCATCGACATGTCGAATGCGTTCAGGCTGATCGACTCCGTCGGGTAGCAGCGGTACTCCATCAACAGGGGCAGGCCGGGCGAGGGCACCCCGATCGGGTTGATCGGACCGGTATCGGGGATCCCGGGGCCCCAAACATCGCCCGGAGGAATCAGCAGGCCGAGGATGGCGGCCTCCTGGAAGGTCGGCACGCCGCCCCCGAGCAGCGCTCCGGAGTCGTCGACGTTGCCGAAGGTCTGGACGGCGGTGTCGCGCCAGGTGAAGAACGTCTTGTCGCTCTCCGAGAGCCCGTCGTTCCAGGGCATCTGCAAGACCGGCATTCCTGTCGAGGCAGCCACCACGTCCGAGCTGGAGATGGCGAAGCCGAGCTCACGCGGGTGCACCACGAAAGGCCCGCCCTTGGGGTCGGAGAGGAAGTTCGAGTCGAAGGGATCGGACGTTCCGAAACCAGAGGTCGGGAAGGCCGGGATCGGAGGCGGCAGCACGATCAGGAACTCGTCCGGAACGTTGGCCGCGTGGCCCAGGCGCATCTCGAACTCGTCGTAGACCGTCGAGACCACCGCCCCACCGAAGGGCGACAGGGCGATGCCCTCGATGTCCAGGTTGTAGAACAGGTCGTCCTTCTGGCTGATGTCGAAACCGACGTCCATGTAGCGCCAGATCAGGTGCGACTTGGAGCCCTGGGCCGAGAGCGGCGTCTCGAGCGCCGTGATGTTCGGCACCATCCCGCCCACGACGGGCTCGGTGTTGCGGTCGATCACCGCCGAGAAGCGCTGCACCGGCCGCGGCCGGATCTGGCCCTTGGTCTCGTCGAACAGGTACTGACCGCGGATCTCGGGGCCGCCCACGCCATCTTCCTCGGCGAAGTTGAAGCGCAGCACCCAACTGCCGGTGTCCTGGGCCGCCGCGGCCGGGTCCATCGTGAAGGGAACCCGCGGCAGCGCGTCGGCGAGCGTGTTGCCACCCAGGTCGATCAGGCCCTTGGATTCGGCGCTGTCCGAGAACAGGTTGAGGTAGTAGGTCTCGAGGGCCGAGGCCGCGTGGGTGAAAGGCACCGAGGGCGTGAAGCGCAGCTCGCGACCGTCGGACGATTGCCCGATGGTGCCGAGCACCAGGTCGTTCGTGTCGGCCGGGAAGAGGCCACCCGCCGCGCTGGAGAGCTGGGCGTCGGTCAGGGCCGACCGAGCGATGTAGAAGGTGTCGAAGGGCCGCGCGCTGCTCGGGTCGATCGGCTCGCTGAAGCGCACGATCACGTCGGCCTCGGGGCTGACCTGAAAAGCGGGGGGCAGCCCGGCCGAGGGCGAGAAGCGCACGAAGCAGGGCGCCTTGGACTGGCCCAGGGACTCGCGCCACGGGCTCAGGAACTGCACATCGACGCCAGCGAGCTCCGACGCACTCACCGACTCGAAGTCGGGGAAGATCCGCACAGGTACGTTGATCGCAGTGGACCCCACCACGGTGGCCGCCTGCTTGACCTCGTAACTCAGGATCGACGAGACCTGGATCACGTCGCCGGGCTGGGGGTTCAGCGCGCAGTCCGTCACTTCGAACTCGAGCGAAAGCACCAGGTCGATGCCCGCCACACCGGTCGGATCGTCCGAGGCGGCGGTGATCATGGCCGGCTGAATGCCCACGACCCGCGGCGCGATGTTGTCGACCAGGAAGCCGTTGTTCTCGTCGGTCGCATTGCCCGCGCGCAGCGTCCAGGCCACGTCGAGGGTCGGCGTAGAGAAGTCCACCGGACCGCTCTCGTTGAGATTGAGGGTCCCGCCGCCGGGGTTCGTCAGCACGGCGAACTGGCCGACCCCGGGCACGACCTTGGTCGGGATCCGGATCGCGAGGTTCGGCTGCACCGTGTTCTCGCTGGTGGGCAGGCCCACCCCGTTGACCTCGACCACTTGACCGACGGTGACCAGCTCGTCGGCCGTGACCGTGAAGTCGATCACGATCCGCGACGACCGGAACGTACCGTCCACAGCCGAAACACCGCCGTAGTTCGAATCCGTCAGGACGCGGGCGTCAAAGGGCGTCACGGGTGGATCGCCGACCAGGACATCGACGGTCGAGTTGGCTCCGATGGACGAGTCGGCGAGCAGGTCGTCGAAGGTCAGCACCAGGGCCGCGTTGCGCGCCACGACCGAGAAGGGCGGCAGCTCCGTGGGGCCGACTCCCTTGGGATCCACCGGCTGCAGCCCGGACGTGGCCTCGCCGATGCGGAGCGAGAAGAGCGACTTCTGCGTTTCGGCGTCGGCGCTGATTCGCAGCCGCGGCTGGCCGTTGACCGGGTTGGTCGAGAATTCCCACTTGAGCTCGCCGGACTCGAAGGCCGTGTCCACGGCCTGACCGATCACGAAGTCCGGATAGATCAGCCGCGACTCGTAGTTGTCGGTGTCGAGCGGGTTCGAGGTGTAGTCGGAGCTGGTCGGCACGGTGTCGTACACGTCGACCAGGCGCCCCCAAGCCATCCCCACCAACCGGAAGTCGACCGCCGTCCCGCTCTGGTTGTCGGTGACGATGTACCCGCCGCCGTTGAGCACGCTCGACTGGCCGGGCTTGATCGCCGTGGAGCCCAACTGCCCCTGCGACACACTGCCGCCACTGCTCGACGATCCACCGCAGGCCGCCATGGCGACCAGGCCGAGGGCCGCGACGGCACCCCTCAGGCTGGACGCGACGCCGCCGGCGCGACTCCCGCTGGCCTCAGCAGGATGAACGTCGGTCCGCAGGCAGGTGCCGGTCGTCTCAGCTCGGAACGGGGGGGTTGCTTGCCGCATGGCTCGATGGGTCGATGGATCGATCCCAGCCGTCCGTCGGGGGATCCGGTGACTCGGATCCCGGGAGTGGCTGGGGGCCGGCGTGGGAGCCGACCGAGGGGCAGTTGGATCACGTCCGGCCGGGGCTGTGGGGCAGCGCGACCGGCGGCCGAGGTCCAACGGAACTAGGTGGGTGGCGACGCAGGTTGCAGGGGGACCTGGCCGAGTTCTAGAGGTTACCAGTCGGGGGACGCCGCGGGGCCACCCAAGGGGCGCCTGAGCCACCTGGAGCGGGACCGCCCTCGAGGTCGGAATCGGCCGGACGCCCGCCGCCGACCCGGCGACGGCGCACCGTCTACTCGGCAGTGAAGCCGAGCGACTCGGCGTGGCTCTCGTCGCGCAGGAAGACCATCGAGCCGGGCTCGACGCGCCGGGCACCGGGACCTTCGCGACGATGCCAGTGGCGGTCCCCCATGGACCCGACCAGGCCGAAGCTCAGTTCCTGGTCGCAGTAGCCGCAGGCCGCCCGCAGGGGGTGGCGAGACAGCAGCCGATAGCGGGGCCGGGCGTGGCGGTCCTCGGTGCGCGAGATGCAGGTCGGGTTGGGGCAGGGATTATCCCCCAGCGGGACCTCGAACAGGACCGAGGGGGGCGGCGCGGGCTCGCCCGCCAGCTCGAGCTCGCCCAGGAGCCAGGCCAGGATCGCCATGCGGACGGGAACCCCGCGTGAGGCCTGCTTGAAGTAGACGCCGCGCGGATCCGAGTCCATGTCGGCGCTGATCTCGTCCCGCCGTGGCAGGGGGTGCATGACCACTGCGTCCCGCAGCGAATCCGCCTGCAGAGCCTGGGGACCCAGGCGCATGTAGGCCGACTCGTCCTTGGCCTCCAGGTGCCGCTCGGTCTGCATGCGGGTCATGTAGACGGCATCCACGTGCTTGACCGGCAGCGCCGCGGAGTCGGTGAACAGACTCAACTGGTGCGGCTTCTGCGGTGTGATGTAGACCGCGTCGCTGGCCTCGGCCAAGGCACCCAGGCGCGAGGCGTCCGCGCGCACCGGCTCCGCTCCGTAGGACTCACGCAGCCGCTTGACCACGTAGTCGGGCAGCTCCAGGCCGTGGTGCGGCACACACACGATGTTGGCCCCGAAGCGCGCCAGGGCGTAGATGAACGAGTGGATCGTGCGGCTGTGGCGCAGGTCGCCGGCCAGGGCCACCTCGAGTCCGTCCAGACGACCGCGCTCGACCCACAGGGTGTACAGGTCACACAGGGTCTGGGTCGGGTGCTCGTGGCTGCCGTCGCCGGCGTTGATCACGGGCACCTCCGAGAAGTGAGTCGCCAGGCGCGCGGCCCCCTCGCTGGGGTGGCGCAGCACCATGATGTCGGAGTAGGCACCGGAGACTACGCGCACCGTGTCGGCCAGGGACTCGCCCTTCTGCGCGCTGGAGGTCTTCATGTCCGCCGCCGTGATCACGCCGCCGCCGAGCCGCAGCATGGCCGACTCGAAGGACAGGCGCGTGCGCGTCGACGGCTCGTAGAAGAGGCTAGCGGCAATGCGACCGGGGAGCACGCCGGACCATTGACGCAGGTCCTTGGCGAAGCGGTCCGCGTGGTGGAACAACCCGCGGATTTCGGCCAGGGACAGGTCGTCGATGGAGATCAGGTCGCGCCGCGGCGCGGGGCGCGCATCCTTGCCGGCGGCCTTGGGCTCGGCGGGGACCGCCGGGCCGTTGTGATCGTCGCCTTGCTCGCCACCCCGCTGATTGCCGTGCTCGTCACCGCGATCGGCTGCAGCCTTGCCGCCGCGCTTGCGGCCCTCCCCGCCGGATCGTTTCGAAGCCGAACCACGCTTGGTGGCCCGCGTCCCGCTGCGAGACGGTTCTGCGTCGGGCTGGACCGGGTCGACGGACGTCGGCGCTTCCGGGTCAGGAGCCGTGCTCATCGGTGCAACCCTCGCAGACGCTGGACTCGTGTGCGCCGCGCTCGACGACGTCGATCGCGCTCGATCGGCTTGCTCAGCCGTGGACGGAACGGATGCGGGCTGCTGCGCCCCGCTGGCTCGGGGTCGAGAACCCGGCGCGTTCTTCTCGGTCCTGGATCGGCTGGCCATGTTCCGAGCGACCGCAGCCACTCGGGGCCGGAGGATACTGCGGCACACCGGCTCCGATCAACGCGCGATGTCCGTCTGCGCCCGGGGAACTGCGATCCGCAGCAGTGGCGCGAGAACTCGCTGTCGCTCGGACCGCGCCAGGCAGGTCGAAGCCCGCTCGAGCAGGGCGAGTTGACTCGACTCGAATGGGACTGCCTGACCGGCCTGCCAGGTCCAGGGGCCCATGCGTTCAGCGATCAGCTCGGCGACCATGGCGCGGGCGCCTGCGGGGTCGGTGGCGGCGCGGATCGGCCGCGCCAGGCTGCGGCCGGGGGCCCGGTCGGCGCGGCTGTCGAGCAGGCGCAGTTGGGCGGTCTCGGCCGGCGCGGGAGCCCCGGGAAGGTCGGCCGGACGCAACCACAAGACCAGGTCCGCCGACCGCCGCAGGCTGCGCGCCAGGGCTTGGCCAGCGGCCTCGACCTGCGCCTGGCTGCTGCCGTCGGGCAGCTCCCGCTCGCCAGCGGTGTCGACCAGCTCGACCACCGTGAGCCCCAGACGTGCGCGCTCGACCACGGCGTCACGGGTGGTGCCGGGGGCGGCGTCGACGAGCACGCGCTGCTCCCCCACCAGGGCGTTGAAGAGTGTCGACTTGCCCGCGTTGGAGGGCCCGGCCAGGACCACCCGGGGCGTGAGCAGGTGCGGCATGGCCGCGCGTCCGCGGGCGACGAGTGCGCGGAGCTCGGCACGCGCGACGGCCGGTTCGGCCAGGCGGGCCCACTCCAGGGCCCGGCGCAGGGCGCCCTCGCTCTGGTCCAGGAGCACCCGCGCCGCGACCTCGGAGGGGGCGTCGGCCAGGAGCTGCCGCGCGCGGTCCTCGAGGGACTCGGATGCGAGGGACGCCCCGCCGAGCTCCAGACGGAGGCGCTCGACCACGGCCGGGCTGCCGTGCAGGTGCAGCTCGAAGCGCTGGCGATCGACGCCGACAACCAGGGCTTCGTCGAGGACCTCACGCTCGCCCGCGAGCCCGCGCGACTCGAGGCGCGCCAGGCGGATCCGCCCCGGAGCGGGGGGCGCCACCCCCAACGAGCGCAGGGCCGCCTCGGAGCCGGCGCCCTCGAGCGCGAGCACGGCGACCGCGCCGCTGGACCGCGCGGTGAGTTCGGTGACCGCCAAGGCGATCCAGTCCTGTCGGCTTGTGGGAGGCGAGTCGGACATCAGCTCAAGCGCCGACGCGCTCCAGTAGGGCCGCGAGCACACCGCGCAGCACCAGGTCCGGGTCCTCGCGCAGGTCGCCGGTCCAGAAGGGCTCGGGATCCAAGAGCAGACCGCGCGCGCCGCCGGTGACCACCCGCACCGAGTCCGCCAGCCCCGCCTCGGCCCCCACCCGTCGCGCCAACTCGAAGGCCGCGCCGCGCAAGCCGTGGACGACACCCGACTCGAGCGCCGCCCCCGTGACCTGCCCGAGGGCGGGCACACCGGCGCGGGGCTCGATCAACTTGAGCTGGGCCCCGCCCGTGGCCAGGGCCTGGGCCAGGAGCCACGGCCCCGGAGCGATCGCGCCGCCTAGGAAGCGCCCGCGAGGCTCGGTGGCGTCGGGATCGCCGGCGACGACCGCGTCGACCGTCATGGCGGAGCCCACGTCGATCACCACGCATCCGCGCCCGAGCAGCTCGAGCGCCCCGCGCGCCGCGAAGAGCCGATCGGCCCCCACCGTGTGCGGCTCGTCGCACAGGTTCGCCAAGCCGTGGTCGGGACCGCAGTACAGCTCGACGCCGCGCGTCTTCAGCACGGCCGAGAGGGTCTCGACCAGCGGCGCCGTGCGTTCGGGCCCGGCGACGCTGGAGAGGGCCGCGACCTGGACAGCCGCTCCCGACGCGGCAGCTTGGTCAAGGAAGGCGGCGAGTCCCTCCACCAGCCTGCCCGGATCGTCACCCTTGCCGTGCTCGAGGGTCGCCCGCGCCGCGGGGTGGGCTGCGCCGATCGCTCCGCGCTCCAGCGGACGCCAGGCGGCGAGCTTGAGCGCGCTGTTGCCCAGGTCCGCGGTCAGGGCGGCGGGGTGTCGATTGGCCTTCACTTGCGGGGCTGCTTGGTAAACGGCCCACGGGCCCGGGGCGCTCGTCGCGCCACCGGGCCCGCGGTGATTCAGATCGGTTGCGCGACATCGCCGGCGCCGGTCGCGGCGTCGCGGCCGCGATCACGGCGCGAGGTTCGTCACGGCTTCTGGTAGGTGACCGTGCGCGTCTTGCCGGAGTTCTCGACCACCACGGTCCAGACGTCGTACGCGTCCGCGTTGTTCTTGACGTACTGGATCGCCTCCTGGACCGAGTTGACCGGGGTGCCGTTGATGCTCTTGATCACGTCGCCGGACTTGGCCCCGTGCTGCGCGGCGATGGAGCCGGGCGTCACGGAGAGGATCTCGACCCCGCTCCAAGTGCCCGTACGCGGATCCCGGTAGGGCCGGTGGCGAACCTCGTTGGACAGGATCTCGAGGTAGTTCTCGTTGATCGCCACGAGGTCCTCGTCGCCGAAGACGAAGTTGTTCGGGCTGCGCTCGATCGTGCGCTGGGGACGCGTGGGAACGAAGCCCTCGCGCGCCGCGGGAATGAACTCGCGCACCGGCATCATCGCGCCGTCCTCGCCGACCTCGACGATCAAGTCGCCGTCGCTGGCCCGGGCCGGGCGCGCGGTCTGCGGCTCCTCGTCGTCGTCCTCGGACACGCGGCGGAAGACCACCCCCTCCTCGGTCATGGAGTCGACGATCCAGCCGTTCTGGGGCGAGGGCAGGGTGTCGCCGATGTAGAGGTTGACCGGCTCCTTGAAGCGCGAGGTCAGGGCCGCCAGCTTGTACTTGACCAGGGCCACCGAGTGCTGGGGCGCGGTGGTGTCCACCTGCAGGTAGAGCACCTTGAGGATGTCGGCGATGGGCGTCGCCTTGACCTTGGCCGGGGTGCCGGGGTCGACCGGCTTGTCGACCACTACCGGCGGCGGCTCTTTGCCGGTCCACTCGAGGGCGAAGAAGTTGGCCTCGACCCGCTCGTAGGGATAGATGTCCTGCTTGGGCGGCTCCGGACGCGGGATGTCGTCCAAAAGGTCCTGCTGCATCTGCCGCGTGACCTGGGCAGTCAACTTCTCCCCTTCGGTCTGCGTCCAGTCGTACAGGGTGTAGCCCAGGGTCCCCAGGGCGCCGAGGTTGGCGACCCAGAGCACGGCTTTGACGGTCGAGATGCTCATGATTGATCGTGGGCGAGCGGCGCGCGCGCCCCTTCGCTGGGGGGGCGATGCTAACCGTCCGGATGGTGTTCTTGCACTCCCGGGCCCCGCGAGGGGGTCTGGCGGGGGCCGACCGACCTCATCGAGCAACCTCGGCGTGGACCTCGAGGGGAGCCGGCAAGGGCCTGAACGGGTCTACGACCGCGGCGCCGCCGTCTTCCCGCGAGCCAGGCCGAACGGCTGCGCGGGACACCGGGCGAGTTCGCCCGGCGCCCCGCGCCACCCCCCTGCCTGCCCGGTCGGGCCTCGCCATCGGCCCCGCGCCGGCTCAGTGTTGGCGGCGCCTTCCGGGCTCCATGTCCAGGTCCGTGTTGCTCTCCAGGCGCAGGTGGCTCTTGCCCTCGCTCTGCTCCTGGGCCTGGCGGCCGCGGCCGCCGGCGGTGGTGAAGCCACGCAGGGCCAGGAGCAGCTCGTCCGGACGGTCGCTGGCGGCCAAGGCCGTCTCGAGCTCGATCAGGCCGGCCTCCACGAGCTGGCGCAGGGACTGGTTGAAGGAGATCAGACCCTTCCCGTCGCCGGACTCGATGACCTTGCCGAGTTCGGCTGTGCGGCCCTCGCCCAGCAGCTCGCGCACCCGCGGGGTGGACGTCATCAGCTCCAGGGCCGGAACCATCCCCGTGCCCTCGCGGCGCGGCACCAGGCGCTGGCTGAGCACCGCCGCCAGGTTGTCGGCCAGGCGCGAGCGGATCTGCGTGTGCTGCTCGCTGGGGAAGAAGCTGATGATCCGATCGACCGTCTGGGCCGCGTTGACCGTGTGCAGGGTCGACATCACCAGGTGACCGGTCTCGGTCGCGTCGAGGGCCGCCTGGACCGTCTCGGCATCCCGCATCTCGCCGATCAGGATCACGTCCGGGCTCTGGCGCAGGGCGTGGCGCAGACCCTCCGAGAAGGTCGACACGTCGGTGCCGATCTCGCGCTGGCTGATCACGCAGCGGTCCTCGCGGAAGATCAGCTCGACCGGATCCTCGAGCGTGATGATGTGCCGCTCGGCGGTGGTGTTCATGTGCTGGATCACCGCCGAGAGGGTGGTCGACTTGCCCGAACCGGCGACGCCGGTGACGAGCACGATCCCGCGCCGACGCTTGGCCAGCTTCTGCAGCTCGCCGGTGGGCAGGCAGAGGGTCTCGAGCCTGGGCGGCGTGTCGGCCACGCGGCGCAGGACCAGGGCCGGGTCCCCCATCTGGCGGTAGGCGTTGAGGCGGAAGCGCCCCAGCCCGTCGAGCTGCAGGGCCACGTCGGCGGAGCCCTGGTTGCGCCACTGGACCATGCGGTCCTCGCCGATGATGCCGGTCATCACCTCGGCCAGGGGTCCCGCCGCAGGCACGCGCCCGGGCAGGAAGATGATCCGGCCGTCGACGCGGCACGAGGGCCGTCCGCCGGCGCGCAGGATCAGGTCGCTGGCCTCGACCTTGACCATCTCCGCCAGCCAGGCTTCGAGCTGGTGGCGCGGCGAGAGTCCGGTCTCGGCCAGGGTGTGGAGGTCGGGACCGGGAAGGTCGGTGCGACGGCGCCCGGAACGACCCGAGTGGTCGCCGACGCGCCGCTCACCGCTGCCGAGGGCATCGAGGGCGGCCACCGCGTCGCTGTCGGCGGGCTCGAGCGGCTGCGGCGCCGCCGACTGCTCCTCGGGCACCGGCGCGGAGTCCTCAGCGGGAGCGACCTCGGATGGGTCGACCCCCATGTTGCTCCTGGGCGGACCCAGGGGAGCGCCAGGAGCGTGGCCGCGCGGAAGCGGCGCCTGGGGACCTGGGTGAGCTGCCGGCGCCTGCCCAGGCTGGGGATCGAGCGCCTCCAACTCCAGTGCCGGGGGCCCCGGCTCCGCGGGCGGGGTGTCCAGGTCGAACTCGAGGGGCTCGCCCCCGAGGGGGCCGTCGGGCTGATGGTCGTGGGTGGTCACGGATGCTTCTCCTGGGTCGGTCGTCCACGGGGCGTGGACAGACCCTGCGGCTGACTTCGGGCCGCGCGGAGAGCAGGCTTGAGCGGATCCGGACTCGCTCGAAGAGGATGGCCTAGAAGACCTCCTGGGTCCCCCTGACCCGCTCCCTGGCCGCCAGCAGGAGTTCCTCGACGCCCCTGCCGGTGGAGGCCGAGAGGCGCCAAACGGGACGGCCGATGCTGGCCTCGAGGGCCGCGGCGCGCTCTTCGGACTCGTCGCTCTCGACCTTGGTCGCGACGATCAGGCGCTCGCGCCCGGCGAGCTCCGGCGAGTACTGCTGGAGCTCGGACTCGATCGTCCGCAGCGCCGTCTCGGGCTCTTCGGAAGCCGACTCGGACACGTCGACCAGGTGCAAGAGCACCTGGCAGCGCTCCACGTGACGCAGGAACTGGTGCCCGAGGCCGTGGCCCTCGGCCGCGCCCTCGATCAGTCCGGGCAGGTCAGCCACGACCAGGGTGTCGAAGTCCCCCACGGCGGCGATGCCGACCTGGGGCTGGAGGGTCGTGAAGGGATAGTCCGCGATCTTTGGCGTGGCGCGGCTAATCGCCGAGAGGAAGGTCGACTTGCCCGCGTTGGGCAGGCCCACGAGACCGACCTCGGCCACCAGCTTCAACTCGAGGGTCACCCGGCGCACCTCCCCCGGTCGGCCCTCCTCGTAGCGACGCGGTGTCTGGTGCGTCGGCGTGGCGAAGGCGGTGTTGCCGCGCCCGCCCTTGCCGCCCCGGGCCAGGACCAGCCTCTGGCCGTCCTGGTCGAGGTCACGCAGCAGGTTGCCGTGCTCGGCATCGCGGATCTGGGTGCCGACCGGGACCTCGATCACCAGGTCGGCACCGCCGCGACCGGTGCTCAGGCGAGAGCCGCCCGGCTGCCCGTTCTTGGCGGCGTGCTTGGGCTGACGGGAGAGCTTGAGCAGCGAGTTGATCGAAGAGTCCGCGACCAGGATCACGCTGCCGCCATCGCCGCCGTCGCCGCCGTCCGGCCCGCCCTTAGGGACGTACTTCTCGCGCCGGAAGGAACAGAGGCCGTCGCCTCCGCGCCCGGCTGTGACCGTGATCTCACACTCGTCGCGGAACATTGGATGATGGGTCGGGGTCGTCCGTGCACGCAAACAGCCCGCCGGGTGGTCCCCGTCGGGCTGTCAGGCAGTCTCTCGGGACCCGTCTTCTCGGAGCCCGTGTCACGCAGGACTAGGCCCCCCCGGACAGGGGACTAGGCCCCCCCGGACAGGGTTAGCCGTTTCAGGCGGTCATCGGGTCGATGTGCACGCGGCGACCGGTTTGGAAGCGCACCGTGCCGGGCACCAGGGCGAACAGGGTGTAGTCCTTGCCCTGCCCGACGTTGTGACCTGCCTTGTAGCGAGTGCCGCACTGACGGACGAGGATCGTCCCGGCGGTGACGGTCTGTCCCCCGTAGCGCTTCACACCCCGGAACTGGGGGTTGGAGTCGCGTCCGTTGCGGGTAGAGCCTTGACCCTTCTTATGTGCCATCGTTCTTTTTGGTTCGGGCTGCTGCTCAGCCGTTGATGCCGAGGATCTCGACCTGGGTGTAGGTCTGGCGGTGGCCGCGCTTGACGCGCACGTTCTTGCGGCGCTTGAAGCGGAAAACGACCAGCTTCTTGCCGCGCGAGTCGCCGATCACCTTGGCGGTGACCGAGGCTCCGTCGACGGTCGGGGTGCCGATGCGGGCTCCGCCCTCGCCTCCGACGAGCAGCACCTTGTCGAAGGTGATCTCGGATCCGGGCTCGGCGCTCGACTGCAGGTCGACGTTGACGACGTCGCCGACGCGGACGGTCGACTGGCGACCTCGATCGGAGATGACTGCGTACACGGGTTCGTGGAGGGTTGGATGAACTCGGGGGCCGGCGGCGACGCCCCATGGTCGGAGCCTCGAGCCGGGTGATCGGATCGGGAGCAGAGGGCCTCCCGAGGTACTGCGTGGACCGGGGTCGAGCTGCGACGGATCGAACTCCGTCGCGCGGGACCCACGCGCTCGGCGCAGCGGGCCGAGAATCATAGCGACGCTCGGTGGCCCTGGGAAGAGCCTGGGAGTCGGCCCGGACCCGAGCAGTCGCCGGCCGGGGCCGGTGGAGGTGCGGTCCGGCCGAGGCAGGTCCGCTGGAGGCCGGGCCCGACGACGCTGCGCCTGCCGAGGCAGGCCCGACCCAGCCGCCGTTCCGAACGGGGCCCCGGCCCCGGCCTCCCCCGCCGGGGGAGGCGCCGAGGCCGGGGTCCGGCGGCGGCTCAGCGCTTGCGGCGCCCGCCCGGGCGCACTTCGCGCCCGTCGGCTCGCAGGTAGTGGAAGATCGAGTCCTCGGTCTGGTCGTCGACCGCCCGGAAGATCAGCTCGCGCTTGTGCTTGTCTTCCAGGGCCTCGAGTTGGGCCCGGTCCTTCTTCTTGAGCCACTCGATCGTGTCGGTGTGGGTCAGAACCTCGATCTTGCTGAAGCCCTTCTGCGTCAGGGCCGAGCCCAGTCGCCGCAGCAGAGCCTGGGCCCGGGACTGGGCCGTGCGGCGCCGGCCAGTACCGCGGCAGGAGGGGCAGGCGTCGTAGACCAGGTTCGAGAGACCCGGGCCCAGGCGCTGACGGGTCAGCTCGAGCAGGCCGAACTGGGAGATTCGACCCAACTTGCTGCGCGCGCGGTCCTCGGCGATGGCGTCGCGCAGGGCGCGCTCCACGTGCCGGCGACTCGCGGGGCGCATCATGTCGATGAAGTCGAGCACCAGGATGCCGCCCATGTCGCGCAGACGGATCTGACGTGCGATCTCGGGCGCCGCCTCGAGGTTCGTCTTGAGGGCGATGTCCTCGAAGTCGGCCCCGTCGTCGCGGGTCCGGCCCGAGTTGACGTCGATGGCCACCAGGGCCTCGGTCTGGTCGATCACGATCGAACCACCCGAAGGCAACTCGACGCGGCGCGAGAAGATCTTCTCGAAGTCCTGCTCGATCGAATAGGTGTGGAACAGGGGCCGCGGCCCGTCGTGGAGCACCACGCGGTCGGTGTGCTCGGGCATGAGCTGCTTGGTGAACTCCACCATGCGATCGAAGACCTCGGGGTCGTCGACCAGGACCTTCTCCGTTCGCGACGAGAACAGGTCTCGCATGGTGCGGATGGCCACGTCCGACTCCTGATAGAGGGGCGCCGGATTGCGCCCCAGGACCAGCTTCTCGGAGAAGGTGGTCCAGACCGCCAGCAGGTAGTCCAGGTCGCGACGGATGTCGGACTTGGTCTTGCCGATGCCGGCCGTGCGCACGATCACGCCCATCCCGTCCGGGATGTCGAGGGACTGCAGGATGCGCTTCAACCGGCGCCGTTCCTTGTCGTCCTCGATCTTGCGGCTGACGCCTGTGCGCTCGAGCGAGGGCATCAGAACCAGGTAGCGACCGGGGATCGAGATGTAGGTGGTCAGCGTCGGCCCCTTGTCGCCGATCGCGTCCTTGGTGATCTGACCGACCACCAATTGGCCCTTCTTGAGCACCTCGTCCACGGACGGACGCCTACGCATGCGACCGCGACGCCGACCGTCCTGGGCCTTGGCTTTCGACTTGCCCTTGGCCTTCGACTTGCCACCGGAGTCCTCTCGCTCGGCGTCGTCGCCGTCGAACTCCTCCGGCTTGGGCCCCTTGTCCTCCCAATCCTCGACATCGGTTCGGGCGGCGAGCAGCTTCTCCAGCGCCCAGTCGTCCTCGCCGTAGCAATCCATCACGTCCGAGACGTGCAGGAAGCCGTTGCGTCCCTGGCCGAAGTCGACGAAGGCGGCCCCGATGGCCGACTCGATGTTGACGACTCGACCGCGGTAGATGTCGTTGACGTAGTTCTTGTGCTGGTCGACCGTCATCTGCAGGTCGACGATCTTCTGGCCCTCGACCACGACGACGCGCGTCTCCTCGGGGTCGACGGCGTTGACCAGGATCACCTGGTCACGCTTCGGCTCGGGGATCGACGGGGCGTCCTGACGGTCGGACCGGTCCGCCCTGTCCGCTTTGGTGGCCTTCGAGGTCTTGCCAGCCTTCTTCTTGGCTGCCTTGCCCTTCTTCTTGGAGCGGCCCGATCGCACAGGCTCGACCTCGGGCAGGTCATCGTCCAATTCGCCGGGGATGACCTCGATCGACACGGCACCGCGCTCATTGGACCGGTCGTCCGAGTCGCCGTCGTCCGCGTCGTCATCAGCAGCCTCCTCGCCCGAGCGCCCCTTGCGCTTGCGCCGACCGCCGCGGGAGCCCCGGCGGCGGGAGCGCTTGCGAGCGGCCTCGTCGAGGTCGACAGCGGAATCGGCCGAGTCGCGCTCGCCGTCTTCTTCGTCGTCGTCGTCCAGATCGGACCCGCTCCGAGCGGAACTCCCCCGACCGGCGCCCCCTCGCGAGGGCTCGGAGCGACTGGCCCGGTCACCGCCTCGCTCACTTCCGCGGGACGCACGGGTGCCTTCGGATTCGACCTCTTCGTCCTCGTCGTCGGCGTGGGGCTGCGTCTCCGCCGCCGTCCCAGCGGTGCGGCGTCGGCTGCGCCGGCGCGGACGCTTCTTGCGGGCGGGTGACTCGGACTCGGCTTCGGCCGTAGCCCCCACATCGCCGCTCGAGGCCCTTGCCTCGTCCGACTCGCGCTCGGCGCCCGCGCTGCGACTGCGGCGCTTGCGGCGCCTGGCTGGAGTGCGGTGCCCCCCGTCGTCGTCGGCCACTACGGTGCGCTCACGAACTGCCGGCTCGTCGTCCGGGGCCTCCCGCCGCGCCTCAGGGCGCCGCCCGTCGGAGCGATCGCCGCTCGAATGCTCGCCCTCGGGCGAGGTCGCCTCCGAACTGCGGTCGCTGCGACCCAGGGTTCGCCGGCGGCGGGGCCTGCGGCGACGGGCGCGTCCTGCGCCGTCTTCGTCGCTCCGCCCTTCGGTGTCGCGTCCCTCGATGGGACGGTCGGTGGCGGAGTCGCCCCTCGCTTCGCGAGGGGCAGCCGATTCTCGGGGCGCGCTGTCGTGCGCTGCCGCCGGTCCCGGGATCTCGAAGTCACCCGGGTTGGGCTGGTCGGTCATGGATTGTTCTTTTCAGTGCGCGTCGGGCAAGTCCGACGCGGCGCGGCGGCGGCTCGCGGTCGGAAGTCTTCCGACCCGTACGCGCCTGCGCGTGTGCTGGTCAGCGCGGATCTGGCCGCGCGGGATTGGATCCTGGCGAATCGATCGCAAGGAGGATGAGACGTGACCGCCTCGTGGCGCCGCGGCCGGCCGAGCGGGGCTGCAGGGAACCCGATGGGTCCGCGCGGCCGCCGTCGTACCCGACAACGCCGTCCCGGGGCGTCGCGCCCTCGCTGCGGCGGCTGGCGGGGTCCCCAGAAAGGACTGCCCCCCCTCGCACGTCGCGTGCGGGTCGCGCTCGAGTCCGGTGCCCGAGCACCCACCTAGGGCACCAGGACGGGCCTGACTCGGGTGGCATGGTCGCTGAATCGACGGTCGAAAGCGAACGCGAGAGGACAAATCGACCGCGATCGGAGCCGGCCGGGGCACTTCCCGTCGATCGGACCCCCGTCCCCCCCCCTTCCCCCGAACGCAGGGCGGGCGCCCCGCCCCCCGTTCCCGGGGGGGCGGAGCGCCCGTTCACGCTGACCCTGGAGGTCGCCTCAGGAGCCCGGGGTGGGTTCCACGAAGGGCGTCAGATCCACGTCCTGGCCAGGGGCGACCGGGTCATGCAGCGAGCTCTGAACATCGTTCGCGTTGCTGATCTCGTCGCCGATCAGCTCGCGCAGCTCATCGGAGTAGGCGGCCGTGCGTCGCTCCATCTCCCGCTTGAGGATCGACTGGGTGTCCTGGGCCGAGCGCACGATCGTGGGCGTGATGAAGACCATCAGGCTGCGACGCTCCTTGGTCTTCTCCTTGTACTTGAAGAAGAAGCTCAGGATCGGGATGTCGCCCAGGAAGGGCACCTTGCTCACGCGGTTGAGCTCGATGTCGGTGGACAGGCCACCGATCACCGCGGTCTGCCCGCTCTGCAGCAGCATCGAAGTGACGATCGTCGAGGAGCGCACGCGCGGCAGGGCGATGGAGCCCGAGGCGCCCGCTGCGCCGACCGTGAACACGTCGAAGCCGGCCGGAGCCAGGGAGCTGTCGCCCTGACCGGAGAGGCTGGTCTCCTTCGGGATCACGTCCATGGTCAACGAATTCGTGCCCGGGATGATGTTCGGCACCACCAGGAGCTGGAAACCGACCTCGACCGGCGAGCCCGAAGCCTCGACCACCGACAGGTTCAAGCCACCAGCCTGGCCCTGCTCGGTTTTGGCCTCGGCGTAGCGGATGGTCTCGCCGACGAAGATCGTCGCTTCACGACCGTCGAGGGCGATGATCTTGGGCGCCTGCACCACCTGGGTGCGGGTATCGCGCTGCAGCATCCGCAGGGTCGCGGTGACCCCGGTGAAGGACAGCGCCCCGAAGATCGTCTCCGGCACCACGGTGGTCGAACCCGCGTTGAGCAGCGGGTCGGTGAACGGACCCTGGCCCGAGTCGTTGGCGATGATGCCATCTTCCCAGCCGCCGTCGCCCAGGTCGAAGGGCAGCTTGATCGGGATCTGACCCATGGTCAGTCCGACACTGGGACCGAAGTCGCCGTAGTCGACGCCCAAGTTGAGCAGGTCGTCGTTGGTGGTGCTGACGAACTTCACGTCGACGAAGACCTGCATCGGCTCCACGTCGAGGCGCTCGATCATCTCGGCGATCTCCGCGTGCACCTGGGCGGTGTCGCGCACGATCAACACGTTCTGGTCGACCACGTAGTCGAGGTCACCGCCGGTGCTCAGCGCGTTGCGCATGGCCTCGATGATCGGGAAGTCCTTCTCGATCTCGCCGGTCGGCGCCTTGGCGGAGCCCGCGACGAACTCCGAGTTGATCACGGGTACGTAGTTGCCGCGCGGGCGCAGGTAGCGGAGTTGGTAGCTGCGCGTCTCGAGCTGCGCCTGGAGGGTCAGCGGGTCGACGACCCGCATGATCCCGCGGCCTTCCTCGACCACTGCGTAGCCCAGGGTCTTGACCGCCACGTCGAGGGCGTCGCGCCACGGCACGTTGGTCAGGCGCAGGGTCAGCGTTCCGCTGACCTCGGGCGCGACCACGATGTTGGCGCCGGAGACCTTGCCGATGGCGTCGATCACCTCGGTCAGGTCCGTGTCCTTGAAGCTGAAGGTGACGCGCGGCGGTCTGGTGAGCGTGAGCACGCCAGCGGTGCGCTCCTCGACCACGCAGCCCGCGAGCTCGGCGGCCAGCTCGAGCGCTTCGCGCCACGGAACGTCGGTGAGGTCCAGGGAGATCGCGTCGGACGCGGCTTCCTTGTCGAGGATGACGATGTTGGCGCCGGACTCGTCGCGGAGGAAGTCCACGACTTCCTGGAGCTGACGGCCCTCGAGCCGCAGCGACACGCGCGCGTCGGGGCTCTGCGCCTGCCCGAATGCCGGCGCAGCGATCGGGAGTGCGGCCGCAGCGGCGACCAGCAGGTGATGGAGCTTCATGGGTGGTTCCTGGGTGCGTGAATCGGACCCGCGCGCAGACCGAGGTGTCGGTGGCCCGCGCGCGGAGTGCTGGGATCAGAAGGGCAGGGTCAGCAAGACCCCACGGAAGATGAAGTCGAGCTCGCCGTCACGGACGGCGTAGAGGATCAGGTCGGAGCCGACCAGGTCGTTGGGCGAGAAGGCGTCGCCGTTGATCAGGGCCACGCGCTGACCGGGACCGAGATCCACGACCCCGTTCACCACCAGCTCCAGCTGCCCGAAGTCGATCACGGTCTCGGTCTTCTTGCGCAGGTCGTCGATGCGGTCGACCAGGGGGCGACGGAACTCGTCGATCCCAGCGATCTCGAGCCTCGGCTCGACGTTGCGGTAGGCCTCGAGTGCCATGCCGTACTCACCCGCCGCCATGTGCGTCTGCATCGACTCCACGGTCGAGCGCAGCACCTCCACCGGCAGCAGTTCGTCGTCGACTTCGTCGAGGACCGAGCGGATCTCGACCATTCGCTCGAGCACCCGGCTGCGGAAGCGCTGCTCGGCCGAGACGAAGCTGAGCGACCCCTCCTGCTCCAATCGACGGGCGTCGACCTCGAGCAGTGCCAGGTGCTCTTCGAGCGCCCTGCGGGCCTTCATCTCCGCAATCAGGTTGGGGGCGTTCTCCCAGGCCTGCAGCAACTCCTCGGCGGTGTCGACCCGGATCTCGAGGGCGTCGACCAGCTCGAGCTGCTCGGGGATCGGAACCCGCGTCGGCTCGTTGACGCTCAGTCGCGGATCGACCCAAGGGTCGCGGCGGTTGCCAGAGCCCATGTACTCGTAGGCCGGAATCTGCAGCTCGCGCTCGCGCGCCGCAATGGCGCCAGCCAGGCGGTCGCGCTTGCGGTCGTAGTTGTCGATCTCGACCGCCTTGATCCCGCTCTGCGGCGAGTAGACGTAGGTCTCGACTTCCATCTGGACCGAGTGATCCGCCTGGGACACACCGTCCTCGCCGGAGCCACGCTTGGCGGCGCGCAGCTTGAAGCTGGGCACTCGCATGAAGCGCTGGTGGCTCTCGATCAGGTCGAGGAAGGTCAGCATCTCGAAGCCGTCGGCCTCGAACTGGATGTTGTAGGCGACCCGCTGGAAGTCCTCCTTGTCCTTGGTCTTCTTGGACGTCCCCGGCGTCGTGTCGCGGATCGAGCTGATGACCACGCCCGAGTCCTGCTCGAAGTCGCGCAGGGTCCGGACGAAGTTCAGGATCTCGTCGTCGTTGGGCAGGATCGTCGCGATGATCTCGTCGGTCTCGCGGGCCAGGATGACCTCGTGCTCGACCTCGGGGGTCGTACGCACCAGGGCCCGGTCGCGGGCGATCTGGGACTCGAGGTCCTCGATGCGCTGACGCTTGGTGTCGAGCGACCCGCTCTGCATGTAGAGCAGGCCACCCAGGGCGAGGGCGATGCCGGTGCCCGAGGCGACGGCGATCGCAAGCTGCTTCTTCTCTTCCATGGCCATGGGATCAGCCCTCCTTCTTCTCGGCCGGCTTCTTGGCCGCCGCGACGGTTTGGGGCGGTTCCATCTCGTAGTCGAGGGTGAAGGAGAAGACCTCTGCGGGGATCAAGTCGGGGTCCTTGGTGTTGCGCTGCCCCTCGGGCGGCGCGGGCTCCTGGAAGCTCTCCGCGAAGGGCGAGTTCTGCAGGTCCTCGAAGAAGTTCGCGACCAGGCCGAAGTCTCCGTCGCCCGAGTGGGCGTTGGCGCGCAGGTTGCCGCCACTGGTGGCGCCCTTCTTGAGCTTGGTGGCGTCCGTCTGGACCACGTTCAGGTCGTCCATCCAGATCAGGTAGCGTTCGTCGCCGTCGCCGCCGCGGTTGATCACGTCGACGAGCTGGTCGATCTTCTCGGTCCAGCTGATGCGTTGGCTGACGATCTCGTCGAGGGTGCCCTCGCGAGACTCGAACAAGCGCTTCTCCTTCTCGAGCGACTTGTGGAAGTCCACCAGCGGCCCGAGGGTCGAGGCGTCGGACTCGAGCACCTCGAGTTGGCTCTCGGCCTCGGCCACGGGGCCGAAGGCGTTCCAGATCCAGAAGGAGAGCAGGCTGACGTTGATCGTCACGCCAGCGGCCACGGCGCCCATCAGGCGGATCGGGGTCCGCCGCGCGCGGCGGTACTCGTCGGGCAGTAGGTTGATTGAGATCACGCGACCCTCACTCGGCTGGCGAGCCCGATGGCGACGGCCAGCGTCGATGCGCAGGCCTCGAGTTCTTCGACGTCGACGCGGCTGGCGTCAACACGCAGCCCGTCCAGGGGATTCCAGGTGCGAGTCGGGCGACCGGTGCCCTGCTCGACCGCATTCACGAAGCCGGGGGCGAGGATCCCGCCGCCGGAGAGCAGGATCTCGTCGACGCGCACACCCTCGCGGTTCTCGACGAAGTCGAGCGACAGCGAGAGCTCGGAGACAAGGTCCTCGATCACGGGCGCGATCGCGCGACCGACTTCGACCTCGCGATCGCCGCTGTCGCGCTTGATCGCCTCGGCCTCGAAGGGCTCCAGGCCCAAGCGGCGCGCGGTGGCCTTGGTCATGTCGCTGCCGCCGATGCCGATCTCGCGGCTGAAGCAGGTCTCTCCGCCACGCAGCACGTTGATCTGGGTGCGGGTCGAGCCGACGTCCACCAGGGCGGTGGCGACGTCCTCTTCGCCCCGGGCCTGCTCGCCTTCGCACAGCTCCCAGGCGTTGCCCAGAGCGAAGACGTCCACGTCGACCACGACGGGGCTCAGGCCGTTGACGACCAGGTCGTCGAGCTGTCGGTGGACGACGCCCTTCTGGCAGGCGACGAGGACGACGCCCATCTGCGGCTCGCCGTTCTCACCCTCGAGGGAGCCGTTGCTGTCGAGCCGGTGGCAGTCCAAGAGGACCTCGTCCGGATCGAAGGGCAGGTACTTGTCCGACTCGAAGCGGATGGCCTGGGCCAACTCGGAGTCCGACATGGGGACCATCGAGATGTAGCGCACGACCACCGCCTGGCCCGCGACGGAGGTCGCCACCTGCTTGGAGCGAAACTCTCCCTTCGAGAGCAGTTCGGCGACCGCTTCGGCGCGCTCGCCCTCGGGGGGCAACTCGATGCGGGCGAAACCGGTGATGACCGGTTCGGGCCCGTCCATCGTGATCTCGACCGCCTTCAGGGCCTGGCTGCCGAGGTCCAGACCGATGACGCTCTTGGCTCTGCGGAACAAGTGGGACTCCCCGTGGGATGGGCCCGCGCCTTGCTTGGGCGGCGTCGGGCCGGTGAAGAACCTGCGCAGGGGCGCCAATGAGGACGCTCCCGTCGCGGTTTGTCTTCGACCCGGGTCTCGGGGGAGATTGAGGGCGCTCCGGAAAAGGGGCGGCCTGAGAGCCGATCTGGGTCAGCCGCTCGAAGGCCGTGACCGAACGGCGGGACAACGAGATCGGACAGAGAAACAATTGCCCGGAAGTCCTTTCCGAGCCCAACGGCGGACCACGTTCGCGCCGCACCGCGCAGGCCACCCGCTCGCTGTCGTGGCGCTGGCGCGACCCTCAGTCGAGCTCGCCGAAACCCGCCGAGAACAACCCGGACACGGCGCTCAGCAGACTCTCGGCGTCCTCACCGCTGGCGAAGAGTTCGAGGCGCGCGCCATAGGCGGCATTCAAGGTCATCAGCTCGAGGATGCTCTTGCCGTTGACCGTACGCCCGTCGTAGGCGACCCGCAGTTCGGACCGGAACCCCAGGGCCGTGGACACGACCGCGTGACAGGGACGCGCATGCAGTCCCTGGGAGTTGCAGACCTCGACCTCGAGCTTCTGGCTCGTCACGTCTCGTTTGGATCCGAACACGCGGTGCTTCTCGGGTTGCGACCCCGGCCCCGGCAGCGCCTCTCTGGCGCCCATGGCACGGGGGGACGACCGGCCACGATCGACGCTCAGACGACCGACATCTCTTTCAGGAGATCGACCAGCTCGGTGCGGTTCTTGGCGCTGATCGCAAAGCGACGGAAGTCGTCGTGGCGCCCCAGGCGTGAGATCCAGCGCATCATCTCGAGATGGCGCTCGGGGTCGTGCTCGTCGGTCGCCTCGGCCGGCCGCAGCACCATGAAGAAAAGCTGGACCGGGGCGCCGTCGATGGCGCGCCAATCGACACCATCCGGATGGACCGAGAGGCTGCAGAGCGCCCGATCGAGGCCCTCGAGCTTGACGTGCGGAATGGCCACGCCCATTCCGACTCCGGTGGAGGCCAACTTCTCACGGGCGACCAGGGCCTCGATCGCCGGCTCGGCCAGGGCGCTCTCCAGTTGGTCCGACTTGATCAGTCCGTCGACGAGCTCACCGAAGATCGACTCGTGATCGGTTCCCTTCAGCTTCAGGATGCAGGCCTTGGGCTTGAAGAGCTTCCAGGCGGCTTGGACGCGGATCGTCATCGGGTTGGGGCTGGGCAGCGTGAATCTGGACTTCGGGCGACGGTGGCGAATCGGAAGAGACTAGCAGATCGGCCGCAGTCCTGCCCCGGGGGCCCTGGAGGGCTGAATTGGGGCGCGCCCACGCCCCACCAGGGGTGCGTGGGCGCGCCGCGGAAGGGATCCGGGCTCCTCCAGGGACCCGGGCCCGCCTGCCGGGGGTCGGCTGCCAGCCGCGCCCCCCCGGGGACTCATTCCTCCTCGGACCGTCCCTGCCGGCGGCTGCCGGAGAGCTTCTCCTTGTGCTTGCGCAGCGCGCGAGCCATGCGATCCACCGACTCGTCGAGGGCCTGACTCAGGGTCGGCGCCTTGGAGTCCACCACTAGCACGACCCCGCGCCGGGCATTGGCGACGAGCTCGACTCGGTGAGAATCCGGCTCCTGGTCGAGTACGGCACGAATGGACTGGGTCCGATCGAAGAAACGGGCGAGACCCTGGAGCTTGTCCTCGACCTGCTCGCGCACGTTCGTCGGATAGCTGGAGTGGGGGATCGACACTTCGACGTTCATCGAGACTCCCGATGTTGGGCTGGCATACGCCGCGTAGCGCGGTCCTGCCGGCATCTTGCTTGCTCCGGTTCGCGCGGGCCCCTTGCCCCCCCGATCCCGCGCTCCTCCCCTTCGGTCGCGACCCGCGCCGGGCTCGACCTTCAAACCGGGATTCACCCCGGGAAGCGAGCGCGGGGTGGGTGCGACCAGCCGGGGCTCGGCGGGCTGCGGCTGACGCCTGGGGGGAGAGGCTCATCGTGCGGACCGCTCCGGTGGTCGCAGTCCCTGTCCGCGGGGTCGCGGACGCGCGGGGACCCGGCCCTCGGAGATCGGCTCCACCCTAGCAGGCCGCCGCGGACCTGGTGCGCGGCCCGACGTCCTGTCTCGAAACTGCCCAGGGACAGCCCTCGGGCGGGCACGTAGGGCCCAGCGACGCCCCGCCGTCAGCCCTGGAACAGCCCGGCGGCCCCGCGTGGGCCGGCCAGGCGTCCCGTGAAACAGCGCTCCGGATAGCGGACCCGCAGTAGCCACAGGCCCCCCGCGGGCGCGGTGGCACCCGCCCGCCGCCGGTCGCCCGAGGCCAGGATCGCATCCACGTCGCTCGGCACGAGGCGCCCCCGCCCCACATCGATCAGCGTGCCGGCGATGGTGCGGACCATGTTGTAGAGGAAGCCGTTGCCTTGGACGACGATGGCGAAGCGGTCGCGACGGGCCACCAGGCGCACGTGCTCGACCGTGCGCACGGTCGAGGTGCGGGGCGAGCCCGAGCTCGCCAGGGCCGCAAAGTCCCGCTGGCCCAGGAACCTCGATGCCGCGTCGCGCATGGCGGCCTGGTCGAGGGGCTCACGGGTCCAATGGAATTGCCCCTCGGCGAAGGGCGGGCGAAAGGGGGTGGTGACGGTCAGGTAGAGGTAGCGCTTGCCGGTGGCGCTGAAGCGCGCGTGAAAATCGTCGGGGCAGGTCTCCACCCGACGCACCACCACGCCCTCGTCCAGGTGAGCGTTCAGGGCGTGGCACAGGCGCTGGTCGTCGAGGGACGTGTCCACGTGGCAGCTCGCCACTTGGCCCAGGGCGTGGACCCCGGTGTCGGTTCGGCCAGCGCCGTGCACGACCACCCGGTCACCGAGCAACGACTCGAGCCCCTCCTCGACGGCCTGTTGCACGGAACCGAAGCCCTCCTGGCGCTGCCAGCCGAAGAAGCGCGAGCCGTCGTAGGCGATCAACAGGCGGACGTTTCGCATCGCGCCGGGAGTCTACCCATCGACGCGGCGAGCTCGGGTCAGTTGAAGCGTCGGCGCCGGTAGGAGCTGGGGATGCCCAGTTCCTGGCGGTACTTCGCCACGGTGCGTCGGGCCAGGTGCACCCCGCCCGCGGCCAGGCGGGCCACGGCCTCGTCGTCGGACAGGGGCGCGGCCGGATCTTCGCCGGCGAACAGGACGCGCACGCGCTCGCGCACCTCGTCGGCGGCGCTGCCCTGGCCCTCGCCGCCACCGGCGGAGGCCTGGAAGAAGCGCCGCAGGGGCTCGATGCCCCAGGGTGTTTGGGCGTACTTGCCGGCCACGGCGCGGCTGATCGTGCTGACGTGCAGCTCGAGCTCGTCGGCCACGTCGGTCATGGACAGGGGCGTGAGAGCGCTGGGCCCCTGCTCGAGGTAGGCGTGTTGGTGGGCGAAGACGGTGCGCGCCACCCGCTCGAGGGTCGCCTGGCGCTGGTCGAGCGCATCGATCAGCGCGCGCGCCTCCCCCACCTTGCCCCGGGCGTAGGCGCGCACCTCCTTGGGCTGCGCCCGATCGGTGGCCAGCCCCACCAGCTCGGGGTCGAGGGCGACCGTGGGGAGGTGACTGCGCGGGAACTCGATCGCGAAGCCGGCGCCGTCCAGCGCCAACACGACCACGTCCGGCGCCACGGATGGCACCGACTCGGTCTCCACCGCGGCGATCGGCCGCGGTTGCAGCTCCCCCAGGCGGCCGACCAGGCGGTTGATCTCGCCCACGTCGAGTCCCAGCCGCTTGGCGACCTGGGGCAACTTGTTGCGGTAGACCTCGTCGAGGAAGCGCTCGATCAGAGCGCACAGTCGGCCGTAGTCCGGATCGGCGGGCTCGAGCTGCAGGAGCAGGGCTTCGGTGGCATCGCGCCCGCCCAGGCCGCGCGGTTCGAGTCGCTGTAGGGCCGCGATGGCATCGGCGAGTTCGCCCAGACCACCTGGGAGTCCGTCGCGCAGGCCATCGGTCAGGAGCGCCTCGTCCGAATCGGTCAAGAGCCCGTCGCCGTCGAGCCGGTCCACCAGCCAGCCGGCCCAGGCCGCGGTCGCCGCGCGCAGATCGAGCCAGCCGAGCTGCTCGAGCACGCCCTCGCGCCAATGCTCCCCCTGGGCTTCCTGGGAGGCGAGCCACTCCGCGTGGCGGTCACTCGCGCCAGTTCGGGCGCGGGGCCCGACGTTGCGCTCGGTCGGTCGGGGCGGCCCCTCGGGCTCCTCGACCACGAGGGCCGCATTCGACTCGAAAGCCTCGCGCAGCCAGGTGGAGAGCTCCATCGAGGGCAGCTGCAAGAGCTCGATCGCCTGCAGCATCTTCGGCAGCATCAACTGCTGTTGCTGTGCCGACTGTGTGAGTCGCGGTCCGTTGCCTCCGATGGCCATGCCGGTGGCTATCGACCGGCCCAGGCGAGGGATTGAGGGCGGCGCCGCGCCGTCGTCCCAGCCGGGTCTCCCGATCCCGAGCGGGACCCGGGACCCACGGAGACTCAGGAGCCGTCGTCGGGGCGACGCGTGCGCACGGCGGTCCGGCCCTCGAGGGCGTCCTCGAGCACGCCGCGGTGCAGGTACTCGAGCGCGGAGCCCGCGGGCAGGCCGCGAGCCAAGCGCGTGACCCGCACCGGCAGCCCGGCCCGCTCGACGGCCTCGAGCACCAGCATCGCCGTGGCCTCGCCCTCCGCGTCCGGGTCCGTACCCAGGATCACCTCGCGCACGGCACCCTCGCGCAGTCGTTCGACCAGGCGGCCGAGGTTCAAGTGCTCCGAGTCCGAGCCCTCCGCCGGCTGCAGCGAGCCCATCAGCACGTGGTACAGCCCACCGTGGGCCCCCGACCGCTCCACGGCCTCGACCGCCCGCGGCTCCTCGACCACCAAGAGTTGGCTGCGGTCGCGGCCCTCGTCCGAGCAAATCGCACAGGGGTCCCCCTCCGACAGGTTCCCGCACACCGAGCAGAAGAGCGTCTCGCCCCGCGCCCGCCCGATGGCCTCCGCCAGTCGCCCACCGTCCGCGTTCCGCAGGACGTGGAACGCCAGCCGCTCCGCCGTGCGTCGCCCGATCCCCGGAAAACGCTCGAACGCCTCCACCAACTCCTCGAGCGCCTTCGGATAAGCCATGCCTTGTTCCCGCTGAGCCTACCGCCCAGGAACTCCCGCGTCCCGCCTCGCCTGATCCCGCGGTACCCCGTCGCCCCCGACATCGCCCCCGTCCCGACCAAGCCCCAGCGGAGGGTGGCGGGGGATCAGCGGGCGCGCAGCGCGTCGGTAGTCGCCGCTGGCAAGGCGCGCCGACGACCGCGTGCCCCCTGGACACGCCGAGGAGGCGCAACGCAGCCAGCGGCGACTACCGGCGCGCTGCGCGCCCGCTGATCCCCCGACGCCCGTAGCTAGAACATGCCCGGGAGCTGCATGCCTCCGGTGACCTTGGTCATGGTCTGCTCGGCGAGCTGCTCGGCCTTGGTCAGGCCGTCCTGCACCGCGCTCAGGACCAGGTCCTCGATCATGGACTTGTCACCGGTCTTGATGACCTCGTCGCTGATCGACAGGGACTGCACCCGGCGGTCGCCGGTGACTTCGACGCGCACCGCCCCCCCGCCGGCGGTGCCTTCGACCACGGCTTCGGCCAGCTCGCTGCGAATCCGCTCGAGCTGGCGCTGCATCTCTTGGGCCTGCTTGAGCAGGTTCCCCATCTCGCCGAATGATCCGGCCATCTACGGTTCCTCGATGTGTCCGTCGAACAGGTCCGCGACCTGTCTGGTGAAGGGGTCCTGTTCGACCTTGGGAGGTGGAGGGGTCGCGGCATCGCCGACGACGAACTCCACCGTGATTTCTCGGCCCATGGCTCCCGAGAGGGCGCGCTCGCACGCTCGCCGACTGCGCTTGTCGGCCAAGAGGGCCTGCTCGTCCGCGCTGGCCTTGGAGACCAGGATACGCGCCATGGAGCCGGAGCCTTGGAGCTTGCCGCTGCGACGCAACAGGTCGGCCAGGGTCCGATGGCGCGCATCGAGAGCGCCGACGAGAGCCTTCCAGGGCTCGAGTGCCGGGGCTGCCGCGGGACCGGGGGCCGGCTGGGGGGTGTCCGGCGACCGCGGCGCGGCGCCTGGCGCGGTCGCGGGCCCAGTGGCGGGGCCCGTCGGCTGTTGAACCGATCGGGTAGCGCTCGCGCCGACCGGGGGCGGTGTCGGCTGGATCGAAACGGGAAGTTGACCGCCACTCGCCGGCCCAGCCGTGTGCCCAGCCACGGAGGCACCGCCCAAACGCGCCTCCAACGAAGCCAAGCGAGCCTCGAGCTCAGCCAGCGACATGGTCGCCTCGAGGGTGCAGAGCTCGAGCAGCGCCGATTCGAGCACCACACGCTCGCTGCCGGCCAGGTGGCGCATGCGCTCGCGGGCGCGGATCAGGTCGGCGAGCATCAGCTCGAGCCGGCCGCGCCCCAGGGCCTTGGCCCGGGCCAGCAGGGCCTCGCCGGCCGCGGGACCGCCCTCCAGGTGCGGCGAGCCCGCGCCGCACACGCCGGCCACCACGATCGATCGGACCACGTCGAGTAGAGCACCGGCCAGCTCGCCCTCGCGACCGGCCCAAGCCGCCACCGCGTCGAGGGCAGCGGCGCGGTCGCCGGCGCCGAGTGCGTCCACCAAACCGAGCAGCTCCTGCAGGCCGGCGCCGCCGGAGAGGCGCGCCAGGTCGGCCAGCTGGGGCGAATTGCCAGCCAGGGCCAGGAGCTGATCGGCCAGGGACAGTGCGTCGCGCATGCCGCCGCGCGCGCGCCGCGCCAGCTCGGCGGCGACGCCGTCGGCGGCCGTGACGCCCTCCGCGTCGAAGACCGTCGCCAGGCGTCCGGCGATCTGCTCCTCGCGGATCGGCGACAGGCGCATGACCTGGCAGCGCGAGAGGATCGTGTCGGGGACCTTGTGCAGCTCGGTCGTCGCGAAGAGGAACTTGACGTGCGACGGCGGCTCTTCGAGGGTCTTGAGCAGCGCGTTGAACGCCGCCCGCGAGAGCATGTGGACCTCGTCCACGATGTAGACCTTGTAGCGTGAATCGACCGGCGCGTAGCCCACGGATTCGCGCAGCTCGCGCACGTCGTTGACCGAGGTGTTCGACGCGGCGTCGATCTCGATCACGTCGAACTCGGCGCCCTCGTCGGAGGCCAGGCAGCGCTCGCACTCACCGCAGGGATCCGGCGTCGGGCCCTTCACGCAGTTGAGCGCCTTGGCCAGGATCCGCGCGGTGGTCGTCTTGCCCGTCCCGCGCGGTCCGGCGAAGAGGTAGGCGTGGCCGACCCGGTCGTCCTCGATCGCGCCGCGCAGGACGCCGGTCACGACCTCCTGCCCCACCATGTCCTCGAAGCGGCGAGGGCGGTACTTGCGGGCGAGGACCAGGTAGCTCATGTCGGGGCCAAGTAGCTCGTGACGATTGCGGTGCGGGGGTTCCCGCAGTCCATGCGGTGCGGGGGATCCCCGGGAGTTTGGCCACCCCTGCGAAACGGGCCTTGCGAAACGGGCCCAGCCCGGCGCCGTCGGCTACACAGGACCCGGTCTGGTCGAGCCCGCACTGGCTTGTGTGGCCGGCGGCACCAGTCCGTCAGTCCCAGGGCCGACGGGCCAGCCCAGGAGACCCGAAGAGGCCCGAAGTGAGTGGCCCGGTGTCGGTCGCCCCGGGCGCGTCCGGGCGAGCGCGCCAGTGGGTCCGGGCCGACCGCGCTTGGCAGACGATCCTTAGGGCTGCTCCGTTTCCGGCCTGACCCGGTTCGAATCACTCCCACCGCGGGGGACCGAACCCACTGTCGCGCTCGCCGCGCGCCCGTGTTGGACGGCCAACTCGGGCCGCCCATCATAGATGACCGCGGCGCCGATGGCCGCTGCTAGATCGAGCTGTCCCGACGACCGCGGCTCGCGACGGCGACCCGTCGCTTCAGCCGTCACTACAGTCCGCATCGGAACGGCGCCGCTCGCGTCGACGGAAGTGGCGGAGAGGGAGGGATTCGAACCCTCGATGCCGGGGATACCGACATACGCGCTTTCCAAGCGCGCTCCTTAAGCCGCTCGGACACCTCTCCGCTCGATTCCGTTGCTCTTGTTCGCTCGTGTTGCTCACCCACGGGCCGCGGCGCGCGCGGCCGGTGGTTGGCGGAGAGGGTGGGATTCGAACCCACGGTGCCCGTAAGGACACACTGGTTTTCGAAACCAGCCCATTCGGCCACTCTGGCACCTCTCCGTCCTGTGGCGGGGAAGTGTAGCGTCCGGGCCCACGGCGCAAAAGGGGCCCCGCGAGGTCGATGGATCCCCGGGCTCAATCGAAGCACGGGCCGGCCTCGCCGCGCTTGGCGGGCCGGGCGAGGCGCGACCCTCAGCGATCGGCGGACTCGCCGGGGGAGTCCTCGGCAGCGTTGCCTCCGACGTCAGCCCCATCCGCGCCGACGGTGCCGCCGGCAGCTCCTGCGCGCCGGGCCCGACGCCGCTCCCGCAGACCCTCGCGGTGGCGCCGGAAGAAGCCCACCAGCAGTGCCGCCGAGTCCTGCGCCCGTAGTCCCTCGTCGACCTCCGCCCGGTGGTTCAGGCGCGGGTCGGTCAGCACTTGGCCGAGGGATACGGCCGCGCCGAACTTGGGGTCGCGCGCGGCCCAGACGACCCGCGCGACGCGGGCCTGGGAGATGGCTCCGGCGCACAGGAAGCAGGGCTCCACGGTCGTGTAGAGGGTCGTGCCCGGCAGCCTCAGGTCGCCGCTCGAGCGGCAGGCGGCGCGGATTGCGAGCACCTCCGCGTGGGCCGTCGGGTCGACCAGAGCTCGTGTTCGGTTGTGGGCGCGGGCCAGGATCTGGTCCCCTCGCACCAGCACTGCGCCGATCGGCACCTCGTCCTCGGCTGCGGCCGCACGGGCCTCGGCCAGGGCCAGGTCCATGAAGTGGAGGTCGCGGTCCCGTGCCCCCTCCGGTTCATCCTCGCGGGAGGTTCCGGGGGTGGCCCCGGATGCGTCCCCACGCCCTTCGAACGGGTCACGGGGTCGGGCGTCGTCGGAAGCGCACATGGCTGGCGGAGATTGTCGCCGATCCCCCCCCGCGGTCGCTCGATCCCGTGCGGGGCCGGCCGATCGGTGTCCCGAGGGCTGCAATGTCTCGCGGGCCGGTCTACCGCGAACGGCAAACGCCCCCGTGCAGTCGACGTGCGTCGATCCGTCGCGGGGGCGCTGCGGTTCCACGGATCGGAGCCGCGATCGAGCCCCGTCCGAAGAGCCCCGTCCGAAGAGCCCCGTCCAACGAGCCCGCCCGGTCGACGATGCTGCCATCGATGAGGGTGGTACACCCCACAGGATTCGAACCTGTAACCTCCTGATCCGTAGTCAGGTGCTCTATCCAGTTGAGCTAGGGGTGCCCGTTGGGGCGAGGATTAGAGCGGGTCACGGGGGGAGTGTCAAGACGACCGAAGGCCCTGGGTCGACCCATCCGCCGATCGGCACCTCTCGGGCCGCGACCGCCGGGGCGGGGCCGGCGATGCGACGACCGCGCGGGGTGGTCTCGGCGCTGGCCCGTGCCGCGCTGACCGCGCGCCGCTGTGGGACAGGACGCCTCCGACCGCTAACCTCTCCCCCATGGCCACCGACGCCGCCCGCACCCCCCAGCACTTCATTCGCCTCGAGGACCTGACCAGGGAGCAGCTCGACGACCTGCTCGACCTGGCCGCACGCCTGAAGGCGCGACCGACCAACGACGCTCTCCTGGCCAAGTCCGTGGGGATGCTCTTCTTCAGGGGCTCGCTGCGCACGCGCGTCTCGCTCGAGGCTGCCATGAACCAGCTCGGCGGTCGCACGATCGAGCTGACCGCCGCCAGCGACGCCTGGGAACTCGAGACCCGCGAGGGCACGGTCATGGACGGGCGCGCGCCGGAGCACGTGCGCGACGCCGCCGCGGTCCTGTCGACCTATGTCGACGCGCTCGCGGTGCGGCCGGCTCCCGAGGGGCAGTCCTGGGACATCGACCGCCGTGACGCCCAGATCAGTGCCTGGGCCAAGCACGCGCGCGTGCCCGTGATCAACATGGACAGCGCCCAGTGGCACCCGCTGCAGGCGCTGGCCGACGTGATGACCCTGCGCGAGACGTTCAAGCGGCCGGCCGGGCGCAAGCTGGCCCTGGTGTGGGTGCACTCGCCGCGCCCCGCGAGCGTCAGCGTGGCCCACTCGCTGCTGCTCGCCGCCCTGCGCGAGGGTCTCGATGTCTCGGTCGCACACCCGGCCGGCTTCGACCTCGATGAGGGCGTGCTCGACGAGGCTCGATCGGTGGCCAACGAGCGCGGAACGTCGCTCGAGATGACCGGCGACATGGAGTCCGCCGTTCGCGGCGCCCACGTGGTCTACGCCCGCTCCTGGGAGTCCTTGGCCGACTACGGCAATCCGACCCTCGGAGCGAACCGTCGTGGTCGACACGCCGAGTGGACCGTCGACGAGCGACGCATGGCTCTGGGCGACGACGCGCGCCTGATGCACGCCATGCCCATCCGCCGCAACGTCGAAGTCACCGACGAAGTGCTCGATGGACCGCGGTCGTTGGTCTACGAGCAGGCGGCCAACCGACTGCACGCGCAGAAGGCTCTGTTGAGCCGTCTGCTGCGCTGACACCGCATTAGTCCGGATCCCGTGGCCGGCCTGGCCAAGGTCGCGAGATTCCTCGATTCGCCGAGCAACCGGCCGCGCCGACTTCCGTGGCCTCCTGCGACCACGATCCCCGCGCCAGGGTCGCAGTCGACCGGTCTTCGATCGCCCAACCTCCGCTGACCCAGCCCTGGCCCATCGGGCGGTGACGGCCCGACCTGCGGCCCACGGTATCGGCGCCTCAGCGCTGTTGCCCACGTCCCTCGCTGCCCCTAGCCGCTCAAGCTCGCCCGTGCCCCGGGCGACGCGTTCCGATGACTGCCAACGACTTCGTCCACCTCCACGTCCACTCGGAGTACAGCCTCCTGGACGGCGCGAACCGCATCGGCAACCTGGTCAAGGCCTGCGTCGACGATGGGCAGACGGCCCTCGCGTTGACCGACCACGGGAACATGTTCGGCGCGATCGAGCTGTACAAGAAGTGTCGCGCTGCGGAGATCAAGCCCATCATCGGGTGTGAGGTCTACATCGCGCGCAAGTCGCGGCTCGAGCCCCACAACCGCAGCGACAACCCCTACAGCCACTTGACGCTGCTGGCCCGCACCAACGAGGGCTACCAGAACCTGATCAAGCTCGCCTCGCGGTCCTACCTCGAGGGCTTCCACGTCCGCCCGCGGATCGACATGGAGATCCTGGCCGAGCACGCGGCTGGAATCAGTTGCCTCTCCGGTTGCCTGTCGGGCGAGATGAACCAACTCATCCGCAAGGACAAGGAATCCGAGGCCGAGGGCCTGGCGGTTCGCCTGCGAGACATGTTCGGGCCCGAGCACTTCTGGCTGGAGCTGCAGCGCAACGGCATCAAGATCCAGGAGGACTGCAACGAGTCTCTGGTCCGGATCAACCAGCGCACGGGCATCCCGCTTGTCGGCACCAACGACATCCACTACCTGCGCCACGAGGACTGCGCCGTCCAGGACGTGCTGCTCTGTATCAACACCGGTGCGAAGCGATCGGACGAGAAGCGCTTCAAGATGGACACGGACACGCTGTTCTTCCGCACCCGGGAAGAGATGGCGCACGTGTTCCGTGACCTGCCCCAGTGCTTGCCCGCGACCGTCGACGTCGCCGAGCAAGTCAACGTGGAGATCGAGTTCGGCAAGTACCACGTGCCGGTCTACGACAGCGGCCCGGACGAGACCCCGGACCAGCTCTTCGACCGGCTGCTGGAGGCGGGCCTGCTGCGCTTCTACGGCGAGGGCCACACCAAGGCGCGCGAGCGCCTCGAGTACGAGAAGCGGGTGATTCGCGAGCTGGGCTTCGTCTCGTACTTCCTGATCGTCTGGGACCTGATCAAGTGGGCCCGCGATCATGGGATCCCGGTTGGTCCAGGGCGCGGTTCGGCGGCGGGCTCGATGGTCGCCTACCTGCTCGAGATCACCAAGGTCTGCCCCCTGCGCTACGACCTGCTGTTCGAGCGCTTCCTCAACGCCGCGCGGGTCTCGATGCCCGACATCGACATCGACTTCTGCAAGGAGGGCCGCGAGCGCGTGATGCAGTACACGCGCGACAAGTACGGCGAGGCGTACGTGGCCCAAATCGTCACCTTCGGGACCATGGCCTCGCGCACGGTGGTGCGCGACGTCGGGCGGGTCCTCGACGTGCCCCTGGGAGACGTCAACAAGGTCGCCAAGAAGATCCCCGCCGGCCCCGGCGCTCCGTCCCTGCGCAAGGCGATCGAGACCGACGACGACCTGATCCAGGTCAAGAAGGACATGCCCGAGTTGGCCGAGTTGTTCGACCTCTCGGTCGAGCTCGAAGGCCAGGTGCGGCACATCTCGACCCACGCCGCCGGCGTGATCATCGCCGACAAGCCGGTTACCGAGTACGTCCCCTTGTGCACCCAGGGCGAGGACATCTCGACCCAGTGGCCTGCCCCGCAACTCGAGGAGCTGGGGCTGCTCAAGATGGACTACCTGGGTCTGCGGACCCTGACCATCCTCGAGCGCGCCCAGGCCAACATCCGAAAGCGTGGCGGTACCCCGCCCGACCTCGACGACCTGCCCGAGGGCGATCCGGCCACGTACGCGATGCTGATGCGTGGGGACACGTTGGGCGTCTTCCAGCTCGAATCGGAGGGCATGCGGAAGCTGCTCGCGCGCCTCAAGCCCGACGTGTTCGAGGACCTGATCGCCGTGCTCGCCCTGTACCGACCGGGCCCCCTGGAGTCGGGGATGGACGAGATGTTCATCCGCCGCAAGCACGGCATGGAGCCGATCGAGTACCCCCACCCGGTCCTCGAGCCAATCCTGGACGACACCTACGGGTGCATCGTCTACCAGGAACAGGTGATGTTGATCTCCAACCACCTGGGCGACTTCTCCCTCAACGAAGCGGACAACCTCCGCAAGGCGATGGGGAAGAAGAAGCCGGAGATCATGCAGAAGTTCGCGGCGCAGTTCATCGACGGCGCCGCCACCAAGGGCTGCGCCCGCGAGACCTCGCAGGAGATCTGGGACAACATCGTCAAGTTCGGTGGCTACGGCTTCAACAAGTCGCACTCCACCGCCTACGCGATGATCACGTACCAGACCGCGTACCTGAAGGCCAACCACCGGCTCTCGTTCCTGGCCGGAAACATGTCCTGCGAGATGCAGGACTCCGACAAGATCAAGGCCTTCATCGACGACTGCAAGAAGAGCGGCATCGCCGTCCTGCAGCCGGACTCGCGCTACTCCACCTGGGAGTTCGAGCCCGAGGGCGAGCAGACCATTCGCTTCGGCTTCGGTGCGGTCAAGGGCACCGGCAAGAAGGCCATCGAGGCCATCTGCGCCGCCCGCACTGGCCTCGAGAAGGAGCCCGATCTGATCAATCTGGCCGCCGTCGTGGACCCGCAGGAGGTCAACAAGTCCACCTGGGAAGCCCTGGTCAAGGCCGGCGCCTTCGACTGGACCGGCTCCAACCGCGGAGCGCTGATCGAACGCCTCGAGCGCATGCTGGCGACGGCGGCACAGGAGTTCGCCGACAAGCAGTCCGGCCAGGGCTCGATGTTCGAGATGTTCGGCGGCGAGGACGCCGCCGCCGCCGCGACGGGCCCCGCGAAGAACGCGCCCGACACCCGCGAGGTTTGGGACCAGACCGAGATCCTGAAGAACGAACGCGAGGTCCTGGGTCTGTACCTCTCCGGTCACCCCCTGGAGGGCAACGCCGGGCTGCTCGCGCTGCTCTCCAACACCAGCACCACGCGGCTCGAGACCCTCGAGGCGGAGGCGGTGGTGACGATCGCCGGCCTGGTCGTCGGCCTGACCGAGAACACCGTCAAGAACGGCCGCTACGCGGGATCGAAGATGGCGCGCTTCAACCTCGAAGACCTGGAAGGCGCGGTTCAGGTCACCGTGTTCCCAAGGACCTTCGAGCAGGTGCGCGAGAAGCTGACCGACGACACCATCATCGTCGCCAAGGCCAAGGTCGAAGACCGCGGCGAGTCCATGGCGTTGATCCTCGACGACCTGATGACCGTCGAAGACGCAATCGGGCAGTTCCAGGGCGCGTTGGTGATCAAGGTCGACCAGCGCGACGAACCTCGGCTCGCGGAACTGCGCGGCCTGATCGATCGGCGCAAGGGATCGAGTGCGCTCTACCTGGACGTGGAGGGAACCGACGGGAACACGCGGCGCGTGCGCGCCAACCGCCTCAGTGTCGACGTCGGCCCCGACCTGATTCGGGAGCTCGACGCGCTCCTGGAGCCCGGCCGAGCGAGCTTGGCCCGGCACTGAGACGCCGGCTCCTGGGCCATGGCGATCGGACGGCGCTTCAAGCGCAGCCGGCAGGTCGAGGCCCCCTCTGGCAAACCCTCGAGTGGCAACCAGCACTGCGCCGGCCCCCTCCGAACTCGCTTGCTCAGATGTTGATCAGACAGATCTCGGCCGTCCGACGACGCGCGGATCTCTCATCCGCGTTCAGCGCATCCTGAGCACCAGGCTCGCCCGATGCTCACGAATGGCCCGCTTCAGAACGCCCCGACCGTTGCCGGGCAGGCCTCGTGATGAAACGACGCGGCCCGGCTCCCCCCGAGGAGGAAGCCGGGCCGCGCTGTGAAACTCACGCCGCCTTCCGGGGCGGCAGTCGATCACTCTTCGTCCGTGTCAACCTCGGTCCGTTCGACGAACTCGATGATCGCGCGGGGGCTGTTGTCCCCCAGGCGCGGCTTCGAGAGCTTCAGGATCCGGGTGTAGCCGCCGGCGCGCTCCTTGAAGCGCGGGCCGAGGGTGTCGAACAGCTTCGACACGGCCTCGTCGTCGCGCAGCTTGGCGAAGGCGCGGCGGCGGTTGTGCACACTGGACTCCTTGGCGAGCGTTACGAGACGCTCGACGTAGGGCCGCAGGTGCTTGGCTTTGGGAAGGGTGGTTGTGATCCGCTCGTGCTCGATCAACGACGCAGCCATGTTCCGGGTCATCGCGATCCGGTGGCTGGTGGTTCGATTGAGCTTGCGGCCCGCTACTCTGTGTCGCATCGGTTCGTCCCGGGCGTTATGCCCTTCAGGCCTGCATGCCCAGGTTCAGATCGAGCTCGGCCAACTTGTTCTTGATCTCGGTCAGGCTCGTCTTCCCGAGGTTCTTGAGCTTCATGACCTCGGCCTCCGAGAGGGTCACAAGGTCACGCAGCGTTTGGAGATTCGCGCTGTCCAGGCAGTTGCGCGCGCGCACCGAGAGCTCCAGGTCGGAGAGCGGCCGGTCGAGCATGCGGTTCAGCTCGTCGGACTCCCGGTTCTGCTGGTGCAGCTCGGACGCGGCGGGGTCGCCGGCCAGCGGAAGGTCACCCGGCTCGGGCTGGAACAGCACGAAGGGGTTGAGGTGCTTGCGGTAGATCTTCGCGGCCTCGGTCAGCGCCAACTCGGGCGTGATCGTGCCGTCGGTCCAGACCTCGATCACAAGGCGGTCGTAGTTCGTGAACTTCCCGACCCGAGTCGCCTCGATCGAGTAGCGAACACGGTGCACGGGAGAGTAGATCGAGTCGACGGCAATCGTGCCGAGCTCCTGCTCCTCGCTGCGGTTCTCCTCCGCCGGAACGTAGCCGCGCCCGCGCCGCACGTCGAGCTCGATGACCAGGTCGCGGTCGAGCGTCAACGTTGCGATGTGGAGGTCCTTGTTGACCACATAGGCATCGCCCGGGCAGTGCACGTCAGCCCCGGTTACCGCACCCTTGCCGCTCTTGCGGATGGTGCAGGTGAACGACCCCGTCCCGGAGCCCTTCGACTTGATGCGGACGCGCTTCAGGTTGAGGATGATGTCGGTGACGTCCTCATAGATGCCTTCGAGCGAGTCGAATTCATGGTTCGCCCCCTCGATGCGGACCGCGGTGACGGCGGTGCCCTCGATCGACGAGAGCAGGACGCGGCGGAGGCCGTTCCCGATCGTGTTGCCGAAGCCACGCTCGAACGGCTCGACCACGAAGCGGCCGTATTCACCGGTCAGGGTGTCGTGGTGCGGTTGAACTCGGCTGGGGAGTTCGAAGTTACGCCAACGGATGCGCATGGGTTCTCCTGGTGGGCTCTGGGGCTGACCGGGCTGCGGTGCTTGCCTGGGTCGCTGTCTTGGCTAGATCAGCCTGTTGGGGCCGACGACGGATTCGCCGGCCCGGAGCCAACGCCTTCTGGCGTGGGCCAACAGTCACTGAGCCGATTGGGCTGATCGGGTGAGAAGGTTCTCCGAGATCAGCGCGAGCAGAGCTCGATGATCATCTGCAGCTGAATCGGGTGCATGAAGTGCTCCCGCGTCGGCAGCGACGAGACGGTCGTGGACGGCTTGGTGCGATCGACGCTGAGCCAATCCGGAACCGCCTGGGACTTGTTGAACTCGAGCGCCTCGCCGACCACCTTGGCCGTCTTCTCGTTCTCGCGCAGGGTGACGATGTCACCGGCACGCACTTGGAACGAGGCGATGTCGACCCGACGCCCGTTGACCCGGAAGTGGCCGTGGGCGATCAGGTGGCGAGCGTGGGGCCGCGAGAAGGCGAGCCCCGAGGCGATCACCACGGAGTCCAAACGGCGCTCGAGCAGCGACACCAGGTTGTCCCCGGTGTTGCCGGCCATGCGCTCGGCCTTCTTGAAGTAGAGGCGGAACTGGCGCTCCACGATGTTGCCGTAGATGCGCTTCAGCTTCTGCTTCTCACGCAGGCGCAGGCCGTAGTCCGTGGCCTTGCTACGCCGTTGGGCGTGCTGACCCGGCGGGTAGTTGCGCTTGGCAACGCCACACTTGTCGGAGAAGCAGCGCTGCCCCTTCAGGAAGAGCTGCATGCCTTCGCGGCGGCACAGCTTGCAGACGGGTCCGGTATATCGAGCCATCGATCAGTTCTCTTGTTTCTCAGACGCGGCGGCGCTTCCTAGCGCGACACCCGTTGTGCGGAAGCGGCGTGACGTCTTCGATCAGGGTGATCTTGAGGCCCGCGTTGGACATGGCCCGGACGGCCGACTCGCGACCGGAGCCGACGCCCTTGACGCGAACCTCGATCTCCTTCATCCCGTTGCGAATCGCGGCAGTCGCCGCGCGGTCGCCGGCCCGCTGGGCAGCGTACGGAGTGCTCTTCCGCGTGCCC
Organism: Engelhardtia mirabilis; assembly: GCF_007748095.1. Classification (NCBI taxonomy): domain Bacteria; kingdom Pseudomonadati; phylum Planctomycetota; class Planctomycetia; genus Engelhardtia; species Engelhardtia mirabilis. The sequence continues at coordinate 5,176,642 of NZ_CP036287.1, forward strand.
TTGAAGCCGACTGCGCCAGCGGTGCCCCAGGAGATGGTTGCTCCTGAAGGGTCGGTGATCGTGACGTGGGTGTTGTTGAACGTCGCCTTCACGTAGGCGATGCCACGTACGACGTTCTTGCGCGTTTTGCGCTTGGGTGCCTTGGCCATAGTGCTGAACTTTCAGCGCGGCGCTTCGCGACCCGACCGCCATCAGGCGGCCCGAGCCGAGTCTGCGCCACGGTGGACTACTTCATCCCCTTCACGGACTTCTTGCCGGCGACCGTCTTACGCGGCCCCTTGCGGGTGCGAGCGTTCGTCCGGGTGCGCTGGCCACGAACCGGCAGGCCGCGCCGATGGCGCAGGCCACGGTAGCAGCCGATGTCCCTCAGGCGCCCGATCGCGGAGGCGATCTGACGACGCAGGGAACCCTCGACGATCAAGTCGTCTTGAAGGTGGGCAGCCAGTTGGGTGATCTGCTCGTCGGTCAAATCGCGCGCCTTCATGCCCGGTTCGAGCTTGAGGTGCGTGCAGATCTGATCCGCTGTAGTGCGACCCACACCGTAGATGTAGGTCAACGAGATCTCCAACCGCTTGTTGGGCGGAATGTCGACGCCGAGTACGCGGGGCATCTTGATGGTCTCCTGAGGTCAGCGGCCTTGGCGCTGCTTATGGGTGGGCTCTGCCTTGCAGATGACCCGGACAACGCCCCGCCGCTTGACGACTTTGCAGTGGAGGCAGATACGACGGACGCTTGATCGAACTTTCATCGGGAGCGGGTATCCCTTCTGCGACGGTCCCCACGCCACACAATGCGGCCCTTCGTGAGGTCGTACGGGGACATCTCAACGGTGATGGTGTCGCCGGGGAGGATCCGGATGTATCGCATCCGCATCTTTCCGCTGACGTGAGCCAGGATCTCGTGCCCTGACTCGAGTTTGGCGCGGAAGCGAGCGTTCGGGAGTGACTCCGTTACGACCGCTTCAACGGTGATCGGTTCTTCCTTGGCCATCTGGGGTGTTCCTCTGTTGGTGCTGAGCGGCATGCGCCGTTCAGCTCCGAGCTTCCCCTCGGAGGGCCGAACGGAGCGAGGCGAAGACCTCGTCCGGGGTGAGACTGCCGTCGACCGTAGTCAGAACCCCGCGCTCCCCATAGAAGCGCGAGACCGGCTCGGTCTCACGGTGATAGACGTTGAGTCGCTCTCGCACGACGTCCGGCTGATCGTCATCGCGCTGGTAGAGCTCTCCCCCACAGGCGTCGCACTTGCCGGCTACGGCCGGGGGCGCGAAGGCGCGGTGGTGAATGTTGGTGCAGTTCCGGCAGAGAAGGCGCCCCGCCGCGCGCTCGACGATCGATGAGTCCGGAACCGCGAGCTCGAGGGCTCGCACCTGGGTCTCGCCGAGCGCCTTCGAGAGTGCTTCTGCCTGGGGCAGGGTGCGCGGGAAGCCGTCGAGCAGGTAGCCGTCTCGGCAGTCGTCCTGAGAGACCCGATCGAAGAGCATCTCGATCACCAGGTCGTCCGGCACGAGCTCGCCGGCATCCATGAACTTCTTCGCACGATCCCCCAGGGCCGTGCCCCGGGAAAGGTTGGCGCGAAAGAGGTCCCCGGTAGCCACGTGCGGGAGGCCCTCGGCCTCGGCCAAACGCCGAGCCTGGGTGCCCTTGCCCGCTCCGGGAGCGCCGAGGAGGATGACGACGGTCTTCGACATCAGATCAGGGCCTCACTTCTTGCCCCAGCCGGTCGCAGATCCGGTGCCGCTGCCACCAGGACCACCCTTCATGAATCCCTCGTAGTTGCGCATTACGAGCTGCGCGTTCAGGCGGTCGACCATGTCCAGGGCGACGCCAACCACGATCAGGACGGAAGTGCCGCCGAGGAAGTAGGCCAAGCTGCCACTCAGCCCGGGGATCCGACCGGTGATGAAGTTCGGGACTACCGCGATCAGAGCAAGGAAGAGCGCACCAGCCAGGGTGATCCGGCTGAGCACGCGCTTGATGTGTTCAGCGGTCCGCACGCCGGGTCGAATCCCCGGGATGAAGGAGCCGTGCTCTCTCAGGTTGTTCGCGATGTCATCCGGCTGGAACATGAGGTTGTTCCAGAAGAAGCAGAAGAAGAACACCAGGACCATGTACAGCGAGACATAGACGAACCCGTCCGTGTCGCTGAACAGCGACTGCAGGATCTGCCAGTCCATGGCGCTGAAGACCAGCGAAGGCAGCATGAAGAGCGCAGAAGCGAAGATGATCGGCATGACGCCGGCCATGTTGACCTTCAGCGGAAGGTAGTGCTTCTGGCCGCCGTAGACGCGACGACCTCGTGTCAGTCGAGCGTATTGGATCGGAATCCGGCGCTCGCCCTTCTGGATGAAAACGATCGTCATCACGATCCCGATCCAGATGCCCACCAGCGTCAGGACGGTGTTGTAGGCGTCCCCCGAGTTGGTGCTGGTCTGGAAGACCTGACCCAAGCTCTCCGGCATGGTGGCGACGATGTTGGCCATGATCAGCAGCGATGCGCCGTTGCCGATGCCATGCTCGGTGATCAGCTCGCCGATCCACATCACGGCAATGGCACCGGCCGTCAGACCGACGATGATCACCAGCGCGGTTCCCAGAGTCGCACCACCCGCACCGAGGACATCGGGGTTCGGTGTCAGCACCGCCACCCAAATCAACAGGGCCTGGATCACCGCCAAGGGCACGGTGATCAGGCGCGTCCACTGGCTGATCTTCTTCTGACCCGATGCGCCTTCCTTCTGGATGGCCTCCAGGCGCGGCGACACCTTGGTCAGGATCGAGAAAATGATCGATGCCGAGATGTACGGCATGATCCCCAGTGAGAAAACAGCGGCCTGGCTCCAGGCGCCCCCGGAGAAGGCGCTCATCATGCCGAGCCAGTTCCCACCACCGCTCACTTGCTCCGCAAGGGCATCCAGGTTCACGCCAGGCAGCGGAATCTTGAAGCCGATCCGGAATGCGAACAGAAGCCCGAGAGTCGCAGTGATCCGACTACGGGTCTCCTCGTTCTTGAAGAGATGGAAGATGGGGTGATCCACTGGTGCTTGCCTCTGGGGTGGCCTCAGGCCTGCGCTTCGGATCCGTCAGTCACTTCGTTGCCCCGAGCGTCGATCACGACGCAGGTGCCCCCCGCGCCTTCGATCTTGGCGACCGCGGTCTTGCTGAACTTCTGCGCTTGCACGGTCAGCTTGCGCGTCAGCTCGCCGTTCCCCAGCAACTTGAAGAGCGGCGTGTTGATGCTGACCAGACCACGCTCGAGCACGGCCTTCATCGTCACGACCGCGCCGTCCTCGAAGACATCGAGGGCACCAACGTTGATGGTCGTGTAGTCCGTGCGGAAACGAGCGTTCTTGAAGCCACGCTTGGGCACGCGACGGTAGATCGGCATCTGACCGCCTTCGTAGCCGGGACGGCGACTCGATCCCGAGCGCTGACCCAGTCCCTTGTGGCCTCGACCAGACGTCTTGCCGTTGCCGCTGCCGACGCCGCGTCCGACACGGTTGCGGGTCTTGTACTTGGTGCCCTTCTGGCAGACCTCTCGAAGATCCATAGTGCTCAGAGCTCCACGCCGCGCAGCGCGGCAACTTCTTCAGGCGTCCGCAGCTGCGAGAATGCAGCGAAGGTTGCCTTGATCAGGTTGATCGGATTGGTCGACCCGTAGGCCTTGGTCAACACGTTGCGGATGCCGGCCATCTCGCACACGTTCCGGGCGGCGGCTCCGGCGATGATTCCGGTGCCCTCTGACGCGGGCAACAGCCGGACCATCGCGCCGCAGTAGCGTCCGGTCACCTCGTGGGGGATGGTCCCGTGCTGGTTGAGCGGCACGCGCATGAGATGCTTGCGTGCGTCCTTGTTGCCCTTCTCGATCGCAGCCGGGACCTGGCGAGCCTTGCCGTAGCCATGGCCCACGATGCCCGCTCGATCACCAGCGATGGTGAGGGCCGAGAAGGAGAAGCGGCGCCCGCCTTTGACCACCGCTGCAGAGCGGTTGATCTTGACCAGCACCTCGGTCAGATTCTGGATCTCGGCTGCTTCGGCCGTGTCCAGGTAGGCGATTCCGTCGTTCATCAGTCGTTCCGTCGTTCGTCGTGCGGGAGGGGGGTCTCTCGGAGGAGCATGGGACTCAAGGCTCTGTGGAGATCAGAACTTGAGCCCGGCCTCCCGGGCGGCGTCGGCCAGCGCCTTGACGCGGCCGTGGTAGCGGGCTGCGCCGCGATCGAGCACGACGGCTTCGACACCGGCGTCCAGCGAGCGCTTCGCGATCTCCGCCCCGATCAGCGCAGCTCGCTCGGTCTTGGTCTTGCCGGGGTTCTCCGCGGCGAACGCCTTCGAGCTGCTCGAGACGGAGGCGACCGTGCGGCCGGCTGCGTCGTCGATGATCTGGGCGTAGATGTGTTTCGATGAGCGGAACACGCTCAAGCGGGGCTTCGACGCCGTGCGACGCAGCTTGGCGCGCACCGACATCTTGCGGCGACTCTTGCGAGCCTGCTTCTGGAGTGCTTCTTTCATGACGATCAGCTGCCGAAGCTCTTGCCGGACTTGCGGCGAACATGCTCGCCCACGTAGCGGATGCCCTTGCCCTTGTAGGGTTCGGGGGGACGGACTGCGCGGATGCGAGCGGCGACCTGGCCGACCGCCTGCTTGTCGACGCCCCGCAGGACGATCTGCGTCGGGACGGGCGTCTCGGCGTCGATCCCATCGGGGAGCGCGATCTCCACCTGGTGGCAGAAGCCGATATTGAGGACCACCTTGCGTCCCTGGGCCTGCGCGTTCCAACCGACGCCCACGATCTCGAGACCCTTCTCGAAGCCGGTCGACACGCCCACCACCATGTTGTTGATGAGGGCACGGGTCAGACCGTGATAGGCCCCCGACTCGCGGTCGGGACCGCTGCCATTCGTGGAGACCTGGACGTTGTTGTCCTCGAGGGCCACGTCGATTTCGGGCCGAACCTGAATTTCCAGGGTCCCCTTGGGTCCCTTCACGCGCACCTGGCGCGGATCCGGGAACTCGACCGTGACACCCGAGGGGATCGGGACCGGTGCTTTGCCGATTCGGGACATGGCTCAGTAGACCTTGCAGAGGACCTCGCCGCCGACGTTCTCACGTCGAGCGGTCCGATCCGAAACGATGCCCTTGGGAGTCGAGAGGACGTAGATGCCGAGGCCTCGCACGACGCGCGGGATGTCCCTCGCGCCGCGGTACTTCCGGCAGCCAGGCTTGCTGACCCGGTCGATGGCGCGAATCACGCGCTCACCGTCGGGGCCGTATTTGAGATTGATCACCAGCGTGCTGGAGGGCGTCGCAGGCTGAACCTCGTATCCGTCGATGAAGCCCTCAGCTTTGAGCGCTTCGGCGATCCCCACCTTCATTCGAGAGGCGGGCATCTTGGTCTGTGCGGCACGGTTCGAATTCGCGTTGCGAATCCGAGTCAGCATGTCCGCGATCGGGTCGGTCATCATGGTGCGTGTCTCCGGTCGGTCTTGGTCGAGGAGTGGCAGGACGACCCGCTCAGGCGGAGATGGCCTCGGGACGGCGGAAGGGCATACCGAACTCGGTCAACAGCGCAGTTGCCTGCTCGTCGTTGGCGGCGTTGGTCACGAAGGTGATGTCCATGCCCTGATGGTGCTGGACCTTGTCCAACTCGATCTCGGGGAAGACGGTCTGGTCGCTGAGGCCGAGGGTGTAGTTGCCGCGCCCGTCGAGGTTGGTTCCGACACCGCGGAAGTCGCGGATGCGGGGCAGGACCAAGCTGATCAGTCGGTCCGCGAACTCCCACATGTGGTTGCCACGCAGGGTCACCGCACAACCGATGGGCATGCCCTGGCGCAGCTTGAAGCCGGCGATAGAACGACGAGCAAGCCGGATCGTCGGCCGCTGGCCGGTGATCAGCCCGAGGTCCTTGGCGGCCATCTCGACCAGCGCCTTGTTCTCGACAGCGCCCTTGACGCCCATGTTGACGACGATCTTCAGCAACTTCGGAGCTGCCATGACGTTGTTGATGCCGTAGTCGGCCATCAGCTTCGCGCGGATCTCGTCGTCGTACTGTTTCTTGAGCCGGGGTTGCATTTCAGCCCTCACTGCTGGGCCGCTTGCGGGTGCCCTTGCCGGTGCTCGGATCGAGCAGCATCACGTTACTTGCGTGGACGGAGCAGGCCTCCTGGACCCGCTCACCCTTGGGGTTCTGCGGATCGGTGGACTTGCGATGCTTCCAGCGCAGGTTCACGCCATCGACGATCACACGCCCGTTCTCCCGATCGACGAGCAGGATCTCGCCGTTCGCGCCCTTGTTGTTGCCGGCGATGACGACAACCTTGTCACCTCTCTTGAACTTCATCAGACGACCTCCTGGGCCAAGGAGACGATCTTCATGTAGTTCCGCTCCCGGAGCTCACGAGCGACCGCTCCGAAGATGCGAGTTCCACGCGGGTTCCCCTCGGCATCGATGATGACGAGCGCGTTCCGGTCGAACTTGACGTAGGAGCCGTCACTACGGCGCGTGTTCTTGCGAACTCGGACGATCACCCCGCGCACCACTGTCCCGGGCTTGAGCTCCGAACCGGGGATGGCGCGGCGAATCGAACACACGACGACATCACCCAGGCCGGCGTAACGACGGTGAGTTCCGCCGAGCACCTTGATACACATCGCCCGCTTGGCGCCGGTGTTGTCGGCGACGTCGAGGATGGTCTGCATCTGAATCACGCGTCACCCCCTTCGACCTCGGAAGTCATGGACTCGGCACCCGTCTCGGCCGCAGTCGGGTCGGTACGCAGTGCGGGCGACTCGAGGATGCGAACCAACCGCCAGCGCTTGGTCTTCGAGAGCGGCCGGGTCGCGGCCACTTCGACGGTGTCCCCCACGTGCGCTTCGTTGAGCTCATCGTGGGCGTGGTACTTCTTGTGGCTCCGGACGAACTTGCCGTACTTCGGGTGCGCGAAGCGGCGTTCGACGAGGACGGTGATGGACTTGTCCATCTTGTCGCTCGTCACCACTCCCTGAAGCAACCGGCGGCGGTTCCGGGTCTGTGTTTGGGTATCGGACATGGGCCGTTTCCTGTGTTCTCTGGGGCGCCGACTGGTCGGAGCCGCGGGTCGCTCGCGCTCCGCTGCGGTCAGTTGCGGGGTTCTTGACCGCGAACGCCGCTCGTGCGCTCGTGGAGGACGGTGTTGATGCGGGCGATAGCCCGACGGACGGCCCGTACCCGCGACGGAGTCGCGTTGGCCTCGGTGGACGAGCGGAACCGCAGTTCGAAGAGCTCCTTCTGCAGGTTGCCCTTGTCGAACTTCAGCTCGGCGTCCGTCTTGCTGCGCACCTCTTCGGCGTTCATCGAACTAATCCAGCGCTTTGTACTGCTGCGTGTATTGCGGCTGCGGGGAATGCGGCTGCGTTGATTGCGGTCGGTGTCGATCAGTGGGTCGGGAGGCGCCGAACCATGCGGACCTTGATCGGCATCTTGTGCGCGACCCGCTTGAAGGCCAGCTTGGCCTTCTCTTCGGGGACGCCACCCAGTTCGTAGAGAATCGTCCCGGGCTTCACGACGGCGGCCCAGAAGTCGACGTCGCCCTTGCCCTTACCCATTCGGGTCTCGGCCGGCTTCGCCGAGATCGGCTTGTGGGGGAAGACGCGGATCCAGATCTTCGCGGCGCCGCCGGTAGCGCGGTTGGCCGCGACACGTCCAGCCTCGATCTGCCGCCCGGTGATCCAGGCGGCATCGAGCGCCTGGAGGCCGAACTCACCGAAAGAGACGCGGTTGCCGCGGGTGGCGAAGCCCTTCACGCGGCCTCGGAATGATTTGCGGTACTTCGACCGCTTGGGCATGAGGGCCATGGCGCTCTCCTACTCTCGCTTGGCGCCGCGCGAGCGGTCGCCTCCACGTCCACGGCGATCGCCACCACCCGTTCCGACGAGTCCGTCGTTGCGCTCATCGCGCGCGACGCCGCCGAGGGGGAAGCGGTAGTCCAGTTTCTTGCCGACGTCTACGTCGCCCTTGTAGATCCAGACCTTGACGCCGATGACGCCGTAGGTGGTCTTGGCCAGCGCGGTTCCGTAGTCGACGTAGCTTCGCAGGGTCGAGAGCGGCACACGCCCCTCTCGCTCCTTCGCGGTCCGAGCCATCTCAGCGCCACCAAGGCGACCGTTCATCTCGACCTTGATGCCCTTGGCACCGGCCTGAACCGTGGTCTGAATGGCCTTCTTCATCGCGCGACGGAAGGCCATGCGCTTCTCGAGAGCCTCGGCGATCATCTCGGCGACCAGGGTCGCCTCGAGCTCGGGGCGCTTGATCTCCCGCACTGTCAGGTGGCAGGTCATCTGAGTGATGCGCTGGAGCTCCTTCTTGAGGGCATCCACGCGCACCCCCTTGCGACCGACGAGGACGCCGGGTCGCGCGGTGTGCACGATCACGTTGACCGCCTCACTCGTGCGTTCGATCTCGATACGCGGAATACCGGCCGCCTTGAACTCCTTGCGGATGTAGCGACGGATCTTCTGATCCTCCGCCAGAAGGCGGGGGTAGTCCTTCTTGTTGGCGTACCAGCGCGATCGCCACGGTTCGATGACCGCGATGCGATAGCCGGTGGGGTGAACCTTTTGTCCCATTCGTTAGTTCTCTAGCTTCGGGAGTCAGGCGTCGGCTTCGCGGACGACGACGGTCAGATGACTGGTGCGCTTGCGGAACGGCATGGCTCGGCCCTGGGGGCCGGGACGCCAGCGCATACGGTTGTTGAGCAGGGGCCCGTCGTCGGCGCGGCAATCGCAGATCACCAGCCGGTTGACGTTGACGTTGGGGTCCTGAGACGCGTTTGCAACGGCGGACTTGAGCACCTTCAAGTAGTAGGCGGCCGCGCGCTGCGGGGCGAACTCGAGGAACTGAAGGGCCGTGTTGACGTCCTTGCCGCGGATCGCGTCAGCGACGAGTCGGCCCTTGCGGGCCGTCATACGCGCGTAGCGATGAAGGGCCCGAAACTCGGGCTTGGCTGCGGTTGTGGTTGCCATGTCAGCGTCCCTTCTTGCTTTCCTTCTTGTTGGTGTGGCCGCGGAACTGGCGGGTCGGAGAGAACTCCCCCAGCTTGTGACCGACCATGTCCTCGGTGACCTGCACCTTCAGGTGGTGTCGCCCGTTGTGGACCATGAAGGTGTGGCCGATGAAGTCGGGCGAGATCATGCTCGCGCGCGCCCATGTCTTGATGGGTTGGCGCGAACCGGAATCGTTCGCCTTGGCGACCTTGATCGCCAGCTTCGGGTCGATGTAGGGGCCCTTGCGGATGCTGCGTCCCAATGGATCCTCGTTGTGTCTCGGTGCGTTGCGGGTCTTCGGCGTCTACCTGGAGCTGCTCAGCCCTAGGCTCAGCGACCCGACTTGCGGCGACGGAGGATGAACTTGTCCGTCGGGTTGTTCTTGCGACGGGTACGACCACCCTTGGACAGGACCGCGGTCGGTCCACAGGGGTGACGACCACCAGCGGTACGCCCTTCACCACCACCCATGGGGTGGTCGACCGGGTTCATGGCAGTACCACGAACTTCGGGGCGGCGGCCCTTGTGACGCTTGCGTCCGGCCTTGCCGAGCTTGACGTTCTGGTGGTCCGTGTTACCGACCCGACCGATGGTCGCTCGGCACTGGATGTGGACTCTGCGCAGCTCGCCTGAGGGCAGCGAAACGATCGCGTAGTCTCCATCGCGGGCGGTCAGCTGCGCGGAGCTTCCGGCGCTGCGGCAGACCTGGGCGCCGCGGCCGATCTTGAGCTCGATGTTGTGGATCGTGAGGCCGATCGGGATGTCCGCCAGCTTCATCGCCACGCCCGGGTTGGGGTCGGACCCTGCGCCCGACACGATGGTCTGGCCGGCCTTGAGGCCCAGGGGCGCGATGATGTAGCGCTTCTCGCCGTCCGCGTAGTGCAGCAGCGCGATGTTGGCCGTGCGGTTGGGGTCGTACTCGATGGTCGCGACCTTGGCCGGCACGCCGTCCTTGTTGCGCTTCCAGTCGATCAGGCGGTAGCGGCGCTTGTGCCCCCCACCGCGGCGGCGGGAGGTGATGCGGCCATGGTTGTTGCGACCGCCGGTCTTCTTAAGCGGCCGGAGAAGACTCTTCTCCGGCTTGGAAGACGTCAACTCCTCGAAGTCGAGGACGTTGCCGTGGCGACGCCCCGGCGAGGTCGGCTTGTAGCTCTTGATACCCATTAGAAGAACTCTGTTCCTACCTCAGATGACGTCGATGGACTGACCGTCGGCGAGCTTGACCATGGCCTTTTTCCAGTCAGGCTTCTTGCCGGCAACATAGCCGCGGCGGCGGGTCTTGCCCCGCACATGGAGCGTGTTGACGCTCTCGACCTTGACCTCGAAGAGGGCCTCGACTGCCTGCCGGATCTCGACCTTGTTGGCGTCGACCGGGACTCGGAAGTGATAGGCGTTGCGCTCCGCCATGTCGCCCGAGGACTTCTCGGTCACGACAGGCTTGCGGAGGACTCGGTAGTGGCGGTCGAGAGCAGTCACGCGGCACCTCCGTCAGTGCTCGAGCTTGCGGCTTCGGGCTTGCCAACGCGGGCGATCAAGGCATCCATGGCCGACGCTTCGGCGATGATCAGGCCGCCGGCGACGACGTCGTGGGCGCACAGGTCTTGGGCCGTGGAGACCCGAACCCCGGCGAAGTTCCGGAAGGACTTCCACACGTTCTGGTCGGCTTCACCGAGCACCACCACCGCGCGGCGGGGGTTGCCGAGGTCAGTCAGGATCTTGCGGGCCACCTTGGACGAGGGGCTCGAGAACTGACCGAGGTCAGCGATCACGACCTCTTCGTCGCGCAACTTGCCGGCGATGGCGGATCGCAGGGCAACCCGGCGAGCCTTCACGGGCATGTGGTAGCTGAAGTCGCGGGGTTTGGGCCCGAAGACCGTCCCACCACCACGCCAGATGGGCGACTTGCGGTCACCGGCGCGAGCCCGACCGGTGTGCTTCTGCTTCCAGGGCTTCGCGTTGCTGCCTTTGACCTCGGAGCGGCCACGGGTGCTCGCGTTGCCCTGACGCTGGTTCGCCTGGTACATGACCACGGCGTCCTTCAGGGTGCGGTAGAGCACGGAGCCGCCGAAGGGCGCCTCGTCGAACTCCACCTGACCGACGGCGCCGGCCTTGTAGCTCTTGAGCTGCATCAGTTCTTCCTCCCGCCGGTGCGGGCCGTGCGGACCTGGACCAGGCCGCCGGTGGGACCGGGGATCGAGCCCTTGACGAAGAGCAGGTTGCGCTCGAGGTCGACCCGCACGATGGGCAGGTTCTTGGTGGTCTTGCGCGAGGCGCCGTAGTGGCCGGCCATGCGCTTGCCCTTGAAGACGCGGCCGGGGTAGGCCGATGCACCGATCGAGCCGGGCTCGCGGTAGTTCATGCAGCCGTGCGTCTTGTTACCGCGCTGGAAGCCATGGCGCTTGATCGTGCCGGCGAACCCGCGCCCCTTGCTGGTGCCGGTGACGTCGACCACGTCGCCGCGGGTGAAGACGTCGGCGGCGATCACGTCCCCCACCGAGAGCTCGGGCGAAGCCGTCAGGCGCTCCTCGCGGAGGAAGCGCTTCGGGGTCACGTTGGCCTTGGCGAAATGGCCACGACGGGGCTTGGAGGCCCGGGAGTCGGGCACGTCCTCGAAGCCCAGCTGGACGGCGTTGTAGCCGTCGGACTCCTCTGTCCGAACCTGGCATACCACGCACGGACCAGCCTCGACGACGGTCACGGGCACGACGGTTCCGTCGTCCTCGAAGACCTGCGTCATGCCGCGTTTGCGTCCTAGGAGCAGCGTCATTGTCCTGCGAACGGGGTGGTGTCGGGCGAGCGCTCAGCGGAGAGCGGTCGGTCGACGGGTTGATCGTCTGTGCCGGTTCGACCAGGTGGTCCGAGGATCGGACCGAGACGCCTGGCCACGCGGCGTTGAACGTGGGGGGTGAGGCCGACTGGTCGACGATCGCGCAGGGCGGATCGAGTCAATCGGGGGGGTCTGGTTGTCGTCGCCCTTCGGAGCGGTGCTCCTGGGGCGACTTGCTCCCCGCGAGGAGCGGCCCCCCGAAGGGGACCATTGACCCCCTCGCTCGAGGAGGTCGCGCGGGTCTCGGCGGCCGAACCCTCGCGTCGCTGTGCGGCGCTCAGGTGAGGCGAATCCAACGCTGCGACTCACCCCTCGAAGGGGCGCTTGCAGCGCTCGAGGCGGTCAGGCCTTGATGCGGATGTCGACGCCGGCGGGCATGTTGAGGCTACTCAGAGCGTCGACCGTTTGACTGGTGGGCTCCGAGATGTAGATCAGTCGTTTGTGGGTCCGGATCTCGAACTGCTCCCGCGACTTCTTGTCGATGAAGGGCGAGCGCAGAACGGTGTAGCGCTCGATCCGCGTCGGCAGCGGGATCGGCCCGTTGACGAGAGCGCCGGTCCGCTTGGCCGTCTCCACGATGTCGGCGGCCGACGTGTCGAGCGCCTCGTGGTCGTAGGCCTCCATGCGGATTTGAATGCGGTCGCTCATCGGCGGGGGGGGCGGGACCGAGGAACTCGGTCCGATCGTCGGGGGTCTAGCTGGGTACAGACAGAAGTCCGGGGCGACCCACAGACTCGCTGCAGGGCGCCCTCCGGGCGAAACGGGCGGAGATGGTAGCAGCGACCCCCAGGGCGGTCAACGTGGCTGCCGGGCCTTTTTGTCGGGGAGTGCCCGGAAGGGTCCGAGGAGTTGCGGGAGCACTCCCCCGACCGTTCTGGAGGCCAGCCCCGACGGACGCTCACCACGACAGGCCCAAGGCCTCGAGCTCAGAGGCCGGCACGGGCCTGAAACCGGCCGGCTTGAGGCTGAACTGGGCTCGCCCCTGGGACAGGGAGCGCAGCTCGGTGGAGAAGCCGGACATCGCTGCGAGCCGGGCGCGACCACTGATCACCTGCCAGGTGCCCTCCCCCACGGATTCGCCGATGCTTGCGCGCTGGCTCTTCATGAGCGCGAGCGCCGATCCGGCGTAGTTGGCAGGCGTCCGCACCTCGAGGTCGACCATCGGCTCGAGCAACTCGACCGATACCCCCTGCATGGCTTCCCGGGCGGCGATCGAGGCGCATTGACCGAGTGCGTGCTCGGCCCCATCGGCGAGCTCCGCCCTAGCCACCAGGATTCTCATCCTGGAGTCGATCAACGGGAATCCGAAGCGCGGGCCCACCTGAGCCAGGCGTCGCAGGTTGGCCTCGACGGACTCTCGCAGGTGGGCCGCCAGCTCGACCCCCGGGGCCCAGTCGATGGTCAAGCGTCCGGAGGTCGGGTCGGGGGCGAGCTCGATCTCGAGCAGGCCCTTCAGACGCCGGGCCCCCGCCTCGCGCTCGACTTCGGCCCGCCCTCGAGCACTGGTCAGGACCGCCTCCCGGTAGGCCACGCTGGGGACTCCGAAGCGGGCCTTGATCCCGAATTGCTCCCGCAGGCGGTTCTCGACCACCTCCAGATGCAGCTCCCCCATGCCCGAGACCTGGTACTGCCCGGTCTCGGCGTCCACGAGGACCCGCAGGGTCGGGTCTTCGCGCCCGAGGCGGGCCAGAGAGTCCGCCAAGACGGCCCGGTCGATCTCGCGCTCGGGCTCGACGATTGCCGTGAGCACCGGCTCGGAGAAAGTCTGGGACTCGAGCACCAAGCCCGGCGCCGTACCGCAAAGAGTGTCGCCCGTGGTCGCACCGACGGTGTCCGGCAGAGCCACGATCTCGCCCGGGCCGGCCGCGTAGACCTCGTGGGTGCTGTCGGCGTGCAGGCGGTAGAGCGCCTCGACCGGCAGGTGAGTGGCGAGCCGAGGAATCCACAGACGGGCCCCGCGCTCGATGATCCCCGCATAGACGCGCACGAAGAGCAGCGGCGGACCACCATCCAGGGACTGCACCTTGAAGACGAGGGCGCAGACGTCGGCGAGCGGATCGGGCGGGACCAGATGTGGAGAACCATCGGAGAGGAACTCCGCCCGAGGGGGCTCGCGGTCGTCGGGTCCGGGCAGAAACTCCACCACCGCGTCAAGCAGGCGCTGCATCCCGATGTTCCGCAACGCAGCCCCGCACAGCACCGGCTGAAGCTCGCCGGCAAGGGTGGCTCGGCGAACGGCGGCGACCAGGGTGGCCCGATCGGGACGACGGTCTGCAGCCAGGTCGTCGAGAACCGCCTCGTCCATCTCCGCCAGTCGCTCGACAAGCTCGGCATGCAGGACACCGGCCTCGTCGGCAACCTCCGGGGGAAGCTCGATGCGGGACTCACGACCCTGGGCGTCGTAGACCCACGCGGTCAGGTCCAGCAGGTCCACCACCCCGCGCAGGTCCGGCCCTTCGCCCAGGGGGTAGTGCACCGGCAAGGCCTCGACCTCTAGCCGCGCCTCCAGGTCGGCCACCGCCACCAAGTAGTCGGCTCCCGGACGGTCGCACTGGTTGACCAGGGTGATGGTGGGCACGCCGAAACGCCGGGCCTGACGCCATACGGCTTCGGACTGCGCCTGCACCCCGCCGATCGCACTGAGCACCAACACCGCACCGTCCAGGACGCGCAGGCAGCGCTCGACCTCGACCGTGAAGTCCACGTGCCCGGGGGTGTCGATCAGATTGAGCAGGTGATCGCGCCAGGGCAGGCAGGTCGCCGCAGCCGTGATCGTGATCCCGCGCCGGCGCTCCTCCGGCATCCAGTCGAGCACGGTGGACCCTTCGTGAACCTCCCCGAATCGCGCCTCAACGCCTGAGAAGTAGAGCAGGCGCTCGGACACCGTGGTCTTGCCCGCATCGATGTGCGCGACGATACCGATGTTGCGAAGCGCGCTGAGCTCGACCACCGCCGGAGATTAGCCCGCCAACTCTGGATTCAGGTCGAGGAACTCCCGCGCGAAGTGGTAGCCCTCGAGTAGCTGCGGGTCCGCATGACCCAGGAAGTGGCAGGCCGCGAAGAGGGCCTCGATCGACGCAAGGCCCGCCTCCGGATCGTCAAAAGTCCGACTACGGCGAGGGTAGGCGGTGCGCATCGGCGGCAGGGACCTCGCTACGGGGTGCCCCACCACGGTCGAGCGCAGGGCGGCCAGTCGGCGCCAGCTGGAGTCGATCAGGAACAGCCTTCGACCCCGATCCGACTCCCCCAGCTCGGGTGCCGCCGGATCCAGCAGCACTCGGTCCCCGACGTCCAACCGTAGGTCGGGCCGGTAGCTCACGAAGCGAACCCCCTCCAAGGCACGCAAGGGCGCGAGAGAGCACCGCTTCCACGACTCCTTCGGGTCGCGCAGAATCAAGATGTCGCGCTGCATCGGTCACCTCCCATCCTCCCCTCTTTCACGCCGGCTGCCCCCGAACGAGCCAGGGCCGCGCCCTCTGGAGGATCGCGGCCCTGACCTTGGTCTCAGCTCCACCGGCCTGCTCGCCCCAACGGCGCCAGCCATTGGGCCAACCACACTTTCGCGCGCACTAGCGAGCCCGCTCCAACGGCGCCAGCCGTTCGGCCGACCACACTTTCGCGCGCGCTAGCGAGCCCGCTCCAACGGCGCCAGCCGTTGGGCCAACCACACTTTCGCGCGCACTAGCGAGCCCGCTCCAACGGCGCCAGCCGTTGGGCCAACAACACTTTCGCGCGCACTAGCGAGCCCGCTCCAACGGCACCAGCCGTTGGGCCAACCACACTTTCGCTCGCACTAGCGAGCGAAATGGCTGTAGGCCTTGTTGGCCTCGGCCATCTTGTGAACGGTCTCCTTCTGAGAGACCGAGGCGCCGGTGCCCTGGAAGGCGTCGACCAACTCGTCCGCGAGACGGATAGCCATCGGCTTACCCTTCTTCTTGCGGCAGTTGTCGATCAACCAGCGGATCGCAAGGCTCTGCTGCCGGTTCCGACGTACTTCGCGCGGCACCTGGTAGTTGGCGCCGCCGACGCGCTTGGAGCGCACCTCGACGGTGGGCCGGATGTTGTCGATCGCCTTGGTGAAGATCTCCACCTGGTCCTCGGCATCGGGGAGCTTCTTCGACGCGAGGTCGAGGGCGTCGTAGAAGATCGCCTGGGCGGTGGTCTTCTTGCCGTCCTGCATGAGCTTGTTGATGACCTTAGTGGCCAGCATCGATCCGAACTTGGGATCGGGCTCTTGGAGAACTGCGGTGGATTTGAAGTTACGGGGCATCGTTGATTCTCAGATCGCGCGGCGTTGGCCGACGTCGGTCACTTCTTGGGACGTTTGACGCCGTACTTGGACCGGCTCTGGAGTCGCCCATCGACACCGGCGGTGTCCAGGGTGCCTCGAAGTACGTGGTAGCGGACACCGGGAAGGTCGCGGACACGACCACCACGCACGAGCACGATCGAGTGCTCCTGCAGGTTGTGCCCCTCGCCGGGGATGTAAGCCGTGATCTCCTTGCCGTTCGAGAGGCGGACACGGGCGACCTTGCGAAGAGCCGAGTTGGGCTTCTTCGGGGTCATCGTCTTCACCTGCAGACACACGCCACGCTTGTGCGGGCACGAGTCGAGCACGGGAGACTTCGACCGCTTCTTGATCGGCTTGCGGCCCTTGCGGACGAGCTGGTTGATCGTGGGCATCAGAGAGTCTTGAATCGGCGGGTCTGAGAAGCCTGGGGGGCCTTCCGCGCTGGAAGGTCAGGGCCCCACGGCGGCTGCCGCCGGTGGATGGTCTAGTGGTCGTCGGTCAGCTCTGGCCGACGGACGGGCGGAGCATTCTAGGGATCTGTGATTCGCCGTCAAGGACGGCGCTGGACTCGGTCCAGCTCCGGGTTAGCTCGGCGTCCGCCGGCGGCCCCGGAGCCATCGGCTCCGACCGCGCGATGGGCGGCCGGACCCGATCGGGGGTCAGTCGTGGACGGGATCAGTTCGCCGGCTCGGCGCCCTCATCGTCGTCGTGGGCGGCGGGCTCACCCATCGCGCCCCGGTCTTCAGGGCCTTCGATGGTATCCACCGCCGTTTCGATGGACCCGATCCGAAGCAACTCAGCCATGTCGGCCGTCGCATCGCCGGTCCCCGTGGGCGCCAAGGATGTGCTCGCTCGACCGGTGAGAGCCTCGAGGTTGCCTGAGAGCAGCGCCTCGATATCGGCGTCCGCCGGGGTCGAGGAGGTGCCGAAGCCCTTCCCGATCTCGCCGAAGTCGATGTTCTTCTTCACCCGAGTCCGGTAGTGGTCCCGGAAACCGGTACCCGTGGGCACCATGTGCCCGAGGATGACGTTCTCCTTGAGCCCGACCAGATAGTCGCGCTTGCCAGCCATCGCCGCCTCGGTGAGCACCTTTGTCGTCTCCTGGAAGGAGGCGGCGGAGATGAACGATTCCGAGCTGAGCGAGGCCTTGGTGACACCGAGCAGCAGGGTCATGCCGGTCGCGGGCTTCTTGCGCTCCTTGCGAAGCTGTTCGTTCTGGCGGCGGAACCGGAACTTGTCGACCACGGCCCCGGGCAGGAAGTCGGAGTCACCGGGATCGTTGACCTGCACCTTCCTCATCATCTGGCTGATGATGATCTCGATGTGCTTGTCGTCGATGCCCACACCCTGGGAGCGATAGACGTTCTGGATCTCGTCCAGGAGGTAGTCCTGGAGCAGCTCCTCGCCGTTGATTCGCAGGATGTCCTGGGGCACCAGGGGGCCGTCGACCAGCGGATCGCCAGCCTTGACCTCGTTGCCCTTATGGACGCGGAGGTGCTTGCCCTGGGGCACGGCGTGCTCGACCTCCTCAATGACCTCGCCCTCTTCACCGATGGCGCGGACGATGATCGTGCGCTTGCCACGCTTCTTGTCGCCGAGCTCGACGAAGCCGTCGATCTCGGAAATGACCGACGGATCTTTCGGGCGCCGAGCCTCGAACAGCTCGGTCACACGCGGGAGACCACCGGTGATGTCCTGGGTACCACCGATTTCTCGAGCGGTCTTGGCCAACAGGCCACCGGGCTTGATCGACGCACCGTCGTCCACCTCGATGTAGGCACGCTCGGGAATCGGGTACAGCGCCAGGGGCTCGCCGTTCTTGTCCTCGAGGATGAGCTGCGGGTGCAGGTCACCCTTGTGCTCCATGACCTGCTTGCGCACGGCGCCTCGTCGTGCGTCTCGCTCGACCTTCAGCGTCTTGCCCTCGATCAGATCCTCGTAGCGCACCTTGCCACCGAACTCAGCGAGAATCGGCACTTGGTGCGGGTCCCAGCTGCAGAGTACGTCGCCGGCGACCACGTCTTCGCCATCCTTACGCGCGATGATCGAGCCGATCGGGACCACGTAGCGGTCGAGCTCACGATCGCGGTCGTCCATCACGAGGACTTCGCCTTGTCGGTTCAGGGCCACGTCCTCCCCATCGGGGTTGGTCACGACCTGAAGGTTGGCGAAGCGCACCTTGCCGTCCCGCTTGACCTTGACCTCGGACTCCTCGACGGAACGGCTAGCCGTACCACCGATGTGGAAGGTCCGCATGGTGAGCTGGGTACCCGGCTCACCGATCGACTGGGCGGCGATGATGCCTACGGCCAAGCCGCGCTCCGCAACGGTGCCCCGCGAGAGGTCCATCCCGTAGCAGCGGGCGCAGATTCCGAGACCCGCTTCACAGGTCAGCGGACTACGCAGGCGAACCTTCTCGAAGCCGAGCGCCTCGACGCGAGCCGCAGCGCTCTCGGTGATGATCTCGTTCTCGCGGACGACGACCTCGTCCGTGGCGACGTCCATGATCGTGTCGCGTGCGACTCGACCGCGGATGGCCTGGGACAGGCTCACAACGACCTTCTCGCCCTTGTAGACGGCGACCTTGAAGACGCCGTTGGGCGTGCCGCAGTCGTCCGACGAGATCACGACGTTCTGAGCAACATCCGTCAGCTTGCGCGTCAGGTAGCCGGCGTCGGCCGTCTTCAGCGCCGTGTCCGCGAGGCCCTTCCGGGCGCCGTGGGTGGACGAGAAGTACTCGAGAACCTTCAGACCCTCGCGGAAGTTGGCCTTGATGGGCGTCTCGATGATCTTGCCCGAGGGCTTGGCCATCAGACCACGCATACCGGCGAGCTGCCGAATCTGATCCAGGGAGCCCCGGGCGCCCGACGTCACCATGCAGAAGATGGGATTGACGTAGACATCCCCGCGCTGGTCGGCCGCGAGAACACCCATCATCTCGGCGCCGACGCGCTCACGAGCGTGCGTCCAGAGGTCGATGACCTTCAGGTAGCGCTCGCCGTCGGTGATCACACCCTTCTGGAAGGCGACCTCGACCTGATCGATCTCAGCCTGAATCTCGTCCAGGATGGCCTGCTTCGACTCCGGGATCCGCATGTCGTCCTTGGCGAACGACAGACCTGCACGGGTCGAGGACTTGAAGCCGAGATCTTTGAGATCGTCGAGCAACGTCAGCGTTGCGTCCCGACCAAGCAGTCGGTGGCAGTCGCTGATCAGTCCCGAGATGCCCTTCTTGTTGAGCTGGTAGCCGTAGAACGGCATACCCGGAGGAAGAATGTCGTTGAAGATCGCGCGCCCGATGGTCGTCGGCAGGTAATCGCGACGCTCTTCGCCGGTCTCCTCGTCGACGAACGGGATCTTGCCGTCGTCGCCAACGACCACGGGGGAGTCGTTCTGCCCCATCTTCACTTGGGTACCCGGCTCCATTCGCACTTTCACCGGGTGGTGGGTGTGCGTCAGGCCGTGACCGTAGGCCAGGAACAACTCCCCGAGGGAACTGAAGGCCTGGGGCTTGGTGGTCAGGTGCGGGTCCTTCGTCAGGTAGAAGATCCCGAGCACCATGTCCTGCGAAGGCGCGATGATCGGCGCGCCGTTCGCGGGCGAGAAGATGTTGTTGGTGGCGAGCATCAGCGTCGCCGCCTCGATCTGCGCCTCGAAAGAGAGGGGCAGGTGCACGGCCATCTGGTCGCCATCGAAGTCGGCGTTGAAGCCGGAGCAGACCAGCGGGTGCAAGCGGATCGCATTGCCCTCGATGAGCACAGGCTCGAAGGCCTGGATACCCATGCGGTGCAGCGTCGGTGCGCGGTTCAGCAGGACCGGGTGGTCACGGATCACTTCGTCGAGGATGTCCCAGACCTCCTCGTCACGCCGCTCGAGCATCCGCTTGGCGGACTTGATCGTGTCTGCCAGGCCCAGTTCCTTGAGGCGTCGGATGATGAACGGCTGGAACAGCTCGAGGGCAACCTTCTTGGGCAGACCGCACTGGTGCAGGCGCAGCTCCGGGCCAACCACGATGACCGAACGCGCCGAGTAGTCGACACGCTTGCCGAGCAGGTTCTCGCGGAAGCGCCCCTGCTTGCCCTTGATCATGTCCGTGAGGGACTTGAGCGGGCGGTTCGACGAGCCGAGCACCGGCCGACGGCAACGACCGTTGTCGAACAGTGCGTCAACCGACTGCTGCAACATCCGCTTCTCGTTGCGGATGATGACCTCGGGGGCGTTGAGGTCGAGCAGCTTCTTGAGCCGGTTGTTCCGGTTGATCAGACGACGGTAGAGGTCGTTCAGGTCGCTGGTCGCGAAGTTGCCCGAGTCCAGCAGCACCAGGGGGCGCAGGTCCGGCGGGATGACCGGGATGACCTCGAGGATCATCCAATCGGCCTGGTTGCCGGAATCGCGGAGCATCTCGACCGTCTTGAGTCGCTTGATGATGTCCTTCTGCCGCTGCTTCGAACGCGTCGAGAGCAGCTCCTCGCGCAATTCCTGGCTGAGCTGCTGGAGGTCCAGGCGGCGCAGCATCTTCTTGACCGCCTCGGCGCCCATGTCGGCGTCGAACTCGGTCCCGTACTTCGCCCGCGACTGGCGGTACTCCTCCTCGGTCAGCAGCTGCTTCTCCTCGAGCGGCGTATCACCGGGGTCGATGACGATGTAGTCCTGGAAGTAGACCACGCGCTCGAGGTTGGACGTCTTCATGTCGAGCAAGGTGCCCAGACGCGAAGGCATCGCCTTGAAGAACCAGATGTGCGCGACCGGCGCGGCCAGGTTGATGTGGCCCATGCGCTTGCGGCGCACCCGGCTGTGGGTCACCATCACGCCACACTTGTCGCAGACGATGCCCTTGTGCTTGATGCCCTTGTACTTGCCGCAAGCGCATTCCCAGTCCCGCTCGGGACCGAAGATCCGCTCGCAGAAGAGTCCATCACGCTCCGGACGGTAGGTCCGGTAGTTGATGGTCTCGGGCTTCTTGACCTCGCCGTACGACCACGACCGGATGTCCTCCGGCGACGCCAGACTGATCTTGACGCTGCCGTAGTCGTTGATTCGGTTGTAGAGATTCTCTGCCATGGCGAGGTGCCCCTAGAGGGTGGCCTTCTTCTGGAGTTCGATGTTGAGGCCGAGACCCTTGATCTCGTTGCAAAGCACTTCGAAGGAGACCGGCGTACCGGGTTCCAAGATGTTCAGGCCCTTGACCATCGATTCGTAGATCTTGGTCCGGCCATCGACATCGTCCGACTTGACGGTCAGGAGTTCCTGCAGGATGGCCGCGGCGCCGTAGGCCTCGAGGGCCCAGACTTCCATCTCCCCGAAGCGCTGGCCGCCGAAGCGGGCCTTGCCCCCCAGCGGCTGCTGGGTGATCAGCGAGTAGGGGCCGGTTGCCCGAGCGTGCACCTTCTCGTCAACGAGGTGGTGCAGCTTCAGCATGTACATGACACCGACGGTGACGTCCTGCTCGAAGCGCGAGCCCGAGCGGCCGTCGTAGAGTGCGAACTTGCCGGTGGTCGGCAGGCCAGCCTCCTCGAGCGCAGCTTCGATCTCGAATTCCTTCGCGCCGTCGAAGGCGGGAGTGTGGAAGCGCACGCCGAGCTTCTTGCCCGCGAGACCCAGGTGGGTCTCGAGGATCTGGCCCACGTTCATCCGGCTCGGCACACCGAGCGGGTTGAGCACGATGTCGACGGGCGTACCGTCCTCCATGTACGGCATGTCCTCCTCGGGGAGGATCTTCGACACCACACCCTTGTTGCCGTGGCGGCCGGCCATCTTGTCCCCCACTGAGAGGTGACGCTTGGTGGCGACGTAGACCTTGACCATCTCGAGCACGCCGGTGGGCAGCTCGTCACCTCGGCTGAGGCGGTTGACGACCTTGTTCTTCTCGCTCTCGCGGTTCTCGATGCGGGCCTGGAACTCGTTGATGGCGCGCAGGGTTCGATCGCGAACGTCCTTCTCCGTGACGTCGTCCGCCGCCGCCATGCACAGCAGCTTGATGCGCTTGAGTTCGTCGAAGGTCGCGGTGTCGTCGAACACGACCGGCTGCCCGGTTTGCGTATCCATCACATCGGCACCGAGGGCGACGACGACCTCCTTGAGCATCGAGGCCGTGTAGTCGCGGAAGGCCCGCAGGAAGTCCTTCTCGGCGTCCCGGATCTGCCCGAGCACCTTGGTGCGCTCGATGTCGGTCAAGTTGACGCGGCGCGAGAACTTCTGCGCGTCGATCACGACCCCGGTGGTGCCGGGGGGCATGGTCAGCGAGGCGTTCTTCACGTCTACGCCGGCCCGACCGAAGATCGCGTGCAGCAGCTTCTCTTCCGGAGTGAGCTCGCTCTTGCTCTTGGGTGCGACCTTGCCGACGAGGATGTCGCCGGCTTCGACGTAGGTCCCGATGCGCACGATGCCGCTCTCGTCGAGCTGGCCGAGAGCCTTCTCGCCGACGTTGGGGATGTCGCGGGTGAACTCTTCCTTGCCGAGCTTGGTCTCCCGAATCTCGACCTCGTACTCCTCGATGTGGATCGAGGTGAAGACGTCCTCGCGCACCAGGCGGTCGGAAACGAGGATCGCGTCCTCGTAGTTGAAGCCGTCCCAGGTCATGAAGGCCACGACCAGGTTCCGACCGAGCGCCAGCTCACCGAGGTGAGTCGCCGCTCCGTCGGCCAGCAGGTCGCCGGCCTTGACCTCTTGCCCCTCCACCACCCGCGGGCGGTGATTCTGGGCGGTGCGCTCATTGAGACCGCGGTACTTCGTCAGGCGATACTCCTCGTCGTCGACCAGGATCACCTGGCTATCGACGTAGGTCACCGTGCCGGCCTGCTTGGCCCGCATCATCATCTCGGAGTTCGCCGCGACGATCTCCTCCATGCCCGTACCGACGATCGGCGGGTCGGTCCGCAACAGCGGAACGGCCTGACGCTGCATGTTCGAGCCCATCAGCGCCCGGTTGGCGTCGTCGTGCTCTAGGAACGGGATCAGCGCCGCGGAGACACCGACGATCTGCTTCGGGGAAACGTCAACGTAGTCGACCTCCTTCGGATCGACCTCGTAGTTGTCGCCGTCGCGCCGCACCAGCACCCGGGTGCCCGTCAGCTTGCCCTCGGCGCCGAGCGCAGCGTCTGCGGGGGCAATGACCTTGCCGACTTCTTCGTCCGCTCGCAGGTAGACCACCTCTTCCGTCAGGTCGCCGTTGTTGACCTTGCGGTAGGGCGAGCAGAGGAAGCCGTAGTCGTCCAGCTTCGAGTAGAGAGCCAAGGACGAGATCAGACCGATGTTCGAGCCTTCCGGCGTCTCGATCGGGCAGAGGCGGCCATAGTGCGACAGGTGCACGTCGCGCACGTCGAAGCCGGCGCGCTTGCGGTTCAGACCACCCGGCCCGAGGGCCGAGAGACGACGCTCGTGCGTCAACTGGCTCAGCGGGTTGGTCTGGTCGACGACCTGGCTGAGCTCACCCCGACCGAAGAAGTACTCGACGGCGCTCGAGAAGGTCTTCGAGTTGATCAGGTTGCGCGGCGAGATGCTGTCGGGGCTCTCCAGGTTCATTCGCTCCTGGGCAGTCCGACGCAGCTTGAGCAGGCCCTTGCGGAACTCCTCACCGGCCAGCTCGGCGATCGTGCGCACGCGCCGGTTGCCGAGGTTGTCGATGTCGTCCAACTCGCCGGTGCCGTTACGCAGCGACAGCAGGTACTTGATCGAGTTGACGATGTCCTCGGGCTGCAGGACCTGAGTCTCTTCGGGGATGTCCTGATTGAACTTGCGGTTCAGGCGGAAGCGCCCGACACGACCGAGGCGGTAGCGCTGGCTGTCGAAGAACTTCTCGTGGAAGAGTTCGCGCGCCTTCTCGAGCTGCGCGGGGTTGCCCGGGCGCAGGCGGCTGTAGATCTTGATCAGCGAATCCTCGTGGGACTCGCAGGGATCGTCGGCCAGGGAGTTCAGGATCAGCGGATCCAGCTCGTCCGGCGACTCGGAGATGATCTCGACCTGGGCCAGCTCGGAGGCTGCGATCTCGATCGCGGCCGACTCGGAAATCTGTGTTCCTGAGGGAACCAGCACTTCGCCGGTCTTGAGCACGACCACGTCGCCCACCGCGTAGTGCCCGGTGAGGGCCTTGGCGAAGGCGTTCTCAGTCTGCGTCTTGCCCTTCTTCTGGATCTTCGTCTTGTAGAAGTGGCGCAGGATCTGCTGGTCGGTTCCGAGGTTCTCGTCCAGAGCGCGCAGCAGCGTCGTGGCCGAGAACTTGCCCGACTGGTCGATGCGGACCGTCAGCAGGTCCTTCTTGGTCACGTTCAGCTCGATCCACGAGCCGCGCTCGGGGATGATCCAGCAGCTGTGCAGCTTCTTGTCGATCGTCGACGCATCGACCGAAAAGTCGACGCCCGGCGAGCGGTGGAGCTGGCTGACGATGACCCGCTCGGAGCCATTGATGATGAACTCGCCGCCCCCGATCATGATCGGGATCTCACCGAGGTAGACCTCTTCCTCGACCGGCTCCGGCTTGACCAACCGCAGTCGGACCTTGAAGGGGTACCCGAAGGTGAGTCGGAGCTTGCGACACTCGTCGATCGTGTAGCGCGGGCGCCCCAACTCGTAGCCGACGTACTCGAGGCACATCGTCTTGTCGTACGAGAAAATCGGGAACACCTCCCGCAGCAGGGCTTCGAGCCCGAGGTCGTCCCGTCCCCCTTGGGGGACCTCGACCATCAGGAACTCGTGGTAGGCCTTGCGCTGGATCTCGACGAGGTCGGGGACTTCGACGATGTCCTTGTAGCGGGCGAACTTGCGGACGGGATTCTTCGTCGTCGTCATCGATGTCGCTCGGGTCGGCGCCGGGGTCCCCACAGGGACGCACCGGCAGCGCCGCTCGAAACTGGACAGCTCGAGTGTGAGTTGCCGCTGGATGGATGCGCCGACCCCGGATGGGGAAGGCGTTTTGGTGCTCGAAGCCGATGGGCCCGAGTCGCTGCGGCAGTGGCGGCTCGGATGCGGGCTCGGCTGGAGCGCCTGGTCAGGTCCTTCGCCGGGAAGCCATGGTCGACGAGGTCGACGATGGCCGGAGCGGGGCGGGGACTCAGTGGGCTGTGGATGGCGAGTAGGTCACCGGGAACGATCTCCGGTGTCCTGGGTCGATTGAGTCGGGCTGTCTTCCGCGCACTGAGATTCAGGAGCGGGATCGGGTCGGGTCGGACGGTCAGCGCGGACCAGCCGAGAGTGGGCACCCAAGATCGGGGCTGTTGACGCGGGGAAGTCCCCACCGATGATCCAAGGTGCCTCGGGAGACGCCTTGTCGGCGTTGCAGGGAGGCTCGGGCAGAGGTGCGGACCGATTGCGCCACGGCCGATAGGACCGTGTGGCCGAGAGAATCAAGCCCCTGGCGACTCCGAGCGCGAAGCCCCGGCGGGACTCGTCGAAGAGGTCCGAAGAGGGCCCATCGATAGACAGACCTTCGAAGCCCCACTTCGGCCGTATCCCACCCGCGCGACACGCTCGCACGGCACGGGCGTACCGCGACCAGCGTGAGCGGGATGGAATAGCACTCAGGACCGTCGACAGTCAATGCCGCAGACGATCCTAGCGTCCCAAAGTCGCCCCCGGAGCGCCCGAGGGCGCCCCGAGATTGGGCCCGGAGACCTCCGACCTGGTCGATCAGTCGATCTTGACCTTGCCCCCGGCAGCCTCGAGCTTCGTCTTGAGCTCCTCAGCCTCGTCCTTGGAGCAACCCTCCTTGACGGCCTTCGGGGCGCTCTCGACGAGATCCTTGGCTTCCTTGAGGCCGAGGCCCGTGATGCCGCGGACTTCCTTGATGACCTGAATCTTCTTGTCGCCAGCCGACTCGAGGATCACGTCGAAGGAGGTCTTCTCCTCGGCGGCGGCTTCAGCGCCACCACCCGCGGGGGCGGCGGCGACGGCAACGGGGGCCGCGGCGCTGACGCCCCAGTGGTCCTCGAGGTGCTTGACCAGCTTCGAGGCTTGGAGCAGGGACAGACCGTCGAGGGTCTGGACCAGCGACTGGAGCTCGGGCTCGAGCTCGACGGTGGTGGTTTCTTCCGACATCGGAACGACTCCTGAGAGTGAGGGGGTGGTTGGTCTTGGTTCGGTAGGCGCCACCAACAGTGGCGCTGATCTGAGATGCGTCGGGGAGCTTGAACGGCCTGGGCCGATCAGGCGTCGCCCCCCTCTTCGCCTGCGCCACCGTCTGCGTCGATCTTGGCCTGCAGCACGCGGGCCAGAGCGCTCTGCGGCGCGTTGACGAGCAGGGCAATCTGCTGAGCGGGTCCGCTCAGGCAGCCGAGGATCTTCGAGCGCAGCGTGTCGCGGTCGGGCACGTCGGCCAGGGCCGCGGCATCCGACTCCCCCAGCACGATGCCCTCGAGGGCACCGGCGCGCAGGGTCAGCTTGCCCGACTTGCGCAGGGGGCTGCTGGTGACGACCTTCGCAGCGAGAATCGTCTGCTCCGCGTCGCCCGCGGCGACAGCGGTCGAGCCCGAGAAGACTCCCTCGGGGAACTCGAGACCGCGGTCGCCGAGCACCCTTCGGGCGATCTTGTTGGGGACCATACGCAGGCGCACGCCGTGCTCGGCGAGCTGCCCCCGCAGGGTCTCGTTCTCGGGCATGTCGAGGCCGTTGACCCCGAGGATGACGAGGCCCTCGGCGTCCTTGAAGGATTCCGTGAGTTCGCGGGAGGCGATCTTCTTGACAACGCTCGGCATGGTCAGCCTCCGTAGGCGATCCAGGCGCCCGGTCCCATGGTCGTCGAGACCGAGACCTTGCGCAGATAGGTGCCCTTCACGGCCGCAGGACGCATGCCGATCAGGTGGTCCAGGAACGCGGTGAGGTTCGCGTTGAGGTCTTCGACCGGGAAGTCGCGCTTGCCCAGGGGGGCGTGCACGTTCCCGCCGGCATCGGTGCGGAACTCGACCTTGCCGGCCTTGAACTCGCTGACGGCGTTGGCGACGTCGGGCGTGACGGTGCCGCTCTTCGGGCTGGGCATCTTGCCCTGCGGGCCGAGAACACGGCCCAGCTTGCCGACATGCTTCATCATGTCGGGGCTGGCGATCACGACGTCGAAATCCATCCAACCGCCGGCGATCTTCTCCGCCAGGTCGTCACTGCCGACGTGGTCGGCACCGGCCTCGCGGGCCGCGTCGGCCTTGTCGCCTTCGGCGAACACGGCCACGACGACGGTCTTGCCGAGCCCCTTCGGCAGCGACACCGCACCGCGAACCAGTTGGTCCGACTTGCGGGGGTCGACACCGAGCTTGACGACGACGTCGACGGTCTCGTTGAACTTGGCCGCAGGCAGAGCCTTCAGCAGTTCGAGAGCCTCGGTCGGATCGTACTGCCGAGAGCGGTCGATCCTCGACGCAGCCGCGTCGTAGCGTTTGCTTCGCTTGACCATGGTCAGCCCTTTACCTCGATGCCTGAAGAGCGCGCCGTGCCCTCGATGATCCTGGCCGCATGCTCGATGTCGCGTGCGTTCAGGTCAGCGAGCTTGAGCTTCGCGATCTCTTCGACTTGTTCACGTGTGACTGAGCCGACGATCTCGTGCCCCACCATTCCGGAGGCCTTGTCGAGACCAGCTGCCTTCTTCAGCAACACGGCGGCCGGCGGCGACTTCAGGATGAAGTCGAAGCTGCGGTCCTTGTAGACGGTGATCTCGACGGGAATGATCATCCCCATCTGCTCACGCGTACGGTCGTTGAACTCCTTGACGAACTGCGCGATGTTGACGCCGTGGGCGCCGAGCGCAGGGCCCACGGGGGGAGCAGGCGTGGCCTGCCCCGCGGGGCACTGGAGTTTGATCTTTCCTGTGACTTCTTTGGCCATGGCTCAGACGGCCTCCACTTCCCAGTACTCGAGCTCGACCGGTGTCGGGCGCCCGAAGATCGTGACGATGACTTTAACGGTGCCCTTGTCTGCGTTGACTTCGTCGACTTGACCGTCGAACCCATCGAACGCACCGGACTTGATCTTGACGGTGTCGCCCTTGGCCATGCTGATGCTGACCTGAGGGCGCTGTTCGCTATCGGACATGCGGACCAGGATGCCCTGGACCTGACTCTCGGTGAGCGGCGTCGGCGGCTGCCCGGGGCTACCCAGGAACTCACCGAAGCCGGGCGTCTCGCGCATGGTTGCGCGGGCCTTGATCGTTCGGTCGCCCTCGTTGTCCTCGAGGTCGGCCTGCACCATCAAATAGCCGGGATACAGCTTCTTCGTGACCACACGGCGCTTGCCGTTCTTGAGGTCGGTGACGCGCTCGAAGGGGACCAGAATCTGCGGAATGATGTCCTGCAGACCGGCAACGTTCAGTCGCGTCTCGAGCTGTTTGCGGACGGAGTCTTCGCGGCCTGATTGGCAGCGGACGAAGTACCAGCTGTACGTCATGACTCAGCTTCCTCCCAGGCCGAGAAGCCGCGCGAAGAAGGCGGTGAGGAACCAGTCCACGAGTGCCAAGAAGCCCATCAACACGAGCACGAAGGAGACCACCACGATGGTCGAGTTGACCACGTTCGTGAACGTCGGCCAGGTCGACTTGCGGAGCTCGCTCTCCGTGTCGATCAGGATGTCGGCGATCGCCGGCTTGGCCTGCCAGCGCAGCAGCCAGACCGCCAGAACGACGAAGGCCGTCGCACTGATCAGGAAGGCGCCGCTGACGGCGATCCCGACCACCGGTATGACCAGGTCCGCGATGGCCGGACGCAGCGACGTGACGTGCTGGACAAGCTGGCTGTGCAGGAACGTACAGCCGTAGAGGATCACGAAGACGAGACCCCAGAACGCGAACATGCGCGCCAGGCGTCCTTGGTCTTCTTTGTAGGTCCTCATCGCTCGGGTGTTGCGTGGTGGTGGTTGTGGGCTCGGTCTTGGGTCGCAGCGCGGGCGGCTCACTCTGCTCGGGCCTTGGCCCTGGCTGGAGCTCGCCGCCGTGCGCGGTGCGCGGACTGCAGCGGGGTGGGACTGTCCCCACCCCGCTCGATTGCTCGTCTCCCGCGGTCCCCGCGCGCGCCCCTCGAGGGGCGGCCCGAGGCCAAGGGACGACTCACTGCGTCACTCGAGGATCTTGGTGACGACGCCGGCGCCGACCGTGCGGCCGCCTTCGCGGATGGCGAAGCGCAGCTGCTCGTCCATGGCGACCTGGGTGCCGAGGGTGACCTTGAGCTTGACGTTGTCGCCGGGCATGCACATTTCGGCGCCGCCCATGAGATCGGCCGACCCGGTCACGTCCGTCGTCCGGAAGTAGAACTGGGGACGGTAGCCCGAGAAGAACGGGGTGTGGCGCCCGCCCTCGTCCTTGGTCAGCACGTAGACCTCACACTCGAAGGTGGTGTGCGGGGTGATGCTGCCGGGGGCGGCGAGGACCTGACCACGCTTGAGGCTGTCCTTGTCGACACCACGCAGGAGCACACCGACGTTCTCGCCGGCCTGACCCTCGTCGAGCGTCTTCTGGAACATCTCGACGCCGGTGCAGACGGTCTTGCCGATGGCTTCCTGCATCCCGACGATGTCGAGGTTGTCACCGGTGCGGACGATACCGCGCTCGATGCGGCCGGTGCCGACGGTGCCGCGACCCTTGATCGAGAACACGTCCTCGACGGGCATCAGGAACGGCTTGTCGACGGCGCGCTCGGGCTGGGGGATGAAGCTGTCGACAGCGTCCATCAGCTCGTCGATGCACTTGAACGCATCGTCATCGGGTCCCTTGCCGGCGTCGAGCGCCTGCTCGGCGCGCAGCGCGGAGCCGCGGATGATCGGCGTGTCGTCGCCCGGGAAGTCGTACTTGTCGAGGAGCTCGCGGATCTCCATCTCGACCAGGTCGAGCAGCTCGTCGTCGTCGACTTGGTCGACCTTGTTCATGAAGACCACGACCGCCGGCACGTTGACCTGGCGGGCGAGCAGGATGTGCTCACGGGTCTGGGGCATCGGACCGTCCGCCGCCGAACAGACCAGGATCGCGCCGTCCATCTGAGCGGCGCCAGTGATCATGTTCTTGACGTAGTCGGCGTGCCCGGGGCAGTCGACGTGGGCGTAGTGGCGCGTCAGGCTCTCGTACTCGACGTGGGCCGTCGAGATCGTGATGCCGCGAGCCTTCTCCTCGGGCGCCTTGTCGATCTCGTCGAACTTCTTCGCCTGTGCGAGGCCCTTCTGGGCCTGGTGACGGCAGATCACCGCGGTGAGGGTGGTCTTGCCGTGGTCAACGTGACCGATGGTGCCGACGTTGCAGTGCGGCTTGGTCCGCTGGAAGACTTCCTTCGCCATGTTGGATCGGGGTCTAGCGGCGGGGACGACCCCGCGACGGTTGGTTGTGGATGAAGGCACCCTGCTGGGCGCGCTGAACTCGATCCCCCCCCGACGCGCCTGCGTCAGGAGAGTCCTGAGTGGATAAGTAACGATTGGACGTACGGAACGACGTGTGAACCCGAGTGCTCCAGGCGCCCGCGCGGGGGCCGGCAGCTCGCCCCGGCTCGAACCCGGCTGGGCTCGGCCCCGGTTGGAGCTGCTGACGGGACTTGAACCCGTGACCTCTTCCTTACCAAGGAAGTGCTCTACCACTGAGCTACAGCAGCATTGCGGGAGTCGGTGCAGTCGCGCTGGTCGAGCCGAGCAGACCAAGCTGGAGCGGGTGATGGGAATCGAACCCACGTTCTCAGCTTGGAAGGCTGACGTTCTACCATTGAACTACACCCGCCTCGTGAGCCCTCGCTTGCCGGTCCGGCGCCTTGCGGCGGGTCGAATCAGGCTTCTCGCGAAGGCTGAGCTTAGGGGGCGCCGGCGCCTTGCGGCTACCGAGCCTCGTTTCCAGACGGCGCGGCACTCGACCCTCCCGCTCGATCCGCTCGAGACTCGCGCTCCCGTGCATCTCCGGAGGGTGCAACTCGGAAGAGTGCAGGTGGAGGAAGAGTGCAGGTGGAGAGAGCCTCGGAAGATTCCCGAGGGAGGGGTAACCGAAAGGGCAGCCGAATCGCCGGCAGCGCCCACATCGTGGCGCCTCCGACAGGCACGCCCAGAGGGCGCGCCGCTCGACTCTGACACACTCAGCTTGCCGGCGAAGGCTCGGATTCCCGGCCGCTCGCGAGAGCGACACCTCGAAGGCCCTGCGGTACTGGTGGGCGGAGCAGGATTCGAACCTGCGAAGGCTATGCCAGCAGATTTACAGTCTGCCCCCGTTGGCCGCTTGGGTATCCGCCCGCTGAGTGCGCGACCCTGGCGGTCGGTCCGAGCACGAGGCTTCACCCCGCTCCCGCCCCCGAATGCTCGGTTGGGCGGAGCCGGGGAGCGAACCTCGCTCCCGACGCGTCCAGACGTCGTGTTCCGTTGAGAGTGAGCAGACCGCGCGAAGACCCGCGCGGCGGTCGCAGCCCTGGGCGCCGCGCCCCGAGGGGTGCCGCGTCCAAGATGCTGTGGCCATTGCCGTCCCCCGCGAGCCGCTGTCGAGCTGACCTCGAGGCAATCGCCCGGGGGTCAGGTCGGCCAAGGGCCGGATGGGAAACGGTTGATCTAGAGAGCGCCGGCGCGCGACCCGCGGGTCGCACTCCGGTTGGAGCCAGCGGTGGGACTCGAACCCACAACCCCCTGATTACAAATCAGGTGCTCTACCATTGAGCCACGCTGGCAGGAGGGCCCCGGGGGGAGCGCTGCGGACGGAGCAGGTCGAGCTAGGCGAAGTCGAGACGGCCCGGGCCGCCAGAAGGACGGGAGATGGTACGGATCGCCCGGTGGCGGTCAACGGTAGCCGCCCGAAAATCGGCGCCAGGGCCCGAAGCGCGGAACGAAGTTCGCCGCACCAGCCTCAGACCTCCTCCACCCGTCGGCGCCAGGCCTCGAAGTTGTCGCGGACCTGGTCGAGCGAGTCGCCGCCGAACTTGTCGCGGAACGAGCGCGCCAACTCGAGCGCCACCATCGCCTCCCCCACCACACTCGCGGCGGGCACCGACGTCACGTCGGAGCGCTGGTAGGTGGCCCGGACCGTCTCGCCGGTCTCGAAGTCGACCGTGTCGAGCCCCCGCCGCAGGGTCGGGATGGGCTTCATGGCCACGCGCGCCACCAACGGTTCGCCGGTGGTCATGCCCCCTTCGAGCCCCCCGGCCCGGTTGGTGCGGCGCCGGAAGCGCCCGTATCCATCCGCGTCCGGTCCGCGCAGCTCGATCGCGTCGTGAACCTCGGAGCCGGGCCTGCGCGCCGATTCGAAACCGAGCCCGAACTCGACCCCCTTCATGGCCGGGATCGAGAGCAGCGCTCCGGCCAACCGACCGGTCAGCCGCTCGGGCCCACTGGCGTGACTGCCCAGACCCGGCGGCACACCGGTAGCGACCACCTCGAACAGGCCTCCCAGGGTGTCCAGCGCCTCCAGGGCCTCGTCCACCCGGCGCTTCCAGGGCTCCTCGCAGGTCGGATCGACCCCCAGGAACTCGCTCCGCTCGCGCAGGCGCTGGCGGCCGTCGCCGGCCCGCTCGTAGGCGTCCGCCGCCGCGGCGACCCCGCCCAACTCCACCGTGTGCGCGAAGACCTCGACCCCGAAGGCCTCGATCAACTGCCGCGCCGCCCCCGCCAGAGCCACCCGCATGGCCGTTTCGCGGGCACTCGCCCGCTCGAGAATCGCCCGCGGATCACGGTGGGTGAACTTCTGACAACCGGCCAGGTCCGCATGGCCCGGGCGCGGGTTGGACGGCACGGGCAACGTCTCGATGGAGTCGTCGCGGTTGGCCAACCGCAGGCACAGGGGCGATCCCAGGGTGCGGCCTGCTCGAACGCCCGCCAGGACCTCGACCCGATCCGTCTCGAGCTTCGCGCGCCCGCCACGACCGTAGCCGCGCCAGCGACGCGCCAACTCCGCATCGATGCGCTCGGTCGACAGCTCCATGCCAGCCGGCAAGCCCTCGAGCACGCCGATCAATGCGGGTCCGTGGGATTCACCCGCCGTGGTCCAGGTCAAGGTCGCCATCGGCCGCGGATTGTCGGCCAGGGCGGGCCGACCCACAACCTGCTCGCGACTTCGATCGGCGCCGACCGTGCGGCCAGGTCCACGGCCCCACGGACGATCGCCAGCACTCAGAGAGCTTCGATCCCCGAAACGTCCTCGAGGCGCAGTTCCAGGTCCCGCTGGCCGAGTCGCACGACGATCCGCCCCTTGGCTCGATCCAGCCGCTGAACCGGGCAGCGCTTCGAGTAGCGCGGAACGAAGACCAGATCGCCCTTGCGGAGCTGGTCCAGGAAGGCCTGCCGGCGGTCGGTCAGC
Organism: Engelhardtia mirabilis; assembly: GCF_007748095.1. Classification (NCBI taxonomy): domain Bacteria; kingdom Pseudomonadati; phylum Planctomycetota; class Planctomycetia; genus Engelhardtia; species Engelhardtia mirabilis. Next base: position 5,209,983 of record NZ_CP036287.1, read on the forward strand.
CCACCCGCCGCAAGTGCCCGCTCGAGTTCCCCCAACAAAGCGTCGACCTTGGCCCGTTGACCGCCAGCGAGTTGGCCCGCGACGGCGCGCAGCTGGTCGACGACGCCCCGCGCCGCACTCGTGCGCGCCTCGAGGGCAGCCTGGGCCTCGTCCAGAAGCATGTCGCGTTGGTGCGCGAGTTCCCCGGCTTCGCGCTCCAGCTCCGATTGGTGCAGCTCCGCCGCCGCCAGGCGCGCTTCGGCCTCCGCACGGTCCTTCTCGGCCTGCTCGCGCGCGGCGCGCAGGTCGCCCATCAACTTCTCGGACTCGGCGCTCGGGCGCTCGAGCCGGCGCCGGGCCTCGGCCAGGATCGACGGCTCGAAGCCGAGCCGCTGGGCGATCTGCAGCGCCCGCGACTCGCCCGGGGCGCCGACCACCAACCGATAGAGGGGCCGCAGGGTCTCGGCGTCGAACTCGGCGCTGGCGTTCTCGGCCCGCGGCCGGCTAAAAGCGAACTCCTTGAGGCGACCGATGTGCGTGCTGGCCAGGGTCGGCGCGCCGGCGACCAACAGGTGGTCGAGCAACGCCGCCCCGAGAGCCGCCCCCTCGGCCGGATCGGTCCCGCCGCCCAGCTCGTCCAGAAGGAACAGCATGCGCGGACCCGCCCGCGCCAGGCCCGCGGCGATCCGCGCCAGGTGCCCGGAGAAGGTCGACAGGCTCTGCTGCACCTCTTGCTCGTCGCCGATGTCGGCCACCACGCCCGAGTAGATCGGGATGGTCGAGCCCGGCCCGCAGGGGAAGGGCAAGCCCAGTCGCGTCAGGAGCGCGGCCATGCCCGCGGCCTTGAGCGAGAGGGTCTTGCCGCCGGTGTTGGGACCGGTGATGACCAGCACGTCGAAGGAATCGCCGAGCCGCAGGTCGATCGGCACCGCGCGCTCGAGGGCGCCCTCCTTCTGCTGATCCACGAGCAGCGGGTGCCGCGCCTCCTTCAACACCAACACCGCCGGCTCGCCCACCGCGGGGATCGTCGCGGGACGCGCGTCCAAGGCCCGCGCCCCGCGCGCGCCGATCACCGCCAACTCGACCTCGGCCAGGCGTTCGGCCACCCGCTCCATGGCCTCGGCCCGCTCCAGGGCGGACTGGGTCCACTCGATGAACAGGCGCGAGACCTCGCGCTCCTCCTCCGAGCGCACACCGGCGAGTTCGTTGCCGCGGGCGATCAGCGACTCGGGCTCGATGAAGACCGTGCCCCCGGTGGCACTGGTGTCGTGGACGATGCCGCGCAGACGCCCGGCGCTCTTGGCGCGCACGGCCAACACCGGCCGACCACCCCGTAGGTGCACTCGACCGACCTGTCCGTCGGCGAAGACCGACCGCAGATCGGGCCGCGCGGCGATCGTCTTGGCGGCCTGTTCGAGGGCGCGCATCAACTTACCCATGCGCTCACGCACCCCGGCCAAGCGCGCGCTGGCCCCGTCGCGCACGCGACCGCGGGGATCGATCCCCGCCTCGAGCTGATTGTGCAGCGCGGAGAGGTCCGGCAGGCCCTGGCGCAGGCGCGCCAGCTCGGGGGCCGAGTCCCGGTGCTCCTCGAGCCAGGCCACGATGCGTTGGCGCGCGCGCATGAAGCTGATCAGCGTCACGAAGCCGTCGCCGGTGATCGCGCGGTTGTAGAGGCTGGCGTCCTCGAGCACGGGCAGGGGATCGGCCAACTCGCCCAGGGGCGGTCCCTCGGCAGAGGCGGGCAGCGCCAAGAGCTCCGCCACCCGAGCGTGGGCCGCGCGGGCCTCGAGCGGCGAGCGCGGCTCCAGCTCCAAGAGGGCCCGGCGCCCCAGGGACGAGGCCGCCTGGCGCTCGAACAGCGCGCGCACCGCGGGCCAGTCCAGACGCGCCGCGGAGAAGTCCTCGAGGCTCGCCGGGGGCAGGTCGTCGTCCGCGCTGGCTCCGCGAGCTCGGGGCGCCGACGGGTCGCCTTGCGCGCTCGTCGGCGAGCCCCCGGATCCGGCGATCGGCGTCGCCGCGGCGGTTTGGGCCGCAGGCTGCTCGCCGCGGCGCTTGCCCTTCATTCGCCGTCGTGACGACATGCGTACAACTCCAGGTCGGTCGCGCGGCCGCCGGCGCGGGCGATTGCGAGCCGGGCGATGCTGGCGTAGCTCCACTCCCCCGTCTCGAACAGCCAACCGCGATAGGTCTCGAGGAAGGCGCGGTGGGCGCGGCCCTTCCAGTCCAGGGGTTCGGTGGAGAAGACGACGTCGAACTGGCCGGCCCAGGCGCGCAGTTGGGCCCCGTTCCAGCCTGGATCCTCGCCCATGAAGGTCACCACCATCTCGGGCTGACCGTCCGGGCGCACGCGGCCGGCGTCGCGCCGCAGGCGCTCGGGCGCACCGCCGCGGGCCAAGAGGCCCAGGTGCAACGCGGCCGGCGAGAGTTCGGAGTTGATGCCGAGCCAGGCCACGCGAGCGGTGGGACCCGCGGCGGCCGCGGCGGCGTCGAGCAGCGCGTCGTACTCCGCTCGCTGCAAGCCGGCGGTCGGCAGGCCGCGCGCGGGCGAGAGTGAGAGCCGCTGGCGGTGCAGTGCGGCGAGGTATTCGGCGTTGTCCGCCGTGCGCAATCCCAACGCACCGGCGGCCAGGCCCGCGTCGAGGGTCGGCGAGACCAGGCCCACGGCCCCCACCGCGCCCAGGAAGATCGCCCGCCCCGCACGCGAGGTCGGCGCGAGGCGCGCGAGCCCGACGGCGGCGAGGGCCCACAGGGCCAGGGCCGGCGGCAGCAGGAAGCGCTCCAAGTGGAAGTTGTGGGCCAGGATCGGACCAAAGCCCGTGACCAACACCAGGGCCAGGCAGCGCACCGCCGGCCGACGCACCCAGACCAGGGCCAGACCCGCGGCCCCGAGCGTGATCAGCAGACCCCGGGGGCCGGGCGCCAGGTAGGTGGCCATGTCCCAGACCCGGATCGCGTAGGGCGTGGTGCCGAGCTGCGTGTTGCCGCCGAGGAAGGCCAGGAAGGCCGAGCGGTGCGAGGCCGCGACCTCCGCGCCGGCGGGGAAGGGCAGGACAAACCACCAGAGCCAAGCCAGGGCGCTCGGCAAGCCCAGAGCGATGACCCGCTCCATGGCCTGGCGCGCCCGACCCGCGCGGATCAGACCCGCGCTCTCGATGGCCAGGTCCAGGGCCAGGCCCAGGCCCAGCAGCAGGGCGTAGTTGAACTTGGTGAAGAAGCAGACGGCGATCAGCGCGCCGGCCAGCAGGTCACGCCGCACGCGCTCCGCTCGGCCAGTGGCCCCGCCGCGCCGCATCCAGGCCCACAGGGCGAAGGTCGCGGCGACGGTGAACGGGATTTCGAGGAACAGGGTGCCCGAGAAGGCCAGGGCCATGGGCGAGGTCAGGGCGATCGCCGGCAGGATCCAGGGCACGAGGGCAGCGCCCGCGAAGGGCTGGACGGCGTCGCGCTCGATTCGATCGACGATGGCGCGACCGAGGAGGAACAGGCCGAACAGGCCCAGGGCCCACAGGCCCCTCGTGGCCGCCCGCGCGACTCCCTCGCCCACTCCGGCGATGGACTGGACCGTAGCCAGGAACGCCGGGTAGACCGGCGGGTATTGCTGGCAGTCGAGGGCCACGTCGATCGCCTCGCGGGTCTGGCCGGCCTTTAGCGCGAGCACCATGCGGGCCGCCGGCAGCGCCGCGTGCATCGACTCGTCCCAGCCCAGGCTGCGGTCCATGGAGACGGACCCCGCGCCGATCGAGCCCGTGAGCAGGGCCAGGACCAGGGCGATCCAAGGCGCCCGAGCGGACGGGCGACGAAGGGGTTCGGACGAAGGGCTGGCCACGGGCGAAGTCTACGGGCCCGGACGGTGCGGCGTGGAGCGGCGCGCGCGGGGCTTGTGGGTCGACGGGGCCCGAAGGGTGACGGGTCGATCGATGGTCAGCCTGGACTCCGGCAACCGAATCGATGGCTCCGGGCTCGTTCCACCAACCGCCGCTGCAGGGTGGAGGGGCGGCCGCTCGACCCAGCGGGGGTGAGAGCGGGTCCCTCGGGGGTTGCCCTCCGAATCGGTCGCGGCATGTGCCTCGCAACTCGGCCCTTGCGGCTCGCGCTCCGTCGCCACGCCGATCGGCAGCCGATCGCCGGCATCGAGGGCCGCGGGCGCTCCGACCGGCCTGGGGCGAGTCGGAGCGGCCCTGCGATGTGGTCGGAGTCGCGTTCGAAGGTCGGGCGCGCGACCGAAACCCACGGCCCGGCGACCACCCGGCAGGGGGTAACCTCTGCGCCCGCGTCTGCTCCGTCGCCCCCGGGCGGAACCGCCCGAACGGAGCCGACGCACGACTCCCTGACCCCGCCGACCGATGTCTGAACCGACCCCCAACTCCGAGATCCCCCACAACCGCGGCCGCATCGACACCCGCGCGGTCCACGCGGGGCAGGTCTCGGACGAGCGCAACGGCGCGTTGATGACGCCGGTCTACTTCAACAGCACCTACGAGCAGGACTCGCCCGGCGTGCCGCGCCAGGGCTACGAGTACTCGCGCACGACCAATCCGACGCGCACCGCCCTCGAGCTGAACCTCGCCTCGCTCGAGTCGGCCGAGTGGGGCCTGTGCTTCGCATCGGGCCTGGCCGCGATCGCGTCGCTCTTGCACCGCTGCAAGGCCGGCGATCGGGTTGTCGCGGGCAACGACCTCTACGGTGGCACCCACCGACTGTTCACCCGCTGCTACGGACAGTTCGGGATCGAGTTCGAGTTCGTCGACTCGACCGACCTGGCTGCGGTCGAGGCCGCCCTGGCCAAGGGCAACGTGCGCTACTTGCACCTGGAGTCGCCCACCAACCCCCTGCTGCGCCTGGCCGACATCGAGGCCTGCGCCAAGCTCGCCCACGCGGCCGGCGCCCTGTGCGTGGTCGACAACACCTTCGCGACGCCCTACCTCCAGCGGCCGCTGGAGCTCGGCGCGGACCTGGTCGTGCATTCGCTGACCAAGTACCTGGGCGGACACTCGGACGTGGTCGGCGGAGCGATCCTCGGACGCGACCCGAAGGTCCGCGGAGAGATCGCCTACTACCAGAACGCGGTCGGCGCGCAGTTCGGTCCGATGGACGCGTTCCTGGTCATGCGCGGGACCAAGACCCTGGCCGTACGCATGGAGCGCCACTGCTCCAACGCCCTGGCTGTCGCGCGGCACCTGGAAGCCTCCGACCTGGTTGATCGGGTGATCTACCCCGGCCTCACCAGCCACCCCCAGCACGAGTTGGCGGGGCGTCAGATGAGTGGCTTCGGCGGCATGGTGTCGTTCGAACTCTCCGGCGGCGTCGACGCCGGCGTGGCCTTCTGCAACGCGACCGAGGTCTTCACCCTGGCCGAGTCCCTGGGTGGCGTCGAGTCGCTGATCGAAGTGCCGCCGATCATGACCCACGCCGCGATCCCGGCCCAAGAGCGCCGCGCGGCGGGCCTGCAGGATGGCCTCGTGCGCCTGTCGGTCGGCATCGAGCACGTGGACGACCTGCTCGACGACATCGATCGCGGACTGGCGGCGGCGGCCAAGACCCTCGCCAAGGCCAGCGTCAGGTCCTGATTCGGGGCGGCCCTCCCCTGCCCTCGTCGACCAACTCCCGATCAGTCGACTGCAGGGGCGGGTGGGGGCAACACCAAGAAGCGCAGCCCCTCGCGCTCGACAAGACGCGCGCCCGAGACCGAGGCCAACCGGGTCGAGAGTGCTTCCATGAAGGGCTCGATCGCGGGCTGCCGATCGAGGTACTCGCCCCAGTTCAGGTCCAAGACGAGACTCAGCCCGCTAGCTCGAGCGGATTCAACCTGCTGAGCGACACTCTCGGCAAACATCTCCGGTGCGGCGCCGAGAGCGGACGCCTCGTACAACTGCGGCCACAAGGCCTGTTCGGCGATGGCCTTCGATCGGCCGGACACCAGCTGTAGGGAGAGGTCGGCGCTCAGAACGACGGTTGGGCCCTCAGTCGTCGCCGAGACCACGCGGTACCGGTGATCGCCCCACGCGGCCTCCTCAATCGCCTGGTCAATAGGGAGCAGCCAGGCAACCACCGCGGCCTGGAGCACCACGAGCGGCCCAACGACTGTAAGGACCCGGCGCGAGGAGAAACGCTGCTCGCACCACTGCAGCAGTGACGCGGCGCTGTGAGCCATGAGCGGCGCGATCCCGAGAAAATAGCCACCGCTGGTCGAGACACCGAAGATGGTGAAGAAGACTCCGGCCACCAGCAGAGCGACACCCAAGGACGAGGACCTCGACCTCAGCAGGAGCGGCAGCCCAGCTACTGCTCCGACTGCGATCAACATCAGTGGTCCAAAAATCTCGTCGACGACGAAGCTCCATGAAGGCAAGCGGGCAAATTCGGTCAGAAGCCACAATGCCTGACCCGCGGCTCCGCCGCGGTCCACCGCGACGCTCATGGCCGAAGTCAGGAACAGAGCTGCGGCAGCAACGAGATCGCCGGCAAGGATAAAGGCGAGGTCCCGCCAGCTCGTAGCGTTGGCTCGCGAGAACGTCGACAGCACGGAACCGAGGGTCAAGCCCACCAGGACAACAGCATTCGAGCGATGTAGAAGGATCGCCGCCGTGGCCCCCAAGACCCAGACCGCCGCGCGGACTCCGCGACGACCGACCACCCCGCCGCCCAATGGCCAGCAGTAGGCCGCGATCGCACAGCCGAGCATCTGCTGGGTGTGCAGCTCCGGGAGGGACCCATGGAACCAAAGCCCCCATGTGCCCACCAATCCGGCCGTCGCCAACAGTGCTCCGAAAGCGCCGAATCGACGCATGCAGCTCGAGAGCACGAACCACAACGCGATCCCAGCAGCGAGGGCCGACACGAGGTGCAGCGCATCGAGTGCGCCAAGCTCAGGAAAGACCTCCATGCTGAGCCTCGCCGCCGGGAGGACCGCTGCGTGGAGCCACAGTGGTTGGTCGACCGAGGAGTCCACCAACTGTCCCACGAGTAGCGGAGCGTCACCCCACATCCAGCGCACTCGAGTTGCGTAGAGCGCTCCCGCCGCGAGCAGGCACAGCAGTACCGCCGATCCGAGGAGTTGCTTGGGTCGCATCAGACGCGAGGATACGGGTGTGCAGCGACCCCAGCTACCAGTGAACGGCGGGCTCGAGACCGGGTGATGCCGCGATCCGAGTTGGCCTTGGCCGTGGCACCCGCCGAACTTGCGCCAGGACCCATTGCACGAGGACAGGTGCGAAGCCACGGCGAACCGTCATGGACACACAGGAGTGAAGACCCAGAACTGAATGTCGCCCGGAAGTATTGCCTGAGCCCCGGAAGAAAAGAGCCCAGACGTCGAGGGAACTGCAGTCGTCGTCGAACCGGGCACGAACGTCTCGAAACGCTCAACTTCGTAACCTTGACAGCCACCCGCAAAACTCGGGTACTCAGCCGGATCGAAGACGAAGTCGTACTCGAATATCGCCTGCTCTCTCGAGACCCACGGATTGCAGACGGCGAGAGCGAGCCGGCCAGCGGCGTCCTCGTACATCCCGGCCACCAAGACCTCTTCCTGGTAGGCATGGAACTTCCTTAGCGAGTTCTCCGCTGTAATGGGCCCTGGCTTTGCAGAAAACTGGGGAGGGATCAAGTACGGGGAGTTCGCGGCACCGGGGAAGTGAATCAGGGGCTCCCGCCGCCGAGCACCATTGAAGAAGGGTTGCACCTGTGCACTCGAGAAAAAGCGCGCAAGGAACCCAGCTAAGTAGAAGTACTCCAAGCGTCCCCGATCGGCTAACGCGCTGGCCGCGCCCCCGGCCTCGATCGTTGCATTCACCAGATGCCCAAAGGTGATCACCTCACTGGCCAAAAGCCAGCAAGCCCGATCACGGTCAGCTGTCTCCTCTTCTTTTGCAATTCGAGCGGCCTTCGTGTGCGGGGCGATCGAGTGGGTAAATGGAATCACCACGGAGTTGGTGACGAGATCTGCAAACGGGAGTGAGATGGCCGACTGCATCGACAGGTCGGCGAGCACGTCACCAGCCGAATCAAGCACCAGCGCATCGGCGGGATCGCAGGGACCAGAACCGATCGTGCAGGTAGCCCCGAGGCAAACACAGGGAAGGGCGACGGAGATCGGCGGAGCGAGGTAATCGATCATGAAGATATCGATCACCTCGCCCAGCCGCGCCACCGCGCCCTCCGAAGACGAAACCAATCCCACCAGAGAAGGATCCACCACAACGGCCGCCTGCTCAGCTCGACGGACGAGGTCAATTCGCCCCTCAATAAACCAGCTTCCACCACCGGGCGCATGATTATGCGTAGTGTCATAACAAAGTGCCCCGCCGAGCTGATCGTAGTAGATGCCTGCGAAATCCGTAGCGACACTCAAGTCATCTACCAGGTCGACAAGCGCGCCGTTGTTCGAATACACACCGCCCCCCGTACCGGACCCGTCCCCGGCGAATCCATCTGAGGCAGGGCAACCTTGGCCAGAAACGTCGTCGGCCATCGTCAGCGGATTGTCGGCAGAGATATTTGGCCAGGCATACAAGATCAGCTGGCCATCGACACCAGCCACCAATGAGGCAGCGATGTCCAGCATCAGCTGCGTGGCGTTCGCCGCAGAGATCCCGATTGAGTGCTTGCTGTAGTCGATAGCCCACATTGACTGCACATAGGGCGCAATCACCGCGCCGTCTCGCTTGCCCGCCTCGCGGCAGCTCGCGCGAAACGATGGCATTCCGTCAAGATACCCTTTAAAATAAAATTCGCTGAAGAAGTCTGGATAGTGGCCACCAAAGAACCTCGCATAGACGTTCGGCCCAAACAATCGCTGGGCAAGGTAGGTTTCATCGACGAGTTCATCCATGATATCGACACGCGCTGCGGTCGAAATCTGAACATGGGCTGTCAATGCCTTCCCGCGTTCAGGCATGGGGTGGCTCGGATCACCTACGAATCCCTCATACCAGGGTCGACTTCCCAGGTAGTCACGGTAGATCTCGGTAACAGTCCACCAATCACCATTCGTCGCCCCCAGCCGGGTCGATGCCTGCTGCGTGATCCCGTTGCTCGAGTACACATCGGGCAATGCCTGGCGATGTGACATTCGAAAAACGGGCACCGATGAAGGAGTTTGTCGCGGCCCGACGCTCGCGTTATACACCTCTTCGTCGGCATCCGTCGTCAACATGTAAAGCAGGCGGCCCGACTCGTCGCCATAGAACCCAAACACCGGAGCCTCAATGTAGCCCGGCCCAGCCGATCCACCCACCCCAAAATTGCGTTGAAGCGGATTCTTGATCGCTATCCCGGACGTGTTGATGGCTGCAAACGCGAACCAGTCATCTCGATCGTCGGGAGTATCAGGCACCTCGTCGATCGTAGTCAGATTCACAATCGGAAAGTCGATCCAGATCGGGCGGGTCATACTCGATGGGTTCAAAGCGACATACGTCGCACTAACTTGACACTCAAGATAGTCCCCTCCCTGCGGAACGCTCCAAGTCGCCTTCACGGTGACGTCCAGAGAGCCTGCCGGATGGAGCGGGGGCACAAGAGTCCCAGAGTAGAGCAACTCCAGAGTCTGCGGATTACCAGGATTGACTACATGCCCAACCAGGAACCCGGCGTCGGGCGCGAGCGCGGTCTCCAACGGCTCTCCCGTAGTCGGGTGGGCGTCGCGGAATACGAGTTCCCAACGACCAGTCCCCTCCTCCAAGAATATCGGAGCCGACCACGAAGCGCTCTCGATCTTTCGAAGGTCATATCCGACGGTAGAAGGCTCAAAGGTCGCCGTGATGACACCATTGCCGATAGTTATGGGAGCCTGGGCATGAACCCGAGGGGAAAGCACACTGAATACTGCGACGAGCACTACACAGAAAGAGGCTGCGGATGTTGATTGCATAGGTCCGGAAAGCTGGAGACTAGAAGCCCGAGACAATGCTTGCGAACACCTCAGGCGCGCCGTCGCCGCGCCCGCGGTTGTCCCAGCAAACAACTCCCTGAACGCCCTTGAATTGAACCTGCGGATGACTCGATCCGCCCAGACCCGTCGAGGCAGCGCTCAGCGCCTGGGGCGCGACGGTCCAGGCTGCCCCGCCGTCCGATGTCGTCGCAAAGCGAATGTCATCCCAGACAAGATCGTACTCGTCCTGGTTCACGTTTCCGCGATACTGAGTCCAAGCCACAATCGCACGCTGGCCGGACGCGGCAATCGCAATCTTCGGAAGTCGAGACAGGGTGTTTGCCCCCACCTGGGGCCCGGGCAGATGGACCGAGTCACTCCAATCGGTCGCCGAGACGCTAGTATCCAGCGTGCTCACGTAAACATTGGAGAACAGGTATCCAAAGTCTCCCACCACAATGCCCGCGTAATGAGCGACATGGACAAGGCCACTCGTCATTGCCAGACTCGGACGAGTAGAACTTGCTAGGACTCCAACGCTCTGCTCGACTGAACTTACGGGTTGAACATCCGGCCATGTCGCTCCGCCAGATGACGAATACAATGCATAGACTGTTTGCGACTTCGCCACGAGGTCAGAGGATGCGAACGCGACCGCGACCCCTCGCTGGCCCTGAGTGTCAATCGACAAGAACGCAACTGATCCGGTCAGAGGACCGCCCGGCGCCTGCAATAGAGTTGCCGCGTCCAAATTCGCCGACGACTTGACGAAACGGGTCGCGAATGGCTCGAAGCGGACCGACTGCTGGCTGACGGTCAGCTCATTGCTCTTGAACGCCACGACGGCGTTTCCACTGTCGAGACCGCTGACGACGACTTCGTCCACCGCCTGTAGCCGTTCGACTGGCGAAGTCGCCTCGACGACCCGCGGCGTGTTCCAGGTCTGACCGGCGTCAGTCGACCAAGAGAGGTACCCACGGTCGATGATGTCGAGCTCGCCGCTACCCGAATCGCGAGAAACCTCCTGCTGTGACCAAGCGACATACAGCGTGCCGTCCCCCGCGACCGAGATTGCAGGCTCAGATACGAGAACCGAGCTGATGGGAGAGAGGGTCGAGACAGCCGTGGTGGCACCCCAGGTGGCGCCATTGTCGACCGAGGCCACAACGACGATCTGCTCCAGCCCCGATGGGAGATGTTCTGCCCAACCGACCATCACGTTGGCGCCGCTCGCGGCGATCGACGGATACCGAGCATCACTTCCCGACGTGTGGCGCGGCAGGGCCACGTCTGCGCCGGGCCATGCGGAGCCGGATGAGCTACTACGCCGCGTGAAGATCTGCCAGCTAGCACCTCGGTAGTCTTCCCAGACGAGGACGGCCTCACCCCCACTCGCGGCAACTTGGGGGTACTTCGATGAATCGACTCCGGGCTGCGACGATCCGCCAGCCAGCGGGTCCGCAGTGACCGCGGTCGCCTGCGCGCTCGCGGCCTGAGCGACGACGACTGCAAACGGGATTGCGAGCAGTTTCAACATGGTTGACTTATTGTTTGAGACGAGCGTGGGTCGCGCGAATCGCTTGGAACCGGCCTACGCCAACTCTGGTGTAGTGCTTGCGCTCGCACCGAGCAGCTTGAGCCACCACCTCAGAATTAGGTGAATGCGGGACGGTACGATTCGCTTCTCCTCTATTTCGTCGGCTTCGGTCTTTCGTCGGCCTCGGACCACCAAGTGCGAGCCTCGCAATGGGGCCAAGCGTGGCCTTGTTGATTGCCCAACATGGCTGGAGTGTTCCAGCACGGAGGCCGCTAGTCAACGAGGAGCGGTCGACCCCAGATCGAGCACTGCACTTGTCGGTTCGGCAATCCGGCAAGGACGGGCTCCTGGGACAGGGAGCGCAGGCGCCGCCACACTCAATCGCGATCTACCCCGCGGCGGTCTCGCTTCGGTCGCGTTCGCTGACGTCGGACGGCACGCGGTGCTATCGCGGTACGAACCAGAGCTCCACATGAAGGCACGTGTGAATCAACACTTGACTGTCAGATCTCCCGACGGGACGTCGGACACACTCTGGTAGCCCAGATGGCGGACAGCGACGAAGCCCGATCCGCCCCCATGAGTCCACTCGGAAACGACGCTTCGCACCCCGTCGAAATCCCCAGTCCTCAATACAGGGGCGCAAGGGACCAGCGCGACGGGTGAGCGCGCCGACGGGCGCGCCCTCAGCCCCTCCCGGCGGCCGAGTCGTCACCCGCGCGTGCCTGGCCGGATCCGCTCACCCGTCGCGCTGGCTTTGCATTCCACAAGTCGCCTCCCCTCAGTAGCACACTCGATGTTCGCTTGGTCGCGCGCTCTCGCGACACGTCAGTGGAAGGCTGCGCCGATCTTGAGCCCGGTTCCAGAAGAGGCAACCAGCAGGCTCGGGACCCCAATCGAGCGCGCCCACCTGGCGTGCGCGGCGTTGACTCTGCTGTCGATGATCCGATGCCCGGCTCGCATCGGGCGATACTCAGCCGCCCGCGCCGCGCGCTCAGAAGGGGCTGTTCGACTTCGGCGGCTCGAAGGGGTTCTTGGCCTGCTTCGTCGGCGGTGCTTCGTCGATCACTTCGGGCGGGGTCGGGGCCGGCTCTTCACAGACGCGCTCGCGCATCATGCGTCCGACCTTGAACTTCACGACGCGCTTCGACGGCACCTCGACCTTCTCGAGGGTGCGCGGGTTCTGGGCCCGGCGGGCGGCGCGCTCCTTGACCTCGAAGACGCCGAACTCGCGGAACTCGAGACGCCGACCGTGGGCCAGCTCGTCGATGATCTCGTCCAGGAACTTCTGGACGATGTCCTTGACGACCACCTTGGTCTGCCCGGTCTGCTCGGCGATTCGGTTGACCAGCTCTTTCTTGGTGGTCGTTCGAGGCTGCTGGCCAGTCATTCCGGGCGAGGGGGCAAAGGGGCGATCGAGGGTCGGGGGGGAGGACGAGTGCGGACGAGTGCGGCTGTTGGGCCTGAAGCGGACGGTCAGGGTGAGATCGCCGGCTCCGGGGGCCGGTAGCGCCGGTCTCACGCTGGACCAAGCTAGTCGGCTCCGATCCTCGTCCGGCTTTAGATTGTTGTCAAGCAAACACTTGCGACGGCTGTCAGCCCTGGGCCGAGCCCCCCGAGGGGCTCTCCAACAGGAACGTCGCGGGGCCGTCGCCCACCAGTTCGACCGCCATCATCGCTCCGAAGCGCCCGCGGGCGACGGCCAGGCCCTGGGCTTCGAGATCACGGGCGACCGCCTCGTAGAGGGGTTCCGCGACCTGCGGCGGGGCCGCGCGATCGAAGGAGGGCCGGCGCCCCCGTCGGCCGTCGGCGGCGAGGGTGAATTGGCTCACCACCAGCACCTCGCGGCCCAGCTCCAGGGCCGAGCGGTTCATGCGCCCCTGGTCGTCCGCGAAGACCCTGTAGCCCGCGATCCGGTCGGCGATCCAGCGCACCTCGGCTTCGCCGTCCCCCTGCATGACCCCCAGCAGCACCAGCAGGCCGGGTCCACAGGCCCCCACCACCTCCCCGTCGACCAGCACGCGGGCCCGGGAGACCCGCTGCACCACCGCCTTCAGGGCTGGACCTCCAGCTCGCCCATCGAGGCCTCCAAACGCGCCCGCTCGACCCGGGCGCGCTGGCCGTAGAGGAAGGCGCCGATGCGGTCGGCGTCCGGCGCGTCGACGGCCAGTTCCTCGACCCGGCGCCAGGCCACGGCGGCCGCGTCCGGGTTGCCGAGGCGGTACTCCTCGAGGATCGCGATCTGGACCCAGGGCAACAGGCGCGTCGGTGCCTCGACCCGCGCCCGATCGGCGTCGTCGCGGGCGCCTGAGAAGTCCCCCCGCCCCTCGCGGGCGGCGGCGCGCAGGACGAAGGCCTGGTAGCGGGGCTCGACGTCCAGGTCGTCGAAGTGCGGGTCCCCGATCAAGCGATCCAGCCGCTTCCGCGCGGCCTTGTAGCGCTCAGCCTCGAGCAGCGCGGCGGCCAGGTCCAGCTCCGCTCGATCGCGGGCCGTCGCGCCGACCAGAGGGTCGTCGGCGGTCTTCTCGAGCCAGCGCTCGAGGGCCTCGACGGCGAGTTCGTCCTTGCCCTCGCGGGCCAGGACCAGGGCCTCGAGGCGGCGGGTGCGGGCATGGCCGGGGTCGAGCTCGAGGGCCGTGTCGAGGGCCCGTCGCGCCTCGGACAGGCGGCCCAGCTTGAGCAGGGTGTGGGCGCGACCGAGGTGCGCCCAGATGCAGCCGGGCTCGTCGAGCGAGAGCACTTCCAACTGCCTCAAGCTGGCGCGGGCGTCGGGGTCCAGCCGGGCGGCCAGCAGCCGGTCGACGACCTCCGCGCGTTCGCGGGCGATGGCGTCGTACCAGCGCCACAGGAGCTCGTCCGGCGCATCCTGCTCTTGGCTGCGATTGGCCTCGCGCCAGGCCTCGAGCTCCTGTAGTTGGTCTCCGCGCAACACGGCGGCGAGGCGCGCGTCCTGCAGACAGACGGCGATTCCGGCGTGCAGTGGATCGCGCCGCTGAGCGGTCTCGAGCACGCGCGCCGCCCCTACCGCGTCGCGCTGGTCGAGCAGGGCTCGCGCCACGCTCAGACGCTCGTCTTGACCCGGGCTGAGCCGGTCGTAGGGGCCTGGCTGTTCGATCCACGGCGAGAGCCGGGGGCTCGAGCAGGCGGCGACCAGGGCCGCCAGGAGCAAGACCGCCAAGCGCGGGTAGCCGTGGGAGGGAAGTCGGGTTCGCTCGGACCTGGGCGTCACGGGCCCCAGGGTACCGCCGCGTGGTGCTCGAACCGCGGCCCACGCTGGGGTTGAGCGTCGGCGGTGCGCTGGAAGAAGGCGTCCCCGTCGGCGCGCAGCTGGACGTCGACGCGCCCGGGCCGCTGCAGGACCACCAGTCGCTTGGTGGCAACGAGCTTCCACGCGTCGAGCTGGGCCTCGATGACCGCGCCGGGCTGGACCACCCGGTACTCCTGCCACAGGCCCTGGCTGACGGTCTTGATCTCGAAGTCGACGTTGCCGGGATCCTGGCGGGCGACGAATTGCTGGGCCAGGCGGTCGGGTCCGGAGATCTCGATCACCTCGGCGATCAGCACGGACTCGTCATTGAAGGAGTCCGTCCAGGGGCCGGTCGTGAGCCGGGGCGGGGGCGGCACGCCTTCGCTGCTCTCCACCAGACCCTCGCCGGTGGTGACGCAGCTGGTGAGAACCAACGAGGAGAGGGCCAGACCGATGAGGTGCGCGGGCTGCATGGCGTCGGAGTGGGTGTCTCGATAGGAGGACCGCTCGGTCCCTTCGCCCCCTCATCGGCAGCGCGCCTCGATCAGCGGAGTCCGCAGGCGGCCAAGGCCCGATCCCGGGTCGCAGCGGCGCGCGCGCGGGCCTTGGCGGCGCCGGCAGCCAGGATCCGGTCCAGCTCGGCGGGGTCGCCGAGCAGCTCGTCGCGGCGGGCGCGGGCCTCGGCGAAGTGCTCTTCGATGCCCTCCGTCAGGCGCGCCTTGAGGTGCCCGTAGCCCGGTGCGCCCTCGCCGCCGGCCCGCAGGCGAGCGCTCCATTGCTCGAACTCGGCGTCGTCCAGGAAGAGCTTCATCAGGTCCATCAGGACCACCGACTCCGGCTCCTTGGGCTCTTCCGGGGGACGGCTGTCGGTGACGACCCGGTTGACCCGCTTCTTGAGGGCCTTGCCGGTCTCGAAGATCCAGATGCCGTTGTCGTAGCTCTTGCTCATCTTCCGGCCGTCGAGCCCGATCACCCGCTGCAAGTGCTCACCGCCGGCCGCAAGGACCGCCTCGGGGCGCTTGAAGACCTCGCCGTAGCGGCCGTTGAAGTAGCCGCCCATGTCCTGGGCCATCTCCAGGTGCTGCACCTGGTCCTTGCCGACCGGCACCCGGTCGGTGTCGTAGGCCAGGATGTCGGCGGCCATCAGGATCGGATAGGTGAACAGCCCGACCGAGGGCTTGATGCCGTTGGCCACCTTGTCCTTGAAGGAGTGGGCCCGCTCGAGCAGCCCCATGCCGGTCACGCAGGACAGCATCCAGGTCAGCTCGGTCACCTCGGGCACGTCGCTCTGCCGGAACAGCACCGCGCGCTCCAGGTCGAGGCCCAGGGCGATGTAGGTCACGGCCACCTCGCGCACCAGCTCCCGCAGCACCACCGGATCGTGGATCGAGGTCAGGGAGTGGTAGTCGGCGATGAAGTAGAAGTGCTCGCCGTCCGTCCTGGCCGCCTCCACGTGCTGGCGCAGGGCGCCGAAGTAGTTCCCCAGGTGGGGTCGGCCGGTGGGCTGAATGCCGCTCAGGTAGGTCGTCATCGCAAGGGTCGGATCGGGCGTCGCGGCGGTCGCGGGGCGGCGGACTCTACCAGCCGCCCGATCGACGCGGAAGGCGCGCAGGGCCGCCGGCGAGGCCGTCCCACCGGACTGAGAGACCTGGGTACGAGGGTCACAGAAGGCTCGGATCGCCGCACCGCGGACGCTAGGGTGCCAGCGCGAGAACCGCCGCCGTGACCCACCGCTCGCCCATCGGACGAACACGTCCCCGCGTACCCACCGCATCCATGCGCCGCACGGTCCTCGGAAGCTTGCTGCTCGGACTGCTGTGCGCCTGCGTCGCGCCCGGCGCGGACATCCAGCTCGCGCCCGTCTACACCCGCGCCACGCCCCCCGGTGGCGCCACGGTGCACGAGGCGTTGGGTGGCTTCGTCCACGCTCGCAGGGATCCCAGCGGCGACCGCTGGCAGAGCTTCGCCCTGCGCCCCCTGTTCGGCTGGCGTAGGGGTTGGGTCGATCCCTCCGACTCGCCCGAGCCCGAGCGCGACTGGCATCCCGAGGGCCCCGACGACCTGCGCGTGGACTGGCTCGCGCCGCTGGGCTATTGGAAGAGCCACGACGACGAGATCCGCTCGCTCTTCGCGCCGATCTACTACTGGCGCTCGGCGGACGCGATCCGCACCGGCGCGCGCGAGTGGGAGATCCTCTCCCTGCCGCTGGTCTACCTGGCCCGCAACGACCGCGGGGCCAACAAGACGGCCTGGTTCCCCTTCTACGGCGACCTCGACAAGTTCCTGACCTACGACACGGTTCGCTTCGCCCTGTTCCCCCTCTGGAGCTCGGCCTCGCGCAGGGACTTCACCCATCACAACGTCCTGTTCCCGATCTTCGGCTGGACCTGGAACCACGCCGACGGGGTGCAGAAGCGGCGTCACCTGCGCGTCTGGCCGCTCTTCTCGTACCACGCGAAGCCCGGCTACTGGATGCGCTGGTTCTTCCTGTGGCCGATCTTCCACCGCAGCATCGACGGCCTCGACAAGCCGCCGGAGCAGCGCCTGTCGAAGTGGGCCGCGTTGCCCCTGTTCGGCTGGACCGAGCGCGGCACCTACCGCTCGATCAGCTTCCTGTGGCCCTTCTTCGGGTACGCCTGGGATCCGCGCGGCGCCGAGCCCGGGCCCGACGCCCCCGCTGGTGCCGAGGCCCCCGGCGCCTTCTGGGCCTGGGACGGCCCCTGGCCCTTCGTGCGCCTGCAGGGCGGTGGCCGCGACCCGCGCGCGCAGGAGCGCATCCGGCTGTGGCCCTTCTACTCGTACTTCCGCGCCGACGACCTGGAGTGGCGGACCTACGCCTGGCCCTTGGTCCACGACCGTGAGGAGTTCGGGCCGGGCTTCCACCGGGCGAGCTTCTACGTCCTGCCCTTCTATCGCGGATCCCAACTGATCCGCGACGAGCCCGACGACACCGGGCGCGGGCGGCGCGAGGACATCGCCCACCTGTGGCCGCTGATCCACAGCGAGCGGATCGACGACTGGCGCCGCGACGCGGTCCTGGCGATCTGGCCCCTGGCCCGCAACGACCTGATCCGCCACTACTGGAGCTGGATCTGGGAGCTGTACGCGATCGAGCGCAACGGGGACGTGGTCAGCCACCGCTCCTGGCTCGGGCTGTACCAATACGCGACGGACGGCGACGAGGAGCGGAAGTCCTTCTCCGGGCTCTATTCCCGGCGGAGCTGGGGCTCGGGGGCCACTCGAGTCGTCGAGCGATCCGTCCTGTTCGGGCTGATCCGCTGGCGCAGCGGTCCCGGCACCGACGACGCCGGCGTGATGCCCCCGGCCCTGCCCGGTCCCGGTTGGCCCGCGGAGTGGGCCTCGGCAGGTGATTCCGTGGGGTCTCCCCGCGTACCTTGAGCGCCCCGCTCCCACCATGTTCCGCGCCATCCAAGAGACCTCCCGCATGTACGGGGCCCGCGTCGAGCTCCTGTTCGAAGCGGTGATGCAGCTCCACGGCACCTGGCGGCGGCGCAGCCAGATCGCCGACCAGCTCTACGTGGCCGGGGTCCAGGTGACCCACGTGGTGCTGCTGGTGGGGCTCTTCGCGGGCATGATCATGGCCCTGCAGACCGGGCTCTACCTGGCGCAGCTCGGGCAGCAGGACCAGATCGGCGTCATCGTCGCCCTGTCCATGGCGCGCGAGATGGGTCCGTTCATCACCGGCATCGTGCTGGCCGCGACCGCCGGCAGCGCCCTGGCGGCCGAGCTCGGGACCATGTCGGTCTCCGACGAGCTGGCGGCGCTCGAGGTGATGTCGGTCGATCGCACCAACTACCTGGTCATGCCGCGCGTCGTCGCCCTGGCGATCGCCTGCCCGATCCTGACGATCATCGCCGACGGCATCGGCATCGCCGGCGGCGGCCTGGTGGCCTCCACCTCCCTCAACGTCGAGCTGCAGCTGTACTTCATCACCGCCCTGGATGCGCTGAAGTCGCCGGGCGACCTGATCGCGCTGCCCAAGGACGTCTACTCGGGCCTGCTCAAGGCCTTCGTGTTCGGGATCATCATCGCGGTGATCTCGTGCCACGCAGGCATCACGACCCGCGGCGGTGCGCTGGGCGTCGGTCGCGCGACGCGCCAAGCGGTGCGCGACTCGATCATCACGATCATCATCTCCAACTACTTCCTCACCTGGCTCATGTACCAGGCCTGATCGGTGATGGAAGAGACGACGAAGCCCCAGGCGACGACGGAGCGCCCCGCCAGCGGCGAGGCTGCACCGATCATCCGCTTCCGAGGGGTCCACAAGTCCTTCGGCGACAAGGTCATCCTCGACGGCCTCGACCTCGACGTCCCCGAGGGCCAGACGCTCGTGATCATGGGGCCCTCGGGCACGGGCAAGTCCGTGACCCTGCGCCACGTCATCGGTCTGATGCAGCCGGACCAGGGCCAGGTCGAGGTCTGGGGCAAGGACGTCAACCAGATCGCCCGCAAGGAGCTCGTGGCCCTGCGCAAGCGCATCGGCTACCTGTTCCAGGACGGCGCGCTGATCAACTGGCTCAACGTCGGTGACAACGTGGCCCTGCCCCTGCGCGAGAACTCGAAGCTGGACGAGGCCGAGATCCGCGAGAAGGTCGAGCACAAGCTCGAGCTGGTGCACCTGCCGGGCATCTGGGACCGGATGCCCGGGGAGCTCTCCGGCGGCATGCGAAAGCGCGTCGGCCTGGCCCGCGCCCTGATCACCGACGCCGAGCTGATCCTCTACGACGAACCGAACGCGGGACTCGACCCCGAGATGTCCGGTTCGATCAACCAACTGATCGCCGAGATCGCCGACACCCTCGGGATCACCTCCGTGGTCGTCACGCACCTGCAGTCCTGCGTGCGGGTGGTGGCCGACCGCGTGGTCCTCTTGGAGAAGGGACGCCTGGTGGTCGACCTTCCCAGGGACGAGTTCCTCGCATCAAAGCACCCCCGGGTGCGCAGCTTCCTCGGCGACGACCCCGACTGAACCGCCCGCCCCTCCGCGAAGGCTCGAGCCGATGACCGACCGACGACAGTTCCTACTCGGACTTCTGATCCTCGTCTCCCTGGGGACGCTGGGGATCTACACCCTGTTCGGCAGCAACATGAACCTGTTCGGGGACAAGGTCTACCTGGAGGCGACCTTCCCCGTGGCCAAGGAGCTGCGCAAGGGCGACTCGGTCATGCTGGCCGGCACCCGCGTGGGTCGCGTGACGTCGGTGCGCTTCCGCTCCGACGCGCCCGACAACGAGCGCATCCTGGTCAACATGCGGATCGACGAACAGATCGTCCTGCGCGACGGCTACGAGATCCAGATCCGTGACGCGACCCTGTTGGGCGGTCGCATGGTCGCCATCGAGCCCGGGCCCTTCGGCAGCCCGGCGCTCACCATCGGCCAGGGAGAGGTCCTGACCGGCACGGTGCCCGCGGACATCTTCGCCGCCATGGAGGACCTCGCTTCGATCATCGGTGAGGAGGGCGACGGGATCCGCAACATCATCCGCGACGCCGAGAAGATCGTCGGCGACCTGGAAGAGGGCGGCCTGGCCGAGAACCTGACCAAGGCTTCGGAGGACTTCCGCACCGCCGGCGAGGGGGCCGCCAGCCTCGTGGCCGGGGTCGAATCCGGCGAGGGCAACCTCGGGGCCCTGTTCAAGGACGACGCCCTCTACAACACCTGGCTCGATGCGGGCCGCTCGGCCGAGGAGACCCTGCGTCTGGCGCGCGAAGGCGAGGGCCTGGTCGGCGCCTTGCTGTCCGACACCGAGATGGCCCAGAGCGGCCGCCAGGCGGTCACCGACCTCCAGGCCGCCGCCGCCGACGTGCGCGCCTTCACCGACGGCATGGCCGACGTGGACAGCCTGGCCAACCGCATCGTGCGCGACGAAAAGCTCGGCCAGCAGTTCGCCAAGATCGCCGACGACGTGGCCGACTTCACCGGCCGCCTGCGCAACCCCGACAGCACCCTGGGCCGCCTGATCGACTCCAACGAGATCTACGACCGGGCACTAGTCATCGTCGACGACGTGGCCGCGATCACCACCAAGGTGCGCGCCGGCGAAGGCACCGTCGGGCGCCTGATCATGAGCGACGAGATCTACGACGAGTTCAACTTCGCCCTGAAGACCCTCAACCGCAGCCTCGAGGACTACCGCGAGGCCGCCCCGGTGACGACCTTCACGAGTTTGATCTTCGGCGGGTTCTAGGGCCGGCCGGTCGAGGGCATGCCGGGCTGGCCCCCCTTCGGGGCGGCGGAACGCTAGTCGCGCAGCCGTCGCTCGCGCTCGTTGGCGCGGTCGAAGAAGCCGCGGATCACGTTGCCGTCGGAGGGCGACTCTTCGCGCGTCTCCGGGTCCCATTGGCTGCGGGGCGTCTCGAAGAAGTCGCCGCCGTAGATGTGGATGCCCGCGGTGTAGCGCTCGAGGGGGTTGGTGACCGAGTGGATCGCGTCCACGTCCAGGGTGCTCACGTCGCCCTCGAAGAGGGACTCGGCGCCGCGGACCGAGATCCCCCGTTCCGAGCGGCGCCAGAAGATGTTGTCCTCGCGACCGGCATAGATGCCGATCAAGGCCCAGACCTCGTGGTTGTGGGGCACGAGGTTCATCTGCGGGGTCCAGGTCGCGCTGAGGATGGTCAAGCCCTGGCTGCGATGCAGAGCCGTGAGGCCCGCCTCGGTCGGGTCGCCCAGCGCCGCGCGCAGGTCGGACGGCCGGTGCACGGCGCGTTCGAGCACCGCGCGGACGGCGGCCTGGGGGTCGCCCTCGCGATTGGCCGCGACGCAGTCCTCGACGAACCGCTCGAGGTCCACGGCGCTCATCGGCCCACCCCGTAGGCCGGCAGCAGCCGCTCGATCCACTTGGCCACGCCGTCGACCTCGACGTTCACGGGCTGGCCGACCTGCGCGGTGCCCAGGCTGGTCTCGGCGAAGGTGTGCGGGATCACGGCGACGTCGAAGCGGCCGTCCTGCGGCTCGATCACGGTCAGGCTGATGCCGTCGAGGGCCACCGAGCCCTTGTCGATCAGGTAGCGCTCGTAGTCGGCCTCGACCTCGAAGGTGAAGCGCCAGCCGCCGTCGCCCTCGCGCTCGATGGCGCGCACGGTGCCGCGGCCGTCCACGTGGCCGCTGACCATGTGCCCTCCGAGACGGTCGCCCATGCGCAGGGAGCGCTCGAGGTTGACGCGGCGACCGGCGCTCAGCTCCCCCATCCACGTCCGGTCGAGGGTCTCCTGGGAAAGGTCGAAGACCAGGTCCGCGGCGGGGTCGTGCCAGGGCTCGCGCGTGCCCGGGCGGACCAACTCGACGACGGTCAGGCAGGCGCCGCTGACGGCGATGCTCTCCCCGATGGCCGGGCGCCAGGGGCCGCCGGTGTCCTCGGTGGTGACCGGGGCCGGGAGGATCAGGCGAGCGCCGCCCTCGAGGGGTTCGAAGGCGCGCACGGGCAAGCAGGCTTGGACCAGGCCGGTGAACATGGCCGGGAGGATAGTCCCTGATGTGGCCCGTCGCCGACTGGGGCGCCGAGCGAACCGGGTGAATGGGGCTCCTGGGGACCGACGGGTCCGATCCGGCAGTCAACAAGAGCCTGCCCCCTTGACGGGGGGCTCTCAGGAGTTCGGAGTCCTTTTTCCTCGATCGACCACCGCTCCTCCCTGCGACAGCGGGGCGGGGGAATCGGCGCCAACGAGGGCCGGAGTCGAGCCCTGGCCCGGTCGGGATGCGAGGCCCAACAGGGCTCCGACGGGCGACGACGCGGCAGTGCCTCGGGCACGGGGCGACCGGTGATCGAGGCACTTTGACCCCTACGCTGACCCCCACTCGGGAGATTCCCATGTCCTGGCTCACAACCGCCCTCGTCGCTTCGGCCGCCCTCGGGCCCCAGACCACTCACCTCGTGCCGGGGGACCACGGCTCCATCCAAGCAGCCATCGATTTCGCCGCCGACGGCGACACGGTGCTGGTCGGCCCGGGCGTCTGGGCCGAGCGGATCGACCTGCTCGGCAAGCGCATCACGGTGCGCTCGGAGCTGGGCGCCAAGGCGACGGTAATCGACGCCAGCGGTCTGGACGGCTCGGTCGTGACCGCCGAATCCGGCGAACCCGACGGGACCCGCGTCGCCGGCTTCACCCTGCGCGGGGGTTCGGGCGGCTTCAACCCGGCCAACGGGCGCTACTACGGGGGTGGTGTCCTGGTCCACGGCAGCAACGGACTGTTCACCTCGCACCTGGCGGTCGAGGACTGCGAGATCGTGGACAACATCGACGAGCGGATCACCTTCGGCGGCGGAGTGGCCGCGCGCTTCGGCTCGGTCCTGACGCTCGAGCGAACCCTGGTCGCCAACAACTTCGCCTGGGCCGCGGGCGGCGCAGCGCTGGTGGACTACACGGGGGTCCTCGACATCGACCGCGCGACCCTGGTGGGCAACCAGAGCACGACCTACCTCGGCGACCAGGGCGGTATCGCGGACGCCAACGGCGGCACCCTGGTCGTCCACGACTCGATCCTGTGGGACAACAGCGGCTCTGCGATCGACCACTTCATCGGCGCCCAGGGCCCCGTCACCGTCGACTACTGCGACTTGACGGGAGGGTACGAAGGCAGCGGGAATCTCGACGCGGACCCGCGATTCATCGCCGGTACCTACCAGCTGCAGGCGACGTCCCCGTGCGTCGACGCCGGCGACCCGCAGAGCGATCCGGACCCGGACGGAAGTCCGGCGGACATGGGGGCCTTTCCCCTCTCGAGCCCGCCCCTGCAGATGACCCAGTCCTCAGACGTGGCCTCCATCTCGGCCGGGGTCTCCGTGGGGTTCGAGATGCAGCTCTCCGAGTCCTCGGGTGGAGCGGGGATCTACTGGCTCCTCGGGTCCTTCGGCAGCAGCGACTCGGGCTTCGGGATGGGCGACCTCTGGGTCCCCCTGGCGATCGACGACTACCTCCTGTGGACCGCCCTCAGCCCCAACACGGCCCCCCTGTCCCACTCGCTGGGGCTGATCTTCGGCGCGGTTCCACAGACGGCGCAGCTCTCGCTGCCGGCGGGGACGACGGCCCTGGTGGGCCAGACGGTCCGCCACAGCGCCCTGTTGTTCGAGGTGGACCAGAACGCCTTCACGTTCGCGACGCCTGCGCAGGCGCTGACCTTCACGCCTTGAGCGCGGCCCGGCGGGGTCGAGCGCGCTTCGGGGGCCCCGCGAGGGTGGGTCCGCAAGAGCTCGAGCAGCGGCGGGCCCGTAGCCCGGGCGTGGGCTCCGACCCAGGCCCGCTCGGGCGGAGTCCACCAGCTCTCCAGCCGGCCGCGGCGAGTCGCCAGGGTTTCCAAGCGGGGCCCAGGCCACCCTCCTCGAAGGGCGCGGACAGGCCCCCTCGGAAGGGCGCCGGGCGGCTGGACCTCTGCCCCTCCGGGAGGCCTGGCCGCAGCCCCCGAGCGGGGCCCCGACCTTGACGCAAACTCCTGGCAGAACTAACCTGCTCCGCCCTTTTCCCCGCGGTCCAGAGGCCGTGCACGTCGTCCTTCTCTCCCTGTTTCCCGAAGCTCTCGCGCCGTACCTGCGGTCGAGCATCCTCGGGATAGCGAGCGAGAAGGGCATCGCGCGCTACGACCTGGTGGACTTCAGGGACTTCAGCCGGGACCGACACCGCACGGTGGACGACCGGCCGTTCGGCGGCGGCCCCGGTATGGTGCTCAAGCCCGAGCCGATCCTCGACTGCGTCGAGTGGTTGGAGCGGCGCCACGGCAGCTTCCACCGGATCATGCTGACGCCCTGCGGTCAGCCGTTCACTCAGGAGCGCGCGGGTGACCTGACCGAGCACGAGCGACTGCTCCTGCTCTGCGGTCGCTACGAAGGCTTCGACGAGCGGATTCGGGAAGAGCTGGAGTGGGATGAAATCTCGATTGGCGACTACGTCCTCGCGGGCGGCGAGTTGCCGGCACTGGTGGTGACCGAGGCGGTGGTGCGCCTGTTGCCCGGAGTGCTCGGCGACGAGCGGTCGGCGCAAGAGGAGTCCTTCCAAACCGCTGGACTCCTGGACCACCCCCACTACACGCGACCGCGCGTCTTCCGCGGCAGAGAGGTTCCGGCCCCCCTGCTGAGCGGCGACCACGCAGCGATCGCGCGTTGGCGGGAGACACAAGCCCGTGCGCGGACCCGCGTGCGGCGGCCTGATCTTTAGAACTCACTACTCCTCGGATGAACGCGACGGCAACGCCTACAGGGCGTCCAGCGCGGTCCGCTCCGACACGACGAGCCCCGAAGAAGGGGCAACGAGCCCCCTAGCGGGCAGAAACGCCCCGCGCGCGGGGTTGGCTCCCTGAAGCGGAGCCGGACAGCAACATGACCAGCCTCATCGACAGCCTCGAGCAGGAAAACGGCAAGTCGCACCTACCGCCCGTCCGGGTCGGCGACACGGTCGAGGTCCACTACCTCATCCGTGAGGGCGACAAGGAGCGCGTGCAGCTCTTCATCGGCACCGTGATCCGCATCAACGGCCGCGGGATCCGCAAGGCGATCGTCGTGCGCCGCATCGTGCAGGGCGAGGGCGTCGAGCGCTCGTTCCCGCTGCACAGCCCGCGGGTCAAGGACGTGACCGTCGCCCGTCGCGGTAACGTGCGCCGCTCGAAGCTGTACTACCTGCGCGACCGCGTCGGCAAGGCCACTCGCGTCACGGAGAAGCTGGGCGAGAAGGCGCGCCGCGACAAGGATCGCGACGCCGCGTTCCGCGCCGAGATGGAAGCTGCAGCCGCCGCCCAGGCAGCCGCGGCCGAGGGGGGCGAAGGCGGAGAGGGCTGAGCCCACTTCCCACGCTCCACTGACCTAGACCACCTCCGCCCGTCGGCCCGCGCCCGCCGAGCTGCCCCGAGTGGCAGCCTCGAGCGGGCCGACATCGAGTCCACCGAGGTCGCCCCAGGCCGCCGCCGCTCCTCCGCCCTAGCGGGGGGCGTGCGGCGTGCGCGCTTCCAGCGACCACCTCACCCGCCATCTGGGTACTGCCCTCCGGACCGCCATGATCGAGAACATCGGTCGCTTCTACATTTCCATCGGGATCGCGCTGGTCGTGGCCCTGATCGCTCTGTTCGCGCCAGCCAAGACCTTCGAGCTCGGCCTCGACCTCCAGGGCGGCACGCGCTACGTGTTCGCCTTCGACTTCGAGAAGGAGCGCGAGCTCGGGAACATCGGGCCCAACGAATCGCCCCAGCAGGTGATCCGCGAGACGATCGACATCATCTCGACCCGGGCCGACCCGGACGGAGTGCGCGAGCCGATCATCCGCCAAGAGGGCTTCGACCGCGTGGTGGTCGAGCTCCCGGGTACGACCAACACCGAGGTCACGGCGCCGCCGAGCACGCTGCAGGAGCCGATCGACGCCAGCGCCTCGATCGAGCAGATCGTGATCGACGCCGCGACGGCTTCGCCCTTCCCGATCGGCGGCGGCAAGATCGAGATCGCCGGCGAGAAGATTCGCTACGACTCGCGGGGCGGGGCCCAGGGCAACGTCCTGTCCGGCATCCGCCGCGGCGAGGAGAGCACCACCCCCACTCAGCACGCTGCCGGCGCGCCGGTACGACTGGTGTCGGCGGACGCGATCCTCAACGCCATCCAGAACCTGGGTGACCTGAGCTTCGAGATCGTCCTCGACGACAACACCTACTTGAGTGGGTCGGGCACCGACCTGACGCTCGAGCGCAAGAAGCTCGAGACCTGGCTGACCGCCAACCCCGGCGGCGACCTGCGCGAGTTCAACGCCCTCTCGGCCCAGGACGGCGGTCCCAACGAGCGCCTGCGCTGGCTGCCCGACAAGCGCAGCGACGTCTCCGACACCCGCACCCTGCTCCAGCGCGCGGTGCCTCTGCTGCGGACCGAGAACCACCCGGACTTCGCCGACAAGGACTGGCGCTTCGACGGGCAGAAGCTCGCGCGCGCCTACCCGTCGCCGGATCCGAGCCAGATGTCCTCGGACTGGGTCGTCAACTTCGAGTTCGACAGCGCCTACCACGCGTCCTTCGGCGCCTTCACCGAGACGTTCCTCGAGCGGCGCATGGCCGTCAATCTGAACGGCCAGGTCGAGGTCGCCCCGAACATCAACAAGGCCATCTACGGCGTCGGCTTCATCGAGGGTCGCTACAAGTACGAGGAGGCCCAGTCCCTCGTCACCGTGCTGCGCTCCGGTTCCCTGCGGCTCAAGCCCGAGCTGCTCGCCGAGGAGCGAGTCGGCCCGACCCTGGGCGCGGAATACGTGGCGCGCGGCGGATACTCCGGCGCACTGGCGTTGGCCGGCGTCCTGGTCTTCATGGCCTGGTACTACCGCCGCCTGGGCATGTTCGCGGTGGTCAGCCTGCTCGCGAACATGGTCTTCCTGATGGGCGGCCTGGCCTTCCTGCGCCCGGCGATCACCCTTCCAGGCATCGCCGGCATCATCCTGACGATCGGTATGGCGGTCGACGCCAACATCCTGATCTTCGACCGGATCCGTGAAGAGCGCGACAACGGTCGCAACGTCAAGCAGGCCGCGAAGAACGGTTTCGACAAGGCTTTCAGCGCCATCCTCGATGCCAACGTCACGACCTTCCTGACGGCTATGATCCTGAAGTTCGTGGCCACTGGACCGGTGCGCGGCTTCGCCAACACCCTGAGCATCGGCATCATCACCAGTGTCTTCAGCGCGCTGGTCGTGACGCGGGTCCTGGTGCACCGCTCGCTCGAGTCGGGCACCAAGGACTTCAAGGTAGGCACCTGGATGGTCGAGGCCGCCTACGACTGGATGGCCAAGCGCAAGGTCGCACTCGGATTGTCGATCACCGCTGTGACGGTGTCGCTGCTGATCTTCCTTGCGGCTCCCCGCGCGACCAAGTACGGGATCGACTTCCTCGGTGGTGCCACGGTGCAGTTCCGCACGGACTCGCCGCAGACGCCGGAGGCCATCCGCACCGCGGTTGCCGCCCTGCCCGGATACGTCTCCGGTGCGACCATCAAGCCGGTGGTTTCCTCGAGCACCGACGGTCGTTACACCGAGTTCCGCGCCGTGTTCAAGGTCGACCCTGACATGGTCGACGCCGATGGCGGCGCGGAGCAGGAGTTCAAGGCCGAGATCGAGACCGGGCTGGTGGACCTGCTTCAGAAGGGCCCGATCGATCTGGAGCTAGTCGGAGCCGACAACTTGGGTGTCGACTTGCACCTGTACTTCGGTGAGGGTCACCCCGCGGCGGACGTCGCGGCGGCCCTGACCCTCGCGGGGATCGTCGACCCTCAGGTCGCAGAGGATCCGACCCGCCCCGACACCTTCGAGGTGACCGGGCGCATCGCCGCAGGCTCGGACACCACGGGGCTGATGCTTTCGATCGAGCAGGCCTTTGTTGGCCAGCAGGACAGCACCGGCCTGGGCTACACCATGCCGGTGGCGGTCTCCGACTCGAGCCTGGTCGGCGCGCAAGTCGTCGGTGACCTACGCGACAAGGCCATCCTGGCGCTCCTCGTGAGTCTGTTCGCGATCGTGATGTACATCCGAGTGCGATTCGCGGACTACGCCTACGGCTTTGCCGCGGTGACCGCTCTGATCCACGACGTGACCATCACCCTCGGGATGTTGGTCCTGGCCAACTGGGTGGGCCTGATCAGTGCGGAGATCGACCTCCCCATGATCGCCGCGTTCCTGACGATCATCGGTTACTCCTTGAACGACACGATCGTCGTGTTCGACCGAGTGCGGGAGAACATTCCGCGCGTCGAAGGCAGCCTGGGCGATGTGTTGAACAAGTCCATCAACCAGACCCTGTCGCGGACGATTCTGACCTCGGCCACGACCCTGATGGCTGTGCTGGTGCTGTTCGCGTTCAACGTGGGCACGGGGAACACCCTGGAGGGCTTCTCCTTCGCCATGGCTTGCGGCGTGTTCGTCGGTACCTACTCGTCGATCTTCATCGCCAGCCCGCTGCTGCTCTTCTTCGAGGACTACGCCGACAAGCGCGCCGCGAAGCACGCGGAGCGGGAGCGGCTCGAGGGCGGCCGATCGGCGGCCAAGGTCACCAGCTGAGGTTGGTCCTCTAGTGCTGCGAGCCGCGCTGCTCTTCGTTCTCAGTCTGGCCGTCGGCGGCCTGCTCTGGATCGAATGGACGCGCGGCTCGCTGCCGTTCGGCGAGCTCCCGTGGGCCAGGGTGGAGGCGATCGGGCCGTCCGAAGACCAATCGCTCCAGATCGAGGAGAAGCTCCCGGGGCCGGATTGGGGTCGGGTTGTCGTGCGAGCGAGCACCGGCCGACCGCTGGTGCCGGTGGAGTCCGAGACCCAGGCCTTGCCCGTCGACGGGAGCTCACCTGCAGGGCAGCCCAGCCCTGCCAAGCTCGACGAGGGTCCCGTGGCCCCGCTTTGGTCGAGCGGGGATTCCAGCAATGGCGACGAGTCCTTCGAGGAAGCGCCACCCGCTTGGATCCCGCCGCAGCAGGCGCAGGACGTTGATAAGGCGGTCCCCGACGGAAGCTCACTGAGCAAGGTCGTCTACAACCACTACGGTCACGTGAACGACAAGCTCGTGCGCCAAATCGCCGACTACAACGGCGTGGATGACCCGGACCACGTCCGCGCCGGGCAGGTGCTGCGACTGCCGCCCCTCGAGCGGCTCGAGCGGCTCGAGCGCCCCTGAGACGGAGCGAGGCGGACTACTCCGCGAGATCGCCCGAGTAGTAGCGCTCGACCGCAGGCTCGAGCACGTTGATCACCACGTTGGGCCCCGCCCGACGGCGCAGGTTGCCCAGTTCGCGGTCGGGCACGCGCGCGCGCAGTAGGGTCCCGCGCACCGCGTCGTGGGACTCGTCGAGGATCGCCGCAGCCTGGCGCAGGATCGCCAACGAGGCCCCCGAAGTGAACGGCACTTCGATCTCGACCAGGGCCGAGCGTCGATCGAGCCGATCGGCGACCAGACTCGTCAGCTCGTCGACACCCGCTCCCGTGTAGGCCGAGACCAGCACGTGTTGCTCGTCACGGTCCCTGGCCAACAGGCGCGCGTGCAGCGGATCGCGGCACTGGTCGATCTTGTTGAGCACCAGGATCTGATCACGGTGCGTCGCCCCCGAATCGAGTACGACCTCGTCCACCGCCGCGAGGAAGTCGGGAGCATCCGGGTGAGAGGCGTCGACCACGTGCAGCAGGAGGTCCACGTTGAGGGCTTCCTCGAGCGTTGCGTGGAACGAGGCCACCAGGTGGTGGGGCAGGCGCCGCAGGAAGCCGACCGTATCCGTCAGCAGCACTTCGCGTCCGTCCCCCAGCTTCCAGCGACGGGTGCGGGTGTCGAGGGTCGCGAAGAGCATGTCCTCCGCCAGGACATCGGACCCCGTCAGCCGATTGAGCAGGGTCGACTTTCCGGCGTTCGTGTAACCGATCAGGCCGATGGTGAAGCGCTCGGCGCGCGAGACCACCTGGCGGCGCTTGCGGCGCTCGATCTCGTGGAGCTGCTCGCGCAGGTCGTGGATGCGCTTGTTGATCAGTCGCCGGTCGGTCTCGAGCTGGGTCTCGCCTGGACCGCGCGTGCCGATCGCGCCCTCGGTTCGTTCCAGGTGGGTCCACATGCGACGCAAGCGGGGCATGAGGTATTCGTGTTGCGCCAGCTCGACCTGCAGGCTCGCCTGGCGTGTCTGTGCGCGCCGGGCGAAGATGTCGAGAATCAGCTCCGAGCGGTCGATGATCCGCACGCCCCAGGCCTTCTCGAGGTTGCGCCCCTGGGCCGGGCTCAGGTCGTTGTCGACGACCACCGCATCCGGCTTGTACTGGTCGATGGCCTCCTTGACCTCGAGCACCTTGCCGCTGCCGAGCAGGGTGGCTGCGATTGCCTTCTGGCGGCGCTGGAAGATCCCCTCCCCCACCACTTCACTCCCGGCGGCCTGGATCAAGCCACGGGCCTCGGTCAGGGGTCCCTCGGTCTCTTCTGGGAAGTCGGGGAAGAGGACGCCGCAGACAATGACTCGCTCCCGCGGGGCGCGGTTCGCGTGGGGTTCTCGACTCACGCTATCGACGCCTTGCTCGCTTCGGCCGACCGCGGCATGCGGGTCAGGGAGAGACCTTCGATCTTGTCCGGCCCCCCCAAGGCGCGCAGCTCCGAATGGGCGCACCAGGCCTCGTCGGTTTGGGGGAAGTCGCTGCGGAAGTGCACGCCCCGCGATTCGCGGCGAGCCAAGGCGGCGACGACGGAGAGACGGGCAACACTCAACATGTTCAGCAGCTCCCAGGTGGCTCGAGATGGCGGAGCCAGGGCCGCAACCGCGCGGGTCCACAGATCGATCTTGGGTAGGGCATCGAGCAGCTTGGCACCATCTCGGACGACGCCCATCTGGCGCCACATGAGTGACTTGAGGGAGTAGGTGACGTCTTGGATGTTGACCGCGACATCCGACTGGCAGCGC
This sequence comes from Engelhardtia mirabilis, assembly GCF_007748095.1. Lineage (NCBI taxonomy): Bacteria > Pseudomonadati > Planctomycetota > Planctomycetia > Engelhardtia > Engelhardtia mirabilis. The sequence continues at coordinate 5,241,002 of NZ_CP036287.1, forward strand.
TCGTCGACCGCGGCGACCTGTCGGATTGCACCCCGGCGAACGTCCTCGACCGACGCGGCGGCGGCGCGGCCCAGGCGATAGCCCAGCACCAGCCCCTCCAGTAGTGAATTCGAAGCCAAGCGGTTGGCCCCGTGCAGGCCGGTGCTCGCGCACTCCCCGACCGCCCAGAGTCCATTGACGTCCGTGCGACCGTCGGCGTCGACCTTGATGCCGCCGACCATGTAGTGCAGACCGGGCCGAACGGGGATCGGATCGCGGGCGATGTCGATCCCGAACAGGCGACAGGTGCGGCTGATCGAGGGGAAGAGAACGTGGCTGTCGCCCTCGACGTTCGAGAGGTCCAGATAGACGCTCGTGTCGTCCGTCGCGACCATCGTCTCGAAGACCGCCCGGCTGACGACGTCTCTGGGTGCGAGCTCAGCGTCCGGGTGAGCGTCGAGCATGAAGCGTCGCCCGTTTCGATCGCGCAGCTGCCCGCCCGCGCCGCGCACGATCTCGCTGACGAGCACTCGGGCCGCGCCGGCGATGTAGAGGCAGGTCGGGTGGAACTGAAAGAACTCCGGATCGCGGATCGTAGCCCCAGCGCGGAAGGCCAAGGCGACGCCGTCGCCGGTCGCGATGACCGGGTTGGTCGTTTCCCGATAGAGCTGACCCGCTCCCCCGGTCGCGAGGATCACTTGTCCCGCGGTGAACCCCACCCGATCCCCCTGGCCGTTCTCGGCGAGCACACCGCAAACGCGGCCGTTCTCGTCGAACAGCAGGTCGATGGCGTAGGTATTGCCGAAGGCGGTCACACGCGGGTGCGACTCGATCGCGGTGAGCAGCGTGCGCTGAATCTCGAGGCCGGTGGCATCGCCGAGAGCGTGCAACACTCGCGGGTGGCTGTGGCCGCCCTCCCGACCCAGGGCTAGGTCGCCTTGGCGCGTTCGATCGAATCGCGCGCCCCAGTGCTGGAGCCGACGAATCGCATCCGGACCACCAGAGACGACGTCCCGCACCACTTCCGGATCAGACAGACCGCAACCAACCAGACACGTGTCCGCCACATGGGAGTCGAGACTGTCCGATGCGCTCAGCACCGCAGCCACCCCACCCTGGGCGTAGCGCGTGTTGGACTCGGAGAGACCCGATTTCGAAAGCACAGCGACGGCCGCGCCTTCGTCTCCGGCAGAAAGGGCCGCGCAGCAGCCCGCAGCGCCGCTACCCAGGACCACGCAGTCGAAGCGATAGAGGGGGACCTCCGTCAGCCTGAACCCCTGAAGAGCACGGGGAACCGTCGGTTGGTCGGCGATCGAGGGCAGGGGATCCATCATCGGAGGGTGCCGAGGGAGCCCGGCGGGCGGTCATCTTAGGTCCGCATGGGTCAGCGCAGCAGGGTCGGCCCGCTACCCCTGAAGGAAGATCACCTCTAGGAGTGGCGTTAGGGAAAAGGTCGGTTTGCCCCTTGTTCGCCTCCAAGGTTCGGGGTACGTTCGCCCGCCTACAGAGCCCTCTGTCCCTCCAGTCAGCGGACTCACCGAATCTCGAGTCGGGCGACGACCGGCGCCGCGGGCCATCCGCGGCCAGCCATCGCCCGCGACCTCGACCAGATCAAGCAAGGGGTTCCAGGATGGTCCAACGAATCGAAGAGCGCCTCGGAGAGGCGCTTAGCCTCGCCTTCTTCGGCGTCCTCGTCGCCAGCACCTTCGTGATCTGATCCTCTCCCGAGAGGATCAGCCAACGGTGTCGACGGCAGAGCCGAAGAAGACCGCAGCAACGCTGCACAGGACCCAGGGCGAGAATGCCGCTGGGTTCTGCAATTCGTTCGACGACCCCCGCATCTGCCTACCCCACCAGGAAGTCGACCGCTGACTCCAGCAAGACTCCGGTCCGGAAACGGCGCCCACCTGCCGACTCGGCGAGTAGATGCCAACCTCAACGAGTGTCCATCCACACGAACACTCGCCCCCCCCCCCAAAAGCTGATCCCCTATGGCAACCCTCCCCCCCCTCACTCGACGCCAGCGACAGATCCTCGACTTCTTTGCGAAGTACACCACCGAGAACGGGATCAGCCCCACGCTTGAGGAGGTCGCCCAGGAGTTCGGCCTCAACAAGGTCACCATCTTCGGACACGTAGCCGAGCTAGAACGCAAGGGAGTCCTCGTGCGCGCTGCGCCCGGAATCTCCCGCGGGCTCCGGATCGTCGACCCTGATGACGTCGCCCCTTCCACCGATGATCAGATTCCGATCATCGGCCGAATCGCAGCAGGCTCACCCGTCGCGACCATCGAGGACCCGGAAACGTTCAGCATCAGGGACTGGATCCCCAGTGGGGCCGATGTCTACGCCCTCCGAGTCCAAGGCAACTCCATGATCGAGGACGGTATCCACGACGGCGACCTCGTCATGGTCGAGAAGTGCTCTTCCGCGCCCGATGGTGCGACCGTGGTCGCCGTCCTGCCCGGCGAAGAAGCGACCCTGAAGCGCCTCTTCCGCACCAAATCCGGCTTCCGCCTGGAGCCCGCCAACGCATCCATGGAGCCGATCTACACACCTCACCTCGAGATCCGAGGTGTCGTCCTCGGCGTCATGCGGCGCTACGGTCGGCGAAGCTGAGCGACGCCTCGACCGAGCCAAGCGGGTGATTCGAGCATCGCTAGCCTGGGAATTCGCCCTTTTGAAAGGCCATTTGCCGGGGTCAGAAGGGGCGCCTTCCCAGAGTTAAGAACCGGCGATGGTGCCGAGAGGCAGTGGGCAAGATGCGCGCCCCGCCCCGCGATGTCATCGGTGTGAAGTCAAAACAACACCGAAGGCGGAGCGCGCTGGTAGATGGTATCCCGACGTCGCTGCGGGATCTCCTGTTCCTGTTCTCCGGCTGCTTCGCGCGGCCCAGCTTCGAGAGCTTCACGTCCTTGGTCGTGGGCTGGATCACGTGCCGGGGCTCGCATCAGATTACGCGGATGATCCAGGCCGGCGGTGCGGTGGGATCGAAGCACTTTTCATGCTTTCACCGCTTCCTGTCGCGAGCCAAGTGGAGCCCCGACGACCTGGGAGCCGTCATCCTGAAGCTGGCCGAGCCTTGGCTCCCTGACTTGGTCGAAGCCTTGATCGATGACACGCTCTGCCACCGCGGAGGTCCGAGGATCTTCGGCGTCGCGATGCACCACGACGGCGCGAACTCCAGCCGAGGATGGAGCCGGCTCTCCTGCGGCCACAACTGGGTCGTGCTGGCGATCAGGATTCCTCTGCCGTGGGATCGTGAGCGAGGCGCCGCGCTCCCGATCTTCTTCCGTCTGGTGCGCCCCCCAGTTTCTCCGGACACCCGCTAAGGGCCGGCAGCCCGCCTTTGATGGCACCTGGAGATGACCCTGGAGCACCCGATGTCCGCAGACCCGTTGCACCCGGCAAAGCCGAGCAGTTCGCAGCCCGGCACCTCCGAGGGAGGCCGTAGGCCGACCGGAGAGGAGCCGGCAGCCGCCCCGCCCGATGTCCCCCAGCGCTGGTCTTCGCGCCGCAAGGCCGAAATCGTGGTCCGTCTGCTGAAGGGCGAGAGCATCGGCGCGCTGTCGCGCGAGACGCAGCAGACGGCGGCCAAGCTGGCCGAGTGGCGCGACGCCTTCCTGGCCGGCGCAGAGGCCGGTTTGAAGGGTCGCCCCGAGCAGGACGAGCAGGAGGCTTTCGACGAAGAGCGCCGTCGCCTTCAGGCGAAGGTCGGGAAGCAGGCGATGGAGATCGAGCTCCTGTACGAGCACTGCCACAAGCTGGAGGCCGGGCTCCCCCCGGCCCAGCGGAGGTCGAAACGGTGAGCGTGACGCTCTCGTCCTCCGAGAATCGCACCTACGACGTCACGCTGGTTTGCCGAGCCTGGGAGATCGGTCGGTCGACTCTCTAGAATGGCGTGATCGCCGAGACTCGAACGTCACGCCTCGACGACGTGGCCCTCGCCCAGCGATCTCTGACGCCGAGCTGGCCGACGCGATCCGGGACCTCTATGCCCAGCTCGAGGCCGATTGCGGCATCCGCGGCGAGGGGTACCGCAAGACCCACGCCCGCCTGCGCAGACTGGACATCCACGTCGGTCGTGACCGCGTGCTGCGCGTCATGCGCGAGTACGGCCTGCTCAGCCCGACCCGCGTCGGGCGCGCGCGCGGCCCGCAGGTGCACGACGGCCGGATCACCACCGATCGCCCCGACGAAATGTGGGGCACCGACGCAACTCAGACCCTGACGCTCGACGAGGGCCAGGCGCGGGTCTTCGTCGCCATCGACCACTGCACCGGCGAGATCGTCGGCATCCATGCCGCTTCTCGCGGCAACCGCTACGAGGCGCTCGAGCCGATCAACCAGGCGGTCCGGGCGCGCTTCGGCGAGGTCGAGCAGGACGTCGCCGCCGGACTTGCGCTGCGCCACGACCACGGCACGCAGTACATGTCGCGCGCCTTTCAGGCGCAGCTCAACTTCCTGGGAATCGAATCCAGCCCGAGCTTCGTCCGCCAGCCCGAAGGCAACGGCACGGCCGAGCGATTCATGCGGACCCTCGAGGAGCAGCTGCTCTGGGTCCGCGACTTCCGCACCGTCGAGGAGCTCCGCCTCGCGCTGCTCGACTTCCAGCACACCTACAACGAGTCCTGGATCCTCGCCCGTCACGGGTACCGCACCCCGAACCAAGCAAGGGCCGCCCTCGTCGCGGCGGCCTGATCCTCAACCGTCAACAAGACACACTTGTGTCCGGGAAACTCAGGCCGCTACAGGGTGGATCTCGTTCTCAGCCGCGATCTGGTGCACCGGCTTGATGCCCTTGAGTGCCTCCATCGCGACTCGCGCCTTGAACTCGGCGCTTTACCTCCTGCGTTTGCGCTTCATCTGGCTACTGATGCCCCTCCTCCTGGCACCTGCCAGCATAGCCTGGCCCGTGGCTCCGGTTGGCCAGACCGCCCCTGACCGCCGAGTTAAACGAGACGAGCCCCCGAGGGCTATGCCCTCGGGGGCTCGTTGAGAAACCCCGGCGATACCTACTTTCTCGCTTTCGCAATATCATCGGCAGCTCCTGCTTGACGACCGTGTTCGGGATGGGAACGGGTATGGCCAGGAGCCTATGGTCACCGGGAGTACTATCCCCAGCCGCCGGAGCGGATGGGGTGAAGGTGGTGAGGTGGCGCGCGCAGGGAGTTCATGAGCTCCCTTCACCAGCAGCACTTAGCCGAAGCCGTCGTACCAATGGGGAAGAGTAGATAAGCCGATCGTCCGATTAGTACCGGTAAGCTCAACACGTCACCGTGCTTACACCGCCGGCCTATCAACCTGGTAGTCTCCCAGGGGACTGATAGGGATGACTCGTCTTGGAGAGGGCTTCGCGCTTAGATGCATTCAGCGCTTATCCGTTCCGACCGTAGCTACCCAGCTGTACCACTAGCGTGATAACTGGCGCACCAGAGGGTCGTCCACCCCAATCCTCTCGTACTAGGGGCAAACCTCCTCAGTCATCCTACACCCACGCCAGATAGGGACCGACCTGTCTCACGACGGTCTAAACCCAGCTCACGTGCCGCTTTAATTGGCGAACAGCCAAACCCTTGGGACCGCCTTCAGCCCCAGGATGCGACGAGCCGACATCGAGGTGCCAAACCTCCCCGTCGATATGAACTCTTGGGGGAGATCAGCCTGTTATCCCCGGAGTACCTTTTATCTGATGAGCGACGGCCCTTCCACTCGGAATCCGCCGGATCACTAGGACCTACTTTCGTATCTGCTCGAGGTATATCTCTTGCAGTCAGGCACACTTATACCCTTGCGCTCTTTGCGTGATTGCTAACCACGCTGAGTGTACCATCGCGCTCCTCCGTTACTCTTTCGGAGGAGACCGCCCCAGCCAAACTACCCACCTGACACTGTTCGCGACCCAGATTCATGGTATCGCGTTAGAGACCTATCATGCAGAGAGTGGTATTTCACTAATGACTCCACCAGGCCCAAGAGCCCAGCTTCAACGTCTCCCACCTATGCTACGCACTACATGACAAGCCCCAATATCAGGCTGCAGTAAAGGTTCACGGGGTCTTTCCGTCTTGGCGCGGGAACGTGGCATCTTCACCACGGCTACAATTTCGCCGAGTCTGCTGTCGAGACAGTGTCCCAGTCATTACGCCTTTCGTGCGGGTCGGAACTTACCCGACAAGGAACTTCGCTACCTTAGGACCGTCATAGTTACGGCCGCCATTCACCGGGGCTTCGATTCAGAGCTTCGCCGAAGCTAACCCCTCCTCTTAACCTACCGGCATTGGGCAGGCGTCAGTCTGTATACAGCGTCTTTAAGACTTAGCACAGACCTGTGTTTTTAGTAAACAGTTGCCAGGACCATTTCTCTGCGGCCCCCTAGCGCTTCATCCGCGAAGGACTACACGCCGGGGGGCAACCCTTATCCCTAAGTTACGGGTTAATTTTGCCGAGTTCCTTGACAGCAGTTCTCTCGAGCGCCTTAGGATTCTCACCCCACCCACCTGTGTCGGTTTTGGTACGGACACCAGAGTCACTCCCTAGAGGTTTTTCTTGGCGGTCAGTCCAGTAACTTCGCTCTTATGAGCTCGGCATCACCTCTGGGATTCCGCATGCGGATTTGCCTACATGCCACCCTCGGGCTTACACGCACATGTCTGACAGTGCGATTACTTTTCCTCCCGCGTCACCCCATTGGTCAAACGCGATCTGGTGGTACAGGAATATTAACCTGTAATCCATCGGCTACGCCTTTCGGCCTCGCCTTAGGGTCCGACTAACCCTGGGCGGATTTACCGTGCCCAGGAACCCTTGGGTTTACGGCGAGCAGGATTCTCACCTGCTTTATCGCTACTTATTCCGGCATAATCACTTCCTGCACGTCCAGGTGTCGTTACCGTCACCCTTCACTCATGCGGAACGCTCCCCTACCCCTGCATGAAGCACACGTCTTCACACAAGCCACGGCTTCGGTTGAGTGCTTGAGTCCCGTTCATTTTCGGCGCAAAGCCTCTCGACCAGTGAGCTATTACGCACTCTTTAAATGATGGCTGCTTCTAAGCCAACATCCTGGATGTCTTCGAGACTTCACTTCCTTTACTACACTTAGCACTCATTGGGGACCTTAGCCGGTGGTCTGGGTTGTTTCCCTCTCGTCCACGGACCTTATCGCCCATAGACTGACTCCCTGGATACGGTCAATGGTATTCGGAGTTTGATTGAGTAGGGTACCTCGAAAGGCCCCTATCCCATTCAGTAGCTCTACCCCCATTGACTATTACCAGAGGCTAGCCCGAAAGCTATTTCGGGGAGAACCAGCTATCTGCGAGTTTGATTAGCCTTTCACTCCAATCCACAGGTCATCGGAACAGTTTTCAACCTATACCCGTTCGGCCCTCCACGGACTGTTACATCCGCTTCAGCCTGCCCATGGATAGATCACTCGCTTTCGGGTCTACTCCGCTCGACTCATGTCGCGCTATTCACACTCGGTTTCCCTTCGGCTCCGGACCTGAGGCCCTTAACCTTGCCGAACAGAGTAACTCGCCGGATCATTATGCAAAAGGCACGCCGTCAGCCATTGCCCCGAGGGGCCATAGGCCTTCGACCGCTTGTAAGTACATGGTTTCAGGTACTATTTCACTCCCCTAACAGGGGTACTTTTCACCTTTCGCTCACGCTACTATTGCGCTATCGGTCGTTCAGACGTACTTAGCCTTACGGGGTGGTCCCCGCTGATTCACACCAGGTTTCACGTGTCTGGCGCTACTCGGGATCTTCACGAGAGGCTATTCGTTTTCGGTTACGGGGCTGTCACCCTCTGCGGCCGGCCTTCCCATGCCGTTCTCCTAACGAATAACTTTGTAACTCTCTTGGGCTGTTGCGCTCGCCCTGTGAATCCCACGACCCCGATGAAGCAACGATCGCACTCTTGACACTTCATCGGTTTAGGCTCTTCCCCGTTCGCTCGCCGCTACTGAGGGAGTCGAGGTTTCTTTCCTTTCCTGCAGGTACTTAGATGTTTCAGTTCCCTGCGTTCCCGTCGCTTACGCGACACCAGAGGACTAGCTCTGGTCGGTTTCCCGATCTCGGACATCTCCGGGTCAAAGCCTGCTTAGCGGCTCACCGAAGCTTATCGCAGCTTAGCCACGTCCTTCGTCGGCGCTGAACGCCTAGGCATCCGCCATGTACTCTTCGTAGCTTATCCACGCTCTTGTTTACTCGTGGTTCTGCCACGCGCCACCTCACCTTGTTTTCAAAGAACCGTCCAGGCGAAATCCCACTCGGGGGTCGCTTGGACGTGACTCACCACTCGCCGATCTTGGATCGAACACTCGAGACAGCCCAGTTCAGGAGGCCGAGCCGGTCTCTTCGCCGCCGGTATGGTGGAGGCGAAGGGATTCGAACCCATGACCGCCTGGTTGCAAACCAGGTGCTCTACCAACTGAGCTACGCCCCCGGTCAGCGACAGCCAAAAGGCAGCCTCCAGCTCGGGACGACCAGGCGGTTCAACATCCATCGGAAGCGGCCACCGGGGTGGTGGGCCTGACTGGACTTGAACCAGTGACCTCCCGCTTATCAGGCGGACGCTCTAACCAACTGAGCTACAGGCCCGAGGTGGTAGACGACGCTAGCGTCGCTTCTGGCGTGGACAGCAGTTGCTGCCCACAAGCGACGCTTGCCTACACTCCGGGCGAGTGGTGTGGAAGGGGTGACCTCGATCCCGCGCGAACAATCCTATGCTCATCTCCCACCTAAGTGGAAGATCTAACTTTTCCGTTAGAAAGGAGGTGATCCAGCCGCAGGTTCCCCTACGGCTACCTTGTTACGACTTAGTCCCAGTCACGAGGCTTGCTTTCGGCGTCGCCCTCCCGAGGGTTAGGCATAACGACTTCGAGCACTCCTCGCTTCCGTGGCTTGACGGGCAGTGTGTACAAGGCTCAGGAACATATTCACCGCGTCATGGCTGATACGCGATTACTAGCGATTCCGGCTTCATGCAGGCGAATTGCAGCCTGCAATCCGAACTGGGGCCTGCTTTCTGGGATTGCCTCCACCTTGCGGTCTCGGTACCCTCTGTACAGGCCATTGTAGCACGTGTGTAGCCCTGGCCATAAGGGCCATGATGACTTGACGTCGTCCCCACCTTCCTCCGCCTTGACAGCGGCAGTCTCGCTAGAGTCCCCAGCATTACCTGTTGGCAACTAACGATAGGGGTTGCGCTCGTTACGGGACTTAACCCAACATCTCACGACACGAGCTGACGACAGCCATGCAACACCTGTGCATGTTCCTGCTCCCGAAGGAGCCGTTACTCCGCTTTCACGAAGCTAATCCATGCATGTCAAGGCCAGGTAAGGTTCTTCGCGTTGCTTCGAATTAAACCACATGCTCCACCGCTTGTGTGAGCCCCCGTCAATTCCTTTGAGTTTTACCCTTGCGAGCGTACTCCCCAGGCGGGGCACTTAACACATTAGCTCCGGCAGGGAAAACCATAGGTGTTCCCCCTACCTAGTGCCCATCGTTTACGGCTAGGACTACCGGGGTATCTAATCCCGTTCGCTACCCTAGCTTTCGCACCTCAGCGTCAGTGATGGTCCAGTGAGCCGCTTTCGCCACCGGTGTTCCTCCAGATATCTACGCATTTCACCGCTCCACCTGGAGTTCCACTCACCCCAACCATCCTCGAGCCCGCCAGTATCCGATGCAGTTCCACGGTTGAGCCGTGGCATTTCACATCGGACTTAACGGGCCGCCTACGTGCGCTTTATGCCCAGTGATTCCGAACAACGTTTGCACCCTCCGTCTTACCGCGGCTGCTGGCACGGAGTTAGCCGGTGCTTCCTCTCGCTTTGGTCAGGCTCCGAAGAGCTGTTCCTATAGCGTGACAGTAGTTTACAACCCGAGGGCCTTCATCCTACACGCGGTGTCGCTCCGTCAGGCTTTCGCCCATTGCGGAAGATTCTCGACTGCAGCCTCCCGTAGGAGTCTGGGCAGTGTCTCAGTCCCAGTGTGACGGATCATCCTCTCAGACCCGCTAGCCATCATCGCCTTGGTAGGCCATTACCCCACCAACAAGCTAATAGCCCGCAATCCCCTCCCTGAGCAGCGGACCGTTTACTAGCGCAGAGATGCCTCCGCGCCAGACCATCCGGCATTACCCACCGTTTCCAGTGGCTATTCCAGTCTCAGGGGTAGGTTGATTACGTGTTACTCACCCGTTCGCCGCTTTACTCACCCGAAGGCTTTCACGCGCGACTTGCATGCCTAATCCACACCGCCAACGTTCGTTCTGAGCCAGGATCAAACCCTTCAAGAAGGTTTCGTTCTGACTTTTTGGAGTGGGTCGCCAGTCATCGGTCGGCATTTCTGCCGCCTCTGCTGATCGACCCTCTTATTGCTCGCTTAGGATCGAGGTCACCTTGTTTTCAAAGAACCGGTCGGCGCACTTCTCTCTCGAGATGCATCGACCGTTGTGGGGTCCCGGGCGACGGTGGCGTGAGCCACTGTGGCCTTCCTGACTTGGCCTCGCTCGGCACCCCGTGGGGGCCGTTCGGAGCCTGGTGGGCCGCGCTGGTGAGCGCTGCGCCGCGTGTCAGGGAGGGGAGATAGTAGGGATCGCGGCCGGTGGGTCAACCTCGTGGAGGGGAAAAAGGGGCAGGCTCTGATCAGATTCCATAAAGCGCTGCCCGCGCTTGGCTTAGATCGTGGCGTTACTCGCCCATTCGCGGGCTGGATGCCCGAGACGTCCTTTCGGGGGGGCACTCCGGGGGTACTCCGGAGGCCTCGTTCTCCCCTTCCGCCATCAGCCGGGCGCCAACCGGGGGACGACAGGCTTGGGTCGGGTTGCAGTGGGAGAGCTTCTGGGCGATTGCCTCGCGCCGGTAAAGGCATGCAGAGCAGACGTTTATAATGGCCGCGTGGGTGCTGCCGGAGGCCGGATTCCGGCTCGGAATGGCCCCCGAACGCCGGAGGGGCGAGTCGCGCCCACGCGCGACCCGCCCCTCGATGGCCACATTCTGGGGCGACCTCAGGGTCGGACCAGGATCTCCGCCCCCATGGGGAGGATCTCGAACAGGAGCTCGACTCGGTCGTTGACCATGCGCACGCACCCCTCGCTGGAGGCGGTCCCGATGCTCTGTGGTTCCCAGGTCCCGTGGAAGCCGTAGCTGGTGTCGTCGGCCTCTCCGGGGACTCGCCAGCCGATCCAGCGGGTACCGAGGGGGTTCTTGGGATCGCCGTAAGGGACCGGCTCCTGCCCGCGGCGCCACCACGGCGGTTCGGGGATCTTCTGCCCCGCCTCGAAGGTGCCGAGGATCGTCTCCGCCCCCTCGCGCCCGACCCCCACATGAAAGGACTCCACGACCTCGTTGCCGATGAAGTAGAGCATCCATCGCGCGCCCACATCGACCAAGACGCTGACGGGTTCGACGGGGATTCGCAGGGTCTGCCCCTCGCGCAGGTAGTCGTCGAACTCCATGCCGTTCGAGCGCGCGATGAGGCCCGTCGAGAGGTGCAGGTCGGGATGATCTGCGAGCACGCGCTTGCGGATAGCGACGAGGCTGTCGCCCTGACGCACTTGAACGTCGATCGACTCCCAGTCGCCTTGCGGATCCCAGCGGTGTCGTCGCTCCGCGGCGTGCAGCGTGTTCGACCATTCGGTCAGAGACTGCACAGAAGGGTCCCATTCGGCATCTAGCTCCATTTGGAGCACCCGCCCGATGAGCACGCTCGCCTCGCCGTAACGCCCAGCATCGAGTGCGTGCTCCGCCGCGGCCGCGTGCAGTCGCATGTCCATCGCACGCTCGAGGGGTGACACGTCAGCCGCGTCGGGCAACGGGAAGGCGACGGCTCCGAGCGAGGCCGCGACGAGCTGCTTCATACGCGACGGTACGGCGCCACTCTCGGCGATGGCCAGCGCGCGTTGCTCCGCAGCTGCTCGCTCGCCGCCGAGCGCTTCCGTGAAAGCGCGCACCGCGTTGGCACTTGCCGCATCGAGCTGACTCGAGGCGAGCTGCAGCGCCCGCTGGTCGGCGCCGTGTGCCAGGGCTGCTGCGACCTCCACTTCCCGCGATGCTGCCTCGGCCGCTTCGACCGAGGCGCGCGAGAAGGGGCTGCTCTCGACCTGGTCGAGTCGCGGGGCCGCCCCCTCCCTGGCCCTCATCTGGCCACCGGTCCCCGACCCCTCAGAGCGCGGTGGGCGCCCGTCGGCTGGCGCTGGCCCAGGAGCCGCGCGCGTCGGTCTCGCGCGATTGCCGCCCGGGTCCTCGACCCCCACGACGGCCGCTTGGGCTCCCGCGCCGAGCCCTTCGGGACCGGCAGCCTGGGTGGAGGGGAAGAGCTTCAGGAACGCCCAGACGGCGGCTCCCGACAGGATCAGGACGACCAGAATGCGCATGAGGTGCGGCTTGGGTCGGAGTTCGCCCTCCGCGAGGTCGCGGGCCGCCGATCCTCGCGGACGGGCGGCGTTGGCCCTAGGGGCCCCTGGGCGGTCGAGAACAGTGAGAGAGATGGAAGAACCCGGCCGTGCCGTGTCGGCTCGGCCCTGAACCTCTCGGTTCAGGTGGGCCCGACACCGCGCGGGGTTGCCGCGCTAGTCGAGGTGGGCCCAGATCGCGCACATTAGGAACAGGGGCTTCGACCGATACACCTGCGCGGCCAGGTGGGCTTCCGGCCTCAATCTAGCCCCCCTCTCCGGGGGAGAGAAGCTGCAGAGGCCCTCGATCCCTGCGTCGAGCGTCGATTCGTCCTAAACCGCCCGAGGAGCCGGGTTCGCAACCGATCCGCACCTTGGGCGCGGATGCGGCGCTACCACTCCTGGCTGCGGATGCGGTCGGTGATGCGCTCTGCGAGCTCGAGGGCCCGACGACCGTCGCGACCGTCGACCTCGTGCTCGGTGCCGTCCCGTACCGCACGCAGGAATGCGTCGAGTTCCGCCTGGAGCGGCTGCTGCTCGCCCGCCAGCTCCAGCTCCTCCATCTCGAGCAACCCCTGCTCCACCACGTCGATACGGCCGGCCATGGCACCCTCCGCGAGCGCCGCGAGGCTGGCTCGGTCCGAGGACCAGTTGGGGCCCTTGCGAACCACCAGGCCGTAGTTCTTGGTGAAGTCGAGGCTCACGTAGCTATCCGGGCCGAACATCCGGTAGCGCCGCATGGGTGAGAGGGACACGCGACTCGCCGTGAGGCTGGCCCGCGCACCGTTCTCGAAGATCAGCCGGACGGAGGCGATGTCCTCGTGCTCGGTCAGGATCCGCCCCCCGGTGGCGTCGAAGTCGACCACCTGGGATCCGACGGCGTCGAGGACCAGGTCGAGGTCGTGGATCATCAGGTCGTGCACCACCCCCACCTCGCTGCTGCGCAGGCTGAAGGCCGTCAGGCGGTGCGACTCGATGAAACGCGGCGCCAAGCCCATTTCGCGCACCCGCCGCAACCCGGGCTGGAAGCGCTCCACGTGCCCGACCGCCACTGCCGCACCCGAGCGCTCGGCCGCCGCCAGAATCGCGTCGGCGCTGGCCAGGGACTCGGCCAGGGGCTTCTCGACCAGACAGGGGATCCCCCGCTCGAGCAGCGGCACGGCCACCGCGGCATGGGCGGGTGTCGAGACCACGACGCTCGCGGCGTCCAGGTCCCCGGGTAGTTCCGAGATGTCGGCTGCCGCCACACATCCCAACTCCCGGGCCAGGGCCTCGGCCCGCTTCACATCGAGATCGACGATCGCAACCAGCTCCGCTCCCGGATGGGCGGCATAGATCCGGCTGTGGAACGTGCCGAGATGTCCACCGCCGACGACCGCAACCCGCAGGGGTCGCCCCTCCCACGCGAACTCGGGATGACTCAATCGCCCAGCCCCGCCGTCGTTTCGCCGAGGATCCGAGCCCGGCCGAGGCGGCTGAACTCATCCCGCAGCGTCTCCCGGTAGCGGCCCCTCTGCGAGGTCGCCGTGAGCCTGAGCGCTTCGACCAGCCGCAGCACCTGCGGGTCGTCGGACATGTCGGCCAGGCGATCGAGTGCCTCCCCGCGGGTCCCGGTGGCCCTGTAGATGTCCTTGAAGGCCTCGCGCAGGGCTCGCACGTTGGCCTCGTCGATGCCCGCGCGCTGCAGCCCGATGCTGTTGACGCCCCGCACGCGACTCGGGTGGCCCTCGACGATCATGAAGGGCGGGATGTCGTGGATCATGCGGGTCATTCCGCCCACGTAGGAGTAGGCGCCGATGGTCACGAAGTGGTGCGCCGCTGCAGCTCCGGAGATGTTGGCGCGCAGCTCCACCTTGACGTGTCCGGCGAGCAGCGAGTTGTTGCCCATGATCACGTGGTCGTCGAGGTCGCAGTCGTGGGCCACGTGGCAGCAGGCCATCAGCAGGCAGTCGGAGCCGATGCGCGTGTAGCCGCCACCCTTGACCGTGCCGCGGTTGATCGTGACGAACTCGCGAATCGTGTTGCGGTCGCCGATGTGCAGGCAGGTCGCCTCTCCACGGTAGGAGAAGTCCTGCGGCGCGGTCCCCAGGGATGCCTGACCGAAGATCACGTTGTGATCGCCGATCACGGTCACGCCGCTGATGTTGACCTTGGGCCCGATGATGTTGTCCACACCGATCGTCGCCAGCCCCTCGATCGCGACCTGGGGTCCGATCTCGGTTCGATCGCCGATCCGGGTCCCGGGCGCAATCACGCAGTAGGGGCCGATCTTGACCTCCTCGCCGAGCTCCACCCCCTCGCCGAGGATCGCCGTTTCGTGGACTTGGGTACTCATGGGTGTGCGCGCTCAGGCGTCGATCATGGTGAAGGTCAGAACGGCCTCGGAGACCGTCTTGCCAGCCACCGAAGCGGTTCCGCGCACCTGGGCGATCTCGCCCTTCATGCGCGTCGTCTCGACCTCCAGCCGCAGTTGGTCTCCGGGTACGACCCGCCCGCGGAGCTTGACCTTGTCGATAGCCCACAGGGCTGCGAGTTTGCCGGTGTTCTCCATCTTGCGGAGGATCAGAACGCCGGCCAGTTGGGCCATGGCCTCCAGCTGCAGGACCCCGGGCATGATCGGCGCATCGGGGAAGTGACCTACGAAGAAGGGCTCGTTGATGGACACGTTCTTGATGGCTACCGCCCGGCTGTAGCCGTCGATCTCCAACACTCGATCGATCAGCAGGAAGGGATAGCGATGCGGCAGCATCTTCATCACCTCGCTGATGTCGAGCCCAGACTCGCGCGTGATGAAGCCGCCCGTCTCGAGCTTCTGCATCCGGTCTTGGAGGCGGCGAACCAGCTCGGCGTTGAGAGCGTGTCCGGATCGCGTGGCGATCACGTGGGCATGCAGCTCCGCACCCAAGAGGTGTAGGTCCCCCAAGAGGTCGAGCAGCTTGTGCCGCACCGGCTCGTCGGCCACCCGCATGGTCGCCTCCGGATCACCGAGCACCACGGTGTTCTCGCGCGTAGCGCCCTTGCCCAGCCCGGCTGCCTGCAGTGCCTCGACCTCGCTGGCCAGGCAGAAGGTCCGAGCGGGCGCGATGTCGCGCACGAAGCTCTCGGCGTCGACGCGACAGGTGATCGAGCCGCCGCTGACCCCGGGCTCGTTGAACGAGGCCACGTACTGGAGGGTCAGGCTCGGCTCGTCGGAGGGCAGGGCCACCAGGGTCGCGTCGCCCTCGCGAACGTAGATCGGCTCGTCCAGCCGGAAGACCCGGGCCGGACTGCGTTGCTCGGCGAAGCCGGCGCGCTGCAACAACTCCACGAAGGGCAGGCTGGAGCCGTCCATGCCCGGCATCTCCTGACCCGACAACTCGACGACGAGGTTGTCCACCTGCAGGCCGGAACAGGCCGCCAACAGGTGCTCGACCGTGTCGACCTGCGCGGAACCGCGCTGAAGTCGCGTGCGCCGCTCCTTGGGCGAGCGGTAGGCGATATGGGCCGGAATGGGCGGAGCGTCGGAGAGGTCGGTGCGGATGAACTCGACCCCCGTCCCGGGCGGTGCCGGGAGCACCCGGGCATCGATCCGCTCGCCCGAGTGGAGCCCGATGCCCGAGAACTCGACAGCCGTCTTGAGGGTGCGTTGGAGCCTCATTCGCCCGCCTCCTGACGGTCCAAACGAGCTTCGAGCATTCGCATTCGCTCCATCAGGCGGTCCACTCGGCCGGGAACGCCCAACCGGCGCATGCTCTCGGTACGCGGCCGCGCGGGCGTTCCGGCGTAGTCGCCGGGGACCAGGAGGTCGCCGAAGACGCCGGCCCCGCCGCCTACGCGCACGCCCGAGGCGATCTCCACATGCCCACCAATGCCCGCCTGGCCGGCGACGATCACCATGTCTCCCAACCTGGTCGAGCCCGCGATCCCCGACTGGGAGACGAGCAGCACCGAGCGCCCCAGCTCGACGTTGTGGGCCACCTGCACAAGGTTGTCGATCTTCGACCCCTGGCCGATGCGGGTCTGACCGAAGCGCGCCCGGTCGATCGTCGTGTTCGCGCCGATCTCGACGTCGTCCTCGACGGCGACCGTACCGACCTGCGGCACCTTGACCCAGCCCTGGGCCGTGGGATCGAACCCGAAGCCATCGGAACCGATCACTGCTCCCGCATGGATCAGGCAGCGATCGCCGACCGTCGTGCCCGCGTAGAGGGTCACATTGGGCTCGACCACCGTGTCGTGTCCCAGGCTGCAATCGACCCCGACGAAGACCTGGGCCCGCAGCACGGTGCGGGCGCCTACCGTGGCCCCGGCTTCGACCACGCACCCCGGACCGACAGTCGCGGTGGGGTCGATGGTCGCCGAGGGATCGACGGTCGCAGCCGGGTGAATCCCCGGCACAGGCGCCGGCCGAGGCTCGACGAAGGCTTGGATCACGGCCGTGAAGGCCCGGCCGGGGTCGTCCACCCGCAGCAAGTTGAGATCGGCGCGATCGACCTGAAGCGACCGGCCGACCAGCACGGCCGCCGCCCGCGTGGACTCGAGTCCGGCCGCATACTTCGGGTGCCCCAAGAAGCTGACCTGGTCCGGCCCGGCCGTCGCCAGGGATGCGGGACCGGTGACGACGAGGGTGCCGTCGCCGTGGAGGTCGGCGCCGCAGAGCTCGGCGATCTCGGAGAGGGAGCGGGCGGACATGGGTTGGAAGGGCGGGCCTGGAGGATGGCAGCCACCGGACCGAGCCGCGTCAGGATAGGGCAGCCCGCCGCGGCGATCTAGCGCCCGAGGTCAGGCAACACGGGCCTGGCAGGCGGCTCAGGGGCGGCGAGCCGGGCAAGGCTCGAGGCCCCCGCCCGGTCGAGGCAACCCGGCCAGGTCTGCTCGACCCAGCCCGGTCAGATGAAGAAGTTGAGCGAGAAGACCCGCTCCAGGTCCTCGTCCTGCGCGCGCACCGGGAACCCGAAGCTGAGCGTGATGGGGATCGGCACCAGGACCCCGAAGGTGAAGCCCGCCGACACTCGCAGCTCGTTGGGATCGAGCTGGAACTCGTCCGGGTCGAGGATCGCCGCGTCGACGAAGGTGCCGATACGAAGCACGTCACGCTCCTCGAGGGTGCCGGGGATCGGTTGACGCACCAGCGGGTAGTAGACGTCGAGGCTGCCGGCCACGTAAGTCTCGCCACCGATCGAGAAGCCGTCGTCGATCGGGCCGACGCCCCGCAGGGCAAAGCCGCGCATCAGCGACGACCCGCCCAGGAAGAAGCGCTGACTGAATGGCACGTTGTCGGTGTCGCCGTAGGTCTGCGCGACCCCCGCCCGCGTGCGCACCCGGTAACCCCAGGTCGACTCGATCGGATCGAATCGCCCGTACTTCTCGAACAGCCCCGTGAGCTCCGACCAATCACCGTCGCTGCCCCACAGGTTGCTGTAGACCTTCAGGTTGCCCTGGGTCAGGAAGCCGAAGTCCGGCTGCAACGCGCGGTTCGAACGACCGTAGCGCATGCCGAGGGTGACCGCGTTGTAGGTGTTGTGACCCTGCTCGTCGCCCAAGAGGTCCGGCACGCCCAGCGGGTCGGTGATCGACGGCTCGCCGCCCGTGGCCAGGTCATCGATCAGCACCTCGTCCGCGCTGAAGCCGATCGACACCCGGGTGTCCTGGGTCAGCGCGCGGGTGAGGTCCAAGGACCAGTAGTCATGCCGCTCCGTGTGACTGGAGTAGGACCGCAGGCGCCGGCCGAGACTCGCGCTGAGACCGATGCGGTCGTAGTGCCGCGCGAAGAGGTCCGGCTCGGTGAACGAGATCTGGTAGGTCGATTCCTCGGTACCCGGACTGGCGAACAGGTTGAAGGTCTGCCCCGCACCGCGCAGGGCCCTGCCCGAGTAGATGTCCGAGAAGGGGCTGTTCCAGGAGGGCGGCCGGCTGATGTCGAAGTTGTTGAACGACAACCCGATGCTCGCGGCGCCGCCGCTGTCGGCGCCGTACTGGATCCCGAAGTCCACCTGGATCAGGTCACCTTCCTCGACGATGAACTCGAGATCCTTGTAGTTGGGCTCCTCGGTGGCGACGAACTGGTAGATCGGCTCCGGATGGTTCGCGATGTTGAAGCGCGTCGAGAAGTACCCCGTCGAGCGAATGCGCTGCAGGGACCGGTCGATCTCGACCAGATCGGCCACATCGCCCGGCTGGATCGAGATGCGTGAGCGCAGCACGCGATCGCGGGTGGACGCGTTTCCGGTCAGCCGCACTTCGCGGATGAACTGCTCGCGACCCTGGGCCAAGCGGTAGACCACGTCCACCGTGCTGGTCTCGAGGTCGTAGTTGAGTTCCGGAGGCAGGAAGCGCCAGCGGTCGCCCAGGGGCATGGTCCGATGGGCCACGTGCCCATCGCGCCCATAGCGGTCGCGGAGCGCGCGCTGGTCGATGTCGATCAGCAGTTGGCTGTAGGTCGCCCCCGTCTTCAGCTCACAGAGCTCGAGCAGCTCGTCCTCGGGGATCAGCAGCTCGGTCGGAACCGTCCGCAGGCGCGTGCCGGTCGGGTCGAGTTGCTCGTCGTAACCTTCGATGCGGACGGACCCGACCGTGAACTGCGCCCCTTCGTCGACGCGCAAGTGGATCGTCACCCAGTCGCGCCCCTCGTTGAACTCCAGTTGTTCGAGCTGCACCACCGCATCCAGGTAGCCCTCTCGACGGTAGGCCTCACGGATGGCGATCAGGTCGGCCTCTAGCACGTTGCGATCGAAGGCCTTGCCGAACAGGCCGAAGAAGACCGGAGCACGCAACTGGGGCCGGGCCTCGGCCCGCAGACCCTCGCGCCAGAAAAGGAAACCCCGGTCGGGCAGCGATTCGTTGCCGTGGATGACGAGGTCCTCGACGCAGACCAGGGGCCCCTCATCGATCTCGAAGACGACGTCGATACGCCCCTCCCCCAGGTCTCGCTCGACGGCCCGGACGACGGCGAAGTGGTAGCCCTCGCGCGTGTAGGCCTCCTCCAGGGCGCGCTGTACCCGCGGGATCTCGAATTGGTAGAGCTCGCCCCCCTCGGCCAGGTCGGCCCACTCGAGCAGGTCGCGGGTGTCCACGCGCTCGTTGCCCTCGAAGCGCGGGGTGAAGTCGAAGGGCACCTCGGTCACGTCGATCCGCAGGCGCACGCCGTTCTCGAGCTCCTGCCGACTGACCTCGGCACGCACGCCGAAGGTTCGCCAGAGCACCTCGATGCCACGGGCGATCATCGACTCGTCGTAGGGCGCGCCGACCTTCTGGGCGAAGGCGGCTCGAATCTGATCGGCGGAGACTCGGCGGTGCCCGTAGACGTCGATCGCTACCACCGCGGGCACGACCTGGGGCTGCGCTGCCGCTTGCCCCTGGAGTCCGTCGGAGGGCGGAACCTGCACGGCGACGGCCATGGCCGGAGTACCCAAGAGGCCCAGGCACGCCAGGGCCCGTGCCGCGCCGCGATCGAGTCGGAGGAACCTCATGGACGAGTCGGGGCCAGCGCGGACATGCGTGAATCGAACGCCCGGGGCGCCCCCACCAGGCCCGGCTGCACGATGCGAGCCGGAACCGATTGCACTTCGAAAGTCGACGTCACGCGCTCAGAGCACCACCTGCTCGATGCCGGAGGGGGCCCGGTTCTCGAAACGCATGTGTTGTGGGAAGAACTGCAGGCGCACGTCACCCGTAGGGCCGTTGCGCTGCTTGGCCACGATCACCTCGGCCACGCCGGCATTCTCGTCGGTGCGGTACTTGGCGTAGTACTCGGGGCGATAGAGCATCATCACCACGTCGGCGTCCTGCTCGATCGATCCCGATTCGCGCAGGTCGGCCAGCTGCGGTCGCGGGGGATCGCGACTCTCGACGGCGCGCGAGAGCTGCGCCAACGCGATGACCGGGATCTCCAGTTCGCGCGACAGCTCCTTGAGGGACCGCGAGATGTTGCTGATCTCCTGCTGCCGGCTCTCCGAGCGCGGGAAGCTGAGCAGTTGGAGGTAGTCGACCACGACCAGGTCGAGGCCCTCGCGGGCCTTCAGTCGACGCGCGCGGCTGCGCACGGACATCATCGAGATGCCGGGGCTGTCGTCGATGTGGATGCGCGCGCGTTGCAGCTCGTCGGCAGCGGTCGTGAGCAGCGGGCGCTGATCCGCGGGAATCCGCCCGCGCCGCAACAGATGCGCCGGCACCCGCGCTCGCGAGCAGAGCATCCGCGTCACCAGCGACTGGCGCCCCATCTCGAGGCTGTACATGAGCACCGTCGGAGGCCGGTCCATCCAAGCCGGCTGCGACATGGCCGCGTTCTCGAGCAGGTTCAGCGCGAAGGCCGTCTTGCCCATCGACGGTCGCGCCGCGACGATCAAGAGCTCGCCCTTGTTGAGCCCCGAGAGCATCTCGTCCAGCTCGTAGTAGCCTGTGGTCAGGCCGGTCAGCTCGCCGTCGCCGGACATGGCGTCCAGGCGCCGGAAGGTCTCGGTGATCGTGTCGCGGATCGAGATCGCCTGGCCGCCCTCGCGCGCGCTGGCGATGCGGAAGATGCGGTGCTCGCTGGAGTCGACCAGGGACTGCACCGATTCCCCGTCGGGGCGGGTCTGATAGGCCTCCGCGACGATGTCGGTGCACTCGCCGATCAACTCGCGCAGCATCGACGTCTCCGAGACGATGCGCTGGTGGTGCACGAGCAGGGCGGCGCTGGTCACCCCGGAGCCGAGCTCGACCAGGGCCTCGGCGCCACCGACAGTCGCGAAATCGCCGGCCGCACGCAGAGCCTCTCCCAAGGTCACGTAGTCGATCGGCAGGCCCTGCTCTCCGAGACGCACGAGCGCGTCGAAGATCTTGCCGTGACGGCGGTCGTAGAAGTCACGACCGGACAGGTCCTCGGCCACCTCGGGCACGCGCTCGGGGTCGAGCAGCAATGCTCCGAGCAAGGCGCGCTCGGCGTCGAGGTTGTGGGGCGGCGTCTTTCCGCTGGAGTCCATCTCGGTCATCGCTGCAGCCCACCGGGGCGGCGCATGATAGCCGCCGCGCGGTGGCAGCCGCACCCTTCCGATGGCGGACGTGGAACTGCCCCCCGCCTTCGGCACGGAGGCCGGGGCCCGGTAGCTCGACGATCGCCGACAACGACTTCGGCCTCGAAGACGCTGACGAGTACGTCCTCGAATGGCACGGACCCGAACGCAGCCGAGCCCGCACCTGAAGCCAGGTGCGGGCTCGGCCCGCGGGGCAGTCGAGCTGCCGATCGGTTCGGAACGCGGAGCCTGTCAGGGCTCGCGTACGCGCTCGAGCGTTCCATGACCCGCCGAGCGAATCAGGCGTTGCCGGAGCGCATCTACCGGTCAGGCATCACCCAGAGCAGTGATGGCCACCGTCACGTTGGCCGTGCGGTCGCCGTGCACATGCACTTCGACGATGTGCTCGCCGACGCTCTTGAGCGGGGATTCCAGTCGGATCCGACGCTCGTCGATGGCGTGCCCGGAGGCTTCCAGGAGGTCCGCGATCAGCGCCGCACTCACCGAGCCGTAGAGGGTCCCGGTATCGTCGGCCCGCTGAGCCGTCTCGACCCGCAGGCCACCCATCTCGTTGACGACGGCCTCGATCTTCGCGGCGCGCTGCGCCTCTTCAGCGTCCAAGCGCTGGCGGCGACGCTCGAGTGCACGCACGTTCTCAGGCGTGGCCTGAATCGCGTAGCCGTGCGGGAGCAGGTAGTTGCGGGCGTAGCCAGGAGCGACCTTGACCACGTCACCGACCTTGCCGAGGTTGCGGACGTTCTCCCGCAGAAGGATTTCAACGTTCTTCACTTCAGATGCCTCCGATCAGCCGACGAACGGCAGCAGACTCAAGTGGCGAGCGCGCTTGAGAGCCTGCTTGAGCTCCCGTTGACGCTTGGTCGTGAGACCCGTACGGCGACGGCTGAGGATCTGCCCCTGGGGGCCGATGCACTTGGCCAACAGCTCGAGGTTCTTGTAGTCGAGGGTGTCCGTCTTGTGGACGATCACCGTCGGCTTGCGGGGTGCGCGCTTCATTGGGACTTCTCCTTGTCGGACGAGACCGCCGCGGGCTCGGCGCCACCGCCGGCTTCCTTGTCACCGCCGGCTTCCTTGTCACCGCCGGCTTCCTTGTCACCGCCGGACTCCTTGGCCTCCGCAGTCTTCTTGCGACTCGAGGTTACCGTGCGGGTCCTCCCGCCGTCGTCGTCATCGTCGTCGTCCAACGACAGGTCGTCATCGTCGTCGTCGCTGTCGTCGTTGTCCGAATCGACGCCCTGGATCGGGCGGTAGGAGCCGGAATCGTCGGCCGGGGGCGGGGGCACGATGAAGTCCTCGGAGCTCTCGACCTGGGCAGCTTCGGCCTCGGTCTCGGGCAACGCGGGGACGCTGGTGATCAGGTAGCGCAGCACGTGGTCATTGATCTCGAGATCGCGCCGCAGCTCCGGGTGGTTCTGACCGTCCAACTCGAAGAAGGTCAACAGGAACGTCGCCCGGCGGCGTCCCTTGATCGGGTAGGCCAGGGCGCGCTCGTCCCACCGCCGAGCGGTGTGGATGGTTGCGCCGTGCTTCTCGAGCGCGGCGGTGACGACGGCCTTCGCGGAGGGCCAGCCCTCACGCACGAGGTCGTTGTCGATCAGGAACATGCCTTCGTAGAGACTCATGATTGCACCTCGTGGGTGATGTAGAGGGGGGTTCAGCTCCCCTGGGACCAGCGGCTGTGGAACCGCGTCATGCACCCCTCGATGTCTCCGCCGCGTAGCCACTCGAGAGCGGCTTCGCCGGCTTCGGCGATCGAGATGTCGATCTCGACCCGCTCCTGCGGATCGAACTTCGAAAGCACATGACGCGCCGCATCGGCAGACGTCCGGCCGATTCCGACCCTGAGGCGAGGGAAGGCGTTCGTACCGAGAACGTCGATGATGGAGCGCATGCCGTTGTGACCGCCGTGGCCCCCACCGGCCCTCAGGCGCAGGCCACCCAGCGGCAGGTCCATGTCGTCGTAGACGACCATGGCTTCCTGCGGCTCGGCGCCGGCCCAGGCCAGCAGCGGTGCGACGACCTCTCCCGATCGATTCATGAAGGTCAGCGGTTGCACCAGGCAGGCGTCCGGATCGAACGACAGCGCAGCACGCATCCGCGGGCCTCGATAACCCGTTCGGGCCCCGGGGGATTGGGACCCGACCGACGGGAGCGCCCCGGATCGCTCCAGGGCACGGCTCGACTCAAAGACCAGACCCTCGTGCAGCGCCAGCCGTTCGATGACCTCGAATCCGACGTTGTGGCGAGTTCCCACGTATTCGGGTCCGGGGTTACCCAGTCCGATCAGGATCCTCATGGATGCTGCGTGGTTCCTCGTGGAGCACTGCTCCTACGCCGATTCGGGGTCGCGACCGGCGACCACGAGGGCTCCGCGACGGAGCGACGGCTCCGTGACGGGGGCGAAGAGAATAGAGGCGGGGGCGCCGTCGCGCAAGCGACGGGCGCCCCCGATCCCGTGCGGTCGCCCCGGATCGGGGGACCGCTCGAACTCGGGTGGGCCGCGTGCCGGTCCCGCTCGGGCCTAGGCGCCGCCCACCCTGGGCTCAGTCGTCGCTGGGCTTGGGCTTCTCCCCGACCTTCGGAACGCTGGCCGCGTCCTCGTCCTCCTCGGCGCCCTCGGCGTCGGCTTCCTCGCCCTCGGCACCGACCACCACCGCGATCTCCTGATCGGGGTCGCTGGCCAGGCTGACGCCCTCCGGCAGCTTCAGATCGCGGGCGAAGAGGAAGTGCTCGATCTCGAGCAGGTCGGCGCGCACCTCGAGCACGTCGGGCAGCAGCGAGGGGATCGAGCGCACCATGATCGTCGAGTGGGTCACGTTGAGCACCCCACCGCGGAACTGGTTGACGAAGGTGACGTCGATCTCGGCCTCCATCTCGACCCCGCGGGTGACCCGCTGGAGTTCGACGTGGATCAGGTTCTCGCCCAGCGAGTCCCACTGGATCTCCCGCACGACGGCGGTCTCGTTGGTGCCGCCCGCGACCTCGATGTCGAACATGCGCTCGTGGTGGCGACGCGCGGCCTGGAATTCGTCGAGGCTGACCGACAGGTCGGCGTTGGGCTTGCCCCCGCCCTGGACGCTGATCGGCAGCAGTCCTTGCTGACGGAGTTGGCGACAGTGGCGGCTGCCGAGTCGCTCGCGGACTTGGCCTTTGAGAGTGTTGCTCATCTTGTGTTCCCCGGATGGTTCATGACGACAGGGAGGGTCGGTCGACTGCCCCACTGCGGGGCGGCCGGTGTTCGTGCGGTCGAGGCTCGAGCAGTTGGCGCGCAGTCGGTCGGAAGTCAGTCCCCGAAGAGCTCGCTCACCGACTTGCTCTCATGGATGTTGAGCAGCGCGCGGCCGATCAACGGCGCCACGGAGACGACGCGCAGCTTCGCCGGCTGGCCCTCGACGCGCTGCGGGATCGTGTCGGTGACCAACACGTGGTCGGCTGCGCAGGCCGTCAGCCGTTCGACGGCAGGGCCGCAGAAGACCGCGTGCGTCACGCAGATCACCACTTGCTTGGCACCGTGCTTCTTGAGGATGTCCGCCGCGCCGGAGATCGAGCCGCCGGTCGAGATCATGTCGTCGACGATGATCACGTTGCGCCCCTTGACGTCGCCGATCACGTGCTCCACCGCGACCTCGGCGCCGGAGATGCGACGCTTGTCGACGATCGCGAGATCGGCGTCCAGGACCTTGGCGTAGGACCGCGCCATCTTGATCCCACCCACGTCCGGCGTGACCACGACCGGGTTCTCGATGCCGAGCTTGATGATCTCCTCGATCATCACCGGCTTGGCGTAGAGGTGATCGACGGGCACGTCGTAGAAGCCCTGGATCTGGGCCGCGTGCATGTCCACGGTCAGCACCCGGTCGGCGCCCGAGCGGGTCAGGGTGTTGGCCACGACCTTCGCGCTGATCGGCACGCGCCCCTCGTCCTTGCGATCCTTGCGCGCGTAGCCGTAGTACGGCATCACCGCGGTGATCCGCCCGGCCGACGCACGTCGCAGGCAGTCGATCAGCAGCAGCAGCTCGATCCAGTTCTCGTTGACCGGCGGGCAGGTCGGCTGCAGCACGAAGCAATCGGTGCCGCGCACGTCGTCGTCGATCTTGATGTCGATCTCGCCGTCCGGGAAACGCCCCACGTGCGCGTCGCAGAGGGGCACGTTCATCTCCGTCGAGATCGCCTCCGCCAGGGCGCGGTGGGCGTTGCCGGCGATCAACTGGATCTTCTTGCGAGTCGCGAACACGGGCTCGGAGGGGGGCATCCGGTGGGCGGGTTGGGGGGGGGACGAGCGGAGACGGTATCGAGAAGCAGCGCCTCGATGGGCGATCAGCCGGTGAACAAGTGTCCCGGATCAGAAATTGGGCGGGGCACCCCGCTGAGGTCCGGTCGTCGGCGGCTAGTGCGTCCAACTCGACAGCTGACGGTGCCATGCAGACTGAGCCCCCGCGGGCGGAGCTTCACGCCCCGCTGAGGACGGGTCGGCCTCGTAAGGTGACGTCGGCGGGCGAGAGGCGGCCGAGGGCCGCCGTCTGGGCGTGCTGGCCTCGGACCCTGGCGATCGATGCGGGCGAGGTGCGTCGATGGCGCCCATCCGCCACGACGCTCGCAACGACGCGCAGCGGCGACCGGGGAGTGCTACAGACCGGCCCGCCGCGCCCGGCCGAGACCCGCCCAGGTGCAGGAGCGAGCGCCAGGGGCCAGCCGATCGCGAGCGCTGGACTCACAGGTCCTCGCCCCCCTCGCGTCGACGGATCGGGCGGGCCGGGACCCCGACCCAGACTTCGCCGTCGGGGATCTGCGAGCCCCGCGTCACGATCGCCCCGCCCCCGGTCGTGGCCCCACGCCCCACCGTCGAGGGCGCGATCAGGACGCTGCCGCTGCCGACGAAGGCGTCCGGGCCGATCTCCGTGTGGTGCTTCGCCTTGCCATCGTAGTTGGCGACGATCGTCCCGGCACCGATGTTGGTCCCTGCGCCGATATTCACGTCCCCGAGGTACGACAGGTGCTTGGCCTTGACCCCACGACCAAGGGTGGCCTTCTTGGTCTCGGTGAAATTGCCCACCTCGGCGCCGTCCTCGAGGGTCGAGCCCACCCGCAGGTGGCTGAACGGCCCGACCTCACAGTCGGCGCCGATCACGACTCCGCTGCGAATGACCGTGCAGGGCAGGATGTGGGTCCCGGCGCCGATGGTCACGCCGTGGTCGATGTAGGTCGTGGCCGGGTCCTCGATCAGGACTCCGGCGGCCAGGTGCTGCTCGAGGATCCGCTCCTGGACGATCGCCCGCGCCTCGCCCAACTGCGCCAGGGTGTTGACCCCCCGCGCCTCGCCGAGGTCGGCCAGGGGCACCGCGCGGACCTGGGCGCCGTCGGCGACCAACATCGCGATCAGATCCGTCAGGTAGTACTCGCCCTGGGCGTTGTCGTTGCGAAGGGCCGCCAGTCGTTCGGGCAGACCCTCGGCCGGCAGGGCGTAGACCCCCACGTTGACCTCGCGCAGGGCCCGCTGCTCGGACGATGCGTCGCGCTCCTCGACGATGCCGACGACCTGCTCAGGGTGGGCGGGGTCACGGAGGATCCGACCATAGCCGGTGGGGTCCTCCAGTTCGGCCACCAGCAAGCTGGCGCCGCCCTCGGGGCGAGCCTCGACCAACGCCACCAGGGTCTCGGGGCGCAGGGCCGGCATATCGCCGTAGAGCACGACCACGGCACCGCCCCCCCCAGCCAAATGCTCCGAGCAGCATTGGAGGGCGTGGCCCGTCCCCAGTTGCGGCTCCTGGCGCACGATCGCCTGGGTCGTTCCACCAGCCCCCTCGTGTGCCGCCGCCGAGGCCTCCACGGCCTCCGAGCGGTCGCCCAACACAATTAAGGTCTTCCCGGGTGCCAGCGCCGCCGCTTGATCGAGCACCCAATGGAGCATCGGTCGACCGCACAGGGGGTGTAAGACCTTCGCCAAGGGGCTTCGCATGCGCGTGCCCTTGCCGGCGGCAAGGATCGCGACCGCATGGGTCGGGGACGGCGTCATGGCGGAGCTGGGTCGGAGAGGGTCAGGGCGGGGGAGTTCGAGCGCCGGCACTCGGCCAGAAGCGACCTCGATGCACCCAAGCCGCTCAGTTCAAACCACTTAGGAGCCCGCGGCCGAGGGCGCGGGCCACCTGGGGCGGCCCCTGTCGGGCTTCGGAGGGGCAGTTCTAGGCAGTCCTACAGAAACCGTCAAGCCGTGGAGCGCCCTGGCGGCGCCGTCGGAGCGAACGGACGGAACCTACCCTCCGATCCGCCCGTCCAGATTCCGATCCGCCTCTCCCGACGCACTCGCGGCGGGCGGCGGACGTCGCACTCTCCCCCTCCGACAAGAGAATTCCCACATCGCTCTCCCCGACGGGAACTGGTGCGGTAGCCTTCAGTGGATCGCCGCACCTGCCCCTCGGGAGACCATCGTGGTCTCCGGAGACCGGGGTCGTCCTTCCGGCCGAGGGCACGTCGACACGGAACTTCTTCGTGTGGCACACCCCGCGGTGCGGCGACAACATCCGAAACCTTCAGGAGGTTCTCAGGGAATGAACTATCGCTCCACTCTCATGGCGGCCAGTGCCGCCGTGGCTCTTACCGGTCTGGCGAACGCCCAGGCTGGCAACGACCACAACTGGAACTCGCTTCGCAGCGGGCCCCCGGTCCTCGTCTTTGGACCGGGCTTCTTCGACGTCAACGCCAGCGGTGCCGACATCGGTATCGGTGACGCGATGCGCGCCTGCTACTCGGTGGACATCACCCAGGGCGGCCGCAACGAAACCAACGGCGGCAACTGGGAACTGACCTGGGCGTACTACACCCAGGCCTGGGGTGGCAACAACACCATCCCCGGTGTCGACCTCGGCCCGATGCTCTTCAACTCGCAGGTCTCCGACGACCTGGGTGACGACAGCTGCTTCTCGGGCTTCTTCGCCCAAGCCGGCAACCTGTCCGAGAGCTTCGGCGGCTTCATCCTTCCCGGCGTCATCGCCGGTACGGCTGGCTCCTCGCTGAACCAGGGCTTCTTCTGGCAGATCGCCTTCCAGTTCACCGGTTCCCCGCTGCCCCAGGGTCCCAACACCCTCGGTGCGGACCCGGTCGCTGGCGCCTTCTTCCCCGGCACCCCGCTCCTGGCCCACTTCCTCTTCGAGGTTCAGGGCCCGGTCAACGCCGGTGACTTCAACAAGCAGTACTTCATCGGTTCGACCTCCGAGCTCAACGGCATCAACCCCGCTGGCACCGGTGGCTCGACCAACGGCAACGTCCTCTCGGGCCTCAACCTGTTCGGCGTCAACGCCGACCAGAGCGGCACCGTGGCGGGCTCGCGCTGGACCGCCTTCGACGAGATCAACAACACCCTCACCGGTGGCACGATCTTCCTCAACCAGCCCGGTGACACGGAGTGGTTCGGCGGCGTCGCTTTCAGCACCCCCAACCTCAGCGGTATCAACAACGCCAACACTGGCGGTGGTAACGCTGACTGGACCGTGACTGGCGGCAACCTGTCGACCATCGACTTCCGCATCCTGGACCGCCTCTCGGGCTCCCAGACCACTGCGGCGGCCGCCTCGGTCTTCGACCCCTTCATCGTGTTCAACCAGGCGTTCATTCTGCTCTCGAGCACCCCGAGTGCTCTTGGCCAGCAGAATGCCCTGTCCTGGGATGACCTCGGTGGCGTGGTTCCGCCGAAGTTCGGTACCTACATTCTGCCCCCGCAGAACACGGTCCGTGAAGGCGCTCAGACGATCGCCATCAACTTCGACGCTTCGACCTCGGCGTTCCTTGGTGCCGGTATCGGCCTCCTCGGTGCGTTCACCAACAACATCTCGCCGATCGACGGCTCGGTCACCTCGCTGTTCGACTACGGCATCAGTAGCGGCATCTCTGGCTCCAGCCAGCTGCCCGCGGCCATTCCGCTTGCGACGGCCGCGCCCGGCGCCGGCGGCGCTCGCCTCGGCATCCACGGTCTCGGCCTTCAGGTCTCGGCTCTCGTCGGCTCGCTCGACGTGACCGAGCTCACCAACGCCAAGACCGCGGTGCTTCAGTGAGCCTCTGAGTCGGAGACTCCTGGGCCAAGGTCCGGGAGTCGATGACTCGAGCCTTTGAGCCAAAGCGACCCCTCCCGCGCTTCGTCGCGGGGGGGGCCGCTCCCGTTCGGGGGCGGCGCTCGACGCGAGAGCGACGCGGGCTAGTGTCCTGGATCAGAAATTCGGCGTCACTTCCCGGGCTCCGATCGCCGCTGGCGTCGCCAGCGCCTCCTCCGAGTATCGCAGCGGATACGCGTCGTCGGCGCGCCTAGCCAGCATCGATCGGACCTCCGGGCAGTGACGCCGAATTTCTGATCCAGGACACTAGGGCTGGGGCGGACCGAAGAGCGCGCCGAGCACTTGGACGGCCTTGGCGCGGTGCCTCTCCCCCAGGAACAGGTGATCGCGGCTGAACCCGCAGACTGCCCCCAGCGGCACCCCCGCCTCGGCCAGGGCGCCGGTCACCAGGGCCAGGAAGCCCACCACCTCCCAGCCCATCGAGTATTCGAATCGGATCCAGACCAGGGGTCGCTCGCTGCGCCCCGCCGGATGCCGCTCGAGGATCCGATCGCAGGCGTCCGCGACCGCCAGGATGGTCGTCTCGCCCCCCTCCCGGACGATCTGGGCCGGCCCCTCCCCCCTCAGCTCCTCGAGGTCTTCCGGCAGCGGTGGTCCTTGGAAGCCGACCAGGGCGAAGGCACTGGGCTCGATGGCCCAATGCATGGAAGCCCTGGCCTCGGCGAGACTACGGGCGATTTCAGGGGGAACCATGGGATCGACAGGCTGTTGGACCCACGAGAATAGCGGCCTCCGCCCCCCCCAAGCATCCGAGCACCGATGTCCGACCTCAAGCCCATCCTCGCCGGCGCCTTCGCCGGCGGCATCACCTTCCTGGCCCTCGAATTCGCCGTCGGCGGAGCCAACGCCAGCTCCTCCACCGGCGTCGCCCAGGACACTGCCCTGCCGCGGGTCGCGAGCGCCGCCATCAACGAGGGCGACATGGACGCGCTGGAAGCCGACAACGTCGAGCTCGCCATGAGCGTCGCGTCGCTCCAGGCCCAGGTCGACAGGCTCCGCCAGGAGTTTGCGAGCATCGAGTCCCGGCGACCGGTCGGCCTGACCCCGGTCGCCCTGGCCGACTCCGAGATGGAGCTGGCCTCGGCCAAGGCGGTCGACTTGGGCACGGAGGGCAAGGAGCTAGTGCTGCAGGTGCTGGAAGAACAACGCCTCCAGGAGGAGGCCGATCGCGAAGCCGAGCGCTATGAGCGCACCCTGGACCGCGCCGCCAGCACGGCCGATCGGCTGGCTGAGGAACTCGGGCTGAGCGGGGCCGACCGGGACACCCTGGCGACGATCCTGACCGACGAGGCCGAGCTGCGGATGTCGGTCATGGAGGAGATGGGTGAAGTCGACTGGGCCGACAGCGAGGCCCGCGACACCATGCGCGACCGCATGGGCGAAGTGCGCGAGACCACGCGCAGCGCGATCGAGCTGCGGCTCGGAGCCGGCGTGTCCGAGGCCTGGATGAACCAGGGTGGACGCGGAGGCTTCGGCGGTTTCGGCGGCGGCGGATTCGGGGGCTTTGGCGGCGGTCGCGGTGGTCGCGGCGGCGGCTTCTGATCCGATCGACGAACGACCGAGCCTGACGGCTCCCTTCGGGAGGGCGGAGGCGATCGGGCCGAGTGCGGTTTCCGCCCTCGGCCCGATTAGCATTCGCCGCCATGACCACGCCCCTGCGCACCCTCGGGTCACACGCCGTCGGATGGCTCGCCGACCGTCGCCTTCCGAAGCGCCTGCGCGCTCCGGCGCACCGGATCTTCGCGGCCCTTGCCAAGGCCGACCTAGAGGAGACCCGCCCACCGCTCGACGGCTACGCCAGCGTGGCGGCCTTCTTCGTGCGGCGGCTCGTGGACGGAGCCCGACCGATCGTCGCGGACCCGATGTTCCTGCCCTCGCCGGCCGACGGAAGGGTCCAGTCGATCGAGCCGATCGAGAACGACACGATCCTCCAGGCCAAGGGCCAGCCCTACTCGGTGTCCGAGCTCCTGGCTGGGGTCGAGGGCGATTGCGGGGCGGACGGACCGGTGGAGCTCAATGGCGGGCTGGCGCTCACCGTCTACCTCTCCCCCCGCGACTACCATCGAGTGCACTGCCCAGAGGCAGGCGAACTCGAGCGGGTGCGCTGGGTCGACGGCGCGCGCTTCTCGGTCGCGCCGAAGGTGCTCCTGGCCCGACCACGGGTCTTCGTCCG
This sequence comes from Engelhardtia mirabilis, assembly GCF_007748095.1. Taxonomy (NCBI): domain Bacteria; kingdom Pseudomonadati; phylum Planctomycetota; class Planctomycetia; genus Engelhardtia; species Engelhardtia mirabilis. The sequence continues at coordinate 5,272,654 of NZ_CP036287.1, forward strand.
CAACGAACGCGCCGTACTACGACTTCGCTCGAGCCGCGGCACCTACTTCCTGGTGCTCGTCGGTGCCCTCAACGTGGGCCGCATCCGCGTGATGGGCGTCGAGCCCGGCCAGGAATACCCGACTCGCCGCGATCCCCACTTCGCTCGCGGAGAGGAACTCGGGCGCTTCGAGCTCGGCTCGACGGTGATCCTGCTGTTCCCGCCCGGGATGGCGCAGGCGCTTCCGCAGCTTGGCCCCGAGGATCCCGTTCGCATGGGCGAAGCCCTGGCTCGGCTCTCCAAGTGAGCCCCCCCCCAGGGCCCGGCCCACCTGATTCGCGCGATCCCGCCTTCGCCCCGCAGCCGTGCCCTATCCAGAGGGCACGACTGCGCGGCCGGCTAATCAGTTGTCCCCTGCCGTCGTGAACTCGGTCGAGCGGATCACGCCGTTGGCCCAAGCCTGGTAGCACACATCGCGGTGGTAGAGCCGAGTCTGGACCTCGATGTCCTCGAACTCCTGCTCCAGCGCACGCATCGAGGCCCCGTTCATCTGGATCAACAGGTAGCCCAACTCGGTGCGCCACGGCTGGCTGACCTCGTCTCCGCGCAGCTCCACGACCGCGTTGTAGACCGCCGACACGCAGTTCAGCATGCGGTAGTAGTAGGTCTCGCGGATCGAGCGCCCGAGCTCGGTCACGGTGTCGCTCCGCTGTCCATCCCTGAAGTAGGCCGCGAACGTCTTGGCCACGTCGTCGCCGCGGGCGTCGAGGTAGCTCTTCAAGAGGTTCATGGAGTGGTCCTTGGCCAGGGTGACGAAGTCCTCCCCCTGATCGACGCGGGCCCTCATCGCCTCCGCTGCCGCCAGCGCTCCCTCGAAGTCCGGCTCGGAGCCTTGGCTCTCGGGGAGGATCGAAGGGAAGAAGGCCATGGTCTGGATCGCGCGCCAGGACTCGATCAGGAAGCGGTTGCGCGAGTAGTACTCGCGCAGCACCTCTTCCGACTGCCAGCCCTCTTCCTGGGTGCGCTCGAAGCCACGAATCAAGCGCTGCATCCCGCGGTAGTAGGGCAGGTTCGGGAAGCCCAGGATGCTCATGTTGAGGAAGCGCGCACCGAGCAGGGTGCCCGACGCCTGGACGTACTCCGCACTCCAGTGCGCCCAATCCGCCCGATCGTCGGCATAGGTGCCGCTGCGCTCGAGCTCGGCGCGCAGGACGCGATACGGCAGGTACTCGCGGAGCACCTCGATCAGCGCCGAACTCCGGTAGTTCTCCTCGATCAGCGGCCACAACTCGTCGATCGCGATGTAGGTCACGCCGTCGGCGGCTTCCCAGGGCGCCATGCCCTCGGGGAGGTCGCCCGTGGCGACGCCCATGGCCGCATTGGGCGGCAGCTCGTGGTCGAAGATCGACCAGGTCCGCTTCGCAATGTCCTCTCGCGAGGCATCCATTCGCAGCAGCGCGAGCTGCTCGAGGGTCAGCATCAGGCCCTTCAGATCGAGGTCCTCGGCCGACTCGCCTCCACTGACTCGACTCCACACGTCGTCGAGGTTGGCGAGCAGCGCCTCGACCGCCTTCGACGGCTCGCCCGCGGGCAGGTTCGCGAGGAAGCTGGCGGAGAGTTGATTCAGCTCGCGCGCACTCGTCAGTCCGACGAGCACCGCATCGCCGCTCGCGTCATAGAAGCGACGGGCCACCGGACCGGGCATCCCATTGCGCAGGCCCATGACGTAGTCGCCCACCTCGACGTCGATCCCGTGCTGCTCGCACCACAACTCGAAGCGGAATTGCTTGAGATCGTCGGACAGGACCCTCGGCTCGACTCCGCGCGAGGCCGCGAACCCGCGCCCGATCTCGACCGCGGAGAGGGCCTCGACCAGCGGGTTGAGCAGGCGCGTGACCGCAGCCTGGTGCAGCTCGTCGCGGGTAATCTCGCCCCCCTCGAAGCTGATCACGACGTCCGCCTCGAGATCGACGCCGGAGAGGTCGACCTCCCAGCGATCGGCCATCCGGACCATCTTGTCGCCGTGGGCCGCATCGACCCAGTCGACCTCCGCCAGGGCCTCGACCTTGTCCGAGATCATGGGCGAGATCGTCACCTGCTGGCCCTGCTGGTTGGTCAGCGTCGACGACTTGCCCGAACCGCTCGAGGGCGGCGACTGCTTGGGCGGGTGCGCCAGGGGCTTCGGATTGGTGGACTGGCCAGCGGGCTGCTGCTGGGCCTGTTCCGGCGGAGCCTCGTTGAGCTTGCGGACCACCACGAACGCCACGGCGGCGAGGGCGGTGAAGACGAGGACGGCGACGATTTGCTTCATGCGGAGGGCGGGAACGCCCGAATGGGAGCTCCGCGGGGGCGGGGGGCGGGCCGGATCGACTCTCCGTCGGCCGGTTGGAGCCGAGCAGGCTCGGCTGTCCCCGGCGCGCCGTCAAGGGTCGCGCGGGAAGCCGGGCGACGGTCTCGGCAGGCCGAGCGTGGATCCGGAGCGGTGAACTGCGATGGATGGGGCTGCGTTCCTTGATCGCCGCGCGGGCGCTCGGAGCTTGACCGGACAGCGGCTCGAATCGGGCTCGGACGCCGACTGGCGCCGCGCTCGGCACCCCAGCAGCGCCGATTCGACGGATTCGATCGCGAGCGGGCCGGGTCCAGCACCGCCCGGCCCTGGTTTCGACGGACGGGACCGACGCCGGGATCCCCGGCGCGGGTACCCTCCGCCGCCGTGGACCCGACGGTGGAAAGAGAGCTGATAGAGCTGACGGTCTTCGCCGTGCTGGGCCGCTGGGACGACCTGGCCGCGCTGCGAGGACGCCCGGGAGTACGGCCCGACCGGCGCTGGCGTGAGGCTCTCCTTCAGACCCATCTGTTCGCCGGCTTCCCGCGCATCGTGGAGGCCTTCGGCGTGCTGGGGCGCGCGGGAGGCCTGGGCCAGCCGGATCCGGACGAGACCCTCGCCGAGCCGGACCTCCCCGAACGCGGCCGCGCGCTCTTCGACCGCATCTACGGCAGCCGCGCCGACCGCGTGCGCGCAGAGCTGCAGGGCCACCACGCCGACTTCGCGGCCTGGGTCGAGGGGCACGCCTACGGCCGGGTCCTGACTCGGCCCGGCCTCCCGGCCGCCCAGCGCGAGCTCCTGGCCGTGGCAGCCCTCACGGCCCTGGGCCAGGATCGACAGCTCGCCAGCCACGCCCGGGGCGCCGTGGCCTGCGGAGCCGACCCGGAGGAAGTCCACGGGGTGGTCGAAGCCGTGGCTCCACACGTCGACCCGCACGACCTGGAGCGGGCCCGCAAGGTCGTGGCCCGCTTCGCCCCCCTGGACGGCAGGCAGCAGCCCTGACCCCGACGGCGCCGGGCGGGATCCTCGAGCGATCGCAGCGCCGGCGTGGCCCGCAATCAGCGCAGGGGGCCCTCGACCTCCAGCGATCGGACCACCACGGGGTCCAAGACCCGCAACTCCACCCGCGGACGCTCGCTCAGCTCCCGCGGCGAGCGGTCCGCGCGCAGCACTAGCCCCCCATCGAGGTAGACCCGCAGGACCCCGCGTAGGCGATCCCACTCGGCGCGCAGGCGATGGGTCGCACCTGCCCGCAGGCCCCGCTCCCGCGCCTCGACGTTGCCCGCAGCGAGTCGCGCGACCAACTCGGGCTCGCCCTGGGTCCCCAGCGCCCATCCGCTGTGGCTGGCCCCCTCCCCCCCGGCCCAACCGACCACGAACCCGCCGCAACACAGGACCATTGCGCGGGGATCCCGACCGGCCGGGAAGTCCAGCTCGAGCTCCACGGACCAGGGGCCCGCCGCGGGATCGAAGGGCGGCGCCAGTTCCAGGCTGAGTCCCGCCCCACCAGCCAGCTCCTCCCAACCGAGCGAGGAGCGCGCGGCCGGGGCACCGGTCGCATCGCGGCTCCAGGCACCTCCGAGAACCAAGGAGGCGCGTCCGGCGTCACCGAGGATGACCACCCGGCCCCTGGTGCCCAGCACCCCCTCGACGCGCGCGTCCGGATAGCGACCTGCCAACTCGGAGACGCGGTCCGTGCCGCTGCGCAGCTCCCGCGCCAGGGCTTCGCGATCGCGTCGCAGGACATTCGAGCGAATGCCCACGGCCGCGTCCTCGATGCGCTCCTCCAGCAGGAAGTCGATCAGGGCGGCGGCGCCGGCCAAGTCGCGCTCGTCGAGGTCGGCGTCGAGGCGGCCGAGCAACTCGTCGGATGCAGCTTGAGTCTGCTTGCTGGCCACGAGCTGGGCCAGTCGCTCGACGACGGCAGCCGCGGCATCCGGCAGTGGACCGCTGAAGAGCACCCGCTCGGCGTCATCCCGCTCGCCCTCGGCAGCGAAGAGCAGGGCCAGGCCCAACCGGTCCTGGGCTGCGAGGTGTCCTGGATCACTGCCGGGCGCAAAACCGCACAGCCCGAGCAGATCGCCCAGCTCGAGCGTCCGCAGATCGAAGGCGTAGGAACGCTCGCCACCGCGCCCGACCGAGCGCAAACGGAAGCCGTCCTCGAGGGGATCGATGCCGGCCTCGAGCTCGCCGCTGACCCCGATGTTGCGCGACCGCAGCTCGATCGTGTCGCCACGCCGGGCGCGAACGGTCTCGGCAGCGCGCCGCAGGATCCCGGCTAGACGCTCGGCCAGGTCGCGCTCCACCCGCACCGCCGCGACGAGCTCGTCGGGAACACGCGGATCGAGTTCGCGCTCGAAGTTGCGCCAGAGTTCGGCGGCCCGCTCGTAGCGCCGCCGCGCGAGCAGGGCTGGCGCGACAACGTCCGCGCGCAGGCGCAGGCCCTCGTCGGCTGCCTCGAGCAGGGCCTGCAGGCTCGCCTCCGCGAGGCTCGACTGCGCCTCCGTGCGCGCCTGCTCGAGGGCGGCGGCCGACCCCTGGGGGAACTCGGCGCGATCGAGGCCGCGGCGCGTGAGCTCAGCGTCCACGGCCGGGCCCAGGTCCAAGAGCTCGTCGGGCAGGCCCCCCTGCCGCCGCGCCTGGCGCTCGCGGTCCATTGCGAGCGTCCCGATGAAGTCGACCAAGGCGCGGAACTTCGGAGCCCAACGCCCCTCGATCGAGACGCGCTCGGTGGCGAGGCGCACGCGGGTCTCGAGGGTCGCTGCTTCGAGTTCCTCCAACGGCAAGCCGGCCGGGTCGAGTCCTGCCCGCGCCGCGAGTGCGGCCGCGTCCAAGTGGGTCTCGGCCAGGGCGCTGCTCCAGGAACCGGCCTCGACCAATCGGGCGAGCCCGGGCAGCAGCACGTCGTCCCGATAGCGCCGCACCGCGTGGGTGTAGGCTTCGACGCCGTCGGCCAGGGCGCGGTCGACCTCGTCCAGTCGCTCGACGCGCCAGTCCAGCAGTCGACCCCGGGCGCTGTTGGGGAGCTCTTCGACCCGGAAACCGGTGCGCTGGCGCACCACCACTTCCAGACCGGATAGCTCGAGCAAGTCTCGGGCGGCCTTGTAGCCGCTCGATCCCAGGGCTTCGTCGATGGCCTCGCCCCGCGTACGCCCGACGCGGTCGATCTCGTCCTCGATGCGGCGCAGGAGCGTCGCGCGAGTCGGGAGCCAGACCTCGTCCGACGTCTCCTGACGCAGTCCTTCGACCTCGCGCCAGGCGCCGGCCAGGCGACTCGACTCGCCCGCCGACTGGGCCAGGATCTCGTCCAGGAGCGCGCGCTCGTCGGCGATCGTCGGGCGGTCCGTCGCCAGCCCGTCGGTCGTCGACAGGGGATCGAAGAAGACCAGGGACGAGCCGGCCAGGGCCAACACACCGGCGACGGCGATGATCCAACCGTTGCGACCGAAGCGACCGGGCCGGCGCTCGAGCGGGTCGAGTCCGGAGACCGACACCAGCGGCGCGCGGCGCTCGCGCAGGCGCTCCAGGTCTTCGGTCAGCTCGCGCGCGTCGGCGTAGCGACCGTCGGCCTCGCGCACCAGGCACTTGCGCACGACCAGGGCCAGGCCGCGGCCCAGGTGCGGTGCCAGCTGTTGCGGATCGGGGATGCGCGCGTGCAGTACCGCCGAGAGCACCTCGGCCATGCTCTCGCCGGTGAAGGGCGGACGCCCGCAGAGGGCGTGGAAGAGCGTCGCGCCGAAGGCCCAAATGTCCGAGCGCGCGTCGACCGCACTGGGGTCGATGGCCTGCTCCGGGCTGATGTAGTGGGGCGTGCCCAGGGTGCCGCCCTGGGCCGTGAGCTGTGGATCGTCTTCCGCGAAGGCCAGGCCCAGGTCCGCGAGCAGCGCGCGCACGACCCCGCCCCGCGGCCCGCGCTCGAGCAGGATGTTGGCCGGCTTGACGTCGCGGTGCACGACCCCCGCGTCGCCCAGGCAGACCAGTGCCTCGGCCAGGGGCTGGAACAGGCGCAGGGCCTCGCGCTCCGAGAGGGGCCCCTCGCTGCGAATCCGATCGGCCAGGGTCGGGCCGTCGACGTACTCCATCGCGAACCACCAGCGACCGTTGACCTCCCCCATGTCGATCGCGCCGATCAGGTGCGGGTGGTGCAGGCGGGCCAGGGTGCGCGCCTCGCGCTTCAGGCGGCCGACGATGCGCGGCTTGCCGGAGAGCTCCTCGTGCAGCACCTTCACCGCCACGCGGCGGTCGACCGCGAGCTGCACGCCTCGGAAGACGATCCCTGTGCTCCCACGACCGAGCACCGCCTCGAGGCGGTAGCCGGGGATCTGGGGCCAATCGGCGCCGGAGCGCTGGAGCTGGTGGACCTGGGCGGACATGGGCTGGGGGTACCCCTGGTCCCCTTCGGTCCACCGACAGTGCCCGATCGAGCACAAGCGGGGCCAAAAGGGGGGCCGCTCGACCCTAGTCGCCGGTACCGGCCCGATCGACGCGAATTCCGGGGCCCGCTAGCCCGAATCTCGAGCCCGCCCCGCCCTGCTGGCCTCAGGAGTCGCCGTCGGAGGCCAAGCCGTACTTGTCGAGCTTGCGCTGGAGTGCGAAGCGGCTGATGCCGAGTTCCGCCGCGGCGCGGCTCTTGTTGCCGGCGTGGCGCTCCAGGGCTCCGAGGATCGCCCGCCGCTCGAAGGAGGCCACGGCGGCCCGCAGGTCGCCGTCCACGGCGGGCAACTCCGCCTCGGGCGCGCTGGCCCCGAGGGCGCCGGCGATCTGCGGCGACAGTTGCTCGAGCCGCACGGCCCCGTCGGCCAGGACCACCAGGCGGCGCATCTCGTTCTCGAGCTCGCGCACGTTCCCGGGCCAGTCGTAGGAGGTCAGGGCCGCGAGCACTTCATGGGGCAGGATCGGCACGTCGCGACTCATCTCGCGCGCCGCCCGGGCCAGGAGCTCGCGCGCCAGAAGCGGCACGTCCTCGCGCCGATCGCGCAGGCCAGGGAGGTTCATGCCGAGGACGTTGACGCGGTAGTAGAGGTCCTCGCGGAACTCGCCCTCCTTGACCATCTGCTCGAGGTCGCGGTGGCTGGCCGCGACCAGACGCACGTCGACGGTCACCCGTCGATCGCTGCCGAGGGGGCGCAGCTCGCCGTCCTGCAACACGCGCAGCAGCTTCTTCTGCATCTCCGGCGACATGTCGCCGATCTCGTCCAGGAACAGCGTGCCCCCGTCGGCCTGCTCGATCAGCCCCTTCTTGGCCCGATCGGCGCCGGTGAAGGCCCCGCGCGAATGGCCGAAGAGCTCCGATTCCAGCAGGGAATCGGGCAATGCCGCGCAGTTCTCGCTGATGAAGGGTTTCTGGGAGCGGGAGCCGTTCTTGTGGATCGCGCGCGCGATCAGCTCCTTGCCGGTGCCACTCTCGCCGTGGATCAAGACCGGTAACTCGCACTCCACGACGCGGTCGAGCTGGTCGAAGACCTTCTTCATCGCGTCGCTGGCTCCGACGATCTCACCGTAGTCGTGGCGACCGCGCTCGCGCCCCAGAGCCAAGCGCACCACCGCGAGTTGCTCGTCGCGGTCGCGCACCTTGCGTCCGAGTTGGGAGTTCAAGGCCTCGATCTGCGAGCAAGAGTCGGCCAGGCGGCGGTTGCGCTCCATCAGCTCCTGGACCAGGCGCGCGTTGCGGATCGCCAGGGCCGCTTGGTTGGCGAGGAGCGTGGCCTGCTCCACCTCGGGCTCGCCGAAGGCGCCGCGCTGGAGGCGGTTGTCCACGTAGAGGGCGCCGACGGTGCGGTGCCCGTCGTCGATCGGCACGCACAGCACCGAGCGCAGGCGTAGGTCCTCGACGCTGGCCATGCCGTCGAAGCGCTCGTCGCGCCCGGCGTCGACCGAAAGCACCGCCTTGCCCTCCGCCAGAACCCGCCGGGCGATGCCGGTGGACAGGCGCGAGGCCGGCACCGGGATGTCCGCGCCGTCGAAGGAGCGGGCGACCTTCACGTCGACTCCGCTGGCTCCGTCGTCGGCGGCCTCCCCGCGGTTGCCGGAGGCCCGTGCCCCCTTGCGATCTTCGGCCAGGAGCAGGAAGCCCCGTTCGGCGTCGACCAGGCCCACCGCCGAGTCGACGATCAGGCGCAAGAGGCGCGGCAGGTCGGTCTCGCGCAGGAGTGCGCCGGAGACCTCGGCGAAGACCCGCAGGCGATCGGGTGCCCCGGCGCTGCCGCCCACCTGGGTCCTCAGGGCCTGCTCACCACCCGGAATCGACCGCGTCGGCACCGGGACGGCTTCCAGGCTGATCGTGGCCGCACCCACCACCAGCTCGTCACCCAGGCCCAGGAAGGCCCTGCGGGTCACCTCGCCGTTGACCACCAGGCCGTTGGCCGAGCCCAGGTCCACCACCCAGCCGCCCTCGCCCTCGGGCTCGAAACGGCAGTGGTGCCGGGAGACCCGTCCACCGGACAGTTGGATCTCGTTGTCGACGGCTCGGCCGATCCGCACGGGCTCGGACTTCACCGGCACCACCGTGCGGTGGCCGTCTTCGTCGACGATGAGCTTCAGAGGGGGCTCCATGGGGGTGGGCGGTTCGAAACCGCACTCCACATCAACTAGGGCCGGTCACTGTGCGGTAACCGCACAGAGTCGAAGCTTATCCCCCCGTGGTGGCCCCCAGGGCCTAGATTTGTTCTCGGCCAAGCCCAGCTCCGCCCCGCCCCCTTGCTCCCCCACCTCCGTGCCCTCGCCGTGACCCACCGGGCCGCGGACCCCACCTTGGGTGTGGTCCTGTCGGATCCCCTCGGGGTGAGCCCCGCCAGCGGGGGCCGCGGCCTCGAGCTGAGTCCGCGCGAATGGGCCGTGATTCGGCGTTTCGACGGCCGCGCGACCCTCGACGAGGTCAGCCGGGCGGCCTCCCGGGAACTCGGCGAGGACCTCGTGAGCGGCGAGGCGCGCGCACTGGGAGAACGCCTGAGCCAGCTCCTGCTGCTGCGCGACGCCCGCTTCGAGCGCGAGTTCGACAACTCGTTCGCCGCCTTCCGCAGCCTCGAGGCCCGCGCGGCCCGCGGCACCGGCGGCGAGTACGAGGCCGACGCCTTCGACCTGCGGGTCCGCATCGGCGGGTTGGTGGCCGACGACTGGGACATGCCGCCCCTGCCCCAGGCCCAGGGGCTGATCACCCCCTCGGCGCCGATCTCGCGGGCCGGGCCGCTGTACTCGCGCGCCTACGCCTCGATCCGACACTGCCGCGCCCACATCGCGCGCATCGTCGTGCTGGGGTCGGTCGGCGCGCCCCTCGAGCCGCTGCTGCTGCCCCTCTCCAAGCCGTTCGACACGCCCCTGGGCCGGGTCGAGCCGGACCGCGAGGCCCTCGCCGCCCTGGGGCACCTGCCCGGTCGCGAGCAACTCGCCCACCGCGACCACCTCGCCCTGGAGCGGCAGATGCTGTTCCTGCGCGTGCTGTTCCCCGACACACCCGTGGTCCCGACCCTGGTCAGCACGCCGCGGTTGGACGAGCTGGGAGAGGTCGACGACGGCGGCGCCCTCGAGCGTGCCCTCGACGGCCTGCGCGCGGTGCGCGCCCTGCCCGGACGGACCCTGATCGTGGCGGCCGCGGACCTGTGGCACGCCGGGCGCGCGCCGACCGCCCTGGCCCTCGGCCAAGAGCTCCCGCGGGCGCGGGCGACGATGCTGGGCGGCGACCTGGGTCGGCAGGTCACCGATCGCGACCGCGAAGCGATCGACGCGGCGACGCGCATCGACCACGAGATCTTCCTGGCCGCCGCCGACCAGGACGGCGACCCGACCCGCCTGGCCCTCGCCGCGGCGCCCTACCTTCTCCTGCGCCTGCTCGAGGGCTCGAGCTCGGTGCTCGACGGCTCGGACCTGAAGGGCTCGACCCTCGGCTACCAGCAGATGCCCGCCAGCGGCGAGATCGCCACGGCGGCCGCGATCGTCTTCCACTGATCCTCACCCCGAGGACCGCGTCGATTCGATCGCGGCCACTGGGAACTACGATCGCGCCATGCCTCGCCGCTTCCTCGCCATCGCCATGGCCGCCGTCCTGGCGCCCTTCGCAGGTGCGGACGTGTACGTCGACCTGGTCCACGTTAGCGACGCCACCGGGGACGGAACCCCGGGCGCGCCCTGGGCCTCGATCACCCACGCCGTGACCCAGGTCGCCCCGCCCGAGACCATCGTCCTCGCGCCGGGCGACTACCGCCAAGGCACCGGTGAGAGCTTCCCGATCGACCTGGTCGCCGGGATCTCGCTGGTCGCCAGCGGCAACCCCGAGAACACGCGCCTGATCGAACCGACGATCACGGGTGCGGGCGCGCCCGACGTGCTGCTAGTGTCCTGGATCGGAAATTCGGCGTCACTGCCCGGAGGTCCGATCGATGCTGGCTAGGCGCGCCGACGACGCGTATCCGCTGCGATACTCGGAGGAGGCGCTGGCGACGCCAGCGCCGATCGGAGCCAGGGAAGTGACGCCGAATTTCTGATCCAGGACACTAGTGCGCGGCGGCAGCGTGGCCCAGGCCCGCACACTGGTGCGCGGGCTGGCGCTGGTGCGGGGCAAGAACGGGCTTTCGATCGTCGATGAGGGCGAGGGACTGGACTTCGCCGTCGACGTGGACGACGTGGTCTTCGACTCCGTCGGCAACGTGGGACTGGTCGCGGTCGTGGACCAAGGGGCCTTCCTGTCCCTGGACCTGCGTGGACTCTCGACGCGGCTGGTCGGTCGCGCGGCGCGCCTGCGCGCGACCCAGGGGACGATCGCGGCTTCGGCACGTGCTTGCGACCTCAGCGGCATCCATACGGGCCTCGAGCTGCGCGCCCTGGGCAGCCCGGGGGCGAGTGCCATCGGCCTCGACCTCTCGGGGGTCGAGCTGCTCGGCGCGGCCACCAACGGGCTGCGCTGCGAGGTGACCGACGGCAACCTGATCGCGACCGTCATCAAGGACTGCCTCTTGGCGGGCAACGGCCCCTGCCTGGGCCCCACGCCCCTGCCGACGTCTGGTGCGATCCTCGATCTCGGCCCCGCTGTGGGTCAGATCTTCCACGACATCGAGCGCACCATCTTCTACGCCAACGGCACGGGCTGCACGGGCAACCTCGACCTCTCGAGCTACCGGCCGAACGACTACCTGCTGGACTCGAACCTCTACGGCTTCGACGGCTTGCCCGGCGGGTTGGTCACCGCGGACCCGGGCTTCGTCGACCCATCGCTCAGCACGCTCGCCCCCCACCTTCTGCCAGGCTCGGTCGCCATCGACCTGTCGAGCGCGGCCGCCTCGACCTACGTCTGGGGCGATATCGACTGCGACTTCCCGATCCAGGACGGGGCTTCGGCCTTCTTCGAGCCCGGGCTGGACGGCGGCGCGGCGTGCTTCCCGGGGACGGTGGACGCGGGGCTCGATGAACGTCGCCCTCATTCCCTACACGTCCAGCCGGCCCTGCGACTGGGCCAGACCCCGAAGCTGCGCGCCCTGGGCCCGCCGCAAGCCGCGCCGATCCGCGCCTGGTTCCTGTTCGGTGCGCCACCCGGTGCGCCCTCCCAGTGTCCCGCGGGACCGGAGTTGCCACCCGGGTTCGTCGTCCTCGGCGCGGTCGACCTCGCGCCCTCCACGGGCCTGGCCGAGTTGGTGGTCGCCGTGCCCGACGACCCCGACCTGCTCGGCGTCGAGGTCGGTCTGCAGGCCCTCTTCGTGGATCCATCGAACCTGACGGTCCACTGGTCCCGCGCGCTGCGCGAGCGCATCGTGCGCCCCTGACCGCAGCCGAAGGATCGAAGCGCCCCCGCGTAGAGTCATACCGATGGACACGACCGACGACGTCCCGCGCAGACCGCCGCCACCGGATGGGGACCCGGGGCGGGTCACGTCGGGCGGCCCGGTCAAGAGCGAGCGCCTGCGCGCGCGGCCGATCCCCCAGTCCCACCAGCGCCGCTCCGCCCGTCCCCTGAATGTCCTGGCCGGCCGCACGCCCGGTCCCGTCCGCGTTCGTCGCGCGGGTCGCATGCGTCGATTGGTCGCGGCCCTCGCCATCGCCACGGTTCTGTCGGCCTCTCTCCTGGCCCGGCACCTGGACCTGGCCTGGACGCTGCTCCTGATCGGGGCCGGGCTCGGAGCCCTGGCCACGATCGTGCCCTTCACCGTCGTTCCCGCCGTGGAGCGACGCCAGGACGAGCCGGACGGCGCCCTAGTGCGAGTCGGCTTGGACGTGGCGCCGATGGCCCTGGCTCTGGTGCCCGGGCTGATCCTGCTGCCGTCCCTGCGCCAGTCGCTCCTGGCCCTGCCGGCCCTCGGCTTCGCGATCGCGGCCGCCGGCCTGTGGAGGCGAGCGAGTTGGGCAACCTGGACCTGGCGCGGATGCTGCGGCGCGCTGATGGGCTGGAGCGCCCTGTTCGGATTGCGCGCAATGCCCGGGATCGTCGGTCCGGCCGATGCGGGAGATTGGTTCGGATCGGCCGGATCGCTCCTGGAAGCGTTGTCCGTGGCCGCCATCGGTTGGTGGGTGGCTTCGCGACTCGAGACGGCACTGGCCCACGCGGACGTGCAGAGCGTCAGTCGCTGAGTCCCAGCCGAGCTGCGCCGGGCTCAAGCGCCCTTGAAGTCGGGCTTGCGCTTCTCCGCGAAGGCCGCGAGGGCCTCGAGGCGGTCCTGGGTCGGCAGGGTCTTCTCGTAGCAGCGCGCCTCGACCTCGAGACCCTGCTCCGCGGGCAGTTCGCTGCCCACGTCGATCGCTTCCTTGGCCGCGCGCACGGCGACCGGGCCGTTGGCGGCGATCGAGCCGGCGACCTCACGCGCGACTTCCATCAACTGACCCGGCTCGGCCACGCGATTGACCAGGCCCATGGCGGCGGCCTCGGCCGCGTCGATGCGCCGGCCCGTCAGGATCAGGTCCTTGGCCCGCGACTTGCCGACCAGGCGCGGCAGGCGCTGGGTGCCGCCGGCGCCGGGGATGATCGCCAGGCTGACCTCGGTCAGACCGAACGTGGCCGTGCTGGCCGCCACGCGCAGATCGCAGGCGAGCAGCAGCTCGGTACCCCCGCCGAAGGCGAAGCCGTTGACCACCGCGATAGTCGGCTGGGGCAGGGACGCCACGTCGTCCATCGTGCGGCGAATGTTGCGCACGAAGTCCGGCACGCGCTCCGCGGGCATGGTCTTGCGCTCCTTCAGATCGGCGCCGGCGCAGAAGGCCTTCTCGCCCGCGCCGGTGATCAGGATGCAACGCACCGACAAGTCCTCGCGCAGCTCCTCGCACAGGGTCCGCAGACGCCGCAGCGTCGGGAAGGAGAGGCAGTTCATCACGTCCGGCCGCTCGATGGTCAGCCACACGAGATCGCCTTCGCGCACCACGGAGACGAGTTCGGGCTGGTCGGGAACGTCGGAGGGGAATTCGTCGGCGACGGGAGGCATGGCGGAGGGTCTGGCAGTCGGGTTGGGGGAGCGGGGACCCAGAGCCTAGGCGCCCGGCCGAAGTCAGACCAGCTGCCGGAGCTAGGGTTCGGCTGATTCCACCGTCGCCAAGCGGGGACGGGCTCGCCACCTTCTCGGTCGGTCGCGGAACTCCATCGGGCCGCCCGTCGGAGCCGTGCGGCGCCGAGACCCTCGACCGCTGCGATCTAGCGTCCTGGATCAGCAGGTCCGGTCGGACCCTGCGCTGATCCGCCCGCGGCCAGGCCCAGCCGCCGGAGCCGTGAAGCGAGGGTGTTCGAGTTGGTCCCGAGCAACTCGGCGGCGCCGCCAGGGCCGGCGACCTTGCCTCCACTGAACCGCAGCGCGCGCAGCAAGTTGTCGCGCTCCAGGGCCTGCAGTTGGTCACTGGTCCACACGCCCGCCTCGCCCACGGGGACCGATGCGGGTGGGCGCGGCGCGCCGGAGTCCAACGCGACGAATTCCAGGTCCCCCGCATCGGTATCGATCAGCTCGCGCAGGATGCGGTGGCGCAGCTCGCGCACGTTGCCGGGCCAGGCGTGGGCAACCAACCGAGCCGCGCCGGCCTCGCCGATCGGCGCCCCGGGTCGGCCGAGCTCCGCTGCCAACTGGGTCACGAAGCGCGCGGCGAGCACCGGCACATCCTGTGGACGCTCCCGCAGGGCAGGGATCTCGATCGGGTAGACGCACAGGCGCCAGTAGAGGTCCTCGCGGAAGTTGCCCCGGCTGACCTCCCGCTCCAGGTCGCGGTTGGTGGCGGCCACGATCCGCACGTCGACTAGGCGGGAGACGCTCTCACCCACGCGCTCCACGCGCGATTCCTGCAGCGCACGCAGGAGCTTGGCCTGCAAGTCGATCGGCAGCTCGCCGACCTCGTCCAGGAACAGCGTCCCGCCATCGGCGGCCTCGAAGTGACCGATTCGATCGCGCGCCGCGCCGGTGAAGGAGCCCTTGGCGTGGCCGAAGAACTCGGACTCGAACAGCTCGCGGGGAATGCTGGCGCAATTGACGCGGACGAGCGGGCCCGCGCTTCGATGGCTCGCGCGGTGCAGCTCCTCGGCCAGCACTTCCTTGCCCACGCCGGACTCGCCGGTCAGGAGCACCGTCGCGTCGGTGCCGGCCACTCGACGCAGCCGCGCGAGGACCGGCGCCAATCCGGGCGTGGCGCGGTCGGCGGCGACCGGCGGCGTTCCGCGCGCGTCGTCGCCGCCCCCTGCGGACTGCATGGCAACGCTCACCACCGCGACCGCCACCCGATCGGCCAGCACACGCAACCAACCAGGCCCCTCGCGCGCGATCGTCGACCAGGTGAACAGCTCCACTCCACCGACCCAACGACCCTTCGCGATCATCGGCGCGCTGGCGTAGCCGCGCAGTCCCTGGGCGCGCGCCCAGTCCAGCTCGCCCCGGTCGTGGACGTCCTCGCCCAGGGCGCGCAACACGGCCTCCCCCCGCGCGCCTCCCCGCAGGCGACCGTCGAACGCGGGTGCGTGGGTCTCGACCGCCGGGACCAACTCACCGGCTGCGGCGATGAGCGTCAGTGGCGAGGTCGCCCCGACTCCGGCGTCGCGCGGGGCTTGCCACACACGAACCAAAGCGATGTTGGGCGCATCGCCGAGCCGCTCCGCCAAGAGGTTCGCCATCGCCGAGGGCTCGACCTGCGTCAACTCGAGCAGCAGTGGCAGAACGTGGGTGAAGTCGTGGGGACGTGCTGAGCGTCCGCGCAGTCCGAGCGAGGCTCGTGCGGATGCACGAAGACCGGTCATGCGTTCGAACGAAGTCGGTCGTTTCACGTGCTCGAGATCTCCATGGCTTGCGCTCCTGCGGCCCCCGGTCGCCGTTCACTCGACTTGGCACGCCCCTTGCGAAGTGCTCGGAGTCGACGTCTTGCGCTCGACTCGCCCCCCCAGGCAACCAAGTCCTTCGAGGCACACAGCCCCATGCAACTCAACGTTTTCGACAACCTGCGCTCCTCCGTCCTCGTCGTCGCGGCGATCGCCGCGGGCGGCGTCGCGACCGCCCAGTCCACGGTCGCTCCGGGTGCGATCTACACCATGACCAACGCCACCGACGGCAACGCGATCGCGATCTTCGATCGCGGCCTCGACGGTGCCGCCAGCTACGTCGGACTCGTGCCGACCGGTGGAACCGGAACGGGGGCGGGCCTCGGCAACCAGGGTGGGGTGATCCTGGCGCAGAGCGATCGCTTCCTGCTCACGGTCAACGCCGGCTCGGACACGATCAGTGTCTTCCGCGTCGACGAGTACGGCCTGGCCCTGACGAGCGTGACGCCCTCGGGTGGCGACCTGCCGGTCAGCCTGACCCAGCACGACGGGTTGGTGTACGCACTCAACGCGGGCAGCGACTCGATCGCCGGCTTTCGTCTGACCTTCGACGGCAGCCTCGTCCCGATCCCGGGGTCCGTGACCGGCCTCTCGGCCCTGGACGCCGCCGCCGCGCAGATCGGCTTCGCGCCGGACGGCGACTTCCTCTACGTGACCCACCGCGCGAACAACCTGATCGACCGCTTCGCCGTGGGTCCCCAGGGACTCGCGCGCCGGGTCGTGCCGATGACTTCGAATGGCGCCACGCCCTTCGGTTTCGCCTTCGGTCAACGTGACCAACTGTTCGTCTCCGAAGCCGCCGGCGGTGCCGATTCGGCCTCGACCGTGAGCACCTACCGACTGGGCGAGTTCGGCCAGCTGCAGACGGTGACGGGCTCGGCCCCCACCACCCAGACGGCGGCCTGCTGGGTCGTGGCCAGCCCCGACGGCCGCACGATCTACACCTCCAACACCGGCAGCGACTCGATCTCGAGCTTCCGCGTGGGCTTCGAGGGTGAGCTGCGCCTGCTCGACCCCCAGGCCGCCAACACCGCGGCGGGCCCCCTGGACATGGCCCTGACCCTCGACGGGAAGTTCTTCTACGTCATCGACGCGGCCGCAGGGGTGCTCGGCGACTACGTGGTCAACGACGACGCCTCGCTGACGGGCATCCCCGGCGGCAGCCCGGTCCTGCCCGCGAGCGTCAGCGGCCTGGCCGTGCGCTGAGGTGAACCGGCCCGCGCGGGGGCCGCGCCCGTCCTTCGTGGGCGGGCGCGGTCCCCTAGCCGATCAGGCACTGCGCGGCGGCGGCGACCTCTCGAGGATCGATGAGCGCGGTGCAGAGGCGATGGTCGGAACCCGAGCGCGGGCAGAGCTCCAGGTGACACGGAGCGCAGTCGACCTCCCGGCGCAGGTGCACGCTCGGCGGACCGGGACAGGCCGTGTGGCGCGGGTCGGTCGGACCGAAGAGCACGACCGTCGACGCACCGGCCGCGCGGGCCACGTGGCGCGGCCCCGCGTCGGTCGAGAGCACCACGCAGGCGCGAGCGCACAGAGCCAGGAGCTCGGGCAGGTCCGCGGCGCGCTCACCCCAAGCGCACAGGGGCGGGCGCGCGCGGCGGGTCAGGCCGGACGCCACCGCTTCCAAGGCAGCCTCCTCGCCGGGCCCTGCGACCAGGACCAGGGGCAGGTCGGGATCGAGGGCAGCGAGCGCGGCGATCCAGGCCTCCTCGGTCCAGGCCTTGGCGCTCCCCGGTCGGCCGCCGACGTTCGCGACGACCGGGCGTTCGCCGGGCTCGATCCCGGCCGCGGCCAGGCGCAGCGCGACCGACTCCGACACGGTCGCCGTCGAACGCAAGCGGGGCACGGGATCAGCGGTGGACACGCCGAGCAGCGACACCAACTCGATCGACGAGGTCGTCACCGATCGCGGCAGCCATCTGGGCCAGGCCCCGCGCACGCCGAGCCCCAGGGGCACGGCCCCCAGCTCACGCGCGGGCGCGATCGCGTCGGTCAGCAGCAGCCCACGGCCGTCGCGCGCCCAACCCACGCGCCGCGGGATCCCGGCCCGCAGGGCGGTCCAGGCCGAGCGGAACGACCCGGTCAGGAGCAGGGCCACGTCGTGGCCGCGCCAATCGGCCGCGCGCTCGCCGCCGCGGCCTGGGTGCGGGATGCGCCGGGCGCCGGGTAGCCAGCCGTCGAGCAGGGGCAAGAGGTGCGCGGGCGCGGCCAGGGAGAGACCCCGGCCGTCGTCCCCCCCGCGCCGCGCAGCCAGGGCGCGCAGGGCCGGCTCGACCGCGACCAGGTCCCCGAGCCACGAGGGCAGCCGCACCAGGATCGTCCCGCCCGCGTCCGGGCTCCCGGCGATCCCGTTCAAAGCGACGCCCGGGCGAGTAGGCCCTCGGCGGCGGACAGGACGCGTTCCACCGGCAACTCGGTCATGCAGCGGTGGTGCCCGAGGGGGCAGCGGCGCTCGAGGCAGGGCGAGCACTCGAGGCCCTCGACGCGGACGACCTCGCACCACTCGAGGGAGGTGGCGGTCAGCTCCGGCGAGTTCGGCCCCATCACGCTGACGCAGGGCACGTCGAAGGCGGCGGCGAACCAGCGCGGCCCGGAGTCCCCCACGAGCAGCAGCTCGGCGCGGCGGATCCAGGCCGCGAGGTTGGCCAGGCCGCGCGCGGACTCCGCGGGCTGGACGGCATCGTGGCGGCAGGCGTCGAGCACGGCCTGGACCAACTCCGACTCCGAGGGCGCGCCCGTCACCAGGGCCCGCAGGCCGTGGCGTTCGTGGAGCGCGTCGAGGGCCTGGGCGAAGCGCTCCGCCGGCCACAGCTTCGCGGCACCGAAGGCGGCGCCGGGGCAGCAGACGACGAAGGGCTCGTCCGGCCCCAGACCGATCTCCTCCAACGCCGCCGCCGCCGTCGCCGCGCGCTCGGCGGAGATCGCAAGGCGCGGGTGCAGGTCGTCGGCCGCGATCCCCATGAGGCCGGCCACGTCGCGCAAGAGGTGCGCGGTGGGAATCGGAAAGCGACGGCCCAGGCGCGTGGGCGGCACGAGGGCATGGGTCAACAGGGGCCGGCGTCCGCCCAGGGCCGCCCCGGCCCGGATGCCGATCCCCGCGCGCCAGGCACGGAGGGCCGCGCCGAATGAGTTGCTCAGCAAGAGCGCACAGTCGGCCCCGAGCCCACGCAGCAGCTCGACCTCGGTGGACGATGTGACCGGAACCAGACAACCCTCCCAGGGTCCGGACTCGAGCACCGGCGCGAGGTGCCCGCGCAGCACGATCGAGACCTTCGAGAAGCGCGGATCGGCCAGGGCCGCCGCCAGGATCGGCGTGGCCATGACCAGGTCCCCGACCCAGTTGGGTGCGCGGATGACCAGGTGCCGGGCGGTCATCGCTCGACTCCCTGGACCGGCCGCCCGTGGTGGCGCGGGCGATGGGCCATGAGGCGTCGGGCCTTGGCCTGGACCTCGCGGACCCAACGCCGCCGCTCGGAGCGGGGCACGCTGCCGCGCACCCGCTCGAGCCAGGTCCCGAGGAACCTCAGGCGCTCTGCGGCCGAGACCGCCGGCGGCGCGGAACCCAGGAGCGCCGCCAGGTCTTTCACCAGCCAGCGCCGCCGCGGCTCGCGCTCGTGGCGGGCTCGGCCCAGATCCAACAGCACGATTCGGTCCCTGCGGTCCAGGACGAAGTGACCCAGGTAGAGGTCGCGGTGGTACCAGCCCACGCCGTGCAGGTCGGCCACGAGTTGCCCCAGCCGCTGGAGCAGGTCCCGGCGCCGCCCCGTGTCGGCCTCGGCCAGGGCCAGGTCGAGGCTGGTGACGATCTCCACCGCTTCGAGCAGGACGGCGCTGCGGAGGCCGCGCCCCGGGTGCGGCGGCAGCCAACGGGGGGCTGGCCCCTCTTCCAGCAGCAGCAGCGGAGCCGGGACCGGAAAGTTGGCGGCACCCAGCGCGGCCAGGGCGTCGAACTCCCGCGCCGCCGGGGTGCGGGTCGGCCGACCGCGCAGGCGCTCGAACCACCAATCGACCGGGTCACCCCCGGCGAACTCCTTGAGCACCGCGCTCGTGGAGGAACCACCGAGGTCGAAATCCAGGGCGTCGGTGCGCCGGCCGGGTACCTGGCGCAGGGGCTCGCGACGGGCGGCGGCGAAGAGGCTCCACCAGGCATCGAAGTCGCCCTCTAGCGGCGCTCGCGGGTCGGCCGCCGAGCGACCCGGTCCGAGGCGCCGAACCATTGCATCGGTGACACGCACGACCGCGCCGGGACGCGCCACAGGATCAGCCGCTGTTCGCACGGATGCGATGCCAACCGCACGCCGGCCCTCGGTCAAGCTCCGCCCCCCGGACCTCGCGACGACTTTTCTCGGGCAATTGGTTCCACCGCCCCGCCGATCGGGCTCGAATAGGCGGTTGATCCCTTACCGATCGAAGGCGCGACGGACGCCGCCGCGCCACGACCCCAGGGACAGCTTCACCGACGGCCCGCCCGCTCCCCCACAGGCGGCTCGCCGTCCCCCCTCCCCCCCGTCCCGGCCGGACCCGCCACGCGGGCCAGACCGAGATCCCAGAACCCTCCAGGACCGACACTCGCTCCGCGCGACGGAGTGAGAGACGAATATGTCCACCGGATCCGCCGTTGCTTCGCAGGCCTCCCAGCAGGACGAGTTCAACCCGTTCCTCGCCATGGCGGAGCGGTTCGATGTGGCCGCTGACCACCTCGGCCTCGAGCCTGGTGTTCGTGAGGTCTTGCGCGCCCCCGACCGCGAGCTGATCGTTTCGATCCCGGTCGTGATGGACAGCGGTCAGGTCCGCGTCTTCAAGGGCTACCGCGTCCAGCACAACTACCTGCGCGGCCCCGCCAAGGGAGGCATCCGCTTCGCGCCCGACGTGCACCTCGACGAGGTTCGCGCCCTGGCTGCCTGGATGACCTGGAAGTGCTCCGTGGTCAACGTGCCCTTCGGCGGCGCCAAGGGCGGCGTCGTGGTCAACCCGCGCGAGCTCTCGATGGGCGAGCTCGAGCGCCTGACCCGCCGCTACACCACCGCGATCATGGACATCCTCGGTCCCGATCGCGACGTGCCGGCGCCGGACATGAACACCAACGAGCAGACGATGGCGTGGATCATGGATACCTACTCCATGCACGTGCGTCGCTCGACCACCGCCATCGTGACCGGCAAGCCGCTCAGCCTGGGCGGGAGCCTCGGTCGCACGGAGGCTACCGGGCGCGGTGTGATGATCACCTGCCGCGAGGCCCTGCGAACCCTCGGCATGCGGCCGGAGAACACCCGCGCGGTGGTCCAGGGCTCGGGCAACGTAGGCGGCATCGGCGCGCTGCTGCTGCACCGCGAGGGCTACAAGGTCATCTCGATCTCCGACATCTCCGGCGCGATCGTCAACGACAAGGGCCTCGACCTGCCCGCGGTGCTGACCTGGATCCGCGAGCACGGCACCCTCGAGAAGTTCCCCGAGGCCGATCACATCGAGGGTACGGCGGCCCTCGAGTTGGACTGCGACCTCCTGGTGCCCTGCGCCACGGAGAACCAGATCACCTCGCGCAACGTGGACGACGTCAAGGCCAAGCTGATCGTCGAGGGCGCCAACGGCCCGACCACGGCGGCCGCCGACAAGCGACTGGAGGAGCGCGGCGTCCTGGTGGTGCCCGACATCCTGGCCAACGCCGGGGGTGTGACGGTCTCCTACTTCGAGTGGGTCCAGGACCGCATGGGCTACTTCTGGACCGAGGAGATCGTCAACTCGCGTCTGGAGCAGGCCATGGTCAGCGCCTTCAACGACGTCGACCGCGTGCGGCGCCGCTACGACGTATCGATGCGAATCGCCAGCTACATCGTGGCGATCGAGCGCGTGGCCGAGGTCTACAAGCTGCGCGGCATTCTGGGTTGATTCCCCCCATGCTCGACTTCGACAAGGGCCTGGGCAGCGAGAACGACCTGCTGCCGTCGACGCCTCCCCTCGACGAGGAGACGCCGTTCGCGACGATGATGAGCCTCTTCGACGAGGCCGCCCGTCGTCTCGGTATCAACCCGGACGCCTACGAGATCCTGCGCAAGCCCGACCGCGAGGTGGCCTGCGCTGTGCCGGTCAAGCTCGACAACGGCTCGATCGCGGTCTTCGACGGCTACCGCGTGCTCCACAACCAGGGCCTCGGCCCGTTCATGGGTCCGATCCGCCTCACGCCGACGCTCAAGATCGACGATCTACGCGCCCTGGCCGCCTGGATGACCTGGAAGTCCGCCGTGCTCAACGTGCCCTTCGGGGGCGCCGCCGGTGGCATCCGGATCAACACCAAGCGCCGCTCCGTCAAGGAGCTCGAGCACGCCGTGCGCCGCTACACCGCGTCGATGCTCGACTACATCGGGCCGGACCGGGACATCTGGACGCCCGACATCGCCGCCGAAGAGGGCGTGATGGCCTGGGTCATGGACACGGTCTCCTCCCACCACCGCTACACCGAGAACGCGGTCGTGACCGGCAAGCCCAAGGTCCTCTCCGGGACCCGCGGCGCCAAGCGCGCCGTGGCGCGGGGCCTGCGCACGATCCTGCGCCTGGCGATCGCCGAGGTGGACGCCGACTTCGACAAGCGGCCGCGGATCATCATCCAGGGCGCCGGCAAGGTCGGTGGCAACCTGGCCCAACTGCTGCACGAAGCGGGCTTCCGCGTCTGCGGCATCTCCGACGTGCAGATCGCGATCTACAACGAAGACGGGCTGAACGTCCCCGAGGTCCTCAGTTGGCGCCTGTCCCACGGCAGCCTCGTCGACTGCCCGGTCGAGGGCGAGCGCATCTCCAACGAAGAGCTCCTGGCGCGGCCCTGCGACGTGCTGATCCCCTGCGCCGTGGCCAACGCGATCAACTCGCGCAACGCCAACTCGGTCCAGGCCAAGCTGATCATCGAGGGCGCCCACGGCCCCGTCTCCGCCCGCGCCGACCGCATCCTGCACGAGCGCGGCGTCCCGGTCGTGCCCGACATCCTCGCCAACGCCGGCAGCGTCGTCTCGAACTACTTCGAGTGGGTCCAGAACCGCCAGGGCTACTCCTGGATCGAGGACCTGGTCGTCAAGCGCCAACGCCGCTTCATGACCGAAGCCTGGCGCAACGTGGTCGAGTACAAGGGCACCTACGGCGTCCGCATGCGGATGGCGGCGCACATGCTGGCGGTGCAGCGAGTGTCCGCCGCCGATGCGTTGCGCGGCGTCTACGCCTGATCCTCCGGCGCTGGCGCGCCTGCGGCACAGGCGTAGACTCCACGCAACGATACCTCTGGGCTCGACGCCTGACGGCGTCGAAGCACGCGCGGCGTCTACGCCTGACGGCGTCGAAGCATGCGCGGGGTCCACGCCTGATCCTCCGGCGCTGACGCGCCTGCGGCACTGGCGTGGACTCCACGCAACGAGGCCACTGGGCTCGAGGACGATGGCCCCAGTCAGTCGCCGTCGTCCCCTTGCAGGTCGAGGAAGAACCAGCCGCCGATCCAGTCGAGGACCTCGATTGGTGCCAGGCCGAGCCGAAGACCGACGCCGATCAGGTGCAGCTCCGCCTCGACGTCCCATGGCGAGTAGGGGACATCCGTGAGCTCCGGTCTCAGCGCGTGCTTGTCGGCGAGCCCGACCAGTTCGAAGTCGACCATGCTCCACGTCAGCGAGCTCGCGTCGCGCGCGGAAGCCCAACGCGCCCGGTAGGCGATGGGCACGAGCACGAAGGCGTTACCGACCCAGGTGTAGCTGCTCTCCCCGGCTCGCCCCCAGAGCAGGCCGAGGCCCATGCTCGACTCCTCCCACCCGCCCAGCGGGGATGCGCCGGGTTTTCGGGCCCCACCGGCGGGGTTCGCCAGTGCGTTCATGCCGTAGCGGTCCGCCTCCGAGGTTCCCCCAAGGCCGATGCCCGCGAACGCCGTCGCCCGCGCGCCGACGAAGAGGCCGGGTCCGACGGCGACAGACGAGGGAAACATGTCGAGGGTGTCATCCAGTCGGTTCCCGAAGTAGCGGGTCAGGGGATTCGACTCGCTGCGCGGGGCCGGGACTTCCCGGGTCGAGTATCGGTCCGAATCGGGCCAATGGCCGAGCTGCGCGCGGTCGGCCACCATCCGAATCGACTCCGCGACCGCGAGGGGCTGGGTGACCACCTGCATGTGGCCCTCTCCAGCGTGGACGATCTCGCGCACCCGATCCCCGAGGGCCGGCACGAGCACCTGACTGTGACGCGCCGGAACGACCGTCTCGTCCTCGCCGCCGTACAGGACGACAGCCGGCGGTAGAGGGCCGAGCCCCTCGTCCCACATCGCCTTGAGGGCCTCGAACATCGCCCGCTCGTCCCGGACCATGGCTCGAATCTGCGACGTGCGCGCGAAGCGCCAGGCCGCTCGGCTGGCGCTGTAGCCGGCGTACCCGACGTCACTGGCTGGCGCGAAAGCTCCGCACAGGTCGAAGGCGGCCACCGCCGGGTTGATCAGCGGCAAGGGGAGCAGCTCGCTGATGAACCACCCGACACCAGGCACCGTGTAGGCGGCCGGGACCCAGTCCTGGAGCTTCGCGTCCGGTGCGGCCTCGGAGCCCACGAGCACGATTCCGGCCACCTGGTCGGGATGCTCGCGGGCATACAGCAGGGCCAGTCCACCGCCCCACGAGTGGCCCACGAGTACCGGATTCGACATGCCTCGCGAGCGAATGACCCTGCCCAGCAACTCCAGCTGAGCCTCCACCGAGGAGTCGTCGAAACGAGGCGACTGGCCGTGGCCTGGCCGGTCGAAGGCAACCCATCGGAAGCGGTCGGCGGGCAGCAACTCCTGGACGCGGACGAAGTCGTCGATCGACCCCGGGTTGCCGTGCACGAAGACGACTTCCGTGGGGCCTCCTCCGCCGTGGGACCAGCTCACGGTTCGGCCGTCGAGTTCGGTCAGCTCGCCCCGGCCCGGGAAGCGCAGATCGATCAGCGCGGTCTGGGTACTGCCACAGCTCGTGAGCGCGAGGGCGGCAACCAGGACCAGAGCAAGAAGGACTCCTCCTGCTCCCGGCCAAGCCCGCGACCTCGGGGATGCCGCGCCTGCTTCGACCTGCCGCGCCCCGGTCCATGCGCTCCACTGCATCCTCCGAACCTCCTGCGGCCGATCGTACGCCCCTCCGAGGGGGGGCCGATCGATCGAATTCGCAGTCTGCGGCGAGGTCCGCAGGCTGGCCCCGTGCGCTCGCCGGTGAATCGCGCGACGGGACGCGGGAGCCAATGCACTCCCGCGTCCGTGACTGCCGAACGAGCCGGGAGCCCTACTCGCCGGCCGTGGAGACCACCAGGCGCTGGTCGATGCCGTAGTGGATGGCGACGATCTCGTCGACGCCGTCGCCGTCCAGGTCGCCGAGGGTCAGGTCGGTGATCTGTCCACCGAACTGCGCGCGAACGGGGTCGCGCAGCGCCAGGGAGGTCGCGCCGCCGCTGCCGCTCGCCAGGGTCACGATGCCCTGGGAGCCGAGGGCCACCGCGTCGGCGTAGTCGCTCCTGCCGAGCTCGCCCAAGAGCAGCCGCTCGGTCGTCGGCGAGGTCAGGCTGAACTGGCTCTCGGCGGCGCTCGCAATCGACCCGTTCTGCGGTTCGTAGTAGCGGACGAACATCGCACCCTGACTGGCCAGCAGGACCTCGTTGGCCAGGCCGTCGAGGTCGAGGTCGCTGCGGGGTGCCGCCCCCACGGCGCGACCGCCGACGGAGACCGCGATCGAGTTGGCCTCGAAGAGACTGATCGCGCCGACCAACAGTCCGTCGGCACCGGGCAGGTCGGACGACGTCGCCAGGACTTCGTCTAGCCCGTCACCGTCGACGTCCGAGACCGCCATTCCCGCGGGTGACGTGAAGACCTCCAGGTTCGCGAACTGCGTGACGGGGAGCAGGAAGAGCTGGTTGCTCGAGATCAGGTCGTCGTCATCGTTGGAGAACAGGTTGACGTAGAGCCTGTAGCTCCCGGACACGTCACGGACCGAGACCACCGCGATGTCGAGGGACTCCGGAGAGCCGCCGAAGAACTGCCCCACCGCCAGGGCGTAGGGCCGGCCCACGATGGTCGCGCCGAAGACCGACATACGCTCGTAGACCCCGCTCACGTTGCGGTAGACGACCAGCTTCGAGCTGCTCGGCGACTGGTCGGGGGCGATCACGATCTCGTCCACGCCGTTGCCGTCCAGGTCGAACACGTCCCAAACCTGGCTGGCTTGGTCCACGAAGGCGAGGGTGCCGGCCCCGAAGGTCCGATCGCCGTTGCCGTGGTGGATCCAGACCTCTCCGCTGAGGGAGTTGCGAACCAGGGCATCGAGGGCCCCGTCGCCGTCCACGTCCGTCAGGCGCACGCTGTCCGCGGGCCCGGCGAGGGGGAAGTCCAGGGGCGTGGCGAAACCGCTCCCGGCGATCCACTGCACCACCGTCGCTTCGCCCGACGAGCCGGAGGCCGCGTAGAAGTCGAGGTCCCCGTCGGCGTCGCCGTCGAGCAACTCGAGCGCCACGGCCGGGCTGCCCAAGGGGATCGGCCGCGGCGGCGAGAAGGAGCTGGGGAAGTGGCTGTTGAAGTTGTGCTCGACGAAGTAGGCGTCGGTGAAGAGGTCGGCGCCGGAGACCGCGAGGATCAGGTCCAGGTCGCCGTCCCCCTCCACGTCCCCGGCGCGGATGGCACCCACCGGCCGAGGCGCCGAGAGGGTGTGGTCGAAGGTGAAGGCGCCGGTCCCGTCGCCCACCAGGATCGTGTACGAGTAGGGCCCGACCTGGGCGTCGCCCTTGGCCACGGCCAGGGACATGTCGCCGTTCTGGAGCAGGTCGATGGCGGTCAGGCCGGTCTCGATGCCGCCACCGCTGAGGGCCACGGAGTTCAACAGCCCCCCGACCCCCGAGGTGGTCCCCTTCATGATGCGGAGCTCGCCGAGGCCGTTGGCCAGGGCGTAGTCCACGATCCCGTCGCTGTCGAAGTCGGCGATCGCGAACCCGAAGCCGTCGTCGAGGAAGGCGTTGTTGCCGAAGGGCACCGCGACCGGGGGCAGGGTGTTGAAGACCGCCGCTCCCTCGTTGCGGTGCACGACCAGCTCGGGCGGGCTGAACGAGAAGGCGACCACGTCCAGGTCCCCGTCGTTGTCGAAGTCGACCACCTGCGCGTCGCGCAGCCCGGTCCCCGCGGGCAGGGAGGCCGCGTACAACCCCGGCAGGAACGCGTTCACGTTGTCGTAGACCAGGATCTCGGATCCGCCGACGTCGAAGGTGACCAGGTCCGGCTCACCGTCCGAGGTGAGGTCACCGACCCGGATGCGCTCGGCGTTGATGAAGCCCACCAGCTCCGATGGCCCGAAGCCACCGTCGCCAGTGCCCAGTCGCTTCGACGGCAGCTGGATCGCGGCCGCGTCCGTGGGAGTCGCAACGACGTCGATCGTGCCGTCGCCATCGATGTCGGTGAAGAACGCGTCCTCGATCGTCGAGGTCCCGCTGCCCAGTCCCATCCCGTACGCGACGGACCCCACCGCGGCGCGCGAGCGGGGCGCGGGGCCGAACCGCAGTTCGAGCGCGTCCGTGAGCCGGAAGAAGCCCGGCGCCAGAATGCTGAACGTGGCCGCCTGGGCCGTGACGGTGATGCCGCTCAGGCCTTGGGGCAGGACCGCAGTCGCGAGCAGGCCCTCGGCGTCGAGAGCGCCACCGACGGTGAAGCCCTCCACGAAGAGCGGCGCACCGGGGTAGAGGATCCCCTGCAGCGCCGGCGAGAAGACCGGCTGTTGGGCGATCGACCAGGCGACCAGACCCAGGTTCGACGGTCCGGCGTTGCGGACCGTCAGCGAGAAGGGCTCGCCGACGACGGTCGTGCCCTGCAACGAGAGACGTGGGAAGAAGGACTCGTCGGAGCCTGCGACGGCGGCGTCGAGGGCCACAGCGGAGGCGGACTGTTGCGCCGTTGCGACTGGGAGTTGCTGCGCAAGCAGGAGGGGCGCGAGGCCACAGGCGAGAAGACTGCGTTCGAGCATGGAGATCGGAATGAGTGGGGATTGCGGAGATTGGTGGGGCCAATCGTCGCCGAGCAAGATCCGTTCCAACCCCGCTCCACGAGCCCTGGAGGTCCTCGGTCGATCTCCACGGTCCAATCCGGAAACGGCTCTTGCCGCCAGCGTTCGCTGTCGGGACGCCACCGCTCGGGAGCCTCCGGGAGCCATAGCGCGTCCCAGCCGGCGCGAGGGGGGCTAGGCCGTCCGTCTCGACCGGCGCAACTGGATCGTGAACAGGACCGCCACGAGCCACAGCACCAGGCCGAGGATCACCTGCCCCACGAGGTCCAGCCCGTCGCGGTGTACCAGGCGCGCGCCGACCACTCCGCCGAGGGCCGCCCCTGGAGCCAGCCAGGCGACGCAGGCCCACGACACGCGTCCGTCGCGCGCGTGCAGCCAGAGGGAGCGCGCGGCGGTCACGACGATCACGGCCAGGGAGCAGGCCCGTGCCTCGGCGAAGCCCGCGCCGGGCAGGAGCAGGTAGACGGTCGGCACCATCACCAGGCCGCCCCCGATGCCGAGCACCGGCGAGGCCGTGCCGCCGAGCAGACCGGCGATCAGGGCGATCGCGTAGCCGATCGGAGCGATGGCTCCACTGCCCTCGGCGACCGAGGCTCCGTTGGAGCAAGCGTCCACCACCACGCGCGTCCCGGCCAGGGCCAGCACGACGACGAAGACCTGGCGCAGGCGGCGCTCGTCCAAGCGGCGTGCGACGTGGATGCCGATCTGCGCGCCGAGCAGCGCACCCGCGGCCATCGCCGCAGCGACGCCCCACAGGATCCGCCCATCGGGGTTGGCCATCTCGGTGGCCGTGGAGAGGAGCGCGTTGACCAGCACCACGCCCAGGGCCGTCGCCACCGCGCGCCGCAGGGCGAAGCCGTACACGATGGCGAGCAGCGGCCCGGTGAACAGCCCGCCGCCGATGCCCGCCATCGAGCCGAGCACGGCGATCGCCGCCGCCGCCGGAGTCAGCCAGAGCTTGGAGGGTCCGCCCGCAGGATCGTGCAGCGCGGCGTCGCGCTCGCCCTCGCTCAAGCGCCGCCCTCGGCCAGGCGCGCCACGATCTCGGTCGTCGCGTGGTCCTTGGGGTCGCCGCAGATGGCAATGGCGATGCCGAGCTCCGCGTCCACGTGGCGTTCGGGGACGGTCTCCGCGGTGTAGTCGGTGCCCTTGGCGTGGACGTCCGGCCGCAGGGCGCGCAGGGTGGCTTCGAGGGTATCGTCCTCGAAGGGCAGCACCAGGTCGACGCAGACCAGGGACGCGAGCAACTCGGCGCGCTCGGTCCAGGGCGTCAACGGCCGGCCGGCGCCCTTCAACCGGCGCACGGATTCGTCGGAGTTGAGCGCGACCACCAGGCGCTCGCCCTGGGCGCGCGCGGCGCAGAGGTAGCGCAGGTGCCCGACGTGCAACAGCTCGAAGCAGCCGTTGGCGAGCACGACGCGCTCCCCCGCGGCGCGCCAGTGCGCCACGCGCGCGCGGGCCGCTTGCAGGTCGACGACGCGCTCGCGCGCGCCGGGCACGGCAGCCGGATCGAGTTCGGCGCTCATTCGCGGATCAACTCCGGCCGGGCGTCGATCGCCTGTGGGGCGCCGACCAGGGCGGCTGACAGGGCCCGCGCGTCGCAGACCGCGGTGCCGCGCTCCATCACCACCAGGCCCGCGGCCGCGTTGGCCAGGGCCATGGCCCAGGGCGCGTCGCGGCCGGCGGCCAGCGCCAGGGCGAAGGTCGCGGCGGCGGTGTCCCCCGCGCCGCTGACGTCGACCACGTCGTCGCTGCCGGCCGCCGCCACGGTCCAGGCCTCGCCAGCCTTACCGAACAGGGCCATGCCGCGATTGCCCAGGGTCGCCAAGAGCCAGCGCGCCCCCGAGCGAGCGAGCACGTCGCGCCCCGCGCGGGCCAGGCGTCCGGGATCGGCCAGGGCCTCCGGGGTACAGCCGTGGAAGCCGGCCAGCTCGTCGAGGTTGGGAGTCAGCGCGGTGGGCCCGGCGACCAGGTCCGGGCGCCGGCGCGGATCGACCACCACCGGCACACCGCGCGCGGCCAGGCGCCCGGCCAGGTCGAGGGTCGCCGGGCCCAGTCCGCCGTAGCCGTAGTCCGAGACGATCAGGGCGTCGAGACCGGCGCTGGCGCGCTCGAGGATCCCCGCCAGCCGCGTCAGGGCCTCGGGCGGAGGAGCGGCGTCGGGCTCGCGGTCGATCCGCAGGACCTGCTGGGGCATGCGGTGGGCCTCGCCGGCGAGCACGCGCGTCTTGGTCGGGGTCGTGTGTCCGGCGGCGGCCACGACGCCCTGGATGTCGACGCCGATGGCGCCGAGTTGCTCTTGCAGCGCGCGGCCGTAGAGGTCGTCGCCAACCACGCCGAACAGGGCGCAGCGGGCGCCGAGGGCCACGACGTTGCGCGCCACGTTGGCCGCGCCGCCGGGGCGCAGCTCTTCGCAACGGTGGCGCAGGACCATCACCGGCGCCTCCCGCGAAAGCCGCGCCGGCGCGGCCTCGATGTAGTGGTCGACGATCCCGTCGCCGAGCACGCCCACGCGCAGACCGCGCAGATCGGGGAGGTCTTGGCTCATCGGTCGCAGATTCTAGGACGGTGCGGGTGCCCCGTGAGGCGTTCGTACGTTGCCAGGCACAAAACCGCCGCCCAACGCCGTGCGGCCCCGGCGCCTTTGGCGCCGGGGCCGCACGGCGTTAGGCGGCGGTTTTGTGCCTGGCACCGTACGAACGGGCACCGTACGAACGCCTCACGGGCGCGTCGTCAGCAGACCTCGTTGGCGGCGGCGGCCAGGGCCAGCTCCCGCAGGCGCTCGGGGACGGGCTTGGCGGCGGCGGTGAGCCACTCGATGCCGTGCTCCTCCGCCAGGAAGAAGTCGGAGCGCACGCCCATGAACGCGTTGTAGCGGATGGCGTAGTGCAGCTCCTGGGCGGCGGTAGCGGCCTTGGAGTGCTCGGAGTCGACCTCGCGCACGCTGGGTTTGAAGGCCTCCCACTGACGCGCGTCCAGCGCGAGGACCCGCTCGACCAGGGGCGCGTAGCGCGCGGCGGCGGGATTGCCCGCCATGCGGCTGTTCACGAACCAGGGCATGCAGGTCGCGAGCTTGTCGATGAACAGGTTCTCGTCCGCGCCGAAGTCCAGGGCCGAGGAGCTGGTGAAGTCGGTCAGGCTCGCCACCTTGTCGGCGTCGATGTAGCCGCCCTCCAAGCTCAGGCGATAGCTCTCGGTACCCGGGAAGGGGAAGAACAGCGAGGTGCGAAAGCGCCCGATGCCCGACGCCGCGAGCAGCTCGACCGTGGCCCAGCGCTCCTCGCGCGTCTCCCCCGGCAGGCCGGTCATCACGAAGCCGCTCGTGTGCAGGCCGAAGCCCTCGGCGCTCTTGATCGTCTCCAGGATGTCCGCGTCGGACATGTTGCGCTTGAGCACTTCCTTGCGCACGCGCACCGCGCCGGCCTCGATGCCGAGCTTGAGGATGCGGCAACCGGCCTTGGCCAGAGCCTGCGCCACGCGCGGATCGAGCTGCTTGACGTGGCTGTTGACCACGAAGGGGACGTCGAAGCCCGCCGCCACGTAGGCCTCGCAGAAGGCGATGGCGTGGTCGGGGTTCTGGGTGAACAGGTCGTCGTCGAGGATGAAGGTGCCCACGTCCGGGTACTGCTCGAGCACCCAGCGGATCTCCTCCACCATCAGCCCCGGCGGGCGGAAGCGGAAGAAGTTCAGCCGCGGCACCGGTCGCCCGAGCTCGGCCCGGTAGCGATCGATGATCTTGTGGTTCAGGCAGTAGGTACAGCGGTAGGGACAACCGCGCGACGTCATCAGCCCGAACCAACCGTGCTTCTGAGCCGTGATGCGAGCCGTGTCGAACAGCCCGTAGTCGGGCATCGGCAGGGTCTCGAGGTCGGGGAACTCGCCCACCGGGTTGTGGACCCAGGCCTCGGGCTCGGGCGCCCCGCCGGTCGGGCGCACGCCGCCCTTCCAGGAAAGGAAGTTGCGCACGTCGTC
Source organism: Engelhardtia mirabilis (assembly GCF_007748095.1). Lineage (NCBI taxonomy): Bacteria > Pseudomonadati > Planctomycetota > Planctomycetia > Engelhardtia > Engelhardtia mirabilis. The sequence continues at coordinate 5,304,203 of NZ_CP036287.1, forward strand.
GGGGGACTCCCCCGCCTCCACGCGCCGCGCCAGCTCGACCAGGCTGTCCTCGCACTCCCCCACGCCCACGTGGTCCCAGACTCCGTCGGCCATGACCTCGGCCGGCACCATCGAAGGGTGGATGCCGCCGACGACCAGGGGCGGGAGCAGGACGCTCTGCGCCGCCGCGCGCTCGCGCAACAGGCGCGCCAGGCGCAGGCCCTCCGCGTACTGCTGGGTCAGGCAGGAGAAGCCGATCAGGCCCGGCTGCCAGTCGCAGACCAGATCCCAGAGCTCGTCGTCCGACGGCACCGGCGGCAGGTTCTCGTTCAGGTTCACCAGCCGCGTCTCGTGCCCGGCCGCCTTCAAGCTGGCCGAAAGGGACGCCAGGCCGTGGTTGAACCCCATCTGGGTGTAGAGGTTCGGGTAGACGAAGAGGACGCGCATTGGGTGATCCGACGCTGCGGCCGGGGCAGCAGTCTACGCCCCTCGGCGGCGCGGGTCAGGGCCCAGGCTCCGCAGCAGCGAAGTTCAGCCCCCGCGCCTGCTCTCGCAGTTCGGTCGGACGACGCGGCACTCGACCGAGCTCGGGGCCCTCGCCCCCGGCCTTCGCGAGTCCGGCGCCGGTCGTCCCGGGCGTGAAGCGTCCCCTCGCGGGCTCCCGCGAGAGCCGACCCTCAGGCCGCTCGATCCGGCCCGTGGCGGTCAAGTGTAGAAGTGGCGCTGGCCCTTCATGTGGTGCGCCGCCTCGATCTCTTCGTCGGACTCGTACTGGAGGTCGTCCGAGTCGTCGTCGGAGAGGTAGGGGAAGAGGGCTTGATCCGCGGCGGGCAGTTGGCCGAACTGGAGCCGGCCCTCCCTTACGGCGCGCAGACGCCCCACCTGTTGGCGTCCCTCCTTTGCCGACGAGACGAACTTGAAGTAGGTGGGGATCGCCTCGAGATCGATCTTGCCTGCCTCGACCATGCGCAGGTCCGCGCGGAAGATCCAAGGCGCGCCCTTCTTCCGCCACTGCTCGGCCAGGCCCACGATGGCCTCCATCATGATCGCCGTACTGCGCTGGTCGAGGGTGGCAAGGCCATGGGCCGTGCCCTCCAGCAGTCGCCTCGCTACGGACCGGTCGTCTTCGGCGCCCTTGACCGCTTTGAACAGACCGCTGTACGGAGGCGGTTTGCTGCCCAGCCCGTGAACCAGCGGCGCGCCTCGGTTGTGTCGCGCGCGAAGATTGTGAGCGGGATCGCCGATCTGCATGTCCGTCCGCTGATCTTCGCTCCAGTTGCGATACTCGTTCCTGACCGAATCGCCGTATTTGTAGGGTCGGTCGTGGCCGTAGAAGTAGTTGGCGCCGTAGAGCACGGCGCCCAATCCCGCGCCGATTCCCGCGCCGACCGTGGCGCCAACCGCCGTCGCCCCCCCCACGAGCGCGCCCCCCGCTACCAGTCCAACGAACTTCACGGCCGACCACGGGAAGCGTTGAATGGGAGTTCCCGAGTAGTCGGTAGACGGTCTCTCGCTCGCGGCCCAGTCCGCCGCGATCGCCCTGCAGTGCGACAGAGCCTCTCGCTTCGACTGGCTCGCGCCGGGACCGGGCACCGAGCACTCGAGCTCGCGCCCGGATGGGAGTGACGAGCTGGGCTGACTCGCGAGTCGCGCCCCGAGCGCATCGGCTTCCCGCTCGAGGCCCGGGTCGTCGTTGATCGGCACGCCGTTGACCCGGCCGTTCGGGCGGACTCGCCCTCGAGCCTGCTGGACGAAGTGAGCCGCTTCGTGACCGATGAGCGCCCTGCCCCCCGGTGTGTGCGGGCGGTACATGCCCGGTGCGAAGTGCAGGTTCGCGCCGCGCGTAAAGGCCAGCGCCCCCATCGCGGGGGCCGCGGGGGAGTTCGGATAGACGCGGATCTGAGACAGGTCGTGCCCCAAGGTCTGCTCCATGCGCTGCAGAAGCGGGCCCGGCAGACCGGTTCGATTCGCCCGTTGCCGGGGATCGTCCATCCCGCGCAGGCCGCGTCGCACGGCCTCTCCCGCGGCGCCCTCGGACCGGGGCCCGGCGCCGTCCGGCGCGCTCCCCTGTCGATCCGCCCGCGCGCCATTCGATCGGCGCTGCGCCGGCGCCGCGAGTGGAGTCTCGACCAGGCCCCACCCCGGACGAGTTGGTGGGGATTCGACGGGCGATCCGATCGTGGACCGCCCCACCCTGGCCGCGGCATGGCGCGGTACGGCGACCACCGCGCGCGTCCTGGCCGTGTCCTCTCGACGACTCACTCGTTCCATCGGTGGATTGCGGTTGCTCAAGGATCGCCGTTCAAGTCGTTGATGCGATGGGTGAGAGGAGTCCCCGACCGCGCCCGGGGGCGCGCTCCTGGTGCACAGTTCGCCGGCTCATCGCCGCTCCGGGATCGCCATCTGTTCGCGCACCGCGTCCAGGGAACGTTGGGTCCGCTCCAGGGCCTCCGACAGCTTGTGGAGCCTCTGCAGCGTCAGCAGCACGCCGAGTAGGGCGAGGACGATCAACGGCAGGACAAGGATGTTGTTCAAGAGCGACTGGGCCATGGTGTCGTACCAGGCCTCCGTCGTTCCGGTCGTTGACACCCAGCGGCGTTCACTGGTCGCGTCACCCGGGAACCACTGACCGAGGCGGTAGACCTCGGCCCACAGGTTCTGCTTCTGGTAGTCGAGGGGCTCCTGGTCCGGGTCGGGCGCCAGTTGCTGCGCGAGCACCGCCAGAGGGTCCCCGGCGAGGTCCGGCGGCGGGGCGCTGGCGCTGGTAGCACCTCCGCCGGCACCCGCATTGGCGCTCACGGCCGGAGGCGCGCCAGCGGTGCTGGGTTCCGTGCTCCCCTGCGCCACTGCCGGGGCACCTGCAGGTGCTGGGGCTTTCGCAGCCGCCGGTGCAGACGTCTCCGCGGGAGCACTCGCAGCCGCGGGGGCAGACGTCTCCGCCGGGGCCGCATCCGCCTTGCCGAGGCCGAGGAGAGAGCATCCCGACAGGACGGTGCCGATCAAGAGCAGAGCGGCCAAGACCCTCCCATACCCTCGCGACCGATCCCGTGCGTCCGTCGAAATGGAGTGGGTCGGCATCGTCTCGCTCGGCATCGTCTCGCTCGACATCATCAGCCCCCGATCATCACGGTCGGCAAACCCGCGACGACGGTTCCGCCGTGGGCGCAGGTATCGCCCATGCGCGCGGCCGGTCGGCCGCTGATCAGGACGCTGGTCGAGCCCATGGCGATCGTGTCCGGCGGACCGGTGCACACGAGCAGATCCCCCACGACCGAGGCGGGCATGCCGCCGATCAGGACGGTGGGGACGCCGGGACCCGTGATCGGACCGCCCACATGGGGGATCGGGGGCAATCCCGGGGTGACCATCGGGCACACGTGCATGTCTGTCACTCGAGCGGCGGGGGGCACGGTCGGCTCCTCCAGTTGCAGGCCAAGGGGCACTTCGGTCCGCCCCCACCGTAGGGACTGCCGCTCGCAGGACCACATGCACTCCCCCCGCACCCTGCTAGCACCTGCTTGCAGCTCACGGGTGGCGACCCCCGACAATCGAGACGTCGAGCAGCCCGACCCACGACAAGCTCACGAGACCGAGGGGGAGCGAACTGCGCTCCAGCAGTTGGTCCAATTCGCGGCGTCCGAGCTGCGTCCGCCGCGCGGAGCCACTCCGCGGTCCGATGCGCCCACTGCGCAGGATGAAGTACTGCTCGATCGCCCCCGGCCCGTGGCTCGCCATGCCCGGGATGACGTTGGCCAGACTCGCCAGGAGCGCGCGCGCCACCCGCTCGACGGCCAACGCCTGGGCCGGTAGCGGCGCCTCGATCGTTCTGGCAAGGGGCCGGCCAGCCTCGGCTTCCAACGGGATCCCGGCCAGGAGCAGGGTCATCGGATCGGCATGCCAACCCTCGGGCCGCTCCAGGTTGCAGACCGAAGCGAGCAGCCACTGGCGATGCAGTTGCCGCAGGGATTCCCGATCGGGCGTCTCCAACTGTTCGAAGAGGTCCGCGCAGGCCCCGGGCAGGAAAGCGACCAACAACGCCAGTCCCGCCGCGCGGCTCGGAGTCCAACCGTCCGGATCAGCCATCGACCCTGGCTCCGCGGACCAACGCTCGACCGTCAGCGCTCGAGACCCGCTGCCATCGAGTTCGCGATCGCTCACGCGCGCGGCACCCGACCACAGGGGCTCGAGCACCGTCACCTGGTCGTGCTCCGCGGTGCCGCTGGGCGCCGGCGCGGTCGAGATCGCCGTCCGCAGTCGACCCAGCTCGGCGGGGGTCGGCGGACGCCCCTCGCCGATCCAGGAGGCCTGGTCCCGATCGAACCAGTCGGGCAGGCTCGCGCCCGATTCGATTCGCTGGCGCAGTGCCTGGGCCAATCGCGCCGCCGCGCGCGCGCGCTGGGCCGGGTCGCCGAGCGCACCGGGAGCGGGAAGGGCCAACTCGAACAGCAGCGCCAGTTCGAGGTCGTTCGATCGCGCGCTCGAGCCACCACCGACCCGCGCTGCGGGCAGGTGTCGAGTCCCACGGATCGCCCGCTCGAGCTCATCGCCGGTTCGAGCTCCGCCCGGCGGGAACGGCAGCCGCAGGGTCGCCCACAACTCGGTGGGCTCCGGCGCACGCCGCTCTCGAACCCAAGCTGTCTCGGCGGCGCCGCGATCGATCCACTCGGGCCACGGTGCGCCGAGTTGATCGAGGCGGGCGATAGCGGCGGCGACCCTGCGACCCAGGCTCGCGCGCGTCTGCGCCGCCGTCACCGACTCAGGGCGGGGCGCGAGTTCCTCCCGCACCAGCGGCGGGCACGCCCCGCTCGCTCCGTCGCTCGATCCCTCGATCCGCCAGACGATTGCCCCGCCGCCCGAGCTCCCGTTGGTCAAAGCCCCATCGACGAAGGCCACCAGAGCGTCGATCAGGCCTTCGACGGTGTTGGATTCGACCTCCTCGGACTCCGCTCGGCTCTCGAACGTGGTCGCGGCCCAGTCGCCGGATCCGACGCGGATCAAGCCAGCGAGGTCCGCCGCACTCGGCGCGCGGCCGGCTCGGATCCAGCCTGCGCGCTCGGCGTCGGGGCTGAGCCAATGCGGCCGAGCTCGACTCCCGGTGCGGATGGTCGAGAGCGCTTGCGCGACGTGGGGACCGCTCACCTTCGCGAGCGGGGCCGAGCCGGCTTCGGCGTTCGCACATGCCTCGACGAGTGCAGCGGCCAGGGCTGCGATCAGAGTGCGGTCGGGACTCGGATCGGCCGGGCCCCCTGCAACCGTTGCGCCGTCGTCGACCGTCCCCGCGCCGGCGGCGGTCGCGGGCGCGGCTCCATCCGATTCGCGGCTCGCGGCCAGTCGCTGCGACGGCACCTTCGCCCCGCCAAGATGGGGTTGCGTCCCACGTGCGATTGGAGCCGCAGCCGCTCCCATGACCGCGGCTCCCGACAACCCGCCCCCCCCGCCGCCCGGCAAGCGCAGGACGGCGAGGATTTCCGCGAGCTGCGGCGCGGTCCTGCCTCGCACCCACGTCGCTCGGGCCGCGGCGGGATCCAGGATCGGCGGCCAGGGTGTGTTCGATGAAGCTAGCTCGGCAATCCAACCCGCCAAGCGCCGCCCGATGGCCTGCGTGGCGCGATCGACGCCGTGCGCCAGCGGCGACGAGCACCCGTCGAGGTAGGCCGCGATCAACAGCACGATCGCTCCGGCCCGACCACTGCGTGTCTCGATCAGCGCGGAGATGTTCGTGCGGACAGCGCCGGGTTCTCTTCCCGGCCAGCGCTGCATGAGAGCCTCGGTCAGCACGCTCGTTCCATGGCGCCGCGGGGCTCCCGTCGGCTCGTGGACGGCATCCGATTCCCTCAGGGCCTCGAGTTCCCCCAGGGCTGCGCCAACCGACGGCTCGCTCAGTCCGGCAGGGACCGCCGCCAGCAGTTCGAGCAGGGCCGTGACTCGCGCCGCACCGCGCCGATCGCTCCCAGGTCGCTGCTCGGAGGCGCGCCGCTCGCCGAGGAACCAGGGAGGACCGGCGAACGCCCCGAGCACGCCGCGGATCCAAGTCGGCGCCGCCTCACCCGCGGCCCGCTGCTCGCCCGTGACGACGATTCGCGAGCACGTGGCGCGCAGCCAGTCCTCGAGCGGATCCTCGGCGAGCCTCTTCGGAGCGGCTGCCGCCCGCGTCGGCCGTGGCCGCTGGCCGGCCGCGAACCAGGGCTCGGCGCCGAGGGCCGCCCAGAGTGCTCGGTTCCAGGAGGCTCGCGAATCGGCTCCCAGCGGGGCTCGCTCGAATCGCGCATCGGCATCGTTCGATTCCGACTTCGCCACCAATGCGGTTGCCACCCGCGCAACGGCCGCCGCATCGGATCGACGGACCTCGCCCGCGACGATCCTTGCCTCGGCCGGATGGGCCGTCGACGAGGGCTCCGCCGGCAGCGGAATCGCCGACGAGTGGAACGTCGGCCCCTGCGGCGCCGGCGTGAGGTCAGCCGGCGTCCCACCCGGCGCTGGGACGGCCGTCGGCGATGAAGCTGCGTGCGGGACATCCGTCGGCCTTGCGACCGCCGGCGAGGGCCCAGTCGCCGGCGGGGCCGCTTCGAACTCCAGCTCGCTCATGGCTCGCTCACCGTCGCGCTCGAGCGAGGCCTGGGCCGCGATCAAGATCTTCTGGGCCCACAGCCACCCCGCGGCCTCGTCGTCGAGTCCGGCCAGGTCGAAGTCCAGCTCGACCCGCAGGCGACCGATCACCGCCCCTCGCAGCTGCGACGCCTGCCCGGCGAGCAGGGAATCGAGTTTCGCGCCCAATCCGCTGCGCGCGATGCGCTCCAGTCGGGTTCGCAGCTCGAAGGCCTCGGGCCCCGCGCCCTCGACCTTCAAGTGCAGCCGCTCGACCCGGCCCTTGGCGCCCGTCGGCATGGTCGGGCCTCAGCCTTGGAAGAGCCAACGCAGGAAGGGCACGTGCTGCGGCTCGGGTTGCAGGCCGGATGCCCGCGACCGCGCTCGCGCTGTCACCGCGCGTGCGAACCCCAGGACCACGGTCGAGTCGTGCTCCGTGACGATGGTCAGCGGTTCGTCGAAGGAGGCCAGCAGGATGAACTCCAGACCCTCGCAGGCCTCGTCGTCGGCGATCGACACGGGCCGACTGGCGACCTTGACGCGCGCACCGCCGGGGCCCACTTGCTTGGCGAGAGCACCGAAGACCTGGGCCACCGTGAAGCCGACCAACTCGCACAGGGCCACGAGCCCTTGGCGCTTGGGGTCTACCCGTTCGACCTCGCTGCAGTCGCAGAAGGTGAACGGATCGTTGAGCGGCTCGATCAGGCTCGGGGCCGGCCGCGCCGCGTCCAGCCCACTGCCCGGCATCGGCGCGGTCGAGTCGGCGCCCCGCGGCCCCGGCTCGGCGGCTCGGGGCGCCTCGCGCGAGCAGCGCAGCGGATCCAGGGGCCACAGGGACGCGATGCGCTGGGGCCGGTCCAGACGCAGCTCGCGCATCCACGCCCGCGTGCCGGCGTCGCACTGCAGCGGCGACAGGGTCCAGGCCATCGGCCGCTCCCGCTCGCTCTGCGCCGGATCGCGATCGCGGGGCAGGAAGGGTCGCAGCCGCTGTAGCCCGCGCAGGAGCGCATGTACGCGGTCTGCGGCGACTTCGCGCACGAAGCGCGGTGAGTAGCCCAGGAGTTCCAGACGCGACAGACCGAGCGCGAAGCCGGCGCGCCAGCGCCCGTCCCAGCGCCACGCCCGCAGCTCGTCGCGGTACAGCCACCCCAGGGGCACCCCGACCTCGACCGACTCGCAGTTGCTTGCGTTCCTCGGCCATTGAAAATCCGAATCGAAGCCGCGCAGCTCGATGTACTGCTGGGCCCGCGCCCGCTGCCAGAGGCTGTAGACGATGTCGTTGAGGGCGGCCATGGTCAGCACGTCTCGGGCGGAGGGTCGCCCGTAGCTCAGCTCGTCGGACAGGTCCAGGGCGCTCAAACGCCTGCGGGTGTCGTTGCGGAAGGGCTCCGACTGCTCGCGACTCATCTCCGCGTGGATCCGGGCCTTGAGCTCGTCGAATTGCTTGCGGAGGCGGCTCCCGTCACCGGCGCGCAGGTCCGCGAGGGATTCCAGCGGCAGGCAGCGGCTGGCGTCCGGCGTTCGGCTGACCACGCGACCGCGCACCATCTGGACCTCGAACGAGTCCTCCCGCCGCGTCGCTCCGCTGATCGGGTCCGTGACGTCGTAGGAGCGGTAGAACAAGACAGGGGTCAGGTTCTCGGTCGGCGAGCCGGGGTCGGCGACGTGCGGGTGCTTCGCGTCCGCCTCGCGCGGATCGAGCAGTCCGGAACAGACCGGCACTCGCTGGGGCTTGTCGACTCGAATCAGACGTCCCAGGGGATCGATGGCAGCCCCCGCTCCCAGCTCCCACTCGCGTGTCTGGGGGATCAGTCGGCCGGTGAGGCCGAAGAGGATGCCCTGCCCGTGGAACTGGCGCGCCTGGAAGCGGGCCAGGTCCTGGCTCGCATCGGCCATCTGATTCAGCGCGGCCGCTGTGACGACCTGCCCCGGTTCGAAACGCGGAAGCCAGGGCCGCTGTTCCCTTGTCGTGCTCATGACCCCTGTCCTCCCTCGCTCGGCAGACGTCCGGCGTCGAGCTGGTCGTCGCCTCCGGTGTGGAGCGCTTCATCCGCGGTCACTCGCGTTCGCACGAGGGCCAGGACCTCCGTGCGACTGGCCCCACTCGGCAGCACGGTCTCGATCAACTCGGGCCAGAAGCTCGCCGACACGCGATGCAGGTCGATCCACAGGTGCGCCGGGGCGTTGCGCTCGATCCACTCGCGCGCGTCCCTCGAGCCGTCATGGGTGCGAAAGGTCGACACCGGGGGGAGCAGTAGCGTCGCGCGCCAGGCGATTCCGTCGTCCGTCAGGAAGTCAACTCGGTCGTCGCACAGGATGCGCGGCTCCGCCTCCTCGTCGTCGTCGCCCGCAGGCTGGCAGCCGGGATCCGGAGCTCCCTTGGACGGCTCGACCGCGTCCGGGCGGTGGGCGCAGTACTCCAGCAGCACGGGACACTCGTCCGGCGAGCGCGGGTCCAGCCTGAAGGCCGTGCAGAACAGCTCGAGGAACCCGCGCGCCGTGCCCCGCGTTCGCATCAGGCGAGGCAGGGCACGCAGCGCCCGGGACTTGGCCTCGAGCAGCGCGCGGCACTCGCTCGGATCCTCCGTGAGGCGCCAAACAGATTCCGGTTCGAAGCTGAAGTCGAACCAGGCGGCGACCTCGTCCAGGACCTCGCTCTGCCGCTCGATCCGCTCGGCCTCGGTGCCGCCCCAGGTGCCCGGTGGCGTGACCTGAGTTGCCGCCGGCGAGAGCCAAGCGGGGAGCTCGTCGAGGGCCAGGACGAATTGCCGGCAGACCACGTTCAAGGGCCGGAAGTAGGTGCGGATCTGCTCGAAGGAGTAGGCATCGCGACGGTAGACCGCCGGCAGCGCCTCCTCGAGCGGCGTGTAGAGAGGTCCGGTTTCAAGCATCGAAGTCCTCCAACGAGGGTCGGATCACGTCCAGCCCGCTCAGGTCAGCGCGCTCCAGGTCGGGCACTTCGAAGGGCAGCAGTCGATGGCCGCTGCTCGGTGCCTGCCCGCGATCGACTTGCACGCGCAGGAAAGCCACGCGCTCGACGCGGTCGATGTCGAGCAGCAGCTCCTCGATCTGGCGCAGATCCACGGCAGCGCCGGGGGACCAACCGGTGGCGTAGCTGCCCGGCGCGGCGTGGTCGCGCGGCTGGCCGCTCGCGAGGTAGCCGAGCAGGCACTCCTGGGCCTTGCGGCGCAGCACTTCGGTCGGTGCGCCCGCGCGCGCTTCGAGGGTGCCGGAGATCCGCACCACCACCGGGCGCACCAGGCCGAAGTGCAACTCGAGGCCGAGGGGACGAAGCGTCTGGCGACCACCCTGCTCGAGCGCAGCGAAGTCGCGGTGGCCCCAATAGCCACGCGGCGTGCCCTGCTCGAAGGCCTCCCGCGCTGCCGTGAGGAGTTCGTCGTCGCTCCATCCTGGGCAGGACTCGACCAGGAGACTGAGCGCTCCGGGGCGCAGCGAGTCGTCGCCGCCAGCGGCGCGCCCGTCCCAGCGCTGGCCTGCGATCGCGCCCGGGACCGCCCACAGGCGACCCGGTCGCGCGGGGAGGCGACCGCCGTCCATCGGAATCGCGTAGGGCGCGGCACCCGCCGCTGCCAGGCGCGTGAAGTGCTGGTGCAATGTGGTCAGGTGGTCGTCGCCGGTGAACGGGTCCGCCGAGGAGACCTGGGAAGGATGCGGCGGCCAGACGCGGGCTTGGCCCTGTTCGTCCTCGAACCAGCCCGGATCGACGTCCAGATCGAGGCGCGCGAGCAGCGTCGCCAGCTCGGAGTCGCCGGGAACGAGCCCATGGACGGCGGTCGCCTCGACGTCCCAGCCCTGGTCCGTGGCCTGGCGTACTCGACGCGAGCGACGCTGCTCCGTCGCGAGCCGCACCGCGGCTTCCAAGCGCTCGCGGACGGGTCCAACGCCGGCCGCGCCGAGGCCCCGCTCGAGGGCGCCGCGCAGGATCGCGAAGCTGTCGTGCAGCAGCCAGCGCCTGGTGCGGCGCTCGATCACCTCGAGCAACGCGTCCCGATCGGATCCCGGGGAGATCCGCCCGAACTCCGCCGCCGCCAGTCGATGGCCGAGGAAGTGGATGGCCTCCGGGCCTGTGACGTCGGCCATGGACTCGACCGGCTCGCCCGGCAGGGGCCTGGGCGCGGTCGGATCCGAGCGCTTGGGTCGCAGGATGGAGCCCAACAGACCGGTCAAGCGCTGGCCGGCATCCGCGGCGGCTGGCGGCGCGTCCCAGGGCTCTCGCGGCTCGGGCAGAACGGCCTCGGTCAGGTCGGCGAATCGATCCAGCAGGGTCTGGGCCAACACCAGCCGAGTGCCGACGTCGGCCTCCATCGGCACGCTGGCGGTCCACTCGAGGTCCTGGGGCACGGCGCCGTCGACGAATCCATCGACGCGGTAGAAGAGGTCCGCAACGCCCCACAGGCCGGCCTCCAACAGAGTGATGCCGGGGTCGTGGAAGTTGTGGTCGGTCCAGGTCGTCGCCGTGCGCTGGATGAACCCGAGGGCCGACTCGCGCAGCTCTTCGAAGGTGACTTCCTCGACGGCGGCGAGGCGATGGTCGATCAGCGGCGCGGTGCGCCAGGCATTCAGCTCGTTCACGAGTCGACCTCCACGTCGTGGTTCTTGGCGGTGGTCAGGATGCGATCGGCCGGGGCGCGGGCGACGGAGCGGCCCACGAAGGGCTCGCCAAAGGCCAGGCTGGTGACGCGTTCGACTCCCGCTACCCGGCGCACCGCCGCCTCCAGCTCACTCAGGCCCACCGGACGAGCGAACTCGCGTGCCCCGCCGCGCGGCCGACCGGCCGGCGAGAGCCGCGCGGCCAAGGCCTGGTCGACCCGCTCGCGCATCACCGCGGGTTGGCGTCCGGCCTCGATCGTGATCCGCACCCGGACGCGAACCTCCACGAACTCGGGATCGCGGACCTCGATTCGAACCCCCGGCGCCGAGCGGTCGGCGAGGAAGCGACTCACGTCTTCGACCAGGGATCCCGAAGCCAGGGGCAGGGGGCCCGGCAGGTCGGGCACCACCAGCAGGCGCGGCCCGCGTGGGAAGGGCTGACCGACGGCGCCCGGCGCGGGTCGCAGGCAGCGCACGTGCCGCAGCATCGGGAACCGATCCAGGACCATCCACTCGATGTCGCGCGCCGAACCCGCGCGGTTGCGATGCCGCGTGACGCGCCCGGCTCGCCTCACGTTGGCCATCGAAGACTCCGGACCACAGCCGTCGCGACTGGGCTCCAGCAGCTCCGCACCCGTGAGGCCCGGAAGCCCGTGCTCGGGGATCAGGCGCGAGCCCATGGGCAACTCCTGCTCCGGCGATTGATCGTCCGGCCCCTCGGGCAGGTACTCCAACTCGGCCGCGTCGCAGGTCATGCGCGCCAGCCACAACCCGTCGCTGGGCCGTCGCACGCGAACGCGCAGCCAGGTCCGCGGCTCGCGATCCCCCATGGTGAAGGGTTCGACGCGGGTGGGCGGCAGCCAGTCCTGTGGCGAGCGCCAGCGCACGATGCCCGCCTGGGTCAGGCCTCGCGTCTCGTCCTGCACTTCGAGGTCGCTCCAGCCGTTGCCGTTCCAGTATTCGAAGGACACCTCGCCGTTGGTCCGCACGCTCTGGGCGCTCACCGTCGCAACGTCCAGGAACATGCTGACCGAGGTCCCCGAGCGGGCGCCGCGAAAGCCCAGGTACAGCTCCCCGCCCCAGTCCCGGCGGCCGAAGTCGAAGGGACGAAAGCGCCGCACTCCGTCGACGCCGACCTCGAAGCTGGAGCGCATCTCCGCCTTCGTCATCGGGCAGGTGTCGGCCACCGAGACCCACAGGGAGACCAGCCCTTCGCGGATCGACTCGGAGCGAAAGACGACCGACGCCCTGGCCACCAGTGGACTGGGCGGGCGCGGGGGCGGCACGGGCTCGTCGTCGCCCCCCAGACCCAGCAGATTCAAGAGGCTGCGCCACAGGGAAGGTCGAGAGCGCTCGACCATCTCGCGCACGAAGCGCTCCTGGTCGCGCAGGTAGGTGGCCCAACCGAAATCGCCGCGATGCAGGCGGACTTGCAGCCAGTGACCCCGACGCGCGCCCACCGTCGCCTCCTCGGAGAAGGGCATGCCGCTCTCGCGCAGGTGGATGCGTAGCTGGCCGCCGAAGGAGTCCAGGTCTCCACCCTCGCGCGGTGCTGTGGGCAGGGGCCGGATCCAGGCCATCCGGGCCGGAGCCTGCCACTGGCCTTGTCGCCGTCGCCGCCAGGTCACCTGCGGTTGTGCCGGGACGTCGAGCTCGTCGACGAGGGGCACGATCGGGTGCCGGCGCAGGTCCCCGCTCGCGGTGCGGAAGCAGAGCGAGAGCTCGGCCAAGGGCAGACCGAAGATGGCACCGCAGGCCAAATGGAGCGTGTTCCCGCTCGAGGCCGGATCGCCGAAGGGTGCGAAGGGCGCGCTCAGGTCCAGGGGCTGACCGTTCAGGAGCCCATCCGTCAGCTCCAAGCTGCCGGGGTCCGCCTGGGGGTCGCGATCGACGAAGGAGCGCGGCCCCTCGAAGACCAGCGAAATCTCGGCGAAGGCCATGAACGCGCAGGCTCCTAGGTCCTGGCCTGCACCAACGTCCCCGGACGTCGGCTTGCGCAGCCGCAGGGCCGCAACCAGCCCCCGATCGATGCGTTCGGCCTCGGCACTCGGCAGCCCTCCGGACTCGAACTCGGCCGGCTCGAGGTCCAGGTCGAGGTCCAAGATCACCTCGACGTCGGTGCCGTGCTCGCGAAACTCCGACGCGACCAGGGGCACGTAGCCGGCCTTGGTGGTCCCCTGCCACTCGAGGGCGCTGAGGCCCTCCATGAACTGTTCGACCGATGGACCGACCCGTTCGAATGTCACGCGCAGACGAGTTCCGCTTCGAGCGGCCTCGAGCAGCGGGCTGACGATGAACAGCGAGCGCGCCACGCCGTACAGCGCGGCGTCCTCGGCCCGGCCGAAGGGGAAGCAGGGCTCCCGCAGCTCACCCTTCTCGAGCGACCGTTGCAGCACCAGATCGCGACCGTCCGCCAGGCGTTGGTAGCTCGTCACCGCACCGAGCTCGATGCCGGTGACCGTGGTCCCCTGCCGCAGCCGATAGCGTCGCAGGGGTGTGCGGTCTTCCTCGTTGGCGACGAACACCGTGCCGTCCTTCACGCGCACGGGTGGCTGGGCCGCGACCTTGGCCAGGCGCGCGTAGGCGCGATCGGGTTGCGGCGGGCGGCGGGCAATCCCCAGCCGGTCGACGAAGTAGCGCTCGCGGAGTTGCTCGGGGAGGGTGTTGAAGCGCCCGACGGCCTGGGCCAGGCGACCGCCGATGGCTTCGAGCACGGCCGCCGACGGCTCACTCGAGTCGGCCAAGAGATCCGCCACCCAGTTGCCCTCGCCCGGAGGCGTGGGCAGGTCCGAGGCGACCTGTCGGAGCTGCGCGACGATCTCCAGCTCCCCGCGCCTGTCCGCCCGGAAGGCCGCGCCCATCACTGCCCGCCCGGCTGGTCGACGTAGAAGGGGAAGATGAAGCTCTGCCGCATGCGGTGGGTGTCGACGAAGAAGCTGATCTTCACGTCGAGTCGCCCGATCTCGCCCTGGTGCGAGCCGACGTCGACCTCGACCCCGCGGATGCGACGCTCCCAGACAATCAGCGCCTGCCGCACAGCGCGCCCGAGGTCGGCCATCGATTGAGGAGTGATCGGCGCGAAGACGTAGCGCTGTACCTCGGATCCGAACTCTGGGTTCATCACCCGCTCACCCATCGCCGTCTCGAGGATCAGCCGAATCGACTGCTGGATGTCCTCGAGCTTCTCGGCCATGTTCACGCGCACCCGCCCACCGCCTCCGTCACGGTCCGTGCGCCACGTGACCGGAAAGGCCCAGCCGCGGCCGAGGTAGGCGTCCTCGAAAGAGCGCCCTGCGGGTTCTTGTGTGGGATCGAGCTCCATGGGCGCACGCGCTCAGTTCAACTGGATCATGGGTGCCTTGGCCGTGACCATGGCGTCGCCACTGAGCGACACCTGGGCCCCCTTGACCTCGGCCTTGGCGCTGCCCTCGAGACTCGCGGTCGCGTTGCCCTTGAGCGACACGTTCGAGTCGGCGCTGGCCGAAACCTCGTTGGCCGTGATTTCGACGCTGCCGCCCGAGGCCGACAGCTTGATCGACTTGCCCGACGCCGCCGTCAGGGCGATGCCCCCCGAGTCCATGGTCAGTTGGTTGCCCGTCTTGTCCTCCAGACGGATCTGCTCCGAGCCCGAGGTGTCGTCCAGGTGCAGCACCTGCCCCGCCGCCGTCTGCACCAGCACGCCGGGTCCGTCGTCACCGTCATCGAAGGTGATCGCGTGGCCCGAGCGGCTGACGATCGTGCGGCGGTCGTTCTTCTCGGCGTCGTACTGCTCGGGAGGTGCGTCCACTCCGTTCCACAGGCTGCCCACCACTACCGGGTGGCGCGGGTCACCGTCGAGGAACTGCACCAGCACCTCGTCGTCCGGCTCGGGCACGAAGACGAAGCCGCGCCCGCCGCCACTCGAGGGCGTCGCCAGCCGTGCCCAGACCGGGGGCTCCTCGGCGTCCATCCACGGAAAGCGGATCTGGACCCGGCACTGCGAGCGCTCGTTGTCCTCGAAGGACTCCACCGTGGCGATCACGATCGAATCGATGGGCGGCATGACCCTTGCGCTGCCGGCGCGCGCCTCGGGGGTCGGCGTGGGCGGAGTGCCCAGGCCAACTTGCGTCTCGAAGCCCTGCACCGTGAATCGGTGACTCACGCGGGTGATGTAGTGGGGTCCGTCGAAGCTGCTGCCGAGCCCCTTGATCTCCAGGATCGAGTCGATGCGGAGCTGGGCGTCGCCCGCGCAGGAGGCGCTGCCGTGGTAGCTGTCGGTCGCACCCCGATCGACCAGCGCCTGGGTCCAGGCCTCGAGCTCGGCCTGATCCATGGCGACGCACTCCGCCACGCGGCGCTTGCGGGCGCCGTCGAGTTTTTCGGTGGCCAGCAGCTTGGTGCGCGAGGGCCGCGAGCCGGCCGGGCCCCGGGCAGCGCTCGCGGCCGTCGTGACCGACAGGGGCTGCTTGGACTCGGGGTCCCAGGCGGTCCCCTCGCAGTCTCCAAAAGCGCTCGAGATGTCCTGGGCAAGCTCGAACTCGACCAGGTTGTCGCCCCAGAGCAGCGTCGCCGCGGGACTCCCCGTCGCTGCCGGCTTGAAGTTCAGCGTGCTGCCGCGCACGTAGGCCTGCACACCCAGCGCCGCCGCCCGCGCCAAAACGAAGGTCCAGTCGCTGACGCGATGCTGCACGAGGAAGGGATTCACGAAGGCAGACGAACCGTCGGCCTTCAGCCCGACCTCGCTGCAGATGCTGTCCACCGCCGTCTGATCCGATTGATCGGCCCAGACCCGATAGCGAGCGCTGCCCAGCAGGCCGATCCCGCGACAACGGCAGCGCAGCTCGAGTCGAGGCAGGTCGCCGCGGCGCACCTGGACCACCGCGGCGACCACGATGCCGTCGAAGACCTCGTCCAGCTTGCTGTCGTAGCCGAGCCGAATCTTGATCGCGCGGCCCGCCTCGAGCTTGGCCGTGGGTGCGTCGCCGGCCGGATCGGCCTCGGGATCCCAGTTACGCAGCACCACCGATGCGCGCGCCAGCCGGCCGACCTCTTCGCACACCTCGATGCGGATCACGTCCTCGGCGGTGGCCTGGTCGATTTCGGCGCCATCGATCGCGATGGCGAACTCCGCAATGCTCTCGGACGTATCCGCGCTCACACCAGCTCCAAAAGCGGAAGGCTCAGGACCCTACCGGGCTCCAGGGAGCGAGGATTTGCCAGTCCATTGGCAAAGGCCAACTGACGCCAGTAGGCCACGTGGCCGTAGCTCTCGAAAGCGATTCGATCGAGCCGATCACCGGCTTGAACGACCCACACACGGTCGACGTCGGGCGAGCTCTTCTTCTCCTCCGCGATGCGAGCCTTGCGGCTCACCACCTGCTCGAACTCGGCGCTGATCTTGGCGCGCAGGGGCACGCCCTGCTTGTCAAACAGAACGAAGTTGGCGCTGGCTGACTTGAGCACGCCCTGGAAGGTGAAGCCCCCCCACATGACCTTGCAGTGCGGTGGGATGTGCTGCCGACCCCGGAAGCGCAAGAGGCCCAGGAAGCGCTCGACACGCTCCAAGACCGTCTTCGGCATGCCCTCCGGAGCGTCGTTGACGCCGGTCCCGTCGAACATGAAGGCGATCTTCAACTGGTCGTTGTTGCCGTGGTCGTATTTGGTCTTCGGTCGACTGGTGTGCGGGGTGGGCGTCGCGACGTAGTCGTTCGAACGCGTCCAGGTGTAGTCGGTGGGGTTGAAGTCCGCGACGAACGTCGTGTCCTTGAGCGGTGAGCCCGAGAAGCCGCTGTCCGGATAGCCCTCGATGGTGAGTTTGACCATGGCTTACTCGCGCCAGTGCTGCGCCAGCCGCTCCAGGACCGCCTCGGCGACCCGCTCCACGAGTTCTTCGAGTTCCTCCGGCCGCAGGGAGCCCAGCCCTGACGGAACGGGCCCCTGAGCCTGGTGCTCCGGGTGCTGCGAAAGTGCGACTTCACTGACGATCTCGTTGATGAACATGCTGTGCTCCCACCGGGTCGGCCCGGCCTTCAACCCCGGCCGCTCGCGCCGCCACCCACCACGATGCCCCGGTGGGCGAACTCGACCGTCTCGAAGGCCACCTGGCCGCGGGCCGCGTCGAGCTTGGGCCCCTCCCACTTGAGCGGGTAGGCCCTGCTGGCCGTCCAGGACCGCAGCACGTCGGGCCGAGCACCGCGGCTCTTCAACTGCACGATGATGTCCGCCGGCTTCACCGTGGACGTCTCGACGAACTCCCGAATCCAGTCCCACAGGGCGGAGGCATCGTCCAACCCACGCTTGAGGATCAACGGCGCGGAGGTCGCGTGGGTCGGGAGCTTGTGCACGAAGTGGTTGCTGCCGCCCTCCTTGTACTCCTCGCTTCCGATCTCCACGTTCAGTCCACTGCACTCGCTGAAGGACCCGAGTTCGTGCCCCTTGGCGCTGACTTCAAAGCACATCCCCAAGAAGGGGAAGTCCTTGCCTTCACCATCGGCTCTGGTCATGGGGGGTCTACCTCTGGCTCCTGCCCTGGCCCGTCGAGGCGGGCAGAGTCCCGGGCTAGCCGTTCTTGATCGTGACGCCCTCGTGGCACAGCTCGATCGACTCGATCGCGATCTCGTTGCCCTTGCCATTCAAGCTGGGCCCTTCGACCTTGACCGGCCAGGCGCGCAGCAGCGCCCAGGAGACCGTCTCGTCGCCGCTCTCATTGAGCAACGTGATCGTGACCGCACGCTGTTCGTGGGTGCCGAGCTGGTTCTTCTCCCACCAACTGAAGAAGTCGTTGTCCTTGGCCAGGATCCCGCGCTTGAGCGTGACGTTGCTGTACTTCATCAGCCCGGGGATCTTGCGGGTGGTGAGGGAGCCGTCCGCCCCACCTCGGTACTCGATCATGTCCGTCTCGACGTTGAGGCCCGCGACCTCCGAGAAGTTGGCGATCGACCCTCCCCAGTCCACGGAGAAGCGGATGCTGGCGAGGGGGTAGGCGAGTGTTGCGTCTGCCATTTGGTTCGGGCTCCTTGCCGCCAGGGGCGGCTAGCGGTCTCAGGTGGACTGGGTCTGGACGAGTTGGCTGACGGTGAACACGACGAACTCGGCCGGGCGCACGGGGGCGATGGCGATTTCAACTTTGAGCAGCCCGTTGTAGACGTCGGTCATCGTCATCGTCTGCGGCACGCCGCACTGCACGCGGAAGGCCTCGTCGGGCGTCGAGCCCATCAGGCCGCCGTCGCGCCAGAGCTGGCGCAGGAAGCCCTCGGCCGCGTTCACGAGCTTGTTCCAGGTCGCCTGGTCGTTCGACTCGAACACGGCCCACATGGTCTGCTGCTTGAGGGTGCGCTCGACGTACAGGAACAGCCGGCGCACGTTGACGTAGCGCCACATCACGTTCTTCGTTGACGTGCGCGCGCCCCAGATCAGCATGCCCTGCCCCGGGAAGCTGCGGATCAGGTTGACCCCCGCCGGATTCAGGCTCTCGCTCTCGTCCTCGGTGAAGTCGAGCTGCATGCCCACCGGCCCGAGCACGGGGATGTTCGCCGGCGACTTCCACACGCCGACCATGTTGTCCGAGCGGTTGTAGGCACCCAGGATGTGGCCCGACGGCGGCACGTACACGGTCTTCTCGTCCGAGCTCGCGTCCAGGTTGGGCGAGCGGAACCAGGGCGCATAGATCGCGGCGTGGGTGCTGCGGAAGCGATCGGCGAAGGTCGCCAGGGCGGTGGCGCGCTTGTTCAGGTCGCCCAGCTCCTTGGCCTCGGCCATGGGCGGCGGGTCGATCACGGCCATGCAACGGTTGTTGAAGGCGTAGTCGATAGCGGCCTGGTAGATCGGCTGGTAGGTCGAGGCCGGGGTGCTGTTGCCGTCCAGGTAGGCATCCGGGCAGGCGATCAGCGAGACATCCGGCACGCCCTTGAGCAGCGGGAAGTACTTGGTGTACTCGGTCGAAGCCGGGACTTGGTCGCTGCCAGCGTTGAGCACCGTCGCTCCCCCGGGCGCCTTGGGCGAGACCGGCTCCGCGCCCTCTACCGGCGTGTCACTGAAGGCCACGGCCTTGCCCTGGTCGACGAATTTGGACAGCCGCACCCGGTTCGAGATGCCGTTGACGACGTCTTCCTTGAGGAAGTAGCTCGGATCGCCGGGGTCGGTGCTGAGCCCCTGGTAGGCCTCGAGGACCTTGAACGACGTGGCATCCCCCGGGTTGCGCGGGGGCACCGGCTCGACGATCTCGAGATCGAAGGTCAGCCGGAAGGCGTCACTCTGCAAGTGCAAGGGGGCTTGCAGCTCGCCGGCGGGCATCGATCCGAGCACCGTCCCATCGGTGACCACGAAGCCCACACCGTCGGGATCCGAGAAGAAGAAGGCCTGCACCTCCGGATCCGGGTCCCAGGCGCCGCTCAGGGTCTTCTTGCCAGCGGGCGTGTCGACGTTCTCGAACTGGACCCGCGTCTTGGAGTTCCAGCCGGCGATCTCCTCCGCACCGAAGGGCTTGCCAGTGTCCGTGTTGGTCAGCACCGACGCCTTGACGCTGGTGTCCGGCAGGTAGCTCACGGGAATCAGGACCGTATCGCCCTTCGCGTTCTGGGCCTCGATCGTGCCACTGCCGGCCTTGGTCTGACCATCCTTGAAGACGAATGCCCCTTCACCGTCGACGCCGCTGGTCCACTCGCCCACCTCTTCCCCCAGGGTCAACTTGGCGCCCTTGGAGAGGCCCGTGGCCGAGGGGATCGGCGCCTGCGAGATCGGCTTGAGGCGACCCCGTCCGACGTTGACGAAGTCGGCAGCGCTAGGCAGCGCGAGGGTCACGGGCACCGGAGTCAGGGGGAAGGCGGACCGAGCGGCCGTCTTCGAGGCCCGCAGGCGCAGCTTGTTGGCCCAGGTGCCACCCGAAATTGCATCCACGCGCAGGGCGATCGTGGCCGGCTTCAGATCGTCCGGCGAAGACTCGTCGAACGGATCGAGCAGGCGCTCGTAGTCCACGACGTTCTCGATCGAGGCGATCGACCAGAAAGCCGCGTCTCCGCTGTTGACCCGGCATACGTAGCACTCGCTCCCGCCGTTGAGGAAGAACGCGTAGACGCTGTCGGTGATGTAGGCGTGGGGGAACACGGCCTTGTTCTTGGGCCGCCCGCCGAAGACGGCGTAGAACTCGTTGAGGCTCTTGATCCGCCGCGGCTTGAGGGACTCACCCTGGTGAGTGAATCCGAAGAAGCAGGGCACGCCAGTCGGCACACCGCTGAGCGGCATCGGGGTCGACTGGTCCTCGAAGACGTAGACGCCGGGAGCTGAGAGGGTCTGCATGGTTCACTCGGAAGCGCGGAGGTTGCGTGGGGTCACGAGCCGGTGGCGCGTGACCGGCGTCGAGTAGCTCATCATTCGGTCGACGACGCGCATCCCGTCGACAACCACCTGAAACGGGTAGTAGCGCGCATCCCAGACGCGCGCTGGACAGGAGCGGTAGATGGCGGCCTGCGCGAGGTCGGAGTCGACACAGGGCCAATCGGCCTCGATCAACTCGACCGCCGGCGCCCCCTCCTTGCCGCGCACCTCGACCACCGCGCCGCGCAGGGGGCGACCCTGCTCGTCGGCCAGGACGATCTCGAGGGTGCTCGCGACCGGCTCGAGACGCACGACGTGCTCGGCCTTGCCGCCGGATCCGAGCTTCGCAACGGTGAGTCGCGCGACGAGGGGGCTCGCGCCTGCGCGCTCGGGTGTCGATGTCGCTCGCTCGCAGCGGTGCAGCTCACCGCAGCTCGCTGCACGAAGCGCTCGTGGATCGATCTCGGTCGGCGCGACCGGCGCTGGCACCGCCGTCGGCGCTTCGGCGCCGGACTGCGCGCCACCGACGAGGAACGAGGACGAGACTCGGGCACGGACCCGGGCGTCGACCAGACGGACGTCCACGCTGGTCTCCTCCGGTTGGTCACCGAGCAGCCCCTCCGCGGCCATCAGCAGGGCGTGCCCGCGCCGATAGGCGATGGTCCAACCGCTCCAGGTGGGCTCGACGACGTCGATCTCGATCGGTCCCAAGAGCTCGCCGGTGACCGCGTGCTCGACCCGCACCGCCGCCACCAGGGTGGTACCGATCACACCGGTCATGACCCCGCTCCGGCCGCTGCAGGCCCCATCTGTGCGGGCGCGCTCGCACGCGCCGTTCGCACGCCCGGTGCCTCGCCGTCGAGGTATCCGGGCACCTGGACCGACCGGACCTGATAGTAGAGGCACAGTCGTGCTCCGCCCTGGCGTCCCCGCCACAGGGGCTCGGTCCGCTCGGGGTCGGGGGTCTCGAGACTGACGTCAAGACCTCCCAACTGCAGTCCACTGGCGCCGGCGGCCCGCTGATCGACGGCGGTCAGGTAGTCGCGGGGCTCGATCACCGGCACGGTGTGAAAGGCTCGCAGAACGCCACCCAGAGCCGACTCCAGGCTCTCCTGGGACTTCGACTGATAGGACACCGCGTAGTGCAGGTGCAGCAGGAGCTGCGTCGGTGAACCCTTGGCGCCCGGGTTACGGCGGTAGGGTCCCTGCGGATCGGGTTCGACCCGATAGAGCTGCAGGACCAAGGTCTCGGCGTTCGCCTCCGAATCCGCTTCGGAGAACTCGCCCAGGCGCACCCAATCCTCGGGCCGCACGTCCGGCTGGGGTGGCGGAACGTGCGCACTGATGAAGCGCTGGAGCGTGCGGGAGGCGAGCAGGAGCATGGTCGGGCCTTCTCGCGCGGACCATAGCCCGTGCCGCCGACAGCACTCCACATGCACTCTCCAGTCGGGAGCGACGGACGAGCCGTCTACGGGCGGGCGGCCCCGACCCAGCGTGGCCGGTCGGAGTCGGCCGCTCGACCAATTCCAAAGTCAGACGTCCGGCTCCCGCGGTCACCCGAACCAAGAGGCCCTAGGGCTGCGAGCTTGGCGTCGGGGCGCTTGTTCTCGGTGTCGCGACCCTTGGCCGGAGGCAACGAAAGGCTCGGGAAGAAGGCAGAGCGGTCGCCCTGACGCGATTCGCGCGCGATCGCGCGCCCTACACGCGCCCACACCAGAACGCGATCGGATTCCCGAGCGAACAGCCGACTTCAACCTCGTGATGCGTCGCCTCGACTGCGATGGGATTGCGAGCAACTCGGCCAGTCGCACTCGAGATCGCAATGCCTGTGCAGATCGACTGAGTGCAGGTACCCTCGCTCACCGCCTGAAGTCATTGAGCGCCGCCGACAAATGATCGCCCTGCGATCGCATCGATGGAGGAAGAGGAATGCAAGAGCTTCGACTCTGGCTGAAAGAGCTCCCGGAAGAGGTCTCCGAGACCGTCGAGCAGGGCGTGAAGATGCTCGCTCGCGCGAGGGACTATGCACGCGGCACGAACCACGACGAGTGGGACTTCGCGGTCGAGATCGAGCGACTGCGCGCCATCGGCTTGACCGAGTGCGAGCTGCGCTGGTTGATCTGCAAGGGCCTGGTCGCGACGGCCCTGGAGACTTCCGAATCCGGCCAGGTCGACCGAAGCTTCGAACACTCGGGTGGCATTCGCCTGGGCGATCGAAGCTGCTTCGTGGTCACCGAGTTCGGCTCCAGCTTGGTCGAAGCTCACGCGCGCGCTCCCCAGTTGGTCGATGTCCCCCTCGTGAGTGCCGCTCGGTCGCGCGCCGCGAAACCCGAATGGAACCCGTCCAGCCGACTGCTCCAGCTCGACGGACGAGTGATCAAGCACTTCCGCGTGCCGGCGAAGAACCAGGAACGGATCCTGAGCTGTTTCGCCGAGGAGGGTTGGCCCGAGCACATCCTCGATCCCCTTCCGCCCCTGCCCTCGATCGAGCCCAAGCGTCGCCTTCAATCGGCGATCATGTGCCTCAATCGCAATCAGCGGCTGCCCCTGCTGCGCTTTCGCGGCGACGGCAACGGAACGGGCCTGTTGTGGGAGTTGCGTCGGGCGGCGAGCTGAACTCGGAAGACCTCTGAGTTCGGCACAGCGGCATTCGGAGCACGGATGCCTGCGAGGCGGCGGATTCTGGCACTCGGTCGCGATCTGCTCGGGGCTGACAGCGAAGAACACTGGCAAGTAAGAACGACCTCCGTGGATTCCACCGGTAGCCCGAACGACAGCTGGCAGGACGCCAACCGGCGCCACCTGGGGCAACTGCTCAGCGCCACCTTCCTGGCGGTGGAGTCGGCCAGCCAGGGGGGTGCTGCCACCGAGGCCAGCCGGGAGCGGCACGAGCAGGCCCTCGCCGCCGCCGAGGACACCGCCGCCAGCATGGCCTCGCCGCCCCATGCGGACGTGCTCGGCGAGGTCTTCGACCTCTCCCCGTTCGAATTGTCGGTGGTCCTCCTGTGCGCCGGCTGGGAGCTCGATCGCGGCAAGCTGAGCCCTTGGCTGGGGACCGGTGTCGGGCCGACCCTGGGCAACGCGATGGCGCTGTTGCCCGACGCCCATTGGTCGGCCAGCACCCCTGCGTCTCCGCTGCGAGCCTTTCGGCTGATCGATGTCGACGCCTCCGGTTCCCTGATCAACTCGGCGATCCGCATCGCCGAGCCTGTGCTGCACTTTCTCAAGGGCGCACCCTCGGCGTCGATCGAGATCACGCGCCTGTCGACCCCGGCCCCGACCCCGGCCCCGACCCCGACCCCGACCCCGCTCCCGATTCCCGACCATGCCGGCGAGGTCGTCGCCCGCCTGCTCCGGCGCCCGTCCGGACCGGGTCCCGTGCAGCTGGTGGGCGACAACTGGCTGACCCTCGCGGCCGGATCGACCATCGGTCAGGCGATGGGCATCCCCGTGCGGCTGTTCCGTGCCGCCGACCTGCCCACGCGACGCGAGGAACTCGACGAGCTGCGCGTGTTGCTCGCGCGCGACGTGAGCCTGGGAGCGCTCGTGCCTCTGTTCCTCGTGGATCGGGCGGCGGGCCGCGGAGGTCTGGACGCCGTGGCCCACTGCATCGATCCTCGCCTGCCGATCGCCCTGATCGCCTCACCCGAGCCGATCCGAATCGACCTCCCCGGCCTGCGCGCCGTGAGCCTGCCCCCGCGCAGCCATCAAGACCGGTTGGAGCACTGGCGCCAGTGCCTAGGAGCCAGGGCCGACGACCTGGAGCCGCTGCTCGACCGATTGGTGGTCCAGTTCCGGCTCGACCCCCAACAGGTCGAGACGGCCTGTGACGCCTGGTTCGACGCCAGCGACGAAGAGCTACCGCCTGAGCCCGCCGAGCTCTGGCAGGCCTGTATCGAGGTCGCCACGCCCCAACTCGACGGCCTGGCGGAGCGCGTCCCGGCCCGCGACGGGTTCCGCGATCTCGTCCTGCCGCCCGCCCAGCGCGAGGTGCTCGACTCGATCGTCGCTCAGTCGCGACAGCGCGCGGTGGTGGACGTCCGCTGGGGCATGCAGCCGCCGGACAGCCGCGGCGGCGGCATCGCGGTGCTGTTCTCGGGCCCGAGCGGCACGGGCAAGACCCTGGCCGCCGAGGGCCTGGCCTGGGAGCTCCGACTGCCGCTCTTCCGGGTCGATCTCTCGAGCGTCGTGAGCAAGTACATCGGCGAGACGGAGAAGCACCTCTCCAAGCTCTTCGACGCGGCCGAGGCGGGCGGCTCGGTGCTGCTCTTCGACGAGGCCGACGCCCTGTTCGGCAAGCGCAGCGAGGTCTCCTCGGCCCACGACCGCTACGCGAACATCGAGGTCAGCTACCTGCTGCAACGGCTCGAGTCCTACTCCGGCCTCGCGATCCTGACCACGAACCACCGCAGCAACATCGACGAGGCCTTCCTGCGACGGGTGCGCTTCGTGGTCGCCTTCCCGACCCCCGGTGTGCGCCAGCGACTCGCCCTCTGGCAGCGAGTCTTCCCCGACCGCGTTCCGATCGCCGACCTCGACCACGACCGCCTGGCGGAGATCGAATTGACGGGCGGATCGATCCGCAACGCCGCCCTTGTCGCGGCGAGCCTGGCTGCGGAAGCTCAGTGCGCGGTGGGCATGCCCCAGGTGTTGCGAGCCGTCCGACTCGAGCTGGCCAAGCAGGGCAAGCACCTCGCCATCCACAGCGACGAAGCGCGTTGATGCGAAACGCCCGACGCGCTGGGATTGCTAGTGGACTGCATCTTTCCACCGGTGGAGCATCCAGCCGCAATACCGTGACCCGCGCGATCGTCGATCGCGGTTGAACCGATTCCCGCGCGAGCGAAGAGGACCGAGAACCATGTCCAACACGAGCACCCCCCAAGCGTCCCCCGCCGTGGCCGGTCCGGTCTCGGTCCTCGAAGCTACCCGCGACGCCGCCATCGCGGACGCCGAGCTGGAGTTCGAGAAGGCCAAGGTCGACCACGACAAGGCCCTCGCCACCCTCGAGCAGAACGTCGAGGGTGCCCAGAAGACCCTGACCGCCGCCAAGGCTGCCGTGGACTCGGCCAAGCAAGCCCTCGACAACGCGGCACCGAAGCTCGACGCGGCGACGAAGGACGACGCCCAGGCCCAGAAGGACGTGATCGAGGCCCAGAAGGTGCTCGACGCCGCCACCGCCAAGGCGGCCAAGAAGAAGAAGAACCTGGAAGACGCCCAGGCCCTCTTCGACGGTGCGCCCGCGGCCCTGCAGGCGGCCAAGCAGGCGCTGCGCGACGCCGAGGGCGCGGCCACCATCGCCGCGTCCCAAGCCAACGCCGATCGCAAGAAGGCCGACATCAACCTCGCCACCGCCTACGACGCCAAGGAAGACGCCCTGGCCCAGGCCAAGACCGACTACGACAAGGCCGTCGACCGCCCCGGCCGTTCGACCTGAAGGGACGTCGAGGGGTCTGGTTCAGACGGACTGGCGCGTCGGGGTCGGATGCCTCGGCGCCCGATCGACGCGACACCAATCCGGCCGCAGCCGGGTTCCCACGGGCGAGCCGATTCATTGAAGAACGGGACCAAGAGTTTCCTCTCCACCCTGGCCAGCGTGCTCTTCGTAGCGGCGCTCGCGACGGTCTGGCTGAGTGCCATGGCCGATCGCCCCCAGGTGCCCGCGGCCTCCGACGGGCCCCAGCCGATCCTGGTCCCGGCCTCGGTCGAGCTGCACGCGGTCCAGGTCGGCGACGCGGGCAACCTGCGCGCGACGGGCAGGGTCACCGCGCGCTACGACGCCTCACTGCGCGCGCAGCTCCAGGGCCAGTCGCGTTGGATCTTCTTCCCCGACTCCGCGGGTACTTCCCCCGGGGTGACCTCCGATAGTCAGTGGTGGGAGTCGTCGGATGGGAGCACAGCCCAGGATCCGAGTCCCGATGAGTTCGAGACCTCGGAGGACTGGACCGAGGTCTGGAGCTGGACCTTCGAGGTCGAGTACCCATCGCCGCGCGATCGGCGGGTCTACCCCTTCGATCGCATCGACGCCCTTCGACTGCAGGCGATCGGCGGCCAGTTGGACGTCCGCTTCGCAGAGGTCCCCGAGATCCAAGCCACGCCGCCCCTCGGCTGGCGCTTCGGCGAGCCCCGCTTCGAGCCGTCGATCGAGGGGGAAGCCCCCGCCTCGTCGAACCTGCTGATCCCCCTGCAGCGCGTCGCCTGGACGCCGATGCTGCGCGAGCTCGTCCCGCTCGTCGCCGTGCTCGCCCTGCTCTTCGCCCTGATCCTGGCCGGCAGCGGCAAGGGCGCCCAACGCCCTGGCGCCGGCGCGGCCATCGCGTGCGGCGCGGCCCTGCTGCTGATCGTCGTCGTGTCCCACGCGGTCCTGCGGCTGCAGCTCGGTTCCGCCCCGATCGTCTACATCGAGTCCTTCCACGCGATCGCCTACCTCGCGATCCTCGCCGTCGTGCTCGGCGGCGTGACCGGCGGCAAGGTCCTGTCGGAGCTGCACGTCCTCTACTGGCCCCTGATCAGCGCCACGGCCCTCTTGGCCGCCATGGCCTTACTCACCGGTTGGCAGGTGCCGGCGAGTTCCGCCCTGATCCCCTTGATCGTGGCCGGAGTGCTCTGCCTCCTGGCCCTGTTGTTCCTGGGTCCCGGCAAGCGCGGCCAGACAGCCCCTGGCACCGACACTCCCCTGGGCGTCCTGCACCACCTGACCCCCACCGGCGGCACCCGCTGCGGCGCCGACTCCGACTACGCGACCCGCGACCCGCAGCAGGTCACCTGCCGAACCTGCAACAAGCTGCTCTACGAGGGCACCGACGACCCGCGCCCGCTCGACACCTGGATGGAGTGATCGACCGCGCGCGGCGCGACGACGAACCGGCTCGGCTTCGCGCCCCGGCGGGTCCCGTCGGGCCTGACGCCAGGATCAGACTCGGCCGGCGCTCGGCTCTCGCCACCACCACCAGCGCGAGCCGCGTGGCATCAGCCAGCCGAGGGCTGTGTAGACCCAGACGACAATCGCCCCGTAGATGGTGGACCCGCGAAGCTCGGTCGGCTCGCCTGCCAGTGCGAATCCGATCACGAGCAGACCCTCGGAAACCGCCGCGAGCCAGAGGAGCGGGCGGGCGGCCCGCTTGGCCGAATCCGCGGACCAAATCGGCAGGAAGTAGGCGAGGCCCGTGGCGATCATCACCACCTGCAGCAGCGCGTGGAGCCCCGCGGGGGCTTCGGCCGGGACGATCGAGGCCAGCACCAGCACGACCGGAAAGACCCCATTCGGCGAGCTCGCCGCGGACGACTCGAGCCGACCTTCCATCCGCGACAGCCACTCCCGGCGGGTGAAGACCAGCACCAGAGCAAACGTCCCGACGAGGACCGCCCCGACGTGCGGCTCGAGGTGCTGGGCCGAATCACCGCGGTCGGCCGCGACCAAGGAGAAGGCCACCGCGAGCCAGGCGATGTAGACCAGCGCGACCCCATGCACGAGGCGCAGCGCGAGGCGCCCGTCGGGTCCGGGACCCGGGTAGAGGGCCAAGTCTGCGGCCGCGGCTTGCTCGGAAATTTGCCCGTCCACACCGCGAGGCTAGTGACTCCCCTCGATCGATGGGATCCGAGCCAGGGCGATCTTCGTCGCGCGGGCTCTCAGTGCCCCGCCGCTTCCCCACTCTTCGCCCGCTCCAGGATGCTCGTCGTCGAGCGCCCCGCGAGCAGCGGCGCGAGGTGCACCTGGCCGCCGTGCTGTTCGACCCACTCGCGGCCGACGACGCCCTTGTCGGCCCAGTCCTCGCCCTTGACCAGGGCGTGGGGCGTGATGCGCTCGATGATCTCTTTGGGCGTGTCCTCGCCGAACGCCACCACGGCGTCGACCATCTCGAGGGCGGAGAGGACCTCCAGGCGGTCGGCGATCTTGTTGACGGGGCGGGTTTCGCCCTTCAGGCGGCGCACCGAGTCGTCGTCGTTGACGCCGACGATCAAGCGGTCGCCCTTGGAGCGGGCAAAGCGCAGGTACTGCACGTGGCCGGCGTGCAGGACGTCGAAGCAGCCGTTGGTGAAGGCGATGGTCTTGCCCTCGGCGCGCCATTCGGCGATCACGGCGGCGACCTCGCCGGGCTCGAGGATCTTGCCGCGCGAGGGGGACGACTCGCCCAGGGCCGCGCGCACCTCGTTGCGGGTGACCGACGCGGCGCCGCGGCGGCCGACGACGATGCCGGCGGCGTGGTTGGCGAGCAGCACCGCTTCACCCAGGCTCCAGCCGGCGGCCAGGCCCAGGGCCAGGTGGGAGATGACCGTGTCGCCGGCGCCGGTGACGTCGAACACGGCGCGGGCCAGGGTCGGGATGCGGCCGGCCTGGCCGTCCTGGTCGACGAAGAAGATGCCGTCGCCGCCGAGGGTGATGACCGACATGTCGAGCTGGGCGATGCGCTGCAGCTCGGCGGCGGCCTCCGGCACGGCCTCGAGGGACGACAGCTTGCGGCCCAGGGCCTGCTCGGCCTCCTTGCGGTTGGGCGTCAGCAGGGTCGCGCCCTTGTAGCGCGCGTAGTCCGAGCCCTTGGGGTCGACCAACACCGGCTTGCCGGCGGCGCGGCAGGCGGCGATGGCGGCCTCGATCACGGGCGCGGTCAGGACGCCCTTGCCGTAGTCGGAGAGGATCACGGCGTCGGCGCGGCCGATGCGCGCCTCGAGCTGGGACAACAGCTCCGCCTCGACGCGACCTTCGACCGGCGCCGAGCTCTCCCAGTCCACGCGCAGCATCTGCTGCACGCCCGAGACCAGGCGCGTCTTGATCGTCGTCGGCCGGCCAGGGTCCACGACGCAGCCGGTGGCGTCGATGCCGATGGCGCTGAACAGCTCCACGC
This sequence comes from Engelhardtia mirabilis, assembly GCF_007748095.1. NCBI lineage: Bacteria > Pseudomonadati > Planctomycetota > Planctomycetia > Engelhardtia > Engelhardtia mirabilis. Next base: position 5,333,512 of record NZ_CP036287.1, read on the forward strand.
AGTGGCGCCCGAGGCCGTCGTCCCCCACCACCCCGAGGATCTCGACCTGGGCCTCCATCGCGCGCAAGTTGGCGGCCACGTTGCCGGCGCCGCCCAACCGATCGTCCTCGTGCCCGACCGCCAGGATCGGGATCGCGGCCTCGGGCGAGATGCGCGTGACCTCGCCGGTCACGTAGCGGTCGAGGATCAGGTCGCCGACGATCAGCACGCGCGGCGTGCCGAGGGAGTCCAGTCGGGTGACCAGTTGGGATGAAGTGGGCGTCGGAGCCATGGGGGGGAGCCGATCAGGCCGGCGGGGCGTCGCGATAGCGGTCGTGGAGCCAGAAGTACTGCTCGGGAGCGGCGAGGATCTTACGCTCGAGCTCTGAGTTGATCCGGGCCGAGATGGCCTCCGGGCGCTGACCGGCCACGTCCTCGGGGCGCAGGATCGGGCCCAGCTCGAGGCGATAGTGCAAGGGCCGCTCGGGAATGCGATAGCAGGCCGCGAAGACCACCGGCGCGCCCAGACGGCGCAAGAGCACCCCCACCGAGCGATCGCAGCGGGCCGGCCGCCCGAAGAAGGGCGCGAGCACCGGCTTCACCCGCGCGCGCTGGTCCAGGAGCATGCCCAGGATGTCGCCGCCCTCGACGATCGCCGGCGCCTGCGCCATGGCCCCGCGGCGCGGCAGGATGTGGACCCCGCGCTCCAGGCGCGAGCGGTAGATGTAGCGTGAGATGAAGCGGTTCTTGACCGGCTTGGCGATGCCCCAGAAGTCGCCCAGGCCCAGGGCCTGGACGCCCATGATGGCCACCTCCCAGTTGCCCAGGTGGCAGCCGACGATGACCGCGCCGGACTCGCCGCCGAGGGCTTCGCGCGCGCCCTCGAACCAGACCAGGTCGAAGTGCTCCAGCACGTGCCCGCGCTCGACCCGCAGCAGGAAGCGCTGGCTCTCGAGCACGACCCGGAAGAAGTGCCGGTAGGACTCGCGCACGCGGCGCTCGAGCTCGTCCTCGGACAGCTCGCCCAGGGCCGTGGTCAGGAACTCGCGCGCGGCGCGGGTGTGACGCTTGTCGAAACGGTGTGCCAGGGCGGCGACGGCGCTGACGGCCAGGTCGCACAGCTTCCACGGCAGGCGCGACAGCACCGCAATCGCCGCCCGGAACAGGAGGTAGACGAGGAACGCCCCGACGCTGTCGTCGGGACCGTGGGCGTCTTCGAAGGCCGCCGCACCCGCCGCGGCGTCCGCGTCGGCGGGCTCGGTCTCGCTGACCTCAACCATGCAACCCCTCGTGCAGCGACTGGCGCTGGAGTCGGGCGCGCCCGGGCCGGATGGCCTCGAGTACGGCCTCGAAGGCGGCCTCGCCACTTTGCGGCTCGAACTCGATCTCCACCGCCAGGGCCCCGGGCAGCAGGGTCTCGAGCTTGACCGCGTCCTTCGAAGTCGTGACCACCGGCACCGGCGGCGCCTCGGGATCGAGCTTGTCCGCAGCGCCCAGACCGATCAGGTCCGCGGCGGTGTAGGCGTGGTGATCGACGAAGCGACGGTGCTCCCGCACCCGCGCGCCGAGGCGCTCGATGGTCTGCTCGAAGGCGTCGGGGTTGCCGATCGCGCTGACCAGGTCGACCTGACGACCGGCGAGGCGCGACAGGGGCCAGAAGCCACCGGCTCCATCGCGCAGGCCCGTGACGCGGTGGCTGCTGGTCACCAGCGGGACGCCCGGCGCGAACTCGGCCAACTCCGCCACCAGGGCGCGCAGGCGCTCCTGCTCGACCTGGTCGCAGCGGGTGACGACGATCGCGTCCGCGCGCGCCAGGGCCGAGGGCGACTCGCGCAACAGGCCCCGCGGCAGGAGTGCGCGCACGGCCTCGCCGCCCGCGGGCGGCAGGCCCCAGGGCCGCGTGGCGTCGACCAGCACGATGTCGCGCTCGCGGTGCAGGCGGCGGTGCTGGAAGCCGTCGTCCATCAGGATCACGTCGACGCCGGCGCGTTCGAGCTCGCGACCCCCGGCCACGCGATCGGCGTTCTGGACCATGGGCACGCCGGGGAGTGTACGGGCGAGCAGGCGCGCCTCGTCACCGCGGGGGGCGCCCGGCGTCGACGCTGCGCCCAGGGACCGATCCAGCGCCTGCGAGCCGTAACCGCGGGACAGGACCCCCGGCCGCCAACCCCGCGCCGCGAACCAGCGCGCGAGCCAGATCACCAGGGGCGTCTTGCCGGTGCCGCCCGCGGTCAGGTTGCCGACGCAGACCACGGGCACGTCCAGCCGGCTGATCGGCAAGAGGCGCAGGTCGTAGAGCCGCGAGCGCGCGCCGGACACCGCGCCGAACAGGGCCGCGGGAACGCGCAGCAACTCGACGCTGCCGCCGCGCCGCGCGAGCAGCTCCTCCGGGCGCCGACGGCCGCGATCGCTTCGGTGACCGGCGCTCATCGCTCCACCGGTCCGTCGTCCACGGGCAGGCGCTCGGCGCCGTCGAGTCCGCCCAGGGGCGAGGCCACAAGTCCGCGCAACCGCGCCAAGCGCAGCCTGTCCGCGGGCAGGCGCCCCTCGTCCGCGAGGTCGTCGAGCTCATCGGGATCGCTGGCGAGGTTGACCAACGCGCCGCGCGGCGCGCCGCCCTCGTTCAGGTGATCGACGGTCCACTTGTCGAGGGTCTCGCCGTCGATGACGCCGAAGAGGTGGGCGCGCTTGGGCGCGGAGGCGCTGAGGACCGGCTCGAAGCGCGTGTGCAGGAACAGGTATCGACGCACCTCGATCGAACGACCGAAGAGCAGCGGCGCGAAGCTGTGGTGCGGGCCCAGGTGCTCGGGCCGCGCGGCCGCGCCGACGCCCAGCCAATCGAGCAGGCTGCGACCGAGGTCGACCTGGGAGACCGGCGCGGCTTCCCGTTCGCCGCGGCGCGCCTCACCCCAAGCCGCCGGCGCCTTGACCACGAGCGGCACGTGCACGAGGTCGTCGCGCAGATTCACCGTGTGGCCGATCCAGCCCCGTCGGCCGAGCTCCTCGCCGTGGTCCGCGGTGAACAGGATCAAGGCTTCGTCCCAGAGCCCGCGCTCTTCGAGCCCGGCGCGCAGCGTGGCCACCGCCCGGTCCGCGGCGGCCACTTCGCCCTGGTACAAGGCCTCGAGGTGAGCGATGTCGGCCTCCGTCAACGCGTCTTCACCGCCGACCAGGCGCCGACGCAGCTCGGCCAAGTCCTCCTGACCGGTCAGCGTCCCGTCGTACCGCGCGCCGAAGACGAGCCCCGCGTGGCGCTCGTAGCGGAAGTGCGGCTCGAACAAGAGCGCGAAGCCGAACAGGGGCGCGTCCGGCGCCGCCGCGCGCGCGTCGTCGATCTCCGACAACAGCCGTTCGGCCGCCAACTCGCCCGTGCTGCCCTCGTGGCCCAGGGCCAGGGCGTCGTCGAATTGGTCGAAGCCCTGGCCGAAGCCCAGGCGACCGGTGGCCACGAAGTTGGTCGTCACCCCCACCGTGCGCCAACCGGCCCGCTGCAAGACCTCGGGCACCGTCACGAGCTCCTGGTCGAGGGGCGCGAGCAGCTCCGTCGCCCCGTGGTCGAAGGGCCAGCGCCCGGTGAGCTGCGTCACCAGGCTGGGGATCGTCCAGGGCGCGGCCGAGTAGCAACGCTCGAACAAGAGCCCCTCGCGGGCGATGGCGTCGATGGCCGGTGACGGCTGCAGCGGCGAGCCGTCGGCCGCGATGCCGCGCACGCTGCTGCCGTAGCAGCCCAGGGCGTCGGCGCGCAGGGTGTCGACCTCGACCCACAGGGCGACGGAGGGGGGCGGCGCAATTGCAGCGCCCCCGCAGCCGGCGACGAGTGCCAGGGCTACGGGGGCGGCGAATCGCATTGGAACAGCAGTGCCTTCGTGCGCGCGGGCAGGCCGGGCCGTCTTGCGCGCGGGCAGGCCGGCGCTGGCCGAGCCGTGTCGGGAGCGGCGGGGAGTCGAACTCCCCACCGGCCCGGGACCCGCGGCTCAGATCAGCGGGCGCTCTTCCTCGGGGATGAGCTCGATCAAGCCGCGCTCCATCTCGAGGAAGGCGACCTTGATCGGGTTGCGCTCGCGCGTCTCGATCAGCGGTGCAGCGCCCTTGATCAGCTCACGGACGCGCTTCTGCAAAAGCGCGGTCTTGTGGAAGGAGCCCGAGACGGACTTCTGGAGTCGCTGGGGCAGGGTGCTGTCGTGGGAGATGGTTCCGGGCATCGGAGGCCTTATCTGAGGGTCTGGGGCGCTAGCGCGAACCGGTCAAGTTAGGCCCCCTGGGTGATCCCCGTCAAGGCCGGACGAGCGCAGGAACTGCCCTGTCGGCCGACTGCGGGAGTCAACGGCGGTCAGGCAGGTCCAGGGGCGAACCCGTGCCCAGACGCCGGATCGGCGGACTTGCCGCCAAGACCCGGGCCACGTGCTCGGCCTCCAGGCTCGACCGCTCCAGGGCAGCCTCCTGGCCCGCCGCGCCACCGAGCACCGCCGACCGAACCCGTACCTCGCGCAGGGCCTGCGGCGCCGTGGCCTCCAGGACCGCTTCGAGGCAGTCCGACGGCCAGCCATCCGCGGCGGCCGGGCCGTGGGTGATGACCAGGGCGTCGATCTCGAGCAGGTCCTCGAGGACCCGGCGTTCGGCCACTTCATCGGCCTCCCCGCCCAGGGCCTGACGGGGCGCAGTCGTCGCGGCAACCCCCACGGCGGCGAGGGCTCGAGCCAGGTCGCGGGCCACCAGCCCTGCGCCGCTTCCGGCGGGGCCCACCAGTGCCAGTCCGGAGGGCCGGTCGAGCTCGATCCACAGCTCGCGCAGCCGGCGCGGCCGCCGATCGAGGACCCGGGGCAGATCGACCAGTCGATCGATGGTCGCGTCGGACCCGGGGACCGAGGCGGGGTCCGCCCCAGTGCCCACGAAGTGCACGAAGGGCAGGCCGTTGGCCCAGGCGGCGGCACCGTCGCCGCGGGTGTCGCCGATCACGACAGCGGAGCGCGTGTCGAACTCGAGCAGCAGGTCCGCGACCATCATCGCCTTGTCGGAGCAGCCGGGACTGTCGAGGCAGCGGCCGGCGTCGACCTCCGCGGACAGTCCGAGACGCTCCATGCCGTCGGCGAGGAATCCCCGGCCGCAGAGACTGGCCAGGGCCAGGCGCGCGCCCGAATCGCGCAGCACAGCCAGGGTCTCGCCGGAGCCCGGCACGCGCACGTGGCGCCCACCGCCCCGCGGAGCGCTGATCAGCGTGCCGTCCAGATCGAAGATGACCAGGTCGAACGCCGGTCCCGCGGCCGCCAGGCCGTTCGGCGGAGACTGGCCGTCCTGCCCGGATTGAATCGTCAAGGGATGCACCAACCCGCTCGCACTCGCCGGACCCGATGGGGGCAGTCGCCCCCCGGCGCCTACGGTGCCGGCACCTGAGAGGAGCGATCCGGCCGGAGCTTCAACATTCGAGGGCCCGGAGTTCTAACGCTCGAAAGCCCGGAGTTCTAACGCTCGAAAGCCCGGAGCTTCAGCGCTCGAAGGCCCGGAGCTTCAGCGCTCGAAGGAAGAGTCCGCCCGGCGAAAGGCGGCGTGGCTCAGGGCGTCACGCAGATCGCTTACCGGTGACGGCCAGCCCAGCACGCGGTCCGCGCCGGCTCCGATCAAGTCCGCTTGATCGACCTGAAGGTCCCGGCCGGTGACGACCAGCGTCGAATCCTTGTACAGCGCACGCACCGCGCGGACCCGATCGAACTCGTCCGGACCGGCTCCACAGATCCAAACGACGTCCGGCGTCCCGCCGTGGTCCTCGAAAATCAGCTCCAGATCGGGGATCTCGGAGGCGAACAGCCGCGGCAGGGGTGCCACCAGATTGGGATCGCCACTGACCGCGACGAACAGGCATCGCCGTCGAACGACCCGCAGGGAGTGCACGCGCACGGGCTCCACCGGGAAGACCGGCGCCGCCGCGTCGAGACCGGACCCGGCCCGGGAAGAGTCCGACGGCGGGGTCTTGGGCGACTCGACCGGAGCGTCAAGAGGCGGTTGAGGCTGCAAGCTGTGGCTGGCTTCCATGTTCGAGGCAGGGTGTCCGCGGAGGGGACCTCGGTGGGAGGACCCTCGGAGAGGACGGAAGGGCCGACCTGACTGACCTAGGTCGTACCCGACCCTGGCACTACGTTTACTTGGTGGCGGTTTGGTCCAGATTCGTTCCCCTTTCTCCGCCACCAGGTCGAAATCGGGAAGGAACCGTCCCAAGCCCGGCCCTCGTGACGTGGGCATGACGCCACTCGGCGACGTCCCCGGACTCCCCAGCGCTCCTCAACATCCGGTCCGGCGGGCCGTAGGATCCGCCGGCCCACAGCACCCCACGGACATGAGCAGCACAAACTCCCCCTCGAACCGCGTCCATCGCACCCTCCTCGCCACCCTCGCCTTCGGCCTTCTCCTCGGCTCGGGGGCGCTCTGCGCCCCGGCGAGCGGGCAGGAGGGCTCAGCCGCTGCCGCGCCGGCCGCCGCGACCTCGAGGCTGGCCGATCGGCAGCACACCGAGGGCTCGCAGGATCCCGTGCTGCTGATCAACGGGGAGCCCATTTCCCAGGTCACCTTCGAGAACTGGATGCTCGACAACCGCGGGGAGACCTTCGCGTCGACCTTCGCCCTCGCCGTCGCCATCGAGTGGGCGGCGGAGCGGGCGGGGATCACGATCGACGACGCCTCCGTCAACGCGATCGTCCAGGCCGAGATCCAGGTCCGCGTCGACAACGTCTTCGGCGGTGACCGGGCCGGTTGGATCGCGGAGTTGGCCGTCAACGACCGGACCGAGGCGGGCTACGTGGCCCAGCAGATGCTCGACGTGCGGTCGCGCGAGCAGGCCCGGGCCCTGGCCAACATCGATCGGGTGGTGCCGGAAGCGAAGATCGTGCGCGATTGGGAGCTGCAGTACGGCCCACAGGGCACGCGCCTCGGTGTGCGCGGACTCAAGCGCGGGGTGCAACTCGTGTCGACTCGCACGGGCCTCACGGTCGGGGAACGCAACGCCATGGTCGAGGAGCGCACGCTCCAGGCCCGGACGGAACTCGAGGGCCTGCGAGCTCGCATCGCCGGCGGCGAGACCCTGGCCTTCCTGGCCAAGCAACTCAGCGACGACGAGGACACGGCGTCGCGCGGCGGTCTCTTCGACGGCCCCTTCGACCCGCTCGGTTGGCCGAACGCCACGACCGACGCGCTCCTGTCACTGCCGGTGGGCCCGGTCTCGGAGCCGCTGCAGGGGCGTGGTGGCCTGTGGCTGTTCGAGGTCGTCTCGCGCAGCGTGACCCCCCTCGAGTCCGTGCGGGAGCAGCTGCACCAAGCCCTGGTCTTGGCCGGACCGGAGAGTGACGAGATCAACGACGTGGTGGTCGCCCTGGCCGATTCGACGACGATCGAAGTCGGCGACGCCCTGGCCCAGGACGATTTCTCCGATCGCAGCGCCGCGGCCGTGTTGATCGACGGCGAAGCAGTCGACCTGCACAACTTCGCCCGCTGGCTGCGCCTGCAGAACGGCGAGACCGTCAGTCGGCGCTTCGCCGAAGAGCGACTGATCGAGCACCGCGCCGCCGAAGCCGGAATTGTCCTGACCGAGGCCGAGATCCAGGCCCAGATCCGTGAGGATCGCGAGCGCATCGTCAAGCTCGGCCACGACGGCAACGAGGACAAGTGGCTGCAGGTACTCGACCGCAGCGGCCGCACCGTCGAGAGCTGGACCCGCGGCGCCCGCGAGCGCGCGGAGATCACGGTCCTGGCCGAGAAGCTGTGGCTGAAGGATCGGGTGGTCACCGACCAGGAGGTCCGCGACTTGTGGGCCAACCGCTATGGCATCGACGGGATCTCGGTCGCCGCGCGCCTGATCGCGAAGTCCTTCGAGATGCCCGAGCGCCTCGAAGACGAACCTGAACGGACCTACAACATGCGGATTCTCGAGGCAGCGCGGCCCGACTACGACGAACTGGTCGAGCTGGGCCTGCGGGTGGAGGACGGCGAAGACTTCGGCGCGCTCGCCCGCCAGTACAGCGAGGACTCCGAGAGCGCCGCCCTGGGCGGCATGGTCCCCGGCGGCTTCGACATCACGGCCTGGCCCGAGATCGTGCGCACGGCCCTCGGCGGCCTGAGGCCCGGTGAGGTGACCCCGCCCGTGCTGGTCGAGAACACGCTCTACCTGTTCGAAGTCACCGAGTACGTGGAGACCACCCTCGATTCCGTGGCCGAAGCCCTGCGCGCCGAGCTGCTCGTGACGCCGCCCACCGGCGTCGCCCTGGCCGCCTTCCGCAACGAACTGACCCGCGACCTGAGCTACGAAATCCTGCCGGCGATGCGCCAGTAGCGCGCGAGCTCTCCCACTGGCCGGTTCACTGGCCCGTCAGCTCGGCGATGCGCGCCAGGACCTGCGGCGTGGGCTCGAGCAGTCGCAACTGCTCGAGTGCCTCGTCGACGTGCCCTTCCAGGTGCAGCGCGTTCGCAAAGCCGAAGCGCAGTGCCTCATCGGCGGGGTCGAATTCCAAGGCGTCGCTGAAGCGTCGGGCCGCCGCGGGACCGTTGCCGAGCTGAAGCTGGATCCAAGCGGCCAAGGCGTTGGCGCGAAAGCGCTCGCGCTGGTTCGTCTGGGGATGCTCGACCACCAAGCGCAGGCGACCCAGGGCTTTCTGGAGCAGGGACTGGGCCTGGGCGCGGTCGCCCTCGGGATCCTCGAGGGAGGCGAAGGCCCGCCGCGACTCGAGCTCCGCCAGCAGCGTCTCGACTCGCGAAGTGCCCGGGTAACGTCGAGCCAAGCCCGTCGCGATCGATTCGGCCCGCTCGAGCTCGCCGGCCTCGACCGAGTAGACGGCCAGGTTGAACTCGCGCTTGTCGAGGTCCTGTTGCAACTCGTGGGCGTCGAAGACCGGGATCAACGTCGCGGCTGCTCCGATCGCCACGGCCGCGAGCAGACGCTTGGGGTCACGGTCGGCCGCGAGGAACCGCGTGACGAGGTAGCCGGCGAAGGGCAAGAGCAGTGGCACCAACGGCAGGCGGGCGCGCATGCTCGTCACGGTCGCCACGATCGTGCCCAGATAGAGCAGGTACAGGATCGCGAGGGCCGCCCCACCGCCGCGGCGCGCCCCGCGGCCGCGCTCGAGGACGAACAGCAAGAGCCCCGCCAGACCCAGGCTGCCCCACAGGGCATAGCCCGGCACCAGGGGCGATAGCAGCGGCACGTACGTTGCCGCCCAGTCGAGCGAGTGGTTGTCCGGCACCTCGTAGGCGCCCAGGGTCAGGCGCAGCTTGTTCCAGAGGATGCGCGCGTGCAGCGACGGGTCAGCGGCGATGGAACGCAGCGTCTCGCCCAGCCAGAAGCTCGAGACCTCGCTCGGAGCGAGCTCGTGCCCCACCCGCCGCTCCGCCTCGTGGGCCCAGTCCGCGGCCTCGAACTGCGGGATCCCGCGCACCCAGTCGAACTCGGTGGCGCGTCCATAGGGGTTCTGGGCGTTGTTGCCGCCGTAGAGGTTGGTGCCGGCGCCGCTGGTGGTCAGGGCCAAGTCGCCGCCCACGACCCAGTTGCGCGTGGCCACCGGACCGAGGATCGCGAGCACGCCGACGGCCGTCGCCGCGGCCAAGGCCAGGGCGCGGCGCGCGCCGTCGCGACGCCAGACCGCCGCCGCCGGCCAAGCGACGAGGATCGGAAGGAGCAACACCATGTTGCCGCGCAGCAACGCCCCCAGCCCCGCGAGGCAACCCAGGCCGAGGGACCGCCGCAGGGCCGAGCGCCGCTCGACGGGCGGGGGCGCCAGGCCCAGGGCGAGCAGCGCTGCGAGCCCCAGGAGCAAGGGCAGGAACAGATTCGGCTTGAGCAGTAGCGCCGGCATGAACAGGCCGGCGCGGTGCACCGCGAAGCCGAGCCCCGCGAGCCAACCCGCCGCCGGCCCGAAGAGCCTGCGCGTCAGGCCGAAGACCCCCGCCGCCACGAGGGCGCCGGAGAGGGCCTGCACGACTCGCAGACCGTGGCGCTCGGGACCCAGGACGGTGTAGACCGAGGCGATCCAATAGGGATAGAGGGGTTCCTGGAAGAAGACCTCGTCGCCGATCCAGTCGCCGCCGGCGATCTCGAGCGCCCAAGTCTCGTAGGAGGCTTCGTCGATCACCGGACGGTCGGCGAGGGGGTAGTGGGCCTCGACCTGGACCAGGACCGCGAGTCGCAGGGCCAGCCCCACGACGAACACCACCAGGGCCCCGATCAGGGCTCCGCGACCGGGCTCGGGAGCGCTCACGAGCGCACCATCTCCCAGGAGTCGCTGACTTGCCCCGCCCGCTCTTCGCGGCTCCCCCGCGCGATGTCGGCCAACAGGCGCCGCAGCCCGCGGCCGGGGGGCGAGAGCCACAGCAGGGCGACGAAGAGCGCGCACGCGGAGCCGCTCGGCCCACCCCACCGGGCCCAGACGAGCGCCGGCAGGGCCACCGACAGGAGCGCGGCGAGCCACGGGGTCGCTCCCGGCAGCCAGCGATAGGCGAACCACTGCAGTCGATCGAGCAGGCCGCCGCGCAGGGGGTGGGCGGTGCGCCGAACCAGGTGGAAGTAGCCGGCGGCGCGGCGGCGCACCTGGGACTCGCGCGCGTCACCGGCCGCGACCTTGGGCTCGAGGAAGCGCGCCCCGTCCACCAGCACCACCCGGCGCCCCGCGGCGCGCACTTGCAGCATCAGGTCGATGTCGTCGGCCACGAAGCCCCGCGGCGGCAGCAGCGCCAGGTCGGCGCGCCAACACAGGGCCTGGCCATGCACGCTGAACACGCGGCCGAAGCGCGACTCGATGCGCCGCACCAGCGCAGTGATCCGGTCGTACCGATCCCCCGCCGGCAGCGCCTCGGCCCCGTCGGCGCCGACGCAGCGACCGTCGGCCGCCAGGTCGCGCACGAACTCCTGGGTGCCACTGGCCATGCCGACCCGCCCGTCGTCGAAGGCCCTCGCGAAGGCCGCTGGGGCGCCTTCGCGCAGCACGACATCGGCGTCGGTCAACAGGACCAGGTCCGCGCTGCCGGCGAGCTCCTCGAGCGCGGTCGAGACGGCGCTGGCCTTGCCCGCCGGTCCGCGGTTGGCGATGACTTCGATCGCTAGCCCCTCGCGCGCGAGCTTCGCCGCGCAGCTGCGGGCCAACTCGGCCGTGGCATCGCTCGATGCGTCGTCGACCACCAGCACGCGCGGCGCGACGCCTCGCGGCCACTCGAGCCACGCCAGGTTGGACAGCTTGCGCTCGATCACCGCCGCCTCGTTGCGGCAGGGAACGATCACCCCGAAGCGCGGCCCGCCGGCCGCCGGACCGGCCTCATCGACGCTCGGCACGACCAACCGTCATCTGCGCCAGGAGCTTGGGCCAGGCCCGCGCGTTGAACAACACGTTGTCGGCCTGGGCGCACTCCCAGGTGCACTCGCAGCGGGTGTCGATGATCTCGCGCCGCAGCTCCTTGGCCTCGTGGGCTCTCCACAGGGCCGCCAGGTCCCAGTCGAAGTCGTCGAGCTGCCCCATGGGCTTGCCGAGTACCTCGCAGGGGTGCACCTCGCCGCCCTCGAAGATCACCGCCGAAAGAGCGCCCGCGGTGCAGGGCAGGTGGCGCTTGGCGCCGCCCGCGGCGACCTGCTCCACGTGGTCGTACATCAGCCGATCGCGGGCCACCGCGACCTTGGCCAGGGGGAAGTCGAAGTAGGGCAGCTTGCCGGCGTCCATCAGGCGCCGCTTGGTCTCGACCACCTCGCGGTAGCGGGCCAGGTCGACCACCAACAGGCTCTCGTCGAGGGCCGTCTGCCGCGCCAGGTTGATCGTCACGTTGTCGGGGTGGAGCTCGTCGACCAGCTCCTCCAGGTGACCGGCCAGGGAGTCCTGGTTCTCCGCGGTGACCGTCACGATCACGCCCACGCCCAGGTTGGGCTCGTCCGCGGCGCGCTCCTTGAGGCGCTTGACCGCCGCCATCGACTTGGCGTGGCCGCCGTCGATCTGACGGATCGCGTCGTGCACCGCCGGGGGTCCGTCGAAGGACACCGAGACCGACAGGTAGGTCTGCGGGCAACGCTCGAGGATCGCGTCGATCGAGCCGTCCATGTGCTTGATCAGGCCGTTGGTCGGGATCGCCAGGTGGCGCAGGCCGTGGCGTCCGAAGGCGTCGGCCAGGTCCGGCAGGTCGCGCCGCAGGAACGGCTCACCGCCGCCGAAGCTGACCCACAGGAGCGGCCCCATGGTCGCGGCCGAGTCCGCCAGGCGCTGGATCTTCTCGAGCGACGGCCCCTGGATCCCCTCGGCCACTTCCTTCCAGTGGAAGCAGTGGCGGCAACGCAGGTTGCAGGCCCCCGTGACGAACAGGGTCAGGTGCAGGGGCGGACCGTCGCGGCGAAGCCCGCGCGCGACGAAGGGGAGGTAGCGGAGGGCGTTCACCGGCGGCCAATCTAACAGAAGGATGCCAGTGCCCCCGGGGCGGCGACGGCTGGCGCAGTACGCCTGGCAGCGGTGCCGGGACGGTCGGACGACCGATCGGCCCCCTTGCCCGGAGTTGGGGGAACGGAACGCCCGCCCGTCGCCCTCAGGCGTCGCTGCCGGGAGTCCGGGAGCGGGCGCGACTGGCGAGCAGTTCCAGGGCCGGGGGCGCGAGTCGCTCCACGGTCAGGGTCGAGGTGTCCGCATCGCGGGCGTAGGAGCAGTAGTCGGGTGCGGTGCTCCAGACCTTCGCCCCGCGGCCGTAGAGCTCGATCTCCGCCGCCGAGGTCGGGGCGAAGAAGGCCAGCACCGGCACCCGCCGCGCCACGGCCACGTGCAGGGCCAGGCTGTCGCTGGTGACCAGCAGGTCGAGCAGGTCGACGATCGCGGCGAAGTCCAAGAGGGCGTTGTCGGTGCCCGCGTCGACCCAGCGCAGGCCCTCGCCCAGGGCGACGCCGATGGCTGCGTTGCGCTCGCGCTCCTCGGGCCCCCCCAAGAGCACGAAGCCGAGCCCCTCGGGATGGGCGGCGTCCAGGGTCCGCGCCAGCTCGACGGTGCGCTCGACCGAGAGCTTCTTCGACTCCCAACGCCCACCGGAGCCCGTGTTCAGGCCGATCCACAGGCGGCTCGCGTCGATCCCGTGGCGCATGGCGAAGGTGCGGCCGGCGGCCTCGGCGGCGGCGCCCAGGGGCAGCTCGGGCTCGCCCATCTCGATGCCGAGCATGGCCGCGTAGATCGCGGCGTGGCTCTCGGTGTTCTCGAGCTTGAGCTGGTCGGCGCGCGCCTTGCCATGCACCGACAACAGGCCCATATCGAACCAGGGGCCTACGTCCGGCGTGTAGGCGCGCTCCCCGTCGGGTCGCAGCCAGGCGCCGGAGAGCACGCCGGGGCGGTCCTTCGGGTCGGCCACGACCGTGGCCAGGGCGCACAGGGGCAGCTCGTCGTCGAGGCTGATCACCCGCTCCCAGGCGCTGCCCAGCTCGACACCCAGGCGCCGGGCGCCATCGGCGTCGTCCGGACGCAGGCTGAGGGTCCGCGCCACCTGGGGGTGACCCTGGACCAGGTCCAGGGCAGCCGGAGCGGTGACCCAGGTGACCTCGGCCCCCGGGTAGCGAAGGTGGAGGCCGGGGAGAATCGACGTCGTGCGCAGCACGTCGCCCAGGGCGCCGGTCTTGAGGATCAGGATCGCTGTCATGGGGCCCGCGAAGCCTATCCCACCCGCGCCCGAGGGTCAGCGACCGTGGGCACGAACCTCGCGCGGACCCCGGGCTCGCCGTAGGCTTCCGGCGGCCACGGCCGTCCCCCCGCCTCCCCCCCATGCGCTCCCTCGTCGTCCTGCCCACGTACAACGAGGCGGAGAACGTGCTCCTGCTCGCGCGCGAGGTCCTGGCGGCCGCGGCGGAGATCGAGGTGCTGGTGGTTGACGACGCCAGCCCCGACGGGACCGGCGCCCTGGTGCGCGGCGAGATGGAGCGCGAGCCGCGCCTGCACCTGCTCGAGCGCGCCGGCAAGCTGGGCCTGGGCACGGCCTACCTGGCGGGTTTCGAGCACGGCTTGAAGCACGGCTACGACCGCGTCCTGACCATGGACTGCGACTTCAGCCACAAGCCCCAGTACCTGCCGCAACTGCTGGCCGGCATGGCCGATCACGACATGATGATCGGCTCGCGCTACGTGCCCGGCGGCGGTATCGAGAACTGGCCCATGCACCGCAAGTTCCTGTCGGGCTTCGCGAACGTCTACACGCGCGTGCTGCTGCGCCTGCCCGTGCGCGACTGCACCAGCGGCTACCGCTGCTACAGCCGCGAAGTGCTCGAACGGGTCGATCCCTTCGCCGTGCGCTCCAGCGGCTACTCCTTCCTGGAAGAGATGGTCTGGCGCGTGCAGCGCCACGGCTTCCGCATCGGCGAGACGCCGATCATCTTCGAGGACCGTGTGCGCGGTCAGTCGAAGATCAGCCAGGACGAGATCTACCGCGCGGCGTGGCACGTTCTCGCCACGGCGCTGCGCCCGTCGCCGGCGGGGCGTCGGGACGGGCGCTGAGGGGCAGGGCCGGCTCCGCGTGGCCTTGGCAAGACGGTCCGCAGGGATGGTCGGCCCCAGGGACGGTCGGCGAGGGGATTCCGAGCGCCCCCCCCCATTTCGGGCGTAACGTCAAGACCTATCGCGGCCAAGGCGCTGCGGAGGTCTCTATGAAACTCATCGCCCCGCTCGCGGCCCTCCTCACCCTGGCCGCCCCCTCGTTCGCCGACACCCTCTTCGTCGATGCCGTGACCGGCGACGACCAACAGGGCCTCGGCTCCCCCACGGCGCCCTTTGCCACGGTCACCAAGGCCGTGGCCGCCCTGGGAGCCCAGCCCGGTCCGCACACGATCCGCGTGGCGCCAGGGGTCTACAACGTCGCCCTGGGGGAGTCGTTCCCGATCCAACTGCCCAAGGACACGGAGTTGCAAGGAGCCGGCCACAGCCTCTGCACCATCAGCGGCGAGGGCGACGGCACCCTGTTGCGAATGGACCGTGGCGTGCTGATCACCGACTTCACCGTGCAGCGCGGCGACGTGGGCATCCTGTCGGCCGTACCCGGCTTCACGATCATGGGACCGGAGCGCCACGTGCGGCGCTGCGTCGTGCGCCAGTGCACGGTGGGCATCCGCATGACCGATGCGTTGCATACCGACTACGGCTTGGTGGTGACCAACTCGGTGATCACAGGCAACATCGTGGGGCTCGAAGCGGAGGTCACCGGCAACGACTTCCAGAGCTGCTCGCTGCTCGTCTACGGCTGCACGATCACCGACAACCTGCAGGGCCTGAACGCCAGCAAGCCTGGATTCGGTGCGGAGCTGTACCTGACCCTCTCCACCTCGATCCTGCGCGGCAACGGTGACGACTCGATCGCCGGTTGGGCCGGGGCGCCGACGGTGCAGGGTTGCGTGCTCGAGGACAGCTCGAGCTTCGTCGGCCAGGACGGAAACCAAGCCTTCGATCCGCAGCTGCCCGGCGGCTTCGACGACGACGCGCACCTGAAGGTGACATCACCCGCCGTGGACATGGGCGGACCCGCGGTAGCTTGGCCGCCCTCGGTGCAGTGGGTCGGGACGTCGGGCTGGGCCTGGGAGCCCGCCTTCGCCGCGACCCTCGACATCGACCTCGGTCCGCGCGTGTCGGAGCTCGACATCGACCCCGGCGCCGACGAGCG
The DNA here is from genome assembly GCF_007748095.1 of Engelhardtia mirabilis. NCBI lineage: Bacteria > Pseudomonadati > Planctomycetota > Planctomycetia > Engelhardtia > Engelhardtia mirabilis. Next base: position 5,349,112 of record NZ_CP036287.1, read on the forward strand.
CCGTCCGCCGACCCTCTATCTATTGGGCAAGGGCAAGGTCGGCGGATCGATCCAGACCCGCATGCAGGCGGATGCCTTCGACCCCGCGGCGATCTACCTGGGACTGGACGTGCTGCCCGCGCCCCTGGGCGGCTTGGTCTGGCTCGCACCGCCGCAGTTCGCGATGGGTTCGGTGGTGTTGGATGCGGGCGGGCTCGGTGGCCTGACCTTGCCGATCCCGAACGACCCCGTGCTGATCGGACTCGACGTCTGGTTCCAGGGCTTCCGCATCGGGGCGACAGGCCTGGGCGGGACGACGCCGAAGAAGCTGCGGATCTTGCCCTGAGTGACGCGATGCCCGTCGGGGAGGCGTTCGTACGGTGCCAGGCACGAAACCGCCGCCTACGGGGATGACCATCGGCGCCTTCGGCGCCGATGGTCATCCCCGTAGGCGGCGGTTTCGTGCCTGGCACCGTACGAACGCCTCCCCGACGGGTGCGTGGCTCCACGGCGCCGCCCCCTTCGGTTCGGTCGACGCCGCTCAGCCGCCCGCGATGACCAGGACCAGGTCGACCTGGTCTCCGTCCGCGAGGCGATCGTTCAGACCCATTCGTCGCCCGCCACGCCACAGCCCCACCAGGGCCGAGCCTGGATCGCCCAGGTAGGAGCGCGCCGCGGGGCGTGCTTCGACGAGGGCTGCGAGCAGCTCGCGCGGGCTCGCGGGGAGGTCGAGCTGTAGCTCCAGGTCGCCGCCGATGGCGTCGCCCAGGGGACCGACCGCGCGTAGATGCAGGCTGCCCCGGGCCATGGGCCTCTCGGCGTCGACGCGCAGGCCGGAGCTCGGAGCCAGGTCGATCGCCGCGCGCTCGAGCACTCTCCATGGCTCGGCCAGGCGCGAGGTGCCCACCGCGCTCCACACCTCGTCCAGGGGCAGGCCGTCCGCCCCGATCCCCCTCGCTGCCCGATAGGCGTCGAGCAGGCCGGGACGATCGAGGCTCGCCGCGGCCGCGGCCGGGCGATCGCGGTCCGCCGGTGCGCCCCAGCGTCCATCGAGTTGCCTGCGAGCGAGGACGATCGCCGCCCCGCCGGCGAGCAAGCGCTGGCCGGAGGTGCCCTCGGTCGCCGGCCATGCGAGGGGCAGGATCCATTCGGCCAACGCGTCGGTGTCGCACACGCCGTCGGCCAAGAGCCCCGCGGTCGAGAAGGCGCAGAAACCCACGGCGTCGACGGCCGCGACCAGGGCCTCGTGCCAGGCGACGAGCTCGCCGGGCGTCGGATCGTCGCGACCGACCAGCGACGCGATGCGCTCAGGATCGGCCTCCTCCGCCAGGAAGGCGAAGGAGCGCATCGGATCGCTGCCGCCGCCGGAAACGCACTGCCCGAGCAGGGCCGCGTCGCCCGCGACACCCGCGCGCACGGCTTGGCCGCCGGCCATCGGGGACTCGGGCTCGAGACCGAGCTCGCGCGACAGGGCGGCCGCGCCCTGGGCCAGGCGCGCACCCTCGCCCTCGCAGCGGGCGGTCTCGCCAATCCAGGCCTCGAGCAGCGCCACATCCCCGCGCCCCGACGGCCCGGGGCGCAGGCCGCGCTCGGCCGCGCGGATCCAAAGGGCCAGGGCCGCGCCCATCTCCTTGGCGTCCACGCCCACGGCGTCGCAAGCTCCGAGCAGCCGCAGGGAGTCATCCAGATGTTCGAGGCCCAGGGCCGGCCCCACCGCCTGGGCCGCGCCGAAGTGGGCCCGTTGGGTTCCGCCGCCGCTGCGCTCGAAGGTCCAGCCGCAGGGCGTCGGGCAGCCGCGGCAGCCGTGGCGTCCGAGCCCGGCCGCGCGGGCCTCGGAGACCAACCGCGCCCCGGCCTCGGGGTCGAGCCGTGCGCCCTCGGGGCCCGAGATCAGCTCGCCCCGGGCGGCCAGGGCGTGCCACAGCTCCGTTGTTCCCGCGCCGGCACGCATGGCCAGACGCGGTGAGCGGCCGAGGGCCCGCAGGAGGTCCAGGGCGCGCGGATCCGCCGCCGGCGCGCCCGGTTCGGCGCGTACCGCCACCGCCGCCAGGCCGAGGGCGCCGAGGGCCGCCCCCAGGCCGCCGCGGCCCACGAAGCTGGGCTCGTCACCCCCCGAGGCCAGGCTGGCGAAGGGCACCTGGGCCGCACCCGCCGGACCGAGCCGCAGCACCGCGCAGGGCCCCAGGCGGGCGCGCAGGTGCGCGGCGACGTCGGCGGGCCGTGCGCCGCCCAGCTCCTCGGCCAGCTCCAGGCGGACGCCGCCCCCGGACTCGATCACGAGCACGAGGGGCTCGCCGCTGGGGTCGAGCTGGCCGCTGATGACCAGGGCATCCGCCACGGCGGCGAGGCGCGGGCCCAGGTCGCCGCCCACCTGGCCCTCGGCCAGGCGACCCGTCAGGGGCCCGCGCGAGGCGACGGTCGCCCGGGCTGCAGTGGGCAATCCGCGCGAGACCGCGTCCCCCGCCGCAATCACCAGGGGCGCCGGATTCCGCTCGGCGGCCTGGGCCAGGAGTGCCACCGCCAGGCCCGAGCCGCCGCAGGCACCTACGGCGTCCCAGGCCGGGTCGGGGTCCGACCAAGGCTCGAGCACGGAGCGGACCTGCGCCCCGGCGGCGCCCTGGACGAGCTCCACGCGTAGAACCCGCGGCCGCGCCGCTCGGAATTCCTGACTGCTTATTCCCAACCTCGATGCCTCACCGGCGATCCTTGTCCGTAGTCCGGGTCCACCCTACGTTCCCCTGCCCAGGCGCCGACAGGGCGCCGCCGGCGGAACCGCATCGGGGCGACGCGGCGACGACCGGGCTACGACCAGGTCCTCTCGGCCCCGCTGCAGCCCGCTCCACCGCAACCCTTCCCCGCAAATCACCAACGTGCTCGGCTCCATCAAGATCGGCCAAGTCTTCGGCATCACCATCCGGGTGAGCTGGCTGTTCGTGCCGTTGTTGATGTTCGTCTTCGCCGGCGCCGTGGCCTCGAGCTGGGTCGCCGTGGCCAGCGTGGTACTGCTGCTCGGCTCGGTCTTCCTGCACGAGCTCGGCCACAGCCTGGTGGCCCAGACCTTCGGCATCCGGGTGCTCGACATCACCTTCTGGCCCCTGGGCGGGATGGCTCGCATGAGCGAAATCCCGGAGAGCCCCCGCATCGAGGGCGCGGTCGCGTTCGCCGGCCCGGCGGTGAACTTCGTGCTGGTCCTGTTGGCCCTGCCCGTGTGGTTCCTGGTCTCCGCGCCCAGCTACGGCCCGACGGCGCCGACGCTGGTCGAGTCGTTCATCGTCGTCAACTTGATCCTGGGCGTCTTCAACCTCGTCCCCGCGTTCCCCATGGACGGGGGACGTCTCTTGCGCGCCCTGCTCGGGACCCGCGGCGACTGGGTCTGGGCCACCGAGCAGGCGGTGCGCTTCGGCCGCATCGTCGCGGTGGTCATGGCCATCGTCGGCCTGATGGCCTTCGGCAAGAGCCTGATCCTGCTGCCGTTCATCGCGATCTTCGTCTGGTTCGCCGGGGCCCAGGAGCTGGCCGCGGTGCGCCTGCGCCACGGCCGCTCGCCCTTCACCGGCCAACCGATCTTCGGTGGAGGCATGGGTCCCGACTTCGCCGCTGGCGATCCGCGCGGTGGCTTCAACCCTTTCGGGGCGCGCGAGCCCGAGCCGGTCCACGCTCGCCCCGCGCCGCGCTCCACGCCGCGGCCCGAGCCCCGCACCTTCGATCAGGACGGCGCCGGCCACGCCCGCCGCCCCGCCGGCTTCGACGGCGCGGACCTGAACGACATCGGCCGCGGCGGCTTCACCGAGGAAGCCGTGCGCCGCCTCGAGTCGTTCCGCGGCCGGCTGCGGCGCCGGTCCGACTGACTGGTGGTGCGGTGGGACGTACCGGAAGTACGGCGGAAGTACGGTGCTGCGATCATTTGTCCCAACTGGGCGTACGGTGCCGCGATCATTTGTCCCAACAGCCGCCAGCGATGTTGCGAACCGCAACATCGCTGGCGGCTGTTGGGACAAATGATCGCGGCACCGTACGTCCCAATTGATCGCGGCACCGTACGTCCCACCGCACGACCAGTACGCCCCTACAAGTTCCCCAACCGGATCGCACCGGTCGGGCAGTTCCTGGCGCAGGCGTGGTCGCGGGTGCACTCGTAGTTGGAGCGCTTCCTGACCGTCGCCTTCTCGCCGCGGGCCCAGAAGGCGTCGGTCTCGCAGACCATCTCGCACAGGCCGCAGCCGATGCAGAGGTCGCGCTCCACGCGCACCGAGACGTAGTCGCGCGGCGTGCTCGGGCAGGCGGTGCCCTCGGGTAGATCGAGCGAGACCAGGTCACGCGTCGCCGCGTGGGACGTGAGCGTCTTGATCGTCTCCTCCTCGCCGAGCTTGACGACCGAGTGCACGTCGTCGAAGTCGAAGCGCGAAAGGTGGCCGATCTTGGGCTGCACGAGGGCCACCTTGTAGTCCACGTGCATGTGGAGGTTCTGCTCGGCCACGACCTCCTCCGCGATCTCGAAGGCGCGGAACAGCGTCGAGACGGCGCGGCTCTTGTAGTTGGGCGTCTTCATCGTGGCCTTGACCGTCAGGTCCACCGCGATGATCACGTCGGGCGCGAGGGTGCGCGCAAAGCGCAGGGGGACGGGGTCGACGATGCCGCCGTCCATGTAGTTGAACTCGCCGTCGTTGAAGGGCTCGAAGATGCCGGGCAGGGCGCAGGAGGAGTACACCGCGTCCACCAGCGAGACCTCGGTGAAGCCGGGGCTGCCCCAGAACACGCTGCCGCCGGTCTCGAGCCGCACGGCGTTGCAGAAGTACGGCACGCCGAGCTGCTCGAAGCCGCCCTCGGGCAGGATCTCGCGCAGCCGCTCCCGGAAGGTGTCGCCGCGGTACATGCTCGGCGCGCGCATGCCCTTGAGCAGGAACTTCACGACGTTGAGCCGGAAGTAGTCCTCCTTCTTGATGCCCTCGACCAGCTTCTCCATGCGCTCGACCGAGTAGTTGGCCGCACCCATGGCTCCGATCAGCGAGCCGATCGAGGTCCCGACGATCGCGTCGACCTGGATCCCGAGGGTCCGTAGGGCCTTGAAGACCCCGATGTGGGCCATGCCACGCATGCCGCCACCGCCCAGGACCAGGACGACCCGAGGCCGGCGGCCGTCGCGGGGCGCGGCGGCGTCGACGGTGGATTGGGCCGGGGCGGCGGGCGAAGCGGTTACGGAGTCCGAGCCTTCGGGCGACGGGGTATCAGCGGTGTCTTGCGGTCGCAGCATCGAGGTGGGGAGCCGTCGGGCGCGGCCCCGCCGAAGTCCCTTCGGGTCGGTTGTCGGCGCGGCCTGTGGGCGTTGGGGCCAGTCGACCCGATTCCGGGACGCGAGGTCGATCAATCGTCGGTCAGGTTCGATGGAAAGAGTCGCACCGGTGGGTTCCAATCCGAAGCGTAGGTTTCGTTCCGAGTTCGATCGCCCGCGCGCCGGGCCCTGCGCCCCTCGGACAGCCCCCACCCCGCCGCGTCCCAGCCCGGAGCCCCATCACACCGTGGTCGCCTGCTCCCCGTCCCGCCGCATCGTCATCGCCGCCGGTCTGCGCCTGCCCCAGGCTCGAGCCGGAGGTGCATTCGCCAAGGAGGACGCCGGGCACTTAGGTGCCCGCGCCGCCCGCGAACTCCTGGCCCGCACCGCCATCCCCGGCGACCAGCTCGACGAGGTCATCGTCGGCTGCGTCGGGCCGCCCCACGACCAGGCCAACGTGGCGCGGGTGATCGCCCTGCGCGCCGGTGTGCCCCGGGGCGTGCCCGCGTACACCGTGGGCCGTAACTGCGCCAGCGGCATGCAGGCGGTGACCTCGGCCGTGACCCGCATCGAGGCCGGCATCGGCGACCTCTACCTGTGCGTCGGCGTCGAGGTGATGAGCGGCTACCCGCTGATCTTCAACCAGGCCGCGACCGACTTCTTCGCGCGCCTGGCCGGGGCGCGGACGTCGATGGCCAAGCTGGCCGCGATGGCCTCCTTCCGGCCCAAGATGCTCAGCCCCCGCATCGCGCTGATGGAGGGCCTGACGGACCCGACCAACGGGTTGATCATGGGCAAGACCGCCGAGAACCTCGCGCGCGACTTCGGCATCGGCCGCGAGGAGGCCGACCGCTACGCCGTGCGCAGCCACAAGCGTGCGGCCGCCGCCCGGGACAGCGGTCGCATGGCGCGCGAAATCGTGCCCCACCTGGGGCTGGGCTCGCGGCCGGGCAAGCTGGCCCTGACCGCCGACGACGGCACGCGCGACGACCAGAGCTTGGAGGCTCTGGGACGTCTGCGACCCTACTTCGAGAAGCCTGACGGCGTGGTTACCGTGGGCAACGCGTGCGGCATCACCGACGGCGCGACGGCTCTGGTCATCACCACCGAAGAGCGCGCACAGGAGCTGGGCCTCGAGCCCCTGGCCGTGATCCGCGGCTTCGCCTGGTCCGGCTGCGACCCTTCCCGCATGGGTCTGGGCCCGGTCCACGCCACCTCGCAACTGCTCGAGCGCACCGGCGTCAGCGTCGGCGACCTGGGCGCGGTGGAGATCAACGAGGCCTTCGCGGTGCAGGTCCTGGCCTGCGAGAAGGCCTTCGCCAGCCGCGAGTTCGCGGCCAAGCACCTGGGCCGCAGCGAGGCCCTGGGCGAGCTCGATCCGCGCCTTCTGAACCCCAACGGCGGCGCCATCGCCATCGGCCATCCGGTCGGTGCGACGGGTGCGCGGCTCTTGTTGACCTCGGCCCACGAACTGCACGTGCGGCACTGCGAGCTGACCCTCGCGACCCTCTGCATCGGCGGTGGCCAAGGCGGCGCCGTCCTCCTCGAGCGGCCCTCCGCCTGACCCCGCGACCACGATCAGACGATGCCCAGCCACACGATCGCGATCGACATCGACAACCTCCCCTGCCCCGCGGGAGCGCCCGAGCCCGGCTCGTGCGTGCGCGTGGAGCGCGAGGAGGACGGCGCCCTGGTGCGCCTGCGCCTGGATCCGCCCCACCGCGCCAACCCCGTCTTCGACGCGCCCCTTCTGCGTGACCTGGCGCGGGCCCTGGGCGACGTGGAGCGCGACCCCGCCGTGCGCGGACTGATCGTCTGCGGCCGCGAGCCCTTGGTGTTCTGCTACGGCGCCGACATCGACTCCATCTCGGAGCTCGAGTCGGTGGAGGAAGCCACGCGCATCGGCCGCGCGGGGCAGGAGATCTTCCAGCGCCTGCATCGCCTCTCGCGCAGCGGCGGCGGGCGCGTCACGACCGTGGCCGCGGTCGGCGGGCCGGTGCCCGGCGGCGCCTGCGAGGTCAGCCTGGCCTGCGACTACATCGTGCTGGCCGACGACCCAAGATCGCGCATCGGCCTGCCCGAGGTGATGCTCGGCATCCTGCCCGGTTGGGGCGGCTGCCAGCGCCTACCGCGGCGGCTCGGTGTGCCCAAGGCGTTGGGCGCGATCCTGACCGGCAAGCTCTACGGCGCGCGCCAGGCCAAGAAGCTCGGTCTGGTCGATCGACTGGCCCACCCGGTCTACCTCGATCGCATCGCGGCCGACGTGGCCACTGGACGCGAGCGCTTGCGGCGCCCGGAGCGTGGCTATTGGACCTGGCTGATCGACCGCAACCCGGCGGCCCTGGCGGTGATCAAGTCCCAGGCGCGCAAGGGCGTGATGGAGCAGACCAAGGGGCACTATCCGGCGCCCCTGCGCGCCCTCGAGATCGCGGCGGACGCGGTGCGCTCGCCCTTGCAGGAGGGCCTGCAGCGCGAGGCCGCGGCCCTGGGTCAGCTCGCCCTGAGTCCCCAGTCGCGGGCCCTGGTTCGCATCTTCCGTACCGGCGAGGCGGTCAAGCGCCGCGCGGCGGGCGCTGACGGTGAGAAGCCGGCTCGCTTCACCCGCGCGGCCGTGCTGGGCGCGGGGATCATGGGCGGCGGCATCGCCAGCCTGTTGGCCGAGAAGCGCATTCCCACGCGGCTCAAGGACCTGGCCCAACACCAACTCGACGAGGCCCAGAGTGCCCACGAGCAGCGCATCGCCAAGAAGCGCAAGCGCCGCAGCCTCGAGGCCTACCAGGCCGACGCCGCCATCGATCGCCTCGAGCTGACGCGCGAGGACCTGGGCTTCGCCTCCTGCGACTTCCTGATCGAGGCCATCGCCGAACGCCTGGACGTCAAGCGCGCGGTGCTCGGGCAGTTCGCCGAGTTCGTCGGCCCCGACACGGTCATCGCGACCAACACCTCGTCGCTCTCGGTCGACGCCATCGCCGACGGCCTGCCGCACCCCGAGCGGGTGATCGGCATGCACTTCTTCAACCCGGTGGCCAAGATGCCGCTGGTCGAGGTGATCCGCGGGGCCGCGACCAGTGACGCGGTGGTGCGCCGCGTGGTGCAGCTCGCCATCGACCTGGGCAAGACCCCGGTGGTCTGCGCCGACGCGCCGGGCTTCGTGGTCAACCGCCTGCTGGCGCCTTACCTCGACGAGGCCATGCGCCTGTTCGAGAGCGGCAGCGCCCCCGCCGAGCTGGATCGCCTGGCCCTGGGCTTCGGCCTGCCGATGGGCCCGTTCACCCTCTTGGACGAAGTCGGCCTCGACATCGGCGCCCACACCGTGGCGTCGCTCGAGGCAGCGTTTGGCGAGCGCATGGCGCCCTCGAAGGTGCTCGAGCCCCTGGTCGCGGCGGGGCACCTGGGCAAGAAGTCCGGGCGCGGCATCTTCCTGTACGGCAAGGGCGAGGACGGCGACGAGCTGAACCCGGCCCTGCGCCGTCCGGCCTCCGCGCCGGCGGTGTCCTCACTCTCGAGCGAGGATCGCGTGGACCGCATGGTCCTGCCGATGGTCAACGAGGCCGCGCGGATCCTGGCCGAAGGCGTGGTCGAGAGCGCCGCCGAGTTGGACCTGGCCACCGTCTACGGCATGGGCTTCGCGCCCTTCCGCGGCGGGGTGTTGGCCTACGCCGACGCCCGCGGCCTGGCCAACGTGGTCGAGCGGCTGCGGGAGCTGGCGGCTTCGCCCGAGGTGTCCAAGCGCGAGGGCGGCCGGGCGCGTTTCGAGCCCTGCGAGCCGCTGGTCGAGCTGGCGGCCTTGGGCGGGACCTTCTACGGGTCCTGAGCCCGCGGGCCGCGGTGTAGCCGTTCGTACGGTGCCAGGACGAAACCGCCGCCTAACCGACCTCGACCAGCCGCCGTTGGCGGCTGGTCGAGGTCGGTTAGGCGGCAGTTTTGTGCCTGGCACCGTACGAACGGCTACACCGCATGAATCGGGCGTGAGCGCGGTGGCGGGTCGGCGTATCCTCCGACCTCCCCCTCCCCCCGCGCCCGGACCCGAGCGATGCCTGCGACCCAAGCCATCGACGCCCTGTGCGTCAACACGCTCCGTACCCTCTCGATCGACGCCATCCAGCAGGCAGGCTCGGGCCACCCGGGGTTGCCCTTGGGTGCGGCGCCGATGGCCTACGTGCTGTGGCAGCGCTTTCTGCGCCACGACCCGCGTGATCCGGGCTGGCCCAATCGCGATCGCTTCGTGCTCTCGGCGGGACACGGGTCGGCGCTGCTGTACTCGCTGCTGCACCTGACCGGTTACGACCTGCCGCTGGACGAGATCAAGCGCTTCCGCCAGCTCGGCAGCCGCACGCCGGGGCACCCGGAGTTCGGGCACACGGTCGGCGTCGAGGCCACCACCGGGCCCCTGGGGCAGGGCTGCTCCAACGCGGTTGGCATGGCCATCGCCGAGCGCTTTCTGGCCCAGCGCTACAACCGCGGCGAGCACGTGGTCGTCGACCACCACACCTACGCCTTGGTGGGCGACGGCGACCTGATGGAGGGCATCGCCTCCGAGGCCGCGTCCCTGGCCGGTCACCTGGGCCTGGGCAAGCTGATCTGGCTCTACGACTCCAACGACATCAGCCTCGACGGCCCCACCAGCCTGTCGTTCACCGAGGACGTGCCGGCGCGCTTCCGCGCCTACGGTTGGCAGGTGCTCGAGGTCGCGGACGGCGACACGGACCTCGAGGCGATCGGCGCCGCCATCGACGCCGCCCGCGCGGACACGGCGCACCCCTCGCTGATCGTGGTCAAGACCACCATCGGCTACGGCTCGCCCAAGAAGGCCGGCACCGCGGGAGCTCACGGCTCGCCCCTGGGGGCCGAGGAGATCCTGGCCACCAAGCGCGCCCTCGGTTGGGAGTCGACGGAGCCCTTCTTCATCCCCGACGACGCCCGTGAGCACCTGCGTGCGGCCGTGGGGCGCGGGGCCCAGGAGCGCAGTGATTGGAGCGAGCGCTTCGAGCGCTGGGCCGCGGCCCATCCCAACCTGGCCGCCCAGTGGCAACTGGCCCAGTCGGAGCTGCTGCCGGAGGGCTGGGACCAGGACCTGCCCCAGTTCGAGGTCGGCACCAAGCCCGCCACGCGCGAGGCCGGCGGCGTGGTCCTGAACGCCCTGGCCGAGCGCCTGCCGTGGCTGCTGGGCGGCGACGCGGACCTCTCGGGCTCGACCAAGACCTCGATCAAGTCCTCCGGCGACTTCGACGGCCGCGACGGCGCCGAGCCCGGGCGCAACATCCGCTACGGGGTGCGCGAGCACGCCATGGCAGCGGCCGCCAACGGCATGGCCTACCACGGCGGCTGCCGCACGTTCACCGCGACGTTCTTCTGCTTCGCCGACTACATGCGGCCGGCGCTGCGCCTGGCGGCGATGAACGACCTGCCGGTGATCAACGTCTTCACCCACGACTCGATCGCCGTGGGCGAGGACGGACCGACCCACCAGCCGGTGGAGCACCTGATGAGCCTGCGGGTGATCCCGGGCCTGCACGTGGTGCGCCCGGCCGACGCCGACGAGACCCGCGAGGCCTGGCGCCACGCCCTCTTGCGCTCGGAGGGCCCCACGGCGATCGTGCTCACGCGCCAGGGCATCTTGGTCCGCGACCGCGCCGACCTGGCGCCTGCGTCGGGGCTCGAGCGCGGCGGCTACGTCCTGCGCCAGGCCTCGGCGGCGTCCGCAGCGGTGGTGCTGGTGGCCACCGGCTCGGAGGTCGAGCTGGCCCTGGACTCGGCCGCGGCCCTGGAAGCGGCGGGCCACCCCACGCGCGTGGTCTCCTTGCCCTGCTGGGAGGTCTTCGCCGACCAGGACCCGGCCTACCGCGCCGAGGTGCTCGGCGGCGGCGGCCTGCGGGTCTCGATCGAGGCCGGCTCGACCCTCGGCTGGGAACGCTGGATCGGCGAGGACGGTCTGGCCATCGGCATCGACCGCTTCGGCGCCTCGGCCCCGGGCGACGAGTTGATGGCCGAGTACGGCCTGACCCCGCCCCAGGTGGTCGAACGGGTCGAGCGCCACCTCGCGGCGCGCTGAGCGGGGATCTGGGCGTACGGTTGGGCGTACGGTGGCGGGACCATCTGGCCCAACGGCCGCCAACGGCGTTGCGATTCGCAACGCCGTTGGCGGCCGTTGGGCCAGATGGTCCCGCCACCGTACGCCCAACCGTACGCCCAGCCACCGTACGCCCAGATCGTCCCGCCACCCACCCCCGCACGAGGCTCTCGATCCTCCAGGCTCGCGGCCATCCTGCCGATGGTCCACGTCTCAGGGCCAACTCCGGGGGGGCGCCGCGCGTAGGGCGACGGTTCCCCCGCCGACGACCCGGGCGCCGCTGCCGGGTATCCTCTGCGCCCCAACCCGGCCCCCGCCCCCCCTCCCCATCAGCCCCATGACCGCCAACGCCCCCGCCGGCGCCGCCCCCAAGGAGGGCTCGAACCCCCTCGAGCTGGCCCTGGTCGCGCTCCTCGCGATCGCCTGCCTCCTGACGCCCTACCTGTTCTCGTCGCCCACGACCACGGGCGGCAGCGTGGGCAACGAACTGGTCTTCGACGGCCGCGAGCTCCTGACCCAGCACGAGGTCCTGAGCGCGATCCCCGAGGAGCCCGGGCGCCTGTTCGAGACGCTGACGACCTCCTGGTGGGGCGATGCCTACGCCGAGCAGAAGCTCTATCGCCCCGCGTCCAGCTTCGTCCTGGGCCTGGGTGGTGTGGTCTCGGGTGAACGCTACGACCCGGCCAATCCGGGCTCGGCGGCGGTTCCGTACAAGCTCTTCGCGGTCAGCCTGAAGGTCATCTGCGCGCTGTTGGTGGTCGAGTTGGGGGCGCTGCTGCTCGGCTCCCGACGTCGCGGATTCATCGCTGGCCTACTCTTCGCGACGCTGCCCGTGCACGGGGAGGCGATCTTCGACGTGGCCGGCACGGCGGAGCTCTTGTGCGCCGCCTTCTCCCTGGCGGCGTGGACCGCGTGGTTGAAAGCCGGCGACCGGCCGTTCGAGAAGCCCTTGGCATTGGGCGCGAGCCTGCTGCTGCTGTTCGGCGCGATCCACGCCAAGGAGAGCGCCTACGCCCTGCCGCTCTTGTTCTTCCTCGGCGACATCGGTCGCGTGCGCGAGGGCGGCTTCGGAGCGGGGGTCAAGCACGCCCTCTCCAAGCTGCCGGCCCTGGCGGCCTGCGCCGTGGTGATCGGAGTCTCCCTGGGCCTGCGGATGGCGGTGCTGGGCTCCATCGCGCCCGCTGCCGGCAGCCTTTCGCCGATCGACAACCCGCTGCTCGACACCGACCCGCTGACCCGCGCCATGAACGCGGTTCGCATCCTCGTCGGTGGTCTCGGCACGGCCGTGGGTCTGAACCCCTTCTCGGGCAACTGGGGTTTCAGCGCCGACTACTCGATGAGCCAGATCCCGGTGCTGGGCGCCTTCGCGCCGGCCAACCTGGGCGCGCTGGCGGTGCTGATCGCGATCCTCGGCGGGTCCGTGCTGCTGTTCAAGAAGTGCCGCACGCGAGCGTCCTTGGTGCTGTGCTACTTCGGCGCGCTGCTGATCGTGTCGAACCTGTTCGTGCCGATCGGGACGATCTTCGCCGAGCGCCTGCTGTTCTTCCCCACCGCGATCCTGGCCCTGTTCCTCGCGCCGTTCCTCGCCGGCCTGGGCTCCATCGGTGTGATCGTGGCCGTGGTCATCGCCCTGGGCAACGGCTACTGGACCTACAACCGCGCCGACGTCTGGCACGACAACGCCAACCTGTGGCGCGACACGGCGAACAAGACCTCTCCTGACTCCGCGCGGGCGCAGTTCAACCACGGCGTCGCCCTGGCTCGGGAGCAGCTCTATCCCTTGGCGGAGTCGAGCTTCGAGAAGGCGCTCGAGATCGCGCCCGACTTCGACCTGGCCCGCATCCAGCAGGCGGCGGCGCTGATGGCGTCCTTCCGCACCGAGGAGGCGCTGGTGCCCCTGCGCGCCGTGGTCATCAACCAAGTGGTCGCGGACGACTTCAAGTACGAGCGCGACCCGGTCGTCGGCCTGCTCAACGTCGACCTCTTGCTGTTCCAGATCACGCAGATCGACGCCATGGACGCGGGCGGCGATCCCGAGCGTCACCTGGCGTGGCTCGATGGCCTGATCGAGGAGGGCTACGAGAGCCCCTTCGCGCACCTCTACCGCGCGGAGACCCTCAGCAAGCTGGGACGCAACGCCGAGGCCGAGGCGGCCTTCCGTCGCTCGCTCGAGATCGAGCCGACCCCGGCGGCCGTGCGCGGCTTCGGCAGCTTCCTGCGGATCCGCGGGCGCAACGAAGAGGCCCTGGCCCTGTACCAGTCCGAGATCGGTCGACTGGGCAGCGAGAGCACCGACGCCAACGACAAGGCGGCGTCGATCGAGTTCAAGCTGCAGGAGGCCGACCTCGAGTACCTGCGCGACCCGGCCCGGGCGAACCAGTTGGTCTCGGCTCTGATCGAGGCCGGCGGGATGACGCCCGACCAACTGTCGCGCGCCCTGATCCTGCGAGCCCAGACGCGCCTGGACCTGGTCCCCGCCTCGGACAGCCTGGCCGCGGCCACCGCGGTGGCCGACAGCGCCCGTGACCTGCAGAAGGCCCTGGGCACCTACCAAGGCCAGTCCGAGCAGTCCTACATCGCCCTCTACATGCTGGTCGACCTGTTGATGCAGCAGGGTCGCGTGGGCATGGCCGAGGCCACGATTCTCGAGCTGGTGGCCTTCCGCCGCGCGCCGGTGCTGCACGGCCGCCTGGGCGAGCTGTATGCCAACACCGGCAACCACGACAAGGCCGCCGAGCAGTTCGAGCTCTCCACCTCGGGCCTGGCCGACGAGACCGGCGCGCCCTTGGATCCGGGCATCTACGTGCGCACGCGCATGCTCCAGCTCCACAACCTCGCCGCCCTTGGAGGTCGCGAGGCGGAGATCGCCGAGATCATCGGCGCCGAGCGCGCGCGCGCCGATGCCGCAGCGGCCTCGATCGACGCCTACTGGTCCGCGGCGACCGGCGACTGGTCGGCCCTGGAGGCCGCCATCATCGACCTGCGCGACCGGGTCCCGGGACTCAGCGTCCAGGCGACCATCGGCCAGCTCGAGGACTACCGGCAAGTCGCCCAGGCGCTCGCGGTCTCCGACCTCGACCTAGGGTCGCTAACCCGCCAGGCCCAGCTCGCCCTGGAGCTCTACAACTACCCGCGGGCCAAGAGCGCCATCGAGCGCGCCTTGGACCTGACCCCCGACAGCGACACCGACGGACGAGCCTTCCGCACGTCGATCCTGGCCCAGGTGCTCGAGCGCACCGGCAACCCGGCCGGAGCGCTCGAGGCACTCCAAGCCGTCGCCGCGTTGGAAGGTGTGTCCGTCGACGGACGCGCCTTCCTCGGCGAACAGATCGAGCGCCTCGAGGCACTGCTGAGCACCTGAGCGACGCACGCTTCGATCCAGCGAGGGCGCCCCACCGCAATGCGGTCGGGCGCCCTCGCTCGTTTCGGACCGCCCTGCGCGAGTTCGCGAGGAATCCGCGAGGCGCTGGGACCGCGCCGCTCGGGATCGAGCGCGGCAAGTCGTCGTCGAGGTTGCAAAGGCGCAGATCGACTCGCCGACTCGGACCTCGAGCTGCAGACTCGGCCCGCGAACGGGCCAGAACCCGGCGGGGACGGCCCTAGCCGGAAGGGGTGAGAAGGCCGATCTCCTGGCCGTAGTCACCCCGTCCGGCTAGATCCAGGTCCCTCAATCCTCGCTCGCGGCGGCCGAGGTACGCGCCGCCAGCGCGCGCTCGGCGGCCGCGCGAATCGACGCCGTCAAGCGCCGCGCGGCCTCCGCAAGGGGCGCCGGCAAGTCATCCATCGACTGCGCCGCCGCCATCCGCTCCTCGAGGACGCGGGCGATCGCCGCCTTGGGATAGCGTTGGCCCGCGGCTTCGAGGGCGTGGGACAGGCGCAGGGCGAGGCTGGTGCTCGGCTCGCTGCCGCCGTCGCGGGCGCGGTCGAGTGCCTCGGCTGCCGCGCTGCCGCAGACCTCGCGCGCCGCGCTCAGGTAGTAGTCGAGCGGAAACAGGTCCTCGATCGTGGCGTTCTCGAGCTCCATTCCGGCGGCCGGCGCGAGCTGCAGGAGCTGCACGTGCCAGTGGGCGCCGGCGTCGCGACTGACCTCGCGCAGCTCTCGATAGGCTGCGACCCCGGCGTCGTCGAAGTCGAGCAGCACGATCACCCCCAGACCCTTGCGCCCCAGGAACTCCGCCACCGCGACCACCTCTCGCACGCCGCCCGCGCTGATCACGCCCAGATCGTCGGGCAGGCCAGGCTCGCCGGAACGGTCCAGCAGGCGACCCAGGGCCTTGACGATCAACTCGTCGGTCGCGCCCTCGACGATCAGGTTCAGCTCGTCGATGCGGAAGGATGCACGCCCGGTCATGCCGAGCACCGAGCGCACGACCAGGTCGCGCCCCGCGTCGTGGGCGTGCCAGGCCACGGCTCCCGCCCGCGGTGCCGGGGTCAGGGCCAGGACCTGCTCGGAGTACTGCAGGTCCACGTCGAAGGGCAGCCGGGAGGTGTAGACCACCTGGGCTCCCGCCTGGGCGAGTCGCTCGACCATGGCGTGCAGCCGGCCGCGCGCTTCGCCGCGGAAGAATCGGCCGGGGCCGTCGAGCAGGCACAGGGGGCGCGAGCGGGGGCCGCCGAAGGCCGCCATCAGGCGCAGCTCCAGGGTCAGGCGGTAGCGCTCGGGCGGCGGCAGCTCGTCGAGCGGCACGCGCACGCCACCCAACTCGAAGTCCAAGAGCAGTCGGCCGCGGTCGATGCCCAGGTGCAGGGCCGAACCCAAGCCACGCGCCGCGAGGGCCTGGCCCAGGGCGACGCTGGCCTCGCTCACCCGCCGCGCGGCGCGGTCCCCCGCCAGCGCTGCATCGTCCAACCCCACCCGGGACAGGAGGCTGGCCAGGGCTGCGATGCCGGAGTCGACGGTGGACGAGCGCGCGGGCGACAGGTCCTGACCCGCGATGGCTCCGGGTAGGAAGGGGTCGTGCCCCGCGTGGACGATGCGGGGCAGGTGTTCCTGCACGAAGGCGGTCAGGGCCGGGCTGCCGCCGAAGCGCTCGTGGCCGTTGGCGAGCTCGTCCCCGGCCGGATCGCCACACCAGGCCTCGGTCACGAACTCACCCGCGAAGGTGCGACCCACGCGCACGCCGCAGGCGTCGGCAGCGACGGCGCCCTGCTCGACCAGGCGCGCGCGCGCCGACTCGCCCAAGCGGTAGGCCGTGAGGCAGGGCACCTGGTCGGCATCGCGTCGTTGTCGTCGATCGTGGGGCCAGTCGCGCTCCAGGGAGTAGGGCGAGGACGTGTCGGGATCGAGCCCGCGCAGGGCTCGGATCAGGGTCGTCTTGCCGGAAGGCTGACTGCCGACCAGAGCCGTGATCTGCGCCAGGGGCACGAAGCCCGAGTCGCGCACCGTGCGGAACATCCGCACCCGGAAGCCCACGAGTCCGAGCGGCTGCTCGTCGCGCTCGGGCGGGACGTCGGTGGGTCGCGGGCGATCCAAGGTCGGTTCGAGCTCCGAGCGGCGGCGTGGTGAGGAGGACGACCCCGATCAGGAGGCCGAGAGCTCGAGCGTCTCGCCCTGGTCGGCCACGTGGGCCGGCAGCTTCAGGTCCTGCGCCACGCGCTGGCGCAGGGTGTCGAGGGATGCCGGCTCGCCGTGGACCAGGATCACGCCCGCGGGCGGGCGCGGCGAGCGGCCCAGCCAGGCCAACAGCTCGGCCTGGTCCGCGTGGGCCGAGAGCATCGAGAACTGCAACACCTCGGCGTTGATCGGCAGTCGCTCGCCGTGGACCTTGACCTCCCTGGCCCCGGCGGCGAGGTCGGCCCCGCGCGTGCCCGGCGCCATGAAGCCGGGCAACAGGATCAAGTTCTCGGCGCGCGGACCAAAGGCCTTCAAGTGGTGCAGGACCCGCCCGCCGGTGAGCATGCCAGCGGCGGAAAGGACGATGCGCGGTGCGCCCGGCCGGTCCAGCGCCTTCGACTCTTCGACGGAGCGCGCGAAGTCCGCCAGGGAGCAGACCGCCTCGCACAGGGACGCGTCCATGCGATGCTCGTCCACGTGTCGCTCGTAGACCGAGGTCACCTTGCGCGCCATGGGGCTGTCCACGTGCACCGGCACCCGCGGCAGCGAACCGGACTCGAACAGCTTGTGGAGCGCGAAGAGCAGGGCCTGGGTGCGCCCCACCGCGAAGGCCGGCACGAGGGCCACGCCGCCCCGCTCGATGCAACGCCGCAGCGGATCGGCCAAGGCCTCGAGCACGTCGACGTCCTCGTGCAGGCGGTCGCCGTAGGTCGACTCCATGACCACGTGGTCGGCCTCCTGGGGCGCGCCCGGCGGGCGCATCAACAGGTCGTGGTCGCGCCCGAGGTCGCCCGAGAACAGCACGCTCGTCGAACCGTCGTCGACCCGAACGCTACAGGCCCCGAGGATGTGGCCCGCCTGGCTGAAGCGCACGGTCAGACCGCCCACGCTCAGGTCGCGGCCACGCTCGACGATCTGGAAGTGGCGATCGACCCGCTCGGCGTCGGCGACGGTGTACAGGGGCAGGGCCGGATGGTGCTTCGAGTAGCCCTTGCGGTTGGCGCGCTCGGCGTCGTCCTCCTGGATCCGCGCGCTGTCCGGCAACAGGATCCCGCACAGGTCGCGGGTGGCGGCGGTAGCCAGGATCGGCCCCTCGAAACCATCGCGGACCAGGGCCGGGAGGAAGCCGGAATGGTCCACGTGGGCATGGGTCAGGAGCACCCCGTCGAGGCTCGCGGGGTCCAGGGGCAGACCGCGCCAGTTGCGCTCGCGCAGGACCTTGTAGCCCTGGAACAGGCCGCAATCGACCAGGACCCGAGTACCACCGCCCTCAACCAGGAAGCGGGATCCGGTCACGCAGCCCGCGGCACCGAGAAAGGTCACCTGCATCGGGGCAGTCTAGCGCTCGCGCGCGCTGGCGTTCGGTACGGTGCCAGGCAGCGGACAGGTGCCTGGCACGGTGCCGAACGCCAAACGAATCACACCGCACCCCGTACACACCGTCATGAGCTCCGATTCCGAAGCCGAACTGCGTCAACGTATCGAGCGACTCGAGACCGACTACGGCTACCTCAAGCTCAAGGTCGACGAGCTGGACGCCGCCAGCGAGCTGGAGCAGAAGATCGCCATCGCGCGCAAGCGCCTGGGCGAGTTGAAGGCCAAGGGCGAGGACTCACTGGACGACGCCACGCGCATGGCCGAGATGGCCTGGGGCGAGGTCGAAGGGGCCTTCGAGCGCCTGCGCAAGCGCTTCAAGCGCGACTGAGGCACGGCCGGCGAGGTCAGAGCCCGGTCAGGTCAGGCGCGAGAGCAGGGCCGAGGCCGTGCCGAGCACCAGCAGGAAGCCGCACATGTCGGTCAACGTGGTCAGGATCGGGCCCGAGGCCAGGGCCGGGTCCATCCCGAAGCGCCGCAACAGCAGCGGAACCGTTCCCCCGATGGCGACCGCCACCAGGGTGTTGGCCGTCAAGGCGCCGCCGACCACGAGCCCCAGGTAGGGGTTGCCCTTCCAGATCCACGCCGCCGAGCCGACCATCACGCCCAGCACCACGCCGTTGACCAGGCCCACCGAGAGCTCCTTGCCGAGCACCGAGAGGGCGTCGGAGGGTCGCAGGATGCCCAGGGACATCTCGCGCATGCTGACGGCGACGGCCTGGTTGCCGGAGCAGCCGCTCATGTCCGAGATGATCGGCAGGAACACGGCCAGGGCGATCACCGCCTCGAGCGTGTCCTGGTGCGCGGCGATCACGCAGGCGGCCGCGATGTTCAGGAGCACGTTGGTCGACAGCCAGGCCAGACGCCGCCGCGAGCGCACCGCCAGGGGCATGGAGCGCAGCTCCTCTCCGCCGACGATGCCCTGGCTGGCGCGGTAGGTCTCGTCCGACTCCTCGACCATCGCGCGCTCGAGGTCGTCGCTCTTGACGACTCCGATCAGGCGGCCGCGGTCGTCGACCACGGGTAGGGCCGAGTAGTCGGTCTCCCGGAACAGGGGCGCCAGCTCCGCGATGTCCGAGACGTCGGTGACGCTGGGGAAGTCCGGCTGCATCAGGTCGACCAACCGGCGCCGGCGGGGCGTCAGCACCAGGTCGCGCAGCAGGAAGGAGCCGATCAGCTTCCACTCGTCGTCCACCACGAAGGCGCGGTGGAAGCCCGAGCCGACCAGGTCCTCGGCGCGCTCGGCCAGGTCGACCAAGACCGCCGCCACGTCGTGGGTGCCCGGGTAGGCCAGGAACTCGGTGACCATCAGGCCCCCGGCCTGGTCGTCCTCGTAGGCGGCCAGGCGCCGCACACTCTCGGCCTCCTCCTGGCCCAGCTCCACGAGGATCGCCTCGGCGTCCCCGGCATCGAGCTCGCCGATCAGGTCGGCCTGCTCGTCGCTGGAGAGCTCCTCGAGGATCCGCGCCGCCGCCGAGGGCTCGAGGGACTCGAGCGCCTCCAGGGCCTGGGGCTCGGGCAAGGACTCGAGCACCTCGGCCGCCGCGGCCGGCTCGAGCAGGTTCAGAAGGCCCTCGCGCTCGTCATCGGACAGGCGCGCGAGCACGCGCACCGTGTCCAGGCTGGGAGTGGCCTTGAGCCACTCGGCGCAGGCCGCGCCGTCACCCGCCCGCAGGAGATCGCGCAGGTCGACGACCTCGGTCACGTGACGCTCCTGTCGCGCAGGGGCCGCACCGGGTGGGGACGGGCGTCGACCTTGACTCGCGACTCACCCTCCACGGGCACGATGCCGCGCATCAGGAAGCCGAGCAGGTCCGCGCCGGTCAGGACCCGACGCTCGTCGTCGTTCCACAGCAGGATCAGGTCCTCGTCGATCACGTCGTCCTCGTCGCCCTCGGGACGCACGTGGAGCTTGCGCAGGGCGCGCCCGATGGTCGTGGTCGAGTTGCGAACCACGATCGGTCGGTGGCAGCAGTGGTAGGGCTTGAAGGCCGGGCCGTCGAGGAACAGGCCGCGCAGGAACTCGTCCGAGTCGAGCACCAGCAGGGGCTCCTCGTCCTCACCGCACAGGATCACCCACTTGTGGCCCGACTTGGACACCAGCTGCACGAAAGGATCGTCGGCCGAAGCCTCGCACTGGGGCAGCACCGGCAGGTCCAGTTGGGTGGGCAGCACGATGACCGAGTCCGGATCGACCGGCTGGCCCTCGTGGCTGAGGGGCAGGTCGTCGAGGGCCAGGAAGTTGAGCACGCCGCGGCCTTCGTGGACCTCGAGGTCGGCCTCGTCGGCCTCCATGTGCTTCACGATCACGCGGCGCAGGTCGTGCTCGCGCAGGTAGGCGATGCCTTCCTTGCCGAGCCAGCGGTCGAGCATCCAGGCCGAGGGCTTGGCCACGGGCCACAACAGGAACTGGTAGACACGCAGCACCGGCGCGAGCCGCGCGCCCATCCGCAGGGCGTTGCGCGAGAACCAGGCCTGGGGAACGATCTCACCGAAGAAGGTGATGCCGAAGGTCGAGAAGGCGAAGGCCCAGACCCCGGTCATGACCGAGTCCGTCAGCAGCGTCAGCAGCACGTTCGCGCCGACGTTGCCCCACAGGATCGTGGTCAACAGGAAGTTCGAGTCCCGGCGCAGGGCGATGATCGCGGCGGCCTCGGTGCTGCCGCCCTCGGCCTCGACTTCCAGCTGGAGTCGGCCGAGCCCGAACAGGGCCAAGTTCAGGCCGGAGAAGATCGCGGAGTGGGCGAGGCACAGGGCCACGCCGAACCAGGTCAGTGCTTGCATGGAACGCGGCGCCGAACGCGGCCGCTCCGGTACGCGGGGCAGACTGGATCGTCGAACCGCCCGGGACCGGGGCCGTCAGGTGGCGGAGACTAGTGCAGGGACTGGAGGAACTGGCGGATTTGCTCGAGCTTTAGTCGGTAATCCCGCCAAGCAGATCGGCGCTCGGCGGCCAGGTCGACCAGCGAAGGCTCGTCCAGATCGAGGAGCGCCGCAGCGGCCGCCTTCAGCTCGGCCAGCTCGGACTGGGCCAGGTCCTGCAACTCCTGCTCGAGGCCCGCTTCGGTCGCGGCCGCAAGCGTCGCAGCGACCTCGGCTACGTCCTGGCCGATGCTGGCATGGGTCGGGGTGGTGGGCATGGGAAGGGCTTCTCGCTCGTCCAGGGCAGGTACGACGGTCGGGAGGGATGGACGCCGACCCGAGAGTCGGCGCCCCGCCCGTCACATTCCCGCTCAGCTACCGGCCGTACCGACCGGGATGCTCTCGATCGGCTTGAGGACCTCCTCGAGCTTCTCCGTGGGACTCTTCTTCACCGGGACCGGCGCCGGGGCCTGGACCTGGGGCACCGGGGCGGGGGTCGGCGCCTCCGGCCAGTCCGGGCGGTACTCGGACTCGATCGCGCGGTTGGCCACGTAGATCGAGACGCCGTTCTCGACCGAATGGTCGGCCATCTGCGGCACCTGCCCGTCCATCACCAGCCACACGTAGCAGTCGCCGTTGGCCGGGTCGAACCACATGGCGCGCTGGCGGCTGCCGGACAGCACCAGGTCGGTGATGGCGCGATCGACCCCGAGGGACGACTTGGCCGAGCTGTTGTCGAAGGTGACCTCGTCGACCACCCGCGCGGCCTCGATGTACTGCTCCAGGTCGCCGCGGCCGACCTCTTGGACGCGGACCTCGAGCATGCGCGCCAGCTCGATGCGACCGTCGCGGCGTGCCTCGTTGAGCTGCTCGCGGGTACCCAGATCATTCTCGGGCGCGACGCCCAGGGATCCGAGCACGCCGTCGATGGCTGGATTCACGATCCAGTCCGGCGGGGTGAAGCGCACGTTGGCCGGCAGGCCCAGGGTCGTGATGTAGCGCGTGCCCGGCTCGAAGGGACGGGTCTGGCCGTCGTGGATGACCTTCACCACCTGGGTCGTGCCGTCGCCGGCCGGAACCAGGACCTGGGTCTCTTTCTGGGGCTCCTCGGCTGAGCCCGCCTTGGTGGTCGCGCAGCCTGCGATCCAGGTCGCGCAGGTCAGGCTGATGAGGATTCGGGTCGATCGGAGGAGGACGGTCATGGCTTCTTCTTCGGGGGAGGCGGGGATGCGGGCGGGGCGTCGTCAGAGGCCCCACTCACTTGCTCGGGGTCGTGTGGCGCGCCACCCGGACGGTCGGCGGTGGTCGAACCGCGGGGCGGGCCGGCCACGCTTCGCAGCCGCCGTGCGGGCAGTGCGCGGAACGACAAGGGCTAAGGCTTCCCCCGAGGCTTGCACGGGCCGTGCCGCGATCCATCCCCACGCCATAAGAGGCT
Organism: Engelhardtia mirabilis; assembly: GCF_007748095.1. NCBI lineage: Bacteria > Pseudomonadati > Planctomycetota > Planctomycetia > Engelhardtia > Engelhardtia mirabilis. The sequence continues at coordinate 5,371,655 of NZ_CP036287.1, forward strand.
CCCCCGCAACGACTTCGGGTGGAGCGTGAGCGCCCACTTCGCAGCCGCCCGCACACTTCGGGCCTTCAGCACCGTTTTTTCAGGCAGCCAGGCACTACGTTTCCGGGCCCATGCTGCTGCGAATCCTGATCGGCTCCCACGACCCCGATCAGGCGGCCGCGCTCGGCAAGCTGCTGGGGCCGAGCCTCGCGGCCCACGTTCGCGCCCTTCGGCCCAACGAGAACTTGTGGGCCGTCCTTCGCGCCGAACCGATCGACCTACTCGTCGTCGACGAACCGCTCCTGGGTGGAGGCGCCCTGGCCGCGATCCACGAGCTGCGCTCGCTCCCGGACGCGCCGGAGGTAGTGGTGCTGGTCGAGGCGGACGACGCGACCCACCGGGCCGAGCTGCTAGCGGCCGAGGCCTTCGCGGTGATCAACCCCGACATCCCCCCCGCCGAGCTGATCGCGGCTTTCCAGACGATCGTGCGACGCCGCGCCCACCAGGCACACCGCGAGGCCGCGGCAGCCAGACAGCAGACCACGAACCTGCTCAGTGACCTCGCCACCAAGAGCCCGGTCATGCGCGAGTTCCTGGCCCTGGTACGCAAGGTCGCGGACACCGACAGCACGCTCCTGGTCCAGGGCGAGACGGGCGTCGGCAAGGAATTCCTGTCGCGCGCGATCCACACCCAGAGCCGCCGCTTCGCCGCGCCCTTCGTGGCGGTCAACTGCTCGGCGCTCTCCGAGAGCCTGCTCGAGAGCGAGCTCTTCGGTCACGTCGAGGGCGCCTTCACCGGCGCGCGCCGAGCGCGCCGCGGCTACTTCGAGCTGGCCCACGGCGGAACGCTGTTCATCGACGAGGTCGGCGAGCTGTCGCCCCAGTTGCAGGTCAAGCTGCTGCGCGTGATCCAGGACCGGCGCATCCAACCGGTCGGCTCCGAGGAGGAGTTCGAGGTCGACGTCCGCATCATCGCCGCGACGAACCTGGACCTGAACCAGGAGATGGAGGCCGACCGCTTCCGGCCCGACCTGTTCTACCGGCTCAGCGTCGTGACCCTCGACATCCCGCCCCTGCGTTTGCGCCGCGAGGACATCCGGGCCATGGTCGACACCCACGTGGAGCACTTCGCGATCAACCTGCGGCGAGCCGTGGCGAGCGTCTCGCCGGAGGCCCTGGAGCTGCTCGAGGGCTACGACTGGCCCGGCAACGTGCGCGAGCTGGTCAACGTGGTCGAGCGCGCGGTGCTGTTGACCGATTCGCGCTCGATCCTCGTGCGCGACCTGCCGGAAGAGATTCGCAGCGGTCGGTCAACGGCGCAGCCTCCCGGCGGCGGCGACCTGGCCCTGCAGCCTCGGACAGCGAGCCAGGTCCGAAACGACCCGACCCAGCGCCCCTTCGCAGAAGCCCGCCAGGAGCTGCTCGACCAGTTCGAGATGAACTACCTGCGCGCGCTCTTGGGCCGCACCAACGGGCGCGTGACCGACGCCGCGCGCCTGGCCGAACTCAACTCCCGCAGCCTCTACGAGAAGATGCGCCGCCACGGGATCCGCAAGGAGTTTTTCAAGCTCGGCTCCTGACGCGACTCCGAGGCACCGCCTGCGCGAAGAAGCACCCCTCTGCGCGAAGAAGCACCCCTCTGCGCGAAGAAGCACTGCCTGCGCGAAGAAGCACTGCCTGCGCGAACCCGACCTCAGTCGGCCTGGGCCGGCGCCGCGTCGCCCAGGAACTCCTGGACGCGGAGCGCCAGCTTCGCGGGTGAGATGGGCTTCTCGACGAAGTTCAAGCCCGGCTTGAGAACGCCGTGGTGGACGATCACGTTGTCGGTGTAGCCCGACATGAACACCACGAACAGGTCGGGGCGCTCGACCTGGAGCTCTTGCGACAGCACCAAACCGCTGTCGCCGGTCAGCACCACGTCGGTGAGCAACATGTCGATGGTGCCCGAGTGGTTGCGACTGACCTCGAGAGCGGAGGCCGCGTCCCGCGCTTCGAGCACCTGGTAGCCCACGGCTCGCAGTCCCTGCACGAACAGCTCGCGCAGGGTGTCGAAGTCCTCGACCACGAGGATCGTGCGCTCCCCCTTGCGCCTGCTCCGAGGCAGCGCGGCCTTGGGTTCGGAGGCGGAGCTCGGTCCCTCATCCGCGGCGACGGGCAGGTAGAGCTTGAAGGTCGTCCCGACCCCCGGCTCGCTGTAGACCCAGATGTTCCCGCCGCACTGTTTGATCACCCCGTGGACCGACGCGAGCCCCAGGCCGGTGCCCTTGCCGACTCCCTTGGTGGTGTAGAAGGGCTCGAAGATCCGCTCGATCTGGGCTTCCTCCATGCCGTTGCCCGTGTCCGAGACGGCGAGCATCACGTGGGGACCGACCGTGGCCTCGACATGGTTGTCCGCGTAGTCCTGATCCAGAACCACGGCGCCCGTCTCGATCGTGAGCTGACCGCCCCGCGGCATGGCGTCGCGGGCGTTGGCCGCCAGGTTGATCAGAACCTGCTCCACTTGCCCTGCGTCTGCGCGCACGCTGCCGATGTCGGTGTGAAGGGCGACGATGATCCGCACGTCCTCGCCGATCAGGCGTTCGATCATCGGCAGCGTGCGCTCGACGATCGCGTTGATGTCGAGCACCTCCATCCGCAACACCTGCTTCCGACTGAAAGCCAGGAGCTGGTGGGTCAAGGTCGCCGCGCTCTCGGCCGCCTGGACGACGAGTTCGAGCGACGCGCGCGCGGGGTGCGCGTCGGGGAGCTGGTCGCGCGCGTCCTCGGAGAAGCCGATGACCACGGTCAACAGATTGTTGAAGTCGTGGGCGACTCCGCCCGCGAGCCTTCCGATTGCGGCCAGCTTGTTTGACTGGGCAACCTGACGTTGCAAGCGGTCGTGCTCCTCCAGGCTCTCCGCGAGGTTGCGGCTCAGGTCCTCGAATCTCCTGGCCAGGAGGCCGATCTCGCCACTTGTCACCTGGGGGACCTCGATCACCTGGCCCGGCTCGAGGTCCGCGACGGCGGTGGACAGGCACTGCAGGGGCTTGGTCAGAGAACGCGCCAACCACAGGCCGACCAGCAGCGCCAGGGCCACGGCGATCGACATGGCCCAGGCTGTGCTGGCCCTCACACTGGCGGCCGGGCGGCCGAGAACCTGCCCGTCGAGGACCCTCACGACCCAGACCACCGGTCCATCGGCCAGTCGCACGGGGCTCAGCCCGATCCCCATCGACTCACCCGCGACCTCGAGCGGCGCGGCGACAGAGCCCGTGCCGTGCAACATGGCCGCAATCTCCGGCATCGACTCGCTCAAGCGAAGCGGTCGTCCCCGATCGAAGCCGAACTCGAACTCGCGGTCGGGATGCACCAGGTAGTCCCCGTCGCCGTTGACCAGGAAGGTGCGCTGCCCGTCCTCGACCTCACGCAGGGCGTCGAGCGCGGGGCCGACGTCGACGTTGATCACGACGATGCCGATGGGCGCCCCGCCGCGGCCGAAGACGGGTCCGGACACCCGCAGGACGGGGATATTGCGCTCGTCGATTTCTCCGTGCTCGCGGTTCAAGTCGATCGGGGACACGTAGAACTCGCCCCGCGCCAGCGACCCCGCCGCGCTGACGTAGGGTCTGTGGCCCTTGCGCTGGAGCTGCGCTTCCCCGACCCGAGCCACGGGCGCTCCCGACCGCTCGCGGTCAACCCGGACGATCTCCAGGCCGTCCGCGTCCGCAGCGATCAGTCGCGCCTGGAGGTACTGGGGGTGCGCTTCCAGCTCCGCGGCGAAGCGCGCTGCGAGTCGGTCGAGGGCCGGAGCGGAACCGCCGACCGCGCCCGACGCGGCGGCGTCGGCGACGTCCCTCAGCGTGGGATCCGCGAGCAACGCCTGAACGCTCGCTCGCACGCCGAGGACGTAGCGATCGAGGCCGGCGCCCAGGCGCTCGGTCGAGGACCTCAAGCGATCGAGCTCGAGCGGGTCGACCACCCGCTGCACGCCGGAATAGGACAAGAACCCGGTGGTCACGGCGCTCAGCACCGCGATCGCGACGAACGCCCCGGCGCACCGAGAGGCAAGGTTCATGGCGGGAGTCTAGCCCCGGTGACGCGACTTGCTGCCATCGGTCCAGAGGCCAGGGCCTGCAGGTCTCGGCCCAGGGTGTCGCCTCGCGCCTTGAGCCCCGAACCCGGCCAGATTCCCCGGAGAAGGCCTGGTCAGGACTGGCTGCTGCGCGCGACGGGCCCAGCGACGGTTAGGCAACCGGCCACGCGGCCACGTTCACCGCAGGCCCGTCCGACCGACGAGCATCGGACCGATGCTGCTGTCGACCGCGAAGGGCTCCGACCGGTCGGTCGTGTCCTCGTTGAGGACCGCGATCAGACCGCCGTCCGCGCCGTCGTGGATCCAGACCTCGCCGTCGATCTGGTCGGGTGCAGCGGTGCAGATACGTCCCATCGCGACCTCGCGAACCCCGTCGCCGTTGACGTCGCCGATGAAGGCCGCGGAGACGCCGAACTCGATCGGAACGGTGGCCTCCGCGTCGGTCGGGTCGACGAGCTCGAGCCGGGGTCCGCCTCCCCCTCGATCGAAGACGTAGGCGCCGGGCTGGAAGCTGCTGTCCGCGCCAACCAGCGATCGACCCCCGAGCCCGTCGATCGCCACTGCGTCGACCCTCTGCGGAGGCGTGACGGCGCGCGGGCTTGCGCGCCGTCCGCCGCTCACGCCTCTTCGGCCGGCGCCTTGATCGAGACCAGCTTGGCACCACCCTCGACCGCTTGGCCGGCCTCCACGAAGATCGCCTCGACCGTGCCCGCGATGGGCGACTTGATCTCGTTCTGCATCTTCATGGCCTCGAGGATCAGCATCGGCTGGTCCTCCTCGACCTCGGCACCGACCTCGACCAGCAGCGTGACGACCACGCCGGGCATGACCGCCTTGACCACGCCGCCCTTGCCACCGCGGGCGCGGGCGGCGGCGTTGGCGGCGCGTTCGCGCTCGTCCTCGATCTCGAAGGCGTAGCGCGAGCCGGCGATGCAGACGGCGCCGTCGTGGGTGTCGCCCTCGATCGAGACGCCGTAGGCCCTGCGGTCGACGACCACCGCGAACTGACCCAGGCCGTCGACGTCGGCCACGGACAGGTCCATGGACGCGCCGTCGACGGAGATCTCGAGCTGCCCCAGGCGCTCGGTCAGCTCGACCTCGTGGTCCTTGCCGTTGACGGTGACGAAGTACTTCACTGGTTGCCTCCGGGCTCAGCGCCGGGCGAGGAGCTGGGCAGCGGGTAGCGGGTGTGTTGGATGCGGGCGCGGTTGGTCCAGGCCTCGCGGCGGCCGGCGGTCGGGGCCAGGGCGCTGCGGCGGGCGAGCTGCCAGCGATGCACCGTGGCCACCGCGGCGGCCACACCCGACAGGCCCAGCACGTCCTCCGACATGTCCAGGCTCTCCAGGAAGTGGGTGTCGTAGTCGCCGCTGCGGAACTTGGCCTCGCTCAAGACCCGCAGCGCGGCGGGCGCGCCGGTGGAGACGCCGCCGACGTTGAGCTCCTGCAGGGCGCGGGTCATGCGCGCGATCGCGGAGGCCCGGTCGGGACCCCAGACGATCAGCTTGGCCAGCATCGGGTCGTAGTTCAGACCGACCTCCATGCCCCGGTACAGGGCCGAGTCGATCCGCACCCACGGCCCGCCGGGCAGGCGCAGGTTGGAGATCGTGCCCGTCGACGGCAGGAAGCCGGCGACCGGGTCCTCGGCGTTGATCCGCACCTCGATCGACCAGCCGTGCATCGAGATGGCCGACTGGTCGTAGCCCAGGGGTTCGCCGCTGGCCACGCGCAGCTGCTCGCGCACCAGGTCCACGCCCGTGACCATCTCGGTCACCGGGTGCTCCACCTGCAGGCGCGTGTTCATCTCGAGGAAGAAGAACTCGCCCTTCGAATAGAGGAACTCGACCGTGCCGGCGCCCTGGTAGCCCACCGCGCGGCCGGCCTGGAGCGCGGCCTCGCCCATCTGCTCGCGCAGCTCGGGCGTGATCACCGGCGAGGGGCACTCCTCCACCAGCTTCTGGTGGCGGCGCTGGATCGAGCACTCGCGCTCGCCGAAGTGCACGCCGTTGCCGTGGGCGTCGAACATGACCTGGATCTCCACGTGGCGCGGGTTGTCCAGGTAGCGCTCGGGGTACATGCGACCGTCGCCGAAGGCCGCCTGGGCCTCGGCGGAGGCCTGGGTGAAGGCCGAGGCCATCTCCGACTCCTCGCGCACGATGCGGATGCCCTTGCCCCCGCCGCCGGCGGAGGCCTTGAGGCAGATCGGGTAACCGATGTCCTTGGCGGCCTCGACCGCCGCGTTGGCGTCGGCCACCGGCTCGGCCAGGCCGGGCACGATCGGCACCCCGGCGGCGCGCATCAGTTGGCGGCTGCCGATTTTGTCGCCCATGCCGCGGATCGCGTCCGGCGGCGGACCGACCCAGGTCAGACCGGCCGCGATCACGCGCTCGGCGAAGCCCGCGTTCTCGGCCAGGAAGCCGTAGCCCGGGTGCACCGCATCGGCGCCGGTGGCCTCCGCGGCCGCCAGGACCTTATCCACGTCGAGGTAGGACTGGGCCGGGGTCGAGCCACCCAGGGGATAGGCCAGCTCGGCGAAGCGCGTGTGCAGGGCGCTGCGGTCGGGATCGGAGTAGATCGCGACCGACTCGATGCCCATCTCGCGCGCGGTGCGAATGACGCGCAGCGCGATCTCGCCGCGGTTGGCGATCAGGAGTCGTTTGATCATCGTGCTCTCCGGATCACAAGGGGATATTGCCGTGCTTGCGCGTGGGGCGATGCTCGTGCTTCGAGCGCAACAGCTCCAACGAACGGATCAGCATCGGCCGCGTGCGGTGGGCCTCGATCACGTCGTCCACGAAGCCCCGCGCGGCAGCCTTGTAGGGGTTGTTGAAGGTCTCCTCGTACTCGGCGGCCTTCTTCTTCTCCATCGCCACCGGGTCGTCGGCGGCCAGGATCTCGCGGCGGTGGATGATCTTCGCGGCGCCGGCGGCGCCCATCACGGCGATCATCGAGCCGGGCCAGGCCAGGTTGATGTCGGCGCGGATGTGCTTGCTGGCCATCACGTCGTAGGCGCCGCCGTAGGCCTTGCGGGTGATCACGGTCAGCTTGGGCACGGTCGCCTCACAGTAGGCGTAGAGCAGCTTGGCCCCGTGCAGGATGATCCCGTCGTGCTCCTGGGCGGTGCCGGGCAGGAACCCGGGCACGTCCTCGAAGGTCACCACGGGGATGTTGAACGAGTCGCAGAAGCGGATGAAGCGCGCGCCCTTGATCGAGGCGTGGATGTCGAGACACCCCGCCAGCACCGCCGGCTGGTTGGCGACGACGCCGACCACGTGTCCGCCCAGGCGCGCGAAGCCGGTCAGGATGTTGCGCGCGTAGCCGTCGAGCACCGGGAACCACGTCTCGCGGTCGACGATCAGCTCGATCACGCGGTTCATGTCGTAGGGCTTGGTGTCGTCGCGCGGCACCAGCTCGTCCAGGGCGTGCTCCTCGCGGTCGGCCGGGTCGTCGGTCGGCACGAAGGGCGGGCCCTCGGCGTTGTTGAGCGGCAGGTACGACAACAGGCGCCGCACGAGCTGCATGCAGCTCTTGTCGTCGGAGCTGGTGAAGTGCGCCACGCCGCTCTTGGTGTGGTGCACCTCGGCGCCGCCGAGCTCCTCGCTGGTGACCTCCTCGTGGGTCACCGTCTTCACGACGTCGGGCCCGGTGATATGCATGAACGAGGTGTTCTCGACCATGCAGATGAAGTCGGTGATCGCCGGGCTGTAGACCGCGCCGCCCGCGCAGGGGCCCAGGATGGCCGAGATCTGCGGCACGACCCCGGAGGCCTGGGTGTTGCGCCAGAAGATCTCCGCGTAGCCGCCGAGGCTGCTGACGCCCTCCTGGATGCGCGCGCCGCCCGAATCGTTCAGGCCGATCACGGGCACGCCCACCTTCAGGGCCATGTCCATGATCTTGCAGATCTTCTCGGCGTGGGTCTCCGAGAGGGAGCCGCCGAAGACCGTGAAGTCCTGGCTGTAGAGGTAGACCGGGCGGCCGTCGATCAGCGCGTGGCCGGTGACCACGCCGTCGCCGAGGACCTGCTGCTCCTGCATGCCGAAGTTGGAGCAGCGGTGGGTCACGAAGCGATCGATCTCGACGAAGGAGCCCTCGTCGACCAGGAAGTCGATGCGCTCGCGCGCCGTCAACTTGCCCTTCTTGTGTTGGGCTTCGATGCGCTGCTCGCCGCCGCCGACGAGGGTCGACTCGCGCATACGGCGCAGTCGGTCCAGGGGGGTCTCAGGACTCAATGGGACTCTCCTTGGGGGAGCTGGCCTTGGGGGAGCTGGCCTTGGGGAAGCTGGCCTTGGGGAAGCTGGACGAGCTCGGTCAGCACGCCGCCGGTGCTCTTGGGGTGGATGAAGGCGATGGTCGTGTGGTGGGCGCCGGGGCGCGGCTCGCGGTCGATCATCCGCAGGCCCGCCGCCTCCAGGGACGCGATCGCGGCCGCCACGTCGTCGACGCGGTAGGCCACGTGGTGCAGCCCGCCCCCGCGCTTGGCCAGGAAGCCGGTCACGGGCGAGTCGTCGCTGGCCGGCTCGACCAGCTCGATGCGCTGGCCCCCGGCGTGGAGCACGAGCACGTTGACCTTCTGGTCGGCGACGAACTCGGGCTCGCCGGCGTCCAGGCCCAGGGCGGTCTCGTAGACCTTCCGGGCTTCCGCGATGCTCTCGACGACGATGGCGATGTGATGGAGATCGCGGACGACCCCGGCCGGCAGGTGGCCAGGGGACGCCGCGTCGCTGGGACGGGTCGGGGGGGACATGGGCTGCGGATTCTAACGGGCCGAGGGCCGCGGCTCCCGACTCGACATGGGTACCGGAGGGCGAATAGAGCTCGGGTGGCGTCGTATCCTGCCCGGCGTCGATCCCGGCGCCTCTCCGTCGCCGAGCCCCTGGCACCCCATGAAGAATCTCGGCCTGATCCTCGCCGCGCTCGCGCTCCTCGCAGGGGGCCTCGTCGCATACCTGCTGGTCGGCCGCACGGCTCCGGAAGAGGACGCGGGGATCGGCGGCGCCGCGACTGCGATGGATCGGCCTGTCGACGCGACACCGACCGCTCCGGCGAGCGTCCCCCTCGCGTCGAGCGGTGGTCGATCGAGTGGCCGCGAGGAGCTGGCCGCGGACCCCGCCGCGCCTGCGGGTTCCATCGCGGCCGCGCAGCGCGCCCCCGAGTCCGCCGGCGGCTCCGTCCGCGGGCGCGTGGTGGACCCTGTCGGCGCCGGGTTGGCGGGCATGCTCGTGGCCGCCTACGCCCCCGATCTCGAGGCTCGCGTCGTCCTCGGCTCGATCGTCGCCCACGTGGATGCAGCGCGTAGCGGTCTGGACACCGACGAAGAGAAGCTGCCCCTCGCCGCCGTGATGGCGGCGGACGACGGCAGCTTCGAGCTGACGCTCCCCAGGGGTCGCCGGGCGGTGCAGCTCGCGGCGGTCGGACCGCGGCACTTCACGGCGCTCCCGCTGGAGGCCCTGGCCGACGACAGTCCGATCGAGCTGCGCTGCAAGCTCGGCGCGCGCGTCGTGGGCACGATCATCCCGCCCGATGGCCACGAGCTTGCGAACCTGGCCGGGATCGCGATCTCCATGGACCAGTCCCTGGCGGACGGCCTCGAGTTCACGCAGGGAGCCTCCCCGAGCCGCAAGACGGTCACGGACGTGCGCGGCGAGTTCTCCTTCCCCGCGGTTGGGCCCGACACCAGTCGACGGGTCCTGGCCCTGCCCGATTCCCTCGCGAGTGCCTCCGCCCAAGTGTCCGACATCGAAGCCGGCGAGGTCCGTCAGGTGTTCCTGGAGCTGAGTCTCGGCGCGACCCTGCGGGGCCGGGTGGTCGACGAGTTGGGCCAGGGCATCGGCGGCGCGCAGGTGACCGCGGCGGGAGACACGGGCCTCGGAGTCCAAGGCAAGGCGCTGCGCGAGGCCGAGTCCGCCGCCGACGGCCAGTTCGTGCTGGAGCACGTCGCGCCGGTCAAGCTGCGCGTGCGCGCGGAGGCCGAGGGCTTCCTGCCGAGAAGCATCGACCCTGGGCAGCTCCAGAACGGCGACACCGTCGGCGGCCTGACCCTGAGCCTGGCTGCCGGCCAGCGCATTCGAGGCGTCGTGCTGCTCCCGGACGGTTCTCCGGCCCCAGGCGCAGAGCTCGTCGCACTCATCGACGTCGCCGCGGCCCAGGGCTCCAACCAGATGGACCTGTGGGGCTCGCGCGGATCGGAGACCGAGTCCGATGAGGACGGCACGTTCAGCCTGGAGGGCCTCAAGGGTCGGGCCTTCGTGATCGACGCGCGCGTCGAGCTCGATGCGGACGACGCGCGCGTCGCCAAGCTCGGCGGGCGGCACTTCTGGGCCCACATCGAGGGCTGCAGGCCGTCGGACGACATGGAGCTGCGTCTGCAGGTCGCGTCTGTGCTGTCGGGTCGCGTGGTCGATGCGGCCGCCCGACCGGTGACCGAGTTCTCGATCGTCGCCGAGCAGCCCAGCTCGTCGCCCCTGGTTCGCAACGGTCCGCCCCAGCGCTTCTGGTTCGAACACGACGACGGCCGCTTCGAGATCGCCGAGCTCAGCGACGGACTGTGGTCCCTGCGGGCCTCGGCGCCCGGCTTCGCCATCTCGGAGGCCGTCGAGGTCACGCTGCCTGACTCCGCGGGGGTGCAGATCAGCCTGGTGGACGGGGTGATCGTGTCCGGCCGGGTGGCGACCCCGCGCGGCGACGGTGTCGGCGGAGCGGTGGTGACCCTCGACCGCAACTGGATCGACGCGATCGTTCAGCTCGACTCGCGCCAGGCGACGAGCCTCGAGGACGGCAGTTTCGAGCTGCGCGATCAAGCCCCCGGCGAGCTGGCCCTGGTAGCCAAGCACCCCGACTGGGCCGACAGCGAGACGATCACCGTCGGGCTGCCGCAGTCCGGACGGCTGGACGGCGTCGAACTGGTCCTGCGCCAGGGCGGACGGATCACGGGCGTGGTCTACGACGAGGACGGACAGCCCGCCCCCGGGGCCCAGGTCATCTGCCAGAACCCGCAGACCTTCGAACCGATGTTGGCCCCCGCGGACGACAACGGTCGATTCGGCTTCGGGCCCCTGAAGCCGGGCACCTACCAGGTCGTCAGCATGGGCAACTTGACCGAACTGGCCGAGGGTGGTGGCGATTCCTCGCCCCTGTCGCTGTTGTCCGACATGAAGGTCGCCATGGTCGACGTCGTCGACGGCGAGACGGTCGAAGTCGAGCTCGGCGTGCCCCCGTCCAACCCCGTGGAAGTCAGCGGCCGGGTTACATCGGCGGGCGAACCCGTCACCACCGGCGCGATCCAGTTCATCCAGGAGTCCAAGGGCATGGACTCGCTCAAGTTCGCCGAGATCGGCGCCGACGGCCGCTACGAAGTGACCCTCAACGAGCCAGGCGACTACCTCGTCACCATCCAGCCCCATCGCCAGGGCGGGATGAGTCTGCGTCAGAACAACATCGAGTACAGAAAGCTGGTGCCGGAAGGGCCGGAGTGCCGCATCGACCTGACCCTGCCGGATTCGTCCATCTCAGGCCGCGTCACCGATCAGGACGGCGAGCCCCTGGACGGGGTGATCGTCAACTCGACCCGGCAGGAGGGCGTGATCTACGGCATGGCCTTCGGCGGCGGCTTCTCGACGACGACCACCGACGAGGACGGTCGCTACGAGCTGACCCACATGCGCCCCGGCCGCTACCAGGTCACCGCGGGCGGCACCTTCTTCGGAATGCAGCTCAGCAGCGGCCAGGTGCGCGGTCGGATCAACCGCGCCGACCTGGTGATCGAGGCCGATCAACACCTGGAGGGCATCGACTTCGAGCTCGGGCCCCCGATCACCGTTACCGGCACCGTGCGCTCGACCAACGGCGAGCCCGTCGCCGCCGCCACGATCTTCGTGCGCGACGCGGCGGGCAATCCGATCGAGCGCTTCTCCATGATCCTGACCGACGCCAGCGGGCGCTTCCGCTTCGAGGGCCTGGCACCGGGCGAGTACAGCTTCAGCGCGCGCAACCGCGAGATGGCGTCGATCGAGACCGACCCGGTCGAGGTCAACGCCGAGAACCCGCCGGTGGTGAACATGGTCGCCGAGGTCGGCACGACCCTGATCGCGCGCATCGAACTCGACGACGAGCCCTCGATCGACGCCTCGGTACGGGTCTTCGACGAGCGCGAGCACGACGTCTCGGGAATGGTCGGCTACCCCGACCTGATGGCCGCCATCACCGCCGGCTTCGAGTCCGGCGAGTTCCGCATCGGCCCCCTGGCCCCCGGCAAGTACCGCGTCGAGGCCACGGCCCCGGACGGGCGTTCGAAGTCGAAGGTCGTGGTCCTGGGCGGCAGCGACGAGCGGCGGGTGCGGATCCGGATCCACTAGTGGGACGTGCGGTGGCGGCGGGACGTACGGTGGCGGGATCATTTGTCCCAACGGCCGCCGTCGGCGCTGCGTTCCGCAGCGCCGACGGCGGCCGTTGGGACAAATGATCCCGCCACCGTACGTCCCGCGCCTACGACTGCTCCGGTCGGTTCGCCCGCAACCACTCGAGGAACGCTGCCATGTCCTCGGGCAGGGGCGCCTCGAACTCCACGGGCCCCGTCCCGTCGGGGTGGCTGAAGCTCAGTCGAGAGGCGTGCAGACACTGCCGGCGCGGCACCGGCGCGTCCGCGGGGAGCGCCTTGTGGGTTCTCCCACCCGTGTAGATCTTGTCGGCCACGATCGAGTGACCGAGCCACTCGAGGTGCACGCGGATCTGGTGCGTGCGCCCAGTGCGCGGCTTGCACTCGAGCAGGGAGTAGCCGTCGAAGCGCTCGCGCACCTCGTAGAAGGTCTGGGCCTCGCGGCCCTCCTCGGAGGGCACCACGCTGATCCGATCCGACGCGCGCTCGGAGCGGCCCAGGGGCTGGTCGATCCACTCGGACTCGAAGCGCGGCTGGCCGTGGACGATCGCCAGGTACGACTTGCTCACCTCGCGCTCGCGGAACTGGCGTCGTACCGACTCGCCCGCGGCCTCGGTCTTGACGATCACCATCAGGCCGCTGGTCGCGCCGTCCAGTCGATGCACGATGCCGGGGCGGTCGGGGCCCTGTACGGCGGGCAGCTCGCCCCACTGTTCCACGGCCAGGTCGGCCACGGTGCCGCCGGAGACGCCGTCGTTGGGGTGGGCGACCAGCCCCGCGGGCTTGTCGATGATGGCGAAGGATGGCTCGTCGTGGATCACCGCGAAGCGCACGACCCCGGACGCGACCCGGCGCTGCTTGGCCACCGGGCGCCAGACGAGCCTCTGGCCCTGGACCAAGGGCGTCGAGGGCCGCAGCAGGACCTCGTCATCCACCTGCACCCCGCCGCCCTTGATCCACTCCTGGATCTTGGTCCGGGAGGTGTCCGGACAGAGGTCGCAGAGCGCCTTGTCCAGCCGCATCCCCTCCCACTCCGGGGGGATCACGTGGCGTCGCTCCTCTGTTTGGTCGGCCTCGTTGGTGGTCACAACGGGATCATGGACGAGCGGAGGGGGCAGGTCGAGCCCTGCGCGGTCTGCTTGCCCCGCCTCGGAGCCCTTCGGCGGGCCCAGGTCGCCCCTGACGAGCCGGGGTTCGGCCGGTAACATGCGCCGCTCGACCGGGTAGACCGAGCGCGTCGGGCTCTCTCCCGGGCCCCCGACGGCTCGATCTCTCGCCCGAGAGCCTGCGGGGTCCACCCGAGGGTCCCGACACGGGCCCGCCTGCGGCCCAACAGCGGCCCGCCTGCGGGATCGACCCGTCCCGACCGTTCCTGGCCCACACTCCTGTCACGGACGCGCCCGAGATCGACTATCCCCCCCGGCATCTTCGCGGAGCCGAGGACGGCGCCCGCGCGGATCCGATCCGGGCGGGGATGAATCCAAGCCCGCAGAACTTCGCCAGCACTGCCAAGGCCCACCCGTAAGACCGACGCGGACTGTCCTCGACGCCAGTACCGCCGCCCGACGAACCGACGCCAAGCAACGCCCATGAGCCTCGCCGCCATCGTTCTCCCGCTCGCCACCGCCTTCGCACCGCAGCAGGGGGCCGTCGCCCCCCCCCCGGGGATGGTCTTCGTCGAAGGCGGTCGGGTCACGGTCGGCGCCGACAAGGACCACCTCGAGCCCCTGATCGAGGCGGATCAAGAGTTCGCCCCCTCCTTCGCCTCGGAGTTCCCCCAGCACACGGAGAACGTGCGGGAGTTCTTCCTCATGCCGACCGAGGTCACGAACGAGCAGTACGCCGCGTTCGTGCGCGCCACGGGGCACCGGGTTCCCTTCCACATGGCCGACCAGGAGGCCGTCGCCGCCGCCCAGGCGGCCTTCCTCGAGGAGGACGGTCGCCGGCGGCAGGAGCTCAAGGACGCGGGGCAGACCGTGCCCCCGGCCCAGAAGTTCGACCAGCAGGCCTGGTGGGACGACAACTGGCGCGACTTCGAATGGTCCATCCCGGAGGGCAAGGAGGACCATCCGGTCGTCTACGTCGACTACCAGGACGCCCAGGCCTACGCCAAGTGGGCCGGACTGCGGCTGATGACCGAGGTCGAGTTCCAGGCCGCGGGCCGCGGCAAGGAGGAGACGGTCTACCCCTGGGGCGACGAGTGGGATGGCTCCAAGGTCACCTCGAGCGCGGATCGCCCGAAGAGCTCGACCCTTGCGGTGGGCGCCACCAAGTCCGCTACCGGCGCGGGCTTCTACGACCTGCTCGGCAGTGTCTGGGAGTGGACCTCGAGCCCCTTCACGCCCTTCGACAAGTACAAGGCCTTCACCGTCGACGTGGGCAAAGGCAGCCGCTCGCGCACGGTGAATGCCGCCGCCGAGTGGAATGCGGACTTCCGCGTGGCCGTGGGCGGCTCCTGGGGCAGCCCGGCCTTCCACTGCCGCCTGACGACGCGCCGCCGCTGCGACCGCAGCCAGCAGACCGCTGCCTTGGGCTTCCGCTGCGCGGCCTCGCCGGGCATCGCCACGGACCTGGTCCAGGCGGTCGTCGACGACCTGCCCCACGCCCTGCGTCCGGACCTCGACCTGGAGCCGGTGGCGGCCCTCTCGATGGACCGCTACATCTCCGACGCCGGCACCGCGAAGGTGCCCGGCTACGCGCGGATCACGGGCTACGACTACTTCTCGGTCATCCCGGTGGACCGCATCCTGCACAGCAACCCCTCGAGCTTCGGGGTCGAGACCCTCGAAGAGGGTCCCGTGGGCGTGGCCGTGCTGACCACCTCGCTGCCGATCCTCGAGCCCGCGCTGGAGCCCGGGACCTACCTGATCTCCTTCCGTGAGAAGGGCAAGGACCGCCGCGACAAGGGCGAAGAGGACGAGAAGGCCGCCGCGCAGGGAGTCGCCAGTCGCCAGGACGGGCCCAGCGCCGATGAGGCCGAGCCCGCCTACGACATCGAGAGCGCGAACCTCTTGATCACCGACGCCAATGGCGTCCTGATCCACGCCATCCCGATCAAGGACGTCGAGTACGCGACGGTCGACAAGGACTACCCCGACGGACGACTGCTGGTCACCGCCTACAAGGCGCCGAAGCGGGCCGGCGAGGACGAGGTCGTGGGCGACACGCTCGGCGTGACCCTCGACGTCTCGTCGAAGAACAGCAAGAAGGCCATGCGCTTCGAGTTCAAGGTCAAGGTCGAGAAGGACCTGATCGACGGCACCTGGCGCAAGCGCTGACACGGTCCGCGACAGGTTCCGAATGCGAACCGGCCCCGCGGTGCTCGTCGCACCGCGGGGCCGGTTCGCGTTCATCAGGTGGCACTGCGGGCCGGACTCCGTTCCTCGGGCAGTGGGGTCGGGGCTAGCGCCGCCCCCCGCCTCAGGACAGCCCTTCGAGGTTGCGCTCTAAGAGCGCCAGCTCCTGCTCGAGCTCCTCCTGCTTGACCTTCTCGGCCTCGACCATCTCCGGCTCGGCGTTGGCCAGGAAGCCCTGGTTGGCGAGCTTCTTCGACAGGGCCTCGAGGCCCTTCCTGGCCTTGTCCGCCCGGCGCGCGAGGGTCTCGCTCAGCTTGGCCGTGTCCACGTCCTCGCCCAGGCGCACGAAGACCTCGATGCCGCCGGCCACCGCCGCCGCCGAGGACGGCGGGCGCTCGGCGGCCGCATGGACCTCGACCGTCTCCAGGTGCGCCAGGCCGCGCAGGCGCTCGACCGAGGACTCGATCACGTCGCGGTCCTCGGCACGGGGGGCCACGATCACCGTGTCCAGGGCCTTGCGCTCGCCGACCATCGTCAGGGCGCGCACGGAACGCACGGCCCGCACGACCTCCTGCAACACGCCGATACGCGCCTCGGCCGCCTCGTCGACGGCCAGGCCCTCGCCCGTGGGCCAGGGACCTCGCACGAGCATCCCGCGCTCCCCGTCGCCGAGCACGCGCCCGAGCTCCGCCCACAGCACCTCGGTCTGGAAGGGCGTGAAGGGGTGCAGCAGCGCCAGCATGTCGTTCAGCACCCGCGCCAGGGTCCCTCGCGCCGCCTTCGCCGAGTCGTCCTCGCCGGCCAGGCGCCCCTTCGCGAGCTCCACGTACCAGTCGCAGAAGTCGTTCCAGACGAAGCGGTACAGGGCCGTGGCCGCGTCGTTGAAGTGGTAGTCGGTCAGGGCCGTGTGGACCTCCGACCGCGTCCGCGCCAGGCGCGACAGGATCCAGCGGTCCTCGACCTCCACGGCCGCGGCGGACGAGCCGTCCGTGCGCTCGCCCTCGAGGTTCATCATCACGAAGCGCGCCGCGTTCCAGATCTTGTTGGTGAAGCGCCGCCCCTCCTCGAAGCGCGCCGGGGCCAGCTTCACGTCCTGCCCCTCGCGGGTCAGCATCATCAGCGAGTAGCGCACGGCGTCCGCACCGAACTCCTCGATCATCGCGATCGGGTCGATGCCGTTGCCCGCGCTCTTGCTCATGCGCTTGCCCTTGCCGTCGAGCACGGTCGCGTGCACGTAGCAGGTGGTGAAGGGGCAACGCTCGGCCTCGGGCAGCGAGTCCACGAACTCGTAGCCCGCCATGACCATGCGCGCGATCCACAGGTAGATGATCTCGCGCGCCGTGGAGATGAACTGGGTCGGGTAGAAGCGGCGCAGGTCCGCCGTGTCGTCGGGCCAACCCAGGGTCGCGAAGGGCCAAAGCCACGAGGAGGCCCAGGTGTCGAGCACGTCCGCGTCCTGGCGCACGATCGGCTTGCCGGTCTTCGGGTGGGCGTCGCCGAGCTGCAGCTCGTCGGCCGAGCCCGCCGGCACGCCGTCCTCGTCGTACCAGATCGGAATCCGGTGCCCCCACCACAGCTGGCGGCTGATGCACCAGTCCTGCACGTTCTCGAGCCAGTCCAGGTAGACCTTCTTCCAGCGCTCGGGCCGGAAGGTCAGCGAGCCGTTGCCAACGGCCGCGATGGCCGGCTCGGCCAGCTCCTTCATGCGCACGAACCACTGCTCGCTGACCAGCGGCTCGATGACGGACTTGGAGCGATCCGACAGGGACACGTTGTGGGTGATCGACTCGACCTTGTCGAGCAGGCCCAGCTCCTCGAGTTGCTTGACCACCTCGGTGCGGGCCTTCTCGCGCGACATCCCCGCGAACGGCCCGCCTTCCGCGTTCAGCGTGCCGTCCTTCTCGAGGATCGAGATGATCGGCAAGTTGTGCCGCGCGCCGCGCTCGTAGTCGGCGGGGTCGTGGCCGGGCGTGACCTTGACCGCGCCCGTACCGAAGGCCGGGTCCACGCTCTCGTCGGCCACGATCGGGATCTCACGCCCCAGGAAGGGCAGCACCACCGACTTGCCGACCAGGTCGCCGTAGCGCTCGTCGTCCGGGTGCACCGCCACGCCCGTGTCGCCGAGCATGGTCTCCGGCCGCGTGGTCGCCACCACCAGGAAGCGCTCCGGCTGGTCCTTGACCGGGTACTTGAGGTGCCAGAGCTTGCCCTTGCGGGTCTCGTACTCGATCTCGTCGTCGCTGATCGCCGTCTGCAGCACGCAGTCCCAGTGCACCAGCCGCGCGCCGCGATAGATCAGCCCCTTCTCCCACAGGGCCAGGAACGACACGCGCACGGCGCGCGACAGGTCCTCGTCCATGGTGAACTTGGTGCGCGACCAGTCGCAGGAGGCGCCCAGGCGCCGGTACTGCTCGAGGATCTGGTTGCCGTGCAGCTCCTTCCACTCCCAGACCTTCCCCAGGAAGGCGTCGCGCCCCAGGTCCTGGCGCGTCTTGCCCTCTTCCGCATAGAGCTTCTTCTCCACCACCGCCTGGGTCGCGATGCCCGCGTGGTCGGTGCCCGGCAGCCACAGGGCGTCGAAGCCCTGCATGCGCTTGTGGCGGATCACGATGTCCTGGATCGCCCCGTTCAAGGCGTGCCCCATGTGGAGCACCCCCGTCACGTTGGGCGGCGGGATCATGATCGTGAAGGGCTCGGCCCCCTTCGGCGCTTCGGCAGCGGGTGTGAACGAGCCGGCCTCGAGCCAGCGGGTGTAGACCGCTGCCTCGTGCTCGTGCGGGTCGTAGCGCGGAGAGAGTTCCATCGATGCGAAGGGGTAGGTGCGGGCCGGGGGCGGCGGACGGGCGCGGGCCGCTGGAGCAGCGGGCGCCCACTTCAACGGGGCTCCCGGCAGGGGTCAAGCGATGCGGGCGCGGGCCGGGCTCAATCGGGGGCGAAGCCACGATCTGTCGCCCAACGGTCGATTCCGGCCTGCAGACCGGGCAGCTCGAAGGACAGGAGCGCGGCCGCGCGGCGCGCGTCGAGGGAGGTGTCGCCGGGGCGATCGGCGGCGCCGGCGTCGGCTCGCAGGCTGGCCCGCGGAGGCTCCAGGTCGCCGGCCGCCGAGCCCACAGCGGCCAGGGCCGCCAGGCCCAGATCCAGACGGCTGACGCGCTCGGGTCCGGCCACGTGCAGGATCCCCCGCGCGTCGCCCGCGACCAGCTCGACCAGGGCCGCGGCGGCGGCGCCCACCTCGAGGGGCGTGCGCCACTCGTCCTTGAAGAGGGTGAAGGGGCCCCGTGCGAGGGCCGCCAGGAGTCCGTCCGTGGCGCCCAGTCCGCGCCCGCGCGAGTCCCCGAACAGCAGCGGCAGGCGTACCACGAGGGCGGCGGGGCAGGCGTCGAGCACGGCCCGCTCCCCGGCCCACTTCGACTGGCCGTAGACGCTCACCGGCGCCGGCAGCGCGTCTTCGTCGAAGCCCCCCGGCGGCGCGGGCTCGGCGCCGAAGACGAGGTCGGTGGAGACGTGCAAGAGCCGCGCGCCGTGGCCTTGGCACCAGGCCGCGATCTCTCCAGGCGCCGCCGCGTTGATGCGATTCGCGAGCTCGGGCTGGGCCTCGCACACGCCTTGGCTCGCGATGGCGGCCAGGTTCAGCACGTGGGTCGGCGCGCAGCGCTCGAGCGCGGAGGAGATCGCCGCGCAGGAGGCGAGGTCGATCGCGACGGGCTCGAAGGCCACGCCGGTGAGCGGCGGGCAGGAGCGCCGCGGATCGCGGGCGCCGGCCGCGACGGTCCAGCCGGGCCGCGCCGCCGCGCGCTCCAGCACGTGGGGACCGAGGAAACCCGACGCGCCGAGCACCAGGACCACGCGGCGATCCGCGCTTCCGCCACCACTCCCGAGCGCACCGTCCCCGCGCAAGCTGTCCGCAACCTGGTCCATAGCCGTCGATTGTCACGCGCAACGGCGCGACGGTGCCAGTCTCCGACGTCGCTCCGCGCTATAACGACCCGCCGCCACCGGTCATCGCCGCGGGCGGGATCCCCCATGGCCGACCGCAGCAACAGCGCCGACGTCTCCGAGCCCGCGCGCGAGTTCCGCCGGGCCCAGGTGATCGCCAACCCGATCGCCGGCCGCGGCCGCGGCTCAAGCTACGCGCGCGAGCTGACCGAGGGCCTGCGCGCGGCGGGGATCGAGACCGAGCTGCTGCTCACCGCCGGCCGCGGCGACGCGGGCAAACGCGCCTGCGAGGTCGCGGGCGAGGTCGACCTGATCGTCAGCGTGGGCGGCGACGGAACCCTCAACGAGGTCCTGGGCGGAGTCGGCAGCGCGAGCCCGGCGATCGCGCAGCTGCCCCTGGGCACCGCCAATGTGCTGGCCACCGAGCTGCACCTGCCGCGCAGGGTCGAGGCCGCCGTCGAGATCATCCGCCGCGGCCGCACGACGCCCCTCGACACCTCACAGGTGAACGGCCGGCTCAGCTTCCTGTGCGTCGGCGTCGGCATCGACGGCTTCGCCGTGCGCGAGGTCGAGCGGCGCCGCACCGGCGCGATCACCAAGCTGGCCTACGTGACCGCGATGGCGCGCGTGCTGGGCGGCTACCGCCCGCCGCAGCTCAGCCTGGAGATCGACGGCGTCCCGGTGGACGGCCACTTCGGCTTCGTCCTGATCAGCAACGTGCGCGGTTACGGCGCGGTCTTCAACCTCAGCCCCGACTGCCGCCACGCAGACGGCCTGGTGGAGGTCTACGGCCTGCGCTCCGGCTCGATCCCCGCCCTGGTCAAGATGGCCGCCGTCGGCATGGCCGGCCGCCTGCCGGGCAGGGCGGTCGAATTCTGGCAGGGCAGCCGCGTGCGGGTCACCGCCCCCGAAGAAGTGCCCTTCCAGGTCGACGGCGACTTCGGCGGCGCGGGCCCGGTGGACTTCGAGGTCAGCGGGCGCCAGGTCCGGATCGTGGTGCCGTGAGTGCCCCGGTCCACTGAGGACGAGCTGCCCGAGTCCACGTGTACTCCGCTCGCCTCTGATCGCCCATGGACCTCTGCATGTCGACCCGCTGGTCGGCTGACTGCGGCCGCCGAGGTGTTCTGCGCCGATCGGGCCGTTGAGGTGGCGGCGCGCGATCAACGGAAGGGCAAGCGGACCTGCTCAGGCACCTTCCGACGCGCATCAACGACGACTTCGGTGCTCCAGATCGGCGGTTCGGCGGTCTCGTCCCACCAGCGAGTACGCAGGGTGTAGACCCCGGGCAGCAAACGCTCCCCGATGATCGGGAGCTCGTCCGCCCCCGTCATTCTCCCGAACGCACCGCTCATGTTCTGGGTGACGACTCGGCCCTGGTCGTCGATGACGTCAACGATCGGCGTGGCCTTCGAACCAGCCGGACGTTCGAACTTCGCGCGCAGGAGAACCCCGGGGACGATTCGCACGGTTGCCCTCGCATGGCCACCCGCCGGAACGGTCACGAGTTGAGGATCGGGCACCCACCCCTCCTGTAGAGCCCGCTGAAAGGGCGACAGCGCAATCCGCCACGTCCCTGGCTGCAAGTCGACGAGTTCGACCTGCTTGCGGGCGAGCAGCTCATCCATCTCCTGGTTCCGAAGCAGATCCTCGTTCGCTTCGAGCGTCCAATGGATCGGCAGCGGCGCCTCGGATCCGCCCCAGTGGTCGAGGCGATGCTGTCGGCGGTAGTGTTGGACGAGGAGCGTGCCGCCGGCCTCGCTCTCTCGGTTCCCCGAGAGGAACTCCAACGTCATCGCGCCCGGACGTTGCAACTGCGCGACGAATGGCGTTCCGGCCTGTTCCAGGTCGAACCGGAAGATCCGCCTGAAGGGAGCGAAGCCCTCCGCCTCCAGGCGCAGCTCGTAGGGCTGGCCGTCGACGAGTTCGGACTGCAAGGACGAGCCCTCGACCTCGAGGGCGACGAGGCTCGAGCGCCAGGTCGTGTCCCCACCCAACCAGGTGAGCTTGGCGTCGACGATGGCCGGTACAAGGTCGCCGGCGGCGGAGCGAGCCTCGCAGGTCCACCGCCCGCGCTCCGCATCCGCGAAGCCGAGCTGTACCGTTGGCCTCGCGCCCCTCTCCAGCGCCAGCTTGGTGATGACCTGGGCCGCCAAGTCGGGTCGATTGGAGGGGCGCTCGACGGTCAGGACGAAGTCACCGCCCGGGAACAGGCCGAGCTCGGCAATGCCGTCGTCCCCGGTGGCCCCGCGCTCCATTGCGAAGTGCATCCCATTGCGAACCTCGACCAGCACACTGGCCCTCGGGACCGGCTTCCCGTCGGCTTCCACGACCAGGACCTCCAGCGGGCTCGCCGGCAGCATCACGAGCTGGGAGCCACTGGCGAAGAGGTCGCCGGAGGCCGAGCGCATCTGACGATGGCCGGCAAGAGTGAGCTCGACCTGTGCAATCCCCGCGTCGGCGACGCTCGAAGCAATCAGGAAGCGTCCGTTCCCATCTGTGACCGCCTCGCAATAGGAGTCCTCCGAAGGGTCTCCTACGTACCCCAACAGGGCCAGGACGTAGTGGAGCGAGCCGCAGAAGACCTCGACTCCCTCGAGGGGTGAGGCTTCTCCATCGACAACGGTCAGCCCCGAGTCGACGGGAGGCGGGTCGTCCTGCGCAGCGAGTACTGGGCAGAGGAGCGCGAGGGCCAGCGAGGCGAGAGACATTGGTTCTCCGGGTTGGCGCCACTAGCGCGACTGGGCGATTGGGGCGAGGCCGACGTCGAATATGCCGGCGCCACGCGTGCGAGAGCGAACCCGTTGGAACGAGATCACAGGCCTCGAACAGGCGGAGGTGAGCGTATGGAAGCGCATGCCGATCCGCTGAACGAGCGAGGGCGAGTGTCGGATCTGCTCCTTCAGCAAGAGGAATCGGAGTCGACCTCTTGGCCCCGGAGCGGCCGTGGCTCCATCGATCGCCTGTCGCTGACCTTTCCATCCGATCGATCGCTGGGCTACTCCGAGCCATCGAGCTCCAGCGGCGCGAAGCGCTCGCCGTCGAAGACGTAGACTCCCTGAGTGAGGGTGCCGACCCAGAGCTTGCCGTCCCGGGCCCCGAGGATGGAGAGGGCGTAGGCCTCGTCGCCGAGGGCGAAGTGCGTTACCGACTCGCCGTCGTGCCTCCAGACGCCGCCCGCGCCGCAGGCGAACCAGAGGGTGCCGTCGTCGGTCTCGGTCACGGAAGGAAAGTAGGTGAAGTTCGGCGCGGCGTCGGAGTCGGCGCCGGGCAGGCCTGCGCTGCGCTCGTACTGCAGCGTCTCGAAGCCCCCTTCACGGCGCGACTCGGGTGCGACGCGGAAGGACTGGCGCGTGTTGCAGATCCAGAAGCGTCCGGCCCGGTCCTCGTGGATCGAACGGATCCCGAAGGCCCCGCCGGTCGGTGTCGTGGTCAGGCGCTCCTCGTACATCCAGGCCAGCTTCTCGCCGTCGAAGCGGCTCAGCCCCGCGACCGCGGTGCCGAACCACAGGTGCCCGCGACGGTCGCGGTGGATGGTGTAGACGCCGTCGGGCGCGAAGGACGCGTTGCTGTCCGGTGGTTCGGCCGGCCGCGGACCGGGCGGGAGTTCCAGGCGGTACAGGTGCTGGCCGTCGTATCGACAGGGTCCGCCGTGGCCAGGATCGACGACGAGCCAGGTGTCGTTCTCGTCGAGCAACCAGCCGCCCCCCTCCGGCGGCTCTTCCACCGCCAACGCGCTCCACCTCGTCCCATCGAACCGCGCGACTCCACCTGTCGTCGAGACCAGAACGTCTCCACTGACGTGTTGCTCGATGTCGCGCACCTGGCTGCCGACCAGCCCGTCCGCCTCGGTGTAGTGGATCGCGCGCTCGCCGTCGTAGCGATAGACCCCATCGCCGTTGCTACCGAGCCACAGGTCGCCGTTCTGCGCCTCGAACACGCACCAGATGCGCGGGTCGATCTCCGTCACGACCCGGCCGCTCGGCGGATCCACCTCGGGCGGGGCTGCCTCCGCGGGTTCCTGACCGACGAGGGCGATCGCGGCGTTCGCAACAAGGCAGCAGAGCAGCATCTTCGTCCGTGATCTTGGCCGGCCCCGTGGAGCCTGCGGAGACCGTCGGCCCCGTCGCGGTGGGTACGGCAACTGGCCGCGCGAGTTGGGGCGGCTTCCCGGCTGCGGCGGCGGGTCCGGCTGGGCCCATCCGGGTCCAGCCCAGGTGGCACCTCGACTCCCCGGCGGACCGGACCCGGACTGCGACCAGCGCGGCGGAACACCGGCCCCGGATCGACCCGCGGCCCCGCACGGACCGAATCCGGCCCGGCCACGTGCCCATGGGGTAACGTCGAGGGCCCCCGCGACCAGTCGCGGTCAGATGGAATCCTCTGCCCTCAACAAGGTCCTGGACGAC
The DNA here is from genome assembly GCF_007748095.1 of Engelhardtia mirabilis. NCBI lineage: Bacteria > Pseudomonadati > Planctomycetota > Planctomycetia > Engelhardtia > Engelhardtia mirabilis. The sequence goes on from NZ_CP036287.1 coordinate 5,395,712, forward strand.
GCGACCCTCGACGAGCATGGCCAGCGGCTGCAGAGCCTGGCGCGCGCGCTGGTGGGCGAGTCCGCGGCCGACGACCTGGTCCAGCGCACCTGGCTCGAGGCCCTGCGCTCGCGGACCTTCGCCCTGCTCGGGCAGGACGACCGCGGGCCCTACCTGCGTGGGATCGCCCGCCGGCTGGCGGCCAACGAGCGGCGCCAGGCGGCCCGGCGAGGCAAGCGCGAGGCAGGCGCGGCGCGCTCCGAGGAGATCGGCGGCGTGGGCACCGACCCCGGCGCGACCACCGAGCAGATCGAGCTGCTCGAGGTGGTGCTGAAGAACCTGAAGGACCTGCCCGAGCCCTACCGCACGACCCTGCGCCTGCGCTACCTGGAGCAACTGCCGGCCAAGGAGATCGGCGAGCGCACGGGCGCGAGCGAGGGCGCGGTGCGGGTGCGCGTGCACCGCGGGCTGGGCCTGTTGCGCGAGCGCATGGACCAGTCGCACCGGGGCAACCGCTCGATGTGGTTCCTGCCCCTGGCCAAGTTCGCCGGCGCCGATCGGATCTGGGCCCCGGCCGCGGCGCCCGGCGGTCTGCTGCCCTGGTTGGCGCTGGGCGTGGTCCTGCTCGGGATTCCGGGCCTCTTGTACTTCCTGGGCGGCGACGACCAGCCGCTTCGAAGCTCGGCGCCGATCACCGTCGCCGAGCCGACCGGCGAGGCTCCCTCCGCGCTCGGGACACCGAGTGCCTCCGAACTCGACGGACGCACCGCCGTTGCCGTGGCGCCGGTTGCCAGCGCGGCCGATTCACCGCTCGCGGTCCCGGTGATCACCGTGGTCTCGAGGCCGGATGGCGAGCCCCTGGCCGGCGCGCGCATCCAGCTGCGCGAGTCCGACGGCATCCCCAACCGCCCCTACGATCACGACGAGCTGACCGGCGCCGACGGGCGCGCGCTCTTCCCCCTGGCGTCCAGTGAGGTTCCGCGCTTCGAGATCGAGGTCACCGCGCCCGGCTTCGCGCGGGTACTCGGCAACGTCGCCCCCGAGGTGACCCTGGCGGGCGAGCTGACCATCGACCTGTGGCCGCTCGACGAGTACTCCGGACGGGTGCTCGACTCGGGCGGGACCCCGGTCGTGGGCGCGATCGTCGAGTTGCGCTCGCGCTGGAGCCGTTCGAACCGCTCGCGCTTCGTAACGGGCCCGGAGCTGCTCACGGTGAGGACCGACGAGTTCGGCCACTTCGAGTTGGCGGGCATCGCCGACGGGCCGATGCCGCCGCGCCTGACCCTGATGCATCCGGAGTGCGGGGAGCGGGTGCTCGACGACCTCTCACGCCAGCCGGAGCTGCGCGCCGCCCTGCTCGCCGGCCAGGCCGAGCTGACCCTGGAGCGCGCGAACCGCTCCGTGCAGCTGCGAGTCGTGGATCCGAGCGGCAACCCGATCGCGGGAGCCTCGGTCGCGCCCCCGCGGCTCGAGCGCAAGCAGCCCTCGTGGACAGCCACCACCGACGCCGACGGACGCCTGCGAGCGGCCCTGGGCCCCGGCGACCTGGCCCAGTTCACGGTTGCTGCCGAGGGCTACGGCACGCGCAACGTCCTGGTGCACGGCGACAGCGACCCGGCGGTCGACTTGCAGGTCATCCTGCGCCCGGCCGAGCCGCTCGAAGGTCTGGTGGTCGACCGCCACGGCGAACCGATCCCGGGCGCGAGCGTCTCGGTGGTCGGTCTGCCCCTCGGCCTGCCCGACGGATCGCTGCTGCCAGCGATCGATTCGGTGGAGTCGGCGCGCGCCCTGTTGGACTCGGAGCCCGCGGACCGCGGGCCGGAAGAGATCCTCGCCGGCCATGCCGTCGCGCCCGAGCAGGCGACCTCGGCCGCCTGGCTCTACCTCGATCCGGTTTGGACCGAGCAAGCGGACGAGGAGGGACACTTCGCCTGGGACCGCGGCAGTCGCGGGCCCGTGCTCCTGACGGTCAATGCGCCCGGCTTCGGTGCCCTGTCCCGCTGGTCCGTCGTGGGCGATGACGACCTGCGGGTGGTCCTCGATCCCAGCGGCAACTTCACCCTGCTGGTGGCGTCCGCCGAGACCGGGGAGCGGCCGCCGGAGGCGCGCTGGATCACCCACTACGGTCGCTACGCCGCAGGCGGCGAGGTCGAGCACGTGGGGACCTTCGGCAGCGCCGTGAACCCCGACGGTCGCGTCGAGGTGGCGATCCAGTACACCTGCGACGTGATCGACTACTCGCTGGTCGCCGAGGGCCATGCGACCTTCGACAGCGGTTGGGTCCCCGTGGATGAGCTGCGCGGCCGCACCCTGTCGATCGAGCTCGCGGCGCACCACGCGGACGCGCTGACGATCCTGACCCCGGGGGGAGAACCCGCCGTGGGGGCCGAGGTCTCCTCTTCCCAACCGGGCGCTCCCCTCGACCTGGTCGACGGGGCCCTGGACCCGGGGGGCAGTGGCTACTTCGGCCGTGCCGCGGCCGACGGCTCGATCGAGTGCCCCTGGCCCCAGGTGCGCTCGACCCTGGTCGCCGTCCACCCCGATGGGATCGGGATCATCGAGGGCGACTGGCGGGTCTGGCACGAGCTCGTCCTGACGCCTTGGAGCACCGTCGAGATCGACCTGGGACCCGGCGCCGCCGGGGCCGAGGTGGCCCTTACCACCCGACGGCCCGACCGTAGTGAGGACGCCCGAACCGTCCTCGGTACCGGCGACTTCGCGCCCTCGTCCCTGACCTTCGAGTACCGAATCACCCTGGACGCCCTGGGGCGCGGGACGGTCTTCCGGGTCCCGCCGCTGGTGCTCGGACTGCGGGCCGTCTCGACCCGCGGGGAGCTGCTCGAGGAGCGGGTCAGCCTGCTTCCCGAGGCAGGAAAGATTTTTCCTGTTCGGTCTCGCTAGCCAGCCCGTTGGCCCCCGCGATTTCCGTCCCGAGAGAGGGGACGCCGAGATGGTAGGGAGGGCCCGGCTTGCCCCCGAAGGAGGAGGTCCGACGCAATGCGTTTGCCACCCCCGGGCCCGAGAGCAGCGGTCGTCGAGCACAGCTCGGCGGCCGCTTTCTCGTCTGGGGGCCCTTCGAGCGGTGCAAATCCAGGCTGGCGGGGCCTGAGCCTCGGGTTCGGGTCCCCGGGGGCCCCGACCAGGAACCGCCGCCTCGGGCGCGCCGGGATGCAATCCATCGGGAAGAATGAAACGTGGCCGCCCGCGGACGGCACCTCCCCTCCCGTCATGCCCCCCCGCTCCCTGTCCGCAGAGGCCTGGTTGCTCGAAGCAGCCCGGCTCAGGCCCCTCGTCCGGGCCGTGGTCCGCGACGACCATCTGACGGAGGACGTGCTCCAGGAGACCTGGCTCGCGGCCTCGAACAGCGAGGTCGTCGCCGAGCTCGACGCCCCCGCCCGCCGTTCCTGGCTGCGCACGGTCGCCCGCCGGCTGGCCGCCAAGGCCGCCCGTCGGGATCGGCGCTCCGACGACCTCGAGCAACAGGCCGCCCGCCCCGAAGCCATCACGGCGGACGAGCGGCCGGAGCTGCTCGACGACCTGCGCGTGGTGCTCGAGGAGCTCGGCTCCATGGGAGCCAAGGCTCGCGAAGCCGTCTGCCTGCGCTACCTCGACGGCCTCGATGGCGAGCAGGTCGCGGCCCGGATGGGCTGCAACCCGACCACGGCACGGGTGCGCTTGCACCGCGGCCTGGATGAACTCCGCGAACGGCTGCGCCGACGCTTCGGCGAGGGCGCGCCGGCCGCCTTCGCCCTCCTCGGTCGCTGGACCGACAGCGGCCCGGCGATCGCCCCGATCCCTCCCGACACCGCGCCGACCGACTCCCCCTCCGGCGGGAGCCTCGCCGGCGTCGGCGGCTCGGGCGGCCTCGGGCTGGTCCTCGCCGTGTTGGCCTCGGTGACCTTGCTGGTCGGCTTGGGCATGTACTTGAAGCACGGCGGCGACCCGCCCGACGGCGCGGCAACCTCGCAGCGCCCGACTTCGACCGACGGCTCGGGCGATTCGCGCTTGAGCGCGGTACCCGACGAGCGGGGGGGCAAGCGCAGCACCGCGCTCGTCGAAGCAAGCGTGCCCCGCGAGGAGGCCAGCTCCGCGTCCTTCGATCCGATCGTCGTCGGCGCCGTCGAGGCCGCGACCCGGGAGCCGATCCCCGACGTCGAGCTGCTCGGGTTCGCCGAGCTGCGCGACGGCTCCATCGCGACCATCGACCTTCGGACCGACCACCAGGGCGTGGCGCGACTTCCCTTCGACCCGGCGGACCTGGTCCTGATCGCGATCCACTTCGCTGCACCCGGCCGCGCGCCGGAGGTGCTCTCGCTGCGGCAGCGACAGATGCTCGAAGGACCCGACCGCGCTCGCGCGGTGCCCTTGGCCCGGGGCTCGACGGTGGGCGGCGTGGTGCTCGACGACTTCGACCGTCCGGTCGAGGGCGCTCGCGTGACGATCGAACGCCAGCGCCCCGGCCGAATGCGGACGCGCCACTTCCCCGACTCCCCCCACCTCGTCGCGACCACCGACGCCTCCGGCCGCTGGCAGCTGCCCGCGGTGGACCTCTCGGGGAGTCTGGGTGACGGAGCCCTGGGCAGCCTGCGCCTGCGCGTGGAGTGCGAGGGCTTCGCGACCTGGGAGTCCCGCTCGCCACGGCGCAGCGACGACTTCGCCTTGCTCTCCCGCGAGCTTGAACTCGAGGTGCTGTCGGTACGCCTCGCCACTCCGGGCGTCGCCACCCTGAGCATCGTCGACGGGAACGGGGCTCCGGTCGCAGGCGCTTGGCTCTACGAGATCCAGCCCACGCGCAAGACCAGCGGCGCACTCGTGCGCGGACGCAGCGACGCCCTGGGTCAGATCGCGCTCACGACCGAGGCGAGTAGTCGAGACCTGCGCGTCGAAGCCGCGGGGTACGCCCCAGCCGTGAGCTCGGGACTCGACCGCGCGGAGGGAGACTGGACGATCGAGCTCGAGCGTGGTTCGGTCCTGCGCGGTGTGGTGACCGACGCCTCCGGAGCGCCAGTGGCGGGTGCCCATGTGTCGGCGAGCGTCCGACCGGGAACCGTCGAGACCGGCGTGACGGTCAGCACCGACGCCGACGGCAACTTCGAGCTCGAAGACCTGCCCGCGCGCACAGTGGCCGTTGCGGTCGAACACGCACTGTTTCAGCCCTTCGAAGTCGAGCTGAGCCCCCTGGGCGGTTTCGCCAACCTCACGCTGGTGCGCCGCACGATCGTGACTGGCACGGTGGTCGACATGAGCGGGGCTCCGATCGCCGGCGCGCGGATCGAGAGCGCGCCCGCGGAGTCCGACCAGTGGCGCGCGACATCCGAGGTCAGCGACGACCTCGGCAACTTCACCTTCATCCCCACCCAGCAGGACGTGGGTCGCCGCATCCGGCTCGATGCCGTCGCCCACGGCTTCAAGTCGCAGTCGCCCGTGACCGTCGACACCGCAGCACTGGGCGGGCCGATCCGTCTGCGCCTGATCGGGTCGCCTGACCTGCGCCTGCGCCTGGTCGACCCGGCCGGCAATCCCCTGCCCGCGGTGCAGGTGCGGCTGTGTAGCCCCGGCGCTGCGGAGTGGGACCTGAAGAGCGGCCCGCGCCTGCGGCCCACGCTCGAGTCGGCCAACAGCGGTCCCGATGGAACGGTCGCGATCGCGCGCCGCTCGGACCGGGTCCTCGCCGTGGCCGGCGACGAGTCGGCGCTGGGGGCCCTCGAGGTCGAACTCGACCAGATGGCGGACGAGGCGGCAGTGATCGAAGTGGTGCCGACCTCGCGCCTGCGAGTCGCCCTCCACGGCCGGCCGGGGCTCGGACTACGGCTGACCCTGGTTCCGGCCGAGAGCTCCCCCTTCGCCGCCCACCCCCTGCGCTTGGTCCCCGAGAGCTCCACTTCCGAGCTCGGTCAGATCGAGCTCACGGTCCCCGCCGGTGGAGCGGAGCTGCGTGTCGAGATCCTCGAGCGGTCGGACCAACGCTCCTCCGACACCGAGGAGATCCTCCTGATCCGCGACGGCAGCGGGAGCCGTCGGCCCTATCGGGTCGCGACCAGTTCCGTGATCCCCTTCGAGGTCGCCGCGGGGGCGATGCTGGACCTGGGCGAGCTCTAGTGTCCTGGATCAGCCCCGGTCCGCGGTCGGTCCGACTCGCTCCAGCGCCCACCGAATGCCCCACTCGGGGCAGGCTCGTAGCGGCCGCCCTCGCGGGGCGCCGCGCGCGCGAGGTTCCGTAAGATCTCGTCCATGGCCGACTCCCCCGCCCACGCTCGCCCCGCCGTTCAGATCGGAAACCACCGCCTGGGCGGGGGCGAGCTGTTCTTGATCAGCGGTCCCTGCGTCCTGGAACGCCGCGACCTGACCCTGCAGATCGCCGAGCGCCTGCGCGACATCGCCGGGGAACGGGGCGTGACCGCGGTCTTCAAGGCCAGCTTCGACAAGGCCAACCGCACCTCGATCGGATCCGGCCGCGGCCCCGGCCCCGAGACCGGGCTCGAGTGGTTGGCGGAGGTGCGCGAGACCCTGCAGATGCCCGTCCTGACCGACGTCCACCTGCCCGACCAGTGCGCCGTGGCGGCGGCCTCGGTCGACGTGCTGCAGATCCCGGCCTTCCTGTGCCGCCAGACCGACCTCCTGGTGGCCGCCGCCGAGAGCGGCGCCGTGGTGAACGTGAAGAAGGGTCAGTTCCTGGCGCCCTGGGACATGCGCCACGTGGCGGCCAAGGTTCGTGACAGCGGCAACGACCGGGTGATCGTGACCGAACGCGGCAGCTCCTTCGGCTACGGACGCCTGGTGGTCGACATGGCCGGCTTCGCCGACCTGGACGCGATCGGAGTCCCGGTGGTGTTCGACGCCACCCACTCGGTCCAGCGCCCCGGCGGCTCCGACGGCCGCACCGGGGGCGACCGCTCCCTGGTCCCGGCCCTGGCCCGGGCCGCCGTGGCCACCGGCCAAGTCGACGGCCTGTTCTTCGAGGTCCACCCGGACCCGGACAGCTCGCCCTCGGACGGACCCAACATGGTCCGGCTGGACGACTTCCCGGCCGTGCTCGACGGCTGCCTGGCCGTCTTCCGCGCAGCCCGCGGGCTCAGCTAGTGTCCCGGCTAGTCCGGTCGAGCGCGACCAGGGCCTCGTCCAGCGCGCGCTGGACGACTCGCGGCGCGTGGGAGCGGTGACGGGGCAGACCGCCGGCCGCTTCGATCGCGGCGTTCACGTCGAACGCTTCGGCGAAGGCGCGCGACGCACCGTCGAGGGCTTCCACCAACAGCGAGGCCGTGGCGATCACCGCCGAGCAGGCACTGGCTTCGAAGCGCAGACGCAGCGCGCCGTCCGCTTGACCGACGTACAGCCGCAGGTCGTCGCCGCAGGCGGGGTTCGATCCGCGCCCCTCCGCACAGGGCCATTGCGGACGCCCGACACCCCGCGGTGAACGCAGGTGTTCGGCCAGTACTGGCGAGAGCTCGGCCATGGAAAACGCTGCCAGAATGGCTGAAACGTCCGAATTCGGCCCTTGGGAAAACTATTCCCGACCCGATTCGAGATCGCAAATCGTGTGGCTGAATCGACTTGCGTGTCGGCCTGGGCCGAATCGCGGGGCCCGATTTGCCCCGCGCCGGGACGCCAGTATGTTTCCGCGCCTCAACGATGGAACGAGAAGGGCAAACCAACCGCGAGGTTGGGGCGCAAAGCCGCGGGCCCCTAGTGGGCAGCCGGGCTACCGAAAGCCGTCAACGCCTTCTGCACGTCATCCGAGGGGTGAGGGTCCCTGAGCCCTCCTACTGGTTCGAGTTACCAGTCGATCGGAAGTCGTGCGTCCCCGTCTCGGTTGTCCCGAGGCGGGGGCGCCGTCCGACCCTTCGGCGCTCGAACCACGGGAACGCAGGCTGTCCGCGACTCTGGACCCGCTCCCATGGATCACCACGTGCTCTTCGACGACGCGACCCGGGCAACCCGCTCGGGTCTCTGCGTCGTTACTTCGCACGTGGATCGCGACGACGTACCGCCGGCCGCGCTGCGGCCGGGCGAGACGGGGGGAGGAAGGATGGAGAAGAACGCCCCACGCAGGTCGCGCCGAGTTCGTGCAGGAGGTCCCCGACCGGGGTCCGTCGGCACCTCGACGCACCAGCCAGGGCACGTGCGGAACGCTGTGGGGACGGCGTCCGTGCGTCAGACGGAGGAGATGCACGTCCGGGGAGCAGATGGGGACCTGCACCCGGACACTTTCGCCGCTGCCGCTCTCAACGGGGATAGAGCACGACGCGACGGGGACTGCCCGGGCTTCTGGCTCGGGTAGCGCGACGTCGGCGCCGTACACCGGCGCCGGGATCGGCGATGCGAGGGCATGGAGCCGCTGCTCTGTGCCCTCGCTCTATTCAAGGCCCCCGCGCCGCGGGAGCTTCAACATCACCGCAAGCCTGGCCGAGGAACCCTCGAGGCAAGATGCGACGCGTCCTGCCATGCTCCAACGCCGCCAGGCGTCAGGCCAAGGGCGGCTTGAGACAGGACGCTACGCGTCCTGCCACGCTCCAACGCCGCCAGGCGTCAGGCCAAGGACGACTCGAGGCTGGACGCTACGCGTCCTGCCATGCTCCAACGCCGCCAGGCGTTGGGCCAAGGGCGGCTTGAGACAGGACGCTATGCGTCCTGTCTCAACCGGCCCAACCGCTCCTGCAACCGGTCGATCAACCGCGCGTGGATCTTGCACACGCGCGACTCCGACAAGCCGGTGAGCTGGCCGATCTCGCGCATCGGCAGCTCCTCCCAGTACTTCAGGTAGACGATGCGGTACTCCTGCTCCGTCAAGCGCTGGGCGACCAGGCCGAGCAGCTCCTCGCGCGTGAGGCGCACGTCGGGAGCGTCGCCGCGGGTGTCGGGTACGACGTCGAGGCCGGAACTCGACTCACCGTCGTCGTTGTCGCGTTCGGCGGATCCCGTCGCTGCGCCCGGGAAGACGGTGCCGAACAGCATCTGGTAGTCGGCCACGGAGAGGTCCATGGCCTCGGCCACCTCCTGGTCCCGGGGCCGGCGGCCGAGGTCGGCGCGCAGGCGCTCGCGGATGCGCTTGTGCTGCTCGATCAGTGCTCGCCAGGGGCGCGGCAGCCAATCCTGGGCCCTCAACTCGTCGAGCAGGGCGCCCTTGATGCGCCGCTCGCCGTAGACCTCGAAGGGCACGCCGCGCTCGGTGTCGAAGCTCTGGATCGACTTCATCAGGCCGACGTTGGCGGCGGTCTGTAGGTCACCGCGGTCGATGTTGCGTGGCAGTCGGCTGGCGAAGCGGCGCACCACCGAGTGCACCAGACCCTGGTAGGCCTCAACCAGCTCGTTGCGCGCGGCGTCTCCGGGTGCCTTCGTAAAGGCGGCCCACAGAACCTCGCGCTCTCGCTCCCTGCGCTTCGCGGCTTCGGTCGTGCTGTGCTCGCGACCCTGCCGGTCGTCGCGCCGAGCAGCCGGTAGCTTCTCCGGCGCCACGCCATGCGGCGGTTCTTGCAGACTCGAGGGGCGGGCGTCCGCCGTCGATTGGGCTGATGTCGTCGTTCGTTTCATCCGGCCCCGCGGCGGGTCTCGTCGAAGTCGTCGAGTGCCTTCGGAGCACGTCTTCGACCTTCGCAGAGCGTCGCGGGTACGTCACCGAGCGCCCAGAAGGGCACTCGATGCGTTCCGATGTACAAAGCCCGTCCAGCGACCGCAAGCAATAGATCGACGCGCCACCGGTTGCAGTCTTGCTGCTCGGATCCACTCGAGCGCGCTGAACGCGTCGATCACAGGTCGTGCGGACGCTCGTCGGGTTCGAAGCCGAGCCGCTGCATGACCGCGGACTCGGCCGCGCGCATCCGTTGCCGATCCTCGGCTTCGTGGTCGTCGTAGCCGCACAGGTGCAACGTTCCATGCACCAAGTAGAGCGTGATCTCACGCTCCAAGGAGGTCCCGCGGGCGCTGCTGACTGCGCGCGCGCGGTCGACGCTGACGATGACTTCTCCACCCGGGCCGGGCCCGTCGTCCTCGAGGTCGAAGCTCATCACGTCCGTCACCGAGGGATCACCCAGACAGCGCTCGTGCAGCTCAGCGAGGGTCGGATCGTCCACCAGGGCGACGCTCAGCTCGAAATCGGGACGCTGCCCGTACTCCAGGGCCTCACGGACGGCCCGCGCGACCCCGTCATCGCCCGGCGCAACGGGCTCGACGAGCCACTCCACGTGGACCTTCAAGGGTTCTCCACAGCCGCACCGTCGCCGTCACGCCCATCGCGCGACGACGGGTCAGGCTTCGTCAGGTCTCGCACCGGCGCCTCGTAGGCCCGCACGATCTGCTCCACCAACGGGTGGCGCACGATGTCACCGGCGTTGAACTCGACGACCCCGATGCCCGCGAAGCCCCGCACGCGACGCACCGCGTCGACCAGGCCGCTGGGCTGGCGCGTGTCCAAGTCGTTCTGGGTCGGGTCGCCCGTAACGACCATGCGGCCGCCCTCGCCGAGGCGCGTCAGGAACATCTTCATCTGACCCGGCGTGGTGTTCTGGGCCTCGTCCAGGATCACGAAGGCGTGGGACAGGGTCCGGCCGCGCATGTAGGCCAAGGGCGCGATCTCGAGCACGCCCGCCTCGGCGAGCTGCCCGACGTCCTCGAAGGGGATGATCTCGTACAGCGCGTCGTAGATCGGCCGGATGTAGGGATCGAGCTTGGCCTGGAGGTCGCCGGGCAGGAAGCCCAGCCGCTCGCCGGCCTCGACCACGGGCCGCGAGATGATGATGCGACGCACCTCGCCCGCGCGCAGGGCGCGCACCGCGGCCACCACGGCCAGGAAGGTCTTGCCGGTGCCGGCCGAGCCGAGGCCGAAGGTCAGCGCGTGGCGTTCGATCGCCTCGAGGTAGCGGCGTTGGTTCTGGGAGCGCGGCTCGACCGCGCGCGGGCGCGAGACCTGCACCCGCCGGCGCGGTCCGCGGGAACGCCCGCCGTCGGCGGCGCCGAACTCGCGCTCGGGGCTGTCGGGATCGCGGGTGACGACGGCGGTGCGGTCCTGCACCGTGCCCGCGGGTAGCCCGGCGCCGAGGATCTCCTCGATCGTCGTCGGGTGCAGTTCGCGACCCTTGCGGTGCTTGCCGAGCAAATGCTCGAGGCGCTTGCGCGCCTCCTCGACCGCGGCCGGCTCGCCCTTCAGGCGCAGGTTCCCGCCGCGCGTGAAGAGCTCGATGTCGAGCGCGTCCCGCAGCAGCTTGGCGTGGCGGTCATAGGGTCCGAGGACGAGGATCGCCTCGTCGTGGGAGCGCAGCGGGATCGTCAGCTCGAGCAAGGAATCCTCCGGCCGCGCGAGGCGACCGTTCGCAGAAGAGTCGTCGTGTACACGACGTCGGTCAAACGAACACGAGGCCCCAGGCCAACAGGGCCACCGGAACCGTCAGTAGCAGGCTATCGACCACATCGAGGAATCCGCCCGATGCGCCCAGGGCGGCGCTCGAGTCTTTCACCCCGGAGCGGCGCTTGGCCAGGCTCTCCACCAGGTCGCCCGCCTGGGCGGCCAGGTTGATCACGACACCCAACCCCAGCCCGACCAGCGTCGGCGAGAGACCCTCGCGGATGGCCGGAAGCAAGTTCGCAGCGCCCAAGGCGGCCCCGCACACGGCCCCGCCCACCAGCGAGGCCAGGCAGCCCTCGGTGGTCTTGCCCGGACTCAAGTGCGGGAAGGGATGGTGGCGTCCGAAGGCGTTGCCCCCGTAGTAGCCGGCGATGTCGCCGACCTTCGAGAGCACGATCAAGAGCACCAGACCGCGGGTGCCGTGGTCCAGATGGATCCAGGCCATCAGCGGCAGGGCGGGTGCGACCCACAGGGCCAAGAGACCGGTCCGGGCCAAGCGTCCGGCCTCGCGGCCGCCCGCGGCCGAATGCCCGACGAGGCCCGCGGCGCCGGCAGCGCCGTAGACCAGCAGCCCGCCGAGCGCGCCGCGGGAGATCGATCCTTCGACGCCGAGCCAGGCCAGCCCGACGACCGCGACCAGTGCCGCCCACAGGCCTACCCGTCGCGGCGCAAGGGCCAGGGAACCCAGGCCGCCCAGCTCCCAAACCGAGGCCGCGGCGAGCAGCGCGGCCACGCCCAGCACCGGCAGGGACGAGCCCAGCTCGTCGGCCACGACGATCAGGAGCGTCACGACCAGCGCCAGGCCGCCGCCGGTCAGGGTTCGCCGCAGGATCGCGGCCCGCTTCGAGCGGGGCTTGCTGGAAGACGCAGCGTCCGAGCTGGCACCGCGCGGCGCCGCGTCCTTCGGATCAGCCCCTCGGCGATGATCCGTCATCCCTTGCGCTCGCCGTCGTCGCCGCCGGGGCCGACCGCATCGACCAGCCCGCCGAACTTGCGCGTGCGCCGGGCGTAGCTCTCGAGCGCCTTCAGGAGCTGGGCGCGGTCGAAGTCGGGCCAGCAGACATCGGCGACGTGCAGCTCCGCGTAGGAGGCCTGCCAGAGCAGGAAGTTCGAAAGTCGCATCTCCCCCGCCGTGCGGATCATCAGGTCAGGATCGGGGGTGACGGGGTCGTAGAGGTAGCGACGCATGGTCTGCTCGTCGATCGTGTCCGGATCGAGCAGGCCCGCCATCGCGTCGCGCGCGACGCCCTTCAGGGCGTCGGCGAGCTCCGCCCGACTGCCGTAGGACAGGGCCAGGCGCAGCAGCATGCCCTCGTTCTCCCCGGTGACCCGCTCGGTCTCGCGCAGCGTCCGCAGGGAATCCTCCGGCAGGTCGTCGACGCGACCGATCGCCCGCAGCCGCACGCCGTTTCGCATCAAGGTCGGCCGCTCCTGCACCAGATAGCGCTTGAGCAGGCGCATCAGATACAGGACCTCGCGCCGCGGTCGCTTCCAGTTCTCGACCGAGAAGGCGTAGAGCGTGAGGCTCTTGACGCCCATCTCCGCGCAGGAGGTGGTGATCTCACGCACCGTCCGCGCGCCGCGCCGGTGGCCGAAGACGCGCCGCAGACCCTGGGCCTGGGCCCAACGCCCATTGCCATCCATGATGATGGCGATGTGCTCCGGGAAGGGCCCGCCGAAGTCGGGGCGCTCGATGTTGGGTCGAGTCATGCCTGCGTTCGACGGTAGCGCAAGGAACGTCTGGTGGGCGGTGGGAGCTGGGAGGAAGTGGGAGCGGCCGGTCGCGGAGCCCTTCGATCAGCGCACGGCGCGCAGGCCGCGGTCGATCAACTGTTCCCGGTCGGGGCCGACGGAGATCATACGGATCGGCGCTGCGACCACGCCCTCGAGCCATTCGACGTAGTCCCGAGCGGCCGCCGGGAGGTCGGCGTACTGGCGGCAGGCGGTGATGTCCTCGCTCCACCCGGGCCGGTGCTCGTACTCGACCTCGATCGCCGACAGGTCGTTCAGCTCGCCGGGGAAGTGCTCGCGCCGCTCCCCGTCCAGGCGGTAGGCCACGCCGACGGGGATCGTCTCCAGGCCGGAGAGCACGTCCAGGTTGGTCAGGATCCAGCCCTCGGCGCCGTTGAACTCGAGGGCGTAGCGCAGGGCCACGGCGTCCAGCCAACCACAGCGCCGCGGGCGACCGGTGGTGGCGCCGTACTCGTGACCGCGCTCGCGCAGGTCCTCGCCGGCCTTGCCGTGGTCCTCGGTGGGGAAGGGCCCCTCGCCCACGCGGGTGCAGTAGGCCTTGGCGATGCCGTAGGCCGGGCCGAGGCGCGCGGGGGGGAAGCCTGTGCCCGGTGCAATCCCACCCACGCCGGTGCTCGACGAGGTCACGAAAGGATAGGTGCCGTGGTCCAGGTCGAGCATCGCGCCCTGGGCCGCTTCGAACAGGAGCCGCTTGCCGTCCCTGTCCGCCTTGCGCAGCAGCGCGCCCGTGTCGCACACGAACGGCTTCAGGCGCTCGCCGAGGGCCGCGTAGCGCTGGACCTGCTCGTCGAGGTCCAGGGGCGCCTCGTCGAACAGCTTCTCGCGCTGGGCGTTGCGCTCGAGCAGGATCGCGCCCAAGCGCTCGCGGAAGGTCGCCGTGTCGATCAGGTCGCCCATCCGCAGGCCGCTGCGCGCCGCCTTGTCGGCGTAGGCCGGACCGATGCCGCGCCCGGTGGTGCCCAGGCGCCGCTCGCCGCGCAGGCGCTCGGCATTCTGATCGGCACCCATGTGGTGCTCGAAGATGACGTGGGCGCGGGCGGAGATCTTGAGCGACGCGGGTGTCACCTCGATGCCGGCCTCCATCAGCCCGTCGAGCTCCTCGACCAGCTTGCACGGGTCGATGGCCACGCCGTTGGCGATGACGTTGAGACGCCCGGGGTGCAGCACACCCGATGGAATCAGGTGCAGGACGAACTTGCGTCCGTCGGCGACGACCGTGTGGCCTGCGTTCGAACCACCCTGGTAACGCACGACGAGATCGACGTCGGGTGCCAGGCTGTCGATGATCTTGCCCTTGCCCTCGTCACCCCATTGGGCACCGAAGACGCAGAGAGAAGGCATGGGTAGCGCGCGGCGCCGCACGGGGCACCGCGAGGGGGGACCGGCGCCTGGTGGGCGCCTGGAGTCGCGGGAGGGTCTCGGCGGAACCTGCCTGCCGAGGGCGAAGCGGAGGATTCTCCGGGTCAGCGCAGCCTCCGACAAGGTCCGATCGTCCGCAAGGGCCAGTCGGCCGCGCTCGAACGCGCGAGCTGGCCCGGAGCCCCGCTCGTGGCGACCGTCCGACGCGGCCGATCTGGCGCCGCCGACCCCGCTGGCGCCGATCGCCGCAGACCAGGTCGGTCAGCCGTGTCCGCCGCCGCCCGGGGTCTCGAGCAGCACTTCGCCGCCGGCGGGCAGCTCCACAGCAGCCTGGGCACCGAGCGATGTCCAGGCGCCCGCCGCGCCGCCGCGCGCCCGCGCGCGCCCCGGACACCCGGCGCCGCCGCCGGCTGCCCCGGGAGGACCCTCGCGCTGGCGATCGGCGAGCCAGCCCACCCGCACCGGCTCGAGGAAGCGCAGATGCTTGGCCAGCCCGTCGCCGCCGGCGCGGCGCCCCGCTCCACCCGAACCGCGCCTCAGCCCGAGGGCCAGGATCCGCGCCGGCACGTGGCGCTCGAGGCTCTCGATCGGCGTGTTGCGGGTGTTGGTCATGTGGCACTGCACCGCGTGGGCGCCGGCGCGGCTGGCCGAGGCCCCGGCGCCACCGGCGTGGGTCTCGTACCAGGTGCTGCCGCCGCCCTCCGCACCGGATGCCGCGCCGAAGGTCAGGTTGCTCATGGTCCCCGCGCTGGCGGCCGGGATGCGATCCGGAGCCGCCGGGGCGAGGGCCGCCAGGATCAGGTCGACCAGACGCTGACTGGTCTCCACGTTGCCGGCCGCGACCGGCGCCGGCGGGCGCGGGTCGACCAGGCTGCCCGGGCGCGTGATCAACTCGACCGGCGCCATGACCCCGTCGCTGGCCGGCGTCCCACTCGGCAAGAGGCAACGCAGCACGTAGAAGATCGCCGACTCGACCACCGCGCGGGGCGTGTTGTACGGAGCGGCGACCTGATCGTCGGTGCCGCTGAAGTCGAAGCGCGCCCGCCCGCCGCCGAGCTCGACGACCAGGTGCAAGTGCGCGTCGCGGCCCAGGCGGTCGGCCAGCTCCAACCGATCGTGGGCCTCGTAGCGCCCCGGCGGCAACTCGGAGAGCAGGGCCTTGCAGAGCGCGTGGGTCCAGTCGAGCTGATCCGCGGCGCGAGCCTCCAACTCGGCAGCACCGTGCTCCTGGCACAGCTCCTCGATGCGCCGCGCCCCGAGCCTGTTGGCCGACCATTGGGCCAAGAGGTCGCCCTCGCGCTCGCGGGTGCCGCGCATGTTGGCCAGCACCAGATCCAGGATCTCGCGCTGTACCTGCCCGCCGCGCACCAGGTGCACAGGAGGGATCCGCAGGCCCTCGGCGTAGAGCTCGGTCGCGGGCCCCATCGAACCGGGGTAGGGACCGCCGACATCCGCGTGGTGCGCGCGGTTGGCAACGTGGAAGGAGGGACGCTCGCGCCCGGGCAGCCACACCGGCGTGACCAGGGTGAGGTCAGGAAGGTGCGTGCCGCCGCGGTAGGGATCGTTGAGCAACACCGCATCGCCCGGCGCCAGGGGCCCGGCGGCGAGCGCCGCTTGGACGCTGCGCGGCGAAGACCCCAGGTGCACCGGAAGGTGCGCGGCCTGGCCGATCATGCGGCCCTCGCAGTCGAACAGAGCGCAGGAATAGTCCCGGCGCTCGACGATGTTGGGCGAGAAGGCCGAGCGCTGCAGAGTCGCGCCCATCTCCCCCGCCACGGCGGCGAAGAGGTGCTTGAAGACCCCGGTCCGCAGGGGATCGATCTGCCTGCCGGGCGACCCCGCTCGAGGGCGCGGCATCAGCGATCTTCGTTGGGATAGTCGAGGATCTCCCAGGGCACGTAGTCGAGGTACTCCCAACGCTGCAGCGGGATGATCTCGACACCCTCGTCGGTGGTTCGGCGCCAGACAGTGCAGGCGATCGTGCGCGAGAGGTTGGTGGGCAGGCGCTCGACCTCCTCGATCTCCTCGCGGGTCATCGTGCCCTGCATGGTGTTCTTGCCCGAGGTGTCCTTGCGCGCCGTGAGGAAGATCGTGAACACGTCGCTCGAAACGCCCAGGTGGCGCACGAGGTCGTCGCGCACCAGCGGCTCGACCAGATCCCAGTCGCGAATCTCGCTGAGCTGGTCTACCGAGGAGAAGAACTTGCGCAGCACGAGTTCCTCGCCGAACTCGTCGAGCATCGGCTCGTCGTCGTCGGAGTCCATCGCCTCCTCGTCCTCCTCGTTGCGGTAGGCGATAACGTCGTCCCAGAAGCGCTGGTCCAGGTCGTCCTCGTCCATCAGAGCCTTGAGCACCACCGGCGGCGCGGTGTTGATGTTCACAGCGCCGGCAACCCCACTTCCCGCGTCTTGACCACCGGCGCCAAAGGCGCCCGCCTGGGACGCGTCGCCGGATTCGGCCACCGGTCCACCGAAGCTGAGAGTCCCGTCGGAAGAAGCGGTCGTCGCGCCCTGGGATCCACCGCCACCTCCGCCGCCGCCGCCACCGCCGCCGCCGCCACCCTGCCCATCGGGATTGCCCTGGGTCGTGCCCGCGCCTGCGCCAGGGCCCTCGGCCTGCTCCTCCTGCATCTCCTCGAGCGTCTGCAACGAGGTCCAGGTCGTCAGGTAGGACGAGAGGGAATGGACGATCACGTCGTCCTCCGTGCGGAAGTCGCGGAACAGGGGCGCCTCGAGGTTGGCCTCGATGCGACCGATCTCCTCGTACTGGACGATCTCGCGCAGGCTCAACATCGGCTTGCTCCGGTCGTCGCCGTCGGGATCGTCCGTCACCAGCCGCGCACGGTCGGCCTCGGTCTCCTGCAGCAGGTGGTCGCGAATCAACTCGGCGATGGTCTCAGCGTCGGTGGAGTCCACGTCGACGTCGGTGCCCTCGCGGAACAGGTCGATGATGCGAACCACGCGCCAGAAGGCCTTCTCGGCCTCCTCCTCGTCGTCGGTCAGCATCGCGAGGACGTTGTACTTGCTGTTCTCGTCCTGGATCAGGATTCGAACGTTGACGCCGTTGGCGCGCCCGACCGTGTCGGCCCGGCCTGGGCTGGCCCACTCGTCGCGGCGCGAGTCCACCGGCCCGCCGGCCTGGTCACCGACCGCTCCGCCACCGCCGCCGAGGCCACCCAGCGCACCACCCAACCCGCCGCTAGCCGAGGCCCCGCCGATGTCGCCGGCCCCCACCGCGCCGTTCCCACCCCCGGATGCGCTGTCCGCGGCGTCGTTCTTGAGCACCTCGAACTGGTCCAGAAGGACCGACTCCATGGCCAGGTCCATGGCCGTGTGGGCCACGTCGTTGCGCGCCACACGCGCGTCGGTCCCAGTGGCGATGTTGATCTGGAACACCACCGCCACGAGCACCAGGAGGACGAGCACCGAGAGCATCAGCGCGGCCCCTCGGCGGGGATGGGCGAGGTCTCGGGCGGAGTTGTGGAGCAGGATCATGGTTGTCGCTTGCGGGGCCTCGGCCGAGGGAACCTCGGACGACAGGCGCCGGCGGATCTTCCGGGCAGTCTACCCACGGTCGGTCCGCTTTCCGGTGGCGCGGGGGGGCGGGCGCGCGGCCCGCCGTCCGGGCCTCTGGTACGGCGCTGCCCCGTCGGCGGTAGGCAGATCTGGAGTTCGGCCCCGAGTTGCGGCAGCCATTGGACCCCGCCAATGGCAGTCGGGACCGGCGAGCGGCCGACCTGGGACCAGGTGCCGGCGCCCCCCCTCCATTCGCGACCCACTCGAAGGCCTGATCTGAGGCCGAGACACCGGCAGCCGGACGAGCGCGAGCGCACCGGCCTGACCGCGGCGGCGACCTGCGACCCAGGCTCCTGCCGCGCAGGCGGGGCTAACCGCGCAGCGGAACGGTCCGCGACCCGTCCCAGACCGGCTGGTTGAAGTCGGCGCCCTCGAGGATCCGCGGTTGGATCAGGAACAGCACCTCGGTGCGCTCCTTGCGGATGCGGGTCGACTTGAACAGCCAGCCGATGAGCGGGATGTCGCCCAGGATCGGAACCTTGCTCTCCGATTCCTGTTCGCGCTCCGAGATCAGGCCGCCGATGGCGATCGCCTGGCCGGGTTGGAGGTAGACGACCGTGCGCGCCTGGCGCTGGGCGATCAGGGGCGAGCGGAACTCGTTGCCCTGGGAGTCGGTCAGGGAGACCGAGGTGCCGATCTGGGCCGACGCCTCGACGAACAGGTTCAGCGCCAGGGTCTTCGAGCCCATCACGCGCGGCGCCACGTAGAGCTTGACGCCGACCTCCTCGAACTTGACCTGGGCCGTGAAGTTCTGACTGGTGCTCGAGATGTTGCCGAACAGGAAGGTCGGGATCTGGCGCGTGTTCAGGATCTCCGCCACGCCCCCTTCGCGCACGGCGATGCGTGGGTTGGTCCGGATGTCGACGTTCTCCCACTCCTGGATGGCCTCGAGCAGGGCGTTGATCGCCACCCCGTCCTGGATCGCGCCGATGCTCAGGACCGCCTCCACGCCGTCCACCGTGTTCGGTACCGAGTAGGAGAAGCTGTCGACGAAGGTCCCGTCGGGGAAGTCGAAGACGACCGAGCCGTCCGGACCGTTGACGCCGTAGTCCAGTTCGTCGAAGTAGGTGAACTCGACGATGCTGGCGGTGATCTCCACCTGCGGTACCGACGCGGCGAAGAGCTCGACGAACTCCTGCACCTGCAGCAGCACGTCGCGGCCGGCGGTGACCACGACCCAATCAGCCAGGTCGATCCGCGAGGGCTGCTGGGGCGACTGCTGGATGTCGGTGGCGAAGTTCTGGTAGAGCTCGAAGTCCCACTTCTCCAGCAGCACCACGTCCGCCACCTCCGGCGGGAGGACCTGCTCACGGGCCGGGGGGACGTCTGACTTGGCGCTGTCGAGGATCGTCCACTCGAAGGCGAAGGCCTGCGCCAGGCCCATCATCTGCATCAAGGCGCGGCCCTTGCCGGGCGCCACCTGGAAGGGCTTCGTGATGCGCCCGTCGTCGTGGACGTAGATGCGCTCGCCGAATTCGAGGTAGGGGTTGGGGACGACATTCGCGGTGGGCGACTCTCCGCGGCGCGCGGCCAGGCCCGGCTGGGGCAGGGTGTCGCTGAGGGCGGCACCGGGGCGCACGGCTTCGTACTCGTCTTCGGTCGCGAGGTCGCTCTCGATCGCGGCTGCCAGGGCTTCGATCTCCGCGTCCAATTGCTCTGCGTCGAGGCCACCCTCGAACTCGTAGGCAGCCATCTCGGCGGGATCGGGATCGATCAGACCGCCGGACGGTGCCGAGGCCTCGCTGCCCTTGGCCGAGCTGCCGGTCGGAATGCCCAAGGAGGGCAGGGTGCTGCCCGCCAACAGAGCCGGATCGATCGGCTCGCGCGCATCGAGCGTCGGCGCGCCCTCTTCGACTTCGCGGACATCGGCGACCACCGGAGCGATGGCGCCCGCCTGGATCAGCGAGCGCAGCTCGTCGACGGAGCCCGTGTGTCCCCCACCCGAGGTCCCGCTCCCCTCCCCGTTCCGGTCGCCGGTGCCGGGTCCGACGCACCCCCAGGCAATCGCGACCCCGACCCACAGCAGACCCTGCGAGAGCGGCCGCAATCCGGTCCGCAGATTCGAATGGTGCCGCGGCAATCGGCGCGGCCGCGTCACAGGTTTCGACGCACCTCGGCGGAGACGTCGGTCACGTCTCGGCCGTCGGTGTGCGAGATGTTCTTCCAGACGCTGCAGTACCCGCCCTCGCCCATCACCGTCTTGGCCGCGTCGGTCACCCGACGGGTGGCCCGGTTCACCAACTGCTGACCGCGGGGCGAGCTCGGATCGATGCCATCGCGCTTGAGGGTCTTCATCTCGGTCGTCGCCGCCATGACGTCGTCGAAGTCGATCTTGGCCGGGTTCGAGAGCTGGTTGGCACTCTTCAGGCCGCAGATGTGGTCGGCCTCGCGGATCTCCCAGCCGGGGACGAGGGCGAGACCGAGGTCCGTGGCGCCCGTGATCGCAGGCGCAAGGGCAGTGGTGTCGTAGGCCGAGCCCCAGCTGTCGGAGCCAGAGCTGTCGGGCGCTGCGATCGAGATCGAGTCCTGGGTCGCCGCATTGGTGAGCGGGGCGATCAGGACGAGTGCGATCAGGGTGGTGAGGGCCGGCTTCATGGCGTGCCTCGGACGGGGTGGCTCGTGGGCGGCTGGTGGAGTCCTGAGTGGGGCTCGACGAAGGGCGACCGGATCGGGTCCTTATCGGTCCCCGACGCCCTGGACTGAATCCTCCCCAGGTCTGTGCCGGCCGATGGCGATCGGCCGGCAGCCCGGGTCGGATCCGCCGACGGACCCAACCGGATCGGCTGCGCGAACGATGTCCCGCACCCCGGACCGGACGGGCGCCCCCAGCGCACCGCACAGCGTCGAGCCGACCGGCGGACCGGCAGCCCCGCTCAGAATCTTGCCGCGTTTACAGAGTTCTATCGACCCCCGAGGGGGACTTTTCGCCTGGGGGCCGATGTGAGGTCGTCGATGGGAATCGATCCCGGTCCGTCGACTCCTGGGCTTCATGAGGGAGAACGGGTCCCGAGCCTGCGCCGCACGCGCAGGGCCGAACGCTCCTACCTGCGCGGTGTTGGTCCCTCCCCACCCGGTCCGGATCTGGCTCGCCCGCCCCGGGACGATCGAGGTGCCATGGCAACCACCGCGCCGGCCGCGGGGCACGGCGCCTCGCCATGCCGACCCGAGGCCCCTGCGCTCGGTCGCCCCTCGGGCTCGCGCAGGCTGGCTGGCCGCGCGCCTGGCCGCCAACGGCCACCGGTCCTCGCAGCCAGTTCGCGCGACCCATCGACCGGCCTGGTCCTGCGAGCCGAGCCCCGAACGAAGCCGGCGCCCGGACCCCCATTGGGAGTCCGGGCGCCGGCTGGCCTCGAGCCCGGTCCGGAGCCTGGTCGGCCCCGAACGGGGTCTCAGTCGACGCTGGTCTCGAGCGCCTGCTTGTGGGAGAGCTTGACCTTGCCGCGATCGTCGACGTTGATGATCACGACCTCGAGCTCGTCGCCGACGTTGACCACGTCGGTGACCTTCTCCACGTAGCCCTCCGCCAGCTCCGAGATGTGGCACATGCCCTCGACGCCGGGAAGGATCTCGATGAAGGCGCCGAAGTCCTTCACGCTGCGGACCGTGCCCGAGTAGCGCGAGCCGATCTTGGGCGTCTCGCACATGGCTTGGACGTGCTTGTAGCAGGTCGCCAGCTTCTCGCGGTCGACACCGGCGATGGTCACGTGGCCGTCCTCGGAGACCGCGACGCGCACGCCGTAGTCGGCCTCGAGGCCCTTGATGGTGCGACCACCCGGGCCGATCAGGAAGCCGATGCGCTCCTGGGGAATGTTCAGCGACTCCATGCGCGGCGCGTGCTTCGACACGTCGTCACTCGGGGCCGGAACCGCAGCCAGCATCTTCTTGAGGATGTGGATGCGACCCTCGCGCGCCTGCTGGAGCGCGGAGGTCAGAAGCTCGCGGCTAACGCCGTCGACCTTGATGTCCATCTGCAGGGCGGTGATGCCCAGGCCGCTGCCCGCAACCTTGAAGTCCATGTCGCCGGTGTGATCCTCGGAGCCAAGGATATCGGACAGGATCGCGGTCTTGCCGCCCTCCTGCACCAGGCCCATGGCGATACCCGCGACGGGCTGGGTCAGCGGAACGCCGCCGACCATCATCGAGAGGCAACCGCCGCACACGCTGGCCATCGACGACGAGCCGTTGGACTCGGTGATGTCGGAGACGATCCGGATCGTGTAGGGGAAGGCTTCCTTGCTCGGCAGCACGGCCTGCAGGGCGCGCTCGGCGAGCATACCGTGGCCGATCTCGCGACGACCCGGGCCCATCAGGCGGCGGCACTCGCCGACGCTGTAGGCGGGGAAGTTGTAGTGCAGGTAGAAGGACTTGCGGTACTCCTCCTCGATGCCGTCGATGATCGCCTCGTCGTCGCGCGTGCCGAGCGTGGTGCTGACCAGCGCTTGGGTCTCGCCACGGGTGAACAGCACGGAGCCGTGCTGGCGCGGAACGAAGTTCGGGACGATGGTGATCTCGCGGATCTCGTCGTGGGCACGACCGTCGACGCGCTTGCCGTCGAGGATGCACTCACGCTCGACGGAGCCCTTGAGGCTGTAGAAGGCTTCCTTGACGGCCTTGGTGCGCGCCTTGAGCTCAGCCGAATCCTCGATACCGGCGGTCAGGTCGGCCACCGCGACGTTGCGCACGGCTCCGACGGCCGCGTCGCGCTCGTGCTTGCCCTGGGTGTAGATGACTTCCTTGACGCGGGCGCGGTAGGCGCCGATCGCCGCCTCGAGCTCGGCGTCGCCCTGGGGCGCGGTGAACTCCATCTTGGGCTTGCCCGCCTTCTCGCGCAGCTCGTCGACCGCACCGCAGATCTTGCGGATGGTGTCGTGGGCCAGCTCGAGGGCGTCGATCATCTCGGCCTCCGGCAGCTCCTTGGCCGAGGCCTCGACCATCGCGACGGCCTTGTCATGGCCGGCCACGACCAGGTCCAGGCGCGACGATCCGCGCTGGTCCGCGACCGCGGGGAAGGCGACGAGCTCGCCGTCGACGTGGCCGATACGCACGGCGCCCATGGCGCAGGCGAAGGGGATCTGGCTGATGTGGACCGCGGCGAAGCCGCCGATCATGGCCAGAACGTCGGACGCGTGCTCGCCGTCGAAGCTGAGCACGTGGGTCATGACCTGGACTTCCTGGCGGAAGCCGTCCGGGAACAGCGGGCGGATCGAGCGATCGATCATCCGCATGGTCAGGATTTCCTTCGTGGTCGGACGGCCCTCACGCTTGAAGAAGCCACCGGGGATCTTGCCGGCCGACTCGGTCTTCTCGCGGTAGTCGACCGTCAGGGGGAAGAAGTCGAGGTCGTCTCGGCCCTTGTCGGTGCAAACGGCGGCGAAGACCTTGGTCTCGCCCATCGTCACGATGACGGAACCGTGGGCCTGGCGGGCCACTTGGCCGGTCTCGATCGTGAGTGTCTTGTCGCCGAGTTGGCACTCGACTTTGGTCGGAGTCATGGACATGTGTTGCGTCTCTTCCTCTGTCGTCGTCTCTGTTGTCTTAGCTAGTAACGTCGTTCGTCTCCGGGCGCGCCGGGCGGCGGGCCAGGTCACTCGCGCGCTGGGCGGGGCCGTGGGCCCTGGCGCGGCGCGAGTCGGTTGTGTCCGTGGCGGCGCCGTATCTCCTGGCGCCTCGAATCTGAGTGGCCGCCCTTGCGCCCCCTGATCGCAGCCGAATCGGCTCGGTCCAGCGGATGCGTCGGTCGGCAGCGTCGGTCGGTGGCCCAGCCGCGTCGATTGTCGGCGGGGTCGGCGGGGTCGGTGGGGTCGGTGGGGTCGGCGGGGTCGGCGGGGTCGGTGGATCAGCGTGACCGTCGCTCAGCGACCGGTCCGCATCCGAGCGCCGCGGTCGCGAGGTCGAATCGAAATCGGCCTCGCTCGGCCCTGCCGCATGCGACGGCGTCCGCCGGCGACCGCCGACTGGAAGCGAGTCGGGCCGCCCGGCGATTGCCGGTCGGCCCGAACTGGTTCCTAGCGGCGCAGGCCCAGTCGCTGGATCAGGGCCTGGTAGGCCGCGGGGTTGCGCTTGCGGAGGTAGCGCAGCAGCTTGCTGCGCTGACCCACCATCATCAGCAGACCTCGACGGCTGGTGAAGTCCTTGCGGTGCACCTTCAGGTGCTCCGTGAGGTTCTTGATGTGCTCGGTGAGCAGCGCGACCTGAACCTCGGGCGACCCGTTGTCGCCTTCCTTGGTCGCGAATTCCTTGATGATCTCGGTCTTGCGTTCGCCTGCGATAGCCATGGCATGCCTCGTCGCCCGCCGGGGGGCTGAGTGTCGATTGCGAGGGAAGCGCACGGGGCCGCCCGGCTCGTTTCGAGCCGACCCGACGCGCGGTGCGCACAGGCCCGTTCCCAAGGGTGTCCCTTGCCGTCGGGAGCCCCCCAGGGAGGGGTGGAAGTCCGCCGGGCAGCCGTCCAGGACGGTCGCCGATCGGCGGATGAGCGCAAGAGGATACAGACCCGCCCGACGAGCGCCTACCCCCACGCAGCCTGAGCCCTTGTCCAGGACATCCAGGAGCGAACCACCAGTGAGTCCGGTCTGGGCAGCCGCGTCCTCGGCAGCGATCTGCGTCGGTCAAAGGGACCCTCGGACCCGGCCCAGCCATGCGGGGCCTCGGAATCGGGTCCCAACCGGCGGGTCTCAGGTCTGCCCCGCTGCCTCGGCACCAGCGGAACGAGTCCAGCCGGGCGGGGCCCGTCGGCTCAGCCCTGCGACGCGGCGCGAACCGGGTCGCGCTGGGGCATCAAGCCCAGGACCTCGCGGCCCAGGTTGCGGATTGCCAGCTCCTCGAGCTCGCCCGTGGTCGACTGGCGCAGACGGCTCTTGTCGACGCTCAGCTCGCGGGCCAGGCGGCGACCCCAGAGTTGCGTCGCAGGCGTGGTCCGTGGGTCGATCAGTCGAGCCTCGAGCTCGGCGAAGACGGAGCCGCTGCGCTCGATGGACGAGGCATCCCAGCTCAGCACCCGAACCTCCAGCACGGCCTCGGCGCCCATGGCACCGGTCGGGAACCCGCCGGTGCTCGCGGAGGCCTCGGCCAACTGGGCGTCGCCCCAGACCAGGGCGATCGGGGTGTACAGGCGTGCGACGAGCCCGCGGTAGAGCTCATCGCGCAGGGCGCCGACCGGGGCTCCGCGACCGGAGCTCGCGTCCACGACCGGCTGGATCCAGACGTCCGCCGGCTGGCTCGCGATGGCCGCGGGAACGCCGTCCATCCCCGCGGGAGGGGGCAGGGGGTCCGTGTAGGGCTGCGGGCGGGGCATCTCACCGCCGACCGAGGCGCAGCCGGCCAAGAGCACCGAGGCGCAGCCGGCCAGGAGCAGAGCCGCGCAGCCGCTGACCAGGCTCGCGAGACCCCCGCTGCGGAGGACCCTATGGATCAGGCCCCGGCGGCCAAGGTGGCCGTGGAGAGTCCCGGTTGTGTCGGACGCAATGGATCGTGATGACATGGAGTCTCGGCCCGAACGCGTCGGGTGGGCGCGCGAGGTTATCCGGCAGGAGCGCGGGTGACGAGCCCCCTACCCCAGGGTCCCGCCCCCGGCTACTCCGAAGCAGCCCTCAGGGGCCCGGCGCGACGAGTCCCACGACCCGAGGTGCCGACCTGGTGCTGAGGATCGCCTGGAGCGGCACCTCCGACCACAGGAAGCGTCCGCGGGCGAAGGCGTCATCCTGCGCCGGTGGTGCCCCCGAGATCGGGGTAGCCGACTCCCATGCGGAATAGCCCACCTCGATCGAAATGGACCCCAGGGCCAGCCCAGTCCCGGTCCCTGCCAAGCCAGGGGCGGTCGTGTCGAGCACCAAGACATCGAGCTCGGTCGGGTTGTCTCCGGCGGAGTCGCTGTCGTCGTAGCGGTAGATCGTGTGGTGCCGACCGTTGACGTCAGTCAGTCGAACCCGCTGCGGACCGTCGGCGTAGTACACACTCTTGTACGCGAACGAAAGGGAGTCGCGAAAGCGCACGACGAACTCGCCGAGGGGCACGTCGCTGCCGGCCGTGGGCAGGAACACCTCGGGCACGATCGGCGGAACGATTACGTTCATGAAGCCGCTCGGGTTCGGCAACTGGGAGAGGCGCGAGCGCGCGACCGCGCGGTTGCCGGAGGAGTCCTCCATGGTCACCGAGAGGTGCGACGACTCGAGCAGGTCGCCGAACTGGGCGGTGTAGGGCACGAGCTCGCCGGCGTAGACGCCCTCGATGCGGTAGGTCGGCGTCCCGACGCTGATGTCGAAAGAAGCCCCGGGGCCGATCGGAAGGGCGCGATCGAGGCCGGGGAGCCGCGTCTCGACGAAGACCCCCACCGCTCCCGAGAAGACCGAGTTCTCGACCAAGTCGTCGTAGTCGAGGGCGGTGGGGAAAGTGATGATCTCGGCCGTCGAGAGGGTCAGGGTGCCCAGCGACGTGGGCAGCTCGAAGGGCTGGATGCCCGTCTCGGTGGTCGACAGGAGCTTCTCGATCTCGCCCGAGGACACGCCGACGCCGCCGGGTTGCGCCGCGGGCACGGGAACCTGCAGTTGGAAGCCCTTGAGGAACTCGGAGGCACTGAACGACGCGGAGGAGAGGCCGAAGCTGCCCACGAACAGGGCTTGAGCGCCCAGGTGCCTGGGCCGGATCGCCTCGGGGCCGAAGGCGCAGTTGGGGTTCAGGCCGGTGAACGGATCGGCGGTGCAGGGCTGGGCACCGTAGGTCGGCAGGTTGCCGTCCGGTCGCCGCGAGTCGGCAATGCGTAGGTCGGCGTTGGGCAGGAAGCTCTGCGCGCTCTGGCTCACGGCGGTGACGGCTCCCGTCACCAGGGCCGGGGCCGTCCCACTCGGCTCGAGCAGGATCCCGAGCCAGTCGGTCGTAACGCCATGGAAGGACGTCAAGTGGTAGCCCGCCGCCTCGACGGTGACCACCGTTTCCTGACCCGTCGTCTTGGTCGTGACCGTCGTGTGGCCTGTCGAGTCGGTCAGCGAGGACTCCAGATCCGAGGCCGGCGTCGCGGCATCGACGTACCCACCAGCGACGACCAGGGCACCCGGAACGGGCAGCAGCGTGTCGGCGTCGATGACCTCCACGTGGATCGGGTCGCCCTGGACCACCGGCGCGCCCGCGACGGCGCCGAATTGGCGATAGAGGCCGGAGATCAGGTTCGGATTGGCGTTCAGCGCCCGGTCGTAGACCCGGAACGAGTACTGCACCGAGGGCACGCCGTAGCCGCCCTTGCCATCCGCCACGGGGTCCACGATGCCGATCTTGACCGGCGCCGCGATGAACAAGCCACCCGAGGTGCTGCCCACCACCGGCGCGAATTCCGCGCCGGTCAGGTCCATGTTCGAGATCACGTCCTCGGGGTTCGGATAGCCGCTCACGGTGACGTTCACCGCGCGCACCTCTTCGCTCGCCGAGCCGGTCAGGACCAGGTCGATCAGCGATGAGCTGAACAGGTCGCCGCCACCTCCGGGCAGGGTCAAGTCCGTAAAGGTCGGCCGCACGGTGTCCAGGAAGGCAGATTGCACTCCGGGCGTGTCCGGGTCGACGTCGAGGATTCGCAAGGGACTGACCACCGAGCCGCGGGTCACGCGGAAGGCCAGGTCCACGTCGCCGTCCAAGAAAGACGCCTGCAACGGCGAAGTGCTCTCGATCAGCGGCGTCTGCCCCAGGCCGATCGTGAACGGATTCGAGACAGTCGCGATGTCGATGTCGCTCTGGGTCGCGACGGTGACCGGCTCGTCGCCGAGCCCAGTGCCGAACGCGAAGACCGACACCCGGTCGCCGGGCGCCGCCCCGTCGAGGAGCAGTGACAACTCGAGAGCCCTCGCATCACCGGCGGTCAGGTTCGCGATCCCGATGGCATCCGAGGGCGCTGATGCGATCGAAGCCGACAGGGGCGCCCCGAACGTCGCGGTGCGGAAATTGACGACTGTCTCGGGCAGTACCTCGTCGTCGATGCTCTGGACCTCGCCACTGGGCGAGAGCAGCAGCGAGATCTGCGAGCCATTCAGATAGCTGAGCGGGAGTCCGGTCGCTGCGTCGGAGCGGCGGTAGGTCCAGGCCCGCGTGTCGGTGATCGGAAGGCCGCCGAGGGGCGAGATATTCACCGCGTTCGGGGTCGGATCGGGTACCGGCGGCGATCCGCCGACCTCCACCTGCCAACCGGTGCTGAGGAAGCTGGTGGGCTTCATGCGCCGATCGAAGACGGCCACGATGTCCGTGGTCGCGCTGGCATTCTGCTCGCCGGCCGGCGGCCAGGTGGTCAACAGGCGCGGAACCGCGGGCTCCGTCTCGGCCACCGTGAAGCTACCCACCACCGACTCGAGCGCGGCTTGCAGCGGCTGCCCGGTGAGGTCGCGCGCCTCGTTGCTGTCCTGGAACACGACCTGGATGTCGCTGTTCGCCGGCAGGCTGACCGCCGGGAACAGGACCAGCAGTCGCCCCGCGCCGATCAAGACGGATGTCGTCGCCAGGGGCAGGCCACCGATCGCATTGGCGTCGATCAAGCGGAAGGCGCCCTGGACGCTGGACGGGTTCATCGACTCGCTGAAGCGCACCACCACCGGCGTGTCCGGGTGGATGCCCCCGCCGGTGGGGAAGATCGCCTCGACCACAGGAACGTTGTCGGAGACCCACAGCCCGTCCTCGGGCGTGGTCGCGGCGCCGACCCCCAGTTGTCCGGTGGTGCCAGTGCCGCCCTGACAAGTGCCCGAGCCGAAGACGCAGGCCGGGTCGTCGCAACCCGCCAAGAGGCCCAGGCCCAGCCCGACGGCCACGACCGGCGCCCAGAAGGACGGGCGGAGCCCCTGGCGAAGGACGGAGAGGCCCCCGCGCACACGGCCCATGCCTGAAAGACGCTGAAGGAGGCTCGCGGGTTGGCTGGACCGTTCCCGGGAGGATCCCGCACGGGGCCGGGGAAGGGGGGTCGAACGCATGGGTGGATCGGCGTGGCGGAGTCGGAACGCGCGAAATGGGGCCGGGTCAGGCGGATCTGCGCCGGGCCCGTGGAGCGCGCGGGCCCTGAAGTCTAGAGGAACGACAGGGAGCTGCTGATCTTCCAGACCCTTACCCGTTCCGAACGGCCCGGCCTTTGCTGGTCCTCTCGCCTCCGCGGCGCCCCGCCGGCGCCTCCCCGCCGCGGCCGGTCGCTAAGCTGCTCGGCCGCCCGCGACGAACGCGGCGCCCCGGCTGCGCCCGTGCCCCATCGACCGGACCCCCACCGACCGCCTACCCCATGCGACGACTGCGCCACGCGCTCGGACCCATCGCGCTGATCGCGACCTGGGCCCTGCCCCTCCACGCTCAACCGCAAGCTGACCACGGTGCCGACGGTGGTGATCCGCCGACCGGTCGCCCGATCGTGCTGCATGCCGACGGCAGCTGGACCCTGCTGACGGAGCGCGAGGCCGCCGACCAGGAGGCCCGCCTGACGGACTCCGCGATCGACGCCCTGCGCGATGGTCGCGTGGCCGATGCACGCGACCTGCTCGGGGAGATCCTGGTCGAGCGCCAGCGGCGGCAGGCCGAGGAGCTGCTGGCAGCCGGTGAGCCGGCCGACGCCTTGAACGCCATCGACCGGGCCCTCGACATCGAACCGAACGACGAGTCCGTCCTGGAGCTGCGAGCGCGCGGGCTGCTGGCCCTGGGCGAGCGGATGATCTCCGACGGCGCCGGTGGCGTCTTCGTAGACGGCGCGTTCAACGACGCCCTGAAGGCCTTCCGCGGCCTCGGTCGCACGGCGACCGGGCGCCTGGGCGCCGCGCGCGCCGCCTACATGCTGAACCGCAGCGACGATGCCCTGCGCTACGCCCGCGAAGCAACGGCCCTGCTCGACGGGGCTGAGGCGGACGGCGCCGGAGCGGATCGGGCCACCGCGGCGCGGCCGAGCTTCTTGCACCCCCAGCGGGTCGTCGCCGACGCGGTCTACCTGGCCTACGCGGACGCGGCGCGCCTGGCGATGACTGGCGATCCGGCGGCGCGCGCTGCGGAGGACGAACTGTTCCCCGAGGCCGAGAACGCCCTCGACGATCTGATCGCCACCGTGCCCCAGGAGGCCGACACCTGGCAGTTGGCCGCGAATCTGTACCTGTTCCGCTCGTCCGCCCGCGAGGACGTGCAGGCGCGCTTGGACGCACGCGACCTCTTGGAAACCGGGCTCGAGTACGTGCCGGAGGATCGCGACCTCTTGGCCCGTGCGGCCGAGGTGGCTCGGACCGACAGCCCCGCGGAGTCGGTCGCGCTGCTCGAGCGCTACCAGGCGAGCAACCCCGGCTCGATGCTCGCCCACAGATTCCTGGGGATCGAGCGCTTCGAGCTGGCCATGGCCGAGTTCCCGGGTCCCGACGCCGACCCTGCACTCTGTGCACTCGCCGTCGAGCGCTTCGAGGCCGCGGAGACCGAGTTCCGGACGGTCCGTGAGGCCGGCGCCAGCGGAGCGATGGACCCCGGGGAGGCCATTTCCTGGGAGATCATCTGCCGCAACGCCAGGGGTTGGGTGCGCTTCAACGAGGGCGACCTCGAGGGCGCCCGGGCCGCGTTCCTCTCCACCGAGGAGCTGAACCCGCGCGGCCTGGAGTGGGACTACGCCGCGCGCGGTCTCTACTCCGGCATCCGCGGCCTGGAATTCGTCGTAGCCGCCCACGTGGAGTCGGAGGAGCTGGTCCAGGCCGCCGAGGTCGCGGACATCCTGCACGCGCGTCTGCCCGACGACGCGGACATGGCCAACAACGCGGGGTTCCTCAATCGCGACGCTGCGACTGCACTGGCCAACATGGGTGAACGTTACTGCCGCGCGGCCAAGGGCGAGATCGACGACCCCGACATGGTGGCGCGCATCGTCGCGACCCTGGAGTCGACCGAAGGGCTGACGCCGGAGCAGATCGACGACCTGCTGGTTGCCAAGTCCCGCGAGTACGCGGCCCGCGCGCGCGCGACGATGGTCCGCAGCAGCGAGGCCTACCGGGACGCCGCGCGGCTGTCCCCGGACGACGTTCGCATCATCAACGACACGGCGCTGGTCTTCGTCTACTACCTGCACTCGGACCTCGAGTTCGCCGAGGGGCTGCTGATGCGCGCGGTCGCCCTGGGCGAGGAACAACTCGCCGCGGGCGGTCTCGACGAGCAGCAGCTGTACGAGCTGAAGAACGCCTGGGGCGACGCCCACGAGAACCTGGGTGTGCTCTGGCTCGAACACCGCCAGGACCTCGACCAGGCGGAGGCCTGGTTCCGCGGGGCAGCCGAGATCGGGCCCGACCCGCGCCCGATCGTCGACGAGTACTGGCTCGCGACCATCAGCGCCCGTCGCGCGGGCGCCCCGGCCGAGCCGTCGCCGGTCCTGGCCTGGGTCCGCGACTGCGAGTGAGTCCCGCCGCCCTACGACGAACAACCTCAGCCCCAATCACCCCATGTTGATCGAAGCCCTGCTCGCCGCCCTGGCCAACCCCGTCGCGCCGAACGCACCCGCGTGCGCGCCCTTCCTCGTCGCATCGACCGTGACCCAGTCCGCGGCCGAGTTGGTGGCCAGCGGCCGCGCGCACCTCGAGGCCGGACGCTTCGCGGAGGCCCGCGCGGACCTGGAGCGCGCCGTCGCCCTGGACGAGTCCTTCGCGACGTCCATGTGGCTGCTGCGACTGGACGTGGCCGAGGGCCGCCCCGAGGAAGTTCTGGGCCAGCTCTCGCGCCTGCGCCGCGACGGGCAGCGCGGTCCCGACATGGACTACAGCGTCGGCATCGCCCTGGCCGCCCAGTGCGAGGCGGACATCGCCGCCGGCGGCGGCGGTCAGACGGGGCTGATGCTCCAGGACGCCGAGGGCAAATTGAATGCGGCGCTCGAGACCGACCCCGAGCGCTACGGCGATGCGTGGCTGGTCCTCGCACGGGTGACGCGCAACCTCGGCGACTCGGCCGGCTCCCTGACGGCCGCGAGCAGGGCCGCCGAGCGCGATCCGAGCTCGATCGAGGCCCAGGAGCTGATCGGTCGGGCGGCGCTGGGGATGTTCGCCGCGCGGGCGAGTGAGGACCCTCGCCCCGATGAGGTCAGCGCCTACTTCGACCAGGCCCGGACCGCCCTGGTGCACGGTCTCGAGCTCGCGGGCGAGCCCGGCGACTTCGCCGGCCAGCAGCGGGTGGCCGGCCTGTGGAACGTGCTCGGCGACCTGCACGCCTGGGGCGGCGACCTGGAGGCGGCCCGCGCTGCCTATGGCGAGGCCCTCGGCTGGGACCCGAACGCGGTCAACATCGGGCAGATCCGCGGCACCCTCGGCGAACATTTCATCAGCGCCCTCGAGTTCGGCGAGGAGCGCTTCACGGCGCGCTTCGGCGAGCGCGACAGCCGCGATGCGACGCTGCTCTGGTGGCTCGGCTGGGCGCTCTACGCCACCGGTGACCGCGCGCGCCTCGACGACGCCGAGGCGGCCTTCGAGGCCTGCGTCGCCAAGTGGCCGGCCTACATCAACTCCTGGTACTGGCTCGGGCGCATCCGCTACGACCAGCAGGACTACGGCGGATCGATCGCGGCCCTGCGCGAGAACTGGATCGCCGGTCGTGCCGACCTGGTGGCCTCGGTCTCCGCCGACGGGCTCGACCCCGATCGCATCGAGTACATGGTCGGTTGGTGCGCCCAGCGCGACGCCTTCGACGACGCGGCCTTCCTGAGCGAGGTGCTGTGCGAGGTCCGCCCCCAGGAGCCGCGCTTCTGGAACAACCTCGGTCTGTTCCTGCGCGATAGCACCGCCCAGTTGGCCCTGACCCTGGAGGACGACGACGAGCTCGGCTGGAGCGAGGTTCAGGCCGGCTACGAGCGCTCCTTCGAGGCCTACGACCGCGCCCTGCAGATGGTCCCGGACAGTCCGGCCTTCCTCAACGACGCGGCGGTGCTGCTGCACTACTACCTCGAGCGCGACTACGACAAGGCACTCGAGATGTACGCCCGCGCCAAGGACTTGGCCGAGCAACAACTGGAGTCGGGCAAGCTGAGCGCGGACGAGCGGCCGATCATCGAGATCGCCCTGCGCGATGCGAAGAACAACAGCCGACTCCTGCGCGAGAAGATCGAGAAGGAGCGCAAGGCCGCGGAGGAAGCCGACGCCGCGGGCGCCGGCTCCGACCAGGGCTGATCCCCAGCGCCAGGCACAGGCAAGACCATGTTCGAACGCGAAGAACGCGAGGGTGTGGTCGTCCTGCGCCTGGCCCACGGTCGCGGCAATGCCCTCGACCTGGAGTTCCTGCGGGGCATCACGCGCGAGATGTGCGAGCTCGCCCACGCGCCCGCGATGGTCCTGACCGGACGCGAGGGAATCTTCTCGGCCGGCGTGGACCTGGTTCGACTGCGGGACGGCGGCGCCGACTACGTGCGCGAGTTCCTGCCGGCCTTGGATGAGGCCTTCGACGCCTTGTTCGAATTCGAGGGACCCGTCGTGGCGGCCATCAACGGCCACGCGATCGCCGGGGGCTGCGTGCTGGCCTGCGCCTGCGACGTCCGCGTGATGGGTGAAGGCTCCGGCCGCATCGGCGTGCCCGAACTGCGCGTCGGCGTGCCCTTCCCGCCTGCCGCCCTCGAGCTGATCCGGCGGGTGGCACCCGGGCATGTCGAGGAGATCGTGCTGCGCGGCGAGACCTACACGGCGCAAGAGGGCCTCGAGCGCGGCCTGGTCGACGAGGTCGTGCCTTCGGAGGAGGTCCTCGATCGAGCCGTGGCCGTAGCGGCCGAGCTGGCGCGCGTACCCCGCAGCGCCTTCGCCATCTCCAAGCGCGCCCTGCGCGCGCCGACCTCGGAGCGCATCGCGCGCTACCGGGCGCAGACCGGCGCCGAGCAGCTGCGAGCCTGGTCCTCGCCCGAGGTGCTGGGGGCCGTGGACGCCTACGTGCGCGCGGTCCTGCGGAAGTGAGACCCGAGCCGGTTACCTGATCGAACTGCGCGGGCCCGGGCACTACAGTCCCGCCGTGGATCTCCCCTACCGCCTCCATGACGGGTCCTCCACCGACCCCGTCCTGACTGTCGACGGCGCCACCGGCGCGCCCGGGCTCGAGTTGTCCCATTGGCCGGGCAACCGCACGCCCGTACACCTGCGGCACCGGCTCTCGACGGGTATCGCCCTGCGCTTCGCGATGCTGCCCGAGGCGGAGCGCCGGGCCCTGGCCGAGGGCTGCACGGCGGTGGTCAACAACCACTACGACACCGACGGCCTGTGCGCGGCCTGGACGGTGCTGAACCCCGAGCGGGCGCGCTCCCTGGCCTCACGGCTGATCGCGGTGGCCGCCGCCGGGGACTTCCAGCGGGTGCCGGACGAGCACGCCTTCTGCGTCGACGTGCTGGTCCAGGCGATCACGGATCCCGAGCGGTCGCCCCTGAAGTCGAGCCTGCGCCGCTTGGAGAGCCGAGAGCGACACCAGCTCGCCAGCGACTACGTGCTCGAGCACCTCGAGTCGTGGCTCGGCTCGGAGCTCGACGAGCGGCCCCTCGCCAAGCACGCCGACCTCTGGGGTCCCGCGCTCGAGCGGCTGCGCGCGGACCTCGAGTTGCTCGACGACCCGCGCACCCTGCGGCGCGAGTTGGACGACATCGACCTGGTGCTGTTCGAACTGCCCCGCGGCACCGGCGTGGACGCCATGCCCGGACGCCACGCCCTGTTCGAGCGCGGCGGGCGCGATCGGGTGCTGGTCAGTGCGCGCCAGGCCGATGGCCGCGACCTGTTGCGGCTGATCGTGGGCACGCGCTCCTTCTTCGACCTCGATCCGGCCGAGGCCCCGCCCAAGCGCTTCAACCTCGAGCGGGTCGCCGCACGCCTGCGCGAGCTCGAGAGTGCTACTTCGGACTCCGCCTGGCAGGACGACGGCAACCGGCACGCCTCACCCGAGCTGTGGTTCGGGACCGACGAGCACGAGGACTACGAGGAGCACAACCTCGCCCTGCATCCGTCGCGACTGGACGCGACAACCGTGCTCGCCGCGATCGATCACGCAGCGGACTGAGCCGGGACCGCGGCCTCGAGCAAGGTCCGAGGATTGCGTCGGAACCGTGGCTTGCGACGGTTCCGCAGCGCGAGAAGAGGCCAGTGGCCCGAACGGCCGCCGCTGCGTTCAGCGCGCCGCGCTGGCCGCGTTGACGGGCCCCGAGTCGAAGGCCGGCGACTCGCTGCGGCGGACGCGCGGCAGGGAGCGCAGCTCGAGCTGGGACTCGTCGCCTTCGACCTTGCGACGGCCGCAGAGAGACAGCACGTTCTCGATCGTGCGCACGCGCTCCTGCATCGAGAGGGACTCCACCGCGATGTACGGCACGGCGAACATCTCGAGCAGCAGCTTGACCATGCCGTCGATGCGAATGACCTCTTCCCAGGCCAAGCCGGCGCGCACGCCGTCGTCGGCCAAGAGTTCGCGGTGCGGGCGCAGGAAGAACACGATTCCCTCGCGCACCGACTCCATGTAGTGGTGCAGTCGCTTGTCGGTCGCGATCGACGCGAGGATCGTCGAGTGGTGCGCCGCGTAGGCCAGGTTGCAAAAGGCCCGGTCGGAGACGAAGGAGCCCTGCTGGTCGGCCTCGGCCGAGAGCTGGCGCTCGAAGACCTCGCGCTGGTAACGGTCGACCAGGTCCAGGTTCGAGCGCAGGGAGTCGAGCTGGGCCTCCATCTCGGCCAGCACCCCGCGCGCCACCTCGGAGATCATCGGCAGGCCGTAGTGGTCGCGGATCCAACGGGCGAGGGTGGTCTTGCCGGTCGAGTGGGCGCCGACGAGGTAGATCCGCAGGGGGCCTTGCATGGGAGCGTCTGTCAGGGGCGGGGGGATCCGGAGCCGGCCGATCTGGGCGGCCCCGCGCGAGGGGCCGGTACCCTACCCCTGGCGGTCAAAACTGACCAGGCCACAAGATCTAGTGGGTTTCAGGAACGGGCGCGGTGGCCGGAAGTCACCGGCAAGTTCATTTCAACGTCCCTCGGGGGTCGGCCTCGGCAGGCTAGACTCGCGGCTTCTTGCAACTCTGGACGCCCTCCATGCGAAATCCTGTGCTCTCGAGCCTGCTCCTGCTCGCCGCCTGCGCGGCCCCCGACATCGAGGGCCGCGAGCCCGAGCCGGCGGCCGCCGCCACCGATTCGGAGCGGGGCTCCGGGCCCTGGGCCAAGTCCTTCTCCCCGCCCCTGGCCCTGGACACCGAGCGCCTGCACTTGGAGCCCCTGTCACCGGAGCACGTGGAGCTCGACTTCGCCGCCCTGATGGGCAGCCGCGAGCACCTGCAGCGCACCCTGGGCTGGGGCGATTGGCCCCGCGAGGACTTCACCGTGGCCGAGAACCGCGTTGACCTGGAGCGCCACTGGGCGGAGTTCGAAGCGCGCGAGGGCTACGCCTACACGGTGCTGTCCCCCGATCGCTCGAAGTGCTTGGGCTGCATCTACCTTGTCGCTTTGCCGGTCCCCGCCGACGACGTGGCCGCACTGGCCTACTGGGTGATCGAGCCCGAGCTCGCCACCGACCTCGACCGCCACCTGCTCGAGTCGCTCACGGCTTGGTTCGAGCGGGATTGGCCCTTGCGGCGCGTGTGCCTGATCGAGTCCGCCGCCAACCCGCGCGGCCGAGCGCTCGCCCGCGAGCTGGGCTTCGGCCCCGACGACGGCGAGTTCGGCGCCATGACCGACGCCGGCGGCGGCGACCACCTGTTGGTCTGGACCCGGGGCCGCTAGTGGGGTGAGTCAAAGCTTCGACTCATTTGTTTGCCTGGAACGAATGGCGCTCGCTGTGTCGCAGTAGCGGCGGAGGCTGGCGAGGATCTGGTCTGCGGTCTTGGTCCAGACGTACGGCTTCGGCTCGTCGTTGTGGGCATCGATGAACGCCCTCACGTCCTTCTCGAGCGCAGCCGTACTTCGATGGACGCCGCGCTCAGTCACTCGCCGGGAGACGATCGAGAACCAGCTCTCGACGAGGTTGAGCCAGGACGACGTCGTCGGCGTGAAGTGCACGTGAAATCGGGGTCGGCGTAGCAGCCACCGCTTCACGGCTGGCGTCTTGTGCGTGGCGTAGTTGTCCATCACGAGGTGGACGTCCAGCTCCTCGGGCACGGACTGCTCGATCTCGCCCAGGAACTTCAGGAACTCCTTCGACCTGTGTCGACGGAAGCACTTGCCGATGACTCGCCCCGTGGCGATGTCGAGCGCTGCGAACAGCGACGTCGTCCCGTGGCGCACGTAGGTATTCGAGCGTCGCTCCGGGTGCGTCGGCGTCATCGGCAGCAGGGGCTGAGTGCGATCCAGTGCCTGCATCTGGGACTTCTCGTCGACGCAGAGCACGAGCGCATTGTCCGGAGGGCTCATGTACAGGCCCACGATGTCCCGGACCTTCTCGACGAACTGAGGGTCGCGGGACAAGGAGAAGGACTCGCTGCGGTCTGGACGAAGGCTGAAGGCCTTCCAGATCCGCGCCACAGCGCTCTGAGACAATCCGAGCTCGTTCGCGACTTGGCGGGAGCTCCAGTGGGTCCCGGTTTTCGGCTTACGGTGGAGCGTCATGTCCACGACGCGGGCGACATCGTCATCTGAGACGCTCCTCGGCCGTCCAATCCGAGGCTCGTCGTACAGCGCGTCCAGACGCTCCTTCACGAATCGGCGACGCCAGCGACCAACGGTCTGAAAGTGCAGCCCCAACTCGTCGGCGACATCGGTATTGTCCAGCCCCTTCGCACAGCGAAGGATGGCGCGCGCCCGCACCGCCACTGCCGCAGGCGTCGAGCGACGCCGAACCAGCCGATTCAACTCCGCGCGCTCCTGCTCGGACAACACGAGCTTCGCCTTCGGCCGTCCCATCTTGGTCGTCATGATGCAACCATCGGCGCGGCCGAGCCCGACTTGCCCGAAACTTGCAACTTATTAGTCGAATCTTTGACTCGCCCCACTAGTGTCCTGGATCAGAAATTCGGCGTCACTTCCCGGAGGTCCGATCGATGCTGGCTAGGCGCGCCGACGACGCGTATCCGCTGCGATACTCGGAGGAGGCGCTGGCGACGCCAGCGGCGATCGGAGCCCGGGAAGTGACGCCGAATTTCTGATCCAGGACACTAGCGAACCGCGTCAGGCGGCGGCGGCCCGCGCGCGGTGGCGCGAGCGGATCCAGAGCCCGAACAGGGACGCGGCCAAGAGCACCACGCCGGTCGCCAGGAACAACCCGCGGATCGTGAGCCAGCCGGCCAGGATCCCCCCCAGTCCGGCCGAGAGGGCCATGGCGAAGGTGCGCGCGCTGAAGACGGCGCCGAAGGACGCGCCGCGGCGATGCTC
This sequence comes from Engelhardtia mirabilis, assembly GCF_007748095.1. Lineage (NCBI taxonomy): Bacteria > Pseudomonadati > Planctomycetota > Planctomycetia > Engelhardtia > Engelhardtia mirabilis. The sequence continues at coordinate 5,433,964 of NZ_CP036287.1, forward strand.
GGGCGATTCGGCGGCGGCCAGGGCGAAGGCGCAGGGACCCATGGCGGCCGCGCCCAGGCTCAAGAGCACGCGCAGGGACAACAGGCCCCAGTAGCCCGTCGCCGCGGCGGTGATCGTGAGGGCCACGGCGCTGGCCGCGGCGGCGATGACCAGCGCGCGCAGGTGACCGATGCGATCCCCGATGCGCCCCCAGGCTGGCATCGCGACCAGGTTCGCCACCGCCATGGCGGTGAAGACCCAACCGGTCAGCTTCTGCGGCGAGAGCTCGGGATCGCCGCCGATGAGCTCGCGCACGAACAACTCGAGCTGCGGATTGGTCGCCCCGATCCCCAACTGGGTCATGAACAGGAGCACCAGCCCGGCGCGGGTGCGCGGGTTGCGCCACAGGGCCAAGAGATCGCCGGCCAGGCCCTGGAGCAGGGCCGCGAGCCCGCCGGGCTTGGCGTCGACGGCCTGCGCCCGCTCGGCCGCGGTGCGCTGCTCACGGGCGAAGAGCGCAACCAACATCGCCCCTAGGCCGGTCAGCGCCGAAACCACCAGAAACAGCGAGCGCAGGCCCAGCCAGTCGACCATCAGCCCGCCCAAGAGTGGCCCCAGGATGGCTCCGGCAGCCATGGCCATCTGCAGCTCCCCGGCCACCCGGCCCTGCTTGCCGCGCGGCACCCCCACGCTCACCAGGGTGATCGACGGCGGTAGGAAGCCCGAGAAGATGCCCTGGCCCAGCCGCAGGATCAGGAGCTGCAGCGGCGTCTGCGCCAGGGACATCAGCCCCACGAACAGGCACAGGGCCAACATCGAGCGCAGCACCATGAGCTTGCGCCCGAAGCGATCGCCGAAGGCGCCCCAGAAGGGCCCCATGATCCCCGCCATCAGCGGCGCAGCGCCGAAGCACAGCCCGCTCCACAGGCTGATCTCGCCCAGGCTGTCCGCCCCCAACTCTTCCACCACGCTGGGGAAGAAGGGCAGGAAGCTCATCATCCCCAGCGCCGCAGTCAGGTTGGCGAACCAAACTGACCAGTAGGTGCGACGCCAGGGAGACATGGGGCGCAGAGGCTAACCGAGCAGGCGAGGCGCGGTAGGCGTTCGTACGGTGCCAGGCACGAAACCGCCGCCTGAGTGCCCTCGACGAGCCGCTCAGACCCAGTCCAACGAGATCGGGTAGCGGTACTCGCGTCCCTCGTTGCCGCGCATGGCGCCGCGGACCGCGCAGACCATCTCGAAGCTCCAGGCGCACAGCAGGACTGGGACCAGCACGAACACGCTGCGTCCTCCAGTAGCGTGTAGCGAGAAGATCAGCACGAACACCCAGGCAGCGAAGAAGACCATCGCGGAGATCTGGAAGTTGAGCGAGCGGCGGGCGTGCTCGGCGACGAAGGGCGAATCGTCGCGCTTGTTCAGCCAGATCACCAGCGGCCCGATCACGTTGCCGAAGGGGACCAGGAACCCGGCGAAGGCCGACAGGTGGGCCAGGCATCCGAGGGTGCGCTCGTCCGTGGTCGGGTCCTCGGTGCGGGTCGGCGGCGGAGTATCCATGGCTTCAGACCCAGGCCAGTGACAGGGGGTAGCGGTACTCGCGCCCTTCGTACCCGCGCACGGCGGCGATCACCGTGAAGACCAGTCCGAGCATGGTCACCACGATCAGGACCGGAGCAACCACGAACACGGCGAGCCCCAGGGTCGCGACCACCACGGCCAGGGAGACGAACCCGAGGACCATCATCGTGATTTGGAAGTTGAGGGCCTGGCGGGCGTGCTCGGCCACGAAGGGCGACTCGTCGCGCTGCACCAGCCAGATCACCAGGGGTGCGATCACGTTCCCGAAAGGCACGATGCCGCCCGCGAAGGTCGACAGGTGGGCGAGGCAACTGAGGGTGCGCTGCTCGGAGGTCAGGGGCGCCGTGTCGGCGTTCGAGTGGTTGGAGCTCGTGCTCATGGTGCCGTCCGCGGTTGGGCCGATCGCGATGGGTCCGTCGAGTCGCAACGGCGCCACTACGCGACGATGCCCTGGTCATTCAGGATCGAGCGCGACCCGGCGCCCGCTCAGCGGCGACCTCAACCCCCGCCGGTCTTCCAGACCCGCACCCGGCCACCCCGCACCTCGACGTGGAAGCGCCCCTCGCCCGCGAGCAGTCGCGGGAGGTCCGCCAGGGACCCGGTCGCCGTGGGCGGCGGGTCGTCCCCAGCGCCCTCGTAGACGATGCGAATGCCTCTGGAGCGAGCCGCATCCAGGCCCGAGGGCGTCGCGATCGCGTCCGCGCCCAGCCGCAGCTCGCTCCCGGCGGGCATGCGGGCGACGTCGCCCTCGGTGTAGACGCGCTTGGGCACAGAGCTGGTCGGCGGCCGCGCCCTAGAGGAAGCGGGACAGGTCCCGGTGCGGCTGGGCGATGACCACGTCGCGCTGCAGGTGGCCGGCGGCGCGGGCCGAGTCGCTGGCGGCACCCACGGCGGAGCGCACGTCGGAGACCTCGCCGGTCACCACCAGGAAGCTCTTGCCCCCCAGGCCGTTGGCCACGCGCAGGTCGATCAGGTCCACCGTCGCGGCCTTGAGCGCCAGGTCGGCGGCCACGATCGAGGAGGCCACCGTCGCCGTCTCGACCACGCCCACGGCGTCCAGCTGTCCGTCGATGGTGCCCCCGCGCCGGCGCAGGGCCACCGGCACCTGGGCGTGGACCTGGGGGATCAACAACTGGTCGATCAGGTCCGAGCCGGCCAACTCGGCGCCTCGCGCGAGGCCCGCCTTGCAGTCGTCGACGCTCCCGGTGAACAGCAGCACGTACTTGCCCGGCTGCACCGGCGAGGCGACCAGGCACTCGACCTGGGCCTCCCACAGGACGGCGTCGGTGACCTCAACGCCGCGCGCCACCGAGCTCAACTCGAGCATGCCGATGCACGGCTCCAGCTCCGCTCCCTCGGCGATCGGCGGGTTGACGTCGTTGCGGCAGGCTTTTGCGTTGGTGTCGCTCATCGCTGTTCGGTTGGGCTTGCGGACGCCCTCAGGCGTTGCCGCTGTTGGCGCGTCCGACGACGCTGGCCAGGGTCTGCTCGACGGCTCTGGCGGCCACGTCGATCGCCGCATCCGTGCCAGCCAGGCGCACGCGACCGACGGCGCCGTGGTTGTCGAGGCCGACCAGGCGGATCGGCGCGGCCTTCTCGGCCTCGTTGGCGGCCAGGAGGGCCCAGACCGCCGGATTGACTTCGAGCGTGTAGAGGGTGTCGCCCTCGAGGATCAACATCCCGTCGCGGTTGCGGTTCAGGAGCGCCGCCTGGTGGGCGTCGATCTGGCGCACGATCTCGGAGGTCAAGAGGTGCGGCGCGAGCTGCTCGTCCTGGCTCACCCCCGCCGCCGCCAGGATCTGACGGCCGGCCTCGCGCACCTGACCCTGGTCCTTCGAGTGGACCTCGAGCAGGCCGAAGGAGCGCTCCGTGATCAGCGCCCCGGGTCGCACGTCGCAGGCCTTGAGCGCCACGTCGAGCAGCCGGTTGACCGTGATCCCCGGGCGCACCTCGAGCCAGAAGGCGCTCTCCCCCGGCACGGGGAAGAAGCCGTCCGACTTGACGGCGACCACGGCGGCGAGCTGCGGCTGGAGCTGGTCGAGGACCAGACTCCCGCGCAACTCGATCGCGGTGGCGGAGCGGGGCTTGGTGGACAAGGTTGGCCTGCTAGGTGCGACCGGAGCGCCGCGCCGATCGAGTCGGCGCCGCACCCGTCATCACTTGCCGTCCTTGGGGATCGGGGGCAGGAAGTGCTCGAGCTCCGCCGCCGGGCGCGGGATCACGTGCACGGAACGCAGCTCGCCGACGCGGCGAGCGGCCGCGGCGCCGGCTTCGGTGGCGGCCTTCACCGCGCCGACCTCGCCGCGCACCATCACGGTCACGAGGGCGCCGCCGGAGATCTCCTTGCCGAGCAGGGTCACCTTCGCGGCTTTGCACATGGCGTCGGCGGCCTCGATGGCGCCGACCATGCCGCGGGTCTCGATCAGGCCGAGTGCGATCAAGCTGTCCATGGGTCCTTGGGGTCTGGGTCAGGGCCGCGATCGCTCGCGGCCGGTGTTCGTGGTCGGGGGTCGGGACGCGCGCCGGTTGTCTGCCGCCCTCAGGCGGTGCAGGCGCCGGACTTCGTGTCCTGGTGAGGGCATCCGCGGCAGGGCCCGAGGGGGCAACCACTGCCGCCTTGGGCGGGAAGGGGCATCGCCAGCGCGTCGCCGCCGCCGGGAGGGATCGGTGAGAGTCTGGGAGCGCTTGCCGCGCGCAGCATCTCGCCCGGTCGCGGGGACCGCGGGCCCTGCGAGTTGGCGGGCGCGGAGCGTGGCGCGCTGGCGGCCCGTGCGGACGGCGAAGCAGCGGAATGCGAAACAGCGGGGTTCCCGGCCCAGGACAGGCTCGAGCTGCCGCTGGATTGGGCCGTCGCGGCCACCGCAGCCGCTCCATTCGAAGCCCCTCCCCGCGCCAGGGCCGGATCGCCCTCGAGCATCGAGCCGCGCGGCACCGCGCTGCGGTCCCCCATCAGCTCGGCCGCCCGACGCATGTCGCGCTCGTAGCGCTGCTCCCAGTCCGCACGGCGCAGACCGACCCGCTTGAGGTTGATCATGTGGCGCGCGGTGATGTTGTCGGAGGTGATGTTCCCGGCCAGGGGGCCGCAGCCCAGGCTCATCGACGGCGCCAGGCCGGTCGAGTAGCCCACCGCGCCCTGGGACGTCGGCCCGTTGGACACGATGCGGCTGGCGGGCTTCTCCACGTACCAGGCCTCGAGCACGCGCTGGTCCGTGGCCCACACGCCGATGGTGTGACCCAGGCCGCCGTTGCGCAGGATCTCGAAGGAAACCTCGCAACCGCGCTCCCAACCGTCGACCACGTGCACCGACAGGAGCGGGCACAGGATCTCGATCGACAGGGGGTGTTCGGGGCCGACGCCACCCTGGTGCGCGAGCAGCACGGAGGTGCTGCGCGACACGCGGAAGCCGGCCATCTCGGCCACGCGCCAGGGATCCAGACCGACCAGGTCCGGGTTCATGTGCCCGCCGCGGTTGGCCAGGCGCTCGAGGGCGCGGGTCTCGTCCGGCGAGCACAGGTGCGCGCCGCGCTGGCCCAGCTCGGACAACATGCGCTCGGCGATCGGCGCGTCCAGCACCAGCGCCTGCTCCGAACAGCACAGCGTCGCGTTGTCGAAGCTCTGACTGGCGACGATCCAGTGGGCGGCCTCGGCCAGGTTCGCCGAGCGGTCCACCCAGACCGGCACGTTGCCCGGGCCCACGCCGTAGGCCGGCTTGCCCGAGCTGTAGGCCGCCTTCACCAGGCCCGCGCCACCGGTGGCCAGGATCAACTTGGTGTCCGGGTGGTGCATCAGCGCCTCGGTCGACTGGATCGTCGGACTCGAGAGGCTCTGCACCAGGTCCGGCGGCCCGCCGGCGCGCGAGACCGCCCGCCGCAGCACCTCCGCCGACTCGCCGATGCAGCGCGCCGCCCGCGGGTGGGGGCTGATCACGATCGCGTTGCGACCCTTGACCGCGATCAGCGCCTTGCCGAGGGCGGTCGAGGTCGGGTTGGTGGTCGGCACGATGCCCGCGATCACCCCGATCGGCGTCGCGACCTCGATCACGCCCGCCGCCTCGTCGCGGCGCACGATTCCGACCGTGGGCTCGGACTCGATCGAGGCCCAGATGCCCTCGGTGGCGAAGAGGTTCTTCAGGACCTTGTAGTGGGCGCGGCCGATGCCGGTCTCCTCCACCGCCAGGCGCGCCAGGTCGGCGGCCGCAGCGGCGCCGGCCTTGGCCATGGCCCGACACAGGTCGTCGATCTGGGCCTGGCTCCAATGGGCGACCGCGCGCTGCGCCTCGACGGCGCGTCGCATGCAGTCGCGCACCTCCTGGAGGGCGCGCAGGTCGGGATCGAGCCGCTCCACGCTCTAGCGTCCGCAAGTCCGAGGCAAGGCGCGGCGATCTCGCCGCGACCCGCCCCGAGGGGGATCACTCGTCGCCGCCCGGCGGCTTCATCTCGGGCAGGATCCGCAGGAGCTGCTCGTGGGGACGGGGGATCACGTGGACGCTGACGAGCTCGCCGACCCGCCGGGCGGCCGAGGCCCCCGCGTCGGTGGCGGCCTTGACGGCGCCGACCTCGCCGGCGACGTACATCGTCACCAGCCCGGCCGTGGCCTTCTCCTTGCCGAACAGGTCGACCTTCGCGGCCTTGACCATGGCGTCGGCGGCCTCGATGGCACCGACCAGGCCGCGGGTCTCGATCATTCCTAGGGCGCGCTGTTGCACGGGTGCTCCTTGGGTCGTGGCTCCGCCGGGGAAGTCCTGGTCGCGCCAGGGCCGGTCGGAGGGGGGGAGCGGGACGGTAGGGCCCGATCCAGGGGCCGCGCAGTCTATCGCCTGGCAGCCGTTGGCCGCGAGTCCGCATGGGGGACCCCGGGGCCGATTCGGTCGCCCCCCAACTCGACCCGGTCGGGGACGCCCGCGGGGGACTTGCGGGGCCGTAGCGCTGGCTCGCAGCGGCGAAGCGGCGCGTGGTCGCCTTGGATCGGGCCCCGTCGATCGACATCGGGCACTGGAAGGCCGCGGCGTCGGAAGGAAGGGCGGGCGGTCGAGGTGCTGGCACCCGAGACTGCACCCGAGCAGGGTCGAGACGTCATCCGTCGCCAGGGCGGCGCTCGGGAGCACGGAGTGTGCCGCACCGAGAATCGGCGCGGGCGTCGACGCGAAGCGGACGATCCTGCTCCGGTCTCCGAACTTCCCGGGCGGGCGGGCGGGCCGGGAAGCGGGACACGCTCCTGAGCGCGTGGAGTCGCAATGCCTCCTCGATCGCCCCTGCGCCGCGCCGACCACGACCGGTTGGACGGGCATCGAGGCTGGCGGTGGAGCCCCCCGTCCCGACTCTCACCAGGGGACCGCGTCGGGATCGATGTACGAGCTGGCGCCGGGCGGCTCGCCGACGAGCGCCACGAGCTCGCGATCGAGCTGGAGCAGGATCGCGACCACGTCCGCGTCGACCCCTCGCCACGCGGCGAGACGCTCGTCGGCCTTCAGGGCGCGCGCGTTGTAGGAGCCGGCCATGCTCTCCGGCAGCGGCGCGACGCCGATGTCCCGCGTCGCGTCCACGGCGCGGCCGAGCTGGCGGGCGATCGACTCCTCGAGCGCGTCGACCTCGTCTGCGGTCAGCTCGCGGCCGACTTCCTCGCCCACCAGGTCGAGCACCTGCTGTGCAGCCGCCTGGCTCCCGGCCCGAACCAAGCGATAGCTCGGCAGCTCGGCCTGGGCGTCCGCGAGCTCCCGGATCGACCACTGCCAACGGCGGAAGTCATCCTCGGTCTGACCCGTGGCCGCGATCTCGGCGCGCAGCTCGTCGGAGATCTCGACATCGATCAGCTCCCACGGCGGCGGGGCGAAGTCCTCGGCGGCGCCAGCGGCGGGCGCATCGTGTCCCGCGTCGGCCCCACTGGGTGCACGAGCGGGGACCGCCTCGCCGTCGAGGGCCGACAGGCGAGCGCCCCTGGCCCCATCGGCGGGCACGGACACCGCCCCGCCCGACGCCGGGTCGCCTCGGCCCGTGCCCTGCTCGCTGCGTACACGGCCGCGCTCGCCGCCGACGATGACCAGGACGAGCGACACGCCCGCGGCTGCCACCAGCGCGAGGATGACGGCGCCGCCTCGCCCACTGCGAAGGCCGCCAATCCCAAGGGTTCTGATTTTCACTCCCGCCTCCTCTTCGCCCCCGAACCTAGCGCCTGCGGCCGATGACGGGGGTCAGTTCCGGAAGCGTTTTTCGGACGCGGCGACGCCGTCCGTCAGGCGCGGAATGCGTCTTCGTCCAACGACGGTTCCTCCTGCGCCGCGAGACCGAGGGCCAGGCCCAGGGCCAGGAAGGTCGTCAGCAGCGACGAGCCCCCGGTGGACAACAGGGGCAGGGTCAACCCCGTCATGGGCACCAGGCCCAGGTTGACGCCCACGTTGACGAAGAAGTGCGCCGCGAAGTAGAGCCCGACGCCGGCCACCACGAAGCGCGTGAAGCGCTCGCGGATACCCGCCGCCGTGCGCAGCAGGCCCGCGATCAGCGCCGCGTAGCAGGCCAGGAACAAGGTCGTGCGCGCGAAGCCCAGCTCCTCCGCCACGACGCAGAAGATCGAGTCGCTCTCGCGCTCGGGCAGGTGGCCGGCGCGGCTCGAGACGCCCTCGCCGAGGCCCGTGCCCTCGAGCCCGCCGTTCCCGATCGAGACCCGCGCGTGGTAGACGTGGAAGGCCGGTCCGTTGCGGCCCTCTACCAGTGCCCCCGAGTCGAAGGACGCAGCCCAGGTCTCGATGCGCCGCAGCTGGTAGTCCTGGACCCACTCGAACTTCCAGGCCGACAGGCCCACCAGCACGACGATCCCCACCGTCACGCTGATCAGGCGCCCGCTGCCGCCCGCCAGGTAGAGCATGCCCAGGGTCACGGGCACGATCGTCATCGCCGTGCCGAGATCGGGTTGGGCCGCGACGAGCACCATCGGCAACAGGGCCAGGGCCGCCGGCTTGACCCAATCGCGCAGCCGCGCCAGGCGGTTTCGGTGCAGGACCCGCGCCAGGACCACGATCAAGGCCAGCTTGGCCAGCTCGGAGGGCTGCAGGTCGAAGCCGATCGGGGTCGGGATCCAGCGCCGCGCGTTGTTGCGTTCCTCGCCGACGAGGGGCACCAGCAGCAACATCACGATCGCGACCGCATACAGGGTCCAAGCGTGCTTGCGCAGGAAGCGCGGTCGCACCAGCGCGCCCAGGACCAGCATCGGCAGGGCCACTACGACTTTCTTCACGTGGCTGTCGAAGCTCACCTCGTCGCGCTGGAACAGCTCGTCGACGCTCGCCATCGAGTGGATGAAGGTCAGGCCGACGGCGAACAGGCCCAGGGCTAGCAGCAGCAACCCGAATGGGAAGTGGTTCAGGCGCAGCCCGTGCAAGAGGCCCCGCGGCACCGCGCGGCGCGCGGACCAGTCCCTGCGGGCGGCGTTCCTCATCGGTTCACCTGCGCCGGGAAGCCCTCGGCCTCCATCCACTCACGCAGCTCGGGCCGCTGGAGGATCTGGCGCGCCACGTAGATCGCGCCGTGGCTCGAGGTGCTGGTGGTGCCGTTCAGGAACACCACGAAGACGAGTTGCGGATCCTCGGCCGGCAGCCAGCCGGCGACCCAGGTGTGCTTGTAGCTGACGTCGGCGCCCTCGACGTTCTTGCGACTCTGCAGGTCGGCGCTGCCGGTCTTGGCCGCCACCGTCCAACCCAGGACCTCGTGCCGCAGGGTCTTGTAGGCGGATCCACCGGCATCGTTGGTGACCAGCTCCATCATGGCGCGCACCTTGTCGAAGGACGCCTCGCCGTAGGGCAACTCACGTACCGGACCGCGCGACACGGCCTCATCGCCGACGCGCTGGATCAGTTGCATCGAGGGCAGGACCCCCGTGGCCAGGCCCGCGACGGCGCGGGCGACCTGCACGGGCGTCACGTCGACCACCGACAGGCCATTGCAGGCCCGGCGCAGCTCGCGCCGCAGGCCCGCGCTCGAGGTCGCCGACCATTGAAAGTCCTCGGGCACGTCCTCCGCGAGTCCCGGTGAGCTGCCTTCGAAGCGCACGCCCGTGGGTTGCCCGAAGCCGAAGTCCGCGCCGACCTGCTCGACCTGCGCGGTCGTCAGCTCGTCGGCCAGGCGCGCGAAGTAGCTGTTGCAGGAGACCGCGATCGCGCCGGCCATGTCGAGCACACCATGCCCCCAGCGCGAGTGGCAGCGCACGCCGCCCCAGCCCGCGTGGCTGACCTCTTCGTCGGGCGCGCAGTCGTGCACGAAGTGCTCGTCGATGCCGCTCTGCTCGAGTCGATCGAGGACATAGACCGCCACGAATGGCTTGAACACCGAGCCGATCGGCTGGAATCCCGGCATCCGCAGTGCCCGGTCCATGACCACCGCACGCTGGCCCTCGGCGTCCGGCCCGACCAGCTCCTGCCGCGACGGTGCCGAGGCCGTGGCCAGGAGGTCGCCGTTCGGCCGGGCCAGCACGATCGCCCCCACCGGCTGGTCGAACCAACCCAGGTCGGCCAGCTCGTCAGGCGGATCGTCGGGCAGGTCGGGGAAGTCGATCACCGACTGGGCGGCGCGCTGCAGGTCGTCGTCGATGGTCAGCCAGACGTCGTGGCCGTCGACCACGTCGGTCAGGAAGATCGACTCAGCGCCGCGACCGAAGACGTCCTCGAGCCCCAAGCGCTCGCGGTAGCCGTTGTGCCCGGCCAGCCAGGGGTCGGTCATGGCCTCGACACCGCTGACGCCGCGGGCCTCGTCGTGCATCAAGAGCTCGCGCATCAGCGTCTGCAGACGACCCTGCTGCTCGTCGGTGCGACTTCCGAGACGCCGCAGCTCCTGCAACTCGAAGTAGGCCGCGCGCTGGGCCTGGGCCGCCTGGGGGTCCATGGCGCTCACGTCGCCCAGCAGGTGCTCCGCGGGTACCGCATCCTCGCCCTCGAGCACCACACGGCGCCGCTCGCGCTCGGGCCGCGCGATCAGGCCCGGGTAGCTCGCGGGATCCCGCGTCAGCAGGTACACGACCTCGTACTCGGGCTGGCGGTGCAGCAGCGCCCGGCGGGTGCCGTAGTCGCGCAGCACGTTGCGCGCCCGTTCGCCGATGCGATCGAGCCCCTCCTCGGAGGGCGCCAGGCGCCCGTCGCCGTCCGGGTCGAGCTCGACCAGGGCGTCGAAGACCTCACCCAGGCGGGCCTGTAGGTGGGCTTCGAGGGAGTCGAGCAGGGCGCGGGCCAGCAGCAACACGCGCTCGCGATCGCGGCCGCGGAAGCTCGGCGCCACCCGCGCCCACAGGGCGCCCAGGTCCCCGTCGGCGATCCCTGAGAAGGCCCGCGGATCGTCGATCGTGAGCTGCGAGAGGAGCGCGGCGCGGCGCGGGTGATCGGTCAGCTCGTCCAACAGGGACCAGGGCGCCGCGCGCCCGCGCAGCTCGCCCAGGAAGCGCGGCGCGCGGGGTGCGAAGGCCACGCCCTCCGGCGGGCGCCAGCCCCGCGGCACGTCCAGGTCGAAGCACCACGGCACGTCGGACAGCACCTCCGGTCGATCGAATGCGCGCCAGTTGCGGGGCGCGCCGTCCAGGGCGTCGGCCAGGGCCTGGGGCTCGCCGTAGACCGCGGCGAGCAGGGAGAGGGCGCGGTCGGCGCTGGGCGCGGGGTCCTCGACGAGACGCAGCTCCGCCAACAGGCGCGGCAGGGCGTAGCCGTCGCGCCAGCCTTCGAGCCACATGGCGCGCTCGGACCGGTACCACTGCTCGATGCGACCCTGCCGCCAGCCGAGTTCGCGGGCCAGCCAGTCCAAGTCCAAGCGCGCGGCCAGGTGCGGTTCCAGGCGCCCGATCTCGAAGCCCACCACGTCGCGGAACAGCACCGCCGCCGCCGAGGACTCGACCTGGCGCCGCCACTCCTCGAGCTGGGCCAAGATCGCGTCCAGGGGTTCGGCGCCAGCGTCCAGATCGATCGTCCCGGTGCCGTTGCCGCTGGCGCGCAGGCGCTCGGCGAGCAGCTCGAGGCTGTCCAGCGACCGACGCCAGCGCACCCGCTGCTCGTCCAGCAACACCTCAGGCGCCACGCCGCGCAGGCCCGCCACCAGCTCCAGGTAGCTCTGGTCGATCTCGGGCTTGCGCTCGAGCTTGACCAACGCGCGCCGCTCGACCGAGTCGGGCTCGAGCAGGCTGCGCGCGTAGAAGCGTAGGTCGCTGGCCCGTCCGGGGCGACGGTCGACCCAGGGCTGATCCACGCCGTCGATCACGAAGCCGCCCACCCGCAGGCCCGCCCCGCGGGCGAAGCGGTGCAGGTCGCCGGGCGACAGTCGCACCAGCTCGGTCGCCCACGCGTCGAGGGTCGCCGCCGCTTCGGGCAGGGACACCGCGCGCTGTTCGATCGCCGAGCGCGCGTGGGCCACGAGCCCGACTGGGTGGGCCCGGCGGAAGTCCCGGTAGCGCAGCTCCAGGTGGTAGATGGCCTGGTCCTCGACCAGCACGCGACCGTTGGTGTCGCGGATCGATCCGCGCTCGTAGAGCAGCACCTCGCCGCTGCGCTCGAGCTTGGCGGCCTCCTCGGCCCAGACCTGGTGCTCGCCCAGTTGGACCTGGCCCAAGCGCACGACCAGGACCACCCAGCCGAGCAGCAGGAGCACGATCAGCGGGCGGGTTCGGCGAAACCCCACGGGCGCTCCTTCCTCCACAGGGGGCCGAGGCCCGGCAGACGCCGCAGCCAGCCACCGAAGACGAACGACAGCAGCGCGGTCGAGAAGGCCGCGCGCCAGGCCCACTCGCCCAGTGGCTGCGACCAGCCCACCGGGGTGTCGGCGCGGACCAGGTCGACCAGGGCCAGCCAACCGACCACCGCCAGGGCGCCGAGCCCCGAGAGGAAGCCGCGCAACACCGTCCCGTCGGTGTTGACCGAGGCCCGCAGGCTCGACACGACCACGACCAGGGCCAGGTAGGCGGCCAGCACCGCCACGACCGGATCGCCGCTCAGGCCCGCGCGGGTCAGGGCCAGCAGCACCGCGCCCGCGCGCGCGCGCTCGGGGGTCATGCGGCTGGCGAGGCCGACGAGCAGCACGACGCCCACGTCGGGCGTCCATGAGGCGAACAGGTCCGAGCGCGCGAGCACGCCCTGGGCCGCGAAGGCCCAGGCGCTCCACAGGAGCAGACACGCCCAGCCCACGAGGCCGCCGCTCACGGGCTGCTCCTGGTCGTGGCGGTGCCGCTGTCGATGCGAACCCAGAGGCGTCCGAGCTCGTCCACCCGCGAGGCGGCGTCGGAGAGGCGCACGGTGTGTCCCTCGCCTTCGCTGGAGTAGCTGGGCATGTCGGCGATGCCGATCAGCAGCCCGGCGGGCAGGCCGGCCTCGCCCGAACCGGTGAACAGGCGCATGCGCCGCGGCGGGGGCGTCGGGCCGTCGCCGACGCGGGGCAGGGTCACGTCGCGCCAGTGGTAGACCAGTGCCCCGTCCGAGGCGGGGCCCAGGGCCACCAAGCGGCCGAGCACACGCGGCGTGCTGTCGCCCTGCACCGGTCGGCCGACAGCCGTCAGGGCCAGGCCCGGATCGTCGAGCAACGCAACCTCGCAGCCGAGCTCGCCGACGGTGGCCACGCGGCCGACCAGCCGCGCGCCGGCTACGACCGCGGCGCCCGCGCGCACGCCGTGCACGCGGCCTCGATCGAGCTGCACGGTGGAGCGCCAGGGTGATGGATCACCCGCGGTCAGCGCGCGCGCGCGCACCCAACGCCCCTCCTCGAGCGGATGCAGGGGCGGCGCGGGGTCGAGCTGACCCCGTCGCGGATGGGTCAGGACGACCACCTGGAACAACCCGTGCAAGTAGTCGAGCACTGGCCGCACGCGCCAGTCGTCGTCGCTCGAGCCGAGCTCGAGGGTGCCCAGCTCGAAACCCGCGGCCAGGGCCGAGTGGGGGTCCAGCTCCGGCAGCAGCTCCCCCACCACGACGGAGCGTCCGGCGATGGGCCTGCCCGAGGGGTTGTGGGCGGCGAGCCACGTCGCGGGTTCGCCGCTGCGACGGCTCTGGACGGCCAGACCACCCACCACCAGGTGCACGGTCGACTCCCTCGCACCGGAGTCGAGGGTCGCACCCACGAAGAAGCTGCGATCGGTGACCAGGTCCACGGTCACGCGGCCGCGCGCGCGATCGACCTGGACCACGCGGCCCACGTAGGCATCGCGCGCCACCACCGGTTGGCCGACCTCGAGGCCCTCGAAGGTCCAGGGCCGGATCACGATCCGGTCACGCCCGCGCTCGCTGCGTGAGACGACCTCCGCGCGCACCAAGCGGCGACCCTCGAGCAGGTCCGCGCGCGTCGGCAGAACCGAGTCGTGCAGGGCCAGGAGCGCCGAGCGACTCGAGGCCTCCTCGATCAGCTCGCGACGCACGTCGCCCTGCGCCCGCGCCGGGCGGCCGCCCACCAACCGCAGGGGCCAGGTCAGCTCGGCCACGAAGCGCAGGGGCGTCAAGAGCCGCTCGATCCCGGCTTCCAAGGGCGCCACCGGCCGCAGGGACAGGACCACCAGTGCGATCCAAACCAGCAACATGGCTCCGCGACTACGGGCCAGGCTCACGCCAGACCTCCCAGCGCGCGAACAGCGCGCCATGCATCCGCCGCGAATACGACTGTCGACAAGGCTGCGATCGAGAACGCTGCCGCAGGGCGCGCGGCAGATTGAATCGTGGCCGCTCGAATCACGACCACTCGATTCACGGCCGTTGGCCTTGCTCCCTCTATCCGACTACGCGGCGCCCATCCCCGAGCACGCGAGGGCGGTCGTTGCTGCGAGGGCCGCGCGCCGGGGGTCGACAAGGGCCGGCGACGGCCAGGTGCGGCCGGCGTCGGCACTTGGATCAGCCCTCATCGTCGTCCGCGAAGACGCTGGCGTAGACGTCGAGGTGCTCGATGAAGATGCCCGTGCCACGCGCGACGGCGGTCAGTGGGTCGTTGCCGATGCGGGACTGGATCCCCAGGGCGTTGGTGATCGCCGTGTCGATGCCCTGCAACAGGGCACCGCCGCCGACGATCGTGGCCCCGGAGTCGACCAGATCAGCCGAGATCTCGGGCGGGGCCTCCTCGAGCACCTGGCGAATGGCCTCGCAGATCTGATTGATCGGCTCGGACAGGGCCTCACGGATCTCGATCGAGTTGATCGTGCACATGCGCGGCAGACCGCTGATCGAGTCGCGACCCTTGACCTCCATCTCGAGCTCGGTGGGAAGTTCCCAGGCGCTGCCGATGGTGTGCTTGATGCGCTCGGCGGTCTGCTCGCCGATCAAGAGGTTGTGGGCCCGCCGCAGGTGGGCGGCGATGGCGTCGTCCATCTTGTCCCCGGCCACGCGCAGGGACGTGGCGACGACCGGCTCGGCCAGGGACAGCACGGCGATCTCCGTGGTGCCGCCGCCGATGTCGACGATCAGGCAACCGGTGGCCTCGGTCACGGGCAGGTCCACCCCGACCGCGGCCGCGATCGGCTCCTCGACCAGGTGCACCTTGCGGGCGCCGGCGCGCTCGGCCGACTGGATCACGGCCCGGCGCTCCACGGCGGTGATCCCCACCGGGACCGAGATCACGACGCGCGGCTTGACCCACGTGCGGCCCTCGTGGACCCGGTGGATGAAGTACCGCAGCATCTTCTCCGTCACCTCGAAGTCGGCGATGACCCCGTCGCGCAGGGGACGGATGGCCTCGAACTTGCCAGGCGTCTTGCCCAGCATGGCCTTGGCCTGGGCCCCCACGGCCATGCCGTTGTTGAGGACCTCGTTGGTCCCCTTGCGGACGGCGACGACGCTGGGCTCATTGAGGATGATCCCGCGACCTCTCACGCAGACCAGGGTGTTGGCCGTCCCCAGGTCGATGCCCATGTCCACCGAGAAACGGCCTAGCAGCCACTCCAACGGTTTAATCATGCTGGCCATGCAGGCTCCCTACGCGAGGGTCGTGGTCCCGGAGCTCGCTCCGAGGGTGCGTATGCCGGAAGCGGGGCGCTGGACTCCGCGACCGAAGGCTGCGGCCACCGGCGGCACGACGACGCGGTCGTGCATTGACACCGGGTGACCGGTCCGCCCTGACACCCTCGGTCGACGGCGACGCGCGCCGTTCATCGGGGGGGATCCGGGCAGTGGGCGATGCCACAGGCGACGCGCGCCGACGGCTATCGAGCCGCAGTCTACGCGACCCGGACCCGGGATCAAGCTGCCGAGGTCGGCCGGCCACAACGAAGCGTCGCACCTTGGACGCGCGCCAATGGCGACGCTGCGCGGGAACGGGATCGGATGGCTGGCCTGGAGGAGGTCGCGTCGAAGCGGTCGAATCAGCGGAAGCCCTGACGTGAGCCCGAGCTGCGTTCAATGGCAGCAGCGGCGGCCTCCCTGGGGAGACCGCCGCTGCGAGTGCCTGCTCGGCGTCCGGCCGGAGCCGGTTCGGTGTTCGAAGAATCGCTGACCAGGTCCGATCGGTACGAGGGGCAACCGACCGGGATCCGGATCAGCTCTTGAAGAACACGCCCCCGCCGTAGGTCGTGCCGAGGTAGTAGTCGACCATCAGACAGGCGGCGATCAGGACGATCGTCGTGACGATCGCGACGGCGCCTTCGATGCCCATTCCGCCGTCGGCGTCAGCCTGGGCGGCGGACGCGGTCTGGCGACGCGGACCGCTGGAGGCGCGGGTTGCGGTGGAACGGGAGGCGGAACGGTTGGCTTGGCGACGTGCCATGGTCAGGTTCTCTTTCTGCTCGAGGGGAGCGTCTGCTCGAGGGGATCGGGCTCGTTGAATCCGATCAGAGAGCCGTGGTCGCGTTGTCGCCGACCTGGATAGCGGCGCCGTCGACCGCGGTGGTCACGACCGCCGTGCACATGTCCTCATCGACGGTCTCGACGCGCACCTTGCCCTTGTAGACCTGGCCGCGGTACACGTCGAAGACCATGCCCCGGCGGATGCCGAGAGCGCTGCCGGCGTTGATGGCGACGAAGCCGGGGCTCAGGTCCATCCGCACATCGACCACGCTGCGGTCGACGGCCGGCTGCTGGACCAGGGTGCCCAGGTCGATGCCACTGAGGGCGGACATGTTCTCGAGGTTGCGCTCGGCGGCGGCCAGGGAGTTGGTCAGGGTCTCGGCGCGAACGGTGACCGCGGCCAGGTCGGACGCCAGCTTGGCGGCCCGGTCCTCGGCGTCGCGGCGGGCGATCTCAGCGTCGCGCTGGGCGTCCTCGGCGTCTTCCTTGGCCACCACGGCGTCGCGAGCCTCCCTGGCCGCGTCGGCCGCGCGGGCATCCGACGCCTCGACCTTGTTGGCCAACAGGTCCAGGCGCTCGTTGTAGCCGCCGAGGCTGCTGCGCAGCTCGTCGTTGTCCTTCTCGGCGTCGACCAGCTCGTTCTTCTTGGCCGCGAGCTCGGTGGCGTCCTTGCTGGCCGCTTCACGCACTTGGCCGAGGGTGTCCCGCTGGGCGGCGAGCTCCGCGTTCAACTTCGAGATCTGGCTCTCGAGGTCGTTGCGGGTCTCCGTGTGGGCCTTCTCTTCCTCCAAGTAACTCGTCTTGTAGTCCTGGCCAGCCTTCAGGACCTGGGAGGCCCAGCCGAGGAAGGCGCCGGCGAGAAGGAGATTCACCACGATGAGGATTCGTCCGATGCTGCTCATACCGTCGCTGCGCGGGCTCGAAGTGTCTGGATGGGGGGACGCACGCGAAAGAGATGGGGTCGCGTGCGTTTGGGTCGGCGCGGGCGCATGCCCGCAGGCCAGGATGCGCTCGAAGCGCTCGGAGTAGCTAGCGCCGGGGCGCTCGAGAGACAGTCAGTCAGTCAGTCGCCGCTCCGTCCGCCTGGTGTCGCCGGCCGGGCGTTCGCTGCCAGGACACCGTGCGCGGGGCACAGCAGGCAGAGACCGCGGAGAGCCGGGATTGGGGTCAGGCGAGGGAGCCGAAAGAGCGGGGTCCGAAGGGCGTTCCCGTCCGGCGAGTGGCGCGACTATAGGGAGGCCCCCCGGGGGGGTCAAGCAAGGCGAGAACGCCTGCCGGTCACGTCACTACCGCACCCGCCCCCCCCGGTCACCGACGTGGCTCAGGCTTCTCGCCGCCGACGCGGCAGGGCCAGCAATCCGAGGCCCAAAAGGGCCCAGGCAGACCTCCAGAGGGGCCGCAGGGCCGCGAAGGGCGTGGACGAGGAGGGGTCGGAGGGCACCGGGACCTGCACCCGCAGGGTGCCCTGGACCTCGCGGTCGTCCCCATCCACCGTAAGTCGCTCCACCTCCCGTCCGCTCGGATCGATCAGGGCCGAGACCCCTGAGTTGGTGCAGCGGGCGACGCTGCGACCACTCGATACGGCCGCCAGGCGCGTGAAGGCGATCATCTGGTCGAGCTCGATCGAGCGCCGGTACCAGGCCTCGTTCGACAGCACCACGTGGAAGTCCACGTCACCCGGAAAGGACTCGATGAAGGCGTTGTCGAAGCAGATCGCCTGCCCCATGCGCCAGGCCCGGCCCTGGCGGTCCTCGAAGGTCAGCGAGGTGGTTGGCGCCGAGGCGAAGTCCGGGATGTAGCGGGCCATCGCGTACATCGCGCGCCGGATGGGTTCGAAGCGCTCGAAGCCGAAGGTCGTCTCCCCCAGGGGTACGAGGTGCGTCTTCGCCGCGGTCGCGCGCTGGCCGTCCGGCGTCCACAGGCAGGCGACGTTGAAGCGGCGCAGGCGTCCACCCTGTGGGCGCCACTCCTCGATTCCGCCCAGGAACGAGGTCCCCGGCATCAAAGCCGCGCCACCGGCGAAGCCGCCGATGCGGTCGCCGAAGACCATGTCGCGCACCCACAGGCGCTGGTACTGCTCGTGCATGAGGTCGAACCACTTGGACGGTTCCCCACGCTCCGCCTGCCAGGAGTCGAACTCGGCTCCCCCCGCGGCGGCCTCGACCGCTTCGGGCGAGGCGATCTCGAAGCGCACCATGGTCTCCGACCAGACCACCAGGTCGACCGGCCCCGCCGCCTGCCCCGCGCGGCTCAGCAGCACCTGCTCGCGCATGATCGACTGGTCGTCGGGGTCCAACTGCTTGCGGGCCTGGGAGAGGCCCGGCTGGACCAGGAGCAGGGTCGGCCCGGGCTCGGTGGCCGGCGCGGGCACGATCCGGGCCAGGGCCAGGCCCGCGACAAGGGCGAGGATTCCGCCGCCGAACTCGACCACGGCCCGGTTGCGATGACGCTCCACCAGGGCGCGCCAGGCTCCACTCAGTCCGGCCGCGGCGGCCACCACCACGAAGCCCAGCCCCGCCGGACCGATCACCCGGGCGCAGCCCAACAGCGGCTCGAAGTCGACCACGCAGTGGGCCAGGCGCACCCACCCCATGCCGAAGGGCGGCTCGATCAGGTCGCGCAGGGTCTCGAGCGAGGTCCAGGCCAGGGAAGCCGCCAGGAAGATCGGCAGGCGGCGCGCCAGGGCCCGAGCCAGGGAGCCGGCCGCGGCCATGTAGAGGCCCATGCCGATCCCTGCCGGGGGCACGACGAAGGGCGAGATGTACGCCAGCCAATGCATCAGGCCGCCCATCGCGAGGGCTGCCGCCAGCCACTCGACGAGGAAGGCGCGCCGTCCAGGCCGCACCGCCGCCCCGCTCCACAGGACCATGGCCACGAAGGCCAAGAGGGGCGCGCCCGCGGGTTTCAGGACCCCGGGCGAGGCCAAGACGAAGGCCCCCCAGGCCGGGAACACGAACCAAGCCCGCCGCCACGGACCGAGGTCCGGGAGGGGCGGCGGCTGACTCCGGTCGCTGGGCTGGGTCTCCACGCTGGCGTCTATCCGCGGCCGAGGGGCCGGTAGTCGATCGTCTGGCCTTCTTCGACCCGTTCGTCCGCGGGCAGCACCGCCAGGGCCTCGGCGTGGATCACCGTGACGATGTCCGCCGAGCCCTTCCAATCCAGGGGCACCAGGCGCTCGCGGCCATCGGCATCCTGCTCCAGCCGGCAGGGGTAGTTGAGCTGGCGGTCGCCGGCGTCGCGGGCGGGCCCGGACCAGACGGCGCGGCGCAGGCGCTCCTGGGTCCCCGCGCCCGTCTCGCCACCCAGGCGCGCCAGGGCCGGTCGCACGAACGCCTCGAGGCCCAGCAGGGCCGAGACGGGGTTGCCCGGCAGGCCGAGCACCGGCTTGGGTCCGCGCATCCCGAACCAGATCGGCTTGCCCGGCTTGACCGCGACCTTGTGGAGCACCGGCTCGACGCCGAGCTTCTCGAACGTCTTGCCCACCAGGTCGTACTTGCCCATCGAGACGCCGCCGGTGGTGATCAGCGCGTCGGAGGACTCCAACGCGCGCCCGAAGTCGCGCTCGAGCAGGGCCTCGTCGTCGGGGACGATGCCTACCTCGAGCACCTCGTGAAACAGCTCGAAGCAGCGGTGCGCGAGGAACAGGGTGTTGCCCTCGCGGATCTGCCCCTTCTGGGGTTTGACCCAGGCGGGCACGAGTTCGTCACCGGTGGTCAGGATCGACACGCGCACCGGCCGGAATACGGACACCGGATGGGCTCCGATGGCGGCCAAGACCGAAACGTCGACCGGCGTCAGGCGCCGGCCGGGGGCGAGCACCTGCGCCCCCTCGGCCAGGATGTCGGCGCGCGCCTGCACGTGCTGCCCCGCGCGCGCGGAGTCGAGCAGCCGCACGCGGTTGCCCTGGCGCGAGGTGCGCTCGATCATCACGACCGCGTCGCACTCGTCGGGGACCTCGGCGCCGGTGTAGATCTCGATGCAGTTGCCGGGCAACACCAGCCCCTCGAAGGGCGCGCCGGCCTTGGCCTCGCCGCAGCAGTTGAGCTGGATCGAGCCGTCGTCCAACTTGGGCCCGTCGAAGTCCGCCGAGCGCACCGCGAAACCGTCCATCATCGCGCGCCGGAAGGGCGGCATGTCGATGTCGGAGACGGCGGGCTTGGCGAGGACCCGGCCGGCGGCGTGGGTCAGGGGCATCTCGTCCACGTCGCCGATCGGTTCGATCGTGGCGAGGATCTGAGCCAGGGCTTGCGAAGGGGTCAGCATGGGCGCGGGGCGGGTTTGGGGGGCGAAGAGTCTAACGGGGCGGAGCTCGGGACCCGGCGGGTCGCCGCCGCGGACTTCGCCGCCGGACGAGCGTCGCCGGTGGGCGAGACCAGAGATCGGGTCGGCGAGCTTCGACAGACCTGGGACCTGCGCGCCCGTGAGTGGGATTGCCTCCGACTTGTCCTGTCAGCCCTGGTCAGGAGACCTTCCCGATCGAGCTTGGCGCCCCCATCGCCCTGTTCACCCTGACCTGCGTCGCGGCCGGCCGAGCGGTGCTCGTCGTCGACGGCAGTCCCGGGATCGTCGGCGTCATCCCGAGCGCCCAGGGGGCCATCGACGTAGGACGTCCGGGCGACACCATCGCGGCACGGCCGAGCAGCTTCCACTCGGCAACGATGGTCTGGAAGTCGCTGACCCAGTTCGGCGTCCGCGGCTCGGACGGGACCGTCCCGCAGCTCGCCAGCGTCATGGTCGACGCCCCGGCGGCGGGCGGGCAGTTGGCGGTGTCGAGGCTCACCGTGACCGACGGGCCCGTGGTCGCGACTCGCAGCGCGGGCGGCGCGTCGACCTGCGTGATCGACTCGACTTCGGTGAGCCAGGGATTCACGGCCCAGGACCGGGTCGCTGCGGTGCGCCTGTCGGGCTCGACGATCCGCGAGGATCGGCCTCCTCGACGACTCTCTTCGGCGGTCGAAGCCGTCAAGCGGAGCCTGGTGATCCAGGAGGCCGGCCGAGCAGGGCCATCCGGAGCATGGAGGGAGATCGCCAGGCGTCGTTGTGGGCCGTGGCACGAGCTCGAAACTCTCTACCAGCCGCACCACGGTTCGAAGCACGGCCTCCCAGCATGCCGACGACACCTCGCCCACCCGTCAGCCGCCGACCTGTGCCCCACGGCCGCATCGCCCGCGATCGACGGGGACCTACCGGCCTGCATGCCCCTTCCGGGCGAGCTCGACCTGGATGGCGCAACGCGCGTCCAGGGCGACACAGCGGACCTGGGTCGCGACGAGACGTCGCCCTGCGGTCCGCGGGCGACGCGCACCCGAGCGGAGCGGGGGGCCGCGTCGACGGACTCCCCGGTTCGTCTCGGGTCCCGGTGCCGCGCAATGACAGGGGTCGCCCAGAGACCGGCCGCTCGAGGATCGGTCCCCAGGCGGGCCAGATCGCGGGCTCTGCTCCTGCGCCGGGGGACCGCGAGCACCGGGGACGGTAAGCTCCCGCCCCGGTTTCTCCGCGTGCGTCCGAACCGGGTCGGCGGGCGAACTCCACCCGGAGGTCGGATGGCCCCGCCCGCAGGCCGGGCGAGGAATAGGGTCGGACGGGAACCGTAAGGTCGTCGTCTCCGTAAGCCTGGTCAGCGGCGCGAGCTGTGCGATCGGTCCTGCGCCGGGACAGACGCGGCCGCGCCCGAGTGGGCTGCCGCAGTCGCCCACTGAACGCGCCCCCTGGGCACCCGACCGCGCCCCACGCCCCTGCCTCCGTCGGTGTCCCCGCCGGCGGCCCGATCCTACCTCGCCTCCCCGTGCCGATGCTCCACAGTCGCCCCCCCCGCCAGGACCCGTCCAGCTCCAGCCTGAGGGGGTCGATCGCGGCGGCCTCGTTGACCCTCATCGTGGCCCTCGCGGGATGCACCAAGGGGCAGGAGCGCAGCCCCGAAGTCTCGGCCGCCGCCGACCAGGGCATGCGCGAGCGCCAGGCAGCGCGGGTCGTGACCATCCCCGTGGCGCGGCGCGAGATGGTGCGCCTGCTCGAGACCACCAGCGTGGTCGAGTCGGAGACCGAGATCGACGTGGTGCCCCGCGCGTCCGGGCTGGTGACCCACGTGCTCGTTGAAGAGGGCGACGAAGTCGAGGCCGGTCAGGTCCTGGCGCGGCTCGACTCGCGCGAGGAGACCATGGCCCTGCGCGACTCGCAGATCGCCCTGGAGGAGGCCGAGCACGCGGTGACCACCGCCGCCGTGGCCGTGGCCGAGGCCGAGAGCCGCATCGCCACCGCCCAGAGCGCCCTCGAGCAGGCCGAGCGCGACTACCAGCGCGACGTGGCCCTGCGGACGGGCGGCGCGAACCCCTTCGGTTCGGTCTCCGAGCGCACGGTCGAGGCCAGCAAGCTCGCCCGCGACCAGGCCGAGCAGGAGCTGGCCCAGTCCCAGCTCGCCCTGCAGCGGGCCAAGGCCGACGAGGGCGCCGCGCGCACCTCGGTCACCCGCGCCCAGGTCACCAGCGAGCGCGCCGAGCTGACCCTCGAGCGCATGACGATCACCGCCCCCATCACCGGGCGCGTGGCCTCGCGCGACGTGCGCGTGGGCGCCACCGTCGACATGGCCCAGCCGGTGTTCCGGATCACCGACACCGCCAAGCTGCGCACGGTCTTCTACCGACCCCAGCGCGAGTTGAGCCTGTTCCGCACCGCCGGGGACGACGACGGGGGCCTGGAGCTGACCGCCACCGCCGAGGCGGCGCCCGGCGCCGTCTTCCGAGGTCACATCGAGCGCACCAGCCCGACCATCGACGCGACCTCGGGCTCGTTCCGCGTCACCGCGGGGCTCGAGCGTTACCCCGAAGAGGGGCCCGAGGCCGGCGCCCTGCTGCCGGGCATGTTGGCCCGCATCCGCATCGTCACCGACCGGCGCCCCGGCGCCCTGGCGGTGCCCAAGCGCGCGGTGCGGCGCGAGGGTGAACAGTCCTTCGTCCAGGTGGCCGACGGCGGCGTGGCGCGGCGGGTGCTCGTGGCCGAGGGCTACTCGGACGACGAGTACGTCGAGCTGCGCCTGGAGCCGGGCGCCGAGCTGGCCGTCGGCGACCGGGTGATCGTGGTCGGCGGGCGCGACCTCGAGGAGGGCGACGCGGTGACCGAGGGCGACGAATCGGCCAAGGCCATCGCGGACCAGGCACTGGCCGCGTCCCAGGCGAGCGAGTTCGCGAGCGAGGACGGCGCAGTCGCGTCCGACCGGGCAGCCGACGGTCCCGACAGCGGCGGCGGTGCCGGCAGCGAGAGCACCGACAGCAACAGCGGCGACGGCCGATGAGCCCCAGCCCCACGACGCCCGCGGGTGAGCCCCGCGGCGCCCTGGCCTTCGTCACCCGACGGCCGGTGGCGATCACCATGCTCATGCTCTCGCTGGGCGTGTTCGGGGTGGTCTCCTTCTTCAAGCTGAGCCAGGACCTGCTGCCCGAGATCAGCTACCCGACGCTGACCGTGCGCACGAGCTGGCCCGGCTCCGCGCCCGAGGACGTGGAGCAGCGCATCTCGACCCGCATCCAGGAGGCCCTCAACGCCCTGCCGGGGGTCGTGCGCTCGAGCTCGACCAGCCGCGCCGGGGTCTCCGACGTGCTGCTCGAGTACACCTGGGGCACGCCCATGACCTTCGCGGTCCAGGACGTGCGCGAGCAGCTCGACGGGGTCTTCCTGCCGGACGGCGCCGAGCGGCCGCTGATCCTGCGCTACGACCCGAACCTGGATCCTGTGCTGCGGATCGGCATGACCTCCTCGCGGGGCAACCAGTACGGCGCCTCGTCGTCGGTCGACACGCTGATCCAACTGCGCTGGCTGGCCGAGAACCGCATCAAGCGCGAGCTGGAGGCGATCGAAGGCGTGGCCGCCGTGCAGGTGCGCGGCGGGCTCGAGGAGGAGATCCACGTGGCCGTGGACCCGTTCCAACTCGCCGCGCGCGACATCGACCCCTCCGAGCTGGCCACGCGCCTGGCGCAAGAGAACGTCAACGCCTCGGGCGGCGCCCTGCGCGAGGGCTCGACCGAGTACATCGTCCGCACCGTCAACGAGTTCCTCAACCTGGAGGAGATCGCCGACCTGGCCATCGCCGAGCGCGGCGAGTCCGTTGTGCGCGTGCGCGACGTGGCGCGGGTCGAGCGCACCTACAAGAAGCGCGAAGTCGTCAGCCGCATCGACGGCGCCGAGGCCGTCGAGCTGGCGATCTACCGCGAGGCCGGCGCCAACATCGTGACCCTGGCCGAGCGCGTGCGCACGACCCTGTTCGGCACCGAGGAGCAGCAGCAAAAGGCCCAAGAGTTCGCCGGCCGCGGCGGCGACGGCGGCATGACCCTGGGCGACCGCGACGAGACCAACTACCTGGCCTTCAGGAACCGCGACACCTCGAACTTCACCCTGCTCTCCGACCAGTCGACCTTCATCGAGGACGCGGTCAACGACGTGCAGCAGGCGGCGGTGCTGGGCGCGATCTTCGCCGTGCTGGTGATCTGGACCTTCCTGCGCCGCCTGGCGCCGACGGTCATCATCGCCCTGGCGATTCCGATCTCGGTCGTGGTGACCTTCGCGCCCATGTACCTGAGTGGCGTCACGCTCAACATCATGTCCCTGGGCGGCCTGGCCCTGGGCGTGGGCATGTTGGTGGACAACGCGATCGTGGTACTCGAGTCGATCACCCGTTGCCGCGAGGAGGGCGATTGCCTCAACCAGGCGGCGGTGCGCGGCACGCGCGAGGTGGCCGGCGCGGTGACGGCCTCGACCCTGACCACCGTCTCGGTCTTCGCGCCGATCGTGTTCGTCAGCGGCGTGGCCGGTCAGATCTTCGGCGACCAGGCCCTGACCGTCGTCACGGCCCTCTCGGTCTCGCTGATCGTGGCGGTGCTGTTCATTCCGATGCTGGCCTCGCGCCCCTGGCTGGCCGGTGGTCAGAGCACCGAGCGCGCGCCCCTGCCCTCGATCTTCGCGGGGCTCGACTGGCGCGGCTTCGCCATCGTCGGCGCCCTCGCCGTGGTAGTCGGTCGCACGCTGCTGTGGATCGCCTCCTTCCTGCTGCGCGTGGTGGCCGGGGTCATCGGAGCGGTCTGGTGGGTCCTGTCGATCCCCGGGCGGGTCTTCTCGCGCGCCTTCGAAGTGGTCTGGGGCGCGGTCGAGCGCGGCTACGAGCAGTTCGTGCGCGGCGCCCTGGCCCTGCCCGTGTTGGTGCTCCTGGCCGTGGGCGCGATCGCCTGGCACGCGAGCCAGCGGGCCTCGAACCTGGGCGTCGAGCTCTTGCCCGAGATCCACCAGGGCGAGTTCACGGCCTTCGTGCAGCTCTACGTCGGCACGCCCCTCGAGACCACCGACGGCGTGCTCGACGGCTTGGCCAAGGAGATCGCCCTGCTCGACGGGGTCGCGACCACCGCGGCCACGGCAGGGGTCGAGGAGGACACGCTCACGCGCGACGTCGAGGGGCCGCACACCGGCCGCCTGACGGTCCGCATGGACGCCGATGCCGTTGGCGTCGAGGCCGAGAACGCCCTGGCCGACCACGTGCGCGACCTGGTGCGCGACCACCCGGCCGTGCGCTCGGTGGAGATTCGCAGGCCCACGCCCTTCGCCCTCGAAGCGCCGATCGCGATCGAGGTCCGCGGCCACGACCTGGAACGCCTGGGCGAGGTCTCCGAGGAGGTGCGCGAGCGCATCTCCGCCTTGGATAGCGTGGCCGACATGCGCTCGAGCCTGCGGCCGGGCTTCCCGGAGGTGCGCGTCACCTTCGACCGGGACAAGACCCTCGAGTACGGGCTCGACCTGGCCTCGGTCTCGACGCTCGTGCGCGATCAGGTGCTGGGCAACATCTCCACGCGCTTCACCCGCGGCGACGACCGCATCGACGTGCGCGTGATCGCCGACGACAAGATCCTGGCCACACTGGCCGACGTGATGGATCTGGTGATCAACCCGTCAAGCCCGCGGCCGGTGCCCCTGTCGGCCGTGGCCGACGTGCAGACCGTGCAAGGTCCGGCCGAGATCCGTCGCATCGGCAACAGCCGCGCGGTGGTGCTCGAGGCCGAGACCCGCGGCCTGGATCTGGGCGCCACGGCTTCGCTGATCGAAGCCGAGCTGCGCCAGATGCCGGCCACCGACGGCGTGGTCGTGGAGCTGGGCGGCCAGAAGCGCGAGATGGACGAGGCCCAGAGCTCGATGCGCTTCGCCCTGATCCTGGCGATCTTCCTGGTCTACGTGGTCATGGCCGCGCAGTTCGAGTCCCTGCTGCAGCCGCTGGTGATCCTGTTGACCGTGCCCCTGGCCGGGGTCGGGGTGGTCTACACCCTCGAGGCCCTGTCGATCCCCCTCTCGGTGGTGGTCTTCATCGGCCTGATCATGTTGGCCGGCATCGTGGTCAACAACGCAATCGTGCTGGTCGACCGCATCAACCAGAACCGCGGGCGCGGGCTGGAGCTGCACGAGGCCATCGTCGAGGCGGGCCGCGCGCGGCTGCGGCCGATCCTGATGACCACGGCGACCACAGCCCTGGGCCTGTTGCCGATGACCGGCTGGCTCGAGGGCCTGCCGCTGGTCGGCGAGCTGGGTTCCGGTGAGGGCGCCGAGCTGCGCGCTCCCATGGCCATCGCGGTCATCACCGGCCTGGTCGCGTCGACCCTGTTGACGCTCTTGGTGATCCCCACCGTGTACTCGCTCGTGGCCCGACTCGAGGGGCTCTTCGTCCGCAACCGGACCGCCTGAGGACTACGACCATGTCTGACTCCGAGGTTCCCGCGCCCGAGCGCTCCGATTCGCAACGATCCGAGCCGCAGGGCGCCGCGCTCGCCGGCTCCTCGGAGCAAGGCTCCCCCCAGGACGGCGACGGCTTCTTCGGCTTCACCGTGCTGCGTCCGATCGGGCTGCTGGTCGCCTTCGTGACCCTGCTCGTGGTCGGACTGATCTCCTACCAGCGCATCCCGCTGCAGTTGATGCCCTCGGGCTTCGCGGCCCAGCGCCTGTGGGTCTGGGTGCCCAACCCGGGGGCCAGCGCGCGCGAGAACGAGGAGAAGGTCGCGCGGGTGATCGAGGAGCAGCTGCGGACCCTGCCGGGCATCGACACGGTGCGCTCGGACTCGACCGAGGACCTGGTCCAGATCCGCATCAACTTCGACGCCTCGCAGCCGATCGACCTGATGAAGGCCGAGGTGCGCGACCGGCTCGAGCGGGCGCGGCCCAACCTGCCCTCGACCGTCGAGGACATCGGCACCTGGAGCGAGGATGCCGACCAACTGCCGATCTCGTGGTTCGGGATCCTGCACCCGGGCGATTCGGACCGCACCGACTTCCTCTTGAACGAGGTCGTCATCCCGCGCCTGGAGTCGATCGAGGGCGTGAGCAAGATCGACGTCTGGGGCGACCTGGCGGACTCCGTGCGGGTGCTGCTGGACGAGGATCGCGTGCGCGCCGCGAACATCGACATCGGCGACTTGATCGGTCGGCTGAGCCGCGACAACTTCGCCCAGCCCCTGGGCGAGATCGACGACGGCGGACGGCACTTCCTGCTGCGCGCGGACAGCCGCTTCAAGTCGCTGGAGGAGATCGAGCGCTACCCGATCGGCAACGGGCAGACCCTGGCCGACCTGGGCGAGGTGATCAAGGCCAAGAGCGTGCGCGACCAGCTCAGCCGCATCGACGGCAACTACTCCTACTTCGGCGTGGCCCAGAAGGAGAGCCAGGCCAACGCAGTCGACGCCAGTCGCGCCCTGGTGGCGGCGTTCAAAGAGCTGGAGCAGGACCCGCGCCTGGCAGGCGAGATCTCGTTCCTGCCCTTCTTCGTGCAGGGCGAGCTGATCGAGAACAGCCTGGCGCAGCTGCGCGCCACGGCCCTGTGGGGTGGTGGACTGGCGCTGCTCGTGCTCTTGGTGTTCCTGCGCCGCCTGCGCCTGACCCTGTGCGTGGCCCTGTCGATCCCCGTCTCGGCGCTCCTGGCCATCGCCTTCGAGTTCTTCAGCGGCGGCAGCTTCAACCTCTTGACGATGGTGGGCATCACGCTCGGCATCGGGATGCTGGTCGACAACTCGGTGGTCGTGGTCGAGAACATCGCGCGCCGCCGCAATGACGGCGAGGACGGCCTGCGCGCCGCCGTGACCGGCGCCCGTGAGATCGCCCTGGCCGTGACCCTGGCGACCATGACCACCGTGGTCGTCTTCCTGCCGATCATCTTCATGTCGGACGACCCGCGCGCGCGGGTGCTGTTCGGCGGCATCGGCATCCCCCTCTCGGTCTCGCTGATCTCGAGTCTGTTCGTGGCGGTTGTCTTCCTGCCGGTGGTCGCCGCGCGGGTGCTCGGGGACCGCGCCCCCTGGGTCGACCGGATCCTGGCCCCCGTGGCAGCGGTCGGTCGCGTTCCGGCGCGCCTGACCGGTCTGCTGGTCGGGGGTCTGCGCTGGGTGGCGCTGCAGGTCACGCGTGCGCTCTACGCCTTGATGGGCGTGGTCTTGTCGCTGCTCGCCCCGCGGCGGTTCCCGCTGGTCGGCTACCTGGTGCGCGGCGCCATCGCCCTGGCAGTGGTTTGGATCGCCGTGCCGTCGGCCCACCGTCAACTGGAGGGCGTCGCCGGCGTCGGGGCCCTGCCGGGGGGCAAGCAAGCCTTCCAGGTCGCTCCGCCGGCGACGGCCTACGTGCTGGGCGGGTTGTTCGCACTGGGCTTGATCGCCCTGCCGCCGCTGTTGCGCCGACGCGGCCGCAGCGCGCCCCGGCGACCGGTGCAACTCGTGCCGCGCTACGACTCCCTGCTCGACCTGACTCGCGAGGGCCAGCGGCGCGTCGTGGCCTGGGCCCTGCGTAATCGCGCGGCGTCGGTGGTGCTGGCCCTGGGCTCGATGCTGACGATCGTGATTCCCTTCTCGGGCATCGGCCTCGAAGCCCTGACCGAGGAGCAGAACACCGACTCGATCGGCTACGACCTCGACTTCGACACGGACTTCACCCTCGCCGAGGCCTCGGACGAGGTCGCGATCCACGAGCGCTTCCTGGACGAGATCAAGCCCGAGCTCGGCTTCGACCACTGGAGCACGCGCTTCTCCGAGCGCGGCGCCGACGTCGAGGTCTACTGGGACGAGCCCGTCCAGCCCAGCGAGCGCAAGGCCCTCGAGCGCCGCATGAAGGAGCTGGTGCCGCGCCCGCCCGGGCACATCGTCACCTTCTTCGACTCCGAGCGTGACGTCGACTTCAGCTCGGACTTCGCCGCCTTCGAGCTGCGCGGGCCCGACAGTCGCGTGCTGGCGGACCTCGGCGTGGAGGCCAAGCGCCTGCTCGAGGCCGTGCCCGGCCTGGGCGTGGTCAAGGGCCCCCTCGACGACTCCCCCAACCAGCTGCAGATCGGCATCGATCGCGACATGGCCCTCTCCATGGGGGTCAACTCCGAGATCGCCATGAACACGATCGCCTGGACCCTGCGCGGCTGGCCGCTGCCGCGCTACCAGGAGGAGGGTCGCGAGGTGCCCTTCCTGATCGAGTTCGACCAGGACGAGGTCGCCGGTCTGTCGACCGTGAAGGACCTACAGGTCTTCAACGGCGAGACGTCCGTGCCCCTGGCGTCGTTCTCGGCCCTGACCTTCGAGCCGGCCCCGCGCCGCATCCGTCGCATCGACGGCCAGACGACCTTCACCCTGACCGCCGAGGTCGAGGACACCCTGCGCCTGACCGAGCTGACCGAGCGCGGCTACGAGGCCCTGGCTGCGCTCGAGCTGCCGCGCGGCTATCGCCTGGGCACGGAGAACTCCGCCCGCGCGCGCCAGCAGGACGAGGCCGCCGAGATGCAGCGCGCGCTGCTGCTCTCGATCGTGCTGGTGTTCCTGTTGATGGGGATCCTGTTCGAGTCGGTGACCCTGCCCTTCTCGGTGCTGGTCACGATCCCTTACTCGATGCTGGGCGCGATCTGGACCCTGTACCTGACGGGTACGCCCATGGACATGCTGGGTTGGATCGGCTTGATCATCCTGGCCGGCGTGGTGGTCAACAACGGCATCGTGCTGATCGACCGCATCCACCGCCTGCGCCAGGAATACGGCGACGCCCGCCGCGACGAGGCCATCGTCGACGGCGCCGCCCAACGCGTGCGTCCGATCCTGATGACGGCCCTGACGACGGTCTTCGGCCTGATGCCGATGATCCTGGCCGAGGCCGCCACCGACGCCATCGACTACCGCGCCCTGGCGACCATCGTCGCCGGCGGCCTGGCGGCGAGCACGTTCTTCACCCTGTGGGTCGTGCCGCTCGCCTACAGCCTGATCGACGACGTGGAGGTCGCCACGCGCCGCGGGGTGAGCTGGGCGCTGACGCGGGGGAGTCGCACGGCCCCCGGGCCCGAGGGCCCGCAAGGCGCGGAGTTGTCGGGGACCCTGTAAGGACTTGGCGCGCGACTAGGCGTTCGTACCGTGCCAGGCACAAAACCGCCGCCTAACCCGGAGGGGCCCCAGCCGCCGAAGGTGGCTGGGGCCCCTCCGGGTTAGGCGGCGGTTTTGTGCCTGGCACGGTACGAACGCCTAGTCGCACCATGGGCACATGACCGATCCAACCCTGCATCCCATCGCCCTCGGCTTCCTCGGCAGCCTCGCCGCGGGATCGGCCACGGGGCTCGGGGCCCTGGGCGTGTTCGCGGTCAAGGACATCTCCGAGCGCCTGCGCTCCCTGCTCCTGGGCTCGGCCGCGGGGGTGATGCTCGCGGCGACGGTCTTCTCCCTGATCCTCCCGGGGCTCGAGGCCGGGGGTGAGCTGTACGGCAGCGAGCCCGCGGCCGTCGCCACGGTCTCGGCCGGGATCCTGGCCGGCGCCGTGGTCATCTGGTGGCTCAACCGCGTCGCGCCCCACGAGCACTTCGTGGTCGGGCGCGAGGGCCACAGCCGCCGCGAGCTGAGCCGCATCTGGCTGTTCGTGATCGCCATCGCGATCCACAACCTGCCCGAGGGCATGGCGGTCGGCGTCGGCTACGGGGGCGGCGAGATGGCCGACGGCAACGCCCTGGCCTTCGGCATCGGCCTGCAGAACATCCCCGAGGGCCTGGCCGTGGCGGTCAGCCTGGCCTCGGTCGGTTACTCGCGCCTGGCGGCCTTCGGCTGGTCCCTCTTGACCGGCCTGCTCGAGCCCCTGGGCGGCCTGGTCGGCGCGGCCGGCGTGGCCCTGGCCGAGCCGGCCCTGCCCTTCGGCCTGGGCTTCGCCGGTGGCGCGATGCTGTTCGTGATCAGCGACGAGATCATCCCCGAGACCCACCGCCGCGGCGACGAGGACCACGCCACCTTCGCTCTGGTGGGCGGCTTCCTGGTGATGATGGCCATGGACGTGCTCTTGGGCTGACGGCCCTGCCCGGGTCGTCGGGGTCAGCGGAGAATCCTCTCGATTCTCGTCTCCCCCGAAGCGGGGTGGGTCCCCAGCGGCCCTCGACGGCTTAGACTCTGCGGTCCGTCAGGGCGTCTCGAACTCTCTCCGAGCCCGCTGACCCTGTTCCATGGCTCTAGACAGCAACAGTTCCGCCGGCGCGAACGCGCGCCTGAAACCGGGCACCCGCATCGCAGCGGTGGTCTCGACCTACCACCACGACCTGACCGGGGCGATGTTGGAGTCGGCCCGCGATCACCTGATCGACTGCGGGCTCGACGCGGCCGATCTGATCGTGGTCCTGGCACCCGGCGCCTTCGAGCTGCCGATCCTGGCCCAGCGCCTGGCGCGTCGCAACGACGTGCACGCGGTGCTGTGCTTCGGTCTGGTGCTGAAGGGCGAGACCGAGCACGACCGACACATCGCCGGCGCGGTCGCCCACGGTTTGACCGACGTGGCGCTGCAGACCGACACTCCGGTGCTGTTCGGGCTCCTGACCACCAACACCCTCGAGCAGGCCCAGGCGCGCGCGCGGCGGGCGGGCGAGGGCGGGCTCGACAAGGGCCGCGAGGTGGCACGGGCCGCGGTCGCGGTGCTCGCCGGCCTGACCCAGATCGAACGACTCGAGCGTGGCGGCCGTGTGCGCGCGGAGATCAAGTCATGAAACGCCGCACCCGCGCCCGCGAACTCGCACTGCAGTTCCTCTACCAGGTCGACATCCGTGGCCGCGAGGTGAAGGACGAGCTCGACACCTTCCTGCGCGCCGAGGAGGCCGACCGCACGGCCTCTGAGTTCGCCGCGACGCTCGTGCGCGGAGCTCTCGAGCACCGCGACGAGATCGACGACCACATTCGCGCGGTCGCGCAGAACTGGGAGATCTCGCGCATGGCGGTGATCGATCGGAACGTGCTGCGCCTGGCGACCTTCGAGCTCCTGTTCCGCGACGACATCCCGCCCAAGGTCTCGATCAACGAGGCCATCGAGCTCGGCAAGCGCTTCTCGACCGCGAACTCCGGCGGCTTCATCAACGGCGTGCTGGACAAGGTCAAGGATCGCTCCAAGAGCCGTCCGGCGCCGCCGGCCGTGGTCGATCCGCTGGTCGCCCCCGAACACGGCGACTGACGCACAACGCCCATGGGTCTCTTCGATCGGCTCAAGCAGCGCCTCACGCGCACCCGCACCGCCATTAGCGACGGCCTATCCGGCCTGTTCCGGGGCGGACGTGAGATCGACAACGAGCTCCTCGACGAGCTCGAGGAGATGCTCTTCACCTCGGACCTGGGTTCCGAGGCGATCGAGCTGGTCGACCAGCTCAAGCGCCAACACAAGCGCGGCGAGCTCAAGGGCGAGGACGACGTGCGCGCCAGCCTGCGGGCCGCGCTCTTGGAACGCCTCGACACGGAACCGGCCGAGATCGTGCTGGCCCACTCGCCCACCGTGGTTCTCGTGGTGGGCGTCAACGGGTCGGGTAAGACGACCTCGATCGCGAAGCTGGCCCAACGCTTCACCAGCCAGGGCAAGCGCGTGATCGTCGGCGCCGCCGACACCTTCCGCGCCGCCGCCGCCGACCAGCTCGAGATCTGGGCCGGCCGCGTGGGCTGCGACATCGTGCGCAAGAACGAAGGCGCCGATCCCGCCGCAGTCGCCTACGAGACCGTGGACCGCGCCCTGCGCGAGGGCCACGACCTGGTGATCATCGACACGGCCGGACGCCTGCACACCCAATCGAACCTGATGAAGGAGCTCGAAAAGGTGCGCCGGGTGGTGGCCAAGCGGCTCGAGGGCGCGCCCCACGAGGTGCTGCTGGTGATCGACGGGACCAACGGTCAGAACGCCATCAACCAGGCCAAGCAGTTCACCCAGTCGGCCGAGGTCACCGGCCTGGTGGTCGCCAAGCTGGACGGCACCGCCCGCGGCGGGGCGATCTTCGGCATCCGCCGCGAGCTGGGCCTGCCGGTGCGCTACATCGGGACCGGGGAAACCGTCGAGGCCCTGGAGGCCTTCGAGCCCCAGACCTTCGTGGACGCGATCCTGGCCGTGCGCCAGGTCAGCGCGAATTCCTGAGCGCCCGATCCCGGGAGCTCGAGCCCTGATCCCGGCCTGCAGGCCCCTTCCGCGCCCCCTCGCCGGCCCCGGGGACGCCTTCCTGCGCGGACCCGGGAAGGTCAGGGCGCTCGGAGCGTTCGGTCGAGGCCCGGCGGCGGCTGACCGCTCTCGCGGCTTCCCCTGCCCCCCGCCACCCGGCTCCCGACACAGGCTCGTCTTCAGGACCACAAGTCCTGCCCTAGAGCGCACTTGACGCATCCGGACTGCTGGAGTCCGATGCTCTCCGCCGATCGTCCCCCCCGATGACGCCCGATCCCACCACGGCGCCGAGCCGCGCCGGCCTGGCTGGCACCATCGCCCTCTTGGCAGCTCCCGCGCTGCTCGCGTGGCCGCTGCCCCGCGTCGTCTCCGGCTTCGATCCCCTGCCGCTGATCACTGGTGCGGGTTGGGCGACCCTCTCGGGGCTGGCCGCGGTGGTCGTGATCGCCCTCTCCATCACGCGTCTGCCGGTCGGAGCCCTGCTGGCGGTGCTGCCGGCGATCGCGCTGGTGGCCGGACACTTCCTCGGGGACCAGGTTCCGGCGCTGGAGAACTCGGCGCCCCTGTTCACCTTGGGCAGCGGCCTCGCGGTCTTCGTGGCCGCCTCCTGCCTCGACCGCGGCGAGCGACACACCCTGGTCAAGGGCCTGACGATCGTGTCCCTGCTCTACACCGTGCCGGCCCTCTTGGAAGCTGCCGTGGGCGCGAGCTCCGTCGGCCTGGCCGGCACCCTGCAGAACGTCGGTTCGACCAACCAAGCCGCCCTGCCCGGCGCCATTGCCGGCGCCTGGATCGGAATCTGCCGGCGCGGCGCCTGGCGCTGGATCGGCTTCACGGCCCTGGGCGCCTTCGCCGTGCACGCGGCCGTGAGCCCCGTGATCGCCGGCGGACTGGCCGCCGCCGCGGCCCTGGTCGCCGCGGCCCTCGGCTCGCCCTGGTGCCAAGAGATCCGGCGCATGCGCGGCGCCTTTGGCTCCGCGGCGGCGATGTTCGTGTTCGTGGCCATGCTCTCGGCCTTCCCCCACAACGACGACTCGCGCGCCGACGTCGGCAGCGGCGGTCCGGGTGTGGTCCTCGCCGTGGCCGACATCGATCCCGTCGAAGACGCGACCGCCCCGGACGACGACCTGGGCGGCGTCGGCGTGCGCCTGCGGATCTGGGGCGCCCTGCCGGCGATGGTCGCCGATGCCGGGCCCTTCGGCTTCGGACCGGGCGGCTTTCAGCGCAGCTTCCCGCCCTACCGCGACCCGGCAGAGGCCCGCGCCTCCGAGCTGAACGGCGAACTGGGAGCCGCGACCGAGGTCGAGCACGCCCACAACGATTGGTTCGAAGGCTTCGTCGAGCTGGGTTGGTTCGGCGGACTGGCTTGGTTCGCCTTCCTGGCCGCCTGCCTGGCAGCCGCCTGCGCCAGCATCACGGAGCGGGCCTTCGGCCGCGCGGCCTGCGCCGCCTGCGGCATCGCGGTGCTGGTCAACGCCGCCATGCACTCGAACCTGATCGCCAACCCCGCGGCGTCCCTGCAGGCCATGGCGGTCTTCGGCGTGGTCGCGGGGACGCGCTGGGGCGCGCCCCTGGGTCGCGGTCGCGCGCGGTTGGTCGCCCTCGCGCCGGTGGTCGTCGCCCTGGCGGCCCCGCTCGCACCCTGGCGGCTGGTGACCCATGGCAACGCCCTGGCTCGCAGCGTCCGCGCGAACCTGACCCTGGCCCAGGGTGGCCTGGGCGAGTCCGAAGCCGCGGCGACGCGCGCGCGCGCGACCCAGGCCCTCGACGCGGCCCTCGTCGCCAGCGGCCGGACCAGCTCCACCGCCCTCGAGTTGGCGTTGATCGACGCGCGGCGCGCCGGCGACTCCCAGCTCGTCGCGGTGCTCGGCGAGCGTCTGCACGCGGTGCGCCCCTTCTCGGCCAACGCTCACACCCAGCGGGGCCTGGCGGCGATCGCCATCGGCGACCTGCGAGCGGCGCGCATCGCCTTCCAGGAAGCCGCGGCCCTGCGCCCCCACGATCCGGCCTGCGCCTTCAACGAGGTGCGCGTGACCCTGCAGTCGGGCCTCGCGACAGCCGCCCTCGATGCGGCCCGCGCCGCGGTCGCGCGAGGCGCCCTCGACTCCGAGCGCGTGAGCGCCCTGGCCCGCGACGCCCAGCTCGGCGGTTGGGTCGGACCGCAGACGGCGCGCGAACTCCTGGAGCTGGCTGGCAAGCCCTTGACCCCCGACGACCTGATCGAGCGGGCCGACAAGCTGCGCGACCAATCGGGCACGACACCGACGGTTGCCGCCCTGGAGTCGATGGCCCAACACTTGTGGGGTCGCGAGCACGCCCAGGTGGGCAACTACGGCATCGCCGTGCGCAGCTACCGCCAGGCCTGGCGCGCCTCCTGCGACGCGGGGCAACCGGGCTCGCCCCTGCTGCGACTCGAACTGGCCGCCGCCGAGCGCCTGTCGGGCAACCCAGAGCGCGCCGAGGTGCTGCTCGAAGCGTCCGTGCCCGAGGGTCAAGTGACCCTCGACCTGCCCCACTGGGCCGTGGGCGCGCTGGCGAACTGACGGGCCCGGGAAGGGGCCACCACCGCGCCCGGACCCACCTCCGGGTCCCGCTGCGTCCGGGATATGGATCGGATCCGTCCAGACCCGGGATCGGGGTGCCGGCTGGATCCAGCCACCGTGGTCGAGGACCCACCCGCCCATCCCCTGCGCCGGCCCCGAGCGCCGTCGGCGCGAGCCTGGCCCGAGGCGGCACGACATTTGGCAAGGGATCAGAGTCCACCGCCATCTCCTCGCGCCCGGGAACGCCTTCTCGAGTCGTGGGACCAGCGGTGGATTCGGCGCCTAAATGCCACCACGCGATCCCGAGATCTGCCAAAAGTGACCTCGGACCGCCCGTACGCGCGCCGGCGATTCCACCCCGCGACCCCTGACCGGAAGCCAGCGATGCTCCCCCGACTGTTCGAGCCAGTGCGCCTGCTGTGCGCCCTGACCCTTCTCTCCGCCCCCGCCATGGCCCAGCTCAGCGGCGGCGAGAGCAAGTTCCTCCCCGGCGACGACCTGATCGGTGCCGCGGCGGGTCTCCAAGACCAACCCCAGGTGGCCGCGGGTGGGCCCGGCGCCCTGGCCGTCTGGAGCGACCTTCGCAGCGAGCCGCTGACGACATTCTCCGGCAACGCCACCGTCCGCGACATCTTCGCCGTGCGCCTCGACCCCGCCGGCCTGCCCCTCGATCCGACGCCGATCCCTATCAGCACGACCTTCGGCGAGCAGCGCGAGCCGCAGGTGGCGTGGAACGGCGAGAACTGGCTCGTGGTCTGGCGCGACCAGTCGCCGACGCAGAGCTTCTTCGCCGACGGCATCCTGGCCGTGCGGGTCTCGCCGGACGGCGTCGTCCTCGATGAGTCGCCGCTGGTGCTGCACGCCTTCGAGACTTCTTCGAGCTCCATGTTCGCTCTGGCCACATCCGGCACCGACTGGATGGTCGCCTACCAGGGCACCACATCGACCGAGACCGGGATCTTCGGCGTGCGCGTCGCGGCCGACGGCACGGTGGTCGATCCAGCCGGCGTCGAACTCGTGCCCGGCACGTTCTTCCTGTTCTTCAACCTCGGCCTCGCGAGCGCGGGCGGCGAGTACCTGCTGACCTACACCGCCAGCGGAGCTCCAATCGCCAAGCGCTACTCGTCGAACCTCGCCGCCCTGGGCACCCTGAACAACCTGCCGGCGGGCAGCTTCGCCTCCGACGGCAGCCAGTACATGGTGACCTGGATCGAGGGCGGGCAGGTGCGCGCGTCGACCATGAGTACGACCGGCGTGCTCGCCGTGCCGGCGGGCCTCGCCCTGGGATCGAGCGCCAGCGTGACGGGCTCGCCTCATGCTTCGTGGGCCGGCGGCCAGTGGTGGGTCTACTGGCGCAACGTGCTGCTCGGTCCCCTGGCGGTCAGGATCACGTCCACGGGTCAGGTGCTCGACCCCGGCGGCATCGCCCTCGACACGCCGAACGAGAACTCCATCGACCAAGTGGATCTCACCGGCCGAACCGACGGTGGCGCTCAAGTGGTCTGGCGCGACCGTCGCGCGGCGACCTTCGTGCCCGACGACATCTACGGGCAGGCCCTCGGTGCGGACGGGAGCACCACCGTCCCCGCGCCGATCTCCCTGGCGGCGCCGGCTCAACTCTTCCCCGACCTGACCGTGGGATCCGGGCAGGTGCTGACGACGTTCCTGGATGCGACCTCGGCCGGTATGCGGCTCATGGCCCAGCGCATCGACGAGTTCGGGACTGCGATCGATCTTCAACCGATCGAGGTCGCGACCGGCGTCAACCTGTCGCCGCCGGACGCGGCCTGGAACGGATCGGCGTTCTTGATCGTCTGGGCCGATAACGGCCAGACCTTCGGGCGGCGCTACGACGCGGCCATGGTTGCGCTGGATGCCCAGCCGATCGCGATCGACGCGGGGCATTCGCCCGACGTCGCCGCCGTCGGGGACGACTTCCTGGTGGTCTACGCCCAGTTCGTCTCGTCGATCCAGTTCGCCTTCCCCCGCGCCAAGCGCGTGGACGGACCGACGGGCGCGGTGTTGGACGCGACGCCGATCGCCCTGGGCAACTCCTTCGCGCGTCGGCCGGAGGTGACCGCCTTCGGTAACCGCTGGCTGGCCGTGTGGCAACGCAACGTGAGCCACGACAACCCCGCGGCGGTGGTCACCGCGGCGTTCATCGCGGCGGATGGCTCGACGGCCGGTGAGTTCGTGGTGAGCTTCACAGGCGGTCAGCCCACGGTCGCGGCCTCGGACAGCGTGGCCCTGGTCGCCTGGCGCACCGGCACGGACAGCAGCTCGAACCCCGACCTCGCGTTCGGGCGCCTGGCCCTCGATGGCAGCCTGCTCGACGGGACCTCGGGCAAGAACCTCGCGACGGCGCCTGGCCAACAGGTCTGGCCCAGCGCGACCTGGACCGGATCGCAGTTCGTCGTCGCCTGGGAGGACAAGCGCGAGGCAGCGAGTTTCTTCGACCAGCGGACGGACGTCTACGGCATCCGCGTGCTCGAGGACGGCACGCTCGTGGACTCGGGCGGCGTTCCGCTCCACACGGGTCTCGACCCGATCACCGCGCCGAGCCTGGCCACGATCGACGGGCACTCGCTGCTCGCAACCGCGGACCTGCGCTTCGACGAGCCCTACCAGAGCTACCGCGCGGCCCTTCGCACCATCGGCCCATGGGAAGGGCTGGGCGGCGGACTCGCAGGAACCCAGGGGCTGCCGGTCCTGGACGGCGCGGGCGCACTGGCGGCGGGAAGCAGCGTCGAGCTGCGGCTGTCGAGCGCCCGAGCCTCGTCGCCGGGCGCCTGGGTCCTGGGCCCGGCGGCGGTGCCGACACCGCTGTTCGGCGGTCTCTTGATTCCCCAGCCCGTGATCGTCCTGCCCCTTTCGACCGATGCCCTGGGGCAGGCGACGATCGGCGGCACGCTGAATCCGCCGATCCTCTCGGGGGCCCAACTCGTGCTGCAGGCCTGGATCCTCGACCCGGTCGCGGTGCAGGGCTTTGCCGCCTCGAACGGTCTGAGTTCGCTCGCGCCGTGATTCGCGCGGCCGCCGCCCCGTCACGTCGGGGCGGCCGCCGCTTGGCAACGTGAGGCGGGGACCTCGATCGACGTAGGATCGGTCGATGCGATCGCAACGCCCGTCCTCACACATCGCCGTCGTCGGCGCCGGCGCCTTCGGCGGTTGGTCCGCCCTTCAGCTCGCCCGCGCCGGGCACCGCGTGACCCTGGTCGACGCCTGGGGGCCGGGCAACGCGCGCTCCAGCTCGGGGGGCGAGAGTCGGGTCCTGCGACGCAGCTACGGGGCGAGCGAGCTGTTCACGCGCATGGCCGCGCGTTCCTTGGACCTGTGGCGCGGGTTCGAGGTCGAGCGGGGGCGGCGGCTGTTCCACGAGACCGGGCTGCTCTGGATGGCGGGCGCCGTCGACGATCGCACCGAGCGCGACAGCCTCGCGGGCCTGCGCTCGATCGGCGTGACGCCGCAGGTGCTCGACGCGGCGCAGGTGGCCGAGCGCTATCCGGCGATCTCGCCCGAGGGGATCGAATGGGCCTTCGTCGAGCCCGGGGCGGGCTCACTCCTGGCGCGGCGGTCCTGCGCCGAGGTGCGCGACGCGCTCTTGGAGGCGCGCGGAAGCTACCTGACCGCGCGGGCGCGCTTGGGTCCACGCGACGGGGGGCGACTGCGACACCTCGAAGTCGAAGGGCACGACCGGCTCGAGGCCGACGCCTTCGTGCTCGCCGCCGGCCCTTGGCTCGGCGAGCTGGTGCGGCGCGCGGGGACGCACCTGCGCGTCACGCGGCAGGAGGTCTTCTACTTCGGCACGCCCCCGGGGGATGAGGCGCACCGCGGCCTGCCGGTCTGGTCCGACCACGCCGAGCGCTTCTGGTACGGCATCCCCGAGACCGAAGCGCGGGGCTTCAAGCTCGCGGACGACACGCGGGGCGAGGTCTGTGATCCCTCAACCCAAGACCGCAGCCCGTCGGCCGCCGGACTCGAGCGCGCGCGGGAGCACTTGGCCCTGCGCTTTCCCGGCCTGCGCGCCGCGCCGCTGCTCGAGGCGCGCGTGTGTCAGTACACCGAGACGCCTGACGGTGCGTTCGTGGTCGACCGCCATCCCGACCTAGACAACGTCTGGATCGCCGGCGGCGGCAGTGGGCACGGGTTCAAGCACGGCCCGGCCCTGGGTGAGCACGTGGCGCAGCTCGTGTCGGGAGCGCGCGAGGTCGAACCTCGCTTCGCCCTCGCGCGCTTCGACTGACGGGAGCGCGTCCGGTAGGCGTTCGTACGAACGCCTACCGGACGCTCGGGGAGTGCTCAGTCGAGCTCGGGGGCGTCGAGCGGCGTCTGCTCGCGCCAGATCACGGTCCAATCGTCCCGCTCTCCACCGCGGGCGAAGACGAGCAGCTCGCGCCCGCGCTCCACGTGGTTCACCCCGGGCTCCTCGAGCACCACGTACTCGACCTCGAACAGGTAACTGACCACCGCCGTGTCACCACTCACCTGCACCCGGTGCTCGAACTCCTCGAAGCGCACCGTGCGCGCGCCCTCGGCGTAGTCGACGAAGCTCTGCACCATCTCCACCCGCCCCCGGACCAGAACCCGCCCGTCGGGGGCGGCCATCACGACGCTCGGGTGGAAGAACTCGGCGACCTCCTCGGGTCGCCCCTGGGTCCAGGCTTCGTTGGCGGCGCGCAGGCGCTGCAGCAGGGTGTGTTCGGCGTCCATCGGCGCGGGCCGGGGTTCGGCACCTTGTGGGTTGGCGGTCACGGGGAGCGCGGCAGTCGACCAAACCCGCCGGCCTGGGTCGAGCGCCCTCGGCGGCGACTCGGGATCGAAGTTTTGCCATCGAGGGGGGTTGCCGCCATACGCATATTCATGCACTCTCGCCGCATATTCCTGCCATGGTCTCCACCGTCCAAACCAAGCGCCAGCGCCGCGGCGCCATCGTCGAGCTGCTCCAGACCGAGTCGATCGGGAGCCAGGCCGAGTTGGCCCAGCGCCTCGCCGATCGCGGCCTGGTCGCCAACCAGGCCACCCTCAGCCGCGACCTGCGCGACATGGGCGTGGTCAAGGGCCCCGACGGCTACCACCTGCCCGAGGAGCCCGGCGCTGCGGATGACGCCTCGGCCGCCCTGGCCACGGCCCTGCGGCGCTGGGCGGTGTCGGCGGTGGCGGCCCAGAACCAAGTGGTGCTGCGGACGCCGCCCTCCGGTGCCCAACCCCTGGCCCTGGCCATCGATCAGGCCGACGAGCCGCAGATCCTCGGCACCGTGGCCGGCGACGACACGATCCTCGTCATCACCCGCAACCCGGGCTCGGCCAAGGCCCTCGTGAAGCACTTCGCCGCCGCGGCGGGCAAGAGTCTGGAGACCGCTCGATGAACACCAAGTCCGCCGCGATCCTGGGTGCCAGCGGCTACGCCGGGCGCGAGCTGCGCGCCTTGATCGAGGCCCACCCGGCCCTCGAGCTGGCCGCCGCCATGAGCGCGCGGCCGGGCCAGGCCCCGGAGCCGCCGGCCCTGCCGGTCGACCCCCCCATCGACGCCCTCGACCTCGACCGTTTGGACGGCGTCGACGTGGTCTTCCTCTGCACGCCCCATGGCACCTCGGCGCCCCTGGCCCTCGCCGCCCTGGAGCGCGGGGCCCGCGTGGTCGACCTCTCGGCGGACTTCCGCCTGCGCGACGCAGCCCAGTACGAGCGCGTCTACGGCCAGCCCCACACAGCGCCCGAACTCCTGGCCGAGGCCGTCTACGGCCTGACCGAGTTCGCGCGCGAGCGCGTCCCCGGCGCCCAGCTCGTGGCCAACCCCGGCTGCTACCCCACTTCGGCCCTGTTGGCCCTCAAGCCCCTGCTCGAGGCGGACCTGCTCGAGCCCGCGGCCCCGATGGTGGTCGACGCCAAGAGCGGACTGACCGGCGCCGGCCGCAGCGCCAGCGCGACGACGCACTTTGGCAACGTGCACGAGAACTTCCGCGCCTACGGCGTGGGCGTCCATCGGCACGGCCCCGAGATCTGCCAGGAGGCCGGCAACGATCGGGTCGTCTTCACCGCGCACCTGCTGCCAATCCTGCGCGGGATCCTGTCGACGATCTACCTCCAGCCGCGCGCGGGAGTCGGCGCGGGCGACATCGCGGCCGCCCTGTCGGCGCGCTATCGGGACGAGCCCTTCGTGACCGTCTACGAACGCGGCCTGCCCGAGCTGGACCGCGTCCAACGCACCAACCAGTGCCACCTGGGCGTCGCCGCCCACGGGCCGCTGGTCTGCGTGGTCAGCGCCATCGACAACCTGCTCAAGGGCGCCGCTGGGCAGGCCCTGCAGAACGCCAACCTGCTGCTCGGCTTGCCCGAGGGGACAGGACTGGGCCCGGCACACGGGCAACACACGGCGACCGCGGTCGCCCCGGGAGGCCTGCAATGAGGATGCTCGTCAAGGTGGGCGGCGCGGTGCTCGACGAGCCCGACGCCCGCAGCTCCTTCGCGCGTTCGGTGGCCCAGGCCCTGGCGGCCGGGCACGAGCTCGTGATCGTCCACGGGGGCGGGCGCCAGCTCGGCCGCATGTGCGCGGACCTGGGCCTGGTCGAGCGCCGCTGGCGCGGCCTGCGAGTGACCGACGCGCGCACCGCCGAGGTGGCCCTGGCGATCCTCGGCGGCAGCGTGAACCGGATCCTGGTGCGCGCCCTCGAGGTGGCCGGGGTCAGTGCCGCGGGCCTCTCTGGCGCCGACGGCGCGCTCTTCGATGCCGAGCCCCTGCACTCCGACGAGGTCGACCTGGGCTACGTGGGTCAGGTCAGCGCGGTCAACTCGAAGCTGCTCGAGCACCTGCTCGCCGGCGGCTTCGTGCCGGTCGTCGCGACCGTCGGTCCGCACCAGGGCTCGGCGGGCGGCGACGAGCCCTTCCTGAATGTCAACGCCGACCACGCGGCCGGCGCCCTGGCGCGGGCGATCGACGCGGACGTGCTGCTGCTGCTCACGGACGTTCCCGCACTGCTCGACGGCAAGGGCCAACGGGTGGCCTGCGCGACCCTCGACCGCCTGGCCGAGCTCGACCGCGAGGGCACCATCGAAGGCGGCATGATCCCCAAGGTCGAGGGCGCCCTGGCGGCCCTGACCCCGCCCTCGCGCACCCTGGTCAAGATCGCTCCCTGGGCCGGCGAGGACGCGATTCGCGGCGCGCTGCAGTCCAGCGTCGGCACGGTCTTGCTGTCCAACTCGGAGGTTGTCGGCCGTGGATGAGCACGTTCTTCGGACCTATCAGCGCGCCGAGCCGACCTTCACCCACGGCCGCGGCGCGCGGCTGGTGGACGGGCAGGGGCGCGAGTACATCGACCTGATGGGTGGCATCGCCGTGTCCGCCCTCGGCCACGCCCACCCGGCGCTGGTCGCGGCCCTCACCGACCAAATCGGGCGGGTGCTGCACACCTGCAACCTCTATCGCCACCCGTACACCGAGCAGGTGGCCGGGCTGCTCGCCAAGCACACGGGCCTGGAGGCGGCGTTCTTCTCGAACAGCGGCACCGAGGCCAACGAGTGCGCCCTGAAGGCCGCGCGGGCCCACCACCACCGCTTGGCGCAAGCGGCGGGAACGGCCCCGCGCACAGCCTTCCTGGCCTTGGAAGGCAGCTTCCACGGGCGGACCCTCGGCGCCCTCTCGGTGACCTGGACCGAGCGCTACCGGGCGCCGTTCGAACCCCTGATCCCGGGCTGCCACTTCGTGCCGGCCGGTGACGTCGACGCCTTGCAAGCGGCCCTCGAGCGCTTGCAGCCGGCGGCGCTGATCCTGGAGCCGATCCAGGGCGAGAGCGGCCTGCGGCCCCTGCCGGACGCGTACCTGCGGCGCGCGCGCGAGCTCTGCACGGCGACCGGAACGATCCTGATCCACGACGAGGTGCAGAGCGGCTGCGGGCGCACGGGCAGCTTCCTCGCGGCCCAGTCCGCGGGCGTCACGCCGGACATCGTGACCCTGGCCAAGCCCCTGGGCGCCGGCCTGCCGATCGGCGCGACGGTCGTGGCCGAGCACCTGGCCTGTTCCCTGGTCCCCGGCGACCACGGCTCGACCTTCGGCGGCGGGCCCCTGGCCCTGCGCGCCGCCCTGACCTTCCTGGAGCTGTGGGACGCGGGCGAGCTCGCCGCC
Source organism: Engelhardtia mirabilis (assembly GCF_007748095.1). Taxonomy (NCBI): domain Bacteria; kingdom Pseudomonadati; phylum Planctomycetota; class Planctomycetia; genus Engelhardtia; species Engelhardtia mirabilis. Next base: position 5,478,297 of record NZ_CP036287.1, read on the forward strand.
GACGTCGCGGCCCGCGGCGCCGAACTGACGGCCGGCCTCGACCGCCTGGTCGCGCGCTTCGACCACGTCATCGAGCGGCGCGGCCGCGGCCTGATGCAAGGCCTGCGAATGGCCACGCCCGCGGGCGAGCTGAGCGCCCTCCTGCACCAGCGCGGCGTGCTGACCTGCACCGCCGGGGACAACGTGCTGCGCCTGTTGCCGCCCTACGTGATCGCGCCGACCGACCTCTCACTCGGCCTCGAGACCCTCGAAGCCTGCCTCACCGAGACGCAAACATGCCTGACCTGACTACGGCGACCCCGACTACGGCGACCCTCCCCACCGGAGACCTGATCTCCACCGCTCCGCTAGGCCCCGGCGACGTGGCCCGCATCTTCGACGTGGCCGCGCAGCTCAAGGCCGACCGCACCGGCTTCGGACACGTGCTGGCCGGAAAGAAGCTCGGCATGTTGTTCGAGAAGGAGAGCCTGCGCACGCGCTTCACCTTCGACATCGGCATGCAGGAGCTGGGCGGCAGCGCCGTCTTCCTGGACCACCGCCACGCGCGGCTGGGCTCGCGCGAGGCCATCAGCGACCTGGGTCGCAACCTCGAGCGTTGGGTCGACGGCGCCGTGCTGCGGGTCTACAAGCACCGCCACGTGGAGGAGTTCGCCGAGGCCTGCTCGGCGCCGGTGATCAACGGTCTGTCGGACCTCCTGCACCCGTGCCAGGCGCTGTCGGACTTCTTCACCCTGCGTGAACACTGGGGCACCCTCGCCGGTCGCAAGCTGGCCTACGTGGGCGACGGCAACAACACCTGCCACTCCCTGCTGCAGACCGGCGCGCGCCTGGGCGTGCACGTGACCGTGTGCTCGCCCGAGGGCTTCGAGCCCAACTCGCGGATCCTGAACGACGCCATGATCGCCGCCCGCGAGACCGGCGCCGAGATCCGCATCGTCGAGAACGCCCACGAGGGCGTGGCCGGGGCCGACGCGGTCTACACCGACGTGTGGGCCTCCATGGGCCAGGAGGACGAGATCGAGGAGCGCGCGGCGATCTTCAGCGCCTACCGCGTGGATCCGGAGATGATGGAGCGCGCGGCGCCCGACGCCCTGTTCATGCACTGCCTGCCCGCCCACCGGGGTGCCGAGGTGACCGCGGAGGTGATCGACGGACCGCGCTCGATCGTGTTCGACATCGCCGAGAACCGCCTGCACGTGCAGAAGGCGATCATGGCCATGCTGATGGCGCCCGACGCCGTCGCCGCCCTGGGCTGAGCGCCCCCCCCACCGACACTGCCCCTCTCGAAGACGACCCCCATGGACAAGCTCGTACTCGCATACTCCGGCGGACTGGACACCTCGATCGCTATCCCGTGGCTGCGTGAGCACTACGGGGTCGAGGTCCACGCGATCTGCGGCGACGTGGGTCAAGGCGAGGAGGAACTCGTCGGCCTGGAAGAGAAGGCCCTGGCCAGCGGCGCCGCCTCGGCGCGGGTGGTCGACCTGCGCGAGCGCTTCGTGACCCACTGCGTGTGGCCCGCCCTGCGCGCCCTGGCCACCTACGAAGGTCGCTACCTCTTGGGCACCAGCCTCGCGCGGCCAGTCCTGGCCGAGGCCCAGGTGGCCTTCGCCAAGGAGCTCGGCGCGCGCTACGTCTCCCACGGCTGCACGGGCAAGGGCAACGACCAGGTGCGCTTCGAGCTGGGCTTCATGACCCTGGGCCCGGAGCTCGAGATCATCGCCCCCTGGCGCGAGTGGGAGATCGAGAGCCGCGAGGACGCGATCGACTACGCCGAGAAGGCCGGCATCCCGATCACCGCCTCGCGCACCAAGATCTACAGCCGCGACCGCAACCTGTGGCACATCAGCCACGAGGGCGGGTCGCTCGAGGATCCCGGCACGGCGCCGCCGGACGACGTGTGGACCTGGACGGTCGACCCGCGCCAGGCTCCCGACGCGCCGCAGCGCGTGATGATCGACTTCGAGGCCGGGGTGCCCGTGGGCGCCTTCGGCGGGCAACTGGGCCCGGTCGCGCTGATCGAGCGCCTCAACGCCGTCGGTGCCGCCCACGGTGTGGGTCGCGTCGACATCGTCGAGAACCGCCTGGTCGGCATGAAGTCGCGCGGCGTCTACGAGACCCCGGGCGGCACGATTCTGTACGAGGCCCTGCGCAGCCTGCGCGCGTTGACCATGGAGCGTGACCTGTCGCGCACCTGCGAGCGGCTGGCCCTGGAGTACGCGGACGTGGTCTACACCGGCCGTTGGTTCCACCCCCTGCGCGAGTCCCTGGACGCCTTCTTCACCGCGGCCAACCGCGACGTGAGCGGGAGCGTCACGGTCGAGCTCTACAAGGGCCGCGCCACCACCGTCGCCTGCACCAGCACCAAGAGCCTCTATTCGGAGGACCTGGCCACCTTCGGTGTTGGCACCGGCTACGACCGGGTCGACAGCAAGGGCTTCGTGCGTCTGTACGGCCTGCCCGGTCAGGTCGCCGCGCGGGTGCACGGCACCGACTCCGAGCTGGACACGGTCCGGTCGTGAGCATGGACATCGGCATCGAATCCGGCGAGGGCCTGGCCGGCAGCCAAGTGGGCCTGTGGGGCGGGCGCTTCGCCAGCGGCCAGGACCCGCGTTTCCTGGCCTTCCAGGAGAGCCTCTCGATCGATCGGCGGCTGATCTTCGAAGACCTCGAGGTCAGTCGGGTCTGGGCCCGGGCGCTCGTGCCCGCGGGCGTGCTGGACGAGAACGAGGCCGAGAAGTTGGTCGCGGGCCTGGACGCCATCGAGCGCGAGGTGCGCGCCGATCCCCAGGTGCTGCTGCGCTCGGCCGCCGAGGACGTCCACTCCTTCGTCGAGGCGCGCCTGAACGCGGCCCTGGGCGATCTGGGGCGCCGGCTGCATACCGGACGCTCGCGCAACGATCAGGTCGCCACCGGCGTGCGGATGCACCTGCGCCGGGTCAGCGCCGGCCTGCAGGCGCGCCTGGGCGCCCTGCAGTTGGCCCTGGCGGAGTTGGCCGAGGGCACGAGCGACCTGGCCCTGCCCGGCTACACCCACATGCAGCGCGCCCAGCCGATCACGGCCGGCCACCACAGCCTGGCCTACGTGGAGATGTTCGAGCGCGACGCCCAGCGCCTGGGCGACGCCGCCGCGCGCATGGACCGCTGCCCCCTGGGCTGCGGCGCCCTCGCCGGCACGGCGTTCGAGATCGACCGCGAGGCCGTGGCCCGCGACCTGGGCTTCGGCGGAGGACCCTGTCGCAACAGCATCGACGCCGTCAGCGACCGCGACCACCTGTGCGAGCTGGTCTTCGCCGCCAGTCTGATCTCGGTACACCTCTCGCGCCTGGCCGAGGACTGGATCTTCTTCGCCACCAACGAAGCGGGCTTCCTCGAGCTCGACGACGCCGTGTGCACGGGCTCGAGCCTGATGCCGCAGAAGAAGAACCCGGACGCGTTGGAGTTGATCCGCGGTAAGTGCGGGCACGTGACCGGCGCGCTGCAGGCCCTGTTGACGATGCTGAAGGGCACGCCCCTGGCCTACAACCGCGACCTGCAGGAGGACAAGCGCGCCCTGTTCCTGGCCCTGGACGAGACCGCGGCCTGCCTCGAAGTGGCCGAGCTGTGCGTGCGCGGCGCCCGCTACGACGCCGAGCGCTGCCGTTCCGCCGCCACGACCGGCTACCTGAACGCGACCGACCTGGCCGACCTGCTGGTACGGGCGGGCGTGCCCTTCCGCACGGCCCACGAGCGCGCTGGCGTCGCGGTGCGTCGCGCGCTCGAGCTCGGCGTCGAACTCGAGGACCTGCCCGCGGCCCTGCGAACCCAGCTCCTGCCCGAGTTGGGCGAGGACCTGTCCGAAGCCCTCTCGATCGACGCCGTGCTCGCGCGGCGCTCCGTCGTCGGTGGCACCGCACCCGTGCGCGTGCACGCCGAGGCCGAGCGTTGGAAGACCGAGCTCGGAACGCGACTGCCCCAAGACCCGTCCCCCACCACCACCTCCGACCGAGCCTGACCATGCCGATGCCCAACGAAGACGATCTGCCGAGCGGCTTGCGCGCCGCCGCGGTCCAGTGCGGGATCCGCGCGCGCAAGAACTGCCTGGACCTGGGACTGCTGGTGACGGACGAGGCCCGGCCGGCGGCAGCGATCTACACCAAGAGCCTGCTGCTGGGTGCACACGTGAGCGTCTGTCGCGACCACCTGAGCCGCTCCGGCGGCCTCGTGCGCGCGGTGCTGGTCAACAGCGGCAACGCCAACTGCTCCACGGGCACGGCCGGGATCGAGGACAACCGTCGGGTGTGCGCGGCCCTGGCCGAGCTGATCGGCTGCCCGCCCGAGCAGGTGCTGTTCCTTTCGACCGGCGTGATCGGCGAGCGGCTGCCCGTGGACCGCGTGATGGATGCCCTGCCCCTTCTGACCTCGGCGGACGCCCAACACGGCGGCCACGCCTTCGCCCAGTCGATCCTGACCACCGACCTGGTGCCCAAGATCGTGCGCCGCGAGCTGCCCGGCGGCAGCCAAGTGGTCGGCATCGCCAAGGGCTCGGGGATGATCCATCCGAACATGGCGACCATGTTCGGGTTCCTCTTGACCGACGCGCCCCTGGGCAACGAACCCCTGAAGCTCCTGCGTCAGGTCAACGACCGCAGCTTCCAGCGCCTGACCGTCGACGGCGACACCTCGCCCAACGACACCGTCCTTCTGTGGAGCACCGCCGCCGACCAGGGCGCGCCCCGCGACCCGCAGCTGGCGGTCGTGCTCGAGGACGTGGCCGAGCGCCTGGCGCGCAAGATCGCGGTGGACGGCGAGGGCGCCACGCGCCTGGTGACCGTGCGCGTGATGGGCGCGCCGGACGAGGAGGCGGCCGTGGTGGTCGGGCGAACCATCGCGACCAGCCCCCTGACCAAGACCGCCGTGCACGGGCGCGACCCCAATTGGGGCCGCATCCTGGCCGCCGCCGCGCGCTCGGGGGTCGCCTTCGACCCGGCCCAGGCCCGCGTCACGATCGGGCGCGCCGAGGTCTACGCCAAGGGTCGGCCCCAGCCCGAGAACGAGGGCGAGGCCCACCGCCACATGCTCGAGGACAAGGAGATCCTGCTGGCCATCGATCTGGCGGCCGGGCCCGCCGAGGCCGACGTCTGGACCTGTGACCTGTCCGCGGACTACGTCCGGATCAACGCCGACTATCGCACTTGAGGTCGGACTCGAGGAGCGCGCCCGGGGCGCGCTCCTCGAGGGCTGCGCCCCGGGGACGCGCGCCAGATCGGCGCCAGAGGCGCCAAGATCGGCGGGCGGGGCGGCGTTGTGCCTGCGGAGGATTCCCACGATGCCGCTCGAAGCCATGTCCACCGCCCGCTTACGTCGATCCGAAATCCGCGCCGTGCGGATCTGCGCCCTCCTGCTGGTCGGAGTGGTTCCGCTCACGGGCTGCCGCTCCCACGGGGCCGAGCCGGCCCAGCTCGAAGCCCAAGCTAGCTCCCTGGCCTTCAGTGAGTTCGTGGTCGGGCCGGAGGTGCCCCTCGATCCGGCTCGCAACACGCTCTGGTCGGGCTCGATCAAGCTCGCGTGGGACGCCCTGGGCGACGAGTTGGGGAGGCCGCTCCAGGTCGTGGGCTCTGCCCCCTGGGCAGCGATCCTGGCGACGACCGAGTTCGACGCCGGCGACGTGGATCCGGACAGCGTGGTGGTACTGGCCGGACGGGCGGGGCCGTCCCTGGGCAGCGCGGTGACGCGCGCCCTGGCCGAGCGCGGCAGTCCGCCCGACCCCGAGTTCGACCAGGCCCTGGCCGACGCGCCCGCCGGGGCCCTGTTCGCCTACGCCGAGATCGCCAAGACCCTGGCCTTCGAGACGCGCTTCGACGACCTGGCCTCGGCGCCGCTGCCCTTCCAGGGTGCCGCCGAGGAGCAGCCGACCCTGGTCGACGCCTTCGGCATCGGCTCCTTCGACTGGCAGGACGCCAACCACAAGCGGCTGCACGAGATCCTGCGCTACCACGAGTCGCCCGATCGCGCCGAGTTCTGCGTGGTGCTCGAACCGAAGTCTGCGCGCGACCGGATCGTGCTCGCGCGCGTCGCGCCGGGCGCGACCCTGGGCGCGACTTGGGAGCGGGCCTGGGCCCTGATCGAGGGCAACCCGACGCACTCGCTCTCCGCCGGCGACCGCTTCGCCGCGCCGGAGATCGACTTCGATCTGAGCCACCGCTTCCGCGAGCTCGAGGGCCTGCCCTTGCTCTCGCCCGACGGCTCCCAGACCCCGCTGACCAACGTGCAACAGCGCCTGCGGCTCAAGCTCGACGAGGCCGGCATGGTGTTGCGTAGCCGCGCCTTCATGGGCGTCGGCTCGGCGGCGATCATCCAGCCCCGCGAGCTGGTCTTCGACCGGCCCTTCCTACTGGCCGCCTACGAGGAGGGCGCGGATGCGCCGTACCTCTTGGCCTGGATCGCTCACCCCGAGTTGCTGCTGCCGGCCGCGCCGTAGCGCGCGCGCAGTGCCAACGCCGTGGCGATGACCGCGGCCAGGGCCGTCAGGGCCAGACCGACGCTCAAGCTGCGCGGCTGGTAGCTGAAACGCACCAGTCGATCGCCGGCGCGCAGCCGAACCCCGCGGAAGATCGCGTCGACACGTTCGATCTCGCGCTCCTCCCCGTCGACTTCGCAGGTCCAGCCGGGGAAGAACTGGTCGGTCAACACCAGCAGTCCGTCGCCGTCGAGCTCGACCTCCACGTCGACCCCGTTGTTGGAGCTGGCGACGATCTGCGCGCGCGCGAGGCGAGCCGGCTCGTTCGGTACCCAATCGCCCTCGTAGATGGCCGTGGTGCGGGGGTCCCAGCCCGCGCCGCCGGCGGCGTCGAAGACCTCCGGTCGGATCGTGCTCGTGGCCACGAAGGCGCGCGGGAAGGGTTCGCGCGCGCGGTAGACGAAGGCCTCGGCGAACTGCGGCGCGCCCTCGCGCGGGCCGGCCACCAGCTCCCAGCCGGGATGCTCGAGCGGTGCGCCAAGCACCAGGTGCCCCACCCCGAGCAGCGCCCAAGCGGCTGAGTCCAGGTCGACCCCGCGCGCGTTCCAGGCGAGCAGCGCGTTCAGACCCGGCCGCATGGCGAAGTAGCGGTAGGCGTTGTACTCGGCCGGATCCATGCCGTCGTAGCCGTCCAGCGCACGCAGACCGCGCACCAGGCCCGTGTCGGGCACGAGCACGCCCGGATCGCCGAAGAAGCGCGACTGGCCCTGGGCGGCGAGCACGATGCGCTCGGTAGCCGTGGGCGGAAAGAGCTCCGCCGCCGGAACGACGGGGTTCACGCCCCGCGAGAACCACAGGCCGTGGGCGGCGGCGAGGGCTGGCACGAGCCAGGTCAGGCGACGCGGCAGGGGGATCAGAACCAGGAGCACCGCCAGGCCAATGAAGATCCAACTCGCCGGCCGGGCCGACCAGGGGCGCGTGACCTCGCTGACCGAGGCGAGTCGCACCTGGGCCGCGGTGGCCGAGCCGGGCAGGTACACGTGGGCCTCGAAGCGCCAGTAGCCCACCTCCAGTCGATTGACCTGCAGGTAGTTGGAGCGGAACCAACGCGCACCCGTGGGCGCGGCCGCCACGGCGGCGGGATCGCGTTGGAGCGCGACGCTCGAGGCTTCGGAGAAGAGCTCGGTCGGCACCTCGAGGGCCGCACCCGCGGTCTGGTCCTGGGGCGCGGCGACGATCGATATGCGCTCTACCGGAAGACCAGGGGCGATCCAGCCCTCGAGCCAGGTACCCGTGCGAGCCAGGCGCTCGTCCGGCGTGACCACGAAGGTGAGTTGCGAATCGGACTCGGGTCCGATGCGGTTCTGCCCGGACAGGGGCGCGGACGCCGCGGGCCGGCCCACGACCGCGGCCAGGGCCAGCGCCAACACCACTGCTGCCCGTCGCGCACGAGCCGGCGCCTGGTCCAGGGCCGAGCCGGCCGCGAGCGAGAGGGCCAGGGCGCTGACCGCTGCAAGCCGCACCGTTGCTCCCAAGCCCACCACCGGCAGGGTTCGCTTGAGTTCCAACAGGCCGGGAACCCGCAGCACCAGGGCCAGGGCCCCGAAGCCCAGGCACAGGCACAGCCCCCGTCGGCGCATGGCTCCGCGCGGCGAGAAGAGCGCGGCCAGGGCCGAGAGCAGCACCAGGGCGGGCAGCCAACTGCTGGCCTCCTCGGTGTAGGCCCGCGGCCCGATCCACCCGGCGAGGCCGTCGCCGGGCCGCCCGAAGCGGTCCGGGACGAGCGCCAGGAGCGCCGTGGCCGGCAGGCCGCTGTCGCGCAACAGGACCGCGCCCACGACGACCAGCGCCATGCCCGCCGCCGCGCGCCACATGGCGGTGACGTCGGTCGCCGCCCCGACCACAATCCGGCGCAGCCAAGCGATACCGCCCACGAGCAACCCGACTGCCAGCAGCGGCACGAGTTCGATCGACCCCCGCTCCACCGACGCCTCGCGCACCTCCTGGGCGCCCGAGCGCGACAGGTACTCGACGAACGGCAGCAGCACCGGCGCCGCCGCGAGGGAACCCAGGGCCAGTCCGCCCAGGGCGTGGAGCCCGGCGCGCCGGTCCTCGCGCAGGACGGCGAGGGCCCAGATGCCGGCGGCGGCGCCCACGTAGAAGGCCGTCTCCGGGTGTCCGCCCGCGATGGCTCCGAGCATCGCCGCGGCCGTGCCCAGACAGGCGCGCACCGGACGGGGACCGCGCGTGCCCTCGACGCCCAGCAGCACCCAGGGCAGAAAGGGCGTCACGTGGCCGAGGCTGTGGTTGAGCCACAACACGAGGTAGCCCGAGAGACCGAAGCCCACCGCCGCCAGGGCGGCCCCTGTCCAGCGCAGCCCGAGCACGCGCGCGAGCAGGTAGGCGCCCAGTCCCGCCAGGGCCAGCCGCGCCCAGGCCAAGAGGTCGATCGCGGCGTGGAAGCCCCGGGGTCCGCCCACGGCCTCGGCCAAAGCGAGGGCCGCCACCTGGGGATCGAGCACCCCCGCCTGGGGATTGCCCACCGCCGGCGCGCCGCAATAGACCAGCGGGCACCAAAGGGGCGCGTCCCCGGCCAGCCAGGAGCGCACGACCCAGCGATGGAAAGGATAGAAGACCAGCCCCTGGTCGGAGAGCTCCGGATTGCGCGGCCGCGTCAGGCTCGGGCCCGCGCCCGACGCGGACTCCGACGCCTCGACCGCCTGCCTCCACGGAGCCACCGCCGAGCCCGTGTCCACCGCCATGGCCACGGCATCCCCACCGGCCAAGAGACCCCCCCGCAACGGCCAGGCCGAAACGAGCAGGCAGGCGAGCACCGCGAGCAGGATCTCACGGGCGCGGAGAGGGGGCGGTGCAGGCAGGGCGGAGATGGGGGCTGGCCGGGCGAGCGGGCTCTCGCCAACTCGCTCCTGGGTCGGGTTTTCGGGCGATAGAGCGTAACCACCCGGCCCCGCGGACGGTCTTCTTCGGGTGCCCACCCGGGCGGGTGGGGGCGGTGGCTGGACAGGAGCTGCGGGGCGGAACCCGCGCGACTGGGGATGAGGACCGGGCCGGTGAAGAGGATCGTCGGAGCGGGCCGGCGGAGCCGAACGGCGGGACCGGCCAGCGGGGGCCGGCGAGGGGGGGCGGGGCGGCGGGACCGAACGGCGGAGCGGCACTTGCGGACCTGGACCGTAGGTCGGATCAGCCGTCGGATCTGCCGGTCGGGGCCGGCAGAGCTGAATCCGCGGAGCCGGGCTGCGGCACGGCACCCTCGAGAAGTGACCGCACCTTCGAGAAGTAGCCGCGGAGCGAGCGCAGCCGGAGGGACGCGCTGGATCAGCACCTCCCGACGGTCGGACGCCGCTCGATCGGTCTCGCGATCCACCACGGCTGGATCGAGGCGAGTCCGGCGCGACCGCGGAGGACGGTCGCAACACTCGAGCGCCGGGGACGCAACGCACCGGTCGACGAAAGCTCCAGTCGCCTCCGTCCGATGCAGGTCTGGTGTCCGCCCTCCGCGCGCGCGCGACGGAAACGCATCAACCGGGGCCGACGCCGGTGCCTCGGGCGGGCAGACTATCGGGGTCATGGCCGCCCAGGAGTCCGATGCCAGCGACGGCAACCCCGCCACGACCCCCTCTGCGGGGGGCGGTGCAGCCCGTGGGGCCGGTCCCTCGCGGGCACGACTGCGCGCGGTGCCGGCTGACGGCGAAGCGGCGCCCGATCCCGCCGAGCCGGCCCTGAGCGTGGTCCTGCCGATCTACCAGGAAGAGCCCGTGCTGGACGGCACGCTGACCGCCCTGGTGGCCTTCCTCGAGGACCTCGGTCGCAGCTTCGAGATCGTCGGGGTCGACGATGGCTCGCGCGATCGGTCCCTCGAGATCCTGCGGCGCTGGGCCGCGCGCGACCATCGCATTCGCGCGGAGGCGCTGCCCGTCAACCGCGGCAAGGGCGCAGCGGTGCGGGCCGGCGTGCTCGCCAGCCGCGGGCGGGCGGTGCTCTTCATGGACGCCGACCTCTCCACGCCGCTGGAGGAGATGCACGGCTTCCTCGGGGCGCTCGACTCCGGCTACGACGTGGTGCTCGGCAACCGCCGCGCGCCGGGGTCGAACATCGAGCGCCACCAACCGTGGATCCGCGAACTCTTGGGCAAGGGCTTCACCTTCGTGACGCGCCACCTGCTCGCGCCGGGAGTCCAGGACTTCACCTGTGGCTTCAAGGCCTTCAGGCGCGAGGCAGCCGAGCAGATCTTCGAGCGCTCGACCCTCGACGGCTGGGCCTTCGACGCCGAGCTGGTCGTGATCGCGAGCGCCAAGGGCTACAAGCTGGCCCAGGTCCCCGTGCGTTGGAGACACGACGACGACACCAAGGTCCGTCTCCTGCACGCGGTGTTCGGCTCGGCGCGCGAGCTGGTCGTGATCTTCTGGCGACGCCTGCGCGGCGAATACCGCTGAACCCTCCCCGCCCCGCCCCATGTTCCGCGGACACCGAGTAACCGTCGTGGTGCCGGCCTACAACGAGGAGGCGACCATCGCCGAGGTCGTGGCTGAGTTCCTGGCGCCCGAGTGCGTCGATCGGGTCCTGGTCGTCGACAACAACAGCCGCGACCGCACGGCCCAGCTCGCGGCGTCCGCCGGAGCCGACGTCATCGCGGAATCGGCGCCTGGCTACGGCTGCGCGATCCGTGCGGGGCTCGACCACTCCGTCGAATGCAGCGCCGACATCCTGGTGATCACCGAGGCCGACGGCTCCTTCCGCGGGGAGGACGTGTGGAAGTTGCTCTACTACCTGGTCGACTGCCAGATGGTGCTGGGCACGCGCACGACGCGGCAGATGGTCGAGCAGGGCGCGAACATGGACAAGAAGCTGCGTTGGGGCAACGTGGCCATGGCCAAGCTGCTGGAGCTGTTCTGGTACCTGCCGCACGAGCCGCGCCTGACCGACGTGGGCTGCACCTTCCGCGCCCTGTGGGCGGACTCGTGGCGCTCGATTCGGGCCGGGACCCGTGAACCGGGGCCCTCCTTCAGCCCCGAGATGATCTGCGCCGCCTACCAGCGCGGGATGCGCGTGATCGAGGTTCCGGTGCACTACGGCGCGCGCTTGGGCGGCGAGTCCAAGCACTCGGCCTCCCTGGCGAAGGTCTCCAAGACTGCCCTTGGCATGTTCAAGGCGATCTGCCGCAAGCGCTTCAGGGGTTGAGGGGCGCAGGCCGACGGAGACCCTCGGCCGGCTCGCCACTGGAAGCCGAAGTCCTGCGCATCCCCCGGACCCCGGTCGTCGCCCCGGAATCGGATGACGGGTAAGGGAAGTGCACGGGCGGCAGCCGAGTCCGGGCCGAGACCGGGGCCAGGCCCGGCACACTTGACGCCTCTCTTACGACGGCCACACTGGTCCGACCAGCGGGACAGTCGGAGCCCGTGCTAGGCTCCGTTCTGACCCGTCCCATCGCCTGTCACGCCGTCTCACATGCCCCCGCGCCGGAGCGGCTGTCACCGGGATACACATGACCGACACGACCAATGCCACGACGACCACCACCGGTCGCATCCTCATTGTCGAGGACGAGAAGGCCCTGGCCCTTGGGCTGCGTGACGCGCTCGCCCACTCCGGACACGAAGTCGAGATCTGTCACGACGGACTGACTGCCCTCGAGCAGCTCGCGAAGGCCGACTACGACCTGATGGTCCTCGACCTGATGCTGCCCGGAAAGAGCGGGCTCGACGTGCTGCGTGAGCTGCGCGACCGGGACTCGGACGTGCGCGTTCTGATCCTCACGGCCCTGGCCGACGAGGAGAGCCTGCTGATGGGTTTCCAGTTGGGCGCGGACGACTACGTCGCCAAGCCCTTCTCGGCCCGCGAGCTGGTGGCCCGCATCGAGGCCCAGTTCCGACGCCGGCAGATGGACCGCTCGCCGCCGAAACAGCTCGATCTGGCCGAGGGCATCACGGTCGACCTGTCGCGCCTGGAGGTCCATCGCGACGGCGAGATCGTGGCGCTCACGCCGCGCGAGGGTGACATCCTCGAGTACCTGATCCGCAACCACGAGCGCGTGGTGACCCGCGAGGACCTCCTGCTGCACGTGTGGCACTACCAGAACGCCAACGTGGAGACGCGCACGGTCGACATCCACATCGTCGGCCTGCGCCGCAAGGTGGAGCCCGATCCGGCCAAGCCGAGCCTGATCCAGACGGTCCGCGGCCGCGGCTACCGCTGGCATTCGTGAGGCTCCGCGGGGCATTCGAGGAGATCCTCCCCTGACATCGCGAGCAGCGCAGACCGGAGCCCACGAGCGCGTGGGTTCGCTGGACGGCGAGCACGCGAATCCAGGCTCACTCCGACGAGGGTCAGCAAACCGTATGTCCCTTGGTTGACATGCGAACTCCGAGTGCCTCGCGGCGTGCGCCGTACCTGCTGGGGGCCGTCACCTTCGCCGCCGTGGGAGGCCTGGCGTTGGTGCTCGGCGTGGCACTGGCCCGCTTTCACCGCGCCGACGTCGCGGCCGCGCGCCAGCACCCGATCGACGTCGCCAGGACCATCCGCGAGGAGTGGGGCGCACGCTTTCACGCTGCCCTCGCCCGGGAGCAGGCCCGCAGTCCTTTCGTGTTCGCGCCCGAGGTCCTGGCGCCGGTAGATCCCGACCACGCGATCGAACAGGACATCAGCCCCCTGGACTCGGCCGTCGGCGAGCCGGGGATCCTCGCCTATTTCGGCGAGGAGTTCCTGTCGCGCGACGTCGACGCCACCGCGCCGCGGTACTTCTTGGCGTCGCCGCACAGTGCGCCGAGTCGTCTGTCGGGCCTGCAGGCGGTCGCTGCCGGGCTGGTGTGGCGTTGGGCCAGCGCCAGCCCCGAGAGTCGCAAGCTCAACATGTCCCCCATGTCCGAGCACTCCGAGCGTGTGGTCGACGTGGCGACCTTCCTGGGCCAGAGCGGGCGGGCCGATGCGCGACAGATGCTGAGCGAACTCGAGCGGGCACGCAAGTCGACCTCGGGCGCAGGACTCACCAGCGGGCGCCTGATCCTGCGCCGCGGCCCTTCTCGCCTCGAGCTGCTGCCCAGCTCCGACGATGATTGGTACCCGACCTGCTGGTGGCAGATCAGGATCCGGCCCCCCGTGGGCGCGAGCGAGGGCCTCTCCGGCTTGAACGAACTGCGCAGCGCACTCACGCCGGACGGCGTCGATTTAATCCAAGGCGTGCTCTTCGACCTCGACTGGTGGGTCACCGACGGCCTCCTCGCCGTGTCCGAAGGGCTGTTGGACGAGGACGAGTCCCTACGCTTCGCGCCGGCCGAGCTGCCCGAGGACTCGGTTCACCAGGAACTCGACCTGCTGGCCGCGATGGACTGCGAGCGTCCGCCCGATGCCGCACCGGACACCGGCCGCGTGACCCTGGTCCGCGACCTCGGCCCGATGCGGCGAGCCCATCGGACCCAATGGACGCTGTACGCGGCCGGTCTCCTGGGAACTCTCGGGCTGGTCGGAGCCGTGATCGTGCCGACCACCCGCCGGCTCCAGCGCGACCTGCGCCGCGCCCAACGGACGGGGGACTTCGTGGCGGCCGTGACCCACGAGCTGCGGACTCCGATCTCGACCATCGCCCTGCATATCGAGATGCTGCTGGACGGCTGGGTCGAGGATCCGGATACCCGCGCCGAGTACTACCGGCGCATCGACGCCGAGACGGCGCGCCTGGCGCGGCTGGTCGAGCGGATCCTGGAGCAGAGTCGCCTGACCCGTGGCCGAACCGAAGCGCCGGGCACCGAGCCGGAGCCGGGCGACCTGTCCGAGGCGGTGCGGCGGCAGGTCTCGAGCCTCGAGGCGGGGGCGCCCGCCGGTGTGCCCGACCTCACCTTCGAGTTGGCCCAGGACCTGCCCGCCGTTCTGCTCAGCGATGAGGCGGTCGAGAGCGTGGTCACGAACCTGGTCGAGAACGCCCGCAAGTACGCGCCCTTCGACCCTGCGCTCGGCCCGCAGGGCCGCATCCTGGTCCGAACCAAGCATCAGGCGGGCGCCGTGGTGCTGGAGGTCTCCGACCGCGGCCCCGGGATCCCCGCCGGCGAGCAGGAGCGGATCTTCGAGGCCTTCTACCGCGTGGGGTCGGAGGCCACCCGCACGACGACCGGAACTGGCTTGGGCCTGCACCTGGTGGACCTCCAGGTTCGCAGTTTGGGTGGGCGCGTCGAAGCCCTCCCGCGCGAGGGCGGCGGCGCGGTCCTGCGCGTCACGCTCCCCGCCGTGTGAATCCGGCGCAAGGGCTCCCCCGCACGGTAGACTTGTGCGCTCGCCACGGGCTTCTGCCCCCCCCCCGCCGGCCTCAATCGCTTCGGGAGTCCGAAGCATGTCTCCGGGAGCCCCAAGGCAGCCCCGCGCGGCCGCGCCCCCTGGCGCGCGCCGCACGCACGTCCCCGATGGGCCAGCACCACCGGGGGGGGCCGCCCTGGCGGGGCGCACTCCACCCCCTCGACTCTCCCCCAGCTCCTCGCCCCGATGCACGTCGTTGTCCTCGGCGCCGGCCTTGCCGGCCTCGCCACCGCCTTTGAACTCAGCAAGGTGGGCATCAAGTGCACGGTCGTCGAACGTGACGACTTCGCAGGCGGCATGGCTTGCAGTTGGGAGAAGAACGGCTTCTGGCTCGACCACGGCCCGCACCGCTTCCACAGCCGTGACGAGGAGCTGATCCAGCACATCTACGAGGTGCTCGACAACGAGGTCGTGATCCGCGACCGCATGTCGCGCATCTACATGCAGGGCAAGTTCTTCGACTACCCGCTCAAGGCGATGAACGTCTTGAAGAGCCTGCCGCCGACGCTCTTGGTCAAGGCCATCGCGGACTACATGTGGATCCGGCTGCGTCAGGTCTTCAAGCCGATCCCGGACGACAACTTCGAGAACTGGGTGCTCAAGCGCTTCGGGCGCACGCTCTACGAGATGTTCTTCGGCACCTACACGTCCAAGGCGTGGAAGATGCCCTGCACCGAGATCAGCGCCGACTGGGCCAGCCAGCGCATCAGCCAGGCCAACCTGTTCGACACGATCAAGAAGACCCTCAACCCGCCGCGCGAGGGCGAGGTGCGCTCGCTCGTGAGCGAGTTCTGGTACCCGGCCAACGGCGGCATCGGTCAGATCGGTCGCAAGTACGCCGAGAAGATCCGCGAGATGGGCAACGAGGTCGCGCTCGAGACGCCCGTGGAGCGCATCGAGGTCGAGGACGGCGTGGCCAAGCGCGTCATCTGCCGCCAGGCCGACGGCAGCGAGCGCACGATCGAGTGCGACGAGATCGTCAACACCATCCCCCTCTCGCGCCTGCTCGAGTGCATGCGTCCGGAGATCGGGCCCGACGTCGTCGACGCCATCTCGAAGCTGCGCTACATCGGCATCGTCTTCGTCTACCTCGAGATCGACGAGCCGACGGTCTCGCCCGACCACTGGGTCTACCTGCCCGAGAAGCACCTCACGATCCACCGCATCAGCGAGTTCAAGAACTTCTCGGACGCCTCGGCGCCGGGCGACAAGACCGTGGTGTGCTGCGAGATCACCTGCAACGTCGGTGACGAGGACTGGAACATGGACCTCGAGCAGGGTGCCAAGGTCGCGATCGACGACCTGGTCACGGTCGGCCTGCTCAAGCCGGGCACGGCGCGCGGGATCGATCTGCACAAGCTGCCCTACGCTTACCCGGTCTACGACCTGACCTACAAAGAGAACCTCGACACGCTCAAGAAGGCGGTCAAGCAGGTCAAGAACATCCGCACCACCGGGCGCCAGGGGTTGTACCGCTACAACAACATGGACCACTCCATCGCCATGGGCCGCCGCACGGCGAAGACGGTGGCGAAGGGGGTCGATGCGCGCGCCGACGAGGTTGCGGCCGGCCAGGAGTACTTCGGTTGATCGAGCTTCCGGGGCTCGCACGCTCGATCCCCGAGACGGCCCTCCAGGACGTCCCCTGCGGACTTTGCGGCAGCGCGGCGCGCGAGACCAAGTTCACCGACGGCCCCTTCTCGGTGGTCACCTGTAGCGACTGCGGCCTGACCTACGTGACCCCCAGGCTCGCCGATGGCGCGTTGATCGACGAGGTCTACAACGAGGGCTACTGGTCCTCGTCGGCGGCCAAGGACCGCGGCTACACCGACTACCGCTCCGACGCGCCGCTGTACCTGCGTACCTACCGCAAGCGCTTGTCGGTCATCCGGCGACACTTCGCCAGGCCGGGCCGGGTGCTCGACGTGGGCTGCGCGGCGGGCTACTTCCTGTCGGTGATGCAGTCAGAGGGCTGGGACGTGACCGGCCTCGAGCCCTCGGACGCGATCCGGCCCCAGGCCGCCGAGCGGATCGGCGCGCAGAACGTTCGCGCGGGCCTCTTGGGTCAGGTGGACCTGCCCAAGGGCCACTACGACCTGATCACCTTCTGGGACGTGATCGAGCACATCCCCGACGTGGTCGGCGCCCTGAAGGTGGCGCGCGAGCACCTGGCCCCGGGCGGCAAGCTGCTGATCGAGACCCAGAACGTCGACAGCCGCGCGGCGGCAATGCTCGGCAAGGCCTGGCAGCACTACAAGCACGCCGAGCACATCTACCACTTCAACCCCAAGACCCTGGGGCGAGTGATGGACGAGGCCGGCTTCCAGGTGCTCGAGAACACGCCGCGATTGGGCGGCAAGTACGTGAGCCTGGGCTTCGTGGTGGAGCGCTCCCAGCGCCTGCACCCGGCCCTGTCCTTCGTGCTCAGCCCGCTCAAGCTGGTGGCGAAGTCGGCCGTCTACGTGAACCTGTTCGACGAGATGATCGTCGTCGCCGAACCGGCGAGCTGAGGGCCGCGTGGACGCCAAGGCCTACAGCCAGTTCCTGGAGCTGGAGCGCGACCACTGGTGGTTCCGCGGCCGCCGCTCGGTCTACTTCGGGCTCCTCTCCCACCACTTGCGGGGCCAGCGGCCGCAACGCGTCCTGGACCTTGGTTGCGGCATGGGCGGCTTCCTCGAGGGTCTGTCGGAGCTCGGCGGCGAGGTCTTTCCGTCGGACATCTCGATCGAAAGCCTCGACCGATGCCGCGAGCGCGGGTTCCCGGACGGCGTGGCCTCGAGCGGCTACTCCCTGCCCTACCGGGACGCGAGCTTCGACCTGGTCTGCATGTTCGACGCGATCGAACACATCCCCGACGACGAACGCGTGATGCGCGAGGTGGCGCGGGTCCTGAAGCCCGGTGGACGCATCTTCGTCTCGGTCCCCGCCTACCAGTTCCTCTACGCCAACAACGACCGCGTGGCCCAGCACGAGCGGCGCTACACCCGCGGCCGATTGGCTCGGGTCTTCCGTCAGGCCGGGCTCACGGTCGAGCGCAACACGCACTCGAACATCTTCCTGTTCCCGGTGATCCTCCCGGCGGTCCTCGCGATCAAGCTGCTCGAGACGATTACCGGCAAGGAAGCGGACTCGAACCACACCAACCTCTCCTGGCCGATCCCGCGCTTCGTGCACTCGATCTTCGCCGGGATCTTTGCCGCCGAACTGCCCTTCTCGAAGCGCTTCGACTGGCCCGTGGGCCATTCGATCGCCGCCATCGCCAAGCGGCCCGAGTGAGCGCGGCGGCGGCCCGGGCGCTCGGAAACCGTGCGATCGATCGTCGAAGGCGACCGCTGACCCGGGGCCTCACCGAAGGCCGAGAGGGCGGCGCCGCCCAAGGGGCCGGGCGGTCAGCACCTACCCCGGCAACCGGCGATCGCTCTATCCGAGTCGGTAGGATCTTGGGGTGACGACCGACGATCAATCGAGGAGGGAGCGCCGCCATTGGCTCGCACGCAACCCGGTCTTGGCCAGTTGCCTGGGCTGCGGCTGCATGGGCGCACTGCTCTTGGCTGGCCTCCTGGCCCTGGCCCCTATGGCATTCGATGACTCCACGATGCCCCCGATTGGAGTGGTTGGGGGCAGCGGCATCTCGGCCGAGACCCTGGCCGGGATCGAGTCGGTGGTGCCGCTCGAGCCGGGCGAGCGAGTGCTCTTCTTCTACTCCGCCGGCCTCTTCTCATACGGAGAGGACGGGAACCTGCTCACCGATCGTCGCGTGGTTTCCTGGACCGAAGAGGATGGCCAGCCACAGGTCGTGGCCTACCCCTGGAACGAGCTCATGGCCGTCGCCGTCGAGGACGAGGGCAACTGGCTGATGGATGCGATCTTCGCCGTGGAGGCCTTCGACGGCACGATCTTCTACCTCGCCTTCGCAGCGGACGAAGGCCTTCAGGAGGATGCGCTGCGAGAGCTGCGCTCGAGAATCGACGCGGCCAAGAAGTAGCCCCTGCCACCTTGGCGCTGCCAGCTCGCCCCCTCGAACAAGCCAGCCCGAACGCACGCGGGGCGTCGCGATTGCTCGCGACGCCCCGTGTTGCGTTGGTCGAATCCGCGCTGGAGCTCAGGGCTCGACGGACTCGTCCTTCTTCTTGTCGTCGTCGGTGATCAGCCAGAGCTTGTTGCGCTCGCGCAGGTTCTCGATCGACAGGGGATCGTTGATCTGCTTGTAGAAGCGCGCCATCTGCTTCTGCTGCTCCAGCAGTTGCTGGAACTGCTTGGCGGTCATCGCCGAGAGGTCGGGATCGCGCACGGAGTCGAGTCGCACCAGGTAGACGCGCTCGCCGTCGAAGCCCTTCAGCGGCTCGGAGACCTGGCCTGCCTCGAAGGTCGCGAACTCGCTGCGCGTGCGCAGGAAACGCTGGGCCGGATCCTCGTCCTCGATGTCGGTGAAGTCCGCGCTGCGATCCAAATCGCTCACGCGCTCGAGCGGCAGACCCGCCGTCTTGACCGCGTCCGAGAAGGTCTCGAAGTCGGCCGTCGCAACCTGGTCCTCACCGATGAGCCCAGTCATCGTGTCGCGCACCGCGTCCAAGGTCTCGGACGCCAACTCGACCGCGCGGGCGTCGGCCCAGGCCTCGAGGACCTTGCCGCGGATCTCCGCCAGGGGCGGAACGGTGGGCTCGACCAGCTCCAACATGCGCGCGACGGTCAGGGCCGTGGCGCCGATCGTCACCTCGGGAGTGAAGGCTCCGGGCGTCTTCATCTGCGCCAGGGCGCCGGCGATGTAGACCCCGCCGAGACCGTCCAGCTCACGCTGCTCGGTCTGGGTCAGGGGCTGCTCGGGAGCCAGGTAGTCCAGGCCCAGAAGCTCCGCCTCGGCGGCCAGGTCGATCTCCTCGCCGATCGCGACGCGCGCGTCGATGTCGGCGCGCCAGCCCATCAGGGCGTTCTTGATCGCGGCCTCCCGCAGACACTCCTCGCGCACATCCTCGAAAGGGAAGTAGATGCGGTTGGCGAAGTCCTCGGTCGAGCCATCCTCCGGCGGATCGAGCGGCACGGGCCGCTTGAAGCGCGCGAAGTAGGAGCGGTTGTAGTACTCCTGGGCGCGCGCCTCGAGGTCCGCGTCCTCGGCGTCCGGGTAGGCCGCGAGCAGGGCGTCGAAGTTGCGCGTGGGGTCGGTCAGGACCGCGCCGATCAGCTCGACCTTCTGGCGCTGGGGGCTGCGGTACTGGTTGCGCTCGAAGTCGGGGCGCTCGTCGAACCAGGCCTGCAGCGTGGCGTCGTCGGGATCCTCGCCGAAGGCGCGCTGACGCTCGTCCTCGATCGAAGTGTAGGTGTAGTCGAAGGTCCGCAGCTGGTGGCGATCCATCCAGGTGCGCTCGAGCTCCTCGACGTCGGGCATCGAGTCCATCGACGACAGGAGTGCGCGGTAGCGCTGCTGACGCAGCATCTTGCGCACGGTCTCCTCGAAGGCCTTGATGCCTCCGGGGATGCCGATCGAGTCGATCTGACGGCGGTACTGGGTCATCCCACCCAGGCCCTGGATCATCGTGACGAGTTGCTCGCGCAGCTCGGCGTCGCTGACCGCGATGCCCGCCGCCTCGGCCAGGGAGTCGGCCACCATGAAGCTGGCGACCTGCTCGGGCTCCATGTCGCGCTGCCCGGCGGTTACGGCCAGCGTCCGGCTCATGCGCTCGAAGTCGACCAGCTTGACCTTCTGGGGGCCGTCGATGGGGTGCTCCCAGCGCATGACGACGTTGGTCCCGCCGCCGCCGGAACGCATGGCGTAGAACGCGTCCGCGGCGAGGAACACGACCAGGAGGAAGATCAGCAGGAAGATCAGGAAGGCGTAGGTCAGGGGCGAGCGCCCCTTCGGCGTCTTCAACAGCTCTTCCGCCTCGAGGAAGTCCTGTTCGGACGGCTCGTGGTGTTCGCTGCCGTCGTCGGCCTTGGCCCGGGGGAGGACCTGCTGTTCCTTGCGCGGCGGCTGATTGCGCGACTTGCTGGACATGAAAGGCGACGTCGGCTCAAGCGACGTCGTGGGGCTGTCGTCGGAGTGGGGCCGCCGTCGCCCGAAGGACCCGGCCGAGTGCGCCACGGGGGCGAGCGGCGCGGGCCGATCCGGGGTGGGACGGCGCTTGATCGATCGCGGACGCAGGGGTCCGCCCGCCACGTCGGTCGAGGCTCTGACGCGCGCCCGTGGTCGGCGCAGGGCGCCCCCGCGGGGTCGGCGCCGGAGAGGATCTCTCGCGGCGGAAAGGGCGAGGAGTGTAGCCGGATACGCCGTGGCGGTCACGGCCCCTGGGGTCCTGGGGCGGGGTGGCCCGTGCCTACGACCCAGAGACATGAACCACCGCGGTCCCCCGCCCACCCCGGGGACGGTCGGCGCGGACAATGGTTACGCCCGAGCTGGCAGAAGTTCCGCGGCCGAGTCCGGGGCGAGGGGCCGCCGGTGCCGCCGGGGGGAGAGGTCGAGCCCGGAGGGATCGGATCGTCGAGCTTCAGCGCGGGCCGGGTTGCCCGCCTGGTCGGCAAGTCCCGGCTGCAGGGCCCAATTGCGGGCCCACGGAGCGGTCTGCACCAGACAGCCCTCGGCCGAATGCCCCGGGCAATGCCCGGGGGCCTCCCGGCGGGGCTGGCTCAGTCGCGAGCCAGCTCGGCGTCGCGGGGTAGCTCCTTCAGCCCGGACAGGCCGAAGCGATCGAGGAACTCGGACGTCGTCCCGTAGAGCAGGGGCGCGCCCGGTTGGTCGGCCCGGCCGGCGACGCGCACCAGGCGGCGGTCGACCAGGGTTCGCAGCATGGGGCCGGCCTGGACGCCGCGGATGGCCTCGATCTCGGCCTTCGTGACCGGCTGGCGGTAGGAGACGATCGCCAGGGTCTCGAGGGCCGCTTGGCTGATGCGCTCGGCCTTGCGGGCCTTCGCCAGGCGTTGGACCACCTCGGCCAGGGCCGGCTCCGTGAACAGGCGCCAGCCGCCGGCCACATCGCGACAGACGAAGGGCAGGCCGGCCGCCTCGAGACGGGCCTGGAGTTGACCCACGGCCGCGCGAATCTCGTCCTTGCCGACCTCCTCCACGAGTTCGCGCAGGCGATTCTCCGACAGGGGGTCGGGGGAGGCGAAGAGCAGGGCCGCAACCGAGCGGACGTTGGCGTCCAGCTGCTCGTCCTCGAGGAAGGGCACCAGCTCGGCCGCCGGAACCGGCTCGCCGGGCTGCTCGACGGCGCTGGCGACGTCCTCTTCGGCCTCGGCGTCGGGCAACTCCGCGCCCTCAGCGGCCTCGTCCCAGGCCTCGTCGGCGGAGCCGTCCCCGGCTGCACCATCGGCACCGGCTGCCGCCGTCAGAGCCTCGTCCCAGTCGGTCGCCGAGTCGGAATCGGCGTCTTGCTCGGTCTGCGCTCCCAGGTCGTCGTCGTCGTCGGTGTCGAACTCGTCGTCGGCGCCCTCCGTGTCAGCGCCGGCCTGCGCTGCCGGCGCCTCGTCGAGGTCGCTCTCATCGGCATCACCACCGTCGGAGTCGCTCTCCTGGAAGTCGCCGTCCTCGACAGGGCCGTCCTCGAGAGCGCCGTCCTCGACAGCACCGTCCTCGACAGCACCGTCCTCGACAGCGCCGTCCTCGACAGCGCCGTCACCCGCGACCTCCTCGTCCCCGGCACTCGCCTCCGCCTCCGCGGCGGCCTCGGCGTCTGCCCAGGGGTCGGTGGTGAGCTCTTGGTCGGCCTCGGGCTGGTCCGCTTCGTCCTTGGGGTCACCGCTCATGTTGCCGGCAGCATCGCCCCCGCCCACGGCCTCGGTCAAGCGCGCGGCCCCGCGCGGGCGCAAATGCCCGGCCGCGGCGCCACCGATCAGCGCAGGGGCTCGCGGACGAATTCGTGGAACGGCCGCACGTCCACACCGTGACGCCCTTCCATGGCGAGTTGCCAGACCAGGAACTCCTCCTCGGAGACCGGCTCGGCGAACAGGCTCTGCTCCACCGCCAGGCCGACGTCAGCCCAGGTTCCGCGCAGGGGTTGGGGACGATCTTCGACCTTCAAGAGCACCTTGGCCCCTTCCAGCTCGAGGGGTCCGCCGACCGCGCCGATCGGCGTCTGAAAGGCGAGGCGCGACAGGGGCGCGCGCTCGGCACGCGCCAGGAAGGGCACCAGCCCGCCCTGCTCGGCGGTGGCGTCGAGGCTGCGCTCGGTGGCCAGCTCCGCGAAGTCGCGGCCGGCCAGCAGCTCGGCCTGCACCGCTTCCACGGACGCGTCGTCGGCCAGGACGATCAGCCGCACGCGGGCGTACTCCGACCCCAAGGACCAGGCGCGGACCACGCGCTCGGTGACCAGCTCGCGCAGGGTGTCGGCCCGCAGGCGTTCGACAAACCGATCGGGGTCCAGGTCCAGGCCCATGCGCACGAACTGCTCGAAGGTCTCGCCCTCGCGCAGGTACGCCGCGCGAAAGCCCTCGAGGTGCTCGGCCGAGCGCTCCGCCACCAGTTCCGGGGGCAGGCGCAGGCCCAGGCGATCGGCCTCCATCTGGGCCAGGCGCGCGCCGATCAGCAGGTTGAGCGAGCGCTTGAGGGCCGGACTGTCGCGCTGCAGGAGGTTCTCGAGCAGGTCCGAAGCGGTGACTTCCCGTCCGCCGACCCAGGCCATCACCGGATCGGCGGACACTGCCGCCTGGGCGGCATCGTCCTGCCCGGCCGGGACCGACGCGGGGGGCTCGGCGGTGGCATCGCGCCCACCAGCGGTGACCGTCCCCTCGAGCAGGGGCGGCGGCCCCGGTGTCCGGTCGGTCGTGCGCGCCACCGGCGGGCTGGCGCAGCTCCAGAGCCCGAGGGCGGGCAGCAACAACGCCGCCGCCATCGGTCCGCGCAGGTGGGTCCGCCCCATCAGCGGTAGCTCACGCGTCGCGTCACGGCGACACCCGCGCACAGGGGGCATTCGATCAGGCGCGTGGAGTTGTTGCCCGAGCCGCTGCCGCCCATGTTCGCGTGCTCGTGGTAGCCGACGCCGCCGCACTCGCGACAGGGCCGCACGGTGGCGCGCGTCACGGTCATGTCCCCGCTCTGCTCGGCGTAGAACGACACGATCCACTGTGCGCGGCTGGCTCCGGTCCAGTTCTGCCAGAAGAGCTGGGGATCCTTGCCCTCCTCGGCGCCGCCGCCGGCCGATGCGACCTCCTGGTTGCGGAGGTAGCGCTGGATGCGGTCCTCGATCTTCTTGCGCTCTTCGCTGCGCGGATCGGTGGTGCTCTTGTCGTCCTCCGTGGTCTCCAGGCCGGCCCGCGCGCCCTCGCGACCGAGCAGCCAGGTCCCGGCGCCGTAGGTCGCCCGCTTGTTGCGCCGCGCCGCCCGCTCGCCCCACAGCTCGCGGATGCGCTCCGGGGAGACGTCGGTCTCGAAGCGCTGCAGGTCCTCGGTGACCCTGGCCACCACCTCCTGGGTCATGCCCTCCTCCATCCAGGCGAGCACGGCCTCGTAGTTGGTCTCGCGCCCCTTGTCCCGCGCCACCCGCAGGACCGCGTTGTGCCAGCGATCCTCGACCTCGGAGACCATGTCGCGCTCCCGATCGCGCAGGACCGACTTCTGCAGGTCGATCAGGTCCTCCGTCAGCGGGCTGTCGGGATACAGCTGCGGGAAGCGCCCGAGCAGCTCGACCGCCGCCGGGTACAGGTCCCGGGCGCGCAGTCGGTCGATCTCGTCCAGCATGTCGGCCTGCTCCTGGGCCTCCGCCCGCCGCGCGGCGCGGGCCAAGGAGGCTTCGAGGTCAGGGTGCTCGAAGGTGGGATCGACCTCGGCGATGGCCATGTAGTGCAGGTGCGCCCGGCGGAAGTCGAAGATCCGCTCGCAGTAGCGCGCCAGCTCGAAGTGCGCTTTGGCCGCCTCACTGCCACCGGTCAGGATGGCCGAGGCGTAGCGCCGTGCCTCGAGCTCGTACAACTCGTCACGGGTGTAGATCTGCCGTGCCGGCACCTGTTCTTGCAGGATCGTGCCCGCCAGGTTGGTGACCGGAACCTGCAGCAGACCGTTCGCGTTCTTGACCTCGATGTACTGGTCGGAGCGCGAGGTCATCATGCCTACCAACTCCTCGCCCGTCCGCAGCGGGATGCGCGAGGCGGTGACCATGACTTCCTGGTCGGAGAGGTCCACGTAGCCGAACAGGTCCTTCAGCTCGCCCTCCTGCCGCGGATCGAGGTAGCCCCAGGGCAGCACCACCTGGCCGCCATGGTCCAGGCGCTGCACCGTCAGCGCGTCGGGGTCGTGCTCGAGGATCCAACCCCAGACGATGCGCCCGTCGCGCATCCGCAGCTGGGTGACCGGCTCCGCGGGCACCGCGGGCGGCGCCAGCACGTTGTCTTGGTCGAGACCCTGCAGGGTGCTGGGTCGCCCATCGACCCGGTCGCCCGCGCTGGCCAGGCCCGCCTGCGACGTGGCTGATCCGGCCAGGATCGGCAGTCCGAGGGTCACACAGGCCAAGAGCCTGGCTGCGGCCCGTCGAGGGGAGTTGGTGTCGCCGGTTGCGTGGTGGTGGTCCATCGCTGAATCGATCTTCGGTTTGGTCTCGGTCGCGAACACGGGTTGGGGCTTTCAGAGGCTACGGACCCTGACCGCCCTGCGGGACGGCCGGCGGTCCGCTGCTGCCGAGCAGGGCCTGTCGCAGTCGTTCACCGAAGGGCACCTGTCGGGGCATGAGGGTCGCGAACGACAGCACTCGCTCGGAGCCACCGCGGCTCCAGGCAACGTCGATGTCGACCCGGTAGAGGATCGCGGCGGGCCCCTCGTGGTTCGGCTCCGGCACGGCGCTGGCGCTGTAGACCAGGCGATCGCTGCCGGGCACCGGGGCGTTCTCGATCGTGATCGGGGGCCCCACCGAGCCGTCTTCGAGGATGGGGAACAGGCGCTCCTCCAGGTCGGCCACGATGAACTCGAGCGAGCCCGCGGCCTCGGCGCGCCGCATGGCGTTCGACCCCAGACCGGCTCCGAAGGACAGGAGGCCCAACACCACGGACATCCCGATCAGCAGGATGCCCATGGCGAACACGACCTCGAGGATCGTGAAGCCGCCCTTGCGCGTGGTCTTCACAGGCTCCAATCCTCGCGGTGCATGGGGACCAGGACCTCGCGCACGAAGGTCCGTGAGAAACGCAGTTGCTCGCCCGCCTTGTGTGGCACCGGTCGCGTGCCCCGTTGGCCGCGCTCGACGGAGACGCGCGAACCATTGCTGGCCTTGACGCGCATCCACTCCTCGCCGAGCAGGACCAACTCGCCGTCGTTCGGCAGGTGATCGGGTTCCATCACGTCCAACTCGAGGTCGTCGGCGGCGACCGAGCTGGCCAGGCTGGTCCGACGGCGTGCGTCGTCGGGACGCTCGAACTCGAACTCGAAACGCATCCGCCGCGGCAGGAGCGGATCGCCGTCGTAGGACGGCATCCCGGGCCAGGCGCGGTTCTGGGGCGAGCGCTCGGCGTCGGGGCGCTGGAGGTTGCGCGCGTCCCAGCAGATCGCGGCGTCGCGCAGGTCGTCCCCCGCCTTCCAGCCGTCGCGCAGCACGGTGGTCTGGCCGGCGAACAGGAGCCGCCAATCGAGCACCCCCGCGGCCACCAGCTCGAGCTGGTCCGTGCGCGGGTAGCCGTTGCCGGCGAAGAACGTGCGGTCGAAGAACGAGGCCGAGCTCTGGTCCCCGAGCAGGCGCTCGCCGCGCAAGAGGCGCAGGGCGCCGTCGGCCAGCGCGCCCTCGGGCCGGTCGATCGGCACCAGGCACCAGACCACCTCGACCAGGGGCGTGGCCCCGCGCGGCGCCGCGCCGACCTCGCCCGCCTCGTCGAGGGGCGTGCGCAGCCCCAGTCGCAAGAGGTCCTCGGCGCTGGCGCGACGCACGAGCCGCAACCTGGGCAGGGGGCGATTGGCGATGCCGTCCCCGTCCACGTCGAACATGGCCCAGTCGTACAGGAGGTCGCCGTCGGAACCACCGGCCAGGTAGTCGAGGTCGCGCAAGAGCCATTCGGCAACGGACGTCTCGACCTCCATGCGTTCGCGGCCACGCTCGGCGTCCTGCCAGATCGAGAGGGTCGCATCCAAGACCTGGACCAGGGCCACCGAGAGCACCGCGAAGAGGCCCAGGGCGAGCACCAGCTCGACCAGGGTCAGACCGCGGCGCGCGGCACTCGCGAGCGGGGCCGCCATCACAGGTCGCTCCTCTCGAAGACCCGTCCGGGGGCGATGTAGTCGATCGCCACCTGCTCGATGACGGGCACGTCCTTCCAGCCCTGGGAGCCGGAGAGGGGGTCGAAGGCACCCTGCTCGAACTGGTGGAACAGTCGCAGCTCGACCCGACTGGCCTGGGCCCGCACCGGCGCCGGGCGGCCGGCGAGCTGATCGAGCCAGTAGCGCTTCAGCCCCGGGGTCTTCTCCGGATCGGCGTCCCAGGCCACGGTCGGGTCGGTGCGGATCATGAGCCCGGTCCGCACGCCACCGAAGGACGGCTCGGTCTGCTCGACCAACACCGAGCGCACCCAGGCGTCGGGCTGGGGCAGATCCAGCCCCAGGAACTGCAACTCGGGTGCGTCGCTGTCGTCGGGGTAGCGATCCCAGTAGCGCGTCTGGAAGTGGATCACGGGCGCACCTTCGGGGTGCGCGTCGGGCTCGGTGCCGAAGCGGCCGCGGAACAGGCCGGCCCCCTTGCCGTCCTGGGCGCCTGGCTCGGTCGAGCGCGCCGGCATCCCCAGGCCGTCGATCTTGTTGGTGTGGTGCAGCAGCTCCTCGCCGATCAGCACCGTGCCCTCGCGCGGCATGTCGGAGTTGTCGGAGACGAAGATGTCGGCGTCGTCGGCCGACATCGAAGAGGTCAGCTTGGAGACGCTGATGTGGTCGAGGAAGTGCACCGGCTCGCCGGGCACGTGGGCCTGGGCCTCGGTGCCGAGCAGACCGCGACCGAGCCCTTCGACCGAGAGCAGGAGCGACCCCTCCTCGGTCATGTCGGTGTAGGCCACGATCTCCGAGCCGATCCGCATCAGGCCGGCGTCCGTGTCGAAGCCCGAACCGCTGCCGAAGAGCCCGGTCCCCGGCACGTGACCGCGCACCGCGCGCAGACGGCTGACCGAGAGCAGCATCGCATCGTCCCCGTCGTCGAGCCCGGCGGACAGGATGTACGCCGCCCCGCGCAGGCTCTGCCCGGCCTGGACCTCCGTGCGCCGACGGAAGACCTCGTCCACCAACATCGCGACGGGATCCTCCGACTGGGCTACGTCGCCGCCGAGCGCGACCTGGGTCGCCAGGCGGGGCATCTCACCGGAGGGGAACTTGACCAGGCGCGAGATCCGGCGCGGGTCGACGCGGTCGGCGTTGGCGGGGTTGCCGTTGGGACCGAAGTCGGCCGAGGGCGCGCCGAAGACGCCCAGGGGCTCGCGCATGGCCACGTAACAGGGCCCGCTCAGGAAGCCCTCGTCGCTACGCAACAAGGGGGTGTCGGCGGTCACCGTCAGGTTGGGCCCGTCCTCCCAGGCGTACCGCAGGTAGCCGGCCGGGCGCACCGCGCGGTGGATCGTGCCCGGCGAGCCGATGTCCTCCACGTCCTCGTCGACCAGGAACACCGGGTCGCCGGCGCCGGGCCAACCCCAGCTGGGCTGGATGTGCTGCAGCTCGTCGACCTCACCGGCGACAGTGCGCCGATCGAAGACGCGGAAGACGGGCAGCACGTCGACGTCGGCGCTGTGCTCGAAGGAGTAGGTCCCGAGCACGCCGCGGTGCTGGAAGCCGGTGCGCACCGCGCGGGTGTAGACCAGGTCGTCCGCGATCTCGACCGCCTCGCTGCCACCGTGCTCGGGAGCCCAGAAGACGCCCGAGGAGATCTGCGCGGCCGACGGCGCGGGTTCGATAATCGCGGGTTCCGGCACCGCAGGCACCGTCGCCGCGAGCGGCTCGAGGGGCGCCGGCTCCGGCACGAAAGGACCGCCCACGCCCCCTTGGAGACTGCCGACCAGGCGCTCCTCGATGAACGTGATCTGGTTGAGCGCGGCGCTGAACAGTTCCAAGAGACCGAGGGGAGCGCTGCGTACGAGGTCGATGCCGCTGCCCGAGGTCTTGATCTCGTCATAGCGCACCCATTCGGACTTGCCACTGTCGACGCCCGTCTCGGTGATCTGGACGAACTCCGACTGGAAGGGCTGCGGCGGCAGCAGCGACTGGGCCGTTCCGGTCACGCCGATCGAGATCGGAGCGACGATCGTCTGCCACTCGATGCTCCGGTTGTGACGATTCGAGACGCTGTCGAAGCCCACGCTCGGGAAGCCCTGCGCGCCCAGGACCAGCTCCCAGTCGACGATGAAGGCCTTGGGCCCGCCGATCTTGCCCAGGAGGTCCACGGCCTGGTCTCCGAGCCGTGCAAGCTCGCTGGAGTCGACTCCGAAGCCGCCCTGGGGAATGGTCAGCACGTCACCGTCCACCCCCGAGTAGCGCACGATCTCGAGACCGCCCACGGGCGTCATCGTGTCGATCAGCTCGAGGAACTCCGGGTCTTCGATGGCCTCGTCGACGAAGTTCGTGACCCAGATGCGCTGCATCACGGCGGCGTAGCCGCCGTCGGGGCTGAAGGCGCTCATGACGTCGCCGGTGGATTGGCCGGCGTCCACCGGCGCCAGGCGCAGCCCGGTCACGTCGTTGTCGGCACTGTCCCAGCCGCGCCCGAACTGGAGCGCACCGGTCACGAACCCGCCCCCGGGCAGGGTCAACTCGATCTCGGCCGACAACAGGTCCCCCAGGGGGTTGCTGGTGCCCTCGAGGCCCACCACCCGACCGGCGGCGAAGGCGCCCAGGTCGCCGCGCAGCCGCAGTCCGCCCGCGGGCACGTTGCTGTCGATCGGCAGGCTGTAGCCGTACACGTGCACCGGCGTGCCGGCCGGGTAGCTCGTGTCCTTGAACAGTCCCTCGTTGTCGTAGGTGCCCGTGGCGGTCGGCGGAGCGATCTCGCGCGCCAGTCGGCCGCCGAAGCCGGCCAGCTCGCCGGAGTCGGTGAAGGCCACCTGCAGGGTGTCGTCGTCGAGCACGGTGGCCTCGATCACCTCGTCGCCGATGCGGATCGGCCCGAAGGGCGGGAAGCCCTCGGTCGACTCGACCTGGATCAGGCTGGCGTCGGTTCCCAGGGCCGAGGTCAGGCGCGTCATCCCCGGGGTGCGCGCCTTGGAAAAGCCGTCCACGCGCAGCAGCAGCTGGTCGGGGCGCGTGCCACTGACGGTCGCCTCCACGTGGGACCAGGTGTCGGCCGGCAGCGCGCCGGAATCCCCCAGCTCCAGGCGCGCCTCGGTGTACTCGGGGAAGGCGGTCGCGGGGTGGTCGCCGGGGCCGTCGAGGACCCGCAGCACGAGCTCGTTCGACTCCTCCTCCACGAACAGGGTCACGCGGTCGCCGTTGGGATCGTCGCCAGCGACGTCGAGCAGTCGCCCGGCGGTGGTCCCTGTCGGCTTGGCCCAGAAGGAGAGGGTGAAGGGCGCCAGGAGCCCGGCGTCGAACAGGCCCAGGGCGCTGGCGGAGCGTTGCCAGGGCTCTTCGGAGGTGTCGTGTCCCTCGAGGGCGGTCTCGTCCAGGTCGAAGTGGGTCACCGCGCCAGCCCGCGGCCCCTCTTCGTCCAGGCGCACGTGCCAGGGCTTGGCGAAGCCGCTCTCGTCGCGCGAGGGGAACAGGCTGCGCGCGAAGGGCACGGCCTGGTCGTCACCCAGGTCGAGCTCGCCGGTCATGAACTGCACCCGCGAACGCGGCGGGGGCGTCGAACCGTAGCCGGTGTCGTGCAGCGTGGTCGTGATCGGGCCCGTGCCCCAACCGGGGGCGGCGCGGCCCAGGCGCAGGGACTCGTCGAAGTCCTCCTGGGCCGTCCAAAGGCGCAAGAGATCCGTCTGCGGCGCGACCCACTCGATCTGGCGGCGACGACCGGCCAGGCGCTGCACGCCGCTGGGCGCGTTGACCGAGGCGCGCAGCTCGATGTCGTAGGTGTCGCGCGACGAGAAGGAGAAGGGCGCGGTCGAGAACTCGAGCGAGACGTCGGTGGCGCAGACGGCGTTGGTGTAGAGGGCCCGCGCGTCGTCCTGGCTGAGGAAGGGCGGATCGCGCTCTTCGAGCCGGGCCAGGAAACGCTCGAGGGCGGCCTGCTTCTGTTCCTCGCCGACGGCTGTCGACAGGGGCTTGACCTCGTCCCAGGAAGCGATCCCCGCGGCCGGTAGGACGATCCGCTGCAGGAAGTCCTCGAAGCCGACGAAGGGCCGTTGGGTCATGACCCGCACGGCCAGCTCCTCGGCCTCGGCGCGGGAGATGCGCTGGTTGACCCCCACCAGCTTCAGGTTCTCGAACAGCGCGCTGAGCACCTCGGGCGAAGCCGAGTTGATGTTGACCGGTCGCCGCGCGAGCACCAGCACCTCCGCCTCGCCAGCGTCGTAGCTGTTGACCACGGTCTCGGTCAGCACCGCGGCCCCACCGCCGGCGCCCCGCACCAGGCCCAGCTCACTGGTCCCGCCCTGGCGGATCATCACCGTGGTCCCGGGGTTCACCCACCGGCCGTCGGAGAGCAGCAGCCTGCAGTCCGTCCCCGCGTTCAGGTCGTTGAGCAGGCGCACGGGATACTGCCAACGATCCCCAGCGGCCACGCCCCCGTGCAGGGTCGTGGTACGCCCCAGGGTCGCGGTCAGGTCAGACAGCACGCGATCCTCGAGCACCGCCTGCAGATCGGGCTGGCCCAAGGACGGGTCCGACTCGGCCAGGGCTGCGGGGATGAAGGCCGGCAGCTCGCGGGCGATGTCACCCACGGTCAGCCCGCGCGCGTCCTGCATGCCGCGCGACATGCGCCACTGGGCCAGGCCCCAACCGTCGTAGCCGGTCACGACCGCGCCGGCCCCGTGGCCGGAGGCCAGCCAGAAACCGCAGGGCTCGGCGGTCCCGAACAACCCGCGAGTCATCCCGCCCAGCTTCGAGCCCTCGCGCGAGGTGTAGTTCACGAGCTCGCCCCCGATCCGCAACAGACCCGAGGAACGCAGGCCGCGACCTCCGGCCAGGTCGAACTCTTGCTTGCCGGCGTCGATCGGTTGGGTCAGGTAGCCGGCTTGACCGAGCAGATTCGCCAGCAGTAGGGGCGACGCGCTGTTCAGGTCGACCAGACCGGAGAGGTCGGTGACCTCGTGGCCCCACATGACCCCGTTGCGATCCGCCGCGTCCAGCAGCTCCGCCACGTCGCGGTCGTCCGGGTTCAGCTCTTCCGGCCCGTCGCTGAAGCGCGTCGAGTCGAGGGCCGGATGGGAGCGACCCAGGGCGTGACGCGCGTGTCGCGCCGCGGTGTCGAGGGCGATCCGCGTCTGCGTCTCGGACAAGAGCCGCGCGCTGGTCCGGTCCGTGTTGCTGGCGGTCCACAGGAACGGCGTGCACAGCACCAGCAGGGACACCAGCACGAGCAAGACGGTCACCAGGGCATAGCCGCCCCGGGCTCTCGCGTGTCCTGCCCTTGTCACTGGACCGTTCATGGAATGCTTCACGTCCGTCCTCTCGCCCCCGGCGCGGCCGAGCCTCGAAGTCAGCGCACTGGCTCGCACGCTCATTCGATCGCTCCGTAGGCCGAGACCTTGATCGAGTGCTGCTCACCGTCGGCGGTGATCACGGCCCACACCAACTCCCGCCCGTGGATCCGGCGATCGAGGCCGCCGTCGGCCTCGAAGCGCGCCGCGCTCGGGATGGCACCGACCCAGGTCGTGCCGTGGGGCAGGTCGAGGGGCTCTCCACGCTCATAGACCGCGAAGACCAACTCATCCACCATCCCCTGCAACGGGCGCGGCTTGCCGCCCACGACCAGGGGGCCCTTGATCTGCGGCAGGGCGTCCCCGAGCGGCAGGATCCCGACCGGGAAGCCGTCCACCAGCACGCGGAACTCGAAGCGGTCGTAGAGCAGGTCGACCCGGGTCCAGCGGTCGAAGGGCACACTGCCCGGCGGCAGGCGCAGGTCGACGCGGCCACCGCGCCGGCGCCCGCTGGGATCGTCGGCCACGCCGGGGACCAACCAGGCGG
Organism: Engelhardtia mirabilis; assembly: GCF_007748095.1. Taxonomy (NCBI): domain Bacteria; kingdom Pseudomonadati; phylum Planctomycetota; class Planctomycetia; genus Engelhardtia; species Engelhardtia mirabilis. The sequence goes on from NZ_CP036287.1 coordinate 5,511,032, forward strand.
AGAGGCGGCCGCCGCGCTCGTACTCGAGCCCGGCCACGTCGCCCAGCCGCCAGATGGTCGCGTCCAGGTCGTCCGTGGGCCGGATCGCGACGCCGATCGAGAAGCCCTCGGTCACGTCGTACTCGCCGGAATCGTGGACCGGGATCACGAAGGCCGATTCGCCGCCCGTGCCCTGGAAGTCGAGGCCCTGGCCCAGGAAGCCGGGGGCGCTCTGGGGCGCGCCGACGCGGTACCCGAGCGGCTGGGTCGAGGGGCCGACTTCGTCTCCGTCCAGGAAGCCGCGCTCCATGTGCCAGCTCCCGCGCACGCGCGGCGTGTGGAGCACCAGCGCGGTGCCGCCGGCCTCGACCCGCAGCGCCGCTGGCAAGCCCTCCAGCTGGGCCGAGGTCTGGGCTGCGCGCATACCGCTGCGCAGGGCCGACTCGACCAAGGCACCGTCGTTGTTCGCCGTGGCGAAGACCCCCAGCCCCGCGCCGAAGATCATCGCCATGATCGCCATCACGAGCAGCAGCTCGAGCAGGGTCACCCCTGCCCGCGCGCGCGCGCCACTCCCGTGATGGTCGACCTGGATCAAGATCTGCGGCTCAGTTGCGACTGAAGGTCGTGATGTTGTCCTCGGGCGTCATGAAGCGCCCGTCGGGACCGGCCGAGATGAGCTGGTACTTGTTGTGCTGGAAGTAGCGCCGAGTGGTCTCGTTCTTGAACGCGCGAACCTCGTCGTCGAGCAGCTCGCCCGTCTCCTGGTCTTCCACCGTGTAACGCTGGGGCCGCTCGTAGTCGCGGTTGTGGAAGTAGGCGATGGGGTTGCCCCACTGGTCGGCGACCTCGAACAACTGACGGTCGGGGAAATCGGTGAACTGCTTCTTGCTGGAGTCGGCGTCCAGGTTGACCAGCTCGTCGGGGTCCAAGTCACCGCCGCCCTCCCAGCCGTTCGACCACAGGGACGCAACCAGCGCTTCGATCCCAACGTTGACGGCGTTGGCGCCGCCGGCGCTCTCCGGCAGGGTGCTGGCCGGGTAGCCGCCGAACTCCCGTTCGTAGGCATCGATGGCGGCGCTGAGTTGGGTCATCGAGACCTTCGTCAAGCGCACCTTGGCACTCTCCTCCGCGCCGCCCAGGGCGGTCACGAGCAGGCCGATCAGGATCCCGAGGATCACCACCACTGCCATCAGCTCCAGAAGCGTGAAGCCGGCGCGGTCGATTGTCTTGGTTGCCATGGGTCGTGGGTTGCCCGCCCGGCCCCGCGCGACGCGGGGCCGGAGCCGGGTCAGGTTCCGTGGATGCGTACGATCTCGACGTCGTCCATCGAGACCTCGACCCGCCGACCGGTGTCGCCCTCGGCGAACAACCCGATCAAAAGGGGCGAGTTGCCGCGCGCCAGGTTGGTCATGGGCACGTCCTCGAGCACGGGGATGCCGTCCATGAAGATCGTCACCACGGTGTCGGCCCCTTCGCCGGAGCGCTCGATCCGCAGGCGCACCCACTGGTCGGCGGGGAAGGGAAAGTCCTGGGCCGAGAGGTCGCGCCAGTCCGTCTGGCTGATGCCGGGGACTTCGGTCTTGATCTGACCCACCCCGTCGCGCGAGCGCGCCACGCCGGCGTAGGCCTGGACCCTGCGGCGCGCGCCCTCGCCCTGCTCGCGGGAGACGAAGATGCCAGCGCGCGCGTTGCTGTCGGCCGAGACCTTGATCGAAGCCTCGATGGCGATGAATTCGGAGGCCGCGTAGTCGCGGTAGAAGGTGGCCTCGCCGCTGGGGGTCTTGAAGTTGCCCGAGAGCACCAGCGTCCCGCCGCGCAGGGCCGCGGTCGGACCGGCGGACTCCTTGCGGCGCCAGCCGTTGCCCACGGTCGAGTACTCGAAGCCGTCGCTCCACACGTCCTTGGCCACGTGCTCGGCCAGGGCCGCCAGACGCTCGCGGGACCAGACCCGCACCGGGTCGTCCTCGGGCCGCGCGCGCAGGGCGTCGTCGATCGAGCGCAGTTGGATCAGCGCCTCCTCCACGTCGCCCAGGCGGTAGATCGTCCAGGCCCGGCCGCCCAGGGCCACGGGATCGGAGGGCGAGGCCGCGAGCGCGGCGTTGAAGGTGTCGCGCGCCCGCAGGAAGGCGCCCAGCTCGAGCAGGTTGATTCCGCGCAGGCCGAGCACGTCGGCCCGCGGATCGGCACCCAGGTGCGCCACGTCGGCCCCGAGAGCCACCCGCGCCAGACGCTCGTCAGCCAGCAGCATGGCGCGCTCGAAGTAGAGCTCGGCCGCGCCCGTGTTGCCCTCGCGCCAGTCGGCGATGCCCAGGCCCACCAGGGCGTCCTCGAGGTCCGACTCCAGCTCGAGCGCGCGCCGGAAGGTCGCCGCGGCCTCGAGGGTGTCGAAGCGCTCGAGCAACAGGCGCCCGCGCTGGTAAAGGGCCCAGACGTTCTCCGGGTCGGCCGACAGGGCCATCTCCGCGAAGTTCAGGGACTCGTCCCGATCCCCGGCGCGCTCGGCCACCCAGGACAGGGCGCAGCTCGCTTCGGCCACCCGCAGGGGATCCGCCTCGAGCGCCGCCGCCAGGTCACCCAAGGCCCGCTCCAGGTCGCCAGCCTCGGCCGCCAGCAGGCCACCAGCGAGGAGCAGATCGAAACCCAGGCTCTCGAAGCCCTCGGCCAGGTTCGCGTCGCCGTCCAGCAGCCAATCGGGCAGGGACAGGCGCGCCTCGTCGTTGCCGAGTAGGGCGCAGGAGGCCAAGCCGGCCAGGGCCTCCTGGGACTCTGGATCCGCACGCCAGGCGTCGCCGTAGACCTCGGTCGCCGTGGACACCTCACCCAGGGCCACCAGCACCGCCCCGTAGTCCAGGCGCACGCGCAGGCGCTCGCTGGCCAGGCGTGGGTCCTGGGGCAGGCGGGTGAATGCGTTGGCCAAGGCTTCGCGGGCTCCGACCAGGTCGCCGCGCTCGAGCAGGAACGAGCCCAGGGCCGCGTGGCCGAGCCACGAGCCGCGTTCGACCGCGACGGCGCTACGCAGGCGCGCCTCGGCCTCGTCGAACAGGCGGAAGCGAGCCTCGAGCCGTGCCAGACCCACGCGAACTTCCGCACGGTGGCCAAAGCGCTCCATCAGGGCCTCGTACTGTTCGAAGGCGCGCTCGAACTCGAAGCCCGCCTCGAAGACACGCGCCAGGCCCAGGCCGGCCCGCGGATCCTCGGTCAGGAACCCGGCGAGCCGCGTGTAGACGTCCTCGGCCATCTCGAGCGCGCCGTCGACCTCGAGCCGCAGGTCGATGCAGTCCGCGCCCAGGGCCAGCATCGGCTCGACCGACGCGGGCGTGGGCTGTTCGGGTAGGTCGTGGAAGCGCTGGTGCAGGTCGTTGGTGTCGTTGCGCGCCAGCTGGAAGTCGGTCAGGCGCTCGCGCTCGTACTCGATCGGCGGCGACCCGGGGAAACGCGGCACGCCGCGGTCGGCCTCGTACTCGACGAACTGGATCGGCTCTGAACGGCGATCGGCGTCGCGCAAACCGTAGGGGTACTCGTTCTCGATGCGCCCGAACTGCAGGTCCGCGCCCCCGTCGCGTCGGATCCAGTCGTAGAGCGACATGTAGGTCTGCTCCCGCAGACGGCGCTCCTCGGCATCGAGGAACTGGCTCTCGATCTTCTCGACCACGCCCTTGCCGGGCACGTCGAGGTAGCCGAGCTGGGCCAGCTGACCCAAGGTCTCGTCGTCCAGGTCCCCGCCGAAGGAGGACTCACCGAACCCGCCACTGAACCCGTCGGGCTCGAACTCGTCGACGGAGACGTCGAACAGCCCCTCGACCTCGGTCACCACCGGGTAGGTCGGCAACAGGCGCGAATAGACCCTCGGCGAAGGCCCCACTGGACCGGCCGGAGCCAGGGCACGCAGGGGCGGCAGCGGCGGCGGCTGGAAGCCGAGGGGATCCAAGGGTCGCGTGTCGCGCGGCGGCGAGAAGAGAGCGCGACGGAGGTCGTCCGCACCCCGCGCCAGGGAGGCGGAGGCCACGTCCGGCGACGTGAAACGCACCAGGTCGGGCGCTTCTGCGCCCCTGTCCCTCGAAGGGCGCGGCGGCGCATCCCGGGTCAGCACCAGGGCCCCGACGAGCGCGAGCGCGACACCGAAGACGATTTGCTCTTGGCGAATTTCGGCCATGGTTCAGCCCTCCCCGCGATCGGCGGTGTCGATGACCACGCGCGGCACCAGGTAGGTCACCTGGGCGCGGCACTGGTCCGAAGTGCCGCGCAGCGGCTCCATCTCGATCTCGTCCAGGACCAGCGCACGCCCCGTGCCGCTGCCGGCGTCTTCGAGCACCCGCAGCACGGCCAGGTCGTTCCCGCGCAGGTCGAACTGGACTCGCGTGCGCTCGATCGCCCCCGCGCCGTCCTTCGAACCCAGGCGCGGGTCGAGTCGGATGCGGACGTTGCGGACTTCGCCGACGCCCTCCTCGATGGCCCGCGACAGGACCCGCTCGACCAGGTCCAGCCCGTCCAGGTAGCGCTCCAGCTCGTCCTCGCGCGTGGGCGAGATCTCGGGCAGGCCGAAGCTCGGATCGAGCTCGACGTTGGCGCGACCCGCCGCCGGCAGCAGCTCGCCGCGCACGCGCGCCACCGCGTTGAGGTAGCGCTCGGGCGTGGTGGGCTCGTTCGGGTCGCGGAACTCGGGCCGGCCGCTGAAGCGCACGGCCGCGCTGAGCTGCTCGACCGCCCCGCGCAGGGCCTCGTTGTCCTCGCGTGCCAGGTCGCGATCCGCGGGAGAGTAGGCGGGCGCGCTGAGCTTGGCCTGCTGGCTCTTGCGCGAGGTCTGCGCCCGCTTCACGTCGGCGCCGACCGTCTTGGACACGATGGCCAAGCCGATCAGGAACGCCACCAGGCCGGCGGCCACCTGACCGACGAAGCCCTTGTTTTCCTGCCAGTAGTCGTCGAAGTCCATGGGATCAGCTCACCCGCCCTGGACGTTCTCGTCGTCGGGCTCGGTCGTGGCGTCGTCTTCGCGCTCGGCGAGCAGCGAGAGGGTCAGGTTGAAGCGGCGCTGATCGGGCGACAGGCCACCGCGCACGACAGCCGTGGGAAAGCCCACCTGGAGCGCGCCGAGCAGGCGCTGGAAGCGCGCCGTGTTGGGCTCGACGCCCTCCTCGGCCCGGCCCTCGATCGAGAGCACCGGGATCTTCTCGCCGCGGTCCGCGCCGAACTCCTCGTCGGTGGCGAAGGTGCTGGTCAGGTCCGTGATCCAGAAGCCATCGGGCAGGTGCCGGTCAAGCAGCCGCAGGGTGCGCGCCAACTGGGTACCTGAGGCGGCCATGCCGTAGAGCTCCCCGGCAACCGCCGCCAGCTCCTCGTTCTCGGCCATCAACTGCTCGGTCTCGCTGTTGACCCGCTCGCGGCTGCGAACCTGGGTCGACAGACGACTGATCTGCCCGCGCAGGTCGGTCAGCTCGGCTCGCTTCTCCACCACGGACCAGCCGATGTAGGCCAGGCCCACCACGGCAGCGGCGATCAGGAACGCCTTGCGCCCGAGGAACTCGCGCTTGCGCTGCAGCGCGGCCGGGACGATCTCGACCGAGTAGGCCTCGGGATCGCTGCCGGCGTGGGCCAGGCCCAGGGCGACCACCGACTCCAGCTCGTGCGCCTCGAGCGCGCGCTGGGCCTCCGGCGACAGCTTCGAGACGTCCACGACGGTGAACGGCTCGAAGGGCGCGACCGGCACCGACATGGCGCTCGACAGGTAGCGGTCGAGGCCCTTGAGCCGCGCACCCCCGCCGCAGATGAAGACCCGGTCCAGCTTGAGCGACGAAATCTTCACCTGGCTCTTGGCGAAGGCCAGGGTCGACTGAAGCAGGCCCAGGATCTGCCCGGCGGGCGCGAGCCCGGCGCGCGAGACCTTCTCCGCCGTCGAGTCCAGGTAGCGCGCGCCCGGCGTCAGGTCGACGGACTCCTGCTTGATCTTCTCGGCCCGCGCGGCGTCGCAGTTCAGACGGCTCGCGATGGCGTCGTCGAACAACTTCGAGCCGCCCGAGAGGTTGCGCGCGAAGACCAGGTCCGCGCCGCGCACCAGCACGACGTCGGTGTTCTCGTGGCCGATGTTCGCGAGCAGCACCGTGTCGTCCATGACCACGCCGAAGCGCAGCCAGGCGTTGTAGAGCGCCACCGCGTTGGGAGTGAAGGCGTCGAGCCTGCCGCCGACCGCGGCCAGGCCCTCCTCGTGGGCCTCGAGCAGGCTCTCCCGCGCCATCGCCAGGAGGACCACGTCCTCGCCCTCGATCTCGGGCATCTCCGGCAGGACGTTGAAGTCCGCCGCGACCTGGGCGTCGGAGGAGCCGCCGACCTCCTCCACCTCGAAGCGCATCAGCTTGCGAAGTTGCCAGTCCGCCAGGCGCGGGACGCGGCTGTAGCGCAGGTTGACCTCGCGGCCGGTGATGCCGACGCGGGCGCCGGTGGGCTTGAAGTCGGGCGCGGCCTGCTCCCAGGCACTGGCGACGTCGTCGGACCGATGGGTGCCGAAGGCGTAGTCGGTCGCCACGAAGGTGTTCCCCTTGGCGTGGCCGCGGAGGAACACCGCCGAGCGGTGGCCGATGTCGACGCCGGTCGAGGTGCGGGGCATGGTCGGTTGGATGGGTGTGGTGGCGCCGTGGGGCGGCAGGGGGCGAGTCGGCGGGGAGGATGTCCGGCGCCCTGCTCGGGTCTGGTGTTGCGCTCGGGCTGGGTTCCAGTCCGGGCCTGCGGGTCAGTCCCGCGCGGCGGGTGCGGTCACCCGTGCGGCGGGAAGGTGGGGATCGGGGGCCGTGGCGTCGCGCATGGGGTCCATCCCTCAGCCGTCGACGGCGTCGCGCACGCGGGCCGCGAGCTTCTCGAACTCGTGGCGCTCGAGCCAGCCGAGGATCGCCCGCTGACGCTCGGGCTCGCTTCCGGCGGCGGTCTCGAGGGCCGTGCGCTCGGCGCGGATTGCCGTCAGGAGGGCGTCGGCGCGCTCGAAGACCTCGCTCGCCTCGCGTCCTTCGCTGGGCCGATAGCGATCGGCCACGGCGCGGACGTCGCGTTCACAGCGCTCGTAGATGCCGGGCAGGGCGAAGAAGCGCGCGCGCTCGACCTCGTCGTCGACCGCTCGCAATTCTTCGAGTCCCTGGCCGATGATCTCGGCACGCGCCGCGTCGGCTTCGCGCACGAGACCCTGTTCGAAGGGGTAGTCGCGCAGCAGCTCGCCCCACAGGGCCAGCACGTCACCCAGTCGTCCGTCACGACCTGCGGCGCGAGCCCGCGTGGCGAGCTCGGTGGCGCCTTCGAGCTCGGCCTGGAAGGAGAGTTGCAGGGTGAAACCGCCGGCGCCGGCCAGGTCGATCTCGAGCCGCTGACGTCCGCCGCGCTCGCTCGCGCGCACGTCGACGGGTCGGTCGAACAGAAGGCGCGTGAGCTGCACGCCGCCGCCCAGGAGTACGGAGTCGACCCCGCTCGAGTCGAAGTCCCCCGAGCGCGCGCGATAGCCGTCGACGCCGGTCGTCGCCAGGGCGCGCCCGTCTTCGCCGATCAGCTCGGCCCGCGCCTCGATCCAGAGCTTGCCCGCCCCGCTGGCGTCGACCCGCACGCGCCCGTTGCCGTCGGACCGCAGCTGCATCGTCGCGCTGCTGGCGAGCGGGCTCTCACCCCTGCCGATGCGCGCGGTGAGCAGGATCTCGGCGATGTGCTGCAGGCGGAGCTCGGCGTTCCCGGGCGCGGCGGTGCCGAGCACGAAGTCCCCCACCGCGATCTCCACGGCGGCGGGCTCCGAGCTGACCACGATCGCCAGGTCGTCCACGGCGACCTCGCCGACATCCGAGTCCTCGTCGGTCGAGGGATCGGCGCTGCCGTCGCCGGCCGCAATGGTCAGTCGAGCCCGGTCGTAGCCGGCCGGAACCGCTGCGCGCACCTCGAGGCGTTCGTCGACGTCGACTTCGGGCGCCCCGCTCCAGATCGTGAAGGGGCTCTTGAGCCCGCTGGAATCGGAGATCTCGAGGCCCACGCGCGCCGTGGCCGATTCGGTCACGCGCACCGCAGCCGACGCGGCCAGGGTTCGACCGGCGAGGGCTCGTACCGGGGCCGTGGACGCGCGCACGCTGGCGCCACCGCTGGCGACGAAGCCCAAGCCGGACTGCCCGCTGGAGGCGTAGGCCCGGTCGGCCAGAAAGCGCCCTGCGCCGTCGGACTCGAGCAGGGACTCGGCGTCGTCGCCCTCGAGGTCGCCCCCCACGATCAGGTTGTCGGCGATCGCCAGGGGCTCCGCGCCGCCGGCACCGTCGTCCGCTTGGCCACCCGGATCGAGCAGCAGGAAAGCCGCCACGCCGATCCCGCCGAGCAACAGCGCGCCGACCGCGATCGTGACCAACGGAGAGCCGCGCTCGCGCCGGGAGCGCTCCAGGGCCGACTCGTCGATCGAGTGCAACTCGCCGGCCGAGGTGGGCGGGACCGATCGGGCCGCCGACGCGTCGGTCGGGAAGGTCTCCGGCGAGGGGCTCCCCGCACGGGCGGTGGGCTGGCCGGCGGGCTGGCCGGTGGGCGCCGCGGTTCGAGCCGGCAGGCTGGCCGCGGGCATGGACCGGCCGAGGGGTTCGGCGACCGGGATGGCGGGGATCGAAGGGGCTGAGCCGCCAAGGTCGATCTCGTCCTCGAGCATCGGCCCGCCGTCGTCGCCACCCAGGTCGATCTCGAGATCGATCTCGCCGGATCGGGGCCCGGCTGCCGGTGGCGCTGCCGACACCGCAGCCGACTCGGCGTCCGCCACGCTCAGCTCGACCTTTCCGATCCGCAGGGCCTGGCCCGGGGACACATGGCCGCGCTCGATGCGCTTGCCTTCGATCAGCGTGCCGTTGGTGCTGCCGAGGTCCTCGACCGCCAGGCCGTCGCCGTCGGGCCGCACGAGGGCATGGCGCCCCGAGACCGACGGATCGGCGATCACGAGGTCGTTGCCGTCGCGCCGCCCGATGAGCAGGCCGGAGCGGGGAACGGGGACGGACTCACCGCGGCGGTCGCCGCTCTCGAAGCGCAGGTTGAAGCGTTCAGTCATCGACTGTTGCGGCCGGATCGAAGGCCCCGGACTGGGGCCCATGACAATACAACCGCGCCCGCCCTCGGTTACGGCGGCGCGGTGCGTGCGTCCCAGGTTAGTGCAGGCCGCTCGCGCCGTCACGGCCCGGACGCCGGTCCGGGACTGGCCCCGGAGGCGAGGAAGGGGCAGGATCCGTCCGTGGCGCGCCGGGATTCGACGCAGCGGGGTCCCCGCGACTTGGGCCGATTCTTCGTGGAGTCGGCCACAGCCGGCCCCGCTGCCGACGGGAGCGTTCCGCGGCTCGAGGGGCAGGAAGTCGAGCACGCCTTGCGTGTCCTGCGCGCGCAGCCAGGCGATCTCCTGACCGGCCTCGACGGACGCGGCCACCGCTGGCCCCTGCGAGTGGTCCGCGCCGAGCGGCGCGATCTGGTCCTGGAGCCCGCCGGGGAGCCCGAACGGGAACCGGGTCCCGGAGAGCCGGGGGCCCCCTTGCCACCGATTCACGTCGCCGTGGCGCTGCCCCGCAGCGGTCGCCTGGAGCCCATGCTGGACCGCCTGACCCAACTCGGGGTCGCCCGCATCGAGCCCCTGCGATGCGCCTGGACCGGACCCGGCGAGCGCTGGCCCCGGCCGGAGCGCTTGACGCGGGTCCTGCGCGAGGCCACCAAGCAGTCTGGCCGCGCCTGGTTGCCAGAGCTTGCGGAGCCCGCGGAGGTCGAGCGCTGGCAGCCCCCGGGCGGGAGCGCCTGTGCCGTCCTGCACCCGACGGCCGAGCAGCCGCTCTTGTCCTGGGCCAGGGGGCTGACCGCGGCACCCGGCGACCCCATCTGCCTGGTCATCGGGCCCGAGGGCGGCTTCCAGACCCAGGAGCTGGAGGCGCTGGCGGCCTCCGGTGCCGCGCCGGTCCGCCTCGGCCCCCACGTGCTGCGGATCGAGACCGCTGCCGAGGCCGCTGCCAGCGTATTGATCGCCTGCCTGCTGGCCCCGGGCTGAGGCCGACGAGCGGCCGCCGCACGGCCGTCAGGACCAGAGGATCGGGCGGGACTTCCAGAAAAAGGAGAGGGCCAGCGCCCCCCAGCGCTGGCCCTCGCGTCCCGTACCCACGTTGGAGAGGAGCTTTCGATCCCCTCGCACAGGTGAGAGCCCCATCCGCCGGGGAACCGAACGATCGGAAGCCGAAGTCCCCCAAAGTAGCCCCGAGAATTCGCGAGCGGACCGGCCTCGAGTGCCCAGGCAGCCCCCAGGGGCCCCGTGAGACCGGTCCGAGTCCGGAATTCCTCTCCACTGTTCCCGCCCGATTGGCGGATCGCAGGGGATCCGGCGCCATGCTGCGGATGGAACGCCAGCCTCCCGAATGGGATGGGGCCGGCGCCCCCCGGCACCGGCCCCGATCACGTCCCAAACCCACGACAGAAGAGGCTTTCGCTGGTGGTTAGGCCGGCGGGCCTCGTTCCGTCAAAGGGCCCAGCCGGAGATCGTCGAGGTCCGAACGCGGGGTTCCGTGAACTCCTGGAAATTCTTGCCGGCGCGGGATCCGGTTGGGCCCGACTACTCCTTCGCGCCCCGAAACCGGCCTCCCAGCCTCTCAGAAGCCCATCCGGCGGCGGAGTGAGACATAGCGCCCATCTCCGAGGACCAGATGATCGAGCAGGGGAACCCCCAGGAGCCGCCCCACATCGAGGAGCCGGCGGGTCACCTCGCGGTCCTCGGAGCTGGGCTCGGGGTCCCCGCTGGGGTGGTTGTGGGCTACCAGAACGGCGGCGGCGCCCTCGCGGACTGCGGGCCCGAAGACCTCTCGGGGGTGGACCAAAGACGTGGTCAGGGTCCCTACCGCGACGCAGTGTCGCCGGATCAGACGGTGGCGCCCGTCGAGCAACAGCACCTGGAAGGTCTCTCGATCCAGGCCCCGGCACTCGGTCGACAGCAACTGGAAGGCCGCCTCTGGATCGGCCACCGAGGCTCGCGGATCCAGCCGCGACCGCTCCACCCGCCGGCCCAGCTCGAAGGCGGCGGCCAGCCTCTCCGCCGAGGCAAGGTCCAAGTCGAGCCGTCGCTCCAGATCCGCCGGCCGGGCGCGGGACAGGGCTCCCAGGTCCCCTTCCCCCAGGCGAATGCCGACTCCTCGGCCGGGGCCCCCACCGCCGCCAGCCGGTCCGGTCGCGTCGGAGCGCGCCCCAGATCGCTCGACCGCGCCGCCCCCGCAGACCAGCTCGATGAGCCCGATCAAGGAAGCGCCCTCGACGGTCTGCGCCGACCGACGGACCGCCTGGCTCCCTGCGTCCGAGACGATCTCGCCCAAGGGGGTCACGACCGGAGGAGCGCCGTCCGGAATGGCACCGTCCGGAATGGCACCGTCCGGAAGGGCACCGTCCGAAAGCGGAGCGCTCGGACGCGTAGCGTTCGCATCAGGGCCGGCGCTGTCGAAGCCGACCACACTCACCCGTAGCGCGCCCTGCCCTTCGCGATCCACGGTGCTTGGCTCGCTGTCGCTCTCGACGTCGGCGTGTGGCGCAAGACTCGTCACTACCGCCCGATCCACGGTCGCACAGGACTCGAGGGAATCGCACGTCTCCGGTGTTCGGTGCGGAGGTTGGGGCGCCGCGACCTGCTGCGGAATGACCTGCCGCGGGAAGGCACCGCCCGAGCCTTCGGCTGTACGACCAGACTCCGTCCCACTCCCGTCCGTTGCCCCGGACAGGGCGACCGTCGATCGAGTTCCACGTCGAGCCACAGCAGATGGACGGATCACGCGGTGCTCGGTTGCACCACATTCGGGATCAATCGCAATGGATGCGATTCGAGTGCAGCAATCGCGCGCGATCGGCGTTCACGGGTACGCGACGAGGCGTGATCCCGAGCCGGAGACGGTCGTTACTCGCCTTCATCCCGAGCTGGAGACATTTATGCGACGGCTTCACAGAAGGTGGGCAACAAGGTGGTATCCGCCGGCCGATCTACGTACTTGAAGGGTTAGTTCCCCATGGAGCAGCGATGATCGGTTTCACAACGACCTGCCTCGTCATCCTCGTGGGAGCTTGGGTAGCAGAAACTGCCTTGTTCCTCCTGAGCTACAGGTCCGCCGTCCTGGCCGAGGGTGGTGGAGTTTTGGACACCGCGACAACATCGGGTTCGATGCGGCCGGCACGCAACGAGGAGTGCGTGAAGCATCGAACTTGATGGGCGGGAACCTCCTGTAGCCGGGTTTCGGAGGCGCCTTCGGGCGCGATGTTCGGGCGGCCGCGCTCCTGACGCGGTCGCCCGCTCTTCGTTCGGGCGGACTGCGTTCGGGCGGACTGCGTTCGGGCGGAAGGTGCCTTCACCCGCCTGCGACTCGGGCGGACTGGACGATCGACCGTCCGAGATGCGGGCGCGGTACGAGAGACCGTTGGTGGGCCGGCGCGCATCGGGCCAGAACTCCAGCGCCGCGATCCAGCTCAGCGATCCAGCTCAGCTGCCAAATCTTCGAGCAGCCGCTCGAGCGGGTAGCCCAGGCGCTGCTCGAACTCCTCGGCGGCAGTTGAGCCCCTCGAGCTGGCGCTGACCAAGTCGGCGAGGAAACGCTCGCCGTGGAAGCGAACGATGTAGTCCACGAGCAGCAGCGACTCGGCGTAGGCGCGACTGATCGCCTCCGCTTCGCCCAGGGCACTGAAGCTCCCCGACAGGTCCGCGAGAGGCCGCAGGGGATGGCCACCCAGCCGCAGCTCGGCACTCCTCAGGTCCCGCTCGCGATCGCCGGCGCTCGCGCCATCGGCCTCGAGCCACTGGGCTACGCCCTCGTTCAACCAACCGGGAACCCCGCGGCCTCCGAGGCTGGCCACGAAGGCATGGGCCAGCTCGTGGCGAACCGTGCGCGTCCACGCACCCCGTTGGCTGCGGAGGTCGTCGACCAGGATGCGGATCACCCCGTCGAAGGCGCCGCCGGCCCAGTGGCCGAGCCCCGTCGCCTGGTGGAACTGATCGCGCTCGTACAGGACCACGCGAATGCGCTCGTCGGCGACTAGCACCGGATCGTGGCTGAAGAAGATCCAGAACTCGCCGTAGGCGCCTTCGAGCACGTCGACGACGTCCTGCCAACCGCCTACCAGATCGGTGCGATCCCCGTCGAAGGACAGGTTGAAGCGCATCGAATCGAAACCGGCGAAATCCTGCTCGACTGCGGCCATGCGCTCCCAGCGCTCGAGCAACTGCGCGATGGCCTCGTCGTCCGGATCGAGCTGCACCGCGCGGATGATGTCGGCCAGGGCCGCTTCGCGGTTGCCCCCCGCGCGGTCGTACTCGTAGGTCGCCCGGCGATAGAGCGCCCGGGCCAGGTTGCTGGCGAAGAGCTGCTGGTCGGGGCGCGCCTCGACACACTCCTCGAGCAGCGCGATCGCCTGGTCCAACTCGCCCTCGTCGAGCAGCCCGCAGGCCTCGTTGTTCTGCAGGGTCCACCGCCGCAGGTCGTCGTCGGCAGAGGCGTCCTGTTCGTCGACGGTGGCAGGGCGGCGGGAGGCCACGAGATCCGATCGCGGAGCCTCGATCGCGGCCCCCTCGGGTTGCAACCGCGGATCAGCGGACTCGCGCAGCGCGACCCACAGGCCACCGCCCATCAGCACCAGTCCCAGAAGCGTCGCGATGAATCCACGCACAGTCGTCTCTCAGTCTCCTTCCGGGGCTCCAGGTGTCAGTTCGTCGGCGACCCCGACCCCGCGCGCCGCCAGTAGAGCCGGAAACGGCGCGTAGGTGGGCGAGTAGCCGTGTTCGGCCTCGATCGCGCGGATGCGCCCGAGCAACTCCTCGTGCACGGCCTGGAGCGCGTCCTGGGTCTGGGGATCACAGAAGTACGTCCGACAACCCAGGGGTCTTCCCGCGCGGGCCGTGCAACGGCCGCCCACGTGGTACGGACAGCGTCCGGGGGCCGCGGGGGGTGGGGCCACGGGCCCGCGGTCGGCGGCGAAGTCGGCCTCCAGGGCGGTCGCGTAGAGGTCGTGCCCGGCCTCCTCGAAGCGGCAGCAGACGCCCCGCGCCAGGCACACCGACCCCGAGCGCTCGATCACCACCTCCAGCTCGGCGTACAGCGCCTCCAGGGCCGCGAAGGCCGCCTCGCGCGCGGCCCCGTCCACGATCGGCTCGATGCCGGGGCAGACCTCCCGGGCGCGTTCGAAGCCCCGCTCGTCCTCGAGCACGCTTTCCCAGTAGGGAAAGCGTCGGCAGTGGTCGGGCCGAGCGGCGTAGACGGTGCAGTGGTTGGTGCCCTCGAGCAGGGCGCAGCGGCCTCGGCCCCCGTCCTCGGTGCGCTCGCGCAGGGCCAGGCGCAGATCACCGCTCTCGGGGTGCGGCACCCGACGCAGGAAGGAACTGGCGAAGACTTCGACCCCCAGCCCGAGGGCCCCCGCCAGGGACGGGATCTCGGCCTCGTCGACCCACACGAATCCGTCGCCGGCGGTGCAACAACGACCGCTGCGTTGACAACGAAAGCGGAACGGACGCACGCCCGCCAGGCCGAGCTGCTGGTCGGCGCTCATCGCCGCCTGCGCCGCAGTCGCGACGGGCGCTGGGAGGGGGCCTTGAGATTGAGCGTCTCGCGACCCTCCACCTGCGCGCGCACGTCGGCGATCAGCTCGGTCCAGCTCTGGTAGCGGTCGTCCGCGTCCTTGGACATCATCTTCTCGACGAAGTACTGCACGTGGGGCGACAGCCCGCGCCCCTGCAGCTCCTTCGATTCGAGCGACGCGAAGATCTGCTTGGCGAGCACCTCGCGATCGTCCGAGCCCTCGAAGGGCAAGCGCCCGACGAGCAGGTGGAACAGGGTCACGCCCAGGCTGTAGATGTCCGAGCGCGAGTCCCCGCTCGCCGCGCCCGAGGCTTCCTCGGGCGACAGGTAGGCCACCGTGCCCGCGGCCGCACCGGGCGCGCTGGACTGGCCCTTGTCCGCGACCGCCAGCCCCAGGTCGATCAGCACCACGCGCCCGTCGCGGGCCAGCATCACGTTGCCGGGCTTCACATCGCGGTGCACGACTCCCTGGCGCTCGAGGTGTTCGAGCACGCGGGCCACCTCGAGCACGATCCGCAGGGCCTCGCCCTCCTCGAAGGGTTCGCCCTCATCGAGGTGCTCGAGCAGCGTGCGGCCCTCGATGGCCTCGAGTCGCATGAATACGGTCGCTCCGGCGCGGGCGGCCCCGTCGCAGGCCACCAGGTTCTCGTGCGGATGGGCGCACAGCAGCTTGGCCTCCGCCGCGAAGGCACGCAGGGCCGCCGGTTGCGCTGCCAGGTCCGGGCGCAGAACTTTGAGGGCGACGCGGCGCTTGCGGCGCAGGTCGGTGGCGGCCCAGACGTCCGCGGTGCCGCCGCGGCCGAGGCGCTCGATCAGTCGGTAGCCGGGGATCTCGGGCTGCTCGCCGCAGCGCGTGCGACGCAGCTCGTCGACTTCGGTCTCGGCGAGCCCGAGGGCCTGTGCGAACAGGGCCGCCGGCTCGCCCCCGGCGCGGATCCCGTCCATCAGACCCTCCGCCTGCTGAACGTCGAGCCGCCCGTGGTGCACGAGCAGCGCTAGGAACTCGGGGTCGGTGATGGGTTCGGACATGCCAATGGTCGGGGAACGAGCATAGACCTTGGAGCATCCGCCGGCCCCCCTGGCCTCGGCCCCCATCGACGACCGGAATTCGCGCTCGGCAGGCCCCACCGGCGTCCTGCACCCGCTGGCGGAGGCCTTCGACCCGGGTCGCACGCGCTGGGCGCGAGACTGCGATGACCGGCTAGTCGACGGAGACGGCGCCGTGTCAGGGACGAGCGGTCGAACTGGCGATCGGCCCCCTGGCACCGGCGGTTCAGCGCTCCACGGTGACCCCGCGCCAGAAGGCCACGTGGTCCTTGATCTTCGCCGCGGCCGATTTCGGGTCCCGATAGACCCAGGCGGCATCGTCGTTGCGCTGGCCGTCCACGACGAGGGAGTAGTAGCTGGCCGTCCCCTTCCAACCGCAGACAGTGGTCTTGGCGCTTTCTTGGAAGAACTCGCGCTCGAGGCTCTCGGGCGGGAAGTAGACGTTCCCGTCGACCTCCTCGAAGACGTCGGTCTCGGCCAGGACGGTGCCATTCCAGATAGCTCGGGGCATGGATCTGCGGGGGCGGGTGGGGACGGGGCGGCGACCGGCTGGGCCGGCGGGTAGGATCCCGCTCCCATGGGCTCGAACAAGCAAGATCGGAACCCCTGCCCGCGAGGATCGCGCCTGCTGACCTCGCTGGGCGCTCTCTTGGCATTGACCGCAGCTCCGCTCGGTAGCTGCATGGCCGCCGGGCTGCCGCCTGTGGCGACGGCGGTCGAGGCGCCGCCTCCCGAACCGCTGGCGGCTGCGGCGCCGACTTCTGTGATCGCCCCCACGGTGAGCCCCGCCCAGACCCGCCCTGCGCGGGCCGTCGAGGCCTCGGTAGCCCAGGACCTGCGTGGCGGGGCGATCCCGGCCCGCGCCGGGGACCTGGAGCTGACCTGGGAGGAGTTCGACCAGGCCCTCCTCAATCGCGAGGGCACGGGCGAGGTCGCCGAGGTGGCCCTGGTCGACCTGGGCGAGCGCGCCCTGCTCCGCAACCTCGCGGACGCCAAGGGCGTGCAGGTGACCGACGACGACCTGGCGGCGAGCTTCGCCGAGCTCGACGGCCAACTGAGAGAGGCCGGCGTGGAGGGTGGCTTGGCGGCCGAGCTCGAGCGCGCGGGGGTGCCGCTGGACGACTTCAAGGACCGCCTGCGCCTGCAGATCGTGCTCGAGCGCCTGGTCCGCAAGGACCTTGCGATCCCCGCCGACCGTCCCTGCCCCGCCGACCAACAGCAGCTTTGGCTCGACGCCAAGCTCGGCGAAGCCAAGCTCGAGCGACTGCCGCGGCCGTGGGCCGACGGCGTCGTAGCGCGCATGGGCGAGCGCGCGATCACCGGCACCGAGCTGGCCGCCGCCCTGCGCCAGCAATTGCCGTCCGAGGAGCTGCGCGAGTTGTGCTTCCAGGTCCTCTTGGCCAAGGCCGTCGAGGCGCGCCTGCCCGACCTGTCGGCCGAGGGACGCGCCGCCGCGATCGAGGCCGAGGTGGGCCGCCGCCGCGCCGAGGCCGAGGCCGACCCGCGCTACCAAGGCGTGGCCTTCGAGCGACTGCTCGAGGCGCGCGGCATGACCCTCGACTCCATGCGCCAGGACCCCGCCGTGCGCGTCGCCGCCCTTTCGACGCATTTCGTCGACACCTCCGAGGGCGATGCGGGGTTGCGCCGCACCTACGAAGCCGAGCGCGACTGGTTCGAGGACCGCTTCGGGCGCTCGGTCTCGACGCGCATCCTGTACCTGATCGCGGCCCCCGAACGCGGCCCCTTGACCCCGCGCAACTACTCCGACGCCACCGCGGTGCTGGTGGACCTCGCGACCCAGGTCACCGACGAGGACGCCTTCGACCGCCTGGCGCGGCTGCACTCCGAGGACGCCCTCTCGCGCGAGCGCGGCGGCTGGCTGGGATTCGTGGCCCGCGCCTCGGAGGGCGTGCCCGCTGCCCTGCGCGAGGAGATCTTCAACCAGGTCGACGCGGGCCAGAGCGGCCTGGTCGGCCCGGTGCGCCTGGACAACGGCATGGCCCTCTTGTGGCTCGGGGCGGTGCGCCCGTCGCCGCCCTGGGAGCGCATGCGGGAGAACGTCCACCGCGAGCTGCGACGCCGTTTTCTGGTCGAGACCCTGCCGCCGGAAACGGTCGTGACTTACCTCGACCCCGGGCGCTGAGCGCCGCCACGCCCGCCGCCGCCCACGGGTTGGCACGGGCTGGATGATGCGCTGCGTGGAGCTGGAACGTCGCTTGCTGCGGAGCTCGACCATCGCGCAGCGCCAACCTCGCTACACAACCACCGACGGCCCCCGATCGTTGCCCCGACGACTGCGCCTGCTCGCCCATGTTTCGGCGAGCCCCCCTCGACAACCTTTCTAGGCCGTCCCCATGGATTTCCTGACTGAACTCTGGCTGCCGATCCTGCTCGCCGCGGTGCTCGTCTTCGTCTACAGCTCGATCTCCCACATGGTGATCCAGTTCCACAAGAAGGACTACGACGGGATCCCGAACGAGGAGGCCGCGATCGCGTCCCTGCGCGCGGCGAAGCTGCCGCCGGGCAACTACGTGACGCCCTGGTGCGACTCCATGAAGGAGATGGGCACGCCGGAGTTCATGGCGAAGTGGAAAGAGGGGCCGGTGGCCTTCCTGGTGGTGCGCCCCAATGGACCGCCGAACATGGGCGTCTTCCTGGGCTCGTGGTTCGCCTACTGCATCGTGGTCGCCGCGGTCGTGGCCTACATCACGCGCCTGGGCCTGGACCCGGGTGCGGACTACCTGAAGGTCTTCCAACTCGCCGGCGCGGTGACCTTCGTCGCCTACGGCATGTCGTCGGTCCCCGAGTCGATCTGGAAGGGCCAGCGCTGGTCGACCACCCTGCGCTTCGCGATCGACGGCCTGGTCTACGCCCTGCTCAGCGGCGGGGTCTTCGGCTGGCTGTGGCCCTCGGCAACGGGGATCGTCGCCGGCTGAGCGACGCGGATCGGCGCGCGCCGCGACGGCGGCCCGCCGATCGGCTAACCTGACCGCCTCCCCGCTCCCCCTGGAGGGGACCCCACCATGCTCATCGCCAAGGTCGTCGGAAGCGTCGTCGCCACTCGCAAGGACGAGAAGCTGGAGCAGCAGAAGCTGCTCGTCTGCCAGGTCCACGACCACAAGGGCTCGCCGGTCGAGCAGTACGTGGTCGCCGTCGACTCGGTCGGTGCAGGTCCGGGCGACGTGGTGCTGTACGCCACCGGTTCCTCCGCGCGCCAGACCCACCTGACCGAGGGCAAGCCCTGCGACGCGGTGATCATGGCCGTGGTCGACTCGTGGGACCTCGGCGGCGAGAACGTCTACGAGAAGTGGGCCTGAGTCCATGTACCTGGCGCGCGTGATCGGCCGCCTGGTGGCGAGCCAGAGCTACGAGGGACTCGCGCGAGTGCCCTACCAACTCATCCAGCCCCTGGACGAGAACGGCGCGCCGATGGGCGCGACCCTGGTCGCTTGCACGGCGATCTCCAGCGGCCCGGGCGACCTGGTGACCTACGTCGACGGCCGCGAGGCGGCCCTGGCACTCGAAGAGACCTTCGTGCCGGTCGACGCGACCATCCTGGGCTTCGTCGAGCAGGCCACGCGCCTGGGCGAGATCATCGGGCGCGAGGAGGCCCCGGCCTGATGTTCCTGGCCGACGTGATCGGAACGGTGGTGGCGCCGGTGCAGCACCCGAGCCTCGAGGGGCGCACGCAGTTGCTGCTGCGGCCCCTGTCCCCGACGGGCGAGGCCGCGGGCAAGACCCGCGTGGCGATCGACCACGTGGGCGCCGGGGTCGGCGACCGGGTGATCGTGATCGACGAGGGCAACAGCGGCCGACAATTGCTCGGGGGCGCCGAGCTGCCGATCAAGACGATCGTGGTCGGGATCGTCGACGCCATCGAGCACCTGGGCAAGGTGGTCTACGACCATCGCGCCCATCCGCCGCTCGAGCGGCGCAGCTGACCCCCTGCCAGCGGCAACGCAGCCGCCGGGGTGAGCACGCCCGTAGGGTGAGCCCGCCAACGCTGGGACGGACTCGGCGCCAGCCCCTGAATCCCGAGCACCCAGCCCGGTCGCCAGCGTCACTGCTCGGCCGCTCGGCGGCAGCTGCCGGGAACGGGCCGTCGCCCGCAGGGCGCGCCGACGGCCCCTGTCCGCAGCGATGCTCGCCAGGAAACGCAACGCCGCAGGCGGCGGCCAGGGCCAGGCGAGTTTCGGAGCGATCGTGATCCAGGACACTAGCATGGGCCAGCCGGTCCAGCGCGACTCGGCCGGCCTGACCGGCAGTCGCCCAGCGGCGCCCCGTCCCCACGAAACCCGGCGCACTCGATGCACTACCGATTCCCACTCGCCTTCCTGGCCGCATTTGCGGCGCTCGGCTCCCTCGAGCTCCACGCCAGCCCCACTGCCGGTGCGCGCGTTGGCGATGCGCCACTTACCATCCAGCGCGAGTACGCCTCCGATGGCGGACTCTCCCTCGCTGTTGCGGGTGGTCAGCCAGGGGACATCGCCATCCTGGTCGTCGCGGCGACCACCGCTTCCGCCGAGCAGGCGATGGAGCGACTGCCGCTCCTGTCGGACTGCGCAGTAACCCTGATACCGGTCGGGCCGTTCGACTCGTCCGGTACGACGACGGCTCGGGTTCACGTTCCGCTCGATTCTGCGCGGGACACCGCGTCTATGCAGCTGGCGGCCTTTTCCTTCACCGGCGGTCACTCGCCCGCCCCCCATTCGACCGCACCGCCGCAGTCCCTCTGGGGCTCGGGTCTCCAGCCGGGCACGGCGCCCAGCCACCGCGCGGACGGAATCAAAGTGACGCTCTTGCAGAACGTGGCCAACGACGGGGGCGCCTGCGGCGAGACCGGACTGCCGAATGAGATGGTCGGCATGCTGATTCCCGACCACCTGCATCCGACGAGTTGGTACACGCTCGACCCAGGCGCGACGATGGTCGAGTTCCCGGACGGGCAGGCCCTGATCACCGCACAGGTGCATCACATCTACTCACCGGCGCTGCGATTCGAAGTGCTGATCACACTCGGGGGCCGCCTCGAGGCCGGCGACATCGGCTATCCCTGTGCCGGAACGCCCTACTACAAGTTCGGGCCCCTGGCCCAGTGCCCGTCCTACCTGAGTGGCCAGGGTGGACCGATCGATCCGATCAAGTGGCGCTGCTACCAGAGCATGTCGGGCTCGCTGGTCGGCGTTGACGATCTGGCGGGTGCGTACGGGACCCTGATCCCATTCGAAGCCGCCTTCCAGGCGGGTGAAGCCGCCAACGACAAGAACCTCGCTCATGGAGCTTCGGGCTGGTTCAGCGTCACCTACACCAGCCAACCGTTCAACGGACCGCCGCTGCCTGCCGAAGTGAACATGCTCGTCGAGCTCTTCGCCGACTTCGTACCGCATGCAGGCCTGGGCCAGCTCTGATCAGGCCTTGACGCGGGAGCGTCCGGCTCCCGTCAGCGGAGGGACAGCGCCGGCCGGACTCCGAGGATCCCCTCGTGGAACGTCGGCGTGGCGGAGTCTCGATACGCCGATCGGGCCTTGTCCGGCACGCTAAGGAAGCACCCGCCCCGAGTCGGATGGGTCGGGGAGTCGCCAGGTTCGACAGCAGGGCTGGCCGGCTCGGCCGGAGTCGTGCGGTAGAGATCCGAACAAAACTCCCAGACGTTTCCGTGCATGTCGTGCAAGCCGAAGGCGTTGGGCCGGAAGCTACCGACGGGCGAGTGCCGCAGACGGACTGTTTCGGCTTTGATGTTCGCCGCATCGCCGTCCGTCAGGCTGGACTCTTTCGCTCCGGTGCTCCATGGCGTCTGCGTCCCCGCTCGGCAGGCATATTCCCACTGAGCCTCACTGGGCATGCCCAGGCCGAAGCGGTCGAGGACCTGGTTGCAGTCCACCCAGCTCACGTGCTCGACCGGATGCCTCGGGTCGACGCCGTGTTCGACGCCCTGGAATCCGCTCGGGTTGTAGCCGGCGAGCCGCGACCACTGAGCCTGGGTCAACTCGTACTTGGAGAGCAGGAATGGCGCCACCGTGACGAACCGCACCGGCCCTTCGTTCTCACGCGCCGACTGGTGGTAGTTGGGCGCGTCCGGGGCATCAGCTTGCGCGCCCATCCAAAAGGTCCCACCGGGGACCAGGACCAGCACGACGCCACTCCCGTCCTCGACGACGATCTCTCCGAGTTCGCTCCGTCGAGGTTCGGCCCCACTCAGGACGTGCCAGAACTCCCAGAGCCCCGATTCGCGGTCGCGACCGATCGGAACCAGACCCCAGATCGGCTCGAGCTCGAGGCCGGAGTACGCGTCGGCCGTTGAGATGGAGCGTCGTGCCTGCTCCCAGCGCACCGCCCAACTCCCCCCGGGGGCCGACTCCCGCGCGATTCGCTCGCACGCTTCCAGGCGTCGAGGCATGCTCCAGCCGTGGGCGACAGAGATGGCGTCAGGTGCAGCGGCAAAGAGTCCGAGCGGTGCGAGTTCGAAGGCCTCGAGCTGCTCCACGAGTTCGGTCAGGTTCGAGTGCCACCACTTCTCCGCGCGTCCGGCGTCGGTCGCGGGAAACACCCAGCCCGC
Organism: Engelhardtia mirabilis; assembly: GCF_007748095.1. Taxonomy (NCBI): domain Bacteria; kingdom Pseudomonadati; phylum Planctomycetota; class Planctomycetia; genus Engelhardtia; species Engelhardtia mirabilis. The sequence continues at coordinate 5,533,160 of NZ_CP036287.1, forward strand.
CCCCTCGGTCGTGCTCGGCCCGGACAGGGCACGACCCTCGAGCGCCTCGAGCCGAGCGCGCTCGCGCGGCAGACGATCGACGACCTCCTGCGCCGACTCGATCCACTGGCCGAATTCGTCGATGCGATCGCCGGTGATCGGCCAGAGCTGGTCCGCCACGCGCTCGAGGTCCCGAAGGTCCTCCAGGGCCGACAGGGACTGAATCTCCTCCCAACGACGGTCGGCGATACGAGCCTGAATCGCCGCGTTCGACCCGACAAGGATCAGTGCCAGTGCTCCCAGAGCGCCGATCGACCCGGCGGCACTCGCCGTGGGATGACGACGCACGAACTTGCGGACCTTGCTCGGCAGCCGCGCGGGCCGCGCGTGGATCGGCCGGTGCTCGAGGAAGCGGCGGAGGTCCTTCGCGAACTCGGCGGCTGTCTGGTACCGGTGCTGGGGCTCCTTCTCGAGCGCCTTCCCACAGATCACGGCCAACTCCTCCGGACAGCGTGATCGAACGCGCGACGGACGGGGCGGCTCCGTGTTCAGGATCTGGTCGGCGATCTGCTGCACCGTGTCGCCGTCGAATGGACGGCGCAGGGCGAGCAACTCGTAGAGCACGACCCCGAGTGAGAAGATGTCGGTTCGTTCGTCGAGGCCCGCGCGCTTGCGCCGCACCTGCTCAGGGCTCATGTAGGCCCACGTCCCGGCCAGCTCGCCGACGAATGAAGGGAACGAGTCGCCCTTGATCCGCGCGAGGCCGAAATCGGTGAGCTTGGGTGTCCCGGTCAGGGCGGTAGTAACGTCGCCATCACCCGCGTTCGTGTCGAGCAGCACGTTGGCCGGCTTGACGTCGCGGTGAATCACTCCGAGGCCGTGGGCCGCACCGAGCCCGTCGGCAAGCTGTGCCACGATCTCCGCGGCTCGCCGGTAGTAGCCGGGCGGAACGACCTCGGCGGCGCAGATCTTGGCGAGCAAGCCCTTCAGGTCCCAGCCTCCGTCGATCAAGTCCTGGGCGATCCAGGCCACCCCCTCGTCACGTCCGAAGTCGAGGGTCCTGACGATGTTCGGATGACTCAGGCGACCGCCCGCGCGGGCTTCGCGAGCGAAGAGCTCGAGGCTCCGGGCCTCCACCCGCTCCGGCAGGACCAGCTTGAGGGCGACGACGCGGCGCAGGTTCTCGTCGAATGCTTGCCACACCTGCCCCATCCCGCCGCGTGCGACGAAGGCGCCCAAGGTAAAGTGCGCCAGGCGGTCGCCTTGCGCGAAGGCGCGCGGCGCTGGCCCGCCTCCGCCACCCCGATTCGACGGCCCCACCGGCGAGTCGGACGGCCCGTAGGCGGCCGCCGGCAGGGCAGCCGCGAGGAGCCTGCCTGCGTCGTGCCAAGCCTCCAGGGCCGCGCGGGCCGCGCTCGTCAGGTCAGCGTCGACCCGAGCCTCGGGGTGAACGGCGATCCACGCCTCGAATCCTTCGCGGTCCCCATCCGGATGGGCCGCCAGGAAACTGGCGACGAGTCGTTCACCGGGCGAGGCACTCGATTCGGTGGATTCGTCGTTCATGGCCAGCGGAGCCGCGGGAGCTGCCCGAGATGGTAGGTCACGGCGCGCGGCCCGCCGTCGATAGGATCTGCGGGATGAGCTGCCTCTCGATTGCCGCCGCCGTCATTCTCGCAACGCCCCCCCTGGCCCCGTCGGCCCCCCAGGAAGCCCAGGACTCTGGCGGGCCCCTCGATGCGGAGCGGGCCTGCTACGACGTGCTGCGCTACGACCTGTCGATCCAGGTCGACCCGCAGCAGGAGCGGATCCTGGGTTCGAACCGCATCACCGCCCGACTCCTGTCGACCACGGACCGCATCCGCGTCGACCTCGACCGGCGGTTGGCCGTGCACGACGTGTCGATGAACGACATCGGTCACGTCGACGCAGTGGGCTACGTCGACGTGAACGACGTCGTCACCGGTGGCGAGCGCACCGAGGACTTCTTCTTCGTTCCGATCGCGGGCGTGTCGCCCGGAGATGTCTTCACGATCGACATCAACTACGGCGGGTCACCCCGGGAAGCGGTGCGCGCTCCCTGGGACGGCGGTTTCGTGTGGGCCCAGACTCCCAGCGGTGCGCCGTGGATAGCGACGGCCTGCCAGGGCGAGGGCGCCGACCTCTGGTGGCCGTGCAAGGACCACCCTTCGGACGAGCCGGACTCGATGGGCATCGACGTCGAGGTGCCGGACCCGCTCGTCGTGGCCACCAACGGCCGCCTGCTCGGCACCTGGCCCGCAGCCCGCCCTGGACACACCATCCATCGCTGGGAGGTTTCGACCCCCATCAACAACTACGGCGTGGCCCTGAACATCGCTCCCTACGTACGCCTGGAGCACCTCTACACCAGCGTCACCGGCGAGCGCTTCCCCTTCTACTTCTGGGTCCTGCCGGAGGACGAGGCCAAGGGGCGCGCGATCCTCCCGGAGTTCGCCGGACACATGCGGCAGCTGGAGGAGCTCTGCGGCCCCTATCCCTTCCGCGCGGACAAGTACGGCGTGGTGCAGACGCCGCACCTGGGCATGGAGCACCAGTCGATCATCGCCTACGGCAACCGCTTCGCCGGGGACCCGAACTTCGAGTACGACTGGCTGCACCACCACGAGCTGTCCCACGAGTGGTGGGGCAACATGGTCACCGCGCGCGACTGGAACGACTTCTGGATCCACGAGGGCATCGGCACCTACGTGCAGGCCCTCTACCTAGAACAGCGCTTCGGCCCCGAGGCCTACCGCCAGAAGATGGCCGCAGACCGCCGCCGCATCGCCAACACCGGCCCCGTGGCGCCGCGCGGCTCGAAGAGCACGGGCTGGATGTACCTGGGCCGACCCGGCAACGGCTCGCCCGGCGGCGACATCTACTTCAAGGGCTCCTGGGTCTGCCACGAGCTGCGCTGGCTCCTCGGCGACGACGAGTTCTTCCACGTCCTGCGGCGCTGGGCCTACCCCGACCCCGCCCTCGAGCTCGTCACCGACGGCGCCCAGTGCCGCTTCACCACCACCGACGAGCTACTCGAGATCGCGAACCGCGAGACCGGCCGCGACCTCGCCTGGTACTTCGAAGTCGCCCTGCGCCGAGCAGCCCTCCCGACCCTCGAGACCCAACGCGACGGCACCAGCCTGACCCTGCGCTGGAGCACCCCGGACGACCTGCCCTACCCCATGCCCGTCGAACTCGACCTCGACGGCCACCGCCGCACCGTCCCGATCCCCCCCGAAGGCACCACCATCGACGTCGGCCAAGCCAAGCTCACCATCGACCCCGACGACTGGCTCCTGGGCGCCGAGTAACCCCAACCGAGCCCGCCCGACCGGCGCCCCCGCATCCGCCAGCCCCCCCCTCTCGGCCCGAGCAGCCCGATTGCTCCAACGGCACCAGCCGTTGGGCCCATAGCACCGCTGGGCCCAAAGCACCGCAGCCCGATTTGCTCCAACGGCACCAGCCGTTCGGCCCATAGCACCGCAGCCCGATTTGCTCCAACGGCACCAGCCGTTCGGCCCATCGCACCGCAGCCCGATTTGCTCCAACGGCACCAGCCGTTCGGCCCATAGCACCGCAGCCCGATTTGCTCCAACGGCACCAGCCGTTCGGCCCATAGCACCGCAGCCCGATTTGCTCCAACGGCGCCAGCCGTTGGGCCAACAACAGCCCTCTAATTTGCGTCGGCGAAGCCGACCAAATTAGAGGCCCGCCGTCGAAACGGCGAGCCGAGGGGTGCCGAAGCACCGACCGTTGCAAGGGCGGCCGGTGCTCCGGGCAGTTGGATCGGTCCCGCCCGGCGTAAGCCGAGCGCGACCTCTCCGGTGCCACAGGCGAGCCTGTGGCGAGGCCGCCGATCCGCTCTCCCCAGCGATCGGCAGCCACCAGAGCCCCGCGGGGGCGAAACTCCGGAGTAGGGGTGTCGGTCCGGCTCGTCTCCCCACGAGCTGGCCCTCGCCCTTCCTGGGGACTGAACGCATTTGGGGAGACTTCAGACGGGCCAAATCGAAGTTTTTCGTCCCTGCCTCCCGGGCCAGCTCGGCTCGGCCGCGCGTTCGATGGGACCCAGGGACGCCCGGGTCGCGCGAGGAGCCCGCGAGCGCCTGGGGTAGACTCCTGCCCGCCCGATCCCACCTGGACCGAGCCCTCCCATGGACGCCGAAGGAACCCCCGTCAAACACCCCTGGTCCGTGGAAGAGAGCCGCCTACGCGAGGCCCTCTGCCGCATCGGAGCCCTCTGCTACCAGAAGGGCTTCATCGTCGGCGCCGACGGGAACCTCTCCGCGCGCCTGTCGGACGGGACGGTGCTGATCACGCCGGCCGGGGCCATGAAGGGCTTCCTCCAGCCGCACCACCTGGCCCACATCGACATGCAGGGCCGCGTCCTGGACGAGGGCCCCCGCTGCTCGACCGAGACCGGCATCCACCTGACGGCCTACCGCGAGCGGCCCGACGTGCGCGCCATGGTCCACGCCCACCCGCCCCACGCGGTGGCCATGACCATCGCCGGGATCGACCTGCAGGTGCCGATCATCCCGGAGATCGTGGTCACGATCGGCGGCATCCCGACGACCCCCATGGCCACGCCGGGGACCGAAGAGCTGCCCGAGTCGATCCGCGAGACGATCCGCTGCTCGGACACGCTGATCATGAAGAACCACGGGTCGGTCTGCGTCGGACCGAACCTCTTGGACGCCTTCAAGAAGCTCGACATGATCGAGCACACGGCGAAGATCCTGTGGCTCGCGCACGTGGCGCGCGGCGGCCTCGAGCCCCTCCCCGCCGACGCGGTCGAGAAGCTCCTGGCCACCCGCAAGATGCTCGGGATCGGCGGGCGCAACACGCTCGAGAACCGCTGCGGTCTGCCCGACGGCTACCACGACCGCTGACCCGTGAGCGACGTCGCCCAGATCACCGCCCTCGACAAGCGGCTGGTGCACGACACGATCCTGCGCCTCTCCTGGCGCGTCGCGGAGCGCTTCCCCGGCTCAGGCCTCTCGGGCGTGGCCCAGGGCCTCTTGTCGGCCTCCGAGGAGACCGACGAGGTGGTCGCCTGGATCGAGCGGCCCAACTGGCTGCGCCGCATCCTGGCCTCGACCGTGATCGCCTTCTTCGCGCTGATCCTGGTCGGCGCCCTGGGCGCCACGGCCCTCTCCATCGGCGACTGGCTCGACTCGACCTCGGAGTTCGCCGAGGTGGTGATGGTCGTCGAGTCACTGACCAACGAGCTATTGCTGATCAGCGCCGCGGTGCTCTACCTGGTCACCGCCGAGCGCCGCGCCAAGCGCAATCGCGTGATCCACGCCGTCAATCGCCTGCGCTCGATCGCCCACGTGATCGACGCCCACCAACTGACCAAGGACCCCGCGGCCATCGCCAACGCCGGCCGCCGCACGGAGCACTCGCCCGCGCGCGATCTCGCGCCGGGCGAGCTCGCGCGGTACCTCGATTACTGCTCCGAGCTGCTCTCGATGGTCGCCAAGCTGGGCTTCCTCTACGTGCAGCGCTTCGACGACAGCGACGCCAACCACGCGGTCAACGAGCTCGAAGTCCTCTGCACCGGGCTCAGCCGCAAGATCTGGCAGAAGCTAATGGTGCTCGATATGCACCTTGTCGACCCCTCACAGCGCCCATAGGATCCGACAATGCGCCGCCTACTCGCCCCCCTCGCCCTGCTCGCGATCGTCTCCGGTTGTGGGTCGAAGCCCGAGCGTGCCTTGACCCCCCAGGAGCTGGCTCGGATGAGCCGACTCGAGCGGCTCGAGATGATCGATTGGGAGTCGGGCCATCCGATCATCGACTCCCTGCTCGACGGGATCGAGGTCGCCCGACTCGAGGTGGCCAAGGAGATCACCCAGTGGCGCGCGAGTGGCGGCACGACCTGGCGCAACGACGAAGGGCGGTTGGTCGTGCGTGCCGACGAGGGCGGCGACCGCGTCGTGGTCGATCGCGGCGGGCTGAACCTCAAGGGGACGTCCGTCGACGCGCTGTTGATCGACGTCGAGGTGGTGGAGCCGGCCGAGGTGCGCGTCGTGACCTTCACTCAGCCCGAGAAGGGCGGCAAGGTCGAGCCCCGCGAGCACAAGCTCTCCGTCCCCGCCGGCGGACACCGATTGGACATCCCCCTGGCCGAGGCCGGCGTGCTCAGCGCCCTGCGGATCGACCTGCCGAACCTCGCCTCCCTGGGCTCGATCGGCGCCAACCGTCGTCAGTTCGATCTGGCCGCTTCGCCCACCATGGGACCCCACGGCTACGTGGACGTTGGCCTGGGATACCTCGAGCGCAACGCCAAGGAGCGCAAGGACATCAAGGCCGAGTCGCGGCGCGGCGTTCCGCTCTTGCCCGGCAAGTTCCAGCTCGCGCTCTACGAGGGCGGCGGTCACCCGCTGCTGTTCAGCGCCCTGGCCCTCTCCAAGGGAGCGGTGGCCGCCGGTGACACGGTCGAGATCGAGGTGCTGGCGCGCGAGGCCGTGGACGCCGACCCGTCCAGCGGGACCAAGGTCATCCACCGACAGACGCTCAAGGCCTCGAAGGACAGCAACCTGTGGTTCCCCTTCAAGGTCGAGCTGCCCGGCGGCCCCGGCGAGAGCTGGGAGGTCTTCTTCCGCGCCACGGGCGGCAAGGCCGATCGCGTCAACGCCATCGTCGCCGCGCCGGTGCTGGTGCGCTGTGACGTGCCGCGCCCGCCGGACCTGGTGCTGGTGACCGCCGACACCCTGCGCGCGGACCACATCGGCGCCAACCGCAAGGCCCTGGGGCTGGGGCCCCTGCCGGGACTGGCGACGCCGTTCATCGACTCCCTGGCGGCGGCCGGGGTGAACTTCGTCGACGCCATGGCGGCCAGCAACGCCACCAGCCCGTCGCACTCGACCATCCTGACCGGCCTGTACGCCCGCGACCACCGCGTGCGCAACAACGAGCGCGTGCTCGACGAGCAGGCCGTGACCCTGGCCGAGCTGATTCGGGACGACTACTACTGCGTCGCGTCGGTCACCGCGCGCCACCTGAATTCACCGGCTTCCGGCCTGGGCCAGGGATTCGACCTTTTCTACGAGGTCCCCCTGCCGATCGAGGGCGGCTGGACCTTCGGCATTCCGAAGACCCTGGACGACCTGCCGCCGGTCAACCTCGACGACTACAACCAGCGCGGCGCCGCCTTCGCCAACCCGCGCCTGGAGCAGTTCCTGGCCGAGTCGGGCGAGCTGCCGCTGTTCCTGTGGACGCACTACTTCGACCCCCACTCGCCCTATGTGGTGCGCGACGAGATCGCGGAGAAGTACCTGTTGCCCGAGGACCCCAGCCAGCCGCCGTTCCTGCAGCAGATCGCCGAGGCCCGGGCCAAGTACCGCGGGCTCGACGTGGAGCCCGAAATGGCGCTGCAGATGTTCCTGATCGACGTGCCGGCCCTGGCCTTCACGGCGCCCTACCACAGCATCGATCGGCTCAAGTCCCTCTACGCCGCCGGGATCACCCAGTACGACACGGACCTCTCGGAGCTGTTCGCGAAGCTCGAGTCCCAGGACCGCGATCCGATCGTGGTCTTCACCGCCGACCACGGTGAGTCCCTGGGCGAGCGCGACATCTGGTTCGGTCACGAGGGCACCTACGACAACACCCTGCGCGTGCCGCTGATCATCGGCGGTCCCGGGATCGAGGGCGGGCGCGTCGATCGCGCTCCGGTCAGCACCGTCGACATCGTCCCCACCCTGCTCGGGCTGCTCGACATCGAGGGGCCCGAGTACCTGCCGGGAGTCGACATCCTCACGTCGCCGCCGCCCGCGGACCGCAGGCGCTGGTTCCAACACGCGGGCGACCTCACCGTCGGCTTCCGCGAGGGCGACCGCCACGCCTTCATGATCACCCGCGACCACCTGATCGGCACCTACCAGAAGCCCCAGGCGCGGGGCGCGGTGGTGGTCGAGGTCGACGGCGAGGCGGTCGAAGTCAGCGAAGAGGAGGCCAAGCAGGTCACCGACGAGATCCGCGACTGGATGTTCGCGCCGGTGATCAACCTCCACGAGCTGAACGTGCAGCTCTCCGCCAGCGACCGAGCCGGCCTGCGGGCGCTCGGCTACGCCGGCGACTGACCGGGACCATCGCGCTCGGGTCGCCTACAGCGCGTGGGCGGCCGTCCACCACAGCCCCACGATCACCAGGATCAGGGACAGGTTGACGGCGTCGAGCACCGTCGCGCGCAGGGCGATCCGCAGGGCCGCGCGGTGCAGCACGCCGCGCGGCAGGCCCAGCTCCTCGAAGTGCTCCCCCAGTTGGCCGAGCACGACCAGGCCGCGCCGAAGCCCGCGCAGGGTCCAGAAGGCCGCCAGGCTCAGGGTCACCGCCCGCACGAAGGCATAGGGCTCGGGCAGCCAACCAGCCGGGCTGCCGCCGTCAACCACCGGCGCCCTGCCCCAACAGCGACGCGATCCAGGCCAGGGCGGCGTAGAGCAGACTCGCTGCCACCAAGACCAGGAGCGACAGGCGCACCTCGCGCTTCTTGACCTCGACCGAGCGCTCGATCAGGCGCTCGATGCGTTCGGTCTCCTCGACCAGGGCCCGGCGCAGGGCCGCGGTGGCCAGCTCCTCGAGCTCGCTGCGTCGCTCGTCGAACGCTCCGGTGAGCACGTCCTTGGCACCCTTCTTCAGGCCGGAATCGCGCACTTTGCGCAGGGCCTCGACCAGCCGCGGGCGCTTCTTGCGCCGGCCTTCGCCCGGGGGCAGGACCTCGCTCGCCGGGGGCGGCGGGTCCTCACCGGCTCGCTGGTCGGAGTCCGCGCCCATCTGCTCCTCAAACGACGCGGGGCGCGCCGCCCGAGCGCGCCTCGATCTGCGCGCGGCGCTGTTCGTAGCCCGCGCGACCCATCAACGCGTAGGCGGCGACCTTGCCGGCCTCGACCCCGGGTTGGTCGAAGGCGTCGATGCGGTAGTGCTCGCCCATCATCGCCACCGAGACCTCGAGCAGGTACATGAGCTGCCCGACGGTGTGGGCGCTGACCTTGTCGACTTCCAGCGTGACGTTGGGCCGCCGCGCCTCGGTCAGAGCGATGCGCGTGCCGTCGCGCTCCGCCTGGAACAGCTCGCGCAGGGTGTGTCCGCCGAGGTAGGCCGCGCCCTCGAGGTCGGGGAAGGCGGTGGGAATCGGCACCTCGTGGTCGGGGGCGGCCACCGAGAGCAGGGTGAACCACTTGTCGAAGGGCCCTTCGACGTAGAGCTGGACCTGGCTGTGCTGGTCAGTGACGCCCACCGCGCGCACCGGCGTCGGTCCCACGAAGACCTCGGAGCCGTCGCGCCCCAGGCGCTTGCCGATCGACTCGCCCAGGAGCTGGGCGTACCAGTCGGCGCAGTCCTTGAGCCGGTGGCTGTAGGACATGGTCACCGCGATCGGCTTGGCGCGCAGGTTGTGGAGGCCGAACTGCAAGGCGGCGTGGATTGCGGCTGGGTTGTCGGCGAAGTCCGCGCCCTTGACGCGCTCGTCCATGGCGGCGGCGCCCGCGAGCAGGCTCTTGATGTCGATGCCGACCAAGGCCGAGGACAAGAGGCCCACTGGCGACAGCACGCTGAAGCGGCCGCCGACGCCGTCGGGGACCACGAAGGACTGGTAGCCCTCGCGCTTCACGATCTCGCGCAGGACGCCGTGCTCGGCGTCGGTGGTCACGACGATGTGACGGCGGTGCTCCTGCTCGCCCACGGCGTCGATCAGCCGCTGGCGGAAGATCAGGAACTGGCTCATGGTCTCGGCCGTCCCGCCGGACTTCGAGATCACGTTGAAGAGCGTCCGCGCGGGGTCGATGTGCTCGAGGAACTCGCCGATCAGCTCGGGGTCCACGTTGTCGAGCACGAACAGGCGCGGTGTGCCCGCCGGCGGATGCAGATTGTGGTACGGGCTGCCCAGGGCCGTCTGCAGCGCGGTGTTGCCCAGGGCCGAGCCACCGATCCCCAGCACCACGACGTTCTCGAACTGCTCGCGCACCGAGGCCACGTAGGCTTCGATCGAGTCGTGGACCGCGGTCTCGTAGGGCAGGTCCATCCAGCGCAGCTCGTTCGCGCGACGGGCCTGGATCGCCGCCAGGGCCGGACCCGCGGCCGCAGCCGCCGCGGCGAGGTCGGCCTCGGTCAGACCGTGTTCGGCGCCGACCACATCGGCCAGGGCATTGGTGTAGTCGAGTCGGATGGCGCTCATCGGAAGGCAGGCTCGGGAGGCAGGCTCATTGCGGCTGGGGGCGACTCGCGGCCGCCCGCGCGGGGTGGCGCATTAGACGCCGGCGGGGCGGGAGCGCCCAAACGAAAGCTCTCCCGCCCCGCACCGAGGGTCCACGGCCCGCTCGCGTGCTCAGTCGCTGCGGTTCATCCCGGTGAACTGCAGGATCAAGTAGGCCAACTGCAGGAGCGAGCCGGCCGCGGCGGCCACGTAGGTCAGCGCCGCGGCGCCCAGCACGGTCTCGACCCCCTGCGCCTCTTCGGTGGTGGACACGATCCCGGTCGAGGCCAAGACGGCCTTGGCCCGCCGGCTGGCGTCGAACTCGACCGGAAGAGTCACGAGTTGGAACAGCACCAACAGCCCGAACAGCCCGATGCCCAGGGCCATGACCGGCTTGCCCAGGCCGGCGCCGGCGAAGGTCAGCATCGCGCCGACCATGAAGACGACGCCCCACAGGCCCGAGCCGATCTGGACCGCCGGCACCAGCGTCGAGCGCATGCCGAGCCAGGCGTAGGACTCCACATGTTGGATCGCGTGGCCGGCCTCGTGGGCCGCAACCGCGATCGAGGAGACCGAGCGGCCGTCGTAGACCGCGGGCGACAGGCGCAGGGTGCGCGAGGTCGGGTCGTAGTGGTCGGAGAGGAAGCCCTGGTGACGCTCGATGGTCACGTCGAGGGCTCCGCCGGCCCGCGCCACGGCCGCGGCCGCCTGGGCCCCGGTCATGCCGCTGCGCACGCCGACTTGTTGGTACTTGGCGAAGGCGCGCTTGACCCGCGCCGAGGCCAGGAGCGAGAGCCCCAGGGCCACGAGAGTGACGAAGATCCAGCCGAAGGAGAACATCGTTAGCTGTTGTTGGGGAGGCCGCCGCGCAGCTTGCAGTCCCCCACGGATGCGAGCTCGCGGCGTAACGCTCCCATACGTCGAGAGCAGCTCGAGTGGGAGGGCAAATCCGGCGGGAGAGGTGCGGTGGCGGGACGTACGGTGGCGGGATCATTTGTCCCAGCGGGGCGCAGGGCTGCCGGCGTTGCCGGCAGCCCTGCGCCCCGCTGGGACAAATGATCCCGCCACCGTACGTCCCGCCACCGCACCTCCCCCTACATCCCGGTCACGTTCCCGTCGGCGTCCAGGTCGATGTCCAGGTACGCGGGCGTCCGCCCCATGCCGGGCATGGTCATGATGTCCCCGGCCAGGACCACCACGAAGCCTGCGCCCGCCTGCAGCCGCAGCTCGTTCACGGGGAACTCGAAACCCGTCGGCCGTCCGCGCAGCTTCGGATCGTGGCTGAGGCTGTACTGGGTCTTGGCCATGCAGATCGGCAGGCCGCCGTGCCCCGCGGACTCCAGACGCCCGAGCTGCTCCGCCGCGCGGGCCTCGAAGCACACGCTGCCGGCTCCGTAGACGCCGGTCGCGAGGGCCTCGATCTTGGTCTTGAGCGGCGCTTTCGGCGCGTAGGCCCCTCGCAGCTGCACCGCCCCACCCGCGGACGCGGCGACCACCGCCTCCGCCAGGGCCCGGCCGCCCTCCCCACCGCGCGCGAAGACCTCCGACTCGGCCACCGCCACCGCGCCACCGGCCTCGGCCTGGCGTCGGATCGTCGCCAACTCCTCGGGGTGGTCGGTGGGGAAACGGTTGATCGCCACCACGCAGGGGATGCCGAAGGCCGTCAGGTTGGCCAGGTGCGCCTCGAGGTTCGCGCAGCCGGCCTCGACCGCTTCCACGTCGCACTCCGCCATCTCGGGCGGCAGGGGCCGACCGGCGCGCACCTTGTACTTACCCGAGTGCACCTTGAGTGCGCGCACCGTGACCACCACCACCGCGGCGGCCGGCGGCATCCCGGACACCGGCACCTTGATGTCGACGAACTTCTCGGCCCCCATGTCGGCGCCGAAGCCGGCCTCGGTCACCACGTAGTCGCAGATGCGCCCGGCCAGGCGGTCGGCCACCACCGAGCAGTTGCCGTGGGCGATGTTCGCGAAGGGACCGGTGTGGACCAGGGCGGGCGTGCCCTCCGTGGTCTGTACCAGGGTCGGGTCGAGGGCGTCCTTGAGAATCGCCGCCATCGCGCCGGCGGCGCCGATCTCCTCGGCCGTGATGGCCTTCCCGGAGAGCGTCTCGCCGACGACGATCGAACCCAGCCGGCGACGCATGTCGGCCAGGTCGGTCGACAGGGCCAAGATCGCCATGACCTCCGAGGCCGAGGTGATGTCGAAGGCCGCGTCGCGCGGGATGCCGTTCTTCGAACCACCCAGGCCCGTGCGGACCTGCCGCAGGGCGCGGTCGTTGATGTCGACGACCCGGCGCCAGGTGACCCGCTCGGGATCCATGTGGAGCGGGTTGTCCATGGCGATCGAGGTGTCGATCGCCGCCGCGAGCAGGTTGTTGGCGGCCGCGACCGCGTGGAAGTCGCCGGTCAGGTGCAGGTCGATCTCGACCCGCGGCTCGACGCAGGAGCGCCCCCCGCCGGTGCCTCCGCCCTTGATGCCGAAGATCGGCCCCATCGACGGCTGGCGCACGGTGCACACGGCGCGGTGGCCGATGTGTTGCAGGGCCTGGGCCAGGCCGATCGTGTGGACCGTCTTGCCCTCGCCGAGGACCGTCGGATTGATCGCCGTGACCAGGATCAGGCGAGCGCCGGTGGGCGGATCCCCGGCTGCGAGGCGATGGTCGAGCTTGGCCTTGTAGTGGCCGTAGGGCTCGACCGAATCCGGGGACAGGTCGAGTTGGGCCGCCACCTCCGCGATGGGTCGCAGGTTCCCGTCGCGCTGCGCTTTTGTCCTCATGCCCAGAGTCTGCCGATCGTCCCCGCTGGGGCCCAGGGGCCGCCGGGTCCGCGCCCGCCGCGGGTCGGGGCGAGGGCCTTCGAGCGACCCGTTCCGGGGACGCCCACGGACCCGCGGCGCAGGGGATTCAACTCTCCCCCTTCCGTTGGGGTAGGAGTATCGGCGGAGTCGGGGTAGCTTCTATTCAAGAGGCAGGCCTCCCGATGCCCACCCTGGCGAGCGCCTCGCCTACCCGATGTCACCCATGACCGACCGCGAAGAGCTGCTCAAGATTGGCGAGTTCGCCCGCCTGGCCGGGACGAACCTGCGCACCCTGCGCTACTACGAGGAGCTGGGGCTGATGCACCCGGCCTCCCGCAGCGAGGGCGGCTTCCGGTATTACCGGCGCACCGACCTCAATCGGCTCAACATGATCCGCAACCTGCAGGAGCTCGGCCTGCAGTTGGAGCGTATCGGCGAACTGCTCGAAACCCGCACCAAGGGCCTCTCGCGCGGCGAATTCGTGAATCGCGTGCGCCGCGCCCTGGCGGAGCAGGACCGGCTCATCGCCGACCGCGTCGAACAACTCCAGGCCCAGCGGGCGAAGCTCGCCGAGGCCTCGTGCAAGCTCGGGCTATGCGAGGGGTGCGAGCACTTCCCGAACCCCGAGAACAACTTCTGCGAGCCCTGCCAGAACTCCGGCGAGGTGCTGCCCGAGCACCTGTCGGCCCTGTTCTAGGCCGCGGTCCGGTCCGCGACGGCCCCGGATCGACGGGGCTCCCGCCGTGGTCACGCCCTGACGCGATGTGCCCACCTCGGGCTCGCCCGTCCAATCCCTGACTCCCCGGCCCCGACGTCCCCAGGGACAGCTAGACTGCTGGCCGTTTTTTCGGCCCGGAGCGGAGCGCGGCGGTGCCGCCCGGCGCTCCCCGAGCCGACCCTCGGCCACCGATCTCGCCATGAGTTCCGAACCCGTCTACCTCGACAACAACGCCACGACCCGCGTCCACGACGAGGTCCTCGAGGCGCTCCTGCCCTGGCTCAAGGGCGGTTACGGCAACCCCTCGAGTGCCCACTGCATGGGTCAGCCGGCCGCGCGGGCGATCGCCAAGGCCCGCTCCCAGGTGGCCCGCCTGGTCGGAGCCCGCAGCCCGCGCGAGATCGTGTTCACCTCCGGCGGCACCGAGAGCATCAACAGCGCGATCCGCTCCGGCCTGCGCTTTCGCCCCGAGCGGCGACGGCTGGTGACCAGCACCGTCGAGCACAGCGCCACCGCCAACCCGGCCCGCCGCCTGGTGGACAAGGGCTTCGACGTGGTCTTCGCCACGGTCGACCACGCGGGTCGCCTGGACACCGAAGCCGTGCTGGCGGCCATCGACGAGACCTGCGCGATGGTCACGCTCCTGTGGGGCAACAACGAGACCGGCGCGGTCGTGCCCCTCGAAGACCTGGCGCGCATCGGCGAGCGCGCCCGCGAGGTCGGCGCCGCCTTCCACCTGGACGCAGTCCAGGTCGCTGGCAAGCAGCCCATCTGCGTGCAGTCCCTGCCGGTCGACATGGTCTCGATCAGCGCCCACAAGTTCCACGGGCCCAAGGGCGTCGGCGCCATCTGGGTGCGCGGCGGCGTCGACTACGCCGCCCACGTGGAGGGCGGGACCCAGGAGGAGGGCCGCCGCGGCGGAACGCTCAACACCCCCGGCATCGTGGGCCTGGGCGCCGCCGCCGCCCTGGCCGCGGACTACGCTGCCGACGGGGCCGCGCAGGCCGCCACCCGCGCCCGGCGGGACCGCCTGGAGCAGGGCCTCGTGGCCGCCATTCCCGAAGCGACGGTCAACGGCGCCGGCGGCCCGCGGGTCGCGAACACCTCGAACATCTCCTTCCCCGGCGTGCGCGGGGACGCCCTCTTGCTCTTGCTCTCGGAACTCGGCCTGTGCGTTTCGACCGGCTCCGCCTGCAGCACTGGTAAGAAGGCCCCCAGCCACGTGCTGCTCGGGATGGGCGTACCCGCCGACCTGGCCGGGGGCTCGATCCGCCTGTCCCTCTCGCGCTTCACCACCGACGCCGATATCGACGCGGCCCTGGAGCGCATCCCGGCCGCGGTCGTCCAGCTGCGCGAGATGGCCCCCAGCACCCCCTGAGGTCCCGATCCGGGCCCATTTCGCACTCGAATACCGACGGCTCGGCCGACCCCCGGGCGCGGACTGAGTTAGCCTTGCGCGGCGAATCCCCGTCGGATCCCGCCCCCCCACCATGAGCGACCGAGCGACCACCGTCTACCGCGTCAAGACGAGCGGCTTCTGGAACACCCGTCACGAGTTCTCCGAGGAGACCGATGAGGGCCTCCAGCGGATCGGCGTGCTGACCGTCAAGCGCGGCAAGCTGATCGTCGTCGAGGGCGACTACCAACCCGAGAAGGGCGAGGTGCTCGAGTTCCGGCGCGATCCGGGCCTGTCGCGCAGCCAGTTCTCCCTGTGGACCGACGGCCGCGAGTGGCTCGGCTCCTCCCTGCGCTGGTCGACGGTGGAGCGCCGCGTGGACCTGTTCACCGGCAACAAGCCCCTGCGCCTCCTGCCGATCGAGGGCCTGCGCTTCGGCTGGTCGCTGTATGCGCCGAAGTCGGGCGAGGTGGCCCGCATCGAGGCCAGCCCCTACCTGGGCCGCTCGGCCAAGGTCGAGGTCTATCGGCGCCTGGACTTCCCGCTGCTCATGTTCGCCTACTTCTTGGGGTCGCAGATCTACCCCGAGTCCTTCCTGCCGGGCCCCCAGCCCGACAAGGTCAAGGCCGCGGCGGCCGCCACGGCGGTCTGAGCTCGCTGGTCCGTCGGAGATTGCTCCGCCGGCTGCTCTACCAGCGCGGTCGGGGCGACGGCCAAGCGCGTCCCCTGCGCGAACCATCGCCCCCAGCTGCCCGGCCCTCCGTTCGGCTGCGCTACCCACGCGGACCCGATCCGGATCGCTCCCGGAGTCTGACCGTTCCCCGCTCCGAGCGGCCCAACCCTGGTCCGGGACGGCCCGCGAGGCCGAATCGCGGCCCTGGCGCCCACGTGGCCGGGAATCGGGCCGTAGTCTTTCGGGCCTGGGAACCGATCCACGGGTCTGGGCCGTCTCGGGAAGAACCCGCCCGGCCGATCGTCCCAGCCCGTCGGTCGAAGGCCGACTCCCATCCGCCCGAACCGACTCGACCAGCACCTGCCACGCTCCCGGCCGGGCCCGCTGGCCAGCAAGAACACCGCCTCCGCACTCCCCCAAGGGAACCGCGGAGGCCGACCCAACGCCCCATCCGACCATGCGCTCTGCAGTCGTCATCGCCCTGGTGCTCCTCGGAGTCACCGCCCTCTACTTCGCCCTGGCGCCCGATGCCGCGACCGGCGACATCGACAGCGGGGCCGCCCTGCCGGGCGTGACCGCAGCCCTGCCGACCCGCGACTCGGGCCCGGTGACGACCGCGCCGGTGGGCGAGGTCACGCCGACCCGCGTGCAGCAGGCGCAGGTACAAGAATCGATGCGCGTGACCGTCGAGGGCCAGGGCAGCTTCGACAGCGGGCTGACCGGCACCGTCACCGACCCCGACGGCAACCCCGTCGAGGGCGCCATGGTGACCCTGCGCGACGACACCGGCCTGGGGACTGGCGGCGACCTGGCCCCCTTCCTGGCCCTGGCGGGAGCCCAGGTCGACCAAGGCGAGATCTGGACCGCGTCCACGAACAACCTGGGCCTCTACAGCTTGAGCGGCATGGAGCCGGGCAACGGCTACACGCTGGTCGTGGAGCACGAGGACTTCGCCCCCAAGGAGGTCGCGCTGGTCGAGGTGCTCGCCGAGGGCCGCAAGACCTACGACATCCGCCTCGACGCCGGGTACATGATCCACGGCTACGTCTTCGACCACTCGACGGCCACGCGGCTGATGGGTGCCGAGTTGACGCTGGTGCCGCTGATGTTCGCGCAACTGCCGCCGGACGATCCCAAGCTCCAGGCACAGAAGCGCACGGCCACGACCAACGAAGAGGGCTACTACCGCATCGAGAACGTCTCTGCGGGCATGCGCCAACTGACGGCGATGGCCAGCGGCTTCGGCGCGGTGACGATCGGCAACCTGAACGTCATCGGCGACAAGAAGATGGTCAACCAGGACTTCCGCCTGGAGCCCGGCACCCTGATCGCCGGGCAGGTGGTGCAGCGCGACGGCAGCCCGGTAGCCGGCGCGCGCGTGCAAGCCCTGAGCTACGGCGGGCAGAAGAGCTCGCGCGGCGAGGCCCTCTCGGGCGCCGACGGGCGCTTCGAGGTGGTCGACCTGATGGAAGGCACCTACTCGGTCTTCGCCGAAGCGGAGGGCTGGGACGTGGCCCGCGTCAACCGCGTCGAGGCCGGTGACACGGGTGTGCGCCTCGAGATGGACCTCCTGGGCGGTGTGAGCGGCCGCGTCATCGCGGACTCGCGCCCGGCCACGAACTTCACGGTCGCCCTGCGGATGCTCAACCCGCACACCGCTACGCCGGGTCGGCCGATGAAGTCGGCCAACTTCACCGGGCGCACCGACGGCACCTTCTCCCTGGCCGGCGTCGGTCCCGGGCGCTACATCGTCGAGGGCCGGGCCAACGGCTTCGCGCCGACCTTCTCCGACCAGTTCGAGGTCGTCAAGGGCGAGTCCACCAGCGGCATCCAGGTCAACCTGACCCGCGGCGGCGGCATCGTCGGGCGTGTCCTCGACCGCGACGGCGAGCCTGTCTCGGGCGCACGCGTCACGACCTACGACAACACCTATGTACGCAACGCGCTGAGTCAGGTCTTCGACGCGCTGATGCCGCGGGTCACCACCGAGGCCAACGGTCGCACGGACAGCGAGGGTTACTTCGAGTTGGCGCTGCTGTCGCCCGACGTCTACCAGTTGATGATCGAGCACCCCTCGTTCACGACCAAGACACTCAAGGACGTGCGCGTCGTCTCCGCCGAGGAGCCCACGGACATCGGCACGATCGAAGTGCGCGTCGGCTCGACCTTGATTGGCACGGTCTACGACAGCTCCGGCGCCCCCCTGGCAGGAGGCACCGTGACCGTCAGCGGCAACTCCGACGCACCCGGCGTCGCCTACAACACCCGCACGGCGGCCAATGGCGCCTACGTGATCCGCAACATCGTTCCCGGCCGCTACACGGTGCATGCCCAGCGTCCGATGGAGCAGGGCGGCAGCCCCTTCGAGGGCATCGTCGACATGAACCGCTCGCGTCGCGAGGTGGTCCTCTCCGAGGATCGCGAGTTCAGCCAAGACCTGTACCTGGGCGGGTGATCCCACCTTGCGCGCGGGGCCCCTGCTCTCGCTGACCGCCGCCGCCGGTGCGGTGGCGGTCGGCCTGCTCTTGCTCGGACCGGGGGGCACCGATCAACCCGGCGTCGATCGATCCGAGGCCGCGCTCGTCGAGGACCCTGTGCCGTCGCCCGAGCCGCCGTCACCGGCGCCCTTCTCCGTCGCGATCCCGGCCGCGGCGCCGGTCGAGGCCGAGGCGAACCGCGCCGCGCAAGCGCCGGGGACGCGAGTCCCCCACACCCTGCAGAGCCTGCACGGCCGCGTCTCGGCGCCCGCCGGCCTGACCGCCGGCGTGCGCGCGCGGGTGATCGACTCCCGGGGTGAGGCCTGCACCTGGGTCGCGGCCGACGGCGCGGGAAACCTGGTCTTGGAGCTGAGTCGACCGGTCGAGCGGGCCCGGATCGAGTTCGACCACCCGGCCCTGGCGCCCCTGTTCCTCGAGCCCTTCGACGTGCCCCTGGGCGAGCGCCGCGGCTTCGGCCTGGCGCGCATGGTCCCGGCGCGGACCGTCAGCGGCTCGGCCCGCTTGCTCGATGGCGCGCCGGCCGCCGGCGCCGAGGTCTTCGTCCTGCCGCCCCCGGGGCGCCTGGACAGCGGCGTGCCCCCGGTCACGGCGGACGGCGCCGGCGACTTCACCCTCAGCGGCGTGCCCCCTCGCCACGGCGGGCTGTTGTTCCTGCACCCCGGCGCCGCGGCCTACTTGGCGGAGGTTCCTCCGCCCACCGAGCCCCTGGTGGCCGAGCTGTTCGAGACCGAGCGGCGGATCGAGGTCCTGGTGCTCGACGAGTTGGACCAGCCCCTGGGGGGCGTCGCGGTCGAGCTCCACAGCGGCGCCCTCGTCCTGCGCCGTACCGTCACCGACGACGAGGGCCGCGCTGGCTTCGGTCCGCTTCCGGAGCTGGCCTTGGAAGTCTCGGCCGAGACCGACGAGCGCCCCCGCGTCGAGGTCGGGGGCGTCGTGCCCCGTGCAGACCCCGGCGCGGTCGAGCTTGTGCTCGAACCCGGTGACGATCCCGAGGACGCCGACGACGAGCCACAGCCCCGCGGTCACGACCGCGGCTGGCTCGGCTACGAGTTGACCGACGCACAAGGACAGGCCCTGCCGGGCGCCCTGCTCGAGCTGTGGGACCGGCCGCCCGGTGCACCCGAGCGCTTCGAGCTGCCGGGCCGTCGCGAGGAGCCCCTGCGCGCGGCCTTCGCCGATCAGCGCGGCTGGGCCCTGTGGCAGGACCTGGACGACGGACCCTGGTGGATGGTGGCGCGCGCGGCGGGTCAGTTGCCCGCGGTGGTCGGACCCGAGCGCGCCCGCGAGGACGACCCCGAGCCGCCGCTACTGAGCTTGGAACCAGCCGCGACCTTGCGCGGGATCGTGATCGCGGTGGACGGCAGCCCGGTCATGTCCACCCCCGTGGACCTGACCAGCTCCGCCGACCGCGGTGCACCGCTGCGATTGCGTCTTCTGACCGATCGACGCGGCCGCTTCGAGGCCCCGGCCCTACCGCTCGGCAACTGGACCGCCCGCGCCCTGGCGCCGCCGGGTTTCGAGGCCCTGGGTACCAGCGAGAACGAGTTGCTCGAGCTCACGGCCGGTGAGGTCGCGGAGATCGAGTTGATCCTCACGGGGAACTGAGCCCGCTTCATCGGGCGGGGTCTCGGGTAGGCGTTCGTCTTGTGCCTGGCACCTGACGAACGCCTACCCGGCGCCACGAGCGCTCAGGGCAGGAACGTCTCGGCGCTGAAGTCGAGCAGCGTGCCGCCGGACACCGAGTCATACGGCGCACCGGTGATCGACAGGCGCAGGCCGTCCTCGATCGACGCGATGGCCGGAATCACGCGCGGCATGACCATCGGCGCAGTGCTCCAACCGCCGAAGGTGATGGCCGAGGTCTCGACCAGGTTCGCCGGCACACCGCTGGACGTCGCCGCGTCCACCGCTGCCAAGCCACCGGCCACGCACACGCGGTTGCCCGCGACGGCGAAGGCCTCGGCGTAGGCGCGGGGCTGGGCCAGGGACGTGACGTTGGCCCAGGTGTTCGAGCCCGGGTCGTACACGCGGGCCGAGTTGAGCGTGGAGATGCCCAGGCTCAGGAAGTCGATCGTGCCGCCGCCGGCCACGAAGACGCGGCCGTCGGGCAGGGTCACCTGGGCGTGCAGGGCGCGCGCGCCGGAGAAGCTGGCCGCACCCGACATGGAGTTGTTGGCCGGGTTGTAGATGCGGCAGTCCGCGGTGATGCTCGGCACGGCACCGATGAAGATGACCTGGGTCACCTCGAGGCCGCCCGTGAGCAGCACGCGACCGTCGTTCAACTTCGTGGCCCGGTGCCCGCCGCGGGGGTTGGGGAAGTTCGGTCCGGCGCTCCAGTTGTTGGCGACCGGGTTGTAGACGATCGTGCTGTTCAGCACGTTGTTGAGGCCCGCCAGGGGATCGGCCAGGTCGAAGCCGCTGGCTCCGCCGGCGACGAACACGCGCCCGTCGTTCAACAGCGTCGCCGTGTGCAAGAGGCGCGGCGTGGGCATGTTCGCGATCGGCGACAGGGTGTTCGTCACCGGGTCGTAGATCTCGCCGGAGGCCAGGGGCGCGGCAGCCGCGTCGCTACCACCCAGCAGCAGCACTCGACCGTCGCCGAGCAGAGTCGCGGTGTGCGCCGCGCGCTCGGTGGACATCACCGCCGACGAGGTCGTGAAGCCCTGGTCCTGGGGATCGAACAGGTACAAGAGGTTGCCGGGCACCGTGGCCCCGAAGCTGTCCACCCCGCCACCGCCGGCCAGCAGCACGCGCCCGTCCGGCAGAGTGGTCGCGGTGTGGCCGGACAGGGCCGCGGGCAGGTCGCCCACGGTCAGGGTCGCGTTGCCCGGCGCGCTGAGGGCGAAGGCCGTGCGGTTGGTCACGTCGTCGACCAGGGTCGTCGTTCCCGGAAGGGTGATCGCCTGGGTGAACAGCTCCAAGCCCTGGAGCGCCGGGTCGGGGGGCAGGAGGTAGTTGGTCGATGCGTTCCCCAGGGGATCGATGACGCCGAAGGTCCACACGCTCTGCAGGTCGAGGCCAATGCCGAGCAACCGGGTGTCGACCGGGTCGATCAGCGCCAGGGGCAGCGGGCCGGTCTGGAACGACGGCATCAGGAAGAAGAACTGACCGGAGTTGGCGCCGCTCAGGTCGAAGTCGACGCTGCCGCCGAGGATGCCTTGGGTGCGGGTCAGCTGGGCTTGGGGCGCGGCGAGGGCCGCGCCGGCCAGGAGGGTCACCGAAGCGCAGCCGAGGGCCGCGTGGGAGAGGGGGAAGCGCATGGAGTTCTCGTCCTCGATTGGGAGGGACCCGCGTCGACCGATGTGGTCGCGCGGACGGGGGGCAGAACGGCCCGGGGGCCTCGCGGCGGCCGATGCCGCGTAGATGGAGTGGAACACACCCGGGCCGTAGGCGGGAGGGTCCTGGGGCGCCCCGAGCCCGTAAGCTGCCGCCCGTGGCCGACCGTCAGCTCGATCTCTTCGCCGGCCCGCCCCCCCTCACGCCGGTGCGCGGCGAGGCCAACGCGGATCCGATCGCAAGCGCCGAAGTCGCGCCGCCGACGCCCACAGGGCCGGCCCCCTACCCCCCGAATCTGTGGGCCGAGGCCGTCGGAGGGATCTTGGAAGCGCCGGTCGAAGTGGTCTACGGCCGCTCGCGCCGGCTCCCGGTCCAGCTCGAGCGCCGCGGCGGCAGGGGCGGCCCACGCTATCGCCTGCGCCTGCACCACATGTTCGCCGAGGCTCCCGAGCAGGCCCGCGCGGATCTCTTGGCCTGGCTGCGGGCGGGCCGGCGCGCCCGCGCCGCGTCCGCGCGCCTGGACGCCTGGATCGCCGCCGGCCTCGCGGCCCTGCCCCCCGCGCCGCGCCGATCGATGACCCTCTCGTCCGAGGGCGACGTCCACGACCTCGCGCAGATCACCCGGGCCGTGGTCGAAGACCCCAGCGCCGGCCCCGTGCGACGGCTCGCCCCCCTCCCCCCCGTCGGTTGGGGACGCTGGCCGACCCGCGCTCCGCGGCGCCGGATCCAGCTCGGCGCCTTCGACGCCGCCGCGCGCGCCGTGCGCATCCACCCGGTCCTCGACGACGCCGCCGCGCCGCGATCGGTGCTCGAGTACGTGGTCTTCCACGAGCTGCTGCACGCCGCCGTGGGCAACGCCGACGGCCGCCTGCACCACGGCCCCACTTTCAGCGCCGCCGAGCGGGCCTTCGACGGCACCGCCGCGGCCAACGCCTGGATCGACGCGCGGACCCCGGCGCTGATCGAGAAGGTCGCGCGGCGGGTGCGGCGCGGTCGCCGGCGCGGTTGAGCCCCTACTCGCTCGCGCGCCGGGTCAACGGGAACACGAGCTGCGCGGGCACGCTGCGCGGCATCTCACCGTCGCTCGGGTAGCCGATGCGCTCCGGTGCGCGGTCTGTGGGCCAGTAGGCGGTGCCGAAGAGCCAGTCCCACACCGACAGCACGATCCCGAAGTTCTTGGCCACGCCGCCCTCACTCGAGGCGTCGTGGTGCCACAGGTGCATGCGCGGGCTGTTGAACAGGTAGGCCAGCGGGCCGATGCCGAGGTCGATGTTCGAGTGGTTGAAGTGGCCCCAAGCGGTTCCGAAGACCGCGGCGGCGAAGAGCGGGCCGGGCGCTCCGCCAAGGAGCGACAGGGGCAACCACAACAACGAGCTGTAGACGACGATCTCGACCCAATGGAAGCGGAAGGAAGCGATCCAGTCCATCTGGTGCACCGAGTGGTGGACCTTGTGGAACTGCCACAACAGCGGAACGCGGTGCAGCAGGTTGTGGACGCACCACTGCAGGAAGTCGGAGACGACCAGGTAGGAGCAGAACTGTAGGGTCGGGTGTAGGGCGCCGAGGCCGGTGCCGGGCTGGGCGAAGGGGAGCCACGGCTCGAGCAACTCGCGCAGGCCCAGGCTCACGGTCCCCACCGTTCCGCCCACGATCACGGCGTAGAAGTGCCCGTTGAAGGCCAGGTAGAACAGGTCGTTCCCGAGTTGTGGCCGCAGCGCCGGTTGCTCGCGCCGCGCGGGGCGCAAGCGCTCGAGCAGGACGAAGACCAGGCTCACACCCACGAGCCAGTGCCAATAGGTCATCACGGGCAGCCGGGCTAGCGGAAGGACTCCGGCCACAGGTCGCGGCCCAGGAGCTGTCCCCAGTCGCGGTCGAAGGGGTGCACGTGCGGAACGGTGGAGCCGCCCCGGAAGACCGCGTGGCCCCGGTTGGCCCACTGGAAGATCGAGCCCTCGAGGTTGCGAACGCGGGTGAAGCCCGCGGCGCCGAGCGCCTCGGCCAGGTCGCTCGAGCGCCAGCCCACCGAGCAGTAGGTCACGACCTCGGTGTCCTGCGGAAGTCCCTCCAGCTCGGCCAGGGCCCGCTCGAGGGTCGCGGCCCGGCGCGCGCCGGGCAGGTGGCTGGTGGCGTACTCGTCGGGCTCGCGCACGTCGAGCAGCACCGGCGGGCGGCGCGCGGAGCCCAGGCGCGCGGCGAGGGCGGCCACGCTCATCTGGTGCGCCCGGGGGAAGCGCCCGCGGATCTGCTGCTCGAGCGCCGAGCGACGCTCGGGCTCGGGGCCGAACACGTAGTCCCGCGCGAGCTGCTCGAGGGCGCTGCCCTCCACCAGGCCGATGCGGCGCGCCTCCGCGAGAGCCGCCTCCCACTCGAGCCCCTCGTCGAGCACGCGCCAGACGAGCCAGACGGCGGCGGACTTCGACGGATCGCCGGACCACAGCCAGAGGGTCGTCCCGTCGAAGTCGACGACCGCGTCGGGTTCGACGCCCGTCCACCGCGCAACCGGATCGCAGGTGTCGACGTGGGCTCGCAGGATGCCGCGCAGCTCGAGCAGCCTCCGGCGGTCGAGCTCGCCGCCCTGATCGAGGTCGAGCTCCGCATCCGTGTCCGACCCGAGCTCGATCCGTTGACTGAGGTGAGGACCGACGGCGACGCCGATCCACCCGGCGCGGAACGCCGCTCCGGGCGTCACGCACTCCACGAGCTCGCCGAGCGGCAGCGGCTCCACCCCCCGCACCCCGCGGACCTGTCCCGCGACGATCAAGGCCAATGTGGACGCCACCAACCGCCAGGCGGAGCGCTCGATCGAACGACGAGGTCCCGCGCCCCGCTTCACGCCAACAACTCCGGCACCACGTGCCCGTGTACGTCGGTCAGCCGCATCTCGCGACCCCCGAAGTTGACCGTCAGGCGCGTGTGGTCGACTCCGAGCAGGTGCAGCATGGTCGCGTGGAGGTCGTAGATCTCCAGGGGCCGCTCCACGGCCTTGTAGCCGAAGTCGTCGGTGGCGCCGACCACACTGCCGCCGCGCACGCCGCCGCCGGCCAACCAGATCGAGAAGCCGAAGGGGTTGTGGTCGCGCCCGTCGGTGCCCTGGGCGAAGGGCGTGCGGCCGAATTCGCCGGCGAAGACCACCAGGGTGTCGGCGAGCAGGCCGCGGCTCTCGAGATCCGCCAGGAGCCCCGCGATCGGCCGATCGACGGCGCGCGCATTCTTCTCGTGGGCCTGCTTCAGGTCCGAGTGCTGGTCCCAGCGGTCGCAGCCGCCGATGGCCGGGCAGGTCAGCTCCACGAAGCGCACGCCGCGCTCGACCAGGCGACGCGCAAGCAAGCACTGGCTGGCGTAGGTGCGCGTAGGCTCGAATTCGTCGTCGAGGCCGTAGAGCGCGCGGGTTGCGGCGCTCTCGCCCGACAGGTCCGCCAGCTCCGGCACCGCCGCCTGCATGCGGAAGGCCAGCTCGCAGTTGGCGATGGCCGACTCGACCGCGTCCGCGCGGCCCGTGCGCGCGTTGAAGCCCTCGTCCAGGCGCGCCAACAGGTCGAGCTTGCGCCGCTGGACCTCGTCCGCGCGCTCCAGCGGACGCACGTTGGCCACCGGCTCGGGCCCCGGCCGCATGACCGAGCCCTCGAAAGTCGCCGGCAGGAAGCCGCTGCCGAAGCACTGCTGGCCGCCCGGCGGCGTCAGGCCGCCGTCGAGAACGACATAGCCGGGCAGGTTCTCGGACTCCGAGCCCAGGCCGTAGGTGACCCAGGCGCCCATGGACGGACGCCCGGAGAGCCCCAGCCCCGTGTGCAGGAAGTAGTTGGCGTTGGTGTGCTCGCTGAAGGGCGAGGTCATCGAGCGCACCACGCACAGCTTGTCCGCGTGGGCCCCGACGTTGCGGAACAGGTCGGAGACCTCGAGCCCGCTCTCCCCGTAGCGCCGGAACTCCCAGGGGCTCGCGAGGGTGTTGCCGTTGTTGTCGAACTGGGTGGCCTCCATGGCCATGCCGAAGGGCTGGCCGTGCTCGGCGGTCAGGCGCGGCTTGGGGTCGAAGGTGTCGACCTGGCTCGGGCCGCCGTCCATGTAGAGGAAGATCACCCGCTTGGCCCGCGGCGCGTGGTGCAGTGCGGGCCCGTCCGGCCCCTGGCGTCCGAACGCGCGCTGGCCGAAGAGCGCGCTGAACGCCAGGGCGCCAAAGCCCATGCTGGCCCGCCCGAGCAGCTCGCGGCGGCCGATGTGGAAGGGGCACTGCATGGCTACTCGATGAACGAGAACTCCTTGGACTGCAAGAGCACGTGGGCCAGGTCGGCCAAGGCCAGGTCGACGGCCGCGAAGTCGGCGGCCTCGGTGGGCGAGGGCGCGCGCTGGAGCGCGAGCTCGAACAGGGCGACGATTCGCGCCCCGGGCGCGCTGGTCTCGCCCCCCGCGCGCTCCAGGGCGCGCGCCGCGAGCCGCTCGGCCTGGTCGTGCACGAAGGGGTCGTTCATCAGGGCCAGGGACTGGGCCGGCACATTCGAGCGGGCGCGCAGGCCCCGCGTCGAGTGCGGGTCCGGGCAGTCGAAGATGCGCAGCAAGGGCGTCGGAAAGTTGCGCCGCACCTCGAGGTAGATGCTGCGGCGCCCGTCGCCGTCGCGCGGTCCGCTGTGGCCCGGCCGGCCGCGCCCCTGCTGGAATTCGGTCAGGTGCACCGCGACGCTGCGTCCGAAGCGGGCCGGATCCAGGCGACCGGAGACCGCCAGCAGGGCGTCGCGCAGGGACTCCGCGTCCAGGCGCCGGGGCCTGCGGATCGAGAGCAGCGTGTTGGACGGATCGACGGCGAGCAGCTCGGCACTCGGCTCCACGCAGGCCGTGCGGTAGGCGCGACTGAGCACGAGTTCGCGCACCAGCGCCTTGGTCGACCAGTCGAGCTCGCCGCGAAAGCGCAGCGACAGGTGGTCGAGCAGCTCGGGGTGGCTCGGCGGCTCGCCGAGCAGGCCGAAGTCGTCGGGCGTGGGCACCAGGCCGCGCCCGAAGAGCTGCTGCCAGATGCGGTTCACGGGAACACGCGCCGCGACGGGGTTCGACTCCGACAGCAGCGCCTCGGCCAGGGCCAGGCGTCCGCTGCCGGCGGCGTCGCCGAGGGGCTCGCCGCCCCCGAACAGGCCCGGGAAGCGCCGCGGCGCCGGCTCCATCGGCTGGGCCGAGTCGCCGCGGTGGAAGACGAACTCGTCCTCGCCGTCGCCGTCGGCCATGGCCAGGGCGCGCAGCGGCCGCGGCAGCTCGGCCTCGCGCCCGGCGAAGGCCGCCGGGAGCTCGTGGGGCAGCTCGACCAGGCCCTCGGCCAGGGCCCAGGCCACCAGAGCCGCCCCCTGCCCGTCGGCCTCGCCGCCGAGGAAGCGCGCCACCGCCCGGCCCGCCGCCCGCGCGTCGGCTCCGAGCACTTCGCCGGCAGCGGGGGCAGGCGCCGCCACGTCGCTCCAGCGGGGTCGTCCGACGCGGATGGAGCCGTCCGTGCGGTCGTCGTGGATCTCGTAGTGGGCGCGGTGGCCGATCCACTTCGACAGGTCGTGGCTGAGCACGATCCAACCGGGTGCGTCGACCACGTGCCGCGCGCTCTCGAACAAGAGCGCGTTGAACTCGTCCAGGGTGTAGCCGTCGACGATCACCCGCAGGGTGCCCCGCCCGCGCGCCGGCACGAGCAGGAAGGGTGCGGTGATCTCGAAGGTGGGCGAGCGCAGCACGCCCAGCAGGGCGTCGGAGACCAGCCCCGAGTCGAACTCCGCGTCCCCGGCGGGCTCCAGCCGCGCGGCCGGCGAGCGCCACAGGACCGGCTCGCCCTCGGGGCGCTCGAAGGCCCAGCCCGTGGGCGTCCAGTCGCCCCGCCGGCCCCACGGCGCGGCGCGACCGGGCGCCAGGGGTCCCGCCTCGCGCGGCAGCCGCGCCGCGCTCGCCACCCAACGCTCCACGGTCGAGAGCTCCAGATCGAACTGAGACGCCACGACCTCCATCGAGCGGCGCAATGGCTGCTCGAGATCGGGCGCGTCGCTGAGCACGAAGTGGTCGGCGCGAATGTTGCCCCAGCCCCCCTCGACCTGGTCGAAGACTTCGATGCGCCCGCGCTCACCGCGCAGCTCGTCGAGGTCGAAGCTGTGCGGGATCAGCTCCAGGGAGTTGTGACCCGTGGCTTCGCGGGCGACTTGCCCGTCGACCAGCAGCCGCACGCCGGTCCCGCTGGGGTGGTTGCCGCCGCCGATCAGGAAGTGCAGCCGGCGGCGATCGAGCAGGAACTCGTCCGAGCGCAGCACCCCCCGGCGCAGGTCGGTCTGCACCGAGCTCTCGTTCGGACCCCGCGCGTGGCTGTTGGCGAAGCCAGCGCCCCGCGCCGTCCCGCTGGCGCGGAGGGGATCGGTGCCGGCCAACCACGGCGCCGGTCCGAAGGCATCGCCCTCGACCTCGAAGCCCGACCAGTCACCGCCGTCGAAGTCGAACAGCATGCGGTCGGGCGCGGGGCCGCGCTCGCCGGGCCGGCGCGAGCCACCGACCACCTCCTGCGCCGCCCGCAAGCCGCGCCGCACCCGTTCGCCGAGCTCGTCGGCGCGCTGCGCCGCCAGCGCGTGGAGCTGCTCCCGCGCGTTCGCGTCCAGGTCCCGCAGGCCGGCCGCACCCTGGCCGACCGCGCCCCGAGGATCGAGGAAGGCCAACTGCCGCCGCGAGCTCTGCACGAAGCCCGCCAGGCCGTAGTACTCCGACTGCAGGATCGGATCGAACTTGTGGTCGTGGCAGCGGGCGCAGCTGATCGTCGTCGCCAGGAAGGATTTGCTCAGCACGTCGATCTGGTTGTCGATGCGCTGGGCCTCGTCGGCGCGCACGTCCACCGGAGCGTGGGTGCCCTGGGACAGCCACCACCAGCCGGTGCCGCGGATCGACGCGTTGGCCCCGTCCACGGGGTCCACGCGCGGCTCGGCGAGCAGGTCGCCGGCCAGGTGCTCGCGGACCAGGTCGTCGTAGGGAACGTCGTCCTCGAACGCACGGATGACGTAGTCGCGGTAGCGCCAGGCCTCGGGGATCGGGTAGTCGAACTCGTGGGCGTAGGTCTCCGCGAAGCGCATCAGGTCCAGCCAGTGGCGGGCCTGGCGCTCGGCGTAGTGGGGCGAGGCAAGCAGGCGATCGACCTGGCGCTCCCAGGCCCCGGGCGCGTTGTCGGACTCGAAGGCGGCGACTTCTTTCGGCGTCGGCGGCAGGCCGACGAGGTCGAAGGACGCGCGGCGCAGGAGCGCGCGCCGATCGGCCTCCGGCGCCGGCGCGAGCCCGGCGGCGTCGATCGCGGCGAAGACGAAGCGATCCACCGGGTTCGTGTCCCAGGCCGGGTCGCTGGCGCGCGGCGGCGCGACGGCTCGCGGGGCCTGGAGGGACCAGTGGCGCTCGTAGTGCGCGCCCTCTTCGATCCAGCGCTCGAGCAACTCGATCTCCCCCTCGGTCAGCGGCTCGCCCTCCGGGGGCATGCGGTCGCGCGGATCGAGCTCGCGGACCTTCTCGACCAGCACGCTGAAGTCCGGATCCCCAGGCACGATCGCCGCGCCCAGGCCGTGGGGCCGCTCGAAGGTCGCCCCGTCGAAGGTGTCCAGGCGCACGCCCGCCTCGCGCGTGCTCGGGTCGAAGCCGTGGCAGGGCAGGCACGAGCGGGCCAGGATCGGCCGCACCTGATCGCCGAAGTCGACCGGCAGCTCCTGCGCCGGAGCGGGGAGGGGCAGCAGTGCGAGGCAGAGGATCGAGAGGGCGAATCTCACGCCGCCGAGGATAGTGGCGTGGGACGTACGGTGGCGTGGGGCGTACGGTGGCGGGACCCTTTGTCCCAGCGGGGCGCAGAATTGCCGGCAACGCCGGCAGTTCTGCGCCCCGCTGGGACAAAGGGTCCCGCCACCGTACGCCCCACGCCACCGTACGTCCCACGCCGGACGCTAGTCTCCCCGCCATGGACATCCAGGCCCAGGTCACGCGGGAGATCGAGGAGATCCACGTCGCCTTCACCGAGTGGTTCAGCGCCCGAACTCCCGCCGACGACGCGACCTTCGAGCGCCTGGTCGCGAGCCGCTTCGAACCCGGATTCACGATCGTCCCGCCCGACGGCCGCGCCGTGGCCGAGGAAGAGCTGCTCGACGGGCTGCGCGGTGCCCACGGCGCGGACGCGGGGCTCTCGATCCAGATCCGCGAGGTTCGCGTGCGACACGACCTCGGCGACCTCGTGATCGCCACCTACGAGGAGTGGCAGAGCTCCGACCGACCGGGGCGCCCGCCCCTCACCGGGCGCACATCCACCGCCGTCCTGCGCCGGCGCGTGGAGGGGTGGGGCTGGGTCCACGTGCACGAAACCTGGTTGCCGACCACCGAGCTGAGCGGGCGACCCTTCGAGCAGGGCAGCGTCGGGTAGGCGTTCCTACGGTGCCCGGGCGTGCGAGCCTCAGTCGACGAACAGCTCCACGTTCAGACCGAACGTCAACCACCAGGACACGACGCCACTGAGCATGGCGACACCACCGATCCGCAGCAGCGCGAGTTCGCTCGTCAACCCAGCGAGGGGAAGGAGCAAGAAGCCCCCGACCACGAGCGCCATCTGAACGATCACCGACCAGAACAGCGCAGGGAAGGCCCATCCGACGTCCCGATCGAGGAGTACCGAGGTGTTGAGCCAGACCACGAACAGGAGTTCCACCGCGATCGTGATCCACACGGCCCGTCCGATCCACCCGGGCCAGCGAGCCGGCGGACGGCGGACCGGGCGGCGGGTAGGGCCCTCGTCCATGGGGGCGACCCTATCGATTCGAGTTCGATCGGTGGCGGGCGATCACGCCAGGAACGGCGCCGCCACGACGACGCCCGGAACGAACAAGAGCAGGCCGGCGGCCAACGCGACGAAGCCGGTCCGCAGAAGCCTCAGCTCATCGGTCAACGCCGCTGCGAGCCAAAGCGCGAGCCAAGTGCCGACGAGGGCGGGGGGCAAGAACACGGCGATCATGGTCGACGGTCCATACGAGGGCTTCGACGAGTCGAAACCGAGAACGGCGATGCACCAAACGAGTGCGAGGAGATCGAGGCCGATCAGGAGCCACAGCCCGCGCACGATCTGAACGGGCCAACGCGCAGGAGGGCGGCGAAGAGCGCGGTTCGACGTGCGTTCGTTCACGAGACTGACCCTAGCGGCCGGGCAGTCGTTCGTACGGTGCCAGGCATAAATCGGACCTACTGCCCATTTCGGACCTACTGCCCATTTCGGACCTACTGCCCATTTCGGACCTACTGATAGTCGTAGGCGGGCGCGAAGGTCTTCGCGCCGAGCAAGCACACGCCGAGCACGTTGCCGCCCGCGCTCTCGAGCTGCGAGACGACCTCTTCGACCAGGTGCTTGGGCGTCGCCGTCAGCTTGACCACCAGCAGGATCCCGTCCGACACCGACCCCACCACGCTCGCGTCCGTGAAGGCGTGCGCCGGCGCCGAGTCGATGATCACGTAGTCGTAGCGCTGCTTGAGCGCGTGCAGGATCGTCTTCAGACGATCGATCCGCAGCACCTTCGACGGGTTCGCGGGCGGCGTGCCGGCGCCCATCACGTCGAGGCCCTCCTCGGAGGTCTTGCGGATCGCGCGCTCCAGGCCGAGTTTGCCCTGCAGGACCTCCGCCAGGCCCTGGGCCCGCGGAAGCTCGAGGTACTCCTCGATCGACGGGCGGCGCAGGTCGGCCTCGATCACGATCACCCGCGCGCGGGGCCGCTCGCAGATGGCCAGGGCCAGGTTGAGCGAGGCCACCGACTTGCCCTCGTTGGGCAGGGGGCTCGTCACCATCACCGTGCGCGGCGCCCCGTCGGGGTTGAGGGCCTCCACCGACGAGCGCAGCCGGCGGTAGTGCTCGGCCAGGTCCGAACGGGGCTCGCGGATGACCACGAGCTCCTCGCGGTCGATCGGGATCTCACGTCCCGCCTCGGGATCGGGCGGAAGGAGTTCGGGCTTGTTTCGCTTGCGGGCCATGGCGCGTTGGAGCTGCAACCGTCATCGGCGGTCGCGCAGGGCAGAGCATAGGGAATCAACCGCCCGCGGCATCCATCGAGGACCGGCCGAGACACACCGGTGACGGGCGCGAGTCAGCCGCCGGGAGGCAAACGGTCGATCGGCACGGCCGTGGGCGGCTCCAAGTGCAGGGGCGGCGGACCGGGAATCCCGGGCCAGTCGCCGCCCAGGACCGCCTGGGCCGCGGGGGTGCGCGAGTCCTCCCGCGCCGCGCGCCGGGCGCGGGAGCGCAGGGCCAGGGCCTCCACGTCGCGCTCGCCGGCCAGGAGTGCCAGCACCACCTGCCCGAGGGCCTCGACCACCGTGGGGTCGTGGAGCGCGGGGTCGGTCACGCCCAGCTCCAGCCGGGCCAGCAACAGGTCCTGGGCCCGCAGGCCCACCGGCCCGGTGCCCAGGTCGGCGAGCAGGCGCGGGTCGACCTGGTCCTTGCCCAGGGCGGCGATGGCGTCGGTCAGCACCCCGCCGTGGGCCACGGCTTCGAGGCGTCCGCAGCGCGCCGCGAGCTCGGCCCCCGACCGCTCGAGGTCGGGGCGCGAGCGCACGAGCTCGAGCGCCCCGTCCACGGCCGGCCCCCGATCCAGGGCCACGTCCCCGAGCAGGGTCCCCATGTCGTCGAGCAGCCGCTGTCGCCTCGCGGGCGACAGGATCGCGGCGTCATCGAGCTCGGTCGCGAGGGCCTGGGGCCCGAGGTCCATGCGGCCGTCAGCCACCAGCCAAGCGGCGCGCACCGCCCGGGCCAGGTCCGACGCCCCCGGCGGAAGAGGCTCGAGCCCGAGGTCCGCGCCACTTCGCAGGAGCGCTCGCAGCAGCTCCCGCGCCTCGCCCAATCCGCGGCAGCTTCCGAGCAGGCCCGGGGTCCGGCTCGGGGACGGCGCCGAGGGCTCGGAGCCCACCGCCGCCGCCCAGGCCGCGAGGGCCCGGCGCTGCAGCTCGCCCGCCGCTGGATCGTCCAGGCCCCGCAAGTCGTCGGTGAGCAGCGCACCTGCGACCGCCCGCAAACGCGGGTGGGGCACGCCCAGCTCCCCCGCCACGCCCAGGGCCAGCCAGGTCCAACGCGGACGGCGCGGCCCGCAGTCCGCCAGCAGCACCTCTATCGCCGAGCTCCCGTCGGCCAGGCGCGCGCCGGCCTGGCCCAGCGCCGCCCCCACCTCCTCGGGGGTCACGTGGGCCAGGGGGTCCTCTTCGACGCGCGGCGCTTCGAGCTCGGCCTGGGTCGGCGCGACGCCGGCCCGCTCGACCCGCAGGCGCAGGGCCGCGCACAACTCGCGGTAGCGCACCGGGTCCAAGAGCGCCGGCGACAGGCTCCCGCGCCGCGCCGCCACCACCAGCCCGGCCAGGGCCGCCGGGTCGGCGCTCGCCACCCAGCGCCGCCCGAGCCAATCCAGGGCCGCGGGCCAACCGCACTCGCCCAGGGCCCGCGCTCCGCGCGCCGCCACCGGACCCACCCGGGACTGGGCGTCGCGCATCCAGCGCGCGATCTGGGCATCGGGCGGATCGATCCCGACCAGCTCCGGCCGGGTCAGCCGCACGAAGACCACCTGGGCCAGCTCCGACTGGTCCTCGTCGATCACGAAGGCTGCGTCCATCCCGATCGCGCGGGTCGCGACGAGCCCGTCCAGCAGCTCGGTCCAAGTGCCCTCCAGGGACTCCCAGGCGCCGGGCGCGGCGATCGGCGTCGAGCGCAGGGCGGGGTCGATCACGATCGCGACCGGCGGCTGGGCGTGCTCGAACAGGGCGTCGAGGGCCTGGGCCAGGCTGATCCCACCCTCCAGGCGGAAGCGCGCGGTGCGCTGGCGCCCCGCCTGGCGCGCGAGGGCCCCGGCCAGGGGTTCGGCCCGCAGGGGCTGGGCCTGCAGACCCTCGCGCCAGCGTCCCAGGGCAGCCAGGATCGCCCATTCGCCCACCTCGCGCAGGCGCACGCGCAGGTCGGCGGCCAGGGCGGCGGCCAGGCCCATGTGCTCATCCCGCGAGCCCAGGGCTGCGGCAATCCGCAGGCGCTGTTCCGCGCCGGCGACCTCGAGGATCGCCCCCAGGTCACCCAGGTCCTCGGGGCGAAGCTGCGCCGCCAACTCGCGCTCGGCGCGCCAACGCTCCGCCGCCTGGGGCGCGGTCAGGCGCTCCACGAGTCGGTCCAGGCCGTCGTCGGGCCGCGAGAGGGGCCCGGCGGTCGCGAGGACCAGAAGAAACGCGCCCGCCCACATGCCCGCAGGGTAACCGCGGGCCGGGCCGGTTGGACCGAGCGCCGTTCCGGTGCCGAGCACGATCCGGGTAGTCTCTTCGGCCCCCACCGCGCCGCGCCCGCCGCGCGCGAGCCCCCGCCACCTCCCCCCACGATCCCCGCCGCCTTGTTCCACCGCCTCCTGATCGCGAACCGCGGCGAGGTCGCCGTCCGCATCGCGCGCGCCGCCCGCCAGCTGGGCATCTCGCCCATCGGCGTGACCTCGACCGCCGATCGCGACGGCTCGTGGACCGAGTACATGGACGAGGTCGTGTGCCTGGGCCCCGCCGCGGCGCGCGAGAGCTACCTGTCGCGCGAGCGCATCCTGCAAGCCGCGCTGCAGACCCACTCCACCGCCTTGCACCCGGGCTGGGGCTTCCTGGCCGAGGACGCGCGCTTCGCGGCCCTGTGCCGCCAGCACGGCATCGCCTTCGTCGGGCCCTCGGCCGCGTTGATCGCTCGCATGGGCGCCAAGTCCCCCGCCAAGCGCGCCATGCGCGAGGCCGGGCTCGAGGTGATCCCCGGCTCCGACGGTCCTGTCGACGACCTCGAGACGGCCGTCGCCGTCGCCGAGGAGGCCGGCTACCCGGTGATCCTCAAGGCCGACCTGGGCGGCGGCGGGCGCGGCATGCGCCGCTGCGACTCGAAGGCCGATCTGCAGGCCGCCTTCAACGCCGCCCGCGCCGAGGCCGAGGCCTCCTTCGGGTCCGCGTCGGTCTACCTCGAGAAGTTCCTGACCGGCGGCCGCCACATCGAGGTGCAGATCCTGGCCGACGCCCACGGCAACGCGATCCACCTGGGTGAGCGCGACTGCTCGGTGCAGAGAAAGCACCAGAAGCTGATCGAGGAGTCGCCGTCGCCGGCCCTGTCGGACGCCGAGCGCCTCGAGCTGGGCGCGCGCGCCGCCGCCGCCGCCCGCGCGGTCGGCTACCAGAACGCCGGCACGATCGAGTTCCTGCGCGCCGCCGACGGGCCGATCTACTTCATGGAGATGAACACGCGGCTGCAGGTGGAGCACCCGGTGACCGAGATGGTCACCGGCGTCGACCTGGCCGTGGCCCAGCTCGAGATCGCCGCCAACCGGCCGCTGACCCTGCGCCAGGGGGACGTGCGCTTCGATGGCCACGCGATCGAGTGCCGCATCAACGCCGAGGACCCGAGCTGCGACTTCCGGCCCTCGCCGGGCAAGCTCGAGCGCTTCGAGATCCCCACCGACCGCGGCCCCGGCCGCGTGCGCGTCGAGACCCACCTGCGCGCGGGCGACACGGTCTCGCCCCACTACGACTCCTTGATCGCCAAGATCATCGCCCACGGTTCAGATCGCAGTGAAGCGATCGCGACCATGCTGGCCGCCCTCGAGGGCGCCGAGATCACGGGCGTCGAGACCACCGTCCCGCTGCACCGCGCCGTGCTCTCCAGCGACGCGTTCGCGAGCGGCGACTACGACACGACCACCCTGCCCGGCTGGTAGGCCCGCCCCATGGCAAGAGTTCCCCTCTCCCCGATCGGCCGGGCGCGCGAGCAGGTGCTCGACGCCGCCAGCTACACCAAGAACCGCGCCGACGCGGCCACGCGCAACGGCGTCTTGGCCGAGCGTCGCGCCGCCGTGGCCGCCGGCTGGGGCGAGAAGTACGCCGAGCGCGTGCACGCCAAGGGCAAGCTCACGGCGCGCGAGCGCATCGAGGCCCTGATCGACGCCGGCAGCCAGACCTTCGAGGTCGGCACCTTCGTCAACTTCGGGCGCAAGTTCGGCAAGCTCGAGAGCCCCGGCGCCGGGGTCGTGACCGTCTTCGCGCGCATCGCCGAGCGCTGGACGATCGTGATCGCCAACGACAACACGGTGGCCTCGGGCTCCTGGTGGCCGCTCAGCTCGGAGAAGATCCAACGCGCCCAGGAGATGGCCCTGCGCCTGCGGCTGCCGGTGGTCTACCTGGTGGACTGCTCCGGCCTGTTCCTGCCCGAACAGTCGCGCTCCTTCCCCGGCCGCACCGGCGCCGGGCACATCTTCAAGAAGAACGCCGAGCTGTCGGCGGCCGGGGTGCCGCAGATCGCGGGCGTCTTCGGCGACTGCATCGCGGGTGGCGGCTACATGCCGATCATCTCCGACCGCGTCTACATGACCGAGCAGGCCTACATGGTCATCGCCGGCGCGGCGCTGATCAAAGGCGCCAAGAGCCTCAAGCTCTCGAGCCTCGACATCGGCGGCCCCGAGGTCCACGTGCACCAGTCCGGCTGCGCCGACGTGCGCGTGCCCGACGACGGCACGGCCCTGGCGATGATCCGCGCGGAGGTCGGGCGCACGCCCAGCTCCGGCGCGCCCTTCCACTGCCACGGCGAGGACCCGGCCGACCCGGCCTTCTCGCCCACCGAACTGAGCGGCCTGGTCCCCGGCGATCACCGCATGGGCTTCGCCGCCGAGGAGGTCCTGGCGCGGCTGGTGGACCACAGCCTGTTCTGGGAGATCTGGCCCGAGCGCGGCACCGAGATGATCGTCGGCGTGGGCCGTGTGGGCGGGCTCTACATGGGCTTCGTGATCAACCGCCAGGGCCTGATCGACGACCCCGAGCACCACGGCGCAAAGAAGCCCGCGGCGATCCTCTACAAGGAGGGCATCGCCAAAGTCGCCGCCTTCAGTCGCGCCTGCAACGACGACGGCATCCCGCTGGTCTGGCTGCAGGACATCTCGGGCTTCGACATCGGCGTCGAGGCCGAGCGCCTGGGCCTCTTGGGCTACGGCTCGTCGCTGATCTACTCCAACAGCACCAACACGGTGCCGATGTTCACGGTCCTGCTGCGCAAGGCCTCCGGCGCCGGTTACTACGCCATGGCGGGGCATCCCTACGAGCCGGTGGTCCAGCTCTCGACCACCCTGACGCGCCAGTCCGTGATGGAGGGCCGCACCCTGGCCATCGCGACCTACAACACCAAGCTCGACGACGACTTCGAGATCGAGGTCGAGGACGCCCAGGAGCGCGCCGAGATCGAAGCCGGCATGCGCGCGGTGGAGCAGCGCATCGAGGGCGACATGGACCCCTACAAGTCGGCGGCGCAGATGGACACCGACGAGATCGTGCGCTTCGACGAGCTGCGCTCCTGGATGGAGCTCTTCGCCCAGGCCTCGTACCAGGCCTCGGGCTACCGGCGCGTGAAGAACCCGCGCATCTGGTCCCTGCACGACCTGGACGCCCTCTCGATCCCGCGCGGCTGAACCATGAAGCTCACCGTCGAAATGCTCGCCCGCCAGGTCGAGGGTCGCGTGCAACTGCTCGCGCCCGGCGTCGGCCTGTTCTCCGACGCGGCCCGCCCCGGTCGGATCCTGGTGCCCGGCGACGAGGCCGGGGTGCTGAACACCCTCGACGTCCCCGCGCACCTGGTCGTGCCCGCGGGGGTCGCCGGCCGCGTGATCACCGAGCTGCCCGAGCGGGTCCATTCCCCCGTGGACTACGAGGCCGTGCTCTACGAGCTCGAGCTGGTCGGCGAGCAGCTCGTACCCGAGGCCCACGCCGACGCGGCCGCCCTGGACGCGGACGGCATGGTCGTGCGCGCCCACCACGCCGGCCGCTTCTGGCGCCGCCCGTCGCCGGACATGCCCTTCTTCGCCGAGGTCGACACGGTCCTGACCGAGGGCGACGCAGTGGGCCTGTTGGAGGTCATGAAGACCTTCAACCACGTGCTGTACCGCGCCACAGGCGGCCTGCCGCCCCGGGCCCGGGTGACGCGCGTGCTGGTCGAGGACGGCGGCGAGGTCGAGGACGGCCAGGCGCTCTTGGTGGTCGAGCCGGCCTGAGCCACGCGCCCGCCGAAGCGATGCAACTTCAGCCACTGCGCACGCGCGTCAAGATCTGCTGCATCGCCTCGATCGACGAGGCGCGCACGGCCATCGCAGCCGGGGCCGATGCCCTGGGGCTGGTGGCAGCCATGCCCTCGGGGCCGGGGGTGATCGACGAGGACACCATCCGCGCCATCGCGCGCGCGGTGCCGCCGCCGGTCGCGACCTTCCTGCTCACCGCGCGCACGGAGGCCGCGGACATCGCCGAGCACGCCCGCGAGGCCGGCACCAGTTGCGTGCAGGTGGTGAACCACGTGGACCCGGACGAGTGCGCGCGTCTGCGCGAGCTGCTAGCGCCCGCGGTGCGGCTGGTGCAGGTGATCCACGTGACCGGCGAGGACGCACTGGCCCTGGCGCGCGACTACGCGCCGCACGCCGACGCGCTGCTCTTGGACTCGGGGCGACCGGACCTACCGACGCCGGAACTGGGCGGCACGGGCCGCGCCCACGACTGGTCGATCAGCGCGCGCCTGGTGGCCGAGGTGGAGTGCCCCGTGTTCCTGGCCGGGGGCCTGCACCCGGGCAACGTCGCGCGGGCGATCGATGCGGTCCGCCCCCACGGGCTCGATCTGTGCTCGGGAGTTCGCAGCGCAGGGGCTCTGGACTCCGATCTGCTGGCCCGCTTCATGGGCGCAGTGGCCGGCGCGGGCCGTTGAGGCCGCGGGACTCGTGACCATGCATCGATCCTCACCCGACAGGACCAGTTGGTCCCGCGGCAGTCGGCGCGTTGCCCGGCTGCGCGCCATCCTGTGGTCCACCGCGGTCGTGCTCGTCCCCTGCGGGTCCTGCGCGGATCCGATCGGAGCGCCACAGGTCGCGGTGGTCGGCACCTTCGACCCCCACCGAGACCTGATCGCGCAGCTCGAACAGGTCGCGGCGATCGACGACGCCGAGCGGCGCGACGCGGCCCTCGAGACGTTGTGGGCCGAGGCGAGGGCCCAGGGCCGCATCCCGTGGTGCTCGGGCGAGCGCGCGGTGTTCCTGTACCGTGGCCCGGCGACCTCGGTGGCGGTCGCCGGGGACCACAACGGCTGGAGCCCGGACGCCGCGCCCCTGCGGCGGCTCGAGCCCCTCGACCTGTGGCTGCGCCAGGAGCGCTTCGCCAGCGACGCCCGCCTGGACTACAAGTTCGTGGTCGACGGCACCGACTGGATCCTCGACCCGGCGAACCCGAGCGTGCAGTGGTCCGGCTTCGGGCCCAACTCGCAGCTCGCCATGCCGGACTACGAGCCCTCGCAGTGGATCGCGCCCCGGACGACGACGCCCCCCGGCACGACTTCGGGCGAGCTCTTCTTCGACAGCGCCCACCTCGGTCGCCGCGTCGTCTACCGCGTGCACACCCCGGCTCCAAAGTTGCGTGGCGACGGGCCCCTGGCAGTGCTGTTCGTGACCGACGGCCACGAGTACCTCGATCCGCGCCTGGGGGCCCTGGCCAGCGTCCACGACAACCTCCTGGCGGCGGGGCTGATCCGGCCGGTGCTGCTCGTGTTCATCGACCCGCGGTCGGAGGGCGTGAACCTGCGCGGCCAGGAGCTGGCGGACGATCCGCGCCTGGGCCGCGCGCTGACCCAGGAACTGCTGCCGATCCTGGAGCGGACCTTCGAGCTGGCCGAGCGCGCCGAGGAACGCGGGATCCTCGGCACGTCCCTGGGCGGACTGGCCGCGCTCATGATCGGCGCCCGTGAGCGCGAGACGATCGGGCTCACGGCGATCCAGTCCCCGGCCCTGTGGTTTGCGCCGGACGCCGTGTCCGAGGCCTTCGCCGACGGCGTGCGGCCGCCCGCACGTGTGTTCCTCTCCTTCGGCAGGATCCGGGACGGGGCCGACGACGTGGGCGAGCTCATGCGGCGCTTCGGCGACGGCGTGCCGGTCACCGTGCGCATCGAGAACGAGGGCCACTCCTGGGGCCAGTGGAGAGCCCTGGTCGACGATGTCCTGATCACCCTCTTCCCCGCAGGCTGAGGCGTGCGGCACGCCCGGCGATCGGCTCCTGTTCAGCGTTCCGTCGCAGCGACCTCGAAGTCGACCCGCTCGAGTCGGGGCACCAAGTCCTCGCGGCCGATCCAGTGCAGGTAGGCGATCAGGTCGGCCCGAGCGGCCCGCGCGACCTCGCCGGGGCCGGCGCCTTGCAGTCCGACCACGAGCACGACCAACGCGCTCTCGTACTCGCGGCGGGCAACGGCGCGGTCGAACTGCCGCGAGACCTCCGCGGCCTGGGGTCCGAGCTCCGCCAGGGCGGCGTGGGCCCGGCGCCAGCGGTGGTCGGGCCGCTCGAAGTCGATCACGTCGACGTCGATCGCGACCGTGATCCGCTCCGGATGGCTGGCGCCGCGCCCCAGGGGCCCGATCACCCGAATGGGCAGATCGGGGAAGCGCAGGCGCACCCACGAGCGCACGGATTGACCCGAGAGCACCGAGGGCGAGATCACCCGCGGGCCCTCGCGCAAGAGCGGTCCGCGCAGGGGCACGCCGTCGAGCCACAGGCTGTCCCCCGGTCGCGCGGCCAGGATCTGCGGCTCGAGGCGCCCCAGGAACTCTCGCTCCATGGCCGAGCCCGAGGCCCACTGCTCCGCACGTGACGTCGCCCGAGCGGCGCCGACCTCGAGGGTCAGGACCGCGGCGCTCGGAGCCAGACACAGGGCCAGGGCAGCCGCGGGCGCGAGGCCCAGGCTGAACCAACCGGCGCGGCGCCGCTCGCGCTCGCGCCAAGCCTCGAGCAGACCGCCCAGGGCCAGGCTCGCGAGCAGGGTGAAGCCCGCCAGGGGCAGGTAGGCGTGCCATTCGCGCCAGCCGCTGCGCAGCAGCGGGATGATTCCGGCGACCAGGCTGAGGATCAGTCCGGCCGCGATCCAAGCGGCGGTGGCGGCGCGGTGCGCGCGCGCCGCGCGCAAGCGCAGGAGGCAGGCCGCGGCGACCCCGAGCCAGGTGACCAGGGCCAGGGGCGCGAACCAATCGGCCGCGGCGACCTCCGGCACCGGGAGCAGGACGAAGCGCAGCAGCTCCAACAGCTCGCTCGACCTCCAGTCGCGCAGCGCCGCCATCGGTTGCGGCCCGATTGCGGTCAGACGCAGGCAGGCCATGGCCACGAATCCCGCGAGGATCGGCGCGAGGCGTCGTCCGGCGTCCGCCAGCCGGCCGCGCAGACCCCGGGCACCGCTCGCTCCGACGCACAGGACCAGCGCCAGGGGCAGCAGCAGCACCGAGGTCTCCTTGACCCCGAAGGCAAGGAACGTGGTGACCGCGAGCACGACGGCGCGCCCCGCACCGAAACGCTCGGCGAGGGCGAGCGTCAGCGATGTCGCCAACAGCAACAGCAACAACGGATCGTTGCCCCGCGCCGAGGCCGGCACGATCTGCCAGGCGATCGGATGGGCCAGGAACAGGCCGGCGGGGATCGCGGCGACCCAAGGGCCGAGGGCCAGTCCCGCCCGCGCCGCCAAGCGCCGGATCAAGAACCACAGGGCCAACGCCGCCGCGCCGTAGGTGGCGATCTGCACCACTTGGTAGCCCACGGGGTTCATTCCGCACACAGAGTGCGTCAAGCCCAGAACCAGCGCGTGGGTCGGGCGGTGCAGGGCATCCGCGAACACGCCGCCCATGAAGGGCTGGACCAACAGGTGCAGCGCGTCGAGCGGCCCGTCCAACTGCGCGCTGGCCACGAGGGGCCAGGAGTCGTGCTCGAGCACGGCGTAGCGGGTGCTCTTGCCGTACAGCAGCACGGTCAAGAGGGCGAGGCCGAGAGCGGCGCTCCACGCAGGGGCGCGCCGCGCGGACTGCGCGGTTGCAAAGCGAGTTGATGGGTCCAACGGGGGAAATCCGCGGGAAGGTGAACGGGCCGGGGCAAACGGCCGCACACCTGGACACTGGTAACGCCTCGCTTCGACGTTACGTGGACATTCGCGATCGACGGCTGCGACCGCGAGCTTCCTCGTTCGGCGTCCCCAGGGCCCCGATCAGGTCCGACCGAGGACGTGGCGCAGGGCCGACTCGAGTTCGGAGTGCCTGAACCGGTAGCCGGAACCGTTCAACCGCTTCGGGACCACCCGCGTGCTGGCCATCAGAGCCTCGTCAACCATGTCCCCGAGGACGACTCGCAGGGCCGGCGGCGGAACCGGCAAGAGCGCCGGGCGCGAGAGAACACGGCCCAGGGTGCGCGAGAACTCGAGGTTGGTCAGGTCCTGGGGCGCACAGAAGTTGATCGGCCCGACCTGCTGCTCGTCGGCGATGCAGAACAGCATCGCACCCAGCACGTCGTCGATCCCGATCCAGGGCATGTAGTGGCTACCGCTGCCCAGGGGTCCACCGAGGCCGAGTTGGAAGGGCAGCAGCAACTTGCCCAGGGCGCCGCCCGCCGGCGAGAGCACGACCCCCAGGCGCGGATGGATGACGCGCACGCCCGCCTCCCGCGCCGGGTCGGCGGCGGCCTCCCATTCGCGCGCGACATCGGCCAGGAAACCCGTACCCGCGGCGGACGACTCGTCGAGCGTCTCCTCCCCGCGATCGCCGTAGAAGCCCACGGCCGAGGTCGAGAGCATCACGCGCGGCGGTCTGGGCGCCGCGGCCAGTGCCCCGGCCAAGGCGCGGGTCCCGTCGACGCGGCTGTCCAGGATCAGTCGCTTGCGTTCGTCGCTCCAACGCTTGTCGGCGATGCCCGCCCCGGCCAGGTGCACGACCACGTCGTAGCCGGACACCGACTCGGGGTCGACCTCGCCGGCGGCCGGATCCCAACGCACTTCGTCGTCGGTCCGCGCCGCACGGCGCACGAGGCGGTGAACGCTGTGCCCGCCGGTGGTGAGGAAGGCGCACAGGGCGCTGCCGACCAAGCCCGAGGCGCCGGAGACGAGCACGCGCAGGGGCCACTGCCCGCGCGGCTCGAGCAACGCGCGCGCGCGGGCGTGGTCAGCCAGGTCGGCGGCCGTGGTCGCGTGGCGGTAGTCGAACATGCGCCGCAACTTCGAGCGCACGAGGCTCCCGCCGAACAGGGGCCCCACGGGCGCGAGGGGCAGCAGATAGCGGATCGAGTCCACCATCCGACAGGCGTTCGCCCCGCGCTCCTCGAAGCGGTGCTCGTGACGCCAATGGGCGAAGGGGCCCGAGAGTTGGCTGTCGACGAAGCCGCGCGGCGGGTCGTAGCCGGAGTGCTGCGCGACCATCTTCAGGCGCAGGGGCGGCTTGCCCACCCGCAGCTCGACGGTGGTGCCGTCGCAGATGCCCTCGCCGCGACGCTCGATCACCTCGGCCGGGTCGAAGGGCGGCGTCAGGCGCTCGAAGGCCCCGGGCCGGTCGTGCCAGGCGAAGGCCTCCTCGCGCGACACCGGCAGGTCCACGGCGCGCTCGAAGGACACCGCCCCCGCGGGTGCGTCGGGATGTCCGCTCACGGGTGCGCCTGTTGAATTCATGGCCCTAGCCTCGCGGTCGCAGGTCGCCCAGACCACCGTCGACCCCGATCACCTGCCCGGTCACCCAGGACTGGTTCGGGTCCAGCACCCAGGCCAGGGCCGAGGCCACGTCCTGCGCGTTGCCGATGCGACCCAGGGGGTGCATCGCCCGACTGGCCTCGAGGGAGGCCGCATTCGCGACCAGGCGCGCGGCCAGGGGCGTGTCCACGAGCCCCGGCGCGATCACGTTGACCCGAATGCCGCGCGGGGCGTAGGTGGCGGCCGCCGAGCGACCCAAGCCGATCACGCCGGCCTTGGCGGCCGCGATGGCCTCGTGGTTCGAGAGGCCGACGCGCGCCGCGGCCGAGGCCACCAGGGCGATCGAGCCGCCGCCGCGCAGCATCTGCTTGGCGCCCGAACGCACCACGTGGAAGGCCGTGTCGAGGTTGAGGCGCAGGGTCTGCGACCACTCCTCGGGGCTGGTGGAGTGGGCCGGCTTGAGCAGGATCGAGCCCACGCAGCACGCGGCGCCGGTCACGCCGCCCGGGAGCCCCGCGGCCTCGTCGAAGAGCTCGTCCACGGCGGCGGCGTCGGTCGCCTCGCAGACGCGCCAGGGCTGGTCGAGCCTGGCGCCGAGTGCTTCGAGCGCCTCCTCTCCCCGGGCTGCAAGCAGCAGACTTCGGCCGTCGGCCACGAGCCGCTCGGCCAGGGCCGCCCCGATGCCGCCCGTGGCGCCGAGGATCACACAGGTTCCGGAGTCTTCGTTCATGGTTCGATCGATCGGTCGGCGTGCTTGCCGCGCGGCGGGCGCGAGCACACTCTTGGGCCCCGGCCCGGAGCGGATTCCAGGCCCCGATCATGGAACCGCACCCGCACCCCGAACTCGCGCCGTCCCTGCCCCGCCTGCTGCCCGCCGATCGCGCGGTGGCAATGGTCGCGCGCAGGGTCCACGAGGACTTCCAGGTCGAGGAGCGCCCGCT
The DNA here is from genome assembly GCF_007748095.1 of Engelhardtia mirabilis. Taxonomy (NCBI): domain Bacteria; kingdom Pseudomonadati; phylum Planctomycetota; class Planctomycetia; genus Engelhardtia; species Engelhardtia mirabilis. Next base: position 5,577,133 of record NZ_CP036287.1, read on the forward strand.
CGAGGCCCCGTCGGGCAGCGGCGACTTCCTGTGGGTCCGCGTCGAGAAGCGCGGGCTGACGACGACCCAGGCCGTGGCGGACCTGGCGCGACGCTGCGGCGTGCCGCCGCGCCAGGTGCGCCACGCCGGGTTGAAGGACGCCCGCGCGGTCACGCGCCAGTGGCTGTCCGTCGAAGGCGTGCGGCGCGAGCCGAGCGAGGGCGCGCTCAGCGATCGGGCGCGGATCCTCGAGGTCACGCGCCATCGCCGGCCCCTTGACCGCGGAGATCTGGCCGGCAACGCCTTCCGCTTGAAGCTGCGCGAGGTTCCCGCGGGCGGCGCCGCGCGGCTGCGCGAGGGCCTCGAAGAGTTGGCCCGGCGCGGTCTGCCGGCGGCTTTCGGCCTGCAGCGCTTCGGCGCACGCGGCGACACGGGGGCGATCGGCCTGGCGGTGCTGCGTGAGGACTGGGCCCGCGCCGCGGCCTTGATCGCCGGCACGCCGGGAGAGCACGACAGCGGTCCGGTGCGCGAGGCGCGCGAGCTGTTCGAAGCGCGCAGCTTCGCCGCCGCCCAGGAGGCCTTCCCGCGCGGCTACGAGACCAGCGCCCAGCTCGCCCGCGCCATGGCCACCAACCGCGGGCGGCCGAAGAACGCCCTGCGGTCACTCGGCGCGGAGGCCCTGTCGTTCTACGTGGCCGCGGCCCAGTCCCTGGTCTTCAACCGCGTGCTGGCCGCGCGCCTGCCGGAGCTCGAACAGCTTCTGCCCGGCGACGAGCTCGAGCCCATCGACGGCGGCCGCCGCTTCGCCATCGACGACCCGACGCAGCACCAGGCCGCCTCGGACGCCGCCGAACTCACCGCGACCGGCCCCCTGCCGGGCCCGCGCGGGAAGCTGGCCCAGGGCCAGGCCGGCGAGCTCGAGCGCGCGGCCCTGGCGGAGTTGGGGACCACGCCCGAACTCTTCGACGCCGCCGGCCGCTTCCGCCAGCGCGGCGCACGGCGTCCCCTGCGGATGCGCCTGCGCGAGCCCGAGGTCAACGAGGGCGACGACGAGAGTGGTGCCTTCGCCGAGCTGTGCTTCGTGCTCCCCGCCGGCGGCTACGCCACGGGCGTGCTCGACGAGCTGGGCCAGGACCAGCTCCAACTCGTCGAGCGCGACTGACCCCACGCGTCGCTGGGTAGGCGTTCGTGCCTGGCACCGTACGAACGCCTACCCAGCGGCTTGGTCCGCCCCCCCCTACGACCGCGCCGATCGGGGGCGCGAGCGCTAGGCTCTGGGGAAACCCCCGGTCTCCCCCATGCTCCATCTCATCGCCGCCGTCCTGCCGCTCCTCCAGTCCGCCCCCGACCGCGCCGAGCTCGAGCCCGGGGTCGACATGCGCCTGTACCAGGCCGACCGCCCCCTGGAGCGCGTCCACGAGCCGGTCCCCGACGCGAGCCCCAACGTCCACGAACGGCGCGACCGCATCGAGTGGACCACCGAGGAGAGCTTCGGCGGACTGACCGACAACTTCGTGGCCGTGGTTACGGCCTGGCTCGACGTCCCCGCGCAGGGGAGCTACGAGTTCCGCATCACCAGCGACGACGGCTCGATGCTGCTGATCGACGAAGAGCGCCTGATCTGGAACGGCGGCCTCCACGCGCCCCAGCCCCGCGAGGGCAAGCTCGAGCTCGACGCCGGTCTGCACGCGCTCAAGGTGTTCATGTTCGAGGCGGTCGGCGGACAGTACCTGTCCCTCGAGTGGCGCCCGCCGGGGGCCGAGGACTTCGCGATCGTGCCCACCGAGGTCCTGTGGACGGAGGCCGGCGTGACCCGCGTGGTCTCGCCCGGTCCCAAGCAGATGGCCGACGACCTCGACGGGCTTCGCGCCGGCGACGGCCTGCCCCTGGAATCGGTGCACCCGCGCTGGCGCCTGGAGACGATCCACCCCGAGGGCTTCGACCCGATGGTCGGGGCCCTGGCCTGGCTGCCCGACGGGCGCCTGGCGGTGGCGACCTTCGAGCCGAAGAACAACGGGGTGCGCACCGACGAGCCCAACGGCACGGTCTGGGCCCTGTCCGGCTGGGACGGCGGCGACCCCGAGGCGATCGGCGTCGAGAAGATCGCCGACGGGCTGTTCCACCCGCTCGGCATGCAGTTCATCCAGGGCTGGCTGTACGTGGCCGAGCGCGACGCGATCACGCGCCGCCGCGACGGCGACGGGGACGGCTTCTTCGAGACGCGCGAGGTCTTCGCCCACGGCTGGATCGCCGACAACTACCACCACTTCACCTTCTGCCTCGAACCCTTCGAGCGCGAGCTGTGGGTCAGCCTGTCCACGTCGATCGGCACCGACGGCGACGTGGGCGGTGACTCGATCGTGGCCCTGAACGGTCCCAACCCGCCCGACCGCGGCACGCTGATGAAGATCGACGTGGACTCGGGCGCGGTGACCTACGTGGCCGGCGGCTTCCGCACGCCCAACGGCGTGCTGCCCCTGGGAGACGGGACGGCGCTCGTGGGCGACAACCAGGGCGCGTGGAAGCCGGCCAACCGCATCGACCTGGCGCGACCGGGCGGCTTCTACGGCTACTACAACGAGACGCGGGTCGCGACCAAGCAGCACCCCGAGGGCGGGGCGCCGTCCCTGTTCTCCGATCGACGCCCGAGCCCGCCCGCCCTGTGGTTGCCCCAGGGCGAGATCGCCTCGTCCCCCACCGCCATGGTCTGGGCCCCGCGCCACGGTCCGTTCCAGGGTCAGGTGCTGATCGGCGACGTGAAGCTGGGCGGCATTCGGCGCGCCTTCTTCGAGGAGGTCGAGGGTCAGCTCCAGGGCGCCGCCTTCCGCTTCTGTCAGGGCTTCGAGGGTGGCGTCAATCGCCTGTTGTGGGCGCCCGACCGCTCGCTGATCGTCGGCATGACGGGCGAGTCGGCCACCTGGAGCTGGCGCGGCACCCGCACCGGCTTGCAACGGCTGGTACCCACGGGCGTGGAGACCTTCGAGTTCCATTCGATCAGCGCCACGCCCGGCGGCTTTCGGCTGCGCTTCACCGACGTCGTCGATCCGGCGCAAGCGGTGAATCTGGGCCGCTACCAGGTGCGTCACTGGCGCTACGAGGCGACGCCCGAGTACGGCGGTTCGAAGCTCGACGAGGGCGACCTCGGGGTGACGGCTGCGAGACTCCTGCCCAGTGGCCGCGAGGTGGAGCTGACCGTGCCCGGCCTACGCGAGGGCACCGTGGTCTGGATCCGCGCCGACTTGCAAGCCAAGGACGGCACCAAGATCTGGTCGCCGGAGAGTTGGTACACCTTGAACCGCGTGCCCGGCCGCGAGCTGCCCGCGCCGCCGCCGGTCGAGGAGCGAGGCGTGCTCGTCTTCAGCCGCACCGCGGGCTTCCGCCACGGCTCGATCCCCGCCGGTATCGCGCGATTGGAAGCCGTCGCCGGCGAGCTGGGCCTGCCCTTCGAGGCCACCGAGGACGCCAGCGCCTTCGCGGACGACAACCTGGCGCGCTTCCGCGCGGTGGTCTTCCTGAACACCACCGGCGACGTGCTCAACCTCGGCCAAGAGGCAGCGTTCGAGCGCTGGATACGCGCCGGCGGCGGTTTCATGGGCGTGCACGCGGCCTCCGACACCGAGTACGACTGGCCCTTCTACCGCCAGTTGATCGGGGCCCACTTCCTGAGCCATCCGGCGATCCAAGCGGCCGCGGTCGACGTGCTCGACCACGATCACCCTTCCACGCGCCACCTGGACGGCCGCTGGGTCCGCACCGACGAGTGGTACGACTTCCGGGCCGAACCCTCGAGTCAGTTCAGCGTGCTGCTCGAGCTCGACGAGTCCAGCTACGAGGGTGAGCGCATGGTGGCCGACGGCCACGGCGCTTCGCACCCGATCGCGTGGTTCCGCGAGCTCGGCCTGGCGCGCTGCTTCTACACCGGCGGCGGACACACCGACGCGGCCTATGACGAGCCCGATTTCGTCCAGCACCTGCGCGGAGCCCTGGCCTGGGTCGCGCGGCTGGAGGACTGAGCCCCTTGGCCGTCGTCGCCCTCGGGATGGACCTGACCCGGATCGATCGCCTGCAGGCGACCATGGACCGTCGCGGCCAGCGCTTCCTCGATCGCATCTTCACCGCCGGCGAGCAGGCCTACTGCGAGCGCCGCGCCGCCCGCCGCGCGACCCACTACGCCGGTCGCTTCGCGGTCAAGGAGGCGGTCATGAAGGTGCTGGGCACCGGTTGGCGCCGCGGCGTGCGCTGGGTCGACATCGAGGTCACCCGCGAGCCGGGTCAGGCGCCCCAGGTCAGCCTGCACGGGCGCTGCGCCGAGATCGCGGCCGAGCGGGGCATCGCTCGGATCCACATCACGATCACCCACGACGACCCGCTGGCCGCCGCGGTCGCGGTGGGCGAGTCCGCTTGAGGGCTTCGGCGGCGCGCGTCGCCGCGGCCGATTCGGACCTCAGCGCAGCTCGACCAGCACGCAGGGGCCGCCCGCGATGACCTCGAGGCCGAGCTCCCGCGCACGGGCGATGGCGGCGGGACTCTCGGCACCGGGCTGCATCCAGATGCGCTCGATGCCGGCCGCGGCCGCCTCTTCGACCAGGCGTTCGGTGACCCGAGGCGGGGTGATGATCGACAGCCCCCACACGGGCTCGGGCAGGTTGGCCAGGGTCCGCGCGACCGCCAGGCCCTCGACCTCGGTCTCGGTCGGGTGGACCGGGATGGCCCGCTTGCCGTGGGCCAGGTAGTGGCGCAGCACGCGGTTGCCGAACTTGGAGCGGTCGTTGGACGCTCCGGCGACGGCGAAGACCTCGCCGGAGAGGAACTCGTCTGTGCTGGCCATGGGCGCGCCATCCTACGTCGCTACCATCGGCGCCATGAAACGGGCCGAGAAGGCGCAGCGGATCCAGGCCATCCTGGACGAGCTCTATCCGGAAACGCCGGTCCCCCTGGACCACACCGACGCCTACACCCTTTTGATCGCGGTGCTGCTCTCGGCCCAGTGCACGGACGAGCGGGTCAACCAGGTCACGCCGGCCCTCTTCGCCCGCGCCGCGACGCCCGCGGCGATGGTGCGCCTGACGCCCGAGGAGATCCGCGAGATCATCAAGCCCTGCGGCCTTTCGCCCCAGAAGAGCCGGGCCATCCACCGACTCTCGGAGATGCTCTTGGAGGACCACGGAGGGCAGGTCCCGGGCAGCATCGAGGAGCTCGAGCGCCTGCCCGGCGTGGGACACAAGACCGCCAGCGTGGTCGTGGCCCAGGCCTTCGGGGTGCCGGCCTTCCCGGTCGACACCCACATCCACCGGCTCGCCGCCCGCTGGGGACTGAGCGCGGCGCGGAACGTGGAGCAGACCGAGCGCGACCTGAAGCAGCTCTTCCCACGCGAGACGTGGAACGCCGTGCACCTGCAGATCATCTTCTTCGGGCGTGAGCACTGCCCGGCGCGGGGTCACGTGCTGGAGGACTGCCCGATCTGCTCCTGGGCGGCCAGCAAGGCCCGCGCCCAGGCCGAACGCCGCGCGGGCACGGGCAAGGGCGTCGAGACCCGGTCGGCCCGCCCCCGCAGTCGTCGCTGACCTCGCCTCGAACTTCGCACCTGGCACTCGACGGCGCACCAGACGAATAGAGGATTCACGGATCCGGTATGCTCGGCGCCCAGATCCGGACCACCGCGCCCGAGAGCGGCGCCTCACCTCGCCCCACACGACCTCGCACCCCATGAAGCTCGCCAAGATCCTGTTGACCAGCGACCTGTCCGAGGAGTCCCTGCGCGCCTTCGCGCCGGTGGCAGAGCTCGCAGCGGAGCGCGGCGCGACCATCGAGCTCTTGCACGTGGTCGACGACGTGCCGATCCCGCCCGCCGGCGCGCCCCTCGCGCCGCCGCTCCACGCCCCCGACTTGAGTGCTTCGGTCGAGGCGGCCAAGCGCAAGCTCGACGAGCAGCGCCTGGCCCTGGACCCCGCGCTCACGGTCGAGACCAACGTGCTCGTGGCCGCCACTCCGGCCGAGGCCATCTGCGAGCACGCCACCACCAGCGGCGCGGACCTGATCGCCATGTCGACCCACGGCCGGACGGGCTTCCGCCGCTTCGTCCTGGGTTCGATCACCGAGGGCGTGGTGCGTCACGCCCACGTGCCGGTGCTGATCTTCCCGCGCATCAAGTAGCGCGCGGGGAGGCGCTCGCGCGGCAGCCGGCGCCGACTACCGCTCGCGCGACGTGAACGAGCCGTCGCGCGGGTCGAAGAGGTACGCGGGCGGGTCGCCCAGGACCCGCAGCAGCTCCCGATTGGCGGCCCCACGGTCGGCGGCGAAGATCAGGGCTGGAATTGCGCTCGACAGCGCGAGCTGCGCCGGCGGAGCCAGGAAGGCGCGCTTGCGCGACGGCTCGTCCGCCAGCCGGACGAACACGACGCCGCGCTCGACCCCCGCCGCCGCGGCCGCGATCTGGGGTGCCCGTCGCAGGTCGGCCTCCGCGCGAGCCACCAGGCCGTGGCTTGTAGCGAGCAGCAGCGCCCCCGCGGCCGCCGCGACGAGCACCACCCGCCCGACCGCGGGCCCGGCGAAGCGCTCGATCCGATCGATGCCCTGGGCCGAAGCGCAGGCGAGTAGCGGGAAGGCCTCGACCCAGTACAGCGGCCCGGCCCAGGGCAGCCCGTGGAAGCTGAGCAGGGCGTAGAACGCGGCCAGGGCCAGGGGCACGCCGATCACCAACCAGCGTCGGCGCGGCACCAGCCAAGCCCCGATCAGGGCCAGGCCGGCACTCGCGCCGAAGCCGTGCAGCCACAGGGTCAGCCGCGAGAGGCCCAGGCTCGTATTCCCCCAAGCGAGGTTGGCGTTGACGAGGCCCCAGCGGTCGTCGGGCGAGATCTCGCGGGCGTAGAGCGTGTAGCCGTTGAGCAGGGCCTCGCCGGTGGTCGCGCGGTTGTAGAACAGGAGCGCCAGCAGCCAGGGCAGGGCGCCCAGTGCCGTGGGCAAGCCGGCGGCGACGAGGCGCCGCGGCCGCGCGCAGATCGCGACCAGCGGTGGCAGGGCGAGGGCCACGGCGGTCCCGGGCCGCGCCAGGGCACACAGGCCCAGGGCCAAGCCGGCGGCCAGGCTCCAAGCGACGGTCCGACGGCGATCGGCGCGTTCGTCGGCGTCCAGGGCGAGGACCACCGCCACCAGGAAGGCCAGGCCCGTGGGCAGGGACGTGCCGTGGGAGAGCCACAGCCCGCCGAGCACCAGGGGCGTGGGCGCGAGGGCAAAGAGCCAAGCGGCGAGCACGGGCCGCCGCACTCCCAGCCTGCGCGCGAGCAGGAAGACGAGCGCCGGACCGAGCAGCCAGCCCAGGCGCACGAACAACAGGGGCGAGCCCAGCGCTCCCCCGGCCGCGAGGACCAGGGCGTGGCCGGGTGGGTACTTCGAGAAGACGCGCTCGCCGACCCAGACCTGCCTCGCCGGGAAGAAGTCGGTCCAAGCGCCGCCGGGCAGGCTCGCGCGACCGAGCTCGAAGACCTGGGCCTGGTAGCGATAGGACCAGCCGTCGTTGGTCAGCGGCAGGCCATCGAGGAACACCGACGACCACAGGTAGGCGCCGACCGCGGCGACCAGGCCTGCGGCGATGACCGAGGGCCAGGGCGACCCGGCCGCAGCCGGAGTCACCGCGCGGCCAGGTCCGTGGCGCAGCGACATCGGCTCGAGAGCGATCGCGGACAGCACCAGAGCGAGCAGCGCCAGGCCGCGCAGGGCGTCCTCGACCTCCAGATAGTGGGGCGCGCCGACGAACGAGCGACCGGCCACGAACTCGAGCAGGCCCGGATCCAGGGCGAAGAACCCCAGTGCCGCCAATCCCAGGGCGAGGCCCGCGCGCGATGCGCCGCGAAGCTGCAAGCGGGGCGCGAGGGCCCTCGCGAGGACCAGGCCGGCGACCGCGGCCAGGACCGCCCAGAGTCCTCGCAGGAGGCTCCCGACGCGGTCGAGCATGGCCACCAGGGCATCGCCGGCGAGGCTCGCGAGGGGCTTGCCCCACAGGGCGACCTCGAAGGTCCGCTGTGTGCCCGGGATCGAATCGAAGGCGTAGCGCGCGCGCAGCCCGAGCAGCAGCGCGGCGAGTGCGACTGCGAGGGCGGCCAGCACCCACCGACCAAGACCGGGCCTGGTCGGGACGCCGGGCGCTCCGCCGGTCGCGAGGGAGTCGGTTGGATCGGTTCTCGAGCGGCCTCGGTCACCGTCGAGCTGGATGCGGTCCTCGTGAGCCATCGCCGAGCCGCATCATGCGACCCCCGCGGCTGTCAGGCGAGGACCCGGCGAGGCCGTGGGGCGCGCGACGGAGGCAGGGTGCAGGGCAAGGGCACAGTGCAGGGCAAGGGCACAGTGCAGGGCAAGGGCACAGTGCAGGGCAAGGGCACAGTGCAGGACAAGGGCACGGTGCGGGGCGGCGCGCACCGTGGCGCGCCCGCTGGCTATCACGACGGCGGGCATGGCGGGGTGCACCGCGGCGAACTCGGCGGCGAACTCGGCGGCGAACTCGGCGGAGGGCCCGGCGCGAGGGCCCGGCGGAAGACTCCACGAACGGTTCCGCGGACAGCTCGGCGCAGGAACTGGCGAGGGCCGAAGCGGATCGATCAGCATGGGACAGTCGCCGCGACCGCCCCTGGCCGCGGTCGCGACCACCAACCAGCGCGCGCGAGACCCCTTTAACCACCGCGGTCCCCCGCCCACCCAAGGGGGACGGACGAGCCCGCGAACGGTTACACCCCCGACTGCAATTCCAGGCTCGAGGGCGGGGGGGCTATGCTGCGACGCGATGCCTGCTTCCAGCCGAATCCCCGGGGTCCTGCGTGCGCGGAGCCTGGGTCTGGTCGCCGCCTGTGGTCTCGCGGCGGGGTGCGGGGCCGATGCTCCGGCGCAGGCGAAGAACGTGCTCTTGATCTCGGTCGACTCCCTGCGGTTGGACCACGTGGGGCTCCACGGTCGCAAGAACCCCCACGCCCCGGGCCAGTCGACCACGCCCACCTTCGACGCCCTCGCCGCCCGCGGGGTCCACTTCGCCAACGCGCGCAGCACGACGTCGTGGACCCTGCCGTCCCACGCCTCCCTGCTGACGGGTCTGCCCGACCACCTGCACGGGCTGGTGGAGAACCGCGGTCGCCTGCATCCGGACCTCACGACACTGGCCGAGCTCCTGGGCGACGCGGGCTTCACCACGGCCGGCTTCTGGTCCGGGCCCAACCTGCACCCGACCTTCGGCTTCGGCCAGGGCTTCGAGAACTACGTCGACTGCTCCCAACTCGGGCTCGAACGCGACCTCTTCGCCGACGCAGCGGAGGCCGATTTGGGCGCCTACCAGTCGGTCCACCAGGGCTCGCACCAGGCGATCACAACCCCCGCCGTGCTGGCCGGCGCCCTGGAATTCGTCGCGGGCGCGGTGGCTTCGGGTCAGCCGTTCTTCTGCTTCACGCACTGGTGGGATCCCCACTACGACTACCTGCCGCCGGCGGCCTACCGCGCGGCCTGGACCGACCCGACCTACGCGGGGCCCTTCATCGGCGTGCACCAGGAGGAGAAGCGCCTGCCCGCCAGCCCGGCCGACGTGGTGCACCTGCGCGAGCTCTACGACGCGGAGATCCGCGCCACGGACGACGGCATCGGGCAGTTGCTCGACGACCTCGACGAGCTCGGGGCCCTGGCGCAGACGCTGGTGGTCTACACGGCGGACCACGGCGAGGAGTTCTACGAGCACGGCCGCTGGGGCCACCAACGCACCCTCGAAGAGGAGGTCGTGCGAATCCCGATGGCCATGGCGGGGCCGGGGGTTCCGGTCGGGGTCGAGGTCACGGGCCGCGCGCAGTTGCAGGACGTCTACCCCACGGTGGCCGACCTGTTGGGGCTCGAGGTGCCGGGCTACATCGACGGACGCAACCTGCGCGAGCTGTGGGCGGATCCGGACGAGCCCGGTCGGCCGGCGATCCTGGCCCTCGACGTCGCCCACCGGGAGATTCGCCTCTCGGCCCTGACCGACGGGCACGTGCGCGCGGAGCTGGACCACCTCACCGGGCAGGTCACGATCCACGACCTCGCGCGGCCCGGACGCCCGGGGGTGACCCTGGAGAACGCGCGTCCGGAGCAGCGCTTCGCGGCCGACGCGCTGCTGCGTGAGTTGGCGCGGATGGAACTCGCGCGGCCGAACTTGCCCGGCGGCGGCGAGCGGCAGAGTTCGCAGATGTCGGCGGAACTGATCGAGCAACTCGAGGCCCTCGGCTACTCGATCGGCGAGGGCGAGCCTGAGAACGGCGACCGGGACGACTGACATGATGACCCCGCACGACGAGGGCAGGGCGCTGGATGCGGCCTGGGAGGCCGTGGACGGCGGCGACCCAGAGGGCGCGCTCGTGGCGCTGGAGCCGCTCTCGGCCCGGGGCGACGCGCCACCGGAGGCGGCTCTGATCGCCTGCCTGGCCTGGCTCGACCTGGGGGAGCCGTTGCGGGCCCAGGCGCTGCTCGCGGTGGCGGCTCCGGGGATCGAGGAGGACGACCTGGACCTGCGTTGGGCGACGGCGTCCGTGGACCTCGCCCTGTGGCGGGTCGCCGAGGCCCGCGAGGGCTTCGAGAGCATCGCCTCCGAGGAGCCCTCCCCGGCGGCGCTGATGCGCCTGGCCCTGGCCGAGGACCTGCTCGGCAATCCGGAGGCCGCCGACCGGGCCATGGAACGGGCCGCAGCCGTCGACTCCGACCTGGCTCTGACCCCGCGCCTGTCCGGCGACGACTTCGAGTCCGTCGTCCAGCGCGCCGCGCGGGAGCTGCCGCCGCCGTTCCACGATCGTCTGGACGAGATCGCCGTGGTCATCGATCCGGTGCCGTCCCTCGAGTTGGGGCGCTCGCAGCCGGCGGATACGCCGCCGGATGCCCTGGGCCTGTTCGTCGGCCCCTCGGACCTGGATCGGCACCCCGAACTCTCCGGCGTGCCCTCGCCCACCATCTACCTCTACCAGCGGAACATCGAGCGGGCCTGCCGCTCGGTCGAGGAGCTGGAGGCGGAGATCCGCATCACCCTGCTGCACGAGTTCGGGCACGCGCTCGGGTTCGACGAGGACGGCGTCGACGCCTTGGGCCTCGGCTGACGGCGCGTCCACGGCAGTCGCCCGTGGCAGGGGTTCACGGAGCTAATACCTGAGCCGCCCACCGCCCTGTTGGGCGAGCGATAGGATTTGAGGGCACCCCAGTGTCCCGCCCATGCTCCCCACGCTCGCCCTCCTACTCTCGCCCGCCGTCCTGGCCCCTCTACCCCAGGTCGACCCGCAACTGTCCCTGGTTTCCGTCGCCAAGGTCGGCGAGGGGCTCGACTATCAACTGGACGGTACGCTCGCCGGACCCGGCGTGCCGGAGTTCCTGCTGATCGACTTCTCTGTCTTGCCCTTCCCGGTGAACCTGGGCGACGTCGGTGTGCTGCACCTCGCGGCTTCGCCACTGCTGTCGATCATCCAAGGCAACGGCAGCCACGTCTGGAACCTCAGCGTTCCGAACGAGCCGGTGCTGACGGGCTTGACCGTGCACGCCCAGGGGCTGGGCTTCGTGTTCGACGGGGTCTCGGGCATCCTGCGCCTGTCCAACTTGGTCAGCGTGGTGCTCGCCGCGCCCGATCCGTCGCCGCGCTTCGCCTTCGTCGCCAACGAGAACGACGACACCGTCTCGCTGCTCCTGGTGAAGCCCTCCACCGCGAAGTTGCGCCACGCGGGCTATCGAGTCGTCGGCGACCGCCCCATCGATCTCGTCGCGGCATCCGATTCGTACCTCTACGTGCTCTGCGCGGGAGCGAAGCAGGTGCAGGGCTTCGCGGTCGATCCGGTCAACGGCAGCCTCGCGCCCCTGCCTGTCGCTGCCCTCGGCGCCGGGGCCGACCCGCGCGATATGGTGATCGATCCGGGCAACAACCACCTCTACGTCAGCGACGCCGCGAGCGATGCGATCTTCGGCTACGCGATCGCAGGCAACGGCTCGCTGGTCGCCTTGCCTGGAAGTCCCTTCACGGTGTCGGGCAGCGGCATCGGCGCCCAGGGCGTCGCGGGCCTGGCGATCGACGAGCAGGACCGCTTCCTGATGGCGACCTGCAGCCTCACGAACAAGCTGTCGGTCTTCAATATCGACGCCGGGGGCCTGCCCTACGGCGAGCAGACCGGCAACACCGGCGCCGGCCCGATCTCGGTCGCGGCCCTGTACCAGGACGATCCCGAGCCGCGGGCGATCGTGGTGAGCCAAGCGGCAGGCATCGCCAACAGCTACTTGATCGCCCCCGACGGCAAGCCGGCCTTGGCCGGTTTCGCGTCCCTCGGCGCGACTTCGAACCCGGTGCAGGTCACCGCCGGCAGGTTCGCGAGTGCTGATGTCGCGTACGTCTGCAGCGAGGCGTTCGACACCGTTGTCCGCATTCCGCTGACCTCCCAGGGAGCCCTGGGCGCGGCCACGGTCGAGCTGGTTGGCGACGGCCCCCAGGGGCTGCTGCTCGCCCCCGACGCCGACTTCGCCATCGCGGTCTACGGCAACCTGAACGAACTCTCGTCGGCGACCATCGCCAGCGACGGCTCACTGACCCCCATCGCGCCGGCCGAGTCGCCCACCGACCGGATCCGCGCGCGCTCGGGGCCGCGGGCAGTGGAAGTTGTGCGCGGGAACGGCGGAGCATCCTGGAGCAGTGATCGCGTCTACGTCGCGTCGCGTCTGTCCAAGCAGCTCTCGCAGTTCAGCATCGACGGCACCGCGTCGATCGTGGCACCGCTGCTGCCGGCTTCGGCCGCCACGGCCGGTCAGCCGAACGACGTGGCCGTGCATCCGCGTCAGGACTACGCCTACGTCGCCAACTACCTGCAGAGCGGTGGCGCCGACCTGCAAGTCTTCGACATCTCGATCAACGGGCAGGCGGTCCTGACCCAGTCCCTGGACCTCGGTACCAGTGGCGAGTCGAGCCAATGGACCGTCGAAGCGGGCCCCGGCGGGCAACTGGTGATCGCCGCGGACACCTCGGGCTCTCAGGTCGTTCCGCTGCTGGTGGGTCCGGGCGGCGTCTTGACCGCCGGTCTGCCCGCGGCCACGGGCGCCGTGCCGCGGGGCGCAACGATCGACCCGACCGGACGCTTCTACTACATCGCCAACAGCCTCGACGGGACCCTGTCGCAGTACGCGCTCGATCCGGCCAGCGGGCAGATGTCGCCCCTGGTGCCGCCGACGGTGACGACCGGCGCAGCGCCGTTCGCCGTGGCAGCGGACCCCACCGGGCGCTTCATCTACGTGGTCAACCAGGCCGGCAACACGATCTCGGGCTACGCCATCACTCCCCAGACCGGCGTCCTGACGGCGATCGCGGGCTCGCCCTTCGCCACCGGGGCCAAGCCCTCGGCCCTGGCGATCGACCCCTCGGGCCGCTTCCTGGTCTGCGCCAACGAGTTCGACCGGACCTTGACGCGATTCGCACTGAATCTGAATGCCAGCGACGGGATTGCCGACGGCAGCCTGATCGCCTTGGGGGCGGTGCCCGTCATCGACCTGCCCAGGGGGGTAGCATTCACAGCCTCGGGCAAGCACCTGCTCGTCAGCCTGGACGTGACCACCGTCGGCGGGGGCGCCGTCGACCGCTTGGCGACCTACATCTTCAACGCCGGGGCCGGGGCCATCCTGACCCTGGTCGACGAGGACGCGACCGGGCTGCAGCCGCGCGGCATCGCGACCCGCGACCGAATCCACTAGCCCGACGCGGCGTCGTCGCTCCCACCCAGGCCCGACCGGACCCCTTCCCACGATCTCCCCGATGCTCCTCCCCCTGCTCCTCGGCCTCGCCGCGGCGGGGCCCGCGCCTCAGACGACGGTTCCCCAGCTCTCCGTCTCGGGGAGTGGGGCGATCGGGCAGCCCCTGGTCTACGTGGCGTCGGGCCTGACCAGCCTGCCGCCCCTGCCCGAGTTCCTCATCTTCGACGTGGCGGTCGTCAACCCGCCGCTGCCGATCGGGAGCTTCGGCGACCTGTACCTGGCCGGCACTCCGGTCCTGTTCAGCCTGCCCGGCGACGGCTCGTTCACCTGGTCGGTCAACGTCCCGAACGACGCGGGCCTGGTCGGGTTGACGTTCCACGCCCAGGCCCTGGGGCTGGTGTTCGACGGGATCGGCGGGGCACTCAAGCTCTCCAGCCTCGCGTCGGTGACCGTCGTCGCCAACGGCCCCGGTGCGAGCCGCATGCTCGCCGTCGCCAACATCGGCGACGGGACGATCGGGTTCCTGGGGCTCAACGCGGACGGCGCGCGCCATCTGGGCTACGCCCCCACCGATTCGGTGCCCCAGGCCTTGGCCGCCGCCCCCGATGGCAAGCACGTCTACGTCGCCGACGTCGCGGGCGGGCTCGTGCGCTCCTTCGCGGTCGACCAGGACGCCGGCAAGTGGACCGAGCTCCAAGCCGTGCCGGCGGGAGGCGGGCCGAGCGCGGTGCTCGTGAGCATCGACGGCAAGAACCTGTACGTCGCCAACGCCTCGTCCGACGACATCAGCCAGTTCTCGATCGACGCCCAGGGCCTGCCCCATCCGCTGGTGCCCTCGGTGACCCTCGGCGGCGTGCGGCCGACATCGCTGGCCGCGCACCCCGACGGGGATTGGATCTTCGCGGCCGCGGCGACTTCCGGCCAGGTCGGTGCCTACGCGGTGAATCCGTCGACGGGGGCGCTGACGCTGAGCGCGGTCGCCGTGGTCGGCGGGAACCCGGCCGGAATGGTCGTGTCGCCGGACGGGACTCGAGTCCACATTCTGCGCCGGTCGGAGGGCAAGCTGCGGACATTGGCCTTCGACCCCTTCACGGGCACGTTCGGGAGCAACGTGGGCCCGGACGTGAGCGTCGGTAGCGGTGTCACTTCGATCGCGATCGACCCGAGCGGGCGCTTCGTGTACCTGACGGACGCTTCGACGACGTCCTTGGAGCAGTACGCGATCATGGCCTCCAACGGGGCCCCCGAGGCGACGGCCACGTCCTCGACCGCGACCGGCCTAGGGCCCGTGCGGGTGCGGGTGGATCCCCGCGGGGAGCGCGCGGTGGTGGTCTGCGGGGCCGACAATCAGCTGTGGTTGTTCGAGTTGGATCCGATCAGCGGTGTCCCCACGCCGATGCACCACCTGGTGCAGCGCAACGTGCCCGCGGACGCCGTCTTCCTCACGGGGCCGGACGAGATCGAGTACACCTCGCGATTGCTGCTCGCCGGGCACCGGGATTCCAACGAGGTGCGCAGCTACCAGCTCGACGCCGCGACGGGGTCGCTGATCGACCTGGGCGGCGGCATCAATGCAACCGGAGGCAGCCCGCGGGGCTTGGCGCTCGACCGCGCCACGGGACTGGCCCTGAGCGCCAACTTCACGGGGAACAACCTCTCTGCCTTCGACCTCAACGTCGACAACGGCAACCTCGCACAGGTGGGTTCGACGGCTTCGGTGGCCACGCCCTACGACGTGGCGGTGGAACCCAGTGGACGTTTCGCCTTCGCCAGCGAGGCCGGGGGCAACTCGATCGCGGGCTTCGTCACCGCCTTCGGCACGGCACCGACCCTGGTCGGGTCGACGCCCATGCCTGCATCGAGTGTTCCGAGGGGCATCGCGGTGGATCCCACGGGCCGATTCCTGGTCGCGACGGCCTCGATCACCAGTCGGGTGCACACCTACCGCATCTCGGCGGTCGACGGCGCCCTCGAGTCGATCGGAGCCGTGGAAATGAGCGGAGCGCCGTGGGACGTCGTCGCGCATCCCGACGGGCGCTTCGTGTACGTCCTGACCCGCACCGCCAAGCGGGTCAAGGCGATCGAGCTGGATCCGGTGATCGGCACACCCACGGTCGTGGTGGGGGTTTCGCCCCTGGTCGGTGACGCCCCCGAGGCGATCGCCATGGACCCCCTCGGGCGCTTCCTCTACGTCGCCAACTCGGGCTCGGACAACATCAGCGCCTTCGAGATCGACCGGGAGACCGGTGGGCTGGTCTCGATCGGCACGTTCGCAGTCGCGGACGACCCGCGCGGGCTGGCGATCGACGCCTCGGGGTCGGTGCTGGTGGTGGCGAACACGGCCGCGAACATCCTTCAGGTCTTCGGAATCGACCCCGTCACCGGCGATCTCGGAATCAAGATGATGATCGGCTCGAACGGTCTCGGGCCCCTGGGGCTGGCTGTCACGACCGAGCTCGACTGATCCGCGGGCGACGATCCGCGCCCGAGAGGCGGGTTCGGACGGGAAACGGGCCAGAGGATCGGGCTCTGGGTGCCGCGGATCCGAGGCTGGTACATGGCCGTGATTGCCTGACGGGCGCTTGCGGGCGAGAATGCCGCGCAAGAGTCGATCCATGCGCCAATTCCTCGCCCGAGTCCTCGCCGTCACGGCGCCCCTGGTCCTGATCGCTTGCGGTCAGGGAACAGGCATCTCCGTGGGTCCCGCACCGTCCTCGCTGAGCTACAGCACGGTCGCTGCTTCCTACTCCGTCTGCGCCACGATCCCGCCCAACACACCGATCTTGATCGGCGGGGCGAGTAACTACACCGTGGCCCCGGCTCTGCCGCCCGGCCTGACCCTGGACGCGAGCAGTGGAATCATCACGGGGACGCCGGTGCAGCCATCACCCCAGGCGTTCTATACGGTGACTGCTTCCAACGAGGCGGGGCAGATTTCGGCGCCGGTGGTGATCGAGGTGAAGCTCGGCGTGCCGCCGACGAACCTGCTCTACAGCACGACCGAAGCCAACTACGGACTCGGGTTCCCGATCGTGCCGAACGTGCCGTCGGTGCAGGGAGACGTCGAGACGTTCCAGATCTCGCCTTCGCTGCCGGCCGGCCTGGCCCAGAACCCCTTCACTGGGATCATCGTCGGCACGCCCCTCGCGCTGAGTCCGGAGACGATCTACACGATCACGGCATCGAACTGCATCGGGCAGACGGCCGCGACCCAGATCCGAATCGGGGTCGCCGACCCGAGCGTTCCGCCGGTGAGCCTCAGCTACACCAACCTGAACGGGAGCTACCAGGCCTGTTCGGCCATCGCGACCAACGAGCCGATCCTCGACGGATTCGCCACGGTCTTCAGCGTGACGCCGTCCCTGCCGAGTGGGCTCTTGCTCAACTCCAGCACCGGCACGATCACCGGCACCCCGGTCGCGACCCAAGGGACGACGACCCACACCGTCACCGCCACCAACAACGCCGGATTTGCTCAAGCGGACGTCAACATCACCGTCGTCGCGCCGGCGCCGCCCGCCAACCTGATCTACACGACCCTCGACGCGACCTTCATCGTCGGCGTCCAAGGCGCACCCCTGGTCCCGTCCTACACGGGCAAGGTCAACTCCTGGGCGGTATCGCCTGCCCTGCCCGCGGGTCTGGCGCTCGATCCACTGACGGGGATCATCGGCGGCACTCCACAGGCCGTGGTTCCGCAGTCCGTCTTCGTCATCACGGCGAATGACTGCATCGGCCAGCAGACGAGCATCAATCTCGCCATCGAGGTCGCCGACCCGACGGTTCCGCCCTCGGGCCTGGTCTACGGGACGCCCGCGCCTTCGTACACGGCCTGCAATCCGATCACGGCGAACATCCCGACCGTGAGCGGCGTTGTGCTCCAGTTCACGATCACACCGCCGCTTCCGGCCGGCCTGGTCTTCGACCCCGGGACCGGCGCCATCACGGGCAATGCAACGGCGACGTCGCCCAGTACGACCCATACGATCACCGCGATCAACGCCGCGGGATCGGACCAAACCACGATCAACCTCACGGTTGTGGCGCCGGCGCCCCCGTCCAGCTTGAGCTACTCCCTGGGCGACGTGACCTACACCGTTGGCGAGGCCGTGCAGCCGAACAATGCGACGGTCGACGGGTCGATCTCGAGCTACGTGTCGGTGCCCGCGCTTCCCGCGGGCCTCACGATCAACCAGCTGACGGGCGCCATCAGCGGCCTGCCGACCCAAGCCGCCTCTGCCAACGTCCACACCATCACGGCGTCGGACTGCCTGGGCCAGTCCACTTCGACCACCGTCACGGTGGAGGTCGTCGACCCGTCGCAGATCATTCCGCGCTTCATCTACGCGTCGAACTCCGACGGAACGGTCTCAGGCCTGACCGTCGACAGCCTCACCGGTCGCCTGACCCACAACGGCTACGCCTTGGCCGGGATCAGCCCGGTCGACCTGGAGATCTCGAAGACCGAGCGCGACCTGTACGTCTTGAACGAGGGCAACTCGTCACCCGGCAGCGCCGGGATCACGCACTTCAAGATCGACATCTCGAGCGGCCGACTGAGCGCCGTGGGCGCCCCCACGGCGCTTCCCGACGGTGGCTTCCCGACCGATCTTCTGCTCTCCCCGGACGGCGACGCCCTCTACGTCAGCAATACCCTGCTGGGCAGCATCTCGGCCTTCAACGTCGCGCCGGACGGCAGCCTGTCCTCGATCAGCGGGAGCCCCTTCACCACCGTGGGCTCCCAGCCACGCGGCCTCGCCATCGAGCCACTCGGGCGCTACCTCTTCGCGGCCAACGCCAGCAGCAACGACGTCTCGGTCTTCGACATCAACCCCAGCAACGGAGGCCTCTCCGGCGAGCAGCGTTTCGGGGTCGGCGGATCAGCGGTCGACTGCGTCTCGATCTTCTCGGCCAGCGGCACCCTCGGCGTCTACGTCGCAACGGCCTCGCCCAGCGCCCTGATCCCCTTCTCGGTCAACGAGTCGAACGGTGCGCTCACGAGCCTCGGCAACGAGGCCCTGGGCGGTGCGCCCAACCGTTTGGTCTCGGCCACCGCGGGCAACGACCGCCTGGTCTACGTGTGCACCGCCGCCGCGGTCGAGCGCTTCGTCGTCAACGACACGGCACAGCTCTTCAAGCCCGTGCCGCAGAGCCCCTACTCGGGTCCGAATCCGGTCGACATCGTCTTCTCCGCAGCCGGCACCTTCGGCTTCGTTGCCTTCAAGGGGGCTAGCGAGCTCTCGAGCGCGGAGATCCAGCCCAACTCCGACGGTCAACTCGTCCCGATCTCGCCCAGCTCCTCCCCTAACGACCGCATTCGCGTACGCCCGCAGCCCACGGCCCTGCGTCTGGCGGCCGGCTCCCAGGCGGTCGAGCGTCGCACGACCTTCGTCTACGCGACGAACTCGAACGACCAGGACGTCTCGCAGTTCGTCTTCCTGCCCGCCGGCCCGGGCCTCACCGCACTGAACCCGACCCAGGTCAGTGCGGGGCTTTCGCCGGCGGACATCACGGTGCACCCCTTCGCCGACTTCGCCTACGTCGTCGATCTCTCGGCCGGCTCCATGGCGGACATATTCTCGTTCAACATCGGCGCCGACGGGCAGTTGGCCCAGTCCGGCACCTATGACCTCGAGGACGCCGTGACCTCCGGCGACGGCGGCTGGGCCATCACGATCGAGCCCTCCGGACGCTTCGCCTACGTCGTCCGGGTCGCCTCGCCCCAAAGTCAGGTCATCCAGTACGCGATCGACCCCTCGAGCGGCCTGCTCTCGTTCGTCAGCGCTGTCAATGCCGGCGACGTCTCCCGCTTCCCCGCGATCGACCCCACCGGCCAGTTTCTGTATCTCCCCAACGGCCTGCAACAGAACGTCAGTCAGTTCGCCATCGACCCGGCAACGGGTTCCCTGACGAGCCTGGGCGTCGTCGCCGCCGGCGCCGGCCCCTTCGCCGCGGCCGTTGACCCGACCGGTCGCTTCGTCTACGTGGCGAACCGCGGGTCCGGAGACGTGTCGCTCTACACGATCAACGCGAGCACTGGCGTGCTCTCGTCCATCGGCAGTGCCACCACCGTGGGGAGCCTGCCGACCTCGCTGGTTGTCGGACCCGGTGGTCGCGTGCTGTACGTGGCCAATGAGGGCTCGGGCAGCATCTCGAGGCTGCTGATCAACCTCAACCCGATCGACGGCGTGACCGATGGCTCGTTGTTCTTCCTGGACAACTTCAGCCTCGGCGGTGGGCCGCGGTGGATCGACCTCGATGCAACCGGAGAACGGGCGTTCGTGAGCTTGACGACGACGGGGGACCTGGTGACGTTGTCGTTGGATCCGGGGACTGGTTTGACGTTGGAGGATACGGATGCATCGGCGGGGAGTACGGGGACTCGGAATGTGAGCAGCCGGGACCGCGTTCAATAGGGAAGCTGCCCCCCGATACTGGACGCGAATTGGCGAGAGGCCTGTAACCGAGGCCTCGACCGATCGTCCAGGGGTTGATGAAACCCTATCGATCGTCCACGCCGTTCTGGCCGCCGCGCTGCCCCTTCGACGATTGCGACTCCAATCGCACGGGGACACCGTTTCTCGCTCAACGTCGAGGTCAGTACCCGCGCAAGTGCGACGGCCGACTCGTCCAGCGTTTTGGGTGTCGAACCTGCGGCCGGCGGTTCTCGTCGCAAACCTTCAGGCTCGACTACCGCCTCAAGAAGCCACGACTGCTTCGGCGGCACGTCGAGCTGTTCGTGTCGAAGGTCACGCTCCGACAGACGAGCCGGATTTCCGGAGCGAAGCTCGACACCGTGGCCAGGCACCAGGAGCTCTTGGGCCGCAATTGTGAGCGGATGCAGCGCGCGATCCTCCAAGGGCTCGGCTCCGACCGCCCCCGACTGCGCGGTCGACGAATCTCGCTGGACGAGCTCGAGACTTTCGAGACGGACCGTCGCCTTCGCCCCGTAACCGTCCCGGTTCTGGTGGATGTCCGCAGCCTCTTCGTCTTCGGAGCCGAGGTCGGGACGCTACCCGCTCGTGGCAACCTGAGACCTCGGGACCGTGCTCGCAAGGATCGAGAGGAGCTGATGTTCGGTCGCCGCGAGAACGAGTCTCGCTTCGCTGTCACAGGAGTTGTCCGGGCGGCGGCGCCTTACTTCGAGCCGGGCAGCGGAATGGTGCTATTGACCGATAGGAAGCAGTCCTACATCGGGATCTTGCAGCAGGAGTTGGGTCAGAAAATTCGCCACCATCGAATCCCCTCGAGCCTGGCGAGGGGCAGGTCGAACCCCCTGTTCCAGATCAACCACACGCTGGCTTCACTGCGCGACGGGGTCTCGAGGCTTGTCCGTCGAAACTGGGCGCACTCAAAGAAACGCCAACGCCTGCGCAGCCACCTGTGGATCTGGATTGTCTGGAGGAACTTCGTTCGCGCCATCACCAATCGCGCGCCGGGAACGACGTGCGCAATGGCTCTGGGAGTCATGGATCGCAAGCTGACGCTCCCAGACATGTGCCGCTGGAAGGCCGAGTACCTTCGCTAGACGCTGCGCCGCGACGGATTGCCGCCATGACCCGGCGCACGCGAGACGCCGCAACCATGTCCAGCGTTCGGGGTCAGCCTCCTGTGGTATCGGGAATCAGGGCGCGTTCCCCACTCAAGTATGGCGTCACCTGCTCCACCGGCAACGGCGGCGAGAACACATACCCCTGAACCTCATCACACCCCGGCGCCCGCAGGAACTCGAGCTGCTTGCGCGTCTCCACTCCCTCAGCGCATGCCCGCAACCCGAGACTGTGCGCCATGGCCACGATGGCCTCCGTGATGGCGGCGTCCTTGGGGTCGATCAACAAGGTTCGGATGAACGTCTTGTCGATCTTCAACTTCGTGATCGGAAAGCGCTTCAAGTACGCCAGGGAGGAGTACCCCGTGCCGAAGTCGTCGATGGCCACCTGCACGCCGAGGGCGCGCAGTTCGGCGAGGCTCTCCAGGGCCACGCCGGCATCCTGCATGACGGCACTCTCGGTGATCTCGATCTCGAGTCGACCGGGCTCCAGGCCGGCCTTCTCGAGCGCGCGTCGCACGACCTCGGCGGGGCGTTGGCGGCGGAACTGGCGGGCTGAGAAGTTGACGGCAACGGAGTCGAGGACAATGCCCTGCTCACGCCACTCCACAGCCTGGCGACAGGCCTCACCCAAGACCCAGGCGCCGAGGCCGTCGATCAGACCCGTCTCCTCGGCCACGGGAATGAACTCGTCCGGGTGGATCGTTCCGAGGTCGGGGTGCTGCCAGCGGACCAGGGCCTCGACACCGGTGATGCGGCCGGATTCGAGGTCGATCCGTGGCTGATAGTGCAGTCGGAACTCCTGGCGCTCGATCGCGAGCCGCAGGCTCTGTTCGAGTTCCAGTCGCTCGAGCGCGCGGTCGTTCATGTTCGGGAGGAAGAACCGGTGGGTACCGCCGCCCTGGCCCTTGGCCTGGTACATGGCGATGTCCGCATGCTTCACCAGCGTCTCGACGTCTCGGCCGTCGGCCGGGTAGACGCTGATGCCAATGCTCGCGCTGGTGTAGAACTCCGCGCCGTCGAGCTTGAAGGGCTTGGCGAGTGCGGTCTGGACCTTGCGAGCGACGCGAGCTGCGTCCTGTCCGCGACGGATATCAGCCAAGATCAGGTTGAACTCGTCCCCGCCGCGGCGCGCGGCCATGTCGGACTCACGTACGCAGCTCTTCAGTCGAGACGCGACCTCCTGCAGGAGACGGTCGCCGACGGCATGCCCCAGGGTGTCGTTGATGTGCTTG
Source organism: Engelhardtia mirabilis (assembly GCF_007748095.1). Classification (NCBI taxonomy): domain Bacteria; kingdom Pseudomonadati; phylum Planctomycetota; class Planctomycetia; genus Engelhardtia; species Engelhardtia mirabilis. The sequence goes on from NZ_CP036287.1 coordinate 5,599,600, forward strand.
AACCGATCCAGGTCGAGGAACAGCACGGCGAGCTGGCGGCGGTTCCGTCGCGCTTGGGCCAGCAGTTGCCGGAGCCTGGCGCGAAAGGCCTGACGGTTGGGAAGATTGGTCAGGGTGTCGTGGTGCGCCAGGTGGCGACCGACCTCTCGGGCCCGACGCAGCTCGTGCTGCAACTCGTGACGCTCGACGGCCCAGTCGATGGCTCGCTCCAGCAAGGGCACGCCGGGGTCTGCGAGCTCGGCGCGTCCGATCAGCTCCGTGGCTCCTTCGCGGACGAGCAGCTCGCGCTGTTGCCAGTCGCCAGGCTCGCCGATCAGCACCACGGGAAACTCTCCGACCCGTTGGCGCAGGATTCGAAGGCTGGCCAACGCGGGACCGACTTCACTTGCGATCAGAAGGACGAGATCGACCGAGACCTCCTCGGTGGCGCTGTCGAGTTCGCCGATGTCGGTCGCCTGGACGCGAAACGAACGCTGGGCGTGGGCCTCGAGGCGTCCGGTGATGACACCGACCTCGTCGGTGGTCCCTCCGATCAGAAGTACGCGCACAGGGCGCGGTCTGCCATCAGCTCCGACGACGCCGATGTTGAGCGGCGCGTTGCGATCCGCACCGGTCAATTCCTCGGACTGGGGTCGCTCGAACGGGACGATGACGTCGGACATGGTCAGGGATCACTCGAACTTCGATCGACGGGCTCTAGCGACGACGGGACCGCCGTGCTTCTCAGGAGCCTCGCGGGGGGTCAGAATAAGCGCGCTGGACGGTCCCTTGGCAATCGCCGGGTTCCCGTTCCCGGGCCTGGGTCTAGGGCAGCCACGGTCCGCCATTCCGAGGATCGATCGAGCGGGCGCCGGCCGTCCCCAGCGCGCATTCACCGTGGATCGCGATTGCGAGTTGCCCTCCCCTGGGCATCCAACCACATTCGGCCCCAGCCAGCCCTATCCGGACCATGGACTCCCAAGAGTACACCCGCCTCGCCGATGCCTGCCTCGACCGTGTGACCGACTGGCTCGAGCCCTTCGACCCGGATGAGGTCGACTTCTCGACCGCCGACGGCGTGGTCAAGATCGAGTTTCCAGACGGCGCTACGTACGTGCTGAATCGGCAGGCCGGCGCCTCGCAGATGTGGCTCGCCGCTGGAGTATCGGCCTGGCACTACAACTGGACCGGGTCGTCGTGGTCTGACGATCGGGATGGGCACGATCTGTTCGAGAACCTCTCGAGGGTGATGTCCGAGAAGCTCGGCCGCAAGGTCAGCCTCTGAGCCCCTCGACAGCGGCGCCGCTTGAGCAGCATCGAGGCCCGGCGCCGTGCCCCGGCGGCCCGGCTGGCCGAGGCGCCGAGCCTGCGGGCAGCAGAGCAGCCGAACTCGCTGATGATCCGCACCGCTTCCCTCGGTCCGAGTCAGCCGTCCCGACCGAACGCCTTCAAGAGCGATCGCAAGCCGTCACTCGCCCGTTCGCCGACGGCGTCGCCGACAGCCTCGCGGATGACGTCCTCGAGAGCGTCGGCGGCCTGGATTCCGAGTTCGCCGCCCAGGGACTCGAGTAGATCACGCTGCAGGTCCGCAGTATCGAATGCGACCTTCACGGCGGGCCATCGCCCGCGCAGGGACAGGGGCACCGTCACGTCGCGGCCAAGGGTTCCGCCAGCCCGGGCCAGGAGATCACCGACCTCGCCCCCGACCAGTGTGCTGGGGATGAGTGCGTCGAACTGCGCTTCGCCGGTGGCGAGTTCGACAGCGCCCTCGAAGGTCACCTGCTGCCCGTGGAAGGCGATCTGGAACGGCGGGTGGGTCACTCGACCGTCCGCGATCTGCACGACGAAGGGGTCGAGATCCAGTGGCTCGACCAGGCGGTCGAGACTTCCACCGAGCTTGGGTAGCCAGCGCGCGGTGATCTCGCCGACGTCCAGCTCCAGCTCGCCCATCAGACCGGAGAGGTCCCCGTCCAAGGGCAGCGAGTAGCCGCTCAGGCTGAGCCTGGCCGGGTCTGCACCCGGCGGCTTCTCCGCCGAGGCGAGCATCGGCAGCAGCGTCCCGACAATGCGCGGGCTGGAGAGCGGCGTCAGGTCGAAGCTCAGCTCGAGAGGCCGTCCCTCGCGCCCCAACAGTCGCGCGCCTTCGACCTCGCCCTCCATGCGGAGCTGGGCCACGGGCGAGTGGGCCGTCAGATCTGCGGACCAGACACCTCGACGGTCGGTCGGCCGCAGGGCCGCATCCATGGATAGCTCGCTACCGAGCAGGTCGAGAAGCAGTCCGTCGGCCCCCAGCGCGGCATCCACGGGGTCGGTGGGGACACCGGCCATGGCGATTTCGAGTTGGAGGTTCGGAGCCCGCGAGAGTTCGAGGTCCTTTAGGAGCTCTCCCAACGGAGCCGTCTCCAAGTCGATGCTGACGGCCCCGTCTCCGCCCGTGGATGCGGTCATGCTGGCCCGCAGGCCAGCCTCCGAGGTCAACGCGGCCCCGAGTCGCATGCGGTCGAGCGCGAGGGTCGAGCTCGGCGTTTGCAACAGCCAAGACCCCAGGTCCACGTTGACTTCGACCGCCAGTCCCACCGGCTCGGATGCGACGCCGAGGGAAGCGGGCAGGGGCAGGACCAGACGGTCGATGCTCATCTCGATCGACTGGGAGTCGGTGATCAGCGACAGGTGCTCGGGCAGCGATGCGCTGACGTAGCCCGCGGCGAGTCCGCTCGGGTCGAGGACCTGAACAGTCGACGGTTGGTCACGATCGAGCACCAGTTGGCCGGCCTCGAAGCGCAGGTGCAGGGTCGCCGTCGTCCGGGATCCCCCCAGGTGCAACCGCAGCGATCGCGCGCTGGCGTCGCCGTCGGCGCCACTGAGAACCGCCTCGACCGCAGCCACCGGCCCGACAAGCTCGACCAGACGCCCGCCCTGCCGGAGGAAGTCGTCGATCCATTGGACCGAGAGTCGATCCACGGAGAGGCTCAAGCTGCGGATCGGAAGGGGCAGTCGGCTCGACAGGTCCCTGCCATCCGCCAGCTCTCCGCGCAATTCGACTCGGCCGAGCTCGGGCGAGCGGATCGCGCCGCTGCCCTCGATGGTGCCGGGCTTGCCCGGCTCGAGCCGGATCGAGGCGGAGAACTCCGCCAGCTCGAGCGGCGTTCTGGGTCCACCTTCGCCCAGGTCGGCGATGGCCATACGTCCGATGGCGAGCACGAACTCGGCGTTCATGTCGGCGAGACCCGCCAGGGGCCCGGGACCGCCCGCTCGCGGCTTCCCTGTACCACCAGTGCCCTTGTCGGAGCCGCGCGGGGTCAGGGCTCGAGCCACGTTCCAGTTGCCCTCGGTGTTCCGCGTCAGCTCGACCGTCGGCAACTCGACCGCGATCCGGCCGAGCTTCCCACCGCTCCCCCGGGCCAGGGCCGTGAGGGCGGGAAGCGAAATCGATGCGTCGAGCACCCGCTCACCGTCCGGGTCCTCCAGGACGATGCCTGTTACCGCCTGTCGCGAGACCCAGCTCAGATCGACGCCGTCGATCTCGAGCCGACCCATGAAACTCTCGCCGAAGGCGTCTTCAGCGGCCTGCGGGCCGATGCGGCTCCCAATCACCGGGACCAGAGCGACGAGCACGACCGTGGCGCCCAGAAGGAACGAGATGCATCCGATCGGACCACGGACAAGAACTCCCAGCACTCGCCGAACGGGGTGCTTGGCCGGGATCGCAACGGTCTCGAGCGTGTCGTTCATGGGGTCATCGGGCCCGGGCGGAGTCAGTTGAGGCTCGGCGTCGGCCCGCCGGTCCCAGGCTCTAGCTGATCGACGATCGACGACCACGCCTCCTCACCTTCAGCCTGGAAGACGAACTGCGTCGCCAAGGGCACTGGGAGCCAGGATCCCTCGGACAACTCGCGCTCCAACTGCCCGGGAGACCAGCCTGCGTAGCCCAGGAACAAGCGCACGGCGGGCACCGGGATTTCGCCTCGCTCGGCCTCCCCCAAGACCTTGGCCAGGGCGTCCAAGTCGCCTCCTAGCCACAGCCCCGTGCAGATCTCGTGGCCCCCGGGGATGCGTCCCGGGACCATGTGGACGAACTGCAGTCTGGAATGGTCGACCGGTCCACCGAGGAAGACCGGCGCGATCGAGTCGGCGAGCAGTTCGTGCTCAGGGAGGAGCTTGCCCACCGTCAGGTCGAGGGGTCGGTTCAGAACCAGCCCGTAGGCGCCCTCTGGACCGTGCTGGCAGATCAGGAGCACGGCCTGGCTGAAGTTCGGATCCTCCATCCCTGGCCATGCAGCCAACAGCGCGCCCGCGGGAACCTGTACCGCCATGGTCGACCAGACTACCCACCCTTCGGGTCCCCGACGAGGGCCCGTCGACCGGGGGCTCGGCAAGTTCGCGGGATCCGTGGCATCTGCCGCGGGCGAAGCCCTTCGGGGCCCCGGTCCATGACTCCTGATAGCGGGCGCCTGTCGTCTCAATCCCGGCCGCTCCGCCCGCCACCATCGGACGTTGCACCGCCCGAGTCGCCACCGCTCTCCTCGTAGCCAACGCAGGAGATCACAGGCTGCAAGGGGTAGCGGTTGAACCGGTCGTCCTGCCCGGCCCGACGGCACATCAAGAACACGCCGCCCCGCGCCGAGTCCACGCGCTTCATCTTGCTGCAGCCGACGCAGAGGCTCTGGCTCAGGGGAAAGGGCAGCCCCTTCGCGCTTCCGGTCGCCCTCACCCTTCTCGCCTCACGAGGTGGAAGGCGCACTCCAGGTGGGGCGTGTGGGGGAACAGGTCGAAGGGCTGCACCGCGGCCAAGTCGTAGGTCGCTGCCAGGAGCGGGGGAAGGTCGCGGGCGGCCGAGTCCGGATTGCACGACACGTACACCAGATGGGGCGATGCCACCTCGGCCAGACGCGCGACGACCTTCTGGTGCAACCCCGCGCGCGGTGGGTCGACTACGACCACGTCGGCGGGCGGCAGGTCGAGCTCGTCCCCCCCGAGCAGGGCGAGCACATCGCCGGAGTGGTAGCTGGCCCGCTCCACTCCGTTGAGCTGGGCGTTGACGCGAGCGTCGACCACCGCGGGCTCGACCAGCTCGAGTCCGACGACCCGCTCGAAGGCTCCGGCCAGGACCAAGCCGATCGCCCCGCCACCGCAGTAGAGGTCGTGCAGCACGCCGCCTGCCCCGGCCTCGTCGAGCCTCGCTCGAATCCAACCGAAGAGCTGCTCCGCGGCGCGGGTGTTGGTCTGGAAGAAGGAGTCCGGCGAGACGCGGAATCGCGTCCCAAGCAGCCGCTCCTCGATCCAGCCCGGGCCGTGACGGGTGGTCTGAACCTCGCCCAGGGCCACGGTCGAGAGACGGTCGGTCTCGCTGTGAACCAGGGTCGTTAGCTCCGGATGCCGCGCGACCAACTCCTCACACAGGGTGTCGAATGCCGCGGGCGAGCCCGGAGATGTCACCAGATGCGCCATGACCTCACCGCTGTGGACCCCGTGTCGCAGGACGAGGTGGCGCAGGTAGCCCGAGTGGGACGCGGTGTCCCACGGCTCGAGTCCCGAGGCGAGCGCCAGCTCCCGAACGGTGGCGAGCAGGCCGTCGCCTCCGCTGAACTGAATCGAGCAGGCGCTCACGTCCAACACCTTGTCGTGGCGTCCGCGCGCGTGCAGCCCCAGGCCGAAGTCGGTGCGCCGCCCGTCTCCACCCTCGGGCTCCCGCCGCTCGACCCAACGCTTCGCGGAGAAGGTGAAGTCCATCTTGTTGCGGTAGCCGTAGATGGACTCGCAGCCGATCAGGGCAGGAACCTCCCCGAGGCCGAACTCCGACAGGCCGCGCAACTGCCGCATCAGCAGCCGGTGCTTCTCCGCCAACTGCCGTGGGTAGGCCAGGTCCTGGAAGCTGCAGCCGCCGCACTCGCCGAAGTGGGAGCAACGGGGCTCCACGCGATCGGGGGACGGCCGCAGGACCCGCATCACATCGGCCTCGACCTTGCTTCGTCGACGCTGCTTGACGCGCCCTTCCACCAGGGCGCCGGGAGTCGCCCGTGCGAAGTTCACCGTGTAGGCCCCAACCCGACCGCTCGCCCGACCGCGCTCGGCCAGACCATCGACCTCGCAGACAAACCGGTCGTCGCGGCGCGGTAGCCGCGGCGCGGTCTCCGGTGCACCCCAGATCTCCCCGGGTTGGGCGTCGCTGGGCAGTGAATCGACTCCGCGGGTGTCAACACCCTCGGAGTCCGGAGTGGCATCGGTGTGTTCGATCACGGTAGGTGGTGCCCCGGCCCACCGGAGCGGCTGGGAACGGGCGCAAGAGTCTGCACGAATCCCGGCAGCGTTGGTCCATCGCGTGGCGAGTCCTCTCACCCTGCTTCCAACCGTCGATCGAGTTCGAGCAGGGCCCGTCCGAGGGCTCCGATCGCCGAGTCCGATTCCTCGCTCCACACACCATCACCCAACGGATCGCCGTCCAGCTGGTTCCTGTCCTCCCCACCCTCGTCCTCCCCACCCTCGTCCTCCCCACCCTCGTCCTCGAAGCCCTTCGGGATCTCGACCCTGCCGCCACCCACGAGGCAGTCACCCAGGGCCCGTCGCTCGACGAGGAAGCCGAACAGGATCCGCCTCTGGTGCCAGGGCAGGCCGTTGAAGGACGCCGCCGCCCGATCCGCAAGACCGAAAGGCACCCCCAGCACGTCGGCCACGAACCGGTCCCGCTCCACATCCGTCGGTCGCACCCGGCGCCCATCGCCTGCGGAGTCCGGACTACCCAGGGCCTCTTCGAGCAGCTTCGCATCGAGGACCGCACGCACCATGCGCTCATGGCGACCAGAATCGGCGCTCGCCCCGCAGCAGCCATCGACACACCCAGCGACACTCCCGGCGAGCTGGTCCACATCGACCAGCAGCGCCGACTCCCGCACGATCCGAGCACACAACGAGCGAGCACACAACGAGCGAGCACACCGCGCCCGAGCGCCGCGCGGCTCGACGCGCTCCGATTCTGAGCGTTTCGATACGGGCCGCCCAGATCCCGACCGCCGTGAATCAGCGGCTGCTTCGCCCGGTGCGCCGCGATGCCCCCTACTCTTCACCAACTCCCCCTTCGCGACCGAAGTCGAAGCGGCCTGGAGCCTCCCCCAGCCCGCATCGAAGCAACCAAGCGTCGGTCAGCCGGGGAACGATTCGCCTGCGGTCAAGGGCTGCAACGAACCCGACGCGTCGCAGCACGGCAATGCGACCGGTCTCGTCCGACTCCGCCGCCTTGCGAGACGTCGGAGCTACGAAGCGAGGCTGAGTGCCGCCGATCTTCACTGCGACGCCTCCACCTTCATCCGCGACCGCAGGGACAGATGCCCCTGATGCACCCGAGTCCCCCGCAGCGCCCGCAGCGCCCGCAGCGCCCGCAGCGCCCGCAGCGCCCGCAACGACGCCAGCGCCCGCAGCTCCAGCCGAGTTCGTGAGACCGGCGCCGTCCACGGCACCGGCACCTCCGACTCCCGCTTGTCCCTCTCCTCCACGGCTGATCCTCCTCGTCGGGGTTCTGATCCGGTGTGGGTCACCGGCGATCGCTCACCGAGCCCCCCACGAACGCCGCTGGTGCAACTCTGTGCCGCGACCCTTTGCAGATTCCTGCGACAAGCCGTTGACAGTGCCGTCAATCGTCAACGAACAGCTCGTGACCGCGGGCCGCCACCGGCACGTCGCGTACGCCGTCGTCGTCCAGAAGCAGCACGCGATCGTGCAGATTGACCGTCGGGCACACGTGCATCGGCACCAGATCCAGCAAGCCGCCCAGGGCTGGCAGCGCCCCCTCGGGACCGTCGAGGGGCAGGTGCTCCTCATTGGGCGTCGCCGCCTCCAGGCCGCGGATCCCCAAGGCCACCGCCACCGGGCTACCGGCCTCCGCCGCCAGGGCCTTCGAGCCTGCGTCGCAGGTCACGCGCCCGCTACGCGGTCGACTGACAATCCGCGACAGGACCACGGCCGCCGGTTCGAGCCCCAACTCGGGGTTCTCGAGCTCGCTGCGCAGATCGTGCAACACGACCGTCCCCGGCGACACGCGGTGGAGCGGCTCACCGGCCGCACCCTCCAACGGCCGCGTCTCGAGCACGTGCCGAAACGCCGGCGTGCCACTGGTCACCACCTCCGCGACCACCACACCGGCGCCATGCAGCTGCCTCAGGATCCCGCGCAGCCGCGCGAAACAAGCGTCGATCCGCACCCCGCGCTCGGGGAAGTCGGCGTGCAAGTGCCCCTCGTAGGCGTGCAAGCCGCGCAACCTCGGGCCCGCGGCCCTGGCGGTCGCGAGGATGCGGTCGACGTCGTCGTAGGGCGCTCCGGTGCGGTCCATGCCCGGATTGGCGTCGACGAAGAGTCCGACATTCGGCCGCACGAGGCCGACCGCCGCAGGCTCCTCGACGAGCACCGAGACGGTGTGCCGCGGATGCAGTGCTGCCAACTGGGACGTCCGTCGGGCGGAGGCGCTCGATTGCGGATAGGCCACCAGCACGTCTCCGAAGTCACCGGCGGGCAGTCCATCCAGGAGCTCCAGCAGGACACGCAGCTCGGCGGTGGTCGCTACCTTGAACGCGCGCAGCCCCCGCGCGAGCAGCAGCGCCCAGATCTGCGGTGTCTTGGTGGTCTTCAAGTGTGGTCGCCAACGGTCGGCGTCCGCCCCGGCCCAGGCGATCACGCGATCCACGTTGCGAGCCGCCGCGCGCAGGTCCACCAACAGCGCCGGCGTCAGCAGCCGATCGAGCAGGTCGGGTGCGAGACCACGGGAGAGGGGCGCTGCGGAATTGAACGGGGAAGAAGCGCGCCCACCCCGCGTCAGACCGGAATTGGTGTCCACGGCCCCATTCTGGCCGCGGTGCGCCGGGATTCCGTCGCCACTTCCTTGCACTCCAGCCCCGAGACCTTCGATGCATCGAGCCCCTCGCACCTGGGCCCCCGTGCCCGCCCTCGCCCCCTGCCTTGCCGGGCTCCTGTCCGGTGCCTCCTGCAAGGCGCCCGCGCCCGATGGTCCGAATCCCGCAGGCACGCCCGCGGGCCAGCCCACAACCGCGCAGCTCGACTCGACCAGCCAGTCCTTCGTGGGCGGCCTGGAGCTCGACGACCGTGGCCGACTCACCCCCGAGGCCCTGGCCAAGCTGGGCATCGCACAGGACACGGTCTTCCTGGAGGACCTCGAGCCCGACGCCGGTCCCCACGTCTACGAATCGTCCGATGGCACGGCCACCGCGACTCTGACCCACTACGAGGGTCGAGGCTGGACGCTGAGTGCGCGGTCCGGGCACCAGCAGATCTCGATGATCGCCACGGGCAGCCTGGGCGACATGGCCGCGCACTCGTCCACCGGCGCCGGCTCACCGGCCGGTTCTGACAGGATCGAGCAGCCCGTCGGCGATTGGGTCCTGGCCGTGACGCCGACCGGCGGGGATTGGGACAGCGCGCGCGAACGCGATGACTTCACCGTCACCTTCACGGCCCGGCCCCGGTTCGACCCCGCCTCGGCCGGCGCGCCCCAGCCCGGCATCCTGCGCGACGCGCCCCTCAACAGCTCGTTGCCCAACTACGGCGGGCCCCAGCCGATCCTGCCGACGTTCACCTACGCCAGTCCCGACGGCGCCGTCGAGCTCACCTTCGCCCGCCTCGAGAACGACAGTTGGTGGCTCACTGGCACCGTCCATGAAGACGGCCGCCGGGTCGACCAGTTCGTACGCCCGATCTCGGACCGCCGCGCCGCGCGGATGGAGGCTGACGACTGGCGTCTGACCGAAGACATCGGCACCTACCGCTTCACAGTGCGTCCGGTGAACGGCGATTGGGCCGGCGCGCGCACGGGCGAGGACTTCGAGGTCACCTTCGCTGCGCCAAACAGGGCTGATTGAGCCCGTACCCGGGGATCGGGCGCCTCGCGCTCAGTCCCCGCGCAGCTCGCGCAAGAGGTCGCGGCTCTCGATGTCGTCGATGTCGTGCTCGAGCGCGACCTGCAGCCAGGCGCGAGCGTCGGCGGAGCGACCCAGCTCCGAGTACAAACGCCCGAGCAGGGCGGCGACGCCGGGCTCCATGTGGGCAAAGCCCTCGACCGCCTGAAGGGCGCCGAGCGCGTCCTCGAGCCTGCCACTCTCGCGGTAGAACTCGGCCAGGGCCACGTGCGCCCGCGCGCCGTCCACATCGAGCGGACGGATGGCGCAGCCGCTGAGGAGCGTCCGCTCGGCCTCCGCGCGCTTGCCCGCCAGGGTCAGGGCGCGACCCAGAACGGTCCAGGCGCCCACGTCGTCGCCGTCGAGTTCGATGGCGCGGCGGGCCAGGGTCGTCGCCTCCTCCGCATCGTCGGCCAAGGCGATGCGCGCCAGCTCGCGATAGCCGTCCGACGACTCCGGCTCGAGGGCCACCACCCGCTGGAAGCAGGAGCGCGCCCCCTCGTCGTTGCCGAGCACGGCGCGCAGGGTTCCGAGTTCCAGCCACGCGAAGACGTGGCCGGGATCGACCTCGACCGCGCGCTCCAGCAGTTGCGTGGCCTCCTCGTCGTCACGCGCGAAGAAGCGCGCGAGCAAGAACAGGATCTGCTCGTCGTCCGGATCCAGATCGAGGCCCGCGCGCAGGTCCTTCTCGGCGGACTCGAGGTCCCCCTGCTCCAGGTGCAAGGTCCCGAGCTGGGCGTAGAGCGTCGCGCTGGCGTCGATGCCGAGGGCCTCGTCGAGCAACTCCTCGGCCTCCTCGGCGCGCCCCATGGAGGCGTAGGTGTGCGCCAGTCCGCTGTGCCCGAGGGTGTCGACCGGATCGAGGTCCATGGCCCGTCGGTAGGCGCGCTCGGCGCCCTCGTGGTCGTCGCGCAGGAGCTCGATCTCGCCCAGCAGCAGCCACAGGCTGAGATTCATCGGGTCCCGGTCCAGGGCCGCGCGCAGGCTCTCCGAGGCCTCGATCAAGGCGGACTCGCGCTCCAGATCGCCCTCCGGCGGGTCGACCAGGGCGCGCTCCAGAGCTTGGCGGCACTCGTCGGGCACGCCGCTGGTGGGCTCGCCGCTCACGCGCCACCGCCCGGCCCGCGAGGGCCACTGGCCCGCACCACGTCGGCGGCCCTCAGGTCCTCCTGCTCGCGCGGATCGGCCTCGTAGCGGCCGTCATTCTCGGGCAGACCGACCCCCGACCGATCGAGGGCCGTGTACAGGGCCAGGGCGGCGACGTTGGCCAGGTTCAGGCTGCGCACGCCGGGGCGGATGGGGATGTAGATGTGGGCCTGCGGGTGCTCGGCCAGCAGTGCGGCGGGCAGCCCGCGGGACTCGCAACCCAGCACCAGCACGTCGTCGGGGCGGAACGCCGCTTGGAACAGGGACTGCCCCCCACGAGCCGTGAACAGCCTCAAGCGCTGCTCGAGGGGACGCTGTGCCCCCTGTTCGAGGGCCGACCGGGCCGCAGCCCAATCCGCGTGGACCCTCAGGTCCACCTGGGGCCAGTAGTCCAGCCCGGCCCGTTTCAGGTAGCGATCCTCCAGGGAGAAACCCAGGGGCTCCACGAGGTGCAGCGGCACCCCAGTGGCGGCCGCTAGGCGGGCGGCGCAACCGGTGTTGTGCGGGATCTCGGGATGCAGCAGGACCAGGTCCAAGGTTGTTGGGCCGCCCCGATCGGAGGCGTGCCGCCGGATCCTACCCGCCCGGCGGACCTGCCCGGGCCCGCGGGAGGCCCGTCCTGGCCGATCCGCTCTCCGACCCATCTCTGGGGATGCCGGGGCGAGGGGGTCAAGGACTGCCCCACCGACAGCCGACCTGACGACTGTGCGGCTGCCCGCCTCTACCACCACCCACGATCGCGAATCGCGGCCCGACCCCCCCGATCGGCAGGTGCGGCCCTCGTCCCCCCGGCCCTGGCGGCCATCGCTGCTGCCGGTCATGGCGGCGGTCGGCGGCCTCGCACTCACGGGAATCGCGACCGTCCTGGTCGACGAGAACGCCGATCGACAGGTCCAGGAAGCCCTGAACGCCCAATCCGAGGCGCTGGCGGGCTCTCTCGGGCACGTGATCGACCAGCACCTCCAGGCCCTGGTCGACGCTCGAGCGCTGATCGGCGCCCTCCCCCCGAGCGGGCTCGACCGTCGGACATGGAGGCGTTTCGTCGTGGGCCAGGAGCTCGATCAGCGCCTGCGAGGCCTGTTCGGAGTGGCCTGGGTCGAGTGCGTGGATCGCGACGCCCTGGTCGAGTTCGAATCGGCGGTCGCCGCCGAGTATCCGAGCGACCTCGACTTCGCGGTGCGCGCCCATCCCAGCGGCCCAGGCAAGGCGCCCGACGGCCAGGCGGCGTTGGTGATCCGCTACCACGAACCCCTCGAGCTCAACGCCGAGGCCCTCGGTGTCGACCTGGCCACCGCCCCCGGCGCCCTGTCCGGGCTTCTGCGAGCGCGCGACACGGGTCGGCCCGCCACCTCGCCGCCAATGCGCCTGGCCCAGGATGGCAATGCCGTCGCCGACAAGCTGGTCTTCTACGTCCCGGTCTACGACACCCCGCAGGTTCCGGCGACGATCGCCGAGCGACGGGCCGCCCTGCGCGGCTTCATCGCCGGGCCGATGAACCTGCAGCAGATCCTCGAGGACGAGACCCTCGGCCCGGCGGACGGCCTGGCCCTCGCCATCGTGGACGCTGTGGACGGCGTGGCCCTGGCGCGAGTCACGCCCCACGACTTCGACACGATCGAACCACGCGTTGCCATGTCGAGCACCTCGGTCGCCGGGCGCGAGTGGCTCGTCACCGCTGCCAAGCCCGCCGGACGGGCCTCGACCGTGACGGTGCTGACGGCCGTCACCGGAACCGCCCTGTCCTTGGCCCTCGCCACGCTTCTAGCCGCCCTCGCGCGGGCCGGCCGGCTCGGCGCCCCTCGTCCGCGTGGCGCGCAGGACGCTGCGAACTCTCCCGCCAGCCTTGCGTCGCGGGTGCTCGACAGCCTGCGCTACGGCGTCGCGGTGCTCGCCACGGACGGCAGCCCGATGTTCGCGAACCGAGCTTGGCGCGAGGACGGCGAGGGCCAAGGACAGCAGGAGAGCAACCTGGGTGAGCTGCTCTGGGCGGCGTTCGAGAGCGAAGTACCGACGCTGCTCGCTGGCAAGCACTCGACCATCGTGCGCGAGCTCTGCATCCCCGGCGATCGACGGCCGCGCCAGGTGGTGATCCGGGTCAGCGCCATCGAAACGGCGCAGGGACCCGCGCTCTGCGTCACCTGCGAAGACGTCACCCTGCGTCGTCACGCCGAGCAACAGCTCCTGCGCAGCCGCAACATGCTCGAGGCCACGACGCGCATGTCCCAGGTCGGCGGTTGGGAGCTCGACATCGATCGCTCCGAGCTGCATTGGGCGGACGAAGCCTTCCGCATCCACGAACTGCCCCTCGGCGAGCAGCCGGGCCTCCAGGACGCGATCGAGTTCTTCGAGTCGGGCGCGCAGTCCGAGTTCCGTCGCACGATCGACAACGCCCTGGTACGCGGTCAGGGCTGGGACCTGGAGCTACCCCTGGTCACCGCCCGCGGCAACCGACGCTGGATTCGCACCGTGGGCCGCGCCGAGCGCTCCGAGGGTCGAACCGTAAGGATCCAAGGCTCCTACCAGGACGTCACCGAGCGCCGCGCGGACGAGGACCGATTGCGCCTGTCCGAGGAGCGCTTCCGCCTGATCGCCGAACACGCCACCGACGGCATCTGGGACTGGGACCTGAAGACCGGCCAGGAGTACCTCAGCCCGAGCTTCAAGGCTCTCTTCGGCTACGCCGACCACGAACTGCCCAACACGCCCGAGGGTTGGCAGCGAATCATCCTGGCCGAGGATCGCGAGCTCTTGGAGCAGGCGCTGCAGGCCCATGTGGAGCGCGGAGAGGACTTCGCCGTTCCGGTTCGCTTCAACCACAAGCAGGCGGGCATCGTCTGGGTCATCTGCCGTGGGCAGGCGATCTTCGACAACGACGGCACGGCGGTGCGCGTGGTCGGGACCCACACCGACATCACCCAGCTCAAGCACACCGAGGCCGAGCTCGAGCGCGCGCGCGAGGCAGCCGAAGCCGGCAGCCGCTCCAAGTCGGAATTCCTGGCCAACATGAGCCACGAGATCCGCACTCCGATCACCGCGATCCTCGGCTTCGTCGACCTGCTCGCGACCCGCGACGACTTGGACACGGAGTCCGCGGACTTCCTCGAGACCATCGAACGCAACGGGCGTCACCTGCTCGAGATCATCGACGACATCCTCGACCTCTCCAAGATCGAAGCCGGACGCATGGCGGTCGAGCGCCGCGAGGTCGATCCGGCGGCGTTGCTCGAAGAGGTGCGCGAGTTGTTGGAGGTCCGCGCGCGAGGTCACGGCCTGGAACTGACCGTCAGCGTCGACGAGGACGTCCCCGAGCGCATCGAGAGCGACGCTCTACGGTTGCGCCAGATCCTGCTCAACCTGGTCGGCAACGCGATCAAGTTCACGGAGTCCGGCTCGGTGCAGGTGCATGCCAGCTGCGACCAAGGAGCCGAACGCCCCCGCCTCCGGATCGAGGTCATCGACACCGGCGTGGGCGTCGAACCGGATGCGATCGACCGGCTGTTCCGCCCCTTTACCCAGGCCGACGACTCACACACCCGCACCTTCGGCGGAACGGGACTCGGCCTGACAATCTCCCAACGCCTGGCCGGCATGCTGGGCGGCGAGATCGAGGTCCGCTCGACGCCCGGACAGGGCAGCACCTTCACGGTCACGGTTGACGCCGGCGCCTGCGCGGGGAAGTCCACGGGCACAGCGATCAAGGCAACGACCGAGCGCCCGAGATCCGACCCGGCGGCGGAGCCAGAGTCCAGCCCGGCGGCGGAGCCAGAGTCCAGCCAATCGGACGAGCCCTTGCTCGAGCCGGCCGACATCGAGCAAACGCAGGCTGCCCTGCCGGCCAAGCCCCTCACCGGTCGGCGCATCCTGGTGGCCGAGGACGGCCCCGACAACCAACGCCTGATCCAGCTCTACCTGACGCGCGCCGGGGCCGAGGTCTCCCTGGTCGACAACGGACGCGACGCGGTCGATGCCCTGCAGTCGCCCCAGTCGCGCTTCGACGCCCTCCTGCTCGACATGCAGATGCCCGTGCTCGATGGCTACGGCGCCGCCTCCGAGCTCCGCGCCCTGGGCAACCGGATCCCCATCGTCGCCCTAACGGCCCACGCCATGGGCGGCGACCGCGAGCGCTGCATCGCGGCCGGCTGCGACGAGTACGCCACCAAGCCGATCGACCCGGCGGCGATGATCGCTAGCATCAACCGCGCCCTGTCGAGCGTGGCCCGTCGCGGCTAGTGTCCTGGATCAGAAATTCGGCGTCACTGCCCGGAGGTCCGATCGATGCTGGCTAGGCGCGCCGACGACGCGTATCCGCTGCGATACTCGGAGGAGGCGCTGGCGACGCCAGCGGCGATCGGAGCCCGGGAAGTGACGCCGAATTTCTGATCCAGGACACTAGCCACCTCTCAGTCGCCGCCGCCAGCGCAGCGCCCCGGGGAGCGGATCCCCGCGTCGAGCTACCGCGCCACGGGGCTCAGAGCTCGCGCACCCAGACGTTGCGGAAGCGCACGGGATTGCCGTGGTCCTGCAACTTGATCGGACCCTTGGGCGCGTGGGGCGAGTAGGTCGCCACCGAGCGGTGGGCCGTCGCGCCCAGGAACTCGCGCGCGTTGTGGACCAGCACGCCGTTGTGGAACATCGTCAGGCGGGCCGGGTGCAACAGCTTGTCGCCGTCGAAGCGCGGCGCCTCGAACACGATGTCGTAGGCCTGCCACTCACCGGGCGCGCGGCACACGTTGACGAGAGGCGGGTACTGGCCGTACATGGCCGCCGCCTGGCCGTCGGCGTAGGTGCGGTTCTCGAAGCTGTCGAGGACCTGCACCTCGTAGCGATCCATGAAGAAGACGCCCGAGTTGCCGCGGCCCTGACTCTCGGACACGGGCTCCGACGGCGAGGCCCACTCGATGTGGAGCTGCACGTCCCCGAAGTCGGCGCGGGTGCGGATGTCGCCGCCGCCCGAGACCTGCATCGCGCCGCCTTCCACCTTCCACTGGATCGCCTCGCCGCCCTGGTGCCAGGCCGCGGTCGAGCTGCCGTCGAACAGCACCGTGGCGTCGGCCGGCGGCGGGGTGAAGGGCCCGGCGCCCGGCTCGACCACCGGCGGCACGGGCCGCGCCGAGTCGTGCACGCGCCACTCCCCGCCCGGTAGGAAGGGTGTGTCGTCGTAGCCCACCGGGTGGTGGTCCTGGACGGTGGGACGCGCGGCGAACAGGGTCGCGCCGGCGCCGGCGAGCAACAACAGGCTGAGCTTCATGGGAGCGAGGGGGTTCCGGGCGCCGATCCGGCGGCGCGGTGAGCACGCTGCGTCGGACAGCCGGCCGAGGGATCCGTGGGAGGTGCCGTCTCGAGTCGGGGGCCGGCGGGAGTATAGGCCCCGACGCCCGAGCGCGGCGCCCCGGCGGGAGCGGTGGAACCTCCGCGCCCAGTTCCGCATTCTCTTGGCGTGTCCGACCGCTCACCGCACCGCATTCCCGCCCTCGGCGGCCCCCTCGCCTCCCACGGTTTCGTCGAAGCCAGCGGTCGACGCTCGGCCTTCTTCGGTCGCGAGCGCGGCCCCTTCGAGTGGTGGGCCTGGCCGCTCAAGATCGCGTCGGACCTGCGCCTGACCCTGCACCTGCCCGGCACCAGCGCTCCGATCGCGCTCGAGGCCCTGCCCGGCCACGGCACGGTCTCCCCCGGCGAGCTGGTGCTGGTCCACGAGGGCGACGACTTCCTGCTGCGTCAGACGATCGTCGCCGATCGCGAACGGGCCGTGCTCCTGTGGCTGCTCGAGCTGGAGGGCCGCCGCGAACTCGACGCGGAGCTGGCCTGCACGTTGGACCTGCGCCCCATGTGGCCGGCCGGCCTCGGCGGTCAGTTGGCCCTGCGCGATCCGGTCACCGGCGCGCTCACGCTCTCGGAGGAGACCGGCCGCTTCGCCGCTTTCCTGGGCGCAGTCGGCGGACGGGTGCGCGACGCGCCGGACGGGCGCGGCGTGCCGCGGCGACCGATTCGCCTGGCAGCCAGGCTGCGCCCCGGCGAGACCACGCCGATCGTCTTCGCCGCCGCCCAGGGAAATGCGACGTCGCCCAGCCGCGGCAGCAGGCTCGGCCGCGGACAGGCGGCTGCCGGAACCTCGTCGGCCCGCGGCGTCGTCGATCGGGCGCGCGACACCTGGCGCGAGGTCGGCGAGAACTGGAGCGCCACCCTCGACGCCACCCGCGCGAGCTGGTCGCGCTTCGATGCGGGCGTCGTGCGCTTGCGCTGCGCGGACGCCGACCTCGAGCGCGCCTTCGGCTGGAGTCAGGCGGTGGTCGAGCGGTCGCGGGTGCGCGTCGACGGGCTGGGGACCCTGCTGGTCGCCGGCCTGGCGCCGAGCCGCGACGGCGACCGCCCGGGCTTCGCCTGGAGCTTCGACACCGACGCCCTCTTCGCCGCCCAGGCCCTGGCGGGTCTGGGCCGCTTCACACCGGCCGCCGAGGCGCTGTGGGGTGCGGCTTCGCGCCAACGCGCGGACGGCAAGCTGGCCCACGAGACGGTGCTCTCGGCCAAGCTCTGCGACTGGTTCGAGCGCTATCCCTATGCCTACTACCGCGGCACCACCGCGGCGCAATTCGCCCAGGCGCTGGATCGCTACGTGCGCGCGTCGGGTGACGAGGCCCTGGGCCGGGCGCTGTTGCCCGCGCTCGAGCGCGCCCTCGACTGGCTGTGGTCCGCGCGCGGCGAGTCGGGGCTGGTCACGACCTCCCGGGCCGGACTGGGTGCGGTCCAGTCCGGGCCCCTGTCGGAGGTGATCGAGTGCGATGCGTACCTGCACGGAGGGTTGTTCGCCGGGCTCCGCGCCGCGGCGCGCCTGGCGCACTGGCTGGGTGAGTCCGAGCTGGAGCGACGCTGCATCGAGCGCGCGACCCAGTGCGCCGAGGCGTTCGAACAGCTCTGGTCGCAGGAGCACGGGTGCTACGCCTTCGCCATCACCCGCGAGGGACGCTCCCTCGACGACCGCGCGGCGCTGATCGGCCTGCCCCTGGCCGCAGGCCTCGGCAGCGACGAACGCGCCCTGGCGGCGACCCTTGGCCTGTGCCACCCGGAGCTGGCCACGGATTGGGGCCTGCGCCTGCTGGGCGAGGACGCCCCGCACTTCCATCCGGACAACTACAACAGCGGCGCGGTCCTGCCCCTTTCGAGCGTCTATGCGGCCCTGGCCTGCTACCGCGTGGGCCACACCGCCGCCGGGCACCAACTGCTGGGCACCCTGGTCAAGTTGGAGGGCCTGGGCGGTCGCGGCCTGGTCGAGGAGCACCTGCCCGGCGACCGCGCGCGACTGTCGCCGCGGCGCGTTCCGCGGCATCTGGTCTCGTCGACGGCGCTGCTCACGACCCTGGTCGACGGGGCGCTGGGGCTCGAGCTCGACGCCGCGCGTGGGCAGCTCGACGATCGCGTGAGCCTGCGCCTGCAACACCCCCTGCCCTGGTCCGAGCTCGCACTCGACGGCCTGCGCGTGGGGGCCCGGCCCTTCGACCTGACGGTCTCCCGCCGCAGCCTGCGCGACGGGGACGGCGCCCGCACGCAGATCAGCGCGCGGATCGCAGGCGAAGGCTCGATCGAGTTGGTCCTCGCCGCGGTCCTGCCGGCCGGCTCCGAGGTGCTCGAAGTGGTCGACGGCGAGGGCGCGGCCCTCGACTTCGAGCTGCGCGAGTTGGTCGCCGGCACCCGGGAGCTGCGCGCCCAGGGCACGCGCACCGGCGTCGCCGTGGCCACCCTGCGCCAGGGGCCGCACCTGCGCCTGCCGGTCCCGACCATTCGCCGCGACCGCGAGTCCCAGTCCGCTCGCCCGGTCGCCTTCCGTGCCGACGACCGTGGACTGGAGCTGACCCTTGCCGGTGCGCCCGACAGCGAGGTCGAGCTGGGCCTGACCTGCGACCTGCCGCTCGAAGTCCGCGGCGCCGAACGCGCGCGAAGGTCGGGCGGCGCCGAGTACCTGCGAGTGCACCTGCCCGCGAGCGACGAGGACCGCTACGCCCGCACCACCGTCGAGCTGCGCCGCTCGGACCGCTGATAGCCGAGCGGCGCGCGGGGAGCGCCGAACGCCACGCGGCCTGACCCTGCCACCGCCTGCTCACACGTCGCACGAAGCGGATCCGACCGCAGGACGAGGATCCGCGCAGACGCCCCGGTCGCGGACGAGCGCAGCAAGGGATCTGTGGCTCGCGGCGCGGCCCCGGCTCAGTCGTCCAGGTCCGCGGCGCGCAGGCGCAGGGCGTTGAGGATCACCGAGACGGAGCTGAGGCTCATGGCCGCCGCGGCGAACATGGGGCTCAGGAGCCAGCCGGTGAAGGGGTAGAGCACGCCGGCCGCGACGGGGATGCCGGCGGCGTTGTAGCCGAAGGCGAAGACCAGGTTCTGGCGGATGTTGGCCATGGTCAGCTCGCTCAGCCGCCGGGCCTTGACGATGCCGCCCAGGTCGCCCTTGACCAGGGTCACGGCGGCGCTCTCCATGGCGACGTCGGTGCCGGTGCCCATGGCGATGCCCACGTCGGCCCTTGCCAGGGCGGGCGAGTCGTTGATGCCGTCGCCGGCCATGGCGATGCGCGCCCCTTCCGACTGCAGGCGCTCGACCAGGGCCAGCTTGTCCTGGGGCAGGGCCTCGGCGACCACGTCGTCGATGCCGAGTTGCTTGGCCACCGCGCCTGCGGTGCGCTGCGCGTCGCCGGTCAACATCACGATTCGCAGGCCCGCCGCCTTCAGCTTGCGGATCGCCTCCGGGGTGGACTCCTTGATCGGATCGATGACGGTGATGGCGCCGGCGAGCTCGCCGCCTGCGGCGACGAACATCACCGTGGCCCCCAGGTCGCGCTCGGTGGCGGCCTGTTCCTCGAGCTCCGTGGTCGACGCGCCGACATCCGCCATCAGGGCGCCATTGCCCAGGGCCACGTCGAGCCCGTCGACACGGCCGACCACGCCCTTGCCGGTGATCGCCTCGAAGCTCTCCGCGCGGACCGCCTCGACCCCGCGCGCCTTCGCGCCCTCGAGGATCGCCTTGGCCAGGGGATGCTCGCTGTCCCGCTCGAGCGCCGCCGCCAGACGCAGCACGCGCTGGGGATCGCCATCGGCCACGGTCAGCACCTTGTCGAAGGCGGGCGCTCCCTGGGTCAAGGTGCCGGTCTTGTCCACCACCAGGGTGTCGACCTCGCGCAGGGATTGGATCGCCTCGGCGTCGCGGAACAGCACGCCCACCTGCGCGCCCTTGCCGGTGGCGACCATGATCGACATGGGCGTCGCCAGGCCCAGGGCACAGGGACAGGCCACGATCAGCACGGACACCGACGCCAAGAGCGCGTAGGCCAGGCGCGGCTCGGGCCCCACCAGGGCCCAGACGCCGAAGGCGATCAGACTCGACAGGACGACGCTCGGCACGAACCAGGCCGAGACGCGATCGACCAGGTTTTGGACCGGCGCGCGGCTGCGCTGGGCCTGGGCCACCATCTGCACGATGCGCGCCAGGAGCGTCGCGTCGCCGACCTTGGCGGCCTCGACGAGCAGGGAGCCGGAGCCGTTGACGGTGCCCCCGACGACCGCGTCGCCGGCCGTCTTCTCGACGGCCACCGGCTCGCCCGAGACCATCGACTCGTCCACGGAGCTGCGCCCTTCGAGCACCGTCCCGTCGACCGGCACCTTCTCGCCGGGGCGCACGCGCAACCGGTCGCCGACCTGCACCGTGTCGAGGGGGACGTCGTCTTCCCCTTCGGCGGTGACGCGGCGGGCCGTCTTGGGCGCCAGGTCGAGCAGGGCGCGGATCGCACCCCCGGCCTGATTGCGCGCGCGCAGCTCCAGCACTTGGCCGAGCAGCACCAGGGTCACGATCACCGCCGCGGCCTCGAAGTAGAGCGGCACCTCGCCGCCGTGCCGCCGGAAGGCGTCCGGAAAGATCGAGGGCGCGAGCACCGCCAGGGTGCTCTGGACGTAGGCCACGCCGACGCCGAGGCCGATCAGCGTGAACATGTTCGGGTGCATCCGGCGCACCGACGAGGCCCCACGCACGAGCAGCGGCCAGCCGGCCCACCACACCACCACCGTGGCCAGGGCCAGCTCGAGCAGGCCTCCCAGTCGCGCGCCGACGGCGGAGCGGATCGGATCCCCCGGCAGGACCATGTCCCCCATCGCCAGGACCACGACCGGCGCTGCCAGAGCTGCCGCGACCACGAAGCGGCGCGTCATGTCGCGCAGCTCCCCGTCGTCCGGATCCGCCGCGCCCGATTCAGGCTCGAGCGCCATGCCGCACTTCGGGCAGGTGCCGGGGCCGACCTGGCGCACCTCGGGGTGCATCGGGCAGGTGTAGGTCGCGTCCGCGCGGGCCGCCGGGTCGGAGGCGTTCCCGTCAGGTTTCAGGTAGCGACCGGGATCGGCCACGAACTTCGTGCGACAGCCGGTGGCGCAGAAGTAGTAGGTCCGTCCCTCGTGCTCCGCCTGGGCCGCCGCGGACTCGGCAGTCACCGACATCCCGCACACGGGGTCGCGCTGTTCGCTGCTCTGCATGGTTCTGGATCCGGAGGTGTACCGGCGGTCGTGAGCGCAACGCTCCGATCCGCCGGGTCAGGACCCATCTGCTCTATCGTCCGGCGCCGGCACCGGCGCTCGCCGCGTCGCGCTCGGGGCCAGCCTCCTCAGCGGCGGCCGCCCAAGCGGCTTCGAGGCGCGCGAGGTACTTGGCCGGCTCGGCGTCGAAGGCCGGGCGGCAACTTCCGCAGCACAGGCGCACCAACCTGTCGCCGACGACGAACTCCACCGGCTCGCCCATGGAGCCCAGGGCGTTCTTGTCGCTGACCAGACAGTTCTGAAGGGGATAGTCCGGGCTCTGGGCCGCGATCACGGCCTCGTCCAACTTGCCGTGCATGGCAGCCGGGTCGCGACGCACCTTGGCCGCGCAGGTGTCGCAGCACAGACGGAAGAGCCGATTGCCGACGACGACTTCGACTGCCACGTCCACCCCGTCTTGCGCCAGGGGCTCGCCCGAGATCAGGCAAGTGGTGAGCGGATAGTGCGGGCGCTGCTGGTCGGCGAAGGCCGCATCGACCTTGGCTGCCGTGCCGGCCGGGTCGGCGTTCGCTGGGCCGACGCAGCCGCGGCAGCACAGTTGCACCGCTCGCCCGTCCAGCTCGAGCACGATCGGTTCGCCCATGGAACCGAGCGCCTTGCCGGAGATCGGGCAGGCGGTCACGGTGTAGGCGTCCACGCGCGGGGCGGCCTCCTCGGCCTGCGCCGGCGCCGCGCGCTCGGGCGCCTCTTCTTGCGCCTGCGGGGCGCTCTGGGCGAACAGGGCACTCGCGCCCAGGAGGGTGAAGGCTGCGAACAGGGTCTGGAAGGCTCTCATGGGTCGGTCTCGCGGAATGTGGGTCAGGCGCGCTCTCGGGGGGCAGTCGGGTACGCAGCCCGGCGCCATGCGTTAGCCATAGGACACCCCGTCCTTCCGACCACCCACAATCAGCCTTCGCCGGCCGACGCCCTGAACGCTGGCACCTTGATCGTTGTGCTCACGCCCGCGATCGGGCCAGGGCCATTTGCAGCTCGACGCGCAGGCAGTAGAGCGTCGGCACGACGAAGACGCTGAGCAGCACCGCGACCATGCCACCGACGGTGGGAATGGCCATCGGAACCATGATGTCGGAACCCTTGCCGGTCGAGGTCAGGACCGGGATCAGCGCCAGCACGGTGGTCGCGCTGGTCATCAGGCACGGACGGATGCGACGCAGTCCGGCGGCCACGACGGCCTCACGCACCTGCGCCACTTCCGTCGTCTCACGCCGGTCGAACTCCTGGCGCAGACTGGTCGCCATCAACAGGCCGTCGTCCGTCGCGATCCCGAACAGCGCGAGGAATCCGACCCAGACCGCGACCGAGAGGGCCACCGGTCCGACCTGAAACAACTCGCGCAGGTTGGCGCCGAAGAGCGGCAGGTCGAGGAACCAGGGCTGGGCGTAGAGCCACAGGAGGGCGAAACCTCCGGCCCAGGCGACGAGGACGCCGCTGAAGACCATCGCCGTCGTGAGCAGCGAGCGCAGCTGCAGGTGCAAGAGCACGACGATCAACGCCAGTGCGATCGGCAACACCAAGCGCAGGGTGCGCGACGCGCGCACTTGGTTCTCGAACTCGCCAGCGAGTCGGTAGGAGAGGCCGGGCGGGAGCGTCAATCGACCCTCCGCGACCGCCGCCGCCAAGCGGGCCTGGACCCGTTCGGCCAGGTCCACCGCTCCGATGCCCGGCGCGGCGTCGAAGATCACGTTGGCGAGCAGGAAGCCGTCCTCACCGCGCACGCTCTGGGGTCCGCGTTCGTAGCGCAGGTGCGCCAACTCCCCGAGTGGCACGCTGCCACCCGCGGGCGTGCCGACGAGGATCCTGCGGATGTCCTCGATCGAAGCGCGGCGCTCGCGCGGGTAGCGCACGCTGACCGGGTAGCGCTCGCGCCCTTCGATCACGGTCGTCAGCGTCACGCCGCCCAGGGCCGTCTCGATCACGTCCTGCACCGAGCGCACCGACAGGCCCTGTCGCGCCAGGGCCTCGCGGTCGAGGTCGATCTCGATGTACGGCTTGCCCAGGACTCGATCGGCGAAGGCGCTGCCGGGCGCCACGCCCTCGATCTGAGCGAGCAGACCCTCGATCTTCAGGGCGACTTCCTCGATCTCGTCCAGGTCGGTCCCCAGCACCTTGACGCCCATCGGGGCGCGCAGGCCGGTCTGCAACATGATGCGCCGGGTCTCGATCGGCTGGAGCATCGAGGCCGTGGTCAAGCCCGGCACCATCGCCGCCGCCGCGACCTCGTCCCAGATGTCCCGCGGCGTGCGGATCTCGTCGCGCCACTGGCGCACGGAACGGCCCTGCTCGTCGAGCCGGTACTCGGGCTTGTAGGTGACCAGGGACTCGACCATGCCGATCGGAGCGGGGTCGAGGGCGCTCTCGACGCGGCCGATCTTGCCCACCACGTCCTCGATCTCGGGGATCGCGCGCACGCGCCGGTCGGCCTGCTGCAACAGGTCGAGCGCCTCGCCGATCGAGGCGTGGGCCATGGTCACCGGCATCAGGAGGAACGCGCCCTCGTCCAAGCGCGGCATGAACTCGCGCTCGAAGCCGGGCATGCGCGCTGCCAGGGCGCGCGCGGGGCTGCTTTGCACGACGGCCGACGGCAGCCAGCCGAAGCTACGCTCGAACCCCAGCCACGCCGTGACCCCGAAGGCCACCAATGCCGCGGGCAGGGCCAGGAAGGCGAGCTTGTTGGCCAGGCACCAGCGCAGGATCCGCTCGTAGCCCGCGCGCAGCAGCACGAATCCGAGCAGCGGCAGGCCCAACAGGCACAGGGTCGCGAGCCCGCCCGCGATCGGCCGATGGGGCCCCAGAGGCGCCCAGTCCGAGCCCAGGAGGACCACGACGCCCAGGGCCAGGATCGGTCCCAGGAGGCGCGCCAAGGGCCGACGCCTGCGATCGGCGTCCGGCCAGGGACCGACACCGAACAGCACCACGGCCATGGCCGGCAGGGTCACCAGTCCGAGGGCGATCGAGGCCACCAGCACGATCGTCTTCGTCGCGGCCAGGGGCCCGAAGAGCTTGCCCTCGGCGCCGTGCATCGCGAATACCGGCAGGAACCCGATCACGGTCGTGAGCACCGCCGTGGTCACGGCGCCGCCGACCTCGGCCAGGGCGCGGCCGACGGCCCTGCGCGCGTGGGCCAGACCGCGGCCCGTGGCGGGTTGGCGGATCGCCGCTTCGGTCACGACGATGCCGACATCGACGAGCGTGCCGATCGCGATGGCGATGCCGGAAAGGGCGACGACGTTGGCATCGACGCCGAACAGGCGCATGCCGACGAAGCCCACCAGCACGGCCAAGGGCACCAGGGCGGCCACCAGCACCGCCGCCCGCAGGCGCGCCAGGAGCAACACGATCACGGCGACCGTGACCAGCATCTGCTGGCGCAGGGCGCGCTCGAGCGTCCCCAGGGTCTCGCCGATCAACTCGGTTCGGTCGTAGAAGGGCACGATCCGGACCTGGGTCTGCGTGCCGTCGGCGAGGGCGCTGCGCGGCAGACTCGGGGCCAGCTCCGCGATGCGCGCCTTGACCCGCTCGAGCACGGCCATGGGGTTCGCGCCGTAGCGCACGACCACCACGCCACCCACCGCCTCCGTGCCCCCCTTGTCGAGGGCGCCCCGGCGCAGGGCCGGTCCGATCGACACCCGAGCGACCTCGCGCAGGGTCACCGGCACGCTGTCGGTGCTCTTGACCACCACGGCTTCGAGGTCCGCGACGCTCTCGACCAGCCCGAGGCCGCGCACCACGTACTCGGCGCGATTGAGCTCGACCGTGCGCGCGCCCACGTCCACGTTGCTGGCCCGCACGCTGGCGGCGACCTGCTGCAGGGTCACGCCGGCCGCGCGCATGGCGTCGGGATCCACCTCGATCTGGTACTCGCGCACGTAGCCGCCGATCGAGGCCACCTCCGCCACGCCCTCGACCCCCGCCAGGGCCGGCCGCACGACCCAGTCCTGGATCGAACGCAGCTCTTCCAAGCCGAAGCCCCCCGCGGGCCGGCTCGGCGCGCCCTCGGTCGCCACGCTCCAACCTTCGAGCGTGTACCAGAAGACCTGGCCCATGGCCGTGGCGTCGGGCCCCAGGCGCGGCCGCACGCCTGGCGGTAGGGTGGCCTGGTCGAGACTCGCGAGCTGTTCGAGCACGCGCGTGCGCGAGAGTTGGAAGTCGGTCTGCTCGTCGAAGATGACCGCGATCGATGACAGGCCCATCATCGAGCTCGACCGCACGCTCTCCACGCCGGAGACGCCCAGGAGCGTCATCGTCAGCGGATAGGTGATCTGGTCCTCGACGTCGCGCGGCGAGCGCCCGGGCCAGTCGGCCACCACGAGCTGCTGGTTCTCGCCCGTGTCGGGGATCGCGTCCACCGGAACCCGATCCCGCGGCAGCTCGCCCAGGTCCCAGTCGAAGGGCGCGACCACGAGCCCCCAGACCGCGACCAGGCCGGTCAAGAGCGCCACCACCAACTGGTTCTCGAGCGCCCAGGCGAAGATCGGCGCGAGGGGCCGTTCCTGGCGCTCGGTCACGGGCGGGTGACCTCGCGCTCGATGACGCCGCAGCGCAGCATCGACGCTCCGAAGTAGGGGTTGGCCAGGGGTCCGTCGGGACCCTGGATCCAGCGCGCGCCTCGGTTGTCGAAGGCCATCGGGCAGAAGGCCACGCGCAGGGTCGCCGCGCCGCGGTTGCCCGCGAGCTCGATCAGGGACAGGGCGGCCTCGGAGACCTCGTCGAAGACCGCGCGCTGGTCGGCGATGGCGCTGGCACCGGCCGCGCGGGCGGAGGCTCCCGCGATCACGCCGAGCTGCGCCGCCTCGAGGTCGTCCGGTGCCTGCGCGGCCCTCGCGTCCGTCGCCAGTGCCTCGAATGCCGCGCGCGCACCCTCGCCGTCGTCGGCGGCCAGGGCCGCGGACGCTCGCAAGTAGTCGGTCCACAGCTCGGCGTGCCGCAGCGGACTGCCGTGCCCCGGGTCCACGACGCGGGCAGGGTCCATGGGCCCGTCCATGCCGCGGTCGACACGGGACGGCTCGCGATCGATCGATTCGGAGGGCAGCGAGAGCAGCCCGTGACCCCCGGCGATCTGCATCTCGCTGTCGAGCCGGAAGGCGCCCTGGACGGCTACCTGCTCCCCCTCGACGAGACCCTCGAGGATCACGTAGCTGTCGCCCGCCTGGGGCCCGAGACGCACCTCGCGCGGGCGGTAGAGGGATGCGTCGCCGTCTTGCTCGTGGACGTAGACCAAGGCCCGCCGTCCGGTGGTCAGCACTGCCGACGTCGGCACGACCAGCGGCGTGCCTTCGCCCCCACCGACGAGCCCCAACTCCTGCGCCGGAACCAGGTCCATGCCGCACACGCTGCACTGACCGGGACCGTCGGCGACGATCTCGGGGTGCATGGGGCTGATCCACTTGCCCGTCAGGTCGGGCCCGCGCGCGTGACCCTCGCGATCGAGCGCGACCAGGGCTCTGCTGCGGACGTACATGCCGGGCTTCAGGACTCGCTCGGGATCGAGCACGTGCACGCGCACCGCCGCCGTGCGCGAGACCCGGTCGACGGTCGGTTCGATCAGCGAGATCGTGCCCGTGAAGACCTGGCCGGGAAGAGCATCGACCTCGAACTCGATCGCTTGACCATAGCGCAGGAAGGGCAGGTCGCGCTCATAGGCCTCGAGCACGACCCACAGGTGCGAAAGGTCGGCCAGACGCATGAGCTCACCCGCGGAGTGCACGTAGTCGCCCACGTAGGCTCCGTGCTCGACGACGGTGCCGGCGAACTGGGAGCGAAACTCGACCCGGTCGCTGGCCTCGCCGCTGCGCTCGATCTCGTCGACCTGTTCTTCGGACAGGCCCCACAGGCGCAGCTTGGTGCGCGACGACGTGTAGGCTCGCTCGGAGTTCTCGAGGATGAAGCCCGCTTCGCCGGCCGCGGCCCGAGTGAAGCGCTCGGCGGTGGACAGGAGCTCTGCTTGGGCGCTGAGCAGGCCGGGGCTGTAGAGCTCGTAGAGGTGGTCATCGACGTTCACCTCCATGCCGACCGAATCGACGAACAGCCGCTCGATGCGCCCGGGCACGGTGACCGTGATCGAGCGCACCGTCGAGGCGTCGAGTTCCACCCGGCCGAACAGGGGCAGCTCGAACTCGACCGCGCGACACACCGCGGGGGCGGTGACGACCCCGGCCAGGGCGGCGGCGTCAGGGCCGAGTCGGACGGCGTCGCCGCCACCGCCCATGGCGCCGCGCTCGACCAGGTCCATGCCGCACAGCGGACAGGCTCCGGCCTGGGGCGCTGAGATCTGCGGGTGCATGGGACAGGTCCACTCGGCTGCCGGCGAGTTGGCCGCCACCGGATCCTGATGCGGCGGCGCGACGGGCCCGACCGACCAGCGTCCCAGGGCGAACAGGGCTACAGCCGCAGCCGCGGCGATGAGTGTGCGCACGATCTTCACGGTTGGTCACTTCCCGTCAGGGCCTGCAGGCGAGCTCGCTGGATGTGGACGTCGCGGGCGGCGCGCCAGCGGTCGACCTCGTAGCCGAGCACCCTGCGCTCGGACTCGAACAGGTCGAGCAGCGAACCCTCGCCCGACTGGTAGGACGCCAGGCCCAAGTCATAGGCCTCGCGCGCCCGCGGCAACAGCTGATCCCGTGCCAGCTCCAGGTCACGCCCCGCGGACTCGAGGCGGTAGAGGATGTCGGCCAGCTCGGTGGACAGCTCCGCGCGCCGGTCGTCGATCGCGTAGCGGGCCGCGCGGATCTCGTGTTCGGCGGCCCGTCGCTGGGCGCTGTAGCTGCCGCGCCACAGGGGCAGCCCGATGCTGACGCCCAGACCGATGGGGTCATCGCCACTTCCGGGTTGCGCCGGGTCGAGGGCGTCACCGACGTCGAGCCACACGAGGCTGAAGGCCAGGTCCGGTCGGCCGGCGAAGTCCGCCAGGTGGCCCTGGGCCCGGGCGCGTTCCAACCCGGCCGCGGCGGTCCGCAGGGCCGGGCTGCGATCCATCGCCATCGCCTCCAGGGCGGCGTGGTCGAGCTCCATGGCCGCCGGCTCGACGGCCTCGGGGGGCGGAATTTCGCCCCACCAGCCGACGGCGGCCGAGAGGGCGATGCGCTGGGACACGAGCTGCTCGCGCGCCGCTTGCGCGCGCGCCTCGAGCTCGGCGACCTCGATCTCCAGGCGCAGCCAGTCCTCTTGGGGGGCCCCCGCCTCCACCCGCCACTGGACCACCGACGCGAGGTTCTCGAGCAGCACGACCTTCTCCTCGAGCAACCGAGCCACCACCGCGCCGAAGGCGTACTCGTGGTAGGCACGCTCGACCCGTTCGACCGTGCGCGCCGCTCGCGCGCGGGCGGACGACTCGGTCCAGGACGCGGTCCGATCGGCGAGCGCCTCGCGCGCGTCCAAGGTCCCGAACCACGGCCAGGGTTGGGTCAGCTCGACCCGGCGGCGGTTGGGGCCCGTGCGCGTTTGGATCTGCTCCACGAACTCGGTGACCATCAACTTGGGGTCGGGCGGCTGGGCAGCGGAGCCGACCCGCTCACGCGCGGCGTCGGCGCGCTCGAGCTCGGCCAAGAGGCCCGGATCGTGCCCTAGGGCGTAGCGCACGTAGTCGTCCAGGGTGGCCGAGGCGGGGTCGAACTCCTCCGCCGCCGGAGGCGCGACCGCCGGCGCTCGGGTCGATCGAATCGGGACCTGCTCGGGAGCCGGACCGGGTACGGATCGAGGGGCACTGGCACAGGCGGCCAGGGCGGGCAGCAGGACTGCGATGCGCGTGTGGCGGGTCGCGCGGGTGATTGCGTTGCGGGTCATCGGCTCGGTCCAAGGGGAGCGAGGGGCCCGTCGGTCGCCGCCGGTCGCGCCTTGGACGGGTTGGCGGCGGTGCGGGAGCCCTCGAGGTGACGCCAGGGTTCGTAGCGAGGGGGCCTGCGCAGCGCGGTCCGCTGGCCGTGGTCCTCGCACACTCGGGTCGCACTCGATGCCCGCTGACGCCGCGTCTTGATCGCGGCCGCAACCAGGCCCCCACCTACCGCTCGCGCGGCGGCGAAGGGTGCATCGAGCGCAGTCGGCGCCCGCTCAAAGCCGCAGGACTCGGAACGCTAGGTAACGCGGTGGATCGACACCCGGCGGTCGCAGGCGCAGCAGCCGCCCGACCGACGCACCCGGAGTCGCGAACCACGACGCCGCTCCGGGCGCGGGCGCCAGGTGATGTCCGAGCGCGATCGTCGAGACCTGCACCTCCGCGACCGGGGGAGTCGGAGCTCCGTCCATGGTGCAACCACAGGGCTCGCGGCGGTCCTGGCCAGTCGGCGCGGACTTCGCTCCCGGCAAGTCCCCACCACGGGTACCCGTGGCGTGGGCGCTGGAGCAGCAGGACTTCGGCTGGGGCTCGGGGGCGGTGTGCGCGCAGCAGCAATCCCGGCCCTCTGCGGCGGCCGAGCAGTGCGCCATCGAGCCCAGGGGCGCCAGCACGAGCTGGAGCACCGCCAGGAGGGCGATCGAGAGGCTGCGGAGCGAGTGGGTCTTCATGGCCGAGGCTGGGCGATTAGACGGCGGCAGGATGCCTATCGGTCGAACTGGATCCAAAAGGTCCCGGTGGCGGCCGGAAATCGCGCCCGTCCGTGAGCCTCAGGGCAAGCGCCGACGCCGCCCCTCGGCCCAGGCCGGGGGCAGGCAGAGCGCGCAGGCCACGACCACGCTCGGGCCCAGGGGCCAGTCCGCCCAGAAGGACAGGGCCAGCCCACCGACGGCGCCGGCGAACCCCAGCAGCACCGCCACGACCTGGAAGCCGCGCAGTGATCGGGCGACCTGCCGCGCTGCGAGGGGCGGGATCACGAGCAGGCCGAAGAGCACCACCGGTCCAACGAGCAGTGAGCCGATCGCCACGGTGATGCCGACCAGTCCGAGCCAGATCAACTCCAACCGGCGACGGTCGAAACCCAGGACCTGGGCCAACTCCGGGTCGAGCCCCACCAGCCAGAGCTCGCGCCCGAAGCGCGCCAGGAGCAGGGCGACCAGGGCATAGCTGCCCCCGAGCACTTCGACCGCGTGCCAGTCGAGGGTCAGAATCTCGCCTTTCAGCATGGCGTCGATGCGCTCTCCGCCGACGGGGGCCGACAGGGCGCAGAGGGTCGTCAGCGCGCTGGCCACCGCGAACAACACGGCCAGGCGGGCGGGATCGGCCCCTTCGCGCCGACCGAAGGCGTGCAGCAGGCCGAGACCTAGAGCGGTGCCCGCGAAGGCCCAGCCCAGCAGGTAGCCGGCCAGGGCGTGGGGGCTGTCGACCGCCTCGAGGGTGGTCATTCCCGCCAGGCCCACGTGCAGGGTCCACCAGGGTAGGACGGCGAAGCCCGCCGCGGTTCCGGCGGCGGCCACCTGGGGCAGGACCACCCCGTGGAAGGCCGAACGGCGCACGAAGAGCAGCGCTCCGACGGCCGGGCACAAGAGCGCCGCGAGCAGGGTGGCCACGATCGCCGGGCCGAACAGCTCCAGGATCAGGGGCAGGCTCATGCGGACGGCTCCCCGGCGGGGGCGATCGCCGCCAGGAGTTGGTCCACGCCGAGCTCGCGAGCCGTCGCGAGGCGCACCGTGCCGTCGCGCACGATGGCGATACGACCCACGTGGGTCGCGAGTCGCGGGAGGTCGTGGGACACGATCACGGCCCCGCGCTCCGCGTCGCGCACCAGTCGGCTGACCAGGGCCAGGATCCGATCCGCGGACTCGGGATCCACACCGCTGGTGGGCTCGTCGAGCACCAGGAGCTCCGGAGCGGCCACGAGCGCGCGGGCCAGAAGGGCGCGCTGCAACTGGCCGCCCGAGAGGGTCGAGAAGGGGCGCCGCGAGGCCGCGACGAGGTCCACCTCGGCGAGTGCCGCGACCACGGCCGGCGCGGACGCCGGCCGCGGCCGGCGCCAGGCACCGCGCGGACGCAAGCCGCCTTGGGCGACCAGCTCCGCGACTGTCAGGGGATAGAGCGAATCGAGCTGCTCGTGCTGGGTCACGTAGGCCGAGCGCGGCCTGCCGCTGCGCGTTCCCGCCAAGGGCTCGAGCAATCCGAGCAACCCGCGCAAGAGGGTCGTCTTCCCGGCCCCGTTGGGCCCCACGACGCCGAGCAGCTCGCCCGGCGCGAGGCTGAGATCGACCCCGGTCAAGACCGGCGTCGATCCGTAGCCCAGGCTCGCTCCGCGCAGCTCGATGAGTGGCGCACCCGTCACGGCGCGCGGCTCCCTTCCTCGACCGGTGCGAGAGCCGCCACGAGCGCCCCGACCGCGGCGTCCATGGACGCGATCCACGTGTCGGCTCCTTCGACGCCACCCGCCATGGTCGGAAGCTCGACGACGGCGCCACCGACTGCGTCGGCCACCTTCCGCACGCTGCGTCCGTTGGACCACTTGGCGGTCAGCACCGTGCGCACGTCCCGGTCGCGCATCAACTGGATCACCTCGGCCAGGTGCGCGGGGGTGGGCGGGATCCCGGGCTTTGGCTCGAGGACCGCCGCCGACTCCACCCCGGCCGCGCGCAGCAGGTAGTTGAACTCCGAGTGGTAGGTCACCACCACCTGGCCCGCCAGGGGCGCCAGAGCCTTGCGCCAACGGGCCTCGGCCACGTCGAGGCGCTCGATGTAGCGTGCGTGGCGCAGCTCGTAGTCCTCGCGGTGCTGGGGATCCACCGCCACGAGCGTCGCCAGGATGCGGCCCGCGAAGTGCCGACCAGCCGCCGGGTCGAGGTTGAGGTGAGGGTTGCCCTCGGGGTGGATGTCGACGCCGCGGCCGCGGTCCACTGCGTCGGGCACTTCGATCGCCTCGAAGCCCACCGACGCGTTGCAGAAGCCCGGCGCGCCGGGTTGGATGCGAGCGTTGCGCGCGCGCTCGAGGAGGCCCGGGACCCAGGCGTGCTCCAACGAGAGGCCGATCTCGAGGAACACGTCGGCACGGTTGGCCGCGACCAGGACCGAGGGCCGGATGGCGACCGAGTGGACGTTCTCCGTACCGCGGGCGATCGAGGTCACCTCGACCCGGTCGCCGCCGATCTCGGACGCGATCGAGCCCAGGTCCTTGACCGTGGCGAGCACGCGCAGGGGTTCGTCTGCGCCCGGCGTCGCCGCCGCCAGACCGGCGAGAGCGAGGTGGGCCAGTGCCAGGAGGATGGATTGCTGCTTGGTCATCGGATCACCAGTTGAGGCCGTGGGAGTGTGCGCCGATGAAGGCGGTGAACTGCAGGTAGACGCGGCTCGTGTCGCCCTCCAAGTCGCTATCGCCGAGCGTGAACCCCAGGCGCAGGCGACGGAACTCGGTGGCGTGGTAGGTCAGGTACGAGTCGAACTCCTGCGCCTCCAGGTTCGGCCCCTCGGGCAGCTCCGACCAGGAGTACTGCACGCCGGTCGACCACTGCGGGGACAGGCGGTAGTCGGCGAAGGCGAA
Source organism: Engelhardtia mirabilis (assembly GCF_007748095.1). Taxonomy (NCBI): domain Bacteria; kingdom Pseudomonadati; phylum Planctomycetota; class Planctomycetia; genus Engelhardtia; species Engelhardtia mirabilis. The sequence continues at coordinate 5,632,574 of NZ_CP036287.1, forward strand.
GTAGCCCTGCACGCTGTCGTCGAACACGGCAAAGCTCTCGTCGCCGCTGTCGACGGTCATGTCGGGGTCGACCAGCTCCGCAGCCAGGTCGCCGTCGTAGACCAGGTACTCGCCGCCCAGGGTCAACCCCCGCAGGCCGGTCTCGTCGGTCCAACCGTAGGTCAGGTCGACGCCGAAGACCGAGTTCGAGAGACCCTCGGCGCTGGCGACCGGGTTGGCGTCGTCTTCCAGGTAGAAGTCCGGCAAGTGCCGCAGGGATGAGCCGAACTGCAGCACGCTGCTCTCCGACAGCTCGTGCATGAACGTCGCGCGGGCGGTGAGCGAGAACTCGTCCAACTGCTTCTGGCCCGGCGCCAACGCCTCGGGACCCGCCTCGCCGTCCTCCTCGCCGTGACCGTGTCCACCGGCCAGGCTGCTGAAGGCCGCCAGCGACAGGCGTAGGGGCGTGGCGTCGCCCAGGGGCGTCCACCAGTCGGCCTGCACGCCAGTGCCCGCCAACTCGTCGCCGAGGAACTCGCGCAAGACCAGCGGCCGCTCGAGGGTCCGCAGCTCCTCGGGGTGCTGCTGCATCTGCTTGCCGAAGTCGACGAAGAAGCGGCCGGCCTTGAAGGTCAGGTTCGAATCCAGGCCCGTGTACTGGACGGCGGCCTCCTCGACCGCAACCGTTTCCCCGCCTTCACTGGTCAGGACGATGTAGGCCCACAGGTCCGGGTCGACGTTGGCCGCGAGGTTGACCTCGATCAGGCGCAACTCGAGGTCGAACCCGTCGCCCGCGCCGTCGGCGTCGAGGTAGCTCGCGAAGCCGTCGATCGCCGCGCCGATGGCGGGATTGAAGTCGCTCGAGAAGCGGTCCGACTGGCCCAGGGACGAGGGCGGCGGCATCCCGGGCGATTGGAACGCAGAGCCCTGGGCCGCTGCCGGTGCGGCCAGGAGCGCGGGCAGGGTCAGGAGGAAGAAGGGACGCGGGACAGAGTCGGAGCGGTAGTTGTCGGTGTGCACGTGAATCGGGATCGCGGACCGCGGAGCGCCTGAGCGGCATGGGGAGCCGTGCGCGCACGGCGGTCCGGCTCGGTCCGGATGGCCCGGCCGCCTGACGATCGCGCAGCACAGCGTCTGGACCCCGGACCCGCACCGAGCAGCGCTCGATGGGCTCGCGGGGTCGACGACGTCTCAGGCGACCTGCGGTGGGCCGCGCTCGGAGCGCGACCGATCCCGAACGACGGCGTGGATGCCCGTCGACGGCCAGATCGGGGCCGCCATCCCCGCGTCGGACACCTTGGCCCTGACGATCGCGGCGCTCGGCAGCCCCAGGGCCAACTGACACAGGGCACAGGCACCGTCGGGAAACAGGTGCTCGTGGTCCGGGTCGTGGCGGGGCTCGACCCGTTCGCTCGAGGGTCCGCCGCGGACCGAGTCCTCGGCCGCGAGCGCGGCGTCGTGGGCAGGACTCGCGTCGCAGCCCGTGTGGCCCGAGCTACCGTGGCCCGAGCTCCCGTGGCCCGAGCTCCCGTGGCCCGAACTACCGTGGCCGGTCTCGCCCGCCAGCACGTGGACGAGCTGGTGTCCCGGCCCAGCGACGAAGACGCCCAGGAGCAGCAGGACGGAGAGGGTGCAGCGCAGGGCGTACCCCACGCGTTCGGATCGCGGAACCACGGTGCGACGATCTTCCCCGGGTTGGAGCAAAAGGTCAACCCACGGAGGATGGCCACGCCCGCCGGGATCTGGCCCGTCTCGGACCGCTCCCCGTTCTGGCTCGATCCGTCAGCCCCGCTCGGTGGAAGCAGCAGGTCCGGCAGCCGGACCGGCGGCAGAGGCCCACATGGCCGTCGGGGCCTCGAGCCCCGCTACGAAGTCCGGGCCGACCATCGCGTCCAAGAACTGCGTCATCCAGCGACCCACCGGGTTCATCCCCGACTCGCCGCCGCAGGACCAGGCGACCTCGGTTCCGTCCTCGACTGCGACCAGGTCGAAGCCTCCGGTGGAGTGGTACGCGCCGTGGTCGACGGCCATGCCGTCGCGGGCGGTCGCGACGGCGGTGAGCGAGGTGAACTCGGGCTCGCCCTGACCGTGCACCTCGCCTTCCCAGACCATGCGATGACCGACGGTGCGGGGAGCGCCCTCGAACTCCCACGCACCCTCGGGATCCGCCGCCGTCGACCAGGCCGTCCACTCCGGCCAGGAGTGCAGGTCGGAGGTCGTGGCGGAGAGGGCCACGGGGGCGGCGGGCACGACCGCGGTGCGCTCGACGTGGTAGTCGTCGGGCAACAGGTAGGAACCACCGACCAGCAAGAGGACGAGGAGGACGAGGCCGAACGGGAGCTTCCAGAACACGGAGCGAGTTCTCTCTCGCACGCGGAAGTCGCGGCCCGAGGGCCAGCGGCATGTCCGCGACGAATTCGCGAGCGGACGGTTGCGGCGACGGAGCTCGCCAGCGCCGACGTGAACGCGAGCAGTCGTGGCGGTGGAGGTGGCCGAGGCATGCGCCGGGGGGCGCTGGTTTGCGACCACGGGCCCGCGACCCCGCGTATCGTATTCGCGTGCGGATTCCGGACGGCGTGATCGACGCGGCTCGCGAGCACCTCGCCAGTTGGCTGCCCTGGGCCGGACCCGCCGCCGCCCTGGCCCTGGCGACGATCGTGCCCCTCGTGCTGCTCCCGCCGATCCTGTGGCCCGCGGCCCGCGCGGCGCGGCGCGCCGCTGGCGCGCCCTGGCAGGAGCAGGCTCGCCGCCGCTGGCCGCTGGCGGTCTCCACGCGCCTGTTGGCCATGGTCGCCGCAGCCCTCCTTTGCTTCAGCGCCTGGGAGATGGGCGGCCCCCTCGCTGCGACCGGCTCGCGCACGACGGCGGGCCTGGGCTTCCTCGTCGCCCTGATCGCCAGCATCGCGGCGATTCGTCTGGTGACGGCACGCCTCCCCGGGACGCCGATGGCGGGACCCGATTGGCTGCGGGGCCACGTCGCCCTGTGGTGCCTGATGATGGGCCACGTGCTGATCATGGCCGCGATGGCCCTGGTGATGCCCCTGCACTTCGGCCTCGGCGTGGCCCTGGTCCTCGCCGGCGGCGCCCTGGCGACGACCTGGTGGCTGCGCGGCGGCATCCTCGTCTTGCCGCGTCTGATGGGAGCGCTGCGGCCGGCCGACGCAAAGCTCGCCGCGCAGGTCGAGCGGGCCGCGCGAGAGCAAGGCGTCCGAGGCATCATGGTCTTCGAGCTGCGCGCGCCGATCGCCAACGCCTTCGTCGTACCGGCGCCGCGGGCGTTGGTCGTGACCGGTGCCCTGCGCGAGGTCCTCGACGCCCCTCAGCTCGGCGCCATCCTGGCCCACGAGGTCGCGCACCTGGGCGAGAGCCGCCGGCGCATCGCGCTCTTCTCCAGCCGCGTGTACGCCGTCCTGCCGCTGCCCCTGGCCTTGCCCCTGGGGGTGCAGTTCGGCGTCTGGTACTCGTTCTACGCGTTCGTTCCGACGCTGGTGCTGTTGATGGCCACGCGCCGGCTCCTGCGCAGCTTCGAGGAACACGCCGACCGACACGGCGCCCGGGCGCAAGCGGGCGAGGGCACCTACGCCCATGCGCTCGAGGCGCTCCACCGCGCGAATTTGCTGCCGGCCGTGATCGGCGACCGCCGTCGCCCCCACCCGGACCTCTACGACCGCATGGTCGCCGCGGGAGTGCAGCCACAGTTCGAGCGCCCCCTGCCGCCCTCGAAGTGGATGACCCGGGGCACGCTCAGCGTTGGCATCGCCCTGTTCGGAGCCGCGGTCATCGCGACCACGGCTGGCGCTGACTTCGCTGCGCGGGCCGCCCAGGCCGGGGCCTTCGACCCGACCTGGGCCCTGGCCCTGGGCGGTGGCGACCCGCGGGTCGCCGGACTGCTGGCCGAGCAGTTCGAAGCTGCCGGAAGGCACGACGCCGCGTCCGACCTGGGCCGCTACGTGGCCTGGGCGTCGCCCGACGAACCGTGGGCGGCCCTGTCATGGGCCTGCCTCGACGCGCCGAGCGAGCGTGAGGTCGCTCGCTTGGCCGCGGCGATCGAGGGACACTTGCGGCGGCAATCGCGGCAGGGCTGCTGGCAGGAGGCTGCTCTGGCAGAGCTGTGGCTCCTGGCCGGGGACTACGCGCGCGCGAGCGCGGCCCGCGATCGAGCGCTCGCGCTGACGGACCGGGCGGATCCGGACTTCGCCTGGATGGCGGCGATCCTCGGGCGGCTCGCCGACGGCCTCGGGGAGCCCGACCGCGCTCGCGAGTTGCTCGCGACGGGCCTCGCGCGCCGCGCGGCCGGCGCAGAGGCCGACGACCCGCGGCTGGCACTGGAGCTGGCCGACCTGGCCCGGCGAGTGGGCGACGCGGACCAGGCCGAGGCGTTGGAGCGCGTCGTCGAGCGCGAGGGAGCGCTGCAAGACCGTCGCGGCGAGCTCGAGCGCCTGCGGCGGGAGCTCGCCGGGCGCCGGTTGGGACGAATGATCGCGGCACCGTACGTCCCAGTACGTCCCAGTACGTCCCAGTACGTCCCAGTACGTCCCAGTACGTCCCACCGTACGTCCCACCGTACGTCCCACACCGCGCAGCTCAGGCCACGACTGGAACCCGCCGCCTGGCGCCGCGGCTGAAGATCCCCGTCAGGTCGTGCCCGAGCGAAAGGATCACCGGCACCAGGAACAGGGTGAACAGCGTCGACACCACCAGCCCCCCCACCAGGATCGACGCCAGGCCCTGGTACAGCTCCGCCCCCGCGCCACCGCCCAGGGCCAGGGGCACCATGCCGGTGACCGTGGTGATCACGCTCATCAGGATCGGCCGCAGGCGCGATTGAGCCGATAGGGACAACGCCCGGCGCTTGTCGATGCCGTCCAGCTCGAAGTTGTTCGCCTGGTGCACGATCAGGATCGCGTTGTTCACCACCAGGCCCGCGAGGATCACGAAGCCGAGCATCGACAGCACGTCGAACTGGGTCTCGCCGCCCGTCAGCGCGATCGCGGCCACGATCCCCACGATGCCGCCCGACAGGGCCAGGGGCACCGTGACCAGGATCACGCCGGGCAAGAGCCAGCTGCGGAACAGCGAGACCAGGAGCAGGTAGATGATCAGCACCGACAGGCCGAAGCCCGCGCTGAGCGACGAGAGGGTCTGCTGCAGCTTGTCCGCCGAGCCGCCGACGCCCAGGGAGTAGGCCGAGCCGAGCTCCTTGTTGAAGACCGGGAAGACGTCGTTCTCGAGGGACTCGATGGCCGTCTCCAGGGCGGCGTCGGGGGCCAGGTTGACGGTCAGCAGGACCGAGCGTTGGCGCTCGAGGCGACGGATGCTCTGGGGTCCGGTCGTGCGCGTGACGCTCGCGACCTCGCCCAGGGTCACCAGTCGACCGGCGTCGGTGTAGAAACGCAGGCGTTCGAGCTCCTCGGCGTTGGACACGGCCGTCTGGGCCGCGACCAGGTTGACCTCGACTTCACGGCCGCCCTCGATCAAGCGCGTGATGCGCCGGCCGGCCACGACCGTCTCGATCACGCGGCCGATCTCGGACACGTCAAGGCCCAGGTCCTTGGCCTTGCGCTCGTCGATCTCGACCACCAGTTCGGGCTTGCCGGTGATCAGCGAGCTACGCACCGGGGGTTGCACGCCGTCGAGGGCGCCGATGGCCCCTTGCAGCCGCGCGGAGGCGTCCTCGAGCACGGCGATGTCGGGCCCCGAGAGCTCCACCTCGAACTGCTTGCCCGGGTCGCGGAACAGCGTCGAGCGGATCGGCACCACGAAGTTGAAGCCCGGCAGGGAGAAGGCCGGACCGAACATGCGCCGGTGGAAGTCCGCGAGCTGGGGTCCGGTGCCGTACTGGTCCTTCAGCACCACGCCCCCGCCGTTGAAGCGCGAGGCGATCACCGCGAACATCCGCGCAGACTCCGGCTGCGCCATCAGGAACTGCTCGAAGGGCACGAAGTTGTCGCGCACCGCCTCGGGCCGCGTGCCGGGGATCGGCTCGGCGAAGAACATCACCAGGTTGCGGTTGCCACCGGGCAGGTACTCCGCCGGCGGGGTGAAGGCGAAGGCGAGCAGCGAGATCGAACCCAGGATCAGGGTCACGCCGAGCTTGAAGGCCGGGCCACCGAAGCGGTTCTGGGTCAGGCGGTCGAGGAAGCCGCCGTAGAGCCGGCCGACCAGCCCCAAGGACGCTGACTCGTCGTGCTCGTCCACCGACTGGGTCGCCTCGGCATCGTCCGCGCGACCGCCCTGGGGCATGATCAGAGCCGCGAGCACCGGCACCACCGTCAACGACACCACCAGGGACAGCACCACCGCCGCCGCGATCGCCAGGGCCATGTCGCCGAAGATCTGGCTGGCCTCGTCGCGCTGGATCAGGATCGGCACGAAGACCGCGACGGTGGTCAGGGTCGACGCCAGCACGCCGCCCCACACCTCGCGCCCACCGTCGATCGCCGCGCGCACGCGGCCCTTGCCCATCTCTAGGTGCCGGAAGATGTTCTCGAGCACCACGATCGCGTTGTCGACGACCATGCCGCTGGCGAAGGCGATGCCGGCCAGGCTGATCACGTTGAGCGTCTTGCCCGCCGCCAGCAGCACCAGGAACACGGCCGCCAGGGAGATCGGGATCGACAGGGCCACGATCAGGATCGAGCGCGGGCTGCGCAGGAACATCAACAGCACCGAGACCGCGAGCACCGAACCCAGGATCAGGTTGTCGGTGACGAAGGCCAGGGCCGCGTCGATGTAGGTGATCTCGCTGTAGACCGTCGCCAGGTGCAGGTCCACGTCCTGCTGGCGGAAGCGCTCGTTCAGCTCCGCGCGCGCTGCCTCGACCTGGCGCACGGTGTCGACCACGTTGGCGCCCGTCTGGCGCCCGACGCCGATGGCGATGCCCGGCTTGCCGTCGATCTTGACGAAGCTCGTGCGCTCCTCGTAGGTGTCGCGGATCTCCGCGATCTCGCCCATGCGGACCGAACCGGTCTCGGTGCGCGCGACGATCAGGTCGCCGAGCTCCGAGGCCCGGGCGGCGCGGCCGATGGTGCGCACGACCCACTGGCGCCCCTCGGTCTCGACCGTGCCCCCGCGCACGTTCAAGTTGCCGGCGGTGAGGGCGTTCGCGACCTGGGCCACGGTCAGACCCCGCGCGACCAGCAGCTCCGGGTCGATCCGCACCTGGATCTCGCGCTCCGCGCCGCCGGCGATCAACAGGTCGGAGACCCCGGTGACCCGCTCCAGGCGCGACTCCACGTCCTGTTCGACGATGCGCTGGATGAACTCCGGGTCGTAGGCCGACTCGCAGGCCAGCCACATCATGCGCTCGTTGTCGTTGGCGCTGGCGATCTGGACCACGGGCTCGTCGGCCTGCTCGGGCAGGCGCGGAACCTGGCTGAGCTTGTTGATCACGTCGACCACCGCGAGCTGGGTGTCGGTCGTGAGCGAGAACTCGAGCGTGATCGTCGACAGGCCGTCGGCCGAGGTGCTGGCCAGCTCGGTCAGTCCCTCGACGTTCTGCAGCACCTCCTCGAGCTCGCGCGTGACCTCCTCCTCGACCTCCAGGGCGCTCGCGCCGCGGTAGGTCGTGGTCACGTTGATGCGCGGCTCCTCGACGGTCGGCTTGAGCTGGATCGGGATGCGCGTCAGCGCCAGGGCGCTGAAGATCAAGAGCAAGAGGACGGCGACCGCGACGGTGTAGGGCCGCCGGACCGAGGCTTCGACCGGGTTCAACGCTCGCTCCCGTCGGCTTCGACGGCGGGCGCGTCATTGGGCGCGTCAGCCGACGCCGCAGCGGGCGCACCGCCCGAGGGCATCAGGGAGACCCCGGGGAAGGCCCGGTCGACACCGGTCAGCACCGCGTCCATGCCCGGCTCCAGGGGCGGACCCAGGGAGACCACGGCGCTCTCGCCTCCGGATGAGCCCAGTCGGCGGATCGGAATCCAGGTGGCGCGCAGCCAGGGCGTCGGCGGACCCGTGGGCGGCCCACTGGGCGGCTCCGCGCCGGGGATCGGCTCGGCGATGACGAGGATCTCGCCGCCGTCCACGAGCCGGATGGAGTCGTCGGGGACCAGCAGCTCGTCCTCGATCGGCGTCAGGTCGACCCGCGCGCGGGCGAACTGCCCCGGGCGCAGGCGGTCGAAGCCCTCGTCCCCGCGGGACAGTCGCACGAGGGCGCGGAAGTTGCGGCTGCGCTCGTCGGCCACCGGGATGACCACGTCGATCCGGGCCCCGATCGGCTCGGCGCGCAGGCCGTCGACCTGCAGGCTGACCGCGGCACCGCTCGACAGTTGACCCGCCAGCCCGGCGGGCAGCTCCAGGGCGACCTCCAGGTTGTCCAGGTCGATCAGGTCGAACACCGCCGCGCCGGTGGTGGCGAACTCCCCCTCGTCGAGCAGCCGCTCGACGACGGAGCCGGCCCAGGGCGCGAACAGCCGCGTCTCGTCGAGCTTGCGCTGGGCCAGGGCCACGCCGGCCTCGGCCACGCCGACCTGGGCCCGCGCGATGACCAGGTCTTCCTCGCGGGTGCCGGCCTCGGCCTCGGCCAGGGCCTGCTCGGCGGCGGCCAGGGCCCCGGCGGCGGCGTCGCGGCCGGCGACGTAGGTGTCCAGCGACGCGGCCGAGACGACCCGGCTCTGCAGCAGCTCGGACCCCCGCTCCACGTTGAGCTCCGCCAACTTCAGATCAGCCTGGGCGCTGGTGACGTCGGCTCGCAGGCGTTCGATCACCTCGCGCCGCGTGCCTGCCTCGGCCTTGGACAGTTGCGCGCGGGCGAGCAGCAGGTCGGCCTGGGCCGATTCGAGGGCCAAACGCTCGGAGGTGTCGTCCAGCCGCGCCAGCTCTTGCCCCGCCTCGACCCGATCGCCATCGCGAACCTGAACACTGGCGAGCCAGCCGGCCACGTCGAAGGCCAGGCGCGAGCGGCGCGCCGCGCGCACCGTCCCGGCCAGCTCGACCGAGGGCTCCAGGGTCCCCCGGCGGATCTCCGCGACGGTCACCGGCAGGACGAAGGACGGCGAACCGCCGCCCTCGGGAGCGGGCTCCGGTGCACGGCGCAACCAGTAGTAGGCGAAGGCCGAGAGGGCCAGGCCGAGGGCCAGGGTCAGGAATCCGTTGAGACGTTGCATGGGTCGGGGCGCTGTTCGGTGCGGGGCCCCACGTTCTAGGACCCGGGGCGGCATGTGACGAGTGCGCAGCGCCAGATCAATGGCGCTGCAGCGGGGGAGCGATCGGATCGGAGAGTTGGACTGGCCTCGATGCATCCGGGCGCGGGCGGGCCCGCCCCCACCCGCGCGCGCCCACGCCCTCAGCGCCCGCGCCTGGCGATCACCTCGGCCAGGGTCGCGCTGAGCTCCTCGAGCCGGAAGGGCTTGCCCACCACCGCGGTCGGCCCGGTGAAGCTCCCGTCGCCCGTCATCAGCTCCCCGCTGATCAGGAGGGCCGGAAGGTCGGGGACCGTCAGCCGAAAGGTGTCGATCAGATCGATCCCGTTGGAGCCGGGCAGGTTCTTGTCGACGATCACCGCCGCCAGGCGGGACGAGAGGAGCTTGAAGCGCTCGAGCGCCTCGGGGACAGAACTCGCGACCTCCACCTGGTAGCCCTTGCGCCCCAGGGCCATGACCGCGAGTTCGCAGATCATGGGTTCGTCGTCGACGACGAAGATCAGGCCCAGGCCGCCATCAGATTCGGCATTCATCGCAATCTCCTCCAAGGACGCCGACGGCGCCTCCTTCCCGCTGGAGCACAGCATGGGTTCTCGCGTGGGCAACTGTCCACCCGACCGACGATTCGCCGTCACCCGCGCGCCGGAGGACCGCCCCCAGGGCTGTGACGGTCACTCGAATCGGACCGACTCCAACCGCAGGCAGACGGGCTCGCCCATGGCGTTCAGGTAGGCGTGGTCGTCGGATCGCAGGCGCACGCTGACGATCGCGCGCCCGTCGAGTTCGCGAGGCAGGTCGAAGCGAGCCGGCAGCGCCGCCGGATCGTCCAGGGCCAAGCGTCCGACCGAGAGCTCGTCGACGAAGACCTCCATGCGGGCCCCGATCAGGGCCGGACGCCCCAGAACCTGACCGTCGATGACCAGTGTCTGGCCGGCCCGGCGCATGCAGAGCGACGCGTAGGGGGCCACGTTGCCGTGCTGGTCGATGCCGCCGGTCGCGGCCGCTGCGACCTCGACGCTGTCCGGCGGCACGTGGAATTCGGAGACGAAGGTCTTGCCCGCGACCCAGTGCTCGAAGGCCTCGATGTCCTCGGCCTCCCGTTCGCCGGCGGCAAAGATCTGGTCGCGCTCGAGCAGGGCACGGGCGCTCGGCTCCACGCTCCAGCCGGGCAGCAGGTCGCGCTCGTCGATCAAGGCCAAGAGACCCTGGGCCACGCGCTCGCAGCCGTGGGAGTTCCAGTGCCTGTCGTCGACCGAGTTCCAGTTCTCGGCGGCGTCGTTGAACGCGTTCGAGATCGAGGCGTAGCGCCCGCGCTCCATGTCCGCCGCCAACAACTGCTGCGCGCGCGCGGCGATCGGCCCCATCGATTGCACCAGCAGGTACCGCGCCCCGATCGCGTCCACGGCCACGACCAGCTCCCCGATCGCCTCGGCCGCGCGCCGGTAGCGCTCGCGGCTCTCCCAGTCGAGGCCCAGGTTGATGTGGTTCCAGACCGGCCGCGGAAAGGCCCCGCGCATGGCGTTGTTGCCGATACCGGTCTCGCCGCGCAGGCGCGCCTGGGGACTGAAGGCAGACATGGCGCCGGTCCCCCCCACACCCAGGCAATCCACGAAGTCGTTCTGGACGACGAGTTGGATCACCAGATCGGGATCCATCACTGCCACCTGACGTCGCAGGTAGGCGCACTCGGCCTGGATGTTCCAACTGCTGACGCCGAAGTGCAGCACCTCGAGCCGCGGCGTCGGACAGAAGGGACGCAGGAGCCGCTCCAGGTGCACACCGATGCGACCGTCGGCAGGGGCTCCGTAGCCGAAGACGTAGGAGTCGCCGAGCAGCACGATGCGCGTGGTCTCCGCTGGCTTGCGGATTTCGAACGGCCGCTCGCGCAGCCCCAGGCCATTGCTCGTGACGAGCGCGCCGAGGCTCTGCGCCTGGTCCAAGCCGGGCTGCAGGATGCGCCCGACCTCCGGGTCCAAGTGCGCCTCGTAGACGGCGTCGACCTGGCGCGCGAGCTGCTTCCCGACGACGGCGTGGAACTCGGGTTGGGCCAGGAAGGCCTGCACGACGTCGGTGCGCAGGCTCGGGTCCGCGACCACGGCTGCGAGCACCTCGCTCGGCGTGACTCCGATCCACTGAACGAGGGCCCTGCGCGGCACGAGGGGTCCCATGACCGCGATGGCCAGGACCAGGCCCAGGGCGCTCGCGGAGAGCCTGCGAACGATCCCGCCCAGCCGACCACCCGCGCCCCACGCCTGTCCGACCTCGGTCATGGCGGCGATCATAGCTCGACCCCCGCGACGCCTCGGCTACTCGAAGGACACCGACTCGAGGCGGAAGGTGATCGAGAGCCCTTGGGGCGAAAAGTAGCAGTAATCGTCGGCGACAAGGCGCGCCGAAAGGTACGGGCGCCCGCGCAGGGCCTCGGGGACGTCGAAGCGCGCGGGGAACGCGTCCGAGTCGTCCAGGGCGATCGAGCCGACCTCGACCTCGTCGACGAAGACCCGCGTGCGCGCGCCGGCCAGAGCCGGGTGTCCGAGGACTTCGCCGCGCACGACCAGGCTCCCGCCGCCCTGCGCCAAGCAGAAGGAGCCGTAGGGCGCGAGGTGTCCGCTGGCGACCATGCCGGCGGTGGCCTGGGCGCCCATCTGCCGGTCGTCGGGCGGGAAACGGAAGATCGAGCCGACCTCGCTCGCCTGCACCTCCGCGTCCAGCTCGCTGCGATCGGTCGACTCCCGCGCGCCGGCGTCGAAGATCAGCTCTCGCTGCGCGATCGCCTCGGCGTCGGGCTCGATCCGCCAGCCCTCGAGCAGACCCCGCTCCGCGATCAGCGCCGACAGGCCGGCACCGAAGCGCTTCGACGCCAGGGGATTGAAGTGCCGATCGTTGGGGGCGTTCCAATGCTCGCGCTGGGCCCTGAAGCCGGTCGAGACGAAGGCCAACTGCTCCGACGGCAGGTCGGGCACCAAGAGCTCGCGGACCAGGGGTGTCGCCACACCCCACATGGAGATGAACAGGTAGGGCACCTCTTGGATGCGCGTGGCCTCGGTCAGCTCCGCCACGGCCCGGGCGGCGAGGGCGTAGCGATGGCGGCTCTCCCAGTCGAGCCCCAAGACCATCAGGTTCCTCAGGGAGCTGTCGTAGTACCCGTCCAAGGCGGTCTCGCGCACCACCGACTCGCCGCGCAACCAGGCCTGGCTACTGACCTGGGCTTGGGTCCCGAAGCCGCGCACCACGGGCGAGTCCGCGAGATCGTTGAAGAAGGCCAGCTGCACGACCAGGTCGGGGTCCAGCTCGGCCAACTGGCGGCGCAGGTAGGCGCACTCGGCCTGGAGGTTCCAACTCGCGACGCCCAGGTGCAGCACCTCCAACCTGGCCGTCGGGCAGAAGGGTCGCAAGCGGCGCTCGAGCTCGACCCCGAAGCGATCCTCGGCGGCGATCCCGAAACCGTACACGTAGGAGTCGCCGAGCAGCACGATCCGCGTTGTGTCCGGCGGCTTGCTCCACGCGTAGTCGCGCTCGCGCATGCCGTGGCCGTTGGTGCGAACGGGCTGGCCGAGGTGCACTCGGTCGGTCAGGCGCGCCAGGTGGATGCGGCCCACCTCCGGATCGAAGTGCAGGTCGTAGATCGCGTCGACCTGGCCCGCGACCCGGTTCTCGAGCGCCTCGCGGGTTTCGGGCGCGTCGAGCATGACCTTGACCGCCGCCTGCTGCAGCACGGGGTCCGCGAGGATCAGCCCCACGGCCTCGTTGGGCGTCACGCCCACCGCGCGCAGCACCAGGCTGCGCGGGACGAAGACCGCAGCGACGGCCAGCGCCACGAGCGCGCCGAGCAGCACCGCCAGTGCGCGTCGGGCAAGGGGGTCGCGCGTTGTGTGGGGACTTTCGGCCATTGCTCCAGTCGCATCGCTTCGAGGTTCGGACAAGCCGGGCTGCCCTGGGCGTTGGTGCAAGCGTAGCCGTCGGACCAGGACCGCACACTCGGGTACGCCCACTCCCTGATCCGCGGCGCGAGCGCGAAGGATGCCGGAATCCCGTTGCCGCCGTCGAGGACGATCGAGGCGAGGTCGATCGGGTCGACCAGCGTCGCGTTCGCTCTCCGAACGGATGGACCCTTCCGGAGCTCAGCAATCAGCCTGGAGCCGCCGAGCGGCCGGCACCGCGATCAGGCCCAAAGGCTCGCCGAGCACCCCCCCGGACCGACCTGGTGGCGAATCAAGCCGCGCACGCGACTGGTGAGCCCATCCCCCGAGGGGTTGCAATGGACCCAGAACTCTGGGTCCATTGCCCCCCTCGGGGGATGGGCTCACCGGACGCGTACCGAGTGAGCTCCAGGTTCTGAATGTGAGCGCCCGCGCGGATCAGGGAGGAACAAGCTGATACGGCCAAGAGGGTGCATGGCTCTAGGCACAGCAACCCTCGATTGCCAAGGTCGCAATCGGAGCCACAGTCAGGGTCAGGCAGCCCACCGACCGGCGCCCTTGGCGACGGCTCCCCTCCACCCGGCCACCATGTACCAAGAGCAGCAGCAACCATGGACGAGCGCTGCGAATCGATGGATCCCTCCCAGGTGATGCAGGCGCCGCGCCAGCCCCTCTGAACCCATGATCATCTGCGGAGGCGTAGGCAGTAGGGATCGATGATCACAAACCGGAGCGTCTGAGCTGCAACATCAACCTCTACGACCTGTAGTGCTTCACAGTCGGCCCCTGGCGCGATCGACCAATCGACCCTCACGTCCAATCGCCGCTCCGTGATCTCGAGCTCGACTCGTCCCGCTGGCATGCCTCGCCAGCTCGACATCTCGATGGCACCGCCAGGATTCGATGAAAACAGCGAGTCATCCAGCTCAATCGACCACCTCGACCGCACCAGCCTTCCATCGACCGGGCGAGCCACTCGAAAGCTGGCTCCTGGAGAAGTCCCGAAGGGGTGACTCTCGGCGTAGAGAAGGGCCGGAATCGCCCCCCCACCATCGAGCGGGAGATTCACCGAACCCTCCAGCGCCCCCCAGAGGCCAGCGTCCGCGACGGACAATCGACCTGCCAACTCGCGCCCGCCGTCCGCGTTGGCCTCGCGGACCTCTAAGATCCCCCTGAGATCCCCCTCGACGTAGAGTTCGGCGCCGACTTCAGCGCCCAGCGCGATATCCGTGCTGATCGGGATCGCGACGTCCCAAACCGGCTCGGGGCCAACAGACGAGCCGATGTACATCGGGACGAATGCGCCAGGCATGACCCCAGCCTCCGGCCCCAGATCCAACCTGACCCGGAAGGGCTTGTCTTCCGCGATGTTCAGAATCAGGTCGAAGGACGCATACGAGTCGATCGATCCAGAATCCGCCCTGTGAACCTCGATCAACCACGGCCCGTCGTCGGCAGCTGAAAGCCGCTCAATCTTTCCACACTCACAAGTGGCCTTCAGTCCCACCAGCTGAGCATCTGGTGCAAAGTCCGGGTCGACAAGAAGCCTCACAACTGGTTGCGCCAACTGCGATGCGGTCAGTGGAACTTGCTGCGTCCACCCTCCGGAGAGAACGACCGCAACCGGCTTGGGCTCGGCCTCTTCGGGACCTCCTGCCGGGCTGGGCTTGAAGTCGGCCCGCTCGCGTCGCACGTCAGCCTCGGCCTCCGCACCCGCGCGCACTGCGAGTGCTCCACGCCCGGATAAGCCCACGTCGACGAAACCGTTCAATTCACCATCGATCGGCTCCCAAGCCAGATCTCCTACCGCAATCTCGCCAACATATCGGGCGTTGCCCTGACGCTCACTCACGTAGATTGCGGGGCCTCCACCCGGCAACCAGACTGTCTGCCGGATCATATCCGGAGTTCCAGCCGCCGAAAGGCCGACTTCGTCAGTTGCGAGCACCACCCCGAGCGGATCGTACCAATCCAGGCGCACCGCTCTCAGCACTCCGCCGGGAATTGAAAGCTGGCATGCGAGAAAGCCCGTATAGCGGCCGAAACCCGGTGGGAAGAGTGCAAGCGATTCGAGCTCTCCAGCGAGAGGCTCAACCGCCGCCCACGGCGCATGGAAACGCAGCCCGTCCGCCGACGAACCCTCCCAGCCAATCGAATCGGCGGCCTGGTTGATCAAAGAGAACAGCTCTCGAAGCCTCCAGAGCTCGAAGGTCACCCCTGTCGCCGCTTCGGCAGGCGAGCCCGCCTCGCCGCGCCCCTCATATGCAAGAGCGCCGCCAACGAAGTGAGTCCTGTCAGTGCCAAGCTCATCCCTCACATCGATGTACGTGCAGCTGCCAACCTCACTGTGATTGAACTGCACCACACGACGCCAGAACGGCCATGCCACGAACAATGTCTCGCGCAAGAGCTCCGACGAGGGCTCTTCCCTAAGATACGGAATGAACAGTTGGCCATCCGCAACTGCGAGGCCTGCCGCATCGGCGATCTTGCGAACGTGCACTCGCGCTCGATCGACGGCCTCTGCTGACACTTCCAATCTCGAGTAGCGCCAATCAAATGATAGCTCGGCGTTCGGCCGCGTGAACCATCCAGCAAGAGCGGTCAGATCGGCGCTCTTCTCGACCGGCCGGCCCACCTCTGGCTCGGCCACCGACTCGGCGGGCGCCACGTTCCTGGACTGCCCCATGACCCCGCTAACGAGCAGCCCGACAGCCATGACGAACGCGAGACAAGAGTACTTCATCAGAAGAGTGAAACCGACGTCGTCTTGCACTGCTCGATCGACACCGTGAGCCATTCGGTCTCGGGCTTCTCCTTCAAGATACAGCAGTACTTCGAGAGCTGAACCGCGCCATCGGCCCCGATCGACGCGACCCCCGCGATCGCCCCGCTACCATTGACCTTGACCCACCAGCAGCCATTGGTGGTTTCTTCATATTCCTCGTGTACACCGTAGGTTGGCGCTGGCTGCACCTGATTCGACACCTTGCTGCAATAGCTGAGCGGTCCATAGACGCAGGCGGCCGCCTGGGTGAAAAACACAACATCCGCCGGATCACAGTGATCCGGAATCTGAGGGTTGAGCCCGCATTCCCCACAGACGCGGTGGAACGTTCCTTTCGAACCGATAACGGCCTTCTTGCACTTGCGATACAACCCCTCGTCAACGGAACCCTCATGCAGGTGGATTGATCCGGATCCGCTGCTCGCACTCGCGGGCAAGTGACCAGCGACACCTGCCGGCTCACCAGCGCTTGAGATCTCCGATGCCCCGAGCATCTCGGTCGACACATCCACCGTCACAATCGACAGCGCAGTCCCATCTCCGCTTCGAACCTCCGCCATGACCTCGCCAGGCGCCAGACCGTACAGATCGAGGCTCGCGCCAATGAGGTTCGGTTCCACCTCGACACCTCCGATCATCGGATCGCCGGCAGAATCCAACAAATCGACGATCCCTGATTGGCTGAGGTTGATGGTGAAGCTGCGGCTCGTCGGGCTGGGCTCGCGAACCATCAGTAGGCCGGTCGAAACGCCGGCCACAGGAACTCCGCCGTCAGGTATCTCGAGCCAAGCCTCTGGATACTCGACCGAGAAATCGAGTGAGTGCACCTGATCGACACCGACTAAGGTCCCTGCCTCCGAAATCGCTACGGATCCAGTCAACGACACCGCCACTTCACAGCGGACAATTCCGGATGGCAGGCTCGGAAGCCGGACTCGATCGCCGATCGGATACCGGATCGGGAGCTCCACCGTCGCATCACCGCCCCCAGTCGTGACCGAGAATCGTTTCGGCGAGATCCCTGGCGTGCCCTCCGACTCAAGCCACCAATCGCCCTCACTCCCTGGCGGCCTCACCGCGGCACCGCCGACGCTTGTGAATCGAAAAGCGTAGTTGAACTGAGGCAGCGAGTAGCTCGCGCTAGCAGCGTCGAGCTCGCTCGACTCGAAGGCGAAGTCGAAGATGAGGCGGCCCGCCTTGTGACCAGGCGCAACCTCGCCTGCCGCGATTCGAGTCACCTCGAGGTCTCGAGACACGAACCGGGCCGAGTCCACATCCACGTCAGCCGAATGAGACTGAGCAGACAAGGAGGCCACGATGAAGATTCCTAAAACCATGATGTTATCAGTCTACACCTAGTAATGCTCGAACCCCAGAGGGGCCCACGCTCGGATAAAAACGATTGGTGAATCACCAAGTCGCGCTCCTGGTGCCACCGCAGACAGATGCCCCTCACGCGCCCATCCCGGCTTCAAGGCGTCGCTGTTCGCTGTCGACTTTAACCTTCACCCTCGCCAGGTAGCTGTAAGAGGTCTTCGGCATGAGGCGAATACGACGCTCGGGCTTCACCTCCGATGCCGGGCATCCGACCAACCGACGAAAGCCAAGGAAAGCGTCGGTTCAAAACAGTCTTGACCGGGCTCCGGCACGGACTGGCTGGATACTAACGAGCCTGCGCACCACCCTGAATCGGCCCTGGGGACAACCGCCGCCTTCGGGGTGCCATCCAATTCGCCGACCATTGAAAGCCTGTCCTCAGCAACCGACCTACTCCTTCCTCTCCTTCTTCGCATCAAATCAATCTCCCAACGACAGATGCTAGCGTGAATCGGTCGAGCGTGTGGGCTCTGCCCAGAATTTGGCCCCACCAGGCATCAGGCGTCCAGGGCCCCATCAAGGCGGAGATTCACGATGATGACGGTGCCCGAGGGCTCGAGATCCGGGCTCCGCGATCCAGGGCATCTCGCTAACTCATGGCCCTGCTGCCGCCCTGAGTAGCGATCCCTCGGCGCCTTTCGGCGCCTGCCGCGCGAGACCATCTCGGTTGAGTTGCGGTGGACAAGTCGTCGACTTGTCCGTGGTACACGAACTGCGGCAGCTTGAAGGAGCCTCAGGGGGAGACCTCGGTCGAGTGGAATTGAATGGGAGATGGCTCCTGAAGGGTGACTCTCGGCGGCGGCAGGAAGACAACTGGCAAGGGGATGCAACGCGTTTGGTGACCTCCTCATCGCGCAAGACGCGCTCGAGGTGATTCACGGCCCTCGTGCCTGTCGACAGGATTGCGGCCGCAAGCGAGGTCCGGCTGTCCTCACGCCCCGCCCGAGCGAACCTCCCGAACGAGAAGCAGCGCCCGCCTACCCACCGTAGACGAGCGCTGCAAGCGGCTGGATCCCACCGGGTCAGGCGGGGCGGGCGTCGCTCCTGCCTCGGAACTGCGCCGACTCCGTCGACCCTTCCATTGCCGTGGTCGACGACTTGCCGCCGCCGACCGCCTTCGACACGAGGTCGAAGTATCCGGTGCCGACCTCGCGCTGGTGGCGGGTCGCGGTGTAGCCGGCTGCCTCGGCTGCGAACTCGGCGTCCTGCAGGTCGGCGTAGGCGCTCATGCCGCGGTCGCGGTAGGCGCTCGCGAGCTGGAACATCGAGTGGTTCAGGGCGTGGAAGCCGGCCAGGGTCACGAACTGGAACTTGTAGCCCATGGCGCCCAGCTCCCTTTGGAACTTGGCGATGGTCGCGTCGTCGAGCTTGCCGCGCCAGTTGAAGGAGGGCGAGCAGTTGTAGGCCAGGAGCTTGCCCGGGTGCTCGGCGTGGATGGCCTCGGCGAAGCGCTTGGCTTGCGCCAGGTCCGGGTGCGAAGTCTCGCACCACACCAGGTCCGCGTAGGGCGCGTAGGCCTTGCCGCGGGCGATGGCCTGGTCGATACCGGGGTGGGTGCAGAAGAAGCCCTCGGGGGTGCGCTCGCCGGTCAGGAATTCGTGGTCGCGCTCGTCGACGTCGGCGGTCAAGAGCGCCGCCGCGTCGGCGTCGGTGCGCGCCACCAGGACCGTCGGCACGTCGGCGACGTCGGCGGCGAGGCGCGCGGCGTTGAGCGTGCGAATGAAGGTCTGGGTCGGAACCAGAACCTTGCCGCCCAGGTGCCCGCACTTCTTCTCGGAGGCCAATTGGTCCTCGAAGTGCACGCCGGCGGCGCCGGCCTCGATCATGGCCTTCATCAGCTCGAAGGCGTTGAGCGGACCGCCGAAGCCGGCCTCGGCGTCGGCCACGATGGGCGCCATCCAGTAGGTGTCGTCGTCGCCCTCCGCGTGGCCGATCTGGTCGGCGCGCAGGAGGGAGTTGTTGATGCGCTTGACCACCTGGGGCACCGAGTTGGCCGGGTAGAGGCTCTGGTCGGGGTACATGTGCCCGGCCAAGTTGGCGTCGGCCGCGACCTGCCAGCCGGAGAGGTAGATCGCCTCGAGCCCGGCCTTGACCTGTTGCACGGCCTGGTTGCCGGTCAGGGCGCCGAGGGCGTTCACGTAGTCGCGGCCGTGGAGCAGCTCCCACAGGCGCAGGGAACCCATGCGCGCCAGGGTGTGCTCGATGCGCACGCTGCCGCGCAGGCGCTCGACGTCCTCGGGGGAGTAGTCGCGCGCGATGCCGTCGAAGCGCCCGGCGGGCACGCCGGAGAGGGAGGTCAGGTGGGGGTCGTTGTCTCGCTGCATGGTGGGAAGAAGGTCTGTGGCCGCGCGGGGCCGGGTAGCAGGTGGAGTGGACGGCCGAGCCGGTGGAGGGCTCAGACGTACTGGTAGGCGGCGGTGGTCAGGAACTCGGGGAACTCGTCGGCGAAGACCAGCTCGCGCAGGAGCTGGGCCGCGAGCAGGTAGCGACCGCGCTCGAAGCGCTCGTCGCCGAACTCGAGGCGCAGGGCGGTGAGCTGCTCGGTCAGCACGCCCTCGACCAGCTCCGCGTCGACCAGTCGACCGTCGTCGAGTCGCCGGCCGTGGCGCAGCCACTGCCAGATCTGGGCCCTGGCGATCTCGGCCGTGGCCGCGTCCTCCATCAGCCCGTGGATGGCGACGCAGCCTTGACCGCGCAGCCAGGACTCCAGGTAGCGCAGAGTCACGTCGACGATCGCGCGCAGGCCGCGCTCGGTGGCCTTGCCGGTGGGAACGCTGAGCAGGTCGTGGCGCCCGATGGCCGGGCCGCCGCCCTCCACCCCGAGTTGGTTCGGGCCGGTCATGACCGCGTCGAACTCTTCGCGCGCCACCGCCACCAGGGCGGGGTGCGCGACCCAGGTGCCGTCGTGACCGTCGTTGACCTCGCGGCGCTTGTCGGCGCGCACCCGGGCGATGGCCTCGGCCGTCGCGGCCGGGTCGTTGCGCTGGGGCACTTGGGCCGCCATGCCGCCCATGGCGAAGGCGCCGCGGCGGTGGCAGGTGCGGATCAGGAGGCGCGAGTAGCTGCGCAGGAAGTGGCGGTCCATGCCCACCGCGTCGCGGTCGGGCAGCACGAAGCTCTCGTGGGCGCGGAAGCGCTTGATGAAGCTGAACACGTAGTCCCAGCGTCCGCAGTTGAGGCCGGTGACGTGCTCGCGCAGCTCCCACAGGATCGAGTCCATCTGGAACGCGGCGGTGATCGTCTCAATCAGGACCGTGACCCGGACCGTGCCGCGCGGCAGGCCCAGAGCGTCCTGCATGGCGAGCAGCACGTCGTTCCACAGACGCGCCTCGCGGTAGTGCTCGAGCTTGGCCAGGTACAGGTAGGGACCCGAGCCCTTGGCGAGCAGGTCGTGGGCGTTGTGCGCCAGGTACAGGGCCGCGTCGAAGAGCGCGCCGTGGATCGGGCGACCGTCCAAGAGCACGTGCTTCTCGCGCAGGTGCAGGCCGCGCGGGCGCACGATCAGCGTCGCCGTGCGCTCGTTCAGGCGGTAGGTCTTGCCGCGCGCCTCGTCCGCGTACTCGATCGTGCCGCGCACCGCGTCGATCAGGTTGGCCTGGCCGTCGAGCAGGTTGCGCCAGGTCGGCGTGGTGGCGTCCTCGAAGTCCGCCATGAAGCAGTTGGCACCACTGTTCAGGGCGTTGATCACCATCTTCCGCTCGACCGGGCCGGTGATCTCCACGCGGCGGTCCTGCAAGTCGGCGGGGATCGGCGCCACGCGCCAGTTGCCCTCGCGGATGCAGGCGGACTCGGAAGGGAAGTAGGGCCGCTCGCCGGCATCGAGGCGGCGCTGGACCTCGGCGCGGTCCTCGAGCAGCTCGTCGATGCGCGGGCCGAAGCGGCGCTCGAGGCGCTCGATCAGCGCCAGCACTTCGGGCGTCAGAAGCTCGCGGTCGCGGGCCGCCAAGGGCCCCACGATCTCGAGGGCACCGGAGTCGGCCGCGGCGGGAGCGGACGGGCGGGAGAGCTTGTCGGCGTGGCCGACGGTGGTGGGTCGTTCCATCGAGGGGGGGGCCTCGGGGCAGGCGCCGGTGGGGGCGCTGGGTGTCGTCGAAGAGCGCGGAGTGCGGGGTGCGGCCCCTGGTTCGAGGCCTTCACCGACGCTAGACAACACTGCCCCACCCTTGGGACGATGCGGCGTAAATACATGAAGTCGAGCGATTTAGGCTGTCAACGATTGCACTTGCCAGGCTGTCAATCGGACAAGGGGTACCCTTCGGCGTGAACGATCTGCCGCACCTGGGGCCCCGCATCCGCCGCTGGCGGAAGAAGCGCGGCCTGACCCAAGCGCAAATGGCTCGGGAGCTGGCCATCAGCCCCAGCTACCTCAACCACATAGAGAAGGGTCAACGGCCGCTGACGGTCCCGATCCTCCTCAAGCTGTCGGAGACCTATTCCCTCGACCTCTCCCAGCTGGCCGACTCCGACGACCTGCGCCTGGTCGCGGAGTTGCGCGAAGTTCTGGGCGACCGGCTGTTCACTGCCTCCGACGCGGCCGGCGCGGACCTCGATGCCCTGGTCGGGCGCTTCCCCGAGATCGCTCGGGCGCTGACGACCCTCTACCGCCAGTACCGCTCCAGCTCGGAGCGAACCGCCGTCTTGGCCGAGCGCCTGTCCGACGGCGAGGAGGTCTGGGGCCCCGATGCCCTGCGCCTGCCCTCGGAGGATGTGACCGAGTTCATCCAGGTCAGTCGCAACCACTTCCCGGCCCTCGAGACCGCCGCCGAGGACCTGTGGACCCGCGGCGAGCTGGAGACCTCGACGCTCTTCTCACAGCTCTCGGCCTACCTGCTCGCGAACCACGGCCTGCGCGTCGAGGTCACCCGCCCCACCGAGCTGCCCGGCGCCGCTCGACGCCTGGACCGCGGCAAGGGTGTGCTGCGAATCTCCCAGGCCCTCTCCGAACACAGCCGCCGCTTCCAGCTCGCCTACCAGATCGCGCTGCTCGAGCACGCGGACCTCTTGGTAGAGCTGGCCCAGGCCGACTGCCTGACCACCGACGAGGCCCGCGCCCTGGCGCGCGTGGCCCTGGCGAACTACTTCGCCGGGGCCGTGTTGATGCCCTACGAGAAGTTCATCGGCGAGGGCCGCGACGTGCGCTGGGACGTGGAGCTGCTCGAGCACAACTTCGGCGCCGGCTTCGAGCAGGTCTGCCACCGCATGACCACCCTGCGCCGCAAGGGCGACGAGGGCCCGCCGTTCCACTTCCTGCGCGTGGACGTGGCCGGCAACATCTCCAAGCGCTACGCCGGCTCCGGCATCCGCTTCGCGCGCTACGGCGGCGCCTGCCCGCGCTGGAACGTCCACTCGGCCTTCATGACCCCCGGCATGATCAGCCGCCAGGTCTCGCGCATGACCGACGGGCGCACGTACTTCTGCATCGCCAGAACCGTACGCAAGGCCGGCGGCGGCTACCACGTGCCCCAGAGCCGTCTCGCGATCGGCCTGGGCGTGGACATCCAGTACGCCCGCGAGATGGTCTACTCCGACGGCGTCGAACTCGACAACGCGGAGACTGCGGTGCCGGTGGGGATCTCCTGCCGACTCTGCGAGCGCCTCGACTGCCGCCAACGGGCCTTCCCGCCGGTGCACCACCGCTACAAGGTGGACGAGAACGTGCGGGGCCTGTCCTTCTACTACGAGCCCGAGGACGGGGAGAGCGACTGAGCGCGGGCTTGCGGGGAGACCTGAGAGCGCCCGGGCCCCTCACCTCCATGCCGGGCCGATGGCCGGGGCGTTTCAAGCGGTCGGATTGACCTCCGTCGAGCGGCACGGTCCGATTCACCGGCATATGCGGCTTTCGGGGGCCGCAGCGGCCTGGTCGCCTTGCCTCGCCCGCGGAGATGACACCCTTGTCATCTCGCCCTCCGCGGCCGGAACTAGCCTCGCCGACTCCCCGTCCCCATCGGCGCCGCTCCACCGACTGCCCATGCGCTCCCTCCTGCTGCCGCTCCCGATCGCCCTCCTGGCAGGCTTCTCCACGGCCCAGTCCACGAACCTCGCGTTCGCGCCCCACGTCGACCTCGAGCTGCCGGCTTCACTGCCGAAGGCCACGGCCCTGGGCGACTTCGACGGCGACGGGAAGGTCGACGTCGCCGTCTCCCTCGCCGGTCAGGAGGAGATCGGCAGGATCGCCGTGCTGCTCGGCTCCGTGTACCCGCAGCTCGATGCTATCGAGTTCGTCTCCGGCGGCCAGACCTGGGGCATCGCAGCCGCGGACTTCGACGAGGACGGCTTCGACGACCTGGCCGCCACGCTCGGCTCGAGCAGCTCGAACCAGGTGCGGATCTTCCGCTCGAGCGGCAACGGCTCGTTCACGCTCCTGAACACTGTCCTCGCCGGCAGCTTCCCGATCTCCGTCGAGCCCGCGGACTTCGACGAGGACGGCCACGTGGACCTGGCCGTGGCCAGCAACGTGTCGGGCGGCCTGCGCGTCTTCCTCGGGAACGGCGACGGGACCTTCGGCGCCGCGCTGTCACTGGGCGGCACGAACTGCACCGACGTCGCCGTCGGCGACTACAACGGCGACGGGCATCGGGACCTGGTGATGACCCAGTACTCGGGCACCAGGCTGTGGCACGGGCTCGGCAACGGCAGCTTCGTGTCCGACGGATCCGTGGCCTCCTCGGCGCTGACCCAGGGCGTGGCCATGGGCGACCTGAACGGCGACGGCCGCGACGACATCGCCACGGTCGAGCTCTACACCGACCTGATGCGCGTGGTGCTGTCGAAGCCCGGCGGCGGCTTCTTCAGCTCGGTCAGCTACGACCTGGGCGGCTTCCCGAACGACGTGCGGATCGCGGATGTGAACGGCGACGGCATCGGCGACGTGATCGCGGTGGCCCAGGACAACGACGCCGTCTCGGTCTGGCTGGGCCTCGGCGGCGGCGCGCTCGGAGGGAAGACGAACATCGCGGCAGGCCCGCAGCCCACCTGCCTCGCCGTCGTCGACCTCGACGCGGACGGCGCGCTCGACGTCATGGCACCCTGCCGCAACCTCGCCGAGACGCCGCCCGCGCCGATCCTCGTCAACCAGACCTCCGCGGCGCAGTGGGCCTGGACAGGCGCGGCTCTCTCCGGCGCCAATGGCGTGGCCGCATGGAGCGGCGCCGGCGACCTCTCCGCCGGAAGCCCGGTCAGCGCCACCCTCACGTCGGGGACCGCCTTTGCGCCGGCCCTGTTGGTCGTGGGCCAGAGCGCCGCGAACCTGCCGCTGCTCGGCGGTCTGTTGGTCCCGAATCCCGACCAGCTCGTCGCCGGCATCGCGCTGGACGCGTCCGGGGGCCTCGACTTCCAGTGGCCCTGGCCCGCCTCCCTGCCCTCGGGCAGTGAGCTCTACACCCAGGTGTGGTTCTTCGATCCGGGCGCCGTGGAGCTGTTCGCGGCTTCGAACGGACTGGTCGCGCGCGTGCCTTGACGTCTCGAGTCGGTGGCGAACACGTCGCCGACCGATGGGCGTTCGACTCGCCGCGCGAGAGCAATAGCTTTCGCGCGGCCTGTCGAGGTCCGCGGCCGCCAGCGGTTGAAACTCGCCCAGAGGCACGCTCGGCCGGGGACTAGACTGCTCCCCATGTTCCGTCCCTCTGCCGTCGTCCTCGCCCTCTTCGCCGCCTGCCCGACCCTACAGGGCTGCGCTTTCCACTCCACCGCCCGCGAATGGAACGGCCTGGTCGGTCCGGATGGCGAGCCTACGCACCTGCGGAGCTCGACCAATGTCGGCCTCAACCTCTTCGTGGTCTTCACCATCTTCGGATCCACCGACACGGGCGGAATGGTGGACGAGATCACCGGCGAGATCGCGGCGGAGGGCGGCGATCGCGTGCGGATCATCCAGTCCGCGAGCGAGAACTACTGGTACGGCTTCCCGCCCCTGACCTGGATCTTGACGCCGGTGGTGACGACCGTGGCCGCGGACTACGTGCCCGCGAATGAGGTCCCGGAGTCGGAGCCCGCGGAGAATCCCGTGGCTCGGGACGACGACGGCGACGACGAGTGATTCGGCGAGGCGGTCGGGGCTCGAGGAGTCGGCCGGGCGGGGCGCTTTGGATCCGGCCCCGCCTCGATGCTTCATACCTCGGTCCAGGGCGGCCGACTCGCCGCCTTGAACCGGGCTCGATCGCGCAACTCATCGGCCTTGGCTCGCAGTTCCGTTGGCAGAGCATCGATCGAGGACTCCAGCGCCGCTAGCGCCTCGTCCTCGCGCCAGAGCCGGATCCGCAGGGCGCAGCCGTAGAGGAAGCTGATCGGGAAGTCCTCCGGCGTGGCCCACTCCAGCAGCAGATCGAGCGCCTCGTGGAGCTTGCCCTGCAGCGCGAGGCTCTCGGCCTGCAAGGTCAAACCGACGTCGGTCGCAGGCGCCCCCTCGCTGGCGAACAGGTCGGACACCTTGTCGAAGCGGCCGAACGAGAACCAACGCTGGGCGAGGTCGAGGACCTCCGTGCCCGACCTCTGACCTCTGACCTCTGACCTCTGACCCACCGCGTGATGGTGGAAGCGAGGACCGACAGCGAGTCCGAGGGCGATAGCAGACTCTGGTGCCGCGCGGCTTCCTCGAGGCGGCCCTCGGCCAGGTAGGCGATCACGAGCTCGCGCCGGCGCCCGCCACTCGGGTCGGTCGCCGCCAGGCGCTCGTAGTCGTCCGGCCGCACGTCGTAGGCACGCCAAGCACCCTGCGTCCGTCCGATCGGCTCGAAGCCGAGCAGCCAGTGGTCACTCGGCCCGGCCGCCTGCCGACTCTGGGGAGCCAGTTGGTCGAAGTAGATCGCCAGGCGCCCGAAGCGCGGCCCGCCCGCCCGCGTGACCACCTGCAGCGCGCCGAACTCGTCCTCGAGTCGGACCAGGCCCAGGTCCTTCATCTGGCCCCATTCGGTGTTCGAGTCGGCGAAGTACTCGAGCCCGGCGTCGGACCCGCCCGCGGGAGCGTTGTAGTAGGCGATGGCGTTGGGCCAGATGCCCCGCAACTCGAGCCCGACGGGAACGACCGCAAGGACCAGCCCGGCCGCGAGCGCGCGCCGGACCGCGCTCGGCGCCGCCGCCAGCGTGACCACCGCGAACCCGCCCACGATCGCCATCAGCGGCATCAACTGGAGCAGGTAGCGCACTCCCAGCTTGTAGGAGGTGCCGAAGGTCAACGCCGCGATGGGAAGCACGATCAGTGCCAAGAGCAAGCCGAGCGCCACGCGCTGGCGCGACGTGATCCGGCGGCTCGGAAGCAGCAGCGCGACCGCACCGAGCGCGAACGCCCCCAGAACGACGACCGGGGTCTTCACCGCCAGGGCCAGGGGGTAGTAGAGCGGCGTGGACTCGTGATAGGCGCCGAGCATGTAGCCGGCGCGGGGACCCGCCACGCCATCGGTCGAGAGCATGAAGTCGAGTCCCTGGGCCAGAGCCAGGGGCAGCACTCGGGGGAGCTGGCGCAAGAGGGGCGCGTCGAGAGCCGCGAATGCGGCGCTGCGGTAGGCGTCCCCCGCCGCCGGCGCGAAGGGCTGCGTGAACAGGTAGGCGGCGTGCAGGGCGAAGAGGCCGCCGACGACCATCGCGCCGAGGGCCGCTGAGCCGACCTTCAGGCGTCGACCGGCCGACGCCTCGCGCTGCCCGTCGCCGCGCGCGACCACAGCGGTGATGGCGACGATCGCGATCAACGGCACGAAGACCGCGGCGAGGTACTTCGTGCCGACCGCCAGTCCGCAGGCGAACCCGACCACGAGCGCACGCTGTGCGGACGGGCGCTGGACGCACCAAAGGAGCGCCGCCGTCGCGAGCAGCGTCGCCAAGGCGTGGGGCATGTCCGTCGTCACCAGGGCTCCGTGCCCCAGCAACATCGGGTTCAGCACGAACAGGGCCAGGGCCAACAGCGCCCCACCTCGACCGATGACCGCGAAGGCGGCGGCAAAGGTCAGAGCAGCCGTGAGCAACGCCACGAACGCGATCCCCAACCGTCCGAGCGCGAGGGCCGGCATCAGCTCCTGCGACGTGTAGACGGCAGGATCCAGATCTCCGGCGAAGAGTTGGTTCAGGTAGAGCCCCAGGGGTCCCTGGTACCTCAGGTGGTAGACGGACCAATCGAGGTACGTCACCAGGTGGTAGCCGCAGGAGAAGTACAGCCGCTCGTCGGCCGTCGGCGGGAGCTGGTACGCCAGGGCCAGCAGCGAGCCGCCGTACACCCCGAGCAGGGCGAGGACGGCGAGCCAGTAGAGGGTGGTCCTTGACATGGGACGGTGCGCGGGTCGAGAAGCACGCAATGCCCGGATGCGTCGGATGCAGGGCGAGCACCATCGACCGGCCAAGATCATCCCCGAGCGGCGACCGAGGGCCGCGACAAACCCGGGCGAGTACCCCTCGCGTTCCCGGATGACGGCTTCGGCGGCGAAAGAAGTGCGTAAGGTTCCGCCGACGGGTGGAGGTCGACCACGGTCGGACCGTCGATCACTTTTTCTTCAACTCGGCAGCACGCTTCGCGCGCGGTGGCCGTTCCTGCCGACGGACGAAGCGACGATTTTCGACCGCGCGAGAGGGCGACGGAGACGATTCAAAGCGTTGACCTCAACGGGGACTTGCAGCTCCACCTGCGGGGCTCGATCCACTTGCGGGCTCGATCTACTTGCGGGCTCGATCTACTTGCGGGCTCTATCTACCGCGCGTCGTCCGCCGGTGAGTTGGGCGCATCGGCCGCTGCTCCTTGCGGCCGATGCGCGCTAGAGGGCCGGGCCGCGAAGGTTCGTTCACCTACATCAATCCAACACGAGGCCCCAACGATGCACTATCGCCTTTTCCCGATCGGCCTTGCTCCGATCGCCACGGTTTCAATCATCGCCAGCTCGCTCGGCGCGGGCTCGATCGCCGGCGCGGCGACGACCCCCACCGTCCAAGGGCACCAGATCGCGCTCGACGTGATCAGCAACACGACGGCCCCCAGGCCGGGGATCCCGGTCCAGGTCCAAGGCTATGCCGCGGGCGTGGCCAAGGCTTACAACCTCGTCACCGACGGCGATGGCTTCACGCCCTTCGTCGAAGTGGGACCGCTGAGCACCATGTGGATCACCCTGGGCGAAGCGAGTCTCGCAGGGACGGCGTCCGGCGGCGGCGGTTCCGGCGGCGCCTCTGGCGGCGGTTCCAGCGGCAGCTCCGGTGGCGGGCAGGCCGTGGGCGTCACTCGCCCGTGGCTGACCGCGGACTCCAGCGTCGCCGAGAACGACGTATTCGAGCTGCTGACCGTCACCCAACCCACGGCTCACACCCACCACTTCGCGCCCCTGGGCGATGCACCGGGGCGCTTCGGCCCCGGCGACGAGGAGATCGACTGGCAGGAGGTCGTCGTGCTCCCGCCGCCTCCGCAGCCGGCCGGGGCGCCGGCGAGCGAGGGGCTTTCTTTCCGAGGCCACTCGGGTTCCCTGGCGACCATGCACGACATCCACGGCGTGCTGAACTACCAGGGCTACGGCGACGCGCCCTTCCACTACGACGCGGGCTTCTACCTCGACAGCCCGAGCGTCAACATCCCCGACGGGGAGCTCTTCGTCGCCTTCAACTACATGGATCGCGACTGCCCCCGGGACACCGTGGTCGACCTCTACGAGTTCCGCACCGCGGGGCCCCTGCCCGCCACGCCGGTCAAGGCCGAGATCGAAGCCGTGTCGACGCTGCCTCCCGGGGTGCTCGTGCGGGTCCGGGGCACGAAGTCGGCCGGGAAGCTGATCCTCTGCCTGAGAAGCGGGTCCTTCGGTCCGCCCATCGTGCACCGCGGCGTCTCCGCTCCGCCGACCCTGTCGCCGCTCACCGATCCGGGTCAGTTCGGCCACGGTGGCGGCCAGGCGACCAGTGCCGACGCCGGATTCGATTGCGGCGCGTGCACGCCCTACAACGGCGAGTCCTTCGTGCACAACAACACCTTGACCTGTGATCCCGAGACGCCGCTGACGGGCGACTGCCCGCCAGGCGAGCTCCTGAATGTCAGCTGCAAGGGACGCACGAAGCCCTTCGGCCCGATCGTGTGCCCCAAGGCCGGCGCCGTGGACAGCTCGGTGAAAGGCGAGATCGTCAAGGGCTTCTCGATCTCGGGGACGTTCAACAGCTCCCCGGGTGGTGTCGGCGTCGACTTCGGCATCGACTGGGAGCAGTCCTCATCGACGTTGATCACCGAAGGCATACCGAACCCGCCTGAAGGTGAATGCGCCGAGTGTGTCCAGCTCAATGCGATCGCCTCCTGGTGCCGGGGCATCTTCAAGTTTCAGGTGAGCCAGTGGGAGCTCCTCCCCTATCCGCACGTCGACCCCTGCTCCGCCTTCGACAGGGCTGTCGTCGCCTGCGGCCCCAACGTGGTCGTCAAGGGTGCCTCGTGCGACCAATCCAAGTTCGGAGGCTCCGGCGACTGACGGACCCTCGAATTGGAGCGCACCCCGCCAACTAACGGGGCATCGACCAGGTCCAGGAGCGGACCCCGGTGGCGGCGGATGCGTCGCCGGGGTCCGAGTCAGTGGGCCTGGGCCCCGCCCGCGCCCTTGGGGACGCGGACCGAGCTGACCAGCGCTTGGATCTCGGGCGGCGGCGGCGGCGTGAACTTGGCCACGGCGATCGCCACGGCGAAGTTCAGGGCCATGCCCAAGGCACCGATGCCCTCGGGGCTGATGCCGAACCACCAGTGCTCCGCGGTGTTGGTCTCCGGCGCGACGAACTTGAACCAGACGATGTAGCCGGCGGTGAAGGTGATCCCCGCCACCATGCCGCTGATCGCGCCCTCGCGATTCATGCGGCGCGAGAAGATCCCGAGCAGGATCGCCGGGAAGAACGACGAGGCCGCCAGGCCGAAGGCGAAGGCCACCACCTGGGCCACGAAGCCCGGCGGGTAGATGCCGAGTAGGCCCGCGAAGATCACCGCGACCCCGGCCGAGATGCGCGCGGCGGCCAACTCGCGCGACTCGCGGATCTGCGGGAAGAACGTGCGCTTGAGTAGGTCGTGGCTGACGGCGGTGGAAATCACCAGCAAGAGGCCCGCCGCCGTGGAGAGGGCCGCAGCCAGCCCACCGGCGGCCACCAGCGCGATGACCCAGTTCGGCAGGCCTGCGATCTCGGGATTGGCCAGCACCATGATGTCCCGGTCGATGTAGAGCTCGTTCTCGCCCGCGGAGGGCGCGTTGGTCACAAGGCGCTCACCGGAGACCCCGCGGCCGGCCTCGTCCGTGGGTCCCGACTCGAAGGCGGGCTTGCCGTCGAAGGGCGCGCCGCTGCGGTAGCGCACGCGCCCATCGCCGTCCTTGTCGACCCAGGCGATGAGGCCCGAGTTCTCCCAGTTCTTGAACCAGGCCGGGATGGTCTTGGCCGCGTCCGTCTCGGACGACTCGGCGTAGCGCGCCCCCTCGACCACGTCGATCAGGTTGGTGCGCGCGAAGGCCCCCACCGCCGGCGCAGCGGTGTAGAGCACCGCGATGAACAGCAGGGCCCAACCGGCCGAGGTGCGCGCGTCGCGCACGCGGGGCACGGTGTAGAAACGGATGATCACGTGGGGCAGGCCGGCCGTGCCCACCATCAGCGCCAGGGTGATGCAGAAGACGTCGACCAGACCCTTGGAGCCCGAGGTGTAGGGCGCGAAGCCGAGCTCCGCGTGCAGCCCGTCGAGCTTGGCCAAGAGCGAAATCGTCTCACCCCCCGCGATGCGGCTGCCCACCTCGCCGGCGAGGTTCGAGCCGAAGCCGAGCTGCGGCACCGCCACCCCGGTCATCAGGATCGAGATGAAGATCGCCGGCACCATGAAGGCGAAGATCAGCACGCAATACTGCGCCACCTGGGTGTAGGTGATGCCCTTCATGCCCCCGAGCACCGCGTAGAACAGCACCACGCCCATACCGATCACGACGCCGGTCTCGACCGGCACCTCGAGGAAGCGCCCGAAGACCACGCCCACGCCGCGCATCTGCCCCGCGACGTAGGTGAACGACACGAAGATCGCGCAGACCACCGCCACCAGCCGCGCGGTGCGCGAGTAGTAGCGGTCGCCCACGAAGTCAGGGACCGTGAAGCGGCCGAACTTGCGTAGGTAGGGCGCCAGCAGGAGGGCCAAGAGCACATAGCCCCCGGTCCAACCCATCAGGTAGACGCTGCCGTCGTAGCCCATGAACGAGATCAGCCCCGCCATGGAGATGAACGAGGCGGCGCTCATCCAGTCGGCGGCGGTGGCCATGCCGTTGGCGACCGGATGCACCCCACCGCCGGCCACGTAGAACTCGCGCGTGCTGCCGGCCCGGGCCCAGATCGCGATGGCGATGTAGAGGGCGAAGGTCAGCCCGACGATCAGGAAGGTCCAGCTCTTGACGTCCATGGCGCCGTCAGTCCTCGGAGACGCCGTAGCGACGGTCGAGCCGCTTCATGGCCACGACGTAGACGAAGATCAGCACGCAGAAGGTGTAGATCGAGCCGGCCTGGGCGAACCAGAAGCCGAGCGGGAAGCCGGTGCCCGGGAGCTGGTACTCGTTGAGCGGCTCCGCGAACAGGATCCCGCAGCCGAAGGAGACGGCGAACCAGATCGAGAGCAGGAGGCCAAGCAGCCGCAGGTTCGCGCGCCAGTAGGCGCGTGCGGCCATTCTGCCGTCGGGATCGAATCGAGAATCGGACACGCGTGGGGTCGTCGAGTAGAGGACGCGGACGGGGCGGTGGAGCACTCCTCGCCCATCGGTGCTGTCATGGTACGACGCTCGTGCGCCGCGAGCAGCGCCCCATGACTTCGCCGCTGCTCGGCCCAATGGAAGGGGACGGGCTCGGCCTTGGAAGTCCAGCCGGGAAGCTGCGCGGCCGTGGACCGCACGACGCCGCCCATCCGCGCGCGTCCGAGGCTCCCGGTGACGCGGGACGCTCGAGCCACCGACCCTCGTTCAGCCGGCGCGGCGCATGCACCCTGGCCATTGGATCCGTCGTTGACCGAGCCCCGCACGAGGGACGATCGTCCGTGACCGGGCCAGCGCACGAACGGCTCAGAGGTCCATGTCCGAGAGCTCGTCGATCACCGGCGGGAGTTCGACCTCACCTAGGGTGAAGTCCGGCAGCCGCCGATGGACCGTCCGCCCATCCGGCAAGGTGAGCGGCACATCGAGGACGAACGTGCCCGAGATCGGCGCGATCACCCTCCAACCGGCCAAGCGCTGGGTACCCAGGTCGAACCCGATCCCCTGCGCCACGACCCCGTCGACCGAGGTGCCGTCGAGCAGCAGGCGGACGTCCCCCTGCATCGACAGCGGCAGGCTCAGGTCCACCCCGTCCAGCTTCCAGCGAACCTCGCGGGCGAAGCTGCGTCGCTGCTCCCACTCGACCAGGACTTCCTGACGGTCGACCGAGAAGCTCGATGGCTCGATAACGACCGTTCCGCCCGGAACCTGCAGTCCGTACTCGCCGTGAACGAGAAGGTACTCGGAGGACCGCTCGTCGGTGCCGATAGGACGAATCGGAGACGGGATCTCCGGCGGGACCGCAAGCGGTTCGAGTACCGGCCGCGGCCGACTTCCGCCGGCGGCGGTCGCCTCGGCCTCTGCCCCTCGCGGCTGAACCCTCACCCTCCCGATTGCCGGAACAACGACCGTCGGCCCGGACCCGCTCGGCGGCAGCTCGACGTCGGTCACGAATCCGACCGGCTGGAGCGAGAGGACGTAGGGGCCCGCCGCCAGATCGACGAACTCGTGCAGCTCGACGGTGAAATCATCCCTGGCCGTGACCCGTCCCGAGTCGAGTCGGCAGCTCAACGACCGCCGTTGACCCGACGCGAGCTGGCCGCCGCTTCCGGCAGTCAGGAAGACCTTGAGTCGCCCCTCACCAAGGGCCAGAACCTCGCGCCAGGGGCGCGCGAAGCGAAGCGCGATCCGTCCCGTCGTGGGGCGCGCGACCTCGTCCGTGTAGATCCACACGGCAATCTCGCGCTCGGAATCGCTCGAGACCTCGAAGGACTCCACAGACAGCTCGACTCCCGCCTCGGCGTTCACACCAGAATCCGAAAGACGATAGGTCCCCGACGGCAACTGCGGCAGGGCCGTGCGGAGCTCGAAGTCCCCTTGGGAGTTCTCGAACCAACGGGACCTCTCGAGCCTGACGACGGCCACGCCCGCAGCCTCGGCGTCGGAGGGACGCAGTCCACGCACCGCGCTCACACTCAGGAAAAGGCCGTCGAGGGGCGCCCCGGCGAGAAGGACGAGTTCGACGTCCCGGGTGGCAGTCAAGACGACATCCGAAAGCTCGATGGCCACGATCGACCCGTCAGGGGGATCAACCTCCAACGGCGCCGGAGGCGGGGGCACGACGAATCGCGCTCGCCCTCCCTCGGTCAGCAGTTCCAGACGCTCGCCTGGCCCAGCGAAGGGGAGTGCGATCGGGGACGTCACCTCGGCCCGCAAGCGCGCGTGCCCCTCGGCGCCGACGCCGAACCCGCCGTCGATCGGCGGCCCCAGCCTCAGGGGCAGCGTCCACGGCGCGCCCGCCTCGTCGACCACCCGCGCCGGCACCGCGCGGCCAGGGAAGACCGCAACGGGCGTCTGCTCGACGAGCTCCGCCCACGTCGCATCGAGTTCGAGGTAGGTGTAATCGACCCCATCGAGCCGCAGGTCCACCACCCAACACGCCTCGTCCAGCCCGAGCCCATCCGGGAGCCGCGCGCTCCCTTCGCGAACCTCGACCCTCCGAAGTGCTCCCCCCGAGGTCAGCAAGCACAGCTCTCCCCACCCGTCGAGCAGCACGCCGTCGCGGGAGTCCTCGAACTGGATGGTGCTGAGCCGAAGCTCATCGCTCGCGCCGTCGGCAAGTGGCCCCGAGGGTGCCAGCGCCCGATCGTTGCCGCCATCCGCGGCGTAGGAATCGGGTGAAGTAAGCCCTCCATTCGAATCGTCGACGCCATCCTGTTCGGCGATTCGCCGCGCGGCACCTCCCGGATCTCCGACTCTCGGCAAGTCGACGAGAAGCAGTCCAATCGCGAGCACGACCACGACGACAATCAGTTTCCGCATGTCAAGACTCTTTCGACCTCCCAGCCCGCGGGCGATGACAGCGAACAGCCAGGAGCGGCGCGCGCAGATCGAGCCCGATCGGCGCGCGCCGAAGCCTAACCGACCCGCGCGGCAAGGATCTGCTCAGAGCATTCAACCGCTCAACAGTCCCGGCACTCCACGCTGATCCCCCCCGAATAGTCCCCGGTCACGGTAAAGACCCCACCCACCTCGGTGATGCCCGTGATCGTGAAATCCGCGGGGTCGGCTGGGCCCGTGTTGCCCTTCTCGCAACTCCAGATCGCAAGTGGGTCGATGCTGAAGCAGACACCGCAGGCCCATTCATCGGCGATGTCATTCGCGAAGATTCCGGACGCGATATCGACGGGATCAGACCCGGCCGTGAATTGAATCGTCATCTCCTCGGTGTATGTGAATACCCCCGACGTTCCGCATGCAACGATCAACGAGGGCGCGGTGGTCTGGGCGATCCCGACCGAAGCGAAGATTGAAAGGATCCCGACCGGCTTGGCGAGACGCATGGATATGGCCCTTCTCGAAGCCGCACGCTTCTGACTGCAAGACATGTTTCTCTGACTGCTGGGGTATCTTCGAATGCCACGCATCCCCCTCGATGCAGGCTCGCTTCGTGGAGGCTACCCCCCCCTCGACGCTCGCAACAATCCGTTGCGCGCGCGCCGGCATGGGGCGCCACCGATCTGCCCAACGTCGTGCTGGCGAGCCCAACCGCACGAACCGATCCGGTCGGAGGGAAGGTCTCCAACCTCACCGAACGGGGCAGAGCTGGTCGCGCAGACTGGGGTGAACCGCGATCCGGATCGGAGAGTCGGGAGCCGAGCGTCAGCGGCTCGGCGCCGCTGTAGGCGCCGACGAGCGCACCGCAAAGTGGACCGGGTCCGGATCCGCGCCCGCCGGGTGCCCGGGACGGCCGCGCCGAGACAGGGCGGTGGCCCGTCCCTCTCGAGGGGGGCACAATGGGGCATCGCGGTCCCCCACCGGGCGCGCCCGACCCCATCCCCATGACCTCCGAACCGCCCACATCGTCGACGCCCCAGGCGCAGGGCGGCAGCCCCGCAGAAGTCGAAGGCGCGCGTCCCGAGGCAATGGATCGAGGGATTCCCGAGGCCGCCGAAGGCTCTCCCACCTTGGGCCGCGGGCCCAAGGACTTCGACGTCGGCGAGCCGGTGGGGCCGACGCCGGAGCGTGACTTCTGGGAGGCGATCTACACCCGGCGCTCGATCCGCAAGTTCGACGAGCGGCCGGTGCCGCGCGAGCTGGCCGACCAGGTCATGCACGCGGGGATCTGGGCGCCCTCCTCCTGCAACTACCAGATGTGGGATCTGGTGGCGGTGGACGATCCCGAGGTCAACGCGAAGCTCGCCGCCCTGTCGAGCCAGATGGGCAACGCGCCCACCAACATCGTCGTCTCCTACGGGCGCGAGTTCTCGGAGGAGAGCTGGGCCAACATCCAGTCGGCCAGCGCGATGATCCAGAACATGAGCCTGGCGGCCCAGGTGCTGGGACTGGGGACCTTTTGGATCACCCAGACCGGTGACAAGGAAGCGGTGCGCGAGCTGGTGGGCTTGCCCTATGACCGCTTGGTCGTGGCGGTGCTGGCCCTGGGCTATCCCAAGTTCCAGCCCAAGTCGGGCCCCAAGCGCCGCCCCCTCGACGTGGTGCGCCACTGGAACCACTACGGCGGGCGGCCGATCCCCTCCTCGCCCGATCCGGCCGCCTGGCACCCCGACGACCTGGCCGTGTACCAGCGCGCGCGGGTGCTCAACGGGCTGCGGCACAACAAGCCGCGGCCCTGGGAGGTGCGCGCCACGGAGGCGGCGATCGAGCGCTTCGTGGAGCGCGGTGCGGACAAGCTCGAAGAGGATCAGCCGCCCCTGGGCCGCTGGCTCGACGTGCTGCCCTGCACGGGCATCGTGACCGAGCGCACCTGGCGCCAACGCCGCGGCTTCCACTTCGACGTGGTCGAGCGCACCAAGGAGGTCGGCGAGTTCGTGGCCAACCGGGTGCGGCCGGTGGCCGGCATCCACCTGTGGAGTCCCGACGACGCCGTGCGCCTGGGGCCGCAGGCGCCGCCCGAGGCGACCTACGCCGTGGCCACGTGCCTGTTCCGCCTCGAGGACCTGGCGCCGGACCAGCGCGGCCCGCTCCTGGCCGACATCGCGCGCTGGCTCGAGCCCGGGGGCGAGTTGATCCTGGGGCTGGTCAGCACGCGCTCGTTCCACAGCCTGACCGAACGCCTGCGCTCGAAGCGCGGCGGGCCGCGGGGCGTGGAGTACGTGCTCTCGCCCGACCCGAACATCGGTCCCTTCGAGGCCGTCGATCCGCGCGCGATCGAGCGCCTGGCCCACGACGCGGGCTTCGAGACCGTCGATCGCCTGGGCCTGCAGGCCGCCCCTCAACCGGAGGAGCTGGCCTTCCGCACGCGCAACTTCTCCGAGCGCGGCAAGCGCCTGGCGGGACTGGTCGGCAGCGCCCTGGGCAAGCTCGAGCAACTTCCCGGCGTGCAGAGCCGCTTCGGGCGCTTCCAGTTCCTGCGCCTGCGCCGCCGCTGACGTGGGTCAGAACTTGACGCGCCACTCGGCCCGAATCCCCTGCGACGAGTCGTCCCCCTCTCGCGTTGCGACAAAGGCGTCGAGGCGCAAGACCTGATGTTGGCCGAAGGCCCGCTGGTAGCGGGCCCCCAGTGCCAGGGCGCTCTCGTGCTCGCCCTCGAGACTCCCACGACCTCCTATCTCGAAGACGATCTGCCCCCGCGTTCCATTCAGGAAGTGCTGATAGCCGAGAGCTCCACCGACGGTGTCGCTCAAGGCTCCACCGAGCGGTATGCCGAAGGTGCCCATCCCGACGGGCTCGAAGAGAATCCCGATTCGCGCCACGGCGTCGCCGCGGTCCGGGCCGCGTGCTGCTGAAGAGAACTGATCGATGGACCAGAAGCCGTTGGCGTAGACGACGTGCTCCCTGCCCTCGAGCGTGTAGGCGACCTCTGAGGCGAGCAGTGTCCCCGCCGTCGCCGAAGGGGTGTCACCGTGCAGCGGAACAGATGTCGCGACTCTGAACGTCGTGTCGAGCACCCCGAGCCGCTGCACCGAGCTGCCACCCAGGTAGCAGGCGTCCGAGTCACGCTGATGACCGTCCACGAAGAGCAGGTCGAGTGCCATGGAACTGTCGAACAGTGAGGTGTCTGCTGCGGTCAGAAGGCCCACCATGGCCCCAGTCTCGCCGTCCGCCCCACCTCCCTGATCGACGCCGCTCCAGCCCACCAAGCCCGTCAACCGCAGATTCGAGACACCTTCGGCCGTGAGCGAGTTCCGCGTCACTCCGAGCAGGTCGACGTCGTCGTCGACCAGGAACCCGTCCTGCACGAGCAGAGGAACTCGTCCGATCGTCAGGCCATAGTCCAGGGCGTGGCGGTCCCCATCGTCCAGCCCCGGAAACAGCTCGCCGAACTCGCCCTCGAAGTAGAGCGTCCGGATTCTCGAGTTGAAGCCAGACTCCCAACCCGAATCCTCGTCGGGTTCGAGGCTGTATCCGGTGAACTGCCCCCGCTCACCATCGATCGGCCGCAGACCGAGGAGTACCCGTTCGGTTCCGGAAAGCGACAAGTTGGCGAACAAGTCCAGCCGATTGGCCCACTCGGTGCGAACGTCCGATCCGGAGTCATGGCTCTGCACCGCAGATCGCAAGTCCCCGAAGACGATCAGCGACGGTTGAAACACCTGCCCCGTGGGTAGCTCGACGCCCGCCGGGATGGGGCCGCTGGAAAGAAACCTTCCCCCGATCTCGAGCAGCGGCTCCGGGCGCTCCGCGATCGCCTCCGCCCGATAGCCGATGACTTCGTCCGACAGTTCCGAGTCCAGCGCCAAGCCGTCCGGCTGATGTTCCACCGGCGCGAAGACGAGCGCGTCACGCCCGCGCGGAGTATCGGACAAGGGCGTCCGCCCGTCCGCATCGCTGGCCATCGGAAGCTCCCGGCGCAACGGCCTCTGCGCCGCACTCGGAGTGCGACAGCCCGACCCCACCAGGACCGCAATGAGCAGGACCCAGGAGCTACGAGGAGCTTCGAGCGCCACGGGCTCAGCGTCCATCCATCGTCGCTTCACGTACGTGCAGGACCCGGTAGTTAGCGACCAGCTCCTGCGCCAGCTTCTCACCGGATAGCCCCCACTCGAAACCAACACTCTGCATGGCTCGAATGAGATGCACCGGGAGCTGTCCCGAAACGAGTTGTGCCCGCACGTGGTAGGGGCCGGCACCCTGAAGCATCTCGGCCGGCACCGAGTAACGCGCTACGCGATAGCCGCCGATCTCGATATTCCGCTTCTGAATGCGGACACCGGGGACGCCACCCATGAGCATCGACGGCGTGGGCGACGGACGCACGAAAACGAGCGGGTCGAAGGAGTAGTTCGCGGGCACGATCTGCTCGCGCTCACTCCCGTGCAGGTTTCGAACGACGAAGGGCGACCTGAGGTTGAACAACTGCTCATCGCGCTCCATGTGTCCCGCCTGCACCCAGGCGGAGTGCCGATCGCGCAGGTCCCCGTCGGGGTCCAAATCGCCTGATCGAAAGACCACTTCCCCATCGGCATTGGTAACGACGATCTGGAGGAAGACCAGGCGCTCCGCAATGAGGCCCGTCGGCGCGCTGTGACCATCGCTCGCGTTCTCTACACGGAGTTCGAAGGCCAGACCATCACCCGCCCCCAGATCGCGGATCTCGCCGAGCCGGTAGCCGTTGCGCAAAAGCGTCGTGCCCCGCTCATAGGCCTCTCGGCGAAGCCCGAGTTGAGTCTCGAGAACTTCGCGCGCGTCGTAGCGCTCGTCGGCCGATGCCCAGCGCTCGGGGAACTCGCTGTCGTCGGGCCAAGCATCTTCGAACTCGTCTGTCCCCCAGCCCGCGGCATAGTCGAACTGAAGCCACTCCTGCGGGCTCGCCAGGGCCGCTGCCTCGGGATTGTGGGGGAAGATCCCCGGATGCACGAGCGGAGCGTCGGGACCGGCAAACATGTGATTGGTCCGGCGCGCCGGCGCCGTCGGCTGATCGCCGATGATCGCTGCTGGCTGATCCTCATAGCGGGAGGGAACGCCGGGAATGGGCCCCATGTGGCAATCCTGGCAACTCTCTCCTCGCTCGGCCGCCGGCGACTGCTTGTACTCGCTGAAGGCATCCTCGAGTCGGAAGCCGTCGACCAGGCGGACGTCGTGGCAACGGCCGCAAAAGGCGGAGCGCTGGATCTGTGGCATCTGACGCGCCTCAGCGTGGATTCTCCTTCCCGGTGAGTCCGAATCGGTCACGACCCGTCGATAGGTAGCCGGGTCTCCTAGCACTCGACGTAGTTCATCGTCGGCTCGAGGTCCGTAGATCGGCTCGAAGATGTCGCCGGACTCGAGCGCGAAGCGCCCCGAGTTCTTGCCGTAGGACGTCGATACCCGGTGACAGACCACACAGGTGATGCCCTCGACCGCGACCTCAGAACGCGCGGCGTTGCTGGCCGCAATCGGCTCCCCCAAGGTCATCCCTACCTGCGTATGACAACGGACGCAGAAGTCGCCCAGGGTCCCGTTGGTCGCATTGACCAGCAATGCCTGATAGGCGTTGTAAGTGGGACTGATCTGCGCGTAGGCGTGCGGCGACGCCGACCACTCGCGGTAGTGGCGCTCGTGACAGGTCGCGCATTGCCGAGCGGACGGGAATGGATCTCGCTCCAGGAGCTCGGCATGGGAGCGCTCCGCCAGATCAGACCCCGCCTCCGCGGCAGGGGCGGTCTGGACTGGACCGCGCGGAACGACCAGGCACGACGCCAGGGTGAGGACGAGGGCGAGTAGCACCCTGGGATGCGGCTGGGTTCGCGAATCCATCTGGTCCGGTAGAGGTTGTCACGCGCTATCGCGGCGATTCGTCCAACGCCGCGTCTTGCCGCTCGATCAGCAGTGGCGACGGCCGCGAGACGGCCGGGCTCGGGTGAACGTGGTAGTCGTGGCAGGTCAGGCAACGATCCGATGCACCGCCGCTCGAGTGACACGACGCGCAGGCTTCACGGGTCAGCGGTGCGAAGCTCGACGCGCTGGCAACTCCCGGCCCTTGGCTCCCGATGCCCGCCGGTTGATGGCAGACGTGGCAGCCCGTTTCATCCAGGAGCGGGAAGTGGGTGGCGTGCGAGAAATGAGTCAATCCCGGCGTCGCCTCGAGCCGCGTCCAACGCAGGGCCCAACCACCGGACGGCTCCTGAACTCGAGCGTGGCAGCGCGCGCACTGCCCGGGCGCCTTGGGATCGCGAAGCAGCGTGGCAAGCTCGCCCAGGCCATCAGACCGCCCCTCGCCCTGGGCTTCGCCAACCAGGTCCGACCAGGCACGTATGAACGGATCAGCGTGCCCGACCGGCCGATAGCGCAGGGTGAAGTCCAGATCCTGTCGATACCAACCGCCTCCCTCGACCCAGCCCTCGCGGCCGACGTCGCCGTCGACCGTGGCCGCGCTGACCGCGACGGAGGACTCGCTCGGGAGCCACGCGTCGAGGGCCCCCCGCAGGACCTCCGCCGGCAACCCGCCGGCCAAGGCCGAGGCTTCGTCATCGGTGAGCTCCCGATCGACCAGGCGCGACGCAGCACGCACGAGTGAGCGCTGGCCCTGCTCCGACAGATCTCTGTAGTAGCTCCGTATGCCTGCAGCCCACTGGCCCACCGCCTCGAGCTGCGACTCCGTCGCTCCATAGAGGTCGAGTAGATCGACGTCGGCCGGCGGCGACAGTTCCGGCGCCAACGCGGTCAGGAAGGACGTCATGGCGGTCTCGACTTCCGCTGAATCCGCCGCCCAACGGCCGACATCTAGCCCCTCATCCTCGAGAGTGACGAGGTCGAGTGCGGGCAGCGAGAACAGACTCAGGCCCGAGCCTTCGACCTGCGCCGCGCCCCGCAGCTCGTCGTCGTGGCAGGCGGCACAGGCGACCGAGTAGGAGATCACGCCTATGTGTCCCCCACGGGCGTCGGGCTCGTGGCAGTCCGTGCAAGACGCGGGCGCCGCCTCCGCCGCCGCGCCGGCGAAGTGTTCGACGAAGTGAGAGCGGTGGTCGAACAGGATCGCCCGGTGGCTCGGGTCGGGCAGCTCGCCGAACTCAGGGTGACCCTGCCCGAAACCCCGGAATTCGTCCGTGTGACAGGTCTGGCACTGGCTGTTGCCCAACTCGGTCAGCGAGCGACTCCGCCCCTGATGCTCTCGGTGGCAACTCGCGCAGGCCAGCGAGCCGCCGGCATCGAACGGAACCGAGAATGGCCCGCGAGCCGCGCCGGTCGACGGGTCCAGCTGCACAGCTCCGCCATGGGCCGCGAGTGGCCTGTCGCCGAGATTCGAATGGCAGAGCAGGCACTTGGCGCTCTGCTCCGTCCGCAGGTCGTCGGAGACCACCCCGTGCAGGGGGCCCGCCACGGCAACCGGCGAGGCAGCGTGGCAAACCCCGCAATCCTCGCCCAGGGCGGCGTGATTCGAGCTCAGTGGCCCCGGGAGGACCAGCACCTTCCCTGGTGGGCTGCCCATGATCCCCAGCACGACCACCGCAGTAGCGACCGACGCTCCGACCGCCAGGAGACGCGCGCGGGCAGGCTCCATCAAGAGCTCGCGCCCGCTCAACTCTCCCTCCCGAGGACCACGTAGGCGAGAAGTCCGTGAGCGCTCAGCACGACGCCGTGGACCACCCCCAGGGCCAGGAGCCCGAAGGACAGGCCCAAGTGCCCGATGTGCCAGCGTCGCAGGCTCTCACGGCTCCCGCCGTCACGAACCCCGAGGGTCAGGGTCCAACCGACAATCAGGCTGAGTACGAGTGCTGCGACGCCTGCGGCCAATGCCATACCGAGCGGCCCGCTCGGCGCTCGGCTGTCCATGTGGACCAGCAACAACGCCAGGCCGAAGACCGTCCATACGGCCTGTGTGCCGAAGCGCTGGCGGAGCGCGTCCTCGTCGGGGTTGCGTGCAGTCCAGCCCAGCGCCAGCAGGCCGAAGCACAGCACGGCGAGCCAGCCTGTCGGGAAGGCCAAGGACTGCAGCGCCGACTCGGCGTAGCGCGCGCTCCCCACGAGCGTCAGCGTGAGCAGCGATCCCGCCACGAGCGGGCCCCATGCGCGCACTGACGGTCGTCCGGTCCCAGCCGCCGCAGGCTCGGCCGGTGATGTCGAAGCCCCGACTCTCACGAGTCCGAAGCAATCGGAAGCAACGGATCGATCGCAGCCAGGCCGGTGCCGTCCTGCCCATGCTCGAACTCGAGCGCTGCCTTCCGCACGACATCAGCGGCGTGGAGGAGTGCAGGCGCGACCGCATCAGGTCCGAGATCAGAGGCCTCGAGCATCGCCGCCACGGTCGGCAACTCACTGCGCTCGGCGACAGCCGCGAGCACACCGCGCGCCGCCTCGACTGCAGCCTTCAGGGAGTCTGCACACTCGCCTTGACCGGGATCGCGAGCCAATCCGCGCAAGGCCATCTCGAGCCTCACGGCCTGACCCGCTACAAACATGACCCGACGCTGTTCGGTCGAAGCGGGGGCATTCACCCCCGCCCCTCGCACGAAGTTGTGTCGTACGGAGCCCTGACTGCCCGCCAAGAACTCCAACCCGTCCTCAATAGGATGACCGGCAGCGACGAGCTCGGAATCCGAGATCAAGTGGCAGGCGTAGCAGCGTGTTGCGAGTGACACGAACTCGGTCGGGCGGTGCATCCCGGCCTCGTCGCACAGCCGCATGCGGTCCGCGCGATGCTCAGGGGTCTCGGACTCGGCGGTGGAGTCGGTGCCACCGAAGTCATTGTGGAGTTCCACCCAACCCGCCGCGCCGCCGTGACAGGACTCGCACGAGACCTCGGAGACCGCCTTGAATCGGCCATCCTCCTGGGCCTGCAGGGTGAAGTGGCACGACGCGCAACGCTCGTCGCTCTTGATTCGTCGCACGCCCAAAGCACTCGCAATGGCCTTCGCCTCGTCGCTTCGGGTCAACACCTTGCCGCCCGAGACATGGGCGCTTCCGAGCCAGACGGCGGTCTCGGGCTCGTGGCACTCGGCGCACTCACCCGGTCCTACGACTTGGGTTC
Source organism: Engelhardtia mirabilis (assembly GCF_007748095.1). Lineage (NCBI taxonomy): Bacteria > Pseudomonadati > Planctomycetota > Planctomycetia > Engelhardtia > Engelhardtia mirabilis. The sequence goes on from NZ_CP036287.1 coordinate 5,675,881, forward strand.
CATCGAAATGCGCGACGTCGGGCTCGACCCGAGACGCAACACCCCCGAAGGCGTCCTGCGGAGACGAGAACGCGAGAATCGCTGCCAGCGCACCGACTGCGCTGGCAAGGAAGACGCTACTGGGGATTCGGCAGGTTCGTGACATGACAGGACGTGAGGCCGACGCCCAACTTCGATCGGGGAGTACGAGGGTGTCCTCGACCCTTCTAACGCTGGATTGGAGATGGCATGCCTGGATTCCGGACATTCGCCCAGGCGTTCACCCCGCCCTCATCTTTGGCGTCATCCCGACGTCACAAACCCGTAGCCGAAGGTGAACCGGAGATGATCGCTGCAAACTCGACGGAGCTTTCGTTGATCGTCCGCCGTCGACACGACTGTCTCAAAGATCCACATCGTGGGTTGGAAGTCGCGTCACCACCGAGGGTACGAACGAGGGCGTCCCCCGCCTTGGCGTAGGCGCTGCTCTCAGTTGTCTCCCAGATCGACGTCGACAGGTCTACGCTCGAAGCCTTCGACAGCCAGGAGAGGGAACGACCGCAGCCCGAGCAACTTCGCCATGAAGGTGTCGGGGACCTGTTCCAAGCGATCGTCGTAGCTGGCGCCGATGGCGTTCACGTAGCTGCGCGCGCGCGCGATGCGGTCTTCGGTGCCGACCAGGCGACGGTGCAGGTCACTGAAGGCTTGCGCGGCTTTCAGCTCCGGATAGCGCTCGCCCACGATCTGCAACCGCGGCGCCAGGGCCCGGGGGTCGGTGCCGGCCTCGCCCTCGACCGTCGCCGCGGCCTGGGCGCGCATGGCCGCGAGCTCCGTCTGGACCTCGCGCTCGTGCCCGGCGCTGGCCTCGACCACGGCCACCAGTCGCGGGATCAGGTCCGCTCGCCGCTGCAGTTCGACCTCGACCAGGGAACGCGCCTGGCGCACCCGCTCGCGCAGATCGATCAGCCCGTTGCGAATGGCCCAGGCCCAGGAGGCGCCGAGCCAGAACAGGCCGCTGAGGGCTCCCGCGACGATCGGGATGGTGAGTGGCGCGCTCGAGCGGTGCTGAGCGTCCTGGCCCATGAACGCCATTCCCAGCGCGACGCCGCTCACCCCGCCCAACAGGAAGACGAGCAGGCCGATGCCGAACACGCTCCAGCCCAGGCGGCCGCGGACCTGCTCCTCGCCGCCGGTCGCGATGCGGAACAGGCCCACCTCCCCGCCAGCGGCGATCTCCGGTGCGACTGCGTCCTCGCGCAGACGCGACTGGCCGATGACGTACACCTCGTGGTGCAAGGGCAGGGCTTGCTCGCGGAAGGTCCGACGTCCGATCGAGCCGCTGACCGAGGCCGGCGGCGCCTTGCCGTGGTAGAGCGGGTCGTCGAGCCCGACCGTCTCGGCGAAGGTCGTCTCGACATGGACCGTGGCCTGCTCGGGGTCCACCTGGACGAGCCCCGACTCGTCCTGCAGCCAAAAGGGCGCGCTCTCGCCGCCTTGTGCCACCGTGTCCGTGCCGGAATAGGACTCGACCCGCGTGGTCGTGCGGCCCTTCGAATCGGTCGAGGTCACGACCCGCGTGCGGACCCAGTGCTCGGCGACGTTCCACTCGTGGAAGACGACCGGGAGGCCGCTGAGGTGGCCGTTGAACGGCCGCTCCGATTCGGCCGTGCCGTGTACCTCGACCATGCCGATGAACACGCCGGCCGCCGGAAGAGTCGGCAGGTCGTCCACCAGCCGCCGCCGGCCCAAGGCGCGCGCCAGCCAGGCCGCCGCGGCGAGGGCGAGCAGGCCAGCCAGGGCCGCGGTCGCAACCAGGACCGGCAGCGACGGCGTGGAATAGAGGATCGTCACCGGCCCCACGCTACCCCCCATCGGTCCCGGTGCAAGTCGCACCCCTGCCCGCGACGGTCAGTTCGGCACGCGACGGACCAGACGCCCCAGCGCCTGGGCCAGGTCGGCCCTGCGGAAGGGCTTCGCGACGAACTCTTGCAGGGCGTCGATCGGCTCGAAGTCCCGGTCCAGGCGGCCGCTCATCAGCAGGATCGGCAACTGGGGCGCGCGGTCGCGCAACTTGCGAATGACCTCGTCGCCGTTCATGCGCGGCATGTTGACGTCGACCACCGCGGCGGTAATGCGAGCTGCTTCGCGCTCGAAGGTCTCGAGCCCATGCACTCCGTCGATCGCCGTGACCACATCGCAACCGAAGTCACGCAGGATCGCCGACACGACCCGACGCACCACCTGCTCGTCGTCGATCACGAGCACCGTGCCACTGAGGTTCGGGATGCCCGCGGGCTCGACCGCGCGGGCGCGTTCGAGCGCCTCGCCCGCCGGCGGGAAGCCGAAACTGAAGACCGCACCCTGGCCCGCGCGATTGCCCACGTGCAGGAAGCCGCCGAAGCTCCTCACGGCGCCGCGCACCGCCGCCAGGCCCAGTCCGTGGCCGCGGTCCTTGGTCGTGAAGAAGGGCTCGAAGATGCGCTGCAGGACGGCCGGCTCGATGCCGGGCCCGTCGTCATCGACCACGAGGGCGACGTAGGGCGGCGCCGGATCGCCCTCCACCAGGCCCTCCAGGGTAAGCCCCGCGTCATAGTCCGGCACGAACCGGGTCCGCAGCCGCACGGTCCCGGCGCGATCGCCGATCGCCTGGGCAGCGTTCAGGACGACGTTCATGGCGATCTGTCGGATCTGCGTCGGATCGGCCGCGATAGCGGGTAGGTCTGGCGCCAGGTCGAACTCGATCCGCACGTCCTTCGAGACTAGGGCCGCGAGCAGCTGCGAGGTCTCGCCGATGCACTCCGACAGATCGATCGACTCCAGGTCGAAGCGCCCCCGACCGGAGAAGGCCAGGAGCTGCCGCGTCAACTCCGCCGCGCGCTGGCCCCCGTGCTCGATCATCTCGACCAGACCGATGGACGGGTGGTCGGACGGTAGCTCGGCGCGCAACAGGTCCGCGGTCGTGAGCACGCCGACCAGGATGTTGTTGAAGTCGTGGGCGACGCCGCCGGCGAGGACGGAGAGGCTCTCGAGTCGCGCGATGGACTCCAACTCCCGTTGCACCTCAACCTGCTCGCGCACCTGACGCACCTGCTCGGTGACGTCGAGCACCCCGAACACCAAGCGCTCCACCTGCCCCTCGGAGTTGATCACCGGCGCGCCATTGATCGACAGGATGCGGCGACTCCCGTCGGCCCACTCGATTCCGTGGCGCACGTCCACGACAGGACGCCGGGTGGCCATCACGATCGCGAAGGGCAGGCGTTCGTCGGCGATGGAACCGCCGTCGACATCGGTCGAGCGCCAATGGGGGTCGTTGTAGGCGCGCCCGACGATCGAGCTGACCTCGAGTCCCAAGATCCCCTCCGCGGCGCGGTTGGCGAAGACGATCTGTCCAGAGGGTTCCAGCACGACGATCCCCGCCACACTGGTGTTCATGACCTCGCTGAGCAGAGCGTGCTCGCGCTCGAGGGCGGCGCGCGCTTCGCGCTCCTGAGTCACGTCGTCGAAGCTGCAGATCACGTGGGAAACCTCGCCGCCCGTGTCCAGTACTGGCACGGCGTCGACGCTGAGCCAGATCCGCGGCAGCTCGCCCGGGCGATCGATTCCCATCACGACGTCGCGCACCGGTCGGCGATCGGCGATGGCCCGGGGCACGGGATGGTCACTGCTCGGGAAGTCCCGACCGTCCGCATGGAACGCGCGCCAGGCGGGATCGTGGGAGTTCGCGCCGAGCAACTGGGCCTCGCTCAGGCCGAGCAACTCGAGGGCCGCCGGATTGGCCATCAAGACCTCGGCCCCAGGCCCCTGGATCACCACGCCCTGTGTCAGTCGCGAGAGCACGTCGTGCAGCACGTCCTTGGGATCGGCACTGCTCGAGCCGCGCAGGGGGTCGGCAACCCCCACAGCACGGCCCAAGAGCAGCAGCAAGCCGTCGCCAGCGTCGGAGACCTCGAGCGTGAACTCCCGCGGCGGACCCTCGAGCCGACAGCGAACACTGGCCACTCCGGTCCGGCGGGCCGTCTCGAGCCCCTCTGCGATGGCTCCGCGCAGGTCAACCCGCAGGACGTCGAGCAGCCGGACGCCAACACTGGGCGGATCGAGGAAGAAGCCCGCGGCCGGGCGGTCAGGGCCCGCGTGAACGAGGCGTCCACCAGCGTCGACGCCGAGGACGAGGTCGTGGTGCCTCTCCAGAGCAGTGAACAGCCCCCTCGTCATGTCGGCACTCTAGTGTCCTGGATCCGCGCCCAGCACGCCCAAACGGCGACCTACGGCCGCCTCTCGCTCGCTGACGGGACCTTGCAGAATGACCCGCCCTAGTGTCCTGGATCAGAAACTCGGCGTCACTGCCCGGAGGTCCGATCGATGCTGGCTAGGCGCGCCGACGACGCGTATCCGCTGCGATACTCGGAGGAGGCGCTGGCGACGCCAGCGGCGATCGGAGCCCGGGAAGTGACGCCGAATTTCTGATCCAGGACACTAGTGGGGCGAGTCAAAGATTCGACTAATAAGTTGCAAGTTTCGGGCAAGTCGGGCTCGGCCGCGCCGATGGTTGCATCATGACGACCAAGATGGGACGGCCGAAGGCGAAGCTCGTGTTGTCCGAGCAGGAGCGCGCGGAGTTGAATCGGCTGGTTCGGCGTCGCTCGACGCCTGCGGCAGTGGCGGAGCGGGCGCGCGCCATCCTTCGCTGTGCGAAGGGGCTGGACAATACCGATGTCGCCGACGAGTTGGGGCTGCACTTTCAGACCGTTGGTCGCTGGCGTCGCCGATTCGTGAAGGAGCGTCTGGACGCGCTGTACGACGAGCCTCGGATTGGACGGCCGAGGAGCGTCTCAGATGACGATGTCGCCCGCGTCGTGGACATGACGCTCCACCGTAAGCCGAAAACCGGGACCCACTGGAGCTCCCGCCAAGTCGCGAACGAGCTCGGATTGTCTCAGAGCGCTGTGGCGCGGATCTGGAAGGCCTTCAGCCTTCGTCCAGACCGCAGCGAGTCCTTCTCCTTGTCCCGCGACCCTCAGTTCGTCGAGAAGGTCCGGGACATCGTGGGACTGTACATGAGCCCTCCGGACAATGCGCTCGTGCTCTGCGTCGACGAGAAGTCCCAGATGCAGGCACTGGATCGCACTCAGCCCCTGCTGCCGATGACGCCGACGCACCCGGAGCGACGCTCGAATACCTACGTGCGCCACGGGACGACGTCGCTGTTCGCAGCGCTCGACATCGCCACGGGGCGAGTCATCGGCAAGTGCTTCCGTCGACACAGGTCGAAGGAGTTCCTGAAGTTCCTGGGCGAGATCGAGCAGTCCGTGCCCAAGGAGCTGGACGTCCACCTCGTGATGGACAACTACGCCACGCACAAGACGCCAGCCGTGAAGCGGTGGCTGCTACGCCGACCCCGATTTCACGTGCACTTCACGCCGACGACGTCGTCCTGGCTCAACCTCGTCGAGAGCTGGTTCTCGATCGTCTCCCGGCGAGTGACTGAGCGCGGCGTCCATCGAAGTACGGCTGCGCTCGAGAAGGACGTGAGGGCGTTCATCGATGCCCACAACGACGAGCCGAAGCCGTACGTCTGGACCAAGACCGCAGACCAGATCCTCGCCAGCCTCCGCCGCTACTGCGACACAGCGAACGCCACTCGTTCCCGGCAAACAAATGAGTCGAAGCTTTGACTCACCCCACTAGGCGGGGCGTGCTGACCGGGCTGCGCCCAGGGACGAAGGGCGGCCGCGGGCCCCCGATTGGACACCGCTGGGGGTGGATCCCGGGGACCGTCGGGGGCTAGAACCCCCCTGTGTTCCAACCCACCGAAGGCGAAGAGACCTGGATCGAGAAGCCAGCGGGTGGCGATCGGGGCCGGTCGCCCAGATCGCGCGGGCCCATGGCGGTGATCGGAGCTGGGATCGCCGGCCTGGCTGCTGCCCGCTCCTTGTCCCGAGCGGGGCTCTCCGTGGTGGTCTTCGACAAGGGTCGAGGCCCCGGGGGCCGGACCTCGACGCGCAGGGCCGAGCCGGTGTCCTTCGACCACGGCGCCCAGTACTTCACGGCCCGCGACGAGCGCTTCAGGGCCGCGGTCGCGACCTGGACCGAGGCCGGGCTGGTCGCACCTTGGAAGGGGCGCATCGCTACCCTCGGCTCCGCGGGCAGCGCCTCCACCTCCGGGTCGGTGGAACGCTTGGTCGGCGTCCCCGGCATGAACGCCGTGGCCAAGCACCTGGCCCGGGGCCTCGACGTGCGTTGCGGCGTCCGCGTCGCGGCGCTGGCGGAGCGGAGCGCTGCGGGTTGGGTCCTGCGCTCGAGCGAGGGCGACGCGCTGGGCGAGTTCGCGCAGGTACTCCTGACCGTGCCCGGGCCCCAGGCGGCCGAGCTACTGCCCGCGACGACGCCCCTGGCCGCCACCGCGGCCGCGGTCGAGATGTCGGCCTGCTCCGCGGCGCTGTTGACCTTCGACGGCGCCTGGGACCTGCCCTTCGACGGCGCCTTCGTCGAGGGTCGAGCCCTCGCTTGGGTCGCGCGCAACTCGAGCAAGCCCGGTCGTCCGCCCGGCGAGGCGTGGGTCCTGCACACGAACCCCGCCTGGTCCCTCGAACATTGGGACGACGAGCCGTCGTCCCAAATCGCCGCGCTGCTCGCCGAGTTGGAGCGCCTGGCCGGACGTCCGGCGCCGCCGGTCGTGGCATCGGACCTGCACCGCTGGCGCTACGCCGTTGCTACCGACCCGCTCGATGCCGGGTGCCTGGTGGATTCGCAGCGGGGCTTGGTCCTGGCCGGGGACTGGTGCCAGGGCAATCGGGTCGAGGGCGCCTGGCTCTCGGGTGTCGCCGCCGCCGATCGGCTGCGAGGCGACGCCGTCGATTGAATCACCGGCGCGCCCGTTCGACAGTCAGGCGGGACCTCGTTCGATCGCGGCTCCAGCGATAGACCGACCGAGGGACCCGCCCGACTCGGCAGGCTTTCTAGAAGGCGTAGGAGAGCTGCAGGTAGACGAAGTCCGTGTCCGCGTCGAGACCGACGTCGTCGAGCACCGACCCGGTCCAGAAGTGCGAGTAGCCCGCCTGCCAGGTGGTGTGGCGATCGATGCGGCTGGTCAGCACGAGGTCCAGCTCCTGTCCGATGTCGCTCGAGCCGCTGCCGCCACCCGCGGTCCCGGCGATCGGTGCGCCGCCGGCGTTGTAGATCGCGTCGCCGTCGTTCGTGCGCAGGAACTGGTGGGCGGTCACAGCCAGGGTCGTGCGCTCGCCCACGGGCCAGGTGCCACCCAGGCCGATGTCGATCGCGTTCTGGCGACCCAGGGTGTCCGCGATCCCGTAGTAGGCGTGGCCCAGGGGGTAGGGCGTGTCGAAGGTCCCGACCGAGCCGCCGGCGCTCGAATCGCCGCTGCCGATCTCGATCAGAGCGTTCAGGCGCGGGGCGCCATCGCCCACGAAGCTGACGCCGAACTCGCCGCCGACCATCCAGGCGTGGATGTCCTGGGAGTCGATGTCGCCCTCCTGCACGGCAAACTCGAGCTCGAAGTCGGTCTCACCCTTGGCCGCGGGTCGGGCGTAGCGCGCGCCCAGGGTGTAGCGGTCCTCGTTGCCGGTGGTGCCGTTGAACGTGCGGCCGTCGCGTTGGGTGCCGAGCAGGTAGAGGTCAAGGACCTTGCCATCCAGGCCGCGCGTGCCGTAGAGACCGAAGAGCTGGTCGTCGCCCGCCTCGTTGAACGCGTCGTCGTCGACAACCACGAACTCGGTCCAGAAGGCATCGACGTTCCAATCGCCCAGGGGAACGCGCGCGGACGCTCCGTCCCAAGTGCGCAGAACGTTGGCCCAGGGCAGCGGGCTGACCAGGCGCTGACGACCGAAGGCCAGGGCCTGGCGACCCACGCGCAGGGTCAAGGGACGCTCCTGTCCGACGTCGAAGCCCTGCTCGAGGAAGCCCTGGTGCACGTCGAGTTGGTCCTCGTCGATGGAACGCGTGCCGCCGGGCAACTGGCGGTCCCAGGCCAGGGCGCTCTTGAGCTCCACATACGCGCGGAAGCCCGAGCTGTGCTGCAGGTCACCGTGGGCGCGCAGTCGCAGGAGCTCGAAGATGTCGTCCGAGCGCGGACTTCCATTCTCGGTCTGGCCGAAGTTCGACCAGCCCTCGATCCGGCCACGCGCGCGCCCGCCGACGGTCAGGCGCCAGTCGCCGGCGTCGTCCAACGCCATCCACTTGAGCCTGTCGGCCCAGTCGCGTTGCTCGGCAGGTAGCGTCTCGATGCCAGACCAGTCCTCGTTCTGCGGGTTGAGCTGGTACTTCGGCCGCGTCCACTCGCCCTGGGCCGAGACCGCCGGAGCGAGGCCGATGAGGGCGGAGAGACCGATGAGTGCGGGACTGACTCGGGCGGGACGCTGCATGGTGGGAGGATGGGCCTGGACGGGACACGCCCTTGGCTCGGGCGAATTGTCCGGGAATCTACCACGCCTCCCCGATCTCGGGCCGGCCCCAGAGGCAACAGACGCCGGTCAGTCTGCGACCCGTCGAACTGGGGATATGGCGACTCAGCGGTCGCGAATCCCGAGGCTCTTGACGAAGGCGTCCAGCGGTCGATCGGAGCCCTCGTAGCGATCCGCGTGGGTCGAGCCGTTCTCCAGCTTCAGCACGCCCCGCGGGCAGACGCTGGCGCAGACGCCACAGCCCACGCACGACGCCCGCACGATGTTCTCCGACTTCTGCGCGTAGCTCCGCACGTCGATGCCCATCTCGCAATAGGTCGAGCAGTTGCCACAGGACATGCACTGGTCGCCGTTGGTGGTGATCCGGAAGCGCGAGTAGAAGCGCTGCCAGATCCCCAGGATCGCCGCCTGGGGGCAGCCGAAGCGGCACCACACCCGATTGCCGAGCAGGGGGTAGAAGCCCACGCCGACCACACCGCTGAACACCGCGCCGATGTAGAAGCCGTACCACTGCCGCACGCCGCCGGACCAGGAGCCGTAGACCGCGCCGGTGGTCTTGTAGTCGATCCACAGCGAGACGGTCACCGCCAGCACGGCGGCCAAGACCGAGTGGATCATCCAGCGCTCGATCTTCCAGGCGCGGGTCGAGTTGTCGGACAGCTGCCGCCAGGGATCGCCGAGGGTCTCCGCCAGGCCGCCGCAGCCGCAGACCCAGGAGCAGTACCAGCGCTTGCCGAAGAAGTAGGTCAGGATCGGCGTCGCCACCACCAGGCCCACGGCCCAGACCAGCAGGAACAGACCGAAGGCACCCGCGCCGGTGAACTCGCCCCACTTCTCGGGCCAGATGTAATTCTGCTTCAGCGGCCAGATGCCGTTGAACTCCATGTAGGGCTTCTGGAACAACACCAGCAGGTTCGGCAGCAGCCAAGCGAAACCGAACTGGAATACCATCACGCTGGCGGTGCGGATCTGGTGGTACCGGCTGTGGCGGTACTTCATGAACATCCGCACGCCGAAGACCAGGATCGCGGTGGTGTAGAGCACCCCGTACAGGAACCAGCGCGAGGCGGGATAGCCGGTGACCAGCTGGGCCAGGGGGTCGACCGTCGCCACCAGACCGGTCGGCGGACCGTCGGCGCTCTCCCCCAGCACCTGCGGGAACCAGTAGATCAAGACGTACATGCCGGTCATGAAGATGCCCGCCAGCCAACCCAACGCACCGCGCGAGAGGGCCGAGCGGAACCAGATGCCGTCGTGCTTGATGCCGGGCGTGGTGCCGGCGTACAGGCGCCAGAACCAGAGCGACGTGCCGAGGGCGATCGAACCCCAGGACAGGGCCATTCCGCCCCAGGTGCCGCTCAGGGCCGTGCCGCCGATCTGGGCCACGAGGGTCAACAGACCGGCGCCGAGCAGACCCAAGCAGAGCTTCTGATCCAGGGGCAGGCGCGGCCGCTCCACGCGCGGCGGTTCGCCGAAGCCCTCCGCCTCCTCGTCGAAGTCGTAGGCCAGGGTCCGGGGATCGATCACGGGCGCGCCCCTCGCATGGACGTGGCCATGGTCGGCTCGAAGCGCGGCTCGAACTCCGGATCGAAGTTCGCCTCGCCCAGGTGGTCGAGCACGTAGTCGAGCCCGCGCCCCTCGGACAGCCAGCGCCGACAGACCTCGTGCCGGTAGCGCAGGCCCACGACGTTGAAGCCGGCGACCCGGTCACCCTCCGCCAGGGCGATCCGCATGCCCATCTGCCTGCTTTCGTGCTGCCACCAAAGACTCTCTTGACCGCGACCGCCGGGCCGAACCTCGCCGTAGGTCTGGTATTCGAGATCGAGGAACTTGGCCGAGTTGTACCAGAGGCCCGGGTCGTAGCTCGGCGCGGCGCCGGCCGCTCGCGAGTCGGCCGCGATCGACTCCGCTACCAGACGCCCCTGCAACCTGCCCGTGTACCAGACCTGTTGCAGAAGGTTGCGCTCGTCACCCTCGCGCCGGATCTCCGCGCAGTCACCGGCGGCCCAGATGTCTTCCGCGCTCGTGCGCAGGCCGTCGTCGACCAGCACGCCGCGTTCGCACTCGATCTGCGTGTCGCCCACGAGGTCCAGGTTGGGGCTGACGCCGGCCGTCAGGCCCACGATCTGCGCTTCCAAGCGCTCGCCCGCCTTGGTCACGATGGCGCCGGCGCGCCCGGTGCCATCGTCGACGATCTCCGCCAACTCGCTCTCGAGTCGCAGGCCGATGCCGGCCGCATCGATCGCGCGACCGACCATGCGCGCCTCATCCTCCGGCAGCACGTTGCTCCAGTAGGCTGGCTCGCGCACCAGGAGCGTCGGGTGGATCCCGCGCGAGTGCAGCATCTCCGCCAACTCGATCCCGATCAGGCCGCCGCCGACGATCACCGCCTGCCGCGCACCTTCGCAGTTGTCGTGCAACAGCTTGAGGTCCATCAGGCCGTAGAGACCCTGAACACCGCGCAGATCCTGTCCCGGCCAGTCGAAGCGGTTCGGCTTCGAGCCCGTTGCCAACAGCAGGCGATCGAACGTCAACTCACCGCCCCGGTGCAGGCGCAGTCGCTTGGCGGGCGCGTCGAGCTCGACGGCCCAGTCGCGGACCAGGTCGATGCGTTGCTTGGGCCAGAAGCTGTCCTCCTGCAGCTTGGTGTCCTGGTAGCGCATGTGCCCTATGAACACGTACATCAGCGCTGGCCGGGAGTAGGGGTGGGCCGACTCGCCGGAGATCATCGTGATCTGCCAGTCCGGTCGGAGCTCGCGGAGGCGGACCGCGGCGCTCGCGCCGGTGATCCCGTTGCCGAGGATGACGACGTGCAAGGTTTGGATGGCGTGGGTGGTTCGAGGGGATCGCAGCTGCGCGCGCCGCATCGGTTCCGGCCAGGGTACGCCGCCGGCTGCGCGGGCGTGACCACCTGCCGCGAGCCGATCCGCCGCCGCGCGAGCTCCGCGTTCAGATGCCGTCGCGCAAGAGGCGCTTGGCGATCTTGCCCGAACCCGTGCGCGGCAGGGCTTCCAGCAGGTCGATGCCCTTGGGCACCTTGAAGCCCGCCAAGCGCCCACGGCAGTGGGCGATCAGCGCCGCGGCGTCCAGGCGTCGCCCCTCGCGCGGCACCACCGCAGCCCAGACCGCCTCGCCCCACTGGACGTCGGGCCGCCCGAAGGCCGCGGCCTCGAGCACGTCCGGATGCTCGTAGAGCACGTTCTCGACCTCGATCGAGTACACGTTCTCACCGCCCGTCAGGATCATGTCCTTGGCGCGGTCGACGATCTCGACGAAGCCGTGGCGGTCCACGCGCGCCAGGTCGCCGGTCCACAGCCAGCCGTCGCGCAGGGCCTGGGCCGTGGCCTCCGGCTGGCGCCAGTAGCCCGCGGTGACCGTCGCGCCGCGCACCCGGATCTCGCCCACGCTGGTGTCGTCGGCCGGGACCCGTGCGCCGTCCGCGTCGACCACCTGCAGCTCGATGCCGAGGAAGGGCCGGCCGGTGCGGGCGGAGAGGGCCAGGCGCTCCTCGGCCGAGAGCCCGGCCTGGGCGCGCCCGAGCTTGCTGAGCGTCAGGTAGGGGCTCGTCTCGGTCATCCCGTAGGTCTGCACGTACTCCGTGCGAAAGGTCGCCACGATCGCGCGCACCACCTCGGGCGCGATCGGCGCGCCGCCGGAGAGGATCGAGCGCAGGCGCGACCAATCCCGCGCGGCGGCGTCCGTGCGCGCGACCATCGCGCCGAGCATGGTCGGCACCAGGTTCGTGATCGTGGCGCGCTCGCGCTCCATCAGGTCCAGGGCCGCGCCGGCCTCGAATCGCTCCAGGAACACGTGCCGCCCGCCGACGAGGGTGATCGCGAAGCTGGCCCAAGCGTCGGCCAGGTGGAACATGGGCGCGATGTGCGCCCAGGTGTCGGTGGGCGCGAGGGACAGCTCGCAGGCGGCGGCGAGGGCGTGCTGGCACACGTTGCGGTGGCTCAGCATCACACCCTTGGGGCGTCCGGTGGTGCCGCTGGTGTAGTAGAGGTGCGCCAGGTCCCCTTCGCGCGCGGGGCCCGGTTCGAGCACGCCCGTGGCGTCCGGGCTCTGGGCCAGGGGCTGCAGCTCGATCGCGCCCGAGATCAGCGTGGCCGCCTCTCGTGCCACTCGCGAATAGCGCTCCTGCGCGAGGAGCAAGACCGGCTCCGCGTCCTCGAGCACTCCCGCGAGCTCGCGCGGCACGAGCCTCACGTTGAGCGGCACCGAGACCGCGCCGACGGCTGCCACGGCGAAGTAGGCCTCGAGGAACGCCAGCCCGTTGTCGGCCAGGACCGCGACGCGGTCGCCGCGCCCGACGCCGAGGTGCGCGTACTGCGCCGCGCGACCGGCCACGCGTGCGGCGAACTCGCTCCAGGTCACCCGCAGCTCGCCGTCCCGCGCTGCCTCGGCGGTCCCGTGGACCTGGGCCGCCTGGATCAGCAGACGGGGGATGGTCGGCGCGGTATGCCCGTGGTCGGGATGCTCGCATCCCATCGCGGCGTCGGTGGCGGTGCCAGCGACCTCGCCTATCGGCGAGTCCGGCGCTGCGCCCGTCACCGCGGCGAGTCCCCGGGGGCGTCCTCGCCCTTGCCCACGGCCGCGCCGGACGCCTCGCCCTCATCCGCCGCGTCAGTGGGTCCGTCGTCCACGTAACCCAGACGCTCGAGGTCCGCCCGCTGCTCGTCGGTCATCTCGACCTCGACTCGATTGCGGTGGATCAGGTCCGCGTTGTCCGCCTGCCAGGAGCGCGCGATTCGGCCCAGGCGTTCGGCCACCTCGGGCAACTCGGTGCTCAGGTCGTGCTCCTCGAGCGGATCGGTCGCGCGGTCGAACAGGGCCGAGGTCCCGTCCCCATCGAGTACCAGCTTGCGTGTGCCCTCGACCACCGCCACCTGCAGACCCGGTCCGAAACCGTGTTTGCCAGTGGAGAGGCGCGGGCCCAAGTCCAGATCCTCGTCGGCGACCTCGCCGCGCAAGAGGCCCGCGAGGGAGCGTCCGACCGGCTCGTAGTTCTCCGGCAGTTCCACGCCGCACAGCTCGTGCAGGGTCGGGAACAGGTCGATGGTCGACGCCGGCACCTCGTGGGTGCGGGCCAGGATCCCCGGTCCCGCGATCAACAGCGGAATGTCGATGTTGTCGGCCGCGACGCTGATGCCGTGGCCCCAGGTGTCGTTGCGGCCCAGGGCCTCGCCGTGGTCGGCGGTCACGACCACCACCGCCCCCTGGGCCTCGGCCATGGCGATCAGCCAGTCGATCGACTTGTCCACCGCCATCAAGTTCGCGCGGTACAGGGACTGTGCCCGCGCCGCCTGCTCCGGCGGCAGGGAGCGGTAGGCGAAGGTGTCCGACACGCGCAGGGTCGGATCGAGGGAACCGTCCGCCAGGGGCCCGTCGGGGTCGATGCGCCCGACCAGCTTGGGCGGCGCGTCGTAGGGCGAGTGGGGCCGGCGCAGGTGGACGTAGGCGAACCACTTCTGCCCCTCCAGGGCGCGGATCCAGCGCGCGACGTTCTCGAGGATCGGCAGGCCCCCCTCGCGCAGCTCGGACTCGCGCCCGTTGCCGTAGTAGTGGAACTCGTCGAAGCCGCGGCCGAAGCCGTAGGTCGTCGAGGCGTAGGGCATCTGCGAGTAGCCCGCCGTGTGGAAGCCCGCGTCCGCGAAGGACTCGGCCAGCAGGGCCTGGTCGTCGCTCACGTGGTGATCGCGACTGACGACGCCGTGCTGCTCCTGCAAGCGCCCGGTCATCAGGCAAGCCGTGGAGGGCAGGGTCCAGTTGGCGTTGGAGAAGGGCCGGACGAAGCGCGCCGAGCGCTCGGCCAGGGCGTCCAGGGTCGGCGTCAGGCCGTCGGGTCCGCCGTAGGTGCCCACGTGGGCCCGGTGGGTCGCGTCGAGGATCACGACCATCACACGCTCGGCGGGCTCGGGTTCGCCGCTGCCCGAGCAGGCGGGGGCGATGGACAGGGCAACGAAGAGGACGAGGCGCAGGGCGGGGTTCACGGAGCCGATCCTAACGCCGCGGCCCCGAGCACAGACCCCAGGGGCAGCTCGGGTAGGCGTTCGTCAGGTGCCAGGCACGAAACCGCCGCCTACCCGAGCGACTCCGCGACCTCGGCTGGCAGGGCTCGCCGAATCAGGTCCGCCAGGGCCATGACCCACTCGGGGTGGGCATTCAGCGACGGCACCAGCTCGAGCCGCTCGCCCCCCGCGGCCCGGAAGTCCGCGTCCGCCCTGTCGCCGATCTCCTCCAGGGTCTCCAAACAGTCCGCCACGAACGCCGGGCAGAAGACCGCCAGGCGCTTCACCCCGGCCTTGGCCAGCTCGACGATCAGCTCGTCGGTGTAGGGCCGAATCCACGGGTCGCGGCCCAGGCGCGATTGGAAGGCGATCGGGCTGCGCGCCTCGGGCAGGTTGAGCTCCTCGCGCAGGGCCCGCGCGGTGGCGAAGCACTGGGCCCGGTAGCAACTGCGATTGGCCTCCACGATCGCGTCGCAGCAGTCGGGCCGCGCGAAGCAGTGCTTGCCGCCCGACTCGTCGGACTTGGTGCAGTGCCGTTCGGGCAGGCCGTGGAAGCTGAACAGCACCTGGTCCGGCCCGAGATCGTCGAGCACCGGCCGCCCCACCGCCGCGAAGGCGCGCACGAAGCCGGGGTCGTCGTAGAAGGGCGGCAGGACCGAGAGGAACGGCGTGTTCCACTGGTTTGCCGCGATGCGGTAGGCCTCGGCCACCGAGGAGCCCGTGGAGCTCGAGGCGTACTGGGGGTAGAGCGGCGCGAGCAGCACCCGGTCGCAGCCTTCCGCGCGCAGGGTCGCGAGGCCGGCGGCGATGGACGGTTGGCCGTAGCGCATGGCGAGCTCGACCTGCAGCTCAGGCAGGGCCTCGCGCATGCTCTCGAGCAGGGCCATGCCGAAGACCAGGAGGGGCGAGCCCTCGTCGGTCCAGACCGTCTTGTAGGCCGCCGCGCTCTTGGGCGCGCGCAGGGGTGCGATCACGCCGCGCACGAGCAGGTTCCTGGGCAGGGCGGGGATGTCGATCACCCGCTCGTCGGTCAGGAACTGCTTGAGGTACGGACGCACCGCAGAGGCCTCGGGGGCCGCGGGGGTACCGAGATTGATGAGCAGGACGCCAGTCTTCACGGTTCGGATCCTAGTGCCTGGGGGGGCGCGATCACGCGCCGTCCGACGTTCGGCGAAAGCGCGCCCAACGCTCGAGCCACTGGCGACGCTCCAAAGGCTGCTCGACGGCCTCGTCGGCGACCAATTCGAAGGCCGGTGCCAGCAGGGCCGACAGCTCCGCCGTCTCGGTGCGATGGGGAGGCCCGCCCTCGGACACGGGTTTGTCCGCGGGGAAGACCAGCACCGCCAGGGTCCCACGCGGTCGCAGGGCGCGCGCCACGAGGGCGGCCCAACGCGGGCGCTCCGTCGGCGGCAGGGCGCAGTGGAACGTGTGCTCGAGCACCAGGTCCACCGGCTCGCCCTGCCACTCGAGGGCGTTGGCCTCGACGAACTCGCCGCCCAGGGCGGCGAGGGCCGGGCCGAGCTCCGCGGCCAATCCCGGAGCAAAGTCGACAGCGGTCACCGTCCAACCCGCCCGCGCCAGGGCCAGGGCGTCGTGGCCTCGCCCGCAACCGGGCACCAGGGCGCGCCGCCCGCCCGTCGGAGCCAGCTCGCCGCTCGCGATCCGCCGCGCGATCTCCGGGTGGGGCCCGCCGCAATCCCAGGGCGTGTCGCCTGCGTCGTAGCGCTCGGCCCAGGCGGAAGGCTCTCGCAGGTCCACGCCCTCGGCGCGGCCCGGACGTTCGTCGGTTGCTTCGTCGGGTTCGGTCATGGTCGGTTGCGCCTCGGGACGCGCGGATGCGGCACCTCGCACGGCTACAATGGCCTGTCTTCGCGTCCGCGCACACCCATGACAGGAACGAATCCCACGCCGAGCCAGCGACCGGTCGGCACCTGGGAGCTCGAGGACTTCTTCCGCAGCCTGCGCGCCTGCGTGACCGACCTCGAGCGCGCCTGGGGCCAGGGCCGGCTGGACGAGGTGCTGGACGCCAACGCGACCCACGACGCTTGGCACCCGCCGATCGTGGCCGCCTACCGGCGCCTCCTGCGCCGCGAGCTGCGGCCCATCGACTACCGCACCCGGGCCATCGACGCCCTGCTCGCCCAGGCGCGGCGCGAGTTGTTCGAGACGCCCCACCGCTTCGAGGCGCGGGTGGTCGACTTCGCCAGGTCGCGGGGCAGGAAGCCCCAGCCGCAGGGGGTCCTGGAGGCCCGCGAGCACGGTCCGTCCGACGCGCCCGTGACCGCCATCGCGGTCAAGAGCCCGCGCGGCGAGGTGCTCCTGCGGATGGACCAGGTGATCAGCGTGCGCTTCTGGGGCATCGGCTTCACCTTCGACGACGCCGAGGTCTCCGACCGCGTCACCACGGCCGTGGCCCACGAAGCCGTCAACCAGCTGGCCTACGGACTGGTCGGGCTCGAGAAGGTCCAGACCCGGCTGCACGGGCGGGTCCTCGAGGGCGAGCTGCAGGTGATCCCACCCCCCGACGGGCAGAGCTTCGAGCAGCTCATGCTCGACGTGCTGAACGAGCACTATCCCTGCGCGCGGCGGGCGCCCTTGTACGAGGACTTCTTCGAGAAGACCGACCTGCGCCTGCACGTGCGCGGGCTCAAGCGGCGCCGCGGGGCCCGGGCCCAGATCACGCGCATCACCGATCCGGAGCAACACGCGGCCAAGCTCGAGCAGATCCACAACTTGGACGAGTTCGTGATCCTGTCGCCGCCCTCCCTGGCCGCCGGCCTGACCCACCCCGAACGCAGCGGCATCGACCGCGACGACCTGGCGCAGCTATGGCAACTGTTCCCGCAGCAGCCGGAAAACGAGCACGAGCTGGCGCGCGGACTGCGCGACCTGCTGCTGGCCGCCCTGGCCCAGCCGACCAGCGGTCCGCGGGGTCCCCTGGCCGCGGTACCCGAGCAGGTGCGGCGCGCGATCCAGGCCTACGCCACGGCGGAGTCGTTCCGCGCCACCGAGCGGCTGCGCTCGCGCCTGTCGCGGCAGCCGCCGGCGCCGTAGCGGGGCTTCAGGCCTTGCGCGCGGCAACCCACTGCGCGGCCTGGAACAGGGCCTCGAGCAGGTTGCGCTCGGAGGCCGTCCCCTTGCCTGCGATGTCGAAGGCGGTGCCGTGGGCCGGGCTGACGCGGATGTAGGGCAGACCGGCGAGCAGGGTCAGGCCGCGGTCGGCGCCGAGCAGCTTGACCGGGATGAAGGCCTGGTCGTGGTAGAGGGCCAGCACCCCGTCGTGCACGCCCTGGCTTGCGCGCAGGAAGACCGTGTCGGGGGACTCGGGACCGCTGACCTGCAGGCCGCGCTGGCGCGCGATGCGCACGGCGGGAACGAGCAGGTCGCCGTCCTCGGAGCCCAGGATACCGTTCTCGCCCGCGTGGGGATTGAGGCCGGCGAGGGCCAGGCGCGGCGACTCGAAGCCGAGCTGGCGCAGGGTCTCGTCGAGCAGGTCCAGGTGGTCGACGACACGTTCGGTGGTGATCTGGTCGAGGGCCGCGCGCAGGGGCAGGTGGCGGGTGAGCAGCAGCACGCGCAGCTGTCCGGCCACCGCCAGCATCTGCGTGCGCGGCGCCTTGGCCCAACGCGCCAGGAGCTCGGTCTGACCCTCGACCGCCTCGCCGGCGGCGTGCAGGGCCTCCTTGTTCACGGGGCCGGTGACGAGGGCGTCGATCAGGCCGTCCGTGGCGAGCTTGGCGCCCATGGCGAGGGCGTCGAGGGCCGCGCGTCCACAGCTCGCCTGGACGCGACCGATGTCCCAGCTCGCAGGCCCGCCGGTGTCGAACCAGCCGCTCTCGACCACCGTCGACAGGCCCAAGCGGTCGGCGGTCGCGAGCAGCGGGACGCTCGCCGGCCGCAGGGCGCCGGGACCCAGCACCAGCACGCGCACCCTGCGCCGCAGGTCAGCGCTGGCCAGCGCCTTGAGCGCGATCTCCGGTCCGATGCCGGCTGGGTCGCCAACCGTCAGTCCGATCAGGGGTCGCTCGGTGTAGCTCACGTCGAGGTGGACCATGGGGCGCCGATCCTATCCGCCCGGTCCGCCTCCGCCGACCTGTTGACCTGCGGCCCCAGTCTCTGACTCAGCGGTCCGGCCAGACGCTCTTGGATGCCACATCCCCACGGAAGCCGCCGATCGCCGTGAAGCCGCTCTCCGCCCGAGGATCGACAGAGAGGTCAGAGGTCACCTCGTCGTCGAAGACCACGGTCCCGTCGAGGGCGCCGCAGGGCAGGCGCAGGTGCGTCGCCGAGCGAATCGCCGGCGCGCCCGAGTAGGCGTCGAACAGGTAGACACGGATCTGCCGACAAGTTCGAAGTAGATCGGTCGCAGCGTCGACGAAAGACAATCTGCAAGTTGCCGACCAAGCAGACAGAATTCGTAGCAACCGCAGAAGCTACACAGACTTGACGGAACGGATCTCGAAACAAGAGAGAGAGAGAGACGCTAGCCTCGCATTCCATTGACAGGCTCGCGGGCATTGCCCTCGGTCCGATTACCGCCCCAGGCGAGCGGAACCCAAGAACAAGTGAGGCTGGAATGTCGCCCGGTGATGCTGCTCACGACGACCGAATCCCGATGTCCCTCGGCGTCAAGAGCTACAAGGCCGTTTGGGATCGCATTGCGGCCGTGCGCGAGCACGCCTTCGAGCTGGTCGACGAGAGCCAAGACGAAGAGGCCCTCGACCGGAGCGGGCGCGAGAATGCGCCGTTCATCGTGAACGGCCTGTCGATCGGCCCGAGCGATACCGTGCTCGAGGTCGGCTGCGGCGTGGCCAGGCTCGGGCGGCACGTCGCTCCCAGCGCGGGCCATTGGATCGGGGTCGACGTGTCCGGCGAGATGGTCGCCATCGCGCGGGAGCGCTGCAGCGCGCTCGACAACGTGACGATCCTGGAAGGACCGGGAGACGCGCTCCCCGACCTCGAGGACGACTCGATCGACAAGTGCTACTGCCACGCGGTCTTCATCCACATGGACAAGGAAGACTGGTTCGCCTACCTGCGCGAAGTCCGGCGTGTCCTGCGCCCTGGCGGGCTGTTCTACTTCGACGTTTGGAACCTGGCCCACGACCTGGGCTGGTTGCGATGGCAGATGGAGCGCGCCCTGTACGGTTCGAAGACGGACCGGCCGTTGCATCGCAACCAGTTCTCGGTGCCCGAGGAGTTGAAGCTCATGGTCGCTCGGGCGGGCTTCGAGCTGCGGCACCTGGCGGAGACGTTCTACCTGCAGGCCGTGTGCTCGGTCCCCGACCCCGAGCAGCGCGTGGGCACAAGCCAGCGCGAGGCGGAAGACGCCGCCATGGGCGTGCTCCGCTACACGGAGGGCGACGATCGCTTCTTCGCCTCGGTGCTGGCCAAGAGGCTGGCCGAGTACGGACAGGAGCCGGAGGTGCAGCTCCCTCCTTCCGAGCGGTAGGAGTTCTTACGGGACGTACGGTGCCGGGACCATTTGTCCCACGCCGGGGGGGGGGCAGCGTGGCGCCTTCGGCGCCGCGCTGCCCCCCCCCGGCGTGGGACAAATGGTCCCGGCACCGTACGTCCCGTAAGACCTCCTACCGCTCGGAGCCCGACCCCACGTAGTCACCCGTGGTCACGCTCGAAACCACCTCGCGCTGGTCGATCTTGGCCGCGTTCTCGTTGCCCGAGGTGCCCGTCTTGTGCCCGGGATCCACCCACGAGCGCGAGAGGCCCTCGTCCTTCGAGACCTTCTTGTAGACGCGGATGAACACGTCGAAGAGCTTCGCCTCGACCTCGCCGAACTTGTAGTTGCCCGACTGCAGGCGCCAGCGCGCGAGCTTCTCCCACAGACCGACCTTCTTGCGCACGAGCCCGCGGGCGAGGGTCTGGTAGTGGCAATAGAGCTTTCTGACCTTGGCCACCTCCGGCGGGATGCGTCCGGGCCAGGTCTCGTGCAGGTGGTATTCACCCAGGGAGCCCCAGTGCTCGAGCTCGTCGGGGGCGGTGAAGCCCAGCTCGATGGCCTGGTCCCACATCTCGGTGCCCGGGATCGGCCGGTAGGGCCAGACGGTGATCGAGGACTTGGGCGCCACGGCCTGGGCGCGTCGCGCCTGGTCCAGGGTCGCCAGCATGTTGTTCTTGTCCTCTTTCGGGTAGCCGATGATGTAGGTCACCGAGCACTCGATCCCGCGCCGCTCCATCTCGTAGGTGGCGTTGACGTTGTCGTCGCCCGAGATCGGCTTGCCGATCTGCTCCTTCATGAACTCGTCGGTCCCGGTCTCGGCGCCGATCTCCGCCAGGTGCATGCCCGAGGCGGCCATGGCGTCGAGGGTCGACGGGTCGTAGCGCAGGATCGAGTTGGTCTCGATGAAGCAGTTCCAGTTGATGTCGAGCTCGCGCTCGAGCAACTCGCTGGTGAACTCCTTCACGCGCTTCTCGAGCACGCCGAAGTTGGCGTCGTGGAAGCGCACCACGTCGTAGCCCCAGCGCTCCTTGAGGTGTTCCAGGTTGTCGACGATGCGCGCGCCGGTCATGGCCTTCCAACGGCGGTTGGTCACGAAGGGCGAGCAGCAGAACTTGCAGGGCTCCGGGCAGCCGAAGCTCGAGAAGAACGTGATGCCGACGTAGGGCTTGCGCTTGCCGAAGCGCTCCGGCGAGGGCATCCGCAGGATGTGCTTGTGGCTGTCCGGGTCCAGTTGCAGCGCCCGGTAGGGCTCGAAGTCCAGCAGGTGCCAGGCCGGGTCGAGGACTTGGTCGAAACCCACCACCGGGTGCTTCTCGTTCTTGTAGACGTCGCCGTCCTTCCAGACCGCGACGCTCTTCAGGTCGTCCCAAGCTTCGCCAGCGGCCGTGGCCTCCACGATCTCGCGGAAGGCCTGCTCGCCCTGCCCCATGACGACTCCGTCGTAGAGGCCCGTCTTGAGCAGGAGGTCCGGCCGCACGCTGGCGAACCAGCCCCCCGCCACGACCTTGATGCGCTTGTTGACCGCGCGCAGGCGTTGGACGCACTGGTAGCCGTCCTTGACCATGAACCCGAGGATGCCCGTGACCCCGAAGAGCATGGCGTCCTGGGCCGCCTCCACAGCCAGTCGGTGGGCCTCCGCCTGGGGATAGAGGGACCCGTCGATGATGACGATCTCGTAGCCCTCGCGATCGGGCCAGGCCGCGATCTGGAGCATCTCCAGCGGGATCATGTCGCCGCTGGAACGGGGCCCTATGGAGCTGTCGACCTGTTGGGGCTGGTACAGGACGATCTTGCCCTTGCGAGCATGGATCATGGGTGCGAGGGGTTCCGGACCTGAGTCCGACCGGGGGGGGAGGGGCAGAAAAGGGGGCGGCCCGTGGCAGATCGGGCCGAGGTAGGAAGGATCTTCCGGGTCGCGTGGGTGCGCGAGTGGCGTCCGGAGTCGTTCGTCACACACAAACTAACGTGACCTGCCGATTACGGCGTCGGTATGGAGTCCGAAAGAATCCCCCCGGCCTCGGTTGCATGAGAAACCGCTCGATCTGGCCCCCCCTGTCGATGCTAGGGCGGAGCACGGCATCCCGGCCGGCACCGCTCGATCCAACCGCCTGCGCGCCGTCGCGGGTCCTGCGCGGCGCCCTCCTGGCCGGCCTCTGCCTGGCGCTGGCCCTCGGCGGCCTGGCCGGCTGCAAGACGGGCCAGAAGATCGGCTGGGGCACCCCGACCGCCCCCAAGGTGCTGCGCGAAGTGCGGGGGCGCGGATTCGACTACGGGCCCCTGCCGGAGCGCGACGGTGAGGAGACCACGGCCAATTTCGAGCGGCGGCTCGAGCGGCACTACTACGCCCGCTACGAGCGACTGCTCGCGGAGCTCGATTCCGCCACTGAGCCGCAGGCCGCCGCAGCCGCCCTGGCGAGCCTCGAGCGCCATCGCGATCGGGTGCTGTACGACCTCCTGACCGAGGTCGACGACGCCTACTTCCAGTTCGAGAAACAACTGGTCGTGGGCCCCGGGGTCTCCAACCTCATCTGGGACTGGGTCGACCTGGGCCTGGACGCGACCGCCGCCGCCATGACGCCGGTCGCGACCAAGTCGATCCTGTCGACCATCGCCACCGGCGTGGAAGGTGCGCGCCTGTCGGTCGACAAGAACATCTGGCGCCAGCAGGTCTACGAGCTGATCAACCAGACCATGCGAGCGGCGCGGCAGGAGGTGCTGAACGAGATCCAAGTGCGCCTCGCAGCCGATCGTGCCTCCCCCGGCTTCGACTACCCGTTGGAGGAAGTCGTGCGCGATGTCGGCCGCTACTACTACGCGGGCTCGGTCACGACGGCCCTGGCGCGCATGGTCGAGCGGGCCGGGGACGACTACCAGCGCGAGCAGGAGATCGGCTTCGCTCTGCGCGACCCGGGGCGGGCGGACGGGCCGGTGGTCGTCGAACGGACCGAGCCCGAGCAGACCCAGACCTTGGAGAGTCTGCGCACGGTGCTGCGCCGGCTCGACTCCCTCGACGCGCGGCTCGAGCGTTGAGGGCGCGCGAACCTCAGCCCGCGGCCGGCCGCAGGGATTCGTTGAGCTGGTACAGGTGCACCAGGAGCTCCGCGATCGCCGTGAACATCTCGACCGGGATCTCGTCGCCCAGCTCGCAGGCGCCGAGCAGGGCTACGAGGTCCGCGTCCTCGCGCACCGGCACGCCGTTCTCGCGGGCCACCGCGAGGATGCGCTCGGCCACGTCGCCGGCGCCCTTGGCCACGACCTTGGGCGCCCCGGCCGAGCCCTGGGCGTAGCGCAGGGCCACCGCGCGGGCGCGCTCCTCGCCGGAGCCGAGGCGGACCTCGTCCTTCACGCCGACACGTCCAGTTGGCCGTCCACGACGGGGGCCGGAGCCGCCAGGGTCTGGGCGTCGGCGAGTACGACCTGGAGGTGGGTCGGCCGTCCGTCACGCTCGAGCGCCGCAACCAGATTCGGCAGCCCACGCTCCAAGGCCTCGAGCACCTCCGGGCGCGCCACGGACAGACGGATCCACAGGCTCTCGGGCCGCAGGGTCAGGTCCGCGCGGATGGCCCCCAGTGCGCTGAAGTCGATCCCGATGGTCAGGCGCGACGAGCCCTCGTCCTCGCGATCGCCCCCCTCGCCGTCGTCATCCCTGCGTTGGATCCAGGCCGTGGTCCAAGCCTCGCCATCGGGGATCGGGACGACCAGCAGGGGCGCCTCGCCATGCTCCGCCCGGGCGACGTTGTGCAGTTGTTGCTCCTCGATCGCGACCAGCGAGCGGCGCACCGAGTCGCGGGCCTCCCCACGCGGAAGCTCCGCCAGGACCCGCAGCAGCTCGGCCTTCAGGTCGAGGAGCTGGCTCAAGTTGGGTCCCTTGCCGGCTGCCTTGGCGACGGCGGCCTGGGCCAGGCGCGCCTCGAGCAGGACCCCGCCTCCGGCCACCCGCTCGGCCAGACCCGGTCCGTCCAGGTCGCCCATCGAGGCAAATCGCGCGAGCACGCGCTCCAGGCCTGCCGTTGCCCGAGTGGCCCCGTCGCGCCCGCCTTGGGCCCGCAGGTGCTGGACCAGGTGCGTCAGCGCCTGACCCAGGTCCGCGTGGGGCGCGCGCAGGTTCGCCAGGGCCTGGGCCCAGGCCGGCGCGTTCGAGCCGGGCCCCAAGGCCGCCAACAGGCTGGCCGGCAGCGGGATCCGGGGAGCGACCGGCGTTCCGGCCGCGCGGCCCTGCTGGCCCTTCGAGAAGAGCTGGGCCAAGACGCTCACGACGGGCCGGACCGGGGACGAACCGGAGGGCGGGGTCGGGGGCGGAGTGCCTAGGGGTGACGGCATGGGAACCGGCGGGGGCCGGTATCCCCGTCATCGGCGGGTTCCAGCGCCGCTTGAGCGTCCCCGCCGGCGACTCGTCCGCAGGCCCCCCAGCGGGACCCAGCTCAGCTCATCTGTTCCCAGAACTCGTCCGGCATGTCGCTCGAGATCTTGAGCGCGCCGATCGCGCCGCCGTAGAGGGACTCCTCGGTCCGCACGACGTTGCCCTGACCCAGGCGCTCGACCATCGCGGCCTCGATCGCAGCGTCGAGCCCGATGATCTGGCTGCCGCCGCCGGCCAAGAGCACGCGCTGCTTCAGCTTGTCCTGGAACTCGGGGTCGTAGCTCGAGATCAGCTTCGCCAGGCCGTCGACGATCGGCGGCACGATCTCGAGGCAGGCCCCGCGGATGTCCTCGGCCAGGTCGAAGCGCGTGGGCTTGCCGTCCACCGGCAACTGCACGATCGCGGGGGACGGCGGATCGAGCACCGAGGCGTGCTTCTCCTTGAGGCCCTTGATCATCTGCATCGAGAACTGGGCCTGGGGATGGCGCTTGCGGATGCGCTCGGCGAGCTTCTCGTCGACGAAGTCGCCGCCGCAGTTCAGCGTCAACTGGTCCGCCTCGTCGGGCATCGCCCCGTGCATACGACACAAGTCGATCGTGCCGGCGCCGATGTCGACCACCAGCGCGTCCTCGAGCATGTCCATGCCGTAGGCCACCGCGAAGGGCTCCGAGCACAGCATCACCGCCTCGACGGTGGAGCGCGCCGCGTCCAGCAGGGCCTCCTTGCTCTTGATCGAAGCCTCCGCCGGCACGCCGATCACGGCGTAGACCAGCTCGTCCGGCCGCGGCTTGGCGCGCCGAACGATCTCTTCGATCAGGTCCTTGGCCGCGCGCGCGTTGCCCTCGACCCCCTGACCGCCGCCGTTCTTGGCGTCGTCGCCATCGTCGAGCGAGGTCTTCAGCACACCCTTGGCCAGGGGGCGGTAGAGCTCCACCGACATGCGCTTCTCGATCGCCTTGTCCCCGAACAGGACGTCGACGCCGAGGGCCTTCCTGGAGACGACGTCCTTCGGGTAGCCGACGTAGGACGCCACGGCGTCGCGGATACCGTTGCTGCCGACGACGGCGCAGCGCGACGTCCCCAGATCAATGCCGAGGTAGAGGATGCCCTTGTGGGCGCCGCCCTCGCTCTTCTTGGTGCTCATGGATCGATTCGTAGGTGTGCCCGTGACGCGTTACGCGCCATCGTCGGCGGCCGCACGGCGCTTCTGCAGCGCCATGTTGGCCTTGAAGAGTGCGCCCATCAGCTCCTTGCGGCGATCGTCGCCCTCGCCGCCACCGGCGGCGGCTTCGAGGGCGCCGAAGACCTTGCCCATGCTCGCGACGCCCGCGTCGCCGCCGGCTCCGCGGGCCAGGGACGCGAGCTGCTCCTGCATGGCCTGAACGGCCTTCGCGAGCTTCGAGATCCGGCGATCTTGAAGATCCAGCTCCTCGGAGCGGTCCTCGCCGGGCGCTGTCTTGGCCGCGGGAGTCGCCGCCGCCGCGGGGCTCGGCTGCGGGGCCGCGGTTTGAGCGGCGGCCTGGGCCTGGGCCAACGCCGCCGCATCCAAGCCGAGTTGGCCCAGGGCGTCGCGCACGACCTCCATCAGGTCCGCGGGATCCAGGCCGGCGAGGGGGTTGGACGGCGTCGGGACTTGCACGGCGTTGGGATCGGCCGGCGGCCCATCGGCGCGCTGGCGCCGTTCGTGCTCGATCCGCTCCGGCGAGTCGCCCGCGCGCCGGTCGCCGGCCGGCCGGTCCCGGGCCGCGTCGAGCACGTCCACGTCCACCACGCGGTCGCCGCCGCCGGTCGCCGCCAGGCGCTGGCAGTCGTCGGCCGCGCGGAACAGGGAGTCGTAGGCCTCGGGCTCGCGGGTGCGTGCATGAGCCACCCCGACGCTGAGGGTTACCTGGAGCGCTCGGCTGTCGCTGGCGAAGTCGAGCTTGCGGGCGCCCTCCCGCATCCGCTCGGCCAGGCGCAGCCCGCCGACCCGATCGACGTAGGGCACGATCAGGATCAGGCGGTCGCCGGTCAGGCTCGCCACCATGTCCGCCGCCCGACTCTCGCGCCGCAGGAACTCGAGCACCGAGCGGTAGATGGCCGACTTCGAGTCCACCCCGTAGAGGTCGTGGAGCGCCTCGAGCCGATCGATCCCGACCACCAGGCAGGTGAGCGGGAAACCGTAGCGCTTGGCGCGCGCCAGCTCGGAGCGCATCAGCCGACGCATCTCGTCGGGCGAGAAAAGCCCCTTGGACTGGGCGAAGGGGAGGTCAGCGGGATCGGCCATCGGGTCGTCGTCCCGGATCGGAGCTGTCCGGGTCGGGAGAGGATAGTCGGCGGCGGGGCCCGAAGTCCTCAATTCCGACCCCGTGACCGACCCATGACCCGACTTGGAAGGAGGCGGGGATCGCTCAATGGCCCCCGCCCGTGGTCAGCACGCGGGCCACGGCCGCCTTCCAGCCCGCCATCCGCGACGCGCGCTCGGGAGCGCTGAGAGCCGGTTCGAAGCGATCGAACGGCAGGGTCGGGAGGGAGCTGGCGTCGGGCCAGACCCCGGCTCCCAGCCCCGCGAGCAGAGCCGCGCCGCGGGCCGTGGCCTCGACCTCGCTCGGGCGCAAGACCGCGATTCCGGCCAGGTCGGCCTGCATCTGCATCAGGAGGTCGTTGGCGCTGGCGCCGCCGTCGACGCGAACCTCGTTGATGGGCGCGGCGGTCTCGGCCCGCAGCAACTCGATCAGCTCCGCGTTCTGGAAGGCGATGGCCTCGAGCCCGGCGCGCACCACGTGGGCGGTGGTCGTGCCGCGCGTCATCCCGAGCACGGCCGCGCGAGCGTCGGGGTCCCAATAGGGCGCGCCGAGCCCGGTGAAGGCGGGGACCAAGGTCACGCCGCCGGTATCGGGGACGCTTGCCGCCACGACCTCGGACGAGGCCGCGTCCGGCAGGGCGCCGAGCTGGTCGCGCAACCACTGCACGATCGCCCCGCCCATGAACACCGAGCCCTCGAGGGCATAGGTCGCCTTGCCGTCGGCCCCCACCGCGAGGGTCGTCAACAGGCCGCTCTCACTGTCGCGACGCTCTGCTCCAGTGTTGAGCAACAGGAAGCTGTCCGTCCCGAAGGTCGTCTTGAAGTCGCCCGCTGCCAATCCGCCCTGACCAACCAACGCCGCCTGTTGATCGCCAGCCACGCCGCGGATCGGGATCTCACGGTCGAAGAGGAAGCGCGACGTGACGCCGAAGTCTCCCACCGAGGGGCGCACCTCGGGTAGCCAGTCGACCTCGAGCCCGAACAGGGCGCACAGCTCGGGATCCCACTGCTTTCGATCGATGTCGAACAGCATCGTGCGCGAGGCGTTGGTCGGGTCGGTGGCGACCACGTCCTGCTCGGTCAGGTGCTGCACGATCAGCGCGTCGACGGTGGCGAAGACGACTCCGCCTCCCTCGCAGCGCTCGCGCAGGTGCGGTGTGTTGGCGAGCAGCCACTCGATCTTGGTGGCGCTGAAGTAGGGGTCCAGGAGCAGCCCCGTGCGCCCTCGCACCAAGCCCAGCGCGTCGGTGGCGCGCAGCTCGCGGCAGCGGGCTGCCGTGCGTCGGTCCTGCCACACGATCCCCGGCAACAGCGCCTCGCCCGCGCCCGGATCCAGGGCGAAGACGGTCTCGCGCTGGTTGGTGACGCCTATCGCCCGCACGTCCGCCGCTTCGGGGTGGGCCAGCACCTCCCTGAGGGTCTCGTCGACCGCCGCCAGAATCTCGCCCGCATCGTGCTCCACCCAGCCGGGCTGGGGAAAGGATTGGGGAAACTCCCGGTAGGCGCGGGCCAGGGGTCGAAGCTGCGTGTCGAAGAGCAGGCAGGTGACGCCGGTGGTTCCGGCGTCGATCGCGATCAGGGTCGGTTGGGCCATGGCCCCGGGAGGTTACCGAGACCGTCCCCCTGACGGCAGCGGGCCCCGCGCCGATCCTGGGATCGGCGCGGGGCCCGCTGGGCTTGGAGACTCGCCGGGGAGCTCTCGCCGCCGGCTCGCTCCTCGGGACCTACAGGTCGACGAGGCTGAAGTCGACCGTGCCGCCGCCGCCCGAGATCAGCGCCTTGCTGAGCCCCGAGGTCGGTGAGTAGAGGTACAGCTTCGCCGGGGTGTCGACCACGGTGCTGAGGAAGCCGTGGGTGTTGACCGGCACCGAGAGGGCCTCGACGGCGGTGTTGACGCCGTACTGGCTGATCACCGCGCCGTTCCAGAGGATCGTCGCCAGGGCGTCGATGTTCTCGGCGCCGTACTGGATGGCGATCTCCGGTTGGGCCTTCTGCAGCTCGGTGCGCAGCAGCGAGACGTCGACGTCGCCGTAGATACGCACACGCGTCATGCCCGGATCCGTCGGGGGCAGCGAGAGCAGCGCATAGCCCTGCCCGGCCGCGGAGGCGAAGAGGTCGTGCAGCTTCTTGTCCGGCACAAGGATCTCCAGGTGCATGTCGAACTGCTGGCTCTCGTCGAGCTCGGCCGGGAGCTTGACCAGGGTCGCCTCGTCATCCACCCAGAAACCCGGCAGGGAGCCGATCGCTTCGCTCAGCAGTTGGATGCCGCCGTTGCCGGCACCATCATCGCCGCCGATGCCGTCGCCGCCGATACCGGAAGCCGAGCCCCCGCTACCGAGTGCCGTGGTACCCAAGCCGGCCGCGAGGGCCGCAATGAGGGTCGCGCCCGCGAGGCGCTGAAGTCGAGTCGTGTGGCGGTGGGTCTTCATCTTTGGAGCCTCCGCGGATCAGTGGGTCTCGTCAGCGACTTCGCCGACCGGTTGGAAGAGTTCGGGGCAGCGCGCAACCAGCTCGTCGGTGAAACCGGGCTGGGAGTCGATCACGCGTTGCAGCTCCTTCGAGCGAGCGAAGAAGCCGACCAGTTCCCCGACGCGGTCGGGGTAGCGATCGAGCATGCCGCGGAAGGCCTCGATGGCCCGATCCGCGCGGCGCAGGTGCGCATGGCACAGGCCGATGTTGAAGCGCACGAAGAAGAAGCGCGAGTCGAGGTCCGCCAGGCCCGAAATCCCGATCCAGCGGAACCAGAGCAGGGCGTCGCGGTACTCGCCTTCGTCAGTGTGGAGCTTGCCGAGCTGCACCGCCGCGTGACCGCGGCTGCCGGGATCGATGGCTGTCTCGAAGACCTCGCGGAAGCGCTTGGCCGCCTTGAGCACCTTCTTTTCGTGCAGATCGATGAAGGCCAGGTAGAGCAGGGCGTGCTCGAAGTCCGGCTCGATCGCCAGGGCCTCGTCGAGCAGGCGACGGCCCTTCTCGAGGGGCTCCTCGATGCTCTCCAGGGCACCGTTGAGCAGACGCCGCTTGTCGCGCCAGTCGAAGCCGCCCAGCGGACCGCCGGAGCGGTGGGCGACGCCGTCGACGAACCCACGCCCGTGGACTCGCGTGGGCTCGACGGAGACGGCGCGCTCGAACACGCGCGTGCGATATCCGGGGTCGATCGCGGCCAGGGTGTAGGCCTTGCCGAGCTGGTAGAAGATCGACACGAGCCGGTGCACGAGCTGACGGGTCTCGAGGTCCCGGGGCAGCTCACCGCCGACCAGCGCCGCGTAGTTGAGGGCCAGTCGTTCGGGATCGTGCAGCGCACGGTTCAGTTCGACCTGGGCCCGGATGCCGTCGAAGAACTCGCGGCACTCGGGGCAGGTCTCGAGCTGCGCGACCGCACGGGCGGCGACGACCTCGTCGAGCTCGCCGTCGGCCAGCATCGAGAGCTGGAGCTGCAGGTCGGCGCAGGGATCTTCGCCGTCGCTGGCCCAGGATTCAGGGGTACTGCGGATGGGCTTCATCGAAAACGATCAGGTAGCGCGCGTGGGCGTGCGCGGACTGGTGGACTTGTCGGAGGACGTCGAGGCCTCGGTGCGGGGCTGCCGGGCGGCGCGCAGGTCGGGAGGGAGCCCGTCGAAGACGCGTCGCATGGCGCGATAGATCTTTCGACGCGCGCGGAAGATGACCATCTTCAGGTTCTCGAGCTTGATCTCGAGCTCCGCGGCGGCGTCGCGGTAACTGGCCCCCTCGACCTCGACCATGTGCAGCGCGCGCTGCTCGCGATCGGAGAGCTGTTTGTAGAACTCGAGGTAGAGGTGCAGGTAGACCAGATAGACCTTCTGGCACTCCCCCTCGGCTTCCCGTTCGATGGCACCCACGAGCGGCCCATGGCCAACCTGTTCGGGGTGCTCGGAGAGGTCCTCGAAAGGGACCTCGGCGCGGCCGCTGCGGCCCAACGATCGCAGGTGTTTGAGCACCGTGTTGCGAACGATAGTCGCGGTCCAGACGCGGAATGCGTCCTCGCGCGTGGCGTCGAATCGACGTGGGTAGCGGTAGATGTTGAAGAACACTTCCTGCAACAGGTCGTTGGGGTCGGCGCGGCTCTGATACCGCCGCAACCGCTGGGCGACCTGCCCGAGCAGGTGGGTCCGGTTGAGTTCGTAAAGCAAGCCGAAACAACTGCGCCCCTGGGTCAGGCGGAACAGCTCCATCAACCTGGTCGACACCGCGTCACGCACGTTCTCCGGTGTGCGCGCGTGGTCGTCGACAATCACGAGCAACGGACCAATGCTCTCCGCGTCCATCTCCCCCACGAGTTCCTCGACGCGGACGCGCAGGGTCGAACGCTCGGTGGCGTCCGGCGTCTGCGCGGTGCGTCGCTCGGGGTGGATTCCCTGGCTCAAGCGGAGTCTCCTGGGGAGCCCGCGCGGGGGTCGATCTTCCGGGGGAATGCGCCTCTGAGTGAGGCGTCTCGGAACGGTCGGTCTTGCGCGGCGACTAGGGATCGGGGTGATCCCCTTGGGGAACAGTCAAAGGAGTCAGGCCCACGGGGGCCTCGTCGAAGTCTAGCCCAACATTCCCTTCATCGCGCCGTGGCGCAACGGCCACCGCCGCAAGGGGTTCCCTGAAAGTCGTGGATCGCCGGGGTGCGACCGCGCTCACAGGTGGGCACGAACAGATGAGCGGCCCCGCACACTGCACCCGAACGCCGGGCCTGCAAGGGACCGAAGGACGAGCCATCGGCGGGAACAGGCCGCGAGGGCGCCTGCGATCAGGCAAGGACTTGCGTCCGCTCTGGAAGGATCGGCGGAATGGCCCGGTAACTCGCGCGGAGGCCCGGCCTAGGGCCGCGACATCGGTGACGGCGGAGCGCTGTCACTGCGCTCTCCGGGCTCGACGGATCGGCGGGCGGGGACGAATTCAGCCCCCACGCCCCGCCGCGCCGAGGGCGGCGATTCCGTGCGCGCCGCGGGGCTCG
This sequence comes from Engelhardtia mirabilis, assembly GCF_007748095.1. NCBI lineage: Bacteria > Pseudomonadati > Planctomycetota > Planctomycetia > Engelhardtia > Engelhardtia mirabilis. The sequence continues at coordinate 5,707,350 of NZ_CP036287.1, forward strand.
GGCGTCGAGCCAGATTGCTCGTCTGCGGCGACTGAGGGCCGCACCCCGGGACGTCAGCCCGAGCTCGGTGACCCGGTTGCCGGATCAGGCCTGCGGATCAGGCCTGCGGATCAGGCCTGCGGCTCGGACTCGCGGATCAGGGCCGCTCGAAGTGCCCCTCGGGCCAGGTCGGATTGATTTCCGCCCCGCTCAGCTCCCAGCGCACAAGGGGTCGCTTGTCGCGGTCGCTGAAGGTGATCTGGGTCGGCACTTGGGGGCCGTCCAGGGCCACGTACCCGCCGAAGCTGATCGTGGCCATCCGCCGCAAGGACTTCTCGTCGAACACGTCGGCGCGGTCCACCAGCCCCGTCTTGGGATTCACGTAGAGCAGGTAGATCGACGGAACGCTGCGGCTGGGGGGAAAAGTCACCCGCGCGGTGAGGTAGTCGACATCGTCGCGACGCTTGCGGCCACTGGGCTCGGAGACGACTTGACCGTTGACCATGCCCCAGACCAGATCGAGCACGACGAACATCTCGGCCGCCATGCCCTGGGCTTCGAGCCCGAGCTCGGCACTGGAGCGGGCCTCGCCGTCGATCCAGACCGAGGCCCCACCGCCGCTGGCCAAGCGCACCAGGTCCGACTCGCCAGCCCGTTGCTCGAGGCGCACCAGTCGACCGCCGTCGCCGGCGTACTGGATCGAGAAGCGCACGGGTTCGGCGGACACCGGAGCAGGCTCCGGATCGGCCTCGGTCGGCGCGGGCATGGTCACCTGGGTCAGCTCGAAGCGCACGCCCTTCAGGGCCTCGACCCGCTCCTGACCTCCGTGGGCCTGCAGGAGCAGGGTCACCAGGGGCGAGCGCTGGAGGGCCGCGGACGCGGCCGGCGCCGTCGTCGTCGGAGTCTCCCCCTGGAGCGAGACCGGGTCGGCGGCGAGCAGGGACGCGATGAGCAGGGGAAGCAGCATGTCTCGGGGCGGTTCGGGGGATCTGGGGGCGGATCGCGCGAGCAGCTTAGCGCGACCACGCCCGCGTAGACCCTACGGCCGCCGACGCCCGGTGTTGTCAGCAGCCCACGCGAGACGGATGATCCGCGGGTGAATCGCGCCGCGGAGGCCCTCGAACTGTGCTTCGAGCTGGGTTTCGACCTGGCCGGCGTGGCCCCCCTGCGCCCGCCCAGGGCAGCCGGTCACTTCGCCGCCTGGCTCGAGGCCGGCCACAACGCGGACATGGACTGGCTCGAGCGCAACGCCGAGCGCATCGCGGACCCGCGCCGGGTCCTGCCCGCCGGGCGCAGCATCCTGGCCGTCGGCTTGGGTCACGGGCGGGGCGCCGTGGGCCTGGAAGGTGGGGGCCGGGTGGCGCGCTACGCCGCTGGCCGCGACTACCACAACCTCGTCGGCAAGCGCCTCCGCAAGCTGGCCCGGACCCTGAAGGAGCGGGGCCTCGTCGGCCACGCCCGCTCGATCGTCGACGCCGGACCGCTCTTGGAGCGCTCCCACGCCGCCGAGGCCGGCCTGGGCTTCGAATCCAAGGCCGCCAACCTCCTGCACCGCGACCTCGGGCCCTGGTTCTTCCTGGGGGAGCTGCTCCTGGAAGAGGAGCTCGAGCCGACGACCGCGCCCGCCCTGGGCTCCTGCGGCACCTGCACTGCCTGCATCGATGCCTGCCCCACCGCGGCGATCCTCGAGCCGGGGGTGGTCGACGCCCGCCGCTGCATCAGCTACCAGACGATCGAGAACCGCGGCGCGGTGCCGGCCGAGCTGCGCCCGCAGATGGGGTCGTGGGTCTTCGGCTGCGACGTGTGCTCGGAGATCTGCCCCTGGGGTCACCGGGCGCCGGACCGCTCGGCCCTGTTCGGCACCCACCGGGAAGTCGAGGGCGGCTCGGTGATCGAGTGGCTGCGGATCCCCGAGGGGGCTTTCGCCGAACGCTTCGAGGGCTCGCCCCTGCGGCGACCGGGGCGAGAGGGCCTGGCCCGCAACGCCGCCACCGTCCTGGGCAATGCTCCGAGCGACGCCGGGCGCGAGGCCCTCACCGCGGCCCTGGAGCACGACTCTTCTCTAGTGCGTGAGGCAGCGGGCTGGAGCCTGGCCCGGGCCCACGGCGACGAGGCCGGGGTGGCCGCCCGCCTGGAGGCTGCGGCGCGGCGAGAGACCGATCCGGACGCCGCCAGGGGCCTCGGGCGCTGGGCCGGGGGCGAGGCCGGCCGGCCCGACGAGCGCTAAGTTCCTTCCCAGGAACAAGTTGCCGAGCTGCGCCCGGGCTTCACAGGCCATTGTCCATTCCCTTGGACGGGATTGTCGGCTGTCCATCTGAATCGACAACGCTCTCAGCTCGTCCGATCCTTTGGACAACGACCGATGCAAGTCTTTCGGCGACAGACACTTCGGGTTCCTGTGGGCCCGGACCGCTCGAGGCGCGGGAGTCGCTCCCACGCGCCCCGGACCGCTCCACCCCCCTTGGAACGCACCCCCAACGTCCAATCCGCCGAACATCGCCGCCCTGCCCAACGACGGTCGAACCTGCCCCTACTGAGTGCAACAAGTCCATTCCTGTCAATGACTTCGGGCCAAGCCAAGCAGCCGGGGGCGCGCTTGGCCACGGCCTTGCAACTCCGTCTCCCGTCAACGCGGGTAAGCAACGGAGGAGATGAGCGCCATGGATCAAACGGACTTCTACAACGACCTCAAGTGGTGTGACGACTGCGGCCAGTACATGCGCTACCTGATGAGCATGGAACACAGCTACTGCGTCACCTGCGGCAGCAAGGTGCGCCTCTTCAACGAGCAGGACTGGGAGGTCTTCAACGAGACCATCAAGGCCGGACGCCCCAAGGGTGGCCGCCCCCGCAAGGACCGCTCGGCCGAGTCCGCTTGATCGACGCCACGGCTACCCGCTAGCCTTCTGAGCACAGCTTCCGCGGCACCTCTGGCCCGCGAAAGTCCCTCTGGATTGGAGGCCCTTCGGGGCCAACCCGGACCTGCCCCTGCGACCGACCGGCACATCGGTCGCAGCCGCCGGCAGCCCGGGCGACCTCGGGGTCGTCGCGCGAGCGGCGACCCCGAGTCGCATTCGGGGGCACCGGTCGGCCGCGGGGAGTGGTCGCGCCGCCCGAGGCAGGTCGGGCGCGAGCCCCTGTCGGCTACCGCAGTCCGCGGGCGGCACGCCCGAGCCGCGTTCGCGCGCCGACGAGTTGGGCGCACTGGCCACGAATCCTCGCGACCGAACCGGGCTAGGATCTGCCCCGCCGGTCCGCCCCGCGCGCTCGACGATGCCCCCCCCCCGACACTCCAGTCCCGCGGAACTGTGGGAGTCTGCGCTCGGGAAGCTGCGCCGGTTCGTTTCGCCGCAAGCGGCGCAGCTGCTGGCGATCCGCGACGGGCGCGCGCCCCGGGCGCCCCTGGCCCGCGCCGCCGACCAACGCGACGGCGAGAGCTGGCTGCAGCTACCCGAGGGCTTGCCCCTCGAGCGCCTGGACGAGTTCGTCGACCGCGACCCGTGGCCGCTCCCGCACCCCGACGACCGCGAGGGCTACCACGGCGAACGGCACTTCGACTACTGGCTGAGCGGCCTGACCGACTGGTGGTCGATCGGTCGGACCCTCGCCCGCCACGGCGCGGACCTCGCACCGGGGGCCGCGGTGCTCGACCTGGGCTGCGCGTCGGGGCGCGTGCTGCGCCACTTCCTGGCCCAGGGCGACCGACTCGACCTCTTCGGCGCCGACATCAACCATCGCCACGTGGAGTGGGTCCGCCGGCACCTCGCCTCGGCTTCCTGCAAGCCCCTTCCGACGACGATCCTGCCGACCCTGCCGCTGCCCGACCACGCCCTCGACCTGGTCTACGCCTTCTCGGTGCTGACCCACATCGACGAGTTCGAGTTGGGCTGGCTGGCGGAGCTGCGCCGCGTGCTCGCGCCCGGTGGCATTGCCTACCTCACGATTCACAGCGAGCACACCTGGTCGGCCCTGAACCCCGATTGGGCCCTGTGGCACGGGCTGATCGGCCACTGCCGCGACGAAGACGATCGGCCGGTGACCGCCCGGACGTTCGAGGAGCCGATGGGCCGCGAGCGTGCGGTGTTCCGCTGGAAGCGTTCGGGCAACTACATCTGCAACGTCTTCCACCGCTCCGACTACATCCAGGGCACCTGGGGCCGCTTCTTCGACGTGTTGGAGATCGTCGAGGAGGGTGCCGACTACCAGGACGTCGTCGTGTTGCGCCGACCTCGCCGCTGAACTGGCGTCAGAGCCTTCAGCGGTCAGAGCCTTCAGCAGTCAGAGCCTTCAGCGGTCAGAGCATTCAGCGGTCAGAGCCTTCAGCAGTCAGAGCCTTCAGCAGTCAGAGCCTTCAGCAGTCAGAGCCTTCAGCAGTCAGAGCCTTCAGCGGTCGGCGCCGCCCATGCGGCGGTACAGCTCGCCCGCCTCGATCTGGCGCTTGCGATCGCGCCGCATGGCGTAGTAGGTCTCGAGGCGGCGCCAGGTGTCGACCTCGTCGGCGCAGTCGGTGGCCAGGGCCTCGGCGGCCACGTCCGCGGCCGCGTGGTCGCCGATCTCCTGCAGGCAGTCCAGGGCGAAGATGTAGACGTCCACCTGCCGGATGTCGTTCGGTCGGTTGTGGACCATGCGGTCCAAGCCCTCGCGTACGCCGGCGCGGTCGCCGGACTGGCGGCACAGCTCCACCAGCTCCACCGCCAAGGCGTAGCTGTCCGGCTGGAACATCAACATCGATCGCACGCGGCGAGTGCCCTGGGCCAGGGAGTCGAGCTCGCGCCAGCGTTCTTCCGTGGCCTCGGCCTGCTCGTCGAGCCCCAGGTCGTAGAGCACGTTGGTCAGGATGTACCAGGGCCGCGGCTCGTGGGGCGCGAGGGCGCGGGCGGCCTCGGCGGCGGTGCGCGCCAGATCCACCTCACCGCGGTCGAAGCGCACCTGGGCGATCCAAGCCTGGGCCTCCCAGTTGCTCGGATCCAGCTCCAGGACCCGATCGAACAGCTCGAGGGCGCGGTCCTCCTCGCCCAGACGCAGGTTTGCCAGGGCCAGGCCGCGCACCGCTTCGGAGCTGGGCTCGGGCTGGGCGGCGAGCACCGCGTCGTAGTGGTCCCGAGCGCGCTCGTACTCGCCCAAGCTGTAGTAGGCGTGGCCCAGGGCCTGGGTGCGCCAGACTTGGCTCGGTGAGACCTCGAGCAGGCGCTCGTAGGCCACGACCGCGTCGCCGTAGCGCCGCAGGCGGAAGTAGGTCGTGCCCAGGATCACCAGTGCCGGCGGCAGGTCCGGCTGGGCTTCGAGCAGCACGTAGAGGCCCTCGAGGGTCGCCGGAAAGTCGGAGGCGCGGTAGGCCAGCTCGATCTCGCCCAGGGCGCGCACCGTCTCCTCTCCCAGGTGCTCGGCGATGGCCTGGTCCGAACCCAGCTCGAACAGACCGGCCCAGGGCTCGCCGCTCGCGCGCGGCAACTCGTCGGGCGTGCGCTTGAGGATCTCGGGGTGCTGCTCGAAGCCGATCCCGACGCCGTCGTCACTGTCCTCCTGGGCCTCGCCGCTCGGCGCGGCGGCCGCGACCACCGCGGCCACGGCCAGACTCCTGATCCACGCGACACTCATCGGGAGCCCTCCGCCTCGGCTTCCTCGGCCGGCTCCTCGATCACCAACACGCGATCGAGGGCCACGTCCTCGAGCACGGTGACTTCGCCCGACGGCCAGGTCACGCGCAGCTCGCCGCAAACCTCCGTTGCGCCGAAGCCGAAGTGCGCCTCGGCCGGCACCGCGGCCTGAAAGCCCCCGGCGGTGCGGATCTCGGCCCGTTGCTTCGTCTCGCCCGCGGTCGCCTCGACCGTCGCGCCCAGGGCCTGGGTGTTACCGCCCTGCCCGCGGAGCTGAACGCGCAGCCAGTGCCCGGCCGCGCCGCGGTTCTCGAACAGGCGCACCGGCCCGTCCATCTCGATCCCGACGATATCCAGATCGCCGTCGCCGTCGAAGTCCGCCGCCGCGCCCGAGCGCATCACCGTCGGACCGCCGTCGTGGAGGACCTCCAGACTGAACGAATCGCCACCCTCGTTGACGTAGAGGTGGTCCTCCTGGGCGTAGGCGCTGTCGGTGCCGGCTTGGTCCGCCTGGGGGTAGACGTGGCCGTTGAGCACGAACAGGTCCAGATCCGCGTCGTTGTCGGCGTCGAAGAAGGCCGTGCCCCAACCCAGCCAACGGCGGCTCGGCCCACCGAGCTTCATCGGCGCCGAACGCTCCACGTAGCGCAGCTGCCCCCCCGCCCGCTTGGACGGGCTCGACAGATACAGGGAGTTGCTCTCGCCCGAGAAGTTGGTCACGAACAGGTCCGCGAAGCCGTCGGCGTTGACGTCGCCCACGGCGATGCCCATGCCCGCCTGCTCCTTGCCGCCGCTGTCGAAGGCCACCTGGCGCCGGGCGCCGACCTCGGAGAAGGTCCCGTCACCGGCGTTCTCCCACAGGTGGTTGGGCGTGGAGTCGTTGGTCACGTAGAGGTCCGTGTCCCCGTCGGCGTCGTAGTCGAGGGTCGTCACGCCCAAGCCGAAGCCCGCGTTCAGGGGCCGGAAGCCGGAGGCCACGGACACGTCGGCGAAGGTCCCGTCGCCGGCTCCGCGGTAGAGCTTGTCGTGCATCGGATTCAGCCCCTCGGGCCCGCACATGACCGGATAGCCCTTCCAGCGACAGGCGCCGCTCTCGCGGCTCGCAATCTCGCCCGAGGTGATGTCATCGAGGGTCGAGCGCAGGTAGTTGATCACCACCAGGTCCAGGGCGCCGTCGCGATCGACGTCGGTGAAGGCCGCGCTGGTGCCCCAGGCACGCCCGCGCAGACCGGACTTCTCCGTCGTCTCCGTAAACCCGGCCCCGCCGTCGTTCAGGAACAGGCGGTCGGGCCCCCACTCCGTGATCATCAGGTCCAGGTCCCCATCGCCGTCCACGTCGCCGGCGGCGCCGCCCATGCCCCAGATCGCGCCAGCCATGGCCCAGTCGCCGCCGGGCTCGCTGAAGCCACCGGCGCCGTCGCCGAGGAACAGCCGCGGGGGCAGCCCCGGCTCGCCCTTCTTCGCCCGCTCGATGGTCGAGCCGTCCACCACCACCAGGTCGTGCCGCCCGTCCGCGTCGAAGTCGCCGAGCACGAGGCCTCCGCCGTTGACCTCGAGGATGTAGTTCTTCTCCACGGCGCCGCTGGTCGTCCCGATCGTCCGCGCGCCCTCGGCGGAGGCGATCGTGAGTGGCTTGGAGACGAAGCGCGGCGCGGGCGCGGCTTCGGATTCGCCGTCCTGGGGACAGGCGGCGAGGAGAGCGATCAGAAGGATGGAGTGCATCGGTGGGTCTCGTACGGGCCAGGAACTGTACCGATGGCGGAGAGTCGAGGCGTGTCCGGGCAGTGAACGAGTTGCGGCGGTCGGCGCAGGCGTCCCGAACGAGAACGGCCGGCCTGGAGGATCCGGGCCGGCCGTCCATGGAGTCAGCGAGAGGCGCGACCGCGAGCGGCCAGCGCGCCCCGCGCGGCTCGGATCACGGGCAGATCGTCATCTTCACGCCGTTGCTCATGGCGATACCCGCCGACTGAGCTGCGTCCACTTCGAAGGACTGGAAGTGCAGCGCGACGCCGCCCAGGACCGGGTCGTTCGGCAGGGGCGTCGAGAAGCTCGCCGTGCTGCCGACGGCGCCGACGAAGAAGGTGGTGACCTGCGTACCCGGGTCGACCAGCACCGTGCCGCCGAGGATCGGCAGCGAGGCGTCGAAGATCGCCAGGCTCAGGAAGGCCGTGCCGCTGACCATGCCGGTGGTGTCCAGGCTGGCGGAACCACCCACTGCGGGGGTGCCGACGCCGGCCAGGCCGAGGACGTTGGCGCCGCCGGCGCCGACGCCGTAGTTCGTGTAACCACAGACCGGACCGGGCAGGGCCACGCAGACCTGGCTGGTGGTGGTCTGGTTGCCCGCGTAGTCGGTGAAGGTCAGCGAGTAGCACAGTTGCGTGCCCGCTCCGCCCGAGGTGTCGCTCATGGCGAAGCGGAACATGCCACCGCTCATGTCGAGAGCTGCGACCGAGCCGCCGATCGAACCCGAGGCGGTGTCGACCGAGTAGTTGGCCACGGCCGAGACGTAAGTCTCGCCGTCTTCCATGACCTGGTCACGGATCTGCGCGCGCACGACCCAGGGGCCGCTCTGCGTGGGGGCCACCAGGGCCTCCTCGCGGGCGACGATCGGCGCGAGCGAGTCGACCGGACCGCCGTTGTAGTAGACCTTGTTCTCCCAGGTGCCCGAGCTCGATTCGCCCTGGCCGGTGATCACGTCGTAGGCGCCGTCGTTGTCGAGGTCCGCCACTTCGGCGTCGAGGGTCGAGTCGCTGATGTTCTCGAACACGCCGTTGACCAGCGCGAAGTTGCCGCTGTTGTTGCGGACCATCTTCTCGCTCGACTGACCCAGGGCCGCGACGATCGCGTCGAGGTCGCCGTCCATGTCGTAGTCGAGCAGCGAGATCTCGTTGTCGTCGCCGGTGCCGAGGGTGCCGCCGGCGGTGAAGCTCAGCGTGCCGCCGTTCTCGACGAAGTTGTTGCGGACCGCGCCCTCGGAAAAGCTACCGAGGCTGACGAAGAACATGTCCATGTCCGTGTCGCCGTCGAGATCACCGACCTCGGCCTCGTACACGTTGCTGGAGGTGTTCGGCAGCAGGCTCGAGGCGTTGGTGAAGTTGCCCGCCCCGTCGTTCAGCATCAGGTAGTGGTTGCCACCCGAGTTGCTCGCGCGGTTCGGACCGAAGAAGTCCAGGTCCCAGTCGTTGTCGATGTCGACGAACTGGACGTCCATGTGCGCGGCCTTGATCGGCGCGTTCAGCGCGGCGGCGTTCTCGGTGAAGTTGCCCGCGCCGTCGTTGAAGAACAGGTGCGGACGGTCGCCGGCGCCACCCAGGAAGCTGTTGCCCGAGTCGCAGATGATCAGGTCCAGGTCGCCGTCGTTGTCCAGGTCACCGAAGTTGGCGCTGGCGGACGAGTAGGCGGTGGTCAGGCCGCGCGTGCTGCCTTCCTCGTCGTAGAAGCCCGGCTGGGCCGCGCCGCGGTTGATGTAGAGGAAGGGCAGGTCGGTGTTGAACGCGTTGGCGAACAGGCAGTCGACCCAGCCGTCCGCATCGACGTCGGCCGCGACCGCCATCTTGGCGTTGCTGGTCCCGCCCAGACGCATGTTCGACTGGTCGTTGAACTGGCCGGCGGCGATCTCGAGCTGGTTGATCACCAGGCGGTTGAGGCGCTGGGTGCTGGCGCTGGAGAAGCCGTCGCCGTCGGCGAAGAAGAGGTCGAGGTCGCCGTCGTTGTCGACGTCGGCCGCCTCGACGCCCTCCGTCCAGCGGGGGGTGCCGGGGATCGTCCCCGCGGTCCACTGGAACTGCTGGGCCAGGCCCGGCGAGGCGAAGGCCGCGAGGGCCGAAACGGTGGTGAGAGCGCGCAGGGCGCTGTAGTTCGATCGACGCATGGGTCGGGGCGTTCTGTGGGAGTGGACGGGACGTGAATGGACGCGGACGGGGGGGCGCGGTGGCCGGACGGCCCTGGGGACGTCGACGGCGGGCAGGGCCCGGACCGCTGCGAGCCTCGGGGGGTCGTGTCTCGGCCTGACACGGCCACCCCGGCCCATGCGCGTCCGGTGGGGTCGGATTCCCAGACCCGGGCCTGAGAGCGACCCCCAAGCGTAGTCCGGGCTGGGCGAACCGGCAATTCGACCTGGCCCGAGGTGCGCCGGTTCCATCCAATCCGCCGATGCGATCGCGACCCCGACCCGACCCCGGCGGCCAGCCATGCCCGGGGGCACCCGAGGGGCCCCGAACGGCCCTCCTGGGGTCGCGCACGCTGTTGATCTTCACCCCGGAGGCCCTGGCGGCACCCGATCCGGAGGCCGCCCTGGCCCGGGCCCTGCCCTGGGTGGACCTGGTCCAGGTGCGGGTCAAACTCCCAGGAAATCGCATCGGTCCCTCGCCCGCCCGGCCCCTGGTGGATTGGACCCGGCGGGTCCTGGCCCTGGCGGCCGAGTTGCCCGAGGGGTCGCGCCCCCTGGTCACCGTGGACGACCGGGTCGACGTGGCGGCCGCCTTGGCCGCCGAGGGCGTGGCCGGGGTGCACCTGGGCCAGGCGGACTGTCCGCCCGATGTGGCCCGCGGGTTGCTCGGCCCGACGGCACTGATCGGCTGGTCCACCGGTTCCCTGGCCGAGGTCGACAGCGCCGCTTCGATGACCGTCGACTACCTGGGATTCGGCCCGGTGGCTCCCACGGTCACGAAGGGACTCGATCGGGGCTTGGGGCCGCAGCTCGCGCGCGAAGCGGCCGCTCGCAGCCGCTGGCCGCTGTTCGCCATCGGCGGCATCGACGCGGAGCTCGCGCGCGCACTGGCCCCGGGCGCGCGGGTCGCGGTGGGCGCCGCGATCCTCGACGCCCCCGACCCGGCCGCCGCGGCCCGCGAGCTGCGCGCGGCCCTGGGTTGACGGCTCGCGTCCGTCAGCGCGTCAGGAACATCGCGTCGCCGTAGCTGTAGAAGCGATAGCGCTCGTCCACGGCCTCGCGGTACAGGCGCAGCACCCGCTCGGTACCGGCGAAGGCCGCGACCAGCATCAAGAGCGTGCTGCGCGGTAGGTGGAAGTTGGTCAGGATCGCGTCCACCGCGCGCAGCTCGCGCCCGGGCCGCAGGAACAGGTCGGTGGAGCCCGAGCCGGGCTCCACGCCGCCGGCGGACGTGGCACGCGACTCGAGCACGCGTACCGTCGTCGTGCCGACCGCGACCACGCGCCCGCCGCGCGCGCGGGCCTCGTCGATCGCGCGGGCGGTGGCGACTGGCAGCTCGAAGCGCTCCGCGTGCATCGGATGGCGCTCGACGTCCTCCACCTCGACCGGGCGGAAGGTCCCCGGGCCCACGTGCAGGGTCACCGTCGCTCGCCGCACGCCGGACGCTTCCATGCTCGCGAGCAGCGCCTCGGTCAGGTGCAGGCCCGCCGTCGGCGCGGCCACCGCACCCAGGCTGCGCGCGTAGACGGTCTGGTAGCGCCGCTCGTCCTGCTCGTCGGCCGCGCGCTCGACGTAGGGCGGCAGGGGCATGGATCCGGCGCGTTCGATGGCCGCCTCCTCGTCCTCGCCGTCGGCCACGAGCTCCAGGAGCCACTCGGGGGCCAACTCACCCCCGTGGTCGCGGGCGCGCTCCACCGCGACCAAACGCAGGCCGTGGCCCTCGACGGTCAGCTCCATCCCCGGTCGCAGCCGCGCCGCCGGTCGTACAAGCGCGCGCCAGATCGCTCGCGCGCCCGCCTCGCGCTCGATCAGCAGCACCTCGGCCCGCCCGCCCCCCGGCCGCCGCGCGGCCAGGCGCGCTCGCCGCACGCGGGTGTCGTTGACCACCAGCAGATCGCCGGACTCGAGCAACTGCGGCAGGTCCGCCACGGTGCGGTGCGAGGTCGCGTCGCGCCCGACGTCGTGCACCAAGAGGCGCGCAGCCTCCCGCTCGGCCGTCGGCCGCTGGGCGATCAGCTCGGCGGGCAGGTCGTAGTCGAAGTCGGAGGCCTTCACCGGATCGGTCGCAGCCAGGATGGGAGCCTGGGCTCGACGAGGGCGAAGAGCATGCACGGCAGGAGCACCGCGGGCCACAGCCAGCCGGGTTCGCTCCACTCCCCCGCCCGATGCCAGCCCTCGAGGGGCCAGTACAAGAGCGGCGCCACGGCGACCAACAACGCCGCCGCCGTGCGCGGCGCGAGCCCGAGGGTCACGGCGATCCAGGTCAGGTACCAGGGATGCAGGGTCGGTGTGAGCAGGGCGAAGGCGAACAGGAGCCGCGCCGTCGCGTCGGTCGGCCCCAGGCGCCGGCGCAGACCATCGAGGGCGAGGCCGGCGAAGGCCAGGCCCACGGCCATGCGACCCAGCCGGCGCGGATCGCGCGGCGCGCCGTCGTAGTCGCCACCCAAGGGCAGGAGGCCGCCACGCCCGAGCGGGCCCTCGGGTTCGAACAGCGGCTCGACCAGGCGGTAGGCGACGTTGGTCGACTCCCAGCGCAGGCCGTACTCGCGCAGTCCGGCGGTCAGGCCCTGTGATCCGCCCTCGAGCAACAGGGGCGCCGCACTGCCCAGGGCCACGAGCCCCGCGACCACGGTCCAGCGCCCCACGGCGATGCGCCGCTTCGTCCACGACACCAGGGCCACGATCGGCAAGTACTTCACGAGCACCGCGGCCGCGAGCAGCAGACGACCGGCAGCCTCGAGCCGCGCGTTGACCCGCTCGCGATCGAACAACGCCAGGGCGCCGACCAGGAGTACGATGCCGAGGGCATCGAAATGGCCCGTGCCCGCGAAGGCGAGGACCACCTGCGGACACCAGCCCCAGGCGACCCAGGCCGCGGCCACGGGCCGGCCCCGGCGTCGCGCCAGAACGGCGAGGGGTGCCAGGGCCGCAAGGTCCACGCACGCGTAGAACAGTCGCAGAGCCCAGAGGGCCCGCTCCGGGGGTTCGGGGCCGCCGGCCGCGACGACCACGGCGGCGGCGGAGAGCTGCATCAGGGGCGGGTAGGCCGCGCTCACCTCCGGGTGCCCGATCCCCGCCGCGAGCTCGGGCCAAGACTCGCGATACGGGGCGCAGGCGGGATCGGCCGGCGCGGCCGCATAGGGACTCACACCCTGCGCTACCAAGGCGCCTTCGAAGACGTAGCGGTACTGGTCGTCGGAGAGCTGGGCGTCGCCGGTGAGCGCGATCAGTCGCAGGGCCACGGCCCCCGAGAGGATCAGGGGCAGGGACAGGCTCCGCCCGCGCAGTGCCAGGGCCAAGGCCACGATCCAAGCCGCGCCGGCCGCCATCAGCCCTGACTGCAGCGCAGCCATGTGCCGGTGCAGCGGTCCCGCCCAGGAGACCGCGGCGACGGCCGCAAGGATCGACGCCAGGGCCAACAACGCCAAAAGTGCGCCCGACTTCCGGGCACCGGCCCCCGCTTGCGGGCGTTCTGATCGCGGCGGCTGGGCCATGGCGCGAATGATCCGAAATCGCACCTTTAGATGCGCCCCTGCTTGGCCCTCATTAGCCCGGGGCACCTGCCCCTCGATCGCACCGGACCCGGGGGGGCCCCGGACGATCGGATCTCCTTGATGGGAGATGGACACTCTGGAGCGCCAGCTGGGGACACCGCTGGCGCTCCCTTCATGTCCGCGGCCCTATTTCATGTCCGCGGCCCTAATTGTCAGGAGCGCCCGCCTCCGGGGGGACCGTTCGCCCTTGCCCTGCGTCGAGCCGCCATCGCTGAGGCGCCGCATCCGACGCAGCGTCTCGAGCCGGTCACGACCGCAGCGTGCGTTCCGAGGGTCGGCGTCGCACGGAGGAGCGCACGACATGCGAGTCGTCGTCCTTACCGGCAGCGAACTCCGCGAGACGGCGGGCGAGGGTGCCCACGTCCCAGCCCAGCAGCCGCGCGGCCGCGCGCTTGTTGATTCGCCCCCCCGCGGTGCGGGTGGCGCACAACGCGGCGCGCACCATGGTCGGATCGGGCGCGAGGGAAGCCACGCGGTCGGACCAGACGAGGCCGACGCGCTCCGCAGCCCGACGCGCATCGTCGCGCCCTGGCGCCGACGTCTCACACTCGTCGAGCAGCGCTTCGACCAAGCGCCGCAGCTCGGGCGGTGGCGACTTCGCGGCAACTCGCCAGAGTGCCGCGAGGAGCGGCGCAGCGATGCGCGGCTCGCTGCGACCGCGGTCGCGGCAAACGGCGAGCAGGGTGCCGGCGAGGCGACGCTGGAAGCGCTCGGGACGCAGGCTGGCGGGTGGCGGCGATCGATCCGGTGCGCGGTCATCCGCGCCGCGCTCCAACTCCGCCAGGGGCACCCCCCCCATGGCCGTTCCGATCAACGGCGTCGCGCCTGCCTCGCAGCGACCCAACTCGGCCAGCTCGGCGGCGGCCAGGGCCGCACTGGCGCGAGCCAAGCGCTGGCAGAGCTCGCCCGCTAGACGCTTCGCTGCGGCCACCGACCTGGCCTCGACCAACCAGGCGCCGCGACTGCACCCGTCCCGCGCCAGGCTGGCCACCGCGGCCGGGCCGACGCGGGTGACTCCCGGCGCCCGCGCGTCGAGGGCTGATTCGAGTGCTCGGTCCAGGCTTGCAGAGATCCGCAGCGGCGGGGCGCGATGGGTCGCCGCCGCGACGACGATCGTTCCGCGTCCCGAGCGCACGAGGATCCACTGACGCGCCGGGCCAGCGAGTGAGTGGATCAGCCGATCCGCCACGCGTTCGGGCATCCCGCGGGGGTCGAAGCCGGCTCCGGCGACGGGCTCCGGCGCTTCTCCGACCGTCGTCGAGAAGAACCCCGTCCGCCGAGCGAGAACTCCCGCCCAGTCGTCGGCCGCCTGGCGCAGGACCGCGGGCTCGGGCACCACGCGGTGCTCGAACTCCAGGTGCAGGTGGCCGAGTGCCGCACCGTGGATTCCGTGAAGAGGCAGCAACAACAGGGTTCGCGCCTCGGGGGACAGGGCGCCTTGGGGCGCGCCGCCATCCACCCCGTCGCGGCGCGAGAGCCACGGCGAGCCCGCCGGTAGGGGCGACCAGCCGCCGCGTGGGTGCCGGGGTCGATCGCGGGGGCAGTCGAGTTCCACCAGCGCGCCGTCGGTCCCCACGCAGGCCAGGAGCGCCGCGCCCAGGCCGGCCGCGTCGACGGGCGCGTGCGACGGGACCGCTGCGCTGTCGCGCTGCGAGACAGCGGCATTGTCGACTGGTTCCAGAGCCCGACGCAGGGGCGGCGGCAGGCACGGGACATCGATCAACGTGACGCCCGGTTCGCCCCGCGCCCAGCGCGCCCAAGCGTCGAGCCGGCTCAACCGCCGGCTGCCCGCGACCGCGGCCGGTTGGGCGCCGAGGGCCGCGAGGGCGCCGCGTACATCGCCGACCTCGAGCAGCAGCTCGACGCGCTCGCAGAGCAGCGACCGTCGCTCGAGCGCCGTCGCCGTCCGCGCCGGGGCCCCCAGCGCCTCGAGGGCTCGGCGCGGCCCGTGCTGGGCGGCCAGGACTCGGCTGCGCCACAGGTCGTTGGCCAAGCTACGCGGTGCGAGGGCGGCCCGCGCCGCGATCAGCCGCTGCGCGACCGCGAGCGCGGGCTCGCGAGTTCCGGGCGGGTTCGGACCATCGTCGAGCGCCAGGGCCAACTTGCGCCAACTCCCGCGGCAGCGGCGCCTGCGCCAAGAAGCGAAGCTCTCCTCCCCGCCGACGCGGGCCAGGGTCTCGGCCAGCAGCCCGTCGATCTGCGCCAGGGCCAGTTGTCGGCGACGCTCGATCAGCTGCGCCCGGGCTGCGCCAGCGTCGAGGGGCGAGGGCTTCGCGAGGCGACGGCGGGCCTCGCACAGGGCACCGGCGACGCGCTCGCGGCGCGCGCTCCAGCGCGCCTCGGGCATCAGGCCAGCGACCCGCGACAGGGTTGGCCGGTCGGTCGCGCGCTCGAAGCCCGCCGGCGGGTCCCAGCTCGACAGGGCTGACCGCAGGTCCGCCACCAGGCGCACCAGGGGCTGGCGAGCCCGGCGCGACAGTGGGTCCAATGGCACGCCCTGCACCAGCGCCGCCAATCGCAGGGCCCGAACGCTGCGAGGTCCACTCGCGAGGGGGCCGAGGGTCGCGCGCAGCTCGGGCAGCAGGCACCGCAGGGCCCGGCGGGCGGCGGCCGCCGCGAACCGCGCCGGATCGCCCTGGCCCTGCTCGAGGCGCCAGCCCAGGACCAACTCGACGGCGGTAGCCTCGGCCAGCCGGGCGGAACAGGCGGCCAGGGCCGCGCGCCGACACAGGGTCCACGCCCGCGGTGCCAGTTTCAGGGGATCCCCCACGACCAGGCGCCCGAGCGCCACCTGGGGCTCGGCCCAGGCCAGGTGCTCCGCGAGTCGGCGGGGGTCCAGGTCGCCGAAAGTCTCCGCGAACATGGGCCCAGCCTGGCGATCGGGCGAGCCGCTCTCGCAATGGGACTTCGTACAGAATCGAGTCGAGGCCCGCCGCTCCACCGACGTTGCATCCGAGCGAATCCGCCAGCGGACGGGCCGGTCGCTGGGCCCAGGGGTTCCAGGCGCTAACATCCCCGCGCCGACCCGTCGGGTCGTCACCCCTCCGCCCTCCACCGTCAGCCCAGAGCAGCGTGACCGGATTCCTCGAAGGCAAGACCGGCGTCGTCCTCGGCGTCGCCAACAAGCGTTCCCTGGCCTGGGGCTGCGCCAAGGCCCTCTCCGCCCAGGGCATGCGCCTGGCATTCACCTACGTCGGCGAACGGCTCGAGAAGGGCGTGCGCGCCCTGGCGAGCGAGCTCCCCGGCTCGATCGTCGTGCCCTGCGACGTGACCGTCGACGCCGACATCGACGCTGCCATGAAGGCCATCAAGGACGAGTTCGGCCACCTCGACACGGTGGTGCACGCGGTGGCCTTCGCCAAGCGCGAGGAGCTCGGCGGCAACTTCTTCGACACCTCGCGCGAGGGCTACCAGGTCGCCCACGAGGTCTCGGCCTACTCGCTGACTGCCGTGGCCAAGCGCGCCCTGCCCCTGATGGAGGGCCGCAACGGATCGATCGTGACCCTGACCTACATCGGGTCCGAACGCGTGATCGAGAACTACAACGTGATGGGTATCGCCAAGGCCGCGCTCGAAGCCAGCGTGCGCTACCTGGCCCACGACGTCGGTCCGCGCGGCATCCGCGTCAACGCCATCTCCGCCGGCCCGATCCGCACCCTGTCGGCCTCGGGCATCACCGGCTTCAACGAGATCCTCGACCACATCGCCAGCCGCGCGCCCCTGCGCCGCAACATCACCGCCGACGAGGTCGGCGACGTGTGCGCCTTCCTGGCCAGCGACATGAGCCGCGGTATCACCGGCTCGACGATCTACGTCGACGCCGGCTACAACATCATGGGCGTCTGAGCGTCCGGCGGCGGCGCTTCGGCACGAGCCGGCGCGCGGCCGCTCGCGCTCGAAGTCTGCGGCGTCCCGTCAGGATCCGACGACGACAGCGCTCGCCGAGCGGCGCGGCACGAGGGCGCGCCAGGCGGCGGCCACGAGCAGCAGGGCGAGAATCGGCGCCGCGACCATGTGGACGCTGTGCGGCAAGAGGTGCTCGGCGGTCGCGATCTGCGGCACGATCGAGATCCCCAGTTGCCCGAACAAGAGGTCGAGGCCCGCGCCGAACAGCAGGGTGACGATCGAGAGCACCGCGAGGTGCACCAGGAGCGGCCGCGAGCCCAGCAATTGGCGGACGACCAGCAGGGACCCGAGGTTGGTCGCGGGTGAGGCCAGGAGGAAGACCAGCGCTGCGCCCGGCGAGAGGCCCTTGGCGATCATCATCGCGGCCACGGGCGTCGAGGCCGAGGCGCAGACGTAGATCGGCAGGCCGATGGCGAGCATCACCAGGTAGCCCAGGGGTCCACGCAGCAGCGGATCGGCGAAGAACTCGGCCGGGATCAGCGCGCCGAGCACACCGGATGCGACCACCCCGAGGACCAGGGACCAGGCCAGGTCGTCGACCATGTCGACGTAGCCGTGACGCAGGATGCGGCCCAGGCGCGAGCGAGGCTCGGAGTGCGAGCCGTGGTCGTGGCCGTCCGACGGCGCAGATTCTGCGGGCTCGGCGTGGCAGCAGGATGCGGCCGGCGGTTCCGGTTCGGGTTCCGGTTCGGGGTGGCAGCAGCCGCCGACTTCGACCTGCGTGACAGGCGTCGCCGGCCCGGAACCAGGCGCCGCCTGGGCGAGACCGGCCCGATCCTCACGGCGCGCGAACAGGGCCACGATCTGACCGGTGACGAGGGCCGAACCCACGGCTGCAACCGGACGCACGAGGGCCATCGGGCCGCCGAGCAGACCGTAGGTCGCAGCGATCGAATCGACCCCGGTCTCCGGGGTCGCGATCAGGAAGGCCGAGGTCGCGCCGCGGCCTGCTCCGGCCTTGCGGAGTGTGGCCGCGACCGGCACCACCGAGCAGGAGCACAGGGGCAGGGGCGCGCCCAGCACCGAAGCCCAGGCCACCGAACCCGTGCCCTCACCGGCGAGCCAGCGCTCCAGACGCTTGGGGTCCAGGAACTCCGAGATCACGCCGGCGACCAGGAAACCGAACAGCAGGTAGGGCGCCATCTCCACGAAAACGCCCCAGGCCAGACCCGGCACCTGGGCCAGGCCGCTCAGGTCGCCGCCCGGAAGTAGCACTCCGAGCACCGCGCCGAACAGCAACAGCGCCGCCGCTCGCAGCCGGTTGTCCGCCTCGTGGAAGGCTTCCGGCAGCAGGTCGATCAGGCCCACGTAGAGGAACGTGCCCCCGGCGATGCCCGCCGCCCAGGAGGCCGAGCCCAGGGACGTCAGCCAGGCCTCGCGGGCCAGGAGGAAGGCGCCCGGGGTGAACAGACTGAAGAGCGCCACCAGGGCGATCGCGCGGGCGGTCGGCACCTTCGCCAGGCGCATCAGCGTCGCCAGGGAGAAGACCTCGACGGCCTTGTGTCCGAGCAGCGCTCCCAACAGACCCCAGGGCAGGTCGCTGCCGGCCTCCCCCATCAGAGGCGCCAGGCCGACCCCGGCCAGGGTCGCGTGGGCCGCGAGGCCGACGAAGGCCACACGCCAGGCGAGGGCGTGGGGATCGCCGCGGTGGGCCGCGGCCAGGCGCCGCCCGGGCGCCGTGTAGCGCAGCAGGAGCGGCAGTAGGAACCCGGCCACGAAGCCGATCCACAGGCCCACGTCGTCGAAGCTGCCCGCCCCGTGGGCATGGCCGTGGCTGGCGTGGGCGTGGCCAGCGTGGCCGTGCCCCGCGTGGTCCAACCCCTCGCCCCCGGCCATCACCAGGTCGGCCAGCACGTGCAGCACGCTGCCGAGGAAGGCCCCGGCGCTGACCGCGACCAGGGAGTGCAGCGCGCGCGGAGACCAGGACCGCACCAGCGGCAGGCCTCCGCCCAGCAGCCCGGCGACGAAGATGGCCAGGGCGGCGATGACGGTCGAGCGGTCCATGGGGGGCCGTAGTTGTAGCCCGGACCCGCGGACCTTTCACCGCTCGAGGGCCGCGATCCAAGCTGGGCTCCGAACGCCACCAGGGGCGGATCCGCGCGGGATCCGCCCCTGGTATCTCAACCTCTCGAACGCGTCGAGGGGCTCGGGCTGGCCTCAGCCGGCCCGCTGGGGCCTAGAAGGTCCAGCCGATCGAGAGCACGACGCGGTGGTCCAGGCGGTCGTTGCCGGGCACCGGGGTGTTGTCGTAATCCATGACCCACTGGATCTGACCGAACATGGTCTCGCTCAGGTTCGTGCGCACCCGCGTGTCGAGCATGCCGATCGTGTCGTTGGCGTTGTCGAGGCTGACCAGCAGCTCACCGTTCTGCTCGAAGGTGGTCTCTTCGTTCAGTTGGTTGCGGTAGTTGAACGCGAAGCGACCGGCGGCGTAGTCGACGTCCTGGGAGTCGACCTTGTAGTTCTCGTCCACGTAGGACACACCGATCTCCGTCGAGAAGGCCTTGTCTTCGTCCTCGAACCACTGCTGACCGATACCGGCGCCGACGGTCAGGCGCAGGTCGAGGGCCTTCTTCGCGTCGGAGAGGCCGGACACGTTGCCGTAGGCGTAGGTCTCTTCGCTGAAGAAGTAGTCGTACTGGGCCTTGGCGTAGACCTGGCGCTGGGTCAGCGAGCGCACGTTGGTCGTCGAGTCCTTCTCGTCGGCGTAGGTCCAGTAGGCCTCGAGCGAGGTGCGGTCGTCCTCGCGCCGGTACTCGGCGTTGGCGTCGGCGTTGGCCTGGCGCAGGTCGGTGTTGCCCGAGGTGATCGTGGCGCCGATGGTCACCGCGCCGGTCCAGACGTTGTGGGGCACCTCGTCCTGGACCGTGTTGGTCAGGATCGGAGCGGGCAGCGGCGCGCCGTAGGCCGGCAGGTACTCGGTCGGCTGGGGTTGGGCGGAGCCGAGCAGGGCCGCCGCGCTGGCGACCGAGAGGATCAAGGACATGGGATTGCGGTGTCGTGGGTTTCGACGGGCGTGCGCGCCCCGTCGAGGGGGGAGGGAGTTGAGTCGTCCGCCGGGCCGCTGGGTTCGCGGGCCGGAGCAGCCCGAGTCGGGCCGGCTGGCGTCGTGCGCGTGCGACGGGGCCGCCTTTGACGGCGCGACATCCTAGAGGCGCGAGCGCGGCGGTCGAGACGCCCGACTCGCCGAAACAGGATCGAACCTGCGGCCGAGCTATCCCGGCCGCGAGAGCCACGGCGAGCCTCGCAGGCAGAAGCGCAGGGCCATGTCCTCCCCGCGTCCCAGGCCGATCCGGCGCCCGACCGTCAGACGCTGGAGCGGCAGCGGCTCGCCGAGTTGGACCCGCAGGGGCCCGCCGGTCAGGGGCGCACCATCGTGCTCCGGACCGAGGCCCAGTGCCTGGACGATCCGCCCGGGGCCTGAGCACAGCAGCCGCTCGACGTGGCCGCCGCGGTCGCGCGCCATGGCCTCCAGGCCAGTGAGCGGCTCGAGGGCGCGCACCAGCACCGCCTGGCCGCTGCCGCCGGGCCCGCTGACCACGTTGAAGCAGTGGTGCAAGCCGTAGATGCGGTAGACGTAGGCGACGCCACCGCGCGCGAACATCGAGGCGTTGCGCGGGGTCTGTCCGCGCCAGGAGTGGCTGCCGGGGTCACCGCTCGCGAGGTAGGCCTCGGTCTCGACGATGCGCCCCGCGCGGGGCTCGGCCTCGCCGGGGACCTGGTGCACCAGGAGCGCACCGATCAAGCGCCGCGCCAGGTCGGGCGCAGGTCGGCTGAAGGCTGCGTGTACGCGCTCGTGGTCGGACATGGGGTCGCGCGGTCGGCGTTCGTACGGTGCCAGGCACAAGACCGCCGCCTCCGGCCGCCCGCTCAGTGCGTTGGACCGAACGCCAGGCTCAGGTTCATCCAGAAGAACGGCGCCGAGGCCAAGAGGCCCAGTCCGATCGAAGTCCAGACCAACGATCGCAACTGACCGTCCGCCGGATCGCCCTCGGGCAGTACGCGCCGGAAGCGCAGGTGGAACGTGTACCGCAGTTGGACGGCGGTGGCGACCGCGATCAGAGCGACCACCCAGCGCCAACCCAGGGCCAGCTCGGGGCTGCGCACCCCTTGCACGTAAAACAGCATTCCGGCCACCCCCAGGGCGTTGGCGACCGTAGAGAGACCGGCCTTCCAACGCGGCGCCTCGAAGCGCACGTCCTCGCGGATGCTCTGCAGCGCCGCGGCGGCGTAGATGCCGATGTAGAAGTAAATCAGGAGCCGCATGGCTGTCACCCGAGCCGGGGAGCGAGTGTAGTGACGACCGGCGCCAGCTACCATTCGCGCCCGTTCCGGAGCCGACCATGATGAACCAGACCCTCCTCGTGTCCTCGATCGCCCGCCTTCCCCTGCTCATTCCGGCCCTGGCTCTGTTGGGCCTGCCCTCGGGGTTGAGCCTGCCCTCGGGCGTACCGGCGGGGCCCACCGGGCTGGTCGACGATGCGCCGGTCCTGGCGCCCGTCGAGGGTCATCGCGTGCGGCGCAGCTTCGAGCAATCGGTGGAGCTCGAGGCGACCACGATCGAGCTGTTCCAGAACGACGAGACGCGCGAGATGGAGGGCTCCCTGGTCCAGACCATGGACGAGAAGATCGTGGTCGAGGACGAGTTCGTCTCCGTCGACGGCGGCCGCGTCCTGGCCTTGCGGCGGCACTTCATCGAGCTGCCCCGCGAGCTGGTCAACACCGCCGACGACGTCGAGATGGAGGACACCGAAGAGTCCGAGCTCGAGGGCGAGGCGGTGCTGTTCGAGTGGGACGAGGAGGATGGAGAGTGGCAGCGCAGCTATGCCGAGGACTCCGAGGCCGACGAGGACCTGCTCGACGGACTGGTCTTCGACATGGACATGACCGAGCTGCTGCCGGACGGCGAGGTCGACGTGAACGATTCTTGGACCTTCGAGGGCGAGGGACTGCGCTGGCTGCTGTCCCCGGGCGGCGAGCTCGGCCGGGAGTCGACCACGCGTGAGAAGTCCGAGATCGACGAGCTGATCGACGAGGCCGGCGACGAGATGTGGGCCGACATGGACGGCGGCTTCACCGTGACCTACACCGGCGCCGAGGAGTCCGACGGGGTCAACGTCGCGGTCTTCACGCTGGAGGCCGACTTCGAGGGCATGGGCGAAGCGCGCGAGGACTTGGAAGAAGTCGACGGCGAGCGCTTCGTGAAGGACCACTTCCACTTCGAGGGCGAGGGCGAGCTGCGCTGGGATCTGGACGCGAAGTGCCTGGCCAGCAGCAGCCTCGAGGGGACCATCTCGGTCTCACGCACGGTCGGCTTCGAGACCGAGGGGCCCGACGGTGAGCCCTTCGTCGCCGGTCAGACGATCGCGCTGGAAGGGCCCCTGAGCCAATCCATGACCGTGGAGACGGTCGGCGCTTCGGACGACGAGTAGCGCTGCGAACTGACCCGGTTGCCGCGCGCGGCGCGTGCGGTCAGTCCACTTCCTTCTTGAACAGCAGGAGGTGGTTGAAGCCGCGCAGGAAGAAGTTCCCCTCGGCCGCCGCCCGGTGGAAGTTGGGCTTCTCGAGGTTGCGGTTGCCGCGCACCACCGCCACGTGGTCCACGGGACGGAAACGTCGGCGCAAGAGCACGTAGAGCTCCGCGCCGATGCTGACGAAGCCACGCTTCTTGACGAAGGTGTCCTGGACGTAGACCGCCAGGAAACGCCGGTCACGCAGGACCCGCCAGGCCTCGGCGAAGACCCCGTCCAGGGCCTCGAAATAGGCGTCCTCGAAGGCGTCCAGCTTGCCGATGCAGCGCCCGTCCTCGGAGTAGTCCACGTGGGTCGAGTAGGGCGGGTCCATGAAGACGAAGTCCACCGAATCGCTCACCAGCGGCAGATGGCGCGCGTCGGCTCGCGGCAGACCGGCTGAGGTCTCCGCCAGGTCGAATCCGAGGCCGACCCGCTCCATCGACCGCGCCACGTCGACCGCGGTCCCCCCACCGGCGAAGGGGTCCAGGACCCGATCCCCCGGGCGCGTGTAACGCTCGAGTACGTTCCAGACCACGTAGGCCGGCGTGCGGCCGGTGTAGCGCGGATCACCGAACTGCTCGTCGCCGTACTGCTGGGACGGGTGGTGCCACAGGGTGGTTGTCTGGAGCCGAGGCTGGGCGTGGCGTCGCATGGACGGGACCTTACAGGCGCTAGCAGGGACTGAGGAGCGACCGTATGCAGGTCCACTCCCGCACGGCCCGTCCAGCGACTACCATGCGCGGCCCTACACGACCGGAGCAAACCGATGCGAACCCTGATCACGACCGCAGCCCTGGCCCTCAGCCTCGCCCTCCCGATCGACGCCGCCCAGCGTGGCCAGACCCAGGAGCGCCCCGCCGCCGGCAACACCGGACAAACCCAACGCCCGGCTCCCGCCCCGGCTCCCGCTCCGACGCCCCAGACCCGCGACGCGGGGACCCAGCGAGGCTCCGGTCCTGTCGGCGCCCGCACCCAGCGCGGAGGCGAGCAGCAAACCGGCGACGCCCAGACCCAGCGTGGCGGCAACGGCCCCGCGGCCCAGCGCGGCGACACTCCCGCGGCCCAGCGCGGTGACACTCCCGCGGCCCAGCGCGGTGACACTCCCGCGGCCCAGCGCGGTGACACTCCCGCGGCCCAGCGCGGTGACACTCCCGCCCCCCAGCGTGGCGATGCTCAGCGCGGTGACACCCCCGCCCCCCAGCGTGGCGATGCTCAGCGCGGCGACACCCCCGCCCCCCAGCGTGGCGATGCCCAGCGCGGTGACACCCCCGCTCCCCAGCGTGGCGATGCCCAGCGAGGGGGCGAGCGCGAGCGACTGACCCGCGAGGTCTCCGACGCCAAGGCGCTCCAGATCATGTCGCAGGAGGAGAAGCTCCACCGCGAGCGCCTCGGCCGCGCCGCAGCCCTGCGCCGGGTCGCCCAAGCGGCGAACGACAGCGAGCGCCTGGCCCAGCTCGACCGCCTCGAGCAAATGGAGAAGTCGCGCCACGAGAAGATGCTGAACGACGGCCGAGGCATCCTCGGTCGCGAGCGCTTCGAGCGGATCCGCGCACAGATGCTGGAGGCAGCCCGCAAGCAGGAGCAGCGCGGCGGCGATCAGCAGCGCGGTGGCGATCAACAGCGCGGCGGCGATCAACAGCGCGGCGGCGACCAGCAACGCGGCGGCGACCAGCAACGCGGCGGCGACCAGCAACGCGGCGGCGACCAGCAACGCGGTGGCGGCGAGCAGCAGCGCGGCGGCGGCGAACAACAACGCGGCGGCGGCGGCAACTGAGCCCGACTCCCGAATCCCCCCCCACACGAAGAGGTCCGAGACATGCAACGAATCCTGATCACGGCCAGCTTGGCCCTGATGGCCGCTGGCTGTAGCACCGAGGCGGCTCCGAGCGGCGGCAGTGCTGGCGCGAACGGCGCCGGCGGCGCAGCCTCGCCCGCGGAACTGCCCGAAGTCGACGTCCCTACGATCGAAGAGGCTGCCGACGCCTCGGGCATCAACGCATCGAACGCCGACGCCGAATTCGACGAGCTCATGAAGGAGATCGAAGGCGACAGCGGCAACTGACCGCGCTCGACCTTCGACCCGAGACACCATCGAGGCCGATGCGACAGGGCCCGGAGCGCGCGAGCGCTCCGGGCCCTGTTGCGTGACCACCCGCTGCGCGGGCGATCCTCCACCGGCGTCGCGCCGATCAGCTCGCCGTGAGCCAGCGCTCGAAGGGCTCGAACTCGTAGGGCCGCCCGAGGAAGTCGCAGACCATGTCCGCCGCATCGCGGCTGGAGCCCGGCTCGAGCAGCTTGGCCGCATACTCCCGCATCCGCGCGCCGTCGAGCAGGTTGCCCTCGAACAGCCCGAACAGGTCCTTGGCGATCACCAGCGACCACAGGTAGGTGTAGTAGGCCGCTGAGTAGCCCTCGAGGTGCCCGAACGACAGGTGGAAGTAGTTCCCCTCGGTGTGGGGGATCGGCAGCAGCCGCTGCTTGAGTTCGATCGCCACGCGCACGGGATCCAGGGTCGCCGGATCGGCCGTGTAGTAGGCCAGGGAGAGGCGCGAGTAGTAGACCTGAACCATAGCCTGCAACGCCCGGCAGGTGCGCGCGGCGACGGACATGCGCTCGACCATCGCCGCCGGGATCGGTTCGTCGGTGCGGTGGTGGCGGGCGAAGCGCTGCAGCACCTCCGCGTCCCAGGCCCACTCCTCGAAGAGCTGGCTCGGGACCTCGACGAAGTCCCACTCCACGCGCTCGCCCCCGGCGAAGCCGTAGTGCGGCTGGTCGCCACCCAGGAGGAAGTGCATCAGGTGGCCGAACTCGTGGAACAGCGTGGTCACCTGGTCGTGCATCAACAGCGCGGGGTCGTCGGCGCTGGGCTGGGGCAGGTTGCAGACCACCGCTCCGCGCGGCAGCAGGCCGTCGGGACCGCCCGGATGCATGTTGAACATCGCCGCGTGCTTGAACTTGCCGGGGCGCGGGAACATGTCGAAGTAGAAGCGCGCCACCGTCCTGCCGTCGCGCTCGATGTCGTAGACCTCGACCGACTCGTGCCAGGCCGGCTCCTGCGGCCGCGCCACGATCTCGACCCCGTAGAGCTGCGAGGAGAGGCTCAAGAGGCCGTCGCGCACGGCGGCGTAGCCGAAGTAGGGCCGCGCCTCGCGCGCGTCGAATCCCGACCGCCGCTGGCGCAGCTTCTCGATCCAGTACACCCGCGACCACTCGGTGATCGCCTGCCGCTCGGGCTCGGTCTCGCGCGCCAGCTCGAGCAGCGCTTCGACGTCGCGATCGGCCGCGCGACGGATCAGGGGCTCGAGCCGATCGAGGAACTGCGCGACGCTCGCCCCGTCACCGGTCATCATGTCCTCGGTCGCGAAGTCGGCCCAGTCGGCGTAGCCCAGCAAGCTCGACAGCTCCCGTCGCTTGGTCAAGAGCGCCTTCAGAACGTCAGCGTTGGACGGCACCGCGCGTTGCATCGCGCGCAGGAAGAACTCCCGCCGCAGGTCGTCGCCATCCGCGAAGGACATCACCGGCACGTAGTCGGCGGGGTCGGTGTTCAGGACCACGCTGCCGTCGGGCCGCTCCGGATGGGCCGCCAGGAAGTCCTCGGGCAAACCCGCCAGGGCCGCGTGGCCGCCGGCGACCACGTACTCGGCGGTGCCTTCGACGATGTTGCGCGAGAACTGTTGACCGATCCGCACCAACTCCTCGCGCAGGGCGCCGATGCGCTCGCGCGTGGCCTCGTCGCGATCGACGCCCGAACGACGGTAGTCGCGCAGGGACCGCTCCAAGAGGCGCCGCTCCAGGTCGTCGGCCAGGGCCGCGGGGTCCACGGCGGCGAGCACCTCGAAGGCGCCGCGGTCCAGGGACAGCTCGACCCCGAAGCGCGAGAGCTGACGCCGCAGGTCCTCGCACTCCCCGCGCATGGCCTCGTCCGGGTGCACCGCCTCGAACAGGTCGACCCAGCCGCGCGGCTCCTCGATGCCCGCCGCCAGGCGATCGAAGGCTGTCACCGTGCGCGATGCATCGGCGGGGTCTGCCTGGCGGAACTCCGCCAAACGCTCGCGCGCGGTGGCCAGGGCGCCAAGGGTCCTGTCCCGCAGCTCAGCTTGGTCGATCATGGTCGCTCTCGTCGGGTCAGCGCCCGCGCCCCTCGGGTCAAGAACGCACGCGGCACTCGGCCGCGTAGGTCAAGAGCCGGTGGTACTGCAGGTGGAAGTCGTGGCTGCCGCCGCCCAGGGGCGACTTGAAGTAGCCGGCCGTGTGCTCCATCACGCCGCTTTCGCCGCGGGACGCGGCCAGGTCCGCCAGTCGCACCAAGTCGAGCACCAACGGCGCGGCCAGGGCCGAGTCACATCCGGCCCAGGTGAACTGCAGCGTCATGCGCGTGCCGAGGAAGCCCTCGAAGTGCACCAGGTCCCAGGCCGTCTTCCAGTCGGACAGGGACGGCACGTAGTCGATGCCGACGTGGGTGTGCAGCTCGGGATGCCCGATCAGCTGGCGCAGCACCTCGTCCTTGTTGGCGATCTTGGCCCGGCGGTGCAGCGGGTCGGAGAGCACCTCGCCGTCGCGGTTGCCGAGCATGTTGTAGCCCTGCCAGGCGAGCACCTTCAGGGCGCGGTGCGCGAACATCGGCGCGAGGGCCGTCTTGACCAGGGTCTCCCCGGTCTTGCCGTCGTTGCCGCAGTGCGGCTGCCCGTGCTCCAGGGCGAGTTGACGCAGGGCCGGAGTCGACGCGCCGATGGACGGCGTGAAGTTGACGTAGGGGCAACCGGCCTCGAAGGCGGCGATGGCGTAGACCATCGAAGCCGGCTGGGCCTCGCCGGCGTCGAGCGCCCGCTGCAGGGCCGGCAGGTCCGCCCAGGCGGGGTCGGGGTCGCGCCAGGCCTCGGTGCTGGCCAGGTTGACCACGACCACGCGGTCGAGCTGCTGCTGCGCCCGGAAGGCCTCGAGCTGGGACACGATCGCGGCGATCTGCTCGCGCGGCGCCGCCCCGCCCAGGCGGGCCGACTCCGGGTCCAGGTCGGCCATGCCCACGTCGGGCCCGTCCAGGAGGCCGGGGGCCAGGCGCGCGTCGTAGGCGGCGGCTTCGGTGGCGGTGGCTGCCACCAGGGACGGGTCGAGGATCCGCTGGCGCACCAGCTCCCGCGCGGCGCGGTCCAGGGTCCCGCGGCGCACCTCGCAGCCCCCGAGCACCAGGTTCCCGAACTCGGCCAGGTCGAGGCCTTCGAACGGGGCCGTCGAGGTGGCCAGGCCGGTGGGCTCGAGCAGCCCATCGACCAGGCCGCGCAGGCCGTAGACGAGGCAGGTGGAGATGGCTCCGCGGCCCCCGATCAGCCACAGGCCGACCCGGCGGCCGGGCGGAAGGCCTGTGTGTGAGGACTCGGATTCGCTGTCTGCGGCGGTCATGGGGCACCAAGGAAAGGACGCGATCGGGCTGGGGGCAAGGGGCGCCGGGCCCTTTCGCTCCACACGGCGAGACTTGGAGCCAATCAGTCGCGGACGCGGCGGCTCTCGAGCCAGGCGCTGACCAGGGCCGCGTCGGCGGGCGAGAGGTCCGGAGGCAGGGCTCCGGCGATGGTCGCGCCGACTCGCGCGTCAGCCGCCGACGGTGCTCCAGCGGGCAGCGGAGCCAGCTCGGACGCGCCGGGTTCAGCGCCGTTGGATGCCGGCCCGGCGGCCTGGGCGTCCCCGTCGCCCTCCGCCACGCCGGGCTCGCCATCCTCGCTCAGACCCTTGGCCCCGAGCGCGTGGGCCGCCACCCGCGCGGAGTCGACGGCGTCGCGCCAGGGGGCGTCGACCGGTGTCTCGCGCGCCAAGCGTTCGAGTTCGCCGATCAGCTTGCGGGTGCGTTCCTCGTCGCCGCTGCTGTCGTCCGGACGACGTGCAGCTCGCTCGGCCAAGTCGGCCGCCTCGCTCGCTGCCTCCCGCAGGGCGGTGACGAGTTCGGCCGAGGGTCGGTCGGGACTGTCACCGGGGGCCGCCAGGGCGGCCTGGGCCAAGTCCTCGGCCATGGCTGCCGTGAGCGCCGAGACCCGGGGGCCGGCCGGAGGCCTGTCCCGCGACTCCAGTGCCAGGGCCAGGATCGCGGCGGCCACCAGGGGAGCCGCGCCGGCGAAGGTCGAGTCCGGCACCGCGCGCCGCAGGACCTCCCCGCGGGGCAGCTCGGCGAGGGCGCGCGTGGAGAGGGCCACGACCACGGCTCCGCCGCGGGGCTCGACCTCGAAGGCCGTGGCCAGGGCACCCCCGCGACCGAACTGGACGTCGATCCGGCCAGCCACCGCAGCCGCGCGCACGGGCAGGCCGGCGAACCAGGCCGCGCCGCAGAAGCAGGCGGCGAGGCCCGCGACGACCCACGCCTCGAGGCCGAAGGGCGTGCCGCCGTCGGCCACGATCGCGACTTGCACCGAGCAACCGGCCGCCACGGCCACGAGCAGCGCCTGGCCCGCGCGCACCGCTCGCGAGGCCCCCACCGCCCGCCCCACCAACTCGCGCACGGGAGCCTCGGCGGCGGGAGTGTTGCCCGCGGTGCTCGACGGTGCGTTCGAATGGGCTGCGTTCAAGGACACCTCGTGTTCAGCGGCGACGGGCGCGGGTCACCGCGCCGTGATCGGCAGGCGCGCCTCGAGCTCGGCCGGCACGCTGGTCAGCGGGTCGCGGCTGAAGAAGATCCGCACCTGGGTGTCGGGCTCGGGCACCAGCCAGGGATTGCCGACCCAAATGTCCTGGCGCTCGCACTCGGGTCGCGCAGACGTCAGCAGGGTGTTGCCCTCGGAGAACCAGGCGATGTTGACGTAGTTCTGCTCCATGGCGGCGACGAACACCTCGCCGTCGTTGGAGTCGACCATGCGCGAGCCGAGGAAGACCCAGCGGTGACGCTGCAGGGGCTGCTGGCGCTCGAGGTCGGCGATCAGATCCTCGGCGCGGAAGAAGTAGGTCTCGTCGCCCACGCGCCAGCCGACGTAGATCAACAGCCCGGGCCCTTCCGGCGGCAGCACGTCGTAGCCCTCCGGCCGCGCTCCCAACTCGCCCGGCCCGGCCTCTTGCTCCGCGCTCGCAGGGGCCGGCGCGTCCTCGCGCAGGACCCAGCGCGCGTTCTGGCCGGGCTCCATGCCCAGCGCCAGGAAGGCCGCGTTGAGGATCGTGGCGTCGGCCTCGGTGCTGAACAGCGACTCGTAGCCGGAGCCCGACGGGCCCGTCAGGAAGAACTCGAGCAGGTCGTCGCGGGTCGCCACCCGGGCTTCGATCGAGGCGTGGCCGCCGACCGGGTCGAAGTCGACGCCCCCCGCCGCGAGGGCTTCGACGAGCTGCGCCATGCCCGCGTCCTGGGCCGCGGCAACGCCGCTGTTCGCCCCGGGTTCCGCTGGCCCGGCGATCGCCCCCGCCTCGACGAGCTCGCCCGCAGGCGCCCCCCCCGAGTTGGCCGCGCCCCCAGACGGAGAATGCGCCGCGAGGGAATGGACCCCCAGGGAGAGGGCGGCGATCGGGAGTGCGGCCAGGGAAGCGGCGGCGATTCGTTGGATGGACTGCATCGCGGAGGACAACGGCCGGGGAGCGCGGGGGTTCAGCGGAGAAGGGGCCGCGGCGGTCGTGGGCCCCGGCCTGCGGCGGCTCAGTGTCCCTCGGCCAGCCCCTCGCGCGTCATCCCGAGCAGCTCGAGCTCCTCGCGCAACAGGTCCCAGATCCCCTCGGCGAAGCGCCGGATCTCGAACTGGGCGTCGGGTTTCAGGCGCTGCTCGAGGAAGTGCATCACGCCCTGCAGGCTGACCGTCCAGTAGGCCTGGGTGTAGAGGTTCTGGGGCAGGCACATGCGCGCGATCTCCTTGGCCACGCCGCGCTCGATGCGCTCGCGGTAGAGGCGGAAGGCGTCCTCGCACTGCGCCGTCATCAGCGCCCGCTCGGCCTCGTGGTCGAAGGACTCGCCCAGGTCGTCCGAGGCCTGCTTGTTGCCGTGGGGCGGATTCCCGCGCATGCGCGAGGGGATGTAGAACTCCGGCTCCCACTCCACGTAGCGGCCGGAGATCTCGTTCCAAGAGCAGCCCTTGTCGGTGTCGAACAGCACGTCGAACACGTCCACGCCGACCGAGTGCCCGTCGACCTCGTACTCGCGCCAGGTGGAGCCGACCTGGTACTTGAAGGCCTGGCGGAAGACGAACAGCGGCGCCTTCCAGTGGAAGGTGAAGAAGGAGTGGCGGTAGGGGCTGGTGTGGCCGTGCTCCCACAGGAACTTGGCCAGCTTGGCGTCCTTGGGCCCGAAGCCCTCCTTCTGCTTCGCGTAGGAGATGCGCGCCGCGTTGACGACCTTCATCGCCGGATCGGTCTGCATGCGGTCCACGAGGGCGACGAAACCGATGTCGTCGTCGAGCACGAGCGCAGCGCCCTCGGGCACGTCCAGAGCCTTGGCCTTCATGGCGGGCAGTATCGCCGATCGACGAGCTCGGACGAAGCCGCGCGCGGCGCGAGGTTCAGCCTTTGAGCCGATCTTCGATCCGGGCCTGGAGTTCCGCCGCCGCGGACGAGCGCGGGGCCAGGGGCGCGGCACGGTCCGCCGCCGCGCGAGCGGCGTCCATTTCGCCGCGATCGAGGGCCGCCATGGCCCGGGCCTGGTGACGCAGGCACTGGAGCCAGACCAAGGGATCACGTCCATCGGCCGGAAGGGGACCGCCCAGGGCCGCCTGCCAGGCGCGGTCGGAGAGCTGGCCCAGGACCCGCCCGCGCAACAGTTGCCCCGCGCGGCCGGCGATGGCCTCCCACTGCCCGCCGTCGACCTCGAGCGCGAAGGCCACCAGGCGCGCTCGATCCGTGCTCGTACCCACCGGGCCTGATTCGCCCAGGAGCGCCACGACCGCGGCGCGGGCCAGGTCCAGGCGCGCCCCGTCCTCGCCCTCCGCCGCGCGGGCCAGGAGCAGGAGCAGTCGACCGTCCGCGTGCCACCAGGCGTCGCTGGCGGCGAGGCCTTCGCCGAGCCGACCGGCGCGGGCCAGGGCCAGGGCCGCGGCGATCTCGACCCGCCACAGGAACTCCACCGACGGACCCGACTCCCGCGCGAAGCGCGCGACCACGCCGCGCGGCGCATCATCGACCACGGCGCAGAGGAAGCCCCCCTCTCCGTCGAGCACCGGTGCGGCGAGTCCGGCGAGCTCGATCCGCAGCTCCTCGTCGAGCAGCACGCGACCTTCTTCGACGGCCGGCTCGACGAAGCCGGGCTGCTGCCTGTCGCCGCCGAGTTCCTGTCGCAAGCGCTCCAGGCCGCGGATGCCCTGCTCCCCGCCGATGTCGCCCAGCACCCGCACACAGGCCGCGCGCACCTCGAAGTCGCGCTCGAGGCGGAAGACGTCGACCACCAGATCCACCGCGCGCGGGCCGATCGCGGTCAGGGCGTCGATCGCCCGCAGCCGCAGGGTCAACCTCGCCGTGGAATCGGCGGCCAGGGCCGCGACGGCCGCCGCCGAAACCTCCGCCCCGCGCAGGCGCAATGACGTGAATGCACGGGCCTGGCGCTCGTCGGGCATGGCGGGCAGCCGCTCCACCAGGAGCTCCAGGTCGCCGCTCGCCGTTGCTCCCGCGGCCGCGATCGCGATCAGAGCCTCGTCGATCACGGCCGTGGGCCAGGGGCCCGGCACGGCAGCATCGCGGCCCAGCATCGCGGCCAGGTGGGCCCGGCCGCTGGCGGATTCCCCCAGTCGACGGGCCAGAGCGGCGGCGACGTCGGGGGCGGGACCGGCCGCGCTCGCCACGGCGCCGGCGACCACCGCCGCCGAGGTCGCGCCGCCCGCGTGCAAGAGGGCGGAGGCCAGGGCCTCCGCGCCTTGACCAGACGCCTGCACGCCCAGCTCCACGTCGCTCAGCTCCTCGTCGAGCCAACCGGTCAGGAGTTCGATCACCACGGGGTCGCCGTCGAAGGCGCCCAGGGGCGCCGCCACCCGCGCGCGCAGGCCGCGGTCGGCGCCGAACTCGAGCAGGGCCAGGCGGAAGGCCGCCGCGGGCACACCTCGCGGGAGCCGATCGATCCAGTCCAGGGGCCGGCCGGTGGCCTCCCATGCGGCGAAGATCGCGTCGGAGTGCTCCGCGATGGCGGCGGGCGAGAGCAGGCGCAGGGCGCGCTCGCGGGGACCGGGCGGCAAGCCCACGAGTGCGGCCGCCAGGCAGGCGCTGGCGCCGGGGTCCCCTTCGAGGGCGGCGGCTCCGAGGGCGTCGACCACCGCGCCGACCGGGGCCTCGCTGGCCAAGAGCGCCTCCGCGTCGGCGGCCTCCCAGCGGGTCACGGACTCGCCCAGGGCCTCGAGCAGGGGCAGGGCGTCCACGCCCGGCAGGACCGGCGCGAGCTCGACCAGGGGTCCCGTTCCAAGGGCGTAGGTGACCGCCCGTGCCAGGTCGCCATCGCCCCGCTCGATCGCTACCTCGAGCCAGGGCGTCGCCTCGCCGCTGGCGTGCA
The DNA here is from genome assembly GCF_007748095.1 of Engelhardtia mirabilis. Taxonomy (NCBI): domain Bacteria; kingdom Pseudomonadati; phylum Planctomycetota; class Planctomycetia; genus Engelhardtia; species Engelhardtia mirabilis. The sequence continues at coordinate 5,740,211 of NZ_CP036287.1, forward strand.
CCGCGCGCCACAAGAGCGGCTCGAGCCGCGCGCGGTCGCCGAAACGCGGCGGCCAGTGGGTCGCGATCTCGAGCGGATCGGCCTCACCCCCGGCGACCAGCACGAGGGCCCGCGCCACGGCGAGCAGCTCGCCCTCGAGACCGGCGGCGAAGCGTTCGAGGCCCGCGACCGGCGGCACGGCGGCCTCGAGTGCCACGATCAAGTCGAGGGTCGGGTGGTGCTCCCCCGCGGACCAGAGTTGGGTGACCAGGTCCGCGAGCCGTTGCGGCGAGCGCTCCAACTCACCGCTGGCCAGCGCGGCGACGAGGGCGTGCCCCGCCGTGCGGCGCACCTCGACGTCCTCGTCGGCCGCGAGGTCGATCAAGAGGTCGATCGCGGGGGCAGGGTCGAGGCCCCCCTCGAATGCGGCCACGTGGGCCGCGGCCAGGGCCGCGCGCGTCTCCGGCAAGAGGTCGCGGGCCAGGGCCTGACACAGCTCGCGCCGCGCCAACAGCGACGCCGCCCAACGGGGCTCGAGGCCGGCCGCGACCAGGGCCGCGGCGCGCACGTTCGGGTGGGCGTCGGACGCGGCGGCGAGCAGCGCGGCGGGCAGGGCCAGACGCGGGGTGCCGGGGTCGAACTCGAGGGCCCGGGCCAGGGCGTCGAGCCGCGCGCAGCGCTCGTTCCAGCGTGCCGCGCCCGAGGCTTCGACCGCGGCCAGGGCCGAGTCCAGGTCGCGAGCCAGGTCGCGGGCGTCGAGCTCGAAGCGCACCTCGTCGACCCAGCGGGCCGGCGGGCCCTCGCCCTGGGGGGCCCACGCCCCCACCAGCAGCGCCACGACCAGACCGACGGGCGTCAAGGGCGCGCCTCCGGGTCCACCTCGATCCGGCGCTGGGCGTCGGGCAGCTCGCCGATCAGGTCCGAGGCCACCGTGCCCAGCTCGCCGCGGTTGGCGGCCGAGAGGTCGCCGGCTCGCCCGTGGACCCAAACGGCGGCACGCAGGCAGTCGTAGGCGGACCAGGCGGGCGAGCGGCGAGCAAGGTAGCTGGCGGCCAAGCCGGTCAGGACGTCGCCGGAACCGCCGGTGGCCAGGGCCGGGTTGCCGGTGGTGTTGAGCTCCGCGTTCTCGCCGTCCGTGACCACGGTGCGCGCGCCCTTGAGCGCGACCACCGCGCCGGTCAACGTCGCCAGCTCGCGTGCGGCCCGGGTGCGCCCCTCGTCGTCCGCGGGGACCTCGCGGCCGAGCAGGCGCGCGGCCTCGCCCGGATGGGGCGTGATCAGCACCGGCGCGCCCTCGCGCCGCAGGCTCTGGGGCGAACCGGCGAAGACGCCGAGGGCGTCGGCGTCGAGCAAGAGCGGTCCGTCGAAGTGCTCCAACAACAGCTCCACTGCGGCGCGGGTGCGCTTGTTGACGCCCAGGCCGGGACCGGCGGCGCAGGCGTCGTCGCGGCGGCCTTCGAGCGCGTTGCGCAGCGCGGCGACGAGCGCCGACGTCTCGCGTGCGCCCTTGGCCAACGCGCGCAAGTCGAGCAGCAGCGCTTCGGGCACCAGCGCCGGCAGGCTGTCGAGGGGCCGGCGATCGAAGCTGGCCAGGGTCAACAGGCCGGCTCCGCCGCGCGAGGCCGCGCGGGCGCAGAGTAGGGCGGCGCCGGGCATCGACGCGCTGCCGGCGAGAATCAACACGCGCCCGGCGTGCCCCTTGTGGGCGTCCTCGTGCAAGCGGGGCAGGCTCGGCACGCGCGAGGGGTGCGGAACCGAGAGCTCCCGCATGGGGCGACTCTCACCGCCACTCACGCGACCACCTCCACGTGGCCGACTCGCAGGCCGGCCCAGTTCGTCAGCACGCCCGGACGCCAGGCTTCGAGGGCCTCGAGCTCCGCGGTCGAGAGCCAGCCCAAGCGTTCGAGCAAGCCGAGGACCAGCGCATGCAAGCCGCGCGCCTGGCCGTCGTCGAGCTTCAGAGCCAGGCCGCGGTCGGCGCCGACCTCGCCGATGCAATAGACACCCTCGGCGCCGATCTTCGGGAACAGCCGTCCGCCGGTGACCCGCGCCAGGTCGCTGCACAGTCGCTTGTGGTGACCGGCGATCAGCTCCGGATGGGCCGCCACGGCGGCGGTCATGCGGCGGCAGGCGGCGGCGCGCTCGGGCGCCAGGCCGTCGGGGTTGGCGACCCGCGCGAAGCCCGTCGCGAGCTCGCGCAGGGAGAGGTGGTAGGTCGGCGCGCTGCAACCGTCGGTGGCGTGGTCGAGCTGCCGCCCGCGGTCGGCGCACATGTCGGCGATGGCCTCGCGCACGAGCGTCTGGGTGGGGCCGGCCGGGTCCAGGTAGCTCGCCGGATCGGCGCCCAGGTGCCGGGTCAAGGTCAGGAAGCCCGCGTGCTTGCCCGAGCAGTTGTTGTGGAGCGCGGTCGGCGACGCGCCCGAGCCCAGAAGGTCGCGGCGCGTGCGCGGGTCGCCGGGGACCTGAGCCCCACAGCGCAGATCGCTGGCCGAGAGCTCCAGCTTGGCCAAGAGCGCCGCCACCGGCTCGGTGTGGCAGGGCTCGGCGTTGTGCGAGGCCAGGGCCAGGGCCAGCTCGCGCTGCCCCAGACCGAAGCGATCGGCCGCCCCCGTTTCGACCAGGGGCAGGGCCTGGAGCGACTTGATCGTGCTGCGGGCGAAGACCCGCGCCTCGGGCTCGCCGTCCCCGGCCAGGGCCCGGCCGCCAGCGTCCACCACGACCCAGGCCCCGCGGTGCACGGATTCGACCCGGTCGCCGCGCCAGACCCGCACCTGAACGGGGTTCAGCGGCCAATCGGCGGCCAGGGGGCTGGCGGTCTCGGACTGGAGCTCGGTCATCGGGGAGGGGGTCGGACAGCGCAGGTGGGAAAAGTCGGGAACAGAGACTAGAACGTGAGGGCCGTGAGCGACCCGTCCGAACAGCCTGACATCCCCTCCCCGGAGATGGTCGACGTGAATCTGTCGCGGGTCGTGCTCTACGAGGGGGCCAACCGCCAGTACATCTACCTGCGCGAGGCCGAGGGCGAGCGATCCTTCGCGATCGTGATCGGCACCACCGAGGCCTACGAGATCGCCCGGGTGATCCGCTCGGACCCGCCCAAGCGCCCCCTGACCCACGAACTCCTGTATCGCACGATCCAGGCCGTGGGCTCCGAGGTGATCGGCGTCGACATCGTGCGCCTCGAGCGCGACACCTACTACGCCTCCCTGCGCGTGCGCCCCGACGGCGGCGAGCCGGTGGAGATCGACGCCCGCCCGTCCGACGCGATCGCCATCGCCCTGCGCGCCCGCTGCCCCCTGCGGGTGGCGCGCGCGGTGATCGACGCTGCGGCGACGGACTAGGAGTCTGCGCAACGGAATGCGGACTCGCCGGTGCTCGACCCGGGCTCGAGCGCAAGGCGCGTCGACTTCGCCGTAGCCTCTGCGCTACGGGGTGGTTGGCGCAACGCCGCGATCGAGTTCGGGGCGAGTGGCGGCGGATTCGCATTCTGTGGCGTGGGGTCCTAGGGCGGGGAGCAGGGCCTTCGAGCCGGCGATCCGGGAGCGCGTGCGAGGTTGCCCGGCCGGTACCCGGGCGATGGGGTTCCAGCTTCGGTCCGGGTGACTCGCGACCACGCCCAGCGCCTCGCAGGGCGCGGTCCCTTTCGGCGCCGCCACGCCACCGGCCGCGCAGGAGCCGCTCCCGCTGCGCTGGACGACGGTCCAGGGTGGACGTGCCCGACCTCTGCGCCGGGCTTCCCACGGGCGCGTGCGGTGAGCCGATTCGCGGACCCGCCGTCCACGATCTGGATCGACGCCGCCAGCGGACCCGGTCGGAGGAGCCAGAGGGGCGATTCGTCACTGGCACAGAACTTGCGCCGGTGCCGGCTGGCGCCCCTCACCAGGTCGGCCGCTTCGAGCTGTTGATCGCTCGCGGTCGCCGAGCCGACCATGCACCCCACATCCCCGAATCCCCCATGCATCGACGCACAATCGGCGCGCTCGCCGCCCTCTTCCTCGCAGCTCTCCCCTTCGCCCGAGCCCAGGACCTCGGCCCGGAGCTGAACTTCCCCGGTGACGAAGCTCAGGACGCGAGCAGCGCCGATCAGCTGAACGCGACGATCGCGCCGGGTGGACCGGGCTTCCTCGTGGTCTGGCAGGACGAACGCACCGACACGACGAGCTCCACGCTCGCGCTGGGGCAGGCCTACTCGGGCAACCTCATCGACATCTACGCCGCGCGCTACGACCAGGACGGCAAGCGCCTGGACGAGGCGCCGCTGGTCATCGCCAACCAGGGCATGGATCAAGTTCGCCCCACGGCCTCGTGGAACGGCAGCGAGTGGCTGGTCGTCTTCGAGACGCAGCAGCCCGATTGGTACTTCAACCGCAACATCGTCGGCGTGCGCGTGTCGGGTGACGGCACCGTGCTCGACGCGGACCCGATCCTGATTCGCCAGGAGAAGTCCTCTCCGGCGAACGACTACGGCAAGGAACCCGCCGTCTCCAGCGACGGCACGAACTGGTTCGTCGTGTGGACGGGCTTCGACTTCGCCCTGAACAAGCAGATGATGGAGGGAACGCGGATCGACGCGAGCGGCACGCTCCTCGATCCGAACTACAAGCGCCTCTACACCTGGACCGACCCCGTGTTCGGTCCGGAGAACCCGCAGATCGGGTTCCTCGGGGGCGAGTACCTCTTGGTCTGGAACGACCTGCACGTCGTTCGCACGCTCCGACTCGACACCGCGCTGAATGCCCTCGGGCCGGTCAAGACCGTGCCGAACCTGTGGGATGACGTGCGGCTCGCGACCGGTCCGCCGGGGCACCTGTTGATGATCGCGGACTGGGCGGTGCGCCTGGCCCCGGATGGGACGCTGCTCGACACGATTCCGATCGTGTTCCCGAAGATCACGACGACCGGCGGACAGATCGTGCCTCCGGACACCTACGACGCGGTTTGGAACGGCAGCTCCTGGTCGCTCGGCTACTCCGCCAGGCCGGACGGGCAGTTCTCCATCGGCGACCACAACGTGTACCTCACGCGCATCGGCGCGAACGGCTCCATCCTGGACCCGACACCGATCGCCGTCACCTCAGGCCCGGCCGACGACGAAGCGGTCCGACTGGCCGGCCTCGGCGACGGTAGGACCCTGTTCGCCTACGACTCGCACCCGGACGGCTTCGGCAGTCTGGAGGACGTCGTGACGACCACCGTCGACGCGAGCGGCAACCCGCAAGCGGCTGAGGTGGCCTCCGCCGGGCTTAACCGCCAGGAGCACCTGACCTGGGCCGAGAACGGCGATGTGCGCCTCGCCGTGTGGGTCAGCCGCAGCGCTGGGCAGAGCCGGATCCTCGCGCAGCGCTTCGACCAGAACGGCAGTCCGATCGACTCGGATGCGACGCTGGTCAACCAGGACTCCGAGCTCGTCAACTCGAAGCCCAGCGTCGTCTGGAACGGCAGCCACTACCTGATCGTCTGGCTCGACGGGGGCCGCACCGTCCGGGGCAAGCGCCTTGATGCGGGGCTGCAGCCGGTCGACGCCACGCCCGTCGCCCTGATGACCCAGATGGACGGAGCGCCGTCGGTCGGTTCGCACAATGGCGACTACTTGGTCGCCGCCAGTCGCATCACGTCGCTCGACATCAGCACGCTCTACGGCCTTCGCATCGACGGACAGGCTTGGACCCCACTGGACCCGACGCCATTCGTCATCGCACCCAACTACTCGACCAACCCCGTGGTCGCCGCGCTCGGCGGCAAGTACCTCGTTGCGTACGACAACGTCGGCTGCCACAACTGCTCGAACCACCACGTCTTCGCGCGGCAGGTCAGTCCAGCGGGCGTGGTGGGTGGACCGATTCAGATCGACGGACCGGGCAAGGCGGGCGGAGCGGATATCGCAGTGGCCGATGATCGCGCGCTGATCACCTACTCCGACCCGGTCGTGTTCAACCACATCGCCCTCGAAGGGCGCATCGTGATGGCCGACGGCAGCCTGCCTTCGGGTGAGATCCTGATCGCGAACGAGAACAACGCGCAGGTCGGCGGCTCGTGTGTTTGGGATGGCGATCAGTTCGTCGTCGCCTGGACCGACTACCGTCAGAATCACGGCATCGAGCAGCGACGCGGCGACATCTACATGAGCCGCCTGGCCCTGGATGGCACGCTGATCGACCCTCCTGGCGGCGTTCAAGTCACCAATGGTGAGCTGCCGGAAGATCGGGCCGCGGTCACGGGCGGCGGCGGCACGGCGATCATCGGCTACGCGAAGCTCGGCAAGGTCGGTGGCTCCCCGGAGGTCCAGCGCAACACCTACCGCGTATTGAACGGGGAAGTCTGCCAACCGGATCTCGGGTTCGGCGGCCCCGGCGCGTCGCACCTCGAGCTGTGCGGCGATCCGCTCGCGAGTGGCCTCAGCGCGACCCTGCGCCTGTCCGGAGCACCCACGGCGGCGCCGGTTGGGCTGCTGGTCGGGCTGAGCTCGAACCCGAGCCCGCTCTTGGGTGGCACCGTCGTCCCCAGTCCTCTCCAGCTCCTGCCCTGGGGCTCGACGGACTTCGAGGGCAAGGTCGAGATCGGCCCGATCCAAGGTGGCGGAGGCCCCTTCAGTCTCTTCGTTCAGGCCGCGTTGCTGGACCTGTCGCAACCTGGCCTGGTCGGCTTCAGCAACGCGATCGAGGCTCAGTTCCTGCCGTGACCCCCGGTTGGTGACCTGGATCCGCGACCGGCGCGCCCAGCTCGTCCGATGGCGGTGACCCGTGGACCGAATCCCCGTGGGCAGTGCTGCGCGCCTGGCCAAGGACGAGGTGGTTCGCAGGGTGCCGCCAGCGGGCGAGAGGTGCCCGAACGCCGCCGCCCTGGCGTCTCGGGCGTGAAGCCTGCCCGCGGTATCCAACCCACCCGCCATGCGACGGCCGTGCTCAGGCGCGGCCTGTCGTCGATCGCGGGGCACTGATCAGCCACAGGCGGTGAATCGACCGCCAGACCACTCACAGCGCCACCCGGGATGGCCTCCCACGTCAGCTCGGCGCTAAGCTGGCGGCGACGGAGGCGTGGCAGAGCGGCCGAATGCACCGGTTTTGAAAACCGGCGTCCTTCACGGGACCGGGGGTTCGAATCCCTCCGCCTCCGCCATCGGCGTTCGTGCCGGCGGGCGTTCGCGCCGACGGGATCTGGACGGCGGGATCTGGCCAGCCCCGGGGTCGGGCCTGCCCCCGGATCGGCGCGCGGGCGGCCCGGCTACCGTGGGTGCTCGAGGCCCTGTTGGCGCTCGTCGAGCAGTTGGTTGACCGCCTGTCCCACCTGGACCAGCTCCAGCGGGCCGGAGAGGGTGTGGCAGCGCCTGAAGGGGTCGCCCGCGAGGGCACCGGACAGGACCTGGTGGATGCTGGCCAGGGGAATCGCGAAGCGCCGTCGCAGGCGCGTCACGATCAGCAGCGTCAACAGGAACGAGACGATCCCGGCCAAGACGGCGGCCCAGGCGCCGGCCGAGCCGAGACGTTCGGCCTCCGCCTCGATGCGCTCCATGGCCTCGCGGTTGATGTCGATCAACTCGCGCACGCTCGCCAACAGTTGACGCTTGGCCTGCTGCTCGCCGGCGAAGGCACCGGGTAGGCTCGCCTCGATCGAGTCCAGGACGGCCACTTCGCCGACCTCGGTCACGTTCTGTCGTGCCCGCGCGAAGGCCTCGAGCGCGGGGCCCGAGCCGCGCTCGCCGGCCGGGTACAGATCCGCCGCGGAGAGCTCGATCAGGATCTCCTCGGCGGCGTCGATCGAGTAGACGTTGTCTTGCATGATCAGCTCGATCGCGGGCCCCATGCGCGTCAGGAGTCCCACAGCGCCGAAGGCCAAGCCGAGGTTGAGCAGGGCCAAGACGCCCATGCTGAGGGTGAATTCCTGTCGGAGTGCCACGGGTCAGCTCCCTTCGATCATGCGCGGGACCGCGCCGGGCTTGGCGACCACGACGAGGATGTCACCCTGCTCGAGCTGCGACTCGGGACCGGGCGAGGTGATCTGCCCCGATCCGCTGCGGCGGATCGCGACCACGGTCACGCCAAAGCGCACCGGCAGGCGCAGCTCGCCCAGGGTCTGGCCCGCGAAGTCGTCCGGCAGGTCGATCTCGGTCACGATCAGGCCCTCGCCCAGGGCCATCTCGCCGCGGATGTCCTGGTAGACGATCCGGTTGGCGAAGCGTTCGCCGTACTCACGCTCGGGGTTCACGACGACGCTGGCGCCGACGAGCGTGAGGATCCGGGCGTGCACGTCGTCGTTGGCGCGGGCGATCACCCGCTTGGCACCCATCTGGCGCAGGAGCGCGGTGCAGATGATCGATGCCTCTCGGGCCTCGTGCCCGATCGCGCACAGGCAGACGTTGCGCTGGGCCGGTGAGGTGGTGGCCAGGGCCTCCTCGTCGGTCGCGTCGAGGCGTACCGCCTCGGCCGCGAAGGTCGAGGCCAGGCGCACGAGGTTATCGTCCACGTCGACCGCCAGGACCTTCACACCACCCGCTGACAGGGCCCGCGCCGCAGCCATCCCGAACTGCCCCAGACCGACCACGAGTACTTGCTGTTTCATACTTCACACCTCCCGCTAACCGACATCGATCTCCTCCTGAGGCCAGCGGTTGGGCGCGCTCGAGACTCTACTGCTCAAGAACATCAAGAGCGCCAGACCACCGACGCGGCCGACGAACATGCAACCAATAATGATCGTCTTGCCGATCCCGTCCAGCTTTGCCGTCCCTCCGATCGAGAGTCCGACGGTGCCCAGAGCCGAGACCACTTCGAACAGTGCCTCCTGCGTCGTCAACCTCTGGGTCAACTGAAGGGCGACCAGCGCGACCAACACGGTCGACGCCGCCAACAGAACCACGGTTGTCGCCTTGGTGCAGGAGCGCGGATCGATCCGCCGCTTGAACACGTCGACGCCCGACCGCCCGCGGATCGACTGCACCACGGTCAGCAGCAGCAGCGCAACGGTAGTCGTCTTGACCCCGCCGGCGGTGCTGCCCGGGTTGCCGCCGATGAACATCCAGACCAGCATCAGCGTTACGGTCGGGGACCGCAGCGGCTCGAGGCCGACCGAGTTGAAGCCGGCCGTCCTCAGGGTCGCCGACTGGAACCACGCGTTCTGTAGCTTGTCCGCCGTCGAGAGCCCGGCGAGACAGTTGTCCCATTCGAACGCCGCGAAGAACAGGAACCCGCCCACAAGGAGCACTGCGGTCGCCGAAAGGCACAAGCGCACTTGGGCGCTGACAGGTTCCACCCCGCGACGCACCAGACCCGGCAGGGCGATGATCGCAAGGGGCGAGAGGGCGCCCAGGACGATCAACAGGGCGGTGATCTGTAGCACCGCCGGCGAGTCCTGATAGCCCACGAGGCTGTCGCTCTGCAGCGCGAATCCGGCGTTGCAGAATGCCGAGACCGAAGTGAACAGGCCGCGCCACAGCGATCCGATGACCGAATCGCCGTGTTGACGGAACGCCACCGCGAGGGCCAGGAAGCCGACACCCTCCACGGCCACCGCGACGCCGATCACGCGCCTGACCGCGCGCGCCACGTCGCCGCTGCGCCCAGGGCCGATGAGGCCCGCGATCGCCGCCTCTTGACGCAGGCTCATGCGTCGGTTGAGAGCCCAGATCGCGAAGGTGTAGAAGGTCATGACCCCCAGGCCGCCGAGCTGGATCAGGGCCAGGATCGCGAGCTGCCCGAATGGGCTGAATGCCACGGGCGTGTCCAGGACCACCAATCCGGTCACGCACACCGCGCTGGTCGAGGTGAAGGCGGCATCTAGCACGGGGATCGCGATGCCGTTCGACGAGCTGATCGGCAGGGCGAGGAGCAGGGTTCCGAACAGACAGAGGGCCGCGAAGGTGCCGACGAAGGCGCGCTCCGGATGGCCCAGGATCACATCCCAGCCCGAACTCCGCCCCCTCGACTGGAGGCCGAGTCGCGTCGACGCGAGCACCGCGAGAGCATTGACCCCCATTGGCGCAAGGAGCCACGGTTGGTCCGGAGCTGCCCACAGTGTCAGCAGGCCACAGGTTGCGGTCACGACCACAAGGCCCCGCGCCGGCCAACTTCGGAGGCGATCGTGGAACAGGGCCCAGGCCAGGCCGGCCAGTGCCGCGACGCAGAGCGCCCAACCGTAGGCCAGCAGCCCCATGGCGGCGGGGCCCGCGCCGATGTCGGGTCCGAGTAGCCAGAATGCGGTTGCCACGAGCGCGGCACCGCTGGCCCGGGCCGCCCCCACTGGTCGGTTCCGCAGTCGAGCATCGCCGGGCAGGGCCGGCAGACCGCCCCAGAGCAGCGCGATGGCCGTGATCGTGGCCACGGCTACGGCCAGTGCGGCGGCGGGCGCGTCGCGCAGCAGGTCGAACGACGCACAGGGCAGACCGAGCAGGCCAAGGGTCGCCAGGCTGCGCCCGAGCTGCGTGCGACGCTCGACCAACAGTGCGGCCAAGAGCAGGCATGAGGCCAGCGCAAGGGCGCCGAGTTGAGACCACGAAGCGGTGTCCTGCTGCGTGGCGGAAACGACCGCGAAGGGAGCCGACGACAGGGCGAGCAGCGCTCCGCTGGTCCTGCCGTGGCGACCGAGTTTCTCAAGCCTTCGCTGGTTGGCGACGGCTGGCACGATCTACTCCGAGCTCTTGCACTGGTGGCCCCGGGTCCGGACGCTGGGGAGGCCCGGCGGGCGCGAGATCCTAGCCCGATCCTCCGAGATCCGTGTACCGCTAGGGCGGCCCGCCTGGCCCGGTTGATTCGAGGCCCGGCCAACTCGATCGCTACTCGCTGACCCGCGGGTCGAGCAGCTCGCCGTCCTCCGGACGCAGGGGGCGGGCGACGGCGTAGCGACGGAAGCTCCACAGGGAACCGACGAAGGTCAGGCCCGCCACGACGGCCAAGAGCGTCGCGATGCCGCTGCCGCCGAGGGCGAAGGGCAGGCAGATCAGGAAGAGGACGAGGGAGATTCCGAGCAGAGCTGTCATGGGGAGGTCCTGGGTTGTGGAGTGAACGGTCGGCGGAGAGTCTGGACGCGGCACGGTCCGAGCACTGGCGATCGCGTGTGCGAGCGGTCGCTCACCCCGCGCGAGGCGTCAAGGACGCTCGCAGGCCAGGAGGCCGGCGGCGGCGTGCGTACCGAGTGTGCGATGCGTCGTTCGATGCACGCGGTGGCGCCGTTCGCGTTGACGTGGCCTGCTTCGAGACCGTCCCGCGAGCGAGCGACTCTGACCTTGGGCGCGCGGGGGCTTCGGGCGCGTCCGGAACTCAGGATTCGGGCCCGGGCCGGCGATAGTTCGACCGGTCGATCGACGACGAAGTGGTGGGCCCGCCGCGGGCCACTCTCTTGGTCCAACCTGGACGAGCCTTCAAGCTCCCCACGCCTGCCCGTGAGTCCTGGACCGTCGACCGTGAATCGCGCCGGGACTTGAAACACGCTTGAAGATCCGAAGCGAGGCGCCATTCTCTCGCTCGATCCCTCCTCGCCCGATCATGACGAACCAGGCCAGTCCGATGATGGAGACCGAAATGCTCGCTACGGGCCCGACGATCGAGCAGTTGCGGGCGCGATTGAGCGCGCATCGGATGTACGGCTTGCTCGACTCGCCTGCGGCGTTGCGCGTGTTCACCGAGCACCACGTCGTCTGCGTGCTCGACTTCATGTCGCTGCTCAAGAGCTTGCAGCGCGGGCTCACCTGCGTCGACGTGCCGTGGTCGCCGTCGGCGGATCCGGAGTCGGCGCGCTTGATCAACGCGATCGTGATCGACGAGGAGACGGACGTACGCGCCGACTCGCGCGTGCAGAGCCACTTCGCCTGGTACCTCGAGGCGATGGACGAGGTCGGTGCGGACACGGCGCCGGTGCGGGGGCTGGTCGAGGCCCTCGGTCGCGGCGACGGTTGGGAGCGCGCCCTGGCGCAGTGCAAGATGCCGCGAGCCTCGTGCGAGTTCGGCGCGACCACGGCGAGCTTCCTGCCCGCGCCGTTGCACGTGCGCGCGGCGGTCTTCTTCCACGGCCGCGAGGACGTGATCCCGCGCATGTTCCTGCCCCTCGTCGAAGGTCTGCGGTCCCAGGGGCTCGAGTGCGAGTCGCTCGTCGGCTACCTGACGCGACACATCGAGATCGACGGCGGGACCCACGGTCCCCAGGCGGAGCAGATGCTCGCGCGGCTGTACGGCGACGACGCGGGGAGGCGCGAGCAGGCCGAGGAGGCCGCGCTGGTCTCGCTGCTCGCCCGCGAGCGACTGTGGGACGCGGTGGCCGAGGCGCTCGAGCGGCTCTGAGCGGTCGGCCGACGGCGGGTCGGCTCCGCGCAGCTCCGCGAGCCTGGGGCTCGAGCCGCTCGATGCCTCGGCTCCTCCCGGCCGCGACGTGACGCGAAGAAGGCCTCGGGGCGCCCGCTTGCCGGCCCGTCGGGGGCTCGCTACCGTGTCCGGCCATACGGCCAGGGGCAGCGCCCCATGGGTCCGCCGCGGAGAGGTGGCAGAGTGGCCGAATGCGCCTGATTGCTAATCAGGTGAGTCGTAAATACGCGGCTCCGAGGGTTCAAATCCCTCCCTCTCCGCCACTCCACCCGGGGCAGCCCCAGGACGCGCCGTTCCCGGACGATCCGATCGGCATCGGCTTCGGGCAGGCCGATTCGGGCCGCGGCGATCGGACCGGCCCGCGGCTGGTCGCCCAGGCCCAATCCGCGCCGGCCCAAGCCGGGCCGGCCCGCCCCGTCCCGGCCCGCCGACCATTGGTGCCGGTGCGGCGGACCGCTACCGTGACCCGCGTGCAGCGCCTCCGCCCCCTCCAACTCGCCTGCGCCGTCGCCGGACTGGCCCTGCTGGCGGGTTGCCGCGTCCAGCGCACGTTGACGATCACCTCCGAGCCGCCCGGCGCCGAGGTACGCATCGACGACGAGCTCGTGGGCAATACGCCGATGGTGCTGCCGTTCGTGCACTACGGCACCCGTCGCTTCACCTTCTACCTCGACGGCTACCTGACCCTGTCGACGGTGGAGAAGATCGAGCCGCCCTGGTACGGCCGCTTCCCGATCGACCTCTTCACCGAGGTCCTGCCCCCCCTGGGCATCGACGACGACCACCCGATCCATGCGCGGCTGGTCTCCGGCGAGGAGTCGCGCACCCTGCCCGCCCTGCGCTCGGTGCTCGAGCGGGCCGAGATCCTGCGCCGCGCGGGCCCGGCCGGTCCGCGCCGCCTGCCGCCCCCCGATCCCCAGGACGAACCGCCGCCCGGGTCCGAGTCGAGTCCGGTCGGCGGCGTCGGTCGGTGAAGCACCGCCGGGCCCTGGTGGTCGGCCTGGGCCGCTTCGGCGGAGGGCTCGGCGCGACCCGCTGGTTGGCGGCCCAGGGGGCGCGGGTCACCGTCACCGACCCGGCTTCCGCCGAAGACCTGGCCGAATCGGTCGCGGCCCTGGCACCGTTGGTGCGGTCCGGCGCGGTCGAGCTGGCCCTCGGGGGCCATCGCGAGGCGGACTTCGAACAGGCGGAGCTGGTGGTGGCCAACCCCGCCGTGCGCCCGGACTCGCCCTGGCTCGAGCGGGCGCGGGCGGCGGGCGCGCGGGTCACCAGCGAGATCGGCCTGTTCCTCGAGCGCTGCCCGGCGCGGGTCGTGGGCATCACGGGGACCCAGGGCAAGAGCAGCACGACGACCTTCCTGACCCAACTGCTGGCGGGCAACGGGTTCGAGGCGCGCTCCGGCGGCAACCTCGGCGGCTCGGTGCTCGAAGGTTTGGAGCAACTCCACGCGGGCCAGGTGATCGTGCTCGAGCTGTCCTCCTATCAACTCGAGGCCCTGGAGCACCCCCCGCGCCTGGCGCAGCGGGCCAGCGCGGTGGCCGTGACCAACCTGCTGCCCGACCACCTGGAGCGGCACGGGACCCTGGAGGCCTACGGAGCGGCCAAGGCTCGGGTGTTGGAGTTGCTCGGGGACGATCCCGAGGGCCTGGCCTGGCTGCCAGAATCCGGCCCTTGTGCCGAGTGGAGCCCGGTGGGTCCCCGCGTCCGCCGGCACGGACCCGGCTCTTCGAGTGGACTCCACGGCGCTCGCTTGGTCGCGGCTGGTCAGGATTTCGGTGCCTTGGACGACTTGGGCCTGGCTCCTTTCCAGGGTCACAACGTAGCCCTGGCCCTGGCCCTGGCCCTCGACCTGGGCGCCGATCCGGAGCGCCTCGCAGCGGGCCTTCCGCACCTGACCGCCCCCGCCCACCGGCGCGAGGACCTGGGCGGCATCGCCGGCCGTCACGTCTACGACAACGGCGTCTCGACCACCCCGGACTCGACCCTGGCGGCCCTCGAGGGCCTGCCGCGGGGCGCGACAGCCCTGATCGGCGGGCGCTCCAAGGGCCTGGACTGGCTGCCCTTGGGGCAGGCCCTGGCCTCCCGGGGCGACCGTGTGGTGGCCTTCGGCGCCGACGGGGGCGAGGTCGCGGCGGGCCTGGGCGCGGCGGGGGTCCCCGTCGAGACGGTGGCCACGGTGGGCGAGGCGGTCGCCCGCGCCCTGGCCCTGACGCCCCAGGGCGCGACGATCCTCTTCTCGCCCGCCTGCGCCAGCTTCGACGCCTACGCCAACTTCGCCCAGCGCGCAGCGGACTTTCGGAACCACCTGGATCGCCTCGGGCGAGACGACTGCACGCGAGACTGAACGCCGGGACCCGACCGAGGTGGTCGCCGCGCCCGCGATGGCCTAGTAGAGTCCTAGCCGGGGCCCACGCCCCACCTCCCGCCGTGAAGTGCCACGTCTGCAAGACCAACGACGCCCACGTCCACGTGATCGACGTGAAGGGTCCCGACGAGTCCAGCGACTCGGGCTACGTCTTCGAGGAGCGCGACGTCTGCGACGAGTGTGCCGCGCGCATGGACCTGCCCTCGGTGCCGACCGAGCCGATCATCAGCCAAGAGGTCCTGAACCTGCTGCACTCGGCCAAACGGCCCCAGGGGTGGAGCGGGCTGACCTGCCCCCACTGCGGCATGACGCTGCAGGAATTTCGCTCGAAGGGTCGCCTGGGCTGCCCCCACGACTACGAGGTCTTCCGCGAGCACCTCGACCCGCTGCTGCAGCGGATCCACAACGCCGACCACCACGTGGGCCGGATTCCGGGCGGTGAGGCCGCGCCGCCGGTCGACGAGCCGGAGACGGCTGAGTCGAGTGCGGCGGAATCGAGTGCGGCGGAATCGAGTGCGGCCGAGTCGGGCACGGCCGGCCCCGTTGGCGGCAAGCCTGCCAAGCCCAAGGGCCGCAAGCCCGCCGGCAAGCCGAAGATCGACGTCGCCGACCCCGAGATCGACGCGGCCGAGCTAGCTGCGGCGCTCGAGGAGGCCGGCGAGGGCGAGTTGGCCGAACGCTATCGCAGCGCGGAGCTGCGCCCGAGTCCGGAGCTGACCGAGGCCATGCTGCGACGCCAGGCCCTCAAGGCCCAACTGCAGACCGCCGTGGGCGCAGAAGACTACGAGCGCGCCGCCGTCCTGCGCGATTCGCTCACCAACCTCGCCGACGAGATCCGGACCATCGTCCGCTCGGTGGCGGAACCTCCGACGGGCGCCTGACGGGGGCGGGGTCGGGACCTCGCAGCCGCGAGTCGTCCAGAGACCTCCGCCGATGCGCCGGCCCCAAGAATCGATCAAGGGTCTCGTTCCCTACACTGGGACCCGGGCCTAGACCTAGAAACCGCCCGCAGCCTGCCGTAAACCCACCGCACGACCCACGGGGCGGGTCGGCGGTGCAGACGGCCGAAGTCGCGGGTAAACCTCGCGCCTCGTATTGTCCGACACGTGGAGGGGCCACGGTCCGCCACTCCCCCATCGCCCGACCCTCCACCTCACCTGCTCACCTCCTCCCGAGGATCCGATGTTCGATCGTTTCACTGACCGCGCCAAGAAGGTCATGAACCTCGCTCGCCAAGAGGCGCAGCGGTTCAACCACGAGTACCTGGGGACCGAGCACATCCTGCTCGGCCTGGTCCAGGAAGGGAGCGGGGTCGCTGCCAATGTGCTGCGGCAGATGAACATCGACCTCACCAAGATCCGGGCCGAGGTCGAGAAGCTGGTCAAGACCGGCCCCTCGATGGTGACCATGGGTCAGCTGCCCTTCACGCCGCGGGCCAAGAAGGTCCTCGAGCTCTCGATGGAGGAGGCCTCGAACCTGGGGCACAACTACATCGGGACCGAGCACCTGCTCCTGGGCCTGATCAAGGAGAACGAGGGCATCGCGGCCAAGGTCCTGACGAACCTGGGCGTGAAGCTCGAGGACGTGCGGGAGGAAGTGCTCGAGTTCCTGGGCGCCGACGCGCCCGAGGACGAGGACGACGAGGGTCCCAGCGACACCCCGGTCGGCGGCGGTGGCGGCGGCAAGAGCAAGACGCCGGCCCTGGACGCCTTCGGTCGCGACCTGACCGAGCTGGCCAAGGAGGGCAAGCTCGACGCGGTCATCGGTCGCGCCCACGAGATCGAGCGCGTGATCCAGATCCTCTCGCGCCGCACCAAGAACAACCCCGTCCTGCTCGGCGAGCCGGGCGTGGGCAAGACGGCGATCGTCGAGGGCCTGGCCCAGAAGATCATCGCCAACGAGATCCCGGACCTCTTGCGCGGCAAGCGCATCGTCGTGCTCGACCTCGCGCTGATGGTGGCGGGTACCAAGTACCGCGGTCAGTTCGAGGAGCGCATCAAGGCCGTCATGACCGAGGTGCGCCGCGTCAAGGACGTGGTGCTGTTCATCGACGAGCTGCACACCCTGGTCGGTGCCGGTGGCGCCGAGGGCGCGATCGACGCCTCCAACGTGCTCAAGCCTGCGCTCAGCCGCGGCGAGATCCAGTGCATCGGTGCGACGACTCTCGACGAGTACCGCAAGCACATCGAGAAGGACGGGGCCCTGGAACGCCGTTTCCAAGCCGTCAACGTCGAGCCGCCGAGCCCGGACGAGGCCTACGCGATCCTCTTGGGTCTGCGTGACCGCTACGAGGCCCACCACCGCGTCCAGTACACCGACGAGGCGCTTCGCAACGCGGTCGACCTGGCCACGCGCTACATCAACAACCGCTTCCTGCCGGACAAGGCCATCGACGTGATGGACGAGGCCGGCGCCCGGGTGCGGCTCAAGAACACCGTCGCCCCGCCGGACCTGCACGAGCTGACCGCGCAGATCGACGAGCTGGACCGCGCCAAGGAGAAGGCGGTCTCGAGCCAGGAGTTCGAGAAGGCCGCCAAGCTCCGCGACGAGGCCTACCAGCTGCGTAAGAAGCGCGAGCAGATCCAGAACGATTGGCGCGAGGAGCAGGCCGAGAAGGAGTCGATGGGCGAGGTCGACGTCGAGGTGATCGCGGAGACGGTCTCCAAGATGACCGGCATCCCGCTCACGCGCCTCGAGAAGGCCGAGGCCGAGCGCCTGTTGCAGATGGAGGAGGAACTCGGTCGCTCGGTGATCCACCAGGACGACGCGATCCACGCCATCGCGCGCTCGGTGCGCCGCTCGCGCTCGGGTCTCAAGGACCCGCGCCGTCCGATGGGTTCGTTCCTCTTCCTGGGCCCCTCGGGCGTGGGCAAGACGTACCTCTGCAAGCAGCTCGCCAAGTTCATGTTCGGTGACGAGGACGCCGTCATCACCATGGACATGAGCGAGTACATGGAGAAGCACAACGCCTCTCGCCTGGTCGGCGCGCCCCCCGGGTACGTCGGCTACGAAGAGGGCGGCCAGTTGACCGAGAAGGTCCGCCGCCGGCCCTACTCGGTGGTGCTGCTCGACGAGATCGAGAAGGCCCACCCGGACGTCTTCAACATGCTGCTGCAAATCATGGAGGAGGGTCGCCTGACCGACTCCTTCGGGCGGCACGTGGACTTCCGCAACGTGATCATGATCCTGACCAGCAACCTCGGGTCGCACCTGATGAAGGCCGGCGCGAGCCTGGGCTTCGGCACGGCTGCGCCCAACGTCACGGACGAGGATCGCGGCAAGAAGCTGAAGACCGACATCATGTTCGAGGTCGAACGGCACTTCCGCCCGGAGTTCCTGAACCGCCTCGACGAGACGATCATCTTCAACCCGCTGACCAAGGACGACATCAAGCGCATCGTCCACCTGCAGCTGGCCGAGGTGCTCGCCCGCGTCGCCGAGCAGGGTCTGAACTTGGACGTGGACGAACAGGCCCTCGAGTTCCTGATCGAGCACGGCTTCCACGAGGACTACGGCGCGCGCCCGATGCGCCGCGCAATCGAGCGCTACATCGAGGACCCCATGGCCGAGAAGCTGCTGCGCGGCCAGTTCGACATGGAGCGCCCGGTGGCCGTGTCGGTCGAGGGCGAGGTCTCCGAGGCCGAAGCCCTGTCCTTCGACCAGGCCGAGGAGCCCACCCCGCCGGAGCCCGTCGAGGCCGCGGCGGAGTCGGGCGACTGATCGCGCCGGGCTTAGTGAGCCTCGAGCGCCCAAGACCGGGGCCGCTCCGCCACAGGCGGGGCGGCCCCGGTCGCGTGTCAGGGGCCCGGTCGCGTGTCAGGGGCCCGGTCGCGTGTCAGGGCCCCGGTCGCGTTCGGCGAGGCCCCGTCGCTTCGGGAGAGTGACCCGAGACGAATGCGAGCGCAGCGGGGCCGCCTTCCAGACGGAGGCGGCGACACCGCTCCACTCGAGGTGCTGGCGCCGCGCGAGCATCGGCGGCCGCGACGACGGGTCGAGGTTCAAGATGCTAGCCTCTGGTCGTCGCTCGAAGTTCGATCGCCGTCGATCGCCCCACGCAGAGGCTGCCGGCTGCGAAGTCCTACCGGCAGTTGCCACATTAGGAAGAAGCCCGCGATGAAGACCTATTCGACTACTGCGATCGCGCTGATTGCGACGATCGCCCCCATCGCTGCCCAGGACTTGGTGCTCTCCAGCGGTGAGATCAGCACTTCGATTCAAGTCGACTCGATCATGATCCCATTGGGTGCGGAAGTCGTGCTGTTGAAGGGAGCGAGTCTTCGAGCATCTGAGAGAATCACGATCGATGGTTACCTTCGTGGCACTTCGATCGCATCGAGTGCGCCGGACCTCGATCAGGTCCATCCGCGCGACGTCGAAACCGATGCTCCCGCCATAGAGCTGATCGCCGGAGAGTCGATCCAGATCGGACCAACTGGTAGGGTCGTCGGCGGAGTTGGCGCGTCACTCGACCAATGGGATTCGAGGAGCTTCGATAAGCTAATCGGCGGGCAAGGCGGCGACATCTTCCTTTCCGCGCCAGTCGTCTGGATCGACGGAGCCGTCGAAGGTGGGCAAGGTGGCGATGGCGCTCGAGGAGGATCCGGCGGTTCGGGCGGGTCCATCTGGCTCGAAGGTGAAGGACTGAAGACAGGCCTCGGCACCGCGAATGCGGGGCTAATCGGCGGGCCCGGCGGCCAGGGCGGTCTGGGCAGACAATTCGGCGATGGTCGGCCTCGAGACCGTCCCCGCACTCTCACCCGGCGAGGGCGGTCGTGGTGGCGATGTACTCCTGCTCGAACATCCGTCGCTTGAAGTCGGTGGCCAATCGGCCAAGCTGATGGGCGGATCGGCGGCGACCTGGCCGACCTACTCTCTGCCCCGCACTGCTCCTGAGCAATGCGGCGAGACGGGAGCCCTGGGGCCAGACGGAGGAGACGCGACCGGAGGCCCTGGCGGAACGGGTGCCGACGGCCTGGGGGGGTCCTCCTCGAGTCCGAACGGCCAACCGGGGGCAAATGGCGGCGGAGGGGGGAACGTGTTTGCACCTTCAGGCCGGGGAGGTGGGCCTGGCGAGACTTGCTGCAGTCCGCCTGCACCGGGTGGGACGGGAGGTAACGGCGGAGACGGTGGACTTGGTGCCGGCGGCAACGGGGGCAAAGGCGGAGACGGCGGATCGGCCTACAAGGACCCCCAGACGCTCCAGTTTCTCGGGCAAGGCGGGAACGGTGGCGACGGAGGAATCGGTGGCAACGGAACGGGAGGCAATGGTGGCGACGGTGGCGCGGGCGGGGGCGGTAGCACGCCGGGCGGAGGGGGGACAGGTGGTGATCCAGCAGTGGGCGCCGGTGGCGCCGGCGGAGCGGGCGGCTCCAAGGGCGCCGGGATTCAGCACCCGGGCTCCCCGATCGACGGCTCCGGAGGAGCGTCCGGTGGCGAGACGAGCGGCACAGGTGGACTCGATGGGCCGATCGGCGCTCAGTGCTCCGAGATTTGATTTCGCTCCGACCACATGGTGAGCCACGAGCAACTCGAGTCAGGGCTCGGCGGAGAGCGCAGGCGATACGGAAGCCATCAAGGGTTGGCGTGCCGCCCAGGTTGGCTCATCGATCGGTCATCGCCAGCCCGCGCAGTCGCACTCGCCATGGCATTCGTCATGGCATTCGTCATGGCATTCGTCATGGCATTCGTCACGGCGAGTTGTACTACTCCCGCCGACCCGAATTGGATCGGCGACGTCTCCTCGACCGACGGAACGAACCCCACTTCGTCGGAGAACCTGTTCGACACACGCGCTTCGACCCTCGAAGAGCTCGATCCCATTGATCTCGGGTGGTTCATGCCAGCGAGGAGTTTGACTCTACCGAGTGGCCGATACCAGGCCGAGGGGATCTTCGTCGGCGAGGCGACGAGCTTGCGGGTGGAAGCTCCCTCGGAGTTTCACGTCCTCGGACCGGTGGAGATCGCGGGACAGATTCTCGTTTTCGAGGGCTCCCGGCCGCGAGAGTCATCGGGTCCGTCCTTCGTCAGCATCCGATCGACGAGCACGATCCGTATCGACGGGCTCATCGAATGCGAAGACCTGCCGGCCTCAGCGCAACATTGCTCGGAGCCCGACCACCATTGCCGGGTGCCGGGGCGTCCGGGGATCGACCTGCTCCTCGAAGCGGATCTGACGGTCGTGATCGGTTCGGCCGAGGCGGGTCCGGGTGGCGACGGGCTTTTTGGCGGACGAGGGGGTGCCGGAGGGAGCCTTTACATCTATGGGCCTTGTGTCACCCTCCCGGGCACCGAGCCGAGCCTGCGAGGCGGAAGAGGCGGTAGGGGTGGCGTTGGATCGAGAGAGAGCCGACTCGGAGGGGTGTTGATCCCCGGAATCCCGGGCGGAGAAGGCGGCGACGGCGGTGATGTCAGCAGCAGGGCGTCCAGTTCCTGGCAGTCTCGGTGGTTCGTCGCCAAGGAGGAAGACGGGACTCTTGGGCTCCGTGAACTCGACTCCATACGCCCTTTCACCGGGATGGAGGCGATCGCGCCGAGCAGTTTCGTCGTATTCAGGGACTGGCCGGATCGGCCCTAGACGACCCGGCCCGGAGGCCCGCCGTCATTCGAATGCTCGCAGGACTGAGCACCCGTCGAGGTCGTCGCCAGTGCCATGACCGCTCTCGCCCGTTCGGGTCTCCACGGCGATGCGACCGACCACAACCCGCTGACCAAGGACGACATCAAGCGCATCGTCCACCTGCAGCTGGCCGAGGTGCTCGCCCGCGTCGCGGAGCAGGGCCTCAACCTGGACGTGGACGACCAGGCCCTCGAGTTCCTGATCGAGCACGGCTTCCACGAGGACTACGGCGCGCGCCCGATGCGTCGGGCGATCGAGCGCTACATCGAGGACCCGATGGCCGAGAAGCTGCTGCGCGGCCAGTTCGACATGGAGCGCCCGGTGGCCGTGTCGGTCGAGGGCGAGGTCGCCGAGGCGGAAGCCCTGTCCTTCGACCAGGCCGAGGAGCCCACCCCGCCGGAGCCCGTCGAGGCCGCGGTGGACTCGGGGGAGTAACCCCGCCGGCCACCTGAGCGAAAGACCGGGGCCGCTCCGCCGAAGGCGGGGCGGCCCCGGTCGCGTTCGGGGAGGCCGCGACGCGGCCGGCGAGGCCCGGCCTCGGCTCCGCAGCTCGCCGCGCGGCCGGCCCGGCGCGCCGCGAGCCGGTCAGGGGTTCAGCTGCAGCGCCAGCGCGTTGCTGACGAAGGTCGCCTGCGCGGTCAGGGGATCGATCGCGACGAACGCGTGGTGCAGGGTCAAGCCGGCCAGCGAGGCGGGCGCGTTCGGAGGGATCACGACCGCGGCGTCGGCAGTTCCGCCGGCGTCGAGGACCCCGAGCGGGTTGACGATCGGCGCCGCGGCGGGGCTGGTCAGCGTCAGCAGCAGGTAGGCGTCGACGACCAGCGGCAGCTCGAGGCCACCGGCGATCGGGGTGGCCGGCGCCGTGCCGGAGAGGCTGCCGAGCACCAGGTGGAGGTCGCCCGCGCGGGCGTAGCCGGCGTCGAGTTCGAGGGCCTGGGTGCCGCCGGCGGCCAGCGACAGGGCCTCGACGTCGCCGCTCAAGGGCTCGAGGTCGAACTCGTACACGCGGCCGACCCAGCCCATGGTGGGTAGCAGGTCCGTGCCGTAGGCACCGACCACGACGCGGTCCCCGGCGAAGGCGACCGCCTGCCCGAACCGATCACCGGTGGTGAGGCCGGCCGCTTCGAACCGATGGGCGACCTGCCAGTCACCGGCTCCATCGCGCGTGTAGAGGTAGACCGCCCCGGCCATGAAGACGCCCGAGGCCGAGTCGGCCTGGCTGGCCCCGACCAACAACTGGCCCGGACGGTGCTCGAGCGAGCCGCCGAAGTCGGTGAACTGGTTGTCGCCGTCGGGGTAGGCGAGGAGCTGGTCTGTGACCCAGGTGCCGTCCGGCTGCTGCTCCCAGAAGGCGATCGTCCCGCCGTCGCCGGGTGCCGAGATGGCGACCCAGTCGTCGTCCATCGCGAACGCCGCGCCCACGAAGTCGTCTGCAGTCCCCGCCGGAGGGACGAAGATGTGCTCGAGCGTCCAGGAAGGGGCCGCGCCGCCCGCGCCCGGCTGCAGCTCGTAGAGGTAGGCGCGTCCGGCCGCGAGGAAGCCGGCCGGGCTGCCATCGGCCGCCCCGACCATCAGCCGGTCGCCATCGAGGGCGAGGTCGGCACCGAAGTTCCAGGTGAAGGTCGAGATACCGCCGAGGGTCGCCGTCTCGCTCCAGTTCCCGCCCGCGTCGCGCTCGAAGACGTAGACCTTCCCGTAGTAATCGGGGAAGTCGATGTACCAGCGAGGGGTGCCGACCACGACCCGGTCCCCGTCGAGGGCGATCGCCTGTCCGAAGAAGGCCCCGGCCTTGGCGTCGGAGGCCCGCAGCTTCGCCTCCTGGGTCCAGGTCCCATCGACGCCGCGCCGGAACAGGTAGACCGCGCCCTGCTCGGGCCCCACCACGCCGTCGTCGTAGGGGGCGCTGACCGCGAGCAGGTCCCCCGACAGCGCCAGCACGTCGCCGAAGTTCTGCTCGGGCTCGGGGTCGTCCGGCACGAGCTCCGCCGTCAGGGCCCAGTCGCCGTCGGCGCCCCGCTCGTAGATCCACACGCGCCCCGCGGACGACCCGGGAGCGTCCTCCGGCTGGGCGACGGCCATCAGCTCGCCCTCGACCACCAGGTCGACGCCGAAATGGGCGCCGCCGCTCGGCACGGGCGACTCGATCGGCGTGCGTTCGACGATCGGACCGATCTGCTGCGGGACGGTGAGCGAAGCCAGGGGAGCGAGAAGGAGCGAGCAGAGCGTCAGGGACATGGGTGGAGGATTCACGAGGAGACAATGGGAGTTCCCAGGCCGGCCCGGTGGGCCGACCGGGTGGCGCCGAGCCGGGCGGGAGCCGCGGCGCCCACCCGCGGAGGCTGGTCGCCGCGACCGCCTGCGTTACGGGGTGGTTGGCGCAACGCCGCGATCGAGCTCGGGGCGAGTGGCGGCGGATTCGCATTCTGTGGCGCAGGCTCCTAGCACGGTCGATTGGATCGCGAGTTGCCTGGACCCGAGCACTGGCGCGGGCCCCGGAACCCCACCACGGGCCGCCGGTTGAACGACCCGCGGACGGGGGTGCCCCTGTTGCGACTCCGAAGGGCCCCGATGCCCCGCCCTCGATCAGCGATCGACCCGCCAACGCCCCCTCAGTCCTGCCCAGAACCGGAGATCTGCCGTGCTCACCGCCCTGACCCTCGCCCTCCTCGTCTCGCTCGCGCCCGCCCAGGAGGAAACTCCGCCCCCGACGCCCGAACAGGTCGAGCTCGCCGTGTCCGCCATCGAGTCGGGCCTCGAGGAGCACGACCTCGAGGCCACCCTCGCGGCGATCGAGGCGGCGAAGACCGTGCCCCACGAGGACGTGACCGAAGCCCTCGGCGAGGCCGCGCGGACGCCCGAGCTCGAGATCGGCGTGGCGGCCCTCGACGCCCTCGGGCGCATCGAGCACGACTCGGCCGTGGCGGAGCTCAAGAAAGTCCGCAAGAAGGCCAAGAAGCTGCTCGACGAAGAGGCCTGGGCCATCGAGCTGTGGCGCGCCATGGGCCGCCGCGGCGACGCGGAGCTGATCGACGAGCTGGCCGACGGCTCGGTCACCGCCCAGCACTTCAAGGTCGACCGCGCCCGCATCCTGGCCCTGGGCAAGATCCGCTCGCCCAAGTCGGTCGAGGCGCTGATGGACCTGATGAAGCGCATCGCGATCAAGGAGGTGAACGGCTTCATGGATCCCTTCCGGGCCTCCCTGGGCGCCCTCACCGGACAGGACGCGGGACACAACCGGCCCCTGTGGCAGGCCTGGTGGAACGACAACAAGCGCAGCCTCGCCCTGCCCGAGGAGGAGGCCGTGATCGAGAACAAGAAGATCCGCGTGGTCTGGGAGGGCTTCTGGAAGGACCGCAAGCAGAAGGACGACGAGGGCGACGGCGGTCGCTGATGTCCGTGCATCGCCGATGCGCGGTGACGGTTCCGCGATGGCGGGTCAGCGGGCGCGTCCGGTCGAACAAGATGCCCGCGGCCAGCCTGGGACCGCACCTCTCAAGCGGTGGCTCTGGGTCGGGTCCGGACCCGGTCGGCGCCAGCTTGTAGCTCCGCCGATCACGGTCGCCCCTGCGGGCAGACGCTCCGTCCTGCGACCGTCATCGGCGTGAGACCGCGGCCTGGCGATCGGGTGGAGCCGGCGCTGGGGCACTCTCGAGCTGCTCGAAACCCTGGGTCAACGTCGCGCTCGAGAAGCGGCTCGAACCGGGCACCGCGGGTATCCTGCTTCGCTCGCGGAGCGGCCCACCTTGAGCAACCCGATCCAAAGCCCCCGACGCGCGCCCTTGGCCCTCGGCCTGGTCGCCTTGATCTGGACCGCCGGCTGCGGACGCGGGGTCCCCGCGGGCCCCAACGTCCTGCTGATCACGGTCGACACCCTGCGTGCCGACTACCTGGAGCCCTACGGCAGTGCCCCGCCCAGCTCGCCGGCCCTGGCCGAGTTCGCGGCCGGGGCGACGGTGTTCGACGAGGCCTGGTCCACCTGTTCCTGGACCCTGCCCTCCCTGGCCTCGCTCCACACCGGGCTGCACAGCTCGGCCCACGGCTGCTGGCAGTTCGACTCGCGCCTTGACTGGCGCGCGGACACCCTGGCCGAGCGCTTCGCCGCCGGCGGCTGGGACACCGCGGGGATCGTCAACCACGTGTTCCTGGGTCGCAAGCACGGCCTCAACCAGGGCTTCGTCAACTACGACGACGAGCTGGTCAAGGACTTCGGGCCCTCGCACCAGGCGGTGACCTCCGAGACGGTCAGCGACCGCGGGGTGGAGTTCATCGAGGCCAAGGCGACAGCCGACGACGGGCGCCCGTGGTTCCTGTGGCTGCACTACTTCGACCCCCACGCGGCTTTCAAGTTCCACCCGGCCCAGTCGCCGGCGTTCGGCACGGAGGAAGACCAAGACCTCTACCGCGGCGAGATCGCGTTCACGGACTTCCACATCGGTCGCGTGCTCGACGCCCTGGCGGAGCAGGGTCTCGACTCCGACACGGTGGTGGTCGTGATCGCCGACCACGGTGAGGAATGGAACGAGCACGGCCGCCGGGGCCACGGGCACAACCTGCACCGGGAGACCCTGCGGGTGCCGCTGATCGTGCGCGTACCCGGGGCCGAGCCGCGACGGGTCGCCACGCGCGTGTCGAACGTGGACGTGGCTCCGACCCTGCTCGAGCTGGCGGGCCTCGAGGACCTGCCCGGTGGTAGCGGGCGCAGCTTGGTGCCCCTGCTCGAGGGCGAGGCGCTGGAGGACGTGCCCGCCCTGGCCGAGCTCGGCCGGCGCGGACCGGAGCGCCAGACGAGCCTGGGCAGCGGGCAATGGAAGCTGATCCTGCACGAGCCCGAGGGGCGTGCGGAGCTCTACGACGTGCAGGCCGATCCGGACGAGAGCCGCGACCTCGCCGCCGAACGACCGCGCATCGTCGAACAACTCACGGCCGAGCTGCGCGCACGCCGCGAGGCCGCCATCGTCTCCGCGCCGCTGGACCTCGAGGCATCAGAGTCGGTCCAGTTGGGCGGCGCCGAACGCGCCGGCCTGGAGGCCCTCGGCTACGTGGAGGGCGAGTGATGGCCCGCGCAGGCCTGGCCGCCGCGTTGTTGCTGCTCTGCGCCTGCAGCGACGGCACGCGCGTCGTCGAGTACCCCAACGGCCAGGTCTGGTCCGAGGCCAAGCTCGTCCACGGCCTCCAACAGGGTGCCTGGCGCACCTATTGGCCCGACGGTACCCCCAAGTCCCTCGAGACGTGGAAGGACGGTGTTCTCGACGGCGACTACCGCGCCTGGTGGAGCGACGGCGCCCCGCGCGTCGAGGGCACCTACACCCAGGGCCGCATGGACGAGCAGTGGCGCAGCTGGTTCGAGAACGGCCAGATCGAGTCCGAGGAGTTCTGGCTCGACGGCCGCCGCGAAGGCACCTCCACCATGTGGTTCGAGAACGGCCAGGTCAGCTCGATCACCGACTACGCGAACGGCCAGGCCCACGGCGACATGCTGACGTTCTACGTGGACGGCCGCCCCGAGAGCGAAGGCACCATGGCTGGCGGCGAGCTCGACGGCCCCTGGCGCCGCTGGAGCGAGGGCGGCGAGCTGCGCTTCGACGGCAAGTACGAGGACGGCAAGCTCCACGGCTACTGCCGTTTCTGGAGCGACGACGGCGAGTTGGACGAGGCCCGCACGGGCAACTACGTCCACGGGCGCCGCGCGGGCCGGCGCTGACGTGGCAGTCGCCCGCTGCGACGGGGTCCGTGCAGTCCGTCAGGAGCAGCCGAGGCCGTCCGTGACTCGCTGTTGGAACCCGCGCCGACTTCGCCCTTCGGGGACCTGAGTCGGGGGCTGCCTCAGTCCTTCATGACCCGCAGGCCCGTCCGCGCAGCAGCATCGATCCTGCGGCTCGACGAGGATCGCACCGAGAGATCTGTTCACGTTCGCCTGCGGTCCATGTCACCCGTGTAGGGCTCTCGTGCATCTCTAGTCTCCTGGATCAGAAACTCGGCGTCACTTCCAGGAGGTCCGATCGATGCTGGCTAGGCGCGCCGACGACGCGTATCCGCTGCGATACTCGGAGGAGGCGCTGGCGACACCAGCGGCGATCGGAGCCCGGGAAGTAACGCCGAATTTCTGATCCAGGACACGAGGCGAATGGGAGCCCAGCGCCTTCTGCGCCGGGCTCCCACTCGCTCAAGCGGCGGTTTCGTGCCTGGCGCGGCACGAACGGAAACGACTCCGCGTGAACCGCTTGGCAACGGAGCCGCGCGCGTTCAAGGGCAGCCCAGGAGATGCAGGCCGTTCGAAAGTCGGACTGTGGATCCTAGCTCGCCCCCCTGCATGTAGAAGGACTGCCCGGCGATGCCCGGCTGGTCGAGACTCAACGGGACCGAGAACAGGCCCCCGGCGTCAAAGGAAACAACGCTCAGGAACGAAGCGGCGGGACCGACGTCGACCAAGATGTTCCCGAAGCCAAGGTCAAGCAGACCCGGTTCCGCGCTGACAACGAAGATGCCCGTAGCGCCAGGAGATGCACCCTCGAGCTGCACGCTGCCTGCAGCCGAGCCAGTCGTCGGTGAGAAGTCGAGATCGAGGGGGTAGTCCGAGCCATCGTCGAAGGTGCGTGCCGCACAATCTGGGTTGCGACGCAGCGCGACCGGGACGAAGCCGCTGCTCGGGAACGCGAATCCCACCGCGACCAAGGAGCCGTCGGCCCCGCCGTCGACAGCGCGGGTACTCGCCAAGGGAAGCTGCTCCCCGAACGTCGCAGGGAAGTCCTCGAGGGCGTACCAGCCGGTCGAAAAGTACTGAGAGGCGAATCGGCCGGTCCCTCGGAGTGTTCCGAGCGGCGTCCGACGAATGTTTCCAAGCGCGTGGAGACTGTCGACTTGGGTCCACACGGAGCCATCGAACCGCAGGTCGTACGCTTGCCCAGCACCGCCCTGCAGTTTGGCTTCACCCGTCGCCCAGAGCATCGTCGGCGACAAGGCTGCGATCGATCGGAGCTCGCGCTGGTTGCCGAGCTGAGGAACGGGAAACTCGGTCCATGAAGAGCCATTGAAGCGGGCGCTGAAGGCGTTGGCGTACCCTTGGGATGCCACGTTCCCGCCTCCAACGACCCACACATCGTTCGGGCCGGCGATCGTGACGGCCCGCGCAATTCGGTCGAACGGAAACGCGGGCGGAAGATCGTGGGCCACGAGCTCCGTCCCGTTCCACTGCAAGGCGATGGGCACGGCGACGCCCGCAAATCCCCAGCCGGCGAACCAGACTTCGTCAGTGCCCGCGGACTCCACGTCATCCAGGAAGACCGCAGTGACGCCGGCTGGCGAAGCGGGGACGCTGACGATCTCCCAGCTCACGCCGTCGAAGTGCATCACAAGGGGGAGCGAGTTCGGACCAGGGTGAAGGTTGCTGCTATCGTGGCTGCCGAAGACCCAGAGATCGCTTGCGCTGGTGCCATCGATTCCTTCGAGGCGAACCGATCCACCGGATTGGATCGGAAAGACTGGGATTGGCACCTCGTTCCATGTTCCGTTTTCGTCGAAGTGCATCACCCACCCATGGGTCATGGATGTAAAGACGGAACCTGTCTTGAAGCTCCCGACGCTCCAGATGTCCTTCGACGAGAAGGTCTTGACGTCGTAGAAGCGGGCTTCGATGGCATTCGATGGAGCCATGGGACCGAATGCCTCCCACACGCCCCCGGGATCGGGATAGAGCACGGGCACGTCCTGTGCCTCCGACTTGGTGGCGCCCAAGAACAGCCCCGCGATTGCGAGGCCGAGCGAGCCTAGCCTGGTCGAGCGTGGACCTCGCCCCACAGCCCGGATACGCCAACGCAGGGCGCTGGTCGAGACAGTGGGCAGCGAGAGGGGTAAGCTCGGGCGATCTTGGGCGCTCATGGTCGTCGCTACCGCGGTGGCGGCCGTTCCTGTGAGGTGAATCAGGAGACAGATGGGTGGAGTCGCTCTCGCGAATCGACACGATCCCGAGACGCGCAAACTCCGTACCAGCCCAACAACTCCACGACCGGGTGCTTTGGAGGAGGCTCGGATCCAGGAACTAGACCTGCGTCCAAGTCCCGGATGGGGCTTCAGGATCTCGTGTGGGTCGCGGGATCGAGGCCGCCAAGGGCGGCCCAGGACGAGTTCATCGAGTGACGGGACAGTGCGTGGTTCAGCCATCGCCCTGCTCACCGCGATCGTCGGGTCGTGTGTTTGGCTGACAGCCCGATCGGAGGACGAAGCGCGAAGTCTCCCGGCGGCCACGCAGGGAGGGCGTCACCGGAGTCTCGATTCCCACGGTGTCAGACCTGAGGACTGCACGAACTCTCGATGGGAGTCGGCAGGACCTTCGCACTTCAACCGGAGCCGAGCCGAGTGCGTCCCAGGTGCGCATCCACCTCCGGTACGCGAACGGGATCGCGGCGACCTTCGTGGATATTGCACTGATCCGGGGGCCGCGGGAGAGCCAGGGGCTAGACGACGCAGCCGAGTCCGCCGCGAGCGCTGAAGGAGTCTTGCTCGACCGGGGCGTCAGTGACGCGAACGGATCCCAGGCGCTGCGAGTCGGCCACTGGACAGGGCCCGACGGCCTCGCGTTCGAGGTCCGGGGGTCGCCTCGACTCAGGATCGACGAAGTGACGTGGAGCCTCGCCTACGACGATCGAGTCAACGCGGTCGCCGAGTTTCGAGAGGCTCCAATTCACATCAGGACTCTCACCGCGGGCGGCGACGGGTTGCCCAACTGTGCGCTCCAGGCAGCCGTCGTGTCTTCGGGCTCCGACGCCGGGCAACCTCCGAAGATCCGGCTAGGAGTCCGGGCCATGGGGGGCGCGAGCCGGCAAGCCTGCAATCGTGCCCCTTGTCGGTATCCAGGACTCCGCGACAGCCTGTCAGCCGCCCCACACCCAGACTTCCTGGAACGGATACAGCCAGTCGTGGGGCGCGGGTGAGAGTCCGAAGCTGAACAGGCGGCGCAGGGCGGGGGAGATTCCGGCGAATCGCTGCGGGGCGCCGTAGCGGGCGTCGAGGGCGGCCAGGAAGGCGCGGGCTTCGGGATCGTCCAGGCGCAGTTCCTCGCGCCAGTCGAACTCGCTGGCGACGAAGGCGTCGGCGGCTTCGCGTGACAGGACCGCGGGGTCGAATCCGGTGGGTGCGGCGAAGGTGAAGGGCGAGTCGCCGGCGGCTAGGCGGGCTTCGAAGCGAGGTTTGAGCTTGGGGCCGCCGTTCTCTCGCACGAAGGGCGGGTGAAAGAATGTCGGGACGACCGTGGTGCCGATGAGTGCGCCGGGTTCGAGCTCGGTCTCGCAGAATTCGAGGGCGCGCTGGCGTGGATCGGGCGCGAGCAACGCCGAGGCTTGCAGCGTGGAGAGGGCTCCGGTGGTGACGAGCAAGACAGTGGCTGCGAGCCGCCGCGCTGACGTGAGCCGCTCCGCGCGGCCGGCGATCAGCGCACCGGCGGCTACGCACAGGACGGGCGCCAGGGGCAAGAGGTAGCGCATGAAGCGCACTTTCGACGTGCCGAGTAGGCCGAACACGAGCAGGCCGAAGCCGGCGGCGATCAGGCCGCCGCGTCCTCCCCGGCGAGCCAGGGGCACCAGCCCGATCACGCCGACGGCGAGCAACGGCCAGCCGAGCAGGAAGGGCAGGTTGGTGACGAGGTGGTAGCTCCAACCGTCACCGGTGGCTTCGAACAGGTTGCCGTGGCCCGAGCGCGGGTGCTGCACCAGCTCGTACTCGAGGTCGCGCAGGAACTCGGCGCTGGAGAGGAAGGCGTGGGGCGTGCAGCCCGCGAAGGTCGCGAGGGACGCCAGGCCCGCGAGCAGCGCGCGTGCGAGCCTGGTCCTCGCGCTCGCCGCGCCCACGCCGATCCACGCCGCCACCACCGGCGCGAGGACCACCGCTCCCGCGCTGTACTTGACCGCCGCGGCGAGCCCACCCACGACCCCCGCGATCAACAGCCAGCGCCCCGGTCGACCCTCGCCCGGATCGAGGGCCCGCGCCGTTGACGCCAGGGCCAGGACCACGAAGGCCGTCGCCGGCGCGTCGGGCGTGGCCCAGGCCGAGAGCAGCGCGGCTCCGGGCGCGACCGCGAGGGCCAGCGCTGCGACGGTCGCCGCGGCGCCCCCGAGCAGCCTGCGCGCCAAGGCCCAGGTCGCGCCGATCGCCACCAAGCCCGCGATGAGGCTCACCGTCCTGCCGACCAGGTGCCAGCCGCGCGGACCGTCAATCACCCCCAACCAGGCGAGCGGCGCACCCAAGGCCGCCGGCAGGTACACCGCCAGGCTCCCGTACTGGAAGCGCGTCGGGTGCAGGGTCGGCTCCGTCGCCACCCGCCGCGCGGCGTCGACCAGGCGGTACTCGTCCGGGTGGAACGACCACAGGTGCCCTTCGCCCGGCAGGCCCCAGCCCATCCCGGCCAGGCGCAGGAGCAGTCCGAGCCCGAGGGCGACCCACAGGCCCCCACGTCCGCCCGCGATGGAGGTCGGCGCGCCGGGATCGGCCAATGGGCATGCACTCGCCATCGCGGCCATTGTGCGCGGCGCCGACACGCCGGAGCCAGCTTCGGTCGCGCGCGGCGAGTTCGCGGGCACAGGCTTCGCATCACCACGCGGTCGCTCGCTCCATGAACAGAACCTCCGTCGGCGGGGCGAGTCGACTTCCCCTGCCCAGGGGCACGGCGCGACTCCACCGCGCGGCTGCATCCCGTCGAGAACAGGGAGCGAGGCCCGCCCGCCAACCCGCCGACCCAACACCTCGACCGGGGTGGCATCGCTCCCCCGCCGCCGGCATCCTCCCTGGCGCGCGGCGCTCCCCCACCCTCCGCGCGCACCACCGATGCCCTCCGCCCCCGAAGCGAGCCCCCCCGTCGCCCGCGACGACGCTGCCGCCGCGGCCGGCCGGCGGCGGCTGTGGACCGCGGTCACCCTGCTGTGGCTCGCGGCCCTGGGCGGGCGGCTGCTCGGTCTCGATTACCTATTGCCCCACGCGCCGGAGCCGGACGCCTACGTGGTGCAGCAGGCCCTGTGGATGCAGGCCCACGACGGGGCGCCGACCGAGGGCGTGGACGCGGTGGTGTGGCGCAAGTACCCGCACCTGTTGGCGCGGGTCTTGAGCGTCGCCCTGCCCGAAGCGGCGGCCCTGCCGCCCCTCGAGCCGTCCACGCTCCAGCAGCACCTCGACCAGGCCGCTCGGCCGTACGTCCTGGGGCGCGCCCTCTCGGCGCTGCTCGCCAGCTTGGCGGTGCCCCTGACGTTTCTGCTCGCGCGGCGTTTCGTCCGTCCGCGCGTGGCTCTGATCGCGGCAGCGCTGATGGGCACCAGCCTGCTGCACCTGTACCTGTCGCAGATGGCGCGCCCCCACGGGCCGGTGGCGACCTTCACCCTGGCCACGACTTGGCTCGCCGTGGAGTGGTACCGCCGGCCGCGGGCGAGCGTGGCGGTGGGAGCCTGCGTCGCCGCGGCCCTGGCGGTGGCGACGCTCCACAACGGCCTGGCCGCCCTGGCGCCGCTGGGGGTGGCGTGGGTTCTGACCCTGCGCCGCGACGGCCCGCGCGCCCTGCTGCCGGCGGCAGGCGTGCTGCTCGCGGTGGGGCTGGCGCTGTGGCTCGCCTACCCCTTCCTCGGAGAGCCGCCGCTCGAGGTCGACAGCGCGCTCGGGCTCGACGCCGAGGTCGTCGCGGCCGGGCACGAGGTGCAGCTCGACCGCTTCGGCGGTGGCGGGTTCGCGGTGATCGGGCGGGCCCTCGTCGACTACGACCCGGTGCTGCCCCTGCTGGCCGCGATCGGTCTCGCAGCGCTGGTGCTGCGCCGCGGCTGGACCACGGAACAGCTCGGGCGCGGGGTCGTCGTCGCCGGCTTCGGGCTGCCGTACCTGTTGGCCATCGGCCTGTACGACTTCAGCTTCGAGCGCTTCGCCCTGCCCCTGTGGCCGCTGCTCGCGGTGCTCGGCGCCCACGGATTGGCGAGCCTGGCGCAGGGCATCGGTCCGCGCGCCAAGTTCGCCCTGCCGTTCGTCGTCCTTGCGATCCCCGCGCTGCTCTGCGCGCGCAAGCTGCAACTGAACCTGAGGCCCGACACCTACGAACGGATCGCCGCGCGCGTCGAGCGCCGGCTGGATTCGACCGACGGGCTTCTGCTCGCGCATCCCCAGGGGTTCCTGCCCCTACCGCTGCTCGAGCGCGTCACGCGTGAGCGCTCCTGGTCGGGCTTGACGGTCCTGCCCTGGCGCGAACACCTGCTGTGCTATCCGCCCGCGACCGACGCCAACCCGATCCTGGTGCGCCAGGCCCCCAGTCGCTCGGAGCTCGACGCGCGCGGATGGCGCGCGCGCGACGGCACCGTCTCCCCCGCCATGCTGCAGGCCCTGATCGACCAACTCACCGGCGTCGAGGGCGAGTGGATCCTGACCGTCGACCTCAGGCGCGGTGCGCGGCGCGGCGGCCAGGAACAGGCGCTCGAGCGTTTCGCGCGGCTGGTCACCACCGAGTCGCCTTGGCGCGACGGCGACGACAGCGGCGCCGAGGTCGGCTACCAGGGCGAGAGCGCGCTGATGCGCCTGGTGCAGGGCGAGCGCCTGGGCCCCTGCCTGCGCCTGTGGGACCTGCCCTGAAGGCAAACGGCGGGCGGCCGACCGACGTAGACTTCGAAGCCGTGATCGCTCGTAACCACACCGCGCATCCGCGCCCGCTCGCCGTTGCCGCCCTGGCCGCCGCAGTGGCCTTGACCGCCTGCAGCCACGCGCCGAAAGGCCCGCGCGACGTGCTGCTGGTGACGATCGACACCCTGCGCGCGGACATGCTCTCGAGCTACGGGCACCCGCGGCGCTCCACGCCGAACCTGGACGCCCTGGCCGCCAGCGGCGCGCGCTTCGAGCGCCACTATTCCACGGCGCCGATGACCGGGCCGTCCCATGCGACGATGCTGACCGGGCTCTACTCGTCCGAGCACGGCCTGTTGCGGAACGGGAAGCTGTACCCGTCGGAGCCGCCCTGCCTGCCGGAGGAGCTGGCCGACGCGGGCTACCAGACCCTGGCGGTGGTCGGCTCGAAGGTGCTCGACGCGAAGTTCGGCATGGACCGCGGCTTCGACGTCTACGACGACGAGATCAACATCGAGGACGGCGAACGCCGCGGGCGGCCGGTCAGCGCCGAGCGCTATGCGTCCGAGGTGGTCGACACGGCCCTGGCCTATCTCGGCGAGATGTCCGAGTCGGAGCCGGTCTTCGCCTGGATCCACGTATTCGACCCCCATGCGCCGTTCGAGGCGCCGGTGGAGCTGCTGCCGCGCCGCAACGTGCAGGCCATCTTCGACGACCGCCTCGAGCCCTCGGAGCTCTTCGACCGCGCCCACCTGCTCAAGGCCTACATCGGCTACGAGTTGGAGATCGCCTACACCGACCAGGAGATCGGGCGCCTGCTCGAGGGCTGGAACGCGCGGGAGCGTGGGCGCGACAGCGTCGTATGCGTCACCTCCGACCACGGCGAGGGCATGGGCGAACACGGCTACATGGGGCACGGGCTGTACCTCTACGACGAGCAGTTGCACGTGCCGCTGATCCTGCGCGCGCGGGGCGTGTTCGAGCCCGGGCTGGTCGTGTCCGAACGCACCTCGGCGATCGACTTGGGAGCCACGCTCTTGGGGCTCTCTGGCGCCGTGGAAGAGGTTCGCCTGCCGGGTGGCGACCTGGCCGCCTTCGGGCGGGGCGAGGGCGGACCTCGCGACGTGGTCGCCGAGCGCCCGCTCTTCAGCGAGTGGGACCTCGACCAATCCCAGCGCCGCGCAGCCCTGGATCAATTCGACGACCGCGGCAACGCGCGCGGGACCCACGTGGCTTTGGTGGCGGACGACTGGAAGTACATCTGGAGCTCCGACGTGGGGCCGGAGCTATACGACCTGGTAGCCGATCCGCGCGAAGTCTCGAACGTCGCGGCCCAGGCCGAGCAGCGTCTGGGGGACCTGGCCGAGCGGTTCGACCTCTGGCGGCGCGCGCGGCAACCGGCCTTCGTGAACGAGGAGCTCGACGACGACGAGACGCTGAAGATGCTCGAGGAGTTGGGCTACCGCTGAGCGCGGAACACGGTGGTTTACCTGTAACCGCGCGGGCGCCCGAGCGTCCCTGGGGTGTGGGAACGGCGCTCAGACGACTGGACCGCGGCGGCAGATCCTGGCCCGCGGAGTTGGACACGATCGAAGGCGCGCCCGAGTGCCTGTGGGCGCGGGGGCGAGTGGAGCTGTTGGCGGGCGACGACTCCGCGCGCGGTGGGCCGCGGGTCGCGATCGTCGGCAGCCGTGGGCCGAGTCCCTACGGCCAGGACCAGGCGCGGCGCTTTTCGGCATGGCTCGCGGCGCGGGGCGCGACCATCGTCAGCGGCCTGGCGCGCGGCGTGGACTCGGTGGCCCACGCAGCGGCCTTGGACGTTGGGGGCGACACGATCGCGGTGCTCGGCTCGGGCGTGGACCGTCCCTGGCCGGCGGGGCCCCTGGCGGAGCGGGTGGCTTCGGAGGGTCTCTTGCTGTCGGAGTTCGAACCCGGCACCCCGCCGGCCAAGCACCACTTCCCCCAGCGCAATCGACTGATCTCCGGACTGTCCGCCGCAGTGGTCGTGATCGAGGGCGCCTTTCGCTCGGGCTCCTTGATCACGGCGCGCTGGGCGGCGGACCAGGGCCGCGAGGTCTTCGCCCTGCCCGGCCGGGTCGACCAGCCCCTGGCGCGCGGTTGCCATCGCCTGCTGCGCGAGGGCGCGGCCCTGGTCGAGGATCCCGGGGAGTTGGCCGAGATCCTGGGGCTGGGCGCGGCGCCCTGTCACGACGGCTCCGCGGACTCGGTCGCAGAGGTGCCCCTGTTGGCGGCCCTGCAGGGCGAGACGTCGACCGCCGGTGAGCTGGCCACGCGGCTCGCGAGACCGCTGAACGAGGTGCTGACCGATCTCGCGCTGCTGGAACTCGAAGGGCGCGTGGCGCGTGCGCCGGGCGGCCTCTACCGGCGCGTCGAACGTGGCCCCACCGATCGCGGCAGGAGTGCGCGTCGATGATGACGGCGATCGCTCGTCTGGGCAGCGTGCGCCGGCCGGTCAGCCGACGTACAGGCCCATCAGGACCAGGGCCGCGGCCAGTGCGATGCACGAGCCCACGAAGACCATGGCCCGCCGGGGCAGGTCGCGGAAGGCCCCGCGGTCGTCGGCGTGGCTCAGGAACGACGTCACCACGACGATCGGAAGGGTGCCGATGGCGAACAGCACGACGTAGGCGAGGTAGCCGATCACGCTGCGCTCTCCCCGATCTCGACCTCGGCGCTGCGGTGGCGG
Source organism: Engelhardtia mirabilis (assembly GCF_007748095.1). Classification (NCBI taxonomy): domain Bacteria; kingdom Pseudomonadati; phylum Planctomycetota; class Planctomycetia; genus Engelhardtia; species Engelhardtia mirabilis. The sequence goes on from NZ_CP036287.1 coordinate 5,776,738, forward strand.
TTGCGATGCTTCTCGCGGTCGGCCACCGGATCGCGGCCGAGCAGCTTGGATTCCTGCCAGGCGAAGACGTCCATCAACACGACGGCGTTGAGCAGACCCGCCATGGCGCCGAAGGTCAGACCGAAGTCGATGTACGGCATCGAGCCGCTGACCGGCGGGCGACCGCTCACGAACTCCGTCAACACCGCGGGCAGACCGCACATCAACTGCGCGCCCCAGTAGTAGAAGTGCCGTTCGCGGCTGAGGTTCGCGCCCTCCGACAGGACCGTGCCCAAGGCGAAGAGGCCAATCAGCAGCACGGCGACGATCACGCCGCGAAGGACCCTGCCCTGGAGCAGGTGACCGAGGCCGGGCACAGCCCAACCGGCGACCACGAACACGGCCGGGGAGAGGCCCGGGCGACGCTCGGCGCCGGCGCGCGCGGAGAAGTGCGCGTCGACCATCAGCGCCATGTTCGCCAAGCCGCTGAGTGCCGCGAGCAGGGAGCCGATCCAGATCCCGCTGGGATAGGGATGGGGCACGTAGCCCGGGTCGCCGAACCCGTGGCTCCGCATCTGCCAGATCAGTCCACCCAGGTTGCCGACCTCGGGGGTCAAGGCGACCGAGAAGGCTCCGCGCAGCTCGGGGTCGAGGAACTCGAAGGTCATGCCCCCGGCCAGCTTGACGCCCAGCCAGTACATGCCGCCCACGACCACGAAGGCCACCACGCCCTGGGCCACGCGGCCCAGGTACAGGTGCCCCGCCCCCGGCAGGAACCAGGTCAGAAGGACGGCGACGAGGGGCTCGCCACCTGCTCTCGCATCACTTCGGGGGGCATCCATCGGCCGGGTTTTCTATCAGGGCTGGAGTTTGGGCGCCACGGAAGATCAGAGCGGCCGAGGATCGGAACAGCACGAGAACGGCGCTGCCGAGCGTCCCGATCGCACGGTGCCCCCCGAGCGCTGCGTACGATGCCCCCATGGACGGCACGAGCCCCGAATCGATCGAATTGCCCCACCGGCATCGGATCCGCGTGCGCTACGCGGAAACCGACCAGATGGGCCGGGTCCACCACGCCAACTACCTGCTCTACCTCGAGGAGGCGCGGACCACGATGATGGAACAGCTCGGCTGGCCCTACGACGAGCTCGAGCGCTCGGGCCTGGGCCTGGTGGTGCGAAGCACGGACCTGCGCTATCGCGCGGCGGGCTTCTACGGGGACAGGCTCGTGGTCGAGACCGTCGTGGCGTCGATCCGTGGCGCCTCGGTGGAGCTGTCCTACGCGGTGCGGCGGGAGTCGAACGGCGAGCGCCTCGCGACCGCCGGCACCCAGCTGGCCTGCGTGAACCTGCGGTCCGACCCGCCGGCGGTGCAGATGCTGCCGGAGGGGCTGAGGCGCGCCTTCGAGGCCTGCCGCGGCGAGCTCTGACCTGCCGCTGGAGTCCTGGATCAGAAATTCGGCGTCACTTCCCGGAGGTCCGATCGATGCTGGCTAGGCGCGCCGACGACGCGTATCCGCTGCGATACTCGGAGGAGGCGCTGGCGACGCCAGCGGCGATCGGAGCCCGGGAAGTAACGCCGAATTTCGGATCCAGGACACTAGGACCCCGTCAGGCCGGTTCCGGCGGGAAGTCGTTCGGGTCGAAGCTCGACCCGGAGAGTTCGAAGGAGGACTCGTCTTCTCGAGCCACTGCCGGCGCCCAGTCGCGCTCACCGATGGGCGCTCCACTGCGGGGCAGCACCGGCGGGAGGGACTCCAGAACCCGCATGGCGCAGGCCGGGCAGGCCTGCCCCCCCTCGATCTCGTTGAGGATCGGCGGGTCGCCGAGCGGCTGCTTGCAGGTGAAGCACACGGGTTCGCGGGAGGACTCCATCACGCGTGGCTATCGGCCGTGCTCGCGGGGTGCCTGAAGTCCGGCCCCCTCCGGCGCAGTCCCAGCCCCCGTCAGACCCGCTTCCGGGCGTCGGGCTCCCGGACCCCCGCGGGTCGTCCGCCGAGATCCGGACACCGGCCAGGACCAAAGCTCACGTCCAGGGGAGGTTTTCGTCGATTACCCCCCTCCCAAGCCGCCCAGGGGGCGTCATAATCCCCCGTCGAGCCGCTGCCCGGACCTTTCGGGTCGCACGCTCGCCCTGCCGCGTCCGCGGCTTTCTTTTGGCCCACAAATAGCACTGTTTTGGTGCTCTTTGCCGGCTGCAAGGGAGCCGAGGGCGGACCCGAGGCGGGGCGGCACGCCGACCCGCACGCCATGCTCCAACTCACCAAGCGCACCGAATACGGCCTGATCGCCCTGGTCCACCTGGCGGACCGGGGCGGTGAATTCGTGAGCGCGCGAGAGATCGGCGAGCACTACCCGGTGCCCAAGCGCCTCTTGGCCGAGGTGCTCAAGGACCTGGGACGAGCGAAGCTGGTCGAGTCCCAGCGCGGCGCCACCGGCGGCTACACCCTGTCGCGCCCCTCCGAGTCGATCTCCTTGGGCGAGATCATCGCGGCCGTCGAGGGTCGACCGACCCTGACCGGGTGCGAGGCCTTGGGCAGCTTCCAGGGCGGGTCCTGCGACGTCTCGCCGGTCTGCCCGATCAAGAGTCCGATCCAGCGCGTGCGCGTCGGCATCTGGGACCTGCTCCAGCGCACCACCCTGCACGACCTGGCCCACCCCAGCCCCCTGGCCTTGGGCGCGCTCTTGGATGCGCGCGAAGGCGGCGTGGGCGAAGGCGGCATCAGCGACGGCGGCATCAGCGACGGCGGCCGCGCCATGACCACCTCGAACGGGTCCAACACATACAAGCTCGACCCCGGCGCTGCCGCTACGGCGCGCGCCAGCCGGTCGAGGACGAACATCGCACAGGCTGGACGACTCCCCCTCGGGGCCGAGTCCTGAGCCACCTCCACTTGACCCCCTCAAACAGTCGACGCCAACGGATGCAGCTGCCCATCTACATGGACTACCAGGCCACGACCCCGGTCGATCCGCGGGTCCTGGAAGCCATGCTCCCCTTCTTCACACAGGCCTACGGCAACGCGGCCAGCCGCAACCACGCCTTCGGCTGGAAGGCCGAGGAAGCCGTGGACGCCGCCCGTGAAGCCTGCGCTTCGATCATCGGCGCCTCGTCCAAGGAGATCGTCTTCACCTCCGGGTCGACCGAGGCGATCAACCTGGCGATGAAGGGCGTGGCCGAGATGTACGGCCACAAGGGCAAGCACGTGATCACGTCGCTGGCCGAGCACAAGGCCGTGCTCGACACCGCCAAGCACCTCGAGAAGCAGGGCTTCGAGGTGACCTACCTCAAGCCCGACAAGAACGGCCGCACGACCGCCGCCGACGTGGCCGCCGCCCTGCGCGAGGACACGATCCTGGTCTCGATCATGTGGGCCAACAACGAGGTCGGCACGGTCAACGACGTGCGCGGCATCGGCGAGCTGTGCCACGAGAAGGGTGTGCTGTTCTTCACCGACGCCACCCAGGCCGTGGGCAAGATCCCGGTCGACGTGGCCGCCGACCACGTGGATCTCTTGTGCTTCTCGGGACACAAGATCTACGGACCCAAGGGCGTCGGTGCCCTCTACGTGCGCCGCCGCAACCCGCGCGTGCGCCTGGTGGCCCAGATGGACGGCGGCGGACACGAGCGCGGCATGCGCTCGGGCACGCTCAACGTCCCCGGCATTGCCGGTTTGGGCGAGGCCTGCCGCTTGGCCCAGGCCGAACTCGAGACCGAGGCCGCCCGCGCCATTGCCCTGCGCGAGCGCCTGCAGCAGAAGATCGAGGCGGAGCTCGACTTCGTGCACCTGAACGGCGACGCGGAGCACCGCCTGCCCGGCTGCCTCAACCTCTCCTTCAACTTCGTCGAGGGCGAGTCGCTGCTGATGGGCGTCAAGGACCTCGCGGTGTCTTCCGGCTCGGCCTGCACCTCGGCCAGCCTCGAGCCCAGCCACGTGCTGCGCTCGATGGACGTCGGCGACGACCTGGCCCACAGCTCGATCCGTTTCGGCCTGGGCCGCTTCACCACCGAGGAGGAGGTCGACTTCGCCGCCAGGCAGGTGATCGACACGGTCAAGCGCCTGCGCGAGATGTCGCCCCTCTACGAGATGGTCGTCGAAGAGGGCATCGACCTGTCCACCGTCAACTGGCAAGGCGGCCACTGAGCCCGGCGGCGAACGCCTCCAGACACGACCTGACCGTACACGGGTCTCGGCCGACACCACGACCGCAGTACCCACCGACCACACTCCCAACGGAAACCAGCGACACCACAGCCATGGCCTACAGCGACAAGGTCCTCGACCACTACAACAACCCGCGCAACGTCGGCGCCCTCGACAAGAAGTCGGAGAACGTCGGCACGGGCGTCGTCGGCGCGCCCGAGTGCGGCGACGTGATGAAGCTCCAGATCGAGGTCGACGGCGACCGCATCGTGGACGCCAAGTTCAAGACCTTCGGCTGCGGCTCGGCGATCGCCAGCTCGTCGCTCGCCACCGAATGGGTCAAGGGCAAGACCCTCGACGAGGCCCTCTCGATCTCCAACACCGAGATCGTCCAGGAGCTCTCGCTGCCCCCGGTCAAGATCCACTGCAGCGTCCTCGCCGAGGACGCGATCAAGGCTGCCGTCAACGACTTCAAGGCCAAGCGCGCCACAACCGCGCAGGAGCAGAGCGCCAAGTGATTACCGTCACCGATAGAGCCGTCGGCGAAGTCCGACGCATCGTCAGCGAGCAGAGCCTGCCCGAGACCACCGTCCTGCGGGTCGGCGTCAAGGGCGGGGGATGCTCGGGGTTCAGCTACACCCTGGGCTTCGACGACAAGACCGGCCCGGCCGATCAGATCTTCGAGTCCAACGGCGTCCGCGTCGCCGTGGATCCCAAGAGCTTCCTCTACTTGAGCGGCACCCAGATCGACTTCGAGGAGAGCCTGATGGGCCGCGGCTTCAAGTTCGGCAACCCGAACGCGTCGAAGAGCTGCGGCTGCGGCGAGTCCTTCTCGGTCTGAGCGAATCAAGGCCGATGTCAGAGCGCGACGCCGATGACCGCAGCCGGGCGGCGACCGAGCCGGCCTCCGGGGGCGAGCGCACGTCGCGGCCGGCTTCGTCGAGGTCGGCCTCGACGACGACTTGGACGCCGCAGTCCTGCTCGAGTTGCTCCGCGGACCTGATCAGCCCGCTGGTCTGCGCCGCGTGCCGGACGCCCCTGGTGGCCGAGCCGGCGCCAGGGCCGTTCGAGGTCTTCGGCTTCGAGCGGACCTTCGAGCTGGACGGGCGGACGCTGATGAAGCGGCTGCTGCAGCTCAGCAAGGCCCTGCACCCGGACTTCTACGCCGGCGCGGACCCGCAGGTTCGCTCCCTGGCCGAGCGCAGCACCGCGGAACTCAACGCCGCCCACAAGATCCTCGCCAACGACTACCGCCGGGCGGACTACCTGGTCCGCGCCCTCGGGGGCCCGACCTCCGAGGCCGACCGACAGATGCCCCAGGCCTTCCTGATGGAAGTCCTGGAGTGGAACGAGGCGCTCGAAGAGCTGCGCGCCGGCGAGGGCGCCGCCGACGGCCCCGAACAGTTGGCCAGCCAGTTGCGCGAGGCCCGCGACGAGGCCATGGACGCCCTGCGCGGACACCTCGTGCCCCTGCCCGCCGCGGGCGCTGCGGTCCTGGCCGACGCGCGACGCGACCTCAACGCGGTCCGCTACGTGGACCGCGCCCTCGAACAGCTCAGCGAGATCCGGCTCGGCCGCGCTTCCTCGCGCCGCTGACGCCCCGCCCCCTCTCCCCCCATGGCCTTCCTCGAACTCGACGTCCTCAACAACGCGCCCAAGGCGATCGTCGGCATCGACCTCGGCACGACCAACTCCCTCGCCGCGATCTTCCGGGAAGGCCGCGCAACGGTGCTGCGGCCCGAGGGCCACTCGGGCAGCGTGCCGTCGGCGATCTGGTTCGGCACCGAGGGCAAGGTGCTGGTCGGACGCGAGGCGCGCGAGCACGCCGTGGCCGAACCCGGCCGCGCGATCTTCTCGGCCAAGCGCTTCATGGGCCGCGGCCTGGCGGACTGCGGCGACGACCTGCGCCAGGTCCCTTTCGCCGCCGGCGAGAACGCCAACGGCGTGGTGCAGTTCGACGTGGACGGTCGCCCGTACACGCCCCAGGAGCTCTCCGCGCTGATCCTCAAGAAGGTCCAGTGGGTCGCGAGCCAGGCCCTGGGCGGCGCCCCCGTGGAGCGCGCCGTGATCACGGTCCCGGCCTACTTCGACGACACCCAGCGCCAGGCCACCCGCGACGCCGCGCGCCTGGCGGACATCGAGGTCGTGCGGATCATCAACGAGCCGACCGCCGCGTCCCTGGCCTACGGCCTGGACCAGCGCAAGGAGGGCACCGTCGCGGTCTATGACCTGGGCGGCGGGACCTTCGACGTGTCGATCCTCTCGATCGAGGACGGCGTCTTCCGCGTGCTGTCGACCTCCGGCGACACACACCTGGGCGGCGACGACCTGGACCGCACCCTGGTCGAGCTGGCCCTGACCGAGCTCGGCGACGCCCTACCCGCCGAGGCCCGCGAGGACCGCGCCTTCCTGCAGGCCGTGCGCCTGGCCTCCGAGCGCTGCAAGCACGAGCTGTCCAACCGGACCTCGGCCGAGCTGCACCTGGTCAGCCCCGAGTACGACCTGAACTGGCGCCGCGAGATCACGCGCGCGGAGTTCGAAGAGCGCGCCGCGCCCCTGATCGAGCGCACCCTGGACGCCTGCCGCCAGGCCCTGTCCGACGCCGGTCTGGGCGCCGACGCCATCGACGAGGTGGTCATGGTGGGCGGCTCGACCCGCGTGCCCGCGGTCAGGGCGCGCGTCGAGACCTTCTTCGGCAAGCGCCCCCACACCGAGCTCGACCCCGACCAAGTCGTGGCCCTGGGTGCCGCGGTTCAGGGCCACGTCCTGGCCGGCGGCACGCGCGACATCCTCCTGCTGGACGTCACGCCTCTCTCGCTCGGCATCGAGACCATGGGCGGCGCGGTCGACAAGGTCATCCAACGCAACTCGCCGGTGCCCTCCCAGGCCACGGCCGGGTTCACCACCTACGCCGACAACCAGACCGGGATCGACTTCAACATCGTCCAGGGCGAGCGCGAGCTGGCCGCCGATTGCCGCAGCCTGGGACGCTTCAAGCTGACCGGTATCCCGCCCATGCCGGCCGGGATGGCGCGCATCGCGGTGCGCTTCCAGATCGACGCCGACGGCATCCTCGAGGTCACCGCCAAGGAGGAATCCACCGGCGCTGCGTCGTCGATGGAAGTCCAGCCCATGAACGGCCTGACCGACGACCAGGTCGAGACCATGCTCCAGGCCTCCTACGACAACGCCAAGTCGGACTTCGACCAGCGGCGCGTGGCCGACCTGAAGGTCGAGCTGGGCACCATGCTGCACGCGGTCTCCACCCACCTCGACAAGGTCCGTGACGACCTCGATCCCGAGTCCCTGGCGGACATCGAGGAGGCCGCGGCCGAGGCCGAGGCGGTTCGCGCCGACGCTGGCGGCGACGTGGACGTGGCGCGGGCGCAGGCTGCCCGTGACGCCTTCGAGCGCGCGACCACGCCGATGGCGGCACTGCTGATGGATCGCGTCGCCAAGCAGGCCCTGGCCGGCAAGGCCCTGGGCGATGTTTGAGCCCGGTCGCGTCTGAGCCCGGTCGCGGGGGCCGCCTCCGAGCGCAGATCCCGCCCGCCCGGCCAAATCCTTCTCCAGCCGCTCCAGCCCGAATCGAGTAATGTCCGATACCGTCGATTGGTCAGACTTCAACGAGGTCGCCTACAGGCTCCACGAGTCGCGGCCCCAGACGGACCCCCTCACCGTCCGATTCACCGACTTGCACGATTGGATCTGCGCCCTCGACGGCTTCGTCGGGGACCCCAAGGCCAGCAACGAGAAGGTCCTCGAGGCCATCCAGATGGCCTGGCTGGACGAGCGCGAAGACTGACAGCTCCCCCTTAGCACATCGTGGCGGCCCCCCGCCGCGAAGGAACGATCCCCTGCCGGTGTGAAAACGCCCCGGTCGGGTCGGGCCGGTCGCCCTTAGAAAACAAGGCGGCTGGCCCGAGTTCTTTCGCGGGCCCCGTCTCGAGCGGCGCCTCCGCAGGTCGCCGACGGATGGCGCCGTGTTCCGGCTCGGCTGAACACGTCCGTGGCCGCGGCCCTGCCCGGGTGCACCGATGCCCGGGTGCGCTCAGCCGCAGGTGCGCTCGACGAGCGCCGCGACCGTGCGCCAGTTGCGGACGGTGATGACCGCGTCCAGGTGACGATCGAACCAGTCGTTGTCCAACTTGGTCCGCGCGACGCCATTCGGCAGGTGCAGGAAGGCGTCCGCACCGACCACGGCGAAGCGGTCGCCCGGCGATCGCTCGGGGTCGAGGGCCTTCACCTGCCGAGCCGACGGCTCGCGCGAGAGGAACCCGACGAAAAGGGAATCCTCCGGCGCACCTTCGAGCGCGTAGGGGTTGCCCAGGAACAGCACTTGCAGTTGACGCGCACTGCGCACGACGACCGGCACCGCGAAGCCGAACCGCTCCTCGAGCGCCGCAGCCGCGAGCTGGGGCAGGCGCTTGGCGAGGGTTGCCGTGGCTGTGAACACGGCGTTGCCGCTCTGCAGGTGGGTCGCCACGTTGGTGCAGCCGAGCCCCTCCAGGATCGCCGCGAGCTCGGCCATGGGTACCCGACGCTTGCCACCCACGTTGACGCCGCGCAAGAGGGCTACGTACCTCATCCCCAGGACCCCCGGTAGATCACCACCCGATAGCCGTCCAAGTCGACGAAGGTGCGTCCGCCCCGATCCCAATAGGGGTTGTGGGCGGGCACCTGGGCGAAGCCAGCGGCGGCCATCCGATCACAACGCCGACTCCATTGGGCTTCGTCCTCGATGTAGAAGACGAGCAGGTTCTCCGGTGAGGGCGGCTCGCCCGCGCCGCCCCCCTCTTCCTGGGTGAACTCCAAGTGGTAGGGCCCCCCGGGTGCTCCGAGCATCGCGCCGTCGAAGCCCTCGTGGGCCTCGAACGAGCCGATCAGCTCGAAGTCGAGGCCGTCGCGGTACATGGCGACGATCGCCGCGAGCTGCTCCGTCGGCCGCGCCACGCGCAAGTGGGGCTCCGGATTCCCCTTCATCGTCCGTCCCCCAACTGAGTCCCGTTACCCGCGCCGTCATGACCACCCCCCGCCGCGTGGGGGACCGGTGCCAGGTGACTGAGGGTGCGCGACAGGTCGTGGAGGCGATAGGGCTTGGGCAGGGCGGCTTGAAAGCCGTGTTCGGCGTAGCGGGCCATCACTCCGTCCTCCGAATAGCCGCTGCTGGCGACGGCGCGCAGTTGGGGCGAGCGCTGTCGCAGTCGCCGAAGGATCTCGACCCCCGAGAGATCTCCGGGCAGGGTCTGATCGATGATCGCGAGGGTGAAGGGCCGACCCTCGGTGCTGGCCCGGTCGAGCAACTGCAGCGCGTACATGCTCGAGTCCGCCACTTCGGCCTCGAACCCGCTGACCTGCAGCATCTCCATCAGCAGGAGCCCCACGTGTCGATCGTCGTCGACGACGAGCACCCGTTCGCGCCCGGAGGTTCCGCGCGCCGCGACTTCCGAGGGCTCGGCAATCAGCTCGCCCTCCGCGGCTGGCAGTAGGATCCGGAAGGTCGTGCCGCGCCCCGACGCCGATTCCAGGCCGATGACGCCGCCGTGGCGCTTCACGATCGAGTTGGACGTCGCCAGACCCAGCCCGGTACCGCCTTCGCGCGTGGTGAAGAAGGGGTCGAACACCCGAGCCTGGATCTGGACCGGGATACCCGGGCCATCGTCGCAGACCTCGACGCACAGGTACTCGCCTTCGCCCACCGCCCGCTCGGTGGCCTCGGCCCCGTCGACCCGATGGTTGCGAAGGACGATTCGCACGCTCCCGCCGTCGGGCTGGCACTGCCGCGCGTTGAGCAGGAGGTTCTCGAAGACCTGACGCAACTGGCCCGGATCGGCCTCCGCGCGGTGCAGTTCCTCCTGCGCTTCGACGGTCACGGCGATGCGCGACCCGGCGAAGGCCATGCTCGCAGTCTCCTCCACGACCTCCGCTACCGAAACCGGGCGGCGTACCGGCTCGCCGCCGGTGGCGAAGGTCTGAAGCTGTGCCGCGAGCTGCGCCGCGCGATCGAGGGCGACGTCCGACGCGTCGAGTAGTGGATTCTCTGCGAGCGCCGTCTCCATCCGGAGCAGCGAGAGGTTCCCGGTCAGGATCGTCAAGACGTTGCGCAGATCATGGGCGATGCCGCCGGCCAGCATCCCCAGCGAGCGCAGTTGGTTGGTCTTGGCGAGCTCGGCCATGGTCGACTGCAACTCCCTGGTGCGGCGCTCGACCTCGACCTCCAGGGCGCGCGCGCGTCGGTGGTCGGACGTTGCGCGATAGACCCCCAGGGCGGCGCCGACGCTGAGCAGGGTCAGAAGCGTGACGAACCACCAACGGCTCCAGACCGGCCCCACCGCCAGGATCCGCGGGCTGAAGAGGCTGTCGCTCCAGGCCGATCCGGCGGAGCGCGCCTGGATCTCGACCTGGTGTTCCCCGGCGGGTAATCCGGTGAAATGGGCGTCGAGGTGGCCGGCCCCAGACTCGTACGACCACTCGGTCAGTCCAGCGCCGCGGTAGCGAAACTCGACGTTGCGCTCGCTCAGAAGCGATCGGCTGCCTACCAGCAGGCGCAGGTCGTCGCGCGCCGCCTCCAAGCGCGCGGTTGCGTGCAGCGGCTGCGTGACTGCGCCGACAGTCATCGAGAGCAGCTCCAACCTCGGCGGCTGTCGCTCCACCTCGAAGTTGGCCGGGAAGACTGTCACGCCGTCCGTGGTCCCGATCCAGATCCGACCGAAACCGTCGATCTCCACCGCCGCACGGTTCGACTCCAGACCGGTCCGCTCGGCCATCCACTCGAGTGAAGTCACCCGCCCATCGTGGGCGCACTCGAAGCCGTTGTCCGTGCCGATCCAGAGCCGGCCGCGATCGTCCTCGACGACCGAGTACACCGGGCGTTCCAACGGAGGCGACAGGGGTGCGCGCACCAGTCGGTCGCCTTCGAGCAACCACAGCCCTCGCGCGCTGCCGCACCAGACGCGACCGTCGCCGCTCTGGTAGACGGTGTAGAAGTGGTTCGTGAGATGGGTCTGCGGCCTGTCGCCCTCAGCGGCGGTCACTTGCCGCCAGCCGCCACTGCCGCCGATCCAGACGCCGAGGGCGGACGCCACCAGGACTCGGCCGTCGTCCGTCACCTCCAGGCGACGCAGCCCGGCCGATTCACCGATCCCTCCAAAGGCCCGCTCGAAGGATTCACCATCGAACAGCCATACCTCGTCACCGGTCGTGACCAGGAGTTCGTCACCCCAGGGGTGAACCGACGAGAGCCAGCCCTTGGCCTCGGCCGGCGGCAGTACGAGTTGGGGCGGACCCTCGCCGTCGAAGTGGCCGATACCGAGGCCGTTGACGGCTATCCAGACCCCGCCCTTTCCGTCCGCCTCGAGGTCCATGACGCGCGCCAGAGCCGGGCGCGTGGGGTCCGCGCCGGGCAGCGGCACGTGTCGTAAGCCCGCGGACCCCACGACAGTCAGCGCGCCGTGGTGCCCGAGCACGATGCGGCCATCACCGAGGCTCGCGATCGCACTGACCTCGCCCTCACACAGCCCCACGTTCTCGTCGAAGAACTGAAGGCCCGGATCGGCGATCTTCATCGCCCCCAGGTCGGACGCGAGCCACACCAGCCCCTCGTCGTCGCGCCACAGGGCGTTGACCCCGTCCGCCACGAGGCCCGAGTGTCGGTCGATCTTGCGCACGCTGCCGGTCGCTGCGTCGTGGTGGAAGATCGCCCACGGGGTGCCATAGATCGTCGCGCCACGGCCGTCTTCGACCAGCGCCACCAGCGACCCACCGGTGACCACCGGGGCCGGGAGACCGCGCGCCAGGAGCTCGACCTCGCCCCGGGCCCAGACTCGCGCCAGCCAACCCTCGGCGCCGAGCACCAGCAGCGAATCGGCCGCGGTCGCGGCGCAGAGTCCCACGATCGAGCCCGGCGGCAACTCGCCGTCCAGCGCCAAGGGGCTCAGGGTCCCCGTCCGATCGACGGTCGCGAGGCCATCGTCCAGCCCGACCACGATTCGATCTCCGAAGCGCTCAATGGGCCGGGCACGGTCGCGCGGCCCGTTGACCGCGCTCCACTCGGAGCCGTCCCAGCACAGCAGACCCCGGGTCTCGGTCGAGACCACTGCGAACGCGTCCGCTCCACTTCCGACAACCTCGAAGTCACAGGCCGGCTGGAGTTCGTTGGCGGAGGCGAAGGGCTCGAGCGACGTCAGTTGTCCCTGTTCGCCGTGCAGCACGGTGTCGGGCGAGCAGACGATCCAGGGCTCACCGTCGTCGGCGAAGCGCACGAAGCGCACCGGAGTCCCGGGTACCAACTGGTCGGCGAAGAGCCTCTTGAAGTCGGCGCCGTCGTACTCGAACAGGCCGCCACGGGCTGCGAACCAACGGTGCCCCCCCGGGGCCTGACGCACGTCGAGGACCATCGAGCTCGCCAGGCCGTCCGCCGCCGTGTAGCTGTCGACCATCAACCCCTGACCGAACGCCGGGAAGGCCAACGCGACGATCGCCGCGCCGACTCGCAGCGCGTTCAGAGAGATCTCGGGGCGGGACATGGAGGGGAGTGGGAGGACAGGCATCCCGGAGGACGACACCAGCGGCGTCGGCATGCTCCGGGACGCGGTGCAGCCTAGTGTCCTGGATCCGAAATTCGGCGTCACTGCCCGGAGGTCCGATCGATGCTGGCCAGGCGCGCCGACGACGCGTATCCGCTGCGATACTCGGAGGAGGCGCTGGCGACGCCAGCGGCGATCGGAGCCCGGGAAGTGACGCCGAATTTCGGATCCAGGACACTAATGAGACCACCGCAGGACGAGCGGCGCCCAGGCGCGGGAGCCCACCGCAGACGCTCGGAACATCGCCGGGACGGGATAGTGATCCTAGTGCTCGGCCCCGGGCGGGATCGAGGCCGCGCCCACAGTGCGGTCCCCTCGGTCGCCGCGCCAACGTGGCAAGCGACGCAGATCGGTGACCTGGAGTCCGAAGTCCGGCAGCAACGGCCGCAGGACTTCGACCTCAGGTCGCTATCGATCGAACAGGGAGACGCCGTCCATCCCTGCCGAGGGGCGCAGGCCGGCCAGCTCGAGTAGGGTCGGCGCCACGTCGGCCAAGATCCCCATCGGTCGCAGCCGCGCTCCCAGCAGGTCCGTGCCGCACAGGACGATCGGGACCGGGTTGGTCGTGTGTGCGGTGTGCGGCTGGTGCGTGAGCTCGTCCCACATCATCTCGGCGTTGCCGTGGTCGGCGGTGATCGCCACCATGCCGCCGCGCTCGACGACCTTGGGCACGATCCGCCGCAGGCACTCGTCCACGGCCGTAACCGCCGCGCAGGCCGCCGCCTCGATGCCGGTGTGGCCGACCATGTCCGCGTTGGCGAAGTTGACGATGTAGACGTCCGTCTCGTCGCGCTCCAGGGAGTCGAGCAGGCGGTCGCACACCTGCGGCGCGCTCATCTGCGGCTGCAGGTCGTAGGTCGCCACCTTCGGGCTGGGCACCAGGATGCGCCGTTCCCCAGGCAGCTCGGCCTCCCTACCGCCGGAGAAGAAGAACGACACGTGGGCGTACTTCTCGGTCTCGGCCAGGCGCAGTTGGGTCAGACCGGCTTCGCTGACCAGGTCCGGGAAGGTGCCCGTGAGCTCGCGCGGCGGGTAGACGATCGCGAAGGGGAAGTCCGCGCGGTACTGGGTCATCGTCGTCAGCAGCGGCCGCACGCGCGGCGTGCGCTCGAAGCCGTCGAAGCTGTCGAGCCCGAGAGCCGCGCAGATCTCGCGCATGCGGTCCGAGCGGAAGTTGAAGCAGATCACGGGATCGCCGTCGCCGATCCGCCCACGGTCCGGATCGCCGACCACGAAGGGCTCGAGGAACTCGTCCGAGGTGTCGGCCTCGTAGCTGGCGCCGAGGGCCTGGGCCGCGCGGTCGACGCGCAGGCCGACGCCGCCCACGAACAGGTCGTAGGCGCGCTTGACCCGCTCCCAACGCTGGTCGCGGTCCATGGCCCAGTAGCGACCGATGACCGAAGCGATGCGGCCGACCCCGGCGCGCTCGATGTCCTGCTCGAGGGCGGCGATGAAGTCGGCGCCCGATCGCGGCGGGGTGTCGCGACCGTCGGTGATCGCGTGGACGCAGACCTGCTCGGGCGCGAGTCCGCGCGCGGCCGCGGCGTTCAAGAGCGCGCGCAGGTGCCCGTCGCTCGAGTGCACGCCGCCGTCGCTGACCAGCCCCATCAGGTGCAGGGTGCGGTTCTCGCTGCGCGCCAACTCGAACGCCCGCGCCAGGGCGCCCATGCCCGCGAACTCGCCGTCGCGGATCGACTTGTCGATGCGCGTGATGTCCTGGTACACGACGCGACCGGCGCCCAGGTTCATGTGCCCGACCTCACTGTTGCCCATCAAGCCCAGGGGCAGACCGACTTCCTCGCCGCTGGCCGACAGCAGCGTGTGCGGGTACTTGCCGAGCAGCTCGTGGTAGTAGGGCGAGCAGGCCCGAATCACGTTGTGCTCGGCGGCCTCGCGGTGGCCCCATCCATCGAGGACGATCAAGAGCAGGGGTCGCGTGTTCAAGGTGGGCTCCGAGCCTTCAGGGGTCAGTCGTCGGAACCGCCGTTGGCGGCGGTCCGGTGGGGATCGAGCGATCGCATCCGGGAGAGGCGCTGCTGGATCTCCGCGAGGATCGATTCGCCCACGCGCAGGCGCAGTCGCAACTCGTCGCTCGCCTCCATCCGGCCGGCTAGCGAGCGCAGGGTCGACAGGGTCAGCTCCAGGGCCGCCTGGGCTTCCAGCGACGCAGGGACGAGCCCCGAGGGCAGACCGCCCGTGACCTCGGAGGTCGCCTGCCCCGCGGCCGAGGCCGCCACGCCGCCCAGCCGCACCACCGCCGCGGCCCCCTCGAGCACCTCGAAAGCGAGGTCGAAGACGCGCTGCAAGAGGCGCGCGCGGTCTTCATCGGGAGCGATCGCCAGGCGGTCGTCGAGGGTCCGCGCCTCCTCGGCGACCTCTTCCAGGATCCCGGCCAGGGAGCCGAGCTCCCTGGCCCGGCCCTGGGCGTAGGTCGCCGTTCCCCCCTCGAGCGCCCCATCCGCGGCACGGGGACCGTCGGCGAGGGCTGGGCCCGCCATGCGCCGGGCAGCTCCAGCGGCCTCCACGGCGGCTCGCGCCACGTGGTTTCCGGGCGTGGAGTCAGGGCTCGGTTCCATGGGGGGAGACGCCTGTCGCCCCGGCCGCCTGCGGGGAGCGGCGCGACCGGGGGCGAGGGCGCGGTAGTCTAACCGACCTCCACCGCGACCCAGCCCGGCTCGAACCCCATGAAGCTCCGTCAACCGCTCGCCCTCGCCGTCCTCTTCGCCGGCCTCTTCACCGTCGTCGCCTGCGCCACCACGCCGATCAGCGGACGCAAGGCCTTCATCCCCTTCCCGGTCAGCGAAGACGTGACCCTGGGCGTGGCCGCCTACGACCAGTCCATCGGTGGCCTGCCGCTGGTCACCTCGGGCCCCCAGTTCCAGATGGTGCAGCGCGCCATGGATCGGCTGGTCGCCGCCCTGGGCGCCGACGACCCGGGCTTCGAGTGGGAAGTGCGACTGATTCGCGACGACAACACGGTCAACGCCTTCTGCCTGCCCGGCGGGAAGATGGCGGTGTATACCGGCATCCTCCCGGTGGCGCAGACCGAGGAGGGCCTGGCCGTGGTGATGGGGCACGAGATCGCCCACGCGATCGCACGCCACGGGATGCAGCGGATGACCCTCGAGTACGGCGTCCAGGGCGCGCTGGACATGGCCGAGGCCTTCCTGTCGCCCGACCTGGCCACCTACCGCGACCTGACCGAGGGCGCTACGGACCTGCTCGTCTCCAAGCCCTACGGCCGCGACAACGAGCTGGAGTCGGACTACATCGGGTTGATCCTGATGGCCCGCGCCGGCTACGACCCGCGCAACGCCACCAAGTTCTGGGAGCGGATGTCTTCGCTCGGCTCCAGCGGCACGCCCGAGTTCCTCTCGACCCACCCCAGCCACGGGCACCGGATCGAGGAGCTCGAGGCGAAGATGCCCGAGGCCTTGGCGATCTACGAGAATCGATGAGGACGGGCGCCGCGCGGGCGAGTCGGAGGCTGAAGCCCGCTCGTGGGTCCCGGGCGGGGATTGCGACACGGATCACTAGAATCCCGCAAACCATTACGCGCCATAACCTTAGCCTCACAGGCCAGGCCCTGCGCGTGCGTCACGCGGGCCCCTTGACTACCATCCGACCCGCGCCGGGGACCCCCTTCCCACCCACCCCAGTCCCCCTGGCGAGCTCGCATTGAAGGTCGCCTTCGTCACTCCCGAACTTCACTCCCTGGTTCGGCGAACGAACCTGGCGAGTGTCGCCCAAGACCTCGCTCGCGCTCTGCGCTCGGCCAACGCCGACTGCCGCGTGTTCATGCCGAACACGAAGGACGTCGAGCAGGACAAGCTGACGGACCTCGAGCGCATCGCGACGGTGCCCGTCGACTCGCCCCAGGGCCGCGTGGTGTTCGACGTGCTGCGCGGTCACCTGGACGGCCTGCCGGTCTTCCTGTTCGACCAGGCGCAGCTCTTCGGCGGAAGGCATCCCTACGGCGACGAGAACGGGCCCCACGAGGACAACTGGAAGCGCTACGCCCTGTTCTCGCGGGCGGTGCTGGCCTCCTTCCCCTCGCTGGACTTCCCGGCGGACGTGATCCACGGCCTGGACTGGACCTTCGGCACCCTGCCGCTGTTCCACCAGTTGCACTACCTCGGGCGCGACACGGGCCTGGCCGCGGAGCGCGCCGGGACGTTCTTCTCGATCCACAACCTGGCCATGCAGGGCTCGTTCGAACGCGAGATCCTGCCGCGCATGGGTGTTCCTCACGAGTACTTCCGCCTGGTCGACGGCGTCGAGCTCGCGGGCAAGGTCAACTTCCTCAAGACGGGCGCCGAATTCGCGACCGTGATCGGGACCCACTCCCCCACCCACGCCCTGAAGATCCAGGAGCAGGATCGGGGCTACGGGCTCGAGGACACCTTCCAGCGGCGCAAGAAGGAGCTGATCGGGATCCACAACGGCGTCGACTACGCCTCCTGGAACCCGTCGACGGACCGCCTGCTGGCGGCGCCCTTCAGCGCCAAGGCCGGCGCCGCGGGCAAGGCCAAGTGCAAGGCGGACCTGCAGAAGTCGCTGCTCCTGGACGGCTCGGACAAGACGCTCCTGGCCTGCCACATCGGCCGCTGGGATGCCGACTCGGGCTTCGACCTCTTGGCCGAGGTCTTGGCGCTGGTGCTGGAGCACGACGTCGAGCTGGTCGCGATGGGCGCCGGCGGCGAGGACATCACGCGGCGGCTGCGCACGATCGAAGGCACCTTCGTCGGGCGTGTGCGGATCATCGAGGGCTACGACGCGGCGGCCGCGCACCGGCTGCTGGCTGGTTCGGATGTGCTGCTGATGCCCTCGCACTACCAGCCGGCGAACCCGCTCTTCGCGATCGCCCTGCGCTACGGCGTGCTGCCGATCGTCTACACGGAGAGCGGGCTCGAGGACACCATGCCCGACGCCGAGACGGCCAAGGACGGGCTGTCCTTCCACTTCGACCCGTACACCGGCGACGGGCTGCTGGCCACGGTGTTGCGCGCCGCGCAGCTCCACAAGGACGGTCCGGCCTGGGACAAGTTGGTGGCGCGCGCCCTGTCCCAGGACTATTCCTGGGAGCGGACCGCGGCCGACTACCTCAAGGCCTACCGCCGCGTCACCCGCCGCATCCGCGGCCGCTAGCGCGTCGATGCGCGCCCTGGGGTTCGACGTCGGCGGGTCCGCGGTCAAGGCCGGGGCCGTCGATCAGGATGGGGGCCGGCGCCGCGAGGCGCGGCGCGAGGTTCCGGCCGACGTCAACTTCGACGTGCTTGCGCGCCTGTTGAAGGAACTCGCCGACGAGCTCGGGCCGGCCGAAGCGGTCGGCGTGGGCGTGCCCGGCCTGCTCGATCGCGCGGCGGGTCGCGTCGAGGTCTCGCCCAACCTGCCCTGGCTCCAGGGCGGCGACCTGCGAGCGGCCGCCGGCGCGGCTACGGGGATCGCGGCGGCGCGGGTTCAGGTCGAGAACGACGCCAACGCGGCGGCCCTGGGCGAGGCCTGGCTGGGCGCCGGGCGCGGGGTCGACGACCTCCTGTGCGTGACCCTGGGAACGGGAGTCGGCGGCGGCCTGATCCTCGGCGGACGCTTGGTCCTGGGCGCAGGCACCGCCGGCGAGATCGGTCACGTCAAGGTCGACCCGCTCGGCCCGCCCTGCGGCTGCGGCGGGCGAGGCTGCGTCGAGACCTTGGCCTCGGCCACCGCCGCCCGCCGGCGCGCCATCGAAGCGGGCTTGCCTGCCGATGACCCGGGCGATTTGGAGCAGCTCGGTGAGCGGGCTCGGGCTGGCGAGGCTCCCGAGGCGCAGCTGCTGGCCCGCATCGGCCGCGATCTGGGCTACGGCCTCGCGGCCGGGCTCAACCTGCTCGACCTGCGGACCTATGTGATCGGCGGTGGCTTCGCCGCGGCCTTCGACGGGCTGGAGCCGGGGATCCGGGCGGGTCTGCGTGAGGGCAGCTACGGCCGACGCGTCGACGAGCTGACCCTGGTGCGCGCCGAACTCGGCTCGTCAGCCGGCTGGATCGGCGCGGCCCGCGCCGCCCTGGTCGCGGCCGGACATTGAGTCGAACTCGCGCCGCAATAGGCCCGCCCGATCTGCGAACAAGGGGCTGCACCGGTCCCAACTGCCCGAGCCCCCATGAACAACGAATCACCGCTGCGCGTCGAGAACCTCTCGATGCGCTACCGCAGGGGCCTTCTGCGCCACGGGCACCAGGCCCTCGACTCCGTCTCCCTCGAGGTCGGACGCGGACAGGTCTTCGGGCTCCTCGGTCCCAACGGCGCGGGCAAGACCACCCTGATCAAGGTGCTGCTCGGCCTCGCGGTGGGCTGGAGCGGACGCGCGGAGCTGTTCGGCGAGCCGGCCAACCACCGCGCCGCGCGCAACCGTGTCGGCTACCTGCCGGAGTCCCACCGGCTCCCGCCCTACCTCACCGGGCGCAAGACCCTGGAGCTGTTCGGAATGATGTGCGGGCGCGATCGGCGCTGGCTGCGCGAGCGCATTCCGGTCTGGCTCGAGAAGGTCGACATGACCCGCGACGCCGACCGCAAGATCCGCGAGTACTCCAAGGGCATGCAGCAGCGGGTCGGCCTGGCCGCGGCACTGGTTCACGAGCCCGACCTGGTCTTCCTGGACGAGCCCACGGACGGCGTCGACCCGGTCGGTCGCGCCGCGATCCGCGAGGTGATCGCCGAGCTGCGCCAGCGCGGGACCACGGTCTTCCTGAACTCGCACCTGCTGCTCGAGGTCGAGCGCATGTGCGATCAGATCGTGATCCTCGACAAGGGCAGGATCCTGAAGCAGGGCTCGCTCGAGCAACTCACCAACGACACGGGCACGGTGCGGGTCGTGCTGGCGAGCGAGCCGCCGCCGGATCTGCGCGTGCGGCTCGCGGAGCGGGAGCTTTCCGTCGACGGATTGGGCCTCGAGTTCCTCGGTGAGCAGCCGGAGGTCGACCTGGTGGTCGACCAACTGCGCGCCGCCGGCTGCTCGATCCGCAGCATCGAGCGCGAGAAGAACGACCTCGAGGACGTATTCATCGACCTCGTGCAGGGCTCGGGGGTCAAGCAATGAGCGACTATCGACGCAGCAACGTCGCCCGGGCCCTGCTCGCCGACGCGGTGGCTCAGGTGCTCGACAACAAGGTCTTCCGCATCCTCGCGGTGCTCAGCGCCCTGATCGTCGCGCTCACTTTCGCAATCGGTTTCCGCGAGGACTCGATCTGGCTCTTGGGTGGCCTGCGCGAGTACTTCTACGAGGACCTGTTCTCGTTCTTCGGCGCGACCATGCCCGTGGGCGGAACGACCCAGCAAGAGGCGGTCATCAGCTTCCTGCAGAAGCTCTTCGTGGACTACTTGGCCGGCTACGTCGGCATCCTGTTCTGCATCGGCGCCACGGCCTTCTTCGTGCCGGCGATGCTCGAGAAGGGCTTCGCCGACACGTTGTTCTCGAAGCCGGTGAGTCGCTGGTCGCTCCTGCTCTCGCGCTACCTTGCGGCGCTGCTGTTCATCGCCTTCCTGTCGGCGTTCCTGGTCGGGGGGATGCACCTGGGCCTCTCGATCAGCTCCGGCTACAGCGATCCGAGCTTCCTGTGGTCGGCGATCACCCTGGTCTACCTCTTCGCCCTGATCTCGAGCTTCTCGGTGCTGTTCGGGACCTTCACGCGCAGCACGGTCGCGGCCCTACTCTTGACCTTCGCGGCCTATGGCGTCACGACCGGCGTGCACAACGCCTGGATCCCGATCCAGATGGGCCGCGAGCTCGGCGCCTTCGACGAACTCGAGAAGTCGCGCGAAGAGGGACGCAGCAACGAGGTCGCCGACACCTTCATCGACGGCCTGATCGCGACCGCCGAAACCCTGCACTACATCCTGCCCAAGACCGTCGACGCCAAGTACATCACCGCCGACCTGCGCGACCAGGTGATCAGCGATCCGGAAGAGGCGCGGGCCAGGTCCGAACGGCGCTCGCGTCGCGGGGCAGGCGGCGACGACGACAGCGCTGAGGCCGCGGACAGCAAGGCAGGCGGCAGAGCGTCCCAGGGTCGCCGCAGCGCGGACCTCGACCCATGGACGTGGTACGAGACCAAGGTCGGCTGGGACGCGAGCCTGCCGTTCAACTTCGGCTTCTCGATCGCCAGCTCCTTGGTCTTCGTCGGCGCCGCCCTGGGGCTGGCCTGGCTGCGCCTGCGACGGATCAGCTTCTGAGACCGAGCGCGGGCTAGCCGGATGGGGTGATCAGGCCGATCTCCTTCATGGGCAAGGGTTGACACCACCGATTGCAGCCCCTCGCGGTGACTGCGGCCAGGAGATCGGCCTGCTCACCCCATCCGGCTAGTGTCCTGGATCCGAAATTCGGCGTCACTTCCCGGGCTCCGATCGCCGCTGGCGTCGCCAGCGCCTCCTCCGAGTATCGCAGCGGATACGCGTCGTCGGCGCGCCTAGCCAGCATCGATCGGACCTCCGGGCAGTGACGCCGAATTTCGGATCCAGGACACTAGGCTACGGCTCGGATGAGGGAAGACCTGATCGGAGAGCTGCGGGCGATCGTCGGTGCCCGGGGAGTGATCGCGGACGCGACGCGCCTGTCCGCCTACGAGTCCGACGGACTGGCCCTCTTGAGCGAGCAGGCCGACCTGGTCGTCCTGCCCCGCGACACCGACGAGGCGGCGCGGGTGGTTCGCGCCCTGCACCGGGCCCAGGTCCCGGTCGTGGCCCGCGGCGCGGGCACGGGCCTGGCGGGCGGCGCGCGGCCGGTGGCGGGGGGCGTCGTGATCTCGACCGCTCGCATGCGCGACCTGCTCGAGCTGGATCCGGTCGACCGCTTCGCGCGGGTCCAAGCGGGCGTGGTCAACGTGGACTTGGATCGCGCGGCCGCCGAGCACGGCCTGCGCTACGCGCCGGACCCCTCGAGCCAAGCGGCCTGCACCCTGGGCGGCAACGTGGCCAACAACTCGGGCGGCCCCCACTGTTTCAAGCACGGCGCCACGGCGCGCCACGTGCTCGGGCTGGTGGCAGTGCTTCCGGACGGGGAAGTCTTGGACCTGTCGGAGCCGACTCTCGAGCCCGACGCGGAGGCCACGGGCGGGCTCGACCTCGCGGGCTATCTGGTCGGCTCCGAAGGCACCCTGGGCCTGGTGACGGAGGTGACCCTGCGCCTGGTCCCGCGGCCCGAAGTGGTCGAGACCCTGCTCGCGGTCTTCCCGACCCTCGACGGCGCCTGCGACTCGGTCAGCGAGATGATCGCCGAACACCTCGAGCCCTCGGCGATCGAGATCCTCGACCGGCTGACGATCGAGGCCGTCGAGGCCAGCGTCTTCGCGGCCGGCTACCCCACCACCGCCGAGGCGGTGCTGCTGCTCGACCTGGAGGGTGGCCGCGCGCTGGTCGAGGACCTCTCGCGCCAGATCGAGCCGATCGTGGCCCGCCACGGCGGCTTCGACCTGCGCCGCGCCCGCAGCGACGCCGAGCGCGCAGCCCTGTGGGCCGGACGCAAGGGGGCCTTCGGCGCCATGGGCCGTGTGGCCCCGGACCTGTACGTGGCCGATGCGGTCGTGCCGCGCACCAAGCTGCGCGAAGTCGTGGCCCACACTGTCGAGGTCTGTCGCGAATTGAACCTGCGCCTGGCCACCGTCTTCCACGCCGGTGACGGCAACCTGCACCCGAATATCTGCTACGACCGTCGCGACGCCGACGATGTGCGCCGGGTGCTCGAGGCCGGCGACCGGATCCTGGAGAAGTGCATCGCGGTCGGCGGTTCCCTGACTGGCGAACACGGAGTGGGCCTGGAGAAGCGCGACCACCTGTGCCAGGCCTTCGACCAGGCGGACCTCGACGCCATGGGCGCCGTGCGCCGCGCCTTCGATCCCGAGGGGCGCTGGAACCCCGGCAAGACCCTGCCGGTGAGGGCCTGCCTCGAGCTTCACGCCGCCCGGCCTCTGCGCGCGGGGGCGGCGCCGCGATGATGGCCGGTGGAAACAGTGCGGATGGAAAGCGAACCGATCGGAGTGGCGCCGATGGGGACGGCGGCGATCGGGGTGGTGCGACGGCAGACGAGAGGTTCCTGGCGCGATTGGAAGCCGCGGCTGGTGCGACGCTGTCGACCCTGGAGCTCCCAGCCGGTCCTGTCCCGATGGTCGCACCCGAGGATCTGAGCGGTGCCGCCGAGGTGCTGCGACTCTGTTCCGGGGAAGGTCGTCGCGTCCTGCCCCTCGGCCGGGGCACCAAGCTCGGCTGGGCGCCCCCGATCGGGCCGGTGGACGTGGCCCTCTCCACCCGCCGCCTGACCGGCATCGTGGCCCACGAACCCGCCGACGGAACGATCACCGCCCTGTCGGGCACGACCCTGGCCGAGCTGGCGGCAACTGCCGCCCTGGGCGGCGGCGCGATCACCCCGCTGTTGCCCGACGCGGTCTCGGCGACCCTCGGCGGCGCCCTCTCCAGCGGCCAGGACGGTCTCGACCGCCTGCGCCGCGGCGCGCCCCGCGACCATGTCCTGGGCGCTCGCCTGCTGCTCACCGACGGCACCCTAGTGAAGAGCGGCGGTCGCCTGGTCAAGAACGTGACCGGCTACGACCTGCACC
Source organism: Engelhardtia mirabilis (assembly GCF_007748095.1). NCBI lineage: Bacteria > Pseudomonadati > Planctomycetota > Planctomycetia > Engelhardtia > Engelhardtia mirabilis. The sequence goes on from NZ_CP036287.1 coordinate 5,800,029, forward strand.
GCCTCGTCTGCGGTGCCCACGGGGGCCTGGCCCTGATCGTCGAGGCCAGCCTGCGCCTGTTCAGCGAGCCGCGCGCGACGGCCTTGATCCGTGTCCGCTACGACGACTTCGAGCCGGCCTGCGCAGACGCCCTCGCCCACGGCCGCGGCGCCGACTCCCCACGTCGCGTCACCCTGCGGCGCGAGGCGGGAGGGGTGCTGCTCGAGATCGAGCTCGCCGCCAGCTGCGTCGAGGTGGATGAGCAGAGTACCGCCCTCCATCGAAAGCTGCCGAGCCCCGAGCGACTCGACCTGCCCGCCTCCGCGGCGCGCACCGAGGACACTGCTGCGCGCGCGATCATCACCACCCGCCCCGCGCGGATGGCGAGCCTGGTTCGATCGATCGAGCAGCTCACCGGCGAACTCGGCAGCGGTCACCTGGGCCTGGTCGAGCCCTGCCTCGGCCGGGCCACGGTTCGGTTCGACGGCGAGGCGGGTGAGATCGAGCGGTTCGCCGCGGGCCTCAACCGGCTGGAACCCACGGGAGCCAGGATCCAGTGGCGTGACCGTCCGCGTCCTGCGGTCGACTCCGCTTGGGCCTATGGTGCGGCGGAAACTGGAGAGACTGAGGGGAGGCGAGTCGTCGAGCGAACAGCTGGAGTGGCCCTGGCCAACCGCATTCGCCGCGCCCTGGATCCCACTTCCACCCTCGTCCCACGGTCCGGGGGCGCTTGACCCCCATGGGGCGGCGGGCATGGTTTCGGCGGTTGCGGGCCGAGAACCCTCCCGCCCCGGTCGCACCCGCCTCCACCCCCAACCACCCGGGATACCGAACGGCACGCCTCGAGGTTGCACCCCGGCCCCGAAGAATCGACCTTGGTCCAGGCGAGTCGGGCTCTGCGACGCGATTGGTCCAAGAGAGTCCGCGGGTCGCGTGGACGGCCGAGAGCCCATAGTTCACGGTTCGTGGCCTGTGGTCCGTAGTCCGCGGTCCGCGGTCCGCAACCCTCGATCCTCGGCTCGTGGACCGCCTTTCGCCGATCGTGCTCCCCAACCAGCCGGCTCAGCACGCACTCTCTGCCCGTCGCCTGCGGATGGCGACCGGTCAGCCGCGGCGGGCGGCACTCCACTTCCGGCCGGGCCCTTCGCCCCTCGCGAACTGGCCCCGTCCCGACTGGCCCCGTCCAGCTCACGCGATCCTCGGCCGTGTCCGTCGCGCCGGGAGTGACCTCGAAACGCCGAGGTGCTTCCACCTCCCATGGACCTCCACAACCCCAAGGACCTGGTCGACCACGCAGCCACGTTGGATTGCATCCACTGTGGCCTGTGTCTGCGCTCCTGCCCGACCTACCAGTTGACGGGGGTCGAGTCGTCGAGCCCGCGGGGCCGGGTGCATCTGATGCGGGCAGTGGCGGAGGGCCGGATCGAGGCAGGCCAGGACTTCGAGGATGAGATGGACTTCTGCCTCCTGTGTCGTCACTGCGAAAGCGTCTGCCCGGCCGGGGTGCAGTTCGGGCCGATGATGGAGGTGACCCGCGATGGGTTGGAGCGGCGCCGTGGTTCGAGCCTGCGCCGACTCGCTCGTCGCGCGGCCTTCGCCTGGTTGCTGCCGAGCCGTTGGGCCCTGGGCGCGGCCGCGGTCCTGGCGCGCTTCGGCCAGATGAGCGGACTCGATCGCATGGTGCGCGCCCTGCTCGGCGAGCGCGGACGCTTCATCGACGGCGCGCCGGCCGTGCCCCCGGCGAGGGATCGGCGGCGCCTGCCCGCGGTCACCCCGCGCCACGCCGCGGCGACCGATCGCGGGTCTGTTTGGATGCTCGAGGGCTGTGTGATGCCGATTCTTCTCGGCGGGACGAACCGCGCCACGGTCCAGGCATTGACGGCCCTCGGTCACGAGGTGCGCGTTTCACAGGCGATGGTCTGTTGCGGGTCCCTCCACGCGCACAACGGGGAGCGGGGCCTGGCGCGGAAGCTGGCGCGCAAGGCGATCGAAGCATTCGAGGCCGAGCCGAGCCTGCCGATCGTCGTCAACAGCGCCGGGTGCGGGGCTCACCTGCGCGAGCTGGCACACCTGTTCGAAGCGAAGGACCCATGGCGCAGCCGGGCCGCCGATGTGGCCGCTCGGGTGCGCGACTTCTCGGAGGTGGCGGCTCCGATTCTCGCCGGGGTCGCGCGTGCCGACGGCTCCGGCGAGGCACCGATCACCGCGGCGTGGGACGCACCCTGCCACCTGTGCCACGGCCAGGCTGTCCGGCAGCCGCCCCTCGACGTTCTCGATTCGCTGCCGGGCGTCGATACCCGTCCCCTGGCCGACTCCGAGAGCTGCTGCGGATCGGCGGGGCTCTACTCGCTGCTGCGTCCCGATGACTCGAGTGCGGTGCTCGAACCCAAACTCGAGAGCCTGCGACGCAGTGGGGCCCAGGTGCTGGTCACCGCCAACCCCGGCTGCCAGCTCCAGTGGAGCCAGGGCATCGCGCGGGCCGGCTTGGATGTGCGCGTGGCCCACCTGGCCGAACTGGTCGCCGAACGCTACACGCCTGCGGTGTCGCCCGAGTCCTGACCGTCCGAGAGTCGGAGTACATCCAGCACCGCCTTGAGGGGCTCGACGCTCGCGTGCTCGTTCCCCAGCGGCCAGTGGGCCACCAGAATCTGACCCGTGTCCGCGCTCGACAGGTTGACGCGGATCAGGTCGTAGAAGCTGCCGTCGTCGAGGAACTGGCGCAGGTGGACGTAGTCCGCTTCCCAGGGGCCGAAGCCCACCACGCCACGGTCGACCAGCCCCTGCCAACTGCTGCGCTGGTCGGGCTTCTCCAGCCACCTCTTGCGACGCTCGGACAGCATCTGACCGCTGGGCAGGTTGCCGGTCTCGAACTGGCGAGCGACCGGCACGGGTCCGGCGTAGCGCCCGATCAGGACCACCTCGGGCAGCTTCGTCCGCAGGTCCCCGGTGGGAGCGCCGGGGACTCCGCCGGACGACTCGGCCGCTCCGTCTGCGGCGGAGGCAGTGCTCGCGTCCCCTTCGCCGCCGACATCACCGCGTGGCTCCGCCGGCTCTACGGTCCGCTCGAGTCGCACCCACCGTTGCTTGCTGGCCACCGCGGTCCCACCGGCGAAGTGCAGGGAGTAGGGCAGCTCGACGCCCGGCTCGAAGAGGTCGTCGTAGAGCTCTCGCGAGTCCGCGCCCTGCACACGCAGACCCAAGACGGCCACGCCCAGGCCGACCACCAACATCAGACCCAGCATCACGAACAGCACTCCGAACAGGCTGTCCGGCCTCCGGGTGTCTTCCGTGGCGACGGTGGGCGCCGCCACCTACTTGCCCCCCCACACGTCGAAGGGCGCGAAGAAGTCCTGCAGCGCAGCCTCGTCGAGCACGACACCGGCCTTGTTCGAGGACAGGTGCAGCAGGAGCGGCCTGGCGCGTTCCCCGCTCAGGTCGACCTGGAGCACTTCCACGGACTCGCCCGACATGAATGGATTCACGGGCCCGGTGGAGTCCGCGGCGAAGCGTAGGGCCTTCAGCTTGCGACCTTGGAGCGTCACCTCCAGTTGTTCACCTTCGGAGACCTCGACCTCACCCTCACCCGGGGAGTTGGCCGGCTCGTGCAGGAACTCGAGCTTCTCCTTCTGCGTTGCGCCGACCGGCAGGCGGTAGAGCATCGCCGTCAGATCGCTCTTGCCGCTGCTGTCTCCCGGCCGATTGATGATCAGGAGCTGCATGTCCGGGACCTTGTCGAGCTCCTTGTCGTCCATCCCCGGAATCCGCCGCATCATGCCGGTGATCAGCCGCGGCTCGACCTTGAGCGGCTCGTAACCCTCAGGCCGCACCGCGCCGAACGGCATCACCTCGCTGATCACGGGCCAGGCCGCCTCGGGACCGAAGGTCGAGAACATCTTGTTCCCGAACCAGACGCTGCCCCCGATGAAGAGCATCAGGACGATCAGGCAGCCGCCTCCACAGCCCCAGATCCACACGGGGAAGGCGCGTCCGCCCTGGACGTCGTTCTCGAGCTGGGGGTGCCAGTCCTGGTTGTCGGTGGCCGTCTTGGTTTCGCTCATGGTCGATCGGTGGCTGGGGTAAGGCTGGGTCTACGCGCGAGCCAGCGGTCCATTCGCCGGCTGTCGAAGTCGGTTGGGCACCGGCGGTTCAGCTCCAGTCGTAGAAGCCCTGGCCGGACTTCTTGCCGAGCTCTCCACGCTCGACCATCTGGCGCAAGAGCGCGGGCGGTTCGAAGCGGGGCCCGAGGGCCTCCGAGAGGTAGTCCGCAATGGACAAACGCACGTCCAGACCGACCAGGTCGGTGAGCTTCAGGGGCCCCATGGGGAATCCGTATCCGAGGGTCATGGCCTTGTCGATGTCCTGCGCGGAGGCCACCCCCTCCTCGACCATGCGGATGGCCTCCATGCCGATCGCAATCCCCAGGCGCGACGAGGCGAAGCCTGGACGATCGATGACGGTGATCGGGTCCTTGCCCATGCGGGTCGCGAGGCCGACCGTCGCCGCCACCGCCGCGTCGGAGCTCTGGTCGGCGCGCACCACCTCGACCAGCTTCATGATGTGGACGGGGTTGAAGAAGTGCATTCCGACCACGCGCTCGGGGTGCGGTACGACCTTGGCGATCTCGGTCAGGGGGAGCGAACTGGTGTTGCTGGCCAGGAGCACGTCCGGCCCCAGGCGCGCGCCGAGGTCGGAGAGGATCCCCTGCTTCAACTCCAGTCGCTCCGGCACGGCTTCGATCACGCAGTGCACGCCGGCCGAACCACCGGCGAGGTCGGTCGTGGTCGACAGGCGCGCCAGGGCAGCGTCGCGCACATGGGCCTCGACCTTGCCCTTGTCCACGCCCTTGTCCAGGTTCGCGCGGACCTTGGCCATGGCCGACTCGAGGGCGGCCTCGTTGACGTCGGCCAGGCGGGTCTCGATACCGATCATGGCCAAGACCTGGGCGATGCCGTGGCCCATGGTGCCGGCGCCGATGATCAGCGCCCTTTCAATCGTGTTCGCGTCCATTGCAGTCGGGGGGGGTCTCGGAGTGTGTTCTGGTTCAGGAGCCGGGCAGCAGCACGATCTTGCCGACCACGCCGCCGGACTCGAGTCGCTCGTGGGCCGCGCGGGCTTCCGACATCGGCACGGCCGCGTCGAGGACAGGTTGATAGATGCCGCGCGCTACGCGATCGAAGATCTGAGGCAGGGCGGAGGCCGGCCCCATCGTGGAGCCGAGGATCGTCTGATTCTTGATGAACAGGTGCGGGAGGGTGATCTCGACCTTGGCGCCGGTCGTGCCGCCACAGGTCACCAGGCGCCCCAGGCGCGCCAGGCTCCGCATGGAGCCCGACCACGTGGCGGGCCCCACGTGCTCGACTACCACGTCGGCACCGTCGCCGTCGGTGAGTCGCTTGACCTCCCGCGGCCAGTCCGGGTCGTGGTGGTCGATCACGCTCTCGGCGCCCAGATCCAGGGCCAACTGCCGCTTGGCGTCGCTGCCCGCGGTGGCCAGGACTCGCGCGCCGAGGTGCGAAGCGATCTGGATCGCGGCGGAGCCGACACCGCTGGAGCCGGCGATCACCAGGACCGTCTCGCCCCGTTCTAGCTGCGCCCGCTCGATCATCCCCCAGGCGGTCAGGAAGGCCAGGGGCACCGCGGCCGCTCGCACCGGATCCAACCCGTCGGGCAGGGGGCAGAGGTAGCGCTGCTCGATGGCGACCAGTTCGCGATCGAAGCCGTCCCCGTGCTCGCCGCGGATGGCGTAGTCCTCGGCCAGGTGGTCCAACCCCTCCAGGTCGAACTCCGAGCGGCCTGACGAGTAGCCGGGCTCGAGCACGACCTTCTGACCGGGATGGAAGGCGGTGACTCCTTCGCCCACGGCGACGACCTCGCCGGTACCGTCGCAGCCGAGAATGCGCGGGAACTCGACCTTGAAGCCCGGCATCCCGCGCCGGACCCACAGGTCGAGGTGATTGATCGAGACGCCGAGCACACGCACGAGCACCTGACCCGGGGCAGGCTCCGGATCCGGAAGGTCGTCCAGGCGCAGGACCGAAGGGTCCCCGTGCCCGTGAATACGAAGGGCCTTCACCAGGCGGTCCCCCCCTCGAAGTGCGGCGCGCGCTTGCCCATGAAAGCGGCCAGCCCCTCCTTGGCATCGGGACCGGAGAAGAGCTTCGCCTGCAGCTCGCGCTCGAGGGCCAAGCCCTGCTCGAGCGGCAGATCCGCCCCGCCCTGGACCGCGCGCTTGATGTGTCCGACGCTGGCCGAGGAATGCGCCGGGTTCATGAACTGACCGGCGTACTCGAACACGGCGGCCAGGAACTCTTCCTCGCTCTGTGCCTCGATCTGGCGGTCGACCAGCCCCAGGGCTTCCGCGCGGTCGAAGTCGAAGCGCTCGCCGCTCGCCATCAGTTCGATCGCCTTGGAGCGCGGCAGCATGCGAGCCATGCGCTGGGTTCCGCCGGTTCCCGGCAGCACCCCGAGCGCCACCTCCGGCAGTCCGCACTTGCCCGAGCCCTTGCGCGCCACGCGCAGGTCACAGGCCAGCGCGATCTCGAGCCCGCCCCCGACGCAGTGACCGCCGAGGGCCGCGATCACCAACTTCGGCGTGTGCTCGAAACGCAAGAGCGTCTCGTTGGCGTGCAGGCAGAAGTAGTACTTGAAGTTCGGCTCGGCCCGCTCGAGCATCGAGATGTCCGCGCCGGCGCAGAAGAACTTCTCGCCCTCGCCGCAGACGATGATCACTTCGACCTCGCGGTCGAAGCGCGCGCGCAGGATCGCCTCGTCCAGGTCGCGCATCATCTCGAAGCTGTAGCCGTTGGCGGGGGGGCAGGTCAGCGTGAACAACGCGACGCCGCCACCGCTCTGGTAACGCACGCGACCGTTGGCCAGGGTCTCGGGGGCGGATAGGTCGGAGGGCTGGGGCATGGCAGAGGGCTTCGGAGACGTTCGCGGCGGCGGATTGGACGGAGCGTTCTAGTGTCCTGGATCAGAAATTCGGCGTCACTTCCCGGGCTCCGATCGCCGCTGGCGTCGCCAGCGCCTCCTCCGAGTATCGCAGCGGATACGCGTCGTCGGCGCGCCTAGCCAGCATCGATTGGACCTCCGGGCAGTGACGCCGAATTTCTGATCCAGGACACTAGTGGCACACGCCGCGTGGCTCCACCCGCGGCAGGCCAATTCGGCGATAGGGTTGCGCGAAGAGCCCCTGGGCAGGCTTCGCTCGCGCGTAGGCGTTCGTACGAACGGGCACCGTACGAGCGGGCACCATACGAACGCTTGCGCGCGGAAGGATCAGGGTCAGCGGTAGGGATCGTCGGTGTGCAGGTAGCTCTGCACGTACTCGGCGATACCGTCTTCGAGGGTCGTCGACGGGGCGCTGAAGCCGGCGGCTCGGATGCGGTCCATCTTGGCCTCGGTGAAGTACTGGTACTTGTCGCGGATCTCGACCGGCGTGTCGACGAACTCGATCAGCGGCTCTCTTCCGAGCGCGGTGAACACCGCGCGGGTGAGATCCACGAAGGAGCGCGCCTTGCCGCTGCCGCAGTTGAACAGGCCGCTCACCTCGGGGTGGTCGTAGAGCCAGAGCATCATCTCGACGCAGTCGCCGACCCACACGAAGTCGCGCAGCTGCCCACCGTCCTCGTAGTCGGGGTTGTGGGAGCGGAACAGGACCGCGGGCTCACCCGCCGCCGCCCGGGGGTAGGTCTTGGCCACGACGCTCTTCATGTCGCCCTTGTGGCCCTCGTTGGGGCCGTAGACGTTGAAGAACTTCAGACCGGCCCATTGGGGCGGCGAGGGTGCGCCCTCGGCGACCAGCCTGGCGGCCCTGCGGTCCACGGCGAGCTTGCTCCAACCGTAGGCGTTCAGCGGCCGCAGCTTGGCCAGGGCCGAGATCGAGCCGTCGTCGTCGAAGCCGAGTGCGCCGTCCCCGTAGGTCGCGGCCGAACTGGCGTAGATCATCCGCGCACCGTTGCGCGCGCACCACTCCCACAGGTCCAGGGTCAGGCGCAGGTTGTTGGCGACGATCTTGTCCGCGTCGCGCTCGGTCGTGGCCGAGATCGCGCCCATGTGGAAGATCGCCTCGACTCGTCCGCGGTTTCGCTCCAGGAAGAAGGGCAGGTCCTCCGGACGCACGACGTCCGCCAGCTCTCGCTTGGCGATGTTGCGCCACTTCTCGCCGTCGCGCAGGCGGTCGACGATGACGAGTTCGTGCTCGCCACGGTCGCAGAGTGCCGCGACGAGGTTCGAGCCGATGAAGCCGGCTCCTCCGGTGATCAAAATCATGGTCGGGACGGGTGGTACGCGCTCCAGGTCAGGAGCACCGCGGGGGCTGACCAGAGCGGGTCACTGCGAACGTGGGACGCCACTCGGGGGCGCAGTCTAACGGGCGCGGCAGGCCGAGAGTTCCGGGAGCACCTCGACCAAGCAGCGCGGGATGCCGATCTCGGCAACCCGCACTCGGCCCGCGCAGGAGGGCCCGGCCCCTTCGATCAGCCCGCGCTTCCAAACGGCGAAGGTCACCGTCACGGTCGCATGGGCCACGGGCCCCATGCGCTCGCCAGTGTCGGCCTGGAGTCCGCTGGGAAGGTCCACCGCGAGGATCGGAGCCCCGCAGGCGGCCAAGCGCTGCACGACCGTCGAGTAGGGCGGTCGCAGGGGCCGCACGAGGCCGGTGCCAAAGAGGGCGTCCACGATCAGCGCGGCCCCCTCCAAGGCCCCCTCCAGGGCCCCACCGACAGCGGCAGGCTCGTCTGCGCCCGAAACCGGAAGGCTGGTCAAGTGAACCCCCAGGGCCTCGAGCCGGGCGAGGTTCGCGGCCGTGTCGGCGGAGAGGCACTCCCGTAATTCGAAGGGCCCGACCAGAACCGGTCGAACATCGACGCCCCGGTTGAAGAGGGTTCGAGCGATGACGAGGCCATCGCCGCCGTTGTTGCCGGGTCCACAGAAGATGGCCACTGGACCACGAGAGCGACCCAGAAGCTCTTGGGCAGCGTCGGCGCAGGTCCGGCCCGCGGACTCCATGAGCAAGTCGGAGGGCACGCCGAACTCGCTGGTCGCGCGTCGATCGAGTTCACGCACCTGGTCAGCCGTGCCGATCCTGGTCTCGCCCGGGTGGGTCAATCTCCGAACCTCACCGAGGTGCAGATGCCCCCGCTGCGCCGCGCCAGGTCCTGCCACCGGCGCTCGAGACCGCTGTTCGGGTCGGTCAAGATCACGTCGAAAGCAACCTGCCGGAAGCGATTGCGCTCGAGCAGCAGTTCCGGGATCAACTTCATGTCCCAATGGGGACCACCGGTCGGCGCTCCGTCGGTGAGGACGATCAGCGTGTCGACCTCCTCGTCTTCGAGCGCGAGGTCGATGGCGTCCCAGACGTTCCCGCGACCGCGCAGCCGACTTTCCTGGAACCACTCCATGGCCGCCGCCAGGTTGCGGCTGGTCGCCTGGACCAGCTTCGACTCCCAGCTCGCGGGCTCGGTGGCGTAGGTCACCAGGTTGATGCGGGAGTCCTCCGGCAGCAGCTCGAAGAAGCGACGCAGCTCCACCTCGACCAGCGACTTCAGGGGCCGGCCGTCGTCGCCCGATTGCCACATGGACCCGGACATGTCGATCAGCACGGACATGCGGTCCGACAGCACTGGCAGGCCCGCGAGCTTGGCCACGGTGTCGCCGACCTCGATGTCCCGCTCCTCGCGCTTGGCGCTCCAGTCCTCGGCCAGCGCCTCGGCGTAGGCCCGCCAGGCCTTGGCGTTGCGACCGATGCCTTCGCCGGTCATGCCCCGCAGGGCCGCCACGATCATCTGCTGCAGGCGCAGGCGCGGCTCGTTCTCGAGCACGTCCGCGAGGGCCAGCAGCGCCCCGCGATCGCCCTGGGCCTCGAGCCCGCGCGCGGCGGCCCGCCGCAACGCGAGGGGCCGCTTCTCGTCCAAGAAGGTGAGGATCCGCTCGGGCCCATCCGCCTGACCCAAGGTGCCCAGCGCGATCAGGGCTCCGCACTGCACGGCCTGGTCCCGATCCCGCAGGGCGTCCTCGATCCGATCGCGGGCCTGGTCGAGCTTCATGGTCGCCGCGGCCACCAGCGCCGCACCTCGCGCCGCCCCGTCCTTCTCGTTCCGCGCCGCCTTGCCCAACGCGTCTTCCAGCTTGCCCAGCTCCTGCTCGCCCAGGCGACCCGCGAGGGCCAGGCGCTCCACCGACCAGGCCGCCATGCGACGCACGGGCGCTTCCTTGTCGGAGAAGGCGCCGCGCAGCTCCGCCGGCTCGACCGTCCGCTCCGCCCGTCCGAACGATTCCACCACCCGCTCGCGCACCAACGGGTTCTTCGAACGCAGGGCATCGCGCCCGTGGATCACCTCCAGGACATCCTCGCCCGCAGCCCTGGCCAACTCGAGCTGGGCCCGGTCGGCGACCTCCGGCTCCTCGTCGGCCAGACGCTCGACGATCAGCTCCCACGCCTCGACGGTCCCGATGTCCGCCAACTTGGACACGGCCGACCGTCGCTTGCGCTCGTCAGGCCCGTGAATGTCGTCGACCACGTCCTGGGGCAGCTTGTCGCCGAGGGCCGTCGTGATCAGCAGCAGGCCGGCGCCGGCTGCACGCAGGAAGGGAAGTAGTGCTCGCATCTGCATGAAGGACGAACGGGCGCGTCCGAGGTTACACGTCACCCGGGATTTCGTCTCAAAGTTCGAGATAGCGGTCGTCCGCGGGCGGGGTGACCGTCCCCCGCTCCGCCAGGTCACGCTCGAGTAGGTCCCGCAGCAGCGTCCCCGTATCGATCCGCGGCACCTCGTGGTCGAACTCGAACAGGCGATCGCCGCCGTCCGCCAGGAAGGAGTTGGTCGCCACCCGGTACACCCGATCCGGGTCCACCGGTTCGCCGCCAACGGTCAACGCGACCCGCTCGATCAAGCCCTCCGCGTCCAAGGCGTAGCCGATTCGCATCCCGCTGACCTCCAGCATCGAGCGAGCGACGCCCAGCAGCTTGCCCTCGACGCTCTGCATCAACTCGGCTCCCGTCAGCTCCAGCACCACCACGGTGTTCGGGAAGGGCAGCAGCTCGAACAGGTCGCGCCGCGTGAGGGGGCCCGGCACGAGCTGCTTGCGGATGCCTCCGCGGTTGTGGATACCGATCTCGGCGTCCGCGCCGACGCGGAAGACGTCGGCGATCCAGTTCCCGATGGCCATGGAGCGCAGGTTGTCGCCCGGCTCGATCGGCCCGGCCAGCTGCCCCACGGTCTCGCCCATGGCCTCCTCGGCCGCCGCGGCCAAGCGCTCGACCCGCGCTGCGACCTCGGCGTTGGCAGGTTCACCCTCGGGCGCCCGCTCGAGCTCGATCAGTCGCGCGGTCGACTCAAGCACGCGCTTGGTCACGGGATCGATCATCAGGTCCACGCGCCCGACCACCGTGGCCTTGGAACCGGCCTGCACGATCAGCGTGTCCCCGCTCCGCACGCCGCTGCGAAGGAAGGTGTGCGAGTGACCACCGACTATTAATTGGAGCGAAGGATCGCACTCGGCCAGGCGCCGGTCGACGGACACGCCGCAGTGGGTCAAGGGGACGATCAGGTCGACCCGATCCGCGAGCTCAGCCTCGGCGCGGGCGAGGGCCGCGCACTCCTCCTCGAAGACCAGGGTCCGCGACTCGGGGTGGGTGATGAAGGGCGTGCCCTGCTCGACCAGCCCGACGATCCCGATCCGCAGCCCCGCGCGCTCGATCACGCGCCAGGGCTCGACCCAATCCACGCGGGCGGAGTCGTCGGGCAGGCGCAGGTTGGCGCACACGGCCGGCGGCGCGGCCTCGGTCAGGATCCGCCGCAGGGGCGCGAGGCCCAGGTCGAACTCGTGGTTGCCGATCGCCATGGCGTCGTAGCCCACCGCGACCAGGGCCTGGACGAAGGGCAGCCCGGCGTCGACGGCGCCCTCGGGCGTGCCCTGGAACCAATCGCCGCCGTCGAGGACCAGCACCCCGCGACCGGGGCCGGTGTGCTCGGCGCGCACCTGCTCGATGAACTCCGAGACGCGCACGAGCCCGCCGACGTCGACCTTGCGATCCTCGATCCAGGTCGCTGCGCGCGGCAGGGCCTGGCCGTGGACGTCGTTGGTGTGGAGCACGACCAGGTGGATCGGCTGGGGCGAGTCCTGGGCCGCGGGCGGCGCGGGGGCCGGCACGGCGAGCAGGATCGAAGCCAGGACGAGCAGGAACGAGCGGGGCGCGAGGCGGGTTGCTTGCATGGGAGGGGCGGCGGCGGGGCGCCGGGCGGCCGAGCCTACGCCAGCGGCCTTCGGAATAGGACAGGCGGCCGTACGTGACCAAGGGGGTCCGCTCCACCCGCCGCCACCGGCCTCCAATAGGACCTCCCGTGCTCCAGATTCTGCTCGCCCTGGCCCTCGCCAACTCGATCCACGCACCCCAAGGCGCCGCCAACACGCCACCTCCGCGCCAATTCGACTTCTGGATCGGCGAATGGGCGGTCCACAACCGCCACCTGCAAGAGGACGGCACCTGGTCGGAGGGCGAGGACACCCGCGCGCGCATCACGCCGGTCTGCGACGGCGCGGCGATCCTCGAGGAGTGGTGCGGCCCCTGGTACGGCAGCTTCCAGAACGGCTTCTCCCTGCGCGCCTTCGATCCGACCACCGAGCGTTGGAAGCTGGTGTTGTTCTGGACCACGACCGGGCGCGGGGCCTTCGGCTCGCTCGGGGGCCGCTTCCGCCACGGGCGCGGCGAGTTCTTCGCCGGTTCGCCCCGGGGAACGTGGACGCGCTACAGCTTCTCCGACGCCCTGGCGAACTCCACGCGCTGGGACAGCGCGACCAGCGTCGACGGCGGTCAGAGCTGGAAGACCGACTGGATCATGGAATTCACGCGCACGCGGACGGCCGGCGAGGTCACCCAGGAGCGGTTGTTCGAGGAGGATTGGAACGCGGGGCAGGTGGCCCCGGACGCGGCCGCGCGGGAGCTCGACTGGACCCTGGGCGAGTGGAAGGGGCTGGCGGTGCGGCGCGACGGCGGGGGTGAGGTCGAGTTGCAGGCGCGCTTGCGCGTGCGCCTCTTGAACAAGGACGCCCTGGTGCTCGGCGTGCTCGAGTTGGATCGGGGCGACGAGCACGAGGAACGACTGGCCGTGCGCGGCTTCGAGGCCGGCGCTGGGGCCTGGCGCACGTGGCGGCTCGAGAGCGACGACCCGGTCCTGCGCACGGCCCAGCCCGAGGAGGGAGCCACAGGTCCGACGGCGTGGACCTATCGCCTCGACGAGGCCGGGCAAACCCTGCGTGTCCGCGTCGAGCGCCTGGGAGAGGGTCGGATGCGCCGGACGGAGACGGTCGCGGACAGCTCGGGCGAGGTGGTCGAGGAGTTGGTCGTCGAGTTGGAGCGAGGCTGACCGGGGGATCGGTCGGGCCATCGGGCAACAGATTCGACGGGCCGCCGGTCGGGCGATCCGTCGGGCTATCGGAAAGACCGAAGTGGGGTCAGGCCTTCGGTCGGGACCTCGAGCGCCACTCGAGCGCCCCACCGAGCGCCTGCGTCGAGGGGCGTTTCGCCGGCGGATCCCCAGGCCCACCAGCCCCCGCCCCTCCACCCCCGTGGACCTGCTCCAGAGCCCACCGGTTACACGCCTCTCGGTAACTCGCTCTCGCGGCACGGCACTTGATCTGGCCCGAAGCGCTCCCCAGTGCCCAGGCGCCAGCGCGCCCGGATTCGTCCCAACGACCGCGCCCCGAGGAATCCCATGTCCGTCCTGCTCCCCTGCCTGATCGCCGTCACACAGATCAGCGCGGCTCCCGTCCTGTCCGTCGAGAACCCCGGCTTCGGATCCAGTAGCGACCCGTCGACGGGCCCCTGGTTCGGCCTCGCCCTGGGCCAGGACCACGACTTCGTGGTCAGGACCCAGCCTGGCGCGCCCGTGGTCTTCGTCGCCAGCACCGGGGCGCCGACCGGGCTCGGCTTCGAGGGCCAGCCCCTGGCCGTGGACCTGGCCTCGGCCTTCGTGTTCGGGGCCGCGACGGCCGACGGCGCCGGCCAGGCGCGCTTGGGGCTCTCGGTGCCCACGACCCTCGGCGTCGGGACGCCCCTGTGGACCCAGGCCGCCGCGATCGACCCGCTCGGCTTCACGGCCAGCCTGTCCAACGGGCTCGAGCACGAGTTCACCGACCTCGCCTTCAACGTTGTAGTCGAGGGCTTCAAGAGCCAGCACCCGGCCGCCTTCACCGCGCCCAGCACCCTCTTGCTCACCGACGACGCCGCCTGGCAGGCCTTCTGGTTCCAGCACAACCCCTTCGTGCCGGCGCCGACCGTCGACTTCACCCGCGACGTCGTCTATGCCTCGTTCGGCGGGCTGACCCTGTCCTCGGGCTACAGCCACCACGTCGATGCCCTGATTCCGATCGGCGGCGGTGTGCGGGTCGAGTCGACGCAGTTCACGCCGGGGCTCGGGTGCGCGGTCCTGTTCACCCAGCAGGGGCCGTTCCAGTTCGTGGCCGTGGACCGGGCGGCCGCGGGGGCGACCTTGGTCAATCAGACGACCCAGACGCAGAAGCCGCCCTGCCCGTGAGCTGCGGGGGAGTTGCGACCGGACGCGACAGGGGCGGCGTTAGCCTGTTGCCGACCCGGGTCCCGCATCTCCCCCACCATGACGCCCCCGCTCGTTCGCCGCGCCTACGTCTCCCTGTCCGGTTGGAAGGGCGGCGCCGAAGCCGCGGACCTCGACCCGCCGGCGCGGGGCCACCAGCCGCGGAACTTCTTCCTGCACGCCCTGTCCCTGGCCGCGACGAAGACCGGCGACGGGCTGGCCGATCCGAAGTTGGTCTTGAGCTGGCTGTTGGGAGCGGTCGGCGCGCCCACGGGGCTCGTCGGCCTCTTGGTACCGATCCGCGAAGCGGGGGCACTCCTGCCCCAGCTCGTCATCTCCGCGCGACTCGATCGCGTGCGGCACCGCAAGTGGACCTGGGCCGCGGGTAGCGCGGTCCAGGGTCTCGCGGTGCTCGGGATGGCGCTGTGCGCGATCACCCTCGACGGCGTCGCGGCGGGCGTCGCCATCGTCGGCCTGCTGACCGTCTTCGCCCTCGCGCGCAGCGTGGCCTCGGTCACCCTGAAGGACGTCTTCGGCAAGACCGTGGCCGGCTCGACGCGGGGCGCGGCGTCGGGCCTGTCGACGACGATCTCCTCGACCCTGGTGCTGGGCTTCGGGATCGCCCTGGCGAGCGGGCTCTTGCCGATCAACGTGGCGACGGTCGCCGGCGCCCTGGCCGTGGCCGGCGTGCTGTGGCTCTTGGGCGCGGGGATGTTCGCGAGCCTCGCGGAGCCGGCGTCGGAGCATTCCGAGGGCAAGCCCAAGGGCATCCTCGATCAACTCGGCTACCTGCGCGAGGACCCTCAGCTCACGCGCTTCATCGCCGCCCGGGGCCTGATGATGGCCACCGCCCTGGCGCCGCCGTACCTGCTGGCCCTCGGCGCCCAATCGACGGAGTCGGGCCTGGGTCAGCTCGGCCCCTTCGTGCTCGCGTCGTCGCTCGCGGGGCTGCTCAGCAGTTACGTCTGGGGCCGACTCGCAGACCGCTCGAGCCGCCGGGTGCTGATGCTCAGCGGACTCACCGCGGCCCTGCCCCTGAGCGCCGCCGCCATCCTGGGCTGGACCGGCGTGGTGACCGGCGCTTCGTCCCTCGCCCTGCCGACGCTCTTGTTCGTGCTGATGATCGCCTACCGCGGCGTCCGCATCGGCCGCAAGATCCACCTGGTCGACATGGCCCCCAAGAACCGCCGCGCGGCCTACACCGCCGTCAGCAACACGCTGGTCGGCGCTCTGCTGGCCCTCGGCGGGCTGTTCGGACTGGTCGCGCAGTTCGCCGGCGTCGAGACGGTCCTGCTGCTCTTCGCCGCCATGTCCCTGGCCGGCAGCGCGGTGGCGCGGGGTCTCGACGAGGTGCAGGGCAACTAGATCGACCGCGGTCGCGCGGGGAGGATCGCACGATCTTCAACCACGGAATCGTGCGACCGGCCCTCTCGCCCTGACCTTGCACGTAGACGTGCTCGAAACCGCCCAGCTCGGTTGCTACCTGTACTCCGCGGACAGCGGACGCGCAGGCGACCCCTGCGAGTCGTCGAGCGCGCCGGCGTTCGCAGAGTGCCGGCGGGGGCCGCGAGGCCGCCCCGGCCGATTGCGCTGTTTCGCGCGCGTGCTCACGAACAGTCCGGGTCAGGGCGTCCTCGCGACCCGCAAACCGACGAGAGCGTGAGCGATGTCGGGGAACATGGCGTTGCGCAGCGAGGCGCGAGCGCTCCACGGGTCGTCGATCCAGGATCCACCTCGCAGCACGTGCATGTCGCCCTGTGCCTCGTCGTCCGCGCTGGCGTCCACTGGCTGGGGACGCGCCGCTAGCTCAGAGTAGAAGTCACTGTCGTATGCCGTGGAACAGGGCTCCCAGACGTTGCCGAGAAGGTCGTGGAAGCCCCAGGAGTTGGCTCGCTGGGTGCCGACCGGCGCCAGCAGGTCGCGCTCATCTTCGACATCGAAGGAAGTCCAGTTCCGGAAGCGCGGCTCGGTGGTTCGTGCGGCAAGCCTGCTCGAGGCGCCCGCCGCGACGGAAGCCTCTCCCCACCAATCCTTGCCAGCGGAGTTGGCGCGGCAGGCGTACTCCCACTCGGACTCCCGCGGGAGCCGGAGGCCGTAGTGCTGGGCGAAGGCCTGGGCATCGTTCCAGGTGATCTGAACCACCGGCCAGTCCTTCCCGGTCACATCGACGTCCAGAAGAGGCAAGGGGTCTCTCCAGGTCGCGCCGGGGTCAACGTGCCCTGCGCCGCCCACGCCTGCGGTGTAACCGCCGGAGTTCCGCTCGGCCTCCGTTGCGTACTCGGCACTGATCACGAAGCGGCCCCACTGCGCGTGCGTCACCTCCGTCTCGGCCAGATAGAAGGGCTCCGGGACGCGAACTTGGTGGGCAGGCTGCTCGTCGCGGGCGGCCTCTGTGTCATCGCGGGAGGCGCCGCGGAAGTAGGTGCCAGGCGGAACGAGGAGCATGACGATGCCACTCGCGCGGTCGCGCACCTTCCAGGGCAGACCGGTCGCCTCCATGCGGCGCCGCGCCTCCGCGTCGGTGACCACCTTGGGATCCGGACGGGCAATGATCAGCTCCGCCCAGGCGGGAACGTACTGAGCCGGCTCGGCCGTTATGGTCTCCCGAGCCGCCTCGCGCAGTGCGGTCAGCTCCACCGTCAAGCTCGCGATTTCGGCCTCGAGGAGAGCGCTCGACCCCTCGGCCGCGGCGACCAGGTCCCGAAGCTCGTCGACCTGTTCCTCGGCGGACTGCTTCTGCGCCTCGGTCTGGGAGACGACGCCGTTCAGGCGCGCGACCTCGACCAGCGCGTCGTCGCGATCATCGCGAATGGCGGCGAGCTGCAACGCGAGTTGATCGCGCTCGCCGGAGATCTTGGCCAAGTCTGTCTCCGTGCTGAAGAGCAACCGTCGAACGCTTTCGAGCTGCTCTCGGAGGGAATCGCGCGCCGACTCCAAACCGTCGATGCGTTCCTCGAGGCTCGCGGTCAGAGTGCCGTCGGTCGCCATACGCGCCTCGCGCTCCGACTGCAACTCATTGGTTCGCAGGAAGGCCTCGAGCTGGAAGCGCAGTTGGCTGAACTCCGTGACCGCGCCAGGGCCGGCAGAGTCGTCGAAGCGCCCGTCTTGCATCAGTTGTTCGGCGTCGGCCTCGCGATCGGCGATGGCCTGCCATCCGGCCAGCTCTCTCAGGCGTTCGGCCACCCCCTTCTCGAGCCGCCGGTACTCCCCGCGCTTCTCCGCCGCGCGCATGGCCGCGGCATTGTCCGCGGCGAGCCGGGCCAGGTCCCGCTGGAGCTTCCGCAGACCCGGCCAGGCGGCGCCCAAGTCGGCCGAGTCCACGGTAGCGCCCAGCTCCAGGTGGCGTTGACTCGCCGCGGCCACGCGCGCGCCGATGGTCGGGCAGTCCTTCTCCCAGGGAGTGCTGGTCAGAATGTCGCCCAGGCTCGCCAGCAGCGGCTCCGCTGCCTCCAGGTCGTGGCTGAGTTCGAGCGCGCCGCGGCGCGCCTCGACCAGTTCGCGCCGGGCCTCGGCCGCGGCGTTGGCGTCGCCGAGAGTCAAGCTGCGCTCGAGCGCCAGGGCCAGCTTCTCGATGCGCGCCTTGGCACCCTCCAAGGCGGGATGGTGGAGGTTGGGACGACGCTCGAGCTCGCCGGCCAGGACGAGATTGGCGCTGTCCTCGACCTCGGCCACCTTGGTCTGGTAGCGACTCCAAAGACTCTGGCCCGTGACCAACAGGCCCAAGATCACAACGACCGCAACGCTCAAGCTCCAGAAGGTGCGGCGGGAGCGCACTCGATCTTCGAACCAGGTGTCGAGGCGTGCGGCAACCTCGCCCGCCTCGGGCGCCTTGCCGTCGCCGGGTGACTCGGCGGTGATCAAGGCGTCGACCAGGATCACCGCGAAGCCGCGCGGGACCCCGCGGCCGGTCAAGTCGTTGAGCAGGTCGCGCCGCGGGCGAGTCATGCGGCTGGTGCCTGCGACCTCGCCCTCCGCTGGCTTTGCGTCGACGCTCCCACCGCCGAGGACCAAGTGACAAACCGCCGCCGCCGCGCGCAGGTCGTCGCGAGGCTCGGGGCGGCGCCCGTCCAGGACCTCCGGCGCCGTGACCGACTTGGTCCCGCGCCCGCCGTCGACTGAAGTGATCGAGCGACCATCGCTGCCGATCGGACCGGCCACACCGAAATCGATGAAGCGCAGCTGCCCCTTGCCGTCGACCAGGATGTTGTTGTGGGACAGGTCGGCCCACAGCACTCCGCTGGCGTGCAGCGACGCTACCTTGTGCAGGAGCTGGCGGCACAGGCGCAGGCGCTGTTCCAGGGTCGGATTCTGGCGCTTGAGGTAATCGCGCAGGCTGCGGGCCTCGATGTACTCGAGGACCAGCATGGGCTGGTAGGTATTGCGCGGGTCCTCGAGGTAGCCGTCGTAGCGCACCACGCTGGCCGGCAGGTTCGATCGGCCCAGGACCTGGTTCTCACGCAGGTACTGGCGATAGGAGCGGTCGTCGAGCGGATCGAGGACCACCTTGAGCGCCAGGTGGCGACGGCCCCGCCGATCGTGGGCGCGCAGGACCACGGCCGTCGCGCCGCTGCCGACGACGGGCTTCGCCGCGAGCTCGTAGCCCTTCTCCTCGATTGCGGTCAAGGTCGCGGGCCAGACACGTTCCAGCTCGCTGGATCCGCCCAGACCGAGGGCTTCGTGCAGGTTCCCGTCGGGGGGCGCGGACTCGGACGAACTACTGGAAGAACTCATTGGGGGGGGGGGGCAAGGGGTCGCGAAAGGGGGGGTCGGGGTCTCAGGCTCCGAAGCGCTCGCGCAGCGCTTCGATCGCTGCTTCCTTGAGCCGCATGGCCGCCTTCTTCTCGGTGCCCATCTGGGCAGCGATCTCGTCGTAGGTCAGCCCGTCGATGTACCTGTGTCGCAGCACCGTCGCCCGCGCGGGCCAGGGCTCGGCGCGGCCGTCCCAGCGCTCGAGTTCGTCCAGGGCCGGCTCCAGGTCGAGGCCGTGCTTGCGGCGAAAGTGCTCGGCTCGGCCGTCAGCAAACTCGACCAACGAGTCGTGCTCGAGCGGGGTGCTGCGCCGGCGGCGGAGCACGTCACGCAGGAGATTCGCGGTGCAGACCGAGGCCCAGCGGACCAGCTCGCGCTTCGACTCGAGTCGCAACAAGGGGTCGTCCTCCCGCGCCAGGACCCGAGCGAAGAACTCGTTGACCAGGACGCTGTACTGGACGCTGGTCTGGTCCGAGGTGCGGCTGTCGATCTGGCGCAGGACCGGGCGCAGCTCGCGGTCGAAGTAGCCGTAGATCCACTCGATCGCGGCATTGCGGGCCTTCTGCAGGGCGATCAGGGTCGCCCCTCGATCCGACTCGGGTGCTGCTGCATGGGCCGCAGCTGCGTCCCGGTGGCGTTGCAAGAGGTCGGCCAGGGTCTCATCGTCGGAGGCGTTCATCGTCGGCAATCGGGGGCTTGGCGCTCAGGTCCGCCCGATCCTATCCGCGTGGGATCCAACCCAGGCGGGGATCGGGCGGAGGGGTCAATTGCTCAGCGCAGTTGGGCGGTCGCGTTGTTGGTCCGGGCAATCGCAAACGTCACTTCCCAGGCCTCGGGCAGCGCGGCAACAGTGTCCTCCGCCTCCACCTCCGCCTCGCCCCCGTGGATGGCCCGCAGGCGCTCGAGGCGCTCCCAATCGGCGGCCACGCGGTTGGTTCGCCCGGCCGCCGGGACCACGGACCGGCGCGCCTCGTTGCCGGCCTCGAGCCGATCGACCTCGACTCGCAGCTGGTCCGCCTCGGCACCCAGGGCCGAGCCGAAGTCGAGCGGGGCCCCGGCCACGGCCGAGACGAGCTCCAGGGTCTGGCCTTCGAGCCGCGCTTGGTTGCGCCGCGTGCGGAGGAGGTCGATCTCCTGCTCGAGGGCGAGCAACGAGTCTCGCATGTCGGACAGGGCCCGCTCGCCGTCGGCGATGCTGGCCGTGAGTTTGGCGAGGCCGGCCCGGCGGATCTCGAGCTGGCGAGCTTCACGCTGATCCTCGGCCAGGAGTTCGTCGAGGTGCGTCTGGAAGCCCTCGAGGGAGTACTTGCTGCCGGCGAATTCGATGTCGGTTCGCTCTTCGGCCATCGCGCTCTCGAGCACGGGATAGGCCTCGGCGAGCAGGCGTTGTCTCCGGGTCCCGCGTTCCTCGAGCTCGAGGACCTGGACTTCGAGCAGGCCGAGCTCGCGGCGTGAGAGGTTCAGAGCCACCTGATGATCCGTGAGCTGGCGACGCTGGTTCTCGACGTCGTGGTCGAGCTTGCGGTCTCGCACCTCGATCGGGACCTGCTCGATGGCCCCATTGACCGACAGGTGGGCACCGGCGCGGGCGAGCTCGATGAGATCACCGAGCGGGCGGTCGGCGACGAAGAAGAAGCCGACCGGAACGAGAAGCAGGGTGAGGATCAGAGTGAGAAGGGTTCGCATGGCAGTTTCGGGCGGGGGGGTGAGCGGGCGGCCGAAACCGCCCGCGGGTCGTTTCCCACCCAACGAGCAGCCCCACCTCGACTCCGGCCCAATCTCAAAAAATCGTCGCCCTCTCGGCCGCGGCGACGGTGCCCCGCCGTGACCGCCTGCGGCCCCGCCGCCTGGGCCGAGCCGGCCCCTCCGGCACGCCCGCCCGTCGACCGTCGCGACCCTCACATCCCCGTCAGCCCCTGACCCTTCGGCCACGCCACCCGCAGGCGCCAGTGGGCCTGCGCCTCGCCGCCGGCGGGAACCTCGAGCCGGAACGTCGCCACGCCCTGCTCGTCGCGCAGGCGGTCGAAGCGTTCGCCCGTGAGCGGCGCCGGGGTCGTGCGGTCGAAGCGCACCTCGATGCGCTCGTCGTTGGCGCGCGGCACCGCTTCGTAGAGCAGCACCTCGCGGGGCTCGCCGCTGGCGTTCGCGACGCGCACCATCCAGGACTCGGTGCGCGTGACCTTGCTGCCGAACAGGCCCGGTTGCTCGAGGTTCTCGTCGAGCAGCACGCGCTCGACCGTCAGGCTCGGGTCCAGGCCCAGGGCCAGGTCGAACTCGGCGCCGTCGACCACGCGGGGCAGGCGCGCGGTGCCCAGGTACTCGTCGCCCACGTGGATGCCGACCTGGCCGGGCAACAGGGTCCAGCCGGTGCCGTTGGTGGCGCGGCCGCGGACCCAGACGGTCTCGTCCAGTGCCGGCACGCAGTAGCGCTCGACCGCGACGTCGAGCTCGCGGCGGCCGACCAGGACCGTGGTCGGCTCGGGCCGACTCTCGATGGTCTCGCGCTGGGGCAGGCGGTAGCGCAGGTGCAGGCCGGCGGACTCGACGCTCGCCTCGGCCTGCGGCACCGCCATCCGGGCCACCGCAACCTCGGCGTCCAGGTAGCCGAGCCCCTCCAGTTGTCCCAGGAAGGCCCGGTCGTAGCCGTCGCCACCGAGGCTCAACCAGCGCGGTGCGGGCTGCGGCCCTTGTGCGCCGCGGCGCGGTTCGGCGGTCGAGAGCACCATGGCCACGTCACTCCAGTCCTCGCCGCTCGATTGCCACACGCGCGCGCGGTAGACGAGCTCGACCGTGTCCAGCGCCTGCGACGAGCGCAGGTCGTAGACCGGCGTCCAGCGCGCTCCCGGCACCATGTACTCGACCACGATCTCGCCGCCGCCGATCATCGTCTCGACCAACTCGAGGCGCAGGTCGCGCACGGCGGCGCCGCCGCGGCCGAGGTCGCCGAGCTGGCGATCGAGGGCCGCTTCGCGTCGGCGCAGGTCGTCCAGGCGCCCCTCGAGCTCGCGCCGCTCGCCGCCCAGTCGCTCCAGCTCGCTGCGCAGGAAGGGCAGGGTCTCGCGCCAGTCCTCGACCCGCTCGGCGCCGGTCGGTCCGCCTTCGCCGCCGAGGCCGTCGGAGAGCTCGCGGCGCAGGTGCGCGTCGATGGCGCGCACCACGTCGAGGGTGCCGGCCGCGTCGCCGATCTCGGCCCGCAGGGCTTCGAGCTCGGCGCGCAGTTGCTCGAGGCGCGCGTCCGGCAGGGCTTCGCGGTGCTCGGCCAGGAGCTCGAACTCCACCAACTCGGCCTGGGCCACGCGCACCCGCAGGCTGCTCTCGTCCAGACCCGCCGGAAGGCCACGCAGGAAGACCTCGGTCGCCCCCCCCGGCCGCTGGGCGACGCGGCGCACCCGCGCTGAGTCCGGGTAGACGGTGACCTCGTCGATGGTCGAGGCGACCTCGGCCGTGGAGGTCAAGAGCGTGATCCGTGGCTGCCCGAACTGTTCAGAGGGGTCCTGGACCGTGACGTGCGGAATGATGGTGCTGCCCTGGGGGATCGCTGCCTGCTGGTGGCGCGCGATCAAGTCCTGGAGGGCCTGCTCCATGCTGTCCTGGGCAGCCAGGACCGGGGCCAGGAGCGGAAGGGCGAGGAACAGGGCAGCAGGGCGGCTCGGGTGCATGGCGGTTCTCCCGGGGCAAGATCGCCCCGTCGGTGACGGAACGGCACGGGGGCGCCGGAGCTTGGGGCCAATCCCACGCGGGCAGGCGGCGGTCTTGTGCCTGGCACCGGACGTCCGCCTACCCGCAGCCCCCTTGGCCTCGAACTAGACTGCCTGCCCTTGCCCGATCGATCCCCGAGCCCCCACTTCGCGACCACGCGCTGGAGCATCGTCGCCCGCGCCGGGGCCGGCGCCGCCCCCGAGCGCGGCGCGGCCCTGGCCGAGCTGTGCGAGCTCTACTGGTACCCGGTCTACGCCTTCGCGCGCCGCCGCGGCGCGGACCCCACGGACGCCGAAGACCACGTCCAGGCCTTCTTCGCCGACCTGCTCGAGCGCGGCGACATCGCCCGCGCCGACCGCGAGCGGGGCCGCTTTCGCTCCTTCCTGCTCGCGGCCTTCAACAACTTCGAGTCCAAGGCCCGCGAGCGCGAGGGTGCGCTCAAGCGCGGCGGTGGCCAGCGTGCGGTCTCCCTCGACGGCGCCGAGGCGGAGCGGCGCCTGGCCGAGATCGGCAGCGACGCCGAGGACCCCGAGCGCCTCTTCCTGCGGACCTGGGCTCTGACCCTGCTCGAGGTCGTTGTCGAACGCCTGGGGCGCGAGTACGAGGACTCCGGCCGCGGTGACCTGTTCGCCGCCCTGCGTCCGACCCTGGTTGGCGACGGCGTGGACGGCGGCCTGGCCGCCGTGGCCGAGGCACTGGGCAGCACCGAGGGCGCGGTCAAGGTCGCCGCGCACCGCCTGCGCCAGCGCTTCGCCGCGCTGCTGCGGCGCGAGGTCGGCGAGACCCTCGTGGATCCGGACGAGGTCGAGGACGAGGTGCGCGGCCTGTTCGAGGCCCTGGCGTGATTTCCCAGCCCGTGCCGTAACCTCGGCCCACGGTTCCGTCAGAGGAGGGCAGGAGCGACCTCGACACCATGCAGATGCCCGTCCACTGCCCCCGCTGCGGGGCCCACCTGCCCGCGCGCGGGGCCCTCGCCGGCCTGTGCCCCGCCTGCGTCCTGCGCCAGGGCGCCATCGCCCTCGCCGACCCCCTCGTTGCCGACGACATGGCCAGCCACGACCCGAGCACCGATCCGCCCATCGACCTCGCCGAGGTGCGCCGCGACTTTCCCCAGCTCGAGATCATCGAGCTGATCGGGCGCGGCGGCATGGGCCTGGTCTACCGCGCCCGCCAGCGGCGCATCGACCGGCCGGTGGCGCTGAAGCTGCTGTCGCCGGAGGCCGCCGCGGACCCGGCCTTCGCCGAGCGCTTCCTGACCGAAGCCCGCGCCCTGGCCCGCTTGCAGCATCCGAACGTGGTCACGGTCCACGACTTCGGCGAGCTGGGCGGACGCTACTTCCTCCTGATGGAGTACGTGGAGGGTTGTTCCCTGCGGCGGCTGCTCGACGAGCGCGCGATCGACCCGCAGCGCGCGCTGGCCTTGGTTCCCGCCATCTGCGCGGGCCTCGAGTACGCCCACGGCCAGGGCGTGGTGCACCGCGACATCAAGCCCGAGAACATCCTCGTGCAGCCCGACGGCCACGTGGTGATCGTCGACTTCGGGCTGGCGCGCATGGTCGGCAGCGCAGGCGACGACCTGCGCCTGACCCGCGCCAGCCAGATCATGGGGACGCCCCAGTACATGGCCCCCGAGCAGATCCACCGCCCCCTGGAGGTCGACCACCGGGCGGACGTCTATGCCCTGGGCGTGGTGCTGTACGAGATGCTCACGGGTGAAGTCCCGCGCGGGCGCTACGCCGCCCCCTCCGAGCGCGTGGACGTCGACCCGCGCTTGGACGAGGTCGTGCACCGTTCCCTCCAGGGCGAGCCGCGCGACCGCTTCCAGAGCGCCGCGGAGTTCGCGGCGGCGATCGAGGCGACTCGGAGTGCGCCCACCGTGCCCGCCCCTGCGCGGCGCGTCGTGCGCGCCCCCGGCCGCGGCTTCCGCCTCAGCTTCGTGAACTCCAACCAGTACGGGGGCCTGTGGAACCTCGAGGGCACGATCAGCCTCGACGAGGACGGCCTGGTCATCGACCACCGCCCCCAGGGCTGCCCACCCTTCTACGTGCCGACGACTCGGACGCTGCGGATCCCGTTCGACGAGATCGTGAGCATCGAGCTGCGGCCGAAGTGGTTCGGACGCTCGCGACTGGATCTGCGGGTGAGGCACCTGACGACGCTCGACGGCTTCCCGCAACAGCATCCGGGGACGGTTCGGATCGACTTCAAACGCGCGGACGGGGAGCACGCGGCGGAGTTGGTCGCGGCGGTGGGGAAGGCCCTCGAGGGGCACTCCGGCTGAGGCGGACGCCCGTCAGTCCGCGCGCTCGACGCGAGCGAACGCCAAGAACGGCGGACGCAGCCTGCTCGTGCTCGCGTGCCAGTACCACGACTGGAAGTCGCTCTCCACGCGCCCGTCCGCGTCCACGATCCACTCGTGCACGAGGAGTCGCTGCTCCATCTCTGTGACCTCGAAGGCGCTGGCGCGCTCACCGCCGGGGCGGACGACGTCCTGGAGCGGGCGCACGCTGCGTCCCGAGCCCCGGTAGCACTCGCGCAGGGAATGCAGCTTCGGCGTCGCGTGCGGCACTCGGCGCAGCACCAGGTGTGCGCCGTCGTGCTCGAAGCGCGCCACCTCGATCGGTGCCGACTGGGCGAAGGTGCGGTCGAGCTCCGAGGGTGGCAGGGGCCGGAGTGCGACACCGTCGAGCTCGACCGGCCAGTCCCCCACCGCCGCCGACTCGGGCACGCCGGGTCGCGCGACCAGCGGCACGAGCGCCGCCAGGGCCGCGACGCCTAGGAATGCGCGACGACCACGCACGGCGCGCCTCCCCTCTCTCGGCGCGGCGCGCCGAGCAGCAGCACCGCGGCCAACACCAACGCTTCGATCGCCAATCCCGTCGCGCCGTGCAGCCACGCGGGCCGTGGCCAGGGCGAGGTCTCGAGCACGAACAGGGCCGCCACGCGCCAGGCGTTGCCGAGCAGCACGGCCGCGGTGGCGAGGCCTGCGGTGAACGCGAGCCTGGCGTTCGACCAGCCGCGGATGGTGCCGGCGGCAAGGCCCACGAACAGGGCGGTCCACAGCATCGCGATGCCGGCGCAGGGCGGGTCGACCCAGACTTCGCCCCCGGGGTGGGACAGCACGGTTCCCATCGCTTCCACGTGGAAGCCCGCCGTCCGCAACAGGGTTGCCGCGCCCTGCGCCGCGGGCAGACGCAGGGCCGGGCCGAGCTGCAGCTCGAAGATCGGCAGCAGTGGGAGGGCGAGCAGTCCGAGGCCGAACAGGCCCAGGTGGAAGCGTCGCTCGGTCGCCAGGCGCGACACGATCCACACGGTGGCCGCCACGGCCGAGAGGGCGCCGGCCAGGCCGCCGATTGCCAGCCCGAGGACGGACGAGAGGGCCAGGCCGACTGCGGGCGCGCGCAGGTCGACGGCCGCGCCGCTCGCCGGACGACGCAGCGCGCGGAACACGAGCGCGGCGAAGGTCGCGGCGGCGAGCCCGTGCAGACCGAGGTCGCCCGTGTGCTCGGCCGTGCGTCCGGCCCACCACCAGGCCGGCCAGTGGGCCACGACGGCGAGAAGAACGACTGCCGTGCGGCTCACGTGGCGATCCTCTGCCGGGGTCGCTCGCGCAAGAGCACGCCGCCGACGACGAGCACGGCGAGGGCGATCAAGGCCCACTCCCCAGGCTCGGGCACGGTCGGCACCGAGTCGGCGGAGACGGGCTCGAGGTCCGCCGCCTCGTACTGGGCCGCGGTCTCGAGCACCACGGCGCCGCTGACCGAAGTCACGAGTTGGTGCGAGGCCGCGAGCTCGACCGCACGCTCGCGCTCGTGGGCATCGGAGCTGCGGGCGAGTCGCTCGATCTCCTCTGCCGCCCACAGCCGCGTGACGTGGCTCGATCCGGGTTGGGCGAGCAAGTGCTCCGGCTGGGTCAAACGCAGACGCTCGGCCTGCCAGTAGGGCTCGCCCCGCAGTCGGTCGAGGGCCGACCAGAGGTCCTGCTCGAGGTCGCCGAAGCGCGGAACGGTCTCGAAGACCCCCAGCTTCGCGATCGAGCTCGCGCCGTAGAGCCCGTGCGCCAGCTCGTTGGGATAGCTCGACGTCGACAGGGTCACGAGGCGCAGCGGGCGCTGCCGCCGCTCGAAGTTCTGCACGATCCCCGCCGTGCCGGTCAGCAGCACCGCCTGGGGACCGTGGATCCACAGCACGGCGCCGGGCTCGTCGAGCGGCAGGGCGTCGAGCGCGGCCTCGAGGGCCGGCGCCGAGTCCTGGCCGCCGACGAAGCGCTCCGCTTGCCCCAACGCGCCGAGCCCCTCGCGCCCCAGACGGAGGGCCCGATCGCCGGCGAACCACACGTCGAGCGGGATCGAGCTCGGCAGGCCGACGAGGGCGTCGCGAATCGCCGTTCCGAAGGGCGCCAGGGTCGCCGAACCGTCCACGACCACGGTCAGGCGCGGCGTCGGGTCGTCGGAAAGCCGTCGCCAGGTCTGCCGGATGAACGCGCCGCCATCGAGAGGCCGCGAGACGATCGGATCGGTCGCGGCGTCGCGGGACAGGAGCAGGGGCTCGAGGCCGGACACGAGGCTCTCAGCGGCCAGGGTGCCGCGCGCCACGAACTCGCCCGGTCGCCCCTCGGGTGAGGCGACGACTCCGCCGGGCCAGCGAATGGCCTCGGCCGACGACTCGACCCACAGGTGGTGGGCGACCTGTCCGAGGTCGAAGTTGTGCTCCGCGATGGTCGGGAAGGCGGCGCGGCCCCTGGCGAGGTCGAGCGGCACGATCGGCGCCGTGATGCCGACGCGGATCTGCATCGGTGCGACCGGTTCGGTGTCCGCCCTCGAGGTCGGCTGGACGGGGAAGCACTGCACCAGCACCCGGTCCGGCCCGGCGACGGTGGCGAGCACCGGATCCCGCTGCCTGACGACCACGGCCTCGTAGGCCTGGCGGACCTGGCTGTGGCCAGCGAAGGCCGCCTCGCGCTCCTCACCGTCGACCCACAGGGTCAAGCGGCTCACCACGCCGCCGGGGGGCAGGGCCAGGACCATGCGCGCCTCGCGCTGAAGCCAGCCCGTGTTCTCGAAAGCCAGGGTCCATTCCCAGTAGACGGTCGACGACGGGCCGTCCGCGCGCGCGTCCAGGCGCGAGTCGACTAGAGAGAGGTCGTCGAGCCGCGGCCCGACGCGCTCGCTGCCCTGGGCCGGGTCCCAGTCGCGAAAGCCCGCCTCGGCCCAGGTCCTGGGCCGCGGTCGGCTGATCCAGCCCGAGGTCGGCCGGGGGTCGGCGTACCAGGGGCGCCCGGTCAGGCGGTAGTAGCTCTCGCGCGCCGTGGCCTGGGTCCAATCGCGCGAACCTCGGCGGAACCATTGGCCCAGATCCACCGACGGCGCCTGGGTCTCGCACAGCCCCCGCAGAACGGACGCGCTCCCCACGCGCCGCAGCAGCTCCATCCCCCGCTGCGCCTTCTCGGGATCCTTGTGGTGCGCCATGGCCATGGCGGCGGTGGTCGCGTAGGTGGCCATGCCGAGGGCGACCGGCGCCCCTAGGCCCACCAGGACCCCGAGCACTCCCGCGAGGGGCGTCGGACTGCGACCGAGCTCCCGCGCTCGAGCGAGGAAGCGACTGCGCGCGATCAACAGGGCCAGCACCGACAGCAGCGGAGCCAGGGGCAGGGCTCCGATCCCGAACAGGACCATCACTGCCGCGAACGGCGCGATCGGCGCGTAGGCGAGGGCATAGAGGCTCGCGACGGTCAGGGCCAACCCCACCAGGACGCGGGCCGGGAACAGCATCGCGCCCGGGAGCCTGCCGGCGACCAGCGCCAGGGCGCTCGTCATCGGCACGCTGAGGATCAACAGCGCGTGCCAGGGCGTCGGAATGGGATCCAGGTACTGCTCGGCGCTGGCCCCGGTCCGTAGCTCCCAGATCAGCGCCGCGAGGGGCAGGACGATGCCGAACAGGCCCAGGCAGAAGGGCGCGAGACGGCGAGGACGGGAAGCGGTTTCAGGTTCACTCATCAATCGAGGAGGACGGCAGTTCGCGGGAGATCTCCCCAGTGAACCGCCTCGGCCCCTCACCGTGAGTAACAACCCCGCATCTGAGCTGAGGCGGCGGTCTTGTGCCTGGCACCTGACGTCCGCCTCAGCTCAGATCGCCGCGTCCTGGCCCGTGTCCAGTGTGTCGAGGAACTGGTTCTTCGAACCCTCGCCCTCGTGGGTGCCGCCGCCGCCCTTGCCGAAGATCTGGCCGATGTTCTTCAGGCCCAACCTGAAGTCGTCCATCATCCCGTAGCCCGACACGACGGCGTGCTGGTACCAGAGGAACGCCAAGAGGGTCCAGTCGAAGACCGGGTTGCGCGGGAACTTGATCAGGGCCTTCACCAGCGGGATGCCGAAGGGCAGGTAGACCGCGATGTTGAAGAGCTTCTGCAGGTTGACGACTTCCTCGACGTCCTTGCGGCGCATCTGGCTGTCGTTCTGCAGCGAGGGGCCGATGTCCTTGCCGACTTCCACGCGCTCCTTCTCGAAGTCTTCGCGGCCGAGCTCGGTGGACTTGAAGGGGCGGTAGATCAGCACCGTGCAGCCGTTGGGCTTGATCGCCTTGTTGGTGCGCACCGTGTTGAACATGTCCTCCAGCGTCTCCGCCGGCGAGCCCATGATGTTGTTGGTGCGGAAGGTGATCTTGTACTTCTTGAGCAGCTTCGGGATGCCGTAGACGACCTTGTCCGTGTAGCCCTTCTTGTAGACGCGCAGGCGCACGTCCTCGGAGCCGGACTCGAGGCCGAACTGGACCGAGGTGCAACCGGCGCGGCTCATGGCCTCGATGTCGTCCTCGTCCAGGAAGTTGATGTTCACGTTGCACGCGAACGGCAGGCCGACCTTCTCGGGCCACTTCTCGGCGAACTCCTGGACCCAGCCGCGCTCCATGTTGAGCGCCGCGTCGCCGAAGTTGACCATGCGGAAGTTGGGGTAGCGGGCGAGGATGTCGTTCATCTCCTCGACCAGGTAGTCCACCGACTTCACGCGGTTGAACTTCTCGCCGACCTTGCCGCTGATCCACTCCTTCTTCATGAGGCCGACGGAGCAGTAGGTGCAGCTGTTCTGGCAGCCGCGGCTCGCGTGGACCTGCATCACGCGCTTAGCGCGCAGGAAGGGGTACTTGTAGAAGATGTCGACGTCCGGGAACGGCAGGGAGTCCAGGTCCTGGATCACCGGCCGGATCGGGTTGGTCCACGGCTCGCCGTCGCGCAGAAAGCCGACGTTGGGGATCAGCTCGATCGAGTTGTTGTTCTCCCAGGCGTTGACCAGGTCGAGCATGGCGTACTCGCCCTCGGCCTTGATCGTGGCGTCCACGTAGGCGCCGTCGCGCAGCACCTCGGCGTCGAAGGAGGGGTGCGGCCCGCCCATCACCACCCGCAGGTGCGGGAACTGCTTGCGCCACGCGTTGACGTGGTGCTTGGCCCAGTTCTCCTGGCCCGTGGTGGCGTAGATGCCGATCACGTCGGGCTGCCAGGCCTCGACCACCTCGTGGAAGTGCGGCTCCTCGGCGGTGATGAAGCAGTCGGTCTGGTGGCCGTGTGCCTTGAGCACCGACGACAGCACCTTCACGCCTTCGAACTCGTGGCAGGTGGTGACGATGAATGCGATGCGCGCCAAGGTTGGATCGTGGGTGAGGGTCGCGGGAGAGCGCAGGGGGCCTCGGCTGGCGAGGGCCCCTCGAGGGGAGGTCGGCGACGGGCCGAGGGGAGAAACTAGCCCGGATTGCCGCGCCTTGGTCGAATGCCCCGAAACGGGGTTCTGCGACCGGTTCGCGGCCGAGCTGAATCGGCCTCTGGGTGACAGGAAGACGTCCGCCGAGTCGCGTGGGTTCGCGTCGTCAGGCTGCGGTCATGCAGCGTGGGCGAGCACTGGCCTACTGGACCTGGCCTCAGTCTCCCCCTCACGGGAGATGCCGGCTTATGCTACCACCAGGCCCGTGTCCCTGCGGACGGTCGCCGGCGATCGCGACCGGCGGCAACCTATCCTCCGCCGAGAGGGCACTTTCGCCCGTCCCCGAGCGTCCCTCCCCCAGATGTCCACGACGATCACGGCCGACCCGGCGAGCACCAGCCCCGCACGCACCGAGCGCTCCCAGCGCCCGCTCCGCACCGTTCTGGTCCAGACCTACCACCCCTACACCCAGTTCACCCACGTGCACCCGCTCGGGATCATGATGATCGCGGCGAATGCCCGGGAGCGGGGGCACAAGGACGTGCACCTGGTGGACATGAAGGTCGAGGACTGGACCCCGGAGCGCGCCTGCCAGGAGCTGGAGCGGCTGAAGCCGGACGTGGTCGGCCTCTCGGCCATGACCTACGAGGCCGGCTGCATGCACGAGCTGGCCAAGCTCGTCCGCGCGCGCCTGCCCAAGGCCGTGATCGTTTGCGGCGGCCCCCACCCCTCGGTGGCGGCGGACGACGTGATGGAGGACGCCTCGGTCGACTTCGTGGTGCGCGGCGAGGGCGAGGAGACCTTCGCCGAGCTGCTCGACGGCGTGGCAGACGGCCGCACCGACTGGTCCGGCTGCGCCGGCATCCACTGGCGCGACGCCGAGGGCAAGGCCGTGGCCGAGCCCGATCGCCCGCCGCCGGCCGACCTGGACGCCATGCCCTTCCCGGCCTGGGACCTGGTCCAGCACCCCAAGTACCACAAGGTGCCCCGCGGCGGCGTGATCTACGCCCACAAGGAGTTCGCGACGATGTTCTCGTCGCGCGCCTGCCCCTGGCGCT
Organism: Engelhardtia mirabilis; assembly: GCF_007748095.1. Lineage (NCBI taxonomy): Bacteria > Pseudomonadati > Planctomycetota > Planctomycetia > Engelhardtia > Engelhardtia mirabilis. The sequence goes on from NZ_CP036287.1 coordinate 5,831,757, forward strand.
GCACCTACTGCCACAACTCCTACGGCAAGGCCTTCCGCGAGCGCTCGGCCGAGAACGTGCTCGAGGAGATGCGCCTTCTGGTCGAGGACTACGGCGTGCGCGAGTTCGTCTTCATGGACGACATCTTCAACTTCCGCCCCGAGCGGGCGAAGAAGATCGCGCGCGGCATCATCGACGCCAAGTGGAAGATCAAGCTGACCTTCCCCAACGGCTTCCGCGGCGACATCCTCGACGAGGAGCTGGTCGTGCTGCTGAAGGAGGCCGGGATGTACCGCTGCATGATCGCCGTGGAGTCGGCCGTGCCGCGCATCCAGAAGGTCATGAAGAAGAACCTGAAGATCGACAAGGTCCGCAAGATCGTCGAGTTCACCGCGCGCCAGGGGGTCATGACCCACGGCGCCTTCATGCTCGGCTTCCCCACCGAGACCGAGGAGGAGATGGAGGCCACCATCGAGTGGGCGGCCTCCAGCGCCTTCCACACCGCGGCCTTCTTCCGCGTGATCCCCTTCAAGGGCACCGAGCTCTTCAACCAGATCCAGCACGCTGGCTTCGACCTGCCGACGGATTGGAGCAAGTACGAGCCCTACCAGAGCCAGATCAACCTCTCCGAAGTGGAAGAGGACGAGATCTACAAGCTCCGCAAGAAGGCCTACCGGCGCTTCTACTGGAACCCCAGGCGCCTGTTCTCGATCTTCAGGTTGATCCCGAACAAGACCAACATGCTGCCGTTCCTGACGCTGCTGTTCGCGCGTCGGGCCTACGCGCGCTGAGTTGATAGACCGCTTCCTCCGACGACAGCCGAGGAATAGGCCCTCCGCCGCAGGGCACAGGGCGCCCCTGCTACCGAAGCAGGCCCAAGTCCTCGACCTTCGCCTCGAAGCCCTCTAGGTACTCCGGTGCCAACCGGAACGTCCATTCTCCGACTTCGCACCGAACTTGCAGGACAAGGCCGTCGTTTCGAAGCCGATCGAGTTGCCCTTCGTCCACGGCAAACCGAATCCACTGCTCGTCATTCCACGGCCCGGACGAAGGCAGCTCCTCTGACTCATCGAAGAGCTGGATCTCAACCCCGCTCTCCGAGTAACTCGCGGCCTGCAACTCGACTTCAGCACGGTTGTCGGGATCCACGGAGGCAAATAGGCGCAGTGCCATGCCGCCGTAGCTCCAAGCTGGAGCCTTCACGCCCAGATAGGTTCGGTAGTCGTTCTCGTCCGTGTTTGGGATCCCCGTGGACTTGCGCTCCACAAGCGTCGCATCGCGCCAGATGTTGATACCGACTCGCTCGGGGACCGCATCCAATTCTTGAAGACGGTGGGCATTGACTTGCCCTTGAATGAAATTGCCGGCAACGCACGACGAGAGCAGGGCAAGGCTCGCCATGCAACAAAGGCTTCTCCACTGGGTTGGATTTTCCATCGCGGTCCGATCGTAACGCCTGCCGCATCAGACGCCCTCTACCATCTGGCTGAGGTCGCACGAGCGTCGGCCACGGCGAGGTAGCCTCCAGCGCCTTCCACACCGCGGCCTTCTTCCGCGTGATCCCCTTCAAGGGCACCGAGCTCTTCAACCAGATCCAACACGCCGGCTTCGACCTGCCGACGGACTGGAGCAAGTACGAGCCCTACCAGAGCCAGATCAACCTCTCCGAAGTGGAAGAGGACGAGATCTACAAGCTCCGCAAGAAGGCCTACCGGCGCTTCTACTGCAACCCGCGGCGGCTGATCTCGATCTTCAGGTTGATCCCGAACAAGACCAACATGCTGCCGTTCCTAACGCTGCTGTTCGCGCGTCGGGCTTACGCGCGCTGAAGGGCTGGGGGGCCAAACGGGCGGGAGGACCCGAGGGTCGCCTGCCGCGCGCAGATCGAGAGGGACCCCGGGGGCAGCCGCCCCGGGGTCCCTCTGCCGTTGGGCGCGCCGGTTCGAGGCCCGAGGGCGTCGATTTCCTCGGGTTTCTCGATCAGGCGCGCCGCCCCGCGCGTGTATCCGGGCACGCCGCGACTCGGCGCCGCCCCGTCCACCGCCACCACCCGACCCCGTTCGAAACATGCCCCTCACCCCGCGCACCCTGGCCCTCGTCGGGCTGATGCTCCTCGGATCGATATTCACTGGCACCGCCCGGGCCCAAGGCCTGGTCAACGGGGGCTCGGTGGCCGGCTCGATCGACTTCGCCGGGGACCAGGACTCCTGGACCTTCTCCGCCGCCGCCGGTCAGGGCTTCCAGGTCCGGGTGACGGACCTGGCCGTGTCGGCGCTGAGGCCGCGCGTGGCCCTCTACGCGCCCGGGGGGGCCCTGGTCACCACGGTCTCCGGCTCGACTGTCGCGGCCCTGAGCCTGATCGCCGGCTCCACCGGGACCTACACGATCGTGATCGACGACTCGTCGCAGGGGTCCGACCAAACTGGACCCTACGCGGTGCACTTCACGCGGGCCCCGGGAGCGAATGAGCTGGGCAGCCTGCCGAACGGCGGGTCCTTGGCCAGCTCGATCGAGTTGGGCGACCTGGACTCGTTCACCTTCTCGATCGTGGCGGGCCAGAGCTTCCAGCTGCGGGTGGCCGACACCGGCTTCGGCGCCTTCACGCCGCGGATCGACATCTACGACCCCATCGGCGCCTACTTCACCGGCGCCTCGGGCAGCACGGTGGCGGCGATCAGCGGGGCGGCGCCGGCCACGGGGACCTACACGGTCGTCCTCTCGGACGTGAGCCAGGGCAACGACGCCGCCGGGGACTACGAGGTGCACTTCGTCCGCACGCCCGGGGCCAATGAAGGTGGAACCCTCCCCAACGCCGGGATGCTCTCCGGCAACATCAGCCTGGGCGACCTCGACTCGTACACCTTCGAGGCCGTCGCCGGACAGAACTTCAAGTTGCGCGTCGCCGATACGGCCTTCGGTGCCTTCACCCCCAGGATCGACATCTACGATTCGATCGGTGCCCACATCCTGGGGGCCTCAGGCTCCACCGTCGCGGTCGTGAACGCCGTGGCGCCCTCGACCGGGACCTTCACGGCGGTGATTACCGACGTGAGCCAGGGCAACGACGCTGCCGGCCCCTACGACCTGCACTTTATCCGCCTGTCGGAGGCCGACGAGCACGGCCCGCTGGTCAACGGCGGCGCCCTCGCCGAGTCGATCGAGATCGGTGACCTCGACTCCTACACCTTCGCGATCACCGCCGGGCAGAGCTTCGAGCTGCGCGTCGCGGACCTGGATCTGGGCGGCTTCACGCCCAGGATCGACGTCTTCGACCCCGTGGGGGCCTACTTCATGGGTGCCTCGGGCTCGTCCGTGGCGGTGGTTGGCGGGGTGGCGACGTCGACCGGAACCTACACCGTGGTGCTGTCGGACGTCAGCCTCGGCAACGATGCGACCGGGGCCTACGAGGTTCACTTCGCCCGCGTGCCGGGTGCGAACGAGGGCGGCTCGCTGCCGAACGGGGGCCTCGTCCCCGGGATCCTGAGCCTGGGCGACCTGGACTCGTTCACCTTCGACGTCAACGCGGGGCAGAGCTACCAACTGCGCGCGGTGGATACGGCGATCGGTGGCCTCAGTCCGCGGATCAACGTCTACGACCCGGTCGGGGCCTACGTCGGCGGAGCCTCGGGCTCGACCGTCGCGGCGGTCAGCGCCGTCGCCACGTCGACCGGAACCTACACCGTCGTGCTCTCCGACGTCAGCCTGGGGAGCGACGCGGCGGGGACCTATGCGCTGCACTTCGTGCGCGTGCCCGGCGCCAACGAGGGCGGCCTGCTGCTCGACGGCGTCTCCAAGTCGGAGACGATCAGCCTGGGTGACCTGGACTCCTACACATTCGCGGCGACGGCGACCGAGATGGCCCAGATCGTGGTCACCGACCTGGCCGCCGGGGGACTCAGCCCGCGCGTCGACCTGTACGGCCCTATCGGCGAGTACATCACGGGGGCGTCGGGCTCGACCCAGGCGGTGCTCTCCTACACGATCGTGACCGGCGGCGTGCACACGGTCGTGGTGTCGGACGTCAGCCTCGGCAACGACGCCGGAGGCGACTACACGATCGTGCTCTCCGGGTCGGGCGCCGCGCCCGGCTCCACGAGCAACACGATCCTGCCGCCCGCGCTGCCGACCGACCCGATCCTGGCGGACAACGGCGGCGGCCAGGGCTTCGGCCCGCTCGTGGGCGACCCGTCGCAGCCGTTCAACTTCGCCCTCGACTGCAGCGGGGCGAGCCAGCCCTCGATCTACCTGATGGAGTGCCGCACCGGCTCCCTGGCGACGCCGCTGCCGAGCCCCTTCGGCCTGCTGTACCTCGATGGTGCGACGATTCTCTCCGCGAGCGGCCTGCACGCCCAAGGCATCGTCGAGTGGTTCCCGGCCCCGGTGGGCCTGGCCCTGCCGAATGACGCGGCCCTGATCGGCCTGAGCTACACCGCCCAGGGATTCGTCGGCGGCTACGGCGCCTCCGGGCGCCTGAGCAACGCGATCGTGCAGACGATCGGCGGCTGAGTGAGCGCCCGGGGCACCGCGCCCCGCCGCCACGCGCCGACTTTCTCGGGGATTCGCGGGGTGCGCGGCCCGCCGCTTCCGCTTGACACCTCGCTCCCCCCTGGCCCGCCCCCCCCTGGCCCGCCCCCCGAAGGGCCAGTTCCTCCAATCGTCCAACTCCACGACCCGACCATGCCCCTCTCCGTCCGCACTCTGGCCCTGGCGGCCCTGTTCTTGTTCTCCCCCCTGTTCTGCCGCGCAGCCTCTGGTCAGAGCCTGGTCAACGGCGGCTCCGTGGCGGGCTCGATCGCTCCGCTCGATGACGAGGACACCTGGACCTTCTCGGCCTCGGTCGGGGAGGGCTTCCAGGTCCGCATGACCGACGTCGCCGTGGGCAGCCTCTTCCCTCGGATGCGTCTGTTCGATCCTTCGGGCACGCTGATCAGCACCAGCTCGAGCCCCACGGTCGTCTCGATCAGCGCCACCGCGGCGGTTTCGGGGACCTACTCGGTCGTCGTGGACGACGTCTCGTCGGTCGGCTCGACCGGCGGCTACACGATCGACTTCGTGCGAGCACCCGGCGCGGACGAGCTAGGCGCCCTGCCCAGCGGCGGCATGGTCTCGGGCACGATCGACCTGGGCGACATCGACTCCTACACCTTCACGATCGAGGCCGGCCAGAACTACGAGGTGCGCGTGGCGGACGCGGGGGTGACCGACCTCTTTCCCCAGCTGACCCTCTACGGGCCCTCCGGCTCCGTCGTGAAGAGCGGCTCGAGTCCGACGGTCGTGAGCCTCTCCGGTGCCGCGCCGGTCACGGGCACCTACACCCTGGTGCTCACCGACGTCAGCTCCGGCCTCGATGCGGCCGGCGCCTACGACCTGCACTTCGTGCGCTTGCCCGACGCGGATGAGCTGGGCGCCCTGCCCAACGGCGACTCGGTCAGCGGAGTCATCGGCCTGGGCGACATCGACTCCTACACGGTCGCGCTCTTCTCCGGCGAGAGCTACCAGCTGCGACTGGTGGACAGCGCGGTCAGCGACTTCTACCCCCAGATGCGGTTCTACGACCCCTTCGGGCAGCTCGTCGCGTCGCCCTCGAGCCCCACCGTCGTCAACCTGGCCGGCAAGGCCGCGTACACGGGCACCTACACGGTCGTCGTGACCGACGTCAGCAGCGGACTCGACGCGGCCGGGAACTACGACCTGCATTACGCCCGGGTACCCGGGGTGAACGAGGGCGGGCCGCTGCTCAATGGCGGAGCCCTCTTCGGCACCCTCGATCTGGGCGACATCGACAGCTTCACCTTCTCGATCGTCGCCGGTCAGAACTTCCGCATCCGCCTGGTCGACTTGGCGGTCAGCGACCTGTTCCCGAACATGACGCTGTTCGACCCCGACGGCAAGCAGGTGGCCCAGGACTCGGGCGCGACCGTGGCGGACATCAACGCGGTCGCCACCAAGTCCGGCACCTACACGCTGCTCGTGACCGACGTCAGCTCGGGCCTCGACGCCACGGGCGACTATGCAGTGCACTTCGTGCGCACGCCGGACGCCGACGAGCTCGGCTCCCTGGCCAACGGCGACGTCGTGACCAACAGCCTGAGCCTGGGCGACATCGACTCCTTCAGCTTCCAGTTGGTCGGCGGCGAGTCGTTCCAGATCAGGCTGGTCGATCCGGCCCAGGGCGGCTTGTTCCCCCTGGCAACGATCTACGACCCTTTCGGCGACTACGTGGGACAGGCGTCGGCCGCGACGGTCGCGGCCTTCAACAGCGTGGCGCAGTACTCGGGGACCTATACCCTGGTGGTCACCGACATCAGCTCCGGACTCGACGCCAGTGGCGCCTATCAGGTGCAGTACGCCCGCATGCCCGGTGCCAACGAGGGCGGATCATTGATCGACGGTGTCGTGGTGAACGACAACATCGCTCTGGGCGACCTGGACTCGTACACCTTCAACGCGGTCGCGGGCGAGAGCTCGACGATCACCGTGACCGACACGACGACTTCGGACCTGTTCCCGATCGTCTACCTGTACGGCCCCTTGGGGCAGTTCATCACCTCGGCCTCGAACGCGAACGTCGCCTCCCTGGCCTTCACCGTGGCCCAGGACGGGCTGCACACGATCGTCGTGGCCGACACGAGCTCGGGACTCGACGCCTCGGCGCCCTACTCGATCGTGATCGACGGTTCGGGCGCGCCGCCGGTGTTGGTGCCGAACACGCTGCTCGCGCCGCAGTTCCCCACGGACCCGGTCCTGGCGGACATCGGCGGCTCGGCCGGCTTCGGGCCGCGCATCGGCGACCCGACGGAGCCGTTCAACTTCTCGCTGGACTGCTCGGGCGCCGACTCGCCGTCCATCTGGCTGATGCAGGCGCTCTCGTCGGGGTTGTCGACGCCCTTGCCGACGGAGTTCGGGTTCCTCTACATCGCCGGTGCGCCGGTCCTGACCACGGCGGGGATCCACGCCCAGACGGTGATCGAGTGGTTCCCGACGCCGGCGGGCTTGGCGATCCCCAATGACCCGGTGCTGGTCGGGCTGGACTACACGGTGCAGGGCTGGGTCGGAGGTTTTGGAGCTTCCGGGCGCTTGAGCAACGCGATCAGCCAGGCGATCGGGGGCTGAGGCTCGCGGGACGTACGGTGCCGGTGGGACGTACGGTGCCGGCATCGTACGTCCCAACGGCACCGTACGTCCCACCGCACCGGACGTCCTCAGATCGTGAGCACGAGCTTGCCCCGGGCTCGTCCGGCCTCGAGCCAGGCCATGGCCTCGGAGGCTCGCTCCAGGGGGAAGGTCCGCTCAACCGCGGGCGTGACCTTCCCGGCGTCGATCAGATCGCGCAGCACCAACAGGTCCTCGCGGCGCTCGCTCGAGATGAACGTGCGCAGCTCCTGACTCACGAACCGCGACAGCGCCATCGCACGCAACTGCCGGTCCGTTCCGCCGATCCAGCGGTCGCCCTGCTCGCCGCCGACGATCACCAAGGTCCCGCGCGGCGTGAGCACCCGCCGCAGCGCGCCTAGGCTCCGATTGCCGGCGATGTCGATCACGAGGTCGTAGCGCACGCCACCGGTCGAGATGTCCTCGGTCGTGTAGTCGATCACGTGGTCGGCGCCGAGGGAGCGCACCAGGTCCACCTTGGCCGTGCTGCAGACGCCAGTCACGTGGGCGCCGAAGGCCTTCGCGAGCTGCACGGCGAAGCTGCCCACACCCCCGGACGCGCCGATGACGAGCACGCGCTGACCCGCCTGCACCTCGCCCACGTCGCGCAGGGCATGCAGCGCGGCGCAGGCGGACACGGGCACGGCGGCGGCCTGCTCGAAGCTCAGCCGAGCCGGCTTCGGCGCCAGCCGGTCCGCCTTCACCACGGCGAACTCGGCGTAGGATCCGTCCGTCGCGCCGAAGACCTCGTCGCCGGGGGCGAGACCGGTCACGCCGGCGCCCACGGCCTCGACGACCCCGGCCAGGTCCATGCCGGGCACAGGGTTCTTGGGCCGGCGCAGCCCGAAGCCAAGCCGGACCAGGTAGGGCAGGCCGGCCATCAGGTGCCAGACGCCCCGGTCCAAGCCCGCCGCCCGCACCCGGACGAGGACCTCGCCCTCGCGGGCGGTGGGCCGCTCGATCTCTCGTAGCTCCAACACCTCCGCCGCGCCGTAGCGGTCCTGGACCACCGCTCGCATCGTTTCGCCCGTCCTGGGCGCCTGGGTCGCGTTCATCTGGCTGTCTCCGGGACTGCGGTGAGGCTCTGGGCCCGCGTCCCACGCCTCACCGTCAAAACTTACGGCGTAAGCTAGGCGTACACCGTAAGCCTGTCAAGGCTAGGATCCGTCTGACCCATGCCCGACGCCTCCCCCACCGACGCCGCGCCCCGCGTTCCCCTGAGCCGCGAGCGCGTGCTCCAGGCCGCCATCGCCATTGCGGATGCAAACGGTCTCGGAGCCCTCTCCATGCGGAAGCTGGCCCAGGGCCTGGGGGTCGAGGCCATGTCCCTCTACAACCACGTGCAGAACAAGGGCGACCTCCTGGACGGCATGGTCGACCTGGTCGTGGCCGAGATCGAGTTGCCAGAGCCCGGCGCCGACTGGCGCGCGGCCATGCGCCGCCGCGCGATCTCCGCCCACTCGGCCCTGGTCCGCCATCGGTGGGCCACCAGCCTGATCGTGTCGCGGATCAACGTCGGCTCGGCCATGCTGCGCTACGTGGACGCGACCCTGGGCTGCCTGCGCGGGGCCGGCTTCTCACCCGCCATGGCCGACCACGCCTGGAACGCCATCGACAACCACGTCTACGGCTTCACCCTGCAGGAGTTGAACTTCCCGTTCGAGCCGGGGGAGTACGCCGAGGCAGCCGCCAACTACGTCGAGATGATCCCCGCCGATCAGTTCCCACACCTGTTCGAGCTGACCGCGGAGGTCATGTCCGGACGGCACGACGGGGTGCACGACTTCGAGTTCGGGCTCGGACTGCTCCTCGACGGCCTCGAGCTGCTGCGGGCGCAGGCTTGATCGTCGTCGACAGTGACTAGGCGCCGGGCTTGCGGCCAGAGACCAGGTAGCACACCGCCCCGCCGGCCGACGCGCAGGTGCCGGCAGCCACCGCCGCCGCGCCGGCGGCAACCCGCGACAGGGCCAGGGACCACAGGTGTTCGAACTCAGGCACGCTGCCGCCGCCCGCCAGGAAGAAGCGCCGCGAATCGTCCCGACTCCAGATCCAACGCTGCGCGCTGTCCGACTCGCCCGCCTCGGTGGCCAGGGCGCGCTGCTCGCCCGAGACATAGGGCGGCACGAGGGCGCTGGCCTTGTCGTTCATGAAGACCTGCACGTCGACCAGCCCCTGGGCGGCGAAGAGCCCCGGGGCCAGCTCGCCGGCCGCGTTGTCGCCCTCGCCCAGCGCCGCCTTGCCGCGCTCGCACAAGAGCTGGAAGCCGACCATCGCCAGGGTCTCGTCCAGCGGGATCTCGAGCGAGGCTTGGTTCAACAGCAGCGCGCTGGCCAGGTTGTTGGGCTCCGCCACGGCGACGAGCCCGCCCGGCTTCGCGACCCGCACCATCTCCGCCACCGCCGCGCCCGCATCGGGCGCGTGGATCAGCACCGTCTGGCAGGTCACCAGATCGAAGCAACCGTCCGGGAAGGGCAGGGCCTCGATGTCGCCCTCCAGGTAGCGGAAGCGATCGCCGAGCCCGCTCTCCGCCGCGATCTGCGTGGCCTCGGCCACCCAACGGGGCTCGCGCTCCAGGCCCGTGATGCGAGCCTCCGCGGGCAGGGCGCCCGCCAGCACGCGCCCCCAGTGCCCGACGCCACTGCCCACGTCCAGAACCTCGCGCACGCCCTCGAGGCCCCAACGCCGGCCCATGAGCTGCACGAAGTCCGCGTTCCACCAGTAGTCGCGGGTCTCGCCGAAGTACGCGGCGGAGTGGGGAGAATCCCCATCTTGGTCGTCAGCCATGGTCAGGCTCGAGCGCTCGCAACTTCGACGCGGACCTCGAGGCCCGCAGGCTAGGCCCGCAGGTCCTCGAAGACCCTGGCGTGGGCGTGGGCGTAGGTCGACAGCAAGCGCCAGATGTCGTCGCTGAACTCGCCGTCCAGCGCCTCGATCCGCTCGCCGACCGGACCGGCGAGCAGCTCGCAGCGCCGATCCGAATCCGTCTGGGGATCCGCGAAGTCGAACAGCGCGGTCGCGGCGTCGATGGCCTGCGCCTCCCGTGCCGCGCCGATGTTGCGATAGGCATCGGAGAGCAAGGAGTAGGGCGGCTGCCCCGGCCAATCGGCCTCGAACAAGTAGCGCAAACCGCCGTTGTCGATCACGCCCTGGGCGGCGTAGACGATCGCGATCGTGCGCAGGGGGTCTTGCAGGTCGCGGGGGTCGCCACCGGCGTCAGCGAGCCGCTCGAAGGCGACTTCGGATGCGAGTTCGAGGAGTTCGTCGCTCATGGCTTCGTCGTGCATGGCCTCGTCGGCGAGGGCCGCGAGCAGAGGATAGCGGGAGCCGAGCCGAGTGTCCGACCCTCTCCGAGCCAGGAGGGAACCGCTTCGAGAGACGGGGGAACCGCCGTTCCGAGCGGAACCCAGGGTCCGGCGGCGGGTTCCTCCGACTCGCCTCGAGTCCGTTCGCCGACATCCCGCCCCGCCATGAATCCGCTCCGAAGCCTCCTGCTGCTCGCCTGCCTCGCCGCCCCGCTGCCCACTCGAACGGCCGCCGCCCAGGAGCGCCCGTCGGGCATCTACTGCAGTTGCGGGGTGACCAATGCCGCCGGGGGCAGTTCCGACACCCCCACCATCGCCGCGCGGCCCTTCGTCGACGGGATCCTGGTGCGGGTGCCCTGGTCGGACCTGGAGCCGTCGCCGGGCGTCTACGATTGGAGCTTGATCGAGGACCAAGTCACCAAGGTCGCGTCCCACGGCAAGCGGATCGCCCTGGGCATCGTGCAGGGCGACGGGGGCACGCCAGCTTGGCTGGCGGGGCTCGGCGCGCAGATGGTGATCTACACCTTCAGCGGCAACGTCCGCACCATCGCGGTGCCGTGGGACGCGGTCTACGTCGCGCGCTGGACGAGTTTCGTAGCCGCCCTGGGAGCCAAGTTCAAGGACGAGGCCACCATCGACCTGGTCCACGCAACCCACGCCACCCACAACGGCTTCGAGATGCAGTTGCCCTTCGGCGAGCAGCAGCAGTACTTGGGCCTGGGCTACACCGACGAGCTCTACGCCCAGTCGTGGACCGCGGTCCTCGACGCCTTCGCGGCCGCCTTCCCGAAAGCGTGGATCGACGTGGACGTCCATCCGATCTGGGGCAGCGACGCCGTCGCAGCGGCGGTACTCGACCACGGCCTGGCGACCATCGGCGATCGCTTCGGGGCGTTCGGAGCCTGGTGGAGCGAGAAGAACGCCCTCGAGGTCTACACGGGGATGTACGCCCTGTTCCTGGCAACGGCCCTGCAGAGCTTCACCACGGTCCAGAACGTGGGTAGCTGGATCACGACGCCGGAGCGCTAGTGGGGCGAGTCAAAGATTCGACTAATAAGTTGCAAGTTTCGGGCAAGTCGGGCTCGGCCGCGCCGATGGTTGCATCATGACGACCAAGATGGGACGGCCGAAGGCGAAGCTCGTGTTGTCCGAGCAGGAGCGCGCGGAGTTGAATCGGCTGGTTCGGCGTCGCTCGACGCCTGCGGCAGTGGCGGAGCGGGCGCGCGCCATCCTTCGCTGTGCGAAGGGGCTGGACAATACCGATGTCGCCGACGAGTTGGGGCTGCACTTTCAGACCGTTGGTCGCTGGCGTCGCCGATTCGTGAAGGAGCGTCTGGACGCGCTGTACGACGAGCCTCGGATTGGACGGCCGAGGAGCGTCTCAGATGACGATGTCGCCCGCGTCGTGGACATGACGCTCCACCGTAAGCCGAAAACCGGGACCCACTGGAGCTCCCGCCAAGTCGCGAACGAGCTCGGATTGTCTCAGAGCGCTGTGGCGCGGATCTGGAAGGCCTTCAGCCTTCGTCCAGACCGCAGCGAGTCCTTCTCCTTGTCCCGCGACCCTCAGTTCGTCGAGAAGGTCCGGGACATCGTGGGACTGTACATGAGCCCTCCGGACAATGCGCTCGTGCTCTGCGTCGACGAGAAGTCCCAGATGCAGGCACTGGATCGCACTCAGCCCCTGCTGCCGATGACGCCGACGCACCCGGAGCGACGCTCGAATACCTACGTGCGCCACGGGACGACGTCGCTGTTCGCAGCGCTCGACATCGCCACGGGGCGAGTCATCGGCAAGTGCTTCCGTCGACACAGGTCGAAGGAGTTCCTGAAGTTCCTGGGCGAGATCGAGCAGTCCGTGCCCAAGGAGCTGGACGTCCACCTCGTGATGGACAACTACGCCACGCACAAGACGCCAGCCGTGAAGCGGTGGCTGCTACGCCGACCCCGATTTCACGTGCACTTCACGCCGACGACGTCGTCCTGGCTCAACCTCGTCGAGAGCTGGTTCTCGATCGTCTCCCGGCGAGTGACTGAGCGCGGCGTCCATCGAAGTACGGCTGCGCTCGAGAAGGACGTGAGGGCGTTCATCGATGCCCACAACGACGAGCCGAAGCCGTACGTCTGGACCAAGACCGCAGACCAGATCCTCGCCAGCCTCCGCCGCTACTGCGACACAGCGAACGCCACTCGTTCCCGGCAAACAAATGAGTCGAAGCTTTGACTCACCCCACTAGTGTCCTGGATCAGAAATTCGGCGTCACTGCCCGGAGGTCCGATCGATGCTGGCTAGGCGCGCGGACGACGCGTATCCGCTGCGATACTCGGAGGAGGCGCTGGCGACGCCAGCGGCGATCGGAGCCCGGGAAGTGACGCCGAATTTCTGATCCAGGACACTAGAACTTCGACCTGGCCAAGTACGACGCCTCCTTCGACTTGGCCCTCGACGTAGGCGTGCGCTACGCCGAGGTCTGGAACCAGGATCTGCTCGCACCCGAGCTGGAGGCGTTCCTGACCGCGAAGGGCGCGGAACTGAACTGCAACGGCTGGTCGATGCACTACGGCGCGGGCACGCCCGGGAGCGGCGGTCTGACGCCGAGCCTCGACGTGACGGGCTGCCCGAGCCCCGGGAGCACGGCCACGCTGACCCTCGTCGGTGGACCCGCGAGTGCCCTCGGCTGGCTCGGCATCGGCACCCTGTGCGACGAGTTGTCACTGTTCTCCGGGAGCCTCTGGATCGGCCCCCTGAGTGGCATCGTCGCGTTCCCCTTGCAGCTCACGGCCGAGGGCTCCTGGTCCATCGCCTGGCAGATTCCGCCGGCTAGCGCCTTGACCGTCAGCGCACCGACCGTCACGACCCAGGCCCTGCTACTCGACAACAGGGCGATCGGCGGCGTCGCGCTGTCGAACGCGCTCGAGATCCGCGTGCAGTAGCGCCGAGTCGGACGTCCGACCCGCCCCCCCGCGATCGCCCGTACTCGGCGGCTACGCTCGCTCGCCCTCGAGGGCGGCGACCTTCTTCTTCAGCTCCGCAATCTCGGCCCGCTCTCGAGTCTGGGCCTGTCGCCTGCGGTTCTCGAGCGCGCGGATCGTCTTCGGCGACTTGTAGGCCACGAGCAGATACGCGATCGCCACCGGCCAGATGAGCAGCGAAGCGACGAACCAGCCCCACTGTCTCGTTCTGGCTGCATTGGTCAGCGCGATGACCACAACGACAAGGCTGCCCAACCAGAACCCAGAACCGATCAACTCGCCCAAGGCGACACGCCTCCTCTGATATTCGCTGCGGCTGCCGCGGGACCTCTTTGACGCCTCGGCAATAGGTACTGCGGCCAGAGTATCAGGTCTGCCGCAAGCTCGAAAGGCCGGGTCTAGCCACGGCGCAGGGGTCCTCGAGAGCGAGTAGCCGAGTACCGGACCGTCCCGCGGAGCCTCACCGCCGAAGTGCGATTCGGGACCAGGGTTCGAGGGGCAGCAGGCGCGAATCCTCCAGCGCCGCCGTGCGATGGCCAATCCCCGCGAGGTACGCCTGGTCGGAGGTGAAGGCCATGAAGGCCTCGGTGCTGGACTGCTCGACCAGCATGGCGGCATCCCAGCGCTCGTTTGCAGGACCGATCAAGAAAGCCCCGCCCCGGCCGAAGAACAGCAGCTTGCCGCCGGAGCGCTCGAGGTGCGGAAGGGTGTGCTCCATGTAGAGGCGGTAGGCCTCTTCACCGCTGATCGGCGCGGGTGGTCCAAGTTCGGGTGAAGCCGAGTAGTCCGCCACTTCGCGGTAGCGGAGCAGATTCAGCATCACGACTGGCCCGCTGATACCGCGCATGAAGAAGCCACGGCCGGATGCTTGGGTGGGTTCGAGGTAGGCAGTCATGTCTGGGGAGGCTGCTTCGCGCGGCCAGGCTCGATCCAAGGTGTGATGGGCGCGGATCCTGATGCTCGATGAGGGCTAACCCTCCAAGTGGTCCTTCAGAACCTGGAACAACCCTTCGTTGGCCGGGATGAAGAACTCCATCAAGTCGCGGTAGGCCTGGGAGTCCCGGTAGCCGACTCCGTAGGAGAGAATCTTCGTCCGGTCGTCGCCCTTGGGCTCGAAGACGATCACGTTCATCAAGTTGCCCGCGTCCTGTTTCATCACCTCGGGCCAGCGATCCTCGACCTCCGCGCGAAGGGTCAAGAGCCGCTCGGGGACGTAGTTCACGATGTGGATCACGTTCGTCCCGGGGTCGCCGATCGCAGCCCCCTCGCCGTAATGCGTGCGAACCGTCCCGCCCGCGCGCAGGTCGATCTCGACCGCCGGAGCCGCCCATGCCCGCCAGCCGTCTTCGGTTGAGTAGGCCTTCCAAACCTCGCCGACAGGCGCTTCGAGGAGGACCTCCTGCAGGAGCACCAGGTCTCCGGCAGCGGCTTCGATCAATCGGCTCTGGATCGGAGCGTGCGACAACTCCGCGGTCGGCGGACCGCCGGCGTGGCAGGAGGTCAGCGCAGCCAGGAGAATGATCCGTTCGATACCCATGCGGGCTCCCTGTGATGGTCTAGGTGAAAGCGGCGACGCCCTCGTCGCCCGTTGTTCGAGAGCAGACTAGTGTCCTGATCCACGTCAGGGGCGCGCCGCGATCGATCTCCGCAGTCCCGACGACAAGCGACCAACCTGGCCTGCACTAGCGATAGGGCGTGCCGTCCTTGTGGAAGAAGCGCCAACCGCCGTCGATCAGTCGCGCTTCCAGATCATCGTCCGGATAGGAAGCGCCGTCACCAGGGGTGCGGTCGCCAACCTCCAGGTAGACGACGTCCTCCTGCGATTCGTTGGTGAGGCAGTGCCCGTCCCCGGTGCCGGCCTTGAAGCCGGCACACATCCCCGGCACGAGCTCGCGCTGCCCCTGGTCTGTGTGCAGGGTCGGTCGCCCCTGCAGCACGTAGACCAACTCGTCCTGCCGGGTGTGCGCGTGGCGCAAGGCCGAGCGCCCGCCCGGTGCGAGTCGCACGAGGTTCACCCCGAAGTTGGTGAGCCCGAAGACCTCACCGAGTTGACGCTTCTCGCGACCGACGATCTGGGCTGCGAAGGGTTCTGGATACACGGAGGGCTTGGTGCGAGGCGGGACTTCGGAGGCGACGACGGCCACTGAACTCTGCGGCGTGGACATTGGTTTCGAATCTCGGTTGGTCGGCACGCCCAGCGAGCACGGTCTCGCCAGAACGGTCTTTCGAGCTGAGGCAGCAGCGTGTTCGGCCGCTCACTTCGAGCCCTCCGCGGCTCTGGCACCGTAACCTCGAGGCTCCGCGTGGTCGGCCAACACGCTGGCGATCGTGCTCCAGGCCTGGCCACCCTCCCAGGCGTTGGTCTCCGCCAGGCCCGCCGCCACGATCAGGGCCTTCCACAGGACCCAACCGCGACCGCGCTCCCAGGTAGCCCGATCGAGCGGCAGGGCGTCTCGCAGGGTCCTGCAACCCTCCACGCCCAAGAAGGTCCAGGCCGGCACCAGATCGCAGGCGGGATCGCCGACGCACGTCGCGCCGAGATCGATCACTCCACCGAGTTTCCCGGACTCGACCGGAAGGTTGCCGACAGCCATGCCCCCGTGGACCCGGCCGGGTGCGTGTCCCCAATGCGAAGACAGCGCCATTGCCCAGACCTCCGACACGGCTGCAGCCTTCAGCCGATGGCTGAGGACCTCGACGTCCTCACGAAACTGCGCGTCGTAGCAGGCCAGGTCGCCGCCGCGGTGGAAGTTTCGAGGACCCGCCGGGGGTCCGTTGTTGGCGGGGATGGAGGGCAGAGCGCGGAGGAATCCGGCGAGGTCGAGCGCGAAGCCGGTCGGACTTGCGATGCGCTCGGGGAGCACCGTCTCCCCCACGACCCAGTGGTAGACCTACCAACTCCAGGGATACTCGCCCTGCGGGACACCTGTGCCCAGCGGCTGGGGGATGGGAAGTGGTAGGCCTCGCACCAACACGGGCAGCCAGCGTTGCTCGGCATCGATCTGTGCCGCGCGGGCCCGCGCCCGTGTCAGGCGGACGACCTTGTCGTCGCCGAGCCGGAAGGTGACGTTGCTCCAGCCGCCCCGAACGACGGGCCGGACCTCGAGCCGCGCCCATAGGGGAAACTGCGTACGAATAGAGTCCCGCGCGAGCTCGACGTCGACCTGCGTCGTCAGTGGGCCGCGTCGGGTGCACCGAGCTCGCCGGGTTCCATCGCTGCAAGGTCGTCAGCGACGGCGTAGCCAGGCTCGGCAACCGCGCCACGGCACGAGCCGACCTCGGTCGAAGGTTCGGAGCACGGTCCGACCTCACGCCGCGACGCCGAACAGGGCACCCACGGCGAAGGTGATCGCCATGGCGAGCGCGCCCCAGAAGGTCACTCGCGCGGCCGCCGCTCCCAGGGGCGCGCCGCCGGCCCGTGCCGAGAGGGAACCGAGCAGAGCCAAGAAGAGCAGCGAGCTGCTGGCCACCGCCCACACGAGGGCGCCGGCGGGAAACAGCACCGCCACCAACAGCGGGAGCGCCGCCCCAGCCGAGAAGGTCCCGGCCGAGGCGAAGGCTGCCTGGACCGGCCTGGCGGCGAGGGACTCCGAGATGCCCAGCTCGTCCCGGGCGTGAGCGCCCAGGGCGTCGTGGGCCATGAGTTGCTCCGCCACCTCGGCGGCGAGCTTCGGATCCAGCCCACGCTTCACGTAGATCTCGGTGAGCTCCGCGAACTCGTGCTCGGGGTCGGTGGTGAGCTCCTCCCGCTCGCGCGCCAGGTCGGCCAGTTCGGTGTCGGCCTGGGAGCTGACCGATACGTACTCCCCGGCGGCCATCGACATGGCCCCGGCCACCAGGCCCGCGACGCCAGCAATCAGAACGCCCTGGGACCCCACCCCGGATGCAGCGACACCCAAGACCAAACTCGAGGTCGAGACGATGCCGTCATTCGCGCCGAGCACCGACGCTCGAAGCCAACCGATCCGATGGGTACGGTGACCTTCAATGTGTTTCACGGCGCCGATTGTGGGCGCCCCTGTGGCGCGGCGCCATCAAACCTTTCAACCGCAGCAGCCAATCGCTCGTGCGCTGAACTCCTAGGTATCCGCGAAGGCCACGACCCTCGGCGTCCATCAGTCAGGAAGAGCCCAGACGGCCAACTCGTTACCGCAGGGATCGAGGAAGTGGAAGCGGCGCCCGCCGGGGAAGTCGAATGGCTCGACGACGATCTCCCCGCCCCCGGCGCGCACGCCCGCGAGGCTCTGCTCGAGGTCCTCCGAGAAGAGCACCAACAGGGGCCCACCCCGCGTGACCTGTTCCTCCAGCCGCAGGCCCCCGGCCTCGCCCCCGGGCTTCTTGATCCCGGCGTAGCCGGGCCCGTACTGGTTGAACTCCCAACCGAAGGCGGTGGCGTAGAAGCGCTGAGCCTCGTCCATGTCGCTCACCGGAAGTTCCAAGTAGTCGATCGAGTGGTGCAGGTGCGGGGCTTGGTTCGGGGCGTCTTCAGACATGGATGACCTTCCCTTGTGCGGTCCGTTCGATCGATGGTCCGGAACGGGCTCAATCCGCCGGATCGGGAACCAGCCGCGTCAGGCGACCGGCCACGTTCCAGTCCATGACGTAGATCTCGCCTCCGGACGCGATGCGGGCGCAGTGGGGCGCGATGAAGGCGCCCTCGCGCCAGTGGTCGGGGGTCACGTCGAACTGAGCGCGCTCGGACTCGACGGGATTGTCACCCAGGTGGCAGATCAGGTTGAGGTCGCGGTCCAGCAGGGTCACTCGGCCGGCGAGATCGGCGACGACGCCGACGTCTCCCTCGAACTGCAAGTGGCACGGGCGCCGCAGGAGTCCCGAGTCGGGGTCGGTGCAGCCGATGTACTCGCCGGTCGTGGAGAAGCGCGCGATGCGGCTGTGCCCGCGGTCGGCGACCAGGAGCGTCGTGCGACCGTCGCGCGTCTCGATCCACAGGCCGTGAGGCGTGCCCAGCTGCTCGGGCCTCTTGCCGCGGCCTCCGAAGCTGTCGAGGTAGTTGCCCTCGGCGTCGTAGCGGTGGATCCACGACAGCCCGTAACCATCGGCGACGAAGATCGTCCCGTCCGGCGCCACGGCGACGCTGGTCGGCTTGTAACTGCCCGGGTCCGGGTACAGGCCCGCCTCGGCCGGCGGCGGCGGGATCGTCATCAGGACCTCCCCGCCCAGCGTGGTCTTGATCACCTCCTGCCGCGCGGTGTGCGCCAACCAGAGCACCTCGCCGCGCACGCGCCCCTCTTTGGAGACGATCATCTCGCGGTCGGGCACCCAGTCGACGCCGATCGAGAGGCCGTGCAAGCCCGCGCCCCACTCCTCGCCGAAGGAGTCGACGAGGGCGCCGTCCGCGTCGAAGACCAGCACGGCCGCGCCCTCCTCCGCGCTCAGGTACACGCGCCCAGCGCGGTCGACGACGATGCAGCCGTGGGTGCTGCCGAGCCACTCGCGCCCCTCGGGCAGCTGCAGCCAGCGCGACTCCCAGCGATAGCGATGCGCGCCCTCGCCAACGTAGACGGGCTCGTCGGAGTACACCGCGGGTGCGAAGCGCGGCTCCTGGCCATCGGCCGGATGGTGGTGGTGCCCGGCCCCGTCGTGGGGGTCGTGGGCGGCGGCGAGCAGGAGCGGGACGCACAGGAGCTGCAGCGGAGTCATGGGACCGCGAGTCTAGCCCCAGCGCGCCCATCGCTCGCAGCGCAGTAGGATGCCCCGGTGAAGCCGCTCCACCTGCTGTGTGCCCTGGCCCTGTCCGCGATGACCACGGCGCCCCCATGGGCGCAGAACCCCGCCGACGGCCTGCGCGCGGCGCAGGTCGAGGAGCGCCTGGCCGCGATCGGCAACCTGGAGGAGCTGGGGCACGAGAACGCCGAGGACCTGCTGCTGAGCGTCCTGGACGACGACGATTGGGAGGTCGTGGAGCGCGCGGCCCAGGCCCTGGGTCGGCGCGGGGGCAAGGACTCGATCAAGGTCCTCGCGGGCCTGGCCGTGGACGCCCCCCTGCGTCGCGTGCGCCATGCGGCGGCCCGCTCGCTGGTCAAGATCGACCCCGAACAGGGTCTCGAGCGCCTGCTCAAGGCGGTCAAGGGCAAGCGCATCGTCGAGGCCGCCGAGGCCCTGGCGGCCGGAATGGAAGCACTCGAGGGCGAGGCCGAGCTGGGCAAGACGTCCAAGCTGCTCGAGAACGACGAGGGGGACGTGCGCGCCGCCCTGGCCCGAGCCGAGCTGCTGGTCGATCCCTCGCCGGCCCACTTCGCCGATCTGCTCGCCCGCGACGACGTGCGCGTGCGCGCGGCCGCTCTCGAGACCCTGCGCGGACGCGCGACGGTGGCGCATCTCGAGCCTGTGGCGAAGCTGCTCGCGGGCGGCGACGTCACCGACGTGGTCGCGCGCCGAGCCGTGGCGCTGATGGCAGACCTGGCCACCGATACGGGCGCCCGGCCGCACCTCGACGCCCTGCCGCCCGCGCGCGCCGCCGAGGTCGCGGCGCTGATCCTCTACGAGCCCCTCGAGGCCTCGCGCCAGAAGCTGGCCCGCGAGCTGGCCGAGCGCGCCGCGGCCGCGGACGACACCGGCGCCCGCGCCCTCTCGATCGTGGCCTTCGAACGCCTGGGCGAGAGCGAGGGCGAGCGCCTGAAGTCCCTCGCGGTCGACGACGAGCCGCGCGTGCGCCTGCGCGCAGCCCAAGCCCTGGGTCGCGTGGACGCCCTGGCCCACCGCGCCTTCCTGGTGGAGCGCTTGGTCGCCGAGCCCGACGCGGGCGTGCGTCGCGAGCTCGCGACGACGCTGGGGCGACGCACCTTGGCGGTCGTGCTGCCGGCCCTGGTCACGGCCCTCGACGACGCCGACTGGGGCGTGGGCGCCTGCGCCGCCGTGTCGATCGGCAAGCTGGCAACCGTGGCCTCGGTCGAGCCGCTGCAGCGCATTCGCAACGAGCACGAGGACTGGCGCCTGCGCGCCGCGGCCACGGTCGGCCTGGGCCTGATCCACGAGCCCGCCGCGATCCCGCCCCTGATCGCCGCCCTCGAGGACGACGACTCGATCGTCGCGCTCTGCGCCCACGAGGCCCTGCGGCGCTTGACCAAGCGCATCGACGTCGAGGCCACGCGCGAGGCGTGGCAGGCCTGGTACGACGACGGCGGCAGCGCCATGCGCTTCACCCACCCCGAGGACGACGCGGAACGCCGCGCGAAGTACGGCTACGGCGTGCCCTACGGCGAAATCTACCGCGGCCTCGACGTGGTCGTGCTCGAGAGCCGCGCCGACCACATCCAAGAGCTGCTCGAGCGTCAACACATCGCCTACCGCTTGACCCAGTCCTCGCGCGTGCGCCGCGATGGCCTGCACCCGGACGCGATCTTCGTGGCCAACTGCACCGGCGAGATCGAGGCCGGCGACGCAGAGCTGCTCGAGTGGTACGTGCTGTGCGGCGGCCAGCTCTTCGGCTCCTGTTGGGCCCTGACCGAGACCGTCGCGCGAGTCTTCCCCGGCGTGATCGCCAAGGTCGACACGCGCTCGGAAGTGCTCGACGACGTGGAGTCCTTCCCGTGCTCCGACGACAGCCCCTTCCTGAAGGGCGTGTTCCCCGGCGACACGCGGCCGATCTACCACCTGGAGGGCGCCCACCTGATCCGGGTCCTCGCGCCCGAGCGCGCCGAGGTGTTGATCGACAGCCCCGACGCCGCCGACGTGTGGGGCGAGGGCAACCTGGCGGCCTGGTTCCGGGTCGGCCACGGGGTCGTCCTGGACTCCTCCAACCACTTCGACCTGCAGGGCCTGGCCGTGGCGCCGGGCGTGTCGAAGCCCGACCAGCGCCGCGCCTACGCCGTGGACCACATGGGCATCGACTACGCGCGCCTGCGCGACCTCGACGCCTCCGGCGAGGACGTGTGGAAGAACGCCGCCCGCGCCGCCCGCGAGGTGCCCGACCTGTCGGCCTTCCGCTTCGTGACCAACTTCGTGGCCGCCCGACGCTCTGGCGACCTCTGATCCGCCCGGCTGATCCGACCCGCAACCGACCCGACCCGAGACGATGTTCGACATCGAAGCCCTCGACCCCGCCAGCCGCTCCCTGGCCCACGAGCTCCTGCGCCACCACCCCGAACTCAAGGGGCACGCGCGCATCGAACAGCGCCCCGGTCGCGACGAGGCCTACTTGATCCTGACCATCCCGGCGGCCGTCGAGGGCGAGCCGGCGATGGTCGTCGACAGCGGCGACCCCGAGCGGGTGCTGGTCCAGTGGGGCCGCTGGAGCCAGGAGTTCACCGCGCCGCGCGGAGGCGGACGCTCGAGCGAGCTGGCCGAAGCGATCAGCCTGGTCGAGGACCTCTTGGCCGACACGGTCACGATCTGGACCCTCGAGGTCGATGGCCGCTGGCGCGGCGCCGGCGTGCTCTACGACGAGTTCGACGAGCGGCGGCTGCTCTCGGGTCTGAAGCCCGGCTCGCGCCTCGAGCTACGCACCTGGTCCGGCGGACGCATCGACGTGATCGAGCGCTGAGGGCGCGGGGACCCGTCCGTCGCGGACTACTCGCCGGTCTGCCGCGACGGGTTGGCCGACGCGTCCCGAGACCGCAGGTGCATGACGACGATCGCGCTGGCGATGGACGCGGCCGTGGCCGCCGGCAAGCGCCCCTCGGGTCCCACGCTCCAGAAGCAGGCCAGGGCCAGGGACGAGCAGATTCCGGCGACGATCGCCACAGCGATCAGATCAGTCAGGGTCGGCATGGGTTCCTCCTTGGCGGAGCCGTCGCCGCGGCGACGGGATGCTGCTCCGCGAGCTTCGTCTTAGCAGCTCCCCCCGAAATCGGTCAACGCCGGGGGTCGTGGCGTCGGAATCACGGCGGCGGGATCCCCTGTCCCTCACCACCGGGCGCCCCATTCGTCACGGCCTCGATTCGAGCATCGAGCTCGCGGTGACCTTGCCGCGCGGGGCCAGGTCGCGTCCTCGAAAGGCGATCCACAGTCCGACGGCGACACTCCAGAACACGCCCATGAGGACCGGTCCCGACAACGCTCCCGCGCGCGCGAGGGCGGCGTCCTCCGCGGGATTCGGCCCCAGGACGGCGTTCAGGTGATTGTGGAGGCCGTGCAGGACGACCGAGACCAGGACGAGCCCGCGAGCCGAGTTGAAGGCGAAGGTATGCATGACCGCCATCGGGATGGTCAGCAGCAGGTAGGGGATCAGCGCCAGCCCCGCCTCGAGCGGGGAGCTGTCCGGTCCGGCGCCCCACATCAGGACCAACGGTAGGTGCCAGAAGGCCCACGAGACGGCGACCACGACGGAGGAGCGCAGGGCGCCACCAGTTTCCTGGAGCAGCGGAAGCTGCGTCCCTCGCCAGCCGAGTTCCTCCCCGATGACGAGCACGCAGGAAGCCAGCAGCAGGCCCGCGAAGCCGAGCGGACCCACTTCGGACCTGAACGTCACGCCGGTCAGGGCGAAGACCACGGTCGATGCGACCGCGAAGTAGCCGGCAGGGAGCAGGGCGCCCGTCCAGCCTCGCCAATCACTGATGCGAACGTCGACCAGGTGCCGCCAAAGGGCCCGCAGGCCGGCCGCTCCCGCCCGATGTCGCCAGGCCAGGATCGCACCCGCGACGGGACCGAGCACGCCGCCGCCCAGCACGAGCCAGTGCGCGGGAGTCCCGCCGCGCAGGGCGACGAAGTCCGAGAACCAAGTTGCAACGTAGGGGTTGGAGAACGAGTGGGACGTACGGTGGCGGGATCATTTGTCCCACGCCCCCGGGCATCCGCGGCGCCTCCGGCGCTGCGGATGCCCGGGGTCGTGGGACAAATGATCCCGCCACCGTACGTCCCACGCCACCGTACGTCCCACGCCACCGTACGTCCCACGCCACCGTACGTCCCACGCCACCGTACGTCCCACGACGCTACTCGAGCGTCAACAGCCAGCGCGCCAGCAGCTCGCGGTCCTCGAGCGAGATCGGGCGCGGGGGCGGGTTCATCGGCACCATCGCCTCGGATTTCAACAGGGCCAGGCGACTGTCCTTGGCCACCCAGGCCTCGGGATTCTCGATGAAGTCCGCCAAGTCGGCGACGTTCCAGTGGGCGTCGAGGCCCGCGAGCTTCGGCCCGCCGAAGCCGTCCATGTCCATGTGGGGCCGGCCGTGACAGGTCCAGCAAGTCCCCGCCTCGAAGACGGCGATGGCGGCGTCCACGTCGAGTTCGGCGGCGGGAGCCGGGCCGGAGTCGCCGCTGCCTTCGGTCGCCGGTTCACTGCCGCCACAGGCGACGAGCGGCAGGACCAGCGGGGCCACGAGGACGCAGAGACGAAGCGGGCTGGGGAGCATGGGGAGTGGGTCCGAGTCGGCCGGCGCGTTCAGCACCAGGCGTTGTTGAGGATCTCGCCGACGCCGCCGGCGCCGGGGACGATGTAACCGTGGTCGTTGAGGCCGCGCTCTTCGCTCCAGCGTTCGCCGGGCGTGGTCGCGAGCACGTCGGGGGCGGAGAGGCCGCGGTCGAGCCGCGCCGCGAACACGTGCACCAGCTCCGAGGCCTCGGTCACGCGGCGCACGAACTCCGGCGTGGCGATCATCGGCAGGACCACCACCTTCGCCGGGCGGCCGTGGTGCTCCAGGTAGTGCTCGAGGGCGCGCACGACCGTCGAGCCGGTTGCACCCATCGGATCGGGGATCACCAGGGTCGCGCCCTCGACCGTGCCGCCGACCTTGCTGCCGGACAGGTCCACGCCGGTCACGCGGCCCTGGTCGTCGCTGATGCGCGCCATGTTCAGGTGGTCGAGGCGCGTGCAAGCATCCGGCAGCACCGCCGTCAGCATCTCGAACACGATCTGCGCCGGGACGATGCCTCCGCGGATCACGTCCACCACGACCACCGAATGGCTCGGATCGAGGGCCTCGCCGCGGAAGACGCCCTCGGCGGGGTGGAACTCCTGCATGCGCGTGGAGACCTCCACCCGAGCGCGGGGCAACTCGTTGCCGAGGGCTTCCACCGCGAGGCTGTGGTAGACGAGCTCCAACAGGCGATAGAGCTCCGCGCGCCGCGAATCGCCGTTGCCCAGCCGCGCGATCGCGGACTGGATCAGGGCGTTGTCCACCAGGTGCACCCGCTCGCCGTAGTAGTGCTCGCGCTCACCCGCGCGGCGGATCAACTCGCTGTTCGGCACGCCGCTCAACCCTCGAGGCTGCTGGCCAGGGTCTCCACCAAGCGCGGGATCGTCACCGCCGGCGTGGCGCACAGGGCCAGGCGGACGGCGCCGTCGAGCGGCACGAAGAACACGCCCTTGTCCTGGGCGCGAGCCACGGTCCCGTCGGGGTCGTCGGTGAAGACCGAGACGAAGAAGCCGCCCTCGTAGCGCGGGTAGGCCAATCCCGCCGCGGCGGCCTCGCGGTTGAAGGCCTGGACGCGGTCGTCGAGTAGGGCCACCAGCTCGCCGCGCTCGGCGATCGAGCGGGCGCGCAGCTCGGGGTCGTTCAGGACCTTGGCCACGGTCAACATCCCGAGGTTGTTGCAGTTGGACCAGGTCCCGCGGCAGGTGTAACCCAGGGCGTTGGCCAGGTGCTCGCGGGTCTCCGGGGTGGCATCGGCCGAGTGGAAGGCCGCCAGCGCACCGATGCGGCTGCCGTACTGGGTGAAGGCCTTCGACGCGGTCCAGGCGGCGAGCACCTGCACGCGCCCGACCAGGCGTTCGGCCAGGGGCTGCCAGGAGGCGGTGTGCGGCGCGGCGAACTTCTCGTAGGCCAGGTCCAGGAGCAGGGTCACCGGCGCCTCGCCGGACAGCTCCAGGAGCAGGTCGCCGATGCGCTCCAACTCACCCGCGTCGAGGGAGTAGCCGGTGGGGTTGTGGCAGGGGGTGTTCAGGACCAGCAGCAATCGCCCTTGACGCGCGATCAGGCGCCGCGCCTCGACCTCGAGGGCGGCTACGTCGAAGGCGCCGCTCTCGTCGAAGTTGCGGAAGGTGGCGAAGCGCCGCCCGCTGTGCTCGGCCAGGATCCCGTAGGGCTCCCAGTAGAAGCTCGAGGTCAACAGCGCGTTGCCCGGCTCGAGGAAGTTGACGATCGCGTTGTAGACCGCGCCGGTGCCGCCGGGGGTTGCCACCGCGATGGCCTGACCGGCGAGGGTCGTGCCCTCGGTCAGGTCGCGCACCACCGCGTCGAGGAACTCCGCCTGCCCGCGGATCGGCGCGTAGCCCGCCGCGCGACGCCCGTCGATCGAGCGCATGGCGTCGTAGACCGACGGCATCACCGCGAGTTGGCCGTCGTCGGTGAACAGCGCACCCAAGGTCGCGTTGAGCACGTCCTCCCCCGCCGCCGCGCGGGCCTGGGCCATCGCGTTGAGCCGGAAGATCGGATCGTCGCCCGGTCGGTCGGAGCTGGCGGGGACCAGGGTGTGGTCGGAGGAGGTCGAAATGGCGCTATCCAAGGGGAGCTCGTCGGGGTTGGCGGAGCCCGCCAGGATACCCGACGATCCGGCCCCCTCCCCGCGCGGGTTGGGGCGGATCGCCGCCGCTCGCGCCGCACCGGGACGGCCAGAGGCCAGCCGCCCGCCATCGCGGGGGGCTGGCCTCCATTCCAGGGCCCCGAGCTCAGAGGGTCAGACCCACCCAAGTCGTCCACTGCTTGTCGCCCATGGGCGACTTGCCCTCCAGGTTGACCTGGAGCGAGTGACTGCCCTTGGAGAACAGCACGTCGGTGGGGATCGAGATGACCCACGCGCCGCCGACCTGCATCAAGGCGTAGTCGGTCGTCATCCCGTCGGTCTCCAGGGTCGCCGTCCCGCCCGAGATCGTGAAGGGGTCGACCAGGTCACTGATCTTCGGCGGGATCCAGCCGGAGGCCGAGAGCAGGCTCGAGCCCTTGTCCGACTTCAGCACGTCGAAGCGCACGCCCATGGTGTGGTCCAGGGTGCTGTAGGCCACTTGGGCCTCGTCGCTGGAGAACTGCGCGAAGGGCGAGGCGGCGGTGGAGACTCCGGAGAGGGCGACCACGCCGGCCCCCAGGAAGGCGGCCAGACCGAGACCCGCGAATTTCTTGTTGTTGATCATTGTTCTGTCTCTTGTGTCGTTCGTTGGAGGTGGTTGTTGGCGCGAGGCTCGAACTCAGCTGCCGCTGGAGACGATCGTGCGCTTGAGCTTCTTGCCGTCGGGGCAGCAGGCGTCGATCTCGTAGGTCATGCGGAAGGCCGTCTTCTCGCCGACGCCGTTGATGGTGACGCCGCCCATGCCCACGGTGGTCGAGTTGCTGACCGGGATGTCGTTGGTGTACTCGCCGGGATCTTCGTGGCCGTTGCCGTTGACGTCACAGTGGATGTGAATGTCACCCGTGAGTTGACATTCCTCGCACTCCGGGGTCTGGCGCTTCTTGATGTCCACGGCGGTCGCTGCGCCACCGATCTTCAGCACGCCGCCGCTGACCGTGAAGTCCACCTTGCCGCCGACGAGCTCGATGCAGCAGGTCGTGATGCTCTCGACCTGGAAGCTGCCTTCCGTGTCGCAGCCGGCGGCGGTCAACCCGACCGCGAGCGCCCCCGCGGCCATGAGTTTCTTGGGGAGCAAGCCATTGAGGTAGGCCATGACGTTTCCGTTGGTTGATGGTCTTGGTTCGGAGCCCACTCCTGCGAAGTTCGAGGCGCGAGCTGCCTCCGACGTCGCGTCGCAGGCGGCAACTTCGTGTTGGCCGCCCGACCAGCGGACGACAAGAACTTCAGGTTTCCTCGACGCCGCGCTACGGCAGCTTCGCCGCTGAAGATGGCGGAAGGCAGCGCGCCCATTCCGACCAGCCCTTCGGAGCGAACCCCAGACTGGCTCCATCGACAGCCATTCGCCCAGACGGCGACGAGAGGGCGTCGATCTCGCGAGCGTGTCCACCCCCTTGAGAAAATGTCCCACCGAGGTAAACCCATGCCCGCCCCGCCGACACCAATGGTTGCCGACCGACTCGAAGGAGGCGCCGAGGACCTGTTGCTCGCGCAAAGGGCCCTGGCGTGTGACCTCGAGGCGCAGGAAGCCCTCGCGATTCGGCTGCGCTGCGTCGCTCGCTTCGTCGCCGAGCGCAACCGGCGCCTTGGATCACCCCTGGGACCGGAGGGAATCGAAGAGGTCTCCCAGACCGTGGTGCTGCAGGTCTGGAAGCGACTCGATCAGTTTCGGGGCCGGGCCCGGATCGAGACCTGGACCTACGCCTTCTGCCGCAACGAGACCATGAACGCCGCCCGCCGACTCCAGCGTGAACGCTCGCGCACGTTATCCCTCGCCGCCCTCGAGGGTCCGCTCGAGCCGTCCGTCGCAATGGCCGTTCACCAGGGGGCCGTCGACCAGGGTCTCGTCGACGACGACATCGAGGCCCTGCTGGCTCACCTGGCCGCACGCGAGGCCCAGGTCGTTCGCCTGCGCCACATCGACGACCGCACCCTGCCCGAAATCGCCTTGCTCCTGGGCCTCTCGGTCTCCAGCATCAAGACCCACTACTACCGCGGGCTGACCAAGCTCCGGGCCCTGCTCGAACCGATCGACAAGGGAGACCGATTGTGAACGACGATTCGCATTCAAGCATGGACGAGGAGCTGGTTGCCGAGCTCCTGGACACCGCGCCCGACGACCCGCGTCGGGCCGCGCTGGCCCGCGCACGCCCGGACTTGTATACGGAGCTCGAGGCCCTCGAGGCGACGGCGGCCGAACTCGATCGCCGCGCGACCGAGCGCTGCGACGACGCCGCGACGATGGAGGGTTCGGAGTCGACGGTCCACGAACGACGTCTACAGGAATTCGCCCTGCGCGCCATGGCCACTGCGCCGAGGACGGCAGCCGACGTCGCGCCGTCGGGCCCCGTGGCCGCGTGGGGGACGTTCCGTTGGCCCGCCGCACCGGCAGCGGACGGTTGGGTCCGTCGAGTGCGCGTGTGGGCGGCCGAGCAGGCGGCCGGTCCCGCGGCGCTCGAGAGCTCGGAGCTGCGCGGAACCACCTGGGCACCCGATGCGAGCGCGCTCGAAGCCCTGCCCGACGCGATCCGCTGGCGCCTGGTGGAGATCGACCCGGTCAGTGGGCAGGAACGGGTGGTGCACGAGGCAGCGGCGCATCTGGCTCGCTGAGGCGCGGTCGGCGGTGCTTTGACCGCGACGTCGTCGACCTCACGGAGCTTCGACCACGGCCGGCGAGGGTCCGGAGGCGATCCAGTCGACGCGGGTCAGACCGACCAGGTCCGCGCCGACCTTCGGGACCGGGTCCGCGTCGGCTTTCGCCAGCCACAGGGGCCCCTCGGGGATCAGCAGGTCCAGCCCGCCCTCCGAGTCCGTGGTCAGGCTCCAACGGTACACCCTGCCGGTCTCCTCCTGGCGCAGGACGGCGAGGGGTGTGTCGACAGCCGGCGCGCCCCCGTCCCGCTCGACCACGGCCAGGGTGTGCCGCCAGGCGGGCACGTCGATCCGCACCTGGCTGCGACCCAGGGGTTCGAACTCGAACGTGGCCTGGGAGCGCCAGACCCAGAAGGGATCGAAGCGGCCGTTGACCACCACCCGATAGCGTCCCGCGGCGATCTCGACCGTGTCACGCCCATCCCCGTCGAGGTCGACCCTCGGTGAGGAGCTCGGGCGCTGCTCGTCGAGCGACTCGAAGTACACCTGGGCGCGGGGAGCGGGTTCGCCCCCGATCCGCACCTCGATGTCGACGACCGCCGGCCACCGCGAGCGCAGGTCGAACTCAAACATCACCTCGCCGGCAGCCGCGACCGGGACGACGCGACGATCCAGGATCTGGCCGCCGTCCTTGTTGAGGATCAGGACGTCGAGGTCACCGACCCCGAAGTCACCCACGTCGAAACGACCCTGGGCGTCGACCTCCGCCACCAAGATGGCGTCGATGTCGGGATCCAACATGGCCGGATCCATGTCCGGCATCAGGGCCACGGGACCGACCCAGGCGACGAACCCGTCGAAGTCGGCGCCAGTGGGAGCGAGCAGCCGACCCGTCAGGTGCACGCCTGAAGGGACCTCGACCTCGATCGGGTCCGACTCGGTCGCGGCCTCGTGTTCGAACTCGACCAGGCCGTGGAGTCCCACTCCGCCCACGGCACGCAGCAGCAGGGGCCCTCCCTGGGCGGTCGGCAGTCGGAAGCCGCCCTGGTCATCGGTGGTCGTGGTCCCGAGCCGGTGGCGCTCCAGGTGGTCGTGCCCCCACAGGCTCCACCAGTCGACCCGGGGCGAGGTGACCTCGGCCCGATAGAGCTCCACCGGGACCCCTGGAAGCCCGTCGCCCGCCGCCGATCGCACGGTGCCCACGACGGCCCCGCCCTTCGAGAGCAGAAACTGGACGGGGCGCTCCTCCCCTGCCGCCAGGTCGTCCACGGGTAGCTGCATGGGCGGGTAGCCCGGTGCTTCCAGGGCCAGGGTGTAGCTCATCGGCACCAGCGATCCGAGGCGGCCGTCGGCGGGGGGCTCGCCGCCCTTCGTCACCAGCGCGAACTCGCGGGGCCAGAAGTTCACGTCCTCGCAGCGGATGTCGAGCGACCAGTCGTCCACCGGCGCGCCCGTCTCCCGGTCGACCACGTCGACGACGATGGCGCAGCTGCCGGTCAGGTGGGCGTCGACGCGTTCGCCCGGTCGCACGCCGCGGCGCTCCCAGCGCTCGAAGCGCGGGTCGTCGATCACCACCGTGTAGAGCCCCGGCTCGAGGTCGGGGAAGTCGTGGCTCTGGGATCCGAACGTGTGCTCGCAACGCAGGCGCTCTTCGAGCGCTCCGCCCTCGAGCATCACGTTCTCGGAACCGGGTCTGACGGGATGAATAGGACCCGTGAAGACCACCACGACGATGCGGCTCGCGTTGTCCGGGCCGTCGTAGACCAGGGTGCAGTCGACCGTCTCGCCGGCGCGGACGACGACGCCGGGCTGCTCGATCCAGTTGGCGATCTCGGAGTAGGCCGCCACCTCCGCGGCCCCGCCCGGCAGGTCCGTGATCAACCAGGTCTGCGTCCGCGGGTCGTACTCGCCCGAACGCCGCGCGGCCTCGCGATCGCCGAAGCGCGGCCCGTCGTTCGATCCGTGGACCCGCCAATCGTCGCCTGCGGAGGAACCGTCCGGCCGTTCGATGGACACGCGGATCGAGCCGCCGGCCTCGAGGGTCACCGTCCCGAGGTCGCGGTCGTCGCCGGGGGGCAGGCTCGACCAGCGCCAGCCGGCGGGCGCGAAGCCGTCCAGGTGGACGCCGAGGGCGAACTGGTACGCGCCGGGAGGAACGAAGTCGAGCTCGAAGCGGCCCTCGGCGTCGGTGGTGGTCTCGGGGTCGGACCACTCTGCGGGGAGTCCGAACTCGGCCACGCGCTCGGGGTTGGATTGCCAGCCGTGCAGGCTGACCGCCGCACCGACGGCCGGCGCGCCGTCCGGGGTCAGGAAGCGGCCTCGCAGGGCGGCCTGCTGCGGATCCGGGGACTCGGTTGCTGCAGGTGGCGGGGTCTCGACCCTCGCGCGCGCAGCTTCGACGGACGCCAGGGGTTCGGTACCGGCCGCCGGGCCCTCGATCCTCGGCGAAGCGAGCGCGACCTCGAGGTCCCGCGCTTCCGTCGCGGGCCGCGCGTCCGGGACGGCCCCTGCATCGCCGCCCGCTGCGGTGACCTTCCAGAGGACGACGAGGGCGATCAGCGCGAGGGCGAGGGGCGGGAGGATCCGGCGCATCGTCCGATCATCGGCGCTCCGCCGGCGGGCGTCGGTATCTCGCTCGTCACAAAGACTGCGCGAGCGGCATCAGGCCGGACCCAAGAGGTCCCAGCGGTTGCCCCACGGGTCGACGAAGACCGCCACCTGTCCGTAGGCCTCGCGGCGGGGTTCGGTCGCGAACTCGACGCCAGCGCTCACGAGGCGCCGGTGGCTGGCCTCGAAGTCGTCCACCTGCAGGAAGAGCCCCACGCGGCCGGCGAACTGGTCCCCCACCGCGCGCTGTTGGCGCTCGCCGTCGGCCTGAGCGAGGAGAATCCCGGTCTGGGCGCCAGGCGGACGCACGACGACCCAGCGCTTGGGCCGTCCGTCGTTGGTGAGCGACGGCGAGTCCTCGACGAGCTCGAAGCCGAGCGCGCCGGTGTAGAAGGCGATCGCGCGGGCGTAGTCGTCGACGATCACCGCCACGAGTGCCAGGTGGGTCATGGCGCGGAGTGTAGCCGTGGCCGGCGTACACTCTGCGCTTCGATGGAGGTCGAGTCAGAAGGAGTCGAGTTGGAACAAGTCCCCACCCACGCCGGCGGCGTCGTCGTGCGTCCGACGCTCACAGGTCCGTTGTTTCTGATGGTCAGGTCCCGGTCCAACCCGACCGAGTGGGTGCTCCCCAAGGGGCACATCGAACGGGTGGCCAGCTGTCGCGAGACGCCGGAGGCCACCGCGCGGCGGGAGGTCGAGGAGGAGACTGGAGTCGTCGCCGAGGTGGTCGCTCCCGCCGGAGACCTGTGCTACTCGAAGGAAGGCGAAGACGTCGTCTCCCGGATGTTCCTGATGCGCTTCGTCTCCCAAGGGCCGTCGAGCGAGGGCCGCGAGACGCGCTGGGCGAGCTTCGAGGACGCGCGCCGCGAGCTGGCCCACCCGGGCGCGGTCCACGTGCTCGAGAGCGCGCGGCTGCTCACGGCACAGCAACCCCACGAGGCCCACGACGCCCTGGCCGAGCAGGTACTGATGAAGCAGCTCGACCTCCTGCACGAACGCATGAAGGAGACCTCCGCCACGGCCAACGACTTCCTGGCGAAGTTCCTCTTCGGTGGCATGATCGCGGTAATCGCCCTGCTCAACGCCGACCTGGTCCTGCTCGATGAGCCGCTCTTCGCGAGGCCGAGCCCCTGGATGCTGGTCGCCGTCGGACCGCTGCTGCTGTTGACCGCCGTCTACTTCGGCCTCGTGACCGACCACCTGCAGAGCTACCGCCGCTCCCACCGCAAGCTGAAGTACAAGTTCGAACTGACCCTCCACAGCCTCCTGCAGCAACCCGGGGTCGTGCCCGAGGAGTACTCGCGCCGGATGGAACTGTCCGTGGGAGCCAAGGCCCCAGACAAGGACCCCCCCTACCCGGAATCGGGCTCGCGCAGCGAGGTGCTCGACTACCTGGTCGCCCACCACCGCTACAAGCTCACCAAGATCGAGCGCTGGAACCGCTCGGTCTTCTTCTGGCTCGCGATGGTGCTCGTGCTCCTGACCCTCGCGGTCCGGCTCGTGCCGCTGCTCGGCGGCGCGGCCTGAAGAGCGGGGCGGCAACCGGGTGCGGGGTTCGACGCCTTGGCCCAGCGCTGGCAAATGCCCTGGTGTTTCGACACAGGACGTCAAAAAGACCCCCCTCTTTCTGACACGAGTCCCAGCGGCGGGCCCGAGTAGGCGGCGGTTCTGTGCCTGGCACCTGACGTCCGCCTACGCGCTCAATGGAACCGCACCCGCTCGCCGATGCGGTGCAGCTTCATCAGGTTCGTCGTACGCGCCACGCCCGGCGGCACACCGGCTACGAACAGCACCTGCTCGCCGCCGCGCACCAAGCCCTTGTCTTGTAGGAACAGGCTGGCGTTGAACATCATGTCCTCCAGGTTGCGGTCGCGGCCGTAGAGGATCGGGCGCACGTGGGCCAGCATGGCCATCAGGTTGAGGGTGCGCTGGTGCGGCGTCAGGGCGATGATCTCGGCGCGGGGGCGGTAGCGCGAGAGCAGGCGCACCGTGTTGCCGGTCTCCGTGAAGGCGATGATCTTGGTCAGGCCCAGGGCCTCGGCGGCCTCCACCGCC
This sequence comes from Engelhardtia mirabilis, assembly GCF_007748095.1. Classification (NCBI taxonomy): domain Bacteria; kingdom Pseudomonadati; phylum Planctomycetota; class Planctomycetia; genus Engelhardtia; species Engelhardtia mirabilis. The sequence continues at coordinate 5,864,876 of NZ_CP036287.1, forward strand.
GCCACGGCGATGGCGTTGGAGAAGGTCGGCTCGGAGGCGCGGAACTCGACGCGCGGCAGCTCGTTGTAGCCGTCGCTGGTCTCGACCGCGTGGGCGATGCGGACCATGGTCTCGATCGCCTCGCGGGGGTACTTGCCGACGGCGGTCTCGGCCGAGAGCATCACCGCGTCGGTGCCGTCGAGCACGGCGTTGGCCACGTCGGCGACCTCGGCGCGGGTCGGGCGCGAGGAGTGGATCATCGACTCGAGCATCTCGGTCGCGGTGATCACGTAGCGGCCCTCGCGCAGGGCGCTCTGGATCAGCATCTTCTGCAGCATCGGCAGGCGCTCGAGCTCGGTCTCCACGCCCAGGTCGCCGCGGGCGACCATGATCCCGTCGGAGGCCTTGATGATCTCCGGCAGGCGCTCGAGGGCGATGGCGCGCTCGATCTTGGCCACCATCTGGGGCTCGGGCGCCAGCTCGCGGATCTTCTCCACGTCCTCGGCGGAGCCGACGAAGCTGATGCCGATCATGTCGACGCCGCACTGGCGCGCGACCTCGATGTCGGCGATGTCCTTGGGGGTCGGCAGGTCGACGGCCAGGTCCGTGTCGGGCAGGTTGACGCCCTTGCGGTCGGCGACCACGCCGCCGCGGGTGACCACCGCGCGGATGTGGTCGGCCTCGCAGGCCGTGGCCTCCGCGGCCACCGCGCCGTCGGCCAGGAGCAGCCGGTGTCCGATCTGCATCGGGCCCAGGAAGCCGTCGAACTTGAAGTAGACCTCGCCCTCCTGGGCCGGGCCCTCGCCCTGGCGGATGACGATCTCGTCGCCCTCCACGAGCTCCACGGGACCGTTCGCGAACTTGCCCATCCGCAGCTTGGGGCCCTGGATGTCGGCCAGGACCGCCACGGCCATGTTCAGGTTGCGGGCGGCCTTGCGGACGACGTCGATCCGGCGGCGGTGCTCCTCGGCCTCACCGTGGCTGAAGTTGATCCGGGCGACGTTCATGCCGGCCAAGATCAGCTCCTCGATGCGCCCCTCCGAAGCCGGGCCGATGGTGGCCACGATCTTGGTGTTGGAGTGGGGCGCCTTGGGTCGGCGCTCCGGGGACGACTGGCTTCGCTCGGGCATCTTCGGGGAGCTCTCGGTCGTGTTCGTGGGCACTGGGCAAGAACGTAGCGACTGGACCGATCGCGCCGCCAGGCGCAAGGGTCGTACGGTGCCGCGGTCGTACGGTGCCGGGATCGTTTGGTCGTACGGTGCCGGGATCATTTGTCCCACCGGCGCCCGAAATCGTTGCGATTCGCAACGATTTCGGGCGCCGGTGGGACAAATGATCCCGGCACCGTACGACCAAACGATCCCGGCACCGTACGACCGCGACTCAGCGCTCGGCGCGGGACTGGGACAGGGGCCCGGTCACCTGCAGGATCGTGCCCAACCCGTAGGCCAACATCGCCAGCAGGGTGACCGTGCGGAAGCCGGCCTCCATCGCGATCACGATGCAGAGGATCGACGCCACCACGCTCGCGCCGCCGTTGACCCCCATGGCCCACGGCACGAGCCGCGGGGCGAGGCCCTTGAGGCGCTGCAGCCCGAGCGGGAAGGGCATCCCCATCAGGAAGTTGAGCGGCGCCAGGACCGCCACCACCACCGCGATGCGCGCCGGCAGCTCCAGGTAGAGCGTCGCCTCGAGGATCGGCTGCAGCCCGAAGGCAAGGGCGCCGATGCCGATGCAGAGCAGGGTCGCGACCACGGCCATGGCCCGGGCCGGCGCGGCGCCCAAACGCCCGGCCACCAGGCTGCCGAGGCCCGCAAAGGTCAGGAAGCAGGCCAGCACCACCGTCAGCGAGTAGGTCGGGTGCCCCAGGTAGAGCACCAGCCGCTGGATGGTCGAGATCTCGAGGAACATGAAGCCCGCGCCGAGGCCCAGGAAGTAGGCCAGGTGCCGCCCGGCGTTGGGCGCCTTCAAGCCCTCGCGGCGCAGCAGCACCAGGGGCAGGATCACGAGCAGCGCCACGAGCAGGCTGGTCTGCACCAACAGCGTGGCCATGATCCGCAGGCCGATCGGGCCGCCCGTGAGCGCGTGCCACGATCCGCTGTCCGACTCGGGCTCGGCGAACAGGGCGCTCCAGTGGTGGAAGTTGAAGAAGAACGGCGCGTCGTCGTTCACCGGGCGGACGTCCCAGGGGTAGTCCGCGTAGAACGCCTCTTCGGTGCCCGCGTCGATGGCCGCCGCCAGGCGCGCGAAGGGGTCGTTCGGGTCGGACTCCACGCCGGGCAGGTAGGCCAGGCGCCAGTCGGGGTTGACCTCGGCCATGGCGAAGCGCTCGAGCGCCTCGGGGCTGAAGGGCTGACGAGAGAAGACGTTGCCCGCGAAGCGGATCGTCTCGCCCGCGCCGGGGCCGCCCTCCGGCAGGGTGACCTCCTCGAAGATCACCGCCGCGTGCTGGCTCGGCCTCTCGATCCCGAACTCGTCGCGCAGGGCCGTGAGCGCGATCGCGAACAGGCGCAGGTTCTCGCGCGGCGGGTCGTAGCCCAGGCGGATCATGCCCAGGGTCCCGCGCTCGGGGTCGAGGTGCTCGAAGTACTCGACCAGCGCCTCGTAGGTGTACAGGTACGACTCGGACAGGACGTAGGCGCCCGCGTTGCCGGCGGTGTAGGTGTCCGTGCCCGACAGCTCGATCACGTCGAAGGTGCGGTCGAGCCGGCGCAGGGCGCTGCGGCCCTCGCCCACGCGCACCTCGACCCCGGGCTTGTGGTAGACGTCGCCGTTGAAGTCGGCCCACTCCTCGCCGACGAGCTGCACCGTCTCCGAGTTGATCTCGATGCCGAGCACGCTCTCGGCGCCCTGCTCCATGGCGAAGCGCAGGTCGATGCCCCCGCCGATGCCGATCGCCAGGGCCTGGGGCGGCGCCGCGCCCCGCTCGACCAGGAGCTTCTGGGGCTCGTAGGCGAGCTGGTTCAGGGCCAGGGGCGCCGTCGCGCGCAGGGCCCCGAAGCTGGCGTCCGAGTGCATCACGGTGATCGCGTCACCGTCCTGATAGATGTTGATCTCGCCCGGGCGCCCTTCGACGTCGGGAAGCTTGACCAGGTCGAGGCGGCACATGGGCGTCCAGCGCTGGCCCACGTGCTGGGAGCCCTCGATCTCGGCCAGGGTGTAGGTCATCGCCTTGGAGCTGGCGACGTTGACCGGAAACCACTCGCGCGCCTTGAGGAATGACACGGCGCACAGGGCCAGGGTCGCGATGGCCGCCACGCCGGCGCCGCGCGACACGGGCACGGGCGAGCGCGGCGCGCTCCGCAGGAAGCTGACCGCCGCCAGCGGCCCGAGGGCGGCGCAGGCGACCAGCAGGCGCTCACCGCCCAGGGGCGCGATGAACGCGATGAACATCCAGGCCCCGACCGCGCTGCCGATCAGGTTGAAGAAGTACAGCAGGCTGACGCGCTTGGCCGTCGACAGAGCGATCGTGACCACCAGCCCGCCGAAGAAGTACGGGATCAGCAGGTAGCTGTAGAACAGCGACAGGGAGAGGTACTTGCCCTCCGCTGTCATCTGCGCCGCCTGGTCCGCGGTCGCACCCAGGATCAGGTAGCCGCCGAGGGTCGAGAGCGCGAACAGGCTGCCGGCCCAGGCCAACTTGCCCGCCACGTCGCCGCGCGCCAGGCGCGGCATTACCGTCACCAGGGACCCCGCGGCGGCGAAGCCGAGCAGGGTCATGGTCACCACCATGTAGGAGTGGTGGTGCCACATCTGCACCGACAGGATCCGCGTCTGCAGCACCTGCAGGGCGAGCACCGCCGCCGAGATCAGGAACAGGCCGGGGGCGGTGCGGAGGGCGTCGGGGGCCGTCGCGTCGTTCGCGTCGGTCGGATCTTCGGTGGCCATGCGGGGGCGGGTAGGCCGGCGGGGACGCTGGCGGCCATCGGGTCGGGGAGGGGCCCTCGGCGGGCACGCGGGGCCGAAAGCTTATCGCGACCGGCCCCCCGGGGCGCGGCCCGACCGCCGCCCTCTCACCCCATCTCAGTCCTCGACGTCCGCCGAGAGGCGGTCGACCCACTCGCAGGCCTCGGCGTAGGCCTCCGCCACCGCGGACTCGGTGAAGCCCGTGGGAACAGCCTTGCCCCACATCCCGTGCTCGTAGGCCACGACCGCGCTGAGCACGTCCCCGGCGTCGCCGCCGCCCTCGATCAGGGCCCGTTGCACGTCCTCCGAGAGGGGCAGGCGCGCCAGGACGGCGTCCATGGCCGTGTCGAGCAGCGCGTCGAGGCAGGAGAACATGCCGACTGTGAAGTAGGAGTCAGGGCGCTCGCGATCGGCCTTTTGGGCCAGGATTTCGCACATGCGTCCGCGCAGCATGGCAGTGCGGATCAGCTCGTCGGGCTTGTTCTCGACCGAGGCCATCAGCACCAGGCTGGCCAGGTTGCGGACTCGGTTCAGGCCGAGGAAGACCACGGCTTCGCGCACCGACTCGACGCTGCGCCGGATGCCGTAGCGGGCGGTGTTGATGTGCCGCAGGATCCGATAGGAGAGCCCCATGTCGACCGAGATCGCGCGCTGCAGGCGGTCGATGTCCACCTCGGGCGAGTAGAGCTCGCTGAGCACGGCCAGGATCTGGGTCTTGGTCGAGCCCATGGCCCGACCCTTGACGATCGAAGGGCGCTCGAGGAAGTAGCCTTGGAAGTAGTGGAAGCCGAGCTCCTTGCAGGCCTTGAACTCGTCGATCGTCTCGATCTTCTCGGCCAGCACCTCGATGCCCCGATCGATCAGCTCCTCCACCAGGGGCGCGCACTCCTCGATGGACATGGCGCGCAGGTCCAGCTTCACGATGTCGGCCAGCTGCAGGAGCGTGTTGGTCGGCGCGTCGAGGGTGAAGTCGTCCAGGGCAATGCGGTAGCCCTCGCCCCGCAGGCGCTTGACGGCGTCGATCGTCTCCTGGTCGCCGGAGACGTTCTCGAGGATCTCGAGCACGATCTGGTCGGGTCCCGCCGGCAGCAGGCCCTCTTCGGTCAGGAAGCGCTTGGTCAGGTTCACGAAGGCCAGGCGGTCTCCCACGAGTCGGTCCAGGCCCAGCTCGAGGCAAGCGCCGACCAGCACCTCGGATGTGGCGCGGTCCTCATCGACCACGAAACTCTCCAGGGCCTCCTCCGTTGGGCGGAAGAGCAGCTCGTAGGCGAAGACGCCGAGACGACGGGTGAAGATCGGCTGTCGGCCGACGAATAGGGGGCGGGACTTCGTCACGATCGGGTGCCGGGAAGAGTCGAGGTCGGGCCGGCGCGGGGCAAGGGGCACTGCGGACGGGTTGCCCGACCCACCTCAGAGCAGGTCATCGGCACGTTCCCGGGCCGCAGCCTGAGGGAACTTCGATGAATCACGCGGGCTGGATCGCGGGGCCGCGCGCCGCCCGGATCCGGCACCGAGGCGCGCGGCTCTCGCGCTCGGCGAATTCGGGTCCGCCCCCCCCCCGAAGGGCCCTCCACGACGGACCTCAGCGATCGGCGCCACCCGCCGGCGGCGGAAGTCGTTTCCACAGGGCGAGCGCCGCCAGGTCCCCACCGACGAATTCCGGTCCGAGTAGGCCGATGTGGGTCCAATACGCGCCCGCCGGGGCGCTCGGCGCAGTCGGGACCCACGGGCTCGCAGCCGGTGCCGCGAGCAGGGTCCATTCCCGCGCGGGCTCCGGCGCCGGCCGGTCGGCGCCGCACAGCCACAGCTCACCGGGGGCGACGTCGTCAGGACCGTTGGCCCAGCCCCCCCGCCAGCCGGTGTAGTACAGCAGGTTGAACTGGGCCCAGCGCCCCACGCGCACGGTTGCTCCCGGGTCGTCGACGACCTCGCGCAGCACCGCAGCACCAAGGGCGCGCCGGTCCTTGTGGAGCTTGAAGGGCTCGATCATCGAGCGCTCGACGAGCCTCCCCGAGAATGCGAAGCAGGCCAGGGCCACCAGGGCTGCGCCGGCGGGCCCACCGGCGCGCAGGCGGCGCGTGCCCTCCACCGCTGACGCGAATGCGACCAGGCCGATGGTCACGACGGTCCACTTCGGCGGGTCTCCGGCCGTCACGCCCTCCGGATAGATCACGATCCCCACCAGCACGAACGGCAGGGCGAGCACCAACACGGGCAGCAGCGCGAACGACAGCCCGCGCGCGGCCCCGCGGCTGACCCTGCGGGCGGTCTCGGAGCCATCGAAGGCCACGCCGGCGAGGACGCTGGCCCAGGGCAACAGCGGCAGGGCGTAGCGCGCCCGCACCCCCGGCCAGGCGAGCAGCAGCAACATCCCGGCCACCAGCGCCACCGTGGCGAAGCGCCCGAGGGAACTGCCGCGCCAGGATCTCCAACCGGCGAGGGCCACGAGCGAAGCGGGGAGCCAACCGAGCAGCACGCCGCTGACCAGCCGCAGGCGGTCGCTGAGGTACACCCAGGCGCTGCCCGGCCCGCCGCGCGCCAGTTCGCCGGCCCAGGTCTGTCCGACGTTCGACTGCTGTCCATCGAGCAACAGGGCCAGCCAGATGCCCGGGACCGCCAAAGAGAGGAACGTCGCGAGCGCGGCGCGGGCCAAGGCGCGGCCGCGGCCGTCGCGTTCGAGCGCGGCCGCGAGCCACAGGGGCGGCAGGGCGAAGGCGAAGGCGATCGGACCCTTGGCGAGCACGGCGGCGCCGATCGCGAGGCCTCCAACGACGCTCCACACCCAACGCCCGCGCAGCCCGAGCCAGGCGGCCGCCGTGCCCGCGAAGCACAGGGCCGTGAGCGCCATCTCGATCTCCCCTAGGGTCGCCTTGGCCATCAGCGTCGGCGCGCCCGCCATGCAGCCGGCGGCAACGGTCGAGGCGGTCGCGCCCAGGCTGCGCCTGCAGAGCAGGAACACCAGGGCCACCGCCGCAGCGGAGAAGACCAGCGACGCCAACCGCGCCGCCAGGGGCGAGACCGGCGACAGGTCCGGCAGGGGCCCCGGCCCGAGCGCGCTGGCCACCGGGTCGCGGTGGGCCAGCTTCGACAGGGCGTCGAGATGCAGGTCCTCGAGCTCGATGCGACCCAGGTCGCCGAGCCCCGCCGCCCGGAGCCCCCGCGCCGTGGCCGCCACGCACCAGTAGTAGAGCGGTGGCTTGGCCAGGTACGGCCGGCCCCAGATGCGCGGCTCGACCCACTCGCCGGTCTCGAGCATCTCCCGCGCTGGCAAGAGGCGCCGCCCCTCCTCGTTCTCCACCTCGAGCTTGGACAAGAGAGGCAGGTTCGCGAGCAGCACCGCCCCCACCAGGAGCAGCAGCCGCAGGGCGTCGGACGGCCCGCCGGAGGGGGCCTGCTGGAACTTCTCGGGAGTCTGGTCCATCAGAGCAGGGCCGCACAGGTTGCAACGCGCCCGGCGCGCTTGCCACCACGCCCCTCGTAGCCGGTCGATCAGGCCGAGCTAGACTTACTCGACCCCATGTCTCCGCACGCCCTCCGAACCGCCCTGAAGCCGATCCGGCGCCTCGCCCTGACCGCCGGCTTGATCGCAGGCCTGTGCGCCTGCAGCGGCGGCGGTGGCGGTGGAGAAGCCAGCCCGCCGGCGATCCCGACGCCCTTCCTGGTCTTCGCCTCCCCGGTGGACGGCGCCCTGTCGCCGGGTAACGCGGTGCTGGTGCGGATCGTGGTCGACGACATCGCCGACCCCGTCGCGGACGTGGCCCTGCTGCTCGACGGCGCGCCGGCGCCGATCACCCTCAAGCTGGTCGGGTCGACCCTGACGGGTCAGATGCTGCTCGATCCCGGCGCCCACAGCCTGCGCGCCGAGTTCGCGGGTCCGCCCGTGATCGCCGACGAGGTCAACCTCTGGGTCCCGTCGGCGCAGGGCAGCGACCCCGCCGGCGACGACGACGAGCTGGTCCAGGGTCCGGTCAGCACCTGGTCCGCGCCGCTCTTCACGATCCTCGGCCCGACCCCCACGGCCGACCTCGGCCGAGCTCTCGCGGCCCTGGGCGACGTGGACGGCGATGGGCGCGAGGACTTCGCCGTCGGCGTTTCGATGCAGGGCGGCGACGGGCGGGTGCAATTCCGATCGGGCACTACTGGCGAGTTGCTGTTCGAGGCCTTCGGTGCACCCGGCGATCGCTTCGGCTCGGCCCTGGCGCCGGTGGCCGACGTCAACGGCGACGGGGTGCGCGAGCTCATCGTCGGCGCGCCCGACGCCGGTCCCGACAAGCGCGGCGCGGCGATCCTGCTCTCCGGCGTGGACGGCACCGAGCTGTGGCGCACACCCGGGCCGAGCATCTCCGACCACCTGGGCACGTCGGTCGACGGCCTGGGCGACGTGGACGGCGACGGCGTGGCCGATGTCGTCGTCGGCGCGCGGCTGTCGATCATCGTCGGCATCAACGGTGGACGGGCCCTGGTGCTGTCCGGCGTCGACGGCTCGGTGCTGCACGACGTGCAGGGCGAGATGGCCTTCGTGCAGGTCGGCACCGACGTGGCCTCCGCCGGCGACTACGACGGCGACGGGCGCGCGGACTTCGTGGTGGGCAGTTGGGGTTCTTGGGACAACGGTCCCGCCTCGGGCGCCGCGACGATCTACTCCGGCCGCGACGGCTCGCAGCTCGGGCGTGTGGCCGGACCGGTGGCCGACGATCACCTGGGCGCTTCGATCGACTTCGCCGACGATCTGAACGGCGACGGTGTCCCGGACCTCTTGTGCGGAGCGCCCTTCGCGGGCGACGCCGCGCTGCTCGACGTGGTGGGCGAGGTCCACGCCTTCGACGGCGCGACCCTCGAGCCCCTGTGGATCGCGCGCGGTCCGCAGCACGACTCCCAGTTCGGCCGTGAACTGGTCGCCATCGACGACATCGACGGCGATGGAGCCAACGACGTGCTGGTGGGAGCGCCCTTCGACCTGCACGGCCAGGGCTCGCTGCACGTGCTCTCCGGCAGCACCGGCCTTCAACTCGAGCGCCGCACGGGCCCCGCCGTGGTCGGCTTCTTCGGAACCACCTGTGCACGCCTCGGCGACCTCGACCGCGACGGCCGCGCCGAATGGGGCATCGGAGCGCCGGGCCTGTCCCTCGAGCAGTTCCTGGCCGGCGGCGCATTCATCTACACCGCCGGCAGCGGCGAGATGACCCCCCCGGTCGACGTGGGCGTCGACTTGGGCAGCGCGGCGGCCAAGTAGGCGTGTCCGAAGACGCCGAGCCGAAACGGCCGCGAGAGGGTGGCGGTGGCCGAGGACGCTGACACGACTTCGCGCGCGGCGAAGGCAGTGACGACCGCCGGCATTCTGACGACCACGGGCTCTCAAGTGACCGCGTGCGCTGCAATCGTCGCGTGCGCTGCAAGAGCCTGCGAGCGCCCGGGTTGCTGGCGGGCCCTGGCGGGTGGCACCTGAAAGGCGAAAACCGACCCGGTTGACCCGGATCGGTTTCCTGTCTCGCGGCGAGTCCTGAGGACGAGGAGCCCCTGGCCGAAAGGGAACTCCACACCCACTCGTCTCGCGAGCAGGGATGAGACGGCGTTGCGAACTCCTCGGTTCCGCCAGCCGGACAAGTTCTGAGCGGCCCCCGCGGCTTCGGCTTCAGCGCTCGCTCGGGACCCTCGCGGGGCCGACGCGATCGAAGCCGTTGCCGACGGCTCGGAGGTAGACGTCCAACCCCTTCGAGCGCCGACGGTCGGTCCAAATGGTCACTAAGTTGCCCCCCAGAATCGCCGTCGCCGGCGAAGTTCGGTTCTCGGAGAAGTCGGCCTCGCGCTGATTCACGGTCACGCGCGGGCCCAGGTCGAAATCCGCGCTGATGCGCCGGGCGTGGATGTGGTCCTCGCGCGAGATGTCGTCCTCCCAGACCACGACCCACGATCCGTCGGCCAGGCGCTCGACCTCGGCGTAGTCCTGCTCGGTGGCCTTGACACTGATCGCCAGGGGCGGGCCGGCGGGCTTGCCACGCGCGTCGAAGGCGCGCGCGAAGACGTCGCGGGTCGGGCTCTCGTTGCCGGTCCAGGCCAGCAGGAAGCCGCCGTCCGGTCCCGGCGCCGCGGCGGGCTGCAGGTCCCCGCTGCCGGTCGGCGATGGGTCGAAGTCGAGCTCCGAACCCGTCGGGCGCAGGCCTTCGCCGAGGAAACGCCCGACCAGGAAGCACGGATCCTGTTCGGGGCGCACGTCCCACAGGGCGAGCAGGCGACCGTCGTCCAGCAGCGTCAACTCGGGATTGCGGGCCTGGCCGTCGCGCGCGCGGTAGAGCGTGCGCGGCTTGCCGTCCACGGCGCCCGCCGCGTCGACCTGGACCACGCAGACCTCGCCGCGATCGCGCACGAAGAGCACCGCGAACCCGTCGCCGCGCGCCGCAACCGCCGCGGGCCAGTTCCCGCCGCAGACCTGGCCCGGATCGAGCTCGATCGCAGCCGTGGGCTTGCCGCCGGCGGGGATCACGCTGGCCACCAGGCGCGTGTTGCCGACCTCACCGCGCTTCCAAGCGATCAGCGTGGCGGGGCTCGCGCCCCCGGTCACGGCCACCGCGGGGAAGTTCGTGTGCACGCCGGGCGCCGAGAGTCGCGCCTCGTCCGTCAGGCTGCCGTCGGGCTTCAGGAAGCGGTACCAGATGGCCTCGACACCCTCTCGCCGATCGCTCCAGGCCAGGCAGCACAGCTCGCCGTTGGAGGCGATCGAGGCGTCGGTCTGGTCCGAACTGGCGCGATCGCCGTTCCAACGCGTCGAAGCCTGGGGCGGGGGGGCCTCGTCGTCCGAGGCCAGGGGGAAGCGGCGGTAGAAGACGTCGTCGTCGCCCTCGCGCGCGTCGGTCCAGGCCGCGACCAGGACCTTCCCATTGGCGGCCAGGTGCACCCCACGGGGGGCCGCGCCCTCCTCAGACGGGAAGGCGGTCGTCTCCAGCGGCCCCTCGCCGTCGTGCGCGTAGTAGCGCAGCTCGAAGGCAGCCCGATCTCCCGGCTTCGACCACTCGAGCGCCACCGCCACGCGCTCGCCGATCGACGCGGCGTCGATGCGCGCGACATCGCGCGGGAACTCGAGTTCGCGCTCGAGGTCGAGCCCAGCGTCGACGAAGGCCACGACCGGCCGGGATTTGTGCGAGCCGACCAACCACCAGCCGTCGCTCGAGCGGTCGGGGAAGGCGCGCTCGATGCCATCCAGCTTGACCGTGCGGATGCGGCCCGTGGAGTGGGCGTCGCTCCACAGGGTGACGCCACGATCGGAGGGCCAGGCGATCAACGCGCCACCCTCGGGCCGCATGGCCGCCACGGCGCTGCCGGTGGGCGCGGGCGCGCCGGTCGAGGGGCTGAAGGGCTCACCCACCCGCTCGGGCTGGAACTTGCCGTCGCGCTGCTGCGCGCCGCGGCGAAAGCGCTGGGCCAGAAGGCCATCGCCCTCGACCCACACCACCAAACCGCTCCCAACGCCGTCGATCGCCAGGCCGGGGACGCTCGCCCCGCTGCCCCGACCGCCATCGGAGGCGCCGCGCGCCGAGCCGCCGGCCGATCGATCCCGGGCCGCCCCGGCACCCACCGGCAGGGGCGCGGAGGCGAAGCCCAGCTCGCCGGCGAAGGGGCGCAGCATGGTTTGAAGCGCCTTGCCGCTGGCGCCGAACCAGGCCACGGCGCCCGTGAAGCCCCCGCCCAGTGCCACCACCGGGTCGAACTGCCGCGAGGTCTGCTGGGTGGCGACGGACTCCTCGAAGTCGATCCGCTCGCCGTCGGCGGTCAGCTCGCCGAGCACCAGGCCGAGGTTCCCGAAGCGGGTGTCGCGCCAGACCGCGGCGAAGCCCTCCTCGCCGGCGGCCAGGGTCATCAGGATCTGCTCGGCCCCCCCGAGCTCGTCCCCGTGAACCAGCAGATCATCGATAACCACGTCCGCCGGCTGGGGATAGACGGTTCCGAAGACGCCCTTCTCCTGCCACCCGTCGTCGACCTGGGGGCCACAGTTGAGGGTCGGGACGAGGGTCAGGAGCAGGGCCAGGGCGGTGGTGAGCATGTCGGGACGGGTCTTCGGTGACGCGGGCGGAGGCGGGGGGCCGGGCGATGCTACGCCAGCCCCTCGGAAGCGAACCTCGTCGGCCCTATGGGCCACGGAAGCTCGAATTGTTCGGTCTGCACCCGAGGGTGACCGTAGAGAGCCCCCTCGCACCTATAATCCCCCGCCCCGAAACGGCCCCGGTGGGCCCAGGCGGGCCAGGGAGCCCCTAGATGGGCCCTCGGGCCCCGCTGGAGTCCCAATCCCCTGGAATCAGCACCGCCGTCCTGCGTAACGGCCGAGGTCCGCGCGACCCCGTCCGCCCCAGGGCCACGCGACGCCCCCCCATCGAGGCCTCCGGCCAGAACCACTCCCTTTCGCCTGCCACGCCCGTCGGCCACTGCCGCGCCGATGGGAGCGCACCGGTCATCCGTCACCGGCGCGGTCTATCCGACAACCGTCGCACACCCACTGGGCTCGTGAGCCCACCGGCCAGCGCAAGTCGGCATCCGACCGAGGCACGTCCAACCGCTCCCATCGAGCACCGCAACCTATCCTCCATGAACTACACCAAGCCTGCCCTCCTGGCCGCGCTCGGCGCCCCCTTCCTGCTCGGCCTCGCGTTGCCGAGCGAGATGATCAAGTTCCAGACCCCCGAAGGTCTGGTCCTCAAGAAGACCTTCTCGAACACGAGCGAGATGACGCTCGACGAGATGGACATGCTCATGAACGGCGAGCCCCTGCCGTTCCCGATGGACATGGACATCACCGTCTCCACCGACCAGACGGTCGTGGTCACCGACACCCTCGGCACCGTCCGCGGCGGTCACCCGATCAAGGTCGAGCGCACCTTCGATTCCCTTACGTCCGACTCCGTCTCGTCCATGTCGTCCTCGATGATGGGCGACGAAGAAATGGAAGCCAACGGCACGAGCGAGCTCGAAGGCCTCTCGGTCGTGTTCACCTGGGACGACGACGAGGGTGAGTTCACGGTCGCCTTCGCCGAGGATTCCGAGGGCGACGAGGATCTGCTCGAGGGCCTCAAGGAGGACATGGACCTGCGCGTGCTGCTGCCCGCGGGCGACGTCAGCGAGGGCGAGAGCTGGTCGATCGACCCGAGCCTGATGATCTCGGTCCTGGCCCCCGGCGGCAACCTGCAGATCGTGCCCGAAGACACCGAGATGGGTGGCATGGGCATGCCCGGCGGCAGCATGAACCTCGAGCAGATGCTCGGCGAGCTCGACGGTGAAGTCACCGGCAAGCTGGTCGGCCTGCGCGACGTGGACGACTCCAAGATCGCGGTGATCGCGATCACCCTCGAGATCGAGTCGACCAACGACTTGACCGAGTTCATGCGCGAGATGATGGAGAGTGTCGAGCTGCCGCCCGAGGCGGGTTCGATGGAGATCGAGTCGTTCGACGTCGAAATGTCGATCGCGGGCGAGGGCGAGCTGCTGTGGGACATCACCCACGGCCACTTCCTCGAGCTCAACATCTCGACCGAGATGGATAGCACGATGGACCAGGCCATGTCGATGTCGATGGGGCCCGAGTCGATGACCATGGAGCAGTCGATGGTCTTCTCCGCGACTGGCAACCTGGCCTACACCGCCGAGCGCCAGTAGTCACCCCAGCCATCACCACAGCGGGAGATTGAACATGAACCACAAGCTACTACTCCTGCCGACCGCCTGTGTCGGCCTGGGTCTCGCCGGTTGGCGCGTCGCCGGGGACCAAGTCGCCTTCGGCCCGAGCGACGGGACGACGGTCACCAAGACCTTCTCGAACGAGTTCGAGATGGAACTCGACGACTTCTCGATGATCGTCGGGGGCCAGGACATCGGGGCGATGCTCGGCACGCCCGAGATGAACATCTCCTCGAGCTCCGAGATCACCTTCACCGACGAGTACGGCGGGGTGGCGGACGGTCGACCGAGCAAGCTGACACGGACCTTCGGCGACCTCTCCTCCGAGGTCGTGGCCGCCTTCGAGATGATGGGCGAGTCACAGGAGGACGGCAGCGAGATGTCCAGCCCGATGGAGGGCATCGCGGTCGTGTTCACCTGGAACGAGGAATCCGATGACTTCGACGTCGCCTTCGCCGAGGACTCGGAGGGCGACGACGCGCTGCTCGAGGGCCTGACCGAGGACACCGACCTGCGCCAGCTGCTGCCCGCCGGCGAAGTCGAAGTGGACGCGACCTGGGACTTCTCTCCGAAGATCCTCCAGGGGCTGCTGCTGCCCGGCGGCGACCTGTCCTGGGAGACCGAGGACATGCCCGACGCGGACATGGCGGAGTTCGAGGAGATGTTCTCCGAGTTCACCGACGAAGCCATGTCCCTGGGCGAGGGGCTGATGGACGGCACGGGGACCGCGACCTACCGCGGTACGCGCGAGATCGATGGCCGCCAGGTCGCGGTGATCGGGCTCGAGGTCGAGATCGGCTCGTCCGCGGACTTCTCGCGCCTGCTCACCAACATTGCCGAGCGCGCATTGGAGCAGGAGGACGTTCCGGACGACGCCGAAGTCGACATCCAGACCGCCGACGTCTCCCTCGACGTCGAGGCCGAGGGCGAGTTGCTCTGGGACCTCGCCACGGGGACACCGTTGAGCCTGACCATGTCGGGTGACTTCGACGTCGCCCTCGACGTCAGCGTGACCGCCGCCGGCGATGGTGAGGAGATGGACTTCGAGGCCAGCGTGGCCATGAGCGGTCCGTTCACCTCGAGCCTCACGACCTCGCGCTGAGTTGGTCCGGGCAGTCGGACTCCCCCGCGGGTCCGACGCCAGAACGGTAGCGGCGGCCAATCGCAATCGCGGTCGGCCGCCGCTCGCCGTTCGGTAGGGTGACTCCCCGCGTGCAGCCTGCCCTGTTCCTACCCGACCTCCCGCTCCCCGACACCGCCTACCGGCCGGGTCACTCCGGGCGCCCGAGCCCCGAGTTCGACGCGCAGCTCCCCTGCCCGCGCGGCGACGACTGGAGGGCCTGTCGTCCCTACCTGCGCGGTATCGACCTCTACAACCACGGCTTCCCCTGGGAGGCCCACGAGGTCTGGGAGTCGATCTGGCACACGGCGCGCCGCGATCCGGAGCTGGCTCGACAGGCCTCGCTCCTGCGAGGGTTGATCCAACTGGCGGCGGTTCGAGTCTTGCTTCGCGATGGCCGCCCCCGGGGAGCTGAGCGCGTGGCCGGACGCGCCCGACGCAACTTCGAGCGGCTCCGCGAGACGCAGCTGTGGGGCCTCGATGCGGCGCAGCTCGAAAGGGTCGCGGCGCGGCTGGCTGAGGGCGAGACCACGACCACGCCGCCCCTCGATCCGCGCTGAGGGCCGGCTCAGTCCAAGGCCCGCAGCAGCGCCTCGAAGGGCGCTCGCAGGCGTCCGGTCGAGCACAGCTCCAGGGGCGGCACGTGCACGAAGAGCGCCGGCAGACCCAACTCGCGGCCGCGCAAGAGGGTGTGGAAGCAGGCGCGCTCGCACACGTAGCCCCCGGCGTCGTCGGAGATCCAGGCCTCGAGGTCGCCCGCGCCCTGCGCCTTCACGCGCAGGGTCTCCAGGTCGACTGTGGTGGCGAGCTCGTCGGGCAGGCCGGCCTCGAGGGGCTCGTCGTCGGCCCGACGCCCGACGTTGTCGGTGCGCTCGGAGCCCTCGCCGCCCAGGCGGCGAGCCCGGCGCTCGATGCGCAGGCTCTCGGCGCGGTGCACCCCGGTGGCCACCAGGGCCCGCGCCCCCCGGCCCGGGCCGCGCAACAGCTCGTCGAGCGCGGCGCCGACCCGTCCGAACTCCACCGGCAGGACACCTCCGACGAGGGCCAGGCCCGCCGGCGGCCGAGCCAAGAGGTCCTCGACCAGGCGCTGGCTGCCGTTCTCGTCGACCTTGCCGAAGGGGCCGAAGCCGGTGATCAGGATCGGGGCAGTCATCTGGAACCGAAGTCGGCCCGCAAGCGTAACGGTCGGTGGTCCTTCCCCAATCATGGGCTGGCCCGATCGATCCCGCCCCCGCGAGCCCCCCGACCTGTCATGGCCCAAACGACCCCCGACTCCGCCCTGCGCCGCTTCTCCCGCTCCTTCGATCGCCTCGCATTGCGCTCGGCGGCGCTGTTGGTGGCGCTGGGAATCGCGGCCTGCGTCTCCGGCCACGGCGGCCACTGGCATATCGGGCACCACCTCGACCACGAGCGCCAGATCAGCTTCGACCCCGAGTTGGACTCGAGCGTGGAGCTCACCCTCGAACTGGACGCCGGCGAGGTCCGCGTGGTCCGGGTCGACGGTCCGAGTCGCTTGGTGGCGACGGTGCACGAGGAGATCCCCGGCTCGGCCGACCTGCACTTCGAGGGCGGGCACCTGATGCTGACCACCCAGGGCAAGGACGAGGCCATGGTCGGCGAACTGCTGCTGGAGCTCTCGCACGGCGTCGAATCGATGACGATCAACATCGGCGCCGGGGAGCTCTTGGTGGACGGGATCGACGTGCGTCGGGGCCTGGTCCTGGCCACCGGTGCGGGGGAGATCACCCTGCGGGACGTGGGCGCGCCGCGCATGGTCGACATCAGCCAGGGGGCCGGGGACCTCGAGCTGCGCGGCTTCGAGACCGAGCACCTCAATGTCGACCTCGGTGCCGGCAGCGCCGACCTGCACGACCTGTGGGTCGGCCTGCTCGAGATCGACTCGGGGATCGGCTCGATCTCGATCGTGGACTGCACCATCGACGACCTGCGGGCCGACGCCGGCATCGGCGACATCGACGTGCGCGCGAGCGACGTGCGCACGCACTCGATCGACTCGGGGATCGGGTCGGTCAGCCTGGGCCAGTAGCGCGGCGAGGGGCCGCGACCACAGGGCCGGGATCGAGGGGAGCGGGCTCCCGGAGTTCGCCCACCGGCCCGATCGGGTCCGGGGCCTCGGACCCGAGGCGACTCCGCGGGCGTCCGGTCGCTCCCCGACCGGCCCCCGCGTAGACTACGCGGCTCGCGCCCGGACGGACCACGCCCGGGGACCACCGCAGCCGCACGCGCCACGCCATGAGCTCCAAGGAACCGGTCCTGATCGCCAACGGACAGGGCTTCTGGGGAGATTCCATCCTCGGACCCGTCCGCCTCGTCAAAGAGGGGCCGCTCCACTACCTGACCCTCGACTACCTGGCCGAGGTCACGCTCAGCATCATGCAGAAGCTGCGTGGCCGGGACCCGAGCAAGGGTTACGCCACCGACTTCGTGGCGATGCTCGATCGGATCCTTCCGGAGGCGATCGAGAAGGGCGTCAAGATCGTCGCCAACGCCGGCGGCGTGAACCCCCAGGCCTGCCGCGCGGCGGTCTTCGAAGTGCTTCGCAAGCACGGGCTGACCGGCGTCAAGGTCGCCACCGTCGAAGGCGACGACATCCTGGCGGACCTGGACGCACTGCTCGCCGCCGGCGAGACCTTCAGGAACATGGACACCGGCGCGGACCTGGCTGCGGTGCGCGCCGCGGTGACCAGCGCCAACGTCTACCTGGGTGCCTTCCCGATCGCCGAGGCCCTGGACCAGGGCGCGCAGATCGTGATCACCGGACGCGGCACGGACCCGGGTCTCGTGCTGGGCCCGATGATCCACGAGTTCGGCTGGGGCCCCGCGGACCTGGACAAGCTCGCGGCCGGAACGGTCGCGGGGCACATCGTCGAGTGCGGCGCCCAGTGCACCGGCGGCAACTACACCGACTGGCGCAAGATCCCCGACATGGCCATGGTCGGCTACCCGGTGATCGAGGCCCACGCGGACGGCACCTTCGCCGTGACGAAGCACGAGGGCACCGGCGGCCTGGTGGACGTGGACACGGTCACCCACCAACTCGCCTACGAGATGGGCGACCCGGCCAACTACATCACGCCCGACGTGATCGCCGACTTCACCTCGATCCGACTCGAGCAGGAGCGCCCCAATCGCGTGCGGGTGACCGGCGCCGTGGGTCGCCCGGCGACGCCGACCTACAAGGTGTCGCTCAGCTACCAGGACGGTTGGAAGTCGACCGGGCAACTGACCGTCAGCGGCCCCGATGCCCTGGCCAAGGCCCAACTGTGCGCCGACATCGTCTGGAAGCGCCTGGCCTACGACGGCTACGAGTACGGACCCGACGAACGCATGGTCGAGTTCGTGGGCGCCAACGTGTGTCACGAGGGCATCGCGATTCAGGAAGCGACCCAGGCCTCGGAGGTCGTGCTGCGGATGGGCGTCAAGGGGCCGGACCGCGCGAAGGTCGAGCGCTTCGGCAGCGAGCTCGTGCCCCTGGTGACCAGCGGCCCCCCCGGGGTCACCGGCTTCGCCGGCGGGCGCCCCAAGGCGACCGAGATCATCGGCTTCTGGCCGGCGCTCGTGAACAAGGACCGCATCCGCACCAAGGTCACCGTCGAGAGCGTCTGACGCCCTCCAGCCCCCCGAGCCGAACCATGCCTAAGGTCCTTCTGAACCGCATCGCTGCCGCCCGCTCCGGCGACAAGGGCGAGGGCTCCAACGTCGGGATCCTGGCCCGCTCCCAGGCGGCCTACGAGTTCCTCGAGCGCGAGCTGACCTGCGAGCGGATGCGCGAGCACTTCGCAGCGATCAACCCGGGCGGAGTCGTGCGCTACGACGCGCCCAACATCCGCGTGCTGAACTTCATCCTCGCCGACAGCCTCGGCGGCGGCGGCTCGGCCTCGCTCAAGACCGACGCCCAGGGCAAGACCCACGGGCTGGCGGCCCTGCGGATGGAGCTCGACGTGCCCCAGGCCGTGCTCGACGCCACGCCGGAGGCGTGAGCGTGGGGCCCCTGAGCGACAAGGTCCTGACCCCCGATCAGGTCCTCGGCGAGCTGCGCGAGCGCGCGCGGCGCCGCGGGGCGCGCATCGTGCTGCCCGAGGCCGGCGACCCGCGCGTGGTCAAGGCTGCTGCGCGCCTGGCGCGCGAAGGCCTGGCCGAGCCGGTGTTGATCCGCGCCACGGGCATGGACACGCCGCCCGCGGGGGTCGAGGTGATCGACGTGGCCACCGACCCGCGCCGGGCCAAGTTCGAGGCGGAGCTGGTCGGCCTGCGTAAGCACCGCGGTCTGACCGCCGAGCAGGCCGCCGAGCACCTCGCGAACCCGCTGGTCTTCGCCGCCTTCATGATCCGCTCCGGCGACTGCGCCGGCGGCGTGGCCGGCAGCCAGGCCGCCACCGCCGACGTGATCCGCGCCGGCCTGTGGGTCCTCGGCACGGCACCGGGGGTCAAGACGGTCTCGTCGTGCTTCCTGATGCTGACGGCGCAGGGTCCCCTCACCTTCGCCGACTGCGGCGTCGTCCCGGACCCGACTCCCGAGCAGCTCGCCGACATCGCCATGGCCAGCGCCGAGTCCCACCGGCGTCTGACCGGCGACGCCCCGCGCGTGGCGCTGATCTCCTTCTCCACCAAGGGCTCGGCCGAGCACGCCCACGTCGACCGCGTGCGCGAGGCCGGCCGCATCCTGCGCGGCAGGTCTCCGTCGTTCACCTTCGACGACGAACTACAGATCGACGCCGCGATCGTCCCCGGCGTCGCCGAGCGCAAGGCGCCCCGTTCCCCCTTGGGCGGCCGCGCCAACGTGCTCGTCTTCCCCGACCTCGACGCCGGCAACGCCGCCTACAAGCTGACCCAGAGGCTCGCGGGCGCCACGGCGCTCGGCCCGCTGGTCCAGGGCCTAGCGGCCCCCTTCATGGACCTGTCGCGGGGCTGCGCCTCCGACGACATCGTCGACGTGGCCTGCATCGCGAGTGTGCTGGGGGAGTAGCAGTAGGGAGCCAACAGTACGGAGCCGCACACTTCGTTGTTGCCAATCAACAGGTCGGTGCCGCACGTCTCGTGCGACACCGACCTGTTGATCGGCAACAACGAAGTGTGCGGCTCCGTACTGCTACTCGCCCCTTGAAGGGTGCCCCTCGAGGCGAGGCTGGTGGCTCAAGAACTGGACGAGGTCGCCTGCCGTCGACACACGACCGTAGAACGGGTTGGCCTCACAGCCATCGAGGCTGCGCCCAGCGCGCTCGGCGAGCAGCTCGGCGTCATAGGCCAATTCCTCCGAGTCAACATCGTCGGCTGATCGAACCGGGTAGCTCGTGGAGTACATCTCGTACACGGCCCGGATGGCCCACGTGTCCACTGATCGGCAATCGAAGGACCGTGCAAAGGTGCAGATTGACTCGGCAGCACGCTCTTTGGCGGTGCGCCGAGACTGCACCAGACCATCAGCCAAGATGATGCCCATGACGAACAAGGTCGTGGCAAGGGTCACCGTCGTCAGCAGAGTCCCCCACACCGTCGAAACAACGAGCGCCAGCAGGCCGACGAATGTCGCCCCAACCAGGAACAGCCAGGGACGACCGGCCCCCTCTGCCGGGGGCATGCGCCGGGACGGAACTCGCATGGATGCCACCCTATCGACCCTACGGGGCGGCACACGTCCCTTTTGATCGGCAACAGCGAAGTGTGCGGCCCCGTATGGTCGGCATGGCCGGGCTCGGGTGGAGCTGGCAAGATCCCGACATGGTGACCCACGACACCCCTGCCAACACGACCGCCGCGGTCGATGCGTTCATGGCGCAGCTCGAGCACCCCCACTCGGAGGCGATCGAGCTCCTGCGCGAGCTCATTCTGGGCGTCGATGACTCGATCGCTGAGGGGATCAAGTGGAAGTCGCCGAGCTTCCGGACGACCGAGTACTTCGCGACGACGAACCTGCGCGTGAAAGGCGGCGTGGGGCTGATCCTGCACCTGGGGGCGAAGGTGCGGGATCTGCCGGCGGGGGGAATCGCGATCGAAGACCCCGAGGGGTTGCTCGATTGGCTGGCAAAGGACCGCGCGCGGGTGGACTTCGGCGGCGTGGACGAGGTGCGTGAGCGGCGCGGAGCCCTCGAGGCGCTGTTGCGGCAGTGGATCGCGCTGGTCTGAGCCGCCCCGGCGGCGGGCGGTGCCCGCAAGGCGCAGAGGGCCCGAATTCGGTCCAGGCGGTCGCAGCTGGGCGACACTTCGAGCGAAGGCGTAACGGATCCGCGCTTCGTACTAATTAAGGGGGCCTCCTACTCGCCGCGACCAACCGCCGCCTCCCCCACGTGCTTGCCATGCTGCTGACCGCTGCCCTGTTCCTCTCGCCGACCCTGACCCAACTCCCGAGTTCCGGACAGCTCGCGCCGCGCCGGCCATTGCCGGCCCGTGAGGTGCGCGCCCTGGAGCTGCCGGCCGACGCGCCGGCCCATCTCGAGCACCGTCTGATCGTCAAGTTCGTGGACGGGGCCGGGGCTCGGCTCGATGGCGATGGCGTGCTCGCGGCCGAGGGCAGCGTCGAGCTGATCGGCGCGGCGGAGCTCGCGGCGCGCGAGGGCCTGCAGTTCGAGCCTCTGATCCGCCTCGAGGCGAGTCGGGTCGAGAGCCTCCTGGCGCGCGCGGCGGCCCGCTCGGGGCGCGCGCAGCCCGACCTGTTCGGGATGTACTCGGTGCAGGTGCCCTCCGCCGATCCCGCTGCGCTCGAGCGCATCGGTTCTGCCCTCCAGGCCCTGCCCGAAGTGGAGTTCGCCTGGATCCAGCTCCTGGGCGAAGCGCCGCCGGGGGACATCCTGCCGCCGACTCCGCTGCTCGCCGCGAACCAGACCTACGCGCAGCCCAACCCGGGCCTCGACTTCATTTTCGCCCAGAGCATCGGAGCCGACGGCGCTGGCGTGCGGATCTCCGACTGTGAGTACGGCTGGAAGGCCGGGCACGAGGACCTGGTCGACGTGAACCTGAATCTCGAGCCCGGTCAGACGCCGGTCTCGAGCGTGGCCTCGCTCGGCTGGGACGACCACGGCACGGCGGTCATGGGCGAGATGACGGCGGCCGACAACGGCTATGGCTGCACCGGTCTGGTCACCGGCGCGACGTTCGCCACCTACCCGGAGTGGACCAACGAAGGCGGCAGTCGGCGGGTCGAGTGCATCGCCTCCGCCATCGCGGACTCGGAAGCCGGCGACATCGTCCTCTTGGAGATGCAGACCAGCGGATCGGGCTCGTTCGCCTACGTGCCAGCCGAGTACGACCCGGCAGTCTTCGCGGTGGTGAAGGTCGGGACCGACGCCGGGGTGGTCGTGATCGCGGCCGCGGGCAACGGCAACCAGGACCTGGATGGCCCGAGCTACGCCGGCTACCGCGCCATGGGCGACAGCGGCGCGATCCTGGTCGGCGCCGGCTCGGCCAGCAGCGCTCACGACAAGCTCTCCTTCAGCACCTATGGCAGCCGCGTCAACGTGCAGGCCTGGGGCGAGTCCGTCTTCACCCTCGGCTACGGCAGCTTCGCCGCCTATGGGGGCGATTCGAATCAGGAGTACACCGCCACCTTCAACGGCACCAGCAGCGCCTCGCCCCTGGTGACCTCGGCGGCGGCGGCCCTGCAGGGCCAGGCCATTGCCGATCTGGGCGCACCCCTGACGCCGTTGCAGATGCGCGAGTTGTTGGTGTCCACCGGAGTTCCTCAGGGAGGTGGTGGCCACATCGGGCCATTCCCCGACATGCAGGCATCGCTGGGCCTGTTGCTCAGCGACCCCAGCGTCAGTCTCGGCGGCGGCCTGGCCGGTTCAACCGGCGTACCCAACTTCTCTCTCACGGGCCTCGCCTGGCCCGCCACCTCCGTGGGCGTGCGCGTCAGCGGTGCCGAAGCCGGCGCCGCGATGGTGCAGGTGATCGGCCAGGCTCAGATCGACCTTCCGCTACTCGGTGGGGTCCTGGTGCCCTCGACCGAGCTCGTCAGCACGGGGATCTTCGCGGGCCCCGGCGGCGACTTCTCGACGTCACTGTCCCTTCCCGCGGGCCTGGCCCCGGGGCTGGAGTTCTTCGTCCAGTACTGGATGACCGACGGCGGCGGCCCCCAGGGCTTCGCTGCGACCGACGGCCGCAAGCTGACGATCCAGTAGGTCGAGCGGGTCGAGGTGGATCGGGTCGGCCGTCGCGGAGAGCGACGCCCGGCCCGATCTTCATGTTCGGGGTCGACCCGGAGTGCTGCGGCCGATCTCGACCTCGGGTGGGGGCGGACGCCGCGGTCGGCCCGCGCGGCCTCGGGCATTAATTCAGGTTTCCTTCGGCCGTCGCCAGGGCCTCTACGTTCGTCCAGATGCCGGGCGAATCAGGAGGTCCCAGTGACCGATCGACCGCAAGGCGCCCCACAGGCTCGGCCCCACCGAAGTCCAGCTCTTGGCAGGCGACTGGGGCTCCCGTACCTAGCGCAGTTGCGCCGTGATGACCCGATTGCACGACGATCGCGCGATTGCGCGTTGATGGCGCGACTGGGCTTCGATTGCTGATCCACACGACGACTCGCCTCGAGCGACCGCAGGTCCGTGCTCGGTTCAAGCACGGCTCACCTCAGGACAACCGCGCCGCCCCGCGGGATGTCGCCGTGAGGCCTCGATGGTCGAGGCCGACTCCTCACTGCAACGCGGCCGCACCTTCGAGCACCCAACCCGTGCCCACGCGGCCCCCCCACTCCTCTCGCGATCGACTTCGCAACCGGACGGTGCGACTCGCAGCCAGTGCGACTCGCAGCCAGTGCGACTCGCAGCCAGTGCGACTCGCCGCCAGTGCGGACCGTGCACGGCAGGCCCTGAGAGGTCGAACCGCGTAGCAGAGATCGGGCCGAGTTGATGCACGGCTGGACGTCCAGCATCCCTCCGACTTGATCGCTTCCCAATTCTCACCTCTTCCCAAACCGACCCGAGCCCCCGCTCGCACCCATTCATGAATACGACGACGCTCGCTCGCCTGGCCGCCTTGGCCCTCGCCATTCCCCTCGCGGGAACGGCGGCGGCCCAGGAGCTGAACACGAACGCTCTCTCCGAGAACGGCTGGTTCTCCGACGACACCCGCGCCGACGGGACCGGGGCCTCCCCCGCCGGAACGAACCTGATCAGCGACACGCTGACCGACGACCCGGAGGCCTCGCTCAGCGGCAGTGCGGCCGCGGACGCCGAGATCCTCGACCAGGTCCAGTTCGGCCCGCCTCCGGTCACCCCGCCGCCGGGCACCCACCTGGGCGCCGTTCGCCTGCACATCGACGGCGCGGGCGCGGGCGGCAAGACCCAGATCTCGCATCGCAAGGACGATGGCGTCGGGCACGGTCCCGGTTCGGCGTTCGGGCCGGCTTTCACGGCTGAGTTCTCGTGGATGGGGTCCGGCCCCCCGGCGATCACGGCGTCGCTGAAGTTCGGCCTGAAGACGCCGGACTTCGGTTCCACCGGCACGTCGACGCGCACCGGCGAGAACGTCTGGGACAAGGTCCTGATCTACGAGCCCGGCCAGGGCAACGGGAAGACGGCGGACGGGACCTGGCAGACCGAGACGATCGACTTCACCACCGGCAAGTGGTGGTTCTTCGATCGGACTGTCAGCGCGAGCAGCCAGAGCACCCCGCTCTCCCTTGCGGACATGAGCACCTCGGCCGTGGTCTACAAGCCCGGCAAGACCATCGCCGACGCCTACGCCCTGATCACCGACCCCACCTCGATCATCACCAGCGTGCAGTTCGGCATCGGCTCGAACAACCCGCTCGGTGACGTCTACGTGAACCAGCTGGTCACCAGCGCCTACCGTCCGGGCATCACCACGACCTTCGGTCAGCCCTCACCCTTCGACCAGGACGTGATCCCCGACATCCTGTTCGGATCGGGCAACACCAACGGCGGCTTTACCGTCGACCGCCAAGACGGGATCGAGCTGGGATTGCGCAGCAAGCAGCGCTTCCCCGCCGCCAACGTGTTCAACAGCAACGGCGACGGTACCTACACCTGGAACACCGGGGTCGGCTCCGTGTTCCCCACGGCGATCTGGAACTTCGAGTGGGCGGTCAACACCGACTACAAGGGCACCTCGAGCCTGAAGCTCGACGGGCTGACCTACGAGATCGGGATGGACTTCGATCCTGGCGCGGCCACCAACTACCTGAGCTTCGACCCGATCACACCGGGCGAGGTCATTCCCTACAGCCCCGCGCCCCCGCCCACGGTCTTCTGGGACCACGCCATCGGTGACAACACCACTGGCAACGGCGGTGGCACGAGCGCCGGCGACGGTCCGGCCTACACGGCCCTGCTCGGCGCGAACAACGTCGCCCAGCAGTCCTGGCGCATGGACTTCTTCGACGAGGTCCCCTTCGACGTCTTCGACCCGACGGTGCCGGGCTTCTACGACTTCTACCTGGCGGCCTTCGACGGCGGCAACGAGGTCGCCCGCACGGCGATCACGGTGATTGCGGTGGACGGCTCGAGCCTGACCCTGGAGGCGAACCCGTGCCAGGCGGACGCCTTCCCTGGCACGGCCGGTCTGCAGGTCGAGTTCGAGCTGTGGCTGCGCAACCCCGACGACCTGGACCTGTCCGGCTACCAGGCCTTCCTCGCCTTCGACGACATGGCGATGACCTACGAGGGGGCCCTGAGCAGCTACACCTCGGCGCCCTTCGACACCAACATCCAGCCCATCGCCACGGCGGAGGTCGCCCCGGGCGAGTTGCGTCTGGACGGCAACGCCTTCTTCGTGCCGGCGGCGTCGGGCGACGGCAAGCTGGCGACCCTGGTCTTCACCGTGGGTGAATGCGAGACCGTCTCGGTCGACTTCGACGCGACCCAGGCCTTCCCCAACGAGCTGAGCTACCTCGGCAGCCCCGTGGGCACCGCGCTGCTCGACTCGTCGGACGTCCTGGCGGACGACACGGCGCCCGTGCTTGCGGCGAGCCCCAACATCACCCAGCCGGCGGACGCCGGGAGCTGCACCGAGGCGGTGGTCTTCTTCACCGCGCCGACGGCGACCGACAACTGCGACCCAGCCCCGACCGTGTCCTGCTCGCCCGCCAGCGGCTCGACCTTCCCGGTCGGGACGACGGTGGTGACCTGCACGGCCACCGATGCCTGCGGCAACGTCTCGAGCTCCAACTTCACAGTCACGGTCACGGCAACGAATGCCGTGGACGTGATCGTCGAACTGTCGGGCTCGGAGGCCACCAGCCGCTGCATCTACTTCAACGCGGACTCCTGCAGCGCGTCGACGAGCGAGGTGCTGAGCTTCACCGGGAACTTCCCGGCAGTGGCCGTGGCCACGATCGAGATCCCCTGTGGCGTCTGGACCTCGCTCTGTGCCAAGGACGAGCAGCACACCAAGTGGGCCAGCTCGCCGCTGATGATCAGCGGTTCCAAGTACGTCGCGACGCTGCCCCTGGTCCTCGACGGTGGCGACACCGACAACGACGGGGACATCGACATCAACGACGTGACCCTGTTCCTCAACCAGTTCGGCGACACGGCCACGGCCGGCGGCTGTGCCTGGAGCGGGGTGCGGGACGCGGACTTCAGCAACGACGGCGCCGTGGGTTCCGAGGACTACGCCTTCCTGGTCGACGGCTGGCTGAGCACCTCGGAGTGCCTGTGCACCATGTCTCTGACCGGTAGCACCGACGAGCGGCGCTCGCAGCCGCGGTCGCTGCCCGTCGGCGATCGCCTGACCGCCACGGCGGACCTGAACGGCGACCGCCGCGTGGACTGGCGCGACGTGGAGCTGTTCGAGCTTCGGCACGGTCTGTCCGGCGAACTGTCGCGCGCCATGCGTCAGTAGCCGCCGCCTCGGGCGGACGTCGGCCCCCTCGCACGGCTGCGAGGGGACCGGCGTGTCCCGCCCTGCCATCCGATGGGCGGGGCCCCCTGGCGGGGCTCCGCTCCAGCGCACCTCTCCCCCGCTCCACGCAAGCTCCCATGTTCCTCGCTCCCCTTGCTGCCTCCCTGCTGACCCTCCCCGGTGGCTCGCCGACGGTCGACCTCTCCCTGAGCCCCGCGACCCAGTGCGCGACGATCGGCAGCGTCGTGGACATCGAGTTGGTGCTCTCCGCCGCGAGCCCCGCGGCTGTGGCGGCGGTCGACGTGGTTCTGTCCTGGGACCCCGTTGAGCTGCTGTTGCTGCAGGCCACGCCGAGTCCCCAGGGCTGGCTCGCCACGGGCTTCCTAAACGACCCCGACGGGATCAATGACGACCTCACGGACGGGGACGCCATCTACACGGCCCTGGCCTCGCCCTTTTCCCCGCCGACGTTGCCGCCGGACCTGTCCGTCGCGACCTTCAGCTTCCAGGTGCTCGGCTCCGGCCAGGTGGCGATGCTGGCCAACCTCGGCAGCTCCGGTGAGACGCAAGTCGTCGGCACGGTGCCGGGCCAGGACCTGACCGGCGCGATCGGCCCGGCCGCCCAGGTCACCGCGACCGCACCGGTGGCGGCCCTCGAAACCAAGCGCTTCGGCACGCCGCCGGGCCCCGACGCGCTGCAACCCGGCGTCACCAGTGGCCCGGTGCTCGGGCAGGTCTGGGACCCGGTGATCCTCCATGGCTCGTTCCTGCCGAGCGCGACCCTCGACTTCCTGGTCGTGTCCCTGGCGCCCCTCGACCTCCCGATCGGAGCCCTGGGCACGCTGCTCTGTGCGCCGCCGGCGATCATCGACCCCTTCGTGACCGCGCCTGGCCAGCCCTTCTTCATCCCGATCCCGAACCAGTGCGTGCTGGTCGGCGCGAGCCTCTGCACCCAGGGGGTCTCGGCCGACCTTGGCGGGACCGTGCTCTTGACCAACGCCCTCGACATCACCCTCGGCACCTTCTGAGTTCCCGAGGTCCACACCAGCCATGCTCACGAGCCTGACAGCCGCCCTTTGCCTGCTCGCACCCGACGTGGACATGATCCTGACGACCACGACCCCGGCAGTGCCCCCCGGTTGCCTGGCCGAGGTCGAGCTGACGCTCAGCTCCACCACCGCCGCGAGCGTGGCGGCGGTGGACGTGATCCTGTCCTGGAACCCCGCCGAGCTGACCCTGATCCAGGCCCTGCCCAGCGGCGAGGATTGGCTCGTCGCGGCCTTCCTCAACGACCCCGACGGGATCAACGACGACCTGCTCGACGGTCAGGCCCTGTTCACGGCCCTGATCAACCCGGCCAATCCCCTGGCCCTGCCGCCCGATCCGCTGGTCGCCACTTTCGTCTTCGAGGTCATCGCGGACGGCAGCGTCGGCATCACGCCGACCGCGGGAGCCTTCGGCGAGACGGCGGTCATCGGCGTGGTTCCCGGCCCGGCCCTGACCGGGGTGGTCTCAGGTCCGGTGGCGATCACCGCCACCCCCGTTGCCGCGCTCGAGGTTCCCCGCCTGGGCACGCCGCCCAACCCCGACGCCTTCAAGCCGGGCCTGACCAGCGGCCCGGTGATCGGGCAGACCTGGGACCCCTTCGTCGACCACACGACGTTCATGCCGACCGCCATGGCGGACTTCCTCGGCATCGCTCCGCCCACCGGTTTCCCCGATCTGCCCTCGCCCTTCGGCACGATCCTGATCGACATCTTCAGCCCGATCTTCCTGGTCGGCGGCCCGGCCGGCGCGCCGTTCAACATCGGCGTGCCCTTCGACTGCTCCCTGGTGGGCGTCGAGGTCTGCAGCCAGGCGGCCTCGATCGATCCGGTCGATATCCAGGCGACCAACGCCCTCGATCTGACGATCGGGACGTTCTGACTCGGGCACTGACCCGGCCGTGCATCTCGGGGGGCCCGGCCCGATCAATCGGCCGGTGGCCGATTCCAAACCGTCCAGTACAGGCTCAGGTCGCGGACCATCTGGCGAAAGCAATCGAACTCGAGCGGCTTCTGCAGGTAGCTGCTCACGTTCAGCTCCAGCGCCCGCTCGCGATCCTGCGCCGAGTTCGAGGCTGTCAGCATCACCACTGGGAGGTGACTCAGCTCCTCGGACTCGCGGATCACCCGCAGGACCTCGAGTCCGTCGACCTTGGGCAGGTGGATGTCGAGCAGCACCACGTCAGGCAGGGCCGCGCTGCCCTTGGCCGCGGCATCACGCAGGGCCTCGAGGGCAGCCTCGCCATCGCGCACGCGGGTCACGAGGTTGTGGATGCGTTCGCGCTCCATACCCCGCACGAGCAGCTCGGCGTGGGCATCCTCGTCCTCGACCAGGAGGAAGTGCACCGGTCGATTCGCCTTCACTTGGACTCTCCCTCCCGAATCCTTGCGAGGCTCTCCCGCGCTGGCAGGGAGATCCAGAAGGTGGCGCCCTCGCCGGGCGACGACTCCACCCAGGCGCGGCCGCCGTGGACCTGGGCGACCCTCTCGACCGACGCCAGCCCGACGCCAGTGCCCGACTCGTCGCCCTCCAACCGGGCGAAGAGCTTGAAGATGCGCTTGTGGAAGCGCGCGTCGATTCCGGGGCCGTCATCGCGCACGAATATCCGCAGCTCCGAGGTCCCGCGCTCCACGCCGATCTCGACCTTCCCCCCGGGCTCGACACACCCGTACTGGAGCGCGTTGGCGACCAGGTTCTCGAGGGCCCTCGAGATGGAGGGTCGATCGCCGAGAACCAGCGGCGCGCTGGTGTCGAACTCGATCGTGGCACCGCGAGCTTTGGCCCGCGGCGCCAGGACCTCGGCCGCCTCGCGGAAGAGCTCGGCCAGGTCCAGGGGCTCCTTCACGAACCCGACCCGCCCGATGCGGCTCATGACGAGCAGGTCGTCGATGATCCGGCCCATCCGCTCGGCGGCCTTGTCGACCCGCGACAGATCGACCTTGGCTCCCTCGATGTCGCCCGCGTCGAGGCCCTCGCGCGCCAGGCCCACGAAGCCCCGACAGGTCACCAGGGGCGACTTCAGATCGTGCGAGATGGCATGGATGATCGACTCGAGCTCTCGGCTGCGGTGACGCACCTCTTCGCTCCCTGCGTCGCTATCGAGGGGGTACTGCATCCCCAGGATCCGCAGGGGATGTCCCTCCGCATCGCGATGCATGACCTGGCCGCGCGATTCGACCCGGACGATCCCGCCGTCCTTGCGGACCATGCGGAAGCGGTCCCGGTAGCAGAGCTCTTCCGACTCCAAGAAGTCGTCGAAGGTCTCGATCACACGGTCCACGTCGTCCGGGTGGCAGACCGCGCGGAAGCCCTCCATGGATGGCTCGATGTCACCAGGCTCGAAGCCGAGCATCCGTGACCAGTGCTGGTCGGTGACTTCGCGTTTGGCGATGTCGAACTCCCAGAACCCGATCTCACCGATCTCGACCAGGGCGTGCAACCGGCCGTGCTTGAGGGCCCCGCGGGTGACCGACTCCATGCGCACGACCAGCCGGTCCTCGATCGCCTCCAGTTCGAGCAGCATCGTCGAGAGCAGCGTCGTCCGGAGGTGGGCGCCCAGAACCAGGTCGTTCGCACTCCAGGCCAGGGCCTGCCCGCTTCGCTTCTCCGTGGGGGATCCTTGCCCCCCGGGCTGATGGACCTGCGTGGCGCTACCCGCAACCACGGATGGATCCCTCGCCCAACGGATGGTCTCGACCCTCGGTTCCCGGAAGAACGCGATCGACATGTCCTCGAAGGCGGCGATCACGAGGGCACTGGCGAGACCGGCGGCGCCTCCCTCACCCCATTCGAGCTGCCGCTCCCGCACGAACTCCCTCAGATCCTCGGCGACGAAGCTGCGGTCGACGCCCTGGTCGTAGACCGCGTAGACGAGCTCCCGGCGGACCTCGGCCCGTGGCACGTTGCCGAAGCGGTGCTCGACCTCGCCACGTCTCAGGCAGACGCCTGCGGCCTGGAAGGCCTGGCACAGGACGACCATCACTTCGTCGATGATGTCCTCGGCGAAGTTCGAGCGCACCAGGTGCCCGAGCGCGCCGTCCACGGCTTCGCGGCGCTCTTGTTGCTGGAGCCGCTCGAACTCACGCTCGTGCTGCGCCATCTGCGGCGCGACCACGGACCCCAGTAGCTCGCAGGCGGCGCGCGCGGCGTAGGGCAGGAAGCGCACCGCTCGATGGTGGAACAGGATCAGTCCCCACAACTCATCGTCGTGGATCAGGGACACGCTCATGCTCGCCTGCACGCCCATCGTGCTCAGGTACTGCAGGTGGTTCGGCGAGTGGCAGCGCAGCACCGAGCGGGTCAGGTCCAGCGCCCCGCCCGGCCAGTCGGCAAAGGTCGCCAGGGACACGCCGGGTGCGTCGACGTCGGCGATCAGGTGTACGCGGTCGTAGCGGTACAGCTCGCGCGCCCTTCGGGAGATGTCCGTGGCCGGGTAGTGCAGGCCCAGGAAGGGCTCCATCCCTTCCGTCGACGACTCGCCGACCACCTCCCCATGTCCGTCGTCATGGAAGGCATAGACCAGCACTCGGTCGAAGCCGGTGAAGTGCCGGGCGCGGCGCGCGACGAGGTCGGCGAGCTGGCTCAAGGTCCCACAGCCCTCCGACTCACGCAGCAAGCCGTTGACGAGCTCGAACAGGGGCGCCACCGCGCCGCTGACGATCGACTGCAACGAATCGGGATCCAGCGCCTCGAACTCGAGCACCACCACCGTCTCCGACCGATGGACGACGCAGCTCACGGCGCGGCCAGGGGGAGTCGCCAGCCTCAGGATCAGGGGGTTGTAGAGCTCCTCGCCGCCGGCGGCGACGGCCTCCGCCAGCTCGGCTCCCGACGGACCCTCGAGCAGGTCCGCGAACTTGACGCCGAGCAGCGAAGGTGCGTCGACGCCCAGGAAGCTCGCGGCATTGGCCGACTCGTGGACCACCCTCAGGTCCTCGCCGGTGACGGCGAGCAGCGCACCGTGGTCCTGGATCGAGGTGAGCCCGTAGGTTTGCTCGCCCCCGCCGACCTCTCGGGGCTCCCGGTGGTCCCTGGCTCGACGGCTCTGGGTCTTACCGTCCATATTCTCGGGTTCCTCGACTCCGCGGACCGACTCGGGTTCGGGCACCGACCGAATGGACGGCGTTCTCGACCGAAGTATCTTCGAGGAATCCTGGCTCTCCAGCGTCACCGTAAATCGAACGGCTCGGCTCGAAGCCTTGTCGGTGGAGCAGAACCCATCGGGCACGGAGGTCCTGAAGGGCCTCGGCGCCCACGCAGACCGTCTTCAACCCAGATAGGGGCCCACCCGATCGAGCGGGTCCGAGTCCCTCGGCACCGTCGCCCGATTGGCCTTCGACGCCCTCAGGCACCCGCGACGGATCACCTGCCATTCGCGCCGGATGATCGACGAGCACCGGGAGGCTGTCAATGCGGTCCAGCTGGGCCCGTGGACCCCGCGATCCCGACGGCACAGCTCTTGCGAGGTTGGTACACATGGACACAGACCTCGCAACCGACGAGAACGCGGCGGGCAGCGACGCCGGCCAGTGCTCGCGCCGGCCAGTGCTCGCGCCGGAGCACGAAGGGCCCTGTGCCCGATCCGACCGCGGCCCGGAACGGGAGCACGGGTGTGAATAATCTTCAATCGGCCAGGGGAGGATGGGATGTCGCCGGGACCGGAGCGATCCGCACTCTCGGGAGCGTTCGCGCCTGCGAATCATCACGGCCGCCTCGAGGTTCCCCATGAGAATCCTGCTCGTCGAGGACAACCCGGATCACGCCTCCCTGATCCAGCGCTGCCTACAGCGAGGCACCCGGGACCACCAGGTGGATTGCGCCACCGACGGCCAACAAGCGCTCGATCACTTGTCGCGCTGCCTCGAAGGGAAGACCATGCACCTTCCGGACCTCATCCTGCTCGACCTGAACCTGCCCCGCGTCGGCGGCCACGAGGTGCTGGCCACGGTCAAGCGCACCACTGACCTGAAGTGCATCCCGGTGGTCGTGCTGACGACGTCCGACTCCGACACCGATCGCACGACGGCCTACTCCCTGCACGCCAACAGCTACCTGATCAAGTCG
The DNA here is from genome assembly GCF_007748095.1 of Engelhardtia mirabilis. Lineage (NCBI taxonomy): Bacteria > Pseudomonadati > Planctomycetota > Planctomycetia > Engelhardtia > Engelhardtia mirabilis. Next base: position 5,897,466 of record NZ_CP036287.1, read on the forward strand.
CCCGAGTACCGCGTGCTGTACGAGATGCTCGACGACGTCCAGCGCTACTGGAGCAAGTGGGACTGCTACTCGTCCCCATCCGGTCAATCGGGCCCGTCCGGCACGCCCCCCCAGTCCGGCGCCCCCACACGGCGGAGTTGACACCACATGCTGCGCTTCGTACTGCTGATCGAGGACGAGGATGCCCACGCGGAGTTGATCTCGCGCCAGCTCATCCGCTTGGGTGCGCCCTACCTGAGGGTGGAGCGGGCGCGCAACTTGATCGAGGGACTGGAAGCGATCGAAACGCGCCCGCCTGACGCCGTCCTGCTCGACCTGGGCCTGCCCGACACCGATCGCAGGAAGACGGTGGCCAGGTTCGTGGCCGCTGCTCCAAGGATGCCCGTGGTCGTGTTGACCTCGGAGAACAACGACAACGTCGGAGCCGAAGCCGTAGGGGAGGGCGCCGACGACTTCATCGTCAAGGGCGACGCCGACGGCCGGACGACCCTCAGGGCTCTGCGCTATGCCGTCGAGCGCAAGCGACACTCGCGACAGTTGCTGCTGTACGCCAAGGAACTGCAACAGGCCAACGAGTCGCTGCGCCACTTCTCTCAGTTGGTCGCCCACGAGCTGAAGCAGCCTCTGAATCCGATGTTGTTGAACTGTGCGGTCCTGCGGCGCGAGCTGACGGACCCGTCCCAGACAGCCCTGGATTCCATCGGCGACATCGAGTCGGCCGTGCGCGACATGTCGCGCCTGGTCAACGACATGCTGTCGTTCGCGCGTTTCAGCGCGGTTCGCACACCACAGGAGGAGAGCTCGGTCGGCGAGGTATTGGTCGACGTACTCTCCAGGCTGAACGCAGAGATCCGCGAGCGCGGTGCTTCGATCGCGGCCGAGAAGATGCCGGCGATTCGAGCCCACGAGTCGCTGTTGCGGCAGCTCTTCCTGAACCTGATCGGAAACGCGCTGAAGCACGGTAAGGCCGAGGAGCCCGCCATCGAGATCCGCTGCCGCGAGTTGCAGGAGCACTTCGAATTCGAGGTCGAGGACGACGGCGAGGGGATCGCTAGCGAGTACCGATCCAGTGCCTTCGACATGTTCTGCCGCGCGGGCCGGACGACCGACGCGAGGGGCGAGCCGATCGACGGCAGCGGAATCGGCTTGGCGCTGTGCCGCATGATCGTCGAGCATCACGGCGGCACGATCGGGATCAGGTCAGGTGCTCAGGGCGGGTGCGTTGTCTGGTTCCGTCTGCCCAAGGCCGGCTTGCCCGAGACCTGATCTGACCGCACTCGATCGCGCGCGGCGCGCTGCCGCAGCCGCAGCCGCAGCTGCAGCCGCAGCCGCGCCCTCGGCGACCTACGCTCCGGCGGAGGCGCTGTAGACGTTCAAGCGGTTGTAGAGGGTCTTGAGGCTGATCCCCAGGAGTTCGGCGGCCTTGGGCTTGTTGCCGCTCAAGCAGTCCAGGGTGGTCAGGATCAACAGTCGCTCGGCCTCGGCGATCGACATGCCCGGCTCGACCGTCACCGCGCCCCCGATCGAGGGGCGAATGGACGCCTGAGACACGCCGCGGCTGCGAAACAACGCGTGGTCGTCGAAGACGATGCACCCGGCGTCGATCACGTCATCGCTCAAGATGCAGGCGCGCTCGACGATGTTGCGTAGCTCTCGCACGTTGCCAGGCCAGTCGTGGCCCTCGAGCTTCGCGAGGGCATCGGCGGAGAAGCGCTTCGGAATGCCGGCCAAGCGCACCAGGCTGTCGAGGAAGAACTGCGCCAGGCATCTCACGTCCTCGCGGCGCTCGCGCAGTGGCGGGACGTGGATCGGGAAGACCATCAGGCGGTAGAGCAGATCCTCGCGCACCGATCTGTCCTCGAGCGCCGCAGTGGCGCTCTTGTTCGACGCCGCGACGACGCGCACATCCACATCGATCGGAGACTCGCCGCCAACTCTCGTGATCTGCCGATTCTCGAGCACTCGCAGCAGATTGACCTGCTGCTCCAAGGGCATCTCGAAGATCTCGTCGAGGAAGACCGTCCCGCCCTTGGCCTGCTCGAAGTAGCCGAGCCTGCGCTTGCCCGCGCCGGTGAAAGAGCCGGCTTCGTGGCCGAACAGCTCCGACTCGAGCAGCGACGACTGGATCGCCCCACAGTTGAAGGCGACGAACGGCTTGTCCGCGCGGCGGCTGAAGCGGTGCAGGGCGCGCGCGACGAGTTCCTTGCCGGTACCCGTCTCCCCCAGGATCAGCACACTGGATTCGCTGGGCGCCGCCTTCTCGATCATCGAGAAGACGCCTTGCATCGAGCTCGAGGTACCCACCATGCCGGCGAAGCGTCCCTCCTGGCGCAGCACTGCCCGCAGGTTGTTGACCTCGGCCTTGAGTGAAAGGGTGCGCCGAATCGCGAGCATGGCGGACTCCAACCTGATCGGCTCGACGGGCTTGGTCAGAAAGTCGATCGCCCCCGACTTCAGGGCCGTCACGGCCGTGTCGATCGTGCCCTGCCCGGTCAGGATCAAGACCTCGACCTCACCTTGCTCGCGCAGTTCCTTGAAGAAGTCCAGGCCGTTCCCATCGGGAAGGTCGAGGTCCAGGATCGCGCAGTCAGGAAAGCGCTCGCCGGCAAGTCGGCGGGCCGTCGCGATGTCGGGCGCGAGCCGCGCCTTGAAGTCGTCGCCATCCACGAGCCGCGCGAGAACCTCGCGGGTCCGCCGGTCGTCGTCCAGGAGCAGGCAGTCGTACACGGGGCTTGGGCTCGGTTGGCGGTGGAACGGGCCGCGGGGGGGGCCACTCGGGCCACCCCCTCGGACCGGGGCGCGGACAACTCTACAGGCGCCACTCTACGTCGGTGTTGCCCCACGTAGGGCGTCGCGATCATCCGTCTACGGCGTCGTCGACCTTGTCGGCGGCCTTCTCGATCGCGTCGCCAGCCGCGTCGCCGGCGTCGTGGAGGGCGTCGCCCGCATCATCGAAGGCGCCTTCGGCGGCGTCGATCGGGTCCTCGTCCCCACAGCTGGGTAGGCCGATGGGCAGGGCGAGAACGGCCAAGAGGGCCAGGGTCTTCGGAAGGGTCTTCATGTTCGAGGTGGATTGATGGTTGAGGTGTGTCCGCGTTGGAAAGCGAACTGGAACGGTGCGCCGGCGCCCCGCGCGAGCACGCGGAGTCAGGCTTGGACGGATCTCCGACCGAGAACCAGACTGACCACGAAGAGCACCAGGAAGACCACGAAGAGGATCTTCGCGATACCGGCTGCACTGGCGGCGATGCCGCCGAAGCCGAAGATGGCCGCGATGATCGCGACGACGAAGAAGGTGATGGACCAGTTGAGCATGGGGGCTTCCTTTGCCGGAGCGGCGTCGGGGTTAGTTGCGCGCGAACGGTTGACGTGACCTGGGGCGCAGGTTGCGATCGTCGAGCTCTCGAGCTCGTGCCCACCGCGCCGCGCAGGGACTGGGCGAAGATCCCATTGCAGGAAGCGTGCCGAGGAGCCAGGCAGGCCCTCTAGAAGTGGCTGCGCCAGCTGGATCACTGCGCTGACAGCTGTGGCTGGGCGCGCGCGACAATCGCACCGCACGAGGCCTGGGTTCGCGTCCGATCTCGATCCACCGCAACCAGGGGATGCGCGGTCCTTCTTGTAGGTCTTGCAGGAGCCATCGACCGCTCTTGCAAGGATTGCAACCGCGGACGACCGACGGCGAGCGGTAGGCGTCCCCGAGGATTCGAGCTCAGTTCGCCGAAGCCACGCCCGCGTCGAGTCCTCCTGGCGCCCCGGCAGTCGATTCGTCGGGACCCGACTCAGTGCTCGCGGCCTCGCCCAGGAACGCGCCCAGACCGCCGAGTCCGGGTACGTGGTCGCAGAGGATCTTGAGCACGACGAGCATGGGGATCGCGATCAGAGCCCCTACCACGCCCCAGATGAAGCTCCAGAACAGGAGCCAGACGAGGACCACCGCCGGTCGCAGGCACAGACTCCGCCCCACCAGGACAGGCGTCACCACGCCGCCCTCGAGGCCCGTCAGGGCGGCATACAGGCCCATGGCGAGGAGGGCATCCGCAAGGACGGGGAAGGCCGCGACCGCCGCGAGACCGACGATCCCCACCCCGACCACTGCGCCCGCGTAGGGGATGAAGTTCAGAAGGGTCGCCATCAGGCCCCACAGGGCCGGATTGGGCATACCGATCGACCACAGGGCGAGGGCGATCGCCACGCCCAGCCCGATGTTGATGGCCGTGATCGTGAACAGGTAGCGCGAGATGTCGAGGCCGATGCGACGCACGACCGTCACCGCCAACCGCTTGTCACTGAAGCGCGGGAGGATCTTGACCAGGCTCCGCAGGAAACCGCCGTTGCCGGCCAACATCGCGAACAACAGGAACGCGGTGACGAGGCCCTGGGCCGCGACGGTCGTCGAGCCGCTCAGGAGAGGCGATCCGGCCGCGATCGGCTTGACCTCGAGGGTCGTCCCGTTTCCTGAGAGGTCGGTGCTGCGATCGAGGGTGCGGGCCGCCTCGGTGACACGCTCCACGCTCTCGAGCGTCTCGCGCAGGCGATAGCGGACCGAACGCAACTGCCGCGGCAGCTCCTCGACCCAGGTCTGGGTCGGCTCAGCGAGGTAGTAGACGAGCAGGCCGCCTGCGACGAGCACTGCCAGAACCAGGATCCCAGCCGTGACTGGGCTCGGCAGGCCGATCCGGCGCCCAGCGCGAATGATCGGCGCCAGGGCCAGCTGGCTGAGACCCGCCACGACGATCGGCACGAAGAAGGGCTGGGCGAAGTAGAGCGCCCCGCTGACCGCGATCAGGGCCAGGAGGATCACGGACCATTCCACCGCCGCGGACCTGGAGAGGGGCGCGATGGATGCGGCGCGGTCTTCGGCCGAGAAGCTCTGGGGGGGCGGCGCCACGTCGCGCCTCAAGTACCGATCGAAAGCAGGCGGGCGATGGCCGCGATGCGCGCCGCGCCGTTCAACAAGCCCGCTCCGGTGGACGGCGCCGTCGAGGCCTCACAGCCTTCGTTCCCCGACTCGGACGAGCCCGAGCTGCGGCCGATCAGAAGGCCGCCGGCCAGGCCCAGGCCGACCGTGGTCCACGGGTGCGAAGCGAGCGCCAGCTCACCACGGCGACGCACGGAGCGCGCGTGTTCGAGCGCCTCCGCGTGGGCCTGGGCGCGCTGGGAGGCGAGCACACCGCGTGGGCTCTCGCCCCGCCAGAAGGTGATGGAACCCATGGCTAGTGCGCCGCTGCGGGCGTTGCGTCGGAAGCGACGTCACCAGGGGTTTCGTCGTCGCCGCCCGGTTTCGAACGCCCCAACTTGGCGACGAAGCGCGCGTCGCGGCGGGCTCGCCACACGGCCAGACCGACCAGGGCCGCTCCGCAGCAGAGCAATCCCCCGACGAGCTTGCCCTGCCAGGGCCCCCAAGCCGACGAGAAGAGCTCGATCGCCCCGAAGGCGACCGACCCGACCCCGACGACGGCCAGCACCAGCACCGCGGTCGCCCACGCGCCGGCGGTGACGAGGGCTTCCACGCCCTCGTGGCCCACCAGCCGGACCCGCGCGAGCTCGAGCTCCAACAGCCGTCGCGCCTCGCGCTGCGCAGCCGAGAACTCCGCTCCCAGGGCCTTGGGGGTCACCCGGGTTTGCGACGTGCCGCGTTCCTGTTCGCCTGTCTCGGGTTCCGACCGGTGGATCACCGCCGACTCCACATCCCCAGGACGACGCCGACTCCAGCAGCCATCAGAAGGGCCTTGAGCGGCTCGCGCCCCACGTAGTCGGCGACCTGGTCACGCGCTTCGACGGCGTTCTCCTTGCCGTGCTGGACCGCATCGGCGCCTGCCTGCTTGGCCGAGTGGACCGCATCACCCGCGGACTCGCCGGCGACGGTGCCGAGCGCCTTGATCTCGGCCAGCACGCGCTCGGCCTGGTGCAAGAGCCGCTCTGCGGCCTCGCTCCGGCTGCGGTGATGGTCTTCGGTCTGATGGTCCTTGGTGGGGTCGTCCTCGAAGCTGCGGCCCTTCTCGCTAGTGCGATCGGTCTCGCTGTGGGCGGTCGCAGCGCCGCTTTGGGGAGAGGAGGCGTGGCTGCCTTGATCGGTGACCGATCCGAAGGTCTTGGCTCGTGAACTCATGGGGTATCGCTGTACTCGGGCGGGTTCGAGCGAGGGCTCGCTCTGGGTCTCGGCCACTCACAGCGAGCGGCGGAGACGGCGTCATGCAACTGCGGTGCCGCGGCTGTGAATCGTCCCTGGGCCCACTTCGAGCCGATGTCCCCATCCCGTGGGAAGGGATCCGCTACGCCTTTGTAGAAGCGCCCATCCGACGCGTGGCAGACGCGCCCCTTGTGACAAGCCGATGTCGCCGCGGTCCCCGCGCCGGTTGGGTCGGTGCCGCCCTGACCCTCGTGGCACGCGCGTTGCACTTCGCCGGACCAGCGCTGCCGAGCCAATCCGCATCCAACGAACGCGAGGCCGACCGGCAGCGACCCTGAACCAATCGAGAACGAAGGACAGATCCAATGGCGAACCAACCGTGGCTCAAAGGCAAGTGGAACGAGTACAAGGGCAAGGCCAAGGAACAGTGGGGTGACCTCACCAACGACGACCTCGACAAGATCGAGGGTCGACGCGACCAACTCGTGGGTGCCATCCAACAGCGCTACGGCAGGCAGCGCGAGGAGGCGGAGAAGGAGCTGAGCTCCTGGGAGAAGCGGCACGGACTGCGTTGATCGCCTGTGACCTGAGGTGACGGGGCCCCCGGGCCATCGGTCCACTGATTCGCACTGCGCCTGCACCCTCGCTGGCCGGTGCAGCAGCCCCGTGACGATCCGCTCGGATCGTCGCGGGGCTGATCCAATTTGCCGCCGAGGCGTCCCACGCCCGAGCGCCCTGGCCGGTGGTTGTAGGTTGTCCAATCGGCAGCGGAACGAGCCCCGCGGCCATCCGCGGCACGTACGCCCGCGAGCCAATCCCCGACTGGCCCTGTTCGAGGTTCGTTGGCCGACGGCCTCCGCGGCCATCCCAATGGGGTGTGGCGCGCCGCGCGCGGGACTTGCCCACATCCCCCGGCCACCCATCGATCCCCGGCACGCCGATTGATGACGGTCACTGATCGCAGGTGAAGTCGACGCGCTGTCGCGGCGACGCACCTAGCTACCGACTCGACAAGAACACAGGAGACAACCCCGTGAATACCTCTCTCACCAGCGCCGCCATCCTGGCGGGCGCCCTCATCCTCACCCCGAACATCCCCACGGCGTTCGCCGCGCCTGTTCAGGTGCGCGAAGCCGGTGCACGCTCCGACCAGCAGACCGAGCGCACCGAACAGGACAAGATCGCGCAGCGCTTCGTGAAGCTCGAGCAGATCAAGGGCGCGACGGTCAAGCTGCACGCCAACCCCGAAGCGATCCGCAAAGCCGCCAAGGATGGCGAGACCGCCGATCGCCCGGAGTGCACCGTCAACGACCTGATGCTCGACCCTCGCACGGGTCAGATCACCCGCGCCCTGATCGGCGCCGGTGGCTTCCTCGGCATCGGTGAGAAGACGGTCGCGATCGACTTCGGCGAGCTGACCTGGGATCAAGAGGATGCGTGTTTCAGCCTCTCGATGACGAGGAAGGACCTCGAGAACGCTGAGTCGTTCGACCTCAGCGAAGCCAAGAAGCGCGACCGCAAGGCCCACGCAGTCGAGGCGAGTTCGAGCAAGGCTTCGCAGCCCCAGCAGCTCGGCGACTACTTCTACCAGCCCTACCAGGGCGGGTTCTTCGTCGGCGGAGAGCTCGACGAACTCGAGCTCTACGACGCGATCGGCCAGGAGTTCGGTGGCGTGAGTGACACCATCATCGACCTGGACGAGCGCAAGGTCGCCTACTTCGTCATCTCCCGCGGCGGCGTCGCCGGTGTCGGAGCCGACCGCTACCTGATGCCCATGGCGAACCTGACCCTGACCCAACGCATGGAGTCGGACGAAGACGAGGCCAACTCGGTGCTGTGGACCAAGCGCACGACGGCCGACCTCGAGCTGGCGCCGGCCTACGACGAGCCCGACCAGGGCGTGATCACCAAGGCGATGATCGACAGCGTCAAGACCCGCTTCAAAGGCTGATCTGACGCAACGGCCATCTGCCGAGCCGCGCTCCGGGAATCGTCTCGGAGCGCGGTTCGGCGCGTTAGGACGCCGACGGCTCGGCGGATTCGGCGAGCAGGCTCCGGTCGACCACCGCTTCGGGTTCAGGTTCGACTTCTCCGTCGCCCCCGCCGTGGCGCGCCGCCAGGAGCGGCGCCGACAGCAGCGCCACGCCGTAGACCCCGGCTCCGATCCAAACGACCATCTGGAAGCCGAAGGCGATGCCCAGGCCGATGGTCAGCACGCTGCCCACCACCGACATGTAGCCGTTGATGCCCCAAGCCCAGGCGGTCAGGCGCGCGTCCCCGCGGGCGATGCGCCCCAGACCCAGGGGGAAGGGCATGCCCATGGCCACCGAGAGGGGCGCTAGCAGGGCGACCGACACGGCGATGCGGCCGGGTGTCGGCAGCATCAGGGCGCGGTCGAAGACGTCGTCCAGGATCAGCGGGTAGACCGCCGCCAGGGCGATCACCGCGATCAAGGCCAGCTCCGGGTGTTTGACCCGCGAGGACAGCGCTGCGCCGATACCGGAGAACACGAGCACGCTGAACAGCACTACCGCCAGGCTGTAGAGCGGGTTGCCTAGGAACAGGATGAACTCCTGGCTCAAGACCACCTCGACCAGGATGAAGCCCAGGCCCAGGGACGCGAAGTAGAGCATCAGCGGCAGGCGGCGCACGCCGGCCACGGCCTCCTCGGAGATCCCGCCCAGGCGCCGCAGGGGCATCAGCACGAAGAACCACCCCGCCAGCAGCACCAGGCCAAACAGCACCACCAGGATGCCGTGGGCCGTCACCCCGCCGAGCGGGTTGAAGAAGCTCGACTTCTCCAGGAGCTGCTCGAAGCGCGAGGTCTCGAAGAAGAAGGGCCGGTCGTCGGTCGGCGGCACCACGTCGTAGCGGTAGTCGTCGAAGAAGGCCTGCTTGTCCGGCGCCGCGGCGAACTCGTCGTACCAGTTCGTGACCACACCCTTGGTGTACGGGTTGACGTACTCGCTGGGGTGACGCGGATGGTAGAGCGCGCCGAAGTCGAGCCGCTCGGACTCGGCGTCGAGGGTCGCGAGCTGGGCGTCGGTGAACGGCGTCTTGCCGAAGATGATGACGCTGAAGCCCTGGCTCTGGACCAGGTAGATGTGCTGGCCGGGATCGGCGATGCCCGCGTCCGCGAGGGCGCCCCAGGCCATGGTGAACAGGCGCAGGGTGTTGCGCGGGAAGCCGTCCTCGTCGGGCAGCACCCAGCGCGTGAGCGTCACGAAGCCGTCGTCGCGCGTGCGCTCCAGGTAGGTGGCGAAGGCCTCGGCCGTGTAGAGGAAGTTCTCCGACAGGCTGAAGGCGCCAGCCTGGGTCGTGCTGGCCGTGTCGACGCCGGAGAGCTGCACCACGTCGTAGAGGCGCTCGTCGCGCTCCAGGTAGTGGCGCCCCTCGGCGATGTTGATCTCGACCCCGGCGGTCGGGTTCTCCGGGTCGTACATCCCGCCCTGGAACTCCAGGAAGCAGGTGCGCACCGACTCGACCACGCTCGGGTTGATCTCGACCCCGACCACCTTCGACGCGCCGAAGCGCAGCGCCGTCAACAGGTCCATGCCGCCACCGGCGCCGATGCAGAGGATCTCCGCCGCCGGCTTGATGCGGTGCACCAGGCCCGCGGGCAGGTACTCGAGGATCTCGGGCGGGCGCCCGTCCCCGGCCGCGCGGTCCCACTCCATGACGTTGGTCATGGCCCAGGAGTCGATCGTGATGCCCTTCTGGCGCGGGTAGTCCCCCTTGTACTGGGACGACAGGCCCCACAGGCCCCAGGGGTCGCGGCGGAAGGGCCAGGTGAACGCGTCGACGCGGCTGAGCGAGGTCCACTTGGTGAACTCCACCAGCGACGCGTTCTCGAGCGGGATCTCCTCGCCCGGGTTCCAGCCGACCTCGGCCGCGGTCACGCGGCGCTTCTCGCCGTAGGGCGTGACCACGTCGAAGGCCATGGCGACGGGATCGAGCGTGTACTCCGAGAAGAAGACCTCCTCGCCGCTGAGCAGGGTCGCCTTGCGCAGGTTGTGGTCTTCCTCCCACTGCTCCACGCGCGCCAGGGGCTTGTCGTCGGGCGCGACCAGGCGCAGCCAGTCGTGGCGCCCCTGGACCGCGAACAGGGCGACCAAGCCCACCGTCACCAGCACCGGCACGATCCGCGCGCGCATGGGCGCGGTGAGCGAGAAACCCACGGCGCCGATCGCCACCAAGAGCGCACTCGACAGCACCACGTCCGTGGCCGAGAGGTGCAGGCCGTCGAACAGCACCACAGCCAGGGCACAGCCCAGACCGGAACCCAACAGGTTCGCGCTGTAGACCTTGCCGGCGGAGGCGCGGTGAACCGTCAGCGTCGCGCTGACCGCCCCGCCCAAGAAGAAGAAGGGCAGGCCCACGGCGGCGATCACCGCCAGCAACGCGCCCTCGTTGTGGTCCTGGATCAGTGAGGAGACGTTGACCTGGGTGTGGGTCACCAGCCACAGGCTGAGGCACATGACCAGGGCCGCCGAGGACGACAGCCGAGCCAGGAGCGAGCTGCCCTGCTCCAAGAGCTCCGGCCGCCGGGACAGCCAGACCCCCGAGGTGGCGAAGCCCAGCATCGCCAGGGAGATCACCAGGAACCCGAAGTGGTACCAGAGGACGATCGAGAAGATCTTCGTCAGGGCCACCTGCACCAGCAGCAGGCCACAGGAGACGAGGAACAGCGCGACCAGGCGCGAGGTCGGGACCGGAATCGGTTGGGCGGGCACGGGAGCCAGTTGCAGGGGCGGTCTGGGGGGGCGCTCCCGGGGTCTCTCGGGGCGTCGCCGGGGCGGGAGAAGCGGCGTCGGATCCTACGGGGAGGGGGAGGGAGCGGCTACCCTGGCGGCCCCCGTCCCATGACGCCCAAACGCCCCATCGTCGCGATCCTGTTGGCGCCTTTTGCGCTCCTCGCAGGATGTCGCCTGCTCTCGCCGCACCCGCCGCAGTACGAGGCCTTCGAACTGCCGTCGGGGGTCGTGATCCTGGACCTGACGATTCCGTGGCACGAGCACCTGCTCTTCGCCCGCCCAGGCGACAAGCTGACCCTGCATTACCAGGCCCGACTGGGCGATGGCGTGCAGATCGACTCGAGCTGGGATCGCGGCGAGCCGGTCCAGGTGCGCCTGGGCGACGGCGACCTGCCCGAGGGTCTCGAACAGGGCCTGGTGGGCATGCGTCAGTTCGCCCGCCGACGCCTGACCGTGCCGCCCGAGCTGGCCTACGGCTCGGAGGGCGTCCCCGGGATCGTGCCGCCGGGGGCGACCGTGGTCTTCGATGTCGAGCTGATGGCGGTGCGCCGGCCGAAGCCCGCGGAAGCGGACTCGGCGCAGACGGTTCCGTCCGGGGCGCCGTCCTCAGCGGCCCCGGCCAGCGCCCCCACCGCAGTGGGGGCCCGGATCGACTCCGCCGGGATCCCCACCGACGGCTAGGAGCTGTGGCCGTGCCCCCTACCAGCCCCCGGCCCAGCCCCCGGCCCCCATCCGTCGACCTCCATGGCTGCAGGCCGGACGAGGCCCTGGCGCGGCTCTCGCGGGCGCTCCATCGGGCCCGCCTCCAGGGCTCCGCGTCGATCGAGGTCATCACCGGTCGCGGCCTGGGCAATGCCCGCGGGGCCCCGGTCCTGCGAGGTCAAGTCGAGGCCTGGCTCAGCGGAGTCGAGGGCGGCCTCCACGGCGTCCGCAGCCACGCGCGCCAGCCCCACGGGGGCTCGCTGCTGGTGCGCCTGGGGCTTCGCCGGGGTGCCGACGGCCAGGAGCTGCCCGCCGAACCCGAGCGCGGCGCCGGCCTGGAAGACCTGGGCCCCGCCGACCTGGGACTGGACGGCTGGGACCCCAGCAGCGAGGCTCCGTGATGGCTCGGTGCATCCCTGTTCCCAGATCGTGACCCGAAGTGGGTCGCGGAGCACTGCCAGGGCTGGCGGGGCCGGTTGGCACAGGATTCGCCCTACCTGATTGCTCGTCTCCGATAACCGCCGATTGAATCCCCGATGGCCACTCTCAGAACCACCTCTCCCCTGCTCCTGAGCCTCCTCGCCGTCGTTGCCTGCAGCACGGTCCAGCCGAGCCGCGACGGCTCGGCGGAGGACGGCTCGAGCCCTGCCAGCGAGCGCGTCGTCCGAGCCGTGGCAGCGCCCCTGCCCCAGCTCGAGGGCAGCGCCTTCGAGGTCGCTGGACGCGCCACCCTGCCGGCCGCCGAGCCCGAGTCGCACCCGGACCTCCACAACGTCTTCGAGCTCAGCGAGAACATCATCTCCGGCAGCGAGCCGGAGGGTGAGGGCGCCTTCCAGCTGCTGCAGGAGAAGGGCGTGCGCACGATCCTCTCGGTCGACGGCAAGGAGCCCGAGGCGGAGTTGGCGGCCAAGTACGGCATGACCTACGTCCACGTCCCGATCCGCTACAACGGCATCACCGACGAGGACCTGGCCAAGATCACGAAGACCTTCCGCGAGAAGGAAGGCCCCTTCTACGTGCATTGCTTCCACGGCAAGCACCGCGGTCCCGCCGCGGCCGAGATCGGTCGCCTGGTGCTCGACGGAATCGACCGCGAGACCGCCCTGGGCGAGATGCGCCAGTGGTGCGGGACTTCGGAGAGCTACGAGGGGCTGTACCGCACGGTGGCCCTGGCGGACCTGCCCAGCGAGTCGCAGACGCGCGCGATGGACTGGGACTTCCCGTCCGCCAGCCCGCTGGACGGCGTGGCCGGTGCGATGGTGCGGATCACCCGCTCCCACGACCTGCTCAAGGCCCTGTCGAAGAACGATTGGCGCGCGCCGGACCACCACCCGGACGCCAACGCGCTGAACGAGGCGGAACAGCTCGCCGTGCTGCTGCAACGGACGACCGAGCTGGATGAGACCGCCGCCGAGCCCGCCGACTTCCGCGCGATGATGGCGGCCTCGGCCGAGGCCGCTGCCCAGCTGCGCGACGACCTGCGGGCCATGAACGCCGGCGAACTGACCCACGAGCAAGCCTCCGCCAGCCTCAAGGTCGTGGCCAACAGCTGCACGGCCTGCCACGAGGTCTACCGCAACTGACCGATGGGCCCGCCCGCTCCTGATCGGGAGCGGGCTGCGCGCAGCGAGCTCGGGGCGGTAGGCTCGGCCGCGTGCAGCTCCCCACCGCCTCCGACTTGCGCGCGGCCCTGGCCGCCGGCCCGCCGCTCCTGCTCGACGGGGCCATGGGCTCCCAGCTCCTGGCCTCCGGATTCGACCTCGCGCGCGACTACCTGGAGGTAGAGGACGGGGTCGAGGTCCTCAACCTGACCCGCCCGGAGCAGGTGCGCGCGGTCCACGAGAGTTGGTTCGACGCCGGCTGCGACCTGGCCACGACCAACACCTTCATGGCCCTGCCGAGCGTCCTGACCGAGTGCGGCCAGGGCGCGCGCCTGAACGAGATCGTCGCCGCCGCCGTGCGCGAGGCACGCGCCGCCGCGGAGGCCTGGTCGGACGAGGACCGGCCCCGCTGGGTGCTGGGCGGCGCCGGACCAGGCACGGACCTGCCCACCAAGAGCGGGCGCTCGAGGGCCGCGGTCGAGGCCGACTACGACGCCCTGCTGCGGCGCCTGACCTCGGGCCGCGTGGACGGCCTCTTGATCGAGACCTGCGCGGACCCGATCCAGATCGCGGCGGCGGTGGCGGCGGCCCGTCGCATCGGCGACGAGCCCCTGCTGCTCTCCCTGCTGCCCGGTGCGGCGCCCCTGGCCGAGGCCGTGGCTGCCGCGCGCGACCACGGGGTCGACCTCCTGGCGCTCAATTGCGGCGACGGACCGGGCGGGATGGAGGCCGGGCTGGCGCAGCTGCGCGAGCTGTGGGACGGACCCCTGGGCTGCTGGCCCAACGCCGGCGCCACGGGCCCCGAAGAACCGGCCGGGATCGGCCCCATCGGGCCCGAGGACTTCGCCGCCGGCGTGGCCGAGCTGGCGCGGCGCTTCGACCTGCGCCTGGTGGGCGGCTGCTGCGGCACCTCCCCCGCCCACCTGCGGGCCCTGGCTCGCCGACTCGGGCGGCCCGACTCGGACGGTTTCTACGCCGAGCTCGAGTCCGAGGACGAGCTCGACGACGAGCCCGCAGACGACGACGAGTGAGCCGGCTCAGCCGTTCTCGTCGAGCAGCTCGCGCTTCTCGCGCGCGTACTCCTCGTCGGTGAGGATGCCGTCGGCATGCAGGGCGTGCAGCCGGCGCAGGCGCTCGTCCAGGGGCAGGCCGCCCCAGCCATCGCCGCGCCCACCGCGCGCCGGACGTGCAGCTCGGGCCGCCGGACTCGCGAGGTCGATGCCGGCCTCGTCCAGCGCGTCGGAGACCATCCCGCCGCCCATGCGCGACCAGGGCTCCAGGTCCTCGCGCGCGCGCTCGGGGTCGAGGATCAGCCCGGCCCCTGCCACGCCGCGGGCGCCGACCCGGCGCAGGAAACCGCCGACCATCAGCAGCACGAACCCGACCGGAGCTCTCATCATCCCCGCGCCAGGGTCGCTCGCGCCGCCGGAACCGACCGCGACAAAGACGCCCACGATCGACGAGAAGAACAGGATCAGCCCGAGCACCATCAGGATGGTGCCCAGGTAGAAGCTGCTCTTGCGGGCCTCGGAGACGTTGCGTCGAGCCATGGTCGGTGAAATCGGGTTGCGAGTCGGCCGCAGCGCGGAACCTCTCGATCCTACGGACCGCGAAGGGGTGCGCTACGCCCCCGCGCGCGTAACATTCCCCCCCATGCAGCGCGTGCTCGAGCCCGAGGTGATGGACACGGCCGAAGAGGCCGACGAATACGACGCCATGGACCACACCGAGCCCAACCGGGGCTTCGTGGCTCGCCTGGTGGAGCTGGGCGCGGGCGGCTCGATGCTCGACGTGGGCTGCGGGCCCGGGCACGTGGCGGTGATGGTCTGCGACGAGATCGCCGAGGGCAGCGTGCTCGGCGTCGACCTGGCCCAGACCATGCTGACCCACGCGGAGCGCCACCGGTCGAAGTCGCCCCACGCCGAGCGCCTGAGCTTCCGACTGGCCGACGCCAAGGGCCTGCCCTTCGCCGACGGCGAGTTCGATACCGTCTACTCGAACACGATCCTGCACCACATCCCGGATCCGCGGCCGTTCCTGTCCGAGTTGCGGCGGGTGTTGAAGCCCGGCGGCGTGCTGCTCGTGCGCGACCTGTTCCGCCCCGACGACATCGAGCGCGCGGACGAGCTGGTGGCCCTGCACGCGGCGGGCGCCAACCCCAACCAGCAGGCCCTGTTCCACGCCAGCCTGTGTGCGGCCTTCACCCCCAACGAGCTGCGCGCCCTGGCCGACGAATCCGGTCTCGCAGACGCCGAGATCGTCGTCGACACCGACCGACACATGTCCCTCCAACTGCGCCGCGGCGCCTGAGCCCGCGTTTGGAAAGTGAGCTCGCACTGGCCCTGACCGGCGGCGGCGCCCGCGGCGCCTACCAGGTCGGCGTGCTCGCGGCCCTGGCCCGCGCGCGGCCGTCGCTCGAGTTCGACATCCTGACTGGCGTGTCCGCCGGCGCGATCAACGCCGCCTTCCTGGCCGCAGTCGACGGTGACCTGCCCACGCGCACCAGGTCCTTACGGCGACTGTGGACCGGCATTGACGTCGAGGACGTGATCGAAGTGTCCGCGACGACCCTCGCGCTCAACGCAGCGCGCTGGGCCTTGCGGCTGGTCTCCGGGGGACGCGGCCCGAAGACCCGCGCGCGCGGGTTGGTGGACACCGCGCCCTTGGCGCAACTGATGGCGCGCGAGCTGAACGTCGACGAGGACGGCCGCATCCCCGGCATCGAGAAGCACCTGGCCAGCGGGCGCCACCGCTCGGTCGCGATGACGGGCTCGTCCTACTCATCGGGGCGCTCGGTGACCTGGGTCGCGGGGCGCGAGATTCGAACCTGGAACCGCCCCAACCGCGTCGCGCGGCGGACGGTCCTGGGCGTCGAGCACGTGATGGCCTCCTCGGCCCTGCCCCTGCTGTTCCCCGCCGTCGAAGTGGAGGGACGTTGGTACGGGGACGGGGGCATCCGCCTTTCCGCTCCCCTGGCGCCCGCGATCCATTTGGGCGCCTCGCGGATCCTGGCCATCTCGACGCGCTTTCCCCGGGACCGCGAGGACTCGGCCCTGCCCTCGATCCAGAACTATCCGGCCCCGGCCCAGGTGGGTGGCGTGCTGCTCAACGCGATCTTCCTCGACCTCTTGGACCAGGACGCTCTGCAACTGCGGCGCATCAACCGCCTGCTCGAGTGCCGCGAAGGCGCGCAGCGCACCGAGCTGCGGCCGATCGAGCTGTTCGTCGTGCGCCCCTCCGCCGACCTGGGGCGACTGGCGAACGACTACGAAGCCCGCCTACCCAGGGCCCTGCGCTTCCTGACCCGTGGCCTGGGTACCCGCGAGCTGCGCTCCAACGACCTGCTCAGCCTGTTGATGTTCCAGGCCGACTACGTCGAGCGCCTGGTGGAGCTGGGCGAGCACGACGGCGAGCGGGCGTTGCCCGGGCTCACGGCGCTCTTGGACTGAACTCCTCGATCGGGCGGCGCGGATGGGCTGCCCGACCGGCAAAGCAGCGGGGCCGCGCACTCGCCCCGGTGTGGAACGAATGCGCGGCCCCGCAGCCCCGTCCGATCGGTCGCGTCCGACCGGACTCAGCGGCCCTTCTTCCAGAACTCGAAGTACATCTCCTCGAAGCCCGCGATATCCACGTTGAACAGGGCGCGCAGCTCGCGCTGGATCGCGGGGATGTCGCTGCGCGGGACCCCGCCCACGCGGTGGATGAACTCCTGGGCCTTGTCGCGCGTGCGCTTGTCGTTCATCACGAAGTAGATGATCGAGCCGGCCTGGTCGTAGGCCAGGCCCGCGGCGCTCTCGCCCTTGTTCGTCTGGCCCGAGCTCGAGTACAGCATCGAGGGCATCGTCATGATCTTCTGCATGCGGATGTACTCGCCCTCGGCAACGGCCTCGTCGGGACCGTCCTTGAGGGCGCGCTTGGCCGCGCGCTTGCCCATGTTGTTGATGTCGCCCGCCTTCTGCTTGTACTCGACGGTCTCCATGTAACGCGCCACGCCCTCCTGGAACCAGGACCCGCCGCCGGAGACGAGCAGACGGTTGCCGAAGATCTGGTGCGTCAGCTCGTGCAGGTGGGTCGGGTCCTTCGGATCCTGGTAGGTCGTCGCGTACCAGTCGCCCGAAGCGATCCCGCCCGAGCGCGCGGCGTTCTCGCGGGACCAGCCCAGCTTCTCCTCGATGTAGTCGATGTACTGGTCGCGCGTGCGGAACAGGAAGATCGGCATCAGCCGCTGCCCCTCGATCTCCTCGAAGGGGAACTCGCCGCGGATCGCGTCGTAGCACTCCTCCACGTTCTTGGCGAAGGCGTTGGCGCCCGAGGAGTTGCCGATCACGATGTAGTGGTCGGTGCGCAGGAAGCGCACGCGCTCGTCCTCGAGGCTGGAGGGCATGTCGCGGGCGATGCGAGCCTCGACTTCCTCGTCGGTCCATTCGGGGTTGCGCGGCTCGCCGGTGAAGCTCACGCCGGTCTCGAGGAAGGCCTCGATCATGCCGCGCTGCTCCTCGGTTGGCACGGCGTCGAAGCCCACCTCGACCGTGTAACCGGCGTCGGGCAGGAGGCCGCTGAGGACCCAGCCCGCGCCCGTCTCGAGGGTCGAGTCGAAGACTCCGTAGCCTTGCAGCACGGCGTAGGGCGTGTAGCCGAAGGGACCGTTGACGACCCGGTGCGGGTGGTACTGGAACGGCCGCTCCATGCGGGTCCAGAAGTCGCGCACCAGATCGGCCACCTCGGTGGGCTCCGAGAAGCCGAACTCGTCCGCGGGCAGGATCCGCAACTCGATGGTCAGGGTGTCCTCGCCCAGCGTCCCCCTCCAGCTGGCCTGGACCTGGCCCTGGTCAGCGGGGCCGCCGGTGATGTTGCCAGTGTCCGGCAGGTCGAAGAGGAGCCCGTACTTCTCCACCAGGACCGGCTCGTCGACCGGTGCGCCGGGCGCGGCCGAGGGCGCGGTGAAGGTCGGGGCGACAAGGGTGAACAGGCAGGCGATTGCAGCAGTCATCGGGCACGGGACTGGGTGTCGAGCTGGCCAGCGAGCCAAGCAAAGAGGGCGTCGGCGCCGCGGGCGCCACTGAAGCGGTCGACCTCGCGGCCGCCGGCGAAGAGGATCGTCGTGGGGACTCCGGTGATTTGGAGCTGGGCCGCGGTCTGCTGCTCGGCGTCGATGTCGAGCTTGCCGAACAGCACGCGACCCCGCATCCGACCGGCGACCTCGGCGTAGGCCGGGGCGTAGACCTTGCAGGGACCGCACCAAGTGGCCCAGGCGTCCAGTACGAACGGCAGGTCACACTTCTGCGTGAAACGGCCCAGACGGCGGCCCGTGACCGCGAAGGGCAGGCCCTCCAGGAACGGCGCGCGGCACTTGCCGCAACGCGGGTGGTCCCCCACTCGCGCCGGGGGCACACGGTTGAGGGCTCCGCACAGGGGACAAGGGATCTGGATCCGCTGCTCCTGCGGCGAAGCTCCCCCGGCGCCCGCCGTGGACCTGGCTCCGTCTGCTTGCGACATCGGGCCGCGAGGATAACCGAGGGGGCCGGCGCCGGCCGAGCCGGGCTGGAACCCGTCCTGGGGCCCTGGCAAGCTGCGCCGATGTCCCTGGTCCTGCGCCCCGCCTACCGGATCCAGTCCGAGCGCCTGACGATCCGCTGCTACGAGCCCAGCGACGCCCCGCAGCTGCGCCAGGCCATGGAGGACAGCGTCGAGCACCTCCTGCCCTGGATGGCCTGGGCCCGGGACGAGCCGGCGCCGATGGCCGAGATCGTCGTCCGGATCCGGCGCTTCCGGGCCCAGTTCGACATGGGCATGGACTTCATCTACGCCATCTTCGACGGGGACCAGAAGTTGGTCGGGGGCACCGGATTGCACCCGCGCATCGGGCCCGGCTGCGCCGAGATCGGCTACTGGATCCGCGCGGGTCACACGCGCCTGGGCTACGCCACCGAAGCCGCCGCGGCCCTGACGCGGGTCGGATTCGTCGTCCACGGCTACCGCAAGATCGAGATCCGGGTCGTGCCGCAGAACGAGCCCAGCGTCCGCATTCCGCGCGGCCTGGGCTACCGCTTCGACGGCTTGGCCCGCTCCCACGTCCCGGGCGTGGAGCGCACCGACCCCTGGCGCGACGCCGAGGTCCACAGCCTGCTGGCCACCGAGTTCATCGGCGGCACCGCGGACCAGCGCTCGCGCCGCGTGTCCGCCTTCGATTGCACCGGCGAACCGCTCCTGACCCCGGCGCCGTGATCTCCGCGCCGTGATCTCCGCGCCGTGACCCCCGAGCCGTGATCTCCAGCCCTGTGGAACGGCGCCCCTTGGCCGTCGGGCGGCCAACTTCGGCGGGCGGACCACCGGATCCGACGCGCGGCGCCCACGATCGGCTCGGGACTCGCCGAGCGCCCTGAAGGCGCGGGCTCCGGAGCCGTAGTATCCGCCTCCCTCCGCGCCGCCCATCGGCGACAATCGCGGTCCGGTCCCATGCCCGATAGTGATTCGACACCCCGCGGCGATTCGCCCCCCCGCGGCCGTGGCCCCGGCGCGCCCCTCGGGCCGCCGGGCAGCACGCCGACGCCCAGGCCCCCGGGCGGGTCTACTGGCGCAGCGGCGGGGCCTGGCGACGAGACGCGGAGACCCGGGAGCACTTCTGGCCGGCAGCGCATCACCGGCGGCGGCCCCGAGCCCGCGCCGCCCCCCTCCAGCGACGTGATCCTGCGGGCCTACGCCCGCTCCCTGGAGGTGGGCGCCGAGCGCGAGTTGGCCAGCCTGCGCCGCGAGCACCCCGAGCTGCGCCACGACTTCGAGGCGCTGGACAACGCCTGGACTCGGCTCGCTCCCCTCCTGGGCCTGTCCTCCCACACGCCCACCGCGCCCCAGCGGCCGGGTGCCGACGTCGATCCCGGCATCAGCCTCGATCGTCGACCGGGGAGTGCCCCCTCCGGCGACGGCGCCCAGGGCGGCCCGCTGCTGGACCGCATCGCCTCGCGCAGCGTGCCGCCCGAGCGCTACCGCGCCCGGCGCGAGATCGCCCGGGGCGGCATGGGGTCGATCCAGTCCGTCTGGGACGAGGACTTGCGTCGCCACCTGGTGATGAAGGTCATGTTGCAGCCCCAGGACCGCGATCCCGGGGTCGTCAGCCGTCCGCCCGACAGCCGCCAGATCAGTCGCTTCCTCGAGGAGGCGCAGATCACCAGTCAGCTCGACCACCCCAGCATCGTGCCGGTCCACGACATCGGCATCGACGAGCAGTCGCGGCTCTACTTCACGATGCCGCTGGTGCAGGGCGAGGAGCTCGGCAAGGTCATCGCCAAGGCCCGCGCCGGCGAGGACGGTTGGACCCGCACGCGCCTGCTCAGCGTGTTGGTCAAGGTCATGGAGGCCGTGGCCTTCGCCCACAGCCGCGGGGTGATCCACCGCGACCTCAAGCCCGAGAACATCATGGTCGGCCGTTTCGGTCAGACCTACGTGATGGACTGGGGCCTGGCGCGGGTGCTCGACGAGACCGAGCGCGCCGAGCACGAGAAGGGCAAGACGACCCTCGACGTGATCCGCGACCGGGTCAAGCGCGGCGGCAAGGGCCTGCGCCGCCCGCAGGTACGGACCGAGCGCCACACCGACGACCGCGGAGATCGCTCCTCGGTGGACACCCTCGACGGCGACGTGGTCGGCACCCCGGGCTACATGGCGCCCGAGCAGGCCCTGGGTCAGCGCGACAAGATCGGGCCGCGGGCGGACATCTACGCGATCGGCTCGATCCTGTACCAGCTGCTCACGGGCTACCGTCCGTTCGACGATCCGGTCAGCCGCGAGAGTGGTTCGCCGCTGTTCGAGCGCATCCTCGAGAGCGAGCCCGTCGACATCCGCGACCTCGAGAAGGACTGCCCGACCGAGATCGTCGCCATCACCAAGATGGCCATGGCCCACGACCAGGCCGACCGCTACGAGTCGATGCTGGCCATGATCGACGACGTGCGCGCGTACCTCGAAGGTCACGTGGTGCGCGCCTACGAAGCCGGGCTCCTGGCAGAGGTCCGCAAGTGGATCGTGCGCAACCGCGTGTTGGCCAGCACGGTCGGCATCGCCGGCGCCGCGGTGATCGGGTTGATCGTGCTCTTCGTCTGGCAACAGCAGCGCAACCTGTCGGACATGCAGGCCGAGCAGAAGCGCACCGAACTGGCGCGCAACCAGGCCGTCGAGTCGAGCATCGAGGAGCAGCGCCAGCGGCAACTGGCCGAGGCCGCCCGTCAGGAAGAGAATCGCGCCCGCGCCAAGGCCGAGGACCAGGCCGCCGAAGCCGAGCGCCAGCGCAGCCTCGCCGACAACCGGCGTATCGAGGTCGAGCAGATCGCCAACGAGCTGCGACTGCGCGAGGCGGTCCAGCGGCGCCTGCGCTACGCCGCCAACCTGCGCGCCGCCGACATTGCCCTGGCCGCCAACGACCAGCCCGAGGCGCGCCGCCAGCTCGAGGCCTGCGAGGACGACCTGCGTGGTTGGGAGTGGGCCTACCTGGCCCAGCGCGTGGACCTCTCGCTCGGTTCGATCGAGCGCTGTGCGCGGGATCCGGTCGACGTGGCGGCCCTGGGCGGTGGCGAGATCGGCGTGCTCGCGGCCGACGAATCCCTGGCCCTGTGGTACTTCGGCGCCGACCGCGCCCACCAACGCTGGAAGCTGCGCGCGGTGCCCAAGGACATGGCCTACGACGCCGACAGCGGCCTGTTCGTGGTGTCCCACGGTCTCGGCCCCCTGACCGTCCTGCGCCGGCGCATCTCGACCGAGCTGCGACGCCTGGTCGACCCCACCGCCTTCGACCTCGAGTTCGGCCCCCTGGACCTGGAGCGCGGCGGCGGCCGCGTCGTGGCCGGCGTGATCGGGTCCGGCAGCCGCGGGCGCGAGCGCAGCGCGACCGTCTTCGACACGTCCAACGCAAAGCCCTTGGCTGCCCTGAGCGGGCGTCGCGCGCGGATCGTGACGGCAGTGTCCTGGTCCCAGGATGGCGCTTGGCTGGCGATCGGCTACGACGACGGGCAGTTCCAGCTCTACGACGGCATCGACTACAAGCTGATCGACGAGCTCGCGCCGCACTCCGAGGCCATCACGGCCCTGACCTTCTCGGACGACAACAGCCGTCTGGTCTGCGCCAGCGCCGACGACTCGGCCACCGTCTTCGACATTGCCTCACGCGGCGCGCTCTTCGCCCTGCGCGGGCACACCGGCCCGATCACCGCGGCCCTGTTCGGATCGGATGATCGCTGGATCGCCACGGCCTCCACCGACCGCTCCGTGCGCGTCTGGGATGCGGGCAGCGGCGTGCTCCAGTCGACCCTCAACGGCCACCGCGGGACGGTCGTGGGTCTCGATCTCGAGCCCGACACGGGCCGACTGATCAGCCTGGCCGCGGACCGCTCCGTGCGCGCCTGGGACCCCTCGGCCGGCGCGCCGGCCAGCACGATCGACATGCGCCGCAGCCGCAGCCGCGGTTGGGTCGACTTCAGCCCCGACAGCAAGCGCGTGGTGCTGCCCAACGCCTTCTCGGCCCAGGTGCTGGACCTGCGCACGCTCGAGCCCGTCGCGGCGATCGGCGACGGGTCCTTCCTGAGCGGTCGTGTGCGCCACAGCCCGGACGGGGCGCTGTTGGTCGCTCCGTCCCTGGGCGAACTGGTCGCCTGGGACTCGGCCACCGGCGAGCGCGCCGGGGTGATCGGCAAGCTGCCGCGCCAGTTCAGCCTGTTCGAGCTGTCCCGCGACGGCAGCCTCGCCGTGGCCTCGGGACCGATGCGCGCCCAGTTCGACTTGGACGGCAGCGAACGCGACGGGCCCCCGCCCGACATCGTCGCCCTGTGGGCCGATCCCCTTGCCGCGCTGCGCTCCGACGGCGACGCGGCGGGCAACTTCGAGTTCGACGCGGACTGGACCGTCGACCTGCCGCGGGGCGTTTCGGCCCTGGCCCTGTTGCCGATCCCCGGGCGACGGGACGTGCTCGTGGCCTGCTCCGATGGGGCCGTGCGGCGCTACGACGTGCGGGCCTCGGGCGCGCTTCAACTGACCGCGACGCTGCTTCCCGAACGCGGTCGGATTTGGGCCGGCTTCGATCAGGTGGCGCGCATCGCCATCTCCTTCATCGAGGCCCTCGACGGCAGCGGCTTCCACCTGGCCGCGCGCCTGGTGCCCAGGCCCGAGCCCCTGTGCCTGTCGATCGCGCCCCAAACCGGAATCCTCGCCGTCGGGGCCTCCGACGGCGCAGTCGACCTGTGGAACCTGGCCGATGGTTCCCACCGCACGATGCTCGTGGGCCACGAGGGCGCGGTCAACGCGGTGCAGTTCTCCCCCGACGGCTCGCGCCTGTTGACCGCCTCGAACGACGAGTCCCTGCGGATCTGGGAGGTCCAGCTCGGTGAATCGCTGATCGTGCTTCGCAACCACGAGGGGCCCGTGCTCGACGCGCGCTTCACTCCCGACGGTTCGCGCATCGTCTCGGTGGGCAGCGACGGCACGGCGCGGCTGTGGGAGACGGAACCCCAGGAGGAACGCTTCGACGCCCGCCGCCGGGCCCGTGAGAAGCAGCGCGCCGCGCGCCAGTATCTCTTGGGCACCCTCGACCGCTTCGTCAGCACGACCGAGCTGATGGAGGCGATCTCGGACGACGCCAGCCTGACCGAGCCGATGCGCAAGCAGATCGCTGACTACGTGCGCTTCTTCGGCGAGAACGCCACGCGCCTGGCGAGCGATGCCTGGTCCGTGGTCCAGGACGAGGGCCGCGAGCAGGAGGAGTA
Organism: Engelhardtia mirabilis; assembly: GCF_007748095.1. Classification (NCBI taxonomy): domain Bacteria; kingdom Pseudomonadati; phylum Planctomycetota; class Planctomycetia; genus Engelhardtia; species Engelhardtia mirabilis. The sequence goes on from NZ_CP036287.1 coordinate 5,921,398, forward strand.
TGAGGACGCCCTGGCCTGGTCCCTGTTCGCCTGCAGCCTGGAGCCCGAGCAGTCGATCTTCCTGCGCACCCTGGGCATCGCCCAGTTCCGCATGGGCTTGAACCAGGCCTGCATCGAGACCCTCCTGGAGGCGGGCCAGATGCACCGCCGCGGCCAGCGCATCGAGGAGCTGGCCGTCCTGGCGATGGCCTACGCCGAGATCGGTGAGCAGGACAACTCCGACCGGTTCCGGCGGGAGTTCGAGACCATGATGGAGGAGTCCATGTGGTCCAAGAACGGCCTGGTCCAGGCCCTCGACCGCGAGCTCCGCGACCGACTCGGCAGCGCCCCCGCGCCGCTCGAGACCGAATCCCAGGGCGGCTGAGACCCCTAGCCGGCGACGCTGGTCCGGCTCAGTTGGCGGATCGGATCGCGACGCGCCGGAGGGGCCGGCGCGGATCGTCAATCCGACCGGCTCGAGGAGCCCGCGAGTCGACGTAGGTCTGCCGGCGGGACGCTCGGATATGACGGCGAAGCCAGTGAAGATCCGACGGCGGCGGCGGCTCGGTTCCGCAAGCGGAACTCGTCGCCGACGGTCGACGGGGGCCATAATCGCCCGCGAGGAGATTCGCTTGGAACTCGACGCGCTCAAGATCGAACGTCGCCCCGGCCGCCGCCGTGGGCCCTGGCCCCGACGCCTGGTGGTCCTGGTCGTCCTGGTCGGGATCGCGGTAGCCCTGCGCGAGCCGATCCAATCGGCTGCGGCGCGCTTCGGGGCGCCGACGGTGGAGCTGGTCACCCTGGAACGCAGCGACCCCAGCAGCCTCGGCGCGCTGAGCGGCTCCGCGGCCAACGGCTACGTCGTGGCCGCCCGCCGTGCGGCTCTCTCGGCGGACACGCCCGGGCGCATCGTGGAGCTGACCGTCACCGAGGGCTCGACGGTCAAGGCCGGCGATCTGGTCGCGAGGCTCTATTCCGACGAGTACCGGGCCGGGCTCCTGCGCGCCCGGGCCGACGTGGCCGCGGCCGCCGCGGAGGCCACGGTCGCCGAGCGCGACGTCGAGCGCGCCGAGGCGGAGCTGGCGGCCGCCGAGGCCGACATCCCGCGCCTCGAGAGTGAGACCGAGGCTCGCAGCGCGGAGATCGACGCCGCCAGCGCGAAGCTGCGCCTGGCCGAGATCGAGGTCGAGCGCGTGCGCGCCATGGTGGCCGAGCGCGTGTCCTCCCAGCGCGAGCTCGACCAGGCCCAGGCCACGGCGGACGACGCCAAGGCCACCGTCGACGCAGCCCAGGCCCGCAACCGCGCCGGCACGGGTGCCGTCGACTCGGCCCGCGCGGCCCTGGCGGTCCAAAGGGCCGCCATCGCCCAGGCCAAGGCGCGGGCCGTCACCGCGAAAGCGCGCGTCCAGGCCGCGGAAGCCATCGCGACCCAGGCCCAGGCGACCCTCGACAAGACCGAGGTGCGCGCGCCCTTCGACGGCATCGTGGTGCTCAAGGACGCCGAGGTGGGCGAGGTGGTCTCGCCCAACTCCCAGGGCGGCTCGAGTGCCCGTGGGTCGGTGGCGACCATGGTCGACCTGGACTCGCTCGAGGTGCAGGCCGAGGTGCCCGAGACCAGCCTCTCGGCGGTCGAGGTCGGGCGCCCGGCGCGAGTCTTCCTCGACGCCTATCCCGAGCGGCCCTACAGCGGCTCCGTCGATCGCATCTGGCCCACCGCGGACCGTCAGAAGGCGACGGTCGAAGTGCGCGTGCGCTTCGACACTCGCGACGCCGACCTGCGTCCTGAGATGGGCGTGCGCGTGGTGTTCCTGGACGACGACGACATCGCGGCGCTCGATGCGGCGGCGCGGGGCGAGACGCCGCCGCTGCTCTTGCCGCGTCAGGCGCTGGTGGAGCGCGGCGGGCTGCAGGGCGTCTACATGGTCGACGGGGGCGTCGCCCGCTTCCGCGAAGTTCACACCGACGGCGAGCGCGACGGCCGGCCGATCGTGGTCTCCGGCGTCCAAGAGGGTGAGCAGATCGTGGCGGCCCCGCCCGAGGGCTTGGCCGACGGCGACGTGGTCAAGGTCGCCGACGGGGACCAGGGTTGAGCGTCGAGGCGATCATTCGCCTGGTCGGCGTCGAGCGCACCTACCGCAAGGGCGGCGAGAGCGTGCGCGTGCTCGACGACTTGGACCTCGAGGTCCCGCGCGGCGGCTACGTGGCGCTGATGGGCCCTTCGGGCTCGGGCAAGACGACGCTGCTCAACTTGATCGGCGGACTCGACAAGGCCGACGGCGGCCAGGTGATCGTCGACGGTGAGGACCTGACGCGCCTCGGCCAGGGGGCCCTGGCGCGCTGGCGCGCGGCCTCGGTGGGCTTCGTGTTCCAGGGCTTCAACCTGATGCCGGTGTTGACGGCCCAGCAGAACGTCGAGTTACCCCTCTTGCTCACGAACCTCTCGCGTAGGGAACGCCGCGAACACGCGCGCCACGCCCTGGCCCTGGTCGGGCTCGACGACCGGCGCAGTCACCGGCCCAAGCAGCTCTCCGGCGGCCAGGAGCAACGCGTCGCGATCGCGCGAGCCTTGGTCACCGACCCGATCCTGATCCTGGCCGACGAGCCGACCGGCGACCTGGACCGCGATTCGGCCGGGGCCGTGCTCGAGCTGCTCGACAAGCTCAATCGGGAGTCCGACAAGACGATCGTGATGGTGACCCACGACCCGCGTGCGGCCGACAGCGCGCGGTCGATCGTGCACCTGGACAAGGGGCGGCTGGAGCGCATCGAGGACCGTCGCCCACTCGAGCCCGCGGACTCGACCACGACCTGAGCCCACCCGACGCCCCCACCAAATCCGTGCCCTGGCTGCTGCTCTTCCGCAACCTCTTCGCCCACCCGGTCCGCTCGCTGCTGACCCTGGGCTCGATCGTGGTGGCGGTGTTCCTGATCTGCTTCCTTCGCGCGATGGTCGGCGCACTCGAGGCCGGCGTGGAGGCCTCCAGCCAGCGGCGCCTGATCGTGCAGTCCGCGGTCAGCCTGTTCGTCAACCTGCCGACCTCCTACCAGACCAAGATCGAGGCCGTGCCGGGCGTGGACTCGAGCATGAAGATGCAGTGGTTCGGCGGCTACTACCAAGACCCGTCGAACTTCTTCGCCCAGTTCGGCGTGGACGCCGAGCGCCTGCTGCGCGCCTACCCGGAGATCGAGATCGTCGAGGGCAGCGCCTTGGACTTCGAGGCCCGGCGCAGCTCCTGCATCATCGGCGAGCAGCTCGCCGCCGACTTCGGCTGGAGCGTCGGCGACTCGATACCGATGGTCGGAGCCCTGTATCCCCGCGCCGACGGGTCGACCTGGAACTTCGAGGTGGCCGGCATCTATCGCGCGCTGTCGAACAACGTCGACGACCGCACCATGTGGTTCCACTTCGAGTATCTCGAACGCAGCCTCGAGACGGGCGGAGCCCTGGGCCCCGGGGGCGTGGGCGTGTTCGTGCTGCACCTGGCGCCCGGCGCCGACGCCACCGGCGTCATGGCCCGCGTCGACGCCCTGTTCGAGAACGGGCCCCAGCGGGTGCAGACCACCACCGAGTCCGAGTTCCAGCGCCAGTTCGTGACCATGCTGGGCAGCGTGCCGACCCTGCTCTCGTCGATCGGCGGCGGGGTCCTGTTCGCCATCGCCCTGGCCACCTTCAACACGATGCTGATGGCCTCCCGCGAGCGCACCCACTCGATCGGCATCCTCAAGGCCCTGGGCTTCACCCACCGCACGGCCTTCGCCCTCTTGATGGGCGAGTCCCTGCTCTTGTGCGGCCTGGGCGGCGCGATCGGGGTCGCGGTGGCCCTGGCCATCGACGGCCCCGTGCGCGGCTTCCTGATGAGCTACGGCTTCACGGCCTTCGAGGTCGCGCCCTCAACCGCCGCCCTGGGCCTCGGCTTGGCCCTCTCGGTGGGCCTGCTCGCGGGCCTCGCCCCCGCCATCGGCGCCGCGCGCCTGCGGGTGGTCGAGGCCCTGCGATTCGAGGGTTGAGGCGCGAGCCCGATCAGGGCTGCAAGACGAGGCTCGCTGTGTTGGTCAGCCGCAGGTGCAGTGGCTTGCCAGCGATGCCCTGCACGAACACCTGGACGCCGATCAGACCCGGGTCGGCGGGCAGGCCGATGGTCGCGGCGAAGGGTCCGAAGCTCGGCACCGTGCCCGAAGCCAGGGGCGCGAAGGCCGCCCCGGGGTTCAGCTCGAGGAATCCGAAGGGCGGCAAGGGCAGGGGCGCGATCGTCGCGCCGCCGACGTAGAGCTGCACCACGTCGCCCGTCGTGGCGAAGGTGTTGATCAAGAGCGGCGTGCCGATCGACGGAATCGGGTTCAAGTCCACCGTCGGCTGGCGGTCGAAGGCCAGGGAGCGCGGGTTGCCAATGTCCGGGCCGCCCAGGGTGTCGTCCCACAGGACGAAGGTCTCCGTCACAGGGTCCACGCTGCCGCTGCCGTCCGTGTCGACCAGACGCAGGATGCGGTCGGGGCTCTGGCTCTCGGCGGCGAGGACGCTGCCGTCGGACGCGGCGGCGAGGCGCCAGATCAACGACGAGTCGGTGGTCTGCCACCAGATGCTCGCTTCGGTGGAGGCGTCGATGGACCCGTCGAAGTTGTCGTCGCGGAAGCGCCAGACCAGCTCGTTGCCCGTGTCCGCCATGTAGAACCAACCCTGGGCGTCCATGGTCAGGCCCCAGAAGAAGGGGTTGTTCGCCTGGGCCGGCGGGATGAAGAAGGGCTGGTCCTCGCCGGCGGCGTCGATGGTTCCGGACGCGTCGACGTCGTCCAGGCGGTAGACGCCCTTGCCGAGGGTGCCCGACGTGGGGATGTCGACCATGTAGAGGCGCCCGTCCAGACCCACGGTCACGTCCTGGGGCAGGGTGTCGCCGCCGGCTCCGCCGGGCGCGGGCAGGTAGTACTCCACCGCCTCGCCCACGTCGTTGGCGTCGCCGTCGGCATTCAGGTCGCGTAGGTGGATGACCTTGTCGACGTTGTCGGGGGCGCTGGAGCCGCTGCCCGAAACGGCCAACCAGACGTCGCCGAAGAGGTCCGCGGTCAGGTTGGCGGGCGAGCCCGCGATCACGCCGGACGCCGAGCCACCCTTGCCGTCGAACCAGACCACCGCCTCGCCGGCGCCGTGGCAGTTGCCGTCGCCGTCGATGTCCCTCAGGGCCAGGATGAAGTCCTCACTCGAGTCGCCGACGTAGACCGTGCCGTTGCCGTCGACCGCGATGCCGTTGTTGTTGGTCAGGGCGATCGGCCCCAGGGTGTCGTCGTAGTAGACGGAGACCTCGCCCGGGCCGTCGTAGTCCCCGTCCAGGTCGAGGTCCAGGAGGCGCCAGACGGTGTCGTTGGTGGAGTCGGTGACGAACAGGTCGCCGGTCTCGGAGAAGGGCACCAGGGGCAGGATCGACTGGGCCAGGGCTTGCGAGGCGGTCAGGCCGAGGCCGGCCAGGGACAGGAGCAGCGGCAGGCTGCGGGGGCGGATCGCTGAAGTCATGGATCGATGGGACTCGGAGGTTCTCGGGAGGGGACGCGGGCCGAGCCGATCGTAGCGCCGCCTCGCTTATTGCGACTGGATCTCATTAAAACCCGCATCCAAAGCCGGACCGCCGCCCGGTCCCCACTGGTCACCCCCAGCGGGGCTCTGCGGCCGGCGATCGGTGGCCGGGGCGCGGCGCTCGGTCGGGGCCGCGGGCGAAGGTCGCGCAGCCCGAGGGAGTTAGAGTCTGGCCGCGCCACCTCTGCCCATGCACCTGGTCCCCTTCAGCTACAACCTGCGCAGCCTCTTCGTGCGGCGCTCGTCGACCCTCCTGACGATCGTGGGCATCGGCGCCACCGTGGCCGTGCTGTCCGGGGTGCTCTCCCTGCAGCAGGGCTTCAAGACCCTGTTCACCTCCAGCGGGCGCGAGGACGTGGCGGTCTTCCTGCGGCCGGGCTCGACCAACGAGGGCGACAGCGTCTTCACCCTCGAGGGCACCGAGATCCTGATCAAGTCCCTGCCCGAGTTCGCCCTGGACGAGCGCGGGCGCCCCCTGGCGGCGGCGGAACGCTACCTGGCCGTGCGGCGGCAGAAGCTGGACGGAGGCGAGACCAACGTCCCCATCCGCGGCGTGCAGCCGATGAGCTACGCGGTGCACGCAGAGCTGCTCGAGCTCGTCGACGGCCGCTGGCCGGCCCCCGGCGCCGACGAGGTGATCGCCGGCAGCGCCCTGACCGGGCGCATCGTGAACACCGCCATCGGCGACGTGATCACCCTCAACACCACGCCCTTCCGCGTGGTGGGCGAGATGCGCTCGGAAGGGCCCTTCAACTCGGAGCTGTGGGGCGACGCCGAACGCATCGGCGTGGCCCTCGAGCGCCCGCTCTACAACCGCGTGGTCGGAATCCTGCGCGAGGGCGCCTCGGTCGCGGAACTCGCGCGGCGCCTCGAGGACGACAAGCGCGTGCCGGCCAAGGTAGTGAGCGAGCTCGACTACCTCTCCGGCCAGACCGAGGCCCTGTCGATCGTGCTGCTGTTCCTGGGCTCGTTCCTGGCCTCGATCATGGGCGTGGCCGCGGTCTTCACTGGCACCAACACGATGCTGGCGTCGATCTCGGCCCGCAGCCACGAGATCGGGATCATGCGCGCCATGGGCTTCCGCCCCTTCCCGGTGTTCCTGGCGTTCCTCTCAGAGGCGCTGCTCCTGGGCCTCTTGGGCGGCGCGGTGGGCATCGCCATGGCCCTGCCGCTCAACGGCGTGAAGACCGGCACGACCAACTTCCAGACCTTCACCGAGGTCGCCTTCGCCTTCAAGCTGACGCCGACCGTGCTCGCCACCGCGGTGACCTTCGCGGTGGTGCTGGGCCTTCTGGGCGGCGCCTGGCCCGCCTGGCGCGCCGCGCGCATGCGCCCGGCCGAGGCCCTGCGGCGGGGCTGAGGGGCGCTCCGCCTCGCGCGGTCGAGAGGCTGTCAGTTCGGGTCGGAGCGCCGCGCGACGACCGCGTCGCCCAGGCGCACGACTCCCCCGCGCTCGACGACGCACATCACTCCGCGTCCGCGCAGGCCGCGCCGATCCGCCCGCGCGACGCGCTTGGCGCCGCCCGCGCCGAAGCGCCGCGCGAAGGAGGCGCAGGGTCGGTGCGGCACCGCACTGACGACGAGCAGCGCCTGCCCCACCTCGAGCCGCGTCCCCGGCGGCAGGTTGGCCTCGCTCAGGTCGAGGTCCACGTGCAGCGTGTCGCCCGAGAGCGACGCGTCCGCGTGCCCCCGCGCCAGGGAACGGATCACGTGCACGTTGATCAAGGCCACCTGCGCCCCCTCGTCGCGGTCGGGATCGGTCTCCCACTTGTCGCCGATGGCGCCGCGCTCGGGGTCGAGTCGGACCTGCTCCACCAAGCGTCGCGCGCCCTGGGTGTAGCCCGGCGGCCGCAGCACCAGGTCGACGACGCGCCCCCGGTCGCGGGGCGATCTCGGCAAGCGCGCCCACCACAGGTCGAAGCGGCGGGAGAGGTCCACGGCTAGCGAATCCTCCCCAACGCGCGCAGGCCGGCCAGGACCTTGACCGCGATGATCCGATTGCCGAGGGCGTTGGCGTGGGCGTCGACCTTCGAGTTGACGATGCCCCGCGCCCAGTCGGCGGGCTCGAAGCCGACGCGCACGTAGTCGACGCCCGCCGCGGCGGCCCAGGTGGGCAGGTCCGGCAGGGGCGGCATGGAGTGGTCGATCAGCACGAAGCGCGCGCCCAGGCTCGCGCAGTTGGCGACGATCGAATCCAAGGCGCCGGCGCAGCGGGGCCAGTTCGCCGGGTAGAGGCGCATCGGCCCGGACCTGCTGGCGTGGCCCTCGGCGGCCGTGTCGCGCTCGCGCAGGTAGCGCAGCACGCCCGCAAGTCCCACGAAGCGTCGGCCAATGGCGTCAGCGGCGTGCGCCAGCAGACCGGCCCCACGCCGCTGCGCCGCCAGGCGCTGGGCCTCGGCGACCTGCTCGATGAAGACGTCGTAGGTCGGCTCGAGATCGTTGGAGATGAAGCACAGGGCCACGACGTCCGGCGCGAGGAGCGGACCGATGGTCGCCAGCAGGTCCGCCTGCTGCACCGTCTCGTACATCAGGTGCCCCGCGTTGAGCGCCTCGATCGGCCGCCCGTCGACGGCTCGGGCCTCGGCCTCGAACCGCCGCACCCAACTGTCGGCGTCGTCGACGCCCCAGGCCAGGGTCACCGAGTCGCCCAGGAACAGCCAGCGCTCCGAGCTCCAAGCGCCCTCGCCCGGAGTGGGCGGGCCGACGCGCGCGGGCACCGTGGCCGCCGGGTCGTCGGAGCGCAGGCCCGCGCTATCGGTGATGAAGTCGAAGTCGACGAACTCGAGCGAGACCCCGGGCTTCTGCTGAAAGATTCGACCCTGTGGATCGGGTAGACCATCGGGCCCCAGGAAGGGCACGATCGCCTCGGCGAAGTAGGCCGGAACCTCGCGGTAGTAGGCGATGCCGAAGGCGTCCACGCGCCGCACGCCCCACTCGACGGCGAACAACCCCATCGCGGCCGAGAGCAGGGCCAGCCCCGCGCGCAGCACGAATCGCAGGGGACGTCGGGGACGAGCCGTGGCCTTGGTCATGGGATTCGGCGCCATCGGGTCGATCGGCACCAGCGCCGGCAGCATACTCGCCGCGAAGGGGGCAGCTGATGGGAACGAATCAGGTGGGGGCCGGAACAGTGAGACGACTCGAGCTCGGTCTGGTGATCGGCGCGCTGGTCCTGGGGCTCGGCTGCCGCTCGGTGGCGCCCGCGGGCAACGGCTCGCGCACGGGCCCCGCGGCCGAGCCGGCGGCCCCGGTGGATCTCTCCGCGCCCGCGGCCGACGCGGACCAGGTCGCCCTCGCCATGGTCCTGGCGCGGGCGGCGAGCAGCGGTCGCGAGACCATCGGCCGCAGCGTCGAGGACCGCCCGATCGAGCTCCTGTCCCTGGGCAGCGGCGCGCAGACCGTGCTCTTGATCGCGACCATCCACGGGGACGAATGGGCCGGTACGCCCCTGCTCGATCGCCTGGCGGACGAGCTCTTGGCCGATCCCGTGCGCCTGGCCGGACGGCGCGTGCTGCTGATCTGCGACGCGAACCCCGACGGGCACGCGGCCGACACGCGCGAGAACGCCCGCGGCGTCGACCTGAACCGCAACTTCCCCGCCGAGAATCGGCGCGAGGGGGAGGACTACGGCGAGCAGGGCCTGTCCGAACCCGAGAGCGCGACCCTCGCGGCCCTGATCCGCGCCGCGCGACCCAGCCGCGTGGTGTCGATCCACCAGCCCCTGCGTTGCGTGGACTGGGACGGCCCCATCGACGACCTGGCGCAGCGCATGGCCGAGGCCTGTGGCCTGCCCGCGCGCAAGCTCGGCACGCGCCCCGGCTCCATGGGCGCTTGGCTCGGCGAGGACCTCGGCATCGGCATCGTCACCCTCGAGCTTCCCGGCGGCAGCCAACGCCTGGGCGCCGACGAGTTGTGGCGACGCTACGGGCCGGCGCTGTTGGTCGCGGTCGAAGGCTGAGCGCGCCCGCGCGGGACGCTCAACCGCCCAGCGTGAAGAACACCACGCGACCATCCCGTCCGCCGGCTGCCAACAGTCGGCCGTCGGGCGAGAAGCCCAGGGCCGTGCAGCCGGGTCCGTTCCAGGGGATCTCGATGCTCCAGCTCGCGGCTCCGGCCCCGTCCAGGCCGGTGAGGGTCAGCGCTTCGTCGTTGGTGCCGACGGAGGCCAGGCGGCGGCCGTCGGCGGTGAGGGCCACGGCCTGCACTCGGCCGCGGTGTTGGGCGACGGTGGCGACGACCTCGATCGAGTCGGTGTCGACCACGGCCACGGCGCCGCTGGCGAGGCCCACGGCGGCGCGCGGGGCGGCCGAGGCCGCGGCCAGGGACTGGACCGGCGCGCCCATGTCGCCGAGGGCGCCGAGCGACTCGCCGCTGGCCCGGTCGAGCACGACCAGTCCGGACGAGGCCACCACGACGCGCCCGGGGACCGCGCCGATGCGTTGGATCGCGCCGCGCGGGCCCTGGCCGGTCCAGCCCGTCTCGAGTCCCGCGCCGACGCATTGCAGCACCGCGCCGCCGGAAGCGACGGCGAACAGCTCGCCGTCCCCGCCGGCGAGGTCGGTCCAGGGCAGGCCCAGGCCGCGGTTGGTGGCGGCGTTGTTCGCCGCGGCGTCGACGGTCCGCTGCTCCAGCCCGCCGCCGCGGGCGACCCAGGCGAAGCGCTGCTGTGTTTCTTCGCCGCCCTCCGCGCCGGCGCCGAGCCAAGCGGCGGCGTGGACGATGCCGACCGCGCCGTGGTGGGCCAGGCGCGCGCCGCTCGCCACGTCGTACACGTCGACCGAGTGGTCGTAGCTCGCGGCCAGCAGGCGCCCACCCCCGTCGTCGAAACGCAGGGACGAGACCTGGGCCGCGAAGCCCGCAGCGCCGCCGTCGGCCGCGAAGCCCTCGGCGGCCGCCAGCAGTCGCACCGTGCAACCCTGGGCCAGGGCCACGGTGGTGCCATCGCGATTCGGACGCAGGCGCATCGCACCGACTCCGACCGATCGAGCGGGCCGCGGCTCGCCGTCCAGCCCCACCCGCGCGATCAACTGCCCACGCTGGTCGACCTGTAGCAACTGCCTGTCCGGCAGCACCGCGCTGTCGACCCTGGGCGCCGCCTGCGCGCCCGCCGGCAGCGGCAGCTCGAGCCCCCGTCCCGCGCCGGCGATCCACGCGCGCCGCTCGGGGTCCAGACACAGCCATTGATCGCCGAGCCGCAGGACCTCGCTGCACTGCCCGTCCAGGTCGACCGTCGCCAGCTCTTCACCCGTCGCGACATCCACGCGCCAAAGGGTCGACCAGGGCTGCTCCTCGGTGCCCTTGCGGCCGAGTTGCTTGGCGCGGTTGAAGCCGAGCACCGCCAGCTCGCCGCCGCCAAAGGCCAGGTCGCGCACCTCGAACCCGCCCAGCTGGGCCACCTCACGGTGACTGCCATCGGCGACATCGACCAACTCGACCGCATGCTGCCCCACCGCCGCGATCCGTGCGCCGGCGGCATCGACGGCCAGGGGGCCGCCGAGACCCTCGACGGTCCACAGGGCGGGCGCGGCCAGGGCCGGACGCCACTCCAGGACCCGCGGCTCGGAGCCGTGGGCCAGGGCCAGGCCGGCGGGGCGCTCGCCACCGGGGTGGAAGGCGATGCCGGTCACGGCGGTCAGCTCGGCGCGAGTCACGGCGCTGCGCGAGTCCGCGTCCCATTGCGTCACGACCCCGCCGGCGTCGAGGGTGACGAGGTCCGCGCCGACCCCCCAGACCACGTCCACGACCGGCGAGTCGTGTCGCAACCAAGCGGAAAACAGGCCGTGGGCCTCGGCGACCTGGGGCGCGGTCGTCGCGGGCTCTTGGGCAGAGGCCGCGAGGGCCGAGGCCAGGCCCAGGGCGGATAGCACGAGGGTTCGAAGGGTGCTCTGCATGGCGCTGATCGGAGCAGGTTACCGAATCGGGATAGGGGCCGGGGAGTCATCGCCTCCCCGGAGCCCCTCCCACACCACCGGGCATACGGGTCCGTACCACGGCGGTTCGAAGATTGAGGTCACGGCGCCAGTTGGGGGAGCCCCAGCTGGGCGAAGTGGGAGTTGCGAAGGATGAGGTGGACTCGGTGGCAGGCGTTCCACCACCAGCGGTGGGTCTGGGCGGCGACTTCGGCGGCCACACGCGTCGAGGCTCCTCGAAGGCGTAGCTCGCGGAACACCGTTCGCCCGCGCTTCCACTGGTGGAGTTGGAGCGCCCGGAGGCGCCTGCGGATCCACTGGTCGAGGGTGGCGAAGAGTCTCGGCGTCGCGGCCAGGGCGAAGTAGCCGTGCCAGCCGAGCAGGTAGCTTCGCAGCTCCCCGATGACGTGGCTCAGGCTTCGTCCTGCGTGGCGACGCGTGATCTGCCGCACTCGATCCTTCATCTTGTCGAGAGCTTTGCGGGCCACCCGCAGACGTACGGTCTTCCCCGGAGCCACCCACATCGAGTAGCCCAGGAAAGGTCGGTCCCATGCGGGGGCCACGGCGCTCTTGGCCTCGTTGATGCGCAGCCGAAGTCGGCCAAACAGAGTCCGGAGTTGGCCGAGCACGCGTTCTCCCGCTCGTTGCGAGCGGACGAACACTCGGGCATCGTCCGCGTAGCGCACGAAGGCGTGTCCGCGGACCTCCAGCTCCTTGTCGACTTCGTCGAGCAGCACGTTGGCCAGGAGCGGTGAGAGTGGGCCGCCTTGCGGCGTCCCCTCCCAGCGCTGCATCAGCACTCCGTCCACCATCACGCCGGATTGCAGATAGCGACGGATCAGTCTCAGGACGCGGCGGTCCTCGATCCTCTTGGCGAGCTTTCCCATCAGCACGTCGTGATGGACTCGATCGAAGAACTTCTCCAGATCGACGTCGACCACGACTCGGTGTCCGGATTGGACGTGTCGCGTCGCCGCCCGAAGGGCGTCGTGGGCGCTGCGTCCCGGTCGGAAGCCGAAGCTGTGCTCGGAGAAGGTCGGGTCAAAGATCGGTTGAAGGACCTGCAAGAGGGCTTGCTGGATCAGACGGTCGAGCACCGTCGGAATCCCCAGTTCGCGGGTGCCTCCCCCGCTCTTGGGGACCGACTGCCGCTTGATCGGGGCCGGGGTGTAGGTCGAGTCGAGCAAGCTCGCTCGGATCCGGGCCCAGTGGCCTCGAAGGTACGGCAGCAGCTCGTCCGTCGTCATCCCGTCCACGCCGGGACTGCCTCGGTTCTTCTTCACTCTCCGCAGAGCGGCTTCCATGTTGCGGCGCTCGAGCACCGCCTCCATCAAGCCGACTGCTCCTGGGCACTCGGTTCCGTGAGCCGCCGTCGGCGCTTCGTCGCTTCGCGGTACGTTCAGGGCTTCACCCCTATCCTCCCACGGGAGCTCCAGTTGCCTGGACATCTGACGCGGTTCGCCTTCGAGGTTCATGGGCGTTGAGCCCTTCTCCCCGTTCGGGCCTTCGCCGGCTCGGGCCGACTACTACGCCCTCTGCTGACTTCTCGCTCCGCCAACCGGTGGCGTCGCCCTTTCAGACGTGAGGCGAGATCTCCCTGGGTAAGACAGATGGCCGTCCCCACACAACCGCCGGATTTACGCCGCGTCCCTTTGACCGCAAGAGCTTCGCTGTCACGTGCCAGCTCGCCCTGGTCCGCGGCGCCTCGAATCCGATTCCTGTACGTCGGCCCGTGGGTTCGTTCCACGCTTCCTTCAGACGGACCCTCGCGAGCCCGCCCTTGCGCTTCCCTTCGGTCCCTGCGGCCAGGTTCCGGGGGGACTTTCACCTCCAAGTCATCTGTCATGCCAGGCACACACGGCGAGGGCCGGGCCCGCCCGCGGCGGACCCGGCCCTGGGTCGCGTCAGGCCTCGCCGCTCAGCCGGTGAAGGCCAACTGGAGCTGCATGAAGTCCTCGAGGTCCAGGTCGCCGTCGGCGTCGATGTCCGCCTCGGCCCCGGGGCTGTCGGGCGTCACCGTCCCCGCGCCCGGCGCGGTGAACAGCGGCTCCAGGAAGAACCAGTCGAAGACCGTCACGTCGCCGTCCAGGTCGTTGTCGAACTCGGCCCGACCCAGGGAGCGCAGGAAGCCCATCAGGTCGTCCACGTCCGAGGGTGTCAGGGCGTTGAAGTTCAACCGGGCGAAGTTGGCTTCGCCGTCGTGCCACATGATCGCGGCGGCCACGTTCTGGGCGAAGCTGCCGCCGGTGGCTCGGCCGTCGTGTAGGAAGGCGTCCCGGGAGGACATGCCCCACAGGGCGCGCGTCGACATCTCGGTCTCGCTGGCCATGCCGTCGACGATACCGTCGCCGAGCACGCCCATGTCGTGCAGCAGGAAGTCGCCGTAGGGCCGGATCGTCCGTCCCGAAAGGGCGGCCTCGGGCGCGGTACCCGTCGTGAACTGGGGCGTGTGGCAGCTCGCGCAGCCGATCGAAGTGAAGACCGACTCGCCGGCCATGCCGGAGCGCGGCGTCTGGGGCGGCGCCGCCAGGTAGCGCTGGAAGTCCGTCTGACGATCGATGCGCCCGGCGCCGGGGACGATCGAGTCCTCGGGGTCGGCGACGGTGTCGTACAGCGCCAATAGGGCCGGGTCGCCCTGGGGCGCGTTGTCGGCCGTGAAGAAGCGGTTGCTGAGCCCGAGCTCGTTGACGGACGCGTCAGCCGAGAAGGTCATCACCGTCGGCACGCCGCCCTTCCAACCGAAGCGGCCGGCGGTCAGCGGGCCGCCCTCGACCGGCGTCGCCCAGTGCACGCGCCCCGACACGAAGCCGTTGGGCGGGTTCAGCTCGCCGAACTCGATGTCGGTGCTGGGCACGGCCTCGAGCAGTCCCGCGCCGAAGGTGTGGGGCGTGACGCGATGGATGATCACGTCGGCCATGGCCGGGATCGCATCGAAGTGCTCCGGCGGCATCTCCGCCAGGGCGCTCGACTGCAACAGGGAGCCGCCGAAGGCCGTCAGCGGGTCGAAGGGGTTGCCGCCGGTCGCAGCAAGGCCGAAGCGCGTCACCGTGCGGGTGGACGAGCCGCCGATGTCGGGGGTCGTGTGGCACTGGGCGCAGCTCGAGTCGTTGAAGATTGGCCCCAGACCGTCGGCCTTGCCGAGCACGGTCTCGAACTCGAGCTTGCCGGCCTCGAAGGCCGCCAACTGGGTCGGGGTCAGCCCGCGCACGGGCTCACCCATGCGCGGTTGGAACTCCTGGGCGTGCGCGAGGCCGACGAGGGTCAGGGCGGCGCAGGAGATGATCGTGAGGTTCCGCATCGTTCGTGGACAGCAGCAGGGAGAGGGGTGGGGCGCCCCGCGACTCGGGGCACCCCAGACAGGCCGTTGTCAGCCCTGGTTGAACAGGATCTCGATCGCGTTCGAGAAGCTGAACAGCTCGGGCAGGCCCAGATCGATGGCGATCACCTGGGCGTAGAAAGTCGCGGCACCCGCTCCGGCCGTGATCGGCAGGGAGACGCCGCCGAGACCGTCGAGGGTCAGCTCGCCGACCACTTCGATCGAGGGCAGCAGGGTGCCCCCGAGCAGCGGCATCGGGCTCTGACTGCTACCGACGACCAGGGCCGCCGGCGCGCCGGACGCGCCACCGCTGATCGAGAGCGTCGAGGTGTTGCCCTGGTAGAGGGGCTGGCCGCACAGGGCCAGGGTCATGGCGCCGGGACCGGCGGACCCGAGGTCGCTCTGACACAGCACCGGATCGGCCAGGTTCTCCCACACGAAGGTGCCGTCGGCGCGGCCCAGGAACATGTCGTTGTCCCCGTCCTTGTCCATGTCGAAGACCAGCACGTCGTGGCTGCCGCGCATGTCGTTCTCGGTCATGCCGACCACGCCGACCCAGCCGCCACCGGAGCTCTGGCGCTCTTCCACGAACGTCTCGGTGCCGGCCTGCACCGTGACGTTGTGGTAGATGTGCAGACGGCGGCCGAAGCCTCCGATGTCCACGTCGACGTCCGTGATCAGCACGTCGTTGTAGCCGTCACCGTTCAGGTCCGCGATCAAGTTGTTGCTGCCGAAGCCGTCGTCGCCACCCGCGAGGAAGCTGTAGGTCTTGGCCTCACTCCAGATCACGCGACCGAAGGGGTCGTTGCCCTGGTTGATCCGGAAGCGATCGTTGCCGTCGTCCGAGAAGATCAGGTCGATGCGACCGTCCGCGTTGAGGTCGCCCGCGTCGATGTGGTACGGCGCGAAGCCGACGTGGAAGTCGTCGAAGAACACCGGCGGAAACTGGCCGGGGTTGTTCGGGTCGTTGTAGCTGATCGCCACGTACTGGGGCGCGTTGAGTGCCGTGTCCTTGGCGATGTCGTTGACTCCGTCACCGTTGAAGTCGGCGATCTCGACCTCGGTACCGAAGGCCGACAGCAGCGCCTGGGTCCCCATGCGCGACTGGCTCTCGTCGGTGAAGTAGCCGTTGCCGTCGTTGATCAGCAGACGGTCGTTGAGGTCCTTGTTCGAGGGCTGCTGGGTGCCGCCGGCCCCGGAGGAGTCGTAGTCGCCGAAGTACAGGTCCGCGAAGCCGTCGCCAGTGACATCGCCAGCCGAGACCGAGCAGAAGCGCGGGTTCTCGGGGTTGCCGGTCCCGAAGTGGAACAGCTGCGGGATGCGCGCGTCCTGATGCTCGAGGCCCAGCCAGTTGCCGGCGCCGTCGTCACCCAGGTTCATGTAGACCCGCGGGTGCCCGATGTGCTTGGGGTCGCCGTCGCTGATCGTGGTCGCCGTGACCACGTCGAGCCAGCCGTCGTTGTCCAGATCGAAGACCACCACGTCGCGGTCGTTGGTCGGCGTGCCGAAGCCACGGTCATCGGGAACGTCGGAGAGGTTGGCGTAGATCAGGGTCTGATCGAGGAGCTGACCGCCGTAGTTCATCAGCAGCACGTTGGTGCGCTTGCCCGGCGAGGTGAAGGGCTCCTTGCGGACGACGACGACGTCGTCGTAGCCGTTCTTGTCGAGGTCGCCTGCGTAGAAGTCGACCTCGGTCTGCTGGTTGGAGATCGACGTGGGGGTGAAGGGCTGTCCGGTGTCGAGGGCAAATTCCGCCCATTGATTGTTGAAGCCCTGCGCGGAGGCCAGCCCGGTCAAGGCTGTCGCTGCGCTGATGATGTGGAGCGTTCGCATGGGTGTCGCGCTGGTGGGTGGGTGGGGGTGGAGGGACGAGAGGGCCGCGATCTCAGATCACGGGACGAGGCTGAAGCTCACGGCGTTGCTCGCGAAATCGAGCACCGGCAGGGGCAAAAGGTAGGCGTGGTGCAGGTCGATCCCCGCCAGCGCCGGGTCGGAGCCGGCCGGCAGGGAGAACCCGGCCGTACCGGCCCCCTGGCCGTCCAGGAAGCCGAGCGCGCCGATCAGCGGCGGGGCGGTCGGGTTGGCCAGGGTGAACAGGGTGTAGGCGTCGATCACCAGGGGGATGTCGAGCCCACCGACCGTGGTCGCCGGCGAGCTGCCCGTGACCGAGCCCAACATCAGGTACACGCGCCCGGCGTTGGCGGCGCCGGCGTCGAGGGCGAAGCCCGCGCTGCCACCGGCCGAGAGGGAGATGCTCGCGGTGTCGACGGTGAGGGCCGGGTCCACGGTCAGGGTCAGGTCGTGCACCATCACGCCGGCGGCTTCGACCTCCCAGAAGGGCACGCCGCTGGTGGTCTGCGCGATCACGTTGGCGCCGGCCTCCACCACGCTGACCGTGTAGGTCCCCGGCACGGCGGGCGCCGTGAGGGTCCCCGAGCCGAGCACCAGGGCGCTGCCCGGGTGGGCGACCGAGGTCATCACCGTCCCCGCCGGCTTGGGCGCGAAGAACTGGTTGATCGTGTTCTGCGCCCCGCCGATCTGGATCAGGTCGCCGCCGATCGGCGTCCCGCCGTAGCCCGCGGGGTTCGACAGGCCCAGGGGGCTGGCGAAGTTGGCCAGGGGCTGCCCCCCCGGGTCCCCCAGGGGCGCGAGATCGCCGCCGTCGAAGGTCAGGTCGATGCGGAAGGCCGCCAGCCCGAGGTTGTTGGCGTCGCACAGCTCGCCGACCAGGTCGAAGCTGACCTGCTGGCCGGGCGAGACGTTCAGGGTGTCGAGACCACCGGAGAGGATCTTGATCTCGAAGTCGCTGGCGGAGGCCGGGGCGACCGCGACGACGGCAGCGACGAGGGTCAGGCTGCGAAGCATGGGATCTGGGGGAGTGGGATGCCGGGGGAGGGTCGGCACCGGGAGACGCGGGGGCGTGGCCTCGGACGGGGACCGAGGCACCCGCCGATTGTGTGCGCTGTCCCCGGGGCCGCTACCGCTCACCTCAGAGCGGGCCTAGCAAGGCGCATTTGTCCGCTCCTGAACCCAGACACCCCGGGTGAATCGCCGCGGATGAACGCCCCGTCATCCCCTGCTCACGTCCCGAGCACGCCCGGGCCCTGGGCGCGCTCGCGACGCCAGCGCGAATGGGAGCGGGCCCGCCGAGTCGCCTCGGCGGGCCCGCTCCGGACTCGGCCGGCCCCTTGGCCGCCCGTGGGTCGCCTGGCTCAGTTCGTGCCCAGGAAGTCCACCTGCACGGCGTTGCTGGTGGTGAAGAGGGTCGGCATGCCGTTGGCGATCAGGAACTGCACCACGACCGTCCCCGCGGCGTTGGGACCGACCAGCGGCAGGTTCAACGCCCCGGTGAAGTCGGTCACGTAGACGTCCTGGAGCACCGGGGGGAAGGCCACCACCGTGTCCTGGATCACGTCGATGAAGATCGGGAAGGCCGAGAGCGAGACCAGCATCACCGCCGGCGAGCTCGCCGGCGCGCCGGACAGGCGCACCGTGGCCGGCTCGCCCGCGCCGAGCTTGCTGCCACAGACCTCGAGCAGCACCCCGGGCGCGCCGAAGCCCAGGTTGGTCTGGCAGTGCTCGATCCGGCGGTAGGCCTGGGTGCCGGCGTTGCGGCTGACGAGCAGGTCGTCGAGGCCGTCCCCGTCGATGTCGAACACCGCCACGTCGTGGGTGCCCTTCAGGTCGTTCTCGGTCAGGCCCACCGCGCCGATCCAGCCGCCGGCGCCGGACAACTCGCGCTCCTCGCGCAGGAGCGCCGCCGTCGACGGCGTGTTCCCGCGGTTGTGGTAGATGTGCAGACGCCGGTTGAAGCCCGAGATCTGCGGGTCCACGTCGGCGATCAGCACGTCGTTGCGGCTGTCCCCGTCCAGGTCGGCCACCAGGCTGTTGGAGGCGAAGGAGTCGTCGCCCCCGACCAGGAAGTCGAAGGCCTGCAGGGGCGACCAGATCACCTCACCGGCGCCGTCGTTGCCCGAGTTGTAGAGCACTCCGTCGTTGCCGTTCTCGCTGACGACGATGTCCAGGCGCCCGTCGCCGTTCAGGTCCCCGGCCGAGATGTTGTAGGCGGAGGCCACGTAGGCGGTCTGCAGGCTCGTGAAGGTCCCCACCGCGCTGTCGTCGTTGTAGCGGATCGTGACCGCCGCGCCGCCGGGCGCGCCGTTGGTCTGCTTGGCGATGTCGCCGTCCCCGTCGCCGTCGAAGTCGGCGATCACGGTGCTGTTGCAGAAGTTCGAGGCGATCATGCCCGGGGTCAACGAGGTCATCGTGGCGTCGGTGAAGAAGCCGTTGCCGTCGTTGATGAACAGCCGGTCGTCAGTGTCGAAGTTGGCCGGCTCGCCGCCGAAGGGGCTCGAGGACGAGGCGTCGTGGTCGCCGAAGGACAGGTCCGCGAAGCCGTCGCCGTTGACGTCACCGGCGGCCACCGCGTTGAAGCGCGCGGCCACGGGGTTGCCGGAGACGAAGTTGATCAGCACCGGGATGCGCGCCTCCTCGTAGCGCAGGCCCAGCCAATTGCCCGAGCCGTCGTCGCCCAGGTTGATGTAGACCCGCGGGTGCGAGAGGGCCTTGGCCTCGGCCACCAGGCCGAAGCCGACCGAGGTCACCACGTCCAGCCAGCCGTCGCCGTTGACGTCCACCACGACCACGTCGCGGTCGGCGGTGGGCGTGTCGAAGCCCGCGTCACCGGGCACGTCGGAGGCCGAGGCGTAGAGGGTCGTGCGGTCGGTCAGGACCCCGCCCTCGTTCATCAAGAGCAGGTTCGTGCGCTTGCCGCTGGCCATGATCGGCTGGACGCGGGCCACGACCAGGTCGGTCAGGCCGTTCTGGTCCAGGTCGCCCCAAGCCAGGTCGGTCTCGAGGGTCGCGTCGGAGATGACCGGCGAGGAGAGCAGCGACGGATCGGGGGCGTACTCGAGCCAGGTGTCGTTGAGCTGCGCGCTGGCGGGGAGCGCGGCGGCGGCCAGGATCAGGCCACTTGTGGGGAGGATCTGCATGGATTCACGTGTAGGGACGGACTTGGGAGACCAGCAATCCTAGCTGATTGCATTTGGGCCTGCCGGCCAGGCGGCGGGCCACCGGCCCGAGCGGGTAGTCTGGCGGGCTTCCGACCCTGGACGACGACATCGAAACCTGACCGGCGCATGACGACTCGCTCAACCACATGCCGCGCCGCAGCACTCGGCGCGGCGCTGCTGCTCGCCGCCCTCGCGAGCTGCGGCGAGGTGGCCGACAGCCCGCCGCCGGTGCCCTTTGCTGACTGGAGCGGCGTCGACGCCGCCGTCGAGCAGATGATCGTCGCGGGCGACCTACAGGGCGCGATCGAGCGCATCGAGCCCTTCGCCGGCCGGCCGCTCCCTCCGCACACGGAGCTGCTCTTCGCCACGGCGCTGCACGGGGCCAAGCGCTACGGCGCGGCCGAACCCCACTTCGCCCGCGCCCTGGCGGCCGAGCCGCCACTGCCCGAGCGCGCGGGCGGCCTGCACCTGCACGCCTGGTGCCTGTTCCAGCTCGGACGTCTCGACGAGGCCCGCGCGCGCTTCGAGGAGCACGCCCTGCTGGACCCCGAGGAGGGCGACACGCCGCTGGGTCTGGGTCGCATCGCCTTGGCCGAAGGGGACTTGGTCGGCGCGCGCCGTGAGCTGGAGCGCGCCGTGGCCCTGCACCGCGCGGCGTCGGAGTCCGGCCGCGCGGACCGGCGCGCCGAGGGCGCGCGGGCCCTGGCCTTCCTGGCCGACGTGGAGCTGGCCGAGGGCAACGCCCCCGCGGCGCGCCAGGCGCTCGAGGCCTCGGTCACCAGCTATCCCTTCCACTTGGGTGCGTGGTCGAAGCTGCACGAGGTGTGCGTCGAGTTGGGCGACGCGGCCGGCGCGGAGAAGGCGCTGGAGGGGCGCGCGCACTTCGAGGGCCTCTTGAACGCCCCGCCCGACGGAGAGGCGCAGTGAGAGCGCTCGCCGCAGCCGCCGCCATCGCGCTTGCGGGTTGCGGCGATTCGCCCCCGGGTGAGTCGGGTGCGCCGGACCTGTCGGGCGGGCCCGACGGCGCGCTCCTGGTCGACGTCGCCCGCGAGCGCGGCCTCGACTTCACCATCACCTCGGGTGCTTCCCCGCCCAGCGAGATTCTCGAGGTCAAGGGCGGTGGCCTGGCCCTGTTCGACTGGCGCGGCGACGGGGACTGGGATCTCTTCGTGCCGAACGGCGCGACGCTCGAGTCCCCCGAGCGCGGCCCCGGCGCGCGCCTGTTCGACATCGGCGAGGGGCTCGCGGTGCGCGACGCCACCGGAGCGGCGCGCGTCGACTTCGACCGCTGGGGCATGGGCGTCGCCGCCGGCGACCTCGACGGGGACGGGCTTTGCGACCTGTTGGTCGCCGCCTTCGGTCCCGACGCGGTGTTGGCGCAGGGCGCGGACGGCTCGCTGACCGAGGTCGCGGGCGCGCTCGAGGGTGACGACGAGCGCTGGTCCTGCGGCGTGGCCCTGGGCGACCTCGACGCGGACGGCGACCTCGACGCCTACGTGGCGCGCTACCTGGAGTTCGACCCCGGGGCGCCGCCTGCGCCGGCCTCGTTCCTGGGCGTCGACGTCTTCGGCGGCCCCATGGGCCTGGCGGCGGTGCCCGATCACCTGTGGGTGAACGACGGCCTCGGGCGTTTCGCCGAACGCTCGCGCGAGGCCGGTATGGCCGACGTCACGCCCTCTCACGGTCTGGGCGCGGCGATTCTCGACCTCGACGGCGACGGGCACCTCGACGTGTACGTCGGCAACGACTCCATGGCCGACTTCGCCTTCATGGGCCGCGGCGGTCTGCACTTCGACGAACGCGCCGCCGACCTGGGTCTGGCCACGAGCTCCGACGGCCGCACCCAGGCGACCATGGGCATCTGCGTGGCCGACGTGAACGCCGACGGCCTGCCGGACCTGTTCACCAGCAACTTCTCCCACGACACCAACACCCTGCGGACGTCTCGACCGAGCGGCCGCTGGCGCGACCAATCGACGACCTCGGGCCTGGGCGCCGTCAGCCGCCCTTTCTGTGGCTGGAGCGGCGCCTTCGCCGACCTCGACCTGGACGGCGCGCAGGAGCTGGTCGTGTTCAACGGCCACGTCTACGCCACCGGCGCAGCCGAGCGCGCCGGTTCGAGCCGCCTGCAGGCTCCGCTCTACTTCGAACGCGAGGGCGAGCGCTTCCGCCGCGTCGAGGGCGAGGGCTGGCTGGCGCAAGCCCACTGCGACCGCGGCGCCGCCCTCGGCGACCTGGACGGCGACGGCGACCAGGACCTCGTCGTGGTCGACCTCGAGGGCCCCCTGCGCCTGCTCGAGAACCGCACGGACTCCGGCGCATTCGTGGTCGTGACCCTGGCCGACACCCGCGACCTGGGCGCACGCGTCGAGCTCGCCGGCGACGGCTGGAGCCAGGTGCGCTGGATCGCATCCGGGCTCGGCTACCAGTCGGCCTCCGCCCCCGAGGCGGTCTTCGGGCTCGGCGAGGCCCAGGGCCCCTTCCGCCTCTTGGTGCAATGGCCCGACGGTTCGAGCATCGAGCAGACCGGGGTCGAACGCGGCTCCAAGCACCAGCTCTCGTCCGCCCGCTGAGGGCGCGGCGGGCCGCTACCCGCCGAGCAGCGCCTTCAGGGCCGCGGCTGCAAAACCCAGGGCCGTGAACAGGATCAGGAGGTAGGGGTTCTCGTCGAACGCCTCCTCGCGCAGGTAGACCGTCGGCAGGAGCGGGTCCCCCACCAGGGGCCGCAGGATCCAACCGAGCTTCACGGCGACGAACACGTAGGCCGCGAGCCAGCTCGCCCGGCCGATCCGGTGGCTACGGTCCGCCGCAACCAGCGGACCGTAGTGCCGCTCCAACGTCACCTGCCCCGCCAGGGACTCGACGCCGAAGGCCGCGATGGTCGCGTGCGACCCGCCCGCCAAGGGTGGTGCCCCGCTTCTCGACTCGAACAAGGCTGGTCAACTCGAGACCCATCGGTTCCGTTCTTCCTGTCGCTCGGGCGACCGAGGAAGCGCGGTGACGAATTTCGCCGGCCGATCGCAATCGATACGACCTGAGGTCGACGCCCACCTGCCCTCCCCCTCACGAGCAGCGAAGTCGAGGCACAACCCGTCGCCGCGGCCACGTGGCCGCTGCCCAGGGGTCAGCTGGCTCCGTTCAGCGTGGCACCTTGACGACCTCGCGAGGATCGAGGGCAATGGCGTGTATGGAGGAAAGATCCCAGGCGGTCTGCATGGCCGCATACCCGTTCCGACCGATCTTCCACAAGATCTTCGAATTCATCATCTCGCCCGCCGCCCGATCCGCTGGCTTGACGCCAACTCGTTCGAAGCTGGAGCTGGAGGCCGGCCCGATCACGGAGGATGTGCTCAGGAAGCTCCTAGCCGCCCGAGTCGTCGTAGCGGACGTAACTGGCGCCAATGCCAACGTCTTCTACGAAGTCGGTGTCGCCCATGCATTGGCCAAGCCCGTGGTGCTCATCCGCGACGTCACCCGCGAGGATGGGCCCTTGTCGCCCCATTCGACCGAACGCCCCTTCGACCTGGCCGAGTACTTCGCCATCGAGTATGACCGGAACGAATGGGCGTGGCGTGAAGAGCTGGCCGCAGCGCTCGAGGCATCCATCGTCGCGGCGATGAAGAGCCCGGCTTCCTCGATCCCCATCCCGTTTCGAGGTTCGGCGCCTCGCTCGGAGCAACAGCCGGCCCTGCTGTCCGAGCGATTGTCCGAGCTCGAGTTGAAGCTCGCCCGGCACATTCGAGAGGGCACAGCTCGAGGCGTCGATCCGCTGGCCTTCACGGACTCCGAGGAGATTGGCGCGACGAGGTTCGCCTTGTCCTCCGACAGCATCAGGCCTCGATTGGCACAGATTCGCGCACGCGATGCCCGCGCGGTCGAACACGAGCTCCAGAAGCTGGCGCGGTACTTCTCGAACTCGGAGGTCCCCAGCGGAGCACAGGACCGGCAACCCGACGAGAGGGCACAGATCCAGGAGTCCGTTTCACAGCTCTCCAACAGGGGTCTGACGAAATCGGAGCGGGAGGACGCCGTACTCGCAATCGTCCACAGCCTGCAGCACGCCGGGCGACTTTCCGCTGCCCGCGCGACGAGGATTGCAACCACAGTCGACGAGCTCCTATGGGGGCAGACGGAGACGAGCCCGAGGCGCG
The DNA here is from genome assembly GCF_007748095.1 of Engelhardtia mirabilis. Classification (NCBI taxonomy): domain Bacteria; kingdom Pseudomonadati; phylum Planctomycetota; class Planctomycetia; genus Engelhardtia; species Engelhardtia mirabilis. Next base: position 5,945,331 of record NZ_CP036287.1, read on the forward strand.
GCGAGCTGACCTGAGCACTCGGAGAGCCGAATTGCGACCTCGACCACCTGGCCAACCGGCGCCAGCGCGGCATCGCGCCTCAACCGGCCGCGATCGGCGGACCGTTCCGACGAGATCGGTCCTAGGCAGCCTTGACCCAGTCCGTCCTCGCCGCTCCCGCGGCGGTGCCGGAATGCGAGCGCACCACCATCCAGGCCCTTCAAGTGGTGCGCCGCTTGCCGCTCACCCGGAGCACACCCGTCGGCGGGGCCGTGCTCGGTGCGAGCAATGTCCGGGGACGGCTTCACCTGGAGCTCGACCACGACCCGGCGCCGCGCGGGGCCGGCGAGAAATGCCGGCCAGTTCGATCCAGCAGCGGCCGCCCGCCAGCCGATGGGGCCTCGGGGACGGCTGGCTCCGCGCGGGGCGCCGCCCCGCGCCCATGCACGATCAGGCCGACGAGCTCGTTCACGTCATCTACTCCAGCGCGGCTCGCGTCCCCTTCGAGGCCGCCGAGCTGACCGCACTGTTGGCCCGCTCCCGGCGGCGCAACGGCGAGCTGGGCGTGACCGGGATGCTGCTGCACGTGGACGGCAGCTTCTTCCAGATCCTCGAGGGGCCGCGGGAGTCGGTCCGCGAGCTCTTCGAGCGCATCGCGCGGGACCCGCGCCACGCGGAGGTCACCACGATCATCGACGAGCCCATCGCCGGCCGCGCGTTCGGGGACTGGACCATGGGGTTCGCGGACCTGGGCTCCCAAGACCTCGCGGAGCTGCCGGGTCTGAACGACTTCTTCCAGGCCTGCTCGTGCCTGGCCGAGATCGACTCGGGGCGCGCGCGCAAGCTCGCCCGCGCCTTCCAGCAGGGTCGCTGGCGTGCCGGCCCCACCCCGCTGGAGCCGCGCTGAGCCGGCCCCGCCCCACGCCCCCGACCAGACCGATGACGCTGCCTTCCATCTCCGTCGCGTTCCAACCGATCGTCGACATCGAGGAGCGTCGCATCGCCTCCTACGAGGCCCTGGTGCGTGGCCCGGCGGGAGAGCCGGCCGCCTGGGTCTTCGACCAGATCTCGGCCGAGGACGTCCACCGCTTGGACGACGCCTGTCGCGACGTCGCGATCGAGTGGGCTGCGAGGCTCGGCATCGAGTGTCAGCTCAACCTGAACTGCCTGCCGCGCAACCTGGTGTCGGTGCCGAGCGCCGTAGAACAGTCCCTGGCCCGCGCCGAGGCCCTGGGCCTCTTGACCTCTCAGCTCGTGCTCGAGGTCACCGAGGGCGAGGTGATCGAGGACCAGGTGAGCTTCGCCGAGGCCATCGGACGCTTCCGCAAGCGCGGCATCTCGATCGCCATCGACGACTTCGGCTCGGGCTACTCCGGCCTCAACCTGCTGGCCGACTTCCAGCCGGACACGATCAAGCTGGACCAGAACCTCTTGCGCGGGATCGAGGGCCGGGGGCCGCGCCAGGCGATCGTGCGGGCGGTGCTGTCAGCCTGCCTCGACCTCGGCATCGACGTGATCGCCGAGGGCGTCGAAACGCTCGAGGAGTTCCGCTGGTGTCAGGCGGCGGGGATCACCCAGTTCCAGGGTTACCTGCTGGGGCGGCCGGGGTTCGAGTGCCTGCCCGAGGTCCACTACCCGCCGTCGCTGGTGCGTGGAGACTCCTCCCGCCGCCGCACAGGTTGAGGGCCGCGCCCGTGGCGAAGCGCCGCGAGGTGGGCGCCTTGAATTGAAGCGAGCGCGGACGCCGCGAACGGCCCCCGCGCTCCATGGTCGCGAGCGGCCCTCTAAAGCGCCTTCAGCGCGTCCTGGATCGGCGCCCAGTCGCGCTCGTCGCCGGTGCTCTCCTGGATGCCGCAGAAGGCGACCTTGCCCTGCTTGTCGACGATCACCGTCGCGCGCTGGCTGATGAAGGGCACGGCCGGGTGCTCGAGGCCGAACTGCTTGGTGACCTGCAGCATCGGGTCGGCGAGCAGGTCGTGGCTGATCTTCTCGGCGTTCTTCCAGGCCTTGTGGGACCAGGTGGAGTCGCGGCTGATGCCGACCACGACCGTGTCGTCACCGGCGAGCACGGGCTCCGCGGAGATCTTGCAGTTCTCCTTGGTGCAGGTCGGGCTCCAGTCGAGGGGGTACCACAGGAGCACCACGTTCTTGCCGCGGTGGTCGGAGAGCTTCCACTCCTTTTCGTCCTGGGTCTTGAGGGTGAAGTCGGGGGCTTCGCTGCCGACGGCAATGGCCATGGGGGTTCCTTCGCGGGGGTCTGGGACGGGGTGGCGGGCCGCCGCCGGAGAGACCGACGGGCGAAAGAAGTTAGGCCGCGTCCCGTGCCCCGACAAGCGCCCGCGGGCCGGGGAGCTCCCCCGCGCCCGGCAGGGCCCGGTTCACCGGACCCGCTGGTCCGCTTCGCGCCGCAGGCCGGCGGGCGTGACGCGCCGCTCGACCAGGCCCAGGAGGCCGTCCACGGCCAGGGCCAGGGCCGCCGCCGGCAGAGCGCCGGCCAGGATCAGGCGCACGTCGTTGAGGTAGAGCCCGGTCACGATCGGTTCGCCCAGGCCCCCGGCGCCGATGAAGGCGGCCAGGGTCGCGACGCCGACGCTGATCACGGTGGCGGTCCGCAGGCCGGCCATGATCGCGGGCATGGCGATCGGCAGCTGGATCCTCACCAGCACCTGGCGCGGGGTCAGGCCCAGGCCGCGGGCCGCGTCGACCAGGTCCGCATCGACCGCGCGCAGGCCGCTGACCGTGTTGCGCAGGATCGGCAGCAGGGCGTAGAGGAACAGCGCCGCGATGGCCGAGCGCACGCTCAAGCCGAGGCCGGGCACCGCGATCATCACCGCCAGGAGTGCGATGCTCGGCACCGTCTGCAGGACTCCGGCCGCACCCAGTGCCAGGCGCGCCGCATGCTCGCGCGGCGCCAGGAGCAGTCCGCCGGGAATCGCAACCAGGGCGGCCAGCAGCACCGCCACGGCCGTCATCGCCAGGTGTTCGAGGGCCAGCGACACCGTGATCGGAAGGCGCGCGCGCACGAACTGCGCCAGGGACGGTCGCGCGGCGGCGGTCGCGCCGGCCGGGGCCAGATCGAGCGTGCGCAGGAAGTCCCGCGCCACCTGGGCGAAGTCGCGACCCTGCACCTCGACGGCATGGTTGAGCCCCATCACGGTCGCCTCGTCCAACTGGAACGCGACGCGCCCAAGGGCCGCGGCGAGCTCGGGATGCTCCGCCAGCAGCCCGGCGCGTAGGAGCGGCGCCGCGTGGTAGGGCGGGAAGAAGCCGAGGTCGTCCGCCAGCACGACCAGGTCGTAGTCGAGCAGCTTGCCGTCGGTGGCATAGGCGTCGATCAGGTCGAGCTCCCCGGCGGCCAGGGCCTCGTAGGCCAGGGAGTGTTCCATGGCGCGCGCATCGCCGAGCGCGAAGCCGTAGCGCTCGAGCAAGCCCGGCAGACCGTCGGCGCGCGAGCCGAACTCGACGCTGAAGCCGCCGCGCAGCTCGGCCGCGATGGGCGCAAGTTGCGAGATGCGCTCGATGCCGCGCTCGCGCGCGATGTCGCCGCGCAGGGCCAGGGCGTAGGTGTTGTCGAAGCCGAAGGGCGACAGGTACTCGAGCCCGAAGCGCTCCCGCAGACCGCCCTGCACCGCGAGGAACGTCTGCAGGGGATCGCCCGACGGCGCGTCCTGTTCGAGCAGCACGGCCCAGGCCGTTCCGCTGTACTCGGCGTACAGGTCGATGGCACCCGTTCGCAGGGCTGTGAAGGCGACCATGGTGCCGCCCAGGTCGAGCTTGCGCTCGACCTCGAGGTCGGTCTGCCCCTCGATCACTTGCGCCATCAACTCGGCCAGCACGCGAGACTCGGCGAAGTTCTTGGAGCCGACGGCGACGGTCCCCGCGGACGCGGCCGACGAATCCTGGCTGCCCCGCGCGCCCACCGCGACCAGACCCGCGGCCAAGGCCAGCCCCAGTGCGCTGCGGCCGAACTCAAACACCGCGCACCTCCGTCAGGAACGACTCCACGAACTCGTTCGCCGGTCGCGCTTGCAGCTCCTGGGGCGAGCCCAGTTGCACGATTCGACCGGCGGACATGACGCCCACCAGATCGGCCAATTCGAAGGCCTCGCGCACATCGTGGGTCACCAGCAACACGGTCTTGCCCAAGGTCCAATGCAACTGCGCGAACTCCCTGCGCACCTCGCGGCGGGTCAGGGGGTCGAGGGCGCCGAAGGGCTCGTCCATGAGGAGCACCGGCGGGTCCAGGGCCAGGGCCCGCGCCACGCCCACCCGTTGACGCTGGCCGCCGGAGAGCTCGTGGGGATAGCGCGCCGCGAACTCCCCCGGTTCGAGCTGCACGAGCGCCAGCAGCTCGTCGACCCGGCGCCGGATCCTGACCCGCGTCTGCCCCTCCAGCTCGCACAAGAGCCCCACGTTCCCAGCCACGGTCAGGTGCGGGAACAGCCCCCCCTCCTGAACGACGTAGCCCAAGCCGCGGCGCAACTGCACCGGATCGACCGCCCCCACCTCGCACCCGTCGACCGAAACGCGACCCCCGTCGGGGCGCTCCAGGGCGTTGATCAGCCGCAGGGTCGTGGTCTTGCCCGAACCGCTGGTGCCGAGCAGCGCGACGATCTGACCCTGCGCCACCTCCAGGTCCAGCCGATCGACGGCCTTGACCTGCGCGCCGTCGGGGCGCACGAAGCGCTTCGAGACCGATTCGAGTTTGATCACCGCTGGGCCTCCGTCGCCCGCGGACCATGGTGGCCCGGCCCCGACGGCGATGCGAGGGTCGGCTCGTCCCCCATCGCTGGCCGGGATCGAAGCCCCCCGCGCGCGACCGGGCGCATGGGCCCGTCGCGGATCTCGGCGACCGACGCGAGCCGCACCAGGGGCTCCTGGTCCCATGGCGCCGGGGTCAGTAGCATCGCCCCCCGAGGATGACGAGTCGGGTACGAGCGTGGGGGCGGACGCCGAGCCGATGTAGCCACTCGGTGGGCCGCAGAGCGACGGGGCCCCCGTGGATGCCCCTCGCCCTCGCCGCCCTGGCCTGGCTTGCACCCACTGCCGCGGCCCAGGACCTGGAGCTCGACGCCCTGCGCGCACGCTGGCGCGCCGAGATCGAGTGGCTCGATCCCGACGGCACGGACCAACTGCTGGTCGGCGGCCTGCACTACGACCTGCTCGACCCCTTCCAGCAGGTGCCCGGCATGTACGTCGGCATGGGCGGCTTCAGCGCCCTGGCCGGGGATCGCGGCGGCTTCCTGGTAGCCGGCGCGACGGTCGGCTGGCGCGCCGCCCTCGACCGCGACTGGACCCTCGACCTGGGGCAGTTCATCGGCGGTGGCGGAGGCGGACCCGGCGGACGCGAGCGCGACGGCGGCCTCTACCTGCGGCCGCACATCGCCTTCGAGCGGCGTTTCGGCCCCACCAGCCTGCGCCTCGAGGTCAGCCACGTCTCCATGCCGGACGGCGGCATCGACAGCACCCAGGTCGCCCTCGGCTTCCAAGGCTTCGACGAGCTGATCACAGCCGGCTACTCGATCGAGGACCTGGGCATGTTGCCCGCCAACGCCTTCGCCGCCGGGCGCATGCCCCTGGGCGGCTCCATCCGCCACATCAGTCCCTCGAGCCGCTCGCGTCGCCTCGACGGTTCGCCCCTGCGGCGGCGCATCCTGCTCTCGAGCCTGGCCGTGGAGCGCGGACTGGGTGAGCGCTGGTACGTGCCCATGGAGCTGTCGGGCGCCTTCGCGGGCGACGTCGCGGGCTACGCCCACTTCCTGACCGGCCTCGGCTACCGCAGCCCCCTGTTCGAGAACCTCGTCGACTGGCGCACCCAGGCCACCCTCGGTGGCGGTGGCGGCGGCGGCGTGGACACCGGCGGGGGCCTGCTCGCCAGCGCGCGGACGGGGCTCGAAGCCAGGGTCGGCAACGACTGGCGCGTGCACCTGATGGGCGGCTACCTGACTGCGGTCGACGGACACTTCGGCGGGCCGACGATCTCCTTGGGAGCCAGTTGGTCCCCGGTGCCCGTGGAGCTGCGCTCGAACTTCGACCGCTCGCGCCTGGCCGAGGAGGGCGTTTGGGCGGAGGACCTGCGCCTGGACCCCTGGACGGTGCAGGTGATGGCCAAGTACTACGACCTGCGCTCGTCGTCGACCCTGGCGAACGGCGATAAGGTCAAGGACCGCACCATCAGCCTGATGGGCGTCGGCACCGAGAAGAACATCGCCGAGAACGTGGACCTGTCCCTGCGCGCCTTCAGTGCCTACGAGGGCGACGTCGGCGGCTACCAGGAGGGCCAGCTCGGCCTGCGCTACACGATCCCGCTCAAGCAGCCGATCGAGGCCGGCGACTTCTACGTCCAGTACCACGCCGGCGCGGCGGGCGGCGGCGACCTCGATGTCGGCTCGGGCTTCATCCACGCCATCGCCATGGGGTGGCGCTGGAACCCGATCCGCGCCTTGCGGATCGGCGTCGAGGTGGGCCGGGTGGATTCGAAGCAGGGCAGCTTCGCGGCCGACAGCTTCGCGGTGACCTTGAGCTGGGGCGTGACGCGCCCGCTGCGGCCGAACTGAGCAGGCCGAGCCGAATCCGCCGCGCCGAACGGGAACGACCCCGACCGGCGGCTGCCGATCGGGGTCGTGAGGAGAGCTCGCTTCGATCGGCGCGAGCCGCCGCGGCTCAGCCGAAGACCAGCTCGAGGCCGCTGGTCAGGCCGATGCCGTCGGGCTTGGTGACGTCGATCAGCGCGCCCTGGGCGAACACCGATTGACCGACCAGGCCCGCATCGTTGGGCACCTGCAGCGAGAAGTTGACTGTGCCGCCGGCGGGCCAGGTCTTGGGCCCGACCTGGGCCACGGGGTTCGGCGGCAGGGCGCTGACCAGCAGCTCACCCGGAGCACCCGAGGCCAGGCCGAAGCCGGGCAGCAGGGTCCCGCCGGGGAAGGCCAGGTCGGGCGCCGTCGAGAAGAAGATCAGACCGACACCCGGACCGGCCGCGCCGTCGACGGTGTTCTCGAGCGTCAGGGTCAGGGAGCCACCGATCGCCGCGCCACCCGAGCTGACCCGCAGGCTGTTGACCGGGTTGATGGCGGTCCCGAAGGGCAGCACTTGACCGGCGGGCGCATTGACCGTGATCGTCCCGACCATGTTCGGCAGGTGCACCGGGCAGAAGTAGTCGTAGAGGTTGCCGGGCTTGGGGTTGGCCGCGAGGAAAGCCGCGTCGAAGGTCACTTCGAAGGGCGCAGTCGGGCCCGTGACCACCGGGCCGGAGTCGAAGATGCCGTCGGAGATCCCCGCGAGGCCGCTGGAGATCTTGTGCGGCCCGATCTGCCAGACCCAGCGCACCGTGTCGCCGGCTTCGATGGTGATGTTCTTGGGGCTGAAGCTGGCCGAGTTCAGGTTGACCTGGTGGGTCGTCTGAGCGAGCCCGGGGGCAGCCAGCAGGGCCAGGACGGAGAGGGAGCGGATCGCGAGTCGCATGGGGCTCGATGGGTGTACGGGACGCGGGAGAGCCGCGGGATGGCCGCGCAATAGCCGCGGAAGGGATGGGGATGAGCTGCGCGGGGGCCGACCCGCGCAGCTCTTCCTCGAAGCCTACCCCAACCGCGGGAGCCCCCTGTCGGGAGCTGATGCGAGTGGCGGCAGGCTCGGAGGACCGCCGGACGGGAGTCCCGCGGGGATGTCGTCTAGTTCACCTATCCCGGGGACGTCCAGCCGCATTCCGCCGGCAACACGTTCCCGTCACGTTGGACGGGACCGCGGACGCAAGCCCGGGTGAGGTCGCTCGTCAGCCCGAGCCGTTCAGCCGATGACCAGTTCGATGCCGTTGGTCAGGCCGATGCCGTCGGCCGTCGTCGTGTCGATCAGGGCGCCCTGGCAGTAGACCTTGACCCCGATCAGGGCGGGGTCGCCGGGGATCGGCAGGGACAGGGTCACCGTGCCCCCCTCGGCCCACAGGCCGGGTCCGAGGACCAGGAACGGATCGGGAGCCGCCAGGGAGACGACGATCTGACCGACCGGGCTGGGCGCGAGGCCGAAGCCGGGCAGGTTCGTACCACCGGGGAAGTTGACGTCGGGCGCGGTGGCCAGGAAGGCGATGCCGAGGCCGGGGCCAGCCAGGGCATCGACCGGGTTCGACAGCGAGAGCGTCAGGGTGTTGCCGATGGTCGCGTTGCCACCGTCCGCCACGAGGCTGCCGGTCGGGTTCAGGCCGTAGCCGTAGGAGCCGATGCTGCCGTCGCCGGTCTCGACCCGCACGCGCCCGACCATGCCGGGCAGGTGCACGATGCAGTAGTACGTGTAGACGTTGCCGGCGACCGGATTGGCGTCCAGGAAGGCCTGGTCGAAGGTCACCTCGAACATCGACGGCGGCGCAACCGGAGAGCCCGAGCTGAAGATCCCGTCGGGGATGCCGGTCATGCCGGCGTTGGTGCCGCTGACCACGTTGTGGAAGTTGGTGACCCACTCCCAGCGAACCGTGTCGCCGACCTGGATCGTCAGATCGTCGGGCAGGAAGACGTTGGAGTAGAGGTTGACGACGTGGGTCGTCTGTGCGGTCGCGGCGCTGGCGAGCCCGGCGACGGCGACGAGCGGGCCCAGGAATCGGCGAAGGTTCATCGTGGCGTAGGGAGAGTCGGGAGCGTGACTGTGCGCCTCGGGCGGGTCCGGGCAGCCCCGTCGAAGATATCCCGCCACGCGCTCCGCGGGGGATCGTGGAGGCGTCCTTGGCTCAATCGGCCGCGATCGCGCGCCAGGCTTGGACGGTCGAGCGGGCGCAGCGGTTCCACGTGAAGCGCCCCGCCAGGGCCCGCCGGCGCTCGCAGGCCGCGGGGTCCGAGGCGCTGGCCACGGCCTCCGCCAACTGGCCCGGAAGGGCTTTGCGATGTCGTAGGGAGGGGGGTGTGGGCACGTACCAGGCCTCCTCTCCCAGGGCCTCGCGCAGGGCCGGAAGATCGGACACGACGACCGGAGTCCCGACAGCCAGGGCCTCCAGGGGCGTGACCGGGGTCAGCTCGTTCGTGGCCAGGTGCACCAGGGCCGAGGCCCGCGCCACCAGCCCCGGCAGGTCCGCCTCGACCGGCTGGTCGATCCAGCGGATCCGCGAGCGCCCCGACGAGAAGGCCAGGCGCCGGCCCAGGTGCTGGGCCGCGTCGCCGAAGCGTCCGCAGAAGACCAGGCGGGCGTGGCCGAGTTCTTCGCACAGCCTGTCGAAGGCGTCCACGACGAGGTCGGGGAAGCGATCCGTGCGCACGGCGCCGAGCACCACCAGGGTCGGCGGGTCGTCGCGGGGCGGGGGCTCGGGCAGGGCGCGGGCCCAGTGCTCGGCGCCGACGGTGACCTGGAAGACGGACTCGGCGCGGCGGTCGAAGCGCTCGACCAGGGCCTCGGTCGCGGCGGTCGAGAAGGTCAGCCAGGCGCGCTCGGCGTCGAGGGTGGCGCGGAAGGCGGCCTCGTCCGGGGAGCCGGGCAGGGGCATCTCGGCCACGCCGCGGACGACCGGACTGCGCGAGACCGGTGGCGTGCCGGGCAAGGCGCGTTGGAAGAGGTCGGGGGCCCCGCAGATCCGATCGGCCCCCAGACCCACGCGGCCGGCGAGGCCGACCAAGCGCCGCGGCAGCCGCCGATCGATGCGCCGAATGCGCTCGATGCCCGCCAGGCCCAGGTGCGGCTCGCCGATCGTGCGCGCCTCGCCGCCGACTTCGAACAGGGTCAGGTTGGGGCGCTCGTCGAGCTGGGCCACCGCGCGCACCAACTCGCGCAGGTAGCGCCCGACGCCCGGCGCGTGGGTGGTGGCGGGGAGGTAGTCGAGGGCGACGTGCACGGCGCGCTCAGTGTGGAGGCCGCAGGCGACTCGATCGTCTAACCAAGCTCCAAAAACCGCTCGACCGCTTCACTGAAGCGATCGACCTCCCCCACCGTCGTGTAGACGTGGGGCGAGACCCGCAGGCCGCTGCAGCCCTCGAAGCCGATCGAGATGGTGTAGATGCGGTGCTCGCTCCACAGGTAGGCCTGCAGCTCGTGCGGCTCGGCTCCCTCGAGCGCCAGGTTGACGATGGAACCCGCCAGGCCCGGCGCCAGGTTCGTGTTCAGGCTCACCCGCGGGTGCTCGGTGAGCCGCGTCGTCCAGCGATCGCGCAGGTAGCACAGGCGCGCGAGCTTGCGCGCCCCGCCGATGGCCTCGTGCAGGTCGAGGGACTCGGTCAGGGCCAGGCGCCCGTCCTCGGGCCGCGTGCCGACCTGCTCGAACTTGCGGATGTCGTCGTCCAGGGTCTCGCTCGAGGCCTGCAGGGACCAGACGCTCGGGATGCGCTCGCGGCGCACGTAGAGCAGCCCTGTGCCGAGCGGCCCGCACAGCCACTTGTGGAGCGACGCGCCGTAGTAGTCCACGTCGAGTTCCGCCAAGCGGAAGTCCATGTGGAAGATCGCGTGGGCGCCGTCGACGATGACCGGGATGCCGCGCTCGCGTCCCAGGGCGGTGATGGCGGTGACCGGGAAGACCTGGCCAGTCAGGTAGACCATGTGGCTGACGAGGATCAGCTTGGTGCGCTCGGTGATGCGTTCTGCGTACATCCGCACGAGCTCGTCGGGGTCGGTCAGGGGCACCGGCGGGTCGAAGGTCACCAGCCGGATGCCCTCCCGCCGCCCGCGTTGAAGCACGGTGTCGAGCATGCGCGGGTAGTCGTGGCTCGTGCAGAGCACCTCATCGCCGCGCTTGAGGTCGTGGCCGAAGAGCAGCGTCATCAGGCTCTCCGACGCATTGCGCGTCAGCGCGACCTCCTCCGCGTCGACGCCGTGGTAGCGCGCCAGCCGCTCGCGCACCGTCTCGACCTGGGGCGACAGGACCCGCCACAGGTGGTGGGAGGGCGCCTCGTGGGTGTAGGCCAAGTGACGCAGCTGGGCCGCCTGGGCGTCCGCGGTGGCCGGACTGACACCGCCGTTGTTGAAGTTCACCATCGACGTGTCGACGGTGTAGCAGTCGCGCACCCAGGCCCAGAAGTCCTCGTCCTGCGCGGCGGCTGCCAGATCGTCGGCGGCTTCGGGCGGGCGCGCCTCGCGCAGGGCCGCGAGGGCGCGGCGCCGGATGGGCGGGCTCGCGAGGGCAGGCAGCGCGGAGGCAGCCGCGGCCGCGGCCGCACTGGCGATGAGGAGCTGGCGACGGTGGAACATGAGGTCGGCGATCGTAGCCGCGACCAGCGTGGGTGGTTAGGTTCGCGCGGATGGCTACGAACGGAGGATCCCCGGGATGGATGCTGGCGCTCGCCTGTTGGGCGGGGCTGTTCGGTGGTTGCGCCAGCACCGCGCCCGCAAGCGCGGGGCCCGATGCCACGACCCCCGAATCCCAAGCACCGCCGCGCCCGCGCTGGCAGGACTTCCTCGAACCCCTCGACGGCCGCCCCCGCACTTTGATCCTCGAACGCCTGCGCGAGGTCGACGGAACCTTCGAGGCGCGACCCGACTGTGTCATCGCCGCGCCCTCAGGCGGGCGGCTGGTCGTGGCCACGACGGGCTACAGCCCCGATGGAGACCCCTGGGACCGTACGGTGCAGGGCGCCGTGCAGACCCTCGACGCTCCGGGGGATCCGCTGCGTGTGCTCGCGCAGGACCTGATCGTCTCGTCGATCGAGCCGAGCCCCGATGGCTCTTATGTGGCACTGCTCGCCCGCGACCGCGACTCCGGCCACTCGACCTGGCGCATCCTCGACACGGATGCCGGCACGCAGATCGGCCCGCCGCTCGACGGCGTGGCGGGAGGCGGCTTCGCGTGGCTGCCCGACCTCTCGGGCGTCGTGCGGGCTACCGAGGTTGGCGCGGAGCTCAGCTTGGTGCGCCGCACCTTCGCGAGCGGTGAGGAGCAGCCCGTCTGGGCCGCTCCCGCGTCCATCACATCCATCGACCTGACTGCTTCCGACGATGGTTCCCAAGTGATCGCCGTGGGTCGCCGCGAGGACGGCAGCACCGGCGCCTGGCTCGTCGACCTCTTCGGCGGACCGAGCCTGGACCTCGCCGCCCAGTTCGCGGAGCAGCCGCGCGAGTGGCGCGCCGTCGGGGCGTCGGGGCCCCTGGCGTTCCTGCTCGCGATCCACGACGACGGGCGCTACGGCGGCCGCGTCGTCGCCGTCGACCGCCGAAGGCAGGGTGCACCGACGCTCGAGATCCTGCGCGTGGACGGGCACCGCATCGAGGACGCGACCCTCGCGGCCGGGCACATCGTCGTCGCGCGCACCGCTCCCTGGGACGGCGCGTCCTCGCTCGCGATCCATTCGGCCAGCGGCGCGGTCGAGCGCATCGTCGAGCTGCCGGGCGTGGTCCGACTGCGCGAGCTGCGGGGCTCGCCCCGCGGCGACCAGTTGGTCGCCCTCTGGAGCGAGACCTCGCGGCCAACGATCCCGATCGCGATCGATCCCCGGACGGGCGCCATGACCGAGGCCATCAGCGGTCGCCCCGCCCGCTTCGAGGTTCGAGCCTCGGTCGAGCGGGGCACGGACCACGGCCAGGCGCAGTTGATCGCCGACTGCTCGGCCGGCTACCCGGCGACCGCGCCGCGGGTCTCGGTGAACCCGCCCTCCGCCGACCGCACCCATCAACTCTGGGTCGCGCTGGGTGGCGCGATCCAGACCGACTCGACCCAGAGCGTCCTCGCCGGCCAATGGGGCGATTCGCTGGATCCCATGGCGGACGCGCTCGTGCGCGCGGACCTGATTCCCATGGCCGATGCCGCAGAACGCATCAACGAGCCCTGAGCTGGGTCCGCCCGCGCGCCGCGCCGACGCGGACCCGCGCCTGTTGAAACACCGATGTTCACGCCTCTGATTGCCCTCGCCCTCTGCGCCACGACGAATCCGGCCCAGGATGCGCCGCTCCCCCGCTGGCAACGCCTGCTCGAACCGCTCGCGGGGCGTCCGACTGCGTTGATTCGCGAGCGGTTGGCGGCGATCGAAGCGGGCCTTCCGGCGCCCCCGGAGGGTTGCGACGCCTTCGTCGCCGGGTCACTCGTGTACAGGCGCGCGCGCGGCGTCGGGCCAGGTGCCGAGGCTTCGCCGTGGAACGTCCTCGACACCGCCACGGGTGCGACCCACGGCGCCGAAGGCCCGACGCTTGGCGGTCCGCGAGTGGTGACAAGTCCGGATGGTCGGACTCTCGCGGTGCTTCACTCGCTGCCCGGGGGTGGTCTCGAATGGGAGCTCGTGGACAGCCGCTCGGCGGAGCGGATCGGCGAGGGCTTCGGGCGCGAGCACATCGAGGAGATCGTGACCCTCGACGTCGCAGTGTTGGCGGACGGCGCGGGCCTGGTCTACGAGGGGCGCGCCGATGGGTGCTCGACGCTCGTCGCACACGACGCATCGACGGGCCTCGACAGGCCCCTGTGGACGGTCCCGGGCGGGGACCCGAATCGACGGCCTGGCGGTCGACCGGTCCGGCGGACATGCCCTGGTCGTGAGTCGCAGCTCTTCCCTGCGCGGCACACCCTGGCTGGTCGACCTCGAACAGGGCGGTGGAATCGATCTGGCGCGGACGATGCTGGGCGAGGCCGACAACTGGCAACTGGTCGGGTCCCTCGGCGACGAGTTGATCCTGATCGAGCAATGGCGCGAGGTCGGCTCGCGACTGCTCGCGATCGTGCCTGGAGCCGATCGGCCGCGAGTGCGCATCGTCGCCTTCGCGGCCGAAGGACTGAGTAACGCTTGCATCGCCGACGGACGCATCGTCGCCCGCGTCGACATGGCCTCGACGAAGAACCCCGCTTTCAGGGTCTATTCGGCCGATGGCAGCCACCAGCGCGAGTTCGAGGCTCCTTCAGCGCGCTTCTTCCAGTGGCAGGGCGGCGAGTCGAATCGCTACGCGAGCTTCTGGCTCTGGAGCGCCGTGATGCCCTCGCGCCGGGTCCTGTTCGATCCACGCGAGGGTCGGCTGCTCGATCCGATGACGTTCGAGGAGCCGCGCTTCGAGATCGACTATTGGGTGCGGGAGCCGCGCAAGTCGTTCGAGGCCGGCCTCCTGGCGCGGCGGGGCGCGGGGGATCGGGAGGGTGCTCCCGTGCTCAGCTCCTTCGACCTGGGCAGTCCCTACTGGAGACTGTGGACGGCGCTCGGAGGCACGGTCCAGTGGCTCGAACCCTGCCGACCGGTGGGCCCCATCGACGAGAGCCTCGGAACCCTCGCCCAGCGCTTGGCCGAGTTGGACCTGATCCCCACCGAGGACGCGGCGGCCTGGATCGCGCGCGAGTAGGTCGCGGGCGTACGCCCGACCAGTGTCCTGGATCAGAAGATCAGCGTCACTTCCCGGGCTCCGATCGCCCCGCCTCGACCGCCAACATCGCGCGCTTGCGCTCGAGCCCCCAGCGGTAGCCCCCCAGCTCGCCGGTGCGTCGCAGGACGCGGTGACAGGGGATCAGCCACGACACGGGGTTGCGGCCGATCGCGCTCGCCACCGCCCGCGTCGCGTCGGGGCGCCCGGCCAGGCGCGCGACCTCGGTGTACGAGGTCACCGCGCCCGTGGGGATCGCGAGCAGCGCTTCCCAGACCTTGAGCTGCAAGTTCGTGCCGCGCAGGTCCAGGTGGAAGGGCCGGCGACGCGCGGGCCGGGGATCGAAGATCGCCGCCAGGTCGTCCGCCACCGCGGCGTGATCCTCGACCAACTCCGCCTCGGGAAAGCGCGCGGCGAGGTCCGCGCGCATCTCGCCCGCGTCGCCGAAGAACAGGGCGCAGATGCCGCGCTCGGTGCGCGCGAGCAGACACGCCCCGAAGGGCGTCGGGGCGACACCGAAGGTGACATGCACCCCGCCGGCGCGGCGCTTCCATTCGCCGGGGGTCACGCCCTCGACGGTGACGAACAGGTCGTGCAGCCGGCCGGGGCCGGAGAGTCCCGACCCGAGGGCGGCGCCCAGAACGCCTTCGCCTCCGGCGAGGGCACCGCGGGCGCGCTCGAGGGTCACGAGCTGCGCCAGGCGAGCGGGGCTCAGGCCGACGTGCTCGCGGAAGACGCGGTCGAGGCGCGCGCGCGACAGCCCCAGGTCCAGGGCGAGGCGGTCCAGGTCGAGGGGCTCGCCGCGCGCGGCGACGATGCGCTCGATGGCCGTGGCGAGTCGGTCGACGGAGGTGCCTGTGTCAGCCATGGCGATCTTCATCAGAGCGAGGATCGGCGCGCCCGGGGAGCCCGGCCACCCGGATCCCGGCGCGAACCCGCGCTCGGAGGATTCAACGGCCGCCGTCGCGGCGCTGCTCGAAGCCCTCCGCGCCGAGCGGCTCCGCATCGAAGCGCTCGAGGGCGTCGACCCGCGCCGAGGGCGGCCCCTTGGCCAGCCAGGCCAGCATCGAGTCCAGGGCCTGCGGCTCACCCTCCAGGTGCGCCTCCACGCGGCCGTCGATCAGGTTGCGTACCCAGCCGCGCACGCCGCGGCCCTTGGCCGCACGGGCGGTGGACCAGCGGAAGCCGACGCCCTGGACCCGCCCGCTGACCAGCACTCGACAACAGACCGTCGCCCCGCCGGCGCTCGGGCCGGAGCCTTGCGACCCTTCGTTCACTCCGGTCTCGGCTCTTCCACTTCGCGCACGAGGTCAGCCAGGGTCCCGTTCGCCTCCAGCTCCGCCGAGGCGGCGTCGAGGCCGCGCAGGGCCCGGCGCAGGCGCGCGTCCAGGAGCGTCGCGGTGGTGACGGCGCTGTTGCGGCCCGACTCGTCGCCCCCGCGCAGGGCACGGCGGGCGTCGAGCAGGTGCGTCTGGTTGGGATCGCGGCCACAGGTCCAACCCTCCAGCTCGCCCAACTCGGTGCGCGCCAGGAGGCCGGCGTCCGCCAGGCGGCTGAGGGTGTCGCGCAGTTGCTCCTCGGGCGTCATCAGCTCGACCACCAGGTCCTCGGTGGTCCAGGGCTTGCCGCCCTCGAGGAAGCGCTCGGTGATGCGGACCAGGGCGCGCATGCCGGTGGCCTCGACCTCGGCGGGGGTGGGCTCGCCGGCGAGCATGCGACGTCCAAAGGCGTTGTGGTTCTGGTCCGCGTAGGCGAACTCGGCGCCCAGCAGCACGACCATCCACGACAACCAGGTCCAGACCAGGAAGAGCGGAATGGCGGCGAAACCGGCGTAGAGCTCGTTGTAGGAGGCCACCCCCACCTGGGAGCCCACGTAGACGCGCTGGGCCACGACCCACAGCACCGCCGAGCAGAACCCGCCGATCGCCGCCGAGCGCAGGCGCACGCGGGTGTTGGGCAGCACCAGGAACAGCAGCGAGAAGAACAGCCACATGCTCGCCAGGGGCGCCAGGCCCATGGCCAGCTCGGTCGCCCGGCCCAGGTTCTGCTCCAGGAAACTCGGCACGCCCTCGGCCTCGCTGCCCTGGCCCAGGGCCGAGGCGGCCCCCAGGGATCCCACGCTGATCGCGAGGATCGGCGCCACGACGACGATCGAGGTGAAGTCGGAGAGCTTGCGAGTCAGGGTCCGCGCGCGGCGTACGCCCCAGATCTCGTTCAGGGCGTTCTCCACCTGGGACAGCAACTTGACCACCGTGAAGAGCACGATGGCGAGGCCCAGGGTGCCGAGGCTGGAAACATTGGTGCCCTCGACGAAGGCCAGCAGTTGATCGATCGCCCGGCGCAGGTCGGCCGTGCCGCCGGAGGCGGCGCCGACATCGCTAGTGGTGACCGCACGCGCACTGGCATCTGCTCCATTCGCCGCAGCGCCTTCCGCCGCAGTGCCCTGCGTGGACGCGACCATCGAGTCCTCGAGGGCGGCCAACTCGGACTCGGCGGCGCTCACCGAGTCGCCCGTGACCTGCGCCGATTCGGGCGACGACGGCTGAGCCTGGGACTCCCCGGCGCCGGACTGGCCTGCGCTCCCGGGCAACTCGATCCCGTTGGGCCCGACCAGCGCGGACTCGCCTGCCTCCAGGTCCATCGCGCCCGCGCCGCGGGCCGGCTCCTCGCCGAAGGTCGACTCGAGCATCGGCTCGACGACCTTGTTGATCAGCAGGTCGTAGGCCCCGAAGCCCTTGGCCACCGAGAAGGCGAAGGCCAGAAAGGGCACCAGCGAGAGGACCGTGTAGTAGGTCAGTCCCGCGGCCCGGAAGCCGTCCTTGTGGACGACGAACCCCCGCCCGGCGATCGAGACCAGGCGAAGCAGGTGCACGCCGAGGGCCGATAGCGTCGGCGCCTCGGTCCAGTCGCGGCGCCACAGGTCGCGGGTGAAGAACCCGATCACCCGCTCGACCGGAC
Source organism: Engelhardtia mirabilis (assembly GCF_007748095.1). Lineage (NCBI taxonomy): Bacteria > Pseudomonadati > Planctomycetota > Planctomycetia > Engelhardtia > Engelhardtia mirabilis. Next base: position 5,962,497 of record NZ_CP036287.1, read on the forward strand.
TGCGCTTCGGCTCGTCCTTCGATTCCCCGGCCGCGTCGGGCCGCTCAGTCGTCTCCCTGGGCACGGGCCTGAACGTACCCGATCCAGCGTGCTTCCAGATCTTCCAGCTTCATGTCCATGGCGTTCTGGAAGTGCGTTCCCGATCCCTTGCCTTCGAAGGTGCTGGCCACGAACGCGCGAAAGCCCTCGACGTAGGTGCCCTCGTCGGCCTGCAACAGGAACAGCACGAGCGTGAAGGCCTGGGCGTAGGCCAGCTCCGATCCGTCGACGGCGTGGAACTGGGCCTGGTCGAAGTTGAGCACGCGGCTCAACTCGTAGGGCTCTTCGGCCTGGGCGTGGATTCGCAGCCAGATCCGCGCGCGCTCGGTCTCCAGCAGACTGCTCAACCCGTGGGCCTCGACCTCGACCAACGCCGCCGCGATCTCGGCCAGGCCCTCGTCGAACCACCCGGGCGGGCTGCCGCGCCCGTCGTCGACCATCTGGTAGGCGTTCGACAGGAGCTGGTGCATCAGCTCGTGGGCCAGGGTGCTCAGCCCCTCCCACATGGAGCAGTCGCACACGACCCGGTTCTCGGCCGTGCGGAAGTAGGCCGCGCGCCGGTTCATGGGCGGGAAGGACTCCGTGTCCCCGTGCAGGTGGACCTCCATCACCTTCTGCGGGAAGGGCAGCTCGAACAGGCCGCCGAACTCCCGATAGAGCATGTCGAAGGTCAAGACCGTGGCGTCCACGGCGGCCAGGCTGTCCTCGAGCAGGCTGCTGGCCCGGATCTCGTGGAAGCTCAGGTCGATCTCGAACGGCGTGTCCCAGTCGACGATGCGCTCGAGGAACTTCTCACGGGTCAGCCACTTGCGGTCGATGCGCACGCGCCAACCCTCGCTGTTCGACTTGGAGCCCAGGGCCGTGTGGGCCTCCTCGTTGTCCCAGTTGAAGGCCAGCACCCGCCACCAGGCGTAGCGCGCCTCGGCCTCGAGGCCGACCTCCTGGGCCCACTTGGCGATCTGCACCGCGCCCTCGACGTCGCCCAGGGGCGCGCGGCGCAGGCGCTGGGCCAGCTCGTTGTAGAGCAGCGCCGGTGAGCGGACCTCCTCGACGTCCTCCACCTCCCAGATCCTGTCGCGCGTACCGACCCGGAAGATGATCTCGCGATCGCCCTGGTGGATCAGGTAGCCCTCCACTTCGCGTCCTTTCACGGGCACCAAGGTGTCCTCGGCGCGGTCGCGGTCGGCGGCGGGCAGGAGGGTCAAGAGGGCCAGGACGAGGCCGCTGGCAAGGGCGTGGAAGCGCGCGGGGGAAGGCTCGTGCGACATGGAATTCAGTCCGGGGAGACCGGGGGGCCGTGGACCTTAGCCCAGGGCAGGGCGGCGGTCTTGTGCCTGGCACCGTACGAACGCCTACTCCGCGCGCGCGGCGAGGGAACGCAGCCCCGGCTGGTCGGGCCCGAACTCCAGGCGCGCCGGGAGCACCGCCTCGAGGGGCCCGGCGAAGGCCCAGCGCCGCCCCACGCCGAAGGGCACCTCCAGGGCGTGGCGGGTGCCGGCGCCGTCGACCAGGACGCCGGTCCACGTCGCCCGGGGTTGGGGCACGGCGCGCTCGGTCGTGATCGGGCGCTCCAGGCGCAGCAGCAGTGCGGCGGCGCGCTCCTCGCCGCCGATCTCGAGCGGCGCGGCCAGGGCCTGGCCCTGCGGTGCTTCGAACCGCGCCTGCTCCGTCGCCGCGTTCCAGCGCCGCGCCTGCGCGATCTCGTCCTGGCCCAGTCCCAGGTGCGTCACGGCCACCGCGAACAACCGCTCGACCCGCGCCTGCACCACGATGTCCGGCGCCTCGCGCTCGACGAGCTCGACGTCGAAGCGCACGTAGGACTCCGAGACCATGCGGCTGAAGTGGTTGGCCATGAACTTCCAAAGCCACATGCCGAAGGAGTCGCGCAGGAAGACCGCGCGGGGCAGGCTGCGGTCCGTGTTCTCGATCACGCCGTCGACGCTGCCGCTGGGCGAGGGCCAGAACTCGATCGGCAACCACGCCACCTGGAACGTCGGCTCCAGGTCGACCGCCGTCTGGGTCACGAGGTCGCCCAGGTGCATCCGCACGGACCAGCTGTCGCCGGTCCAGTCCGGCGCGCGTTCGATGGGGTCGAAGCCGCGGTAGTTGCTGCGCTCGAGTACCGGCGTGCCCGGGTAGAGCTCGACCAACGCCCCCATCAACTCGCGGTAGGCCACGAAACCGCCCAGGTCGTTCCAGTGGGTCCCGAGCGGGTAGTAGATCTCCTCCGAGCGCGCCGCCTCGCGCAGGGCCGCTCGCGTGTCGACCACGCGCAGGCCCCGCTCGCGCATCGCGGCGATGACCTGGTCGGTGCGCGTGTACTGCACGTCGACCCGGGCCCAGGCGGGCAGGTGCTCGGGGTACACGCCCTGCTTCTCCGGCGCGATCAACAGCACGTACTCGGCGTCCCGCGCGGTGAGCCAGTCGCGCCAGTCCGCGTAGGTCTGCGCCCACTGCTCCACGCGCGCGGGGCCGAGCAGCTCGCCGCGGTGGATCGCGAAGGTGCCCTCACCCTGGTAATAGAGCCAATCGCCCTCGCCGCGCAGCATGCCCTCGGCGGCGGAGATGCCCAGCCCGAACCAGAGCACGGCCGAGTGGGCGCGGATCAACTCGTGGCGCAGGGGGAAGCGATCGGCGAACCAGGCGGCGGTGGCGCCGGGCAGCTCGCCGAGGGCCTCGCGCTCTAGCGCCACGTCCGGCGTCGGGGCGGCCGGTCGCTCTTCCAACTCGACGCTGGTGTCGACCTCGCCCGTGCCGAGCCACAGGGCCAGGGGCGCGAAGCAACCGACGACGAAGACGCCCGCCAGCCAGATGGACTGCAGCGGCGTCGGTCGGCGCAGGGCTTCGGGCAGGTCGCTCATCAGAAGCGGAAGTAGATGAAGGGCTTGTAGGTGTCGGCCGCGGTGAAGGCCATGGCCACGAACCACAGACCGGTCAGTGCCAACAGACCTCCGGCGTCGAGGGCCCAGCAGGCGGCTCGGGCGCGCCCCGCCGAGCGCGCGGCGTCGCGCCAGCGCGCCAGGGCCTCGACCCAGGGCGCCGAGCCGACCGCGCCCAGGACCAGGGCGCAGACCACGCGCGCGTCGACGATCTCGCCCATGCGCCAGACGGCGTCGGCTCCGCTGCCCAGCCCGACCAGCGCGCGCGAGTAGTCCGCGAGCTGCCCCAGGCTCTCCGCGCGGAAGATCAGCCAGCCGAGCATCACCGCCAGCAGGGTGTAGCCGTGGCGCAGCGGGCGCGGCAGAACCGCCACGCGCTGGCCCAGGCCGATGCGCTCGATCACCAGGAACAGCCCGTGGTAGGCGCCCCACAGGACGAAGGTCCAGGCGGCGCCGTGCCACAGACCGCACAGCAGGAACACCAAGGCCAGGTTGCGGTAGGTCCGCGCCGCGCCGCCGCGGTTGCCGCCCAGCGGAATGTAGAGGTAGTCGCGGAACCAGCTCGAGAGGCTGATGTGCCAGCGGCGCCAGAACTCGGTGATCGACTGGGCCACGTAGGGCCACTGGAAGTTCTCGCGCAGGCGGAAGCCGAACATCCGCGCGATGCCGATGGCCATGTCGGAGTAGCCCGAGAAGTCGAAGTAGATCTGGACCGTGTAGGCGGCCAGGCCGATCCAAGCCAGTGCCGCCGAGAGCTCTCCCGCCGGCAGGGCGAAGATGTCGTCGGCGCCGCGGGCGGCCCAGTCGGCGATCACGACCTTCTTGGACAGGCCGATCACGAAGCGCCGCACGCCGCTGGCGAACAGGGCCAGGTCCACGCGGCGCGAGGCGATCTGCGTCGCGACGTCGTGGTAGCGCACGATCGGCCCCGCGATCAGCTGCGGGAACAGGGCGATGTAGAGGCCGAAGGCCAGGGGGTCCTTCTGCACCGGCGCGTCGCCGCGGTGCACGTCGATCAGGTAGGAGAGGGCCTGGAAGGTGTAGAAGGAGATGCCGATCGGCAGGGCGATCTGCGCCCAACCGTCGATCCACGAGCCGACGAAGAAGTTGGCGTACTTGAACCAGCCGAGCAGGCCCAGGTTGAGCGCCACGCCGAGGGCCACGCCCGCCCGGCCCCGCGCCGCGTCGCCGCTCGCGCGCGCGCGGCCGATCACGAGGCCCAGGCCGTAGTTGGCGGCGATGCTGGCGACCATCCACGCCACCAGCTCCTGCTCGCCCCACCAATAGAAGAACAGGCTCGCGAGCAGCAGCCAGGCATTGCCGAAGCGATGGCGCAGGCTCCTGCCCGTGGCGCGGCCGGCAAGGTGCTCGGCGCCGGCCAGGAGCGCGTAGCCCAGGAGCACCAGCGGCAGGAAGCCGAAGAGGAAGATCGGGGTGCTGAAGAGCACGGTGTCAGCCCGCCGTGGGGGCGCCCGAGTGCATGCGCGGGGCGAAGTCGAGCCGGGCCAGCAGCTCGGCCTCGACCTCTTCGAGGGCCTCCGCGCGCTGGTCCACGCGCGCGCCGTCGAAGTGGGTCCGCGCCAGCTTGGGGAACAGGGCGGCGTGGCCACGCTCGGAGGGACCGAGGTCGGCGTAGAGGGCGCGCAGGCCGGCGTCGGGCGCGAGCACGGCCAGGAGCTCGAAGCGCTCCAGGCTGCGCGCCTCGATCAGGCCCGCGATCAGCAGGCGATCGAGCAGGGCGTCGTCGCGGTCGGTGCGCTCCCGACGCGAAGCGGCCAACAGGCCCTCGACGTAGGGACTCGGAGGCCCCGGTTGCAGCGTCCCGCCGCGCTCGTCGATCAGCGCCAGGACCTGGCGGAAGTGGCTCATCTCCTCGACCGCCACCGCGGCCAACCGATCGCACAGGTCGGTGCGGGCCGTGTGGCGGTTGATCAGCGCCTGGGACGAGGCGGCGGCGCGCAGCTCACAGTGGGCGTGGTCGCTGAGCAGGGCCAGGGGCTCGCGGCAGACGGCCTCGGCCCAGGCGGGGGGGGTGACGGATCGCAGGCGCAGCATCGGGGGGGCGACATGGTAGCGAGCCCGCCCGCGGGGCCATCCGCGCGCCCGCGCCGGCCGTCAGCTGTTCGCGCCGGGGCGCCAGAGCACGTCCGCCGTCTGGCCGTCCGGGCCCGCGCCGATGTTCGCCACCCGCGACATCACGAACAGCAGGTCCGACAGGCGGTTCAGGTAGCGAATCACCTCGGGATTCACCCGCTCGCGCTCGGCCGGCAGGTCGGCCAACTCGATCGCCATGCGCTCGGCGCGGCGGCAAACCGTGCGCGCCACGTGCAGGTGCGCGGCGACCAGGGTGCCGCCCTGGAGGATGAAGGACTCGAGCGGCCCGAGGTCGGCGTTGAGCCGATCGATGTGCTCCTCCAGCCGCGTCACGTAGGACTTCGGCACGCGCAGCTTCTCGCCGTCGGGGCCGGGCACGCACAGGTCCGAGCCCACGTCGAAGAGGTCGTTCTGCAGCTCCAGGATCAGCCCCGCCAGGGGGCCGTCGGGGCTGTGGGCCAGGGCCAGGCCCAGGGCCGCACCGGTCTCGTCCACCGTGCCGTAGGTGGCCACCCGCAGGTGGTGCTTCAGCACCCGGCTCCCGTCGCCGAGGCCAGTGGTGCCGTTGTCGCCGGAGCGGGTGTAGATGCGGTTGAGGTGGACGCCCATGGGGGGTTCATCGGCCGGCGAGGCAGCGCGGTCGAGCCGCAGAGCCTAGGAAGTTCCCTTCGCGGGGGTAAGACCCCCTCCGCCGGGCCAAGGCCAGGCCCGGGTCCTTCACACCGCTTCGTCCCGCATCGCCGCCACCATCGGCCAGGTGTCGGCGATCTGGTCGAAGCGCACGACGCGGCCATCCTCGACCTCGTAGACGTGGGCGAAGGCGGACCGCATGGCGCGCTTCGTCACGGCGTGGACCCCCGCGTAGTGGCCCAGGGCCACGACCCGGTGCCCGTCGGCGAGGAGCTCCTCCACGGGCGCGCCAAAGCCCTCCCAGGTCGACGACAGGCCGTGGAAGATCCCGGCCACCACGTCGTCGGCGCCGCGACGTCGGGCTCCGCCCGGCATGCCCGCGCACTGGTTCCAGATCACGTCCGGCGCCAGGACCGCGCGCAGGGCCGCCTCGTCGCGGATGCCGAAGGCCTCGTAGAGCGCACGCACCGTCTCGGTCGGAGTCGGCGCGGGGATGCGGGTGGTCTCGTCGTTCATCGTCGTAGTTCTCCCAAGCGCTCGACCAGACGCGCCAGGGCGGCCACGTCGCTCGGGTCGAGCGCTCCCGTCAGCTCGGCGTCGGCCTCGGCCACGGCGGCCTCGGTCCGCTTGGCGGTCGCGCGCCCGCGGCGGGTCAACTTGACCGCCACGGCGCGGCGGTCGCCCTTGGCCCGGGGACGGTCGACCAGCCCCTCGGACTCCATCCGTGACAAGAGCCCGGACATGGTCGCCACGTCCAGGTCGAGGGCGCGGGCGAGCTGGGTCACGCCCAGCTCGCGGTGCTCCAGGAGCAGCTCGAGCACGTAGACCCGCTGGGGGTTCAGGCCCTCCCCGAGGAAGTGCTTGTAGAAGGCCTGCACGCGGCGCCAACCCAGGTACAGGTTGAAGCAGGGCAGCTCGGCCAGGTCGCCACGCAGGTCGGACTCGTCCACGGCCTACTAACCTAGGACACCCTTTGTTAGCACGCTTACTACTTTTCGCGAATGGGCCGGAAGTAGCTCGGAGTCGACTTGCGGCGATCGACTAGGCTTGTGCTCATGCACCGACTCGCCGGAGTCGCCGTCGGCGGGATCTCGCTCGGGGGCATCGAGACCAGCATCGATCTGCCGGAGCACAAGCTGTGCTTCGACATCGGGCGCTGCCCGCGTTGGGCGGTGTCGCGGCCGCGGGTCTTGATCACCCACGCGCACATGGACCATCTCGGCGGCCTCGCCTACCACTGCGCCACGCGGGCGTTGATGGGCATGGGGCCGCCGGAGTACCTGGTGCCCAGGCAGAACGAAGCGGCCATCGGCGAGCTCTTCGCCACCTGGCGGCGGCTCGATCGCAGCGAGCTCGAGCACCGGCTCGTGCCCCTCGGGCCCGGCGACGAGCACCGCCTGGGGCGGGATCTGGTCGCCGTTCCCTTCCGCACGCCGCACGTGGTGCCCAGCCAGGGCTACGGCCTGTGGCGCGAGCGGCGGCAGCTGCGCGAGGAGTACCAGGGCCTGCCCCAGGAGGAGCTGCGGCGCCTGGCGGTGGACGAGGGGCTCGAGCTGTCGACCCTGGTGAGCTTCCCGGAGGTGGCCTTCACCGGCGACACCCGCGCGGAGGTGATCGAGCAGCAGGAAGTCGTCCGCAAGGCGCGCCTCTTGGTGATGGAGTGCACCTTCCTCGACGACCGCATCGACGTGGACCAGGCCCGGGAGACGGGGCACGTGCATCTGGATGACCTGCTCGAGCGGGTGCACCTGTTGGAGAACGAGGCGCTGCTCCTGACGCACTTCTCGGCCCGGTACTCACCGCGCGAGGTGCAGGCGATTCTCGATGCGCGCCTGCCGGCGGAGGTCCGCGCGCGGACGACGGCGCTGCTCGAGCGCGTGGGCTGATCGGGCGAGGTCTCGTCGCGGCTGAAGCCGGTGTCGGACGGGGGCCTGATGCGGCATGGCCATCGACGCGGAGCCTCGCGCCGAGGGACGACCGCCCCTCGAGTCGCACGCTTGCATTTGGCGCGTCGGTTCGTCGAGCGACGACGTCGACGGCCCTGACGAGTTCTCTCCTGTTGCCTGCGCCCCGCTGTCCCTGAGGACACGCTGGTGCTTGGGTGCGCACCGAGCCCGACACCGTGAAGCGCGTCGTTGCCACTTGAGACGCCGTTGCGCGGGTGACGCGACTTCGCGGCGCCAGGTTCCGTGCCGGATCCGCGCGCCGCGACCCGCTCGAGATGCGCGCCGTTCCAACGGGGGAACTGCAATCCGACTTCATTGCACCGGCACCTGCCGAGCTGCTATCGCGGGCGGACTGCCTGATTCGAGGACGGCCATCCGGCCGAAAGGAACCAACGATGCAACGACCCCCCCGAGTGAAGTCGCTCTTCACCATCGCGTGCCTCACCCTGTCCGCCTCGCCCCTGGTCGCCCAGGAGATTCCGACGCGCGCGTTCGTGCCGACCCAGGACGGCATCGCCGCGCCGGCGCGCGACTTGACCCTGTATCGACCCGGGCGCGTCTTGATCCAGGTCACGCGCGAGGCCGTCGCCGCCTCGCTGCTCGACCGCAGCTGGCGCGGCGGCGAGATGCAGCCCTTCGCCGGTAGCGGCCTGATCGACCTCGACGCCGAGCTCTTCGTGGCCGGCGCCAGCGGCATCACCCGCTCGCTGATCGACACCGCCGACGTGGAGCGCGGCCAAGAGCTCGGCATGGACCGCTGGTACGCGGTCGACGTGCCCGCAGGGACCGATATCGAAGCCCTTGCGGCGCGGCTGGTAGGCCTGGCCGTGATCGAGGACGCCTCGCCCGACTGGCGCGCCTTCCCGGCGGATGTGCCCAATGACCCGCTGCACGCCAGCCACTGGGGCCACAACAACACCGGCCAGATGCTGTCCTACTGCTGGGGTTGCGGCGGGCACGCGGGCGGGAGCCCGGTGGGCACGGCCGGCTTCGACACCAGCGCCGAAGCGGCCTGGGACGGGGCCCAGGGCTACGGCTCGGCCTCGGTGGTGATCGCTATCATCGACTCGGGCGTCGACGCCGGCCACCCGGACCTGCGTCAGGTCGCGGGCTGGGACTACGGCGACGGCGACTCCAACGCCGACGACAACTCGGCGGCCCCCGGCCACGGCACCGCCTGCGCGGGCGTCGCGGCGGCGATCAACGACAACAACCTCGGCACGGCGGGGATCGCCGGCGGCTGCTCGATCATGCCGCTCAAGGTCGCCAACAGCGCCGGCAGCATGTTCTTCTCGGCCATCGCCAACGCGGTCACCCACGCGGCCGACAACGGGGCGTCGGTGGCCTCGCTGAGCCTCGGCGCGGCGATCTCCAACGACTCCCAGACCTCGAGCGCGATCTCCTACGCGAACAGCCAGGGCGTCACGATCCTGGCGGCGACCGCCAACGGCAATCAGTCGTCCCTCGAGTACCCGGCCAACAACGCCCTGGTGATCGGCGTCGGCGCGGCCTCGCCCTGCGGCGAGCGCAAGCGGTCGTCGTCGAGCACCTCGGAGCTGAACCCCGGCGTGGCGGCGGACCCCAACGGCTACACCTGCGACGGTGAGCGCTGGTGGGGCTCGAACTACGGCACCAACACCCAGGACGCGGCGGGCGCCGTGGACGTGATCGCGCCGACGATCCTGCCGACGACCGACATCCAGGGCTCGGGCGGCTACGACTCCGGCAACTACAGCCAGTGGTTCAACGGGACCTCGTGCTCCACGCCCTACGCGGCGGGGGTCTGTGCGCTGATCCAGTCGGCCAACCCGAGCTTCACGCCGGTGCAGGTGCGGGCGCAGCTCGTGAGCACCTGTGACGACGTGACCAGCGTCGAGTCCGGCGCCGGCTGGGACCGCTACACCGGCTACGGCATGGTCAACGCCGCGGCGGCCGTGGGCAGCGGCGGCGGCGGCCCCGGGCCCGGCGCGACCTACGCGAGCCTGCCCTACTCGACCGGTTTCGAGGCCACGTCGCTCGACGCGAGCTGGACGACGGTGCTCGGCGCCGAAGGCCGCATTCAAGTCACGACCGCCAACGGCCCCTTCGCCGGCGCGCGACACCTGACCATGGACGACACCATCGACGCGGGGGCCTACTCCCTGAACGAGGCGCGTCTGCACCTGGACCTGTCCGGTGAGAGCCAGGTCGACCTGGACTTCCAGTGGAAGGAGTTCGGCGACGAGACCCATGCCGAGGACGGCGTGTACTTCTCGAGCAACGGCGGCTCGAGCTTCGTGAAGGTCCACGACCTGAACGGCGGCTCGACGACGGACAACACCTGGCAGGCGGTGTCCCTGGACCTCGACGCCTTGGCGGCGGGGGCGGGTTTGACGCTGACCTCGACCTTCGTGGTCAAGTTCCAGCAGTACGACAACTACGCCATCGCCACCGACGGGTTCGCGTTCGACGAGGTCTCGGTCGCGGCCGGTAGCACCGGCGGCGGGGGCGGCAGCTACGCCACCCTGCCCTACTCGACTGGCTTCGAATCGGGCGCCCTCGACTCCAACTGGGTCACCACCGAGGGCACCGAGGGTCGAATTCTGGTCACGACGGCCAACGCTCCGTACGCGGGCTCGTGGCACCTGACCATGGACGACTCGGTCGACGCGGGCGCCTACTCGCAGAACGAGGCATGGATGCGGCTCGACCTGTCGGGCGAGTCGCAGGTTGACCTGTCCTTCCGCTGGAAGGAGTTCGGCGACGAGACCCACGCCGAGGACGGCGTGTACTTCTCGAGCAACGGCGGCACGAGCTTCACCAAGGTGCACGACCTGAACGGCGGCTCGACCACCAACAACTCCTGGCAGCTCGTCTCCCTGGACCTCGACGCGCTCGCGGCGGGGGCGGGCTTGAGCCTGAGCTCGACCTTCGTGGTCAAGTTCCAGCAGTACGACAACTACGCGATCGCGACGGACGGCTTCGCCTTCGACGAGGTCTCGGTCACCGCGGGCTCCGGCGGCGGGGGCAACCCCAACCGGGCCCAGGTGGGCTACTCGACCGGCTTCGAGACCGGGGCTCTGGACTCGTTCTGGACCACGACCTCGAGCCCGGAGGGTCGCATCCTGGTGACGACGGCCAACGGCCCGTCGGCCGGGTCGTGGCACCTGACCATGGACGACTCCGTGGACGGCAGCCTGTACGGGCAGAACGAGGCTTGGCTCCTGTGTGACTTCACCGGGCAGAGCCAGGTGGGCCTGACCTTCCGCTGGAAGGACTTCGCCGACGAGACCCACACCCAGGACGGGGTGTTCCTGTCCGACGACGGCGGAGCGTCTTTCACGAAGGTCTACAACCTGAACGGCGGGTCGTTTGCAGACAACACCTGGCAGACGATCAACGTCGACATCGACGCGCTGGCCGGGAGCAACGGGCTGTCGCTGAACGGGAACTTCGTGATCAAGTTCCAGCAGTACGACAACTATGCGGCGACGACGGACGGCTTCGCGTTCGATGACATTGCGCTGAACTGAGCCGCGTGGGACGTACGGTGGCGGGACCATTCGTCCCAACCGCGCCAGCGATCTCGCGCTTCGCGAGATCGCCGGCGCGGTTGGGACGAATGGTCCCGCCACCGTACGTCCCACGCCACCGTACGAACGCCTACCGCCCCCCCGGTCAGACCTGCGTCATCCCACCATCGACGGTCAGCTCGACCCCGTTCACGAACGACGCCTCGCTCGAGGCCAGGAACAACGTCGCGTTCGCGATCTCCTCGGGCCGACCGAACCGCCCCAGCGGCACCTTGCCGACCAGGGCCTCCGCCATGGCGTCGAGCGCGCCCTTTTCCATCCCGGTCTTGCCGAAGATCGGCGTCTCGATCGGGCCCGGGCTGACCGCGTTGACGCGGATCCCGAGCGGGCTCAGCTCCGCCGCCAAGGTCCGCACCAGAGACCGCAGCGCTGCCTTGGTGGCGGAGTACACGCTCGCCCCCGCCATGCCGACGTTGCCGGCGACCGAGGTGTTGATCACCACCGACGAGCCCGCCGACATCAACGGCAGGGCCTGCTGCACGACGAAGTACACGCCGCCGAAGTTGATCCCGAACATGCGCTCGAGGCCCTCCTGGTCCTGCTCGGCGAAGGGCGCCATGGCGAAGACGCCGGCGTTGGCGAAGAGGATGTCGATGCGCCCGAAGCGCTCGCCGATGGTGGCGAAGAGCTGCTTGCGGTCCGCGGCGTCGGCCACGTCGCCGCGCACGCCGAGCGCGCGCTCGCCGAGCTCGGACAGGGCGGCGTCGAGGGTCTCTTGGTTGCGCCCGGTGATGACCACCTGGGCCCCCTCGTCGATCAGGCGCTTGGCGGTGGCCAGGCCGATGCCACTGGTTCCACCGGTGACGAGGGCGATCTTGTTGTCGAGCTGCTGCATGGTTGTCTCTGCCGTTGCCCCGTGGGGCGGTTCGTGGTTGGTTGTAGACCGATTGGTCAACTTTTAAACAAGAGCGCACCCGGAGGGGGCACGGTCGTTGTGTCGTCAGCCGGCCCTCAGGCCAGCACGGCGTCGATGGCGGAGCGCGCCAGGCGCCGCGCCTGGGTCGCCTCGAGCTTGCCCTTCGAGCGCGTCACCGCGCCGATCGCGAAGACCGCCAGGAACTCCGCCAGGTCCGAGGCGTCGCGGTCCGCGCGGAACACGCCGCTGGCCTGGCCCTCGGCGATGATCGCGGTGACCAGCTCGCGCACCTCGTCGAAGTGGTCCCCCACCACCTTGGCGATCTCCGGATCGTGGGGCCCCAGCTCGACCTCGACGTTGATCGCGTAGCAGCCGCGGTTGTCCGCTGCGTCGCAACTGCCCAGCATCGCGTTCATCCACGCGTCGAGCTTCGCCTCCGGCGTCGGCTCGCCCGCCAGGGTCGCCTCGATCTTCGCGTGCCCCCGCGCCAGGTAGCGCCGCAGGGTCGTCAGGAACAGGCTGCGCTTGTCGCCAAAGGCCTTGTAGAGGCTGCCCTTGTGGAGCCCAGTCGCCTCGATCAGGTCCGCCATCGAGGTCGCCTCGAAGCCCTTGCGCCAGAACGCATCGAGCGCCGCGTCGAGGACCTCGTCCTCGTCGAACTCACGCGGCCGCCCGAGGCGCCTAGGCGCGCTGTCGGGGGTGGCTGTGTGCCTGGCGCTCATGGGAGCCAAATATGGACCGCCTGGTTCCGAAGTGACACCCGGAATCGAAGATTTCAGTCTGCGGGGCCAACTGCGGGGTCCGGGTCGACCCCGATCCCGAAGTCCGAAGGCTTGGCACCGCTCCCGAGGGCCCGCATCGACTGGTGCCAGGCCCGCGCGTCCCGCCCCTCGAGGGGCGCCCGGGCGAAGACCCGGCGGGCCGACTCCTCGATGTCCTTGCGCGCGCCGGGCGTCCAGGCCTTGGCCCCGAGGGTGCGCGCCACGTTCTCGGTCAGGAACTCCCGGGCCTCCCCGGTCAGAGGGGTGGTGCGCGAGCGCCGCGCCGGCCGCTCGCCGGGCTGGAACAGGCTGAACAGGACCACGGCCACCGCCATGGAGAGGTTCAGCGAGGTGTGCTCGTCGCTGGTCTCGATGTAGACGAGTTCGTGGCAAGTGTCGGCCTCCTCCGCACGCATCCCGTCCTGCTCCGCGCCAAAGACCAGAGCGACCTGGGAGTCCTCGTCCGCCCACAGCTCGGCGAGATCACTGCGCCGCGCCGCGAAAGGCTGGATCGCCCGATGGTTGCGAACCTTGCCCGTGAATCCGATCGCATGGGTCCGATCCGCCAGGGCCTCCGCCAGCGAGTCGTGCACCACGATCCGAGCCGCCGCGTCCTCGACCCCATGGGCCATCTGCTCGAACTCCGGATGGATCAGAATCGCCGGCCGCTCGGGGCGCACGAGGTGCAACCCCGCCGGCCCGAAGTTGAGCACGGCGCGCAGCACGGACCCCACGTTGCGCGGGCCGGCAGGGCGGCAGAGGACGATGCGGTTCACGCGGGTGAGTCTACTCAGCCGAGTCGGCGGAATCCCCGCCGCCGGCGTCCTCGGGCTGACTCTGCAGCACTGCGAGAATGGGGCCGACGAGCTTGCTGTCGACCTCGCGTCCGAGCTCCTGCGCGGTCGACGAGTAGAGCTTGAACATCGCCACCGTTCGGGTACGGAATGCCGCTGGATGGGCAAGGAAAAAGGGCCGGTAGAGTCGAATCGCCTCACTGACCGACCCAAGAGCCTCCTCGTCCTGGTCGGCTCCGCGCAAGATGATTGCACGCTGGGCAAGCGAGCCCGCGAGGTCGGGCGTGAAGGCCTCGGGCCGTGTCTGCGCCAGCTGGCGGTAGAGCGCCACCGCCTCCTCGACCGTCTCGAGGGCCTCCTCCCGCCGCCCCAGCCCGTCGAGGTGGTTGCTCAAGTTGTTGAGCGAGGTTGCGAGGTCGGGCGTGAAGGCCTCGGGCCGCGTCTGCGCCAGCTGGCGGTAGAGCGCCACCGCCTCCTCGATCGTCTCGAGGGCCGACTCCCGCCGCCCCAGCCCGCCGAGCTGGTTGCTCAAGTTGTTGAGCGACATGGCGAGGTCGGGCGTGAAGGCCTCGGGCCGCGCCTGCGCCAGCTGGCGGTAGAGCGCCACCGCCTCCTCGATCGCCTCAAGGGCCGCCTCTCGCCGCCCCAGCCCGCCGAGGCGGTTGCTCAAGTTGTTGAGCGACATGGCGAGGTCGGGCATGAAGGCCTCGGGCCGCTCCATCGAAAGCGATCGAAGGTGGCCGATCGCCTCCTCCTGCAACTTGAGCCCCTCCGCCAAGCGACCTGCTTCAGCCAGGATGGCGGCCTCTCGGTTGAGCACGCCGACAAGACCGGGGAGATGGCGATCTCGGTCTTCCTCGACTAGCCTCCTCCCAATCGCAATCGCGTCGGAGCTGCGCGGTCTATCGTGAGGCGACGGGACCTGATCTGCGCAGATAACACCTTCGCCGCCATCGACCCAGCGGAGAACGTCGCTGTAGCCAGCTTCGAGCCGCGGCGCTTTGCCGACAAGTGCGTCCTGCTCATTGATCAGAACCGCGGATTCTTCGAACAGAACTAGTGGCGCGTCGAGCGAGAAGACCTCCGCGAGACGCGTCGTCTCCTGAGTCAGGGCATTTTTGACCGCGTTCCGCATGTCCTCTATTTGCGATGGCGGAGACCCGGCGGGCAGGCGCGAGAGGACGGCGCGTACGGGAATGGGATCCAGGCCATCGGTCGCCCGCGATGACGCCAGTGCCCGGAGTACGGCTCGAGTCCCGTACAAGCCCTCAGGGCTCGTCCCCATCAGCGCAACGACCTGATCCGACAGGAGTGCGAGCACTGCGCTTCCGAGGTCGGTGACACCGGTTCGAGAGTCGATCAGGAGGTGATCGGCGCCGGTCGCCGCCTCGATGGACTCGCGCAACCAGGCTGCGAACCGAGCACCGCCGGCCTCGGGTCCGAAGAAGAGGTCCTTCCACCTGACCTTGTTCAACTGCTGCCAGTAGCTGCCCGCCGGAGCGGGACCGGCCGAGAGAACCTTCAGGTGCTTGGTCCCGGAGACCGGGCGCAGCCAAGGCTCGATCGACTCCGGCGGGGACTCCCCACGTTGGAATCGGAGAAGTAGGTCGATGAGACCGGGTCCGAGGTCATCGCGATCGTCGAATCCGAGCTTGAACGGTAGGCCGGGCGCCTCTAGGTCCATGTCCAAGGCGACGACCTTGTGGCCGAGTTGGTCCAAGGCCCGCGCGGTCCAGGCGAGCAGCAGCGTTCTGCCCAGCCCCCCCTTGTAGGAATAGAAAGCTGTGGCCTTCACGGATCCCTAAGCGGCAGGCGTGAAGTTGAGGATGCTTTCACGCCTCGAGATCTCCCGGTCAATGCGATCGACCTCAGAGTCACGCCGGACCCCCCACGCGCTTTGTCGGCTCGCGAGGCCATGCCTGCCGTGCACCGGAGTTGCTAGCTCGGCCATGAGCAGGGCGGCCTCTCGCATCAACGCGGGATCGGCCAGCAGGGCTGGCGCGTCGAGCAGCGCTCGCAGGACCAGTTGCGCCTGACCCGTTCCGCTGGCGAGGGACGCCTCACGAAGACGAGCGAGATGGCCACGAATTTGGTCGGAAGTCGCCATCTTGAGGACCTCGAACGCCGCCCTTGCAGCAGCCTCGAGTCGGTCGGGGCCGAGGGCCTCCCGTCGCTCTCGAATGAGGGTCGCAACCAGCGAACTCCAGCTCTCGAACGGCATCTCCCTGACGAGGAACCCTCCATCACGGAAGACCCTCTCGAGGCCACTCGAGGTCAGAGTCTCTCTGTCGGCGGAGTCGTAGGGGGGCCGGAGGAGAGAGACCTCACCGTCGTCGGCACGTACGACTGCCCAACCGTCCGCCGGGGAGGATGCGATCAGGTTCAACATGGCGTCAGACCTCATTCCACTGGATTCCATGCAGATCAGCAAGCTCCCGGACCCGCCGGTGCTGCTCCAGGTCCAGGCCCGTCGACTCCGTCCCTCCTGAGAGCGCCGACTCGAACGCCAGGTTCTGGATCTCATCGGCCCTCTCCTTGGCCAGTCGAATCTCCTCGACTCCTTCCCGAGCTGTGGGCGTGATCGACACCCCTTCGATGTAGTCGTCCTTCGAGCAGATACGGATCGCAAGGGGGACGTTGCTTAGGCCGAGGTACGCGAGCTTGACCGCCGTCAGGTCTCCAGCTTGGTGTGTGGACGCAACCCACTCCGCAAGCCGCTCTTCGACGATGTCACCGCCCGCCGCTCGAAAGAGCTCGTTCGCACCTGTCAGGGAGTCCTCCCCAATCCATACGGGATCGGCTGGCACCCTGCCTTTGTTCGGCGAGATGGACTCGATGAAGCAGTAGTCCCCGTACTTGGAGGCTCCAGCTCCACCAACGTTCAGCGCGCCGTAGTAGAAGTGTCCGCCGCCGCAGTAGTTCGCCTCGAACTCCAGCCTGGGGCCGAAGTGCTCACCCAATGACACGCGCAAGATCTCGTCGACGGGTCGGTTGGTCCTGGTCGCTTCGCCTTCCGCCCAGGTGAACTTGTTCAGCCGCCTCCCCGTCTCGAGGAAGTCTTCGGCGGCAGAGGCCCGGAGGTTGAAGGCCAGCCGACCTTCGGCGTCGACAAGTTGTCTCACCTCCGAGGTCTGGTCGACCTCCGCCGCTCGCTTCGCAAGCCGTCCACCGTTCTCACGCGCGAGTGCGTGGAGGTGGGTGGGGTCTGATTGCTCTGCCACGATAGAAGCTCCTTCCACTTCGGTTCTCCCGCGATCGCAATCTACCTCGTTCCCTACTCGCGCGGCGTGTGCAGGCCCGCCTCGATCAGCTCGTCCGCCTCCGCGCGCAGGGCCTTGGTCCACAGCCAGCCTTCGTGGAGGTCGACGAAGATGTGGAGCAGGATCGAGGGCCAGATCGATCCCGACAGGACGTACAGGACCGACAGGCTCGAGCCGAAGACCACGACCTTCGCCGCTTCGCGCTTGCCTTGGTAGAGGTGCGACGCCCCGAAAGCCAGCGACACGAACACCGCCGCGGCCCAGGCGGCGGGTTGGTCGGGGCTGGGGGGGGCGAACTCGCCGGTGGCCCAGGCGAGGGCGTAGGCCAGAAGGAACCCGCGGAAGATGATCTCTTCGCAGAAGCCGGCGGTGATGGAGAGCCAGATCCAACCGGCTTCCTCGCGCGGAGTCCGCGGCAGGAACGGCGCGGCGGCGGCGCTCTGGGCGAGGGTGCGTTGGCGGCGCCAGGGGTCGGCGAGGATGAAGCGGCCGCGCAGGACCAGGACCAGTGCGGCGGCGAGCGCGATCAGGAAGGCGAAGGCGAGGCCGGGCTCGACGCCGCGGGGCGAGAGGCCCAGGGCGTTCGCGTCGGCGCCGCGCAGCCAGGTGGCGCCCAGGACCAGGCCCGTGACCAGCCACTGGGTCGCGGCCGACTGCTGCACCACGGCGCGGCGCAGCTCGGGGTCGGTGGCGAGGGCCATTCGCATCGCGGGGTCCGCGCCGCCCTTGGCCGAGAGGACGGGCAGGACGACGCCGACAGCGACGGCGAGCAGGTGGTCGGCGAGGGTGAACACGGGGGCGGCTCACTCCCCTTCCGGGAGCTGACGCAGGAAGCGGCGCTGCTCGGCGGTGATCGGCGGGCCGGAGGGGAAGGGCGGGGCAGGGCGCCAGAGGTTGACGCTGCCCGGGGCGACGTCGCCGATGGGCTCGGCGAAGGTGACCCGGCGCTCGAGCTCCAGGTCGTCGTAGCCGGGCAGCACGAGCACGAGCGCGGGGCCCAGGGCCGAGCGGCCGCGCAGGGCCATCTCCGACGCCGCGGCGAAGCGGCCGTCGACCTCGAGGGCCACGGCCAGGGATCGCCCGGCACCGACGCGAAGGGCTCCGTCCGCGGCCACGGTCGGCAGCTCGCCATCCTCGTCGGGGGGCCAGAAGGCCAGGTGCGCTGAAGACAGATCGGCGGCGCCGCCCTCGAGGGTCAGGCGGCCGTCGCCGGCGTCGACGAAGCGAAGCGGCGGACCGGGCTCGTCGCCGTCCTCGGGCTCCGCGAGCTCGGCGCCGCGCGCGTCCAACAGGCGCGGAACGGCCAGCTCCGCCAGCGGGCGCCCGCCCACGCGCACGTCGGCCTCGGGCACAGGCTGGCCGTCGCGACGCAGCTCGATCCACAGGGGCAGGCCACGGCGCGGCCCCTCGATCGCCACGAGGCGCGCGGACCCGTCGGCTTCGAGGTCCAGCTCCACGCGATCGCTGCGGCGCGCGGCTTCGAACGCGGCTGCCTCGTCGACGGTGGGCGCCGCCGGGCCGACACGCATGCCGCTGAAGCTGCCGTCGCCGGGACCGCGGACGGAGATTCGCCAGGCGTGGCCCGCACCCAGGGCCAGGTAGAGCGCCGCGTCGCCGCCCGCTCGCGTCGCCGCAAATCGGGCACGGGTGACGTTCTCGTCCGCCTTGCCTGCGTTGTTCCCACTCACCCGTAGGAGTATCGGCAGCACTTCGCCGAGCCCCATGGGTGCTTGACCGGGCCGGGACAGGCCGAAGAGGAACGACTCGTCGCTCCAGTCAGGGTGTCGATCCGCATCCGGCGGCAGGATCGCCAGGATCACCATCAAGTCTCTGCGCACGAGCATGCCGCTGAACAACCGCTCGAACTCCCGATCGATCTCCATCAACCACAGGTCGGCCAGGGCCTGGTCGAGGCACGCCGCCGCGCGCGAACCGCGCCGCCGGCCGACGCGCTCGAGCACGGCTTCGAGGTCGCCGGCGGCGGCGAGGTCGATCAACTCGGTGGCCTGCGCCTGGCCCAACTCGGCCGCCAACTCGGCGGCTGCGGCCCGCAGGGGCGCGGCGGCGACCTCCCCGTCGATGGTCGGCGGCAGGCCGGCCTCCCCCACCGGGGGCGCGGAGAACTGCACGAGCGCGAGCACCGGCTCGGGCACCGTCAATCGCCGCTCGATCGTCGCCAACGCCCGATCGACGACGGCCTGCGGCGTGGCCGTGCGGCGCGGGCTGCCGGTGCCCACCGACTCCCAGGCTTCGAAGCCGCTGCCGAACCCCGTCAGCGCCGCGTCCAGTTGCGGCATCGCCACGGTGGCGACGGGCGCGAAACCCAGGGCGCGCGCGTCGGCGATGGCCGCGGGCAGCTCGGCGCCGAGGCGGTGGAAGCCGAGCTCGCGTGCCGAGCGCAGGCCGTGTCCGTCGAAGCCGGACAGGAGCGTCGCCATGGCCGGCGTGACCGCGCTGGGGACGCCCTCCAGGGGCTGCCGCGCACTGTTGCCGGTGAACGAAGCGAGGTTGGGCGCGAGCGTCGCGAGACGCGGAGAATCGAACACGTCGGGCGGAATGCCCTCGAGCACGACCAACAGCGTGTCCGGCGGCGAGTCCTCGGGCAGCTCCGCCACCCCGGGCAGGCCCGGCGGGCCCGATCCCCCACAGGCCGCGAGCAGCGCGACCCCGAGCCACCCTCCGAGTCGGCCGAGCACACCCACCTCAACCCTCCCGGATCGAGGCGAGTTGCACGGGGTCGGCGTTGCCGCCGGAGACGATCGCGACGACGCGCAGGGGGTTCTCCCCATCGCGCCCTTCCAATAGCTCCGCGGGAATGCCGGCCAGCAGCACGAAGCCCACCGCCGCCGCGCCCGCGGGCTCGACGGTCAAGCCCGCTTCGCGCACGAGCCGCTTCTGGGCCGCGAGGATCTCCTCGTCGGTCAGGTCCGCCATGGCGGTGACGTGCTCCTGCGCGATGGCGCGGGGCAGCTCGCCGGCGTTGGGCGAGGTCAGGCCTTGGATCACCGAGCCGGTGGTGTCCAGTTGCACCGGGTGGCCGGCGTCGAGGGCGGCGGCCATGGTCGCGGCAGCGGCCGGCTCGACGCCGATCACCCACCGCTTCGGTCCACCGCGCGCGGCGTCGCCGGCGAAGGCCAGGGCGCAGCCGGCGAGCAGTCCGCCGCCGCCCACGGGCGAGACGAGCAGCTCGCACTCGGGCCATTGCTCGAGCACCTCCAGCGCCACCGTGCCCTGGCCTTCGAGGGTCCCCAGGGCGTCGTAGGGCGGCACGTAGTGCGCTCCCGCCGCCGCCAGCTCCGCGCGCACGGCCTCGGCCGCCACGCGGCCCTCGGCCAGGACCACCTCGGCCCCCTCGGCGCGCACGGCCTCGATCTTGTTCGGGTAGGCGTCCGCGGGCATCACGATCGTGGCCTTGATGCCCGCGCGCTTCGCGGCCCAGGCCAGGGCCCGGCCGTGGTTGCCGGAGCTGCAGGTCACCACGCCGGCCGCGCGCGCCGCGTCGTCGAGCAGGGCGATCTGGTTCAGGGCCCCGCGCGCCTTGAAGGCGCCGGTGACCTGCTCGCACTCGAGCTTCAGCCGCAGCTCGACCCGCACGTCGCCGCTGTCGAAGGGCACCAGGGGCGTGGTCTCGATCGTCCCCGCGAGGCGCGCGGCCGCCGCCCGCACCCCCAGGTCGAGGTCGGTCCCGGTCAGGCCCATGGCCTCCAGGTCGGTTGCGGGGCTCGTGGTTCGTTGGCTCATCGCTGGGC
This sequence comes from Engelhardtia mirabilis, assembly GCF_007748095.1. Classification (NCBI taxonomy): domain Bacteria; kingdom Pseudomonadati; phylum Planctomycetota; class Planctomycetia; genus Engelhardtia; species Engelhardtia mirabilis. The sequence continues at coordinate 5,983,077 of NZ_CP036287.1, forward strand.
GTGTCGTCACGGACGGTGTCGGTCGGGCTCGGCGGCGCGTTACCCTCTCGGGTCCGAAGGGGCGGTCAGATCCATGCGCGGACGGGTGATCATAGTCGAGGACGAGAGCGACATCGCGGAGCTGGTGTCGTTGCACCTGGCCCGTGAGGGCTGGACGCCCACGATCCACAGCGACGGTACCGCTGGACTCGAGGCGATCCGCGCCGAGCCGCCGGCCCTGGTGATCCTGGACCTGATGCTGCCCGGCCGCGACGGCTTCGAGATCTGCCGCGAAATGCGGCGGGACGCGGAGCTGGAGCACGTGCCGATCCTGATGCTCTCCGCCCGCGGCGAGGAGACCGACAAGGTCGCAGGGCTCGAGCTCGGCGCCGACGACTACATGGAGAAGCCCTTCGCGCCGCGCGAGCTGGTGGCGCGGGCCAAGCGCCTGGTGGCGCGCGCCGCGCCGCGCGAGAAGGCCGGCGAGCAGATCGTCGCCGGCCCGATCACGATCGACCTCGAGCGCCACGAGATCCACGTGGAGGGCGAGCTGATCGGCGTCACGCGCACCGAATTCCGCATCCTCGAGCTGCTCTGCAAACGCCCCGGCCGCGTGCGCGATCGCGGCGAGATCCTCGAGTTCGTGTCCGAGGGCTCGGCCCTCGAGCGCACCGTCGACGTCCACATCGCCAGCCTGCGTCGCAAGCTGGGCGAGACCGGAGCCCTGGTCGAGACCGTGCGCGGCGTGGGCTACCGCATCAACCTGTGAGACTCGGCCATGCCTTCCTTCCTCGCTGATCCGGTCTGGCGCCAAGCTGCCCTCGCGGGCATGGGTGCGGCGCTGCTCGGCATCCTGGCCGCGCCCCTGGGGTCGGTCGCGGCGACGATCGCGGTGATCGTGGCCGGAGTGGTGCTGGCCAACTGGCTGGCCGCCGCGCTGGAGCCGATCCGCGCCGAGGTTCTGAGCCAAGGCGCGGCGCGCGATCCCCATCCCCGCCGCATGAACCTGCGGCGCCTCGCCGCGCACCTGGCCGACTCTCACGAACGCGAGGCTGGAGTGCAGGCGGACCTGCGCCAGGAGCGCGCCGACCTCGCCGCGCTCCTGCGCGGGACCACCGACGGCATCCTGGTGCTCGACGGCGAGCAGCGCGCGGTGCTGATCAACGAGGCCGCGCACCGCATCCTGGGCTCGCCGCCCGACGCCTTGGGTCGCAAGCTGCAGGAGCTCGTGCGCAGCGTCGAGCTGTACGAACTCGTCGACGGCTTGGCCGTGGAAGGCGCCCTGCCGGGGCCGGTGCGGATCTCGCTGACGCGCGGCGACACGCGGCGCTCGGTGCGCGTCACCGGCGCGCGCTTGGTCAGTCCCAACGGCCTGCGCTACCTGCTCGTGTTGCACGACATGACCGACCTGCAGCACCTGGAGCGCATCCGCACGGACTTCGTCACCAACGTGACCCACGAGATGCGTTCGCCCCTGTCGGCGATCCTGGGCTTCGCGGAGACCCTGGTGGACGACGCGGAGAACCTGAACGAGGAGGTCGTCGACGCGGCCGAGCGCATCCAGCGCAACGCGCGCCGGCTGGACGACATCGTGCGCGACCTGGTGCAGCTCTCGCGCCTCGAGCACGCGGTGGCGCCGGAGCCCCAGCCGACCGACCTGCGCGCGCTGGTCGCGGAGATCGTCGCCCGCTACCAGGACGCGATGCTGGCCAAGTCCCAGGACCTCCAGGTGCGGTTGGACGACCTCCCCGAGCGCCTCGAGGTCGACCCCCAGCTCGTGCGCCAAGCGCTGATGAACCTGGTCGAGAACGCGATCAAGTACACGGGCGACAGCGGCCATATCACCATCGCCGGCGAGGTCACGGCGGATCGCCTGCGCCTGTCCGTCGCCGACACGGGGCCCGGCATCCCGCTCGAGCACCAGGCGCGCATCTTCGAGCGCTTCTACCGCGTCGACACCGCGCGCTCGCGCCTGGTCGGCGGCACCGGCCTGGGGCTGGCGATCGTGAAGCACTCGGCGGCGCTGCACGGCGGCTCGGTGCACCTGGAGAGCCGCATGGGTCGCGGCAGTCGCTTCGAGCTGGTCCTGCCCCTGCCGCCCGAAGGCAGCCTGGGGCGGTGAGCGCTCCGCTGCCCTTCACGGGGCCCTACCTCCTGGCGCCCATGCAGGGCGTGACCGAGGCCTGCTTCCGCGACCTGGTCCTCGATCGCAACCCGCCCGAGCTCTTGGGCGGGGCGTTCACGGAGTTCGCGCGCGTCGTGGACCAGCCGATGCAGGAGCGGATCCTGCGCGCGCACCTGGGCCCACGCCGCCACACCGCGCCGGTCGGTCTGCAACTGATGGGCGCCGACCTGCCGAGCCTGGCGGCCACGACTCGCCGCGCGCTCGAGGTCGGCGCGCCCCTGGTCGACCTCAACTTCGGTTGCCCGTCGAAGGGCGCCCTGCGCGGCTGCGCCGGCTCCGCGCTGCTGGAGGATCCTCGGGCCCTGGAGTTGGTCGTGCGGGTCTGCGTCGATGCTGCCCGGGAGCACGCCGAGGCCGCGGGGCTGGACCGGCCCCTGCCGGTGACGGCCAAGATCCGCGCCGGCGGCGAGGACGACACGCTGCTCGAGGACCTGGCGGGCGCGGCCGAAGCCGGGGGAGCGACCCTGCTCACGGTCCACTGCCGCACGCGCGCCGAGGCCTACCGCGACACGGCGGACTGGGAGCGTCTGCGGCGCGCCGTCGGGGCGGTCTCGATCCCGGTCTGCGGCAACGGCGGGGTCTGGGGGCATGCGGATCTCTCGCGCCTGCTCGTGGAGACCGGTTGCACCTACGCCATGGTCGGCCGCGCCGCGCTCGCGGACCCCTGGGTCTTCGCCGGGGTCGAGGTCGACCGCGCGCGGGCGGCCGCCTTCCTGATCGAGTACGCCGCGCTACTGGCGGCCAGCGGCACCGCGAAGACGCCCAAGGGCGTCTGTGGGCGCTTGAAGCAGCTCCTGGTGCATTGGACCGCGGGCGACCTCGTGGGCGACGAGCGCACCGAATGGCTGCGGATCGTGGAGCTGGACGAGATGCTCGGCCGCCTGGAGGCCGCCGCGCAGGGGGCCGTCGCCGGCGCTGGCGAGCCAGTCTGAGGCCACGGCCGCGCGCCAGGCGTGGGCGCGGTGGCGGTCGAGAGCCCCTTAACCTCGGCGCTGCGCGGCACGCGACCCTATACTCCCGCCCCCTTGCGGCTCCTTCGCGCCGCCCAGCCCATGTCCAACTGGTCCTCCACCAAGAGCGAACGGCTCTACAACGTGCCCCAATGGGGCGGCGGGTACTTCCGCATCGCCGCCGACGGCAACGTCATCGCCCTCCCCGACGGCGGCGCGCGAGTCGATGAACCGCCGCCCGATGGCGGCATCGACCTGCACGACCTGGTCGGGCAGCTCAAACGCCGTGGCGTCGAGTTGCCGATCCTGCTGCGCTTCGACGGCATCCTGCGCGCGCGCGTGCGAGAGTTGTGGGCCGCGTTCGACCGGGCGCGCGAGGAGTACGAGTACGAAGCGCCCTTCCGCGGGGTGTTCCCGATCAAGGTCAACCAGCAGCGACACGTGGTCGAGGCGATGCTGGAGGAGGGCCGCGAGCAGGACATGGGACTGGAGGTCGGCAGCAAGCCCGAGCTGCTCGCCGTGCTGGCCCTGTTGGCCACGCGCAAGGCCCTGGTGATCTGCAACGGTTACAAGGATCGCGACTACATAGAGACCGCTCTTCTTGCCAGCAAGCTGGGGCTCGAGCCGGTGGTCGTGATCGAGAAGCTGAGCGAGATCGACACGATCCTCGACGCCTCAGACCGCCTCGGCATCCGTCCGCGCATCGGAGTCCGAAGCCGCCTCTCGTCGGTCGGCTCGGGGCGTTGGAAGGACTCCGCCGGGGACCGCTCGAAGTTCGGGCTGACCACGCGCCAGATCGTGATCGTGGTCGAGCGCCTGGCCGAGCGTGACATGCTCGACTGCCTGGTCCTCTTGCACTTCCACATCGGCAGCCAGATCACCAACATCCGCTCGGTCAAGACCGCCCTGCACGAGGCCACGCGACTGTTCACCGGCCTGCGCGAGATGGGCGCGGCGATGGAGTACTTCGACGTGGGCGGGGGCCTGGGAATCGACTACGACGGCTCCAGCACCAACTTCGACTCATCGGTCAACTACTCCATCCAAGAGTACGCCAACGACGTCGTCTACATCATCGGCGAGGCCTGCAGAGAGGCCGAGATCGAGCCGCCGACGATCGTCTCCGAGTCCGGGCGCGCCCTGACCGCGCACCACGCGGTGCTGGTCACCGAGGTGCTCGGCGTCAGCGACTTCTCCTCGGTCGGGATCCCCTCCGAGGCGCTCGAAGACGAGCCGCCGGTGATCCACGAGTTCGCCGAGGTCTGCGCCGCGGTCAGCGCGAAGAATTACCAGGAGTCCTACCACGACGCGATCGCCCTGCGGGAGCAGGGGCTGACCCTGTTCAACGTGGGCCAGCTCAGCCTGCCGGACCGCGCGCGGCTGGAGGAGTTCTACTGGCGCACCTGCGAGAAGATCCTGCGGATCACGCGGCAGCTCGACTACGTGCCCGACGACCTGGCCGGTCTCGAGCGGCAGATGGCCGACACGTACTTCCTGAACTTCTCGCTGTTCCAGTCCTGCCCCGACTCCTGGGCCATCGGGCAGTTGTTCCCGGTGATGCCGATCCACCGTCTGAACGAGCAGCCCACCCGGCGCGCGATCCTGGCCGACATCACCTGCGACTCGGACGGCAAGATCGATCGCTTCATCGACCTGCGCGACGTCAAGCGCACGCTCGAGCTGCACGCCCACGTGCCCGGTGAGCCCTACCTGATGGGCCTGTTCCTGATCGGCGCCTACCAGGAGATCCTGGGCGACATCCACAACCTGTTCGGCGACACCAACGCCGTCCACGTGGATCTCGACGAGAACCGTCGGGTCCAGATCAAGCACGTGGTCCGTGGGGACCGCGTCCAAGACGTCCTGGGCTACGTGGCCTACGACGAGCGCAACCTGCTCGCGCAGCTCCGCCGCAGCATCGAATCGGCCATCGGGGAGGACCGCCTCACCTTCGAGGAGTCCGCCCTCCTGCTCAAGCGCTATGAGCAGGGCCTCGCCGGCTACACCTACTTGAGGAACGAACCCTGACCACCCTGCACGTTCACGCCGGCGCCGAGGTGTCGGTGAACATCGCGATCTGCGACGAGCACGGCAAGACGCTCGAGCAAACCGAGGAAGGCCGCCCGCTGGTCTACAACCACGGTGACGGCGAGCTGCCCCCCGGCGTGGAGGCGGCCCTCGAGGGCGCGACCGTCGGCACCAAGCTGGACCTGATGCTCGAGGTCGAGGAGGCCTTCGGCCCCCACGATCCGGCCGAGGTCATCGCCATCCCGCGCGCGGAGCTGCCGGAGGACCTGGAGGTCGAGCCCGGCGACTGGCTGCCCCTGACGCTCGAGCCCGAGGACGGAGACGACGGCGAAGAAGAGGAGGTCGAGGTGATCGTGGTGGCCGTCGACGACGACGCCGTGACGATCGACCTGAACCACCCCTACGCCGGCCAGCGCCTGCGGTTCCAGGTCGAGGTCCTGGCGATCGAGCCGGCGCAGGACTGAGCCCTGGGGTAGCCGTTCGTACGGTGCCCGTTCGTACTGTGCCCGTTCGTACTGTGCCCGTTCGTACTGTGCCCGTTCGTACTGTGCCCGTTCGTACTGTGCCCGTTCGTACGGTGCCAGGCACAAGACCGCCACCTGAACCGAGAGCACCCACCGGCGCTTCGCGCCAGTGGGTGCTCTCGGTTCAGGCGGCGGTCTTGTGCCTGGCACAGTACGAACGGCTACGCCAGGGGCGCTCGCGCCGTGCCCGGCTTGCCCGGCAGGTTCAGCCAGCGCCAGACCAAGGCGCGGAACAGGTAGATCAACGGCGTGTCGAGCAGGGCCAACAGCACCTTGCAGAGGTACACCGCGATGATCACCTCGACGATTTGCTGCGGGGCCATCTTCAGACCCCAGTACAGGAAGATCCCGTTGACGATGATCGTGTCGACCAGCTGACTGACGATCGTCGAGCCGTTGTTGCGGACCCACATGTGCCCGCCGCCGGTCAGCTTCCACCAGAAGTGGTACAGGCGCACGTCGAACAGTTGGGCCACCAAGTAGGCCGTCATCGACGCGAACAGGAGCACCCCGGGGTAGTAGAAGCTCACCTCGAAGGCGGTCTGCATCGAGATGCCCTCATAGCCCTGCGGCGCGGTCCAGAAGGTGCTCGGCGGCAGGACCTTCGCGACCTGCACCAGCAGCAACATCACGCCGCTCATCATGAAGCCCAGCACGACCATCAGGTCCGCCCGGCGCCGGCCCCAGATCTCGCTGACCAGGTCCGTGAGCAGGAACGTGAAGGGGTAGGCGATGATGCCCGAGGTCAAGGTCACCGGCCCCGCGCCCGGCATCCAGGCGGGGCGCCCGTCGGGGAAGATCTGGAACAGCTTGACCCCGATCACGTTGGTCAGCACCAGCACCACGCAGAAGGTCGCCGCGCATAAGGTGTAGGCGGCGTCGCGGCGCGGAACTGCGGGGAGGGCGTCGCCGGGGGAAGCGACGGAGGGGGCGGGATTGGTCATCGATTGGGCCATGGCCTGCCCCCTGGGCCACGAGCGGGGCTCCGTCCAGGGGTGCCGAAGGATAGACTCTCCGCCCCCCCACGGACGACACGACCATGAACGCCACCCTCCACGCCCTGGCGGCGATGAGCGACGACCGCTTCCTCGCCATCTACGAATCCCTGCTCAACGAGGGCTTCGGTCCCCTGGACGGCGAGGTCGCCAAGGCCCTCAAGTTCCGGCCCCACGCGATCAAGAAGCTGCCGTTGGCGCAGCGCTCCAAACACGCCAAGCGGCTGATCGAGCGCGCCAACAACGTCGAGTTGGCCTACGAGCTGCTGGGTGGCTACCTGATGGACAAGTCGCCCGACCTCGTGACGGACTTCCTCGACGCCACCGGGGTCGAGCACGACCAGGGCATGATCGAGAACACCGGCGAGCAAGTCCCCGACGCCGCCAAGATCCCCGCCGCGGTCGAGCAACTCGACGGCAAGTACGACCCCCAGGACGTGAGCCTCTACCTGGCCCTGTCCACCATCACCTGGCCCCAGGTCGAAGCCTTCCAGACCCTGTGGGAATCGCGCGCCGGCGCGGCGAGCTGAGCCCCGCCGGGGGCCGCGGTCACCGATGGGATCGCGGGGAGCGGGGACCAGTGATCGATGCAGGCCACTGTCCTGGATCAGAAATTCGGCGTCACTTCCCGGGCTGCGATCGCCGCTGGCGTCGCCAGCGCCTCCTCCGAGTATCGCAGCGGATACGCGTCGTCGGCGCGCCTAGCCAGCATCGATCGGACCTCCGGGCAGTGACGCCGAATTTCTGATCCAGGACACTACGGCCGCTCCGGCGGAGCGGTCCGGCAGGCCCGAGCACTGTAGGTCTTGTAGCGCTGGGCGCCGTCGTAGCTGGCGTAGGTGCGAACGGCGACCGGGCTGTAGGGGTTGGTCAGGGAGGGCGCCGTGAAGTACTCCGCACCACCTCGAAAGCCGATCCCGGGTGCGCTCGTCGTGCCCTTGGGCCAGTCGGGATTCGTGGCGTCGCCGGTGACCGGGTCCAGGAGCCCGTCGCCGTGGGTGCCCCGAAACGACCGACCAACCGGGTGACCGGCACTGACGACCCGCTCCCACAGGCTCCCCGACAGGTCCCACACCGACCAGTAGGACAGGCCGAGCGCCTCGCGACGGCCTTCGCCATCGGCGTCGACGGCCGTCAGGTCGCGCGTCCTCTCTACCCTCCGGCGCAGCCCTTCGACGCTGTCGGTGCCCCAGGGGAAGTCGAGCGCGACCGAGCGGTGGGGCCCGCGCGCCGCCTTCTCGAACTCCAGCTCCGTCATGGGTCGCAGCCCGAGGAAGTCGAACAGCGCGCAGCTGTCGTCCCAGGTGACGAAGTTGCACGGCCGCGCCGGCGCACGGGCGACGAAGACGCCCTCGACCTCGACGATCGATGCCGTCTCGCGATCCTCGGCCTCGGCCGGCAGACGGTCGGGCCGGCGCCGCTCGCGCAGCGCCTGCGGCAAGGCGTTCAGGAAGCGCGCGTAGGTGCCCTGGGTCAGCTCGCGCTCCATCACGTAGAAGGCGCGCGTGCCCTTCGGGAAGGCCGCCGGGATCGGGCCCTCGCCATCGCCGCGGTACTGTGGTCGATCGCCGGGGTCGCTGGTCAGCGCGCCGGCACCCGTCCCGACCGGGAGCGCGGCCTCCGACTCGACGGTGAAGGGGCCCGCGGCACCGCTCTCGCCGTCAGCGGCGTAGAAGGCACCCAGGGCGCGAGCCTCAGGGGCGTCGTCGCCCAGCTCGAAGGGGCCGGCGGGCACACGGACCATCTCCATGGCCCACACCGTCGGCAGCTCGTCGGACTCTCCCGCGAGACGCAGGCTCAGCTCGAAGTCGAAGTCGCCGCGGCCCTCGCCCGCGAGCTGCAGGAAGGCGCCCACCCCGTCCTCGGCGACGATCAACTCGCCGCCGCCCTCGACCTCGTGCCCCCCTGGCGCCAGCAGCAGCGGACGGTCGGGCGCAGCTCGACCCGAGCGGAGCACCAGCCAGACCGCGTCGTGGTTCCTGGCGTTGCGGAACGCATCGGTCCAGCGCAGCTCGAGCTCGACCCTGTCGCTGTCGCCGGGCTGGGTCGCCGGGACCAGACCGACCGCGGAGACGGACACGTCCGCGCCGGCGGGCGCACCGGTCGCGCCCACGGCCAACGAGAGCCCGATCAATGCCCGCCCCGCGTTCATCTCACTTCTTCACCCGTTCGACGAAATGCCCGTCGCGGGTGTCGACGCGGATCTGCTCGCCCATCTCGATGTAGGAGGGCACCTGGACTTCGATCCCGGTCTCGACCACGGCCTTCTTGAGTTGGGCCTGGGCGGTGGCGCCCTTGATCGTCGGGTCGCACTCGATGACCGTCAGGTCGACCGTGTTGGGCAGTTCGATGGACACGATCGCGCCCTCGACCAGCATGGCGCGGATGCCCTCGAGGCCGTCCTTGAGGTAGCCCGCCAGGTCGCCGAGCGCCTCGCGCGACAGGGCGAACTGCTCGAAGGACTCGCCGTCCATGAAGTGGTAGTCGGTCCCGTCGCTGTAAAGGAACGACGAGGGGCGCCGCTCCATGTCCACGGGCTCGTACTTGCCGCCGGAGCGGACCGACTCGCTGATCAGTTGACCGCTGAGCAGGTTGCGGAACTTCGTCTTGGCGATGGTGGCCCCGCCGCGCGCCGTCGGAGTGGAGAAGGTCACTTCGACGATGGTCATGGGCGCATCCTTGTAGCGGATGCAAATGCCCTTCTTGAACTCGGAGACTTCGATCACGGCTGGAGGGGTGTGAGGGGTCAGGGGGCCAGCACGGCGGCGGTCTGATCGAGCGCAGCGACGGCTTGGGGGGAGGGAGGAGGGAAGGGCACGTCGTGGATCGAGTCGCTCGGGATCAGGTGCACGTGGACGTGGGGCACTTCCCAACCGACCACGTAGACCAGAATGCGCTTGGAACCGAGGGCCGCCTGCAACTTGGCCGCGACCTCGCGCACCGCTTCCCAGAGGGCGGCGTGCTCGTCGGCCGGCAGATCGAAGATGTAGTCGGTCGCGCGCTTGGGGATCACGAGGGTGTGCCCCACCGCGCGCGGCTGGATGTCGAGGAAGGCGAGATGCGTGTCGCTCTCCCACACCCGGTGGGAGGGGATTTCGCCAGCGACGATCTTCTCGAAGAGGGTGGTCATGGGGGCCCCGGGCCGGATCGACGGATTCGCGGGCGCGCATCATGGCCGCCGGCTCGCGCGCGGTCGAGGGCGCCGAACCGGGAGGTTTCCGGCGCGGACGTCCAGGTTCAACATGGAGCCCGGTCGGAGACGCGGCCCGCCAATCCCACGCAGCGCTCCGGCCCGCCCCCAAAGGAGGCCCCGATGCTCTCACTCGCCGCCGCGCTCGCCCTGGCCCCGACCCTGGCCCAGCTGTCCCCGCCCGAGCTGACCTGCTCCGCTCCCTGGCTGGGCGAGGCGCTCTGGGTCCGCCTGGACGGACTCCAGGTCGGGCAGCCCGCCACCATCTGGGCCGCGGCCCGGTCCGCTTCGGTCCCGACGCCGATCGGCACTTTGGAGCTCGACCTCGCGACGGCGCTGCCCCTGGTCACCGCCTATCCCCGGGGCGACGGCGGGTTCGAGGTGCCCTTCCTGCTGCCTCCGGATCCCGCGCTGGCCGAGGCCGAGTTGCACCTGCAGGCCCTGGCCCTGTCGACCCAGGTTGCCGAGGGCGCGCTGCTCTCGGAGGCCGTCCACCTGCGCCTGCTCGGCAGCCGCGTGGTGGTGGAGCAGGTTCGCCGTCTCGAGTTCGGCGGCCCCACCGAAAGGCGCCTCTCCGTGCGCTCGGCGGTGGATCTCCAGCCGACCTTCGAGCTGCCGATCGCGGGCACGCCGGTGATGGACCGTGGCCTGCACCTGTCCCCCGACGCACGCTTCGCCGCCTTCCGCTACGGCGACACCAAGGGGCACCCCGGGTACTACCCGGACTCGGGTGGCGTCGTGCGCTTCGACCACATGTTCGGCGCTTCGATGGCCGAGGACCCGCTGATGACCCGGGGCGAGTGGGTCGAGGCCCCCTGGGGCGAGGCGTGGCTGGTCTACGGCAACGACCCAGCGATCGGCGTGGGCTGGGACCTGTTCTCGCTGCCCTACGACCCGGCCCTGCCCCCGACGCCCCTGGGGATCGGCGGCGGCATCGGACCGATGGTGGCCGACCTGGCCGACGACGCGGCCTGGATCCCCGACACCCCGGCGGCCTCGGGCGCTCCGCGCATGAAGCGCGTCTCGCTCACGACTGGCGCGACCCTGACCAGCGTGGTCGCGGGTTCGCCCAATCAGACGGTGCTGGAGTGGGCGACCCAGGACGGCCAACGCCTGTTCGTGGCCTCGACGGCCGGCGTCTCCATGCCCGGCGAAGTCCACGGCGAGCTGGCCTGGGTCGACTGGGCCAGCTCGACCGCGCCCACCGGCGTGCTCGTCCTGGGCGACCAGGAGACCCGCTACGACGGACGGCTGTCGCTGACCGGCGACCTGCTCTTCTGGGGTTGGGGCAACCCCGGCTTCCCGGCCATCTTCCTGAACGGGTACCTACTGGACACGGCCAGCCCCAGCCTGCCCCTGGACGTGTCCAGTCAGCTGTACCTGCCGAACTCCCCCACCACCGTCGCCGACCTGGGCGCCACCGTCTGGCTGTTCGACGCTTGCTGCGACGACCCGCCCGACGGCGACGGCCCCGCGACCCTGTGGCTTCTGAACCCGCTGACGGGGACACTCATTCCGCCCGGGGGCCAGCCGTTCTCGATCTACACAGTCCAGAGCGGCACGTACGGCCAGTACGTGTCGATGGCGGCGATCGACGACTTCACCGGCGTGGAGCTGATCTTCGGCGGCTCGTCCCTGGCGTACATCCCCTTCAGCTTCGTGCCCGAAAACATCCTGCGCTACGACCCGTTCACGGGGGCCAAGCAGGAGGTCTCGACGGAGCTGTGGGCGAACCTCTGGATGGGTTCGGTCTCGGCGCCCTGAGGCGCGCGGGGTCGGGAGCGGCAGCCGGGCTCGGTCAGTCGCGACGAGCGCGTGGCACCGGTTGGCAGCGTCGGCACAGGTGCGTGCCGCGCTGGCCGACGACGATCTTCTCGATCGTGCGGCCGCAGGTCCTGCAGGGCAGCCCGTCGCGGCCGTAGACCAGGAACTGGTGCTGGTAGGAGCCCGGCTGGCCCTCGGGCGTCCGGTAGAAGGCGTCGAACGAGGACCCCTCCCGTTCGATGGCCTCGGCCAGGGTGGCGCGGATCTCACCGTGGAGCTGGGCCGCCTTGGCGCGCGGGACGCGGTCCGAGCGGCGCAGGGGGTGCAGCCCCGAGCGGTGCAGGGCCTCGTCCACGTAGATGTTCCCCAGCCCGGCGAGGAAAGACTGGTCCAGGAGCAGGGGCTTCAGCATCCGCCGGCGGCGGCGCAGCTCGGCGGCGAACCAGTCGACCGTGAACTCGTCTCCCATGGGTTCGGGACCCAGGGGCGCGAGCACGTCGGCGGGCTCCGCGCCCCAGACCAGCCGCCCGAACTTGCGCACGTCGATGAAGTGGAAGACGCGGCCATCGTCCAGGGGCAGGGCCACCTGGCCGTGGGCTCCCGCGTCCCAGGCCGGGTCTTCCACGTGCATGCGCCCGGTCATGCGGAGGTGGCCGACGATGCAACCGGCGGGTGCGCCCGCGCGCTCGAGGTCGAAGATCAGGTACTTGGCGCGGCGCCAGACGCGGGCGACGGTCGCGCCGGCCACCCGGCGACGAAAACGCGCCACGTCGCCGCCGACGGTCGGCTTCCAACGCACCCGCGCGCCCTCGATCCGACGCCCCTCGAGCTTGGGGCGGATCAGGCGCGCGACGGTTTCGACTTCGGGGAGTTCGGGCACGGTGGCGTTGGGAGAGGACGTGCGACGCCGACCGCCCCCGGTGGGGCGAATGATCCCGCCACCGTACGTCCCGCCGCCGCACGTCCACGAGGACACCTCGCCGCGTGGGCTCAAGGCTGGTAGAGGCCCATCACCGCGCCCGCCGGGTCGCGGATCACGGCGTACCGCGCCTCGCCCATCGACTTGGGCCCGACCACCAACTCGCCGCCCCGCTCCTTGCAGGCGGCCAGGCTCGCGTCGAGGTCCGGAATGATCGTGTACAGGATCCACTGGGCCGGCATGCCCGCATTCGCCCCCTGGGCGTGACACACCCCGGCGGTCGGGTTGCCGGCCGAGTCGTTCATGTTGAAGTCCGAGTAGTCCTCCACCGGGACCGCCTCCGGGCTCCAACCGAGAACGGCCGCGTAGAAGTCTCGCACGGCCTCGGTCTGCTCCGGCGGAACAGTGAGGTCGTGCCAACCGATGGTGCCCATCACCGGGCCTTGCGAGTCGCTCATGCCGGTACGTTACCCTCCGGCGTGCTCGCAGATCTCGCACCGCTCGCAAGCTGGCTCTTCGGAGCCGCCGTGACCGTCTTCAGCGGGCTCACAGCCCTGCACGCCCTGTTCCGCAAGCGCTCGCCCCGCAACGCGTCGGCCTGGGTCGGGATCTGCATCGTGTTCCCCCTCTTCGGGGCGCTGACCTACTGGCTCCTGGCCCAGAACCGGATCTTCTACCGGGCCAAGCGGCTGCGCAGGCGCTGGCCCAGCCGCGCGACCCTCGACGCGAGCGTCGCCGCGGAGCGTGGCGACCTCGAGGCCGTGGCGCGCTCGGACGAGGAGCTGAGCCAGATGGCCGAGATCGAGCGGGTCGGCAACGCGGCCACGGGCATGCCCCTGGTGCCGGGCAACCGCGTCACTCCGCTCGAGAACGGAGAGGCCTGCTATACGCGGATGATCGAGCGCATCGACGCCGCGCGCGAGAGCATCTTCCTCGAGACCTACCTCTTCGACGGACCGCGCGTGGAAGCACAGTTCGGCGCCGCCCTCTCGCGCGCCGCCGAGCGAGGCGTGGACGTGCGCGTGCTGCTCGATGGACTCGGCGCCCTGGTCGACAAGGGCACGACGCGCAAGCTGCTGATCTCCCGCGGCGTGCGCGTCGAGTCGTTCCTGCAGCCGTCGTTCACCGGTCGGGGCTTGCACCTGAACCTGCGCAACCACCGCAAGATCCTCACCATCGACGGCGAGTTCGGCTTCACCGGCGGGATGAACCTGCGCGACGTGAACCTGAAGTCCGGCGACGACGACGGTTGGCGCGTGCGCGACCTGCACTTCGAGCTGGAGGGACAGATCGTGCGCGGCCTGGAGGACGTGTTCCTGGAGGATTGGCAGTTCGCCACCGGCGAGGAGCAACCGCTGCGCCGCCGCCCCGAGGCCGCCCCCGCCGGCCGGGCCCTGTGCCGCGCCGTGCCCGACGGCCCCAACGAGGACTTCGAGTCCTTCAAGTGGATCCTGATCGGCGCCATCGGCTCGGCGCGCACGCGGGTGCGTCTGGTGTCGCCCTACTTCATCCCCACCGAGGACCTGGAGACGGCCCTGGTCGCCGCCAGTCTGCGGGGCGTCGAGGTCCAGGTCCTGATCCCCGAGACGGTCGACCACAAGGTGACCCAGTGGGCCACGCGCGCGATGGTCTGGCAGATGCTGCAGCGTGGGGTCGAGGTGCGCCTGCAGCCCGGACCCTTCGCGCACACCAAGCTGGTGTTGATCGACGAGATCGTCTCGATCGTCGGTAGCGCCAACATGGACCCGCGCAGCCTGCGCCTGAACTTCGAGTTCAACCTGGTCGTCCACGATGCCGAACTGGCCGGCCAGTTGAACGCCCTGTTCGAGCGCGACTGGGAGCCGGCCGAGCCCCTGACCCTGTCCGAGTTGACCGAGGCCCCCTTCTGGAAGCGCTTCAGGGACAACGTCGCCCGCCTGGGCGCGCCCTATCTCTGACGGGCGGCCCCGTCGCCGCTACACTCGCGCCCCCCCTGCGACTCGCGCAACGTCCCAGTCCCTCCCCGATCCCAACGATGGCCAACTACCGCACCGCGCCGGCTTCGATCACCGGCATGCCGAAGGGCATCCCGTACATCCTCGGCAACGAACTCGCCGAGCGATTCAGCTTCTACGGGATGAAGGCCATCCTGACGGTCTACATGACCAAGCACCTCATGGATGCGGCCGGCCAGCCGGACTTCATGGGGGACGAGGAAGCCAAGAGCGTCTACCACCTGTTCACGGCCGCGGCCTACTTCTTCCCGATCCTCGGGTCGCTGCTGGCCGACGTGCTGCTCGGCAAGTACCGCACGATCCTGGTGCTCTCGCTCGGCTACTGCATCGGCCACGCCTTCCTGGCCATGGGCGACACGGGCGCGGGCGCCGCGCTGCTCAGTCCACGGGGCTGGCTGTTCCTCGGCATGGCCTTCATCGCCGTCGGTGCCGGGGGCATCAAGCCCTGCGTGTCGGCGCACCTCGGTGACCAGTTCGGTCCCAAGAACAGCGGGCTGATCTCCAAGGTCTTCGCCTGGTGGTACTTCTCGATCAACGTGGGTGCGGCGACCAGCACGCTGCTCACGCCCTGGCTGCTCGAGAACAAGGGCGCCTGGGCCGCCTTCGGCCTGCCTGGCGTTTTGATGGCCCTGGCGACGCTGACCTTCTGGATCGGTCGCAACAAGTTCGTCCACATCCAGCCCGCCGGCTGGAAGAAGTTCAAGGAGGAGTCCTTCAGCCCCGACGGCCTGCGGTCGCTCAAGAACCTGACGCCCCTGTTCCTGATCTTCATCCCGATGTTCTGGGCGATCTTCGACCAGACCGGGTCGGCCTGGGTCATCCAAGCCGAGTACATGGATCGCCACTTCCTCGGGGTCGAGTGGCTGGAGAGTCAGATCCAAGCAGCGAACCCGATCATGATCCTGCTGCTGATCCCGACCTTCACCTATGCCATCTATCCGGCGATGGGGCGCTTCTTCGAGCCCACGCCCCTGCGTCGCATCGGCATTGGCCTGTTCCTGACCGCCGCGGCCTTCGGCCTGACGGGAATGCTCCAGGCGCAGATCGACGCGGGCGGCGAGCCCAACATCGGCTGGCAGCTCGTGGCCTATCTGCTCTTGACCTCGGGCGAGGTTCTGGTCTCGATCACCAGCCTCGAGTTCGCCTACACCCAGGCGCCGCGCAAGATGAAGTCCTTCATCATGGGCGTGTACTTCCTGGGGGTCTCCTTCGGCAACCTGTTCACCTCCGGCGTGAACCAGCTGATGACCGGTGACGATCCGATGCTGACCCTGGACGGCGCGGACTACTACTGGTTCTTCACCGGCCTGATGCTCGTCGTGGCCGTCATCTACGTGGTCTTCGCCAAGACCTACAAGGGCTCGACCTTCGTGCAGGAAGCCATGACCCCCCTGGAGGCGGGTGAGACCGAGGGCGACCTGAAGGAGTAGCGCCACTTGCGGCGATGGCGCGGCCCGGGGCCCCTGGTACTCAGGTGGCCTCGGGCCGCACGCCGTTCGGGGGCGGCCCGTCGTTGCCGTCGCTGGACACGGCCTCGGGCAGGAGCCGCTCGGTCGCGAGCAGCAGCAGCGGCATGGCGACGGCCCACACGACCGTGATCGCGATCAGGCTCGCCGCCATATCGTCGCCGAATTGCAGCGCACCCAGGCGTACGCCGGCGAAGTAGGTGGTCGGTCCACCGAGCGCTCCGAAGAGCAGCCCCACGATGTAGCGGCGCCGCATCCAGCCCAGGGCGTGGCCCAGGCTCGGCGCGAAATTGGCCCACAGGGCCACCATCCACAGGGGCAGGGGGCCGACGAAGGGTGCGTCGGTGGCGTCGAACCGCAACAGGCCCCCGGCCGCGAGGCCGCCGTCGAGCACCAGCCCGAGCAGGGCGGCGAACAGCACAAGGCCCAGCTCGCCACGGCGGCGCGTGAAGGCCAGGTGCACCACGATCAGTGCCGCGACCACCGCGGGCCCGAGCAGCGGGCGCTCCTGCGCCGCGCCCAGCACGCAGGCCCACCAGCCGAGCTGGAAGGCCAGGAAGTTCGCCAGCTTGCCGAAGGTCGCCATCTACGGCCGCGCTACCGAGGCGGTGCGGATCGGAGGACGGCGGTCCAGGGGCTTGGCGAAGACCAGTTGCACGTCCTGGATCACGCGCTCCATGAAGCCGCCCTGGGAGTAGGCCAGGTACCACTGCCACAGGCGTTGGAACTCGTCGTCGTAGCCGAGCTCGCGCAGGCCATCCGCGTGCGCGGCGAAGTTCGCGCGCCAGTCGGCGAGGGTCCGCGCGTAGTGCGGCGTGAGGTCTTCGAGGTGCGCGAGCCGTAGATCCGAGGAACTCGCCATGGCGTCGACCAGGGCCGTCACCGAGGGAATGCAGCAGCCCGGGAAGATGTGACGCTTGATGAAGTCGACCTCGCGTCGGGCCTGGTCGTAGAGCTGGTCGGCGATCGTGATCGCCTGGACCAGGGCCAGGCCGTCGGGGGCGAGCAGGCGCGAGATGGCGCCCAGGTAGGTCGGGTACTGGTCGGCGCCGATGGCCTCGACCATCTCGATCGAGACCAGCTTGGTGTAGGTCCCGGAGAGGTCGCGGTAGTCCTCGAGCAGCACCTCGACCCGATCGGTCAGGCCCGCGCGGCGCATGCGCTCGGTGGCGTGGTCGAACTGGGCCTTGGAGATGGTCGTGGTGGTGACGCGACAACCGTAGCGGGCGGCGGCGTGCTCCGCGAAGCCGCCCCAACCGGTGCCGATCTCGACCACGTGATCCTCCGGCCCCAGGTCGAGCTTGCGGCAGATCGCGTCGAGCTTCTCGACCGAGGCCTCGTAGAGGGTCGACTCGGGATAGCGGTAGATGCCCGACGAGTACATCAGCGTCGGGTCGAGCATGCGCTCGTAGAGGGCGTTGCCCAGGTCGTAGTGGGCGGCGATGTTGGCCCGCGCGCCGTCGCGGTGGTTGCGGTTGGCCGCGTGGATCAGACGCAGCAGGGGCATCGAGAATCGCGCCAGGCCGCCCTCCAAGCCTTCGAGGGCCTGGCGGTTGCGCGCGAAGATGCGAACCAGGCCGACCAGGTCCTCGCAGCGCCAGTGACCGCGCCCGTAGGCCTCGCCCACGCCGACGGAGCCGCGCAGGGCCACCGCCCAGTAGAAGTCAGGGTCGAGCACCTCGACCCGCACCCGCGGTGCGTCGTCGCTGATCGAGCCGAACAGCCGCACGCCGAGGGCGTCGACCAGCTCGACCTGGCCCCAGGTGAGGGCTTCCAAGCGGCCCACGACCGCGCGGCGCAACAAGGCCGTCAGCCCCTTCGATCGAGCCAACTCGCCGGCCGCAGTTGCAGCGGCCGGCTCGTCCGCGATCGGCACAGGCCTCGCGACCGGGCGCACGGGGGTCGAGCCGTGGCGGCGACGGGTGAGGTCCGTGGTCGTGGGGCGGGGCATCGGGGATCGGATGGGTTCTGGTGGTGTCTGGCTCCGACCCCGACCGCTCACGTGGTGGAGCCGGGTCGTCCGCGCTCCGGGGTCTTCGTCCGCTTCGACGGATGGATGTAGGTCGGCGTGCGCCGCAGCCACAACCTCAGAGCTTGAAAGTAGATAGCGCCGTGGACCTGGACCGAGGCCAGGGGCTGTCGGGCCAGGAAGGCACGGAAAGCCGCCGGCGTCAGCTCGCGGCGGCGGGCCGTCAGGGTTGCGTCGAAGAGCTTCTCGCCGTCCGCGATCCAGTCCTTGCCGCCCCCGCGCTGCACGTCGTCCATGTGGACCGCCAGGTGGTCGCCGGGGAGCCCGAAAGACCAGCGGTAGTCCACGTCCAGGTCCACGAAGGGCGAGACGTGGAAGTCCTTCGGGAAGGTGAAGCGCGCCGGGCCCCCGCGACCCCCACCGGCGGCGCGGGCGTCGAGCACGTAGGCGCGCCGCTCGCCCCAGGGCGTGTTGGTGATCTCGGCCACGACCGCGTCCAGGCCCTCGGCGCCGGGCTCGAAGCAGTAGTAGAAGCTGACCGGGTTGAAGCAGCGGCCCATGACCGCCGGCTGGGTCAACAGGCGCACCGGCCCGGCGGGCCGGCGGCCGAGCTGCGCCTCGACGGTGTCGCCGAGCGCCTCGCGCAGGTCCCGGCGCGGATCGCCGTGGTAGTCGCGCCGACGGAAGGAGATCAGGTTGGGCCGCTCGACCGACAGGAGCCGCGAGCGCCCGCCGACCTCTTCCAGCTCGTCCAGGTCGAGGTAGAGGTAGGTGATCGCGTACTGGAAAGCGTGGGGCCGCGGCGCGAAGCGGCGGTGGCGCACCGTGCCGCGGTAGACGCAGCTCGCGAGCTCTGCCTGGACGGCGCCGCTCACCCCAGCTCCTCGCCGAAGGCCCGGCCCACGCGCAGGGCACTGCGCACGCCGTCCTCGTGGAAGCCGTGGAACCAGTAGGCGCCGCAGTACCAGGTGCGCCGCGGGCCGCTGACCTCGTCCCAGCGCCCCTGGGCCTGGACCCCGGCGTGGGTGTAGACCGGGTGGTGGTACTCGATGCGCCGCAGCACGCGGGCGGGGTCGATGTGCTCGTCCCGGTTGAGCGTGACCAGGAAGTCCTCGGGCGCGTCCAGGGACTGGAGCCGGTTCATCCAGTAGCTCACCGCCACCGGGGCGTCGCTGTGGCCCACCCCCCGATCGGTCAGGTGGTAGTTCCACGCCGCCCAGGCCAATCGCTTGCGCGGGATGATCGAGCTGTCGGTGTGCAGGATCGCCTCGTTGCGCTGGTACGGAATCGCGCCGAGTACCTGACGCTCCGCCTCGCTCGGGTCCGCCAACAGGGCCAGGGCCTGGTCCGAGTGGCAGGCGATCACGACGCCGTCGAAGCGCTCCCACTCCCCGCCGCGCGGCTTCACGTCCACGCCCTCCGCGTCGCGTCGCACGGCCTCGACCGGGGTCGACAGGCGCAGGCCGTCGCGGAAGGGGCGTGAGATCGGCTCCAGGTAGCTGCTGCTGCCGCCACAGACCACGCGCCACACGGGCCGGTCGTCGACGTTCAGGAACCCGTGGTTGGCGAAGAAGCGCACGAAGTAGCGCGCCGGGAAGGCCAGCATCTGCGAGCGGCTGGCGGACCAGATCGCCGCGCCCATGGGCAGGATGTAGTCCCGCACGAAGGGCTCGCGGTAGCCGCCGCGCTCCAGGTACTCGCCCAGGGTCGGCCCGGGCCCGGTGGCGACCGTGTCGGGTCCGTCCAAGAGCGCCGGCGCTTCGCGGCCGAAGCGCAGGATCTCCCGCACCATGCCGATGAAGCTGGGCCGGAAGAGGTTCGTCCGCTGGGCGAACAGGGCGTTCAGGCTGGTGCCGTTGTACTCGAGGCCGGTGAGCTCGTTCCTCACCGAGAAGCTCATGTCGCTGGGCTTCCAGGCCACCTCGAGCAGCTCGAGCAGGCGGATGAAGTTCGGGTAGGTCCAGTCGTTGTAGACGATGAACCCCGTGTCGACGGGCCAGGTCGCCCCGCCCAGCTCCACCTCGACCGTGTTGGTGTGCCCCCCGAGCCGGTCCGCGGCCTCGAACACGGTCACGCTATGGCGGCGCGCCAGGAGGTGCGCCGCCAGGAGACCCGAGATGCCCGTGCCGATGATCGCCAGGCGCTGGCCCGGCCGATGGAGTTCAGGCACCTCGGAGCCGTCTCCCGCTCAGCGCTCGCGGCGCTGGGGTCGCGCGTCACGCACGCGCGCCGGCACCGGCCGCAGGTCCCACACGATGCCGAGCCACGACAGCACCTTGAGGCCGTAGTAAGTCAGGTCGTACTCCCACCAGTAGAAGCCATTGCGGGCCGACGACTGGTAGTAGTGGTGGTTGTTGTGCCAGCCCTCGCCGAGCGTGATCAGGGCCAGGATCGGGTTGTTGCGGCTGGTGTCGCCGGTCTCGTAACGCTGGGTCCCGAACACGTGGCTCAGGGAGTTGATCGTGAACGTGCCGTGCAGCAGGAAAACGGTCGAGACGAAGTAGCCCCAGACCAGCATCTGCCCGGCCGAGGTGCCCAGGGACGGCCACAGGGCGTCGAGGGCCATGCCCAGGAAGAACATCGCCGCCCCGGTCAGGATCGGCACCAGCGTGTCGAAGCGGTCCAGGAAGCGCAGCTCCGGGAAGCGCGCCAGGTCGCGCACGTTCTCGAGCTTGGTCGGGAAGTTGGCCTTGCAGGTGACCCAGCCCATGTGGCTCCACCAGAAGCCGTGCTGCTTGGGCGAGTGCACGTCCTCCATCTGGTCGGAGTGCTTGTGGTGGTCGCGGTGGTGGGCGGCCCACCACAGGGGCCCGCGCTGGGTAGC
The DNA here is from genome assembly GCF_007748095.1 of Engelhardtia mirabilis. Taxonomy (NCBI): domain Bacteria; kingdom Pseudomonadati; phylum Planctomycetota; class Planctomycetia; genus Engelhardtia; species Engelhardtia mirabilis. The sequence continues at coordinate 6,003,864 of NZ_CP036287.1, forward strand.
GGTGGACCCGATCAGCCCGAACATGAACTGTCCGAAGCGGGTCGTCTTGAAGGTCCGGTGCGAGAAGTAGCGGTGGTAGAAGCCGGTGATCGCGAACATGCGGACCGCGTACATCGCGACCGCGACGCCCACGGCGACCGGGCTCCAGCCGACCCACAGGACCGCCAGGCAGGACAGGTGCAGGATCGCGAAGGGCACCATCCGCACCCACTCGATCTTCTGCCGACCGCCGAAGCCCTGGACTTCTTGGGCGTCGCGCGCGGTGGTGTCGAACCACTGCATCACGGCCACGAAGGGGTTCGAACTGCGCGGGCGCACCTCGCGCTCACGCTCGTCGGAGATCTCCGCGGCCGGCGCGGGGGCGGCGTCGGCCTCGCTCAGCCGGCCCGCGACGGGCAGGGCGCCTGGACCCGAGTCGACGGTCGTCCCGGCAACGCCGGTTTCGGCGGAAGCTTGGTCCTCGGTCTCTCGCGAGTCGAGCAGTGCTTTGGCGTCGGTCATGGGTGTCGGGGAGAGCGCCGCGCAGGCACTCAGGGCTTGCGGAAGCGGTAGTGGGCGACCCACCACTCGCTGCCGTCGCGGTAGCCGAAGAGCTCGGCGCAGGAGAGGAAGAAGACACGCCAGCGGGAGAACCAAGTGCGCGCCTGCGCGGGGCCGTAGGTGGCCTCGAACAGGGGCATCAGCTCGTCCCGTGCGGCGTCCTGATTGCGGAGCCAATCCTCGCTGGTCTGGGCGTAGTGGCGTCCATCGACGCGCCAACGCTCCTCGAGGGTCAGGTCCTTTTGGAAGTTCAGCAGCAGGTCACTGGACGGCATCACCCCGCCGGTGAAGAAGTGCCGTCCCATCCAGTTGTCCGCGCCCTCGGTCTCGAAGGGATAGGCCAGGTCGCGGTGACAGAAGATGTGTACGAACAGGCGGCCGTCCGCGCGAAGCCAACCCGAGATACGCTCGAGCAGAACTTCGTAGTTCCGCATGTGCTCGAACATCTCGACCGAGACCACGCGGTCGAATTTGAGGTCGATGTCGAATTCGACCATGTTGGCCGTCACGACCTCGACATTGGCCAAGCCGCGCTCGGCGGCGCGGGCCAGGATGAACTCCCGCTGGGAGGCCGAGTTCGATACGGCGGTGATCTGCGAGGCCGGGTAGTGCTCCGCCATCCACAGGGTCAGGGAGCCCCAGCCGCAGCCGAGTTCGAGCACGTCCTGGCCGTCGAGCAGGTCGGCCCGCTGGCAGGTCAGGGCCAGCATCGCCTCCTCGGCCTGGGCCAAGCTCTCGCGGCCGGTCTCGTAGAAGCACGACGAGTACTTCAGCCGCGGGCCCAGGACGGCCTCGAAGAAGGCCGCGGGGAGCTCGTAGTGCTGCTCGTTGGCCGCATCGGTGTGGATCGCGACCGGGCTGGCCTTCAGCTGCTCCACGAAGCCCTGCACGGCCCTCGCCTGGGCGGCGGTGGACGGCTGTCGCTCGTCGCGCAACCGCTCCTGGAGCAGGCGGCGGATGCCGAAACGGACCAAGGGGTCAGGCACGACACCCTTATCGACGAGATCGAGGACGAGGCTCACTGTTGGACTCCAGTCGCGGTTCCAGCGGGACGACCGCCCACCACGGGGCGCGTCGGGACCAGTGGATGCCAATGCTCGTCCGCGCTCCCACAGACTCTTTGGGTGGCGACGCCGGCGGAATCCAGGTCCGCTGGGGTTTCGTCCAGATCGCGCCGCGGATGCATCGTTCCCGGGGTCCGCAGGGCCGTGCCAGTTCGGCGACGGAGCCCAACATCGAAGCTGCCTCCCGCGTCGATCGCGGTCGGGGGCGGCTCGGTGCCGAGGGAGATCGGCTGGGACTTGGAACGGATCATCGGTTGCCGCGCCCCCCGGGGGGGTCGTCGAGGCGGACCATGATAGGTGCCTGTATCGGACCGGCGGATGCCTGCCTGGGCTCAATTGCTCGCCCCACCCAGCCCTGGGCCCCGGGGCCCCCCAGGGGGCCTGGAGCGTCATCGGGGGCTCAGGATCCCGCCGCCGCACCCGGCCCAGTCGAGCGGGGCCCAGTCGAGCGGGGCCCAGTCGAGCCGAGCGACCGCGCCCCGCATCGGGCACCTCAGACGTAGACCTGCACGTCGTCCCCCACGGCCTCGGTCCGGTAGACCCGGGCCTTGCCGCAGGGCGCGTTGGTGCAGGCGCCGGACTTCGGGTCGAAGTGGTAGTTGTGCAGGGGGCAGGTCACCAGGCGCCCGTCGACCAGGGGCCCGTCGATCAGGAAGCCCCCCGCGTGGGGGCAGCGGGCGTCGATGGCCAGGATCTCGCCGCCGACCTTGGCCAGGATCACGTCCACCCCGCGGCCGGCCAGGGGATCCCCGAAGGACAGCTTCTTCGACTCACCCTCGGGGAGCTTGGCAGCTCCCTGGACGAGGGTCGGCTGCTTGCGGAACAGGTTGAGCAGGCGCTGGAGCATGGCGGGCGGATCTTAGACGAGATGGCGCCGGGCCCGTAGGCTCCGCGCCGTGAAGCCGGTTCTGATGATCGACGTGGTGGGGCTGTCCGAACGCCTTATCGACGAGTCCACGCCCAACCTCCAGCGCTTGCGGGCCCGCGGCGCCGGCGCGCCGATGGACACGGTCCTGCCGGCCGTGACCCTCTCGGCCCAGGCCACGATGCTGACCGGGCTCCTGCCTCGCGACCACGGCGTCGTCGGCAACGGCTGGTACTGGCGCGACCTGGGCGAGGTGCTCCTGTGGCGCCAGCCCAACCACCTGGTCGGCGGCGAGAAGCTCTACGACCGCGCGCGGCGGCGCGACCCCGGCTTCACCTGCGCCAAGCTCTTCTGGTGGTGGAACATGGGCGCCGCGGTCGAGTGGTCGCTCACGCCCAGACCCTTCTATCCGGCCGATGGGCGCAAGATTCCGGCCACCTACGGCTGGCCGCGGGACTTCAAGACCGAGCTCGAGGGCGAGCTGGGGGCCTTCCCCTTCTTCGACTTCTGGGGCCCGAAGTCGGGCCTGCCCTCGAGTCGTTGGCTGACGGACGCGGCGATCCACACCCTGCGCACGCGGCGGCCGAGCCTGACGATGGTCTACCTCCCGCACCTCGACTACAGCCACCAGCGCCTGGGCCCCGATGCACCCGAGAGCCGCCGGGCCGTGGTAGAGGTCGATGCGCTGATCGGCGAACTGGTGGCGGCGGCGGACGCCGTCGGCGCGGAGACCGTGGTGGTCAGCGAGTACGCCCTGGAGGCCGTGAACCGGCCGGTACACGTCAATCGCGCCCTGCGCGACGCGGGCCTGCTCGAGGTGCGCGAGACGCCCGCCGGCGAGGTGCTCGACGTCTTCGGCAGCCGCGCCTTCGCCGTGGCCGACCACCAGATGGCCCACGTGTACTGCGCGGACGAGCGCGCCCAGGTCGCCGCGCGCGAGGTGCTCGAAGCCCTGCCCGGCGTCGCACGGGTCCTGGGCGACGACAAGCGCGAGTTCGCCCTCGACCACGAGCGCTCCGGCGAGTTGGTCGCCCTGGCCGAGCCCGACGCCTGGTTCACCTACTACTACTGGAACGACGACAGCGCCGCCCCCGACTTCGCGCGCACGGTCGACATCCACCGCAAGCCCGGCTACGACCCGGTCGAGCTGTTCGTGGATCCGGCACTGAAGGTGCCCGCCCTGCGCGTGGCGCGGCGCCTGGCCCAGAAGGTGCTCGGCTTCCGCTACCTGATGGACGTGATCCCGCTCGACGCGTCGCTGGTGAAGGGCAGCCACGGCCTGCTGCCGAGCGAGCCTTCGCGCGGGCCGGTGTTCCTGTGCTCGCGGGGCTTCGACGAGTGCGGGGGTGACCCGAGCGACGGCACGGTGGCGATGACGTCGGTGTCCGATCGAGTGTTGGCCCTGCTCGAGCGCTGAGCTCGGTGGCGCGAGGTAGGCGTTCGTACGGTGCCAGGCACAAGACCGCCTACCTCGCGTGCTTCAGCGCGGCGAGCTCGGCCCCGCTTGCCAACCACCAAAGCACTCCGCACCGTCCTCCGTCACCGCGACGATGTTCTCGAGGCGCACGCCGAACTTGCCGCGCTGGTAGATCCCGGGCTCGTTCGAGAAGGTCATGCCCGGCACCATGATCGTCGGGTCGCCCCCGTCGAAGTAGGGCGCCTCGTGCCCATCCATGCCGATGCCGTGACCCAAGCGGTGGGTGAAGTGCAGGTAACCGTCACCGAAGCCCGCGTCGGTCACCACCTTGCGTGCCGCTGCGTCCACCTGGAAGCAGGGGTTACCGGGTTTGATCTGCTCGAAGGCCGCCATCTGGGCCGCGCGCACCACGTCCCACACCTTCGCAACCTCGTCCGGGACCTCGCCGCCCACAACCCAGGTGCGCGTGTTGTCCGACTGGTAGCCGAAGAGCGAGCCGCCGGTGTCGATCAGGATCACGTCGCCCTTGGCCAGGGGCGTGTCGTCGGTGCCGCCGTGGGGCTCGGCGCTGTTCGGACCGACGAGGGTCAGGTTCCAGATCGACTCGAGGCCGAGCTTGGTCTGGGCGGTGGTGATCATGGCCGCCACCTGCCGCGCGGTGACGCCGGGCTCGACCCGCGGCTCCACGGCGTTGAAGGCGCGCACGGTCAGCTCGTTGGCGCGCCGCAACAGCGCAAGCTCGTGGGTGTCCTTGGTCCCGCGCAGGGCCTGGCGCAGGGCGCCGCCCCACAGGACCTTGTCGCGCCCCATGGCCACGCCCATCCCGTGCACGAACACGTGGCGCAGCTCGGGCTCGACCGCCAGGGTCTCGACGCCGCGCTCGGCCAGTGCCGCCGCCAGGGGCGCGTAGGCGTACTCGTGCTCGTCCCAGCCGAGGATCTCGCCGCCGGGGCCCTCGGCCACGAGGCGCTTCATGCGCTCGACCTCGAAGGACGGCGCGATCCAGAGCAGCTCCCCCGAGGCCAGCACGACCAACCCGAACAGGCGCTCGGAGCGCCCGCCGCCGACGCCGGTCAGGTAGCGCAGGGTCGTGCCCGGCTCGCACAGGAAGGCGCCCGCGGCGGTGCCCTCGGTCAGCGAGGCGTCCTCCATCAGCCCGGCGAGGCGCTTCACCCGCGCGCGGCGCTCGGCCAGGGAGATGGGCTCGAGGTCGGCGGCGCCGTACTCGAGCTCGTCGAAGTCGTCGTCGATCAGGGGCGTGTGGCGGGCTTCCATGGGGCGTTGGCGCAGGGGGTTCGGTGGTGACGGGGCGGTCGCGCTGACCGCCACACGTTACCGCGCGCGAGCCCTCCTCACCGCGCTCCGCGATCAGCGTCGCGCCCAGGCCGCAGCCGAAGGCGCTCCGCACAGGATGCGGGCCCCCGCCGCACCACGTCGGTCGCAGTCTCCGGGCCGGCGGTCCGTTGCGTCGGCAGCTCGACCGAGTCCTCAGCGACGGTCGAGCCGGGGGCATCTCGCGACAAGGTCTCCGGGACGGGGCGATCGGTTGACTCGAGGACTCGCGCAAGCAGCCCGCGAGCCTCGCTGGAAGCTCAGTCCCGTCCGTCGGGCAGACCGTCGCAGGTCAGCTCGAGGCGCACCAGCAGGGGGACCCGCTCATCGAGCGGGAGCGAGCGGTCGACGAGCCGCAGCTCGAAGAGGCCCTCGAAGGCCCGCCCTGTCACGTCCGGAGTCCATTGCGCCTCGATCCCGGCACTGGCGACCGTCGGCAAGGCGTGGGTCTCGGGGAGAGCCAGGGGTTCGATGCCCGCCTCGTCGAGCAGGGTCAGCGTCGTCGCTGCCTCGAACTCGCCGCCCAGCCGACAGCGCAGCCACGGACGCAGTGCCAGGCGACCATCGAGCTCGCAGAGGATCAACGCCGACTCGACCTCACGCAGGGGCAGGGTGCCGCCCCCGAAGCCGCGCTCGATCGCGGCGCAACCGTCGAGGCGACCGGTGGTCACGGTGCGAACGAGGTCGTCACCGCCGTCGGTCGTGCCGACGAAGCGCGTGCCTTCGAAGGGCAGCGGCATCCAATCGCCGTCACCGACGCGCCAGGTCCACTTCGCGTCGAGTCGCGCGGGCAACCCCTGTGGCAGTGCGATGCGAGCTGCGGGTGAGAAGACGACAGGCCCGTGCTTCTCGCGCAGATCGACCATCGTCTCGGGACCGAGCGGTCCCGTGCTCGCGCGGTACCAGGGCTCCACCGCCGCGGCGCGTTGGGCGACGACAACGCCAGCGACGACGAGCACGCCCAGGGCAACCACGACGATCAGCCCCACGCGTAGAACGCCTGCCCGTGACCCGCAAGAAATGTCGACGAGAGCCATGGAACGACCCTACGCCGATCCCGCTCAACTGCCGCCGACGCTCTCGACCTGAACACGGAACTCGAACACGGACTCGAGCTCCGGCCGCCGGCGGTCCTTCAGCTTCAGTAAGACTTCGGCCTCGACCACCCCCTGGTCCACCGAGCCTGCCGCCTTCGAGCTGAAGTCGGCCTCGGACAGCGGCGGCAAGCCCAGCTCGCGCGGCAGGACCCACGGCTCGCCCAGGAAATCTACGTGCCACTGGGACCCTGGCTCCACGCCGTTGACCACTTCGTGCCACGGCGTGACGGCGAGGGCACCGTCGACCTCGCACATCAAGAGGCTCGAGTTCACCGCACCGCCCTCCACCGGCGCCGCCATGTAGCTCGCCTCCACGACGATCCGGCCGTCGCGAACACCCGTGAACTCCGAACGGTCCACGTAAGGCGCGGATGGGTCCGCATCGAAGTAGCACAGCCCTTCGAATTCGATCGGCCTCCACTCCCCGCCGGGCTCACGCCAGGACCACGTGGAGACGAGGTCGTCGCCCAGGGGGCCACCGCGCGAAACGCTGATCGACGTGGACGCCTTCACTGGCCCAAGCACCGCCTCGGCCTCCGTCAACCCCGCAGGCGGCACCGGGCCCAGGTCGATCGAGACGGTCGTGGCCTGCCTCGCAAGGACGATCGCCCCCAGCACCACCAGCACGCCGAGACCGACGACGAAGAGGAGCAGCAACGCACGCTTCACGAGCGCACCTCACGGGTTTCGATCGGCGCCGTTGGATGGCCTCGAAGCGACGCGTTGATCGTCATGGTCTGGAATCTAGCGTCCTGGATCAGCGGCTCGACGGAAACGGACACGCGCACCTCGAGGACTCGGGTCGCACCGTCGTCGGCACTGGCACTCCAAGCGACCCTGAGGCCCCCGTCCAGGTCCGAAGTCGATCGGGGGTCGAACCAGGAGGCGTGCGGGCGCTGCAGTCCGAAATCGCTTTCGAGGCCCTCGAGCACGATCAGCTCAGGCGCGATCGTCGCACTGCCGCCTCCTCCGGTCGTGGGTCGCAGCGCGATCGAGCTGACCGCCCCCACCGCTATCGCGCCGTCGATTCGCTTCCACCCGACACCGAAGGTCGCCGTGCGCGCGACTCTCACGTTCGGCCTCGATTCCATCCGGCCGTAGCCAGAATCGACGACGATCTGACCGTCGCCTACACGCCCCTCGTAGACGCCGTTGGAACCACGGGCACCATCGACTTCGACCGACCGAAAGTCGAGCCCTGCGAACGGAAGGACCTGCCATCGTCCACCGTCGACGCGCCAGGACCACTCCGCGACCAGGTCGGCGGGAGGCTCCTCGGGGTACTCGATGAAGTCGCAGTCGCTGAGTTCCAGGCCCTCGTGGCTGCGACCGATCGAAGCCACTAGCTCAGCGGGAGCTGGCCCACCCTCGAAGCGCGCAGGTTGCCGCCCCAGGATCGGACCGACCGTCGCCAAGACGCCGGCGGCGACGACGATCAGGACCAACAGGAGTCGAGCGCGACGGAACTGCTGCGAGGCCATGGGCCAGATGCTACCCCGCATCTGTCGGGAGCGTGGCTGCCACGGGAACGGGCCCGCCGGTGGCGCGGTGCGGCTCGGGGCAGCGGATCGCTCGCTCCTTGGAGGCCGACCTCCCCCGCCGCACGGCCGCACGGCGGTGGTCAGCGACCCGTCGCGGCGCCGGATCGGCTCCCCGGCGGCGGGGGGACGTCGACCAAGGGGTTCCACGGACCCGCGCTGACCTCGACGAGCACCTCCAGTGCAGGGGTCGGCGGGTCAGCCTCGGTCGAGACCCACTGCGCGATACACCAGCCCTCGAGGGTGCTTCCAATGCGAGCACTGTGCGCGCTTGCGTCCAGCCAATGGCCCTTCGGACGCGCGCCGAGTGCCTCGATCTCGATCGTCGCCAAGGCGCTTCGGATCGGGCCCAGCACCGAGCCGCCCTCGTGGAGCTTGGCCCGGAAGGCCATCGGCATGAGCGTGCGCTCGCCGGCGAGCTCACTGAGCGCTATCGCGAACCAAACGATCTGCGAGTCGGGCTCGACTCCGCTCAGGGCTTGGATCGTCGCCGCGCGGACGCCGTCGACCGGAGCTAACTCGCCGCGGTGTGCGTCGGCGAATTCGATCGGCTGCCACGCGCCGCCCCCCGTGCGCCAGGACCAGCGCACCCCCAGGGGAGTCGAGTGGTCCGCGTCCGCCGCGACGCGCAGCGGCATCAGGTAGCCGTGACTGCCCAGCAGACGCTGCGGCCAGGAGCTCCCCTCCGACCGGTCTCCGAGCTCAATCTGAACCTCCCAGCCGCCGAAGCTCGCCAACAGGGCGACCAGGCCCACCGGAACGCCGACGCCGGCGAGGGCACCGGTGAGGACCAGGCAGAACCGGGCCCAGCCGAGGCGATGCGCCCGACCGGAGCTCACGACTGGCGCAGCTCCCGCGGCACGGCCGGCAGGTACTGCTTGGGCCAGGCGTGCCCCGTGTGCTCGTACTCGAGCGCGGCGCGGTGCGTCAGGTAGGCGTCGTTCAGGTGCGGGCGCGCCATGGCGATCAGGTCCGCTCTGCCGGCGGCGAGGATCGTGTTGGCTTGGTCGGCGCCTTGGATCGCGCCCACGGCCATGACCTTCAGGCCGGTCTCGTGGCGGATGCGTTCGGCGAAGGGCACCTGGTACATGCGGCCGTAGACCGGCACCGACTCGGGGGTGTTGCCGGCGGTGGAGACGTCGACCACGTCGCAGCCGTGCTCGCCCAGCCAACGGGCCAGGCGCACGCTCTCCTCGGCGGTGATGCCCGCGCCTTCGGTCTCTTCGAGCCAATCGGTGGCCGAGATCCGCACCGAGATCGGCTTGGCCGCCGGCCACACGGCGCGCACGGCATCCAGCACCTCGAGCGGGAAGCGGGCACGGTTCTCGAGGCTGCCGCCGTACTCGTCCGTGCGGTGGTTGGAGGCCGGCGACAGGAAGCTCGACAAGAGGTAGCCGTGGGCAATGTGCAGCTCGATCAGGTCGAAGCCGGCCCGCTCGGCGCGCTCGGCGCCTTGCACGAAGGCGTCGCGCACCGCGTCCATGTCGGCGCGGGTCATCTCGCGCGGCGTGTGCCAGCCGGTGCCGAAGGGCAGGGCCGAGGGGGCGATCGTCTCCCAGGCCGTGGCGTCCGTGAGCGGCGCGTCGCCCTCCCAGGGCAGCGAACACGAAGCTTTGCGGCCGGCGTGGGCGAGCTGCATGCCGATCGCCGAGGCGGAGTTGCCGTGCACGAAGTCGACCACGCGCTTCCAGGCCGCCTCCTGCTCGTCGGTGTAGATCCCGGCGCAGCCCGAGGTGATGCGTCCCTGGGCCGTGACGTCGGTCATCTCGGTGATCACCAGGCCCGCGCCGCCCACCGCGCGGCTGCCCAGGTGCACCAGGTGCCATTCGCCGGGGACCCCGTCCACGGCCGAGTACTGGCACATGGGCGAGACGACGATGCGGTTGGCGAGCTCCAGCTCGCGCAGCTTCAGGGGCGTGAAGATCGGCACCGGCGCGCGCCCGTCGGCCTCCCGCGGCGCGCCCTGTGTGCGGGCGAACCACTCCGTCACGCGCTCGACCAGGGCCGGGTCGCGCAGGGCCAGGTTGTCGTAGGTGATGCGCTTGGAGCGCGTCATCAGGTTGAAGGTGAACTGCAGCGGATCCTGCCGCACGTAGCGCCCGGCGTTCTCGAACCACTCGAGCGACGTCTGGGCTGCCTTCTGCAGCTTGAGCGTGTCGACGTAGCGGTCCTGCTGGTAGGCCTCCAGCACCGCTTCGACGCCCTCGCTCACGTGGGCGTCGAGCGCGTCCGCCAGGGCGATGGCGTCCTCCATCGCGAGCTTGGTGCCCGAGCCGATGGAGAAGTGCGCCGAGTGCGCCGCATCACCCAGCAGCACCACCTTGCCGTCGTGCCAGTGGCGGTTGACCACGTTGGGAAAGCGCCGCCAGATCGATCGGTTCGCCAAGAGCCGCTCACCGCCGAGCTCCTGCGCGAACAACTTCTCGCAGTAGGCGACCGTCTCCTCCTCGCTCGCGCCCTCCATCCCGGCCCGGCGCCAGGTGTCCTCGTGGGTCTCGACGATCCACGTGCCGCGGGCCTCGCCGGCGGCGCCCGAGCCCTCCTGGAAGGGGTAGGCGTGGACCATCCACAGGCCGTGTTCGTTCTCCTTGAACACGAATGTGAAGGCGTCGAGCAGCCTGGTCGTCCCGAGCCACGTGAAGCGGCAGTGGCGCCAATCGAGCGACGGCTCGAACACCTGGCGGTGGTCCTCGCGGATCTTGCTGTTGATGCCGTCGCAGGCGATCACCAGGTCCGCCTCGCGGGCGATCTGGCCTTCGTCGACCTCGCGCTCGAAGACCAACTCGACGCCCAGCTCCGCCGCGCGCTCGTGGAAGATCTGCAAGAGCCGCTTGCGCGCCATGCCGCAGAAACCGTGGCCCGTGGAGCGCACCAGTTCAGCTCCCAAGTACGTCTCGATGTCGGTCCAGTAGACGAAGCTCTCGCGGATCGCGCGGTAGCTCTCGGGATCCACCTGCTCGAAGTTGCCGAGGGTCTCGTCCGAGAACACGACCCCCCAGCCGAAGGTGTCGTCGGAGCGATTGCGCTCGTAGACGACGACCTCGAAGTCCGGGTGGCGGCGCTTGGCCAGGATCGAGAAGTAGAGGCCGGCGGGGCCGCCACCGATGCAGGCGATCTTCATGGGGAGGGGGGCTCGGGTGGCGCGGGGCGCGGGAGTCTAGCTGTTCAGGAGGAACGTCGCCGTGGCGTCGAAGAACGCGTGCAGCCGCGCTCGGGTGTGGGCGTCGGTGTCGAGCTCGCCCAGGGCCGCCCCCATGTGCTCCATCCAGCGGTCGCGCGCCGCCTGGTCGAGGCGGAAGCGTGCGTGCCGCATTCGCAGGCGCGGGTGGCCACGCGCTTCCACGTAGCGCGGCGGACCACCGCAGCGACCGACGATGAAGTCGAGCAGGCGCCCCTGCGAGCCGTCCCAATCGTCGTCCGGGTACATGGGCGCCAGCAGATCGTCGCCGCGGACGCGTCGATAGAAGCTGGACACCAGGGCCGAGAAGCCCTCCTCGCCGAGCTCGTCGTAGAGCTGCTCGAGGCCTGCGTAGGGATCCGTGGGCATGATTCGAGGGAGTTCGCGCGCGGGAGTCCGAAGGGCCGACTGCGGACCCCGAGGTCCGAGATTAGCCCAGGGCGGCTTCGCGCGGAATCCGATCCTCGCATCTAGTGCCGAGCGTTTAGATTCATCGCCCCGCGAGTCAACTCGCGCCTTCTGGTGAAGCAGTCGACCGTCAAACAGCTCCACGACGCCGCCGCAGCTCGGGGCGACCTCACCTACCTCGACCCGGAAACCGGCTTGGCCGTGCTGACGCGGGTCTTCCTGCGGCGCCGCGGCTACTGCTGCGGACGGGGCTGCCGCCACTGCCCCTACCACGACGAAGAAGCGTCCGACGAGGAGCGTCAGCGGCCGCCCGTACGTCCGCCGAAGCGCAACGCCGGCTGACAAGGTCCTTCTCGCGCCGCCCGCGTCGCGTTCCAATCGGTCCATGGGCGACTCCGACTACGACGCGCAGAAGGGCGCCGCCCGCGCCAACCGCGCCTTCTACGCGGCCTTCGAGGAGTTGGACATCGGCGCCATGACGGCTCTTTGGCACGACGACGACGGCGTCCAGTGCATCCACCCGGGGAGCGAAGTCCTGATCGGCCGCCGCCGCGTGATCGGCTCCTGGGCGGCGATCTTCGAGCACACCGACTCGATCCGCTTCGAGCTCTCCGACCTGCAGATCCAAGTCCGCGGCGACACCGCCTGGGCCACCATGGTCGAGCGCATCCGTGCCAGCTCGGGGGGCGAGGACATTCGCTCCGACATGGCCGCGACCAATGCCTTCGTGCGCACGGACGGTGGCTGGAAGCTGGTCCTGCACCACGCCTCGCCGGTACAGCGGCGATTCTTCCCCGAGGGCTTGTAGGCTCCCGCCCGCGGCTGGCCGCGCGGACGGGAGCACGACGCGCGTCCTACAGGTATCCGCCCAGGGTGATCTCGAGCCCATGGGTCAGACGCACCGTCTCGGTCGGCGAGAGCGGCGCCAGGAGAGCACCCTGGGCGTAGATCTGCAGGCCGGCCAGCCCGGCCACCGACGGGACGCTGATCGAGAAGTCGGCGGGAGCGCCGGTCCACGGCACGATCGACGCGAACAGCTCGCTCGAGGGCGCGAGATCGACGAGCAACTCGCCGGCGGTGCCAAAGTCGACGCCGCAGCTCGGCCAGCCGGCGACCGGGGCGGCCGAGACGACCAGCAGTGAAGCGAGTGTGGCCGGTTGGGCGCCGTCGGTGCGCAGGGTGAGGGTCTGGCCGGCGAAGGGCAGACCAGCGGCCAGGTCGAGGCTGCCCAGGTTGCCGAGGCACTCGGACATGGGCGCGGCGACGCCGGCGGCCCCGAACAGGTAGGCCGACCCGCAGGCGTCGCCGACGTCGTCGTCCCTGGCGGCGCCGGCCACGATCACGCCGCCGGCAACGCAGACCGCCCCGCCCAGCTCGTCCGACGAAGTCGAGTCGCTGGCCAGCAGCTTGGTGACGAAGGACCCACTCGCCGCCTGGTAGACGTACACCGCGCCCGACGAGAACCCACCCTGGTTGTCCTGCCCCGCGCCGACCACGACCAGTGGGCCTTCGATACCGACGGACGAGCCGAACTCGGCGAAGATGTGGCCGTCATTCGGGACCAGCTTCTCGATCTGCTGGCCGGTGACCGCATCGAACATGTAGGCGGCTCCGGAATCCTTGCCCTTGGGGCTCGCCGTCCGCGCGCCGACGACGACCGTACCGGCGTCGATCGCGACGCTCGAGCCGAAGAAGCTCCAGGCGGTCCCGTCGAGGGCGGACAACTGGCGGATCTGGACGCCGCTCGCCGCGTCGAAGACGAAGGCGGTGCCGGTCAACAGCCCCAGCCCGTCCCCTACCTGGGCGCCGACGACCACCAGGCCGGCGTCGATGTCGACAGCCCCGCCGAAGCCGCCGGCGGAGCCGGTGCCGGAGGGCGCCAGCTTCGCGAGCTCTTGCCCGGTCGCGACGTCGAACACGTAGGCGGCCCCCAGCGCGCCGACGACGGCCAGACCGCCGTCCATGGCGACCGCCGTGCCGAACTGGACCGCCGCGTCGGAGGGTTGCAGCTCGGCCGACTGGGTGCCGCTGCTCGCATCGAAGAGGTATGCCGCGCCCGAGTCGGTCCCGGTCACGTCCGCGAACGGCGCGCCGACCAGAGCCAGAGCACCGTCGACGCAGACCGCCGCGCCGAAGCGGTCACCGGCGGACACGCCGGTGGGGACGAGTTGCACCGACTCGCCGCCCGTCGTGGCGTCGAACAGGAACGCCGACCCGGCGTCCGGTCCCGCCGCGTCCGCGAGGGGCGCGCCGACTGCGACGCGCACGCCGTCGGTCCCCACGGACGAGCCGAACTCGTCGCCAGCGAGCACGGCGGCGGCCAGGAGCTTGTGGTCTTCGGAGCCCTGGACTGCGGGCGTCGCGGCGGCGCCGGCCTGCAAGGCGATGCAGGTGAACAGGAGAGTGGACGACGAGGGTCGAATGGGGTTCTTCATTGGGGTCGGGTGGGTCAGCGATCAGTTGCCGACCAGGTCGCGCAGGCGCGGTGGGTCCGGCTCGGTATTGACTCGGGTTCGAGGGGAGGCCGCGGTCGCCGCATCTGTCGCGGCCGGGACCTGCGGAGCGCCCGGGTTGGCGATCGACCACGGCGCTCGCCGGTGATCGCCGACCCGGTGGGCCCGGCAGGCCCGGTCGGCGGGGAGGTTCGAGGTCGAGCGGGCTCCGACGACCAGGGCCTCCCAGGTCACGCAGGCAGGCGGGACTCGCTCGACAATGATATTCGAGATCCGCAAGTCCTGTGCCGCACCACCGAGACCCTCCAGCGGGGTCGAGGAAGGCGTTCGACGTGGATGCCCGTCCACGGCCTCGACGCCCTGTCCACGATCTGGACGAGTAGGGCCGGCGCCCGGCGCCTCCCGCCTCCCGCCTCCCGCCTCCCGCCTCCCGCCCCGCGGCCCCGCGGCCCCCGGGTCCCGGGTCCCGGGTCCCGGGTCCCGGCGATCGAGCGGGCGATCCGACCCTCGCCGTCAGCCGCGCACGCCCGCGATCGCGCCCTCGCGCACGACGCCGTCGTGGAGTGCCGCGGCCGCCACGGCGTGGGCCACCCGCACGGCGACGGAGCGGTCGAAGGGCGGCGGCAGGATGCGATGGGGCGAGGGATCGACGACGCAGCCGGCGATGGCCTCCATGGCGGCGAACTTCATGCCGCTGGTGAAGCGCACGGCGCGGGCCTCGAGGGCGCCGCGGAACAGGCCGGGGAAGGCCAGGACGTTGTTGACCTGGTTCGGCAGGTCGCTGCGGCCGGTGCCGACGATGGCGGCGCCGTTGGCCTTGGCAGCCTCGGGGTCCACCTCGGGGATCGGGTTGGCCATCGCCAACACGATCGGGTCCGCGGCCATGGTGGCGATGTCCTTGCCCTCCAGCACGCCGCCGGCGCTGACGCCGATGAAGATGTCCGCGCCGCGCAGGGCGTCGCGCAACGTCCCGCGCTCGCCCTCGGGGTTGGTCAGGCGCGCCAGCTCCTCCTTGATCGGGTCCTGGCGCTCGCGCTCGGGCGAGAGGATCCCGCGGCTGTCGCAGATCCGCAGCTGCCCCACGGGGATGCAGCGGTCGTGGCCGTCGGTGCACGACAACAGGCGCGCGATGGCCCGCCCGGCCGCGCCGGCGCCGCTGATCACGACCTTCAACTGCGAGAGCGAGCGCCCCTGCACCCGCAGCGAGTTCATCACCGCCGCCAAGAGGACGATGGCCGTGCCGTGCTGGTCGTCGTGCAGCACCGGGATGCCGATGTCCTGGAGGGCGTCCTCGATCTCGAAGCAGCGCGGCGCGGAGATGTCCTCCAGGTTGATGCCCCCGAAGGTCGGTGCGATGGCGCGCACGGTCTCGATGATCTGGGCCGGCTCGCGCTGGTCGAGCACGATCGGGAAGGCATCGACGCCGGCGAATTCCTTGAACAGCACGGCCTTGCCCTCCATCACCGGCAGGGCGGCCTCGGGTCCCAGGTCGCCGAGGCCGAGGATCGCCGAGCCGTCCGAGACGACGGCGACGGTGCGGCCCTTGAGGGTCAGGTCCCAGGCGGCCGACACGTCCCGGCCGATCACCTCGCAGGGCCGCGCCACGCCCGGGGTGTAGGCCAGGGAGAGGTCCTCCATCGAGTCCACGCGCGTGCGCGACGAGACCTCGAGCTTGCCTTGCTTCTCGCGGTGCAGGGCCAGAGAGCGCTCGTAGATGTCCATGGATGGGATGGGGTTCGAGGGGGCTGACGACGCGCGATCGCGGAGCTGGTGCGCGACCCTACGGCACTGCCGCGCCCGCCGCGACGACCTGGGCTCGACGCGCGTCGATTTGCCGCATGGATTCCCGCGGCGACGTGTGCGAAACCATTCGCCATGGCAGCCACCTCGAGCATCACTCCTCTGACCGACGATCTCTGGACGGTCCAATCCGACTTCGGGCTGCTCGGGATGCCCCTCGGGCACCGCATGACGGTCGCCAAGCTGTCCGGCGGCGGGCTCTGGCTGCACTCGCCGGTGCCGTGGTCCGCGGACCTCGTCGCGCGGCTCGCCGAGTTGGGTCCGATCGAGCACTGGGTCGCGCCCAGCCGCACCCACGACCTGTACCTCGACCAGTGGTTCGAGCACCTGCCCGCCGCCTCGACTTGGGGTGCGCCCAAGCTGCGACGCCCGCACCCCGAGTGGAACTTCACGGGCTGGCTGGCCGAGGACCTGGACGCCCCCTGGCGCGGCGAGTTCGAGCTGTTGCCCCTGGAGGGCGCGCCGCGGGTCGGCGAGTGGATGTTCCTGCACCGCGCCAGCCGCACCGCGATCACCGCCGACGCCGTCTTCAACCTCGGCACGGCGACCGGTGGCTGGGGCGGCCTGATGCAGCGCATGCTCGGGATTCACGGCGAGGCCCGCGCGGGGCGGCTGATGCGCTCGGTGATCAAGGACCGCGAGGCTTGGAACGCGAGCCTGGGTCGCGTGCTCGAGTGGGACTTCGAGCGTCTGGTCGTCGGCCACGGCGAGCCGATCACCGAGGACCCCAAGGGCAAGCTGCGCGCGGCCTGGGGGCTGTAGGCACCGCGGCTGCGCGTCGCGCGGCCCCGAGTTCACCGCTCGCCGGTCGGCGCCTCGGCCGGCTCCGGTGCGAGCAGCACGCTCTCCGAGCGCGAGCCGGCGTAGGCTTCGACGACGATCTGAGCCGGCTGGTGTCCGCGCGCCGTGAGCGTCAGGGTCGTGCGCGCCGCCGGCAGGTTGCCGAGCATCGCCGCGGGCACTGCTTGCGCCAGGCCACCGCCGGCGAACCAGCGGCGCCGGTCGACCTCCGCCTCCCACGCGACGCGAATCGATGGGTGGACCTCGGCGGCGTTGAGCAGCTCGAGCTCGAAGCGGACGTAGCCCGGCAGGGCCAGCTCGTGGACCTCGTCGAGGCGGTGGTCGAGGCGCGTCATGAAGCGCATCGGGTAGACCTCGAGCTCGACGTCGCCGCGCGGGACGTCCTCGAAGACCCACTCGACCCGGCGACTGCCGGCGCGGGGCAGGAACAGGGGCGGACCCATGACCGAGCGCGAATCGAGGAGCTCGGAGTAGATCCGCAGCCGCACCCGATCGAGGGGCCAGGATCCGGGCACGTCGAGCGCCACGTGCAGGTCGCCGAAGATGTCGTCGGGATGCGCGTCCAACGAGAGCCGCAGGGGCAGCCAGCCGCCCGCGGCCAGCTCGCCCCGGGTGCGGATCAGCTCGAGGTCGTCCACCAGCAGGGCGGCTTCGATCGTCCCCGCCGGGAAGGACGGAAGATCGATCCTCCCCACCTGGGCGGGGCCCTCCCAGACGGTCTCGCCGCCGCTCGTCAGTCGCAGCACCGAGTTCGCGGGCAGGTCGATCCCCGCGCCCAGGGCGAGCTCGAGTTCGAGGTCGCCGCCCCGTTCGAGCCGGACCGACACCTGATTGCGCGCGAGAGACGAAACGACGGCGCTCCCGAAGGCGTAGCCCGGCGCGCGCGCGAAGAGCGTCTGCTGCGGCCCGGCACCGACTCGCTCGCCCGACAGCTCGATCTCCATCGGCGAAGTGCCGCCCTCGACCAGGCGCACCAGGTCACCGCGCGCCGGGCCCGGGTGGCCGAAGGGATCGGTCCCTGGCCGCGAGCTGACCTCCACGTCGCTCAGGTGCGCGCCGGTCCTGGCGTCCAGGGCCGAGAGCCGCGTCGTGGATTCGCGCACCACGATCACCTGCACCCGATCCCCCGGCGGCCAAGCTGCGCGCGGTGACGGCGAGAGGACTCGGCACGGCCCGCCGTCGATCCGCGGCCGGCGGAAGGTCAGGTTGCCGCGCGAGGGCAGGTCGATACGGAACTGCCCGGCGCGCACGTCGACCTCACGCACCCATTCGACCCCGTCGCTGACGAGCAGCAGCTCGATCGTCCCACTCGCTTCGTCGAACGCCATGGGCCGCTCGCCCAACACGGCGATCGAACCCGTCAGAGTCAGGCCCGCGACCGCGCGCGCCGATTCAGCCGAGTCGAGCTCGTGGGCCGCGACCATGACCGGCGCGACGGACGGCGTCGCGTGCGCCGCGGGGGCACGGGGGCTCGCCGCGTCGATGGGCTCCGCGACGTCGCGCAGCAGGAACCACGGCACCGCGGCGAGCAGGGCCAGGACACCGCACAGGGCGAGGCTGCGCCATGCGGACCCACCGCGCACCAGGTCCGGACTCACGGCCGCCCTCCGGCGACGTCGCGCCCCGTGCTCCGAAGGCCGTGGCCCCAGGATTCCGGGCCGCACCGCATCGAACGCCCCCGCGCGTCGATCGCGATGGATCGCAGCGTGGCAGCAGTGTCGGGCATCGCGCGCGGAGCCAAGGCGATCGCTCCCTCAGGGTCGGCGCTCGAGCGGCACTTCGATGCGGTTGATCCCCGCCGCCAGCTCGACGATCTGGTCGTTCACCGGTAGGTAGGCCGGCGCCGGAACGATGCCGATTCGATAGCGCCCGGGCTCCGACAGGCCGATGTGGTACACGCCCGATCTGGACCGGCAGAAGTCGGAGCGCCCCTCGCCGTCGACGGCGGCCGCCGACACGTCGGTGCCGGGCATGGACCTCGCGATTCGGCGGCCGTCGACCGCGAACACGATCTGGAGCTCGGTGGGCGGCAGGAATCGCGCCACCAGCCGCTCGGCGCCCGGTGGACAGTCGACGGTGGCGGTCCGACGGGAGATCTGAGGCGAGCCGATCGTGATGTTCAGTGCGCCGGGAGCGACCTGGACCTGGTAGAGCCCGGGTCCGACCCGCGCGAAGGATCGCGATCGGTGCGGCACCAGCGCGGAGCCCCGCGACGAGCTGACCGCGATCGTCGGGGCGTCCAGTTGCCGACCCGTCTGCTCGTCGACGCACTCGATCAGGACCGACTCCGGCGGCGGAAGCTCGAGGGCGACGGTCGTCGGGCCGCTGACCTGGAAGCTCTCGATCCGGGCCAGCTCGTGCAGTTGGAGCGCGTAGGCGCCGGCGCGCAGGGATCCGAGGGAGCCGGTGAAGTGGTTGTCCTCACTCAGATCGGACGTCTCCAGGCGTACCTGGTCGACGCGGATGAAGCGCTCGCCCCCCAGGTTCCGGTAGACCGAAGCGCTGACCCTGCGCCGCTCGGGCCAGCCCCGGGCCGTCAGCTCCACGGCGACCGGATGCTCGGCCAGCAGGGAGTCGAACTCGCCCAGGTCCAAGTCGAACCGGGTCACCTGGCCCGCTCGCACGCTCAACTCGCGAGCGAGCATCGCGTCCTTCGTCCGCGGGGACTGCCCGGCCGAGATCCGCAGGCTGTAATCCCCCACCGCAAGACCGTCCAGGCGCAGCTCGCCGCCGCTCGAGAGGGCCTCCGAAGCAATCGAGGAACCGCCGGCCGCGTCCGCCAGGCTCAGGCTCACGCGCTGGGTCGACTCCCCGACGACGCGTACCCGCAGGTCCCCGCCGGGCTCGAGCTCGACCCGCTGCTGACCAGAGGACCCGAGCCACACGCATCGCCAAGCGTGGTCCCTGGCCCTGACCCAGGCCGCGAAGGTCGTCTGGCCCGGAAACAGCCGCGGCAGCCGACCGAGGGTCAACGGAGAGCGCGCGCCCCGCGCCAGCCAGCGCCCGGGCGAAAACCGTTCCGGTCGAGGGACGCCCGACGGCAGGGCGTTCCCGCGCTCCAGGACGATGATCTCCACGCCATCCAAGTGCTCGCCGGTCGCGCGCGAGCACACCTCGATCGACTCGGCCCCGCGGTGGTCGACGCGCACCGTCGCGAAGGGACCCGCGACCTCCTCGGCGCGCCCCTCGCCCACGACGGGCACGCGCACCCCGTCCATCCAGGCGCCGTCGACCCGCAGGCTTTGCAGCGCGCCGACGACGCCCGGGATCGTGAAGAGGCCACCGCGAAAGGCCAGCGAGTCGTGCTGGACGCGTGTCTCGGAGACCGCCACGAGGCTCAGGGTCCCGTCGCCGTCGCGCACCACGCCCCCCTCCTCCATCACCAGCACCAGGCCGGCGAAGCCCGCGTCGCCGGCCGGCCGCCGAGCACCGGGCTCGCTCGCCTGAGGCTCTCTTGGCGCCAAGGCCTGGGTCGTCGGCGCGACCGGGCTCGTCAGCTCCGCCTGCCCGGCGACCGGTGTCGGGACTGCCGCCGCGCGGGCGACCGCCGGCGCTTGCCCTGCGGCATCGCCTCGCGGCACCCCGAGCAGGTAGATCCACGTCGCGGCCGCCAGTACCAGGGTCGAGAGCGCGACAGCCGTCGTGCGCAGCTTCATCGCGGCAGCATAGCCCCGATCACGATCGCGGCTCGGGCGGTTACGCGCCCGTGACCGGCGCGTCGCTCACTGCGGCACCCGGCCCTCGACGAAGGGAGTCAGGGGCAGGCCCGTGCCGCCGACGACGTTGCAATCGGGCAGCGGCGCGAAGGCGTAGCGCGCGGCGACGGGCGTCGGGACCGCTTCCGAGATGACGACGATTCGGTCACCGTCGAGCGTGGCCGCCGCCGGCTGCCAGGTCCCGTCATCGCCGACCAACTCGAAGCCGCGCGGCGCCGCGCCGTCGGTGGTCGCCAACCCGCCCCCGTCGTCCGCGACTCGCAGATGGACGCGCGCGCCCTCGACCTCGAACTCCACCGGGTTCGGGCTGCGGGCACCGACGACTTCGAGCCCAAGGACCTGATCCGCCGCGAGCAAGGCGAGCCGCCGGCCGACTTCGCGCTTGTTGCGCGGGTGCACGTCGCCCGCATCGCCGATGTCGATCGTGACGGCCATCCCCGTGCCGGGGATCTCCAGGCACCTGCGTTGGGCCTCGCGGAAGGCCGCCCAGTCGCGCTCGATCCCGGGCAACTGCACGAACAGGAAGGGCAGGTCGGGCATGGCGAAGGTCCGTCGCCAGTTGGCGATCAGGGTCTGCATCGCCACCCGATAGCGCTCGGGATCGATCACCGCACCGGCCTCGTCGGTGGCGTTCGACTCGCCCTGATACCAGATCACGCCGCGCAGCCCGAGGCCGGCCAGGGGCCGAATCCCCGAGTCGAACAGGAAGCCCGGCAGGAACGGGTGCCCGGGCAGGGCCCCCGTCGGATCGTCAAGCCAACGCCCGAGGTTCTGGCGCGCGCGGGAGCGGGCCCAGGTCGACTCGCCCTGCTCGAGCCAGGCCCGCGGATCCGACACGAACGCCGGCAGGCGGGTCTCTGCGCCCATGGCTTCGAGGGAGGTCCAGGCCTCGATCGGGCTGCCGCCGATGGCGTTGCAGATCAGCCCGATGGTTACGCCGGTGCGCTCGTGCAGGTCGCGTCCAAACCAGTAGCCGACGCCCGAGAAGCTCGCCGCCGTCCGCGGCGTGCAAGGGGTCCATTGGGCCGCTTGGTAGCCGCTCTCGATGCTCGCGTCCGCCAGTTGCCGCTCGCTCCAGGTGCCCGCCAGGGAGAGGCCACCCTGCATGTCGAACAGCCGCACCTGCGGCAAGTCGGCCCCGGCCGCAGCCGCGTCGCCGCCCTCGGATTGGTCCAGTTGCCAGCGCATGTTGGACTGGCCCGAGCACAGCCAGACATCGCCGATCAGCACGTCCTCGAAGCTCAGCTCGCGCCCGGCCACGCCTACGACCAGCTCGTAGGGCCCACCCGCATCGAGGGCTTCGAGCTCGACCGACCAGGCGCCGAGGGGATCGGTGACGGCGACGGCGGCAGCGTCCCCCAGGCTCACGCCCACCACGACGCCCGCCTCGGCGCGGCCCCAGATCTCGATCGGCTGACCGCGCTGCAGCACCATGTGGTCGGTGAAGACCGGCGCGAGCTCGAGCGAATCGCGCGCGTCTGCACAGGCCTGCGACAGGAGCGAGAGGGCGAGGACGGCGCTGGCGAGGTGAGTTCTCATCGTGGAGTCCGGCGATCGGTGGCCTCGCATGGTATGGAACCGGTGCATGGGAACCGCCACGACGATCTTGCTCCTCACCGCCTTGGCCGGCGCCGCCCAGGACTCCGACGTACCCGTTGCGGAGCCGACGACGCAGGACCTCTTCACGTCCGGCGTGGCCGGCTACCACACCTACCGCATCCCCGCCCTGGTCACGACCGCGAGCGGCGCGCTGCTCGCCTTCTGCGAGGGACGGCGGACGGGCAGCGCCGACTCGGGCGACATCGACCTGCTGCTGCGGCGCTCCACCGATCGCGGGCGCACCTGGTCGGACGTGCAGGTCCTCTGGGACGACGGCACCAACGTCTGCGGCAACCCCTGCCCGGTCGTGGATCGCGAGAGCGGTGCGATCACCCTCTTGATGACCTGGAGCGACGGCGACGTGCCCGAGTCGGACATCGCCGTGGGCCATGGAACCGACTCGAAGCGCGTGTTCCTGAGTCGCTCGACCGACGACGGGCTCACCTGGAGCGAGCCGGCCGACATCACGCCGAGTGTGAAGCCCGTGGAGTGGAGCTGGTACGTCGCGGGCCCAGGTGCAGGGATCCAGATGGAGCGCGGCGAGCACGCCGGCCGCCTGGTCGTGCCCTGCGACCACAAGACACCCGGTCCCGAGGGCACGCGCTTCGAGAGCCACGTCATCCTGTCCGACGACGGCGGCCTCACCTGGCGCGCCGGCGGCAGCGCGCCGAGGGACGCGGTCAACGAGTGCGAGGTGGCGGAGCTGGAGGACGGGAGCCTGCTGCTCAACATGCGGAACTACGACCGCAGCGTGCGCGCGCGCCAGACCTGCACCAGCCGCGACGGGGGCGAGAGCTGGGGCGATCAGCGCCACGACGAGGCGCTGGTCGAGCCTGTCTGCCAAGCCAGCCTGCGCCGCCTGCGTTGGCGCGCGGGCGACGCGCCCGGTGTGCTCCTGTTCTCGAACCCTGCGAGTACCGAGGCACGCCACCGACTGACGGTCCGGGCCAGCTACGACGATTGCCGGACCTGGGCCCACTCGCGCCTGCTCTACGAGGGCAGCAGCGCCTACTCGTGCCTGACCGCCCTCGACGACGGCACGATCGGCTGCTTCTTTGAAGCCGACGACTACGGCCGCCTGGTCTTCGCGCGCTTCGGCCTCGACTGGGTGCAGGCGGAAGCCGAGGCGTCCCGGCGCGATCAGTAGGAGCGCACCAGGTCGATCACCGTCTCCGACACCGTCTCGGCCAAGATCTCGACCTCGATCGGTTCGATCGACTCGTAGCCGTCGAGGTCGGGGAGGTACAGCCAGTAGGACCCCGGCTGGCCGACAAAGTAGATGTAGGCCCCGTCGTCGCGGTGCCCCGTGACGTTGCCGGTTGCGCCCCCGACGGCGATCAGGCTCGGAGTCCACAGTCCGGGGAAGCCGATCGGTTGGCCCTGGTCCCGCAGGGTGACCCGCACGCCGCAGGGTCGTGGCAGCTCGAGCTCGACGGCATTCGGGCCGGAAACCAACTCGACCTGCTCGACCAGTCCGGGGTGCAGGGCCGACGGCCGCACGACCACACGCACCGGACCGGCGGCGACACGTGCTCGGAACTCTCCGGGCGCGGTGCGAACCGCCTCGACCGCGACCCTGCAGCGGCCGTCGGCACCGACGGCGCCGACGTTCACGCTGGGGACGTCGATCGCTCCCCCATCCGGCTCGGCGACGCAACGCAAGCGAAGCTCGGCGGGCGGTGGGAGTCGGAGCGTCTGCTCGCCAGACTGCTCGACGATCAGGTCCGCGCTGTAGCCCAGATCGACGAACTCCGCTCGATAGCGGCCGGGCCTCTTGCCCTCGACCTGTGCGCGACCGCGGAGCAGGCCGTCCTCGGCAGACAGTGGGACGTCGAGCCAGGTGTAGGGCTCGGCGGCGGTGGCCGGCTCGCCGGAGACGAGCAGCACCTCCAGGCGCTTCAGCTCCCAGACCGGGTCCAACTCGAGCACCAGGCTCAGGTCGAACTCGGCAACCACCGCCTCCGCCGCCGGCTGGACGTCGATGCGGATCGTCGTCGTCTCGCCGCGGGCGACGGGGGCGGCGGCGCCGCCCACCAACCGCTCGCGCTTCGACTCGCCCCCGGCGCGCAGCTCGACGCGGTAGTCGCCCAGGGGCACGTGGTCGAACACGAGGGTCTGCGGAACGGCGCAGGCCCGCTCGAGAAGGCGCACGAACCGCTGCCCGCGGTAGAGCAGCAGGACGCCCTCGAAGGGCTCGGAGGGGGTTGCAAGGTCGACGCACAAGCCTCCTCCAGGCTCGAGCTCGACCACGTGGCGCTCGGTGTCCAGGTCCAGCTCGACGAGGCGCCAGGCGTGGTCTCGCGCCGCGATGAACAGGCGCAGACGCCGCTCCCCCCGGCTGTCCCGAACGGCCGCGCCGAGCCGCACCGGCGAGGACCCGTCCCGCAGGACCTCACGGGTTCGCCAGTCGGACAGCGGCAGTGCATCCGCGCCACCGGCCGACGGCATGGCACCTACCAGCAACACGACCCCGTCCAGGTGCTCGCCGGTCGCCGCGTCGCGCACCTCGAGCCAGTGCTCGGGCTCCACTTGCAGGCGCAGCTCCACGGTCCCGCCGGCCTCCAATGCCGCCTGGAGGTCGGGCAGCGGCTCGACCAGCCGCGCCTCGCGGCCCTCGGCGCGGCCGAAGCGCAGGGTCGCGTCGGCGATCGTCCCGCCGCTCTCCCAGCGCGCCTGACCGCCGCGGAAGGGCATCGAGCCCTCGATCCACTCCGCGACGTCTTCTTCCTCTTCGAAGAAGTCCAAGTAGTCGAAGAGCAGCTCCCCGTCCGCGTCGAAGCGCTCGGTGCCGTCGAGCTCGACCACGACCACGCGCAAGCTGACGTGGTAGCGCGGGTCGGACTCGGCGGCGGGGACGACTTCGGTTGCGGTGTTGCCGGAAGCGTCGGCGGGAGTGATCGGAGCCGCGCTGCGCTCGACCGGTCGCGGCGCGCCGGCGGCAACCAAGTCAGGGGACCCGGCCTGTTCGATCTGCGCCGCGTGCGCATTGGGAGCGCTCGCGACCGGGGCTTCGACCTCGCCGCGCGAGAAGAGCCACAGGGCGATCATGGCCACGATTGCCAAGACCGCTGCGATGCCGACGCCCTTCATCGCCCACCCTCCGCGCGCGCCAGCTCGACGATCAGGTCGACGAACTCGCCCCGGGCGACGACGACTGCACGCGGGCGCGGCGCGTCGTAGCCCTCGGCCCCCGCGACTTGCACGCGATAGCGCCCCGTCCCGAGCACGTCGCACTCGACCGACGCGGCGCCGGGCTCGGCGGACACCAGCATCGGGGCGTCGTCGAAGTCGAGTGGCGACAGGCTCACCGACCACTGGGCCGGTCCCAGGTCGAGCCCGCTAGCCGCGTCGCGCAGCCGCACCCGCACCCCATGCCGCGGCGGGATCGTGAATCGCAGGCGGTGCTCGCCGGGCGCGAGGTCGTAGGCGCGCTCGATCTTGCGACCGTCGACGACCGCTCGGATCGCGATCTGGCCCGCGGGCGCGGTGAAGCGCAGCACGCTCGGCTCGTCCGTGTGCTGCAGGGCGGCCGCCGGCGCGAAGGCGTGGCTGCCGTCCGTTTCGGTGAACGCCCGGCCCAGGGCGGGGCCGAGCCAGTAGAGCACCGGCGTGTGTGGCAGCGCAGCGCCGAGGTCGTCGGTCACCTCGACCTCGACCCGGGCCGGCTCGGGGACGCGCAGGGTCGTCGTGCCGGCACCGGTGACGTCGAAGGTCTGCGCCCAACGCAGGTCGCGCAGGTTCGCGCGCCACAGGCCCGCTGGCTGGGCCCCCAGGTCGTAGTGCAGCCAACTCCGACCCGGTCCCGACTCGACCACTGCGGTCGGTCGCAGCTCGAGCCCGATCGGTCGCGCTCGGTCGCCGCCATCCAGGGCGAAGCAGCCGGGAAGCTCGTCCCCGCTCCAGGGCGCGGGCACTTCGATCTCGACCTGCAGCTCGAAGCGCGGAGCCTCGCGCTGCTCGAGCTCCGCGGGCGCGACGGACAGGCGCAGCGGCGTCTCGCCAGCGCCCACGACCTCGCCCCGCGCCGAGGCCAGCACGCGCGAGTTCCCGTAGAGGTCGTCCAGCTCGAGGCTGGCGACGACCTCGCCCGCGGGGACGCCGCTGAATGGAATGACGGCGTCGAGCCCCACGACCTCGTCGACGATCCGCGTCGCTGGGTCGCCGGCCGCGATCCGCAGGTGCAGCTCGTCGGTTCGGCCCAGGCCGTGCAGCTCGACGCGGATCGAGCCACCGGGCGCGAGCTCGACCAGGCGCTCGCCCCCGGCGAAGGGGTCGAGCACCACGGGCTGCCAGGCGTACCCCGCGCCGCCCACGAACCAATTCGCCGCTCGGCCGGGGAGGATCTCGTCGGCGACCGCGGGCGTGACCTCGACCGGCGAGGGCCGGCCCAGGGTCACGGGTTCGATCAAGCCGTCGGCGCGGCCGGGGTGGTGGGCGCTACCGACCGAGCGCACCACGTCGACCGATTCAACCTGCAGCCCGGTTGCGCGGTCGCGGACCACGAGCGTCGCCGCCACGGGCGCGCGGTAGACCAGACGCACCCGGCCGTCGTCGGGGAAGCGCCGCGCCTCGGTCCCCACTGCCCGCACCGCGCTGTCTTCGAGCTTCGCGTCCACGAAGCGCAGCTCTGCCGGTGCGATCCAACCCGTCGGGACCAACAGTTCGAACTGACCGCCGGCGACCACGGGGAAGTAGGTCCGAAAGCCCTTGGTCTCGATCATCTGCACGGCGACCACGCCCGAGGGCCGCTCGTCGATCGAGCCGTCGCCGCGGATCAGGGTCACCGTCCCCGTGAGGACGGCGATCTCCGTCGAGTCGGAGGTCGGCGCCTTCGAGCTCGCCGCGCGGCGGTCCGCGGGCTCGGCACCGACCACCGGCCGCAGGCCCGCGCCCGAGCGCCCGGCCTCGCCATCGACCTCCACCCTCGCCGGGTGGGCGGGTGCGGCTGGCCCGACGCGCCGCGAGGCGGCCCAGAGCGCGAGGCCCAAGCCGGCGGCGAGAGCGACGATGACGAGGGGCGACTTCACTGCAGCTCAGTCCTTCGGCTCGACCTGGATGTCGACGTCGACCATCTCGCCCAGCGCGATCTGGACCTCGACCGGCTCGACCGGCTTGTAGCCGTTGATATCGGGAATGGTCACGCGGAAGCGTCCGGGCTCGTCCACGAGCATCGCGAGAGCCGCCCCTTCCATGTAGCCAGCGCCTCCGACGTCGCCGTCGCCGCCGTCGTCCGGCAGACGCTCGAGCTTCGGTATCCAACTCCAGTCCGTGGGGTTCACCACCACCTCGCCGTGCAGCGCGCGCAGCCGAATCCCCTGGCGGGGCGGCAATCGATACTCGAGCCGCTGCTCGCCGGGAACTACCGTGAAGTGCTCCAAATCGAACCCGCGGTCGGCCGCGAAGACCGAGATCGCGATCTCCCCCACTGGCGCGACGAAGCGGTATTGCCCCGGTTCGTCGAGGGCCTCGGTGCTCTCGTGGGACCAGCCGTCGCTCGGGCCCGTGTAGACCGAGTACCAGCTGACGCCGACACCTTCGGGCGCGGCGCCGGTCAGCTCGTCCACGACCTCGAGCAGCACGGTGCCGGGCTCGGGCGCGTGTATCGAGTAGAGGCCGGAGTGGTCGACGACGATACCGCTGCGCCATCCGAGCGACGGGAACTCCAGAAACCAGTCGCCGCCGAGCTCCTGCTCCAGCTCGAAGCTGAAGCGACGCAGGCCGGAATTCAGCTCGTCGCCGTCGGACGAGGTGAGGTCCCAATCACTCTCCTCGCCACTGGGCGAGTCGATCAGCTCGCCGCTTACGCGCAGCTCGCTCCGGGCCCAGGCCGCGGGAACGTCGACCTGCAGGGCGAAGTCGAAGCGCGGCGCCTCCTCGCCGGCCGCGGCGTCGACGATGACCTCGAGCTGGAGTGGCATTCCGGGCACGAGCTGACCCTGGGCCGAGCCGAAGACGCGCGGGCTGGTGAACCACTCGCCGCGCTGCACCCGCGCGCTGACGCTCCCGGCCTTCAAGCCCGAGAGCCGATGGCGCCCGTCGCCGCGGATCAACTCCTCCGTCAGGAACCCCGCCCCCGTGTCCGCGTAGACGGCCAGGTACAGCCGCTCCTGCGCGGGCATGCCCGTCACGTCGACGACCACCTCGCCGCCGGGAACGAGTTCGACGACGCGTCCCGCGCCGGCGATGTCCACGCCGACCGGCTCCCAAGCGTAGCCGTCCGCGCGTACGAGCCAGTTGCTGCGGCCCGCGGCTCGCTCCCAGGCGGGCAGATCCACCTGCGGCACCCGCACGGGTGAGACCGCGCCCTGCACGATGAGTCTCGGGCGCAGGCCTGGATGGGACCGGTACTCCTCGCCCTCGGCGATGTCGACGCCTGCCAGGGGAACGCCGGTCGCGGCGTCGCGCACCTCGAGTAGAAAGGGTTGCACGAGTCGCAAGCGGAAGACCAGCTCCCGGTCCGCAGGCAGCTGGTAGTCCTGGTCTTCGATCGCCATCGCGAGCAGCTCGTCGAAGTTCCCGCTGCGCAGCTCGATGCGGTCCGCCCCCGCAGCGTCGCCGCCCAGGGGCAGTTCGAACGCTCCGTCGGCGACCTCGACCTCGCTGCTCTGGCCGCGATTCCCGGTCCAGAAGTTCACGTCCAAGCGGCCCGTCGCGGTGGTCGAGATCGAGCCGTCATCCAGCTCGAGCTCGACGCGGCCACGGAGCGCAGTTCCAACAGGTTCAGCCAACGCCGTCGCGCCGTCCGCCTCCGCCGCCTCCGCGGTGGCCGTCTCGACCGACACCCGCTCCTCGGCCGCCTCGCTCGAGGACACCGGAGCGGACAACTCGCTCGGACCTTCCCGCGCCTGCTCGGACGGTGCAGCAGGGGGCTTCGAGGCCGAATCGACCTGGTGATCGCCGCTGGTCGAGATCCAGACCACGCAGGCCGAGATGGCGAGGAGCAGCAGCAGGAAGATCCAGGCGGCGCGATTCACGGGGAGCTCCGGGGGCAAGGGACGGATTCGGGGGGCCAGGGGGACTCGAGGGCAGCGCGGCCGCCTGACGCAGGCCAGTAGCCGGGGCTTCGGGGTGCTAACCTCCCGCCATGAGCGGGCAACCGATTGCCGTCGTCGACGCCTTCACCGACCGAGCCTACCGGGGCAACCCCGCGGCGGTGTGCGTCCTCGAGACGGACCGCGACGCGGAGTGGATGCAGGCGGTGGCGCGGGAGATGAACCTCTCGGAGACCGCCTTCCTGCGGCGCGAGGGGGACACCTGGCGCCTGCGCTGGTTCACGCCGACGACCGAGGTGCGCCTGTGCGGCCACGCGACCCTGGCCAGCGCCCACTGGCTGTGGGAGGCGGGGCTGGCGAGCGCCGAGCGGATCGCCTTCGAGACCCTCTCCGGTCGCCTGGTCGCGGCCCGCGCGCAGGACGCGATCGACCTGGACTTCCCGGCCCGCCCCGCTGCCCGCGCGACGGCGCCGCCGCGGCTCCTGGGTGCTCTGGGCCTGGCCGCGGGGGCCGCGCTCACGGTGGCGGGGGCCGAGGAGGACTGGCTCGTCGAGGTCGCCGACGAGGCGGCCCTGCGAGGCGTCGCGCCGGACTTCGGCCTCTTGGCCAAGGTCGACGCCCGCGGCGTGATCGTCACCGCCCGCGCGGGCGAAGGCTCGGAAGTGGACTTCCTGTCGCGCTTCTTCGCCCCGGCCTGCGGCGTAGACGAGGATCCGGTGACGGGCTCGGCCCACTGCACCCTCGGTCCCTTCTGGGCCGCGCGCATCGGTCGCAGCCGCCTGCGCGCCCACCAGGCCTCGGCTCGCGGCGGCGACCTGGAGGTCGAGCTGCGGGGCGAGCGAGTCGGCCTGATCGGACGCGCAGTGACGACTCTGAGCGGGGAACTCCTGGCGCAGTAGTCGCCGCGCTCAGGTCTCCGCCGAGCGGGGCTCGACGAAGCCGAAGAGCAGCTCCTCCTCACCGTGGCGGACGCGGAAGACCGAGACGCGAACGTCGCTGGTCGAGCCGTCGCGGCGCCGCTGCTGCGAGCGGAAGGTCACCAGACCACCCTGCCCCAGGGGCTGGTCCGACTCACCGGCGGCGAGCAGCCCGCGCCAGGCGCCGTCGACTTGATCGATGGTCAGACCGTCGAGCTCGTCGAGGCCGTAGCCCAGGGCCCGGCAGGCGGCGGGGTTGGCCAAGCGGAAACTCCCGTCGGAACGCAGCACGAGGACCTGCACCGGTGAGTCCATGAGCGCCCGTGCCAGGAGGTCGCGTTCGTAGGAGGAGTGGCCGCGGGCCGTCAGTGGCTCGAAGCCCACCGAAATCACGCCCAGGTCCACAGGACCCAGGCGGCGCAGGCCGACCACGCAGGGCAGATCGATCGCGCCGGCGACGCGCTGGACGAACACGCCGTTGCCCTCGCCCTCGTTGCGGGCTCGCTCGAGATGTTCGGTCCACAGGTCCGAACTGCGGGTGCCGTCAGGTTGGACAGTCGGGCAGAGGTCGTCGACGGCCAGGCCCACGAGGTCGTCGGCGCGAACGCCGAAGAGCTTCAGGGCGGCCCGGTTGGCGTCCATCACGACCGAGGAGTCGGCCCCCACCAGGAGCATTGCCTGGGGGACCAGCTCGATCAGGTCTCGGTGGGTGGAGCCGCTGCCGACGGTGGGGAGAGAAGAGCCAGCGGGATGGGGAGTGGGCATTTCGGCGTTCCTAACGACTCGAAGATCGCGAGCGAACTCCCCAGCCCAGATTCCATCCGAAAGGGGCTGCAAGGGGCCGAGAGCCAAACCAGGTCTTGCGAACCGTTCTCATTTCAACCCGTGCGGCCTGGATCTCCGGGCCTATGTTCCCGCCCCGGCGAGGCCCGCCACCCCGATGAGCAAGCACAAGGACAGCAAGCGCAAGGCCCGGGTGAAGAAGAAGTGCTGCGACAAGCCTCCGCGCAAGAGGTGCAGGCGCTGCCCCAGGCGAGCTGACGCAGAACGCGACACCTAGTGTCCTGGATCCATCACCAGGGTTCGTGCCCAGCACGCCCGAGCGGCGGCCGTTGGCCGACTCTCGCCTGATCACGGGTTGGACGCACCGGCCCCGAGTCCTGGTGACCGAGGCGGACCTGCGTGCCTCGGCAACCCGGCGCTCGGCCGCGCAGCTACGCCGTTCCATTCGATGTGGGCGCTTCCGCCGCGGTGGATGGCGCGACTTCGGGTCCCGCCCAGGTTCGCCGACGATTCGTCAACGGGCTTGTTCGGTCCCGGGAACCCGGCCGTTGGGAGCGCACGAGACGGCCCAGCCGTCCTACGAACTCCCATCGCCCGTGCCGAGCTCTGGCGCTCCTCCCCGACCCCGCCGTGGGCATCGGTACGGGCATTCACTCCCGAGTGTCGAGCGTCCACTCGAACCGGCCTGAAGGACAGAAGCCGCAATTGGGGGGCGCGCTGCGTGGGCATTCGGTTGGCATCGATTCCAGTTGGCATCGCGCCGCCGCCTACCTCGCGCCTCGATGCATGGTCGCAGCAGGCCTCCCGCGACGCTTCGGTTCGCGATGGGTGCAAGCCGCTTCCGTGCCTGCGGCGAGACCTCGAATGACTCCCGACTCGATCACAATGCCGAACACCGCCACGCCGATCGTCGAAGACTCGATCAGCTCACGAGTGCTGCTCTACGGTGGCGCACGAGCCCAGGAGGGCATCGACCTTGCGAGCGAGTTCGGCGTGAACGAGCAGGCGCTCGGAGTGCGTCTGGTGCGGGCCCGACGCGGCGCCGATCGCCAGGCGCTGTTCGTGGAAACCGTCGATCCCGAAGCCATCGCGGCGCCCATGGCCTGGGCCGCGCGCGTCGCCCTATGGGCCCTGGTGCGCGCCTTGGCCCCCCCGACGGTGCGGGTCGAAGGCCAATTCGACACCCCGCGGCTCGCCCACCTCTCGCCGCGGGTGGGTGGTATCGCCGCGCCTGCGATCCCGCTCCCCTCGCTCACGTCGAACAACCACGCGCGGCTGCTCGTCGAGCGACTGGAGGCATTGACCTCCGGGCTCGATGGCCCCCATCACTGGGCCTTCTTCCACGAGCAGGAACCCAGCCGTACCGGCCGCACCCGCGTCTTCGCCTGGGACGAGGCCGAGCGCTCGGGACTGACGGACAGCGCCCGACTGCTATCCAGTGAGCTCGACCTCTTGCGCGGCCTGGCGCGGATCTACGTCGAACGCTGAGCGGGGCGTTCACGCCGGGGGCCGCGCGCGTATCCTGCCCCTCCCGTGCCCAGCCGCGCCCGCCACCCCGCCGTCCGTATCGCCCGCGACCTGTCCGAAGCCCTCGGCGAGCTGCGCTTCAAGCCGCCTGTGGCCCACGTCTACGACCCCTCGGACTACGCGCGCGAACCGCTCGAGGCCTACCTGAAGCGCTTCGCCAATCCGGGCGCCGAAGCGCTGCTGCTGGGCATGAATCCCGGCCCCTGGGGCATGGTGCAGACCGGCGTGCCGTTCGGCGAAGTGGCCATGGTGCGCGACTTCCTCGGCATCGGCGGCCGCGTCGGCCGCCCCGCCGGCGAGCACCCCAAGCGCCCGGTGCTGGGCTTCGACTGCACCCGCAGCGAGGTCTCGGGCCGTCGAGTCTGGGGCTGGGCCCAGGAACGCTTCGGCACACCCGAGGCCTTCTTCGCACGCTTCTTCGTCTGCAACTACTGCCCCCTGGCCTTCCTCGAGGAGGGCGGCAAGAACCGCACGCCGGACAAGCTGCCGCGCGAGGAGCGCCTGGCCATCGAAGAGCGCTGCGACGAGGCCCTGCGGCGCATGGTCGAGTACCTCGACCCGGCCCGACTGATCGGCATCGGGCGCTTCGCCACCGATCGCCTGAAGGCGGCCCTGGGCGACGCGGACGGGCGCCCGATCGGGACCGTGCTGCACCCCAGCCCCGCCAGCCCCCTGGCGAACAAGGGCTGGGCCGAGCGAGCCGAGGCGGACTTCGCGCGGCAGGGCATCGAGCTGCCCTGACTCGGACCGCTTCGACGGCCTGGGGTATCCTCGGAGCCATGAAGCTCGCCCGACCGCTGCCCGCCGCTCTGCTCGCCCCCCTGGCCCTGCTGGCCGCCCAGGCCCTGACCTCCTGCTCCGACGAGAGCGGGCGTTCGGCCGAGGCCGTCGAGCACCTGCGCCAGGGCTTCGGCGAGGCCATGAAGGACGCCGGCGTGGCGCTCGAAGGGCTCAAGGACCTGACCGCGGCCCAGAAGGACGTCTTCCTGGAGCGCGCCTCCGAGCAGCTCGAGGCCCTGGACGGGGAGTTGGCCGCCCTGCGCGATGAAGCCGCTGAGAAGGGCGCGAAGTTGGCCGAGGCCTCGCGCGCGAAGCTCGAGCAGCTCGAGGCCGAGCGTCGCGAGCTCGAGCCCAAGCTCGACCAGCTCCGCAACGCCAGCGACGCGGCCTTCGGCGAGCTGCGCGACGGGTTCATCTCGGCGGTCGAAGCCTTCCAGCAGGCCGCCGCCGAGCCGGCCGTGGTCCCGGTCGGCGACAAAGTCCCCCATGCCGCCGACCAGGCCGACGGCGGCCACTGAGTCACCCGCGCGCTTCGAGCGCGCGAATCGCGCGCTGGGTCGCCACCCGGCGCCAGGCCTCCAGCAGCAGCGCTTCGAGCAGGTCCTCGTCGGCCGCAGCCAACGCGACAGCCACACCGCAGACCTTCGAGCCCCAGGTCAACTCCGCGAGGGCCCCCGGCGCCCGGTCGAGCCAAGCGTCGACACCCTCGACATCGAGCATCACGTTGACGTGATCGGCGTCGGGGACCGTGGCGAAGATGCGCCCCCCCACCCGGAACGAAGCGCGGCCGTGGTGGCCCTGCTCCGAAGCCTCGGGCAGGGCCAGGGCCAGGCGCCGCACGGTGGAGAGCTCAGCCACGTTCAGTCGACGAGTAGGTTGACCCGGAAGCCGATCGTCCCGCCCTGGTTCAGGACCACGTCCGGCAGGCCGTCGTCGGTGACTTCGGCCGCGACGACGATGCCGATCTGGCCGGCAGAGAGCAACGACTCGGGCGAGCGGAACCGCCACGACACGGGGTTCTCGAACAGGTCGGCCCGCTCGAGCCCGATCGGGTGGCCGCCGGCGTCGAGGGTGGCGGCCGAGACGAAGGCCCCGCCTGCGGCGCTCGGTCGACATCCGAAGCCACGCGAGCTGGGTCCGCGCCCCACGGGTCGCGGCCCCAGCTCGCGGGGCGCGGGCCCGTCGTTCAACCGCCCGCTTCGCTATCGACGGCGTCGAGAGTGACCTCGAGCGGCGCGCCGCGCTCACCCGCTCGCACTTCGACGTCGAGGGTCCGCGAGAGGTGACCCTCCGCGTCGAAGCGCAGTTGGTGCCGGCCCGGCGGCAGCAGCACGGCGCGATCGAGGGACGCAGGAAGATTGCCGTTCAGGTAGCGGATGGAGCGCACCCCCGCGAACTGGGCCTCGACGGTGACGGCGGCATCGCGGTCGCCGTCCACGCGCACGACCTTGGCCTCGATCGGCTGTCCGCCCGAGCCACGGACGGTGACCGGAAGCTCTCCAGCGGCCTCGGTCGGCAGCCTCAGGCGAGTCGTCTCGCCGTCGACGATGGTCAGCTCGGCGCCGCGGAACAGGGTCGTCGGCTGCACGGCGTTGATCGGCGTGAACTCCAGGGTCCAGCTCCGTGCGGGGAGGTCTTCGATGCGGTGCTCGCCCCCTGGCGGGAAGACGAACTTCCCCGAGCGCCGCAGTCCTGCGGCTTCGTCCAGGTGATAGATGAACTCGAGGCCGACGAGGTCGAGCCCCTCGGGCGCGCAGAGCACCAGGTCTCCGTGGGGACCGCCGGGCAGGTCGAGCTGGTACTCGAGGGTCTCCCCCACCGCGGGAGCCGTAAGGCTGAACGTGAAGTCGTGCCCGGCGTCGCTGGTCACGTGCAACTCGACCGGTCGCTCGGGGGTGACGACGATCGGCAGGGCGCTGCGCTGGAACGGATCCCAATCGCGCAGGAACGGCTCGCCGTTCTCGGGCCGGACCTCCACCCGCAAGGCGCGCGCCGCAGTGAAACCCGCAGGCACCGTCAGTCGCACGCGCGCCGCCCGGTCGAGGATCTGCACCTCGTCCGCGCTGGCGACCACGTCGAGCGGCTCGGGCTGCAGCTCACCCACGCTCACGTAGACGGTGATCGAATAGAGCCTCGGCGCCATGCCCAGGAGCTCGAAGCGTCCGTCCTCCACGACGGCGTTGGCGCAGTGGATGTGCTCGAAGGCCCCGTCGATCCAATCCAGCTGCAGCAACTGATTGCCGACGGAGAGCTGGAAGTTGTCCTTGGCGCCGTCGAGGCGGCCGACCACCACCGTGCCCTGGGGCTGGAACTCGTCGCCGCTGCGCGCGATCCCGGTGATCGACTCACCGCGCCCGAGCGCCACGTCGCCCAGCTCGAGCGCCGCTCCCGGCAGGAGCTCGACGATGCGCGTCGCCGGGCGCCGCTTCCACGCGGCCGAGAGCAGCGCGTAGCGCCCGGCGCGCTCGACCGTCAGGCGAAGCCGTCCGTCGTCGCCGCTCTGGACCTTGACCACCGCCTTCCCCACCGGCGCGTCCGAGCCCGCGGGAAAGTCGAACAGGGCGGCGAAGTGCTGACCGAGCGGATCGCCGAGCTCGTCCACCAGCCGCAGATCGACGGCGGCCAGGGCCGTCGCGTCGAGCTGCGCCAGGAGCGTGCCCGGAGCTCCTTCCAGGTCGATCCGCACGGGTTCGGCGCGGTGCAGCCCGTGCTCGAGGGACACGACCAGGGACTGCGGCCTCGGCTCCGCTCCCATGAGCCCCTCCAATGGCGACTCGAAACGCGGCAGCCCGGAGGCGTCGACGGCCAACTCCAGCTCCAACGGCGTGCCGACCGGTTCGTCGCCGGATCGCCCCTGCACGCGGACCCGCGCCCCCGCAGCGGCGCTCCCATCGAGCCCGACGACCGTGCCGACCAACCGCCAGGCCGACCCGTCCGCGAGCGCGGCACTCGGCACGGGCGCGCGGTCGGGAGTCGGGACCGATGTTTCGGCGAGGACCTGTAACCGATCGGCCTGCGCGCCGGTCCCGGGGGTGGCTGGGCGGGGGCTGGTGGGCCCGTGGGTTGGTGATTCGGACGGAGCCTGGGCCAGCAGGTCGTCCGCCGCCCCCTCGGCGCCCGGTCCGCTTCCCAAACCGATCCAAGCCGCGATGACAACCAACGCGACAGCGGCAAGGGCGACCAAGGCCTTGTTCACGATCAGAGCTCCGAGCAGGGGGGTTGCGGGGTGCGCGGCACCGAGGGCGGCGGCGCGGGCCTGGGCCAGGAGGGCTTCGCGGGCGACGCACTGCTCCAAGGCCCGGGCCTGGGGCGCGGGGGCCAGGCGCAGGGCCACGGCCGTGGCGATCGACGGCGGCAGGATTCGCCGCAACAGCTCGAGGCCGCGGTGGAGTTGCACGCGTACCGTGCCCGGCTCGCGGCCCAGGTGCGCGGCCACGGACGTGGGCGTCAGGCCTCCGAGCACGGCGCCTTCGACCACCGCCCGGTAGCGCTCGGGCAAGCGGGCGACCGCCCGCCCCACCAGCTCGCGCAGCTCCCTCGCGGCAACCACCTCGGTCGGGTCGACGGCCCGCTCTTCATCCAGCCGCGCCGGATCGGGCCGGCGCGACTCGCCCCGCCGCATGCGCGCCGCGTGGTTGGCCATCAAGCCCACCAGCCAGGGGGTCACCGGACGCGCGGCCTCGTAGCGCTCGGCGCGCCGGATCGCCGTCAGGAAGGTGGCCTGGACCAGGTCGTCGGCCGCCTCGGCGCCGGGTCCCAGACGCGCGGCCACGCGGACCAGCTCGGGTGACAGGGCGTCGTGGAGAGCGCCCAGCGCGTCCACATCACCCTGGTCCCGATAGCGCAGGAACAGCCGATCCAGGTCCCGATCACCCATCGCACCCCTCCGCACGGGAGGTGCATGGCGTTACGGCTGACGGACAGAAACCTGTCGTCCCTCGATCAGTCCTGGCGCGCGGCGGGCACCCGCGGGTTGCCGGCGCCCGTGGCGGGCAGCGCGGCCTGGAGACCGGCGGACTTGGACGCGGCCAGCCGGCCCTCGACCCCGCGCAGGCAGAAGTAACTGAGGCAGCTGCCGACCACGTACATGCCGCTGGTGGTCAGCATCAACACCGAGTAGTCGCCGCCCGCGCGCTCGAGGATCATGCCGCCCACGACCGGCCCGACGACCCATCCGAGCCCCCACATGAACATCAAGAGGGCATTCTGCACCTCGCGCAGGCCCGCGGGCGCCGACTCCATCAGGAAGGTCTTCAGGAGCGGGTGGGCCGAGTTCATCAGCGCGGTCCGCATCAGGAAGGCCACCACGGCCACGGCCGGACTGGTGGCGAAGGCCAGCATCAAGAAGAACGGCAGCGACAGGAGCTGGACCGTCGCCACGCCCCGCACGTAGCCGGCCAGCTGCAGGATCCACGGGGTCATCAGGAACCCGAAGCTCATCAACACCTGGCCGCCGGCGAAGAGCACGCCGATGCCGTCGCTGGTGAACTCGAAGCGCTCCGTGAAATAGAGCGACATGAACGGGATCGTCAGTCCCGAGCCGATCGAGATCCAGACCTGCGGCAGGGCGAAGCGCGCCATCAGGTGGCGGTGCTTCCAGATCGTGGGCAGGAAGGGCGGGCGCTCGGACGCCGGGGGCGGCGGGTCGTCGATGGCCAGGTAGAAGGGCGTTGCGAAGAGCGGCAAGAGGCCCGCCATCGACAGGGCCCAGGCGTGGCCGACCATGTCGTCCCCCAGCCAGGCGGACAGGTGACTGGCGAGCCAGCCGGCCAGGAGCGCCCCGACCACCGAGGCGCCCATGCGCACCGCTTCGCTGACGCTGAACAGGAGCGCCCGGTCGGCCCCGTCCGAGTGGCGGTAGAGGAACGGCGCCCCGGCGACCATGTGGACCGACCAGGCGAAGCCGGTGACCACGTTGGCCAGGGTGATCGCCAGCAAGGAGTCCACCCCGATCGGCCCCATGAAGGGCAGCACCGCGTAGCAGAGTGCGGTGGCCACCGCCGAGAGGCTCAGGATCCGGCGGCCGTTGAAGCGCGAGGCCAGCCAGGCGGCCGGGAGCGCAGCCAACATCTGACCCCAGGCCTGGCCGCCGATCACCGTCCCCACCGCGGGCTTGTCGTAGCCGGCGTGGTCCAGATAAAGGGCCAGCAAGGTGAAGGGGAAGGTGAACGACGCCCCCATGAACACCGCGCCGCACAGGTACATGCGCGCTGGGCGTCGAACGCGGCCCCACTTCTGTCGCCATTCGACGGCCATGGTCAGCCGCGCAGGGTACCCGGGCGAGAGGCATCCGCGCTGCGGGTCGCTCGGGCGGCGGAAGTCCGGGCCGCGGCCGTGGGAGGCTCCGGACCTTCGGCCTATAGTCGCCGGCCAGCGCCCGGAGCCCCACGAGGCCGCGGGACCGCCCCGCCGCCCATGGGACTCCACCCCCTCGTCCATCTGCTGCCGTACGTCCGCCGCTATTGGCGGTCCTACGCCCTCGGCCTCGGCTGCCTCTTCGCGGCCATGGGCCTGCGGCTGTGGATCCCGACGGTTCTGGGCGGCGCGATCGACGAGCTGCAGGGACTGGCGCGCTCGCTCGAGGGCGGCGCCGAGGACATCGACCGGGCCGCATTCATGGGGCTGGTCGCGCGGGCCGGCCTGCTGATCGTCGCGGCGGCCCTGATCGGCGCGGTGGTCCGCACCGGCAGCCGGCTGACGATCCTGGGCACCTGCCGGCGGGTGGTGCACGACCTGCGCGAGGTGCTGTTCGCCAAGCTCACGAACCTCGCGCCGTCGTTCTACCTGCGCTACACGACCGGACAGCTCATGTCGCGGTCGATGAACGACATCCAGTACGTGCAGGGGCTGACCGGCCCCGTGTTCATGTACATCGCTGAGACGTTGATCCTCTACATCATCGGTGTGTCGATGATGCTCGGCACCGATCCGGTCTTGACCTTCTGGGCGCTGCTGCCCTTCCCCTTCTTCATCTGGCGCGCGCGGGTGCTGGCGCGCACGATCCAGGAGGGCTCGCGGGCGGCCCAGGACGCCCTGGGGGTGGTCAGCGAGCGGGTCAGCGAGAGCCTCGGCGCGCAGCTCGTGATCAAGACCCTGGGCCTGGAGCCCTTCGACTTCGGCCGCTTCGAGCGCCACGCGCGCGAGTACCGCGACCTGAACCTCGAGGTCACCAAGGCGCGCACGCGGCTGATGCCGATGATGACGGCCCTGTCCGGGCTGACCCTGGGCATCGCCCTGTGGCTCGGGCCGGGGCGCATCGCCGGCGGGAGCCTGTCGACCGGCGAGTTCGTGGCCTTCCTGTTCTTCCTGCGCTACCTGGCGGCGCCCACGGCGACCCTGGGCTTCGTGATCTCGTCGCTGCAGCGCGGGGCGGCGGCCCTGGGCCGCATCCACGAGGTGCAGGCGGCGCAGGAGACCCTGGTCTCGCCGGGCGCGGACGCGCCGACGCCGGAGCTCTCGGGCGCGCTCGAGATCCGCGGTCTGACCCTGGTGCGCGAGGGCCTAGCCAGCGTCGCCGGCGCCGCCCAGGGTCGCACGGACGGCGGACCGGCCGACGGCACGGTGCGGCGCACGGTCCTGCGCGACGTCTCCCTGAAGATCGAGCCCGGGCAGACCCTGGGCATCGTCGGGCACACGGGCTCGGGCAAGACGACCCTGATCCAGGTCATGGCGCGGCTGCTCGAGGTCGAGCCCGGCACGCTCTTCTACGACGGGCAAGACGCGACGACGATGGACCCGGCGCACCTGCGCGCGGAGATCGGGTGGGTGCCCCAGGAGGCCTTCCTGTTCAGCGCGACCCTGCGCGAGAACCTGCTGCTCGGCAAGTCCGACGCGACCGAGGGCGAGATCGCCGAGGCCGTGGGCATCGCCCAGCTCGAGAAGGACATGCCCCAACTCCCGCGCGGGCTCGAGACCATCGTCGGCGAGCGCGGGGTGACCCTCTCCGGTGGCCAACGTCAGCGCGCGGCCCTGGCGCGGGCGGTGCTCGCGCGGCCGCGGATCATGCTGCTGGACGACACCCTCTCCGCCGTCGACAGCGCCACCGCCGAGGGCATCTTGAGCGGCCTCGAGCCGATCATGGCCGAGCGCACGACGGTCATCGTCGCCCACCGCCTGAGCACCGTGGCCCACGCCGATCGCATCGTCGTCTTGGACGAGGGACGCATCGTCGAGAGCGGGACCCACGACGAACTGGTCGAGCAGGGCGGCATCTACGCCGAGCTGTGGCGCGCCCAGGACGAGGCGCCCAGCGAGGGTCAGGGCCGGCTGGGCGAGGTGGCCCGATGAGCGCACCGCGCCGCGAGTACGACCCGGAGGTCGCCGGCAAGAAGAGCGCCTTCGAGCTCACGCTGCTGAAGCGCCTGTGGGTCTACGTCCACCCGCAGCGCTGGAAGATCGCCGAGAGCCTGGCGCTCTTGCTGTTCAACCAGCTCTGTCGCCTGGCCCAGCCGACGCTGATCGCCCTGGCCCTCGACCGCTACCTGCTGGACGCGCCGATCGAGGGCAACTGGTCCAAGGTGGTCGACGCCTGGGACCGCTTCGCCCAGTGGGCGCTGGTGGACCTGGGCCTGCCGCTGGCGCCCTACCAGCTGCTGCTGGCGACCTTCGCCTTCTCGGTGGTGCTCGAGTTCGTCGCGCGCCGGCGCCAGGTGTGGCTGCTGGACCTGGCCGGCCAGAACGCCCTGCTCGACCTGCGCCTGGCCCTGTTCCGGCACCTGCAGCGCCTCTCGTCGTCCTTCTACGACCGCACCGCCGTCGGCCGCCTGGTGGGCCGCGCGACGACCGACGTCGAGGCCCTGGCCGAGATGTTCTCCAGCGGCGTGGTCACCATCCTCGGTGACTTCGTGAACATCGCGGCTATGACCGCGGTGCTCCTGTGGCTGTCCTGGCCCCTCGCGCTGGTCTGCTTCCTGATGGTGCCGGTGCTCCTGGGGCTGACCCTGTGGGTGCGGCACAAGGTGCGCGCCTGCTACGACGTGCTGGTCACGCGCCGCTCGGCCATGTCGGCCTTCCTGCACGAGCGCCTGGTCGGCATGGCCCTGGTGCAGTCCTTCGTGCAGGAGGCCGCCGCGCGCAGCCGCTTCGGCGAGTTCAACGTCGACATGCGCGACGCCCAGCTCGTGGCCGTGCGCTGGGAGTCGATCCTCTCCGCCCTGGTCGAGCTGATCGGTTCGCTGACGACGGCGCTGATCCTGTGGTACGGGGGCTCGCTGGTGCTCGACGGCCTGGGCCTGTCGATCGGCGAGGCCAGCCCGGCCGCCCAGGTGCTGACCATCGGCACGTTGTTCATGTTCATCGACTACATGACCAAGTTCTTCGAGCCGCTCACCGACCTGAGCCTCAAGTACACGGTGATGCAGAACGCGATGACCGCCGCCGCGAAGATCTTCCGGCTGATGGACGTGGACGAGATCCTGCCGGAGCCGGCCGAGCCCAAGGTCCCGGCCGCGCGCATGGGGCGGGTCGAGTTCAAGGGCGTGTCCTTCAGCTACAACGGGCGCCCGGAAGAGGACGTGCTGCACGGGATCGACCTGGTCCTGGAGCCGGGCGAGCACGTGGCCGTGGTCGGCGCCACCGGCTCGGGCAAGTCGACCCTGATGAAGCTGCTCACGCGCCTGTACGAGGTGCGCGAGGGCGCGGTGCTCTTGGACGGGGTCGACGTGCGCGACTACGCCGGCGTCGAGCTGCGCACGCGCGTGGGCGTGGTGCCGCAAGAGGTGCTGCTGTTCGAGGGCTCCGTGGTCGACAACCTGCGCCTGGGCCACCCCGAGGTCTCCGACCAGGACGCCATCGCCGCCGGCCAGCG
Organism: Engelhardtia mirabilis; assembly: GCF_007748095.1. Lineage (NCBI taxonomy): Bacteria > Pseudomonadati > Planctomycetota > Planctomycetia > Engelhardtia > Engelhardtia mirabilis. Next base: position 6,045,477 of record NZ_CP036287.1, read on the forward strand.
CCTGCACCTGGACCAGATCGTCGGCCGCTTCGCGAGCGGTTGGTACGAGCAGGTCCAGGAGCGCGGCAAGAACCTCTCCTCGGGCGAACGGCAGCTCTTGGCCTTCGCGCGGGCCCTGGCCGTGGCGCCGGAGATCGTCGTGCTCGACGAGGCCACCTCCAACGTGGACACCGCCACCGAGGAGCTTCTGACCGAGGCTCTGCACGAGCTGCTCGCGGGCCGCACGGCGATGATCATCGCCCACCGGTTGTCGACCGTGCGCGAGGCCGACCGCGTGATCGTGATGGAGAGCGGGCGCATCGTCGAGAACGGCTCCCACGCGGAGTTACTGGCGAAGCGTGGCCACTACTGGCGCCTGCACCAGTCCCAGTTCGGGCGCGAGACGGCGTGAGCGAGGGGGCGGTGCGCCGGCTCGTGGTGGTCGGGGCCGGCGCGGTCGGCGCGAGCATCGGTGGACTGTGCTTCGCCGCGCGCTTCCCCGTGGTGTTGATCGCCCGCGGCGCGCACCTGGACGCCCTCTGCGAGCGCGGGCTCTCGCTGCGCCTGCCGGAGTTGGCCTTTCAGCTCGACGTCCCGGTCGCGGAGTCCGTGGCCGAGGTGGACTGGCAGCCCGGGGACGTGGCGCTGCTCGCGACCAAGCTCCAGGACGCCGAGCAGGCCTTGGACGCGCTGCTCGCCGCCGCGGGCGCGAAGGTCCCGGTGGTCTGCGCCGTCAACGGCATCGACGGCGAGGTCTGGGCCGCGGAGCGCTTCGAGACGGTGCTTGCGACCCTGGTCTGGCTGCCGGCGACCCACTTGATGCCCGGCGAAGTACGCCTGCACAGCGCCGGCGCGCGCGGCGTGCTCGACACGGGCGCTGTGCGCGGAAGCGCGGGTGTTGCGGACGAGATCTGCACCCTGTTCCGGCGCGCCGGCTTCGAGGCCCTGCGGCGCGACGAGATCCTGCGATGGAAGCGCGCCAAGCTGCTGACCAACCTGGGCGCCGCGGCCCAGGCTCTCGTCACCGACGACTGGCTCGCGGTGGCCGCGGCAGCACGGGCGGAGGGCACGCACGTCCTGGCCGACGCCGGGCTCGAACACGTACCCGTGGAGGAGCTGCTCGAGCGCTGCGCCTGCGTGGGTGAAGCGCCCATCGGCGGCGTGGCGCGGGAAGGCGGTTCGACCTGGCAGAGCCGCGCTCGAGGTCTGCCGCTCGAATCCCCTTGGATCGAAGGCGCCATCGCGCGCATCGCCGGCGAGCACGGCCTCGAGGCCCCGATCAACGCCGCCTTGGCACGCGCGGCGCTCGCCCCCCGCGACCGACGCGCGGCGGAGTTCCTGCCCGGGTAGTGGGACGTCCCTCTACCCGTCGGAGCTCCGGGCCGCGAGCTCGGCCCAACGCGGATCGTCCCGCATCTCCGCGAGCTCGGTAGCCTCGTCCATCGACTCACCCAAGACGTAGCCGGCTCGGATCGCTGCATCCAAGTGCTCGAAGGCCCGATCCAGGTCGGCCGGGAGGACTTCACCGGCGCTCACCCGCAAGCGGGTGCAGTGCAGACTCGCCAACTCGTAGTCGACGCTCGCGTCGCCGCCGAGGTACTCGCGGGCTTCGCCCTCGACCTGCGCCAAGTTGACCTCCTCGCGGCCCATCAGGCGACAGTCCGCCAGGTCGAGCGTCGCCCGCCCACGCACGTAGCGCGCCATCGCGTTGTCGGGATCGCTCGCCAGGATCAGATCCCAACACTCCAGGCTCTCCGCCAAGGCCGCGGCTGCCTCGGCCGAGCGCCCCATGCCCATCAGCTGACTCGAGTGCATCCCGAGCGCCCGACCGAGGGTGTCCAAGTCGTCCAGCGTGCCGGAACTCGCGTGGGCAGCGCGAGCCAGGACGATCGCGTCGAGCTGTGCTTGCAGCGCCTCGTCCTCGCGCCCCAGGTAGGACAGCATCAGGCCCAGGTTCATGGTCAGCAGCAACTTGCTGGTGCGGACCCGCGCGTCGTAGGGGCGCTCGGCCAGGAACTGCTCGGTCAACTCCAATCCCCGCCGCGCATCGGCCACGCAGCCGGCCACGTCCTCGAACGACTGCGGCTGGCCGCTGGTCGCCACGAGCAACCCGATCAGAGCGCGTCGCGGCTCGGGCTCCTCGGGACGCTGCGCGACCTGCTGCTCGAACAGGGCCCGCACCCGCACCTCGAGCCGCGCCCCCCGCTCGGCGTCGCCGAAGCGAGTTTCGAGCGACTGCAGGTCGCTGAGCACATAGGACACGTCGCGGCCCAGCTGCCAGTCGCCCGGCGATTCCGCCAGCAGGTCGTCGAGCAAGCCCAGCGACTCTTCCAGGAGTGGCCGCGCCAGCTCGACCTCTCCCCGTCCCAGGTAGCGTCCGCCGCGGTGGCGTAGGACCAGGGCCAGGTCGGAGCTGAGCTCCGTGTTCTGCGGCTCCGCGCTCCGCGCACGACGCAGCAGTTCGATCGAGCGAGCCAAGTCCTCGTCCATCTCCGCGTTCCGCCCGAGCAACGCGAGCTGGGCCGCGCGACTGTTCAGCGCCACGCCCAGGTCCCAATCGACGCTCGTGCTCCCCCCGCGCTCTCCCAGAGCCTGGTAGGCCTCGATCGACCGATCGAAGTGCACCAGGGCGTCCTGCGGTCGCCCGAGGATCACGACCACCTCGCCCAGCTCGCGCGCCAGTCGTGCGCGATTCGCCAGGGCCGCGGAGTCCTCCGAGAGCTGCGGCATCAGCGCCTCGAGGCGCGCCTGGGCATCGGCCAGGATCTGCTCCCGGACGCGCTCGACCCCGGGCACGCCGTCCAGAGACTCGTGACCCACCTCGCGCACCAGCTCGACGATGGCCTCCACGGCCTGGTCGAGGTTCGCTTCGGCGCGCAGGCGCTGCTCCTCGGCGCGGGAGTAGAGCAGCCCGAGCCGCTCGTTCGCGATGCCGCGCTGGATCGCGAAGCCAGTCGGCACGCCGACGATGAGCAGCACGGCCAGGACTGCTGCGACCGCGCGCGCCGGATTGCGCTGGGCCCAGCGCCGCAGTCGCAACCCGGGCCCCGCGGGGCGGACGGTGATCGGACGCCGCCCCAGGAAGTTCTCCAGGTCCGCCGCCAGGGCCTGGGCACTCTGGTAGCGCCGCGCGGGGTCGCCGTCCATGGCGACCTGGCACACGACATCGATGTCCCGCGGCACGCTGGAGTTCACCGCGCGCACGGGCGCCCGGTCGCCGGCCAGGATGCGTTCGCGCAGCTCGACCGCACGCCCGCCCTCGAAGGGCGCGCGCAGGCAGAGCAGCTCGTAGAGCGTGACCCCCAAGCCGTAGACGTCCGAGCGTCGGTCCGCGACGCCACCCGAGACCTGCTCGGGCGCCATGTAGGGCAGCGAGCCCAGGATCGATCCCGAGCGCGTCAGGTCGTCGACCCAGTCCGAGCTCGAGAGGCCGAAGTCGAACAGCAGCGCGCGGCCGTCGGCCGTCAAGAGGATGTTGGAGGGCTTGAGGTCCCGGTGCAGCACGCCGCTCTTGTGGGCGTGTTCCACAGCGCGGGCGACCTCGGCGACGATGCGCGCGCAGGCGGCGGCCCAGGTCCCCGTGAAGAACGGTGACGCGGCGACCTCCACTGCCCCGTGGCCGCGTCGATCGAGCGCGGCGCGCAGGGCAGAGGCCAGGTCGGCGGCCTCGAGCCGGGCAGGGTCCCGGCCCGCGAGCTCCGCCAACACCTCGGCCAGGGTCAGGCCGATCACCCGCTCCATGGCCAGGTAGGGCGTGCCGCGCTCTTCGCCGAACGCGTAGACGGGCACGATCCCGGGGTGTTGGAGCTTGGCCACGACCTCGACCTCGCGGCGGAACCTGGCGCGGGCCTCGGGGAAGGCCAGCTGGTCGGGGCGGATCAACTTGAGCGCCACCTCGCGGTCGAGCGACTCCTGGCGGGCGCGGTAGACGATCCCCATGCCCCCGCCCCCGAGGGTGTCGAGGATCCGGAAGTCACCCAGCCGCTCGGGCACGTCCGGCTCGACTTCCGTGAGCAGGCCCGCGCGGGCCAGGGGCTCGATGCGGCGGCGCAGCTCCGGCGCCTGCTCGGGGTGGGCGGCAAGGAAGGCCTCGAGGCCGCCAGGGGCGCCGCTCTCGAGCAGCTCTAGGCACTCCAGCATGAGTTCCGAGACGCGGTCGAGGCCGGGCTTCGATCGATCAGCCATGAATCGCACTTCTCCCTAGGATGGTCCGACGCGAGCCGTTCCCTTGGATCAAGACAGTATCGAAGACCTGACCGCCGCCGCGGTGCGCGGTGATCGAGCAGCCCTCGAGCTGCTGCTCGTGCGCCACCTCCCGGACCTGCGCGCCTACGTGCGCCTGCGGATGGGACCCGCCCTGCGCGACCGCGAGGGCGAGTCCGACCTGATCCAGTCCGTCTGTCGCGAGGTGCTGCTGCGCGCCGATCAGTTCCGCCACGCCGGCGAGGGTGCCTTCCGGGCCTGGCTCTACACCGCGACCCTGCGGAAGATCGTCAACCGCGACGAGTTCCACCGGGCCCAGCGCCGCGAGGCGGCGCGCGAAGAGGTCGCGCAGGAGTCGGGCCTGCTGGACGTCTACCGCCGCTTCGCCAGCCCCTCCGGTGTCGCCACCACCGCCGAGGAGCTCGCGCGCATCGAACGCGCGTTCCTGACCCTGAACGACGACTACCGCGAGGTGATCCTGCTCTCGCGGATCGTCGGCCTGCGGCGCGAGGAAGTGGCGCGCGAGATGGACCGCAGCGAGGCCTCGGTCCGCAACCTCCTGCACCGGGCGCTGGCGCAGTTGGCGCAGGAGCTCGCGACCGAGGCCCCCTGAAGTCGGCTCCAGCATCAGGGCAAGAGTCGCAGGTGCAGGCCGGGGCTGGCCGAGAGGTTCTGCGGCAACTGCGGGCAGGGCGCGGGCACCTGCGAGAACACGGTCTGGGCGTAGACGTCGAGACCCGCGAGGACCGGGGCGGCGGGGACCGGGGTGGGGAAGGTGAGCCTCCCCGCGCCGTCGGTGACGCCGCTGGTCAAGAGGAACTGCAGGCCCAGGTCCCAGTGGACCAGGAAGCCCAGGCCCCAGTCGGTCCCGGGCACGTCGGCTCCGAGCGAGAGCGCCAGGTAGACCAGGGTCCCCGCGGGCCCGCCGTCGGCGCGCAACTCGAGCACGCTGCCGAGCACGGGCGGCGCGACGGCGATCAACCGCTGGGGACCACCGCAGCCCTCGGTGCCGGAGCCGAAGTCCCAGGTCGAAACCGCCCGCGGATCGAGGGTCCAAGCGCGGCCGCGCCCCGAGAGCCAACCGGGCGCCGTCGCCGCCAGGTCGCCCAGGCCGTCGGCGTCGATGTCCGCGCCCGCGGCGATAGCGGAGCCGAGCGCCTCGCTCTGGCTGACGCCCGTCCAGCGGCGCAGCTCCGCGTGGGGAGCCTGACCGGAGAGGATCGAGACGCGCCCGAGGTTGACGACGGGGGGGAAGACCGAGAAGTCGTCGAAGCCGGGCGCTCCGGCGGCGAGGTCGACCACGCCGTCGAGATCCACGTCACCGACGACGGCGACCGCGGCGCCCAGGTGCTCGCCGACATAGCTGCCGACCCAGTAGCCGAGGTTCGCGATCGTGAGGGTCGAGTTGAACCGCACCTCGCCCGCCCCGGCGGCGCCGCCGGGGTCGCCGATCAACAGGTCCTCCATCCCGTCGCCGTCACGGTCCGGCACTGCGGCGAGGGCGGTCCCCACCTCGCTGGAGCCGAGCGCTTCCCAGAGGACCTGGCCGCTGCCCAGGTACCGCACCGTGACCCGGGCCGAGCCCTGTGACGTGATCGCCAGGATCGGATCCACCGTCGACGGGCCGGCGTCCAGGGCGGCGACGGCGGTGCCGAAGCGCGCGCCGGCCGCGGGTCCGTCGATCGAGGCCAGCTGGGAGCCGGCGGAGCTCGCGTGCACGGCGACGCGGCCGTGGTTGCCGACCTGCGCGCCCTTGTGGAAGTCCGGCGCGCCCACGACCAGGTCTTCGCGACCGTCGCCGGTCTGGTCGAGGATGGTCGTCAGCGCCGCGCCGAAGCGCTCGCCGGCGGCCTGGCCGCCGATCGTGACGATGCCGGTGCCGTCGGCCCCGGACACGACCCGCACGGAGCCCGTGCGGTCGATCCCGGTCTGGAAGGTCCCCGAGTAGGCCCAGGGCTGGCCGATGGCCAGGTCGGCCACGCCGTCGCCGTCGAGGTCCGGCAGGCTCGCCAGGGCGAAGCCGAGTTGGGCGCCGGTGGGGCCTTCGAGACGCCACAGCTCGCTGCCGTCGGCTCCCGAGCGCACGCTTACCGAGCCGCCGTCGTAGGCGCCGCTGTCATCGTGGGGCATGCCCACGGCGGTCTCCGCCAGGCCGTCGCCGTCCACGTCCCCCAAGAGCGCCACGCTCGACTCGACCGCCTGCTCCCTGCGCGGGGCGACATCGAGCAGCTTGGCGCCGCTGCCCCGGTAGACCACCGCGAGACCGGTGTCGGTCCCGGAGCTGTCGGCCAGGGGCGCGCCCACGAGGATCTCCGGCAGACCGTCGCTGTCCAGGTCGCCGAGCCCGTCCACGCGGACCTTGTTCTTGCCCAGCTCCAAGAGGTCGATCGACGCGGGGGTCCACTCATCCAGGACGTGACCGTCGTCGCCGGCCAGGAGCTTCACGGAGTCGTCCGCCGCCGCGACGATCCAGTTGGGGCCACCGGGCAGCCAGGTGCGGGCCAGGTCCGAGCCCAGGTGCTCGAGCAGCCCCCCGGTCACCGTCCAAGAGCCACCACTGGTGCCGCCCGCCACCAGGTACACCAGACCGGAGTTGACCACCGTCGCCCCGGTCGCCGGGTTGACGGCGTCGTACAGCGGCGCGCCGACCGCGAAGTCGGCCCGGCCGTCGCCAGCGATGTCGCCCAGCCCCACCACCGTCGTGCCCCAGCTCTCGATGGAGCTGGGGAAGTCGAGCAGGAGCTCCGACGTGACGGGCGTGAAGACGACCACCGCGCCCTGGGCCGTCGACGTGCCGATCCCGCTGGCCACCAGGTCGACCAGCAGGTTGCCGTCGAAGTCGCCGACGTAGTCCACGTCGTGCCCCAGGCCCTGGGCGCTGGCGGTGCCGAGCTGGGTGTCGATCAGCCATGCGTCGTCACCGGAGTAGACGAACACGGCGCCGTGGTCGTGGGGGCCGTTGCGCGGCGCTCCGATGGCGTAATCGGCCTTGCCGTCGAAGTTCACGTCGTTGAAGCCCGCGACCGAGGTGCCCAGGCGCTCGCCGCCGGCCCCCGTGTGGGTCCGCAGCAGCTCGCCCGTCCGCAGGGAGAAGAGCAGCACCCGCCCGTTGCCGCCGTCGGCCAGGGGCAGGCCGACCAGCAGCTCGCTGATCCCGTCGCCGTCGATGTCATAGAGCTCGTCCATGCAGACGCCGGTCCCGTCGACCTGGCCCAGGTCGAAGGAGACCAGGGTCCTGCGATCGGCGCCGGAGTAGACGCGCACGCAGGGGTCGCCCTGCACAGGGCGCGGACTCGCGACGGCGAAGTCCGGGACGCCGTCGCCGTCCACGTCCTCCAGGCCGGCGACGGCCGTGCCCAGGCCCTCGTCGGTGGAGTCGGAGGGCGACGGGGGTGTCAGGTAGTGGTGCACGGACTGTGCCGCGGCGAGGGGCGTCAGCAGGAGGCTGGCCGCAAGGGTGAGCGAGCGCATCGGATGCCTTGGAGGGTGGTTCGAGGGACCCGCGCTTCGGGTCCGAACCAGGCATCAGCGAGCCCAGGCCCACGTCTCGGTCATTCCGAAGTTCGTGGGACGTACGCTGGCGGGATCATTCGTCCCAGCGGCCCACCCGGTCGCCGGCGCGGCCGGCGACCGGGTGGGCCGCTGGGACGAATGATCCCGCCAGCGTACGTCCCACGGATTCACAGCGCCCGGGCCTGGCCCTATCGTGAGCGCCCCCCTGAACCCGCCCCGGCCCCCCAGAGCCCCTCGCGATGAGCACCCCCGTCTCCGACTTCATCCGGCACCACTACCGCCACTTCAACGCCGCCACCCTGATCGACGCGGCCGACGGCTACGTCAGTCACCTCGAGCGCGGCGGAAAGATGATGGTCACCGTCGCGGGCGCGATGAGCACCGCCGAGCTGGGCCTGTCCCTGGCCGAGATGATCCGCGCCGGCAAGGTCGACGCGATCACGTGCACCGGCGCGAACCTCGAGGAGGACGTGTTCAACCTCGTGGCGCACGACCACTACGTGCGGATCCCGAACTACCGCGACCTGGGCCCCGAGGACGAGAAGAAGCTCGAGGACTCCGGCCTCAACCGCGTGACCGACACCTGTATCCCCGAGGAGCAGGCCTTCCGCGCCATCGAGGAGCACATCCTGGCCCTGTGGAAGCGCGCGGACGACGCCGGCGAGCGCTACTTCCCGCACGAGTTCATGTACCAGCTCCTGCGCGAGAAGCTGACCGCCGACGACTACCACATCGACCCCAAGGACTCCTGGCTCCTGGCCGCCTGCGAGCGCGACCTGCCGATCTTCGTGCCCGGTTGGGAGGACTCGACCCTGGGCAACATCTTCGTGTCCCACGTGGTGCAGGGCCACCTGGCGAAGTTCTCCACGGTCAAGAGCGGCCCCGAGTACATGGGCCGCCTGATCGAGTGGTACCGCGAGGAGTCGCGCCCGGCGATGGCCGACAAGTCGAACCCCGGCATCGGCTTCTTCCAGATCGCCGGCGGCATCGCCGGTGACTTCCCGATCTGCGTCGTGCCGCTAATCCACCAGGACATGGGCGACGAGGTGCCCTACTGGGGCTACTTCTGTCAGATCAGCGATTCCACCACGAGCTACGGCAGCTACTCGGGCGCGGTGCCGAACGAGAAGATCAGTTGGGGCAAGCTCGCGATCGACACGCCCAAGTTCGTGATCGAAAGCGACGCCACGATCGTGGCGCCGCTGATCTTCGCGCGCGTGCTGGGCTGGTAGGTCTCGCGGGGAGAGGGGCGATGCCCCTGGTGGTGCGCCATCCAGGTGTGGCCCCCTCGGGCCGGATCCCTGGCAGCCGCGCCGCCGGGCTCGCCCGCCGCTCTGGTCAACGACCCGCGGGGAGCTCCACGACGCTCCACGCCATGTAGTTCACGCCGGACAGGTCCTGGACCCGAATGCGCCGATAGCGGCCAGACTCGGGATCGTACTGAACGCGCATGACCTGGTCTTTGTTGTCGTTGGCGACGAACAGGTCGTCGGCGCCGTCGCCGTCGAAGTCGAGCAGGGCCGTGGCGTGCTCGAAGCCGCCCGTTGCGAAAGGCGGCACGATGCGCTCGTCGATCCACTGTCCGCCGTCCAGCGTCAGTCGGTAGATGCCACCGTTGTTCGTCGACGCGATCAGCTCATTGCTGCCGTCACCATCGGTGTCGCCGCCGCACAGGAATCGGCACATGGAGCCCTCGATTGCGACCGACGGACCCGCCACCATCGCGCTCGCAGCCGCGTCCCAGACGAACGACTGAACCTCCACGGGCTCGCTGCGGGCGGCCGAGGCTCCGAAGCTGGTTTCGCTCTCCACGGCGGCGTAGAGCTCGACCGCGCCGTCCTGGTCGTAGTCGAAGGCCAGGATCTCCCTCGCGCGGCTCGTCGGCAGGTGCGCGATGACCGAGCGCACGTATTGACCGCGCTCGGGTACGTAGCGGTACATGTCGATCCAGCCGGCCGGTTGCTCGCCGTCCAGACGGTTGGGCTCCGAGGGGGTGGTGAACAGCTCCGGCACGCCGTCGCCGTCCACGTCGCCGAGCTCGACCTCGTGCACGAAGATGCGCTCACGGGTCTCGTGCAGCCGCAGGGCTTCGAGCCCGGACGGGGTCTGCTCGAGCACGTACACGCCGCCGCGGTCGTGGGTCACGATCGCCAGCTCGTCCACACCATCGCCGTCCAGGTCGCCAATCTCGATGTCACGGAAGCGCTGCTCACGCCCACCGACGTTGGCGGTCCACAGGAGCTCGGGGGTCCAGGTGCCGTCCTCACTGCGCCAGATCTGCAGGAAGGGCATGTTGGCCGAGATGGTCAGGATGCCCGGCTCGCCGTAGAGCGGCTCCCACCACAGGGCCTTGTGGAACACGTTGCCACCGGCCATCTCGTAGTTCTTCGTGAACTCCTTGTCGCCGCGCACCTGCCACTGGACCGAGTCCACCGCGATGTCGTCCGCGGCCACAGGCGCCCAGACACCGTCCGAGGGTTCGAGACGCACGACAGCGCCGATGGGCTCACCCGCCTGCGCCACGCGGAAGACCGTCTCTCCACCGGGCGCGGTGCCCGGTTGGACCGTCAGGCTCGAGGGCTCCGTGACGATCTCCTCCGAGGTCCACGGGCCGTCCGGTTCGGCGGACGGACGCAGCAGCAACATCGTCGCCGGCTGGGGCGCGGAACCCGCCGCGAAGACGGAGATGGCCAGGATCAGGCCCGGCTTGGCGTCGTCGTTGGGGCTGGAGCTGGTGGCTTCACCTTGACCGTGGGCGACCAGCGAGAGCAGGCAACAGGCGAGTGAACAAGGCGACGGTCTCATCTCGACCTCCAAGGTCTTCGATTGCTCGGGAAAAGGCGTGGCCGCCCAGTGTAAAGGCGGGAGGCAAGTTCGAGTGCAGCGTCGACGGTGCTCGCGTTAGGCGTTCGTACGGTGCCAGGCACAAAACCGCCGCCTAGATGCGTGGGTGAACAGGCGCCTTCGGCGCCTGTTCACCCACGCATCTAGGCGGCGGTTTTGTGCCTGGCACCGTACGAACGCCTAGTGCGACCGGGCGTGGGCATGCCCCCGCGCGGGCTCCGACCGACGCACGCCCACGGTCTCGATCTCGCGCAACTGCGACTCGAAGAAGAACTCGCGCTCGCCGAATGCGGGCACGAGCTCGTCGAACCAGGTGGCACGCGGGTCGAACTTGGCGAAGAACGGCCGGTTGGTCCACGCGGGATCGCGGGCCTGGATGAAGCGCAGGACGAAGACCTCTTCCCCGGCCACCTCGGCCACGCCCTGGATCTCGACCTTGCCGGGGCCGCAGCTCATGGACGGGCCGCGCGCGGTGCGCGCGAGGCCGGAGACCTGCTTGATCGCGTCCCGATAGATCTCGTGGGCGCGGGCCAGGGGTAGCTCGAAGTAGCCGCGGGCCCCCGTGTCGCGCTCGACGAACATGTAGTAGGGAACTATCCCCAGCTGCACCTGCTCGCGCCAGGTGCGGGCCCAGGTGTCGGCGCAGTCGTTGACGTGGCGCAACACCGGCGCCTGGCTGCGGATCGCGACGCCGCAGTCGCGCAGGCGACGAACCGCGCGCACGGCGACGTCCGTCTCGAGCTCGCGCCAGTGCTCCAGGTGGGCCATGAAGGCCACGTGCTTGCCGCCGCGCACCAGGCGCTCGAACAGGGCCGCAAGGTCGTCGGCGTCCTCGTCGGAGACGAAGCGTTGGGGCCAGAAGGTGAGCGCCTTGGAGCCGATGCGGATCGTGCGCACGTGGTCGAACTCGGGCGCGAGCAGCGCCTCGAGGTAGCCGCGCAGCACCTTGGTACGCATCACCATCGGATCGCCGCCGGTCACGAGCACGTCGCTGACCTCGCGGTGGTCGGCCAGGTAGGCGTGCAGGCGGGTGGCGTCGCGCTCGGCGAACTTGAGCTCGCGGTCGCCGATGAACTGCGCCCAGCGGAAGCAGAAGGTGCAGAAGCTGTGGCAGGTCTGGCCCTGGCTGGGGAAGAACAGCACCGTCTCGCGGTACTTGTGCTGCAGACCGGTCAGGCGGTCGCCGTCGAAGACTGGCACGTTCAAGGCCTGTTGGCCCGCCGGGTGCGGGTTGAGGCCGGCGCGGATCTCGCGCGCCAGAGCGTCGATCTCGCCGCGCTCGGCCCCGCGGCGGTGCAGGGCCGCCATGCGCTCGAACTCTTCTGCCGCGAGCATCCCCCGCTGGGGGAAGACCAACTGGAAGATCGGGTCCTCGGGGACCCGATCCCAGTCGATCAGCTCGCGGCAGACGTAGTCGTTGACCCGGAAGGGCAGCACGCTCGCCACGACGCGCATCTCGAAGCGCTGCTCGTGGCCGATCCCGGCCAGTTGGGGGATCTGCTCGAGCTGGCCCGCCGAGTACGCACGCAGGCGCGGAGTGCTGGCCTGGATCATGGAACGGAAGCGTAGCGCCTGGCTCGGGTCGCCACGCGCCCCGGGCGGATCAGTGCCCCGCCGGCAGCTCCATGATGTTCCAGGCCATGTAGTTCACGCCCGACAGGTCGTAGATCTTGTCGCGCTTGTAGCGCCCGCCCTCGGCATCGAAGCGCACGCACAGGACCTGGTCCTTGTTGTCGTTGGCCACGATGACCTCGTCGGTGCCGTTGCCGTCGAGGTCGATCAGGATCGTGGCGTGCTCGAAGCCGCCCGAGGCGTAGGGCGCGACGATGCGGTCGCTCTCCCAGGCGCCACCCTTGCGCTCGAGCTTGTAGATCCCGCCGTTGTTGGTCGAGGCGATCAACTCGTTGGTGCCGTCGCCGTCGGTGTCGCCGCCGCACAGGAAGCGGCACATGCAGCCCTCGATCTCGATCGACGGACCCGCGACCATCGCGCCCTTGGCCGCATCCCAGGTGAACGACTGGATCTCCACCGGGTCGCCCTCGGCGGCCGACACGCTCTGGTCGGTCTCGGTCTCCACCGCGACGTAGAGCTCGACCTTGCCGTCCTCGTCGTAGTCGTAGGCCAGGATCTCCTTGGCGTGGCTCGCGGGCATGTGGACCACGACCGAGCGCTCGTACTGGCCGCTCTGTGCGGAGTAGCGGTACATATCGACCCAGCCCGCCTGGTGGTTGCCGTCCAGGCGGTTGGGCTCCGACGGCGTCACGAACATCTCCGGCACGCCGTCCCCGTCCACGTCGCCCAGCTCGACCTCGTGCACGAAGATGCGCTCTTCGGTCTCGTGCAGTTTCTGGGCCTCGAGGCCGGTCGGGGTCTGATCCAGCACGTACACCGCGCCACGGTCGTGGGTCACGATCGCCAGCTCGTCCTGGCCGTCCCCGTCCAGGTCGCCGATCTCGATGTCGCGGAAGCGCTGCTCGCGCCCGCCGACGTTGGCGGTCCACAGGAGCTCAGGCGTCCAAGCACCGCCCTTGCTGCGCCAGATCTGCAGGAAGGGCATGTTGGCGGAGATGGTCAGGATGCCCGGCTCACCGTAGAGCGGCTCCCACCACAGGGCCTTGTGGAACACGTTGCCCCCGGCCATCTCGTAGTCCTTGGTGTTCGGCTTGTCGCCCCGCATCTGCCAGTCGACCGAGTCCACGGCGATGTCGTCGGCCGCCACCGGCCCCCAGGCGCCGTCCGTGGGTTCGAGCCGCACCACGCCGCCCGTGGGCTCGCCGCCCTGCATCAGGCGGAAGACCGAGTCGCCGTTCGGCGCTGTGCCGGGCTGAACGGTGAGGCTGTTCGGCTTGGTGATGATCTCCTCCGAAGTCCACGCTCCCTCGGGATCCGTGGGCGGACGCAGCAGCATCATCGTCGCCGGCTGGGGCGTGGAGCCCCCGGCGAAGACCGACTTGGACAGGATCAGTCCGGGCTGTTTGGATTCCTGGCCGCAGCTCGTGAGGGCGGCGGCGGCGAGGAGGGCGGAGGCAGCGAGGACGGGTCGACGATGGCGCATCGCAGGGGGAGCGGAGGGGGTGCGGCGGGAGGGGATCGAAGGCCTTCTACGGTGAACCTACCCCGCCCGTGAGGGTCCGATCGGCGGAAGAGGGCGACCAGGATAGCGGCCCGCCGCGCCCGCCGCCCGACTACTCGCCGGCCAGCCAATCGCGGGGGACGAGGTAGCGCTCCAGCAGCGCCGCCTCGGGGGTCCCGGGCTGGGGGGCGTAGTTGTAGGACCAACGCACCTCGGACGGCAGGGAGGCCAGGATCGACTCGATCCGCCCCCCCGACTGCAGGCCGAACTTGGTGCCGCGGTCGTGGACCAGGTTGAACTCCACGTAGCGCCCGCGGCGGTGCAGTTGCCAATCCCGTTCGGCCTCGCCCCAGGGGGTGTCCTTGCGACGCTCGAGGATCGGCAGGTAGGCGCTGATGTAGTGGTCGCCGACGCTGCGGTGGAGCTGGAAGCAGCGCTCGAAGCCGAGCTCCGAGAAGTCGTCGTAGAAGACGCCGCCGATCCCCCGGGGCTCGCCGCGATCGCCGATGCGGCGGTGGGTGTTGACGAAGTACTCGTCGCAGGCGGCCTTGAAGCGGGGGTAGAGGCCCGGATCCACCGCGTCGCAGGCCGACTTGGCCTCGGCGTGCCAGTGCACGCAGTCCTCGTCGTAGCCGTAGTAGGGCGTCAGGTCGAAGCCGCCCCCGAACCACCAGACCGGCTCCTGGCCCTCCTTCTCGGCGATGAAGAAGCGCACGTTGGCGTGGCTCGTGGGCGCGAAGGGGTTGCGCGGGTGGACGATCAGCGAGACCGAGACCGCCTCGAAGGCTCGGCCCGCCAGCTCGGGCCGCCGGGCGGTCGCCGCCGCCGGCAGGGAGTCGCCCCGGGTGTGGCTGAAGTTGACCGCGGCCTTCTCGACCACCTCACCACCCTCGAGGACCCGCGGCCGGGCCAGGCCGCCGCGCTCGCCCTCGAGCACCTCGCGCGAGAAGGTCGCGGCGCCGTCCTGGGCCTCGATGCCGGCGCAGATGCGGTCCTGGAGGTCGAGCAGGTAGTCGCGGACGGGTCGGGATTCGGGGCGGGACATTGTTCCGGATTCTGGGGTCCGTCGCGGCGGCTGGGCGAGTCAAAAGGAGACCCCTGGATCTCCAATCTCCGTCGAGCCCAATCCTACGCATCCCGAACCGCGCGATCGGCGCTCCAGGCGACCCGACCCGGTCGAATCGGTAGGAAGCTGTACGCTCGACGGCCCTCGCCCCTCCCAAGCCCCAGGGGGGGTCCGCTGTCCCTCCGACAGACCCTTCGATGAAGCTTCTCCCCCATACGCTGCTGGGCCTGACCGCGGTCCTGGCCAGCGCCAGCGCCGCGACCGCCCAGCTCGAGGCCCCCAAGGCCCAGCGCGGAGCCTCCGCCGCCGTGGCCGGTGCGTCCGTCGCCCCCATCGCGCCCATCGTCCTGAACCAGGTCCTGGTCGGGCTCGCTCCGGGCGTGGCTCCGGCCGACGTCGCGGCCCAGGTTGGCGGGATCCTGATCGACCAGTTCGGTGACCCCCTGGCGCCCCTCAGCGCGGGCGGCCCGGGTCTGGTGGCGCTGCTCCAACTGCCACAGGGCCAGGGCGTCGACACGGCCCACGCTTTCCTCACGGACGTGCCCGGCGTGATCTTCGTCGAGGGCAACACCGCCGCCGGCCCGCCGGAGGGCTGCGGCGGCAAGGCGGTGACCGGGCCCCAGCAGTGCACGGCGGCCTTCTTCGACGCCACGCCCACGGGCCCCGAGTACACCGACCAGGCCGCGGTGCCGGCCATCGCGCTGAACGGTTCGACCGCGCCCCAGGCCGGCTCGCCGACGATCGTCGCGGTGATCGACACCGGCATCGACCTCGCCCACCCCCTGCTCGCGGGCAACATCCACGCGCCCGGTTTCGACTTCGTGCTCGGCCAGCCGGTGGCGGCCGACCTCGCCAACGGGATCGACGACGACGGCGACGGGCAGGTCGACGAGGCCCACGGCCACGGGACCCACATGGCCGGCTTGATCGTGCTCGTGGACCCCATGGCCCGACTGATCCCCTATCGCGTGCTCGACGCCGACGGCGTGGGCACCTCCTACGACGTCGCGCGGGCGATCTACCGCGCCGCCATCGACGGGGCCGAGGTGATCAACCTCTCGCTCAGCCTCGCGGAGCCCTCCGCCGCCGTGGAGGAGGCGATCGAGTTCGCCCACGACGAATGCCACATCGCGATCGTCGCGGCCGCGGGCAACACGGGCTCGCTCGGCGTGGTCTACCCGGCGGCCTACCACGAAGTGATCGCGGTCGCCGCCGTCGGGGTCGATGACGTCGTGGCGCCCTTCTCGGCCTTCGGCAAGGAAGTCGACGTCTGCGCGCCGGGCGTCGACGTCTACAGCGCCATGCCGGGCAACCAGTACGCCCTGTGGAGCGGGACGTCGATGTCGACCGCGATCGTGAGCGGCGGCGTGTCGCGCCTGCACTCGTGGAGCTCGAAGGCCCACGAGCCCGAAGCGAACACCGACGCCCTGGCGGACGCCGCGCATTCCCTCGAGTCGACCAATCCGCTGCACAACGACCAACTCGGGTCCGGCCGCATCGACATCGCCCAAGCCGGTGTCAAGCTCCTCCACCACGACTGAGTCCGGCGCCCGTCCGGGCGCGGACCCGCCGGCCGGGGAGGACGACCAGCTCTTCGCCGGCGTGCGCGACGGCCGGATCGACGCCTGGGAGCGCTTCGTCGTGCGCTTCGGGCCGATCGTGCGCGCCGCGGCGAGGCGCGCGGGACTCCGTGGGGACGCCGTCGACGACGCCGAGCAGTCCACCTGGACCGTGCTCCTGCGCCACGCCTCGCACATCCGCGAGCCGCGCTCGATTCCGGCCTGGGTGATCACGACCGCCACGCGCGAGGCTTGGCGCATGGGCTCGCTCAAGGCTCGCGAGCACGAGGTCGGCCAGGGCCGCCGGGCCGACCTCGGGCTGCCCACGACCGCGGCGGCGGCCGACGAGTTGCCGGCGCGGCTCGAGCAGGTGCAACTGGTTCGCGACGAGGTCGCCCGACTCGACGGTCGCTGCCGAGCCCTGCTGACGACCCTGTTCCTGGATCCGGCTACCCCCTCCTACGAGGAGATCGCCAGCCGACTCGGCATCCCGGCCGGCTCGATCGGTCCGACCCGCCAGCGTTGCCTCGCGCGCCTGGCCCTGGCGCTCGAACGTCGGGGGTTCGACGACGACTCCTTCTGACGGAATTCGGAAGCTTGCACGTATCGAACACGGCCTCCGCCGCTCAATCCCGCTGGAGCCAGGCATGAACACCGACGCTGAACCGGACGACTCGCGGCTGAACCTCTACGGGGATCTGATCGCGCACCTGGAGGGCGAGCCGACGAGTGCGGCGCTCGAGACCCTGCGGCGCGAAGCTCCGCTGGAGTTCGACCGGCGGCTCGCGCACGTGCGCCAGGTATTGGCCGCCGCGGCCCAGGCGCGGCTCGAGCCCCTGCCCCGCGCCAGCCTCGATCGCGCCAAGGCCCTGCTCGCCGACGAACGCGGCCGCGGCGGCTGGCGCACCCTAGTCGGCAAGTTGGTTCCGCCGATCGCCGATCCGCAGCTCGCCCTGCGCCAACAGGTCGCCGGACTGCGCCCCTACCAAGCGCTGTACACGGTGGACGACTACGACGTCGACCTGGCCCTGGATGAGTCCGGTGCGCTGATCGGCCAGCTCATGCACCGCGACGGCGACGAGCTGGGCGCGGCGCGCGCGGTGCTGCGCGGCGACGACGGGCGGGTCGCAGGGACCCCGCTCGATGCCTTGGGCTGCTTCGTCTTCGACCAGCTCCCCGCGGCGCCGATGGAACTCTCGATCGAGCTCGGCACGACCCTGATCGTCCTCGCGGACGTGGATCCGAACCGGTGAACGAAGCGCCGGAAGCCGCGGGCGCGCAGCCCGCGTACCTGGCGCTGCTGCTCGGGAGCGACGAACCGAGCCAGGCGCAGTGGGAGGCGCTCCTCGCGCGCCAGAACGGTGAGAACGAGGCCCTCGCCGACGAGCTCAAGGCCGAGCTCGACCGCACCGTGCGCCGCGATCCGCCCGCGGCCTTGGTGCTGGCAGAGCGGCTCGAGCGCCTGACGCGCGGGTTGCCCGAGCGACGCGTGCTGGGCCTGCGTGGACGCGCCGTGGCCTTCCACGCCAACGGCCGCAGCGCGGAGGCCATCGTCGACTACCGCGCGGCCGTCGAGCTCTACGACGCCGCGGACGAGGCTCTGGAAGCCGCGCGCGTGCGTCGCAGCCTGGTCGACGTGCTGCAGATGAGCGGCAACAGCGACGCGGCCCTGGTCGAGGCCGCACGCGCTCGCCGCGTGTTCGAGGCGCGGGGTGAAGAGCGCCTCTTGGCGCAGCTCGAGTGCAATGTCGGCAACGTGTACTTTCGCCTCGATCGCTACATGGAGGCCAGCGACAGCTACCGCAGCGCCATCGCCCGCTTCGAGCGCATCGACGACGCCCTCGGGCGCGCCTTCGCGCTGATCAACCTCGGCAACGTCGAGACCAACGCCAACGATTTCGACGCGGCCCAGCACTCCTTCGCCGACGCGGAGCGGGTCTTCGCCGAACACGATCACCAGATCTTGGCCGCCGAGGCGCGCTACGGCTTGGCCTACCTGGCCTTCCGCCGCGGTGACTTCGCGGGCGCCGAGGCCGGACTGCGCGCTAGCCGCGCGGAATTCGAGGCGCTCGGCAAGGCCAGCGGGCCGCCGCTGTGCGACATGGACCTGGCGGAGCTGCACCTGCGCCTCGACGCCTGGCGCGACGCCCGCGACCGCGCCGAGGCCGCCGCGCTGCGCTTCGAGGAGTTGGGGATGGACTACGAGCAGGCGCGCTCGACCCTCTTCGCCGGCGTGGCGCACGCGCGTCTGAGCGCGACCGACGAGGCCGAGCGCGCCCTCGCCGCCGCCGCGCGCCTGTTCGCGCAGCTCGGCAACCGCGTGCTAGGAGCCCTGGTCGCAATCCACCGCGCCGAGCTGCACGCAGGCACCGCTCGCAGCCCCGCCCTGGCCGCGGCCCTGGTCCAGGCCCGCGACGACCTGGCGGCCAGCGGCGATCGCTTCCTGACCGACCTGGGGGAGCTGGCCCTAGCGCGCTCGCGGGTCGGGATCGGCCAACTGGACGACGCGCGCAGCGCCCTCGAGGCGCTGCTCGAGCGGCGCGGCGGGCGGCTGCCTCTGCAGAGTCTGGTGGAGATCGAGGCCTGGACCGCACTGGCGGAGGTGCATCGGCACGCGGGCGACGGGCCCGCCCAGGAGGTCGCCCTCGAGCACGCCATCGAGGCCGGTGAGGACGCCTTCGCGCGCCTTTCGATCGGCGACGCGCGCCTGGCCTTCTTCCGCGAGCGCCAGCCGGCGATCACGCGCCTCGTGGCCACGCGACTCGAGCGCCTGGGATCGGGCTACGCACGCGAGGCCGTCGAAGAGCTCGACCGCAGTCGCCAGCGTAGCCTCGACGAGGCGGACGCGCGCCGCTTCCCGCCGACGCCGGCCCTGCGCGCAGCGCGCGCCCGCCTCAACGCACTCCTGTGTCGCCAGCTCGACGCTTCAACCGGAGCCTCGGCGGAACCATCTCGCGGTCCAGCGACGGACCTGAGCGCGGAGTTGCTGCGAGCCCAGGACGAGTTGATGGCGCTGGTTCGCGGGCTCGATCCGGAGCCGACTTCCGCGCAGCCTGTCATCCGTGGCATCGAGGTCGCGCCCCTGGACGCCGTTCCGAAGGGCGACGCGCTGCTCTACTACGTGCTCGACGGCGACGACGTCTTCGTCGTCTTCGGCGACCCGCTGCAGATCGGTGACTTGGGCGCGCGCAAGCTCGATTGCAGCGGGCACGACCTGGAGCTCTTGGCCGCAGGCCTGCGCTTTCAGATTGGCAAGTTGCGCCTGGGTGCGGAGTACGCAGCGCGCCACGCACGCGCCCTCGAGCGCAGCGCGGCCGCGCTGCTCGACCGAATCGGCCAGCTCTTGCTGGAGCCGGCGGCCGAGGCGCTCGACGGCCGGCCGGTGACGATCGTCCCGATCGGCGTGCTGCACGAGCTGCCGATCCACGCCGCGACCTTCGACGGTCGACCGCTGATCGCCGGCTGCGACGTCTCCTACGCGCGCAGCCTGCGCCAGCTCGCGCGGCTGCGGTCGCCGCGTGCGGTCGACGGCCATTGGCTCGCCTGCTTTTCGCCCGAGGCCGACCTGCCGGCCATCGCGCGCGAACGCGAGGCCCTGAGCGCGAGCCTCGGCGCGCGCCTGGAGCCGCGCGAACCCGACGACCTGCTCGAAGCTCTGACCGCCAAGCCATGCCGCCTACGCGCCCTGCACCTGGCGTCCCACGGCGCTTTCCAGCCGGACCACCCGCTCTTCTCCGGCCTGCGCCTGGGCGACCGCTACTTGACCGCTCTCGACCTGCGTCCGCTGGAGCTCGAGTGCGAGGTCGCGACCCTGTCGGGCTGCGAGACCGGCCGCATGGGCCGCTCGCGCTCGGACGAGTTGCACGGGCCTGCGCCTGCGCTCCTGGCCGCTGGCGCGCGCTCGGTCGTCTCGAGCCTGTGGCCGGTGATCGACGCGGACTCCGCCGAGCTGATGGACGACCTCTACCGCGGATTGGCGCAGGGTCAGCCGGTGCGCGAGGCCTACGGCACCGCGGTCCGGGAGCGCATCGTGGGCGGCTCGCGGGCCCTCGCCTGGGCGGCCTTCGTGCTCGCCGGCGACCCCCTCGCGCGTCCGGGCGCCTGAGGCGGAAGCGGGGCCCCGCGCGATTTCCGCCAGAAAAGGCGGAGGATCCGGGGGCCCCGGGTCATGGACTCTCGCGACCGAAGTCCACGCCTCCCCCCTCCACGCACCGCCACCTGCCGTGATCGAAGTCGAGCACCTGCGAAAGACCTTCGGCGCCAACGTCGCCGTCGACGACGTCAGCTTCACCGCCCGGCCGGGCCGAGTGTTCGGCCTCTTGGGGCCCAACGGCGCCGGCAAGTCGACCACCATCGGCAGCCTGTGCGGGTTGGTGCGTCCCGACGGCGGCTCGGCGCGGCTGTGCGGGCGCGACGTGACCGCGGGAGCCTCGGCGCGCGAGGGGCTCGGGCTCGTGCCCCAGGACCTGGCCCTGTACGAGGAGCTGACCGCGCCCGAGAACCTGCGCTTCTTCGGCGCGGCCCAGGGCCTGCGCGGGGCGGAGTTGGAACGGCGCGTGGCCCAGGTCCTCGCGCGCGTCGGCCTGGCGGACCGCGCCAAGGAGCCGGTCTCGCGCTACTCCGGCGGCATGAAGCGGCGGCTCAACTTCGCCTGCGGCGTGGTGCACGGGCCGCGGGTGCTGCTGCTCGACGAGCCCACCGTGGGCATCGATCCCCAGAGCCGCGTGGCCCTGCTCGACCTGGTGCGCGAGGAGGCGGCGGTGGGCTCGACGGTGCTCTACACCACCCACTACATGGAGGAGGCCGAGGCCCTGTGCGACGACCTCGCGATCGTCGACCACGGGCGCGTGATCGCCAGCGGCACCCTCGACGAGCTGCGCGCGCGGGTCGGCGAGCGCGACCTCTTGCACCTGGACGGGACCTTCGACGGGGACGCGGTGCGCGCGGCCTTCGCGGCCCTGGAGTCCCTGGCGGATGTCGAGGTCGTCGGCGCCGACGCGGAGCTGGTAGCCCTGGCCGCGCCGCGCGCCAACGAGCGCCTGCCCGAGCTGTTCGCCGTGGTGCAGGGCGCCGGCGGCACGATCCGGGCCACGACCCTGCGGCGCCCGAGCCTCGAGAACCTGTTCATCGAGCTGACCGGTCGGGAGTACCGGGAGTAACCGTGTACGTGCTCCTCGTCGCCGCGCACGAGCTGCGCCGGCGCCTGCGCGACCCGCTGGCGCTGCTGTTGATGGCGGCGGTGCCCCTGGGCATCGCGGTGGTGCTGCGCTTCGCCTTCGGCGGCACGGGCGAGGACGCGACGACGCCGGTGGCCGAGGTGCTGGTGCTCGACCGCGACCAGAGCCTGGTGTCGAGCCTGCTGCTGGGGGCCCTGGGCCAGGCGGGCGACAAGATGCCGATCTCGACCGAGGTGGTCACCGACGAGGACCAGGCGCGGCGGCGCATGGACCGCGGTGACGCAACGGCGCTCTTGATCATCCCCGAGAGCTTCGACCGGGCGCTCTTGCTGGAGGAGCCGGCGACGCTCGAGTTGGTGGTCAATCCCTCCCAACGCGTCCTGCCGAAGATCGTCGAGGAGTCCCTGGCGATGCTGGTCGAGGCGCACTTCTACGTGCACCGCGTGGCGGGCTCGACCCTGGCGCGCTTCGGCGACGGGCCACAGGACGCGTCGGTCTATCCGAACGAGGACATCGCCGCCGTGGCGGTCGAGTTCAACGAGCTCGGCGCGCGCCTGGCCGAGTGGATCGACCCGCCGCGGATCGAGCTCGACGTGGTGGTCGAGGGCGACAAGGACGATAGCGGCGAGGCGAGCGCGACCGCCCTCGACACCGGCGGCGTGGTGATGGCGTCGATCCTGGCCATGACCCTGATCTTCGCGGCCCTGGGCCTGTCCGAGGACCTGTGGGTCGAGAAGAAGTCCGGCACTCTGCGGCGGGCCCAGGCGGCCCCGCGGCCCCTGGCCGGTTGGCTGGGCGGCAAGCTGCTCGCCCACGGGGCGCTCTTCGCGGCGCTGACCACCGGAGGGATGCTGGCGGCGCGTCTGGGCTTCAGCGTCCACTTCACCGGCGAGCTGCTGGCGCTGGCTTGGCTGACGACGTCGACCACGGTCTTCGTGACCCTCCTGCTCGTGGCCCAGTCGATGGCGCGCACCCAGCGCGCCGGCACCATCGTCGCGAGCCTGTTCGTGTACCCGCTCCTGATGATCGGCGGCGCCTTCTTCCCGCTCGAGGCCATGCCCGACGGCCTGGCCGCGATCGGCGTGCGCACGCCGGTGGGCTGGGCCCTGGTGCGCTTCAAGTCGATCCTCGCGGGCAGCGCGGAGGCGGGTTCTCTGCTGGTCGACTTCAGCCTCGTGCTCGCCGTCGGCGCCCTGCTCTTCGTCGTCGCCCTGCGACGCCTGCCCGGATTCTCCGCCCGATGAGCGCCCCCATGCCCAGCCGCAGTTTCCTGAGCAGTGCCTGGCTCGTGGCCTGGCACGACCTGCGCCTGAACCTGCGTCAGAAGGAGACCCTGCTGTGGACCTTCCTGATGCCGGCGCTGTTCTTCTGGTTCATCGGCACCGTCACCAGCGGCTTTGGCGGCGCCGACGCGGGGCCCTCGATCGCCCTGCGCAGCGGCGCGGACGCCGGCTTCATCGAGGGCGAACTGGCGGCGCGACTCACGGACGGCGGTGCGACGGTTGTCTACCCCGACGACGACCCCGAGGGCACGGCCTTCGAGGACTACCGCCGCCGCATCGAGCTCCCCGAGCACTTGACCGAGCGGGTCCTGTCCGGCGAGTCGGTCGCGCTGACCTTCCGTCGCCGCGAGGCCGGCCTGGGCGCCAGCCTCGACGCGTTCACCGTGCGGCGCGCGACCTACGGCGTACTCGCGGACCTGATCACCCTGGCCGCCACCGGCGCCGAGATCAACGCCGCGTCGATGCAGGCCCTGCGGACGCAGGAGCGCGCCCTGAAGGTCGAGGTGTCGACGGCGGGCAACCTCGAACGGGTCCCCTCCGGCTTCCAGCAGGCAGTGCCGGGGACGATGGTCATGTTCACCCTAGTGGTGCTGTTGACATCCGGCGCGTCGATCCTGATCGGCGAGCGCAAGTCCGGCGCCCTGTTGCGTCTGGCCGCCGCGCCGATCCCGCGCGGCTCGGTGGTGCTCGGCAAGTGGTTCGGCAACCTGATGCTGGGCGGGATCCAGGTCAGCTTCGCGGTGCTCTTGGGCACCTTCGCCTTCGGTGTGCAGTGGGGCCCCGAGCCCCTGGCCCTGGCCGCCGTGCTGGCGGCCTACGCGGGCATGATCGCGGCGATCGCGATCTTGCTCGGCAACCTCGCGCGCTCGGAGGGTCAGGCGGTGGGCCTGGCGGTGGTGGCCGGCAACGTGCTCGGCGCGCTCGGCGGCTGCTGGTGGCCGATCGAGGTCACGCCGAAGGCCATGCAGAGCCTGGCGATGTTCCTGCCCACCGGTTGGACGATGGACGCCCTGCACCGGCTGATGGCATTCGGGCAGCCGGCGGTGTCGGTGGTCCCGCACGTGGCGGGTATGACCCTGGCGACGCTCCTGTGCGGTTGGCTCGCGGCGAAGACCTTCAGGTTCGCGTGAGCGCCGAGTAGGCGTTCGTACGGTGCCAGGCACAAAACCGCCGCCTACTCGGAGGCACGGGGGTGGGGGGCGGCAACAACATGGTGCCGCACACCGCATAGCTGCCGCCCCCCCGACAGACCTACTCCCCGTCGTCCTCGATCACCTGCTCGACGGTGATCGCGAGGCTGAGCTGCCCCTCTTGCACGTTGGTCATCACCATCTCGCCGCGGCCGGTGCTGCGGATCGTGGTCGACTCGATGCCGACCGTTCCGCCGCACTCGAAGTGCACCGGGTGCCTGCCGTCCAGCAGGAAGAGCAGCTCACCCTCGAGGTTGGCCGTGACCGAGCCTTCGGTGCTCGACTCGCCACCGCCTCCACCGGGACCGCCGCGACCGCCGCGGGCCGGCGGGTCGCCGGAGCCCTCGGCCTCGAAGGTCAGGCGCGCGGCGGGGCCCCAGTCCGAGTCGACCGACGCCTCGGCAAAGGTGACCTCGACGTCCCAGTCCAATCCAAGCAGGGCGTCGATGCCACCGCTGCGTCCGCCGCGGAAGCCGCCGCGCCGGCCACCGCCGCGACCACCTTCTTCCGACTCTTCCGGCGGCGCGGGTGGAAACAGGGTCGCCTCGAGGTCGAGGCCCAGGGCCTGCAGGAACAGCTCGCCGTCCAACTCCCACGTGGCGTCCGGCTCGACCTCGCCGGCGGGCAGGAAGTTGTCGAGGGCCAGGCCGAAGGTGAAGGCGTCCAGGCCCTCCTCCTCCACGTCGCCGTCGATCACCTCGGCCACGGGCGTGCCGTCCTCCATGCGCCACTCGATCTCGGCGCCCTCGAAGGGCGACTCGGCGGTGGTCTCCATCTCGTTCTCGCCGAAGCGCATCAGGCCCTCACCGGCGACCTCGCCGAAGACGCGGCGCACGGCGGTGGGCTCGCCGGCGGCGTGCTCGAGGATCGTGTGGGTGAAGGACACGGCGCGCACGTCTTCCGAGCCACCGCCGCCCATGCCGCCGCGCTCCACGGGCTCGCCGTCGATCTCCATCGACGATTCGAGGGTCTCGAGGCTGAAGGAACGCTCGGAGGAGACCTTCCAGGTCACCTTGCGGGCGTAGTCGGTGGAGAGTTCGGTCGGGGCGTCGAACAGCAAGGCGGCCGAGGCCAGCCCGAGGGGCAGGGCGAGGCGGATCATCGTGGGTACCGGGGGTCGGGTTACGGGTCTGGGGCAGGGCCCCGGGGAGACAACCGTAGAGCACCGGAGACGTTCCGCTGGCGCCGGAAATTCCGCGGCCACGCGCACAGGGCCGGAGCACCCCGTGGATCACGCTCGCGCAGCTGCGCGGCCTTGGGCATCGACCCCGAACCTCGAGGGGGGGGGCTAGACTCGGGAGCATGAAACTCTCCATTGCATTCGTAGTCGCCGTCGCCGCTCCGGCAGCAGGCGCCCAAGTCGCTCTGCCGACCGATTTCATCACTCCCCCCTCTCAGCCGAACGGAGACTACTTCGGCGGCGACCTCGACCTCGACGGCGGCGTCCTCGCGGTCGGCGCCCGCAACGATTCGGCCCTGGTACCGAGCGCTGGTTCGGCGTCGGTCTTCGAGCGCAGCCCCGGCGGAGGCTGGGTCTTCGCCGCCCGACTCGATCCGCCTTCGCCCTCGAACCTCGGGTTCTTCGGCTCCGTCGTCGCCGTGTCGGGTGACCAGGTGCTGGTCGCCTCGCACCGGGACGACACCGTGGGCCTCGACGAGGGCGCGGTCTTCGTCTTCGAGAGGCAGACCGACGGAACTTGGCCCCTGGTCCAGACCCTGCTCCCGCCGGACTCCGCGCTCACGACCGAGTTCGGTCGGGCCATGGACGCGACCGGCGACCGACTGGTGATCGCGGCGCAGACCGCCAACTACCAGGTCTCTCCCAACCTGACCTACCTCTACGCCCGACAGGGTGACGGGACCTGGGCGCAGGAACACACGATCGTCGAAGGCCGCAACGACGTGCTGGGGGTCGAGTTCTCCGGCGACGGCGGCCTGCTGGCGGCTTCCTGGGCGGACATCGACTTCCTCTCCTCGACCGAGACGGTCTTCGTCTACAAGCGCGAGCCCGGTGGCAACTGGACGCACTTCTCCGACATGACGATCGCCGCCTTCTCGCCCACCAACGACGACTTCGGCCGCGGCCTCGCCTTCCTGCCGGAAGCGGGCGAGCAGCGGCTGTTCATCGGCGCGCCCGGCTACGGCAAGGGGACCGTGTTCGTCTACCGGATCGAGCCCAATGGCCAGATGACCCAGCTCGACACGTTCACGGGCCTCGGCAGCAACCGCTTCGGCTACGAGATCGTGGCCACCCCCGATCGCGTCTACGTCGGCGATCCCGCGCCGGAGCTGCAGCAAGTGGCGAAGGGCCAGGTCTACATCGTCGAGCGCACCGGACCGACGAACTGGGCGGAGGCGCTGCAGCTCGCCTACACCCCGGTGGATCCGGGCGACGGCGCAGGCTTCGGACGCAGCCTGGCCCTCGACGGCTCCGAGTTGCTGGTTGGCCGCGCAGGGGTCGGGCCCGTCCAGGCCACGGCGCCGGGCGCCGTCGCGCGCTTCGCCGACGTGCGCCTGCTGCACCGCGAGATCGAGATCTCGGTCTCGGACGGCGGCACCCAAGAGCTGTTCCTGGCCCACGGCGCGGACCTCGGCGGACGACCCTACCTGGTCCTCGGCACCCTCTCCGGGACCGCGCCGGGTCTGCCCCTGCCGGGCGCCATCCACCTGCCGCTCAACCCCGACGCCTACACCGACTTGACGCTCGCGGGCGCCGGGCCGCTCACGGGCGCGATCGGCATTCTCAAGCTCAATGGAAGGGCTGATGTCACCCTGACCCTGCCCCCGGCCAGCGACCCGGCCCTGGTGGGTCTCGTGGCGCACCACGCATCGGTGGTCCTCGGCCTGAACCAGACCCTCGCGGCGGTCGGCGGCCCGGCGCCGCTGACGCTGGTGCCCTGATCCGATGCAGGCTGGCGGCGCGGTAGCGCTAGGATCGGCGTGTGAAGAACGACACCCCCGATCCTTCCAACCGCGTCGCCAAGACCGACGACCAGTGGCGTGCCGAGTTGACGCCGCTGCAGTACCAAGTCGCACGCCAAGGGGGCACCGAGCGTCCCTTCACGGGCGAGTACACCGACACGACCACGGCGGGCACGTACCTGTGCGTCTGCTGCGGCACCAAGCTGTTCCGCTCGGACGGCAAGTTCCACTCGGGCTGCGGCTGGCCGAGCTTCTTCGAGCCCCTCGACGGCGCGAACCTGATCGAGCTCGAGGACACGAGCCACGGCATGCGGCGCACGGAGATCCGTTGCGGCGGCTGCGACGCGCACCTGGGGCACCTGTTCCCGGACGGGCCGAAGCCGACGGGGCTGCGTTACTGCATCAACTCCGTCTGCCTCGAGCTCGAGCCGGACGAGGACTGAGCCGTGGCCGCCGTGCTCTGCAGCCTGATCGCGGCGCTGGCCCTCGCCACCCAGGAGGGGCCGCCGCGGCCCAACCTGATCCTGGTCATGACCGACCAGCACCGGGGCGACGTCCTCGGCGTCGAAGGCACTTGGCCGGTGCGAACGCCCAACCTCGATCGCCTGGCGCGGGAAGGCCTGCGCTTCGAGCACGCCTACGCCTCGGTGCCCTCGTGCACGCCTTCGCGGGCCGCGCTGTTGACCGGGCGCGCGCCCTGGAACCACGGCCTGCTCGGCTATTCGCGCATCCCGACGCGCTACCCCACTGAGCTGCCGCGCCTGTTCTCGGGCGCCGGCTGGACGACCCACGCGATCGGCAAGAACCACTTCTTTCCCCAGCGAAGCACCCACGGCTGGCAGACGGTCGAGCTGGACGAATCGGGGCGGGTGGAGAGCGACGACTTCGTCTCCGACTACCGCCAGTGGTTCGCGCGCCGGGCACCGGACGCGGACCCCGACGCCACGGGGATCGGCTTCAACGACCACCGCGCGGGTGCCTACGTGCTGCCCGAGGCGCTGCATCCGACGAGCTGGACGGGCGATCGGGCGGTGGCGTTCGTCCAGGACTGGCACGGCGAGGCGCCGTTCCTCTTGAAGGTCAGCTTCGCGCGGCCCCACAGCCCCTACGACCCGCCGGCTCGGCTGCTCGAGCACTACACCGAGGTCGAGATGCCCGCCGCGGCCCGGGCTGATTGGTCCGACGACCAGTTCGGATCGATCGTCGACGAGGCGGACTTCACGGCGGCGCGCAACAACCTGCCGCAGGCGGCGGTGATTGCAGCCCGACGGGCCTACTGCGCCAACGTCGAGTTCATCGACGAGCAGATCGGCCGGCTCCTGGCAGCGCTCGAGGCGCGCGACGAACTCGACGACTGCGTGATCCTGTTCACCTCGGATCACGGCGACATGCTCGGCGACCACCACCTGTGGCGGAAGACCTACGCCTACGAGGGCTCGGCGCGGATCCCGATGTTGGTCTGGTGGGGCGAAGACGCCTTGGGCGAGGAAGCGCCCGAGCGCGGCCAAGTGCTGCCGCAGCCGGTGGAGCTGCGCGACGTGCTACCGACCCTCTTGGACGCCGCCGGACTACCCTGCCCCGAAGACGTGGACGGCGCGTCGATGCTCGATCTCGGCCGAGGCGGAACGTCGTGGCGTCCCTGGCTCGATCTGGAGCACGCCACCTGCTACTGGCCCGGCAACGTCTGGACCGCACTGACCGACGGCCGCTGGAAGTACGTATTCCACGCCTTCGACGGCACCGAGCAGCTCTTCGACCTGGACGCCGATCCGCGCGAAGAGCGCGACCTGGCGAGGGATCCCGACCACGCCACGCTCCTGGCCCTCTGGCGCGCGCACATGGGCGAGCACCTGGCTGAGCGCGGCGAGAACTGGGTCACGCAGGATGGTTCACCCGCGGTCCGCACCGGGACGATCCTGCACTCGCCGGGCTACCCTCGGTAGCGCCCTCGCTCGGGGCGCGTGAGGCGTTCGTCAAGGCATCCCGACCAGCGGCCGGGCGGGGCTGAAGCGGATCGAGAGCGACGGCACCGTGTCGATCGTCCAGCCCTGGAGCAGCAGTCGCGCGCCGAGCAAGGCGGGGTCCGGAGGCAGCTCGAAGACGTCGACCACGAGCCCGGCTCCGTCGCCGGCGTAGGTCCCGAGCGGGATCGAGGCGCCGAGCTGCACCACCAGCAGCATCTGCCAGAGATCCGGGATCAAGATGTCCAAGGGCAGGGTCGTGGCCGCGACGGCCAGCTGTGCGAGCTGCCCCTGGGCGGCGTCGAACGACAGGGTGAACGGTTCGCCTAGCGACTGGAAGATCGGCACCTCGACCCGCGGGCAATCGCCTTCGAGCAGCTCCAAGGTGGAGGTCCCGTCCTTCAGCTTGAACACCGGGCTCACCTCGCAGATCCGCAGGGTGCTGAACTGCTTGCTGCTGACGCGGATCATGCTGCCGCCGGTCACGTAGACCTTCGACTGCAGGACTTCGAGGGTCGGGTCGCCGCCCGTGATGTCGCAGTCCTCGAGGCTCACGGTCGCGCACCCGCTGACGGACAGCGCCGCGCGCCCGAGACCACTGATCGCCCCCACATCGAGGTCGGCGAAGCTGACGAACCCGTCGCAGTCCACGACCTCGACCAAGGGCTTGATCGAGGTGTTGCCCTTGACGTCGATCCCCAGCAGCAACAGGTCCGCGCCCGCGGGCACGCCCGCGATCCGTAGGGCGACGTCGTAGTCCTCCACGAGCACACCCGGCCCGTCGGCGACGATCGTCAAGCTGCGCACCGATGGATCGATGACCTGGAACCCGTCGTAGGTCCCGGGCTCGACGCGGATCACCGTCGACTGGGCGGTGGCGGCGTCGACCGCGGATTGGATGTCGGCGAACATGCCGCTCGGCCCGACGGTCAGCACGTTGCCGGGCAAGGCGGCCGAGTAGGGCTTGGCGTCGGCCAGGCCGAGCTGGTTCACGGTGCCGTCACCCAGAACCTCCGACAGCCGGTAGAAGACGGGCACATTCGCGCCCAGGCCGATGTCGTCGAACAGGTACTGCGCCGGGCCCTGGGCCGGGAGTTCGACCAGGGTCGTGAAGGGTCCGGCCGCGCCCGGCGCACTCTCGAGCAGGTAGTGATCCGTGGCCAACTCGAAGCCGACCTCGAAGGACAGGGCCACCCGCTCGGGACCGTTCTTCGCCTCGAACACCGCGACCTGAGTCTGCGCGGGCAGGGGCAGCCAATCGATCAGCCCGTTCGGATCGTCGTCGCCAGACTCGCCGGCGAAGGAGCCGCCCGATCCATGGAGTGTCACGGGCCCGCCGCCGAGCCGGCGCACGTTGTAGGTGCCGACTCCGAGGGGGTCGCTGAAGGTCAGGCCGTAGCCGGCCTTGGTCGGCGCATGGGTCAGGCTCAGCAGGGTCGATCCTGGACTCGGATGGGGCCCGGAGAACTCTCCGCTCCGCATGTCGTCCGGCGCCGGTGCGTAGCTCCCGCCGAGAGCGAGCCCCGCGGGTCCGACGTCGGCCACGAGGAAGTCCCGCGCGGCGAAGACGCCGTTGACGACGGCCGCATAGCCGCCGCCGGCGTGGCCCACGAGGGCCGCCGGAGTGCCCGGCGCACCGATCAACTCCAGGCGCCCGAGGTGGTCGACCAGGATCGAGCTGCCCGCGTCCAGGGCGAGCTCGGCACCCGCCTCCACCGCCAACTCCCCACTCACCGAGAAGGGCACACCGGCAGTGCTCAGCCGCGCGCCGCCGCCGACCTCGAGCCGGCCACCGAAGAGCACCTCGACGCCATCGGCGTTCAACAGGTAGTCGCCATCGACGCGCAGGACACCGGACTTGACGAGCAGGAGCGGCAGGCTCGGCTCGGGTCCGGGGGCGGTCACGGTCAGCTCACCGGTGTAGCTGTTCGCGAACTCGAGCGTGCCCGCGGTGGTCGAGAAGCCCGCGTTGGCACCGAACTCGCGCCCGACGCGCAGGTAGTGGGCCGGGTTCTGGGTGCCGAAGGTCGTGCCGTGGACGATCAGGTCGCGGCCGACGTCGAGGCCGCGCGGCGCGCTCCCGGCCGCCGACGACTGGTAGCTGCCCGAGTACAGGGTGGCGTCTTTGTCGACCCGCAACCGAGCGCCATCGAGCACCTCGATGGCTCCCCCGGTCTGCTCCAGAAATGTCGTCCGCGCCTCGGCGAAGGTCACCGCGCCCCCTACCACGCGCAGCCGCTCGAACTTGCCCTGGGTGGTCTGGACCGCCGGAACGTCGCCATCCAGCTCGATCCAGCCGTCGCCGTCGAGGGTGGCGTAGTACAGCTCGAGCCCGCGCAGGACCGTGATGTCGGTCAGCAAGTCGCGACTGCCGGCCAAGAACCGCAGGCGCTTGAAGGTCGGGGAGGATCCCTCGAGCAGGGTCTGCTCGCCCAAGAGCTCGACCCAGCCCTCGTCGAGCACGAAGCCGGCGGTGCTGCTCCAGTCGCCGCGGACCTTGAAGCGGTTCTCCGGGTGCGGGCTGGAGATGGTCGTCCCCGTCTGGATCAGGTCGCCCTGGACGTCGACCCTCCCGAATCCGAGGGAAGGGCCGAGCTCGAGGTGGCCGCCTTCCAGGCGCAGGTCGCCGTGAACCGTGATGTAGGTGTTCGGGTCTCCCGACGACCAGATCCCTCCCAAGAGGTCGAGGGACTCGGTGGTCACGTTGGTGACCGTCGTGCGCACCCCGCCCTCCATCCGGATCGACGGAACCCCGGGGTCGCTGGAAGTGTTGATGATCCCGTCGCCCGTGAGGCGGATCAGCCCGCCGCCCGGGAAGGTCCCGACGCCGAAGAACCCGCCGGGCGAGCAGTCGAGGTCGCCGACGACCTCGAGTTCGGCGCCACCGAGATCCAGGCTGGCGTTCGTGCCGAGGTTGCCGAGCACGCGGAGGTCACCTCCGGTGAGCGACCAGCTGCCCTCGAGAATGTGGAGGTCGCGGAAAGTCGCGGGCGCCATGGCGCCCGGGAGGACCGTGATCGCCGCTGAACCGCTGCTGGCCAGCTCCACTTCACCGAGGGCGAGGGCCGAACCCGTCGAGGCGGCCCAGTCGCCTTCGCAGCGCAGACGCAGGGCGGCGTTCACTTCGCTGGCCACAGCGCCTTCGGGCACCGACCAGATGACGCCGCCCTCGACGGTCAAGGTTCGCGTGGCGGCACCGATGGACTTCGAACCGACGGGTGCGGCAAGCGTCGCCAGACCCTCGACCGAGAAGTCCGCCCCGTCGGCCAGGAGCAACTCCACCGGGGACAGCCCCGCGTGCTGGGCGAGGTCCAGGGCCAGAGTGCGCCCCTTGGCGAGGAACCGCGTGCCTCCCGAGATCTCGAGCTTGGGGACCGCCAAGGGCGACAGGCTCGTGAACTCACCGTCCCCGAGCAGCTCGATCGAGGCCAGGCCAACCGGCGAGCCCTGGGCAGCGGGGAACTGTGCCGTCGCGGCCAGGTCCACGTCGCCGACGACGGACAGCGTGCTTCCGGGCGACGCCACGAGCTGCCCCGCGAGGACCAGGTCCGCTCCCACCGCGAGTGTCCGACCGTCGGCGATCGAAACCCGCCCACCGAAGGCGACGACCAGGCTGGACACAGCGGCGTCAGCCGTGGAGACCAGGGGCTTGCTCGGCGTTCCCGAAGCAACCGTGACATCGTCGCTCGGTCCGGGAACCGCGGCGGGCGACCAGTTGGCAGCGTTGTGCCAGTCACTGGATACGGCGCCGGTCCAGGTGGACTGCGCCGACGCGGCCGAGGCGAGGCAGGCGAAGAGCGCGGGAGCGAGCAGCAGGCGGATGAATCGCATGGGAAGTCGAGAAAGGGGGAAACGAGGAGACGGGCAAGGATGCACGAAGTCGACAGCGTGTGGGGCGCTGAAGGCGTTGGTACGGTGCCAGGCACGACGCCGCCGCCTACGAGAGGGGCCCCACCGGCGCGCGGCGCCGGTGGGGCCCCTCTCGTAGGCGGCGGCGTCGTGCCTGGCACCGTACCAACGCCTGCAGCGCTTCTCAGGGCATCGCGACCAGGGGCTGTACGCCGGAGAAGCGCACCTCGACCGTCGGCACGACCTGGATCGTCCAAGCCTGGAGCAAGAGCCGAGCACCGAGCAATCCGCCCTCCGGCGGAAGTGTCAAGGCTGTGCTCGCCTGCCCGGCGCCGTCGGTGAAGCCCTCACCCACCTCGAAGTAGGCGCCGGCATTCACGAGCAGGAGCATCTGCCAGAAGCCCGGGTCGTCCAGGTCCAGGGGCAGGGCGGTGGCCGACGCCGCGAGTTGATGGAAAGTGCCCGGTGCGGCCTCCAGGTCGGCGCTGAAGGGCTCACCAAGGGACTGGTAGCGCGGCAAGGTCAGCTGTGGGCTGACGCCTGGATAGGAGGTCACCGTCTCGCTGCCATCACCCGACAGGGCGCTCGGCGTCAAGCCGCACAGCCGCGCCCTCGATCCCCCGAAGAGCTGCAGCTCGTCGATCGAGCCGCGGCCGCTGTAGGTTGCGGACGCCGTCGACAGGAGGCCCGGAGACCCCGCCAAGTCGCAGTCTTGCAGCGACACCGCGAGGCTCAGGAAGCTCTCGAGGCCGGGCTGGCCCGTGCCGCCGTTCACGTCGCAGCGGTCGAGCACGACCGCGCCGAAGTTGCTCGCAAGGTCCACCGCCGAGTCCGTGGCCCCGCCGTCGATCACCAGGTCGGCGAGGATCACGTCCTTGCCGAAGCCCACGCCATGGATCGCGACCGGCGCGGCCGAGGCGTCGATCACGACCCCGGGAGCCTCGGGCAGGATCGACAGGCTCAACACCGTCGGCGAGACGATCGAGAAGGACGGATAGGTCCCGGGGGCCACGCTGATAACCGTGAAGGGGCTCGTCGCGGCGTCGATCGCGGCTTGGATCGTGGCGAACTCACCGGTCGGCCCGACGGTCCGCACGTTGGCCGGAGTCGCGGCCGAGTAGGGCAGGGCCGCGTCCTCGCCGAGCAGGCGCACGAAGCCGTCGGTGCGGCGCTCGAGCAGGCGGTAGAACACCTCGGTGTCGGCCGCCAGGGGTGCGTCCACCGCGGCGTAGGAGCCGACGCCCGTCGGCGCCAGCTCCACCACGGTCGCGAAGGGTCCGCTCGCCGCCGGGCCGGCCTCCAGGATGAAGGCCTGGACGTCCGCTTCGAAGCTGGTCTCGAAGTTCAGGAAGACCTTCTGCGGCCCGTTGGTGGCCTTGAAGAACACGATCTCCGTAGCCGCCGGCGGCAGCCAGTCGATGCGATCGCCGGGATCGTCCTCGAACGCTTCGCCGGAGAAGTCGCCGCCGAAGTTCTGGAAGGCCACGTCGCCTCCGGTCGTGCGGCGCACGTTGTAGGTCCCGGTCAGGGCCGAGTCCTCGAAGCGCACGAAGTACAGCGTCTTCGCCGCGGCGTGTCCCAGGGTGAGAAGGGTCGAACTGCCCGTGGCCGCCGGGGAGGCGAACTCGCCGCCGCGCAGATCGTCGGGCGCGGCCGCGTAGCTGCCGTTCATCACCAGTCCGTCCGGCCCCGGCTGGGAGACGACGAAGTCGCGCGCGGCCAGGGTGCCGTTGACCGTCACGGCGTAGCCGCCCCCGGCGACGCCACCGAGGGTCGCCGGATCGCCCGGTTCGCCGAGCAGCTCGAGCCGGCCCCCACCGTTGACCAGCACCGACGCGAGCGCGCCCAGGGACAGTCGCCCGCCCGCGCTCGCAGCAAGGGTGCCGTTGACCACGAAGGGCACACCCGCGGCCCGTAGGTCGCCGCCCGCCGCCGCCTCCAGGCGCGCCCCCGCATCGATCGTCACCGAGGCGGCGGTCACGTCCACGCTGTCGTCCACCAGCCGCGTGCCGTTCTTGATCTGCACGGTCGGCAGCATCGGGTCGAGGCCGGGCACGCTCCCACGCAGGTAGCTCGTGCCCGTGCCGTCCAGCTCGACGATCCCGGAGGTCATCTGGAAGGCCGAGTTCGAGCTCCAGTCGCCAGCCACCCGCAAGCGGGTGGCCACGCTCTGAAAGCCGAGGGTCGCCGCCGTGGTGCTGAAGTTGCCGCCCACGTCGAGCAGTCGGATGCTGCTGCCGACGCTCTGGGTCGAGAACACTCCACCGCTGAAGGTCACGTCCCCGTCGACGGTCAGGGCGACCCCATCGAGGACCTCCATCTGCCCACCGGTCATCTGCAGCTCGCCGAAGTGCGATGTGGTGAACGGCACGCTGCCACCGGTCACGCGCAGCTTGTTCACGAGGTTCGCCCCGGTCTGCACCGGGGTGATCGCGCCGGGCATCACGATGAACTCCTCGCCCTGCGTCGAACCGCCCTGGACCAACAGCGAGCCGAAGACCTCCACCTGGGACGTGAGCGTCTTGACCCCACTGACCAGGCGCAGGCGCTTGAAGATCGGGTTCGGCCCACCGAGCTCCGCGTCGCCTCCGTCGAGCTGGACCCAACCCTCGTCCATGGTGAAGAGGAAGTCGCTGGACCAGTCGCCGGCGACCTTGATGGTGGTGGCCGAGTTCTGCACGTCAACCGTGGTGCCCGTGTGGACCAGGCTGCCCTCGACGTCGATCCCCCGCGCGGAGCTCCCGACGCCCTGCGAATCGAGGATCCCTCCGGTCAAGAGCGCATCGCCGGCCACGAAGCAGGTGGAGCCGTCCATCGAGCGCCAGATGCCGCCGCTCAGCTCCAGCGCTTGGAGATAGCAGGGGAAGACCTGTCGCAGTCCATCCTCGACCCGAATCGGCGCGACGTAGTTGCCAGTCGTGCGGAGGTCGCCGTTGCCGGTCAGGCGCAGGGGGCCGACGCCGACGATGGTCGCGCCGCTCCAGTTGGAGTCCAGGGTTCCGACGACCTCGAGGTCGCGATCGGCCAGGTCCAGGGAACCGCGCACCTCGAGTTCCTGCTCGACCAGAACGTCGGTGGCCAGGGTCGCGGTGCCGTTCTCCACGCGCAGATTGCCGAAGACCGGACCCGTCCCGTCGACGACCTGATTCGCCGCGCCGTCGAGCTCGAACCAACCCAGGGGCAGGGTGAAGTCGCCGTTCCCGGTGAAGTCGCCCGCCACGCGAATCTCCGTGGCCGCGTTCTGCTCCGCCGCGGCGATGGTGCCCGACTCGACGAAGGTCCCGGCCACGTCGATGTAGCGCAGGCTGCTGCCGACGCCTTGGGAGGCGAACTGGCCCGCCAGGAAGGTCGCATCGCCGCTCACGGTCAGGGCGACCCCGTCCAAGAGGCGCAGTTGACCGCCCGCGATCTCGAGGTCCCCGACCCGCGAAGTGGTGATCGGAATCGTCCCCGCGGCCACCCGCAGGCGCGCGATCTCGTTGGCGCCGGTGCTGACTGCGCTGACGGCGTCGGTCATGTTCAGCCACGGGCTGCCCGCCGTGGAGCCCCCTTGGGAGATCAGCTCGCCGTTCACCTCGACCTCGCTGGTCAGGGTGTTGATCCCGGAGACCAGGCGCAGGCGCTTGAAGGTCGGGCCGGCCCCACCGATCTCGGAGTCGCCGCCATCCAGGTAGACCCAGCCCTGCTCCAGCACGAAGGACGGGTCGCTGGACCAGTTGCCCGCGACGCGGATCGTGGTGGCCGAGACGGTCGAGTCGATCATCGTGGACGACTGGGTGAAGTCGCCCAACACGGTCAAGCCGCGGGCGGAGCTCCCCACCGGCTCGGACACCACCAGGCCTCCATCGAGCAGCACGTCGCCGGCCACGGTGCAGGGCGAGCCGTCGCGCATGCGCCAGATGCCGCCGGACACGTGCAGCGCCTCGACGAAGCTCGGGAACACCTGGCGGGTGCCGCCGATCAGGTGCAGCGGGGGGATCGAGTTGCCGTTGGTTCGCAGCTCGCCGTCGCCGTCGAGCACGATGGGGCCCGTCCCGACGATCGTGGCGCCGCTCCAGTTCGAGTCGAGGTTGCCCTGGACCGTCAGGTCCTGCGCGCCGAGGTCCAGACTCGAGCGCACCTCGAGCTCCTGATCGATCCGAGTCGCGGCGAGCAGGGTGTGGGCCCCGCCGGCGAGTCGGAGGTTGCCGAAGGTCGGTGCCGCGCCGCCGATCGTCGAGGCCCCGCCGCCGTCCAGCTCCACCCAGCCGGTGGGCAGCACGAACGCGCCGACCCCGACCCAGTCGCCAGCGACTCGAATACGCGTGGCGGCGTTCTGCTCGGCGTCCGCCGCGGTACCTGCCTCGAGCATGTCGCCGCCGACGTCGAGGTAGCGCAGGCTGCTACCGATACCCTGGGAGGCGAATAGTCCGCCCAGGAAACGCAGGTCCCCGTCGATGGTCACACCGACGCCGTCGAGCAGCCGCAGG
Source organism: Engelhardtia mirabilis (assembly GCF_007748095.1). Taxonomy (NCBI): domain Bacteria; kingdom Pseudomonadati; phylum Planctomycetota; class Planctomycetia; genus Engelhardtia; species Engelhardtia mirabilis. The sequence continues at coordinate 6,082,565 of NZ_CP036287.1, forward strand.
TTGCCGCCGACCACCTCGAGGGTCCCCAGGTGCGAAGTGGTGATGTTGACCACGCCACCGACGACCCTCACCCGATTGAGCAGGTTCGCGCCCGTGCTGATCGGAGTGATCGTCCCGGTCATCTCGATCCAGCCGCTGCCCGTGGTGCTGCCGCCGATCGAGGTCAACTCGCCGAAGACCTCCAGATCGTCCACGATCTCGCGCGCCCCCGAGACCAGGCGCATGCGCTTGATCTGCGGTGAGCTGCCGCTGAGTTGGCCGGGAGCCTCGAACTCGACCCAGCCGTTGTCCATGAAGTAGCCGTTCTGGCTGACCCAGTCGTCGAGAACCTCGATCCGGTCGGCGCCCGACGGGCTGACCAGGGTCCCGCCGAACTGCTGGAACAGGCCATCTACCCGCAGCACACGCGCGCTGCTGCCGACTGCGTCGAAACGCAGCACGCCATCGTTGTGCTGGAACGGACCGAGGACGTGCGTCGTCGTGCCATCGCGCAGCACCAACTCCGAAGCACCGCCGGACAAGGTCAACGACTCGGCGGTCAGGCCGAAGCAGTTGTGGACGCCACCGAGGATCTCGAGTTCGGGCAGCGGGTTCACCCCGCCGCGCAGCTCGCCGTTGCCGGTCAGGCGCACCGGAACGGTGGCCCCGAGGTTCTTGTTGACCAGGCTCGCGCCGGCCCAGTTGGTGTCGAGGGTGCCCTCGATCTCCAGGTACTCGGGCCAGTCCAGGTCGAAGGTCGCGCTGCGTACCTCGCATTCGCCCAGCACGCGCACGTTCTTGTTCTCGAGCAGACGGGTGCCGTCGATGATGCGGAGGTTCAGGAAGACCGCCAGGAACGTCGAGCCGAAGGCCGAGCGGATCACATGGGTCCCCGCGCCGCCCAGCTCGACCCATCCGGCCTCGAGGGCCGTCGATGTGCTCGCCTGCCAGTCGCCGTTGGCGCGCAGCACGAAGGCCGCGTTCTTCTCGGACCCCGGCGGGTAGTTGGGCACATCCCAGGTGGTGGTGCCGTTGATCACCAAGGTGCGCGTCGAGCTGCCGACGTTCTGGGAAGTGATCGGAGCGCTCAGGAGCGCATCGCCATCGACCGTGAACAGCCCGCCGTCGATGACCCGCAGCTCGACCGTGGGCAGGGACGCACCCTGGTCCAAGTGCAGGCCAGCCGAGCGACCGGAGTACAGGACTCGCAGGCCGCCGACGACGCTGAGCGGGGGCAGGAGCACCGAGGCGTTGGCCGAAACCGTGCCGGGTCCGATCAGGCTGACCTCGCTCAACCCGTTGAAGCTCGCGGTCGCAACGCTGACCGACAGGTTGCCGCCAACGACCAGGGCGCCGCTGCCGTAGGCATCGATCGCCCCGTTGCAGGTCAGGTGCGCGTTGACAGTGAGGGTGCGCGTGTCCTGGATGCCGACCACCGCGCCGGCGTTGATCTGCACGCTGCCCACGACCACGTCGCCGAAAACCGCCTGGGGAGCGTTGGCCGTACCCGTGGGGATGATCGCGGTGTCGCTCGGTCCGGGGACGCTGCCCCCGGTCCAGTTGGTGGCATTGTTCCAGTCGCCGTCCGCTCCCCCGATCCAAGTCAGGGTCGACTGGGCCTGGGCGGCGGGGGCCAGGGTGCCGAGGACGCAGAGGAACGTGAACGCCCCGAGGGCGCGCAGGCGGTCGATGGGCTGCATGGCGGTGCTTGGTTCGAGGTCGGGGTGCTGGTGCGATCCCCCTCTCGACAAAGTGCATGCGCGCCCGCGGGCGACAGGCTTTCCGCGCCTCCCGCGCTGCCGTCAGTGCCTAACTCGCGGAACCCTCGTCACTTGAGGTCATACGCCGCAGCACCAACTCGTGGGTCTTGCGGAGCCGGTCGAGGGCCCGCGCGCGGGCCTTGCCCACGCTCTCCGGACTCATTCCGAGCCGCTCGGCCATCTCGACCAAGGTCACGTCCGTGGCGCTCCACTCGACCAATTGACGGTCGCGCGGCAGCAACAGGGCCAGGGCCTTGGCCGCCAGGACGAGCTGCTCCCTGCGGGCGGCGATCGTCATCGGACCGGTCTGGCTCGCGCTCGGCTCGTCGCCGGGTGTGGCGCCGGCCGAGACTGTCGACCGCCCGCCTCCAAGACCCGAACGCACGACCCGGCCCGACCCGCGCTTGAGCGCCGCCCAGTGCCGATGGCGGTCGCGCAGGTAGTTGCGACCGACCTCGTACAACCAAGCGCGCGCGCTGCCCTCGCCGCGATCGGTGAAGCGCTCGGCGCGCACCAGGGCCTCGCCGGCGAAGCCCTGGTAGAGGTCGTCGGGGGTCTCGAAACGCAACAGGGTCGCGCTGGCCTGGCGCGCGAGCATCCCGCGCAGGGCATGGCCGTGCTCTACCAATGCGGCCGAGACCAGCTCGCGTGAGGAGTCGGTCACCGGTCCTCCTCCGGGCGCCACATCAACCGCAGACCCGTTTCGCCGGTACTGCGGTGCGGCTTGTGCCCGTAGCCGCCCAGCACGCCGTTGATCGCCGCCGGCGCCTGGCCCCAGGCTCCGCCCGCGGCGTGGCGATAGCCATTGGCCGCGTCGAACCAGTCGTCGATGAACTCGGCCGCATTGCCGCACAGGTCGTAGACGCCGGTCGGCGACTCGTCGACGGGGTAGCTCATGACCGGCTCCACTCCGGCGCGCGGACGCGAGAAGCAGGTGTTCGCGAAGCGTGGATCGAAGCGCGAGCCCCAGGAATACAGGCGCGACTCGAAGGCCACCGCGACCTCGGCTCGCCGTCCCTGGTCGCCCAGGAAGTAGGTGCCACCGTCCCCGTGCTCGGTGCGCCAGGCCGCATAGGCCGTCGCGTCGTCGTAGCTGATCCCGATCACCGGCATGTCGCCGGTCCAATCGGGCGGCAGCTCGACCGTGCCTGCGCCCTCGTCACGCTCCCAGAAGATCGTGCCCGTACCGCCGGAGCGCGGGATGCGGATCACATCGCCCTCGGCCAGGGCCGCGTCGATCTGGGCGCGCACGGGCACGTCTTCGAGGAAGGGCAGGTACTGCTCGGCCGTGGTCTCGTGCTCGGCTGGCCAGCTCTCGCGCAGCACGCTGCCGCGGTAGGCGGTGTGGACGAAGCCGGGCGGCGCGAACTCCAAGGGGCGGGGCTCGAGCTCGATCTCGATGCGCGGCTCGGTGTCGCCCTGTCCCACGGCCGCACGCAGGGGCCGGCAGCCCGGGGCGGTGACTACCACCACGTACAGCCCGCGCCGCAGTCCGGGCACCTCGACACCGAGCTCGAGCTCGCAGGCCCGGGAGGCGAACTGGGGGTTGGCCGTCGTGCGCCAGGGCAGGCCGGGAGGTACGTCGACCGACTCCCGCTGACCCTCGCGCCAGCGCAGGGCGCGCCCGCCGCGAAGGGTCAACCAGGTGTCGGGCTCGAGCAGCTCGACTTTGGACAGGTCAGCGACCTCCAGCTCGAGGGTCTGACCCCCGCGCCTGATGCCGACGGTCGCGGATCCCGATGCGGCGTCGACCGCCAGCTCCGCGTCGAGGCCGTCCCACACCGCCCGACGGTCGACGGAAACGATCCGATCGCCGACGCGAAGCTGCGTGTCCTCCGTCGATCCCGCGACGAAGGCGCCACCGTCGATCGGCTCGCCGTCGACCTCGAGCAACAGGTCGGTCGCCTCGAAGTTCCAGGGCTGATCGTCGAAGGCGCTCGACAGTCGCAGGGCCCGACAGCCCAGGGGCAGGTCGGGCTGGTCGAGGTCCAGGCCGGTGGGCCCCACCGGCACGCAGACCTGGCGCCGCTCACCGTCGGGGCGGATCTCGTCCAGTTCCTCCAGGCGGAACAGCCAGGCGCGCGCACCGGGCACCGGTGAGCTGACCACGAGCGTCGCCGTGGGGAAGGGCAGCTCGTCCAGCCGTCCGTCGGCCGTAGCCCGGCGCAGTTCCTGCTCGAACAGGCGCTGCCCCACGCTGTCGCCCGTCGCCACCGCGTCCTGCCACTTCTCGAGCAGCAGCGATTGCAGCACCTCGCCAGCTTCCTCCTCCAGGCCGGGGTCCAAGCGCTGGGCGCGAGCGAGGAGCTCGCCCACCAGGAACGCCACGCCCTCGCGGCGCCGACGCGCCTCCTCAACCTGGTCGACGATGGCAGCAAAGGAACTGCGCTCCTCGTCGGTCACGAAGCGGTACTCGCGCGCCTGGGCCAGGGCGCGCAGCTCGAAGTCGAGTGAGCGCATGGCCTCGCGATCGTCGGCGTACTCGATCACCGCGAGACGCGCCTCCTCGAGCGCCGCGCGGGCATCGGCCTCGCGCTCGACCCGGTTGAAGTGCTTCTGCAGCGCGACCATGGCCAGCAGAGCGAGGATCGCCACGGTCGCGATGCCCAGTCCGGCGGCCGCCGCGGGCTCGCGCCGGGCCCACTTGGCCGCGCGCTCCAGCGGCGCCGGCGGCCGCGCACGGATCGGCCGCAGGGCCAACACCGCCTCGAAGTCCGCCGCCATGTCGTAGGCCGAGCGATAGCGCCGCTCTGGATCCTTCGACATGGCGTGGTGCACGATCGTGGCCAGGTCCTTGGGGATCCCGGGTCGAATCGAACCCAGGGGCGTGGGTTCCTCGCGCAGGATCGCTTGCAACAGCGCCTCGATGCCCTGCGCCTCGAAGGCGGGTCGGCCTGAGAGGGCGTGGTAGAGCGTCGCACCGAGGGAATAGACGTCGGTCTCGGGCCCCAACTCGCGATTGCCGCGCACCTGCTCCGGCGAGGCGTAGCCCAGGGAACCCGCGAAGCCGCCGGACCGCTCCTGGGTGCCGACGTCCCGCGAGCGCGAGAGGCCGAAGTCGACCAGGACCGCGTAGCCCTCCTCGTGGATGCGGACGTTGGAGGGCTTGACGTCGCGGTGCAGCAGGTCGGCGTTGTGCACGCGCGCGAGCGCACCGGCGAGCTCGAGGCCCCACTGGGCCACCTGCACCGGCGGCAGCGGGCCGCGCTCGGCCATCAACTCGGCCAGGGACTGGCCGGGCACGAGTTCCATGGCCAGGTAGCGCGCGCCCGCGTCGGTGCCGAAGCCGAACAGTCGCACGACGCCGGGATGTTGGATGCGCGCGAGGGCCTTGGCCTCGCGTTCGAAGCGCTGCTCCGCGCCCAGGGTTCCGGCGAGCTCCTCGCGGATCACCTTGAGCGCGACCAGTCGGCCGAGCGAGGTCTGCTCGGCCAGGTAGACCACGCCCATGGCGCCGCTGCCCAGGGCCTCGAGCAGGCGGAACTCCCCCAAGCGGTCGAAGGGCAGGCCAGCGCTCGCCTCGCGACGCGGACGCGCGCCGACGAGTTGCTGGATCTGACGCAGGCGAGCGACGAGGTCGTCCACGCCCGGACCGTCGCCGACCCCGGCCCGCGCGAGGAAGTCCCGCGGCTCGCGCATCTCCCCCGCCAGCGCAGCCTCGAGGTAGAGGTCGTAGAGCTCCTCCGCCCGGGTGTCGGCGAGGCCGTCCTGGGGCGCGGGGTCGGGAACGGGGGGGTCGGCCGCCATGGCTCAAGACTACGAGAGCCGGGCGGGGGGAGCGATGGGACGTATGCTGCCGTGGGGCGTACGGCGCCGGTGGGACAAATGATCCCGGCACCGTACGCCCCACGGCACCGTACGCCCCACGGCAGCGCCGCCCAATGGGGCCCGAACCTGAGGGCGCGTCCCGACTCAGTTGCCCAGGCGGACGGCGATCGGATTGCTGGCCGCCACGAGCACCGGCACCGGACCGTCGAGCGCGACGCGGGCGTAGGCGTGGTACAGCGACACTCCAACCAGCGCGGTGGGAAGGCCGGCGGGCACCGCGATGAACGCCTGGGATTGGCCCGCTCCGTTGAACGTCGCCACGGTTCCGCTGAAGGTCGGCGAGCCCGCCTGGACCGCGGTCAGGACGGTGTACGCATCGAGCGTCAGCGGCAGCGCGACCCCGTCGATGCTGATCGTCGAGAGCGAACTCGTGGCACTACCGAGCACCATCACAAGGTCCCCCGCGTTGGCCGGTTCGGAGTAGCTCCGGAGACTGACGGTCGCTCCCTGGCCGACAGGTACGTTGACCGGCGAGGCGTAGAGGCAATCCGTCCTCGTCCGATCGAAGATCACGGCCGAGCCATAGCGGTAGAGCGGATCGCTGTCTTCGGGTGCACCGACCACGATCAACTCGTCGGTGATCGCCACGTCGAACCCGAAGCTCTTGTCGTCGCTACCACCCTCAGGAGCGAAGATCTGCTTCGTCTCCGTCCAAATGGCCCCATTGCGCTCCCAGAAGGCGACACCGGCCGCATCACCCTGGCAGCACTGCTCCAGGTAGCCCACGACCAGTGCGTCGTCAGTCATTGCCACCGAGCTGCCGAAGGCGACCGTTGACGCGAGCGTTGCAGCAGCCGGCGCGATCGACTGCGCCAGCGACCAGGACGCCGCGGTGCGCGCATACAAGAACACGGTCCCCTCCTGCGCCCCGAACGTGTCGTCGCGCGGGCTTCCGGCGGCCAGGTAGGAGGGCGCCAGGTCGATCGCGGTACCGAATTGACCGTCTGTCTCGGGAACCGGCGCGACGATTCGTTGCTGCTCGATCCAAACACCCCCGACCTTGCCGAATTGGACCACCGAGCCGGCGGATCCCTTGCCATTGGCGGTGTCGAACGGTGCGCCAGCCACGATGACCACCCCGTCGGTCGCGACGGAGGTCCCGGCTTCGGCCTGGGACTGGACACTGGTTGGATAGATCGCTGCCTCGAAGGTCGCGAAGCCAAAACCCAGGTCCCGCCACACGTAGACGGCGCCCTGGCGGATGCCCAGGGTGCCGTTCGAGGGTGCACCGACCACCAACAGGCCCCCTTCGACGTCGACCGCGTAGCCGAACTCCTCCTTGTAGGTGGGGTTCGGAGGCGAGAGCGTCTGTGCGTGCGACCACGTCGAATCGTTCCGACGGAACACATGCGCGGCCCCCGACAGGGGGCCGGTCGCAGACTGCCGCACGGCGCCGACCAAGAGCACATCGCCGTCGACGGCCAGGGAGTAGCCGAACAGGTCGCTGTCTACCGGAGTGGGCTGGGTCAGGATCTGAGTGCGCTTCCAAGGGCTTTCAGGCCCCTCGCGGTTGTAGACGAAGACCGCCCCCGAGTCCGAGCTGGCGAAGTTGGTGTACGGATCGGAGACGAACAACCAGTCACCGTGGGTGGCGACGGCCCACCCGAGGCGCTCGGTCTGAGTCGAGTCCTGGGCCGAGACCTTCGCCACGGGGCACTGGGCGGAGGCGAGACTGCCGAGGACGAAGGTCAGGGCAACGGCGGCGGCCGAGCGTCGCGCGGCGAATCGTTGGTGAAGCATCTGCATTGGAGGTAGGCGGACGAGATTGCGGTTGATGACCGCGGGCTCAGGGCGGGATTCGAATAGAGCGCGCAGCCGCGCTCTAGCGGCACTTGCAGTCAATGGCCGGCAACGGACCGCCCGCGCGCCAAGGAATCGAACTGGCTGCGGTCCACATCAAGCGGCGCACGAGCCGCACCCGGCAGCGGGAACTCATGCAGCGCGGCAGGTCACCTAGGCCGCAACCTCGCCGCTCCCCACCAGGGAGGACACCAGGGACCAGACGAACTGGCGCACGGCTGCATTGAGCAGGAAGGTCACGACCACGACGGCGACGAACACCAATCGGATCACCACCGCTTCGACCAGGGCACCGACCACGTAGCCGATGATCGCGAGCACGGCCATCGTGACCATGATTGCCGTTCCCGTCTCGCCTTGGTCGGTGGCGGCGGCGCAGCCACCCATTCCACCGACCAGTGCGAAGAGGGTCCCGAGGGCGCTGCCCTCTTTCTGCTTGTCTGCCATCGCACGCTCCACTCCCGTCCTTCGATCGGATGAGCGCCCCGGACCGGAGTCGAGGTTGGACGGCCCGGCCCTCCTTCCAGTCGTCGTGCGCGACGTCGCGCACCGGTGCTCGCCGTCCCTTGCGAAGCGATCGCTCGACCGGACCACGCGCTGGGAATTGTCTTCGCACGGGCCCGCCCCAAGGCGTTGCCTGCGAGTCCGCTTCGATCAGCAGGATCCGGGCTGGCGATCAGCGAGCACCAGGCCGGTCAGACGCTCGGACGGCTCGAGCTCTCGATCCACGCGCCAGAAGCCCTTCGGGGCGAGCTGGCGCACGAAGCGGCGGCGGGCGAGGTCCGGCGCCGCGTGCGCGCAGTCGCGCAGGATCCAGGCCAGGTCCCCGTCGTCGAGGCCGAACAGCTCCGCCACCGCGCGGTCGAGCCGCGCGCGCAGTCGGCGCCGTGCGGCGTCGGTCACTACCGGCTCCGCCTCGGCCCGAGCGACCCAATCGGGCGCGAGGGGACGCGCGGCCTGCGCCACCGCCCCCACCAAGCCCAGGCGCGCGGCGATCGTCGCCAGCTCGCCCGCGCGCGGCTCGATCTCGGACCAGGGCGGCAGCGAAACCTCTTCGAGCACGAAGCGCGAGAGGTTCACGCCGCCCAGACGCAGCCGCACCTGCCAATCCAGGACGAAGCTGTTGAACAGCGCGGCCAGGCACAGCACACGTCGGGGGTCGGGCTCGCGCGGCGCGAAGAGGAACAGCGAGTCGCCGGTGACCCATCCGCCGGTGACCGCGGCGATCAGGGTGCGCGCGTTGGTCGCGGGGGCGATGCGACGGTAGGCCAGCTTGAGTCCCGGCGCCTCCGCCCCGCGCGCGCGCAACTCGGACTCGAACACGAAGTGTTGCGGGACGGGCGGCGCGAGCAAGTTCGCGTGGCGCTCGAAGCGCGCGCGCTGGCCGGATCCACTGACGTAGCCCGCCGCGTTGGCGGCGTGCTGGCCGATCATCGCGCCTTGCAGCACCGGCAGGGCGCGCTCGCCGTCGGGCGCGGTCCAGGTGCCGTCCGCTCGCTGCACCATGCCCCGCGAGCGCAGATCTTGCGCCGAGCGGAACAGGCGCGCGTCCGCCGACATGTGGAGCTCGGTCGAGAAGACCAGGTCCCACCCCTGCGCGTCGGCCAGGGGCTGGCCCGTGGCCGCCAACTTCTCGAGCAGCTCCAGATCCCGCCGCGGACCCAGCTCCAAGAAGGCTGATGCGTGCGGGCTCGTGCGCTCGATCAACTCACGCGGATAGCGCTCCGCCGCCGAGGCCGCGCCCGACCAATCGTCGAGCGAGGCCTGGGCGAATGCGGCGCGCACCGCCCGGGTGCTTCCGCCCCGCGTGGCGATGGCGACGCAGAACTTGTAGCTCTTGTGGATCGGGAAGATCCCGTCGCGGTTGTCGAAGGCGTACAGCCACTCCCAACGGCAACGATCCAGGAGCAGCCGTCGCAGTGAGCGCGTGCCGCGATCGCAGTACAGCGCCCCGGGCACCACCATCCCCAAGCGTCCACCCTCGCGCAGCAGGGTGTAGCCCAACTCGAGGAACAGCTTGTAGCCGTTCAGGTCGCCGGTCCCGCGGTGCTGGAAGGGCCGCGCGGCGCGCTCGGCGGACTGGGAGCGCCCCGCCGCGCGACACCAGTGGGCGTAGGCCGCATCGCGGGCGCGCAGCTCGATCCAACGCGCCTCGAGCTGGGGATCCGCCGCGAAGAGCTCGCTCCGCCGCCCCCGTGCCTCGCGCGCGCCGAGCTCCAGGTAGTCCTCGTCGACCGCGCCGAAGAACTCCCGCGCGATGCCCTTGACCGTCTCCCAGGGCGGATTGCCGAGCACCGCGTCAAAGCCCCCTCGGGCGTGGACGTCGGGGAAGGCCAGGTCCCAGTGCAGCACGCGCAGGTCGGCGCAGACCTCGCGCGCCAGTGCGCGCGCGGCCGCGGGCGCAGTCGTGAAGTCCTCGGCCCGCGGCGCCAGCTCGAGCCGCTCCGCCGGCCAGAACCACAGGGCCACCCACAGGTCGCGCAGGTCGGGATCTTTGATCGGCACGACGCCACTCGGCCCGGGCCTCGGCGTCTGCGCCAAGCGCTCGGCAAGGGCCGCCGCGAAACGCCCGGGCAGGTGCGCGAGCCCCGTCGGATGGTCCTCGTCCCCGCCGCGCCGCTCGAAGGCCCGCCGCGGATAGCCGCCGTCGGAGGGGAAGGAGCCGACCAGCGCGTCGCCGCAAACCAGGCGCGCCTCGATCGCGGCGGCGGAGGGGATGCGCGCGCTCCCGTCGGCCGGGGGTCCATGGCCTGCTGCAGCGGTGCTGCCCTGCGTGCCTCCGGCCGCCGAAGACACATGGTTCGCGGAACCGAGCACGGCCTCTTCTCCAACGCCATCGAGAGACCCGACGTCGACATCACTCTGCGCGCCGACACCGGCGGCCGCCGCCAGGGCCACGCGGGCGGCAGCGACGGCGCCGCGATCACGGTCGACGCCGTACAGGGCGCGCGTCGCCAGGCGAGCGAGCTGTGGACGACGCACTTGGCGGTCCGTCGCCAGCGCTTCGCCGGCGAGGGTCTCGTCGCGGTGCCGCTCGACGCTCGCCTCGAGGGCGTCGGTCAGCACCTCGAGCGCCGCCACCAGGAATGCACCGCTGCCGCAGGACGGGTCGCAAACACGCAGCTCGAGCAGTTCAGCGGCAGGCCGCGGCGCTCCCTCACCGTCCGACAACAACGGCGCCAGGGTCCGCCGCGCCGTCGCCAACGCCAAGGCCGCCGGCGTGTAGAAGCTGCCGCTGCGCTTGCGCCCCGCACCGTGCTCGCGCACGACCGGGCCGTCGGCATCGCGCACCAAGCGCCAGGAGGACCACACCTCCGCCCTCCGCACGACCCGCTCGGCGTCCGCGCCGCCGAAGGCCAGACCCTCGGCGCGCCGCTCGCGAAGGCCCTCGGCGTCGACGCTCCCCCCGCGCGCGTGCCGGATCCAGTGCTCACGCTCCGCCTCCGCCCAGGCCTCGTCCTGGACGTCCCAACCGGCGGGGCGTTCGGGCGAGGTCTCACTCACCAGGCGACCGCTCCGAGTCCGAGCAAGACCACTGTCGCCAGCCCGCCGCGACTCCGGGCCCCTCGCCTTGATCTCGTGTTCCTGCAGAAGTGCGGTCCATGCTCATTACGACCCTGGCCTCGGTGTTCTCGACTGGACCTCGAACTCGCTGGCGTACCGACCCCGCGCCTCCGATCCAGACCCCTAACCTACTGCAACCTGAGGACTTGCGCCCCTACCTCAGATGTTCTGCGGATCTGACGTCCAAGCTGACCCCGATTTCACCCGTCGTTCTCGAGAGCCGGTCGAGGACCGGCTGACCTTGACAACCCTGACGCCCCAACCTGGAGTGCCCGCGATGCAACACAAGTCCTTCATGCCCGACTTTTCCAACGAAGATCTCCTGCCCCGAATGATCGAGAAGATCCATGAGATCGACCAGGAGGCTTTCGCGCTGCTCTGGGACAAGCTCGAAGCAGATCTGATGCGAATGGCCAACAGCAAGATCCGCCGCAACGGCGCGGGCAACGTGACCTACAGCGCGACGAGGTTGTTCCAGGATTCCTTGTTCGCCTTGCTCGGCGCCCACCTGCCGCTGGTCAAGAAGCTCGAACGCTGCGGGCTCACCATCGACCAGATCTTGCCCACCGACGGCGTCGAGGCCCAGGATCTCGACCGAGAGCAGTTCCTGGCCCTGCTCAGTGCACTCAGCGAGTTCATGCGTGATCTCCTGAAAGCTCGCGCAGACCAGCGCAAGAGGATCAAGCGCGGCGGCACGATTCATACCGAGCGGATCGAGTTCGCTCTCGATCGCCCCGTCGAGGCATCTCTGGAGGATCCGGAGGTGCTGAGTTCGATCCAGGAGGTGCTCGAGACCGTCGCCAAGCTGGCCGATCCGCGGCACATCGAGATCTTCCAGCTGCACTACTTCGCCGGCATGCCCCTTGCCGACCTGGCCACCCTGTATGAGCTCGACGAGAGGACGATCCGTCGCGACATCAAGGCCGTGAAGGATGCCCTACAGCAACAGTTGGAAGCCTGAGGCCTTCCACTTGCAACGCCCGAAGACCCTCCTCCTACCTCAGCCATGACACGCTCGAAACCCTGTCTCGTCGAGCGACTTCGTCGCCTGAAAGAGTCGCACCCCGACCTCACCCTCCCCGAGTGGAGAGTGCGGTCGAGGAATGCTTCCGATGGCGCGGGCGCCCTCCTGGCCGAGTTCGAAACCGCCGTAGCGAACAGCGAGACCCTGGGGGTCGAGCGTGAGCTCGGTCGGGTCATCGGGGCCGGGGCGCAGGGCGTTTGCGTCGAGATGGGGAGTGAGACCATCCTCAAGCTCTTCCTTCCCCGCGACTGGCTGCGGCCCGACCGGATTGACCGTGACTCGGAACGACGCGCCCACAAACGCCTTGCGGATTGCCGAGGCGTCGTCCGCTGTCGGGCGTCGGGCACGATCACCATCTCTTCGATTGCGACGACCTACCATGCGCTCGTCCTCGACCGAGTCGATGGGCAAGGTCTCGCCGAGGCAATCGTCGACGAGGCCCACGACCTTCAGACCCGGCTGCGCTGGTTTGAATCCATAGCGACGGCTGTCTTCGACCTCCACGACCGAGCCGGCTTCGTCCATCTGGACCTGAAGCCCGAGAACGTCTGCCTCGTGGACCGCGGGCTTCCCCGCGTTTTGGACTTAGGGCTCGCCCGGTCCAGCCACGTCGAGATTCGGGCGAAGGCCGCCGAGCCCCTGGGCTCGATCGGCTACGGCGCACCGGAGCAGTTCCCCATCAACGACGACTCGCCGTCGATCGACAAGGCCGCGGACCTGTTCGCCCTCGGGCAGCTGCTGGTCACCTTGGTTCGCCGGAAGGCCCTCTACCCGGGGCCGATGGACGCCCAGGCCTATGCCCGCTGGCTGCGCGAGGGCCTTGCCAGCGCGTTGGAGCGCTTGCCGCAAGAGTTCGTCGACTGCGGATCGACCGCCGAGCTCGCCATGGCGGCGCGGGCCAACCTCTCGATCGATCCGGCCGGTCGCCCCCACAACGCCGATGACCTCCGTCGCGCGGTAGAGCGCAGCCTCGACCCGCTCCTCGGACACACTTCCACAACCAGTAGCGGTCCGCGCGACCCGGACGCCGACGCGCAGCGCACCCGACTGGAGCTGGTGCGACTGGAGACCGAGCGGGCCGACCTCCTGCAGATCGTCACCGAGCAGGAGGCGTCGCGCATCGTGCTCGAGGACGTCTATGTCCAGCTCTCGTTGATCGAAACCGCCAGGGAGCACGACGCCCGCGCCAACGACCTCATCCAGGCCTTGCAGGAGTCCGGCGGCGCCGCCGCGCCCCTTGCGAAGATGACGCTGGACGAGGCCCTCGCGGACCACCGGCGCATCCTCGTGGTCGGGGGCGCGGGATCCGGGAAGACGACCCTCCTGCGTCGGCGGGCACGGGCCCTTCTGGATGGGGCCAGCAACCCATCCGCAACCCTCGAGCCGATCCTGGTGCGACTGCGCGACCTCGATCACGTGCCCCTTCCACCCGCCGATCAGCGCCCGGGACAGCCGGCCACATTGCTCCAGTGGATCGCCGCCTGGCACGCCGAGGAGCTGCGTCGGCGTCGTCTGACCGAGGACCACGCCCTGACGGCCGCCCACCTCGCCCAGCTCGTGGATCGCGACGCGGTGCTACTCTTGCTCGACGGTTTCGACGAGCTGTCGAGGGAACGTCAGACCGAGTTCGCGCAGCTCTTCGACGAATGGGCCCGGGACGGATTCGCCGGCTACCAGTCGGCGGGCGATTCGTCCACCGCGCCCAGCCGCAGCCCATCGGTCACAGCTTCGGAAGCGGGCGCGCGGGTGGTCCTCTCGTCGCGGCCGAACTCGCTGCCGACCAGCAACGACGACGAGCGCTCCTTCGAGGGCTTTGTGCGCGCCGAGGTCCAGGACCTCGACGGCGAGCTTCGCCAGAAGCTCGCGCGGCGCCTCTTCGCGCACATTGGCGGGTCCGCGGGGAAGGGCGGCGGCGCCTTCATCGAGCGCCTCGCCGACGACGGCCCGCCCGAGTTCTCCGAGCTGCGGTCGCTGGCAAGCACGCCGGTCATGCTGACCTTGCTCGTGCTGGTCCACCTCGCGCGTGGCGCAGACCTGCCCTCGCGCCGGGTGCTGCTGTATCACGAGGCGGTGGATGAGTTGATCCGTCGCTTCCTGCGCCGCCGAGACCCTGCGCTGGCCGGCTGGAACGGAGCCATGGTGCGCTCGTGCCTGACCCGCATCGCCTGGCGCACCCAATGCCAAGAGGACGAGAAGGCAAGTGCCTGGAATGCCACTCGCAACGTCGAGGCCTGGATCGCCGAGTGGCTCGAAGAGGTGCGCGGTCTCGCACCCGTCGCCGCGCGGGCGGCGGCACCGGATCTGCTGGAGCTGTTCCACGAGCGCTCGGGCCTGCTGGTGGAGCCGGAGAATCCGACCCAACGCTTCGTCCACCGTTCGATCGGCGAGTTCCTGGCCGCGACGGCCCTGGCCGAGCGGGAACGGGACGAGGTGGAGCAGACGCTCGAGGAGCACCTGGCCGACCCACATTGGGAGAACACCCTGCAGATGGCCGCGGCCCTGCTCGCCGATCCAAGTCTTGGCGCACGCGGCAACGCACGCCGCCTGGGCCAGATCCTGGATCGTGCGGTCTTTGGTGCGGTTTCTGGTCCGGGTGCGGAACAAGGCCCCACCCCGTCGCCCGCGCCCGCAGACCTGAACCGAGTCCGCGGCCTCGCGCCGATCCTGTCCGAGTTGCGCGTTTTGGAGCTCGGTCCGGGCCTTCTCGAAAGCCTACGGGCGCGGCGCAACGGGCACCTCTGCGCCTGGGCCGAGGACCCGCGCTTCGCGATTGCCGACCGTGTGGCCGCGGGCGACGCGCTTGGCCTCCTGGGCCCACCCACGGACGCGGAGGAGCCCGGCGGCGATCTTCGGCTGCGCGGGGAACGACGCTGGGTCGCGGTCGGCGGCGAGCCGAAGCTCGAGATCCAGCGTTGGCCCGTCCTCGTGGGCGAGTACGCGCGCTTCCTCGCGGCCTGTGGACCGCGGTCGCCCCAAGGAAGCCATGCCCTTCGCTCGGCGGCGAGGGCGGCCGAGGGCTGGCCCTTCGATGACGAGGCTGATCGCAAGTTGGCGCTCGAGGGCCTCCGCAAGCTGGCTCGTGAGGGCAAGGTCGACGAGCCGGGGAACTGGAGCCGTCAACTTCGTGGACCGTCGAACCTCCCGGTGGCCGAAGTGAACTGGATCGAGGCCGTGGCCTACTGCGCTTGGCTGGGCAGTCTGGAACGCGAGGCCGGCTGGGTCGTCATGCTTCCGACCGAGAAGCTATGGGAGCGCGCGGCGCGCGCGGGTCGACCGGCCCCTTCGGAGGCGGACCAGGACTACCCCTGGAGGAGCGATTTCAATTCGGAACGAGCAAACACCAAAGAGGGCGGGCTCGAACGCACGACACCGGTCGGAGTGTTCGTCGGCGGGCACACGGCCGACGGGGCGTGGGACATGGCCGGCAACGTCTGGGAATGGACGCTGACTCAGTTCGACGAGCGCTATGGCTCCGTGAACCGCGTGATGCGTGGCGGCTCGTTCGCGAACCCCGCCGGGCACGCCCGGTGCGGCTCCCGCGTCATCGGGCTCCGCTCCGTGCGCCCCCGCTACTTCGGCTTTCGCGCCGCCAGGACCATCACGCCCTGACCCCTTCACCTCTTCGCCCCTGGCCGTGGGCGAGGAGGGCGTGCGAAGCCGCCCGACGAGCGGGCAGCGATGGACGGATCCGCCTTGCGCGGCGAGAATTTCGAAGAAATGGCTGGAGGTGGCGCCGGGGGTGGGCTCGGGAGGAGCCCATGCGGGTCAAGCTCTTCACCTTTCGCTACTCGTCGACCCTGGGCGGGTTCGACGATCGGCCCTTGCAGGCCTTTCTGCGCGACCGCGAGGTGATCGCCTGTCGCGAGCACTACTTCCAGGTCAACGACGTCCCGCACCTGGCCTGCGTCTTGATCTGGCAGGAGGCGGTCGTCACTGAAGACAACGATCGTCCGCGCGACGACCGCCCGCGCGAGCGGGCCCGCGGCGCCAAGAGCCAAGCTCGCGAGGATCCGACCGCGCGCCTGGACGAGGCGGGCCGGCGCGTGTTCGCCACGCTGCGCGAGTGGAGGCGGGATCGTGCGCGCGAGGAGGGCGTGCCGCCCTACGTCGTCTTCACCAACCGCGAGCTGGTCGCCATCGTCGAGACTCGGCCGGACAGCTTGACGGCCCTCGGCCAGGTGTCGGGGGTCGGCGCCGGCAAGGTCGAGCGCTACGGCAGGGCGTTGCTCGAGAACCTCGCCGACTGTACGGCCGAGAGCTCCAGGCACCCGACCGCCCAGGAGCCCACCCCGTGACGTCCCAGCCGGCCGATCGGCCGCGCCCGCGCGACGCCGGCCCCGAGCTTCTGGCCCTGGCCCGCTGGGAGGCCTTCTGTGAGTGGTTCCTGCCGCACACGGCCCGCTGGCCGAGGTCTTGCCGCTTCACCCTCGTACGGCGCCTGCAGGATCACGCCCTGGACGTGGCGGAGTGGCTCGTCGTCGCCCGGTACGAGCCGGCACAGCGGGCCGAGTTGCTGCGCCGGGCCAACCTGCACCTGGAGCGCATGCGCCACCTCCTGCGCCTGGCCCGCTCCCTCGGCCATGGCTCCAGTCGCGCCGCCGAGCGCGCCCACGGCGAGATCGACGAGGTCGGTCGGATGCTGTTCGGCTGGCGCCGCTCGCTCGGCGAACCACACCGGGTCCCCGCGGACCGTCGCGCTGCGGAGCTTCCGCGATGACCAGGACACGCGGGGGCCATTGGGACTCCATCGTGTCGTTCGAGAACCTCCTACGCGCCACTCTGAGGGCGGCACGGGGCAAGCGACGCCAGCGCGTGGTGGCCGAGTTCCTAGCGGAGCGTGAGCGGCGTGCTCTCGCCCTGCGGGCCGATCTCCGCGCCGGCACTTGGCGCCCCGGGGAGCCGAAGACCTTCTTGATCGAGGACCCCAAGCGGCGGCTGATCTCGGCCGCGCCGTTCACCGACCGGGTGGTCCACCACGCCTTGATCGACGTGCTCGAGCCGACACTCGAACGCCGGATGGTCCGGCACAGCTTCGCCTGCCGGCGCGGCCTCGGCGTGCACGCGGCGCTCGATCACGCCCAGGGCCTGATCCGGCGCCACCCGTGGTTCCTGAAGCTCGACGTGGCCCAGTGCTTCGGCTCCATGCGGCACGACGTCGTCATGGGTACCCTCGGTCGGGTCCTACGTGGTCGTCGCACCTTGGAACTTTGCGAGCGGATCGTGGCCGGGCCGCCCTCGACGGCGGGGAGCGGGAGAGGGCTGCCTATCGGCAACCTGACCAGCCAGTGGTTCGCGAACCTCACCCTCGACCGGCTCGACCACTACGTCCTGGAGTCGATCCGAGTCCACGGCTACGCGCGGTACATGGACGACTTCGTCGTCGTCGGCCCCACCAAGGCGAGCCTCGTGACTGCCCACGCCCGCATCGCCGGCTTCCTGGCCGAGCAGCTCCACCTCGAGCTGAAGCAGCGCGCGACGATCCTCGCACCCAGCAGCGAAGGCCTGCCTTTCCTGGGTTGGCGCCTGTACCCGGGCCTGCGCCGCCTGCGCCCGCAGAACCTGCGCCGGTCCCTCGCGCGCCTGCGCCGCCGGCGCTGGGAACTGGCGACCGGGCAGATCTCGGAGCGTGGGTACATCGACGGCGTACGGGCGCTGTGCTCCCACCTCGGCCACGGTTCGACCCTGACCCTGCGCCGGTCGATCTTCGATCGCCACAGCGGGGTGCCAGTCGCCCGGGCCGAGGGGCGTCCGCCCTGAGCGGGCGGAGCGAGGGGGCGCGGGCCCGAAGGCTCCGAGAACCGCGTGATGCGTGGCGGCTCGTTCGCGAACACCGCCAGGAACGCCCGGTGCGGCTACCGCAACAACGGGCACCGCTCCGAGCGCAACCGCAACATCGGCTTTCGCGCCGCCCAAGACGTCACCCGGCCCGCCCGCGCGGGACGCGTTCGGCTTTGCCGGGCGGTCCCCTGTGCCGTGCAGCGTGATGTCCAGGCCCGGCTCCCGTGCGGCGCCGCCGCGGCGACTGCGTCGCGGCGGCCCCGCCGAAGCGACTCGGCCGGTCGTGAGTGGTAGGCGCAAGCCCAAGCTCGCGACCGGCCCCTGCCATGCCCATGCGGCGCCTCGGGGGCGCGCCGCGCTGCCCCCGCGTGCTCGGCGGCCAGGTCGTCGGGCCGGCTTCGCGCGGCGCCTCCTCCCGACCGCCTGCGCGCGCTGCCGGCCGGGGGGACCGAGGGGGCGCGATCGCCAGTCGCGGGGGGGCGAAACCGCGGGCGGGCCAGTCGTGAAGGGGTGAAGTTGTCAGGCCGTGATGTCCTGGGCGGCGCGAAAGCCGAAGTAGCGGAAGCGCACGGAGCGGGGCCCGCGGAAGCGGTAGCCGCACCGGGCGTACCCGGCGGTGTTCGCGAACGAGCCGCCACGCATCACGCGGTACCCGGAGCCGTCATCGACGAACGGGCGGCCCTCACGATGGGCGACCTGCGAGTCGCTGTAGTTCGACGACCACGAATCCTCGACCCACTCGAACACGTTGCCGTGCACGTCGTGGAGACCGAAGGCATTGGCCGGAAGCTGTCCCACCGCCTGGGTTCGTCCGCCCGAGTTGGCGTCGTACCAACCGACTCGAGCAAGGTCCGGCTCGTCGGAACCCGACCAGTAGGACGTCGTCGTCCCCGCGCGGCAGGCGTACTCCCACTCGGCTTCGGTGGGCAGGCGCAGGCCGGCCCAGGCGCAGTATTCCTGGGCGTCGTCCCAGCTCACACCGACCACCGGCTGCTGGGGACTATTGAACTCCCGGTCACCCCATGAATCGGGCTCGCGATGGCCGGTGGCCTCGAGGAACAGGGCGTAGTCCGCGTTCGTGACCGGGAAACGGCCCAGGAGGAAGGGGCTGACGTTGACCGGGTGGTTGGGCTGCTCGTCCCCGTGCCCGTCGGGATCCCCCATGGTGAAGGTCCCCCCGGGAATCGGGACCAGCTCGTAGCCGCCCTGCAGAGCGGGCCGTGTTGACCGGTGGGTCGCATCCGAAGTTGGACGGTCGCTCGTCAGCCGAGCGATCTCGGCCAAGGGGTGCTCCGCAAGACGCGCGAGCAGCCGCGCGTCCAGGCGATCGCGATGGTGGGCCCGCATCAACTGCAGGGCCGAGAGCTGGCGCAGCCACAAATCCTCGTCGGCGCCCGCGGCCCGCTCCAACAGGCCCAAGAGCGGTTCCGCCGGACAGCCGCCGCGGTCGGCGATGGCGAGATCGAGCCATTGCCGCCTGGCGTCGCGAACCGTACGGCGCTGGTCGGCGGTCGACCGTGTCACACCGGTTGGAACCAAAGGCGACTCAACGATCGCCCCAAACAAGCGCTCGAAGAGGTCGTCGGTCTGGCAGGTCTCGGCCCAGGGGCGCGCGAGCGGACTTGCGAAGCACAGCAGCACCTCCTGCCACCAGGGATCCCCCGCCCGCCCGGCGAGCGGGGCCAGAGTGCCACGCTCCGGCACCGCGAAACTTCTTTGCTCGACGAACTCGACTCGCAGGTCGAAGCTCGTGAGGTACTCCTGAAACGCCAGGTGCGCGAAACCGATGCGGTCCTGGGACCAACCGACGAGTAGCCCGCTCTCGTCCACGACCCTGTCCAGGAACGCGCCGAGCGTCGCCCTCGGGTCGGGACCCGCCGTGCCGTCGGGCAGCACCAGTGCGCCGGACTCGAGGGCCTCGATCAACTCGGCGCGCGAGATGCGATCGCGCCCCTGGGCGGAGTGCATCCAGTGCGCGATGCGAGCCAGGATCCTGCGCGCGACCCCGGGCTCGAAGCCGACCTCGAGACCCTTGGCGCCCTGCCACTCGTGCAGCAGGGCCTCGACGCAGGCGCCGTACAGCTCGGCCCGCCGATTGGGCAGGTCCTGCTCGAGGGTGTGCACGACGCACAGAGCCGCCAGGAGCAGCGGCGTGCGGGTGAGCTCCGCGATGCGCGCCGAGCGATCGCTGGCCGTTGGGCCCACCGTCGCTACGAGATCATCGGCCTCGCCCGCGAAGGTGTCCTCCGGCAAGCCGCGATCGAGGGCCGCGACCCGATACCAGTTACGCACGAAGCGCTCGCGTCGCTCGTCGGAGAGGGGAGTGAGCGAGGCGACGAAGAACTGGGTCTCGAGCTGGCTCTCGCGGCGCAGCTCGTCGGTGAACCCGGCCACGCGGCAGGTGGCGACGAAGCGGCAGGTCGCGTTGTCCTCCGCCAGGCCGGTGATCCAGCGTCCGACCGCCTGACGCTGGACTGGATCCCGGACTTCGTCCAGGCCGTCCAAGAGCACCAGCAGGTTCCCCCGGCGGGCCAGCTCCGCACCGAGGCCCGCAGGCATCTGGGGGAATCGGTCGGCCGGCAACTCGGTTGCGAAAGTGACTTCGAGCAGGTCGCTCAAGCCCTGGGTCGTGTGGGCACAGTCCTTGAGGGGCACGAACACCGGCAGCACGTCGGAGGGCAGGCCCAGGTCGGTTGGATCGTTGTCCCCCAGCAGCCAGAGCAGGAGGTGCAACAGGTGGGTGGTCTTGCCCATCCCCGGGTCGCCGAGCAGTAGTGCGCCACGACGCCCGCCGCGCTCAGCAGCCCTGCGGAACAGAGTCACCAGGTCAAAAGCCTCGCCGCCCTCGACGGCGCTCGTTGCGAGCTTGCGGCCCATCGCCGCGCCGCGCACCCCGCGCTCGACGAGTGCTTCGACATCAGGCCTCGCCGTCAGGGGCACGTAGAAGTCCTCGAGGGCGGGCCGCACGGTCAGCTCGTTCGCTCGGGGAATGCCCAAGAGGCGCAGTTGCGCGTACTTCGCCTGGGCGGACCTGCGGTAGCCCCGGATCGAATCGGTTTCGCTCGGTGCCAGACGTCCCTGGACCTGGTGTTGTTCGGTCCGAGACAAAGTCCGGAACAACTCGCGAGCATGCTTCACATCGTCGAGCATGTCGCGAGCAGTCGGGTAGCGCCCGCCGGAATCAAGGCTCGCGGCGCGTCTCACGATCGACTCGAATGAGTCGACCAATGCGGTCGTGACATTGGGGAAGGCACGTCGGCACTCCGCACCGAACTCGCCGAGCCGCTGCGCATGCGAACCCTGCAGCCACTCGAAGTACCGGTCATCGCCTCCCGGCCAGAAGGAGCGACGCGTCAGGATCCAGTAGGCGATTGCACCGAGGCTGAACACGTCCATACGCGGGTCGACGATCGCCCCGTCGATCTCCTGCTCGGGTGCGGAAAATCCCGCACTGCGGTGGAGCTTCTCTTCTCCTGTCCCAGCCGAGAGGGCCGACCCGAGATCGAACAGCTTCCAATCCCCCGCGTAGTTCTGTCCGATGTTCGCCGGCTTGAGGTCGAGATGGCACAACTGGTCCGGGGAACGGTGGAGGCCTTGGACTGCTTCGACCACCTCAACCAGCGCGGTGAGTCGCTGCTCGAGGCTCCACCCTTCCTCATCGAGGCGATCGGCGAGCTTCGCACGTAGACGTTCGACCAGCAGCGCGAAGTACTCCTTGCCTCGCACGACGAGATTGAGCGAGGTCTTGACCTCGGCCACTCCAGCCGCGACTCGACCTTCGTGCGCCTCGGCAATCGAGATCTCGCGGGGCAAAGAGCGCAGGGGTTCGATCAGCTTCAAAACCCAGGCGGGATGGACGCCGATGACGGTGCCTTGCCCGCCGCGACCCAACACCTGTCGGAGGCGGTACGTGCCATTACTCGGGGCCATCGCCTGGCCGTTGGCCGCCACCGACCGCAGGGCCGCGTCGAGTGCTTCGATCGATGCGCGGCCCCGCTGCGGATCCCAAGCGGGTCGGTGGGCGGACTCCATGCGGTCGAACCACTGGGCCGGATCGATCCGACTCGGCTTGGTATCGCCGGCCACCAAATGCTCGAGCACGAGGTCGGGCTGGTGCTTGTGAATCCAGCCGAGCACGTCGAGGAGCCCGGGCGCGCTCAGCGCGCGCCCGGGCTCCTCGGCGTCACCTTCTTGGTCCGTCCCCTTCGTCATCCGCTGCTACCGATTGGCCGCCCCTGGGGCTGCTCGGCGGGATCTTAGCCGGTCGGGACCCAAGAGACCCGTACCACGGCCCACCTCAGCCGGCCAGAAGCGGGCGCAGGTCGAAGACCGGGCCGGCCTGGCCGGTCGCGGCCTGAAGGCTGGCTGTGTCCGGCCGCCAGTAGGTCCGCAGCACGGTCCGCCGCCCCGCGATCGGGGGACGCGCGTGCAGACCTCGGTCGTTGCGAAAGACCATGTAGCTCCCCTCGCCCACGACCAGCCACTGCAGCGCCTCGTCGACGGCCCGACGGAAGCCGGCGAAGGCCCGGGCCGCCGCGGCACCGAGCGGGCGGGTGTTGTACGTGGGGCATTGCACACACAGCTCACCCGCGGCGTTCTCGAAGACCAGGGGCAGCGGGGCCGACCAGGAACCGCCGTCGAGGTCGAAGCTGTGGGGCTTGCGGACCGCGAAGTCCGGCGTCATCAGGATGGCCCGGTCGGGGCGGTCGAGACGGTCGAGGATGGCCTCGATCGGGGCATAGCCGGTCGGCACACGAGTCTCGTTCTCGACCCCGAAGAGGGCGATCGAGCGCACTCGAAGGTGAGGGGGCAGGATCGCGTCGTCACTGTGGGCGGCGAAGGGGCCCGGGCTGGCACCGCTGTTGGCGACGACGCCGGGCGTTGGACTCAGGCCGGGCACGAGGACGCCATCGTTCTGCTGCAGGTACTGGAAGGGGCTCCCCAGGGGCGAGCCCAACGCCAGTGCCAGCACTCGCTGGGCGTCGGGCGACAGCCGCGAGCCGGTCGGGGCGAGGCCCTCGATCGCCACGGCGCAGGGGCCGAAGGGTTGCGAATGCGCCTCGACCGCCGCCACGGCGGCCGGCAGGTGCGCGCTCAGGATCGGTCGAGCCTGCCGCGCGAGTCGCCACAGGATCGGTGTCTCGTTGGGGCTTCCGTTGGCGCGGTGAAGATCGTCGATCTCGGTCAGTGCCGCGAGGGCGCGGTCGGGATCGACGGAAATGCGCGCGATGGTGGTGGCCACGTCGCGCCCGATGGTGTTGTCGATGGTCTGCATGGTCTGAGCCTCCTTGCGGCTCGGCGGTTGTTGCACGTGTCGGAGGCCCTTGGCCCCCTCAACAGCAACCGGGTCAAAATCGACCCGCGGCGGACGGACCATCTCGGGATTCCTCGTCGCAATCCGTTCACGCCCCCGCCTTCCGCAGGGTTCGCAGGGCGCGGCGCACCAGTGCATCGGTCTCGCGGGTCGGGCTCTCGGCGAGCCAGCGGTCGGTGAGTGCGACCACGAAGTCGGGCCGGTCGCGGCTGGCGTCGTTGAGCCAGTTGGCGACCGAGTCGCGCACGTACTTGGAGTCGTCGGAGCGCAGGGGCTCGAGCAGGGTCAGGGCGCGCTCGGGCTCGTCGCGGAAGGCGCGCAGGTGGGCGCACCATACGCCGCGCGGGCGCGTGGCCTCGCTCGCGAAGCGGCGCAGGTTGGGGTCCGCCTCGCGGGTCCAGGGCTCGAGCAGCTCGACCGCCTGGTCCGGCTCGCCGATGATCGCGTCGCGCACGGCCAGCCAGGCGATCTCGCGCACGCCGGAGTGCGCGTCGGCGGCGAAGGGCTGCGCGCGGTCCAGGCGTTCGGCCAGGCTCAGCTCCCCCACCTGCTCGGCGTAGCAGGCCCAGTTCCGTACGGCGTCGCAGGTGTGTGCAGCCAACCGCCGTCGCAGGTCCCGGCCGCGCCGCACGCGCCCGCGACCGATCGTCGCCAGGCCGAGGGCGCGGCCCAGGCCGGCGGTGCGGGCGACGATGCCCTGCTCGGACAGCTCCACCGCCGTGGCCCGCAGGTCCTCGCGCGACAGGTCCCACTCCAGCTCCCCGAGCACGTGCTCGAGCAGCCGCGTCTGGTCGATCGCCAGCCACTCCACCAGGCTCGCGGTCTCGAGCTCGCCCCGCTCCAGGCCGCGAAGAACCTCGGGCGGGATCTCCGCCATGCGGCGCGCGCCCTTGCGTCCTCGGCTGGCGGTCATGGGCGGAGCTTCGCACATGGGGCGTTCGAGCACGACCCCCGAACGAAACGCGGCCCCGGCGCCTCGCTGGGAGGTGCCGGGGCCGCGCCCTCGCTGTCCGGGATCAGCCGATCACGGCAGGAACACCAGCTCCACCGCGTTGGTGAAGCCGAGCACGAGCCCGTCGACGTAGGCCGTCTGGGCGAAGACGGAGACCGGCGAACTGGCGCCGCCGTTGACCGTCAGGCCCGCGCTGCCGGCGCCGTCCATGACGACCGTCAGGAGCAGGTCCGCCGAGGGCACCAGGGTGCCGCCGAAGAGCGGCGTCGAGGCGTTCGACGCGCCGACCACGACCCAGCCGATGGTGCCGGCGGGGGCGCCGACGATCGAAAGGTTGGAGGTGTTGCCGGGCGACAGGGGCTGGCCGCAGACCGTCATGGTCGCGGTGCCGGGGCCGCCGAAGCCGAGGTCCGCCTGGCACACGTCGCAGGACAGGCGGTCGACCGAGAAGTCGTCCACGCCGGCCTCGATCAGCGAGCCCGCGCCCTCGTCGGCGGCGCGGAAGCGCACCTGGACGTTGGCACTCGGCGACACGAAGTCGGAGACGGTGAAGTCGTGGTAGATCCAGCCGCCGCTGGTGCCGGCGCCGGTGGGGCCGACCGTCTCGACGTTGACCCAGGGGCCGCCGTTCGAGACCTCGACCTCGAACACGTCGGCGTTGGACGCGCCGCCCGTGTCGTTCGAGTACCAGCGGTAGTAGGAGATGATCGCGTCACCGCCGGACAGGTCGACCGGGGGCGAGATCAGGGTCGTCGCCCCGCCGTCCACGTCGTTGTCGCCCAGGCCGCCGAAGGGCGAGCCCTGGCCGGTGACGTAGCAGAGGGATCCGCCGCTCGTGTTGTCGTTCTCGGGCTGGGCCGCGGTGCCGACCGGGTCGACGCGCTCCCAGACACCCGTGGTCGCGGCGTCACCGGGGGCGCCGACGGTCCAGCCGGTGTCGACCTCGAAGTCGTCGGCGAAGAGACCGGTCAGCACGCCCAGGGCCGGCGCGTAGGTGTCGGTCTGGAACGGACCGCAGTTGACGTCGGTGGTGCTGAAGAAGTACTCGACCTGCGAGCCGCACGAGGCGCCGGGCAGGGCCGCCGACCAGGTGTTGCCCGACTGGAAGGCCATGGGGATGGTCTGGAAGGCCGAGACCCCGTCGAAACGGTAGTTCAAGTCGACACCCGCGGTCGGCGTGCCGAGCACTTCGACGGTCAGCGGGGTCACCGTGTCGGGCGCCAGCAGGGTCGGTTGACCGGCGGCCAGCAGCGGCAGGGTGCTCGGCAGACACGCCTGGGCGTGGGACTGCATGACCCCGATCACCGTCGGGTGGAAGAACGTGGTCATGTTGTTCAGACCACCCGGGCACAGGTGGCAGTAGCTCATCACCGTGCCGTTGCTGATGCAGCCGCCGTTCGCGCAGTTGTCGATCTGCGGCGAGTAGTCGTGGGTGTGCGGCGAGTTGAAGTTGTGACCCAACTCGTGCGCGGTGACGATGAAGTCCCACGTGGTCGGACCGGACTGCACCGGGAAGGGCAGCAGGCCGTCGATGTTGCCGCACACCGCGAAGGTGAAGGCCGAGTTCGAGTCTTCGCACAGCACGCCGACGTAGGCCACGCCGCCGCCGAGCCCCGCGCCCGACAGCATCATGCCCACTTCGGAGTTGAAGGGGATGTTGCCGGTCCAGGCGCTGGAGAACTCGTTCAGCATGGTGATCGAGCCACCGCCGTTGTCGGGGGTCGACCAGGGGTCCGCCGGCGTGGTGTAGAACTGCACGTAGGGGAACACCAACGTCGTGTCGATCTGCTCCTGGTAGCGACCGTTGACGGCGCCCAGGAGCGTCGTGACGTAGGCCGCCTCGGCGGCGAGGTCGTTGTAGAGCTGGTAGAGCTGGTAGTCGGTCTCGATCGACAGCGACGCCTGGTTGCCCGAGCAGCTCCCGCCGATCGGGAGCAGACCGCTGCCGCTGCCGCCGCCGACGGATCCACTGCTGACGGGGGGCTGGGACGAGCTCTGCACCGGGCGACCGCCGTTGGGGAGCAGGTCGAGGGCGCAACCGCGCAGGTCCTGGACGCCCAGGGCGCGGACTTCACTCTCCGAAGCGACCCAGGTCTCCGTGCGCGACCAGCCCTCGGCGCCGGGCTGGGGCATGAAGTGGAAGAACTCGCCGCCGGTCTCGACCCAGCCGCGCACGCCGCGGGTGGAGAAGGACAGCATCACCTCGGAGCCGGGGTCGCCCTCGACCTGGCCCTTCCAGAGGCTGATCTGCAGCTCGGAGAGCAGCTTCGGCCGAGCCACGCCGTCGACGTAGAAGCCGAACTGCATGGCGTCGAGGTCGACCCGCTCCAGGGCCAGGTCGACCCCCCCGAAGGGCAGCGGCGCGCCGCCCAGGCGCATCTGGTCCAGGCCGCGCAGGGTGCTCAGTTCGCCCTCGCGGGTGACGAACTTCGGCAGGGCGGTGGTGCTGTCGACCCCGGCGGGGTCGAGGGGGAAGGGACGCAGGTCGACGGGAGCGAGGCCGACGCCGAGGGGCGCGGCCAACACGAGGGACGCGAACATGCCGGATCCGTAGGGCTTGGGGACGGCCGACGGGCCCCGTGGGGGCTCGCCGGCGGGGGGAGAGGCGGGTCGATGGAACCGCCACCGGGGACGCTCGGGGGGGCGTGCGGCACGCTGGGGGGCGCGAGCCGGGCAGGACGGACCGCAGGTTAGGAAGGGTCGAAGGCCCGTGGGGTTCCGATCTCTCCCCCCATCCCCGGGGACGGGCGACGGGGCGGTTCAGAGACGCCGCCGTGTCCGGGCTGCGGCCCCAGGGTCGAGGTTCCGCGGGCCGCGGGCGCCGCGAAGCTCCTACCGCCGCCGGAAGATCACCACGACCTCGCCGGCGTAGCCCACCGTCACCAGCTCCGGGCCGGGGGCGTCGTCGATCAGCTCGCCCAGGGAGAGGTGGTGCAGGCCGGCGCGGGAGTGGTAGAGGCGCTCGCCTTCCCAGGGGATCGCGCCCTCGTCGCGCAGGAGGGTCACGTCGCCGCCGTAGCCGGTGGTGGCGGCCTCGAGACCCGGCACGGCCGGATCGAGGTCCGAGAGCACGGCGCCGCGCAGCTTCAACTCCTCGTCGTGCAGGAGCTGGCCCCGATCGCCCTCGATCAGCCACAGGCCCCCGTCGTCGCCGGCGGCGAGGATCCGGTCCCCGCTCACGGCCAGCCGCGCCAGGCCCGCCGGCGCCCGGAAGGCGACCCGCGTGGTCCAGCCGCTCGGACCGCGCTCGACCAGCACCAGGCTGCCGTCGTTGCAGGCCACGGCCACGCCGGACTTGAAGGGCACCATGCCCTTGGCCGGGGCCGGGGTCGTGCCGATCTTCTCGGCCGTTGCGCCCGCGCCCGCGTTGAAGCGCAGCAGGGTCAGGTTGCGGCTGAAGCCCCCCACCAAGGCCTCGTCGCCGGGATGGACCGGATCCAGGTCGGCCACCGCCACCGCGTGGACCAGGGCGCTGTCGGTGAATACCGGCCGCATGCGGTACTTCTTCTCCTGGGCGTCGTAGCCGGCCACGAAGACCGCGCCCTCCCCGCCGGAGTCCTCGCTGCCCGAGGCCATCCCGACCGCCACCAGCTCGTCGGCCCCGATCTGGGGCCAGACGTCGCCCACGGCGACCTGGATCATCTCGCCGCTGGCGTCGCCGACCTTGGTGCCCTTCCAGGAGCCGTCCTGCTCCGCGACCACCCGCAGCGCGCCGCTGGAGGCGACCACGGCGATCTCCAGGCCGGAGTCGGGCGACAGGTCGCCGATCGCGCAGCCCCCGAGCTTCTCGCCGGCGTCGAAGACCACCCGGTGGTCGAACTGGACGGGGACCGCGGTGCAGCTCGCTGCGAAGAGGGCGATGAGGATCGAGAAGCTGATGCGTTGCATGGCGGCAGAACTTGAAGGGCCGGGAATCGGGGCGCCGGGGTCGGAGACCCTCTTGCAGAACAGTGTCGGAGACCCGCTAGCAGGATCAGTGAGGATGAGTTCAGCCCGCGGCGAGGCTGGAACAGGTCGCAACGAGTCGGCGGGCCAATCCGTCCACGGCCGCTTGGTCCCCATCGCGCTCGAGCGAGCCGTCCTCGGCAAAGATCTCGTGGGCGGCGGGGAAGGCCCGCATCTCCGGCAGCACCAGCACGCCGAGACCGCTGAGGATCGTGTTGAGCTGCGCCAGGCCGCGCACGCCGCCCAAGCGCCCGGGGGAAGCGGCCAGGAGGCCGGCGGTCTTGCCGCGGAAGGCCACCAGGGGCGCTTCGCCCGCGGACTCGGTGCGCGAGGCCCAGTCGATGACGTTCTTCAAGGCGCCGCTGTAGCCGCCGTTGTATTCCGGCGAAGCGATCAGGAAGCCGTCGCTCTGCGCCATCAGCGCCTTGAAGCGGCGCGCGCCCTCGGGCATGCCCTCGGCGTCCTCGTCATCGCCGTCGTAGAGCGGGATCTCGAAGTCGCGCAGGCTCGCGACCGTGACCTCCGCACCGGCCGCGCGCGCGGACGCGGCCGCGGCCTCGACCAGACGGTGGTTCAGTGATGCAGCGCGCAGGCTGCCCGAGAAGGCGAGGATCCGGACGGTCATGGCGGGCGTTCTGTGGGGCCGATGGGCAGTGTGGACGCGAGAGGGTACCAATCCACGCTGGGCGGGTTTCGGCCCAGTCACGGCCGCGGGGTCGAGATTGACGCTCCCTGGGGGGCTGGCTAATCTCCTTCGCCCTGCCGCGCGCCGGACGCGCCCCCCCGACCTTGTCCATCAATCGCGTGCAAGCGGTCGAGCAACGCCTCGACGACTACCTTCGCGGCGCGACCGCCGCCGCGCGGCCCTTGGACGCCGAGGCGCCGATCGCGCCCGGTCGCCGATTGACCGCCCTGCAGGCCGTCAAGCTGTTCGAGGACCAATGCCTCAGCCGCAGCCTGGACGTGGCCGCGCGCGAGCTGAAGAAGACGAACGACAGCTTCTACACCATCTCCAGCGCGGGCCACGAGCAGAACGGCATCGTCGGCACCCTGCTGCGTCCGACCGATCCGTGCTTCCTGCACTACCGCTCGGGCGCGCTGATGATGAGTCGGCTGCGCCAGCTGCGCGGGTCGACGCCGGCCTTCGACACGCTGCTCAGCCTGTGCGCCTCGTCGGACGAGCCGGTCAGCGGCGGACGCCACAAGGTCTGGGGCAGCCGCGAGGCCTGGACCCCGCCGCAGACCTCGACCATCGCCAGTCAGGTGCCCAAGGCGGTGGGCATGGCCTTCGCGCTCAGCCGCGCGCGGCGCCTGGGGCTGCACCGGGACCTGCCCGACGACTCGATCGTGGCCTGCTCCTTCGGCGACGCCAGCTCGAACCACGCCAGCGCCCTGACCGGCATCAACGCCGCGCGCTATTCGCTTCGCAAGGGCAACCCCACGCCGATCCTGTTCATCTGCGAGGACAACCGCATCGGCATCTCGGTCGAGACGCCCAAGCAGTGGATCGCCGACCACTTCAGCCGGCTGCAGCACCTCTCGTACTTCGAGGCCACCGGCAGCCTGGCGGAGACCTGGGACACGGTCCACCTGGCGATCCACACCTGCCGCGCGACCCACGCGCCGGTGTTCCTGCACCTGCGTACCGTGCGCCTGTGGGGTCACGCCGGCAGCGACGTGGAGACCGGCTACCGCAGCCTGGACGAGATCGAGTCGATCGAGGAGCTCGACCCGCTGCTCGCCAACGCGCGCGAGCTGGTGGAGTCCGGGGCCGCGTCGCCGGGGACCCTGCAGGCGATTCGCAAGGACGCCCACGAGCGCGTCATGGCGGCCGCGCGCGAGGCCGCCTCGCGCCCGCACCTGGAGACGCGCGCCCAGGTCATGGCGCCCCTCGCGCCCTACGACGAGCCGCGCACGCGGGCCTCGGCCGCCGAGTCGGTGGGCGAGGCCACGCGCCGCGCCTGCTTCGGCGGCAAGCTGCCCGAGGAGCAGACCGCCGGCCCGCGGCGCACCCTCGCGGCCCACGTCAACGCGGCCCTGACCGACGCCATGCTCAAGCGCGGCGACATGCTGATGATGGGCGAGGACGTGGGCAAGAAGGGTGGCGTCTACGGCGTCACCGCCGGCCTGCAGGAGCGCTTCGGCACCCCGCGCGTGTTCGACACCCTGCTGGACGAGACCACCATCCTCGGCGTGGCCCAGGGCGCGGCGCAGCTCGGCTTCCTGCCGGTACCGGAGATCCAGTACCTGGCCTACCTCCACAACGCCATCGACCAGCTGCGCGGCGAGGCCTGCTCCACGCGCTTCTTCTCGAACGGCCAGTGGGTCAACCCGATGGTCGTGCGCATCGCCGGGTTGGCCTACCAGAAGGGCTTCGGCGGCCACTTCCACAACGACAACGCCATCGCCGCCCTGCGCGAGATCCCAGGGATCGCGATCGCCTGCCCGTCGCGGGGCGACGACGCCGCGCGCCTGTTGCGCGGATCCCTGGCCCTGGCGGCGGAGAACGAGCGCGTGGTGGTGTTCCTGGAGCCGATCGCCCTCTACCACGAGCGCGACCTGTACGAGGAGGGCGACGGCGCCTGGCTGTCGGACTACCCGCTGCCCGGCGACGCGCTGCTGCCCGGCGAGGTCGGCGTGCACGACGCGGAGGCGAGCGACCTGTTGATCGTCAGCTACGCCAACGGCCTGCGCCTGTCCCTGCGCGCCGCGCGCCAGCTCGAGCGCGAGCACGGCCTGCGCGCGCGGGTGCTCGACCTGCGCTGGCTGGCGCCCCTGCCCTTCGCCGCGGTGGCCGAGCACGCGGCCCAGTGTGGCAAGCTGCTGATCGTCGACGAGTGCCGCGCGAGCGGCGGCGTGGCCGACGCCCTGGCCGCCGCCATGGTCGAGCGCGACGTGCCCGCGAGGGTGCGCAGCGTGCGGGCGGCGGACACCTACATCCCGCTCGGGCCGTCGACCCGTGCGGTGCTGGTGACCGAGGAGCAGATCCTCGAGGGCGCGCTCGAGCTGACGCGCGACGGGGAGCAGGCGCGCCCGTGACTCGCTCGTTCATCATCTGCCCGGGGCGCGGTTCCTACACCGAACGCTCCCTGAAGTCGCTGCCCGAGGGACACGCCTGGGTCGCGGCCGCCGAGCGCCTGCGCGCCGAGGCCGACCTGCCGCCGCTGGTGGAGTTGGACCGCGCCGAGCGCTTCAGCGCGGCCCAACACCTGCGACCGGCGAACGTCTCGGCGCTGATCTACCTGGTCTCGATGCTCGACGCGTCCCAGGCCATGGCGCGCACCCGCCCGACCTGCGTGGCGGGCAACTCGATGGGCTGGTACACGGCCCTCGCGGCGGCCGGGGCCCTGTCGTTCGAGGACGGCTTCCGCCTGGTGCAGGAGATGGCCCTGCTGCAGGAGCAGCACGACGTCGGCGGGCAGATCCTCTACCCCGTGGTCGACGAGGACTGGCGCCGCGACCCCGAGCGCGAGCGCCTGGTGGACGGGGCCCTGGCCACCAGTCGCGGCGAAGCGATGCGCTCGATCCACTTGGGCGGCTACGAGGTCCTGGCCGGCAGCGAGGTGGGGATCCGTCACCTGTTGGATTCCCTGCCCCAGGCCAAGCTCGGCGGGACGGTCTATCCATTCCGACTGATGCGCCACGGGCCCTACCACACGCCGCTCGTGGCGGAGGTCAGCTCGGACGCCCGCCTGCGCCTGGCGGAACTCGAATTCCGCCGCCCCCTCGTGACGCTGATCGACGGGCGGGGTGAGCGTTTCACCCCCTGGTCGACCTCGCCCGAGGAGCTGCGCGAGTACACCCTCGGCGCCCAGGTGGTCGAGCCCTACGACCTGACCGCCTCGATCCGCGTTGGGCTGCGCGAGCACGCCCCGGATCGCATCGTGTTGCCGGGGCCGGGCAACACCCTGGGTGGCGTGGTCGGCCAGGTCCTGATCGCCGAGCGCTGGCGCGGGATCATCGACAAGGCCAGCTTCCAGACCGTCCAGGGCGGCGCGGGCGCCCTGGTCGAGTCGATGCGGCGCTGAGAGCGCCGGACCGCACGGCGGCCTGTCTCGGCGGCGGCTCGACGCCGGCGGCGAGCTCGCGGTCCACCGACAGCGGGCACCTGGAGGTTAGGATCCGGGCGCTCCCCGTCATCGGATCCAAACAGATGCCCTCTCGAACCAGCCTGCCCGCCAAGTCCGCCGCCCTCGCCGGCCTCGGCCTGACCCTCGCAACCCTGACAAGCGGTTGCCAGTCGACCTCGACGGCATCCGCCGACAACACGGTCGACCCGATCCTCGAGCAGGAGTTCGGACAGCTCGAGATCGGCGTCGCGGGCGTCGAGCTCGGCGTCGGTCTGGCCAGCACGACGGACTTCGGCACGGTCCAGAGCCGCTTCACCGCGCGCAGCATCGACGGTGGGGCCACGCGCGTGCTGGGCCTGGCGCTGGAGTTCTGGATCGACGCCAACTCCGACGGGGTGCTGAACGACGGCGAGCGCGCCACGTTGATGGAGCGCCGCGAACCGAACGGAACGGACGTGCTGACGATTCCCTTCGAGGTGCCCTACGAGAAGGGTCGCCCGCTGCGGTTCGTCGCCACGGTGGACACGACGGTGGGCTCGAAGACGATCCCGGGCGACTTCGCCCTGCCGTAGGCCGTACGGTTGCGGGGACGTTGGGCCGTACTGGGCCGTACGGTGGCGGGACCATTTGGCCCAACGTCCCCCTCCCCACGAACTCGGAGCGCGCTGCTACGCTCGCAGACCCCATTCCGCGTCCCCAACCCCCTCCCCCATGCTCCTCGCTTCCGCCCTCCTCGGCGCCGCGACCGGCCTCGGCTGGTCCGCGCCGGACGCCCCCTCCGTCACCTGGCCCCTGGTCCCGACCACCGATGGCCAGCTGACCGCCGACCGCGCCAGCCTCTCGGTGCTCGACGGCCTGCTAGACGTCCGCATCGAAGACGCCATGGTGCCCGGCATGGAGGGACGCGCGCTGCTGCTCGAGCGCGTGCCCGCGGCGACCAGCGACGCGCTCCTGTTCGTGGACGGCGAGCCCGTGGCTCCGCTCGGCGCCAGCCTGCGCGGCGACCTCTCCCTGTGGCGCGGCACCGTCGAGGGCGATCCGCAATCCGACGTCTACCTGGCCCTGTCCAGCGTCGGCGCGCGCGGGTGGGTGCGCTCGAACGGCCAGCTGGTGCACCTGCTCGCGACCCCCGACGTCGACCGGGGTTGGAGCGCCAGCCGCTCGCGCTGGGTGACCGACGCCGCGATCCGCCACCTGGCGCCGCCGCCGTCGTGCGAGATGCTCGAGCTGCCCGAGCACCCCGCGCCGGTCACGGCACCGGCCACGCCGCGGCTGCTGCCCATCGGAGCCGGCGGACAGGACGAGCTCTACCAGTGCCGCATGGCGGTGGAGACCGACTGGGACTTCTACCAGCTCTTCGGCGACCTGGTCGCGGCCGAGGCCTACGCCCTGTCCCTGTTCGGCGCGGTCAGCGACACCTACGTCGATCAGGTCGGCACGCTCGTGCACGTGGCTTACCTGGGCCTCTACACGACCAGCTCCGACCCCTGGAACACCCCCGACATCGGCGGCGGCTCGGGTGACATGCTCAACGAATTCCGCAGCGCCTGGATCGGCGGCTGGCCGGTGGACGCCGATCTGGCGCACCTGATCAGCGGCGCGGGCCTGGGCGGCGGCGTGGCCTGGGTCGGCGTGCTCGGCTACCACGACTACGCCTACGCGGTCAGCGGCAACCTCGCCGGGCAGACGCCCTTCCCCGTGGCCCAGGGCCCGCTCAACTGGGACTTCGTGGTCACGGCCCACGAGACCGGCCACAACTTCGGCACGAGCCACACCCACAACTACTGCCCGCCCCTGGATCAGTGCGCCCCGGACGGCTACTGGGGTCAGTGCCAGACGACCACGCTCTGCGCGCCGGGCACGATCATGAGCTACTGCCACCTGTGTGACGGCGGCATCGCCAACATCGCGCCGGTGTTCCACCCGACGGTCAAGCAGGTCATCCGCGACAGCGTCGTGTCGAGTGCCCTGCGGCCCTACGAGGGTCTGTCCCAGACGGACCTGGGCGCGCAGCTCGCGAGCGGCAGCCACGCTCCGACCGCCAGCGCCAGCTACGACGGCCAGACCAACGGCCTGGTGATCGACTTCGCCGACGTGCCGAGCCCGCAGACGGGTGTCTTGGTGGTGGGCGCGTCGATCGGCAACCTGCCCCTGTTCGGTGGGACGCTGGTGCCCTCGCCGGACCTCTTGAGCGTCTTCGCAACCACCGGGGCGAGCGCGGCCTTCGGGCCGGCGACCCTGACTGGCTCGTACCCCTTCGGCATCGAGTTGATCGTGCAGGGCTGGTTCACCGATCCTGGCGGCGTCGAGGGTCTGGCGGCGTCCAACGCCCTCTCCCTCGAGCTGATCAAGCCGGTGCCGCCGAGCGCGGTGACCTGGGCCCAGCACCCGAGCAACGGCTTCGAGTACGCGATCGGCGAGCCTGCCACCTGGTTCCACAGCCAGAGCCTGGCGCAGCAGTTCGGTGGCACCCTGGCGTCGATCCCCAGCGCGAGCCTCGAGTCGTGGCTCGTGACCAACCTGTTCGCAGGCGCGGGCCCCAACGAGGACCTGTGGATCGGCTACACGGACGCCCTGAGCGAGGGCGCCTGGCACTGGATCGACGGCTCGGGCGTGAGCGCGTTCACGCCTTGGACGGCGAACGAGCCCAACGACTACAACGGCTCCGAGGACTACGCCGAGTGGTGGCAGGCCGGCGCCGGCTGGAACGACGGCAACGGATTCGACGTCCAGCGCGCGGTGTACCAGCGCGCGATCGGGACGCAGCCCTGAGAGCGGGGCGCCGCGGCATGCCTTGGCTCGTCGCGGGGTTCGGGTAGGCGGGCGTCAGGTGCCAGGCACGAAACCGCCGCCTACCCGACGCACCCCCCCCCAGGGCCAACGTACGGACGGGGTTTGAGGTCGACTCGGTCCCACCGTTCGCGTCTATGGTCTCGGCCCGCGCGGAGGGGTTCCGCCGGCCCACCAGGTATCGAACCGATGCGAACGCTCCTCCTCGCCGCGCTGACCGGCGCCGCCGCCCTCGCCGCCCCCGCCTACGCGGACGTGATCCAGCTCACCCCCGCTGACGACTGGCTCGCGGTCATCAACGGCGAGCACCTGCCCCCCGGAACCACGGTCGTGCTCCACGGGGGCACCTACCTGACGCCGGACGATGTGCTCTTGAACATCGGGCACGTGGGCACCGCGGAAGCGCCGGTCACGATCATGGCGGCCCCGGGCGAGACGCCGGTGATCACGCGCAATACGTTCGGGTCCTTCGACGACTACTTCACGAACCTCGAGCACAACGTGATCAACATGCGCGGGGCCCAGCACGTGGTGCTGCAGGGCCTCGAGGTCACGGGCGGCAACTGGGGCATTCGCATCGGCGCCAAGACGGACTGGGCCTTCTCGACCTTCGAGCTGCCCATGGGTGACATCCTGCGGCCGGCGCATCACGTGACGATCCGCGGTTGCCACATCCACCACACCCACAACACGGCCCTGTCGGCGAACTTTCGCGGTGAGGTCTACGACTCGATCGACATCATCGAGAACGAGATCCACCACGCCGGGCGCTGGGGCGAGTCGATCTACCTGGGCAACTACGACGGCAGCGTGACCCAGGGCATCGTCAAGAACAGCCGCGTGGTGCGGAACTACCTGCACGACAACGTCTGGGAGAACAGCTGGTACCAGGACCCGGCCGGGCCCTACTACCACGGCACGGCGATCCAGCTCAAGGACGGCTGCTACAACAACCTGATCGCGCAGAACGTGATGCACTAC
Organism: Engelhardtia mirabilis; assembly: GCF_007748095.1. Classification (NCBI taxonomy): domain Bacteria; kingdom Pseudomonadati; phylum Planctomycetota; class Planctomycetia; genus Engelhardtia; species Engelhardtia mirabilis. Next base: position 6,118,350 of record NZ_CP036287.1, read on the forward strand.
ACGTTCTATCCGGCGGTGCTCGTGTCGGGCGCCAAGAGCGTCTTCGGTGACGAGACGGCGCCCGACTGGGGCCGCAACGTGATCGAGCGCAACGTGGTGTGGCAGATCAGCAAGGTGCCCGGCGACCTCACCGGCCAGGGCATGCAGGTCGCGGCGGACGCGATCGTGCGCGGCAACATCGTCTACGCGCCCCAGCCCTTCTACACCTCCGACCACCAGACCCTGTGCGGGGACCTGGAGATCGTCGGCAACACCTTCATTGGGTCCACGGACCTGTTGATCGACACGCTGCAGATCGCGAGCGTGCCGAGCTTCCCGATCCTGGTGGCGAACAACGCCCTCTACCGCGGGCCGAACTACCCGGTCGCTATCACGGGCCCGGGCAGCGTGAGTTCGCTGGTGACGATCACCGGCAACGTGACAATCCTGGACCTGGCCGCGGCCCTGGCCGACGCGCCGGCCCTGGACTTCTTCCCGGTCGCCGGCTCGCCGTTGATCGGGGCCGCGAACCTGCTGCACGCCCTGGACGTGGACTTCAACGGGACGGTCATGGGCGGCGACGCGACCGTCGGCGCCTACGCCTACGACGCCGCCGGCAACCCCGGCTGGAAGGTGGCGGAGGGGCCGACCATCGCGACGGCGGTGGTGCGCGCCGGCGGGCTGGGCAACCCCACGGGCTTCCAGAGCTCGAGCGATCCGGTGCTCGGCCATCGCTGGAACGCCGCGGTCGACGTGAGCTCCCCGGGCGCACTGGGATCGGTGCTGGCCCTCGGCCTCGGCGGACCGACCTGGGGCATCGTGCTCGGGCCGGACGTGATCGGCGAGCTGCTGGTACTGCCGCCCCTGGTCTTCGACTTCGCCCAGGGATCCCATTCGATCGACATGCCCGTCGACCCGCTGCTCTTGGGAGCCCAGATCAGCGTCCAAGCCGCCGTTCCGGCCCTGACGGGCACCCGCCTGAACAACGCCATCGATCTGCACCTGGGCGACTATTAGTCGCCGCTCGGCCTGAGGGGTCACCGCCGGCTCAGTCGCGATCCACCGGAGGTCGGCCTGTAAGATCGCCGGCGTGCAGCGCGCGCTCCGCAAGTTCCTCCTGGCCTTGGTCCGCCTGGCGGTCTCGACCTTCTATCGCGTGCAGATCCTGGGCGGGACCGTGCCCGCCGAGGGTCCGGTGATTCTGGTGGCCAACCACCCCAACGCGTTGGTCGATCCGACGCTCCTGCTACAGAGCACCGAGCGCCGCATCTTCTTCCTCGGCAAGGAGCCGCTGCTGCGGATGCCCGTGATCGGTTGGATGATCCGCACCATCGGACTGATCCCGGTCTACCGCTCCCAGGACGGCGCCGACACGGCCAAGAACGCCGACGCCTTCAAGGCCGTCTTCAGCGCCCTCGAGCAGGGCCAGGTCATCGGTCTGTTCCCCGAGGGCAAGAGTCACCACGAGCCCGCGAACCAACGCCTGAAGACCGGCGCGGCCCGCATGGCCCTGGGGGCGGACCCGCACGTCGGCGGCGAGCCGCGCATCGTGCCGGTGGGCCTGGTCTACGCCGAGAAGGGCACCTTCCGCAGCCGCGTCGCGGTCTGGATCGGCGAGCCCGTCGACGGGGGAGACCTGCGCGCCGCGGACGGCTCCACCACCTGGGCCGACGTGGAGCGTCTGACCGAGCGCATCGGCAAGTCGCTCGACAACGTGACCGTGAACCTCGACCAGTGGGAGGACTGGCCACTCTTGCGGGTGGCCGAGCGCATCTGGCGACCGGCGCGGGGCTCCCAGCGCGTCCAGCGCATGGCCATGCTGGCCGGCGCGGCGCGTCGCCTGCGCCGGGACCACCCCCGCGAGGCCCAGCGGCTGGCGCGCAGGATCGCCGCCTTCCGCCGCGCCCTGCGGGGCCTGGGCCTCTCGGCGGACCACCTCGACGCCCGCTACTCACCCCTCACCATTGCGCGCTTCGCCCTGCGCCACGTCCTGGCGATCGTGGTCGGCGCGCCGCTGGTGGGCCTCGCCTTCGCCTACTGGTTCGCGCCCTACCTGTCGATCGCGACCCTCCTTCCGCGCCTCAAACCGGGGGCCGACCTGCGCGCGACCTACAAGCTGGTGGGCGCACTGTTGTTCTTCCCGGTCTGGTGGATCGGCACCTCGGTGCTGCTGGCCTGGTACACCACCTGGTGGGTGGCCGTCCTGTTGGCGATCTTCGCGCCGATCGCAGGACGGCTGGCCCTGCGCTTCGCCGAGGACTACTTGGTGGCCTGGCGCGAGGTGCGCGCCTTCGCCCGCATCGTCCCCGCACGCCGCCTGCGGCAGCGCCTCGTGTACGAGCGCGACCTGATCTGCGCGCAGATCGACGAGCTTGGCGGACGACTGGCCGGCGAGGCCGCATCGACCTCCGACCAATCGCCCGCCCTACCGTCCACGCGCGGCAGGTAGCCCGCTGCGGCGAGCTCCCTCACAGTCGGAGCCGGATCAGCGCCGCCCCCTTCGATCGCCATGCGGCAAGGGAAAGTGCACGGTGGCTCCTTGGACCCCCGCACCGGTTCCGATCAGAAGCCCTCGAGCGCCGCGTGGGCCTCTTCCACCACATCGCCGAACGAGACCGGCTTGCGGAAGACCCGGCGCACGCCGGCGCGCGCCGCACGCCGCGCAATGCCGGGCGAAGTGTCGCCGGTCAAGACGATGATCGGAGCCTGCTGCAGACCCGAGTGGTGGCGGATGGCGTGGAGTAGCTTGAATCCGTGCAGCTCCGGCAAGCACAGATCCAGCAGGATCAGATCGGGATCCAGGGTCTCGATCTTGTTCAGACCGGTGAGGCCGTCGAAGGCGCTCTCCACGTTCAAGCCGGACCACTGCAGTCGAGTCGCGAGCGCGCGATTCAGGTCCTCCTGGTCCTCGATCAGCAGCACCGTCTGCAGGCGCTGGTAGTTGATCACCCCTGCGGTCTGGGCCTCGCGTACGAGCATCTGCTCGTCCAGGTCACTCTCGGCACACTTGACGATCATTCCTCTGCCCTCGTTCTCGGCGAGCCAGTGCCACTGGCCACCACTGAAGATTCAGTTCCCCGGAACCGCGATCGACGGCTCCAACAGGCGAAACTCGACCACGAGCCTCGTCTCCGAATCGACTCCACCGTCGATCCGGACGGTCCCCCCCAACTCCTCGAACCGGGAGCGGCACAGGTACAGGCCCAGCCCCAGCTCGTGTCCCCGTCGGCCCTCGCCGGGCCATCTGACCGCGAAGCGGTCCACTCCGGCCGCGACCGGCCGCAGGCGCGCGGCAGTCGACAGCACGAGGCGCGCCGCGCCCGCCTCGGCCTCGAGCGCCAAGTCGAGCGCCCCGCAGTCCTCGACCTCGGCCACCAAGCCGCGGATGGCGTGGTCCACGGCGCCCGCCAGGGCGTCCGAGTCGAGCAGGACCGCGCCGGTCCCCGCCGCCCGGCGCTGGTCGAGCTCCACGCCGCAGTCGCGGGCGGCCTGCCCCCACAGGTCCGCGTGGAACTCGCACAGCCGGCCCAGGTCGACGACCTCGGGCTCCAGCCACGGCTCGCCGCGCCCGACCTTGACCGCTTCGCGTACCTCGCTGATCTGGCGGTCCAGGAGTCGGGTGCGCGACAGGATCACGCCCACCTGCTCCGCCTGGTCGGCGTTCAACGGACCGCACACGCGGTCGTCGAGGAGCTCGCCATAGGCCATGATCGCGGCAAGCGAGCCGCGCAACTGGTGGCAGATGTGATCGGCCAGCGTCTCGATCAAGTCGTCGTCCATGGGCTGGGGCGCTCCTTCGCCTGCTCGCTCAGGCCGCGGGGTTGACGGCGGGGCTGGCCGCGAGCGCGAGCACCCGCTGGATCTCCGCCACCAACTCCTCGGAGCGGTAAGGCTTCTCGAAGTAGCCCCCGGCACCCAAAGTCGCGGCCTCCTGGCGGTACTCCTCGCGCTTGCTGGCGGTCAGCACAACGAAGGGGATCTCGGGCGCGTCGGGGTGCTCGCGCAGCCGTTCGACGATGCTGAGGCCTCCGCCAGCGGGCATCGAGATGTCCAGCAACATCAGGTCGGGTCGACGCTGCAGGGCGACGCTCAGACCCAGGTAGCCGTCTTCGGCGGAGATAACCTCGTAGCCCGCCGCGCGCAGGCGGATGCAGAGGGCGCGGTTGATGTTGGCGTCGTCTTCGACGATCAGGATCTTGCTCATGCGACAAGCCTCTCGGTATCGGTCGGTTGCGGTTGATGGGTTGGCAGACAGAAACGAAAGTTGCTGCCTCTCCCGACTTCGCTCTCCACCTCGATCTGTCCGCCGTGGAGCTTCACCAGCTCGCGGCAGAGGTTCAGTCCAAGTCCCAGTCCCCCTTGGACGGCCGCATCGCCATCGGCCGACTGGTAGAGCCGGTCGAAGATGCGCGGCAGGTCCCGGGGGGCGATTCCGCGACCGGTGTCGCTCACCTCGATCTCGACCTGGCCGTCGGAGCCCGGAACCAATCGTGTGCGCAGGGTGATGCGCCCGCCCGAGTCGGTGAACTTGACCGCGTTGCAGAGCAAGTTCGACACGACCTGCGCGATGCGGTCCTCGTCGAACCAGGCGTTGAGTCCGTCGTCGGGGGCCTTGTAGACCAGCCTGACGCCCTTCGACGCCGCTCGCACCCGGTGCTGGCTGACCGCGTCCCCCAGGGTCTTGGCCAGGGGTTGCAGCCGCCGCTCGACGCCCAGCTTGCCGGTCTCCAAGCGATTGGAGTCGAGCAGGTCGTGAATGCAGCGGACCATGTGGTCGCAGGAGCTCAGCGCCACCGACAGGAGCTCGTGCTGACCCGGGTTGATCGGACCCTGCAAGCCGTCCATGACGATCGAGACGAACTCGCGGATCGACGTCAGCGGCGTCTTCAGCTCGTGGGCCAGACAGTGGTAGAAGCCCTCGATCTCCTCGGTGCGGGCCCGCAGGTCGAGCACCATCTGCTCGAGCTCGAAGTTCTTGGCCACCAGCCGCGCCTTCAAGTGGTGCTTCTCGACAGCGTTCAGGATGGCCCGCCGCAGACTGCGGGTGCCGATGGCCCCCTTGGAGATGTAGTCCGCGAAGCCGGCGTGCATGGCCGCCACGGCGACCTCCTCGTCGCCCTGCCCCGTGACCAGGATGCCGGGCGCCCCGACCCCACGCTCACGCAGGCTGGCCAAGAGGTCGAGCCCCGACTTGCCCGCGATTCGCAGGTCGAGGATCACCACGTCGAACTCCTGCTCGTGCAGCTCGAGCAGGCACTCGTCGACCGTCAGGTAGCTCTCGACCGTCGCCTCGACGTCCTCGATCCGCGCCAGGCAGCGCCGCAACAGCTCGAGGTCTTCTCGACTGTCGTCAACCGCCAGCACCCGTAGGCACCGGGAATGTAGTTCGAATTCCGTGGACCGCATTTGTTCTGGTTCGCCCCCGACGTAGGTCGACGGCTTGGTTCGTCCAACGCGGAATGAACACTTGACGGCGTGTTTCGATTCGTTCTTGTCGCAATCTCGCCGGCGCGGGGCGCGACTTCGGCGCCGCCTATCCGTCCGTCACGATTGCTTCGAGCCCGAGCGTCCCCAGGGTCGCTAGCAATCACGAGCTTCGGATCCCCTCAACGACGGGCGCGCGACGTGCGCCGTTCCAGCACTGAATAAGGCCCTCGACGAGGAGCTCGCATCCCTGGAGATCGCCCCGATCTCCAGGGATTGCGCTCCCTCGAGGGACGGGTCAAGCCTCCCCACGGAGGCCATCGACGGCCTTACTTACCACCCGCTCGAGCGGGGAGATTCTCGACCTGCACCCGAGCATCGTTGAAGCACGCGCCGCCACCCAGGTCGGTGAGGGTGTCGGGACACAGGGCGTTGGACGTGTTGCCGTTGGTGGTGTGGCGCTCCCACAGGCCCTTGGGGAGGCAGGCCACACCGGGGCGCAGGTCGGGGTCGAGCCCCAGCTCGCAGTGCACCTCGCCGAGCTCGTTGAAGACGCGCACGGCCCCACCGGCTTCCAGGCCGCGGGCAGCCGCGTCGTCCGGATGCAGCGTCAGGGCGACCTGCCCTTCGATCAGCTGGGCGAAGGTCGAGCTGGTCGTCCGCGCCAGGGCCGGGGAGATCAGCGCCAGCGGGAAGGCCTCGCTGGCCGGATCGGGGCGATAGCCGTAGAGGCCGACGGGCGCTTCGGCCGCGAGCTGCGCCGGCGCCAGGTCGATGCGGTCGTCCGGCGTGCGCGGGAAGACGTCCACGAAGGGGATCGGGGCGTAGCCGCCGGGGGCGGTGACGTAGCCGTCCAGCTCGAGGGCCGCCGTGTCCACCCCGGCCTTCCTCAGGGGCGCCACCACCCGCGACTCCAGGTCCAACAGGCTCGGGCGCTTGCCCTCCGTCACCAGCCCCAGGCGCTCGGCGATGTCGAGGAAGACCTCGTGGTTGCAGCGCGCCTCGCCGTGGGCGTCGACCGCCGGGTTGACGCGCTGCAGGGCCAGGGTGCCGTAGCTCTTGTGGAGGTCGAGGTGCTCGAGGAAGGTCGTCGCCGGCAGCACGATGTCGGCGAAGCGCGCGGTGTCGGTGGCCACCGCGTCGAACACGATCGTGAGCAGGTCCTCGCGGGCCAGGCCGCGCCGCACCCGCTCCTGGTCCGGCAGGGTCGCGAGCGGGTTGGCGTTGTAGACGAACAAGGCGTGGATCGGCGTGCCCTCGGGCTCCAGGAGCTCGCGTCCCAGGCGGTTCATGTTGACCACGCGCTGGGCGCGATCGGGCTCGTCGACGGCGGTGTCGAGCAGCCCGCCCCAGGCGCCTGAGGTGCTGGCAGTGAAGCCTCCGCCGCGCACGCCGAAGTGACCGGCCACCGCGGGCAGGGCCAGGATCGCCGCCGTGGCGAAGCCGCCGTTGCGGTTGCGCTCTTGACCCCACCCGACTCGCAGCACCGCGGGCCGCGCCGCGCAGTAGACCTCCGCGAAGGCGCGCACCTGATCGACAGAGAGGCCACACTCGCCCGCGGCTCGCTCCAGGGTCCAGGGCTCCGCCGCCGCGCGCAGCTCGTCGACACCGTTCGCGTGGGCCGCCAGGAAGCGCTCGTCGGCGCGCCCCTCGTGGAACATCCAACGGATCAGCGCCAGGGCCAGGCACAGGTCGGTGCCCGGCCGCAGGGCCAGGTGCAGGTGAGCCTTCTTGGCCAGGCCGGTGCGCCGCGGATCGACCACCACCAGGTGCGCGCCGCGTTCCAGGGCGGCGTCGATCGCCGGCACCAGGTGGATGCCGCTGGCCTTCGGGTTCGCGCCCCAGATCACGATCAACTGCGCCTGGTCGTAGTCCGAATAGGCCACGCCCGGCATGCGACCGTAGAGGGCCTGGTAGGCGGCACTGGAGGGCGCCGCGCAGACCGTCCGCAACAGGCGCGCAGCGCCGAAGCGGCGGAAGAGGATCGCGTCGGCGGCGTCCTGGGTCAGGAGACCGTTCGAGCCGCCGTAGCACAGGGGCAGTACCGCCTCGGGCCCGTGGGTTTGCGCCACCGCGCGCATCCCCTCGGCCACCAGGTCCAGGGCCGTGTTCCACGAGATCGGCTCGAAGCGGCCCTCGCCCTTGGCCCCGACGCGGCGCAGGGGGGTCGTCAGGCGCTCGGGACCGTAGAGGTGCTGGCCGATCCGCCGCACCTTGCCGCAGATGAAGCCTTGCGTGGCCGGGTTCGAGCCGGGCGTGCCCACGGGGACCGCGTCGATCCGCGCCAGCTTGCCCTCGGCCACGTCGACCACGAGGCTGCACGAATCGGGGCAGTCCAGGGGACAGGCGGTGCGAACAGTTCGGACGGAGGTGTCGCTCATGGCGGAGTCGGAGCAAACGGTCGGGCGGCGCCCGCTGGATTCCGGCGGCCGGTCATCCTAGAACCCTTGCCCGACCTCCCGCTCGGATTCCTGCCCCGGATCCGCATCAGCCCCCAAGCCCCGATCAGCCGCCGTGAAAGCCGAAATCTACACCTGGTCCTACTGCCCCTTCTGCATCCGAGCCAAGGAGCTCCTGGACCAGCGCGGGGTCGCCTACGACGAGCACGTGATGGACGGCAAGGACGCCGAGCTGGGCGAGGTCAAGCGCAAGTTCGACCACGGGACGGTGCCGATCGTGCTCCTGGACGGCGAGTTCATCGGCGGCTTCAGCGAGCTGCAGGCGGTCGATCGAGCGGGCGGACTGAAGGACTGAGCGGATTAGGCGTTCGTACTGGACGTACGGTGGCGGGACCATTTGTCCCACCAGCCGCCGTCGGCGTTGCGTTCCGCAACGCCGACGGCGGCTGGTGGGACAAATGGTCCCGCCACCGTACGTCCAGTACGAACGCCTAATCCGCGGCCCCACGCTCGTCGGACTGACCCCGCGCCAATCCTCGGATTCGGTCCAACAACCGTCCGATCGCGGCCTCGGTGGACCCGCCCGCGTCGACGACCAGGTGCTGCTCCGGCTCCAACTCGTCTGGCTCCTCCCACTGGTCGCGCAGGGCCAGGTACACGTTGAAGTCCGCCTCGCTGGGCTCGTGGGGGTCCTTCAACCGCTTCTCGATCCGCCGCTTGATCGTCTCCTCGTCGGCGCGCATCTCGAGCAGCACCATCGGCGCATCCAGCTCCGCCGCCAGGTCGCGGAAGGGCACCCGCCACTTGGCCTGGACGAAGCTGCCGTCGATCACGACCGAGCGACCCGCCAGGAGGTCCGCCCGCGCGTCGGCCAAGAGCGAGTCGTAGGTGAGCTGCTTGTTCTGCGGCGTGTAGAGCCCCTGGTCGTAGCCCTCGCGCTGGCGGTTGCCGATCGCCAAGCCCGCGAGCTGCTTTCGACGCACGTCGCTCTTGTGGATCGGGCCACCCAACGCCTGGGCCACGCGCTCGCCCATCCAGCTCTTGCCGGTGGCCGGCAGGCCGCAGGTCAGGATCAACGCCGGCGGCAGGGTGTAGCTGGCGGCCAGGTTGAAGTGGCGCCGCGCCCGGGCGAGGGAGCCCGCGCGCTCGGCGGGCGGGCGGTCCGGGTCGCGGGCGCCGATGGCCTCGACCTTGGCGCGCACCATGGCCCGATAGCCCTTGTAGAAGGGCAACAGGCGCGCCAGCTCCGCATCCTCGGCCAGGTCCGCGTAGCGCCGCGCCAGGTAGGCCGCGAAGGCGCGGTAGCCGCGCAGGTCCAGGTCCATGCAGAGGAAGGCCAGGTCGCAGGCCACGTCCCCGGCGCGGAAGGCCAGCTCGAACTCGACGCAGTCGTAGATCCACAGGTGCTCGTCGACGACGCAGACGTTGCCGGCGTGGAGGTCCCCGTGGCCGTCGACCACGCGACCGGCGGCGATGCGCGCTTCGAGGAGCTCCGCGTGGTTGGCCAGGAAGTCGCGCGCCGCCGCTTCCACGTGGGCGTGCAGCTCCGGCGTCGCGAGGCGGCCCTCTTCCGCGAGCAGGTCCCCCACCAGGTCGCGGGTGTCGTCGAAGTTGGCCTGGACCACGCCGGCCACAGCGGCGGGCTCGGCGTGGGCGTCGACCTGGGGTCCGCGCTCGGCGCTGGCGTGGAAGTCCACCAGAGTGTTCGCGAGGCGCTCGAGCAGCCCGTTGTCGATCTCGCCCCGGTCGAGGGCGGCGTCGAGCATCCCGCGCTCGGGCAGGCACCGCATGACCACGGCGAAGTCGAGCGCCTCGCCGACCTCCTCCGGCGGCGGCCCCGGCGGGCCGAAGCGCGGCGCGCCGTCCTCACCCCGGGTCAGGCGGGCCACCCCCAGGTACATCTCGGGCGAGATGCGCGCGTTGAGCCGCAGCTCCTCCGCGCAGAAGTGCAGCCGCCGCTGGGCCGTCGTGAAGTCGACGAAGCCCAGGTCCACCGGCTTCTTGACCTTGTAGACGAGGTCGCGGGCGAAGGCGAGCACGCTGATGTGGGTCTCCACGAAGCGCTCCGGCGCCTGCCCGTCGGGGTACAGGCGCCCGTCGTCGAGCAGGGTTCGAAGGGGGTTCTGTCCGAGCATCGGTGGACTCGCGGGAGCGGATCCTACCGGGCGAGGTCGACGAACGAGAGCTGCTCGGAGCGGAGTTCGGGCGGCTGCGGGCGCCGATCGACTCGACTTCCAGGGTCCACGGGGCCCCTCCGGCCAGCGTCCGTCGGCCGACATTGCGGGATCGGGCGGCCCCCCCTAGGGTCGCTCCATCGCGCTTCATTCTTGTTCACCTTGACCCAGGCCATTCCATGACCCCCCCCCGAGATTCTTCGCCCTCGCTCTGTTCCTCGCGGCCGGCCTCGCAGCCCAGGCCCAGGCCCAGTCGACGTTCTACGTGAACTGGTCCACGGGAGATGACTCGACCGGCGACGGCTCGCTCGGCACGCCCTTCAAGACGATCACGCGGGCGCTGGAAGGGGCCACTGCGGGAGGAGTGATCCCGGCGGGCTCGACGGTGCAGGTGGCCGGTGGGAGCAGCAACGTCTACCGGTACACGGAGTCCTCACCGGGCAATCCGACTGGGGAGATCTTCCCGCTGCAAGTCGTGAGCGACGACATCACGATCATCGGATCGAGGACGCCCAAGCCGATGATCTTGGTTGATGCCGCCGCAGAGGGAGCCCTCTTCCCGAGCTCGGTCTCCAACTCCGCGATTCTCGTCGACGGTGCCAGCGGCTTTCGGCTGGAGCGCCTCGACCTGGCCACCGCCAACTTCGACCTCTCGACCGGCACGATCCCGACCGGCTTGAAGGCACTCCATCTGCGTGACCTTCCTGGAAGCGCGAGCGCCGCGACATCAGTCGTCGATTGCTCCATCGACGATTTCTTTCACGGCATCTTCGTCCAGGACACGTCGAGTGCGGACCCGGGCGCGCGCGAGATCACGATCGAGGACACGAGCATCAGTCGCTGCGGTCCGGTCTATCCGACGACGGATGATGCCGGGCACGCTGGTCTACGCCTACTCGAGGCCACCACAACGTCGATGACGCTGAGCGTCCGAGACTGCATCTTCCGACAGAACCACGACGCCCTCGAACCGGGTCAAGCCAACCTCGTGCTCTTCGACACCGTCTTCGACGAAAACGAGAGCGGCTTGGAGTACGCCGGCGTCACGGGTGGATCGGCCGTCGTCAAGGGCTGCCGCTTCGAGAACCATGCACCGCTCGATGTCGGCGGCGTACCAGGCCCTACCGGTGGCATCTACTGCCGCGACATCGTCGACACGTCGATCGTGGTCCGAGAGACGGAATTCGTGAACAACCAGCTCGGCGCGAGCTTCCGAGGGTTGGCCGCGTCCGTCGACAACATCCTCGACCTCGGCTCCGGCTACGCGGGAACGGACGAGAACTCCCCGTACGGCCTCACCATCCCTGGCCAGAACACGTTCACGGTCGACGTGACCAAGCCCTGGCCCGCGCTCGACGACGACGAAGTCTCCTACGTTGGCCTGTTCAACAGCACGAATTCGCCGGTCCTGGCGATCGGAAACACCTGGACCTACCAGGTCCCGGAAGTCGACTGGCTCTTCGACTGCAACCAAGGTGGGTTGCCCGACACCGCGAGCACACCGACCACCTATACCTACCCCCTGGGCCACGTTGCCACGCTGCCGGCCCCCTACACGACGGGCGTCGTCGGCCCCGGCGAGAGCTTCGACTCGTCGACGGACTTCCCTTTCCATCGCCCGATCGCGCCATCCACGGCTCCGCAAGAGCGGTTCAACTTCAGCACCGGTGCGAACCTCGACCCGACGACGCCTTGGCCCACGATCACCATCGGACAATGAAGATCAGAACCTTCCTTGGGACTCTGTCCGCCATCGGGTCGAGCATCGCTTCGGCTCAGTCCGATGTCTCCTTCGACGTCGCCGTCCTGCACCAGTACGACGGCAGCGCCTTCTTCGGCGACAGCGTCGTCACGGGCGACGCGAATGGGGACGGCTACTTGGACGTGGCCTTCACCGACGCAACCCCGAGCTACATCGGTCAAGCTTGGGTCCGATACGGGCCGAGCTTCGAAGAGCTGGCGGTCGTCGCACTGCCCAATGCAGCCGTCGGCGACGAGCTAGGAGGCAACCTGAGCAGCCTCCTCTTCGAGGACCTCAATGGTGACGGCCTCGACGACTTGGTCGTTACAGGCAGCCGATCCAACCTCGGTACGACCACACCCAACATCGGCCGCGCCTACGTGAGCTTCGGGCCGAGCTTCTCGTCGACCGTCGAGCTCGTGAATCCCATCGCAGACGAGGAAGCCTACTTCGGCCGTGCTGCGGCGGTGTACGACATGACCGGGGACGGCCACCTCGACGTTGTAGTGGGCGCTCTGAAGGCTGATGGCCCGGGCGGCGCGTACGCGGTGGGGAAGGTCTTCATCTACGCCGGGCCGACCTTCGACATGGCGCCGGTGAAGACCCTCCTCCCTCAGCCGCCCGATGCCAGCTCCTTCTTCGGCCGCATCCTGCACTTCGCCGACGTCGACAACGACGGCGATGACGACGTGCTCACCTCGAATGTCGATCCGCAGTACAACCAGTTTGTCTGGCTTCTCGATCTCAATCAGGACACTCCGCTGAGTTTCGATTCGCCCTTGTGGGCCCTTCCCACACTGAACTCGTTGGTGATCGACCTCGACAACGACGGGTTCCTCGATCTCGTCGGCGCCGACGGGTCGACCTCGATCTCGGAATCGGTCGGGGTTGTCTGGGGCCCGATGTTTGACGCGTCCTCGGTGATCGCGGACGAGCACCTCAGCTCTTCCGGCTTCGGCGACGGTCTGGACGTGGCCGACGTCGACCGCGACGGCTGGCCCGACCTGGTGATCGGAGCACCCTTCGCCGATTTCGAGGGCGAGATCCCGAGCGAAGACATGCAGCAACCCGGCCGAATCTCGATCTACTTCGGCCCCGACCTCGACCCCGCCCAGCGCCAGGACATCTGGGGCCCCCACGCCTACGCCCGCCTGGGCATGGGCCTCGACCTGGTCGACTTCGACGGCGACGGCTTCGCCGAGATGTTCGTCGGCGCCGCCAACGAGTACGGCGGGCGCATCAAGCTCTACGACCACCAGCCCCTGCGCGCCGTGGGCACTACCCAGGTCTCGCTCTCAACCGGCGGCGCGGTCGACCTGTCCCTCGAAGCAGGGCCCCTCTCCGGCGGGCAGCTCTACCTGATCCTCGTCGGCGCCTCGGGCTCCGTGCCGGGCATCGAGCTCCCCGGTCCCGCCGGAGCGCTGCACCTGCCCCTGGTCCCCGACCTCGTCACCACTGCCGCCCTCGACCTGATCGGCACCCCCACCTTCCAGGGCTTCCTCGGCGTCACCGACCCCAACGGCACGGCCGCGGCCAAGCTCACCCTCCCCCCTGGCCTCGAGTCCACCTCCCTCGCCGGCGCCACCCTGACCCTCGCCGCCGTGGTCGGCCCACCGACCGGCTTCGACTACGCCGCCGGGCCGGTTGCGATTGAGCTGGTCCCGTAGCCCGGTCGTCCAGCGCGAGGTGAGCGACGCCGCGGCGAGCTCGATGGCGCCCGCCGGAGGCGGAAGGTCTCAGCAGCGGATCCCGGCGGCGCAGGTCGATGGGCCCGCGCGCCGGTCCGCTACACTCCGCCGATCGGCCGTCAGGAGCGCCCCGCCGGCGCCGCCCGGGCCAGCCCTCGCGACATGACCTCCGAGACCACTGGCCACCCCACCGGCGACGCATCCCGGCCCCTGGTGGGCGTGATCATGGGCAGCGCCTCCGATTGGGAGACGATGCGCGGCGCGACCGAGATCCTCGAGGGTCTGGGCGTGGCCTTCGAGAAGCGCATCGTGTCCGCGCACCGCACGCCGCAGCTCTTGACCGACTACGCCACCACCGCCGTGGAGCGCGGCCTGAAGGTCATCATCGCCGGGGCCGGCGGCGCGGCGCACCTGCCGGGCATGGTCGCGGCCCAGACGCGCCTGCCGGTGCTCGGGGTGCCGGTCCAGTCGCGGGCCCTGTCCGGCCTCGACTCGCTGCTGTCGATCGTGCAGATGCCGGCGGGTGTGCCCGTGGCGACGCTGGCGATCGGGACCGCGGGGGCGACCAACGCGGGGCTCCTGGCGACGTCGATCCTGGCCCTTTGGGACGCGGAGCTGGCGCGGCGCTTGGACGAGTTCCGACGCATCCAGACCGAGCGCGTGCTCGCGACGGAACTGGGCGCCTGAGCGAATCGCGCACCATGGCCGACCAATCGGAGCGCGTCTGCCTGCCCGGCGGAACCCTGGGCGTCGTGGGCGGTGGCCAACTCGGGCGCATGTTCGCGGTGGCGGCGCGGCAGCTCGGCTATCGGGTGATCGTGCTCGACCCGACCCCCGACGCGCCGGCGGCGGCGGTGGCCGACCGTCAGATCGTGGCCGGCTTCGACGACGTGGAGGCCGCCGGCGAGCTGGCCGAGAGCTGCGACCGGATCACCTTCGAGTTCGAGAACGCGCCGGCGGCGACCCTGACGGAGCTCGGGCGCCACGTGCCGGTGCACCCGGCGCCGCGGGTGCTGGAGATCTGTCGGCAGCGTTGCCTGGAGAAAGCCGCCTTGGCCGGGGCGGGGTTCCCCGTAGCACCGCACCGCGCGGTGGCCTCGCCGGCGGAGGTCGCGGCGGCCCTGGCGGAGCTCGGAGCCGGGGTGCTCAAGCGCGCCGAGTTCGGCTACGACGGCAAGGGCCAGGCGCGGTTGGCACCCGGCGGCGACGTGCGCGCAGCCTGGGAAGCGATCGGCGCCCCGCGGGCCACGGGGGATGCGGCGCCGGCGGTGTTCGAGGCCTTGGTCGATTTCGAAGCGGAGCTCTCGGTGATCGTCGCGCGCGGAGCCGGCGGCGAGACGGCGACCTTCCCGGTGTTCGAGAACGACCACGCCAACCACGTTCTCGACGTGACGCGGTTTCCGGCGCGCATCGACGCGGAGCTGGCGAATGAGGCGCGCGCCCTCGCGACGCGGATCGCGGAGAGTCTCGACGTGGTCGGCCTGTTGACGGTGGAACTGTTCCGCACCGCCGACGGGCTGATCGTCAACGAGCTGGCGCCGCGGCCGCACAACTCCGGGCACATCACGATCGAGGCCTGCGACACCTCCCAGTTCGAGCAGCACGTGCGCGCCCTGTGTGGTCTGCCCTTGGGTTCGACCGCGGTGCGGCGTCCGGGGGCGATGGTGAACTTGCTCGGCGACCTGTGGGCTGCCGGCGAGCCGAACTGGAGCGCGGCCTTGGCGGTGAGCGGCGCGAGCCTGCACCTGTACGGCAAGTCGCAGGCGCGGTCTGGACGCAAGATGGGGCACATCTGCGCCCTGGGCGACGGCGTGGACGAGGCGACCGAGCGGGCACTCGCCGCGCGGGCGGCCCTGACCCGCGGCTGAAACGACGCAACCGGTCTTCGGATCGGCGTGTAACCGAACCGGCCGCGATCCGTCCAAGGGGTTGAGCGGCTGGCTCGAGTGCGATCGGAACGGAATCGAAGTTTCCACCGATCGGGGGCAACAGCCGCGCCGAATCGACGTTCCAGGTGGCGGTTCGTGGGAATCGCGCCTGGAGATCGCGACCGGAGCGGTCGCGTAGGAGAGGAGATCTGACGATGAGCACGAAACTCGTTCGAGGGATGATCGTGGCGACGGCGGCACTGGCGGCGATCTCGATCGCGACGCTGTCGCAGTCCGCATCGGCAGCGATGGGTGTCGGTGCGGGCGGAGGGCCGGCCGCGAGCGGCACGGCGGGATCGGATCCGACTGGGGCCCCCGTGCCCAAGGAGGCGAGCGGGAACCACCGGGTCTCCGTCTGCAACTGCACGAGCAGTGAGATCACGGGCGCGTTGAAGCACGCCAAGGTGGTTCATCCCACCTTCCGTGGCGGCGGCTCGCCGTCGAGCAACGGGCAAGCGACCGGTCAGAGTGGCGACGTCAGCCTGGGTGCCATTCCGCCCGGCAAGTGTCGGACGGTGAAGTACAAGTTCTGGTGCGAGCCGACGCTCCTGCTCGGTTGGGTTTGCGAGCTCACTTCGTTCACGGTCATCGAGTTCGCCGCCGACTGTTGATCGCGCTGGCTCTCGCTGAGCGCGAAGGCACACGCTGATCGCCGCCCCAGGGGCCGATCGCGACAAAGAGACACCACGAATGGGGCGCGGCCCGAGATGGCCGCGCTCCCAGTGGTCCGTTGACACCCGACTCAGTCACCGAACTCCGAGCAATTCTTCGATGCGTATCTGGCCGACTACGTTCTTGCTGGTGCTGGTGGGCACCGCGGCGGTCCTGATCCTGAGGTCCAGGGCTGTCGATCACCGGGCAGCTGTTCCTGGCGACAAGGCGCAGCCGGCGCTAGCGGAAGTTCCGCACGGCGAGGTGGGGGCGGAGCGGGAGGAGATGACCGCGACGCTCGCCGCGGCGAATTCCAGTCGCCGGGAGGCCGGCGCGAGTCGTGGCGACTTGCACCTGGCCCTCGACTTCGGCGAGTTCGAACGCCTGGCTACGGGACTCGAGTTGAAGCTCGAACCGCAATTCGACGGCCCGGGAGGAACCGTCCAGGAAATCGTGGTCGGGAGCCACACATTCGAGGACCTGCCCCTCGGTCGCTACCGGATCGCGGCGCTGGTGGACTCCTGGCACGTCGATCCGGACGAGATCGAGCATGTCGGAGGGAGATCGGTCACCCTCGCTGTGCGACCGACCCTCGTGATCCGGGGCCGAGTCCTCCCGGACCCGACCGTGGCCCAGGAGTTTCCTGGGACCGTCGATGTCGCTGGCGTCTTCGAGCTGGACACGACGTCGAGCGAGCCGGGCTACTTCGTGCAGACACGAACGGTGCCGCTGGAACCCGGGTCCTCGGAGTCGGCGGGGAGGTTCTGGATGTCGCCGGGGATGCTGACGCCCAGCGCCGAGTTGGCCCTGATCCTGCCCGGTCATGCAGCCTACGAGCTGGGACAGATCTTCATGCCCAAGGAGGGCACCCTCGACCTGGGCGACCTGCCGTTCATGGCCGAGGAGGTGCTGCGGGTGCGGCTCGTGGACGGGGCGACCGGAGCGAGTCTCGAGGGGGGCTCGGTGCGGGCACTGAGCTTCGAGCAGGGCAGCCCCTTCCCGCGCGACAGGGACGAGTTGCGCCGGCGCGTGCTGCTCGAGCACATGGCCGAGCACGACCCTGCGCCGAGTGCGGTCGATCGAGACGCGGCTGGGCTCCTGCACCTGCCCCTGCCCTTCGGGCGTCCGGCGCTGATCGAGGCGAGGCATCCCGACTATGCCCGCGAGACGGTTTGGGTCGGCGCCGACCACTCGCCGTCGCTGGAGCTCGAGGTCTCCATGGCGTCGGCAGCGCGCTTGGAGGGCGTGGTGCTGGTCGGGGAGAGCGGAACGGAAGTCGTCTCCGTGGAGTTGACCGAGCTGCGAACGGGCGGCCGCCGGCTGCAGGCCGAGATGAACCGAGCAGGACCGTTGATCGAGTTCTCGCTGGCGGGCATCCGCCCAGGCGACCATGAGTTGACGGTCCTTGGGTTGGAGGTTCCGGACCTCGAGCTCGACCCCGAGCTCGTGGCGCCCAAGGCCCTGGCCGTCGAGAGGCTCTCGCTCGCGCCCGGAGAGCGTGCCCGGCGCACGATCGACCTTGACGGTGGTGTGCTCGGCTCGACGATCGTCGGCACCTTCTCCCACCCCTACCCAGGGGCCGTAGGAGGCTGTCGCGCCCTGTTGTTCGAGGAGGACCCGCTCCGACCGACGCGCCTGGCCACCGTCGACGTGGGCGGCGCCTTTCGCCTGACCGGTGCCGGGGCCGGGAGCCACGACTTGGTTTGCGGCGCCACGTCGGAGGACTCGAGTCAGCTACTGCTGGCCCACCGGGCCATCGACGTCGATGGCGCGGGAGTCCTGGAGGTTCACCTGGCAGTGAACGACGTCGTCTTGAACGGCACGATCGACCCGAGCTCCGGCGCCTCACCTGCCCTGCGATTCGTGCGTGGCGAGGTCCTCGGCGGGGAGCCCCAGGCACCGGCTTGCCTCGCACCCGTGCTGCGCATGAAGACCGATGTGGATGGTCGCTTCACGATCACGGGCCTGCCGCCGGGGCACTACCGCTTCGCCACACGGGAGGGAGACTGGAGCGCCAGCTACCTGGTGACTGCCGATGGGGTCACGAAGGTGCCCTGAACGGGGGCGAGCCCTCGATCAAGTTGCGGGGATAGTCGAGGCGTAGCGAACGAAGATCGGCCGGCACCCCCATCGGTGGGGACACCGGCCGATCGCGCCGAGACGCAGTCACGGCTCTGTCAGGTCAGTTCGAACCCTGCACGACGCCCGCGATCACGGACGGCGGACCGGCGACGACCGGCTTCACGCCGTTGCCGGGGGTGACGAAGGTCGAACCGTCGGGCAGGGTCAGACCGCTCGCGGTCGTGAGGCTCAGGGCCCCACACTCGCCCGGGGCCTCGGCGAGGCTGAGCTCGACGTCGACCGCCTTGGCCACGTACTCGACGCCGGTCGGGCCCATCAGGGTGCCGTCGGCGATGGCGAACAGCGGCTTGTAGTGGTCGGAGTTGCCGTCACCGTCCAGGTCGACCTGCTCGTCCGGGATGCCCCAAAGGGTCCCGGCACCCTCGTACTGGAGCAGCACGGTCTTGCCGTCGAAGGTCGGGTCGTCGTTGCGATCAGCCGCGGTCGTGTGGAGGTAGCTGAACTGGATCGGCGCGTCGAACTCCGCGTAGTCGCCGCCCGAGGTGACGAGGGCCTGGAACTTGTTCCAGGGGTTGTGACCGGTCTCGTAGACGTAGTACTCGGAGGCGGACCACAGGTCCCAGATGTTCGAGACACCGGTCAGGTCGGTCACCATCGGACCGGAACGCATGCCCCAGCTGAAGGGACCGCTGGTGACCTCGACGCCGGTGTCGAGGCCGACCACGGTCTCGACCGAGCCGTCGCCGTTGACGTCGTGGATCAGAGTCAGGTCCGCTTGGTCGAAGGTGAACTCGTAGGGCGTCCCCGCGTCGGGCGCGTTCGCCATGTAGATCGACCCGGCCTCGGCGTTCACCTGGGAGATCTCGCTGGCGAGCATCTCGGTGAAGCCGTAGAGGGTCAGGGAGGTGGCTCCGTCGAACAGGCTGTCGCCGCCACTCACGATCTCCTCGGAGGAGTAGCTGATGGTGCTTTCACCCTCGACGTAGTTGACCGACCCACCCAGGGTGTTCGACCACATGCCCAGCCACTCTCCAGAGGAGAGCACCAACGCCTGGGTCGGGCTAAGCGCGTCCCAGTCACCGGTGCTGTCGTTGAGCACCGCGGTCTTGAACCAACCACTGCCGTTGTAGCTGACCCGGTAGTAGGCCGGCGTGCCGCTGAAGTCCCACCACTCGAAGAGGTCACCGGTGATCTCGGCCAGGGTCAGGGTGTCCTGGGTGTAGCGGATCAAACGACCCGGGGCCTGGGCCACGGTGTATTCCGTGCCAGAGCCGGAGCTGCCGTAGTTGACCTTGGTGACGGTGTCGCCGTTGTCGACCGTCACGCCCGGGGGCAGCCACATGCCCCAGTAGCTCATCCAGCCGTACTCGCCACCGTCGGTGACGAAGTTGAAGCCGCCGTTCATCTCGACCCGCTCGCCGGCGTCGGGGCCGCTCGCGTTGTAGAGGGTGTAGCCCCAGACGCTCTGATTGAATTCCGTGCGGCTCAGGCAGACGGGCGTCTCGGCGTCCTTCTGGCGCAGGACGTGGGTGTCGTCGTAGGCCAGGGTGTAGTCCTGGGTGATCACACCGGTGTCGCCACCGCCGAAGTCGTAGCGGTCCTGGCGCGAGACCCGGGCAGAGCCCGCGGCCTGATCTTCGGCCATCTGGACCACGGCCTGGGTCAGGGTGGCTTCGTCGCCGACGGAGGGCACGACGCCCAGGTCGCCCTTGGACTCGTAGAAGCTGAAGCCGATGTCCGTCCCGACGCTGTCCAGCGTCAGGAGCTGACCCCACAGCTCGGCGCTGCCGATGCTGGCGTAGTCCGCCGCGCGGGCGAAGTTCACGCCGAAGTCACCGAAGGGATTCGAAACACTGGCCCCCTCGTAGATCGACATCTGCGCGAAGATCGTCTCCGGCGTGCCCGGGTCGTCGCCGGGGACCCAGAAGTAGGCGTACTGGGGCGAGTCGTTCGTCGCGCGGGTGGATCGTGCCGTCCACATCTGCAGCTCGGGGGTGCTGCCCCCTTGGCCGTTGCCGCCGCCGCCGGTCTCGATCAGGCTCTGATCGATCTGGGCCAGGTAGGCACCCTGATTGACCATCACAGGGTAGGCCGTCTGGCGCGCCATCCCGAGGATCAGGTTGATCGTCCCGAGGGCCTCCATCGACGGGTCGTAGACGTACTCGTTCTGCTCGTCGGTGAAGTAGTCCGCACCGACGGGGAAGTCGCCGACCCCGGCGCCGGGTGCGACCGTTCCGCCAGCGGTGGCGCTCGAGCTCGACCCGGTGTCGGCGGTCAGGACCGAGATCTCACTGGGGCCTTCGAGCCCCGAGATCGAACCAGAGGTGCCAGCCCCGCCGCCACCACAGGCAGCGAGGGGCAGGAGCGGGATGGCGACAATCAACTTGCGACGCATGAACCTTCGTCCGGCTAGGGGGTGTGTTCCCCGGGTCTGTCCGGGGTGGCCAGCGGCGCTGTCGTCTCTCCGTCGACGGGCGATCTGGCTCGGAACGCGGCCGTCGATCCACTGCCGCCCCCTCGATCGAGGTTCGACAGTTCGCCCCAGCAGGAGCGCGGCCCGACCACCAGCCCCACGCATCGATCCGCCGGGCGTATCCCCTGGAGACCGAACGGCGAAATGCGAAATCTCAGGCCCCATGGCCCCTCGGAGAGGCCGATCAGCCGCGCCGAGGACCAGACCGGACCTCAGTCGGCCAGCTGGCGAAGCTCGGCCCGACTCGGCGGCCCCCACAACTCCAGCGGGGGCGCGGCTCCCCGCAAGCTCAGCAGGAACGCCTCGAGGTCGGCCAACTGCCCCTCGTCGAGATCCAGCGGAACCAGGATCGCTTCCCCTCCGTGGGCATTGCGGCGCGCACCCGCGAGGGTGTTGTAGTGACGCAGCACCTCGCCCAGGCTCGCGAACTCACCGCGGTGCATGTACGGCCCCGGCCCGAGGTCGCGCAGGCTCGGCGTCTTGAACTCGGCGTACTGGTGCGGGCGGCGCGGAAGGAAGCGCAGCTTCTGCGCGCCGCTCGCATCGGGGTCGTCGGAGTACTCGCCCAGCCCACCGAAGGGGTCCTCGCGCACGAGCTCGATCCCCAGGTGGCGGCCGCGGTCGGGCCGACCGTCGTCCTCGAAGGGCAACAGGGTGTCGTGGAACTCGTAGTCGGTGAACAGCGGCCCGTTGTGGCAGGTGTGGCAGTTGGCGCGACCGAAGAAGAGCTCGAGGCCGCGCAGCGCCGAGGGATTGCGCGCTCCTCCAAGATCGAGCGCTGCGTCGCGCTCCAGCGCGGTCGTCGAGTCAGGCGCCGCAGGCGAAGGGACCTCCGCCGCGGGCTCGAGCAGCCTCGCGGCCTGCCGGTCACCCGACTGCACCGCCGCGACGAATCGATCGAAGGGCGCCGGTCCGCTGACCAACTGACGCTCGTAGGCCGCGAGGGCCTTGCCGACGTACACGAAGACCTGGTCGACTTCGCGGCGCAGCTCCGGGTCCATGGCCGCCCAGGCCTGTGAGAGGGGGTGGTCCGCGTCGTGCCACACCGGGCGGGCGTGCTCGTCCGCGCGATCCAGCCCCTCGAGTGCCGGCAGGGGACCGAACACTGCTTCCAGCGCCGCGGCGAGGTCGGGATCGGCGAGCACCGTCCGCACCACGTGCACCCGCGACGTGTTCTGCTCGCGCGCCGCCTCGAGCGGGCCCAGGGCCTGGGACCACAGGCTGTCCTTGCGCCCGTCCCAACCGAGCCAGCGCAGGTGGCCCACGTTCAACAGACCCGGCGTGCGGCGCAGGTGATCGCCCGGCGCGACGCGATGGACCTCGCCGTCGTCGAAGCCGAGCTCGGGCACGTGGCAGGTGGCGCAGGAGGTCTGACCGTCGTCGGACAGGCGCGGATCGAAGAACAGCGCGCGCCCGAGCAGAGCCGCCCGCCGATCGTCGGCCACTCGGTTGGTGGGGTCGGCCGGAACCGGGGGCAGCGGCGACCCCTGGCTGACCAGTTGCCAGCGCGCCGGATCGAGCTCGATCGGCAGGGCCATCAGGGCCAACTCGAGGGGCGTCGCCTGCCGCGGCGCAGGGTCGCCCGCATCACGCCCGGGCCCCGCACAGGCCCACAACAGGGCCGCACTACCGAGGGCCATCGCCCCCGCCGCCCACTCGGCGGCGCCGCGCTCCTGCCTGGAACCAGCCACCCTCACAGGTCCAGGTCGAAGGTCGCGCGGGACGCGATCCCGCCGCGCACCACGTCCACGTGGAGCTGCCAGAAGCCGGGCATGTGGAGCAGCATCCCCTCGACGCGATAGTGCCCCGCGCCCAGCTCGGTGGTCTGCGGCACGTAGTTCATGCCGTGGCCATGGTCGGGCATGAAGGCCGAGACGCCCACCTCGGCGCCGGTGACCGGCTCGGCACCGTCCAGGAGCTCCAACTCGAGGGCGAAGAGGCGGTTGGTGGGTGTCTCCCCTTCGACCCCGCGCCAGCGCACCCGCGTCGCGCCATCCAGGGTCAGCCCGGAGTGCCAGCCCTCGGCGTCGGCCGTGAGCAGGCCCGTGCTCGGCATCGACTCGGGCCGCCGCGCCCCGCAGGTGCAGGGGTCCCCCGGGCAGGCGCACTCCGCGCCCTCGCAGGCGCAGGCCGCCGACCCCGCGCCGCCCCCCCCGCCGGGTCCGGCACAGCCGATGACGATGGCGATGGAGAGGACACCCAGCAGCGGTCGAAAGTCGGTCATGGAGAAGTCGAGGTTGCGCGCCGCTTAGGATGGTCGGCCAACGCGCCGCCGCGCCCCGATCGAATCGCCCATGGACGCCATCTTCCAGCCCTCGCGGGCAGCCATCGTAGCGGTCCTGGCCGCCCTCGCCCTCACCTGGGCCGCGCCCCTGGCGCAGGCCCAGGTCGGCACCGACGCCGGCCGGCCGATCCGCTTCGGCGACCCGGCGGCCCACCGCTGGACCGAGGACTTCTTCCCCGGCTCCGAGCACGACCCGAGCATCCCGAGCCTGGACGAGCTGCTGGGCGCGCCGGCCGGCAGCCGCATGGCCCACAGCGCCGAGATCCGCGCGGCGTTCGAGACCTGGGCCGAGCTCTCGCCACGCATGCGCCTGGTCGGGCACGGTCGCACCCACGAGGGGCGGCCGCTCTACCACGCGATCATTGCGCGACCCGATCGACTCGAGCAGTTGGACGGAATCCTCGGCGACCTCGGCCGCCTGGCCGACCCGCGCGGCCTCACCGACGCCGAGGCGAGCGGACTGATCGAGCGCCTGCCCGCGGTGGCCTGGATGGCCTACTCGATCCACGGCGACGAGACCTCTGGCGCCGACGCCGCCGGGGCCCTGGCCTGGCATCTGATCGCCGGCACCGGTCCGGACGTGACCGGCCTGCTCGACGAGCTGATCGTGATCGTCGACCCCAACCAGAACCCGGACGGGCGCGAGCGCTTCATCTCCCAGGTGGAGCAGATGGCCGGCTACGTGTCGAACCTGGACCACGCCTCCATGCAGCGCGGGCGCTGGCCCTTCGGGCGCGGCAACCACTTCCTGTTCGACATGAACCGGGACTGGATCGCCGGCGTGGCCCTCGAGACGCGCGGGCGCTGGGAGGCGATCCGCAAGTACTCGCCGCAGCTCGTGGTCGACGGGCACGAGATGGAGGCCCTCGATACCTTCCTGACCTACCCCCAGGCGGCGGCGCACCACCCGCAGTTGCCTGGAACCCTGCTGGCGTGGCAGGGACGCTTGGCCGACGACCTGGCGGGAGTCTTCGACAGCTTCGGCTGGGGCTACTACACGCGGGAATGGGCCGACGCCTGGGGCCCCTTCTACACCGATGCATGGGCTTCGCTGAGCGGCGCCGTCGGCATCCTCTACGAGCAGGCCCGCAACGGCGGCGCTCCGGTCCGACGGGCCTCGGGCGAGGTGGTGCCCTACCGCGAAGCCGTGCACGGACAGGTCGCGGCGTCGATGGCCAACCTGAACACGGTGGCCGCCGCGCGCGTGGAGCTCTTGACCGACTACCTCGCCGCGCGCCGTCAGGCCTGCGCGCCCGAGGCGGATGCGCGCGCGTTCGTGCTCGCGCCCAACGCTGCTCACCCCGAGCGGCGCGCGGCCCTCTTGGCGGTGCTCGACGGCCAGGGCATCGAGCACGAGACCGTCGGCGCGCTCGAGCTCGAGAACGCCTCCGACCGCTTCGGCGCGCACTCCGATTCGATCGAGGTGCCGCCCGGTTCGACGATCGTGCGCCTGGGTCAACCCCAGGGCCGCCTGGTCTCGGCCTACCTCGAGTTCGACACGCGCATGCCGGCGGACTACATCCAGAAGGAGCGCGCCGACCTGGAGCGCCAGGGCTACGGGAACATCTACGACGTGACCGCCTGGGACCTGGGCCACGCCTTCGACCTGGAGTGCTGGTGGGCGGACGCGCCGGCGCGCGACCTCGCGGCCTTCGAGCCCGCGCCGATCGTCGACCGCTCCAGCGACGATCCGTCCGTCTTCGCCTGGGCCGTCGACGGTTCCAGCGACGCCGCGCCGCGCTTCGCCGCGGCGGCCATGGCGCGCGGCATCCACGTGCACCTGTCCGACCGCGGCTTCACGGCCCGGGGCCTGGCCTTCGCGCGCGGGAGCCTGCTCGTGCGCCGCCACGAGAACGAGCTCGGTGACCTCGGCCAGCAGGTGAACGCCGCGGCCCGCGCGAGCGGCGCCGCCCTCGTCGCCCTGACCACCGGGCGCTCCCCCGACGAGGGCCCCGACCTCGGCGGCGGGCACTTCACCCTGCTGCAACGCCCGCGCGTCGGGCTCTTGTCGAACGAGCCCTTCGCCTCCGACCAGTTCGGCCACCTGTGGCACCACCTGGACGTGCGCTTGGGGCTCGACTACTCGATCCTCGACGCACAGTCCTTCGGCTCCTACGACCTGCGCCGCTTCAACGTGTTGATCCTGCCGCCGGGCTACGGCGTCGGAGGCCTGCTCGCGGACCACGCCGAAGACCTCGCGGCCTGGGTCGAGGGGGGCGGGACGTTGATCGCCTGCGGACCGAGCGCCGCGGACCTGGCCGACGAAGAGCTGGGCCTCTCCGACGTGCGTCGACACTCGGACGTGTTGAGTGAGATTCCCGTCTACCGCGCCCAGGCCGAACACGCTCTGGCCGCCGGCACCATCGAGGTCGACGTGGAAGCCCTGTTCGCGGGCACCGGGCCCGTGGCCGGCGACGAGCTGTTGACCGAAGCCGATGGAGACGACGAGGCCCTCGCGCGGCGCGACGACTGGATGCAACGCTTCGAGCCCTACGGCGTGTTCCTGCGCGCCGCGGTCGACCAGCACCACTGGCTGACCGCAGGGACCGGCGAGGTCATGCCGGTCTTCTTCGAGGGCTCCCACGCGCTGGTGAACTCGGGGGACACGCCGGTGCGCCTGGTCGCCGGACCCGGCCTGCGACTGGCCGGCCTGTTGTGGCCCGAGGCCGCCGATCGCTTGCAACTGTCGGCCTACGCCACGGTCGAGGGCCGCGGCGCGGGCCAGGTGATCCTGTTCGCCAGCAACCCGACCTTCCGCGGCTCCATGCGTGGCACCGCACGCCTGTTCTCCAACGCCGTGGTCTACGGCCCGGGCGCGGGGGCGTCTGCGCCGGTTCCGCGATGAGCGTGGTTCAGCACAGTCCGCGCGGCAGCCTCGCCCGAGCGATCTCGGCCCTGACGCTGGTCGCCGCAGCGGGCTGCTCCGGAGCCGAGCCGCCCCCGGCCGTCATCGACGAAGTGCCCCATGCACCCAGCGTGCGTCCGACCGACGTGGTGCTGTTCGTGGTCGACACCCTGCGCGCGGATCGCCTGGGGATGTACGGCTACGAGCGCCCGACCAGCCCACGGCTCGACGCCCTCGCGGCCGGTGGCACGCGCTTCGCCGACGTGACCTCCCAGTGCTCGTGGACCCAGCCGTCCATGGCCTCGATGGTCTCCGGCCGCTACCTCACCACGCAGATCTACGCGCCCGAGGCCGACGCCGTGAATCTCGCTCAGGCCTTCTCGGAAGCCGGTTACGCGACACTCGGCTTCAGCGCCAACATCCTCTTGACCGACCGCTCCGGCTTCGGGCGCGGCTTCGATCACTACGACGCGCGACCGTCGCGGCGCTCCAGCGATGAGATCCTGGCCGCACGCGAGTCCGACGAGCTCCTGGAGGACGCCTGGCCGGTGATCGAGGAGGTACTGCAGGACCCCGACCGCCCGCCGCTCCTGCTCTACATCCAGACCTTCGAGCCCCACTCGCCCTACCGCGAGCAGCGGCAGTGGCTCGACGAGCTGCCGGTCGACGCCCAGCGCATCGAGGCCGACACCCGCCCCCTGCGCGAGCTGTTCCGCGACCTGACCGAAGGCCAGGGGCGGCCGGCTCGCGGTTGGACGTCGGACTGGGCCAACATCGGCGACGGCCGCGCGCGCTACGAACGCGAGGTGCGCGAGACCGACCGGATCCTCGGCGACCTGGTCGACCGCCTGCGGGCGACGGGCCTGGCCGAGGACGCGACCTTCGCCCTGGTGGCCGACCACGGTGAAGGCCTGTGGGAGCGACCGACGCCCCTGCCCGAGGACGCCCCGGCGAGCATGCACCGCCCCACCCACTTCCTCTACCAGGAGCACGGCGCCCACCTGGCCCCGGAGGTGCTGTTCACCCCCATGGTCCTGTGGGGAGCGCGGGTGCCGGCCGGCCTCGTGGTCGAGCAGCCGGTGGAGAACATCGACCTGTACCCGACCCTCCTGGCCCTGAACGGGATCGAGCGGCCCGCGGGCCTCGACGGGCGCGACCTGTTCGCGGGTGAATCCGCGCCGCGCCCCTTCGCCTTCTCGGTCTCCCTGCGCGGCGAGCGCGTGCGCGAGTTGGCCACCGACCTGGCCCTGATCCGCGTGCACCCGGACCGGGTGGTGCCCGGGATCCGGCTCTACGACCGCGCCGTCGACCCCCACGAGCGGGTGGATTTGGCGGACCAGCGGCCCGAAGACGTGGCCCGCTTGGTCGCGGCCCTGGACGCCTGGCGCGCCGAGAACCCGACCGTCGACCCCCAGAGCGAGGGGCTGGATTCCGACCAGCTCGAAGCGCTCCAAGCCCTGGGCTACGGCGAGTTTCAGATCGGCGCCCGAGCCGGCGGTGGAGCGGCTGACGCGCCCGCCGACCCGACCGCGGACGACGGCCCGCCCTGAACGGGGCGGCCTACACCCTCTGTGCGCCCGCGGTTCCCGAACGACCGACGGCGTGACCGAGTCAAGGCTCGCCCACGCCGTCGAAGGTGTCGCAGGGTCCGGGGCGCGACTGCGATCTGGCAAGTCACACCCAGGGCCCCTCAGGAGGTCGGGACCGGTCGGTTACGACGCCGCGTAGACCTTCGGGACCAGCGAGCGCCGTTCGCTCGCATCGCCGGGATCGGCGGCAGCCGCTGTAGGAGGGGCGAATCCCCACTCGCCCCTGACGAGGTTGGACGCGCCGCCACCCGATCAACCCAGTTCCCCATCCAGACCACGGGGGCGGCGCGCCCTGCAACTTCTCGTCGCCCTCCAGTACGGCGATCTCGGGCAGGCGTTTCCGCGACTCGGGGAAAATCGACGGGAGGTGCCCGGCGCACCCCGGTCGAGCCCGGCGGCGCCCTCGAAGCGCTCCCGCGCCCCTACCGCTGTGCTGGCGCAGTTGCACCGAGCGGGGGTTCGGGTGGTCCGCCGACAGGTCTCGCCGGGGCCAGGGGCCCACTCCCGAGCCGCCGCGCGACCCTGGACATCCATCACGCGCACCGCACCTGCCCACGGTCCACCCACTGCCGCCAGCCCGTGACCGCCCGCCCGCTGTCCGCGCCCGCCGGACCGAGCATCGAACCGGGCCACCGTGGGGGCGGCTACCCGGCCCGCTCGGATCGCCGGAGCAACGGCAGCCAGGGACCCGAGCGGGTCACCGCCCGACCCCGGACTGGTCACCACGCCATCGCGGACCCTCTCGAACGCGGTGCCCCCGACCCGGCCCGGGCGGAGGGCGGGCCCCCCAGACCCGAGGGGTCCCGTCCTTCAGTCCTGACCGTCCTGACTGCTGTCGGAGAAGGGGGCGAGGTGGCAGTCGTTGTCCGCGTTTGGTCCGTAGCTCCCCGGATTCCCGCAGTCGGCGTCGGCTGCGTACCCGGCCTCGCTCTGGACTCCGCAGTTGTCATCGGCCTACCACCTCGTGCCGTCCGCATTGGGCTGGTTGCAGATCAGGTCGGTGTGCGTCGTGTTCCCAGTGGGCTTCCCGCGATCGAGGTCCTTCCATTTGCCAAAGATGCCCGGCTTCCCGCAGGTCCCGTCCTCGTAGGTCTTCCCGTCGTGTCCAGGCTTGGCGCAGGCCATGTCCTGGTTCGACTGGAAGTCGTTGACAGGCTGCGCACAAGCGTGGTCCCGGTGGTGCGCGCCTTGGGGACCGCCCCCCGTCGGCTTGCCACACATTTCGTCGCGTTGCTCGACGCTGGGATCGGCCCCGGCCGGGCTTCCGCAGTCGATATCTGAGTGGAGGGTGCCCTCACTCTCCTGACGACCACAGTCGTTGTCCCGGCTGAACCCCTGTCCCTGGGGCGTGGTGCAAGAGTTGTCCTTGTGCACCCCACCTCCCTCGCCGCTAGGCATCGCGCAGTCAAAGTCCGGGGAGTTGGCGCCGATGTTGCAGTCTGCGTCGGCGGAGAAGATCCCGTCGTCGTCGGGGATCGCGCAGTTCCCGTCGCCGTCCTGGGGTAGCGCGCCGGCAGGCACCGCACCGAGGAAGCTCACGGTCCGTTGGCAAGACCCAGGCCGAGGACCCCACGCAGGAAGTCCCGCCGCCCTCCGCGGCGTCCGGCACGGGGGCTGCAATCCTCGGACCCGACTCCGTCGGTCTGGCTCGACTCTTCGCTCGGCTGCTTCATGCCGATTGTCTCGTGGCTGACTTGCTGGCCTCGATCGATCGACCGGGACGTCGGTGGTCTCGCGCTCGCTCCCGGAGCCAGCTCGGTCGGATCGCTCCGCCTCGGATCACCCGTCGTTCCCGGTCAACCCGCAGTCGTCGTCCTTGTGCAGGAGCGGGGGCAAGAACCCTCCGCCGGTCACATCGACCTTGCCGCAGTCGTCGTCCTGCGAGACCCCACCGGGGATCGGCTGCGAGCAGTCGTCGTCTCTGTGGACCATGTCCAGGAGCAGAGGCGTGCCACAGTCCTGGTCGGCGAAGATCGTGGGGCCGTTGGGCTTGGCGCAGTTCGAATCGTTGCAGAAGCCGATCCCATCGGGCTTCGTGCACGAGTCGTCGGCGTAGGTGCCACTCGGAGCCTTGGGCTTGCCGCACGACGCATCCTTGATCGTCTGGAACCCATTCGGGGCCGTGTTGCAGACCTCGTCCCGGAAGGTCGGTCCATTGGGATTGGGCGACACAGGGTGGCCACACATGCTGTCGCGCTGCTTCACCTCCGGGAAGCCCGGCGCCACGAGGCGGCAGTCCATGTCGGTTTGCAGCACACCCTCTTCGCCCTGCTTGGCGCAGTCGGCGTCCGAAGCGAAGCCTTGGCCATCGCCCAAAAACGTCGCGCAGTAGTCGTCCTGGTGGTAGATCCCCTCCGCGCTCTGCTTGCCGCAATCCAGATCGGGCCCGTGGACCCCGACCTTGCAGGCCGTGTCCTTGGAGTAGAAGCCGTCGTCATTCGGGATCGCGCAGTCGCCGTCCGCAGCGCCCCCCTGCACCGAGGCTGCCGCTGGCACCGCACCGAGAAAGCTGATGGTCACGTTCGCGAGCCCCAGCCCGAGCACGGCGCGGAGGAAGTCGCGACGACCCTTTCCGGGCACCTCGGGCGACTCTGCATTTGCGGCGGACCCATCCGAGTCCGGCTCATGCGGCTCTTCGTTTCGTTCTTTCGTCACAGCCGGCCTCCTGTAGGGATCGTCTCGGGAAGGTGTGAATCAGGCCTCTGAGCGGTCGGCGGGATCCGACTCGACCTCGACGCGCAGGTCTTGGAGCCGACCGTGCTGGCGAAGCTTGTGGACCAGGTAGATCAGGCGCTCGTGGCCCCCGCGGATGCCGTTGCAGGACTCTTCGTCGGGTTCGAGGATCGCGCCACCCTCGTCGGAGATGTACCAGGGACACTGCCCGCCGCAGGTGATGCGCGCCCAACACTTGGAGCAGTGCTCCTCCTTG
This sequence comes from Engelhardtia mirabilis, assembly GCF_007748095.1. NCBI lineage: Bacteria > Pseudomonadati > Planctomycetota > Planctomycetia > Engelhardtia > Engelhardtia mirabilis. The sequence continues at coordinate 6,148,536 of NZ_CP036287.1, forward strand.
ACGCCGAGCAGGCGGTCGTAGTAGTCGCGCAGCTTGGTCTCGTCGAGACCGGTCTCCAGATCGCCGAGCAGGAAGGCGTCCTCACCGGCGTAGCGGTGGCAGGGGTAGATCTTCCCGTCGCGGGTGATCGCCTGCATGTTGCGCCCCACGCCGCAGCGAATGCTCGGCGCGGTCGACGGGCCCTGCAGCGAAGGCAGGAACTGGGCGACGCCCTGCTCGAGGTTGTGCGCCTCGGAGGGACGCGGCCCGCGCCCCTCCAGCCAGGTCACGTAGGCCGCGATCGTCTGATCCGAGGCATCGCGCGTGCGCTGGTTGTCCTGCGGCGTCAGGTCGAACTCGTCGTTCTTGTTGGCCCGTCCGTTGCTGGATCCGAGCATCACCCGACCGAAGCCCTCACTGCGCAGATAGCTCTCAACCGCGGCCCCGTCGCTGTTCTGATGGGTCAGCGTGACCCGCACCATCGCCTCGCGCAGGCCCGCGGCCCGCTGGGCCTCGACGAGCTTCTTACCCCACTCGATGGCCTTGGCGCCGGTGCCGCGTCCGCCGAGGTCGACCCGGTGGCGATCGTTCAGTTCCGGCGGTCCGTCGATACTGAGCATGACCGAGAACTCGTGCTCGACCATGTAGGCGATGATCTCGTCGGTCAAGAGCGTGCCGTTGGTGGTGACCTGGTAGTAGAAGGCCTTGCCGGTCTCGGCTTCGCGCGACTTCGAGTAGTCGACCAGGCGCTTGATCAGGTCGAAGTTGAGCAGGGGCTCGCCGCCGAAGAAGGTGATCTCGACATCGGGGCGCCGACCGGAGCGCTGGATCAAGAACTCGATCGAGCGCACGCCAGTCTCGTAGTCCATGCCCGTTCCGGTCGAGTGAAAGCCGCTCTGCACCTCGTAGCAGTAGGTGCACTTGAGGTTGCAGTTGGACTGCACCATCAACATCATCTTGCGCGGGTGGTGCTGCACCAGGCTGTCTGCGACGAGTCGCTCGATCTCGGCGACGCGACTGGTGTCCTCGGTGCGCAACAAGCCGGCGCTGTGGAGCGTCTCGAGCTCGTCGATCAGGAGCTCGACGTCGTCGTCGTCCCAGGCCGACAGGCGGGCGCGGACCTCGCCGGCCGGCTCGCGCAGCTCGATGCCGCGCAGCACCTGGAAGAAGGGCTCGCTGACCTCGAGCACCGAACCCGTTAGCAGGTCGTAGACCAGGTGGTCGCCCGCATAGGTGAAGGCGTGGAAGCTGGGGCGCTTCCCGGGCAGCATCGACTCGGCGAGGGCGGCGATGCGGCTCTCGACGACGGTCGTCGGCAGGATCTTCTCGATCATGGCAGGGCGAGGCTGAGGACGCGCCGGGTCCGGAGCGCACGCCTCCCCTCGTAGGCGGCACGCGCTACCCGGCGCTCTCCTGCGGCGCGGTCGGACGACCGTTCCGTCGCACTTACTCGAGAAATCTCCGGCGGCGTCCCCCGAGCGGCCCCTACCGCCGCCCGTGGTCCACCAGCACCTGGGCCACGCAGCAGGTCAGGCCGCGGGCCATGGGCAGGTGCAGGAACTCGTTGGGACCGTGGGCGTTGGATCCGGGGCCCAGGACGCCGGTGATCAGGAACTGGGCCTCGGGGTAGCGCTCGCCGAGCATCCCCATGAAGGGGATCGACCAGCCCTCGCCGGTCAGGGCGGAGGGCTCTCCGAAGTAGGTCGTCGACGCCTCGCGCATCGAGGTCTCGAGCCAGGGCGCCACGGGCGGCGCCTCCCAACCGGAGGCGGCCTGCTCCGGGGTGAAGCGCACCCGCGCGCCGGGGGGCGGGTCGGACTCGAGGGTGCGGCGCACCACCTCGGCCGCCTGGCCCGCGTCGACCGTCGGGGGCAGTCGCAGGGAGAGCTTGAGCTCGGTCGCCGGGCGCAAGACGTTGCCGGCATCGGCCACGGCGGGCAGGCCCCCGGCCCCGACGATGGCCAGGGCCGGACGCCAGGTGCGGGCGAGGACGTGATCCAGGGGCTCGCCCGCGCGGGGGCCGGCGCCCTCGGGCAAGGGGAAGCGACCGGACATGTCGGCGCCCAGGGCCCGGGCCACGGCGCGGGCCTGGTCCAGGCGCTCGGACGGCACGTCGGCCTGGAGCTCGGCCGGCAGCACCTCGCCCGTGTCCGGGTCCTCGAGGCGCGAGAGCACCTGCCGCGCGACGCGGAAGCTGTCCGGCACGATCCCGCCGGCGTCGCCCGAGTGCACGCCCTCGTCGAGCACGTCGACCCGCAACACGCCGGTCAGGATCCCGCGCAGGGAAGTCGTGCTCCACAGGCGCTCGTAGTCGCCGGCGCCCGAGTCGAGGCAGACCACGAGGCTGGGCGTGCCGATGCGCTCGTCCAGGGCCGCGAGGTAGGGCGGCAGGTCGAAGCTGCCGCTCTCCTCGCAGGTCTCGATCAGGACCACGCAGCGCGCGTGGTCGCAGCCGGCGCGGCGCACCGCGCGCACGGCGGTGAGCGAGGCGAAGACCGCGTAGCCGTCGTCCGCGCCGCCGCGACCGTAGAGGCGGTCGCCGTCGATCACCGGCTTCCAGGGGCCGAGCCCCTCGCGCCAGCCCACCATCTCCGGCTGCTTGTCGAGGTGGCCGTAGAGCAGGACCGTGTCGCCGGCGGGCGCGCCCCGGCCGGGGATCTCGATCAACAGGACCGGGGTGCGGCCCTCGAGCCGCACGACCTCGATCGCGGCGTCGTCGAGGTCCTGCTGGGCCTGGCACCAGGCGTGCGCGAGCTCGATGGCGCGTTCGATTTCACCGTGCGCCGCCCAGTCGTGGTCGAAGTGCGGCGACTTGGCGGGGATCGCCACGTACTCGATCAGGGCCGGGACGATCGTGCGCTCGAACTCGTCGTCGACGAAGGCGCGGGTGGAGTCGGGGTCGAGGTGTGCGGAGGTGGCGTCCATGGGGATACGGTGCCGCAGGCCCGTGCGGCGATGCAACAGACTCGGCGGAGCGACGCAGGACGCGGCGTGAGTCGGGCGTTCGCACGGCGCAAGGCACCTGTCGGCCGGCTGGCCGGCCGTCAGTCCGGGGCTCGCTCCTGCGATCCGTTCTCCGCGACGCGCACCGTCACCGGCCAGCCGGGGTATTGCCGCCCACCCGGCCCCGCGAACCTCGGCCAGCATTCGAATGTCACCTCGCGCGCGCCGGGGTCCAGGCGCACCAGCCCATAGCCGGGCATGCCGCGGAACAGGGCCATGGGCGAGAGCTCGCCACCCGCCAACTCGCGCAGCGCCGCGTCCTCCATCGGGTTCGCGGCGGCGTGGACCGTCACCAGGTTGCCGAGCCCGTCGGTGAACTCACCGGTGTAGTCCGCCGGCTGCGGGAGTTCCGCCGGCCGACCGCTGGCTGCCAGACTCGGCCACCAGGCCCGCGGGTAGAAGTTCGCGATCGACGGACCCGTGAAGTCGAAGACCGCGTCGCCCGGGGCCTCGATGCCGTGCTGCACCAGGGTCGCCAGGTGCTGGTCCCCGGCCAGGTGCACCGCTCCCGCCCGGCGCAGGAGCGCGACCGCGCGATCGCGACCCGAGCGCGGCCAGCCGTTGCTGTCGAGGTCCGCGCCGAGCCGCTCGAGCGCGGCGCCGTGGTGAGTCGCCATGCCGGCGAAGGGTGACTGGGACACCGCGACCTTCATCCGCGCGCCGCGGTCCGCCTCGGCCCAGCGCGCCAGGAACGCCTCCTGGGCCTCGCCCAACAGTTGCAGCCCCGGCGGATCGAGCAGCGCCCGATCCTCGGGTGGACTCGCCCAGTGGTCGGGCCGATCGGTGTCCGTCTCCGGCATCCGCTCGTCCAGGCAGCCGCTCTTGAACTTGCGGTCCTCCAGGATCGCGATCGACGCGCAGCCCCAGACCAGCTCGCCGTAGCGCGCCGGCAGGCCCTGGGCGATCACGCCTCCCGGGTGCGCGGTGTCTGGCAGGTGTGACGTCTGGGTCGCCTCGACCACCGCCACGAACTCCGCGGGGTGCTGGTAGCCCCCCGCCTGCTGCTGCGTCGCGACGATGCCGCCCTCGCCCCACAGGTTGCCCTGGTACACGTCGTGGTCGTCGGGCAGCACGATCGTCGGCCGCGTGCGCGTCAGGTCGCGGAAGGCCAGGCACCAGATCAGCCACTTGTAGAGGTAGTCGAGTTCGAGGTTCTGGCGGTCCACGCCGGTCGGCGACGCGCCCTCGTAGACCTGGTCGCCGACGAAGGCGTACAGGTCGGGCTCGTGGGCAGCGAGGTTCGCGACGAGGTCGGCATGGGGAAACCAGGACCCCGTGCGCCAGTCGCCGCGGTCGACGCCGCCGCTCGCGCCCCAGCCGCCGACCAGGTCGTGGGAGACCTGGTGACAGCAGTTGAGCAGGGCGATCTCGAGGGGTGCGTCCGGCGCCGGCTGGCGGGGCACGTCGATGTAGGTCGTGTAGGGGTCGGCAGTCGACCCGGCGATGGTCCGCACCCCCTCCCGCATGCGGAAGGGCACGAACACCGTGGCGACGAGGGTCTGGGACTTGCTCGAGTCCCAATCGTCGATATCGAAGCTGGCTGTCCAGGACTCCGGAAGGACCTCTTCAATGGAGACGAGGGCCAGAGATCCGTCCTCGAGGATCGAGAGGACCGCGGAGGTCGGGCCTCCTGCGTGGGTCTCGGGCAGCGGCATCATCTGCAGGGTCAGCCTCAGCCGGTCACCGCTGATCGTGTAGAGCGCCGAGACGATCGGCGAGAGCTCCTGCCGCGGCTCCACCGCGCCCTCGCGGCCGACGATCCGCAGGTCGTCGAAGCGGAAGGCCGCGCCGGGGCCCTTGCCGCTCGGCCCCGGGTCGGCGACCAACCCCACCTGTCCGCGCAGGCCCACGTCGGGGAGGTCGCCGTCGGCAGGGGCGGCGACGGCCGCCACGCGCTGCAGCACTTCGCCCGACTCCGGGTCGCGCGCCTCGAGCGTGAGTCGGTGCCCACCTTCGCCGTCCGGCTCGAGGTCCAGACCCAGGCGCAGGCCGTCCGCCGGCAGCGGCGTCGGTCGCCCGTCCACGGCTCGCGCGTCCAGTCGCGCGACGGCCTGGGGCGAGTCGAGTCGTTCGATCGCGAGCTGCCCCGACGCGCTCACCCCGGCGAACCAGCCGAAGCCGCGGCCGACCGTGCCCTGGACGAGCAACCCGTGCAGCGGGTGCACGCCGTCCTCGGGCCCCGCGCCGCCGGCGCCCACGAGGAACCCGGCCCAGGCCCCCGGCTCGAGCTCATCGGAGCCCGCTCCGACGGTGACCTCCAGCCGACGCGGCTCGTCCGCGCGCGACCACGCGCCGGCCGCGATCGCCGTGCGCCAACGCAGGCCCGCGGGCCCGACGCACTCCAGGGCCTCGTCGCGGATCCGCCAGTCCTGCAGTCGATTGCCCCACAGCCCCTCGCCCAGCCAGTAGCGGTCGGCGGCGCGAGTCCAGTCCTCGGCGAGGGCGAGCGGGAGCTCGCCCTCACCGCTGGCGGGTGCGGGGAGCTGGGCGACGGCGAAGACCAGGGCGGCGCAGAGCATGGCCGAGGATAGGACCGATCCCCGGAGGGGGAACTCCCCGGTCCGCCCCCTCCAGCCCGGGGCCCAGCCTGCCGAGTCGACTCCCAGGAGACTCCCCATGACGACCCAAGCCGAACTCGCCCGCATGGCCCCGCCGGAGACGGCGAACGAGCCCCTGTTCACCGACCCCGACCTGGCCGCCTTCGCCGAGTACCTGCAGACCTACTCCGCGGCCGAGGGCTGGTTCGCGATCGAGTCCGCCGCCATCTGGGACAGCCTGCTGGCCTTCCAGGAGCGACGCAACTGGGGCGGGCACCTGCTCGAGGTCGGCGTCTACAAGGGCAAGTCCGCGGCCCTGATGGCCAAGCGCGCCAAGTCGTCCGAACACGTCTGGCTGATCGACCGCTTCCTGCGCCGCTCCGACGTGCAGCGAACCCTGGCCGAGGTGATCGAGCCCGCGGACCCCCGCCTGCACCTGGAGAACTTCGACTCGTTCCAACTGCAGCGCCACCCGGGCCTGGTCGACCAGTTCGGCAAGTTCCGCTTCCTCCACATCGACGGCGAGCACTCCGCCGCCGCCGTGCAGGAGGACCTGGCCATGGCCCACGCCTACGGTTCGCGCGAGTGCCTGGTCTCGGTGGACGACATCCTGAGCTGGACCTACCCCCAGCTCACCGAGTCGCTGTTCCGCTACCTGCGCGAGCACCCCGACCACTTCTCGCTGGTGCTGATCGGCTTCAACAAGGCCTACCTGGCGCGCCCCGCCTACGCCCACGAGTACCTGAAGTACTGCCGCGAGGACCTGATCGGTCGGCTCGAGCGCATCGGCATCGACGCCCAGTTGTCGAAGTCCAGCTACCCCGCCGAGCTGAACGCCTTCGGCATCGGCCCGCGCCACGACGGCCAGGCCTACCGCGGCCTGGACCACGACAACTCGATCATCCTGTACTGAGGGCCATCGGCACGGTGGACGGCAGCTCCACGATCGAATAGCTCCACCTGGCGGTGTGGGCGAAGGTGTGCGACACCCTTGGGATGCTCGTCGCCATCGCCCTCACCGTCGCGGCCGCGTGCCAGGGAGAGCCTCCGGCCGCCGCGCCCTTCCACGCCGTCGGCTTCCACTCGAGTTGGGTCCTCGACGAGGGCCGCCGCTATCGCTATCCGGGCGATTCGGGGGCCGTCTACGGCGGTCCCCACGGGGCTCCCCGCCCGGTGTTGGTCAACGAGTGGTACCCGGCGACCGGGACCGACCCCGAGCGGGCCATGGTCCACGGGGACTACTTCGCGATCGAGTCGGCGGGCGAGCGGATCGCGCCCTTCGCCCAGGCCCTCGCCGAGTACGCGCGGGAGATCGCCCGCGAAGAAGTCGGCGCGCAGACCTTCGAAGCCGCGCTGAACACGCCAGCCCGCGTCTTTCGCGACGCGGAGCCCGCGACCGGCCCCTTCCCGGTCGTGCTCTACCACAGCGGCGCGGGGTCGAGCTTCGAGGACAACGCCGCCTTCTGCGCGCGCCTCGCGAGTCGCGGCTACGTGGTGCTCGGCAGCGCCTTCTGTCGCGCCGACGGGTCCGACCTCGGCATCGACGGCGGCGACGGGTCCGGCGACGACCTGGAGCTGCTCACGCGGCACGCGGCCAGCCTGCCCCATGCCGACGCGGGTCACCTGGCCCTGGCCGGGCACTCGGCCGGGGCTCAGGCGGTGCTGCGCCACGCCTGCAAGCCGTCGTCGCGGGTCGACGCTCTGGTGCTGCTCGACACGACGGTGGACTACTACGGCCTCGACATGCCGCTGCATGCACGGCTGGTGGACGAGGTGCTCGCCGCGGCCGACGACCTCGCGCTGCCGCTGTTCGCGGCGGCGAGCAGTGAGGCGAGCTTCCAACTCTGCGACCGCCTGGATCGCTGCCGGCGGATCTACTGGACCGTGCCCGCGCTCGGGCACAACGAGTACATCGCCCAGGGGCTACAGGCGCTCACCGCCGACGATAGTGAGCACGCCACCGCGGTGCGCGCGGCCCACACGAGGCTCGTCGACGACGCCGTGGCCTTCCTCGACGCCGAGCTGCGCGGCGAGGGCGGCGCGCTCGCGCGGGCCATCTCGGCGGGCCGCGCCTCGACGATCGGTGGGCCCGCGCCCCACGTGGAGCTCGCCGAGGTGGGCGTGGCGGCGCCGGCGCCCTACGACCCGCAATCGCCGAATCCACCCACTCCGCGGCAGCTCCCGCACCTATTGCGCGAGCGGGGCCCGGCGCTGACCGGCGAGGTGCTCGTGCGCTTCGCCGGCCGCGGCTGCCCCTGGGAGGAGAGCAACATGGTGCTGGGGTCGCTCCTGTGGGAGCTGGTCGAGACCGAGGGCCGCGTGGGCGAGGCCCGCGACCTCCTGGCCCGGATCGAGACCTTCCGGCCGCGCGTCACCAGCCTGTTCACCTTCCTCGCGGACTTCGCCGAGCTGGTCGGCCGACGCGCCGACGCCCGCCGCGCGGTGGCGGTCCACAGCGCCCTCGCGCCGGACGACGAGGCACTGCGGAGCAGGCTCGCGGACCTCAGCGACCCGGCGTCGGATCGCTGAGGCCGCGCGCCGGCTACTCCACGCCCAACTGCAACTCGATCGAGTTCCCCGCCAGGTCGGGCGCGTACATCGCGGCGGCCGTCGCGGGCAGGGCCGCGAAGGTGCCGGGCGTCTGGGCGCGCAGGGTCGTGCGCAGCTCCCAGGTGCCGGCGGGCAGGCGGTCGATGAAGCTGACCACGCGGGTGTCGCGCAGCTCGCGGTAGACCCATTGGGACCGGCCGGTGTAGCCGACGCCAGCAAGCGGTTGGCGGTCGCCGGTGGTCTGTGGCAGGGCCAGGGGGTCGTCGCCGAAGCGCTGGGCGACTTCGTCAGCGCGCAGCTCCTGGGCCCAGGCGGGGCCGCCGGAGGTGAGCTCGACGGCTTCGAAGCCGGCGGCCTTGTGGTCCTCGACGATCACGTACTCGAGGGGCACGCGGGTGTGGAGGGTGACCACGACTTCGACGCGGTCGCCGCTCGCGACGACGTCGCCGTGGGCCAGGGGCACGCGCTCGAAGACCGTGCCGGCGAGGAGCGTCTCGCGCGGCGCCAGGTGGAACACGTCGCGGCGCACGACCAGCTCGTTCGCGCGGGGCGCGATGCGCTCCTCGATCGAGAAGGTGCGGGCGGTGACGTGCCAGTAGAGCCGGCGCGGCGGGCCCTGCTGCTCGAGGGCGACCACGTGGCGACCCTCGCCGAGATTGCTCACGGGCCAGCGCAGGGGCTGGATCCACGGGCGCGACGGGTCGAAGCTGCCGCCGCCGATCTCGGTGCCGTCGACCAGCAGGCGGAACTCGCCGGGCGCTTCGAGCTCGCCACGGGCGCGCACGGCGTCGACCAGGGCCAGCACGCAGATGGCCGTGTCGCGGGTGCTCTTCCAGCGGGCGCCGCGGCGGTTCAGCACCAGCCATTCGATGGCCGGCTCCACCAGCGCGTTGTCGGGGTCGACCGCCAGGAGCGCGCGCAGGGCGAAGGCCGTGGCCTCGGTCCCGTCCTGGCTCCAGCGGTAGCCGATGCCGTCGTCGCCCCAGTGGGCGGTCAGTCGACCGCTCGCAGCGATGCCGGGTTGCAGCACCCCGCCGCTGCCGTCCTCGCGCACCACGCCGTCGGCGAGGTTCCGAAGCAGCACGGCGGCCTGCTCGTCACGGCCCAGGTCGTGGGCCGCGAGCAGGAGCGCGGCCAGGCCGTAGGCGCCCAGGGACTGGCGACCCGAGTAGGTCAGGTCGAAGGCGCGACCCACGGCCTCGCTGATCTGCAGCTTCGCGCCGCCCGCGTCCTCGAGGCTGCGGCGAGCCGCCGCCCAGGCGTGCAGCTCCCAGGCGCCGAGTTGGGTGTCGGCCTCGGTCTGCACCAGTCGTTGCTCGAGCCAGCGCGCGCCGTTCTCGATCGCCCCGCGCGGAACGTCCACACCGGCGTCCAAGGCGAGCGCCAGGGACCACACCGCGTAGCCGGTCATGAACGCGTCCGCGCTGCCGCCGGGCCACCAGGAGAAGCCCCCGTCGCCGCGCTGCATGGACAGCACCCGCTCGAGACCGTCCGCGACCATGGCGTCGATCTTGGGCAGGGTGGCCTCGCGCTCGGTGTCGGGGGCGCGCACGTGGCTCGGCGGATCGAAGGTCGACCTGGCGACGGCTTCGCGGTCGAAGCCGAGCTCCTCGAGCGCGCCCAGGGCCACCACCGTCGGCACGAAGCGCGACAGGGTCTGCTCCAGACAGCCGTAGGGGTAGTCGGCCAGGTAGGGCAGGGCCGCGATGGCCGTGCTCGCGAGGCTCGGCGTGATGACCACGTCGACGGCGGTCGAGCCCGGCCGCGCCGGCGGCAGGTCGACGACCAGCTCCGCGCGCTCGGAGTCCGCGACCCCGGCCGCGGCGATGACCACGTCCAGGCCGTGCTCGATCACCGGCAGGATGCGCTCGATGCCGTCCGAGCGCTCGGATGAGGCCACCATGGCCATGAACTTCGCCTCGCCCGCGCCGCCGGCGCGCACGAGCCAGTCGACCGTGACCTCGGCCCCGGCCGGCACCGTGACCATTCCAGCCTCGCTGTCCACGACCCCACCTGCCAGGGGCCCGACGATCTGCGCCGCGTCGAAACCGGCGATCGGCGTCGTCAGGAGGACCTGACAGGGGATCGCCGCGTCGGTGTCGTTGCGCACGAGGGTCGAGACGACCGCTTCGTCGCCGGCCACCAAGAAGCGCGGCGTCGCCAGGCGCAGGAGCAGCGGCAGGGTCGTGCGGGCCGCCGAGCGGCGCTCGAGGCCGAAGGACGAGTGCTCGTCGCAGGCCACCGCGCCGAGCTTCCAGCGCGTGGTCGAGTCGGGCCAGGTGAACTTCAACTGCGCCGCTCCGTCAGCGTCGGTAACGACGTCCGCGTCCCACAAGGCCGTCTCGCGGAAGTCGACGCGGACGCTTGCAGTCGGCGTCCCGGCGCCAGCGAGGGCGAAGAACTGGACACCCGGAGGCCCGGCGAGAGCCATGTCTCGACTCATCGCGGGCGTGGCGGACTCGGCGTAGCCCAACCGCTCGATTCCCTGGCCGAGGAAGAAGTCGGAGTCACCGGCTTCCCGGCCACCGACTCCTGCGCGCACCTTCCTCGTCTCGTACTGCACCCCCACCGTGTCGCCGGGTCCGCGGTAACCCTGCGCCTCGCGCTCCGACCGCCAACCGAACTCGTCGGTCAGCTCGAAGCGGCCGTAGGCGTTGCGCTCGAAGCTGGTAGCGCGCGACGCCCGCCACCAGGAGCTCTGGCCGAAGTAGGTCAAGCGCGGATCGCCCGACGCCTCGGCCGCGATCGCCGTGAGCGACTCGTCGAACAGGGTCACCGACAGGTGCGACTCCACCGGCTCGCCGGCGTGGTCGCGCACGGTCAGGTCCAGCGTCGCCACGTCACCGGGCTCGTAGACCTCGCGGTCGAGCTCGGCGTCGATCGCCAGGACGTGCTGCGCCGGCGGCACGACCAGCGTCTCGCTGTCCGTCAAGAGCTGCCCGTCCTGCACCGCGAAGATGCTCAGGTACGTCTGCGGCACGTGGCGCTCGGCCAGGGGCAGGGCCACCAACTTCGCCGTGCCGCCGATCCGCAGCACGCGCAGCTCGAGCTCGCCGCGGGTCTCCACCGCGAGCAGCACCGCGCGCCGCGAGCGGTCGGTGACGATCAGCACCTGGGCCGCCTCGCCCTCGGCGATGGCCTCGGCGTCCAGGAACAGCTCGATGCCGCCCGAGCGCAGCCCCACGTCGTTCGTGCCCTCGGTGCACACGATCACGCGCGCCTCGCCGACCACGCGCCCGCCGCTGCGCGGGTCCGCGGCCTCGAAGCGCACCAGGTAGGTCCCCACCCCCGGCGGCGTGGGCGTCCACTGGGCGCGGCCGTCGGGACCGGTGGTGAGCGGGATGCGCTGGATCTCCTGCTCGACGTCGTGGGGGAAGGTGAGGTCGGTGGGGATCCGCGGACCGAAGGCGTCGACCCACTCGACCTGGGTGTACGAGCGCACCTGGACCAGGCTCGCCGCGCCCTCCACCGACAGGGGATTGCCGTTCGGGTCCTCCGTGATGACCGTCGCGTCCAGCGCCGCGCCGGGGCGGAACAGGCGATGCTCGGTCTCTACCCGCGCGCGGAAGGCGTGCTCGGCGACGAGGACCGTGCCGGTCCCGGTGACCTCGCGCCGCAGGGCGTCGGTGACCCGCGCCTCGACGGTGAACTCCCACTCGCCCGAATCCAGGCCGAAGGTCTCGAAGGCCACCTGGGCGCGACCGGCGGCGTCGGTCACCGCGCTCGTGCGTTGGACCTCCTCGCCGCTCCCGCCCCACCAATAGTTGTTGTTCTGCTGGCCGAGTCCGCGCTCGAACCAGGCGTAGGGGCCGCGCGGCGTCGGCAGGGACCAGTGCTGCTGGCGGCGCACGACGAACTCGACCTCGGCCCCGGCGACCGGCGCGCCCGCGTAGGTCGCGGCGACCACCTCGGCACGCACCTCGTCGCCGAGCACGAAGACCTCGGCGCGGCCGTCGTCGTCCTCGGGCAGCTCCACGCTGACCTCGAACTCCGGACGCACGTACTCCTCCAGCCGGAACAGCTCGGACTGGCCGATCTGGCGGTCGCCCTCGAGGAAGCGCAGCTGGTAAGCGCCCAGGGTCTGGTCGACGGTGGTGGCGAAGGAGCCGCTGGCGGTGCCGAAGGTCGACAGGTCGAGCTCGCCGCTGGCGACGACTTCGCCGCGCGGGCCGTAGATCTCCCAGCGGGGCGCGCGGCCCACGGGCGGCTCCCAGGTGCCGTCCTTCGACAGGACCCGCGCCATGACGGAGAAGTACACCTCGTGCCCGGGCCGGTAGGCGGGGCGATCGGTGGTCACGTGCAGGCCCCACTCGGCCGGATCGGGTCGGGCGCTCGAGAAGAGCACGCTGTAGGCCGGCCCCGAGTCGGTCGACACGAAGGCCAGGATCTGGGTGTTGCGCGCGTCGCCCACGTCGATCCGCGCGAGGCCGTCGCCGTCGGCGGTGGCCCAACGCTCGCGCCAGACCCAGTCGCCGCCGTCGACGCGACAGCGCGCGCGCACATCGAAGCGCACCCCGCCCAGGGGCTCGCCGTCGGTGGCCCTGGTCGCCCACAGCCACAGGTCGCTGGCCGCGGCGTGGGTCACGAGCGCGGCGTCGGTGACCAGGATCAGCTCGCGTTCCTCCACGCCGCCGGCGCGCGCCACCAGCACGTACGCGCCGAGCTCCGGCGCCGGGTCGAGTTCCAGGTTCGCGTCGCGCCGACGGTAGTCGCCCACGTCGCCGGTCGCGTAGCTCCACGCGCGCTCGGGCGAGCGGCCCTTCACGTCGACCTCGCTCAACCAGCTCCAGGGCGATTGGTCCGAGGCGTCGAAGTGGACGTCGCGGGCCGGATCGATGGGATAGAGGGCGAACTCGACCGCCTCCACGTTGCGCGTCTGGATCCCGAAGCCCACCTGCGACCCGGGCAGGAACGCGCCGGGGGTCCACAGTTGGACCGAAGGTCCGGTCAGATCCCCGAGTCGATTGTTCGCGCCGTTCCACCAGCGCGAGGAGTCCTGGCTGTAGTCGCCGCGCAACTGGCGATAGAGCGCGACGGCGCCGACGAGGTCCACCTCCAGCTCGAAACGCCCCTCCTCGTCGCGCGTGAAGCGACCGACGTTCTCGAGGTGCTGCGCCAGGGCCCACAGGGCGTCGTCGTGGGCGCTGGTCGCGCGGCCGATGGCGATGACCTGCTCCAGGTGCTCGATGGCCCGCGCTTGCTGCCGGGGGGTGCTCGCGACTTGCAACCCGAGGTGCGCCAGCACGAGGTGCGCGCGCCCGCGCTCGTCGTCGCCGCGCACGAGGCGCAGCGCCTGCTCGGCGAGCTCGATCGGGATCTGTCCGCGGCCGTAGCCCGTGTCGAAGTCACCCGGGGCCCAGGGCGGCTGGGCCAGGCGCCAGAAGATCGACAGCCAGTGCTCGCGCGCCCGCTCGAGGTCGGACGAGCGCCCCCACCACTCGAGCGCCGCCGTGTAGTCCGCCAACGCCGGCCCGATGTTCCAAGTGCGCGTCCGGGCCCAGTCGAGGTCGCCGAGGGATTCGCGCGCCATGGCCCAGACCAGGTCGCGGTCCTCGACCCGCGTGTCCGCGGGCGAGAGCACGCGCAGCGTCTCCCGCGCCGCGTCGATCACCGACGTGTCGCGCGTGTTCGCGGCGGCGCGCCAGCCGCTGTCGGCCAGTCCGAGCTCCAACCGGCGCCGCTGGGCGTCGGTCAAGTCCAGGTCGCCCGACTCGGCCTGCGCCTCGATGGCGCGCCACACGTCGTGGGCCGCGGCGTCGCTGCCCTCCGCGGCGAGCGCCTCGGCGCGGCGTACCTGGCTCTCCAGGTCCCACTGGAGCGGGCGCGTCGCCGGGTCGGGCGTGGCGAGGCCGAGGGCGGCGAGTCCGACCAGGGTCGAGATCAGGGCGAGGGCGATGGCGATTCGTCGGAACATGGCTGGTAGAGGGGACCGGGTGCGGCTCCGGCGTGCAACGTCACAGGGCGTACCTGTGTTGGGACGCCCTTGCAGCTAACCTCTCGGACAGCGTGCCGACCCTGATCGTCTTCACCCGTTGGCCCGAGCCCGGCCGTACCAAGACGCGGCTGATCGGCACCCTGGGGGCCGAGCGCGCGGCGCTGCTGCAAGCTGCACTGACCGCCCGGACCCTGGACGCCGCCAGGGAGGCCGCCGCTCGCATCCCGGGGCTGCGGATCCAGGTGCGCTTCGACGGGGGCGAGCCCGCGCGCATGGCCGGGCGCTTCGGCGACGACCTGACCTACCTGCCCCAGGGCCAGGGGGACCTCGGGGCGCGGCTCGCAACAGCGCTGGGCAGCGCCTTCGCCGGGGGCGGGGGCCCCGTGGCCGTGATCGGGTCCGACTGCCCGGGCCTGGATTCCGACTTCCTGGTCGACGCCTTCGAAGCCATGTTGCCCGGGCGGGCGGTCCTAGGCCCCGCTCTGGACGGGGGTTACACCCTGCTCGGGCTGGTCGCGCCCCACCCGGCCCTGTTCGAAGGCGTGCCCTGGGGCACGGCCGGCGTCCTGGCCCAGACCCGGAATCGGGCCGAGGAGGCCGGACTGGCCGTCCACCTGCTGTGCCCCCTTGCGGACGTGGATCGCCCCGAGGATCTATCTTTGGTCGACGACCTCCTGAGCGAGCTCGACGGACTGTGAAGGCTATGTGAAGGCCGGCACAGTCCGCAGCTTCAGGGGATCATCACGGAACCCTGATTCTGAATTGGGGGGCCGATTCAGGCCGACCGTGTTCCCTAGGGAGCCCAGCGGTAACCAGCGAGCACTCCCCTGCTCGACCGCCCAACGGCCTCTCCGCCCAGCGGCACTACGCTCCATGCTCACTCTCGCCGGCCTGCTGTTGCTCCCCGCCGCAGTCCCCAAGGTCATCACCGTCGACGACAGCGGTGGCGCCGACCACGTAGCGATCCAGGACGCGGTCGAGGCCGCCGACTGGGGCGACACGATCCTGATCGACTCGGGCACCTACTCGAGCTTCACGGTCTCTTCCACCGCGTTGACCGTCGCCGCGCGCAAGGGCGCCGTGGTCGATCTGATCGGCACCGTCGCCGTGCTCGACATCGGCGCCGACGACCAGGTCCTGTTGTGTGGACTGCGCGCCCAGGGCAGCGGCGGCCAGCCGGCCCTGCGGGTGGAGAGCTGCGACGGCTCGATCATCATCGACGGCAGCCTGTTCATCGCCCAACTGGCACCCACGAGCCTCAAGCCCTGGGATCCGGTGGCCGGGCGCATCCGCGACTGCGCGGCGATCTCGCTGATCGACACGACATTCTTCGGCGCCGACAGCAACAAGGCCTTCTCGGACCAGCCCGCCGGCGCCGGGCTGATCGCTGTCGACGCGCAGATGCACCTGGCGAACACCTTCGCGCAGGGCGGGCGAGGTTCCAACGCCAAGCCGAACCACGCTGCTTCCGAGGGCGGCGCCGGCATCGTGCTCGACGGCGGCGTCTGCCATCTGCAGGGCTCGCACCTGTTCGGCGGCAACGGCGGCAACGGCCTCTCTTCGGCGCCGAGCTGCTCCGGCGCCGACGGCGGCGACGCCCTGACCTCCGTCGGTGCGCAGGTGTTCTACCGCGCCACGGACTTCTACCCGGGCAACGGCGGCAACGGCGCCCTCGAGGGCTGCGGCTCGGGGCCCGATGGCAACGAGATCGCGCCGGTGGGCGGTTGGATCGAGGAGCTGCCTGGCACCGGCTTCGCCCTCGACGCCGGCCCGAGTCCCGCCATCGAAGGCCAATGGCTGCAGTTCAAGTGCAGCGCCCAGCCCTTCGACCTGGTCGTCCTCGCCTGGGGCTCCGCTCCCGACTTCAGCACCGTGCCCGGCCTCGACGGGCTGCGCCTGGTGGGCGAGCCGCTGAAATTCGTGAGCCTCGGACTCATCCCGCCCAGCGGCAGCATCTCGATCGGCCTCCCGGCGCCCCAGCTCGGGCCGGGCTTCGAGGCGATGACGCTCTACTTCCAGCTCCTGAGCTCGAACCCCCTCTCGCCCCTGAACGTGCTGGGCGAGAACGCCGTCATCGTCGTCCTCGACAGCGACGTCTGAGGCGGCGCGGCCCCGTGCCGCACGTGAGCGCTCGATGATGGCGGCCCCCCGCGCACGTGGGTGGGCGAGACTTACGGGCAGCTTGCGCGCCAGAGGGGATCCTCCGGGGGACGACGTCCGTCGCAAGGACGGACCCCTTCGCGCGCAGTGCAGCTCCGTCCCCTCGGCCCACCCTCGCCCCCATGTCGATTCTCGCCAGCCTGCTCGTCGCCACTCCCCTCGCCCAGACCATCACGGTCGACGACAGCGGCGGCGCGGACCACGTCCAGATCCACCAGGCGGTGCAGGCCGCGGCCGAGGGCGACACGATTCTGGTCGCGTCCGGCAGCTACGCGGGTTTCGCGGTCGACGGCAAGGGGCTGACGATCGTCGCCGACCTGGGCGCGGTGGTCGACGTCCTGGGCAGCGTCGCCGTGGTCAACATCCCGCAGACCTCCGGTGTCGTGCTCTCGGGCCTGCGGGTCCAGGGCAGCGGCGGACAGCCGGGCCTGCGCCTGGAGAGCTGCTCCGGCTCGGTGGTGATCGACGCTGGGCTCTTCATCGGCGAGCAGGCGCCCGACACGCCCATGCCCTGGGATGGCGCCGGCGGGCGCGTGCGGGCCTGTGCCGCCGTCTCATTGATCGACTGCGCCTTCTTCGGCGCCGACGCCGCCAAGGGCGTCGCCGACCAACCCGGGGGAGTGGGCCTGAGCTCGATCGACTCGGGGCTGCACTTCGCTGACGTGTACAGCCATGGCGGACGGGGCGCAGACGCCGAGTCGACCCATCCCGCGACCCACGGCGGCTCGGGCGTCGAGCTGATCGGTGGACAGTTCGTGGTGCAGGGCTCGCGCCTGTTCGGCGCGCCGGGCGGCGACGGCGTCGTCTCCGCACCGAGCTGCGCGGGCGCCGACGGCGGCCACGCCCTCGACAGCTACGCCTCGCGGGTGTCCCATCGCGCGACCGACTTCTTCCCGGGGGCTGGCGGCGACGGCGCCGTGTCCGGCTGCGGCGACGGCAAGGACGGTCGCATGATCCAGCTCACCGGCGGCACCCTGCTGGAGATGCCGGGCCCCAGTCGCGCGATCGACGCCACGCCCAGCCCCGCGCGGGAGGGCGAGTGGATCCAACTGCGCTTCCGCGCCACGGGCGGCGACCTGGCGGTGCTGGCCTTCTCGATCGAGCCGGGCTTCGGCAGCGTGCCCGGCCTCGACGGCCTGCGCCTGGTGGGCGAGCCCCTGCGCCTGCTGACCCTGGGCGTGGTGCCCCCGGGCGGCAGCATCGAGACCGCCTTCCTGGCCCCCGACCTGGGGCCTGGACTGCAAGCGTTCGCGCTGCACTGCCAACTGCTCAGCGCGAACCCCGCCGCGGCGCTGACCGTGCTGGGCGAGAACGACTACCTGCTGATCCTCGACGATCAGCTCTGAGCCGAGCGCACCGCGGTCAGGACGGCGTCGACCTCGATCCCGTTCATCGGCCGGCTGCCACCGCGCTCGGGCGCGCGCACGATCACGTGCCCGGGGCCGAAGGGCCCGGTCCGTTGCGGATCCGCGGGGCCGAAGAGGGCCACGCAGCGCACGTCGCAGGCGGCGGCCACGTGCATCGGCCCTGTGTCGCAGCCGACGTAGAGGGACAGGCGACGGTAGAGCGACACGAGCTGCGGGATCGAGGTGCGGCCGACCAGGTCGCGGATCCGCGCGCCGTCGGCGGCCCCGCAGGCGGCCGCGGCCCAGTCGCGATCCTCGGGGCCGCCGGTCAGCACGATCGAATGACCGTGCTCGGCCAGGGTGCGTGCGAGCTGCGCGAAGCGTTCGGGAACCCAGCGGTTGGGCGGCTTGCTGGCGCCGACGTTGACCGCGATCGGAGCGGCGCCGAGCTCGGCCACGAGGGCCTGCGCCCAGGCCTCCGCCTCAGGCTCGCGCGGGAGCTCGCGCATGGGCGTGAGGTCGGTCGCGCCCAGGTGCGCCGCGAACTCGAGGGCCTGGAGGATCATCGGCGCGCGGCGATCGCCGGGGGCGATGTGCTCGGAGTGCAAGAGCCAAGAGAGCTCCTTTGCGCGTGCGCGGTCGTAGCCGACCGTGCGTGACGCGCCGCAGAGCCGCGCGACCAGGGCGCTCTTGAGAATGCGCTGGAGGTCGAGGACGACGTCGTAGCGCTCCGCGCGCAGCTCGCCGACGAAGGACAAGAGACCCGCGATGCCGCCACCGCGCTTCCACAGGTGCACGCGATCCACCCACGGATGTCCCTCGACCAAGGGTAGCGCCAGGTCGTGCACGGCCCAGCCCACGTGCAGGTCCGGGCGCGCGCGCCGCAGGGCGCCGGCGCAGGCCAGGGCGCCGGTCACGTCGCCCAGGGCGCCCAACCGCACGATCAACACGCGCGCGGGAATCGAGTCGCCGGCCGTCACCGCGCGCCGCTGCCCTCGATGAGCCACGGGGCCGAGGCGTCGTCCTCGCAGGCGCAGCCGATGGGCGGGCCCGGGGGAACACGCGGCGCGGCCGGTGCGCGACGGGAGTCGAGCGGCTGGCTGAAGAAGAGCTCGAGGGTGAGCTGCTCGTGCAGGGCCAGGCCCAGGGTCGATTGGAGTCGGCCGTCGGCCTCGCGCCGCAGCTTCAGCGACGCGAGGGCCGCCTCGCGCACGCCGGCGCTGGTGCGCCGGTCCGCGATCAGGTCGAGCAGGCCTTCCAGCAGGCGCTCGCGGGCCGCCTGGTGCACGGCGCGGTCCCAGGCGTCGCCCGCTCCCGCGGGGGCGTTGCCCGGAGCCGGCCAGCCCCACGCGATCAGGGCCTCCAAGACCCCGCGCGCCCCCGGCTGGTTCGGATCGTCGAGGGACTGGATCAGCGCGCGCTCCAAGCGCTCGCCATCGAGCAACTCGTCGAGCACGAGGTCGGCGGCCAAGGCTGCCGTGGCCAGGGGATCGACGAGGGTCGTGGACGGGTCGAAGCCTTCCCGCCCGCGCGGCCGGCCCGGAGCCGGCGGCGGCAGGATCGCGCGTACGCGCGCGGGGAGCTGCAGCGCCTGCGACGAGAGGGCGTCGATCAGTCCGGCCAGGGCCGCGCGCTGGAGCGTCGAGTCCACGGCCGCGAGCGACGGGGCCGGTGCACCACCGCGCACGCCATGTTCGTAGTCGTAGCCGCCGAGCACCGCCGCCGCCGCGGCGACCTGATAGCGGTGGTGCAGGAACAGGGGCACCAGGGCCAACTCGAGGTCCGCGAGGGGCCGACCCGGGCGCAGGGCCCCCTCGCCAAAGCGAGCCAGGGCCGCGGCGCGCACTTCGAGCGCGTCCGCCAAGGCCTGCACGGCGTCGTTGCCGTCGTCCCAACGGTGCGCGCGCGGATGGACTCCCGCTGAGGCGTCCTCGTCGGTCAACAGGGCCAAGCCCTGCCGATCCATCTGCGCCATGACCTCGGCCAAGCCTTCGGCCTCCCCGCCGGCCCCGAACTCGCGGTAGCCGTACTCGATCGCGAGCACGTCCCAGCCTCCCGGGCCGTCGCGATAGGCGTCGGACAGGTCGATCTGGCCGTCCTCGTCCAAGCGCACCCGCGGCGGCGGGTAGTCCATCACCGACTCACGCCCGTCGCCGACGCCGCTGGCCGCGAAGTGGTGGCGCAGGCCGAGGGTGTGCCCGATCTCGTGGGCCGCGAGCTGCCGCAGGCGCGCCAGGGCCATGGCCATCACGCGCTCGTCGCGCCCCTCGCCCGCGTAGGGCGACAGCAACCCCTCGGCGATCAGCACGTCCTGCCGCACGCGCAGGGAGCCGAGGGTCACGTGCCCCTTGAGGATCTCGCCACTGCGCGGATCGACGATCGAGTTGCCGTAGCTCCAACCGCGCGTGGAGCGGTGCACCCACTGCACCACGTTGAAGCGCAGGTCGTGGATGTCGGCGCCCTCCGGCAACAGCTCCGCCTTGAAGCGGCCCTCGAGGCCGGCCTCCGCGAAGGCGCGCTCCCAGAAGCGCGCGCCCTCGAGCAGGGCCGAGCGCATGGGCTCGGGCGCGCCGCGGTCGATGTAGTAGACGATCGGCGAGCCGTCCGCGGGCAGGCGATGCCGCGCGATGACCTGGACCTCGGAGGGCTCGTCCGGCGCTGCGTCGAGCTGGACCCAAGTGCGGGTGAAGTAGCCCGAGCGCGGATCGGCCGTCCGCGTCGCCATGGGCACCTCCGGCAGGGCGCAGAAGCCGTGGCGCACGCGCAGGGTCACCGCGCTCGGGTCGGGCGTGGTGGCGCGCACCTCGGGCCCCGGGTCGTCGCCGGTGAAGGTCAACAGCACCTCGACGGTCGAGTTGTCGGCGAAGGTTCGCAGGCCGTCGGCCAGGATCGCGCTGCGGTCGCGCGCCAGGCTGAAGGAGCCCTGGCCGGCCCGATCGAGGGCCTTGGCCACGCCGTGGGCGTCGCGCAGGGCGAGGTCGGTCAGGTCCACCAGCACGCGGCCGTCCTGCTCGGCCACGATCGGCAGGGCCGCGACGACGCTCTCCGCGAAGGCCTCGCGCGCGGCGCGCTGCACCTGTTCATCGTCCAGCGCGACCCGCGCGTCGAGGTTGGGCGCGACCAACTGCAGGCTGCGCCCCGCGCGGCGGGTGACGAGCACGAGATTGGTCCCGATCTGACCGCGGTCGAGGCCCACGTCGTTGGAGCCCAGGCCGCGCACCAGGGCCTCGACGTAGAGCATGGGGGCCGCGTCGGACGAGGCCGGAAACTGCGCCAGGAGCAGACCGGCGTCGACGTCGTGGTAGAGGTCCACGAAGCCCTCGCGGCGCTCGAGGCCCGCGGTGCGCTCGTCGATGGTCGGCAGGGGCGCGGTGGCCCATTCGGGCCGCTCGGGCTCGGCCGCGACTTCCGCCACCTCTTCGAGCGGCGGCGTGGGCAGGGGCGCGATCGGCGCTTCTTCCTGCCGCGCGGCGGCGGGGGGTCCACCGAACGTGCCGGCGGCGAGCAACAGCGACGATCCGATCCCGAGGCGGCGGAGCTTCATGCCGCCTCTTGTAACCTGGGGCCCTGCGCCAAGCACGGCGCGGCACACCATGGATCGACGCACCCTCGCCCTCGCCCTGCCATTGCTCGCCGCATGCGGAGGGAATAGCGCCGACCAGGACTCGGCGACATCGGAAGGGAGCACGGCCGGCGCTGCGGACGAGCAACGCGCGCAGCTCGTCGACTGGCTCGGCTTCGAGCCCCCTCAGACCGCCAAGCTCGACGTGCTGTACACCCTTTGGGAGGACCAACGCACGCCGCGCTCGCCCGCCGACGGCGCGGGCTCCGCGCGCTTCGTCGGCCCAGCGCCCGAGGCCGAGGTCGGGCGTCCGGCGCGCTTCGAGTTGGACTACACGGCGGGCCCCTTGGGAGTCGCCGAGGGCGGCGCCATCTACCTCCAAGCGCCACCCTTCTGGGGTTGGAGCACGCCCCAGGCCGCGGAGCCCGCCGCGCCCGGCTACACCACCTTCGAGTGCGACGCGCAGGACCTGCGCTTCGAGGCCCGGGCGATCGACACGCAGCTCTTGGTGGCGGTGGTGCGCGGGCGCGACCTGGCCCCCGGTGAAGTGGTCCACATCGTCTACGGCGCCGGGCCCGCCGGTGTGCGCGTGGATCGCTACGGGGAACGGGACACGCGCCTGTGGCTCGCGGTCGACGGCGACGGCGACGGGGTGCGCGCCCTGGTCGACGACGCGGAGCTGGCCTTCGACGTGGCGCCCGGCCCGGCCTCGCGGCTGTTGTTGCACCTGCCGGCCACGGCCCATCCGGGCGAGACGATCACGGCGACCCTGGCCGTGGTCGACGGGACCGGTAGCGATCGCGTGGAGTTCGAGGGCGCGATCGAGGTCGAGGGCCTGCCGGGCGACGAGGCGCCGCGGCGCTTCGAGTTCGGCGCCAGTGACTCCGCCAGCCGTCGCATCGAAGTCGTCCTGCCCGAGGCGATCTCGACCCTGCGCCTGGTCGCGCGGGTCCTCGACGAGGCGGGCGAGGTCCTGACCGAGACCGAGTCCAACCCCTGCCGCGTGAGCCCCGCCAAGCGCGTGTTGTTCTGCGACCTGCAAGGGCATTCGGGCCTCTCCGACGGCACGGGCACGCCCGACGACTACTACACCTACGCGCGCTACGTGGGCGGGCTCGACGCCGTGGCCTTGACCGACCACGACCGTTGGGGCCTCGAGCCGCTCGAGACCACGCCGGAGCTGTGGGACACGATCCTGGCCGCCTCGCAGGCCCACGACGAGCCGGGGCGGTTCCTGGCACTGACCGGCTTCGAGTGGACCAGTTGGCTCTTCGGCCACCGCCACGTGGTGCACCTGGGTGCGGCGCGACCGCTCCTGTCGGCCTTCGACCGCGACTACGACACGCCGCCGGAGTTGTGGGCGGCTCTCGATGGCACCGACTCGCTCTCGATCCCCCACACCCTGGCCGGCGGTCCGGTGGCGGTGGACTGGAGCGCAAAGCCACCGCTCGAGATCGAGCCCGTGGTGGAGTTGGTCTCGGTCCACGGCTCCAGCGACACGCCCGCCGATCCGCGACGGATCTACTCACCCGTGGACGGGCACTGGTTCGAGGACGTGCTCGGGCGCGGCTACCGCTACGGCATCATCGGCAGCGGCGACGGCCACGACGGGCACCCAGGCATGGCGCACCTGTCCGCGCCCTGTGGAGGTTTGGCGGGGATCCTGTCCGAGGACCTGACCCGCGCCGGCTTGCTTGAAGCTCTGCGCGCGCGGCGTTGCTACGGCACCTCCGGCGCGCGCATCGTGCTGCGCACCAGCCTCGCCAGCCAGCCCATGGGCGCCCAGATGTCCGCCGCCGACGTGGGGCCCGAGCCGCAGCTCCTGATCGAAGTCTTCGGCACCGCGCCCCTCGAACGCATCGAGATCGTGGACGAAACCGGGATCGTCGTCGCCGTCGACGGCGCCAAGGAGCTCGAGCTGCGCGCCCTGGTCCCGATCCCGCCGCCCGCCGCCGGCGGCCTGTTGCGCGTGCGCGTGCTGCAGACCGACCGGCACATGGCCTGGTCGAGTCCGTACTACTTCGATTGAGCGGGGTAGACGCGCGTGGCGTGTCGCAGGCCCGGCCGGCGCTCTTCAGGCCAGCCCCGTGGTCTGGGCCGGCATGAAGTTCTGCGACCAACGGATCGGATCAGAGACCAGGGCTACTGCTGTCCGAGCACCACGTCGAGACCGTTGGTGAGCATGAGTGCTCCACCGACGTCCAGGGAGGCCGCTTGGCTGTAGATCGCAGCACCAACGATCTGACACGAATCGGGGATCTCAACCTGGAACGACACGCCGGGATTGGCGCTCAAGATCAGCCGCGACGCCGAGAGGTCGCAGAGCAGCGTTCCCAACGAAGGCAGGGGAACATTGGTCGCGACCGCCGAGACCACGAGGAAATCGACCACGGCACCAATCTGGAAGCTCGAATGATCGACGACCGGGTCCCAGACGGTTCCGACCACCGGACCCTGGCTCTGACCTATCAGTAGGGCCGCGGGATTGGGAGGCACCCCGAGGCGGACCACCTCGGAACTCGCCAAGGACGAGACGAGCGTAGTCGAGACAGCCGGAGCAGTTGGAACAGCCTCCCAGTTGCCAGCCTCGTCCTTCGCCCTAACGGCGAAGCCATAAGTCGTGTCGAGCACGCCTGGATAGCTTGCGGACTGTTCAGCGGTCGTCAGCCAAGGCTCGAGCGTTCCACCGTCAACACTGACGTACACCCGGTGGAGTTCGATTCCGGACCCGATGTCGGTTGAGCTCCAAGTCAATCCCACCTCGGCGCAGCCCGCGATCGTCGGGAGCAGCCCGACGACGGTCTCGGGCGGATCGACATCCAGCGTGTTCGTCCAACTTGGCGTCAGGATTGGCTGGTTCGAGTCGAACGTGATCGACGCCACGTTCTGGATGACGGTGCCAGTTACGAGGCCGGCCGCGGGAAGGACGTCGAACAAGACAGCGCCCTCACCGTCCGGGGGCGTCAGGTTGGGGGGCAAGAACCCGCCGAACGGGTCCTCGGGAGGGAGACCCGTAGCCGGATCTACCGAACGGAATCGCCAGGTGACTTCGCCGCTCGAGGGCTCGAGCTGACCGAAGACCTGCACCTCCAACGCCGTCGATACGGGTACCTGTAAGGCGAAGGACGTCCCTGCCGGCGGAAGTGCGGCCTGATCTCCGAAGGAGACGGCGCCGAATCTGAAACTCGACAGGTCCACGAGGGCGGGATCGAGCGTATCCCGGATGACCACTTCCTTCGCCGGAGCGGTGGCCATGTCGGGGTCGTTCTCGAACTGGATGGTGTACCGCAGAGGCTGCGAAGCTGCGACGTACGCCTGCGGCCCCACGCCCTTGGAACCGCCCTTGGCATTGGGGTCCCACGAGTTGATGACTTCGATCACGTGGGCCTTCACGTTGGACGAGATATCGAGTGCCGCGATCTGGCCGACCAGCACGTCCCCGTTGAGTCCGAGCAGTTGGCCCAAGCCCTCGACGAGCCCGCTGGAGTCGTAGTAGCAGACCTCCCCTCCCTGGGTCCCAGGAGCAGTCGTGCAATCGAAAGTGGCGAGTAGCTCCGGCGGCAGCAGGGGGCAGAACGTCTGGCCTGCGGGCGACGAGGCCGTGCACGACGAAGTCGAGACGGCCGCGCAGCTCACTGTGGGGTAGAGCAGCTGGAGTGCCAGACCGAGGCAACTGATCGAGCTGGGCTGACAGCCGGGGTTGGCGAAGTCGTGCCCATACCAGGGGACGAACTTGGCCGCGAGCTCGGCGACATAGGCCGGCATCTCGGCCTCGGGTTTCGGCGCAAAGCCGAACATGTGCTGGTAGGTGTAGCTCTGTTCGCCAACAACGTAGGTCCCGTTGGCAGAGAAGGCACTCTGCAGCACCTTGTCGCCCGCGAGCGACCAGTAGAGGTCCCCATTAGGCGAGAGAATCGCGAGCTGCTGCTCCCAGGTGCCGTCGGGCTTCTGGACCATGAAGAAGTGGAGATACCCGGGCGAACCGGGATCCCCCGGGCCCACAGGCTTCTGACCTGCGGTGCCGCCGACGCTGCCCGGCAGAGCGGGCAGAGCGGGCAGAGCAGGCAGAGCAGGCAGAGCGAGGTTGGATTCGGAGACTGCGACTTGGGCGTTCAGCGAATCGAAGAACGACTCGGCGATCGCCGTCTCCAGGGCCACCGCTCCGCTCGCCGGTCCGATCAGGCGCAGCTTCACCGCCCTCCCCTCTCCAGCCGCCAGGCGTGGAATCAAGATCGACTCGGTCACGTCCTCGGCAGGCACGACGAAACCCACCTGCTCCCCAAGCTGGTAGCCCACCCCGCCCGGGATAGTCACGCTGACCACCCCCATGTGGGCATCCGCGTTGCCGCTGTTGCCGTAGGTCAGCCAGAAGTTCTGCTCGCTCCCAGCGAGAATCTGCCCAAACCCGGAGATGTCGACCCAGAGCTCTGGACCGGTCGACGGCACCACCTCGAATGACATCGGCACCACGAAGACTACTTGCCCGCCTTCTTCGACGACGACGTCGCGCAACCCGAGTGGTTGGCCTGCGAGATCGAAGGTTGCTTCGAGCGAGCTCCCAGTCACGCTGACCTCTGTGGCAGCAGCATAGAGGTCGGGCGCAGACCCCGAAGCGAGGCGTACCTGGGGCAGGAGGGGGATTGAAGGCCCGGAGACGACGACTGTGACGTATTCGCCTTGACCGCCCTGGCCCGGATGGACTGCCCCCTCGACGCACTTGCCGAGACTGCCAGCGGCGTGGATCGCCGCCACTTCCTCCGATTCCAGTGCGCGGCGGTACAGCGACACCTCGTCGAGGGATCCGTCGAAGAAGCCGATGTTCTCGGCCTGACCGAGAGTCAGAGGTGCCGAGACCTGAGGAATCGTCGTGCCGACGATGGCAGAGCCGGCTGCCACTCCGTCGACGAAGATCGTGAGCTCGATTCCGCGCCGGACGACGGCCAGGTGGTACCACTGACCAACGGTCGGAGTGAAGGGCACCTGAGGGCTGAACGACGAGGGCGTGGAGGGTCCGTTGATATGAAAGTTGAGGGCTCCTCCGCCGAGCGCGAAGAACCACTTCTCTTGGTTACCCGGGCCCTCGTCCTGCCCGATCAGAATGTCACCGGGGTGCCCCACGGACCCACTGCCAGCGGTGTCGAATCTCGCCCACAGCTCGATCGTGAAGTCGTCGCCACCGAGGTCCCAGACCGGACTGTCCGGGATGCTGACGAAGTCGTTGGCACCGTCGAAGGACAAGGCGCCCGCTACCAGCCCGGGCACCGGCGTCGGCCCATTCGCGTGGGCGCCGTCGAGCCCAGCGACGAGATCTTCGGCTCCATCCGTTGAGGTCTCGTCGAGCGGCCACCAGGCGACCGCATTCGTCGGGAGTGGCAGGCACTCTTGCACCGCGACCGGATAAGAGTGCAAGAACGACGCGAAGGCCATCGCGCACAACAGCTGCAACATGAGTATCTCCAGGCTTCTTCGGGGCGGTCGAATGACCGGACTCAAGGTCTCGAGCGACCCTAGCCGAGTCCTCGGGAGACCGCAACTCGGCCAGTCCTGACCAACCGGACGACGGAGCGCCGACTCACAAGGACAGGCCCCCGGACTTGCGCCTGGCCCGTGGGGCGTCCCAGAAGGGCGCAGGCCAGCGGCCCGCCCGCCGCCGCGATACTCGCCGATCGCTCCGACGCTCGCACGGGGGGGGGGGCGAGGTGCGACCCATGCCCCCAGGGCCGCGCCCGCCGCCGGCGGCCTGTTGCGCGTGCGCGTGCTGCAGACCGACCGGCACATGGCCTGGTCGAGTCCGTACTACTTCGATTGAGCGGGGTCGACGCGCGTCGTCACGCCGCGCGGGACGTGGATGTCGAGGGGCCAGGACTCGATCAGCTCGCCGCCCTCGCCTGCGTAGAGCTCGAGCACGAGTTGGCGCGCGCCCTCCGGCACGACGCTGAAGTGGACGCAGGCGGGGGTGTCGGAGCGCAGGGTGCCGAGTTGGGCCGGCGTCGGCTCGGGCGAGTCGGCGGCAACCCATTGCAGCAGGGCGCGAGCATTCGGCGGCAACGTCAGGTCCGCGGGGAGCTCGACGTCCAGAGATCCGGACCATAGCTCCAGCTCGAGGGTGTTCGTGCCCTCCGCGAAGCTGCGCCGGGCGCCCAGGGGGATGGGGTAGCTGCCCAGGTCCACGCTGGCCCGCAGCGGCACGTGCGCCGGCACCGACAGATCCAAGCGGCCGTCCCCGTCGAGCCCGCTGCCCCACTGCCTCTCGGCGTCTGCCGTCAATTCGAAGAAGGCGCCGGCCGCTGGCTCGCCGTTGTGTCGCAGGTGCACCGCGACCGTTGCTGCGGGCTCGGCGTCGAGCTCCAGCGCGACGGCGCGAGTCTCGCCCGGACCGAGCGGCACGTGGAAGTGGGTGGCCCAGTCGCGCGTGATCACGCTCTCCCCGAACTGGACCAACAGCAGGTGATTGCCCGCCGGCAGGCCGTCGAGGATGAACGCCCCGTCGGCGTCGGTGGTCGCCTCGAAGGGCCCGGTCTCGATGATCGAGACGCTGTGGCCGGCGAGGTGGCGCGCCGGCGGTCCGACGATCCGCCCCTCGATGCGGCCGGTGGGCTCGAGGTCGAGGTCGCCGAGGTCGAGGAATCCGGAGGGAGCCCTGCGGAGCTCGGTCAGGCGCGCGAAGCGGTCGTCCGCCGTCCGGGCGTGGACGCGCATGGCCAGGGGCGCGAGGTCGTCGAAGTGGAAGCGACCGTCCTCGCCGCTGGTGGTGGTCCGCCGCTTCGGTCCCCTGGTGAAGCCGATGCCGCCCAAGTGGACCGCGGGGGCCGCGGGGTCGCCGTCGAAGCCGCGCACGGACGTGCTCGAGTAGCTGTCCTGATTGCGAAGGACGGCGGCCATGGGATCGGAGTCGAAGGCTTCGACCCCGTCGATCCCCTCGCGCACGGGTTCGACGCGACCGAGCTCCCCCTGGGCCAACACGACCAGGGCGCCGGCGACCGGCGCGCCGTCGCGGACCACGCGACCGCTGAGCGACGGCGCCCGTGCAAGACGCAGGATCTGCCCCTCGCCCGCGGCCCGCTCGGACAGCACCACGGCCCGCGATGCGTAGCCTTGGGCGGCCACGTCCAGGACGTCACTCCCCGGTTGCGCGTAGAACTCGACCCAACCCTCGTCGGTCCGACGCTCGCTGCGGGCGGCATAGGCGAGTCGCGGCGTCGGGTCGGTGCGGTACTCGGCGGCGAAGCGGTCGACTTCGATGACCACGAACGCCAGGGGCTCACCGGTCGCATCGTCCACCAGTCGCACGCGACAGGGCGGACCCAAGGGGAACAGGACGAGCTCGATGCCCTCGGCGCCAGGCTGCACGGGCATCCCGAAGTAGGGCTCCTCGTAGCCGGCCGCCCGGGCACTCAGGATGCTGCCTTCGATCGACGGCAGGGGCACGTCGAAGCGCCCGTCCTGGTCCACCTCGAAGCTCCAGCCCGGAGCCCACCGTCGAGTACTGACGACGGCGCCGGTCAGGGGCGCGCCGGAGGGGTCCAAGACTCGACCGCGCGCGCGCGGCGCCCGCTCGAGCCGGATCTCGCCGACCTGCAAGGCCTGCAGCGCCGCGACCTCGACCGACATCTCCCGCTCCAGAAAGTTGGCTGCGAGGACCGTCGTGCGCCGTTCGCCGGGCTCCACGTGGTCGCTGGTGAAGTACCCGTCGGGGTCCGACCGCACTTGCGGCGCGCCGGAGACGAGCACGATCGCGTCCGCGAGGCCCACACCCTGGTCGTCGACGATGCGACCGGACACGACCCCGGCGTCCTGCAGCACCAGATCGCCGACGTCAGTCACCGCGCCCTCGCGCGCGTCGAGCTCGGCCCATTGGGCGGAGCGCTCGGCGCTGAACTCGACCTCGCGCTGCTGGACCGTCGGTGGGCCTTCGAGGCGCAGGAATGCCCGCGGCGCGCCCTTGCCGGGCACTTCCAGGAAGAACGAGCCGTCCAGCGCGGAGGTCGCGCTGACCGACCAGTCGCGGCCGCTCAGGTGGAGCGACACGGCTGCGCGCGGACTCCCGTCACCGTCCACCACTCGACCCACGAGGCGCGCCGCGGCGGCGCCCGGCTCCGCGCTCCGGTCGGCGAACACGCTGGCCTCGCGGCGAGCCTGGGCGACCACGACCGCGGGCCCGCCCGGCTCGATCGAGACGGGAGCCATGGCCAGCTCGGGTTCCACGAGCGGCGCCGTGAGTCCGGCGGGCGAGCTGGCCCGCTCGTCGGGGCCGCGGTCGAGGAGGACGAACAGGGTTACAGCGCCCAAGAAGAGGGCGGCGACGAGCTTCGACATGACCAGGACTCCGGCTCCGAGGGTTGCCGTTCCGGCGGCCAACTGCGTGGCTCCGGTGGGCGCGAGATCGGGTCGGATGGAGATCGGAAGCGCCGGCACGATCGCGGCCAGGCCGCCCCCGGCCCGGTCGCGCTCGAGCGAGTCGCGCAGCAACTCGAGCCCGCGGCGCACGCGCCAGCGCACGGTGTCGGCGGGCACGTCGAGCGTTCGGGCGATCGCCGCATTCGAAAGCTCGCCCTGGAAGCGCAACAGGAGCGTCGACCGGAAGGGCTCTTGCAGTGCCTTGAGGTGCTCCCACACGCGCTGACGCTGTTCGCCCACCTCGAGCAGTTCAGCGGTCGAGGGCAGGGCCTCACTCGCCGCCACGGCGCGTTCGCGCCGAAGACGCCGTCCGTCGGCCCGTCGCACGCGCCACAGGAAGCGGCGCAGGCCGAGCAAGAGCCGCCCGCGGTCCACCGCCACGGTGCCACCGCGCGAGGCCGCCAACCAGGCCTCCTGGCAGGCGTCGTCGGCCAGGGTCGGGTCCGACACCAGCCGCAGGGCCAGGTTGCCGAGCCAGCGCAGGTCCGCCAGCTCGCGCCCCAGGCCAGTGGCGTCACGCGCCGCCCTGTCCGAATTCCATTCCATCCAGCACTCGAAACCCCGCCCGCGCCGCGAACGCGAACGGCAATCGGAGGAATCCTGGCTCGCACGGTAGACGATCCACGGCCGACGTGGCGACCCGGAGATCGTCGCCTCCGAGCCCGGGTCGTCGGCGCGGCCTGGCGAACGATGCGGCCTATCGCGGCCGCAGCAGCAGGTCCCGATCCGCCTCGCGCGCCGCGGCCCGTCCGGCCTCGATGTCGACGCGCTTGAGGATCAGGCCGCCCACCACGAAGAAGGGCAGGACCGAGAGGATCGCCAGGCGCGGCTCGTCCGTCTGCCGGACGACCAGGAAGAAGGCCGCCGGTCCGAGCACCCCGGCGAACTTCTCGAGCACCGCGAAGATCGCGAAGAACTCGCCTGACTTGTGCCTGGGAATCATGCTCGCGAACAGGGAACGCGAGAGGGCCTGGGTTCCGCCCATCACCAGCCCCACGCTGATCGCCAGGACCAGGAAGTGGGTCTCGTTCTGCATGCCGTAGGCCAAGAGCGTGATCAGCAGGTAGAAGCCGACGCCGACCAGGATCGCCGGCCTCGTTCCGATGCGTGCCGCCAGGCGGCCGAAGCCGATGGCGCAGGGCACGCCCACGAACTGCACCAACAGGATCGACAGCAGCATCACCGACTGGTCCAGGTCGAGCAGGCCGCCGAAGAAGACTGACATGCGGATGATCGTGCCGATGCCGTCGTTGTAGATCAGAAACGCCACCATCATCAGGAAGGCGTGGCGGTAGGAGCGCAGCTCGCGCAGGGTCTCGCCCAGACGCACCACGGCCACGCGCAGGGATCCGCGATCACCGGTCTCGTCGGGCTCGATCAGCCGCGGCGGCTCGGGCACGCGCAGGAAGAGCGGGATCGAGAAGACGCCCCACCACAGGGCCACGGACAGGAAGGCCAAGCGCGTGGGCAGGGTCGCTTCGGCCGGCGTCAGGCCCTCGCCCGAGGGCAGCCCGAACAGCTCCGGCTTGATGATCCAGGCCAGGTTGAGGGCCAGCAGCAGCCCGCCGCCAAGGTAGCCCAGGGAGTAGGCGCTGGTGGACAGGCGATCCATCTCCTCGCCCTCCGCCACGTGCGGCAAGAGCGCGTCGTAGAAGACGAAGCTGCCCGAGGCGCCGATGTTGGCCAGTCCGAAGAGCACCACCGCCAGGTAGGCGTCGCCCGGTCCGATCAGGAACATCGCCGCCGTGGCGGCCACGCCCAAGACGAGGAAGCAGCCCAGGAGGCGTTTGCGGATCGCGCGGTAGTCGCCGAGGGCTCCCAGGAGCGGCGCCAAGAGCGCGATCGTGAGCAGGGCGATGGTGGTGCCCAGGCTGAACAGCTCGGCCGACTCCGAGTCGGTCAGCCCCTCGGAGGCGACGCGCTCGAAGTAGATCGGAAAGACGGCCGTGACGATGACGGTCATCATCGCCGAGTTGGCCCAGTCGTAGAGGGCCCAGGCCCGCTTGGGCGGGGAGTCGAGGGCGAGGCGCGAGAGCACGCCCCCACCCGCGGATGCCGGCCGGTCGTCGCTGGGGTTGGTCAAGGTGGCGCGAGGCTAACCCGCCCCCGCGCCGATGCGAAGTGGCGGCCCCGAACGGCGCGCGGCCGCCGGCGGGATCTTCCGCCGGCGGCCGCGAACCGCGTCGCCCGGCCTCAAGCCGAGCGCAGCTTGGGCGTCAGCCCCGGGCTGATCGTGACCCGGTTGCGTCCGCCCGACTTGGAGCTGTAGACCGATTCATCCGCCAGCCGCATCAGGTGATCGATGTCGACGATCCCCGGCTCGTACTGCGCGACGCCGACGCTGACCGTCACGTTGCGCTTGAACTTGCCGAACTCGACCACGTTCTCCTCCACGGCCGAGCGCACCCGCTCGGCGATGTGACTCGCGACGTCGACCGCGACGCCCGGGCAGATCACGAGGAACTCCTCGCCACCCATGCGGGCCGCCAGGTCCTGACGCCGCAGGGATTGCCGCAGCACGCGGGAGGTCTCCTGCAGCACGACGTCGCCGACGTCGTGTCCGTAGTCGTCGTTGACGCGCTTGAAGTGGTCGATATCGAGGGCCACCACGGAGATCGGCGTGTCCGTGTCCATGGCGTGCTTCCAGGTGCGCTCGAAGTGAGCCATGGCGCAGCGCCGGTTCGGCAGCTTGGTCAGGAAGTCCGTGTTCGCGGCCTCCTTGAGCTGTCGGTTCAGGCGCGTCATCTGCATCGCGTTCTTCATGTGGATCTCCTGGTCGCGCTCGACCTGCTCCTGCAGGCGCACCAGTCGGATCCCCGCCCGCAGCCGCGCGAGCAGCACGCGCGGGATGAAGGGCTTGGTGATGAAGTCATCGACGCCGGCCTCGAAGCCCTCGAGCACGCGCTCTTCGTTGCCGTCGCCGGTGAGCAGCAGCACGTAGATGCGCTTACCGAAGCGCGAGCGGCGCAGGGCCTTGCAGAACTCGAGCCCGTTCAGGTCGGGCATGTTCAGGTCGGTGACGATGATCTGCGGGCGCAGCTTCAGGGTCATCGCCAGGGCCTCGCGACCGTTGCGGGCAGTGTGGACCTCGTGGCCGGCCTCCTTCAGGTGCCGCGCCAGGACGCGCAGGGAGAGGGGGTCGTCGTCCACGGCGAGCACTCGCACCGGCAGCTCGGCGGCCTCGACGACCTCGATCACCTTGTTCCCGGACAGTTGCTGCTCGAGGTTGGCCGAGCGCACCCGCTCCGCCATGTCCTCGGTGGGCAGCTCGAGCACCGCCCCCCACTCGACCCAGTCGGCGACGACCTCGTCGCAGAGCTCGGCCAGGTCGATGTCGCCGGCGTCGAGTCGGCGACGCAGCAGGTTGAGCTGCTCGAGCAGGACCGGATCGGCCTGGCGGCCGGCCATGCAGTACTTGGCGATGATCGCGCCGTCCACCAGCACCTGGAAGAGCTGCATCGAGCTCTCGTCCAGCGAGTCCTCGCCGGTCTCGTCCTCCAGGTACATGACCACGTCCTGGAAGCGCTCGGGCAGCCCCCAATCGGCCATCAGCGACGCGGCGACCTCGCAGTGGTTGATCCGGAACGCCTCGGTCTCGAGCAGCTTGCGGTCCAACCCGGGGTCGGACGCGAGGCGATCGATGATCTCGGCGTAGTCCTCCGGATGGGTGCAGGCCAGGGCCAGCTCGCCGATCGCCGCCATCAGGCCGCAGGTGAAGGCCTCCGCCGGATCGGCGCGCCCCAGCTCACGGCTGAGTTTGGACGCCGCGATGCCGCAGGCCAGGGACTCCGACCAGTAGCCGTCGTAGTCGAAGCGGGTGCAGGCGCCGGACCGGTTGCCGGTCACCAGGGTGAAACCCAGCGCGACCGTCGAGACCGTCTTCAACCCCAGGCGCATCGCGGCCTCGTTGAGGCTCGAGATGGGACGGCTGGTGGAGACCTGCGCCGATGTGGCCAGCTTGACGATCCGACCGGTGAGGGCCGGGTCCGCCTGCATTGTCTCGATCAGCTCGTCGATCGAGCAGTCCTCCTCCTGCGTAAGGGTGAGAATGCGCATGCCGACGCCACTGGGCGAGGGCAACTGACCGGTGGCTTTGAGCTCTTCGAATTCCTTACGGAACATCGGGCGGGGGGCGTTGGGGTAGAGCGGGCGGGTGGAGAGAAATGTCGCCTTCGCGACTCAGGCCAACTCGGCCTCGAGGGCAGTGCGAACGCGCTCGTATTGGGTCTTGGACTGCTCGACCAAGGGACGCGCGCCATCGACATCGCCGCCCCGCCCGGCGCTTTCGATCGCTCGGCACAGCTCGGCAAGGGAGAAGGCCCCGAGGTTCCCGCAGCTGGACTTGAGCGCGTGGGCCACGCGGCTCAGGGCCTCCGAATCGCCGGCGCTGAGGGCCTCGTCCATGGCCTGCAGACGTGCCGGCGTGTCATCCATGAACATTGACACCAGATCGGCGAATAGCTCCGGATCGTCGTCGCCGCCGAGAGCCTTGAGGCTGGCGACGATCTCGAGATCGAGTAGCGACTTGTCGTCGGAGTTGTCCAAGGGGGCCGAACCGGGGGGGGGGGTGGATGGCGAGTTCCTGCAGACGGACCAGCTGGGGTCCGACTGCAACCGATCTGGTTTCGGCGTCGCCGAGGTCCACACTCAAGACGCGTCGGCGAATCCGGGACCCGGTCGCCCGCCAGACCTAGAACAGCGGCCTGGGAGGGGTTCTGGTCCCTCAGCGGTGCCCGAAAACCCCGCGCACGTGGCGCTCGAGGTGGGCCTCGAGCAGGGGGTCGTCGGCCGGGACCTCGGCCAGGTCGGCCACCCGCCCCATGACCCCGGGTTCCAGCCCACAGGGTCGGAAGCGCTCGAAGCCGGCCAGATCGTTCGAGACGTTCAGGGCCAGGCCGTGCCAGGTGACCCAGCGGCGCACGGCCACGCCGATGGAGCAGACCTTGTGGCCGCCGGCCCAGACCCCGGTCAGGCCCTCCCGCCGCTCGCCCTCCACGCCCAGGTCCGCCAGGGTCCGCAGGACGACCTCTTCGAGGTCGCGCAGGTAGGCGTGCAGGTCCCGCCGGCCGAGCGGCAGGAGGAACAGGGGGTAGGCCACCAACTGCCCGGGTCCGTGCCAGGTGGCCTCGCCGCCGCGCTCGATCTCGACCAGGGGCAGGTCGAGCCCGTCGGCCGCGCCCTCGGGAGTTCGGCGACCGAGGGTGACGACTTCCGGGTGCTCCAGCAGCAGCAGCTGGTCGCAGACCTCCCCGGCTGCCCGCTGGGCGACCAACTCCTGCTGCAGATCACGCGCGCGGGCGTAGTCGAACCGCCCCAGCCGCCGAACCTCGAGCTCGGGACCCAGGGGCGGCCGGGGCGTCGGCGGTGTCGCCGGTCCGCCCGTCACTCGGGCTTCTGGTAGATGTGAACGGCCATGCGGTGCACCGCCTCGGCGGCCTCCATCATGGCCTCGGGCAGGGTCGGGTGGGCGTGGATCGTGCGCGCCAGGTCCTCGGTGGTGGCGCCCATCTCGATCGCCAGGGCCGCCTCGGCCACCAGCTCGGTGACCTCGGGCCCGACCATGTGGACCCCGAGCACCTCGTCGGTCTTGGCGTCGGCCACGATCTTCACGAAGCCGTCCGTCTCCATCAGGCTCATGGCCCGACCGGACGCGGCGAAGGGGAACTGGCCGGTGACGACCTCGATGCCCTTGCTCTTGGCCTCGTCCTCGAGCATCCCGACCGAGGCCATCTCCGGCGCGGTGAAGATCACCGCCGGTACGCAGCGCACGTCGTAGCGCTCGTTCTGTCCAGCGATCACCGCTGCGGCGACGAGGCCCTCCTTGCTGCCCTTGTGGGCCAGCATGGGCTGACCGGCGATGTCACCGATGCAGTAGATGTTCGGGACCTTGGTCCGCATCTGATCGTCGACGGGGATGAAGCCGGGCTTCTCGGTCGAGAGGCCGACCTTGTCCAGGCCCAGGCCCTCGGAGAAGGGCTTGCGACCCACGGTGCACAGGATCTGGTCGCACTCGATCACGCGCGACTTGCCCTCGACTTCGATGCGGACCTCGAGGCCCTTCTTCTTGGCCTCGTAGCCCTTGGCGAAGGCGTTCGCGATGAAGTCGATCTTCATCTTCTTCATCGAGCGCTCGATGACCTTCACGCAGTCGCGATCCTGGCCGGGGAGCGCACCCGCGGTGGCCTCGACCACCGTGACCTCGGAGCCCAGCTTGCGGTACATCATGCCCAGCTCGAGCCCGATGTAGCCGCCGCCGATGACCAGGAGGCGCTTCGGCAGCGCCTTGGGCGCCAAGGCCTCGGTCGACGACCAGACGCTCTCGCCGAACTCGAACCCGGGGATCGCCAGGGGCACAGAGCCCGTTGCGATCACGATGTCGTCGCACTGGATGGTCTGCTTGCCGTCCTTGCCGGTGACGCTGACCGTGTTCTTGTCCACGATCGTCGCCGCGCCGTAGACCACCTCGCAGCCGTGGTTCTTGAGCAGGATGCCGACGCCGCCGGTCAGCTTGGCAACCACGCTGGCCTTCCAGGACACCAGCTTTTCCACGTCCAGGCTCATGCCCTCGACGGTCAGACCCAGGGCGCTGGCCTTGCCGATCTTGTCCATCAACGAACCGGCCGCGATCATCGCCTTGGAGGGGATGCAGCCCACGTTGAGGCAGGTCCCGCCCAGGGCGTCCTTCTCGACGACGGTGACTTGTTGGCCCAGTTGCGCCAGACGGATGGCGCAGACATAGCCCGCGGGACCGGCACCGATGACGACGACTTTGCGGCTCTTGGCCATGGAGAGTGAGGAGGCTTCGGAGGTTGGAGCTTGGGTCCGCTACTCGCGCGGGATACCGAGCCAGAAGGCGGAGTAGACGAGCGGCGCCAGGAACAGGGCCGGCAGCCAGAAGTAGGCGATCGGGGCGGTCACCAGGAACAGCCCGAAGAACACCGAACGCACCACGCTCACGTCCAGACCTGCGGCGCGCGCCAGGGCGGCGCACACGCCACCGAGCACGGAGCCTTGGCGAGGACGGAGGAAGGTGCGATCGGAGCGCGGCATGGCTTGGTGCGGGAAGACTCTGTTCCGAGGGCTCAGGGCCGAGGGCTCAGGGCCAGAGACCGAGCCTCGTGCCAGGGAGGCGGCCCCGGGAATGCGGTACCCGGATTCGCAGGCCCCGGAATGGATGACTTGATTCGGCGCGACTAGAGCGGGAAGGCGCCGTCGCCCTTCTGGGCCTCGCCGTGCTTCTCGGCGACGCGCAAGAAGTCGTTGTACTGGCGTCGCAGGTGCGTCGGGACCTCGGCGTAGATGTCCTCGACCAGCGAGCGCAGGGGCATGGGGTCGACGATCTCCTGGGCGTGGATCTCGGCATCGATGGTCGCTTCGTGGCGCGCGCGCAGGCCGGCCAGCCCGCCCTCGGGCAGCGAACCACGCTTGGTCAAGAGGCGCTCGAAACGCAGGATCGGATCCCGGTCGCGCCACAGCTCGACCTCGGCCTCGTCGCGGTACTTGGTCGGATCGTCCGAGCTGGAGTGGCCCATCAGGCGATAGGTGCGCAGCACCAAGAGGGCCGGGCCGGCGCCTGCCCGGGCGCGACCGATCAAGGCCGCCATGGCCTCGTGCACGGCTACCGCGTCGTTGCCGTCGACTTGGAACCCGGGGATGCCGTAGGCCTTGGCCTTGGCGGCGTAGGACACGCTCGCGGTCTGGGCCGACGAGGGCACCGAGATCGCCCAGCCGTTGTCGACGCAGACGAAGACGCAGGGCGCCTGCCACACACCGGCGAAGTTCATGCCGCTGTGAAAGCCCGAGGAGCTGGTGGCCCCGTCGCCGAAGAAGATGGTGTGGACCTCGTCGGTGCCGCGCTGCTTGGAAGCGTAGGCAGCACCGACCCCGTGTGTGATCTGCGTGCCGATGACCGACGACCAGCTCGGGTAGTTGGTGCCCTTGTGCTGGAAGTGGTTGCACATCTGCCGCCCCTTCGCCGTGTCCATCGAGTTGCAGTACATCTGCGCGATGTACTCGGATAGCGGCAGCCCGCGCAGCAGGGCGGCGCCGCCCTCGCGCAGGCCCGACCACATCCAGTCCGTCGGGCGCATGGCCCGCGCCGCCCCGGCCATGGTGGCCTCGAGGCCCAGCATCGACCCCACGAAGCCGATGCGCCCCGCGCGCTGCAACTTGAGCATGCGCTCGTCGACGCAGCGCACGAAGAGCATCTCGCTGAACACTTCGTTCAGCCATGCGTCGTCGTAGCCCGGGAAGTCGGGCGACAACTCGCCGGTCTGGTCGACGAAGCAATCGTGGATCTGCACGGTCGATTCCAAGGGTGCGTCTCGAGGTTGGTCGGTTCGGAGGGAAGGGCCCGCTGCGGGCTCAGAGGGCCAGGAGCACCGGGTCCTCGAGCAGTTCCTTCATCCGCACCAGGAAGCGCGCACCGTCGGCGCCGTCCGCCAGGCGGTGGTCGACGCTGCACGACAGGTTCATGTAGTGGCGCACCTCGAACACGTCGCCGTCGGGCGTCTCGACCACGCCCGGACGCTTGACGATGCGGTGCACGCCGAGGATCGCGACCTCGGGGAAGTTGATGATCGGCGTGGCCAGGATGCCGCCGATGTTGCCCGCATTGGTGATCGAGAAGGTGCTGCCGGACAGCTCCTCCGGCTTGACCTTGCCCTCACGGGTACGGCCGGCCAACTCGTTCAGGTCGCTGGCGAGCTCGAGCACCGCCTTGGAGTCGGCCCCGCGGATCACCGGCACGATCAGCCCGTTGGGCGTGTCCGTGGCGATGCCGAGGTCGACGTAGTTGTAGCGGACGATCTCGTTCGTGCTCTCGTCCAGCTTGGCGTTGAGCATCGGGAAGTCACGCAGTGCGAGGGCCGCCGCCTTCATGATGAAGGGCATGTAGGTGACCTTGATGTCGCGCTTCGCGCCGTAGTCCTTCGCGCGCGCGCGCACCGCGACCAGCTCGGTCACGTCCAGCTCCTCGACGACCGTGAAGTGCGGCGCCGTGTACATGGAGCGCGACATGGCCTCGGCGATCTTGCGCCGCACGCCGCGGAAGGGAATGCGCGTCTCGCGCTCGGTGGGCGCGAGGGAGACGGGTGCGGGCTTGGGACTCGCAGCTGCCGGCTTGGTCGCGACGCTGGCCTTGGCTGCGGTGGTCGCAGCCGCCGGGGCCGCAGAACCGCCGCTGGCGAAGGCCTCCACGTCCGCGCGCCGGATCACGCCGTTGCGCCCGGATCCGGGCACGCTGGACAGGTCGATGCCCAGATCGCGCGCGACCCGACGGGCGCTGGGAACCGCCAGCACCTTGCCCCCGGGACGCTCGATCGGCGCGTGGGCGCCGTTGGAGCTGGGTGCGGCCGCCGCAGCCGCCTTCGCGGGGGCTGCTGCGGGCGCGGCCGCGGCCGGAGCTGACGCCGACGAGCCACCGCCAGCGGTCTGCAGCACGAAGATCACCGAACCCACCGGCACCACGTCGCCCTCGTTCGCGCGCAGCTCGCCGATCGTGCCGGCGGCCGGCGAGGGCACCTCGACCGTGGCCTTGTCGGTCATCACCTCGACCACCGCCTGGTGCTCGTCGACGGCGTCGCCCGCGGCTACCAGCCACTTGACGATCTCACCCTCGGCGATGCCCTCGCCGATGTCGGGCAGCTTGAACTCGAGCGTGCCGCCCGTCGCAGCCGCCGGAGCGGCGACCGTGGCCGTGCCCCCACCACCGGAGGCGCCGCTACCACCGCCCGCAGCACTCGCGGCCGCGCTGGCCGGTGCCGACGCAGCGGCGCTGCCGCCACCGGAGGTTTCGAGCACGAAGATCACGTCCCCCACCGGAACCACGTCGCCCTCACCGGCGCGCAATTCGGCGATCGTGCCGGCCGCTGGCGAGGGCACCTCGACCGTGGCCTTGTCGGTCATCACCTCGACGACCGCCTGGTGCTCCTCGACGACGTCGCCGGCAGCGACGAGCCACTTGACGATTTCACCTTCGGCGATGCCTTCGCCGATGTCCGGCAGCTTGAACTCGAGAGCCATGGATGGTCGGTGGGGTGTTGGCCGAGGTGTCGGCCGTGCAGGTGTGCGGGCGGGGTGGGCGGACGGGGGCGGGCAGGCGAGGGCGGGCGCAGCCTGCGCTAATAGCGCGCGGTGCGCTCGATGGCATCGAGCACGCGGCGGGCGTCGGGCAGGTAGTGGTGCTCGAGGGTGTTGGGGAAGGGCGTGTCGAAGCCTGCGACGCGGGCCACGGGCGCTTCCATGTACTCGATGCAACGCTCGGCGATCATCGCGCTGATCTCGGCGCCGAAGCCGCAGAAGCGCGGGGCCTCGTGCACGACGACCACGCGACCGGTGCGCTTGGCGGCCTCGATCACGCCGTCCTCGTCGAGCGGCAGCAGCGTGCGCAGATCGACGATCTCGGTCTCGATCCCGGACTCGGCCGCCGTGCGGGCCGCTTCCTCGCAGACCGCGACCATCGCGCCGTAGCAGAAGACCGTCACGTCGCCGCCCTCGCGCACCATACGCAGGGTGGACAGGTCGACGGTGTACTCACCTTCGGGAACCTCGCCCTTGATCTTGCGGTACAGAGCCTTGGGCTCCAGGAAGAGCACCGGATCGGGATCCTGGATCGAGGCGATCAGAAGCCCCTTCGCATCGTAGGGCGTCGACGGCACCACGACCTTGAGGCCGGGCGTGTGGCAGAAGTAAGCCTCGCCTGACTGGCTGTGGTATAGCCCGCCGCGGATGCCCCCGCCGAACGGCGTGCGGATCACCATCGGCGCCGTGTACTGACCGCCCGAGCGGTAGCGCAGCTTGGCCGCCTCACTGACGATCTGGTCGAAGGCCGGGAAGATGAAGTCCTGGAACTGGATCTCCGCCACCGGACGCAGGCCGTTCATGGCCATGCCGATCGCCGCGCCGACGATGCCGTCCTCGGAGAGGGGCGTGTCGAAGCAGCGGTTCTTGCCGAACTCCTTGGTCAGGCCCTCGGTGGCGAGGAACACGCCGCCCTTGGGGCCCACGTCTTCGCCGAACACGCAGACCGTGGGGTCGGCGGACATCGCGGTGCGCAGGCCGTCGTTGACGGCTTGGATCAGGGTCAGGTTGGCCATGGGTCGGTTCGGTTCGATCGGGGGGGCCGACGCGTGATCGGACGTCGGGGTCGGGTCGGGGATGTCTGGGGGCCCGAATCGCAGTCGTTGGAGCGCAGACGGTGGAGCAGGACCAGCGAGGCGCAGTCGGCGCCTCGCTACCCGCGGCTCGCCGTCAGAGCGGGAAGGAGCCGTCGCCGGCCGCCGCGTCGCCCTTGCGGGCGGCGAGGTCGTAGGCCTCCTGGCCCTGGGCGCGGAGGTGGGCGGGGATCTCGGCGTACACGTCGGAGAAGATCGTCTCGAGTCCGGGGTCGGCTGCCGCCTGGGCCTCCTTGACCGCGGCGTCGATGCGCGTGCGCGCCTCGGCGTGGAACTGCGCGCGGGAGTCGGGCTCGACCAGGCCGCGGCTCTGCAGGTAGCGCTCGAAGCGGTCGACCGGATCCTTGGCCTTCCACTCCTCGACCAGCTCGGCCGGCACGTAGCGGGTCGGGTCGTCGGAGGTCGAGTGACCGCCCATGCGGAAGGTCTTGGCCTCGATCAGCGTCGGCCCGTCACCGGCGCGCGCGCGGGCCACCGCGTCGGCCACCACCTGGTGCACGGCCAAGAGGTCGTTGCCGTCGACGGTGACGCCGGGAATGCCGTAGGCCTCGCCCTTGACCGCGTAGCCGTCCGAGGCGGTCTGCTCGTCGGAGGGGCAGGAGATCGCGTAGCCGTTGTTCTGACACAGGAACACCACCGGCGACTTCCACACGCCGGCGAAGTTCAAACCCGAGTGGAAGCCCAGGCTGGACGTGCCGCCGTCGCCGAAGCTGCAGATGGCGACGGTGTCCTCGCCGCGCTGCTGCATGGCGTAGGCCGCGCCCACCGCCTGGGGGATGTGGGTGCCGATGGGCGAGGAGATCGAGACGAAGTGGATCGGATCGACGAAGCTGAAGTGCACCGGCATCTGCCGGCCCTTCGCCGTGTCGCGCTCGTTCCCGAACATGTTATGCATCATCTCGACGGGCTCGACGCCGTGGTACAGCGCCATGCCGAAGTCGCGATAGCTGGGGAAGAACCAGTCGCTCGCACGCAGGGCACTGGCAGCGCCCACCTGGGTCGCCTCGACGCCGAGGTTGGGGATCGAGAAGTCGATCCGGCCGGAGCGCTGCAGCTTGAGGCAGATCTCGTCGAAGACCCGCACCATGATCATGGCGCGGTAGCAGCGCATCAGCTCGTCCTTGGACAAGGACGTCACGTGGCCGTTGACGCTGCCGTCGGGCTCGATCACAGAGAGGGGGCTGGTACTGGTCATGGTCGTTGTCACGCGCCGGGGATGCGGTCGAGCTCCCGGGCGGGGTCGTAGGTCTCGGGGAGAGCGGCGGCACGATCCTCCATCCGCGCGCGCACCATGCGCTCGGCGAAGAACTCCGCCGCCTTGTAGCTCGAGCGAACCAGGGGGCCGGCCGCGGTGTAGAGGAATCCGAGCTCGTCGCCGAGCGCGCGCAGCCCGTCGAACACGGCGGGCTCGACGTACTCGCGCACGGGGGCGTGGTTCGGGGTCGGCCGCAGGTACTGGCCGATGGTCAGGAAGTCGACGCCTGCCCCGCGCAAGAGACCCATCGCCTCGCGTAGCTCATCGGTCGTCTCACCCAGGCCGACCATGATCGACGACTTGGTGAAGACCGTGCCCGACTCTGCCTTGGCCTGGGTCAGGGTCTGGAGCGAGCGCTCGAAGCTGCAACGCGGGTCGCGGATCTTGCGCTGCAGGCGCGGCACCACCTCGACGTTGTGGGCCAGGACGTGGGGCCGGGCCGCCATCAAGGTCGACAGGGGCGCGCCGATGTAGTCGGGCACGAGGGTCTCGACGATCGTGTTCGGGCTGCGCTCGCGCAGGGCGCTGACGCAGGCGGCGTAGTGGCCGGCACCGCCGTCGGGCAGGTCGTCGCGGTCGACGCTGGTGATCACCAGGTACGAGAGGCCCAACTCGGCCACGGCCTCGGCCACGTGGGCCGGCTCGGCGGGGTCGGGCGGCGCGGCCTGCTGCACCGTCTTGACCGCACAGAAGCGACAGCGGCGGGTGCACTCGTCGCCGAGCACCATGATCGTCATGGTCGCCCGCTGACCCTTCCAGCACTCGCCCACGTTGGGACAGCGCGCCTCCTCACAGACCGTGTGCAGGCCCAGCCGCCGCGTCATCTCCTTGAGGCGCGTGTAGCCCTCGCCGCCGGGCAGCGGGACCTTCAGCCAGGGCGGCTTGCGCTCGAAGCGCGGACGCGTCGGCGCGGTCGACCCAGCGGTGGCCCCGTGGTGCTCGCTCCTGGGAGCGGACGCGTCGCTGGCGGGGGCGCCGGACGCGGGGTGGGCCTGGTCTTCGGGGGACTCCATCGGGGCGAATTTTGGCCCGAGAGAATAGCACAGCGGGGGGGGCGGCCGGCGCCCTCGGAGGCGGGGGCGGCCGGCCCCGCGCCGATGAGCCATCGGGGTCACCGGACCCAAGCGAAGGGGGCTTCCAGGGCGCGCTGGCACCCTGGAAGCCCCCCTTGCGCGGGCACGGCGATCCCGGAGCCTTGCCGGCCCGGGTCGGCGAATCAGTTCACGAAGGGATCGAGCTCCCGACGCAGGGTCGGGGTGTCCAACTTCGACAGGGCGCGGACCTGGATCTGGCGCACGCGCTCCACGCTGACCTTCAGGTCGTCGGCGACCTCCGCCAGGGTGTGCTCGCGCTCGTAACCCAGGCCGAAGCGCTTCCTGACCACGAACTGCTCGCGGTCGGAGAGCTTCGCCAGGGCCTGCTCGAGTCCCTCACCCAGGGTGACGTCCTCCAAGCGCGTCGAGTAGGGCCCGTCCTCGTCCTGCTCCTCGGTTAGCAGGTCACGCAGGCGGTTGCCGTCGCCGTCGTCCCCGCCGAAGTCCGCGTCCAGGGAGTAGGCAGAGCGCGCCGCGCCCAGGGCCGACTTGACCAGGTTCTCGGTCAGGTCGGTGATCTCGGCGATCTGTTCGGCCGAGGCGTTGGTGTCGCCCAGGCGGATCTGCGCCTGGTTGATCTGCTTGAGCGCCTTCTGCAGGTACACGGGCACCCGCACGGTGCTGCTGCAGTTGTAGAGGTAGTTGCGGAAGGCCTGGTTGAGCCAGTGCACCGCGTAGGTGCGGAACAAGAGCCCGCGGCGCCAATCGAAGCCATCCACGGCCCGGAACAGGGCGGCGCTGCCCTCCTGGATCAGGTCCGAGCGGTTGATCGAGGAGTGCGTGTAGCGCTCCACGTTGATCAGGACCAGGTAGAGGTTGCGCTCGACCAGCTCCGTGCGCAGGGCGTGGAGCTCGGCCGCCCGCCGCAGGGCGCGCTCGTCGGCCTTGTTCTTGCGCGGGGTCTCGCGGCCCAGGTCGAACCACTGCACGGACATCTGGCCGATGCCGTCCAGGAGCTCGCCCTCGTGGCCGGCGGCCTCGCGCGCGACGCCCAGCCGCAGCCGCGCGAACTCCACGCGGCGGGCCAACTGGGCCTCGGGCTCACGCCCGATGGTCTCGATGCGCTCGATGTCCCCGCGCAGCTGCTCCAGCAGTCCTGCGGCCGGACGGCGGGCGCCCTCCGGCAGGGCTCGGCGCCAAGTGGTCGGGTCGGAGATCTCGAGCAGCATTCCGTCCCGGTCGAGCTCGGCGATCAGTTCGAGGCAGCGGGCCTCGAATGCGTCGGGATCGGCGGCGAAGCCGTCGAGAATCGGGTCGAGTTCGCGGTGGGAGAGGATCTTTGCAGCCATGGGATGGGTGGCCCTGCGGCCTGCAGGTCCTACGAGCGAATCGCAGGGAGTGCAGCCGCGGATTCCAGAAAAATAACTCTACAGAGAGCTAACGCTGGCGCCGGTACGGGCCCTGCTCGACATAGCCTCGCAACACCTGTGCCGCCGGAAACTCCAGGGGCCATCTAGCGTTCAAGTTCAAGTCAGAGTCCCGGTTCACCTAGGTGCTCCAGGCCCGTAGAGGCGCTCGACCG
Organism: Engelhardtia mirabilis; assembly: GCF_007748095.1. Taxonomy (NCBI): domain Bacteria; kingdom Pseudomonadati; phylum Planctomycetota; class Planctomycetia; genus Engelhardtia; species Engelhardtia mirabilis. The sequence continues at coordinate 6,193,050 of NZ_CP036287.1, forward strand.
CCCAGGGTTCCTGACAGTTGTAGAACCCTCTCGTGAACAGCCGAGCCGATCGCGGTTGCATACGCATGGCCGTCGGGGAGGCTGACTGGAATCCGAGAGAAGTGAACCGATCGGTCCTGAACCCGGGTCGAGGGCGTCCTAGCCCACGTCGGTCACCAGGATTCGGGCTAGCCTGCGAGGGACCCTCGCGTCTCGATGCCCGTTCCCCAGCCCACCGCCGCCGACTCTCGGGCCTCTACTTGGGATGCCGTCCAGGGGACTTTCGACGTTGCCATCGTCGGGGGCGGCGTGGGCGGAGCGGCGGTCTTCAGCGAACTCGCGCGGCGGGGCTACCGCTGCCTGCTCGTGGACCGAGGCGACTTCGCCAGCGGAACGAGCCAGGCCTCAGGGATGCTCGTCTGGGGCGGCCTGCTGTACCTGCGGCGCCTTGAACTCGCGACGGTCGTTCGACTCTCGCGCGCTCGTGACGAACTACTGCTCACCGATTCACACGCCGTCCGAACGGCGGCCTTCCGCTTCTTCACACGCCCGGGCGGCCGACACCCCTGGATGGTCAGGGGAGCTCTGGAGGCCTACTGGTTGCTCGGCGCCGGCCGGCGGGGACGCCCCCGCCGGGGAGGAATGCCGGGGACCCGCGACGTCCTGGCCCCGGACCGCTTCGGCCGCTCCTACAGCTACGAGGAGGGCTACCTGGCGACCTCCGATGCCCGCTTGACCCTGGATTGGATCCTCGCCGCAAGCGATGGGGAGCGCGTCGCGATCAACCACGCCGAGCTGGTCGGTGCGGACCGCTCTGCAGGACGGCGCCCGTCTTGGGAGCTCGAGCTCGTCGACCGGCGGACGGGCCACGCTCGGACGGCCCGAGCCCGAACCCTCGTCGTCGCCGCCGGGGTCTGGGCCGACGACGTGGCGCGCCGCTGCCAGCTCGCCACGCGCCACCGGCACGTGTTCTCCAAGGGGGTCTACCTGGGTCTTCCGCGGCCGCAGGGGCTCGAGGAGTTCCTGGCCATCGACATGGGCCGCCACGGCGACACCCTGACCCTGACCCCTTGGGGGCCGATCGCGCTCTGGGGCCCGACCGAGACGGGTATAGAGACCATCGACGAAGGCCTCGCGCCCACGCGCGACGACGTCCGTTTCCTCCTGGACGCGGCCAACGAGAACCTCGCCGGACACTTCACCGGTGCCAATGTCGTCTCGCTGCGCTGCGGCATCCGGCCCCTCGCGGTGCCCGACAGCTACGACCGCAAGGTCTACCCCCTGGATCTCTCTCGGCGCTGCGTCGTCGACGTGGACGCCGCGCGCGGGGGGCTGACGCTGTACGGCGGCAAGATCACCTCCGCCCGCGACCAGGCGCGCCGGGCCGCCCACGCGATCGGGCGCCTGGTCGAGCCGACCGGGACGCCGGCGGCGGGGCGGACCACGGCCGATCCTCCGATCACGGACCTCGGCCTCGGCGGCCATGCGTCGCCGGTCGTCGACCCTGAGCACGCCCGCGATCACGAGTCCTGCGCGACCCTCGACGACTACCTGCGCCGGCGCACGACCATTGCCCAATGGATCCCTCGCTTGGGCTTGGGCCGTGCCGACGAGAATCGTGCGACCCTGCAGCGCGTGGCCGGGATCATCGAGGGCGCCGACCGGGCCAGCGCCGCAGTCGACGAACTCGCGGACCGGGCGCGGGCTCAAGACGACCTCCTGGGGCTGCTCTGATTCCACCTTCCTGCGCCGCCATGAAACCCACCGTCGACCTGCCCCACGAGCCCACCTGCGCCTGGCCGTTCTTCGACTCGGACGACGAGGCCGCGGTGCTGCGGATCCTGCGCGACGGCAACGTCTCGACCCATCCGGTCATCCGCGAGCTCGAAGCCGACTGGGCGCGCTTCACCGGGCGCCGCCACGGCCTGGCCCACGCCAGCGGGACCGCCGGGCTGATGGCGGCCTTCTTCGCCCTCGACCTGCAGCCAGGCGACGAGGTGCTCGTGCCGACGGCGACCTTCTGGGCTTCGGTCCTGCCGATGTTGTGGTTCGGGCTCGTACCCGTCTTCTGCGAGAGCGAGTCCGAGCGACTCGGCCCCTGTCCGGTCGACATGGCGCGCCGCATCACGCCGCGCACCCGCGCCATGGTGGTCGTGCACCTGTGGGGGCTGCCGGCGAAGATGAGCGAACTGCGCGCCCTGGCCGACCAGCACGGTCTCGCAATCGTCGAGGACGCCAGCCACACCCACGGCGCCACCTGGCGCGGGCGGGCCTGCGGTTCCCTGGGGGACGTCTCGGTGCTCAGCCTGCAGGGCGACAAGCTCGCGCCGGCGGGCGAGGGCGGGATCCTGCTCACCGACGACGACCAGATCCACGAGCGCGCGACCTGCCTGGGCGACATCACGCGGATCATCGAGCTGGACTCCGTCGCGCGGCGCTTCGCCGCGACGTCCTTCGGGGTCAAGACGCGCATCGCGCCGCTGTCGGCCGCGCTTGGCCGCTCGCAACTGGCGAAGCTGCCGGACTTGAACGCGCGCAGGAACGCCAACCACCGGCGCCTGTGCCTGGCGCTCGAGGCGCTCGGCTTCGAGACCTTCCTCGGCCCCGACCACGTGGAGCGGGTCTGGTTCGAGTTCATCGTCCGGCACCGCGACCCCGCGCGCGACGTCGACGCCCTGATCGAGCGGCTCACACGCGAGGGCTGCCGCGCCGCCGCGCCGCGCTATCCGCTGCTGCACCAACAGCCGTTCTTCGCCGAGGGCCACTGGCGTCAGATCGCGCGGGTGCCGTCGAGTGACGCGACGATGGCAGGCGTCGACGAGCTGGCCGACACCGCCCGCGAGAACCGCCGCCTGATCCGGCTCCCGAACTTCCCCGGCCCCGACAACGGCATCGTCGACCAGTACGCAGAGGCCTTCGCCCGCGCCGTCGAATGAAGCTGCGCCTGGCGAGTGCCGCACTGCACCTGACCCACCTGGCGGTGATCGGCTTCTCGACCCTGGGCTGGCTGTGGGCCCCCGCGCGGCCCTACCACTTGGCCCTGGCCGCGCTGATCGCTGCGTCTTGGTTCGTGCTCGGGCCGCTGGTCGGTCAGCCGGGGCTGTGTGCGGTGACCGCGGTGCAGCACCGCATCTGGGAGCGCCTGGCAGTCGAACGCCCGCAGAGCTACGTGGTCTTCCTGGTCGAGCTCGTCACCCGCCGCCCGGCGAACCCCGTCACCGTCGACCGCATGACCCAGGCAGTCTTCTACGCCACCACCGTGGCCTCGATCGTGCTCTTCGCGACCGAGCACTGAGCGGACCGTTCGCTCCCCGTGCCGAACGCGCGCGGCGGCGTCCCCCGCATCGGAGGGACGCCGCCGCGTCTCGATCGTCGCTCAGGGCCGAAGCGGCCCGGCCGAGCTCACTCCGCGATCGCCTCTTCTTCGGAGTAGCTCTTCTGCTCCTCGGTCGGGATGTAGGGCTCGATGTGCGCGAGCTGCTCGGACTCCTTGATCAGGTTGCGCGCGATCACGAGGCGCTGGACCTGGTTGGTGCCCTCGTAGATCTGGAGGATCTTCGCGTCCCGGAAGCACTTGGCGATCGGGTAGTCCTCCATGAAGCCGTAGCCGCCGAAGATCTGCACCGCGTCGGTGGCGACCTCCATCGCCGCGTCGGTGGCGAAGCACTTCGCGATGGCCGCGTTCTTGGTGATGTTCTGCTCACCGGCGTCGACCGCGGCGGCGCAGGAGTAGACCAGCCAGCGCGCGGCCTGGGTCTTCATGGCCATGTTGGCCAGCATCTCCTGGACCATCTGGAACGAGGAGATCGGCTTGCCGAACTGGATGCGCTTGTTGGCGTAGACCGTGGCCAGCTCGAGCGAGCCCTGGGCCGCGCCGACGCCCTGGGCAGCGACGCCCGGACGGGCGTGGTCGAGGGTCATCATGGCGTGCTTGAAGCCCATCCCGGCGCGGCCGCCGAGTAGGTTCGCATGGGGTACGCGGACCCCATCGAAGTGCGTCTCCACCACCGGCACGGTGCGGATACCCATCTTGTCCTCGACCTTGCCGATGGTGAAACCGTCGGTGCCCTTCTCGACCAGGATGGCGCTGATGCGGCGCGACTTGCTGGTCGGATCGGTGACGCAGAAGACGGTGTAGATGTCCGCCACGCCGCCGTTGGTGGTCCACTTCTTCTCGCCGCGGATGATCCAGTCGCCGTCCTTGCCGCCCTCTTGCTCGGCGCGCACGGCCAGGCCGCCCGCGTCGGAGCCGGCGCCCTTCTCGGACAGGCAGAATGCGCACAGCTTCTTGCCCTCGGCGACGAGCGGCAGCCATTTCGACTTCTGCTCTTCAGTGCCGCCCAGGACGATCGGGAAGGAGCCCAGGGCGTTGACCGCGAAGGCCACGCCGAAGCCCGAGTCGGCCCGCGCCAGCTCCTCGGTCACCATCGCCAGGGCGAGCACGCCGGCGCCCACGCCGCCGTACTCCTTGGGGATCCACGTCTTGAGCAGGCCGGCCTCGGCCACTGCCTGCATCGCTTCGTGGTTGTACTCCTGCGCCTTGTCGAACTTCGCCGCGTTGGGGCGGACGTGCTTCTCGGCGATCTCGCGGGCCTTGTCGCGGAGCTCGAGGGCGAGGTCCGAGAAGATGACGTTGTGGGGCATGCTGGCTGGCTCCCCGGTCGAGCTCAGAGGGGGGACGACCGGTCGGGGTTCCTGTGGGGTCGTCGGGAACCGCGGGGGTCAGATCCGACGAGCAGAGCCCCGGATCATAGCGCCTGGCGGGGCCCGGCTGACCGCGCGACGACCAGGAGGCGACCGGGTCCGAAGCCGGGGAGCGTCCGGGTCTCGATCAGGCGGGCTTCGTCGAAGCCCGAGGCCGCCAAGCGGCGCGAAATCTCGTCCCAGGTGTACAGGCGCAGGCGCTCGACCCAGGCCGCCACCGGATCCCGGCCGCGCTCGATCCGCACCCGCTTGACCACGGTGGAGCCGCCCGCGAGTCGACGGCCTTCGCGCAGGGTCAGGCCGCCGACCCGCCGGACCGAGCGCGGCACCAGGCGCGCGGCCGTGTCATCGGGGTCGGGCAGGTCGAGCACCAGGCTGCCCCCGGGCCTCAGCACGCGGGCGAGTTCGGCCAGCACGGCCAGGTCGCCGTCCTCGCCGTGGTAGCCGAAGCTCGAGAAGAGCGACAGCACCAGATCCACGCGGCCGGGAGCCAGGGGCAGCCGACGCAGATCCGACCGCACCAGGGACGCTGTGGGCCTCCGCCGGCGGGCCTGGGCCAGGCGCGCCGCCGAGAGGTCCACGCCGACGCTCCGGAACCCTGCGCCCAACAAGGCCCCGAGGTGTCGCCCGGCGCCACAACCGGCGTCGAGAGCAAGTGGGGACTGCCCCTGCTCGGGCCCTCCCCCGGGGGGCCAACCGAGGACCCGAGTCAAGGATTGGAGTTGGACATTGGCCTCGAATGGCCCGCGGTGGCCATAGGCGACCTCGACCAGTGGGCCGAACGCGGCTCGGTACCAATCGTCACGGCGAGGGGTGGGCATGGCGGCAGTTGGCGCTTCGGGATGGCCCGGCGAGCTGGACGAGCGTAGGCAATCCGCGACCCACTCGGACCTGCTGCCCCGCCCCCGACGCTTCGCGGCCTGACGGCTAAATGACGTCGGCGACAACGCCCCCTTCCCCCCCCACCAAAGCGCGCTAGGCTCGCTGGAGACCCGCCCCCCCACGATCGGACCTCAGCTCGAGGCACCAACCTCGACCTGCCCCCCCGAATGGGCGGGGTAGGCTTCCACCGGACTCCTCGCTACCCGGATAGACGTCTATCCAGCCAGTGCTCGGCACACTGGCGCTGTCAGCAAATCTGACGGCCGACGAACCTGCCAGACCCGCCTGCCCATGCAATTCATCAGCACAATCAACGCAGCCAACGCCGCGCGGAGTCTTCCGCTCGCGCTGATCGCCGCCGCCAGCCTCGCCGCCTGCTCCGGCGGAAACGGCGCCGTCGAAACTCCGCTCCAGCTCCAGATCGGATCAGTCGATCCTCAGTTGGCCCAGATCGACCTGGGGCGAAAATTCTTCTTCGACGAGCGCACCTCCGCACCGCAGGGAGTCTCTTGCGGCATGTGCCACAACCCCTCCAAGGGTTGGGGTGATGACCGCCCTCAGGGCAAGGGCGTGCAGGACCACACCCTCGCCGGTGACGTCGACGGTGACGGGATGCCTGACCACGAGGGCACCCTGGCCGTGGCCGGCAACTACTTCAAGACCATCCTGACGCCGCGCAACACACCGACGATCTACAACGCGCACGTCTTCCCGAACATCTTCTGGGACGGGCGCGCCGGTGACCTGGTGCACCAGGCGCAGTTCCCCGTCGAAGCCGGGTTCGAGATGAACACGAGTTGGGACGCCCACGTGCTGCCGATGATCTCGGCCGACCCCGAGTACACCCAGCTCCTGACCGATGCCTACGGCGACGGGGCGGCGACGAAGCAGCGACTGATCGAGGCGATCGGCGCATACGAAGCCACCATCAGCGTCTTCGACACGCCCTTCGACGACTACGAGGCCGGCAAGCTCTACGCCCTGAACAAGCAGGAGAAGCGAGGCCACAAGGTCTTCTTCGGCAAGGGTGGCTGCTTCCAATGCCATCCGGCTCCGCTCCTGACCACCACCGGCTACGCCAACACAGGCGTGCCGACTGCCGGCAGCTTCGCGCTGAACGGCGGCGTCGACCTGGGCCGCGGTGTGTACACGGACCTGACCCAAGATCCTCCGGTCGACATCGACAACCCCGCGGACTACGCCAAGTTCAAGATCCCGCAGCTCCGCATGGTTGGTGTCACGGGCCCCTACATGCATAACGGCGCCTTCTCGACCCTCGAGGAAGTGGTCGAGTTCTACGACCAAGGCGGAGGACCCGACCTCTCGGGCACTGGTACCAAGGATCCGCGCATCGTCCCGCTCGGCCTGTCTCCAGGCGAGAAGGCCGCGCTGGTCGCATTCCTCGAGTTCGCACTGACCGGCGACGAGATCAAGTGAGAGGGAAGGAACAAGCGACCATGAAGACCACGACCAACTGCCTTGCCGCCGCCTTCGCCGCGGCCGCGCTCGCGCCCGCTGCCCTGGCGCAACTGCCCCCCACCCAGACCGACGCCGGTGGACGCAACGTCCCCAACATCGGTGTGCACGACATGAAGAAGACCGCCGCCGAGAACGGCGGTCGGATCCCCTCCGGCGGCATCACGCTGCTGCCCGGCACGGTGCTGCCCAACAACCCCAAGCCCCTGGGCTGGGTATTGACGGCGGCCAACCTGTACCTGCCCGACACGGCCGAGCCCGGGGTCGGTGATCAGGCGGCGCTCAACGCCACCTACGCCCTCACCAGCGACGACCAGTACCCCCTCGACCTCGACTTCTCGAACTCGGACCCGAGCGGTTCGATCGACAACTCGGCCGTGGACGTGAACGGCGACCCGATCCACTTCAACCTGCACTGGCCGCAGGGCGAGCCCGACAAGTTCTGGCTCACGGATGTGGGCCTCGAGCCCAATTCGCCGGTCGACGATCTCGAGGAGATCGTGAACGACATCTACAAGACCGGCAACCAGTCGCGCGTGCAGGAGGCCCTCGACATCCTGCTCGGCACCAACGTCTCGGGTGCGCTGACCAACCGCGCCTACCTGGGCTTCGAGCTCTTGCACTACAAGGGCCGCAAGGACAACCAGACCTTCGACCCGGTGACGCGCAACCTCGAGATCACCCAGCTGTGGTACGGCAACGAGATCCGCTCGAGCCACAACATGGTCAAGGTCCCGGCCCACGGTGACTACACGATCACCTGGAAGATCCGCGGCCTCGGCGATCCGGGCCCGAACCACGAGTTCGCCTTCCCGATCGACGAGTTCACGGCGATCCCGATGAAGAAGACGGCGAACTCGCTCTTCTGGTTCAGGAACGCCTGGGTCTGGAAGTGGTTCGATGTGGTCGACCCGCTGCCCGGTGACGTGCGCAAGTACTCGCTCGAGCAGTTCTTCCAGATCCACACCGGGACGCCGTTCGACGAGTTCGGCCAACCGGTCCCGAGCTACGCCGACGTGAACCCGGGCGACGCGCGCTACTGGCTGTACGTCAACCGCAAGATGGACATGGGTTCCTACGTCGGGGGCCAGGGTGACATCACCAGCCTGACGCGCTTCCAGCAGTACGACCTCGACCAGGACGGGCGCATCGGCGGCTACCTCGCCAACGGCACGGACACGGGCCTCGCCTACGACGGCGCGACCAACTCCCAGGCCCAGTTCAACAGCTACGGGAACCAGGAGTACGCGGTCCCGCTGCTCGACTGGAGCCAGGGCCCGACGACGATCCCCTTCTTCGGCTACGACTCCAGCTTCACCACCGTGCGCAAGGGCCAGGGCTTCGACCTGACCGTGCGCTACGGCCAGGGCCTGTCCCAGGCGGGCATCTACGTCTGGGGTTGGCGCGAGCATCCGCCGCGCATCAACTGGCTCGAGTCCTACGCCGAGGGTGAGATCCTCGCCTCGGGTGCGCCCAAGGACTGGCGCTTCGGGCACAAGTGGGACGAGGTCCAGGCCCTGGGCGTCGACGCGATCGGTGACCTGGTGCCCGAGAAGGCGCTGCACAACGCTCTGATCGAGTACGGCGCCAGCGCCGGAACCTCGGCCGACCGCCGCACCTTCCTGCGCAAGACCAAGAACCTCATGCCGCAGATCGCGGATCGGCGCGGCCTCCCGGCGACCCCGGGTGTGCTCGCGTTCCCGAACCCCGAGGCGGACCTGAACCTCTTCTACGGCAACCTCGACATCTGGGGCGACATCGAGCGCATCTCGGCCGCCGGCAAGAAGACCTGGACCGAGGGCGACAAGATCAAGGTCACGATCTACAACGACGACGCGGTCACGCGCTACTTCCGCGTGGTCGACTTCGGCACCACCGACTACCAGTACAACGGCCTCGACATGGGTCTGCTCGACTGGAAGCCGGTCTTCGGGTTCCCGCAGATCGCGGCCATGGCCTGGAGCGGCCTGTTCGGCGCCCAGGGCTACGCCGTGGACCACTGGTCCACGACGGCGCTCAACGGCACCGGCAACCCCTTCTACGTCGACCCGATGTTCGCGGACCTGCCGAACTTCTGGCAGCCCGGTGTGCGCGACCTGAAGCACGACTACGACGACCTGACCGGCTTCAGTGGCCCGGGCTTCCACGTGGTCCAGGACGGGGTCTTCTCGGTCTGGGGCAACAACCAGTTGGCCAGCAAGCCGACCGGCGACGCCAACATCTGGAACTACTCGTACGGCAAGCCGATCCCGCCCAAGTCGGTGCGGACCTTCGACGTCGAGATGCCCCGCGCCGCGGCCCTGAACAACGGCGCGATGTACATCTTCGACCCGCAGTTCCACTTCACCTCGATCTTCACCAACCACCCGGTGGCCGAGCTGGTCCCCGAGGGTCTGGGCGAGTGATCCATCGCGGGGTGGATCCCGGGATCCACTCCTGAGCGACCACGCGGGCGGGCGGGCCGAAGGGCTCGCCCGCCCGCGGTCGTTCGGCCGGAGTTTGCGAACAGTGCTGTAACCACGGGGGGTGCCGATCGTCCTGGTGGGGGCGCCACCGACTATGCTGCTGACCACCCCCGCCGATGGACCCGACCGATCACTTCACCGTCCCGCTCCTCGACCGCGCCGCCAAGGAGCGCCGCGAGTTGGCAGAGCTCGCGCCCTTCGCCCTGAAGTCGGCCCAGAGCGGTGGCCGTAGGGTGCCGGAGGGGCCGGACCTCTTGCGCACGGACTTCGAGCGCGACCGCGACCGGATCGTGCACACGACCGCCTTCCGGCGGCTGATGTACAAGACCCAGGTCTTCGTCAATCGAGAGGGGGACCACAACCGCACGCGCCTGTCCCACAGCCTCGAGGTGGCCCAGGTCGCGCGCTCCGTGGGCGGGGCCCTGCGGCTGAACGACCCCCTGTGCGAGGCCCTGGCCCTGGCCCACGACATTGGCCACCCGCCGTTCGGGCACCGCGGCGAGTGGGCCCTCGACCGCCAGATGAAGGACCACGGCGGCTTCCGTCACAACGCCCAGGTGCTGCGCGTGATCGACATTCTCGAGCGCAGAAGCCCGGACTACGCGGGGCTGAACCTGACCCGCGAGACGCGCGAGTCCCTGCTCAAGCACGAGAAGGCGGAGGACTGGCCCGAAGAGTTCGGACCCAAGCCGCGCCACCCCTACCTCGAGGCCCAGGTCGTCGACCTGGCCGATTCCACCGCCTACAACGTGCACGACGTCGAGGACGGCCTGCGCGCGCAGATGTTCAGCGAGGCCGACCTGGAGGCCGGCTCTCGCCTGTGGCGCGAATCGCGCGAGCGAGTCGAGGCACGGCATCCCGGTTTCTTGAGCAACACGGCGGACCGCCAGTTGCGCGTCAAGCGCATCTCGAACGAGCTGATCAAGCGCTGCATCGAGGACCTGATCGAGGCCTCCGCCCACGCCATCGCCGCAGCCGGTCTGCAGCAGCCGGACGACGCCCGCCGTCGCCACGAGATGACCATCGGGCACTCCGCCGAGCTGGCGCCGGAGGTGGCCGAGCTACAGCAGTTCCTGTACCGCTCGTTCTATCGCCACCCCCACCTGCAGCGCCTGACCGAGTACGCCTCGGACGTGATCGACGTGCTCTTCCAGGCCTACCTCCGCGCGCCCCAGGACCTGCCCCCTTGGTACCGCTCCTGGATCGACCAGGTGGGTCTGGAACGAATGGTCTGCGACTACGTCGCCGGCATGACCGACCGCTTCGCCGAGTCCGAGTACGAGCGCATCACGGGGCGACGGCCGTTCGGCCCCTCAGGCACCTGACGCCGTCAAGGCGCGCGGTCGACCCGCGCCGTGTTGCTCACGGAGGTGACCGAGCCACCCTGGGACGGGTCGAGGGTCGCGAAGGCGAAATCGAGACTCATCCCCGCGAGGCCGGGAGCGCCCGCGGCGACGCCGATGGCGGCCATCGCGCGGCCCAACTCGTCGAGCTGGCCCAGAGTGTTCATGAAGGGCAGCGTGTTCGGAGAGCTGAGCAGGCAATCGAACACGAAGTCCTGCACCAGCGGAATCGTCAGCCCGCCGATCGCGGCTCCGGGTGACGTGCCACGGCCCAGGGCCGGGTTGACGTCGCCAGCCGCGCCGAGCCCGCGTGGAGCGTGAAGTCCACCGTGCAGCCGATCGAGACGCCGACTACCGCAAGCTTGATCGCGAGGACCTCGACGGCGACCCTCGCGACCGATCCCAGGGGGTACTGGCAGACGACGTTCAGGACCGACGAGCCCTCCGCGGCCAAGCGGACGCACGGGCCGAGCCGTTGCCCATGCCGTCCACGATGGTGAAGAGGGACCCAACCAGGTGGCCGGGCGTCAGGGTCGGATCGCAGCTGTCCGCCATGGACTCGAGGCGCAGGCCGTGGATCGGCTCGAATCGCCAGCGCGGCTCCACAGCGGGCCCAGGGTCGAGCCCGTCAGGTAGCTCGAGATGGAGACCGGGCGTGGAGTGCTGGACTTCGTTCATCGAAATCGCGATTCCCGTCGGCCTCGATCGATCGCTTCCCGCCGACGCCGTGTGGCGCGACGCGGTGCTCGCGCCGCGTGTTCCGTCCCGGCCTCACCCCGGCCCCGAGCCTCACTCGCGCGCGACGACCAGCTCGCAACTGCCGGGACCGACGCCCTCGCGTCGCATGCGCTCCACGAGTCCGCTGGGCTCGTCGGGGTCGGGCTGGAGCAGCACCAAGTCCACGAGCTCCTCGGCGGCGACGTCGAACTGGAAGCGGCCGTCCGCCCGCAGCCACCATTCAGCGAGGACCCGCTCGCCGCGGACGAGTCGCACCAGGTTGCCCTCGACCGGGGTCCCGTCGTCCAAGCGCACCGACCCGACCAGGGGCTGGGCCTCGCGTAGAGCGAGTTCGACTTCGCGCGAGCCGACCACGACGTCCAGGGGTCGCGAGGGCGCCCAGCGGCTTCGAAGTTCGCCTGGCAGCAACTCCACAGAGGTGGTCAGCTCAACCATCTCGGCGTCGAGACCGGTCAGCTCGAAGCGTCCGCGATGGTCGCTCACGGTCCTGGCCCAAAGTCGGCGGGGCGCCGCGGGCGGGGCCACGGTCTCGGCGACGGGTGCCGCCCAGCTGGCCTCGACCAGCACCTGACCCAAGGCTCGACCCGCCGCATCGCGGGTCGCGCCGGCGATCGAATCACCGCGCCGCAGCTCGAACTCGAGGTGCTCGACGACCCGCGCCCGCGGGACGATCACCGAGCGCTCGAAGCCGCGGTTCGAGCCCGGCTCGCGGATCGACACACGGTAGGTCCCCGCGGCGAGGTCGCCGAAGTGGAAGCGGCCCTCGCCGTCGGTGTGGCCGCGTCGCTCGTAGGTGAGGTAGCTGCCCTGAGACTCGTCCAGGTCGCGCCGCAGCAGCCCGCGCCCTTGGTCGTAGCCGGCCAAGACAGCCTCGACTCCCGCTCGAGGCCGTCCCTCGCCATCGACGACGCGGCCGCGCAGGATCGATCCGCGCGTCAGGTCGATCACCGACAGGTCGACCGATTCCAGCTCGAACTCGTCCTCGGGAAAGTCGACCACGCGCGTGCCGAACTCCTCGTGCCGCACCAGCAGTTGGTGGGCGAGGTCGGGGTCGAGCCGCTGGAACTCGAACACGCCGCGCAGATCGGTGGTCGCGTCGACCCAATCGGTTCGCACTCCGTCGATGTCCGACGCCGCCGCCACGGCCACGACCAGCACGCCCTCCAGTGGCAGGCCTTCGTCGTCGACGACTCGCCCGAAGGCCCTGCGAGCGGGACGCAACTGGAAGTCGAGCTGTACGTCGCTATTCGGTGCCGCTGGCGGAATCACCCGCTGGGCACTGCCGTGCTCCGGCGCGCGCACGTGCAGCACCGACTGGGGCCGAGCGGCCACGCCCCTCAGCCGGTACTCACCGCTCCGGTCGCTGGTGGTAGGCACGCGGAAACGCCAGTCATCGGCGATCTCGGCGCCGGCGATCGCCTCTCCGCTGATGGCATCGGTGATGCGCCCGAACACGTCGACCCCCGGAGCCAGGGCCTGGTCGACCCGCCGCGTCTCGTTCACCGCCAAGTCCACCAGCCGCTGGGAGACTCCGACGACGGCCGGGTGGGCGATCGACGCCACGGCCCAGCCCCCGGGGAGCTGGGACGCCGAGAAGCGCCCCTGGTCGTCGGTCTCGCCGCTCGCCAGGAGCCTGCCGTCCCGCACCCACAGATCGATCGTCGCACCGACGAGGGGCGCCCCGTCCTCGGCCCGAGTGAGCACGAACTCGACCGCGGCGCCCGGGCCCAGCCGTGTGCGCAGGGTCGAACCACCATAGGCCTCCTCGACGATCGCTGGCGCGAAGCCTGGCGCTCGGACGCAGACCTCGTAGATGCGCGCGGCGCGCACCGCCGCGCTCCATTGGCCGGCCTCATCGGTGCTCGCGGCCGTGATCTCGATCCGGCGGTCGAACAGTGCGGCGTCGAGCACCGCGAAACCTGCCAGGGGTGCGATGGCCAGGGTGATCTGCGCGCCGGCGACCGGATCGCCGGCGCCGTCGACCACGATGCCCTCGAGCAGCTCGAAGGGATCCTGGGCCTGTTCGGACTCGACTTCCTCCTCCACCGGCTCCGGCGCTTCCACGACCCCCGTCGACCCGATCGGCAGGTTGGGCTCGACGTACCGCTCCCCGGGCAGAACGGCCCAAAGCAGGCCGCCGGCGAGCAGCAACAGGATGAGGATCGGCAGGGAGCGCAAGGTTGACCTGGGGGCGCTTCCGGCGCGGGCGGGCTGGAGGCGGGGATTCGCCCACCGCAGACATCGGGACCGCGTCGGTGTTGTCAGCTTTACCCGACCGCGTCGCCGCGGTCACGCCTCCAGACACAGACGGCACTCTGTCGGCCCCGGCCCGAACGGCGAGCGGGCGCTCAGAGCGAGGTCCGAGGACCCGTTCCGAGCGCCCGCAGCGCACCTGGCGCGTCAGGGGACGAGGTCGAGGTGCGTGGCGTTGCTGACCGTCGACACGAAGGGCAGCGGGCTGAGGCCGATCGTCAGGTAGGCGAAGTCGAGGCCGACACCCGCCAGGGAGGTGGCTCCGGCCGGCACGGTGACCGTCGCGGCCGCGCGGCCCAGGTCGTCGAGCGTCCCGAACGTGTTCGAGAAGGGCGCGACGTTGGCCGACGTGAGGGTGTAGTTCAGGAAGGCGTCGAAGTTGAGCGGCAGCACGAGGCCGTCGAGGGGCAGTCCGGGCGCCGTGCCCGAGGCGCTACCGAGCACGAAGTAGAGCTGGCCGGCGCGCTTGCTGCCCGCACTGAGCTGCAAGGTGTGCGTCCCGCCGGCGGCGACCGAAACCTCGGTCGGCGCGGCCGCGAGGCGCCGGGCGCGGACCTTCGAGATGCTGCCTTGGCCGTTCGTGTAGTTCATACGCAGGGTCACCGAGCCGTCGTCCTGCATGCTGAGCGGACGACCGCCACCATTGCCGAACTGGACGCCGCCGCCGCTAGTGGGGCTCTCTACCACACCGCCGCCGAGGTCGAGCAGGCTGCCGTCGGCCAGGTAGACGATCCGCAGACCGTCCGTCGGATCCCAGTGCCACTGGCCGCTGGTCACCGGCCCCAGCAGCGGATCGGCGGTCACCGACGGCGCGAAGGCGATCTGGCCGAAGTTGTTCATGTAGTGAGAAATGCCGTTCAGGCTGCGCCAGGTGAGGCCGCCGGTGCCGGGAGCGACGTCGCCTTCGCGGGCGATCAGCTCGATCGCACCGGGCTGGCCGGTGAACATGCCGGTGTCGTTGAAGTCGTCGATGCCAGGACCCGAGAAGATGCCTTGGAAGGCGACCGTACCGTTCTGGCCCAGGGCCAGAGTGCTGTTGTTGAAGCCGGTGAAGACCGCGCCGGGCACACCGGGGACCGGATCGCCCACGCGCATGATCCCGACGTCACCGAGCAGGGAGACCTTGACCAACGCCGAATCGCCGGGCCCTCCGTTGAGGCCGGCGTTGAGCAGCGCCTCGCCTTGCGCGTTGAAGGCGTTACCGCTGGTGCTGATGTTCCAGTTGAAGCCGAGGGGCTCGGTGTACTCGACGCTCGAATAGGGCGACGGATCGCCCTCCCGGATCAACTCGACGTTGCCGCCGCCGGGGATGTAGAGCAGCAGGGCGCGGTCGTTCGAGTCGGCCACGGGCACCGGGCCGGAACCGATCACGTAGCTCACGTCGAAGAGCATCAGGTCGGACACGTTGATCTGGGAGATGAAGGCCGGGCTGACCCGGTCGATCAGCTGACCCGCACCCACCGGATCGCCCTCGCGCGCCACGATCGAGACGTTGCCGGGGGTGCCGATGAACCAGGCGTTCTCGTTGACGCCCGTGACGACGTCGCCACCTTGCAAGCTGGCCTTGAAGAAGGCGATGCCGTTGTCGTTCAGGCCCGACGTCTGGTGGCTGAGGCTCGAGAAGCTCTGCTTGTAGGTCGCGCCGACGGTGCCGGGGGCCGGATCGCCCTCGCGGGCCAGGACCTGGAAGTTACCGGGGGTACCGAGGAACAGGGCGCTGTCGTTGGTCGTGTCGATCGTCACGCCACCGTCGTTCAGCGGGCTGGCGAAGAGGATCGTCCCGTTGCCGCTGATGCGCTGCGAGCTGCTCAATCCGGCGGAGGTGCTGTTCAAGGTCGCGCCGGGGATCGTGCCCGACGGCTCCGGATCACCGGAGCGCAGGATCAGCGTCAGGGACTGGGGGCTGTCGCCGTAGAACAGCGCGCGATCGGTGGTCGAGGTCGCCGACCCACCGGCGAAGCGCCCGCGGAACAGGACCTTGCCGCTGTCGTCGACGACGGCCGAGTCAAGGCTCGAGAAGGTCTCGCCGGCCGCGAGGCCGGGCACGGTCGCGGTCTCGACCGCCAGGTGAACGGCCTGGTCCTGGAGCAGGGTCTGGGACAAGGCGGCTGCCGGAGCACAGGCCACGAGAGCCGCGGCGAGCAGAGGTCGGGTGTAGCTGGACATGGCGAGGTTGGACTGTGGCCGCGAGCCGGCGGCCGTCGGTGGTTGGGTGGGGACTCACTAGGGCGATCCCTCGCTCCCGATTCTGCCCGGAATCTGGCTTCGCGGGGATTCCCCCAGGGAAAACCCTGCGGACACATGAGTTCCGCCCGAATCAACCTGAAGCTGCCCCTCCCCAGGCCGTCCGAGCGCTGGGGAGGGGTGGAAGGCGCCCACCGAAAGACACCCCGGCCGGAGGCTCCCGATGGGCGAGGCGCCTGGGAGAGCCGGGCGCCGGTTCGGTGCGGACGGGGCTGGCGGGCATCGAGCCCACCCGGCGCCGTCCGTTGACGGATCAGGGGCGCGGGCTGCGGAAGCCGAGGATCAGCCGCTTCCACCAGCTCTCAGGGGCTGATTGGGACCCGCTGGAGGCTGTCTGGGTGGAAGACTCCTCGATCGACCCGGCCCGGCCCTCGAGGGCCGTGAAGATCGGCTCCACCAAGTGGTCGTGGGGTCGCGCAGTGTAGTCGGAGCGGTCGTCGGGCACGGCGTTGCAAGGGTACCGCACCCAGCACCGCGCGGGGGCCACGTGCGTCGACGGGACGACGACGCCCTGGGCCCGCCAGGGGCACTTCCTCCCCGCCGCCCGGCTGCCCATACTCCCGCTGCGCCCATGGCTCGTACGCCCTATCGATTCCGCGACCCCCGACTGCTCGAGCTCGCCCTGACCCACGCGTCGTCCACGGGGGGCGAGGACAACGAGCGCCTGGAATTCCTCGGAGACGCAGTCCTGGACCTCCTGGTGGCGGAACACCTGTTCCAGGTGGACCCCCGGGCCAGCGAAGGCGAGCTGACCGAGCGCAAGGCCATGGTCGTGTCGCGTCAGAGCCTGGCCCTTGCAGCCAAGAGCCTCGACCTGGACCGCGAGGCGCGGGTCGGCCGCGGCCTGCGCGACAGCACCCTGCCGCGCTCGGTCTTGGCCAACCTTTACGAAGCCATCCTGGGGGCGATCTACCTCGACGGCGGGCTCGAAGCCTCGCGCGAGTTCGTCGACGAGAGCCTCGGTGAGGCCCTGGGGGTGGCCGCGCGCCAACCCGGCGGCGCCGAACCCAAGCAACGCCTGCAGCACCTGGCCCAGACGCGCACCGGATCGCCGCCGACCTACGTCGTGGTGGCGGAGCGGGGTCAGGCCCACGCCCGCGCGTTCCTGGTCGCGGCCCAGATCGATGGCGACCGCTTCCCCAGCGCCTGGGGGCGCACCCGGAAGGAAGCCGAGCGCTGGGCCGCCCTCGAGGCGCTGCTGGTGCTCGACGACGGGAGCGGCGTGTGAGCCCGGGGTCCACCGTCGCCGATCGGGCGGCGATCGGCGCGGCGCTGGCGGCGACGGCGACGTTCGCGCGCCTGGTGGACGCCCTGCAACGCGATCAGGGGGTCTCGGCGGGCAACCTGTGGGGCTCGTCCCAGGCGTTGGTCCTGTCGCAGCTCCTCGGTCGCCACCAGGGGCCGTGGCTGGCGGTGACCTCCTCGGAGGCCGAGGCCGAAGCCTTCACGGCCGACCTCGTCACCTTTGGCTGCGAGCCGCTGCACCTGCCCGCCCGCGACAGCGAGCGGATGGGCGACGTGGACGCCAGCGCCGTGCGCGCGCGACTGCAGCTGGCCCAGGCCCTGGCCGGACCGCCGGAGCGCCGACCGCGGCTGATCGTCGCCTCCCAGCTCTCGATCCTGCAGCCCCTGCCCGACGCGACCCAGCTCGAAAGCCAGTTCCTGCACCTGCACGTGGGGCAAGAACTCGACGTGGAGGCGCAACTCGAGCGTTTGGTGGCCGCCGGCTACACCCGCGAGCCCCTGGCCGAGGCGCCGGGCGAGGTCAGCCTGCGCGGCGACGTGCTCGACGTCTTCGCCTTCGCGGCCGACGTGCCCCTGCGGATCGAGCTGTTCGACGACCAGGTCGAGTCCCTGCGGACCTTCGACCCCGAGACCCAACGCTCGATCGAGAACCAGAAGCGCGCGGCGATCTGCCTGGCCGCCGACGTCGGTGGCATCGAGGACGGCCACGGCGCGGCGCCGGCGGCGCTGCTGGCCCCCACCGCCGTCTTCGTCGAGGTCGAACCCCTGCGGATCGAGGACTGCCGCGGCGGCCTGCGCGGACGCTCGACGTCACACTCCCACGCGCTGGCGCAGTTCCTCAAGGTCCTGGCGCGGCACCCGTTGCTGCAGTTGCAGAGCCTGCCCACCGGGCGCCTCGACTTCGACGCGAAGACGGTTCAACGCCTGGCGGTGGGCCTGCCGGCCTCCCCCGGCGCCCTGCAGTCGGTGGCCCGCGCCGGCCGCGAGCTGCACGTGTTCTGCAAGAGCGAGGTCGAGCTCGAGCGCTTCGAGGCGCTGCTCGCGGAGCACGGTCACATCGACGGCCTGCAACTGCGCCTGGGCGAGATCGCCAAGGGCTTCGAGCTGCCCGACGCCGGCATCGTCTGCGTCAACCACCACGAGCTGGCCGGGGTCGGCTCCGCGCGACGGGTCAAGGCCGAGCACCGCCCCCACCGGGTGCGCGCCCTACGCTCGTTCTTCGAGCTGAAGATCGGCGACCTGGTGGTGCACGCGGTGCACGGCCTGGCCCGCTACCTGGGCCTCGAGCGCATGGCGCGCTCGGGCGGCGAAGAGGACCACCTGCACCTCGAGTTCGCCGAGGAGGTCTCGGTCTTCGTGCCGGCCTGCCGCATCGACCTGGTGCAGCGCTACATCGGCACGGGTGGCTCCGCGCCGAAGCTCGACAAGCTCGGCAGCGGCGCCTTCCGCAAGCGCAAGGACAAGGTCGAGAAGGCCCTGCAGGACCTGGCCGCCGACCTGCTCGAGCTGCAGGCCGTGCGCGAGACGCGCAAGCGCGAGCCCTGGGACTCCGACGACAAGCTCGTGGAGGACATGCTGCGCGCCTTCCCCTACACGGACACGATCGACCAGGCCTCGGCCGACAAGGAGATCACCGCCGACCTGACCGGCACGCGACCGATGGATCGCCTGCTCTGCGGCGACGTGGGCTTCGGCAAGACCGAGGTGGCCGTGCGCGCGGCCTTCCGCGTGGTGGCGGCGGGCGGACAGGTGGCGGTGCTGGTGCCCACGACCGTGCTCGCGGGGCAGCACGAGCGCTCCTTCCGCCGGCGTCTGGCGGGCTTTCCCGTGCGCGTCGAGGCCCTCAGCCGCATCAACAGCGGCAAGACCGGCAAGACCATCGTCGCCGACGTGGAGTCCGGCCGCGTCGACATCCTGATCGGCACGCACAGGATCCTGTCCAAGGACGTGCGCTTCCAGCGCCTGGGGCTGGTGATCATCGACGAGGAGCAGCGCTTCGGCGTCAAGCACAAGGAGCACTTCAAGTCCCTGCGCGCGACTGTCGACGTGCTGGCCCTGTCGGCCACGCCGATCCCGCGCACGCTCCACATGTCCCTCTCGGGCGTGCGCGACATCAGCGCCCTGTCGGTGCCGCCCGAGGGGCGTCACGACGTGGAGACGAAGATCTGCAATCGCGATGACCTGGGCCTGATCCGCGACGCGATCCTGCGCGAGAAGGAGCGCGGCGGGCAGGTCTTCTTCCTCCACAACCGCGTGACGACGATCAACGGCTTCGCGGACGAGATGCGCCAGCTCGTGCCCGAGTGCACCTTCGCCATCGGCCACGGCCAGATGAGCGCGCGCGAGCTGGCGCGGGTCATGGGTCGCTTCGAGCTGGCCGAGGTCGACGTCTTGGTGGCCACCACGATCATCGAGAACGGCATCGACATCCCCGCCGCGGGCACGATGTTGATCGACGACGCCGACCGCTTCGGCCTGGGCGAGCTGCACCAGTTGCGCGGCCGCGTGGGTCGCGGCGGGCAGAAACCCTACTGCTACCTCTTGGTGGATCGCACGCGCCCCATGCGCGCCATCGCCAAGGAGCGGCTCAAGGCCCTCGAAGAGCTGAGCCACCTGGGAGCGGGCTTCCAGATCTCGATGAAGGACCTCGAGATCCGCGGCGCCGGCAACCTCCTGGGCCCCGAGCAGTCCGGGCACATCGCGGCCATCGGCTACGACATGTACTGCCGTTTGCTGAAGCAGACCGTCGACATGCTCAAGAGCGGCAGCCTGTCCACCGAGAGCATCGTCGCGGCGGACGTGGGCCTGGCCCCGGGCGAGAGCGTCGAGCTCGAGCTGGGCGTGCGCGCGTACATCCCCGAGGACTGGGTGCCTGCCTCGGACGACCGGCTCGAGCTGCTGCGGCGCCTGGACTCGATCCACGAGCCCGCCGAGGCCGTTGCGGTGCAGGAAGAGCTGCGCGACCGCTTCGGCCGCGTGCCCCCGGAGACCCGCATGCTGCTGCGCGTCTTCCGCCTGCGCGCCGCGTTGTTGCCGATCCAAGTCACACGCCTGGCCTGGCGCGAGGACTGCTACCTGCTCGAGTTCGCCGACCGCGTGCTGCTCGAGAGTGCCTTCGCGCGCGACGGGATCGAGATCCGCCCCCTGCGCCAGGGCGTGGCGCTCTTGGTGCTACCCCGTGATGTGAAGGGGCCGGAGGCCGGTTTGGCGTGGCTCGAGAAGCTGCTGCTGTGAATCGCCGGCCTCAGCCCCCCGAGGATTCCTGGCGGACTCCGAGCTCTTCGATCAGGCCCGCCACGAGCTGCTCGGCCCAGCGCGCCGACTCCTCGTCCGAACGCTGGCGGTAGAAGACCGCTATGCGCCGCTGCTCCCACAGGAGGCGCTCGGCGTCGGTCGTCGCCTCGCGGGAGAACTGCACCAGCCCCTGCTCGAGCAGCCGGCGCGAGGACTCGCGGCCACCGGCCACGTGCTCGATCTGCGATTGCATTAGCAGGGCCTGGTAGGGCAGCTCGAGGGGCCCCTCGGTCCCACGCGCGGAGCTGACCTCTGTGAGCAGTGCCCCCAGCTCGGACTCGCGCCCCAGGCTCGCGAGCGCGGCCAGGTGGGTGTCCTGGGCGCGGGCGGGCCAGCGGCCCAGGCGCGCGCCGGCCAGGTCGAAGCGCTCGCGGATGCGCGCGATCTCGTCGAGGTGCGACTCGATGCGCCCCATCCGCAGTTGGTTCCTGATGCACCTCAAGCGATGGATGTCGGTCACCAGCGCTTCGGGGCCGCGCACCACCTCCGACAGGGCCACGGCGTCGGCGAGCAGCACCTCGGCCTCGTCGAGACGACCCATCTGGCTGAGCAGCTCCCCCACGTCCCCGAGACCCGCGACCGACTCCGGGTGCTCCCGGCCGTGAACGCCGAGGGCCGTGTCCAGGGACTCCCGGGCCAGCTCGAGCGCCGGCTCCAGCTGACCCTGGAACTGCAGCAGATCACCGAGGAGCCCGCACAGGTAGCCCACCCGGGTGCAGTTGTCGCCGCAGCGCGCACGGGCCCGCGCGAGGCCCTCCTCGTAGGCGGCGCGCGCCTCGTCGTAGCGACCCGACTGGGCCAGGGCCGCGCCGAGCCCGGTCAACGCCTGCACGAGGTCGAGCTCCAGATCGGCTGCGCGGGCGATCTGGAGCGCCTCACGGTGCAGGTCGATCGCCAGCTGCTTGTCCTGCGAGTAGACGTACACCTGCCCCAGGACGTTGAGCGCCTTGCACTGATCCGTCGTGGTCAGGATCTCGCGCTCCTGCAGGAGCGGCTCCAACAGCTCCCGCGCCTCGTCCAGTCGCCCCTGCTTGCCGAGGGTGATTGCCAGGCCTACCCCCAGGGAAGCCAGGGCCGCGCGAGTCTCGGCCGTATCGTCCCGCCCCCCCTGGGACTCGAGCAGCTCGATCGCCCGGCGCAGGTCCTGCTCGGCCAGGTCGAAGCGACCGATGGTGCGATTGGCCGTGGACAGCACGCCGCGCAGCTCGGCCTCCACCAGCGGGCGATCGCCGAAGCGCTGACCCGCGGCAGCCGCGGCGGCATCGATCAGCTCGGCGATGGTCAGGCCGCCTCCCGCATCACTGGCCAAGTGGCCCTCGAACAGCTCGACGAACAGGAACTGCATCACCTCCAGCCTGGCGGCAGCCGACTCCATGGCCCGGGTCTCCGCCTGCTCGGCGACAGCTCGGGCCCGGGCCTCGCGGGTGCGTTCGCGTTCGAGCTCCAGGTTCTGCAGCGCGACCAGCGTGCCGGAGACGACGACCGAGACGAGAGCCACCAGCGCCCAAGCACAGGCCGCCCGGTGCAGGCTCGCGAACTTGCGGAGGTCGTAGAGGGCGCTCGGCGGGTGCGCCGAGACGGGCCGACCGTCGAGGACCCGGCGGATGTCGTCGGTCAGCGCAGCCACGCCCGCGTAGCGCTCCGCCGGCCGCGGGGCCAGGGCCTGGGCGACGATCGCGTCGAGCTCGCGGGTCAGAAGGCGCGGCAGGCCCAGGTCGCGGGACGCCAGTCGCCGGAAGTGCCCGCTGGCCTGACTCGCCAGGGCCGGGCCCACGCCCGCTCGGAAGTCGAAGGGCAGCTCACCGCCGACCAGCTCATGGAGCAGCACGCCCAGCGAATAGACGTCGCTGCGCGCGTCCAGCCCGGCGCGCACGCCGCGCAGTTGCTCCGGCGAGGCGTAGTCGACGGTGCCCAGGAACTGCCCGCCGCCGGTCTGACTGACCGCGCCCGTCGACTCGCCGCGGTCGACCAGGGCCAGGCCGAAGTCCAGCACGACCGGCTGGTCGTCCTGGTCCACGAGGATGTTCGAGGGCTTCAGGTCCAGGTGCAGCACACCCCCCCGGTGGGCGTGCTCCACGGCCTCGCAAACGCGCAGGAAGCAGCGCAGCACACGGCGCAGGTCCGCGGGCCATTCGCGAGCCTGCCGCCAGCGATCGAGCCGCACCCCGTCGACCCAGGCCATCGCCAGCAGGGGCACCCCGTCCACGTGGTCGTAGCCCAGCACCGTGACGATGCCCGGGTGGCGCAACCGTGCTGCCGCCTCGATCTCGCGCTCGAAGCGACGCAGGGCCCCCGAGCCCGCGAAGCGCCCGTCGACCAGGCGCTTGATCGCGAGCTGGCGACCGGTACTCGACTGCAGCGCGCGGTAGACCACGCCCTGGCCGCCGCGGGCCACCTCCTCGACGATCTCGTACTCGCCGAGAGGGCCCAGCTCGAGGGGCTCGAGGGCCAGGGCCAGCTGCGCCAGCCAGGCGTCGTCGCTCTCGTCGCTGCCGAGGCCGAAGCCCGCGAGATCGCTCTCCCGATCACGACCGACCATCGCCGTCCTCCTCCTCGCTCAACTGCTCCGCGATGCGTTCCCGCAGGAAGCTCCGCAGCCGCGTGCGGACCTTGTACACGGCGTCCACGGTGGTGGCTTGGCCCGTCGCAATGGCCTCTGGCGACTCCCCGGCGAGCAGCCGCTCGAAGGTAGCGATCGAGCTCTCCTCGAACGCGGCTCGAGCCTTGGCCATGGCCAGGCGCAGGTGGTGAGCGCGCCACTCCGCCTCCCACAGGTCGTCGACGTCCTCCGCACCGGCCGCCAGCTCGTCGATCGGCACCGCATCGGAGCCGGACCGGCGCCCGTACAAGCGAGCGACCTCGTTGCGCACGCAGCGCCTCAGGTAATCGCGGAAGCGCCCCTGGCCCGAGTCGTAGCGAAAGCTACGCAACCGCTCCGCCAGGCGCATCATCACCGCCTGGCGGACGTCCTCCGCGTCGCTGACCTGCAGACCGCGCCGGCGCGCGTAGCGCACGATCAACTCCCGGTACGTGACATCGAACTCACTCCAGGCGAGGTCGTCTGCGCAGTCGCGTACCCGCGACAAGAGGCTCGCGCGGGTACGCTGCTCCATGGGCCGCCAGTGTAGTCCGACCACGTGTGGCGCGGGCTCGACGGCCATCGCCGACTCAGCGTTGGTTGGTCAGGACGCTGATGGAATCGGCGCCGAAGTCCGCGCTCACCAGGTCCGGGCGCCCGTCGCCGTCGACGTCCGCGAGGGCCAGGTCGCGGGGCAGCTCTCCCAGCGCGAACCGCATGGGGGCGTCGAACAGGGCGCCATCCCCCGAGCCGAGGAACACGAAGGCCGCGTCCTCGGCGTAGCTGCAAGCGGCGAGGTCCGGCAGACCGTCCCCGTCGATGTCCAGGGCGGGGGTCAAGTGCTCGAGCCCGCCGGGCATGTCGAAGGCGACGGGCGCGGAGAAGGCGCCGCCGCCCGTGCCCAGCATCACGGCCACTCCCCCGGCGGTGGACACGGCGAGATCGCCGACACCATCCAGGTCCAGGTCGGCCACTTGCGCCGACCGGGCCGCCGAGCCCGGGTCGAGCCACACCGCCGGCGCGAAGTTGCCGTTGCCCAGTCCCCGAACCAGGGCCACGCCGGCGCCGCTCGGAACGCAGACCAGCGCGTCGGGCTTGCCGTCGCCGTCGTAGTCGCCCGCGGCGATCTTGGAGCTGTTCCCGCCACCCTGCTTGTACGCGGGCGACTGCAGCGTTCCGTCGCCGACGCCGCGCAGGTAGGCGAAGGTGCCGAGCGCGCAGCTCGAGGCCACCACGTCCAGCGCCCCGTCCTGGTCGAAGTCGGCCAGGGCCAGGGAGCAGGGCGCAAGGCCGGCGGCATAGGCCACCGGCGATTGGAAGGTCCCGTCCCCCAGGCCCAGGAAGACCGACGCCTGGCTGGTGTTGGAGCTGGCCACGATCAGGTCGAGGTCCCCATCACCGTCGAGGTCGCCCGCGACCAGGTCGTCACCGCGTCCACCCGCGAAGTACTGCGACGGCGGGCCGAAGCTCCCGTCGCTCTGACGCAGGACCACGGTCAAGGTCCCCGAGAGCAGGTTGACGGCCGCCAGATCGATGTCACCGTCGCCGTCCAGGTCCGCGGGGACCACGGCCCCGGGGTCGTAGCCAACAGCCACGTTGATCGTAGGCTCGAGGCCGCCCGAGCCGTCGCCGAGGTAGAGCGAGGTCGCGAGCGCTGCATCGATCGACGCGGCCACGTCCGGCACGCCGTCCTCGTTGAAGTCGCCGATCGAGACCGAGCTCGTGTTGCCGGTGCCGACGGCCACGGGCGCCGCGAAGCTCCCGCCGCCGAGGCCGGTCAGGTAGTTGACGCCGACGAAGTCGCTGGCCGAGGCGACCACGAGGTCGTCGATCCCGTCACCACCCAGGTCGACGGCGACGATGTCGCGGAGGAAGGGCCCGCCGTACACGTCGACGGGTGCCGAGAAGGTCCCGTCGCCGTTGCCCCGACGCACCTGGATGTAGACGCTTCCCGTTACCGCCAGGTCCAGCACGCCGTCCTGGTCCACGTCGCTCAGCGCAACCGCGGCCCAGGCCTCGTAGCCGGTCGGCAAGTTGAAGGTCTCCGCCACCGTGAAGGCGCCGCCACCCTGGTTCACGATGGACGTGATCTCGGCCGATCCGCCGGTGACGAGGTCCGGCAGGCCGTCGCCGTTGAGGTCTCCCACCTGCATGGACCCGATCAGTCCGGGCACGGCCGGGCTCGACGGCGCCAGGAGCTGGCCGCCACCCAGGCCGATGTGGATCGTCAGACCTTGTCCGGATGCCAGAACCAGGTCGGTGATCCCGTCGCCGGAGAAGTCCGCGACGGCGCTGTCGTAGACAGTCCCCAGGCCACTGACGACCTGCTGGGCGGCGAAGCCACCGCCACCCGTGCCCGGCAGGATCCACGCGTGGTCGGTGAAGAAGAAGGTCAGGATCAGGTCGGGGATTGCGTCCCCGGTGAGCTCGCCGACCTCGATCGACGACACGTCGGGGGCGTCGATCGCGGCTTGGGCCACGAAGCGGCCGTCGCCCACCCCGAGCAGGGGCACGACCCGCGCGAAGTCATCGATCACGACCAGGTCGTCGATCCCGTCGGCGTTCAGGTCGCCGACCGCGGCGCGACTGCCCTCGCCGGCCTGGCGCCCCGGGAACAGGGGCAGGTCGCCCTCGCCGAAGACGAGTCGCACGGCCCGGGTGAAGGCGAAGCCGCCGGTGGCGGCGGGATCGAGGAGCACCGACTGTCCCACCACCTGCTGTCCACAGAAGCTCGCGGGGATCGCGGCGATCGGCGCGAGGGGCGCCGAGCTGCCGGCGCCGTCCAGGGTCACGGGCAGGACCGCGACGAAGGGTGTGGGGTAGGCCGTCGCGCCGAAGGCCGGCAAGGGCAAGGGCACCGCATCGAGTCCGATCACCAGGGCCCCCAGGGCACCGGCCGGTCCCTGCGACACCCGGAACGCGATCGGCTGCCCGATCAGGGGCGCGCCGCTGCTCGAGAGGCGCGGCATCCCGGCGCTGCCGGTCGTTCCCTGGCCGAGGAACTCGTGGACCGCAGGACAGGCGGGGGTGGTCTGGGCGCCCGCTGCCGACGGCGCCAGCAGCAGGGCGGACGAGGCGAGGGCAGCTTGGGCGAGTCGTTGCGTTTGAAGGGTCACGTTGGGTCCTCGTGCAGATGGCGAGCAAGGTCGTCCGGGCGCGGACCCGGCCCCGGGGGCCGGTGCACCGAGGGGACTATCGAGGCTGGACTGCGGAACGGACAGGGAAACGAGGAACAGCGGCCACGCGCTCGCAAGGTCCAGTCGACGCGGAGCTTGCGCGCGCGTCGCCGGCGCCCCGGCCGCGCGCGCGGGGTCGCCCGGACGCTCGCGACGCGGGCCGGCGATCTGCGGGCCGGTCCCTCAACGATCGAGACACGGCGCTAGCCTCTATCCCGCGGGCGCCCCTGGCGCGGCGACGCCCGCGGACGCCTCCTTCCCCCACTTCCCGACCGACCATGCTCTCTTCCGTCTTCCTGGCTTCGATCTCCAGCGCGGCCCAGCTCGCCGAGTGGGCCGTTCCCCTCGCCCCCTCGCCGCAACCCGCGACCGCCGAGATCGAAGCGTACCGACCGGTCCTCGACGCGCTCGGCGGGCTCGTCGGTCGCGACCGCGTGCGCCTGTCCGGCGTGCCCCTGGCGGACGGCGGCACCGTTCGAGTGAACCTGCGGTCGATCCGGCTCGATCGACTCGAGCTCGGTCTGCGCGTCGATGGTCAGCCGGCGCCCGACGTGCTCGCCGGGCTGGACCTGAGCCTGTGGCGCGGAACGGTCGACGGGGATCCCGGCTCCGACGTGGCCCTGAGCTTCTCGAACCACGGCGTGCGCGGCTGGGTGCGCGCTGGCGGCACGCTGACGCACCTCCTGCCCGTGCCCGCGGAGGGCGGCGATTGGTCTCGCTCGACCACCTGGATCCTGTCCGAGGAGGAGCTGGCCGAGTTCGGCTTCGAGAGCGACTTCGCCTGCCACGCGGACGACGCGACGCAGGCCGCAGGACGTACGCCGCGAAATGCCACCGAACCCGCACGCCACGGTTCCCCGCCCTTGGTGCCCAAGGACGTCTCCACCAGCGCGGACAGCCCCTGCCTGCTGCGCACCTGCTCGATCGCGCTCGAGACCGATTTCGAACACAACCAGCTCTTCGGCGGCAGCGTCCCCGCCCAGGTGGCCTACACGACGTCGCTGCTGGGGGCCATCTCGGACCTGTACGAGAGCGAGCTCGGCGTGCTGCTGACCTTCCCGTACCTGCAGCTCTACACGACCCCGGCCGATCCGTGGAGCACCCCCGAGACCGGCTTCGCGGTCCTCGACTACCTGTTCGAGGTCAAGGCCGCCTGGGAGGGCGCGATCCCCGGCGGCGCGCGGCTCGGGCACCTGCTCTCCGGTGCTTTCCTGGACGGCGGCGTGGCCTTCATCGACGTGCTCTGCGAGGAGTCCGGCGCCTACCCATTCGGCGTGACCGCCAACCACGACGGCTCCACGAGCTTCCCGGTGGCGGTCGGCCCCTTCAACTGGGACTTCACCGCGACCTCCCACGAGATCGGACACAGCTTCGGCGCGCACCACACCTTCGCCTGGCAACCGATCATCGACGACTGCCCGTCGGTGTGCAGCTCGAGCGGCACGCTGATGAGCTACTGCCACCTCTGCCCCGGGGGTATCTCGAACATCCAACTGGCCTTCCACCCGCTGGTGCGCGAGTACCTGCTGGACGAGATCGTCCACTGCCTGCCCCTGGCGTCGGGCGTCGTGGTCGAGCCGCCCCTGGCCTGGGATCCGAGCGCGTCGACGCCGATCGTGGCCCGGGTCGGCGGCACCCCCGTGGGCCCCGTGGAGCTCTCCTGGCGCTTCGCACCCGCCGATCCGTTCCAGCAGCTCGCGATGACCGACCTCGGCGGCGGCCTGTGGAGCGCGGACCTGCCGCCCGCGCCCTGCGGCACGGCGCCGGAGTTCTTCGTCGGCTACACCGACACGGGTTGTGGTGCAGCGAGCAGCCCGGTCTTCACCCCGCCCGTCGCGCACGTGGAGGTCGTCTTCGAAGACGACTTCGAGACCGACAAGGGCTGGACCGGTGGCCTCGCAACCGACACCGCGAGCGCCGGTCTGTGGGTGCGCGCCGCGCCGGTGGGTAGCTACGCCGAGGCCTACGAGGACCACTCGAAGGCGGGCACCCTCGCTTGGATCACCGAACCCCACGCCGGGGGCGAGGCCTTCGCGAGCGACGTGGACGGCGGGGTGACGACCCTGGTCTCGCCGCTCATCGACCTGTCCGCCGGCGACGCGATCGTTCGCTACGAGCGCTGGTACCACAACATCGCGGCCATCGCCCCGGGCCTCGATTCGTTCCAGGTGGACATCACCGACGACGGCGGCCAGAGCTGGGTTGCGGTCGAGACCGTGGGTCCCTTCGGCGAGCAGGCCACGGGCGGCTGGCATCCGCACCAGTTCCTGGTCTCCGACTTCGTCGCACCCACGGCCCAGGTGCAGGTGCGCTTCGTGGCCAAGGACTCCTTCGACACGACCGTCGAAGCCGGGCTGGACGACTTCCTCGTCTACCGCGCGAACTGCACTGTGTGCCAACAGGACCTGGGCTTTCAGGGGCCCGGCGACCTCAGCCTGAACCTGTGCGGCGATCCGCTCGCGCCGGGCGGGAGCGCCGACCTGGTGCTCGCGGGCGCCGACCCGGGCGCGCCGGTCTGGCTCGTCGGCTCCCTGGTCACCAATCCGATCCCGATCTTCGGGGGCACGCTCGTGACGGTCCCCAACGTGCTCTTGATCGTGGGCAACGCCGATGCAGCGGGGAACTTCGAGTTGCCCGGCCTGACCAGCACGGTCGCGGTCCCGTTGACCCTCTACCTGCAGGGCCTAGCGGTGGACCTGGCCCTGCCCGAGCTGATCGAGATCTCGAACGCCCTCGCGGCCCAGTACCTGCCGTAGCGCACGGGCTTCGGTCGGCGTCGCGGTCCCGGACGGGACCCGGTGGCCGACCGCGCGGGCGGCGAGCCTGTTGCGGCACGCCCGGTGGACGGGCGAAGATGGCGCCCATGATCGCCGCCAGCCTGCTGCTCGTGCTCCAGACCGCCGGACCGCCGGTGGCACCCGGTGCCGCCGCCCAGGGCGCAGAGTGGATCGCCGTCGACGGTGTCCTGGCCGTGGCCGGGGACCGCGTCATCACCCGCCAGCAGTGGGACCGCTCGGTCCAGATGGCCAAGGCCCAGAACCCGGTGGCCACCCTCGAGCAGGAGCAGGAGCTGCGCTTCGAGGTCATGCGCTCGGAGGTCATGGCCCTGCTCACGGCCCAGGCCGGCGAGGAGCTGGAGGTCCCGGCCGAGATGGTCGAGGCCCAGGTGCGCTACCGGCGCGAGATGGAAGAGGACGCCCGCGGGGTCGTCGGCTACCGCGACGCCCTCGAGGCCTCCGGCATCGACCCCCTGGACATGGAGCGCGCCACCCGCGACCAGCTCTACCGCGGCCAGTGGGAGGCCTACGTGGTGGGCGACGAGAACTACGCCGGGGGGCGGCCGGAGGTGGACAGGTTCATCCGACCTGGGGAGCTACGGACGGTCTACCGACTGGCCAAGGACACCCTGTCGCGGCCCGAGACGGTGACCCTGCAGGTGCTCGAGCTGAACAACAGCGCCACCGGCGGCCAGGAGAACTCGGAGGCCATGGCGGCCCAGATCTTCGACGAGCTCGAGGCCGGCGCCAGCTTCCGCGAGATGGTCGACCTGTACAGCGCCGCCCACCGGGAGACCGACGGGGTGGTCGAGAACGTGCCCGTGCCCGCCTTGATCCCGGCCCTCAAGACCTTCATCGAGGGCGCGACGCCGGGCGCGATCTCCGAGGCCCTGCCCCTGGTGGACCGCACCGGTGGGATCAACGGCGTGCAGATCGTGCGCCTGTTGGAGCGCCAGGAGGGCGAACCGCCGCCCGAGTTCCGCACGCCGACCCTGCAGCGCAAGCTGCGGGACCAGGTCACCGAGCAACGCGAGCAGCGCCTGCTCGAGATTCGGCGCCTGGAGCTGGCCCGCAACTCCTACTCCTGGATCCACCCGATGATCCAGCCGCCGGCCCGTCCGCAGGGCCGGTGAACCCCATTCCCGGGTCCCTCCGAGGGGGTCAGGGGGAGGCAGGCGAAATTCTCGCCGCTATACTCTGAACCCCTCGAACCGCCGACCGTTGGGTCCGAACGTCGAGGGGGGATCCGTCCGGATCACTCCGAGTCGGGCCAGCTCCGAGGGTGGCCGGAACCGGAGGAGCGGCGAAAGGGCGCCCAAGGATGCGGGTCGAAAGGGCTGGACCAGACGGTTCAGCCAGCCGGCTCGGTCCTAACGTCCGATTAGGCCCCCCCCCGTCCAGACCTCCCCGTCCAGACCTCCTCGTCCAGACCTCCTCGTCCAGACCCCCCATCGCCGGGCCGTCCCCACTGACTCGGTCAGCGTCGCGGCCTGAGACCCGACCCGCCCGAGACCCGACCCGCCCGAGACCAGCCCGCCCGAGACCAGCCCGTCCGAGACCCAGCCCTCCCCGTTACCGGCCTCGCCCCAGCAATCGGCCCCCACCCACCGGTCATGAGCCAACAGGACTACAGCCACATCCACGTCGAGACGACCCTTCCCAAGCCCTGGGAGGAGGAGCAGACGTTCAACGACGTTCTGTACGACTGGATGGGGCGCGCTCCGTGGCTGGCGATCTCGTTCGCGGCCCACATCGTCTTCTACTTCATCCTCGCCGCGATCCCGTGGGACGAGATGAGCAAGAAGGAAGAGGTCATCCTCCAGGCCGACATCATCACCCCGCCGGAGGAGATCTTCGAGGAGCCCGAGGAGGAGGAGATCGAGGAGATCGAAGAGGAGATCATCGAGGAGCCGATCATCCAGGACTCCGAGGTGGTCGAGGAGACCGACGACGTCTCGGAAGACCTCGATTCGGACCTCCCCGAGAGCCCCTTCGACTCGAACCAGTTCAACGACGTGATCGGTATCGGCGGTGGCGCCGGTGGCGGTGGCGGCAAGACGGGCGGGCGTCGCTCGGGTCGCAAGAAGGTCGGCAAGGGCGTCGAGAAGGCCCTCCTGGCCGGGCTCGAGTGGCTCAAGGACCACCAGAGCGAGGACGGCCACTGGGACGCCGACGACTTCCCGGTCGAGTGCGACAAGGAACCGCCCTACTCGGACGGTGAGGGCTCGGCTCTGCACGACGTCGGCCTGACCGGCCTGGCCCTGCTCGCGTTCCTCGGCTTCGGGGACACGATGAACGACGGTCAGTACCACGAGACGATCCGCTCCGGGATCTCCTGGCTGCAGAAGCAGCAGGATCGCTCGACCGGCCTGATCGGCGAGCAGACCGCCAGCAACTTCATCTACAACCACGCCATCGCCGCCCTGGCCCTGTGCGAGGCCCAGTACGGCGCGCCGAACCCGATCCTGAAGAAGTCGGCGCAGAACGCGGTCAACTACATCCACCGCGCGCGCAACCCCTACTCGGCCTGGCGCTACCAGGTCCCGCCGGACAACACCAACGACACGTCGGTGACCGGCTGGATGGTGTTCGCCCTGTCGGCCGCCCAGGACGCCAAGTTGAACGTGGAGACGGACGCTTACCGCGGCTCGCTCTCGTGGTTCGACGAGGTCACCGACCCCACCACCGGCCGCACCGGCTACACCCAGATCGGTGAGGGCAGCGCGCGTCCGCGCCACCTGCAGGAGTTCTACAAGGCCGAGTACACCGAAGCCCTGACCGCCGTGTCGGTGCTGTGCCGCGTGTTCATCGCCAACATCCTCAATGAGCCGATCAAGGACGACGACCGCCAGAAGGAGCTCGTCGAGCGCGGCATCGAGTTGATGATGGAGCACCTGCCGGAGTGGAGCGAGGACGGCTCCCTCAACGACATGTACTACTGGTACTACGCTAGCTACGCCCTGTACCAACTGTCGGAGCAGTACAGCAGCGCCTGGACCAAGTGGGAGAAGGCCCTGTCCGATGCCCTGCTGCCCAGCCAGCGCACCTCGCCGCCCTGCTTCGAGGGTAGCTGGGACCCGATCGGCCCCTGGGGTCACGAGGGTGGACGCGTGTACTCCACCGCCATCGGCGTGCTGTGCCTCGAGGTGTACTTCCGCTACGGCAAGGTGCTCGGCTCGCGCTGATCCGCGCGATCATCCACGCGCTGAGCGAGTGCCCAGGCGAGGCCCGCCGGTCCCCGGACCGGCGGGCCTCGTCCGTTCGGCGCGCCTGCGCGGATCGGCAGCCGGCCTTAGACTCGCGCCATGGTCACGATCCGCTCGCACTTCGTCGCCGCCACGCTGCTGTTGCTCGTCCCCGGCTCCGCACTCGCCGCGGGCCCGCCCCAGGAGCCAGACACCGGAGGTGGGCAGACCGGAGTCCTGGGGCTCGGAACCAGCGGCGAGTTGAAGCGCCGGACCGGCGCCCTGGACCGGCTGCCACGCAAGACGTGCGCGGCGGTGGACCGCGGCCTGGACTGGTTGGCCCGTCACCAGCGCCCCGACGGGGCCTGGGACGCCGACGGCTTCGGCAGCCTGTGTGCGGACGAGCCCTGCGGTGGCCCCGGCCCGAAAGATGGCGATGTGCGGGCCACGGCCCTGGCCCTCTTGGCCCTGACCGGCGGCGCCCAGTCCCTGCGCGACGGCGAGCACGCGGACGCGGTGCGCGCCGGCGTCGCCTTCTTGCGACGGCAGCAGGACGCCGAGAGCGGAGCCATCGGCCGCGCGGAGACCGCCCCGGGTCTCGAGATCGCGCCCGTCCCGCCGGCCCTCGCCCTCGAGACCCACGCCCTCGCCACCGCGGCCCTGTGCGACGCCTGCGCCCTGACCCGCGATCCGATCCTGGCCCCCTCCTGTCGGGCTGCGGTCGAGCATCTGGTCACCGCGGTCGAGGGCTCGCGCGCCGACGGCGACCGAGCAGCCGGCGAGGGAGGCTCGGCGCAGGGCCGCCCGGTCGCAGCCACCGATAGGGCTCGCACCGAGCGCGATCTGCCGGCCGGCGCGATCCGTTGGCTGCCGCCGGTCGTGGCGATCCTGCGCGACGCCGAATTCACCGTCCCGGCCGACGCCGTCGGAGCGATGGTCGCCAGCCTCCGCGCCGAGGGCGCCGAGGGCGCCGAGGGCGCCGAACTGCGACCGATGGCTGTCGCCCTGGGCCTGCGCCTGTTGCCCGCCGGCGCCGAGATCGATGGCCGGCGCGCCGCGATCGCGGCCGGACTGACGCCCGAAGGCCTGCAACCCCTGGTCGCCGATCCGGCCGAGCGCTGGTGTGCGGCGTGGCTTCTGCGCGAGCTCGACGACGCGGCGCGGCAGCCCTTGGAGCGCGCCCTCGACGCCGCGATCCTCGAGACGCGCGGCTCGCTCTCCGGTTGCATCGGCGGATCCTTTCCACCCGTGGCCGGGCTCGACGGCGGCCGCGTCGAGGCCACCGCCCTGGCGCTGCTCGCGATCGAAGCGCGCGCCGGGAACGAGCCGCTCGATCGAGATTGAACCTGTCGGGCGATCGCCCGTTCCGTACTGCACGAGACAGGAACCGCGGCTTTCTCCTCGATTCGAGGCGCACCGGCGCCGCGCGCACAAGGCGCGCGGTGCGGACGCCAGGAATCCGAATCACGGAGGGCTGCGATGGTGCAGCGTTCGACACGTGGCGTCGATGCAATGGGCGCGAGCTCGATCCGGGCCTACGAGCCCGAAGACTCGTTCCACGACGTGCTCTACGACTGGATGGAGCGGGCCCCGTGGCTCGCGATCTCCTTCGCGATGCACCTGGTGTTGTACTTCATGCTCGCGGCGATCCCCTGGAGCGCGATGCAGAGCCAAGAGGTTCCGATCCTCAACGCGCGCATCGATCCGCCCGACGAAGTCTTCGTCGAACCGGAGGTCGAGGAGATCATCGAGAAGATCCCCGTGCCGATCGAAGATCCGGTGCAGGTCGTCGAGAACGTCAGCGACGTCGACGCGATCTCCGAGGACCCGGCGGAATCCGACGACCCGTTCGAAGCGCCCTTCGCGCCGTCGAACAACAACAACGCCGTGATCGGGATCGGCCCCGGCGGGGGGTTGGGCGGCGGCGGAGCTGTCGGCCGCCCCGGTCGCAGGCCGCAGACCCCAGGACCCGTGCTGACGTCGATCGCACTCGGCCTCGAGTGGCTGGCCGAGCACCAGTCCCCCGACGGCCACTGGGACGGCGACGACTTCGCCTACCAGTGCGACCGCGGTGGACCCCCGGCCGACGGTGAAGGATCGCCCCTGCACGACGTGGGCCTGACCGGCCTCGCCGTGCTGGCCTTCATGGGCTGGGGCGACACTCCGGAGAGCGGCGACTACGCCGACAACATTCGCCGCGGCCTGGCCTGGCTGCGGCGCAGTCAGGACACCGACTCCGGTCGGATCGGTGTCGCCGTCAGCTCGAATTCGATCTACGACCACGCGATCGCGACCCTCGCCCTGTGCGAGGCGCAGGCCATGGCGCCGGCGCCCATGCGCGGGCGCGCGGCGCAGAGCGCGATCGACTTCGCCCAGCGCGCGCGCTCGGCCTACACCGGCTGGCGCTACCAGTACCCGCCCGACGGCACGGCCGACACGTCGGTCACCGGTTGGATGGTCCTGGCCCTGTCGGCCGCGCGCAAGGCGGGGCTCGCCACCGATCCGGCCGCGTTCCGCGACGCCCTGGGGTGGATCGACGAGGTCACCGACCCGGCCACCGGCCGCACCGGCTACATGCAACCGGGCGAGGGTGTGGCGCGACCGAAGCACTTGATCGACGTCTACCCGGCGGAGCTCAGCGAAGCGATGACCGCGGCGGGCCTGCTCACGCGCGCCTTCGCCTCCGACGCCCTCGACCAGCCCTTGGCCGCGACAGACCATTCGCGCGAAGCGATCGATCGAGGCGTCGAGTTGCTGCTCGCCCTGCCGCCCCATTGGACCGAGGACGGCGCCGGCGTCGACCTCTACTACTGGTACTACGCCAGCTACGCCCTGTTCCAACTGGGCGGGAGCCACCCGTCGGCTTGGAAGCGCTGGGAGAAGGCCCTGGTCGACACCCTGCTGCCGGCCCAGCGCCAGTCACCCGCTTGCTTCGAAGGGTCCTTCGATCCGATCGGACCCTGGGGCGAGGACGGCGGGCGGGTCTACGCCACAGCGATCAGCGTGCTGTCGCTGGAGGTGTTCTTCCGCTACGAGCGCTTGGACGAGCACTGAGCCGTCCGGTGGCTGGGCGTCCGGTTGGGCGTACGGTGGCGTGGGCCAAATGGTCCCGCCACCGTACGCCCACGCCACCGTACGCCCAACCGGACGCCCGGATCGTTCAGACCACGCGTCGGTGCAGCAGCTTCATGAACTCGACGATGTTGGCCTTGTCGCACTTGCGCAGGCCCCCGTCGGACTCAGAGCGCAGGGTCACCGTCGTCGAAGGCACGCCCTCCGGCCCCTCGACCTTGATGGTCACCCGCGAGTTGCCGCTCAAGGGGCGGGCCTTGCGCTCGCAGTTGAGCACCCCATTGGCCTCGTCCTCCGACATCAGGCTCCACCCGGGGAGATCCTCCACCAGCTCCTTCGCCGTGGCGTAGATCCCGTCCTTGAGGCTCGGGACGCGCAGGGGCTTCAGGTGCTGGTGCGATTGGTTGTCGCTGGACTCGAACGAGCTGGCCATGGAACTGGAGGGTCTCGGGGCTCCCGATCCGCTCAGGCTTCGATCGTCGCGACGCGCTTGGCGAGGCGGCTCTTGTAGCGCGCCGCCGAGTTGGCGTGGATGATGTGCTGCTTGGCGGCCTTGTCGATCTGCTTGGCCGCAGCGCGCATGGCTTCGTTGCCGGCTTCCTGCGACTCGGCGACCAGCACCTTCTTCATCGCCGTGCGCATGCGGGTGCGCAGGGTCTTGTTGCGAAGGCGACGCTCCTCGTCCTGACGGTGGCGCTTCTTGGCTTGTGCGGTGTTCGGCATGGGGTGTGGGTCGGGGCGCCGTCGAGGCGGGCCCTCAGGTTGCTGTCTTGGCTACGCCTCCCGATGCGCGGGAAGCGGAAGTGGATCTGTCGCGGCCGGAGCCCCTAGCGCAGGGACTCCATCTTCTGGCCGACCTCGCGGAAGCCGATGTCGACCTCGAAGACCCTCGCGAACCAGACGCGGGCGGTCTCGCGGTCACCTTGGCGCTCGGCGAGGAGCCCCAGAGTGTACAGGATGTCCTTGGCTCGCTCCTCGCTGTCCTTGAGCCCTTCGAGCGCCTTCTGGAACTCCTTGGCGGCCAGGTCGGGGAAGTCCTTGGCCAGGAAGCAGCGCGCCTTGACCTCGGGCACCTCGCGCCGCAGACGGGGGTCGTCCTGGGCCTTCTGGAGCTCGGCCAGGGCCCCGTCGGGATCCCCCGACCGCAGCAGCCGCCGGGCCAGGCCCAGGCGCAGGGTCGCGTCGCCGGGGCGCAAGGCCGTGCGGGCCCGCAGGTCCTCGAGTTCGTGGGCCTCCAACTCGGCCTCCAGCTCGGCCGCCCGGGTGGCGTCGCCGTCCTTGTCCGCCGCGCTCATCTGGCGCTTGAGCACCTTCGAGCGCAGGTCGCCGGCCCGACTGACCAGGTCGAAGTCGTCGCGGCGGTAGTCCTTGGCCCGATCGATCAGGTCCCAGGCCGCCTCCGGATCCCCGAGCTTCTCGTGCATCTCGGCCATCTGCACCATCAGCGCCGGGTCCGAGGGGTTGTCCGCGAAGCGGTCCTCGAGGCGCCGCAGCTCGTCGCGCAGCTCGTCGTCCGACAGGTGCAGGCGCTTCTGGCGCTCCAGCACCCGGGTCTGGTCGGCGTCGGCCAGGCGCTCCCGGCTGTGGCTGGCCGTGTCCAGGTTGCCCTGGGTCAGGGAGATCTCCGCCGCCAGGTTCTTGCGCGCCTTGAGGGCGTCCTGGTCGCGCGGATCGGCCTGCAGCGCCCGCTCGTAGAACTCCAGGGCCCGGGTGTGGTCCCCGGTGGCCGACATCATCGCCCCGGCGCGCTTGAGCCCCTCGGCGTTCTTGGGGCTGATCTCGGCCACGAACTCGTAGACCGCCTTGGCCGAGTGCTTGTGGCCGGCCAGCTCCAGCGACTCCCCCAGGAGCAGGTTCGCCTCCTCGTCGAGGGGCGCCGCCTTCAGGTAGTCCTCGAGCGCCCGCGCGGCGGCCATGTATTTCTTGGCCTTGAACAGGGCGTGGGCCTTGGACAGGGGCAGGGCCCCTCGCAGGGCCTTGCTGAAGCGGCCCGGCGGCTTGGCGTCGTGGCGCTTCTTCAGGGCCGAGCGCAGGCCGGCCCGGGCCTCGCCCTGATCGGGATCGACGTCCAGGAGCTGACGGTAGAGCTCGACCGCGAAGTCGAAGTTCTTGCGCCGGATGGCCTCGTCGGCCTTTTGCAGGTGCTTGGAGAAGTCCACGGATGGGGCTAGGTGGGCCCTGAAAAGGGCGCGGGAAGGTATCCCGGGGGGTCCCGGGGGTCAACGCAGGCGCGCCGCTGCCCCTTCCTACCCGCGCGGCGGCGGCCTACTATCGTTCGCTTCGCCCGGGGCCGACCGAATCTCCGACCGCCCCCCGCGCGGCGCCCCTTCGCCCTCCAGTCAGCCTCCCGACCAGCGCCAACGATGGCCGACGAGCTCGAATTCGACCTGACCCTGTATCCCGAACCGGTCCTGCGCAAGCGGGCCGAGGCGGTGACCGACTTCGACGCCGGGTTGAAGGCGATCGTGGAGGCCATGTTCCGCTGCATGGCCACGGCCGGGGGCGTAGGCCTGGCCGCGCCCCAGGTGGGCCTCAAGCGGCGCATCCTGGTGGCCAACGCCACCGGCGAGCCGGGCGACGACCTGATCCTGGTCAACCCCACGATCTTGGAGCGCACCGGGTCGACGACGGTCTACGAGGAGGGCTGCCTCTCGTTCCCCGGCATCTACGCCGAGGTCGAGCGCCCCGACCGTTGCAAGGTCCGCGCCCAGGATCTCGAGGGCAACGAGTTCGAGGCCGAGTTCGAAGGCTTCCCCAGCCGGATCGTCCAGCACGAGTACGACCACCTCGAGGGAGTGCTGCTGGTGGATCGCATGTCGCCGGCGGACAAGACGCGCCACCGGGCGGCGCTCGAGGAGTTGGTCTGCGAGTTCAAGCACCGCCGGGCCCAAGCGACCGCGGCCAAGTCCGGCGTCGCGCCGCGCCGCGGACTGCCCGGCGCGCGCCGCTGATCCGGCGCTCCCCCGGACGAGCGGTGCAGACGACCTTCGAAGCCAAGCGACTGAGCCCCCCGCCCGGCGGCTCGGTCGTCTCGATCGGCGTCTTCGACGGGGTCCACCTGGGGCACCAGGCGATCCTGGCCCGCAACGTCGAGGTGGCCCGCGAGGAGAGCGCGGTGCCCACGGTGGTGACCTTCCGGCGGCACCCGAAGAAGGTGCTCCTGGGGCGCTCGCCGAAGCAGATCACGACCCTCGAGTACCGCATCGAGCTGTTCCGCCGCCTGGGGATCGAGCACGTGGTCGCGCTCAATTTCGACCAGCGTCTGCGCGACCTCTCGGCCGCGGACTTCACCCGCGAGCTCCTGGTGGAGGGTCTGGCCGCCAAGCGCTTCGTGCTGGGCTTCGACAGCAAGTTCGGGCGCGGCCGCGAGGGCTCGCCCGCCTTCCTCGAGAGCCTGGGCCACCGGGTCGAGGTGGCGCCCAAGGTCGTGGTCGACCAGCGGCCGGTCTCCAGCACGGCGATCCGCGAGGCGGTCGAGCTGGGGGACCTCTCCGGCGCGGCCGCGATGCTCGGCCGGCCGGTCTCGGTCCTCGGCCGCGTGGTCCACGGCGACGCCCTCGGCCGCCGCTTGGGCTTCCCCACGGCCAACCTCAACCTGATGCAGGGCCTGCACCCACCCACCGGGGTCTACGCCTGCTGGGCCCGGGTGCTGGCCGACGACGAGACCCGGCCCCGGGGCCCGGCCCTGCGGGCGGTCACCAACATCGGCTTCCGCCCCACGGTCACCGACGGGTCGATGGACTCCGATCCGCGGGTCGAGGTGCACCTGCTCGACGACTCCATGGACCTCTACGGCCGGCGCATCGAGGTGGAGTTCGCGGCCGCCCTGCGGGGCGAGATGCGCTTCGACAGCGTCGACGACCTGGTGGCCCAGATCGCCCTCGACGTGCGCGCCGCCCGCGAGCGGCTGTCGGCCTGAGGAAGACTCGCGGACCCGCATCGACGGGCCGAGTGGTGCCCCCGAAAGTGCCCTGCGAAGTTATTCGTCCACTCAGGTCGAGGAGCCTGGTTGACGGCGCCCCCGGCCATCGGGACAATCCCCGGCCGCGAACGGCCAGATAGCTCAGTTGGTAGAGCACTTGACTGAAAATCAAGGGGTCGCCGGTTCAAATCCGGCTCTGGCCACCACTCGCGCTCCCCGTCGGTTGCACGCCAGTTGCGGCGCTCTCTCGCGCGAACGCGCCGCGGGGGTGCGCGAACGCGCCGCGGGGGTGCGGGGGCCGAGACCGAGTGACGAGCCGTAGTCACGAACGACCGAGTCACGAGCAGGTGTCGACATGACTGCCACGGATCGCCACCGACCGCGGGTCATCACCAAGAGCGACCCGACCAAGCTCGCCATCGAATGGGCCGACGGCGGCTCGACCACATTCACGGCGGTCGAGCTTCGCAACCTCTGCCCCTGCGCCCACTGCGTCGACGAGCACAGTGGCATCCGTCGCCATGACGCCGCTACCACGCCCGCGGACCTGACCACACGCGACGTAGCGCTGGTCGGGCACTACGCCCTCTCGATCGACTTCAGCGACGGGCACTCCACGGGGATCTTCCCCTACCGAATGCTGCGCGCAGCGGGCGACGCGTGAGCGGCGAAGCAGCACCGGCCGCCGCGCTCGAAGCGGCGATGGGCGCGCTGCAGCGCAGCCTCAGCGCTGGGGTCGAGCCGAACCCGGCCCTGGCCGTGGCGGTGCTTGTGCCCCTCGGACGGCTCTTGCTCGAGGGCTCCCTCGACGGCGTCGACCAGACCATCTCGGTGCTGGTCGACCTGGTGGACCCCAGCGGCGCCAACTGGCGCGAGGCGGTGGCAGTCGGCGTCATCGCCCGCGAGCGGGACTTCGCGGCGCTGCTGGACGACCCCACCAGCGACCCGGCCGACCTATCCGACGCACGGACCGACCTCGAGGCGCTGTTCTGCGCCAGCGACGCCCTCGGCGAGCCGGTCCCGGAGGCGCTGCGCGAGCGGGTCTCCGCCCGCGACGGCGAACTGGAAGCGCGTCTGTAGCCGGAAGGGCGAGGAGGACGCTCTCCCGCAGGCGGGCGCCCCATGCGCCGTGCCCCTGACCGCGGTCGGCGCCACGAAACGCCCGCGAGGACCCTTCGCAAGACCGCCCCCGCTGTGTCACGCTTGCACGCAATGCGTCGACGCCCCGCGTGGGCGACGCCGCGCTCCGAGGGATCTGCGCGTCAGGTTCTCTCGATGGAATCCCCATCCCGCGATCGTTCCAACTCGGAGCTTCATCTCATGAGATCTCTCTTTTTAGGAGCCACCCTCGCTGTGGCCTGGGTCCCCACCGCCATGGCGGGGAACGAGGCCGACAACGACTGGCTCGAACTCGACTCCCAGCTCGGAGGGCTGGGGGGTCCAGCGGCCTATCAGGGGTCAGGAGTCGACGTCGGCGTGCTCATTCGCCCGGCCTACGTCGATTCGTCCGACTTCCCGAACGTCGATGGCGAGAAGTTCGGCGGCTTCGTCCTGGACGACGCGCGCCTGTTCGCCTCCGGAAACTACGGCCAGTTCGACTGGCGACTCTCGATGGACTTCGCCGAGGGGGCAGGTGGCCTCCCGGTCGAGGCCGGTCCGCCCCCCGACGGGCAGACGTTCCAAGCGGAGCTGCTCGACGCCTACGCGCGCTGGCAGTTCTCCGACGCCTTCGGCGTGCAGATCGGTCAGTTCAACTCGCGCGACGCCTTCTCGGGTGACGTGTACCAGGGCCGACTCCTGTTCGCCGACCGCAGCATCGTTGGACGCCAGTTCAACGAGTTCGACCTGGGTCTGCAGATCGACGGCTCCTACGGCAACCAGGAGTATCCCGAGCTGGAGTGGGCGCTCAGCGTCCTCAACGGCAACGACGGCCCGGAGGACGATCTCGACCTCCGCGCGCGCATCGACATCAACGCCCTCGGCAACGGCGGCAGCGTCACCGAGGGTGCTTACGGCGTCGAGAACGAAGCCAACGGGACCTTCGGCCTGTTCTGGGGCAGCGACGGTGACGTCGACGGCGCCGGCAGCAGCGGCACGATCTGGGGCGCCGACTACCGCGGGAACTACGGTCCCTTCGGTCTGGGCGTCGAGTACTTCGACTTCGACGACGACGCGGCCCTCGCGGCCGACTTCGGCATGGACTCCGCCCAGGTGCTCGGCGCCTACGCCAGCTACCTGTTCGGAGCCGAACAGAACTGGGAAGCCGGCGTGCGCTGGGAAGACGTCGATTCGGCCATGGGTCCGACCCGCTGGACCGTGGGCCTGAACTACTACGTCTCCGGCCACGACATCAAGTGGCAGCTGAACTGGGTCGACACGGACTCCGACGTGGCCGCCGCCAAGGGCAGCTACCTCAAGCTCGGCTTGACCATCGGCATGTCCGCCGAGGCCAACTAGACACGCCGCCTGCGGGCGGAGCGTGAACGACGAGGGGGGCCCCGCGCGCGTCGCGGGGCCCCTTTCACGTTCGGGTGCGCGCCCGGACCGGGCAGTCCGTCAGTCGCTCGCCGTCGGGATCACCGGGGCCAGGTCCCAGTCGAACAGGGCCGGGACGCCCGTCTCGCCGCGGAAGAACTCCAGGTACTCGGCCAGGGGCTGCAAGCCGACCTCGGCGCGGCGAGCGTCGACCCCCACCGGATCGATCAGGGGTGCGACGACCTGGGGTTGCTCGCCCATGGAGAAGATCTGCGAGCCGTAGAGCTGGGGTCGACCGAGCCCCAACTCGAGCCGGTCGTACATCAGGGCGAAGTGGCCACCAGGCACTCGCCCGGCCTGCCACTCGGCGCGCACGAAGGGCAGGGCGGCGGCCATCAACGCCTTGTCGCCCGAGTGCTGCACGATCAGGAAGGCCGCCCGCGCCGCCTCGTCGCCGAAGCGCTCGGGGTCGATCCAGCCGACCTCACCGAGCAACTCGACCATCCGCGCGGTGTTCTCGCGGTCGATGGCGACCATGCGCGAGACGACGTCCGACGACGAACCGGACTGCAGCTCCTCGCGCACCGCCTGGTCGCGCTCGCCGCGCTCGATCAGCTCGGCGGCGATGGCTTTGCGCCGATCCGCGGGCAGCTGCGGCGCCTCGACCACGACCAGGGGCTCGAGCTCGAGCGCCGCCGGCTTCAAGTTCGAGGGGCGATAGAGCACTCCCGGCTCCGTCCCGACGAGCAGGCCTTGCGAGGTCCGCCGCACGGGCACGCGATCGATGCTCCCGTAGAGGAAGAGGTCCAGTCCGTGCTCCGTCAGCCGGGCCAGGTGGTACTGGGTCTGTCCGTCGCGCCGCCAGACCACGCGCCCCGGCGCGATCGAGAGGACGTTCGCAGCATCGGCCTCGGCCGACTCCCACACCCCGACCAATGCCCGCTCCCCGCCGACCGGGCTGGCGCAACCCGCGAGCAGGAGTCCCCCGGCGGCTGCGAGGGCCAGGGCACGGAACAGGGGCGAGGCGAGCTGGCGGGGGCGCACGCGGGCGGGCCGGGGCTGAGCAGTCATGGGATCGCCTACGCGGGC
The DNA here is from genome assembly GCF_007748095.1 of Engelhardtia mirabilis. NCBI lineage: Bacteria > Pseudomonadati > Planctomycetota > Planctomycetia > Engelhardtia > Engelhardtia mirabilis. Next base: position 6,235,947 of record NZ_CP036287.1, read on the forward strand.
TGACCCTGGATGTTGTGAACTGGTCCGCAACCCGCGCCCCGAGCACGCCCCACCGCCCACCGCGCCCATGACCGACTCCGACCGCCCCGCCAATCGCCTCGCTAGGGAGACCAGCCCCTACCTGCTCCAGCACGCCCACAACCCCGTGGACTGGTACCCGTGGGGCGCAGAAGCCCTCGAGCGCGCGCGGAGCGAGAACCGGCCGATCTTCCTGTCGGTCGGCTACTCCGCCTGCCACTGGTGCCACGTGATGGAGCACGAGTCCTTCGAGAACGCGGAGCTCGCGCGGCTCATGAACGAGCACTTCGTGAACATCAAGGTCGACCGCGAGGAGCGACCGGACGTGGACGAGCTCTACATGAAGGCGGTCCAGGCCATGACCGGCCAGGGCGGCTGGCCCATGAGCGTGTTCCTGACGCCACAGCTCGAGCCCTTCTTCGGCGGTACTTACTTCCCGCCGGTCGGACGCCAGGGGATGCCCGGCTTCGGGCAGATCCTGACGGCGATCGGAGAGCGTTGGGCGAAGGACCCCGAGCTGCTGCGGGGGCAAGGTCGAAAGATGGCGCAGATGTTGAGCCAGGAGGCCCGAGCCGCCACGGCCACGAGCCTCGACGAGGGCCTGCTCGACAAGTCGCTGGAGCAGCTCACCGAGAACTTCGACGCCACCTGGGGCGGCTTCGGCGACGCGCCCAAGTTCCCCCACGCGATGGACATTCGCCTGCTGCTGCGCCACTGGAAGCGCAGCGGTTCGAAGCCGGCGCTCGACATGGCGCGGCTGACCCTCGATCGCATGGCGGAGGGCGGGGTCTACGACCAGCTCGGCGGCGGCTTCCACCGCTACAGCACGGACGAGCGCTGGTTGATCCCGCACTTCGAGAAGATGCTGTACGACAACGCCCTGTTGATCCCGGCCTACCTCGAGGCGCACCTGATCTGCGGCGAGGGGCGCTACGCGCGGGTGGCGAGGGAGTGTTGCGAATGGGTCCTGCGCGAGATGGTCACGCCCGAGGGCGGCTTCGCCAGCACCCAGGACGCCGACAGCGAGGGCGTCGAGGGCAAGTTCTTCGCCTGGACGCAGGAGCAGTTGAACGAGGTGCTCGGACCGCAGCGGGGTGGCTGGGCCGCGGCCTGGTTCGGAGTCACGCCGGACGGCAACTTCGAGCACGGCTCCTCGGCCCTGTGGCGCCACGGCGCGCCCGATGAAGTGGCCCGAGAGCTCGGCGTCGACGTGGATCGCCTGACCGGCGCCATGGAGGGCGCGCGGGCCGAGCTGTTCGCCGCGCGCGAGCAGCGCGTGCGCCCGGCCACCGACGACAAGGTCCTGGCCGCTTGGAACGGGCTGATGATCGGCGCCTTGGCCCGGGCCCACCAGGTGCTCGGCGACGGGCGCTACCTCACCGCGGCTCGGAACGCGGCGCGCTACCTGCTCGAGGGCATGCGCCAGGACGACGGGCGCCTGTTCGCCACCGCGCGCCACGGGAGGGCCCACTTGGATGCCTATCTCGACGACTACGCCTTCACGATCAGCGGCCTGCTCGACCTCTACGAGTCGGACTTCGACCCGCGCTGGATCCGCGAGAGCCTGGCCCTCGAGCGCGTCCTCGCAGAGCGCTTCCGCGACGACGAGCGGGGCGGCTACTTCACCGTCGGCGCCGATTCCGAGCAGCTCCTGGTGCGGCTCAAGAACCCCCACGACGGAGCCCTGCCCGCCGGCATCGCGGTCCATGCCGGCAACCTCACGCGTCTGGCGGCGCTGACGGGTCGCGCCGATCTGGACCAGGAGGCCAGCCGGGTGATCGAGTCCGTGGGCGAGCTGGCCAACCGCTACCCGATGGCCTTCGGCCAGCTCCTGCAGGTGGTGGCGTGCCGCGAGGCCGGCCTGCGCGAGGTCGTCGTCGCCGGAGCCGCGGACGATCCCCGTGCGGCGGAGATGCTGGCTGCCCTGCGCGCGCGCTTCGACCCCGATCGCGTGGTGGCCCTGGCCACGGCTGAGGGCGACGCCGAACTGCTGCCCCTCCTGGCGGGACGCGCGCCGAAGCGGGGCGAAGTCCGCGGCTACGTGTGCCGCCGGGGCGCTTGCGACCTGCCGGTGGACTCGGCGGCAGCCCTGGTGGCCCAACTCAGCTGAGGGCCCCTGGTCCGCGAGCGAGCCGCGCGGGTCGTGTAGACTCCGCGACCCGCGCCGTTCCGGCCCCCCCCGAAAGACCACCATGGCAGCCCCCCGAGTCCTCATCACCGGCGGCGGCCGCGGCATCGGCCGCGCCATCGCCCTGCGCTTCGCCCGCGAGGGCGCCCGCGTCGTCGTCGCCGCCCGCTCCTCCGACCAGCTCGACGCGGTCGCCAAGGAGATCGACGCCGCCGGCGGTCAGGGCCTGGCCGCCAACATGAACGTGGCCGACCACGGCTCGGTCGAGGCCGCCGTGTGGCGCGCGATCGAGTTCATGGACCAGGGCATCGACGTCCTGATCAACAACGCCGGCGTGTTCGACGTGAAGCCCTTCGACAAGGTCCGGCCGGGCGACTGGGAGTTCATGATCGGCACCAACCTGACCGGCGCCTTCCTGGTCACCTCGGAGTCCCTCGAGTACCTCGAGGACGCCGAGCGGCCGCACATCATCAACATCGCCTCGGTCGCCGCGCGCCAGGGCTTCGCCGGCAACACCGCCTACTGCGCCAGCAAGGCCGGCCTGGTGGGCTTCTCGAACGCCCTGCGCGAGGACCTCAAGGCCCAGGGCATCGACGTCACCACCGTCTACCCGCCGGCCACGGACACCACGATCTTCGACGGCGTCGACGGCGACTGGGATCGCTCGAAGATGCTCTCGCCCGAGGACGTGGCCGAAGCCGTGTACCAGGCCTGGGCGGCAGCCGAACGGCCGACGGACGTCGAGATCCCGGCCAAGGGCTGACGCATCTCCGCGGGGCTGGACGGCCGCAAGTAGGCGGAACGAACGGTGGGTGGGCGCAGGGCGCCCACCCACCGTTCCATTTTCGCTGGCCCGTGAAGATCGGAGCCGGCCGCGTGTCAGCCGCCGAGCGTGGCCGCGAGGGCGTCCGTCAGCTCGATCGGCGCGGGCAGTCCCAGGTCGATCGCGACCGCCTGGAGCCACACGGTCGCGCCGGCGAGTTGGGGGTCGTCAGGAATCGCCACGGCGAAGTTCGCGCCGCCCGACGCCAGGTCGCCGCTCGCCAGCAGCAGCGGCGGCAGGCTGAGCAGCCACTCGCCCAGCCCCGGGAGCGCGAGCCCGCAACCGCCCAGGTCGAGGCCAGAAGCGCCGGCGAAGAGCAGCGCGGCGCCGCCGATCGCCTGTCCACCTTCGACCGACAGGTTCAGGCTCCCGCCCAGGGGCGCGACCGGTGAGCTGGACGCGAGAGTTGCGGGGTTGCCGGCACAGCCCGTGACCGCGAGCACCGAGGCCGGTCCATAGCGGGCCAAGGCGGCGTCCCCGGCGGTGCTGTTCCTGAAGGTGCCGCCGACGTAGAGCTCAGCCTCGCCCGCGACCGACGAGACGTGGAGCGCGAGGCCCTGGTGGTCGAGGCCCGCGCCTTGGTCGACCCATTGCCCGCCGGTGAGGCGCGCGACTCGCCCCTGGCTCGGACCGAGGGGCGGACCCGGACCCACGGCGGCAAACAGCGCCGGCCCCGCCCTATCGTCGAAGCTCGTCAGGGCAAAGACCGTGTCGCCGTCGTCGAAGTCGTCGTCCTCGCCGACGGGCGCCCACGTGCTCCCGTCCCAGCGCCGGACGAAGCCCAACCCGGGGCTGTTGCCGCCCCGCCCGACATAGAGCGCCGGGCCCGAACCGTCGTCGAAGACCGCCAAGGACCGCGCCGTGTTGCCCACGCCGGACCCCACGGCCGACCAGGTCGAACCGTTCCAGCGCCCGATCCCGTTGACCACGACGCCACCCGCCATCGTGATCCCCCCGGCCGCGTAGAGTTGCGGACCGGTCCCGTCGTCATGCACGACCATCGCGTAGGCCGGGCCGCTGAGCCCGGTGCCCACCGGCGTCCAGCTCACGCCGTCCCAGCGGGCGATGTACTTGGCCGGACCGCCGCCCGCTTCGACGAAGGCGCCGCCGGCGTAGAGGGCCGGACCCGAGCCGTCGTCGAACACGCACAGGGAGTGGATCTGGCCCGTGGGGCCGTCCGTCCCCACGCCTGAGAAGCTCGCCCCGTCCCAACGCAACAGGTGCCCGGGCCCTTGGAAGAGTGAGGAACGGAAACCGCCGGCGTAGAGGGCCTCGCCGCTGCCGTCGTCCCATGCCAGGAGGGCGTTCACGAGCACGTCGCTGAACGGGTTGCCCAGGGGGCTCCAGCCACTGCCGTCCCAGGCTGCGATGGCGTTGACGGTCGAGCCCCCCGCGCTGACGAAGGTGCCGCCGGCCACCAGCAGGGGTGTGCCGCCGACCGTGAAGTCGGCCAGGGCTCGAACCTCCCCGCCGGAGACCGCCGTGGTCGACTCAGGCACGGCGGACCAGGCGCTACCGTCCCAGCGGGCGATGTCGTTGACCGCCTTCGGCATGAACGGCCCGGTGTTTTCGAAGTCGCCGCCGGTGTAGAGCTGCTGACCGGCGCCCTGGTCCCAGGCCGCCAGGGCGCGACTGGTTCCGACGGGGCCGTTCCCGAGCTTCGCCCACGTACTGCCGTTCCACTGCCTGGGCACCCCGTCGAAGACCGGCCCCTGCATTGCGAAGACCCCGGCAGCGACCAGGTGCGGCCCGCTGCCGTCGTCCCACACCTCGAGGTCCCGCACGCCGAGGTTGAGATCTTGCCCCACCGCTAACGTGCCGACGGCGCTCCAGGCGCTGCCGTCCCAACGGGCCACGTCCGATGCCGGAGCTCCTCCAGCCTCGCTGAAGTCGCCGCCGACGAAGAGCGCGGGGCCCGTCCCGTCGTCGAACGTCCGCAGGGTCTGGACGTAGGTGCCCGTCGACGAGCCGATCCCATCGGGCCCACTCGGCAGTGGCGTCCAAGTCGCCCCGTCCCAAGCGACCACGTGGTGAGGGACCGGATCGAATCCAGTTCCGTTGAACTGCCCACCCGCGAACAGGCGTGGACCACTGCCGTCGTCGAAGACCTCCAGGTCGCGCACGCCGCTCGAGGGGTAACCCACCCCGGAGCCCACCGGGAACCACTGGGTGCCGTCCCACTTGGCGATGTTCAAGACCGGGGTCGAGCCCGCAAGGGTGAAGGTGCCGCCGACGAAGAGCGCGGGTCCGGAGCCGTCGTCGTGGACGATCAGCGCCGAGACCAAGGGCTGCACGCCGGTGAAGACGGAGGACAGACCGCCACTGAGGGCGGTCCAGGTACTGCCGTCGAAGCGTGCGATGGAGTCCGCCGCGACACCGCCCGCGGTCGCGAACCTGCCGCCGACGTAGAGCGCGGGACCCGTGCCGTCGTCGAAGCTGCAGATGGCGTTGACGTAGTTCACCGGACCGCCGCCGACGCCGCCGCCCACATCGCTCCAGGCGGAGCCGTCCCAACGGGCGACGTTCGAGGCGGGGACGCCTCCGGCCATGGTGAAGTCGCCGCCCGCGTAGAGGGCGGGACCCGTGCCCACGTCGAGCAGGGCCAGCTCGGCGACGTAGCCGTCGGTGCCCGGCTCCGCACCGAAGGTCGGCAGCCAGGCCAAGCCGTCACCGGGCGCTTGACGGGCCCCGGCGTGGGGCGAATGAACGAAGAGGGCGCAGGCCAGGGCCAGGCCGGTCGCGTTGGAAAGGTTGAGCATCGTCGACTTCTCGAGGGAAGGTCGGAGCCCAGTAGCGGCTCCGAAGGCCCTTCGACGTTAGTCGAGGTGGCGCGCTGCCGATAGCCACGCCCGCCGGGTTCGACGCTCAGGGCGCGGTGCCGCGCTCGGCGTCGAGTTCGACCGCGCAGTCGGGCCCCTCCCACAGGCGCAGGCGTGTCAGTCGCGCGCTCCCCAGACCCGCCAAGCCCTCGGCGAGTTCGGCCCACAGGGCCAGGGCCACGTTCTCGACCGTCGTGATCGTGCCCTCGAGGAAGGGCACGTCGCGGTTCAGGTGCTTGTGATCGCACGGCTCGTAGACCCGCTCGCGCACCACCCGCATCAGGTCCACCAGGTCGACGACCATGCCCGAGCGCGGATCGACGGACCCGCGCACGCAGACTTCGAGGTGGAAGTCGTGGCCGTGGTCGCCGTAGCAGGGCCCGTAGAGGGAGCGGTTCTCGGCCTCGGAGAGGGAGCGGTTCTCCAGCCGGTGGGCGGCGCTGAAGCGGGTGCGGTGGATCAGTTCGACTTCGGGGTTCGTCACGGGGGGAATGTAGACGCTTCGCGGCGTGTGTAGGCGTTCGTACGGTGCCAGGCACAAAGCCGCCGCCTAACGGGGTCCGGCTGCCGCCGACGGCGGCAGCCGGACCCCGTTAGGCGGCGGCTTTGTGCCTGGCACCGTACGAACGCCTACACACGCCCAAACCTCCCGCGCACGGTAGATTCTTGAGTCGGCGGTCCCTCGGGTCGATGAGATCGCTAACCTGCCCGGCTCGGCGTCCCCGGACCGACTCCCCGGCGCCACCTCTCCCGATGAGCATCAAACGTGTCTGGATCGTCGAGGGCTGCATCTCCTGCAACCTCTGCGAAGACCTCTGCCCCGAGGTCTTCGAGGTGCCCGCGGGCGACACTTCGCGCGTGGTCAAGGGCCACGAGAAGCTCCTGACCGGGGATGCGGACATGGACGACAAGATCCGCGAGGCGGTCGAGTCCTGCCCGGTCGAGGTGATCGAGATGGACGAGGACTGAGCCGCACGCGGGGGCCCGAGCCTCCCCGCGAACACCACAGCGGGCCCGCCGAGGACTTCCCCGGCGGGCCCGCTGCCGTTCGACCCGCGCGGGTCGCTCCGTCCGCCCCTGGTTGGTGGGTCTAGCGCGGCCCGCCCCGTCCCCGTTCGGTCGCGGGTTGGGGCGTCGGTCGGGGGCGCTCGCCGCTCGGGCGCTCGGTGCCGCCGCTGGGGCGGCTGGCCGGCTGCTCGGACGGCGCGGAGCGACCGACCGGGCTCGCGCCGCGACTGGTGGCGGGCGTCGGTCGCACGACGGGCGCCGGCTGGCCGCCGGGCGCAGGGCTCGCTCCGCCGCCCGGTCGAGCGGTGGGGACGGCGCCGCGCTCGGACTCGGCGCCAGGCGCGCCCTGGGACGCGGCGCGGCGCCGGGCCGCGGGTCCCGCCGGCGGCTCGCTGGCCTCGAGGGCCCGGATCTGCTCCTCGGAGGGCAGCGCGTCGCTGCGCGCGTCCTGGACGCGCCGAGCCCCGGGCCCGCTCGGCTGGTTGTCGCCCGCCACGCTCGCGCGGTGCTGGGCTTGGGCTTGGAAGGCCCGCCTGAAGGCCTCGATGCGGGTCGTCTCGGCGTCCAGGTCGGGTGCCGTGCGCTGGCCCGCGGCGTTCACCAGGCGGCGGTAGCCGACGATGAACTCGTCCCGCGACACGGAGCCGTCGGTGTCGGCGTCGAAGGCGCGGAACTCGCGGCTGGAGAGCCCCGTGCGCACTGCCTCGAGCCAACCGATCGAGCCGTCGCGGTCGGAGTCGGCGCGACCGAAGGTGGCGCTGGCCCGGCGCAGGTCGTGGCTGGCGGCATTGGCGGCGCTAGCGGCCCGGCGATGGCCGGCGGGGCCAGGCAAGGGATCGGCGACGGGCTCCTGCTCGGTCAGCCGCACTCCGGGCCCGTCGGTCGCAAGCTCCTGACCGGCGCCTGCACCGGGAGCCCCGGCGGCGAGCAGCGCCAGCGTGAGGCCGCCGAGGGCGATCTGGCCGAGGAGGTGGTGCATGGACAGAAGTCCTGTCGGAAGGCGCGCGGGCTGACTGACCAGCGGCGGCGCGGCGTTCCGAGGGCTGGAACCGACCCCAGGGGGAGCGGTTGGCCCTGAGAGACGAGCGAAGCCTGTGCCAGCGCGCGGCCAGGTGCCCGGATCTCACCGAACCCCCTGGCGGCCATGGCCTTGCGCCTGCGTGCCACCACGGGGTCGGGTGCGGCAAGCGGCCCCCAACGTCCTCTCGAGGGGACAACGGCTGCCATCCCCGCACTGCTATCCTCCGCCCTCGTGCGCTCTACCCAACCGTTCACCCTCCGTCGAGCCCCCCGCGCCGGCTTCGCCCAGGCCGCGACCCTGGTCCTGGTCGGCATCCTGGCCGGCCTGGTCCTGCAGGCCGTCTTCGATCGCTACGCCACGGACACCACCGCGCGCCAGGTGGCCGAGGTGGACCAGGTCCGCGGCCTGATCGAGCGCACCTTCGTGCAGCCCCGCGATTCGGAGCAGCTGCTCGACGGCGCCCTGCGCGGGATGCTGGGCGAGCTCGACCCCTACTCGAAGTACTACGACAACACCGAGACCGGCGACCTCGAGCGCCAGACCTCGGGCCTCTACGACGGCATCGGCGTGCTGTTCGCGCCCATCCCCGAGCGCTGGCGGATCCTGCACCCGCTGCCCGAGTCGCCGGCCCTGGCCGCGGGCTTTCGCGTCGGCGACCTGCTCGTGACGATCAACGGCGAGCCCGCCGCCGAGCTCGAGCTCGAAGCCGTCCGCGCCCACTTCGCCGATGGTTCCAAGGGACCGGTGGCGGTCGAGGTCGAGGGCCTCGACGGCGAGCGGCGCGAGCTCGAGGTCCAACCGGCCCGCACCACCGACCCCACCGTGCGCCGCGTGCGCATGATCGATAACGGCGGCGACGCCTTCGACCGCGTGGGCTACGCCTCGATCGGTTCCTTCAGCCGCCGCACCCCGGGCGAGTTCGACGAGGCCGTCGACGGCCTGCGCGACCGCGGCGCCCGGCGCCTGGTGATCGACCTGCGCGGCAACCGCGGCGGCGTGCTCGGCGCGGCCCTCGCGATCGCGAACCGCTTCGTGGAAGAAGGGGCCCTGCTGCAGACCGAGTCGCGCGCTGGCCTCGAGGTGACCTACGCACAGTCCGGTTACGCCAAGTACGCCGACATGTCGGTGGCGGTGTTGATGGACGGGATCTCGGCCAGCGCGTCGGAGGTGCTGGCGGGAGCGCTGCAGGATCACCGGGCGGCGGTGCTCGTGGGCGAGCGGAGCTACGGCAAGGGGACGGTGCAGAGCCTGACGCCCCTGCACGAGTTGGATGGGGTCGTGCGGATCACGACGGCCGTGTACCGCACGCCGTCCGGACGGCTGATCGAGCGCAGCTTGGGTGGAGCGTGGAAGGCCGGGCTCGAGCCGGACCTGGCCGTGACGCCGGCCAGCGACGAGCAGGCCCAGCTGATCGCCCTGTACCTGTCGCGCTACGGCCCGCCCCTGGAGCACTTGAGCGCGGTGCTCGCCTGGCAGGAGAGTTCTGGGTTGGCGCTCGTGGCGCCGCCCCCGCCGGATCCGGTGCTCGACGCGGCGCTGGAGCTGCTCGCCGGGCGTCGACCGGTGCACGTCGCGGAGTCCGGCCAGTGAGGCCCGACGGCCCGATCCTCGGGATCGAATCGTCCTGCGACGACACGGCCGCGGCGGTGGTGCGCGATGGGCGCGAGGTGCTGTCGTCGATCGTGCGTAGCCAGATAGAGGAGCACTCGGCGTTTGGCGGGGTGGTGCCGGAGGTGGCGGGGCGCAGCCACCTGGACCACATCATCGCGGTCGTGGATCGGGCGTTGGACGACGCGGGGGTCGGCCTCGATGACTTGCGCGCGATCGCGGTGACGACGCGGCCGGGGTTGATCGGCTCGCTGCTCGTGGGCCTTTCGGCTGCGAAGGGGCTCGCCTTTGGGCGCGGCCTGCCGATCGTGCCGGTACACCACATCGAAGCCCACGCGTACGCGGGGACGATGGAGTTGGACGAGGACCCGTACCCCTGCGTGGCGTTGGTGGTTTCGGGCGGGCACACGGCGCTGTACCGCATGGAGGGCCACGCGCGGATGGAATGCCTGGCTCGTACGCTCGACGACGCCGCGGGTGAGGCGTTCGACAAGGTGGCGAGCTTGCTCGGGCTGCCGTATCCCGGCGGACCGTCGATTGCCGCGTTGGCTCCCGAGGGGAACCCCAAGGCGATCCAGTTCCCCCGCTATCGAGCCAAGCCGGAGCGCCCGAGCTTCTCGTTCAGCGGATTGAAGACCGCGGTGCTCTACCACCTGAGGGGCCAGAACGCGCTGAACCCCACGCCCGCCCCCGAAGACATCGCCGACCGCGCCGACGTGGCGGCCAGTTTCCAAGAAGCGGCCGTCGACGCCCTGGTCAAGCCGACGATCCAAGCCGCCCGCGACCAAGGCGTGCAGACGATCCTCGTCGTCGGCGGCGTCGCGCGGAACGAGCGCCTGCGCGCCAAGCTCAGCGAAGCCGCCGAGGCGGCGGGCCTGCGCGCGGTGTATCCCGCGCCGACCTACTGCACCGACAACGCGGCGATGATCGCCGGGCTCGGGCATCACCTGCTCGAGGCCCATGGGCCGGCGGATCTCGAGCTGGACGCCAGCGCGCGTTGATCGGACCTCGCACTCAGGGACCGAGCGACTAGGCTGCAACGCCCATGGCCCTCTCGATCCTCTTCGTCCTCGCAGGACTCGCCGTGCTGATCTTCGGCGGCGAGCTGCTGATCCGCTGCGCGACCCGCATCGCGAGCCTGGCCGGTGTCAGCCCAGCCGTGGTCGGCCTGACGATCGTCGCGGCGGGGACGTCGATGCCCGAGCTCGTCGTCTCGGTGCGCAGCGCCCTGGCCGGCAGCGATTCCCTGGCCGTGGGCAACGTGATCGGTTCGAACAGCTTCAACATCGGCGTGATCCTGGGCCTCGCCGCGCTGATCGCGCCCATCTCGATCGCCGGCCGAACGGTCCGGCTGGAGTGGCCGGTGATGCTCCTGGCCGCGGTCCAGCTCTACCTGCTCGCGCGGGACGGCCAGGTGGACCGGATCGAGGGCGCGGCCTTCCTGGTGGCCTTCGTGGCCTTCGTCGCCTACACCCTGAAGATCGCGCGCAGCGAGATGGTGCCCGCCGAGATCGAGCAGTTCGCCGCCACCGCCGGGCCGCCGGCCGAGCCGCGGCCCTGGACCCGGAGCATCCTGGGCGTGATCGCCGGCTGCGCCCTCCTGGCCGGCGGCGCCGAGCTGCTGGTCATCGGCGCCACCGACCTGGCCCGCTCCCTCGGTGCCTCCGAGGCCGTCATCAGCCTGACCATCGTCGCCGCCGGCACCAGCCTGCCCGAGCTCTCCGCCTCGGTGATCGCCGCCCTCCGCGGCCGCGGCGACGTCGCCGTCACCAACGTGATCGGCTCCAACATCTTCAACGTCCTGGGCATCGCCGGCACGACGGCGACGATCTCGCCTCTGAGCGTCTCCACCGAGCTGATCGAGCGCGACCTCCCGTGGATGCTGGGCTTCTCGCTGCTCCTGTTCCCGCTAATGCGCAGCGGCTACCGCATCAGCCGGGTCGAGGGCGCGCTGCTGTTGGTGGGGTACGGGGTTTACCTGGCCCTGCTGCTCGGGACGTAGTCCGGGGCGCTCCGTCCACGGCCACTCGGCCCGCGAGCGGACCGCGCCGCCGCCCGGGAGCCGGCCAGAGCTCGATCCACGAGTTCGATCCCGGAGCGACTACCGTTGCGGTCCCGGCGTCCTCCTCCCCACAGCCAGCGCGCGGCGTCGCGTCGTAGGATTGCCCGTTCCTGCCCGTGCCCCCCCCTCCCACCATCTCAGCGCCCCCCGCTCCCGGATCCCGCGTCCTCGCGCGGGACGAGGAGTGGATCGTGCGTACCACCAGGCGCGCCTCGACCGGGGGTCACGCCGTGTACGTCACCGGGACCTCGGACCTTGTCCGAGGGCGCGACGCGGTCTTCCTGACGGCCCTGGACGCGATCGAGGAGCTGCGGCCGGAGGAGACCAGGCTGGTGGCCGACGGTTCGCCGCGCTTTCGCACCAGCCGGCTGTATCTGGAGAGCCTCCTGCGCCGCACCCCGCCGGCGGGCACGGCCCTGTCCCTGGGGCACCGAGCGGCCCTCGACCCAGCGGACTACCAGCTCCAGCCGGCCGTGAAGGCCCTGGCCCAGCCTCGACCGCGGATCCTGATGGCCGACGGCGTGGGCCTGGGCAAGACGGTCGAGGTCGGGATCCTGCTCGCCGAGCTGATCGCCCGCGGCCGCGGCGACCGGATCCTGGTCGTGTGCCTGAAGTCGATCCTGGCCCAGTTCCAGAAGGAGCTGTGGTCGCGCTTCACGATCCCGCTGGTACGCCTCGACTCGGTCGGCATCCAGCGCGTGCGCTCGAAGATCCCGTCCACCGAGAACCCCTTCTACTTCTTCGACCGCGCGATCATCTCGATCGACACGCTCAAGAAGGACCGCAAGTACCGGCGCTTCCTCGAGGAGAGCCGCTGGGACGCGATCGTGATCGACGAGTGTCAGAACGTCGCCGATCGCTCGGGCGCGCGCACGACCAGCGCAGGCGCGTCGCAGCGCTATCGCCTGGCGAGGCTGCTGGCGCGCACGACGGACGCGTTGATCCTGACCTCGGCGACGCCGCACGATGGCAAGCCCGAGTCCTTCGCGAGCCTGATGAACCTGCTCGAGCCGACGGCGGTCGCCGACCCGTCGAACTTCACCAAGGACGAGGTCGAGGGCTACTTCCTGCGGCGCTTCAAGAAGGACGTCGCGGGCGAGGTCGGCGAGGCCTTCCGCGAGCGCGAGCTGCGGCCGCTGCACATCGACGCGGGGCGTGAGGAGTGCGCGGCCCTCGCCGCGATCCAGGCCGCGACGTTCAAGACGGTCGAGCGGGTCAAGCACGGCAAGGGCAAGGGGATCCTGTTCCGGACGCTGCTCCTGAAGGGCTTCCTGTCGTCGCCGGCGGCGTGCCTGGAAACGATCGGTGAGCGCCTGAAGAAGCTCGACGCCCTGGATGCCGCCGGCCAGGACGCGGAGAACGTCGCGCACGACCGCGCCGCGCTCGAAGCCATCGCCGAGAAGGCCGGCGCCGTCGAGCCCGCGGTGTTCTCCAAGCTCGCGCGTTTCCTCGACGAGATGCGGCCGCTGCTCGACGACGGCGAGCGCGTGGTCGTGTTCTCCGAGCGCATCGCGACCCTCAAGCTCCTGCAGGAGCGCCTGTGCGCCAAGAAGGGCGCCGGCGGCCTCGCGCTGAAGGCCGACGCCGCGCCGATCTTCCACGGCGCCCTCGACGACCAGCGCCAGCGCGAGCTGCTCGAGTCCTTCCAGGCCGCCGACTCCAAGATCCGCGTCCTGCTCGCCTCCGACGCGGCGTCCGAGGGCCTGAACCTCCACTTCCACTGCCGCCACCTGGTGCACTTCGACCTGCCCTGGTCGCTGATCACCCTCGAGCAACGCAACGGCCGCATCGACCGCTTCGGCCAGCCGCGGACGCCGATCATCACCTACCTGATCACGCGCACGGACGACGAGGCGCTGAAGGCGGACCTGCGCGTGCTCGACGTCTTGTGGGCCAAGGAGCAGGTCGCGCACGAGCAGCTCGGCGACGCCGCGATGCTGATGAACCTGCACGACGCGGAGGCCGAGGAAGAGCACCTGGCGCAGACGATCGAGGAGGAGGCGGATCCCGAGGGCGCCTTCCTGTCGCCGGCGCAGGCCGATGCGCTGCTGGCGCTGTTTGGAACGGGCTCGGAGCCGACGCCGGAGCGGCGCGAGCCGCTGCGGCTGTTCCCCGACGACCTCGACTACGCGCGCGAGGCGTTCGAGCAGGCCCTCGGGCCCGACACCGACCTGATCGAGTGGCACGAGAACCTCGCGGGCTTCACCCTGCGCCCGCCCGACGACCTGTTGCGCCGCTTCGACTACCTGCCGCCCGAGCTGATCCGCGCCGAGGGCAAGAAGCAGAACGCCGAGCTCAAACTCACCACCGATCGCCGCCGAGTCGCCGACGCCCTCGACGCAGCGCGGGCGAAGAGCGACGCCTGGCCCGAGTGGCAGCTGTTCTGGGAGCTGAACCCGGTCAGCCAGTGGCTCGACGACAAGGTCCTCGAGGGATTGGCGCGGCACGAGGCGCCGGTGATCCCGGTGAGTGAAGGTTTGGCCGAGCGCGAGGTCTGCTTCGTGTTCCAGGGAATCCTCTCGAACGAGCGCGGCCGCGCCGTCGTCGTCGAGTGGTTTGGCGTGAGCTACGCCGGCGGGAGGAAGACGGGGATCCGTTCGCTCGAGGCGCTGCTCGAGGCCACTGGCCTCCGCGCGGGGCCGCCGAACCGTGGCGGACTCGATCAGGAATTCCTCGACGCTCTGGGAGAACTCCGCCGCTTCGCCGTCGGCTCAGCACGAACTCACCTCGAGAGCGTCGCCAAACGGCGCGAGTCAGAACTCGCCGACCTCCTGGACGAGGGCCTGCACCGCCTCGAGGCCTGGCGCGCCAAGCGCGTCGCCCAGCGCGAAGCGCGCCGCCGCAAGATCGCCGAGAAGGGCCGCCAGGCGACGACCTTCGAGCGCAAGCGCTTCGAGGCGGAGAAGCAGAACGAAGACGAGATCCACGCCGAACGGAAGGCGTGGATCAAAGAAGAGATGACAACCGTCGACAAGCCGTTCGTGCGGTTGGCGGCGGTCTTGATCAAGGAGAAATGAAATGCCTAGGAAGCGAAAGGAGAAGGAACCTATCGACTATGGCCCGAAGCAAGCGCTGAAGGACCTGACAGACGAGATCAGGGCGGTCGAGTGCAAGATCCGGAACCTGATCGGCGATGCTCACTGGGGCACTGACGGCGCTCACAAAGAAGCCGTTCTTCGAGCACTGCTTCGCGAGCGGCTACCAAAATCGCTCGACGTCGCAACGGGGTTCGTCCTTCACCGCGATCAACGCTCAAGACAAGTTGACATCCTAGTGATCGAAGGCTCGAAGCCCGTCTTCATGCGCGACGGCGACTTTGTGATCTGTGGAGCCGACGCGGTCGTCGGGATGATCGAGGTCAAGTCCGACACGACAAGATGGGCCCCCGGGGACTGGAGCGACGCCATCTCTCACCTGCAGGATTCCGCGACGCCGTGCCGCCAACGCGCGAATGAGCATCGTACTCGTCCGCCGTTTGTCGGCCTGTTCGCCCTCCACGGAAACGAGAACGCGGCGAATAACGCCATGAAGGCGGCGGCGTCACTTGGGGACCCCACCACCTCGTCAGTCAACCATCTCTGCGTAGGGTCCGAGTACTTTTGCCGGATCGAAGAATCATCGGATGGCCCGACCACACAGGGCGGCGACACGACCTACGTCTGGCAAGGCTACGAGCTGACAAGCCTGGCTTTCGGCTACTTCATCGGGAACCTGATGGCTTGGATCGACATCGCCCACGGCGACGAGCACGTCTACCGCTATTTCCCGGTCGATAAGCAGGACGGACCGAAGCTCGACGCGGTGCGCGTGTTGGATTGAACCATGCCCCTCTCCCTCCCCGGCATCCACAACGACGGTGAGTTCTTCTCCGAGCACTACCTGCAGGCGGTGCTCGAAGGCGACCTCGCCCCGTTGTTCAAGCGTTGGGCGGAGGAGCACCAGGCCGGCGCGCGCGCGCGCCTCCCCCAGGACGCCCTGCTCGGCCTCGCCGAGAAGTGGTTCGCGGCGCGCGCGCGGGCCGACGAGGCGGACGGCGCGTCCGAGACCGACACGCTCGCGCGCCTCGACGCCGCGCGCGACTTCCACGCGCACCTCCTGGAGGCGCTCGGCTACGACCGGGCCCCCGACGCCCACGTGCTCGAGGACGGCAGCGCCCTCCCTGTCGCCCTGACCCTCGAGCGCGACTCGCGGCCCTTCCTCCTGGTCTGCGAGACCGCCTTCGCGCGCGGCGACGACGACGACCCGCTCGACACGGCCCCCTTGCGCGCGCAGCTCCCGCCGGGCACGCCCGAGACCACGCCCCTGCCGAAGCTCGGCCGCGGCGCCGCCACCTGGCGCGAGGTCCTCGACGAGCTGGTCTTCCGCGAGGAGCGCGCGCCGCGCTTCGTCCTGCTCCTCACCGGCGGCGAGGCCGTCCTCGCCGAGCGCCACAAGTGGGGCCAGGGCCGCGCCCTGCGCTTCGACTGGTCCGAGCTGTTCGGACGCAAGGACAAGGCCGCCGCCCGCGCCGCCGCGGGCCTGTTGCACGCCGAGGCCCTGGCCCCCGACTCCGGCCCGCCCCTGCACGACGAGCTGGACGAGAACAGCCACCGCCACGCCTACGCCGTCTCCGCCGACCTCAAGTACGGCGTCCGCCGCGCGGTCGAGCTGATCGGCAACGAGGCCGTGCACTTCAAGCGCGAGCGCGACCGCGCCGCCAAGCAGCGCCAGGAGGTCTTCCACGAGGGGCCCGAGTTCGAGGCGGAGCTGACCCGCGACTGCCTCACCTACCTCTACCGGCTGCTGTTTCTGTTCTACGTCGAGGCGCGCGGCGCCGAGCTGGGCGTCGTGCCGATGCAGAGCCGCATCTACCGCGACGGCTACAGCCTCGAGAGCCTGCGGGCCCTCGAGCTCGTGCCCCTGCACACCGACGCCGCGCGCAACGGATTCTTCCTGCACGAGAGCCTCCAGCGCCTGTTCGGCGTCGTGCAGGGCGGCTTCCCGCCTGGTGCGACGGACGACCCCGCCGACCTGTACGCGACGGCCCACGACGACGAGAAGCCCCTGCACGACTCGTTCCTGATGGACGGGGTCGCGAGCCCGCTGTTCGACGACGCGCGCCTGGGGCCCCTTGGCGGCGTGCGCCTTCGCAACTGGGTCGTGCAGGAGGTCCTGCAGCTGTTGTCCCTGTCCGCCGAGCGCCGGGGCAAGAGCCGCGGGCGCATCTCCTACGCCCAGCTCGGCGTGAACCAGCTCGGCGCGGTGTACGAGGGGCTGCTCTCCTACACCGGCTTCTTCGCCCAAGACGACCTGTACGAGGTCGCGGCCAAGGCGGACGTGCCCAAGCTCGAGAAGCCGGAAGAGCGCGAGAAGGTCCGCACCTACTTCGTCGGCGCCTCGCGCGCGGGCGACTACCGCGAGGACGAGTTCGTGCGCGACACAGGCGGCTCGCGCGTGGTGCACGAGCGCGGCACGTTCCTGTTCCGCCTGGCGGGGCGCGACCGCGAGAAGTCGGCGAGCTACTACACGCCCGAGGTCCTGACGCGGTGCCTGGTGAAGTACTCCCTGCGCGAGCTGTTGTACGAGCCGCAGAGCGAGGAGGAGCTCGGCCGCGCACCGCTCGTGTTCAAGCTGTCGGCGCGGGAGATCCTCGACCTGACCGTGTGCGAGCCGGCCATGGGCTCGGGCGCGTTCCTGGCCGAGGCGGTGGACCAGCTCGCCGATGCGTACCTGGCGCGGCGGCAGGAGGAGCTGGGCGAGACCCTGCCGTCGGACCGCTACGCGCGCGAGAAGCGGCGGGTGAAGGCGCGGCTGGCGACGAACAACTGCTACGGCGTCGACCTGAACCCGGTGGCCGTGGACCTCGCGAAGACGAGTCTGTGGCTGGCGACGTTGTACGAGGGCGGCAAGTGCCCTTGGTTCGGGCTGCGGCTCGCCTACGGCAACAGCCTGGTCGGGGCGCGGCGCGAGGTGTTCAGGGTCGGCGACCTGACGACCAAGGGCTCCAAGGCCGAGCCGAACTGGTTGGGGCAGGCGCCTGAGGCCGTGCCGTTCGTGAAGGAGGGCGGCGAGCTGCCGCGCGAGGCCGACTTCGCCGCGGGCGGGGCCGATTGGTCCCTGCCGCCGCGGCCGAAGCACAGCGTGTACCACTTCCTCGTGCCGTCGGACGGCATGGCGCCGTTCGGCAAGGACAAGGTGGTCAAGGAGCTGGCGCCAGAGGACGCCGAGCGGCTGCGGAAGTGGCAGAAGAAGTTCACCGTGCCGTTCACGAAGGACGAGGCGCGGCGCCTCGAGCGCTTGTCGGACGCGGTGGATCGGCTGTGGGCGGAGGTCTGTCGCGAGCGGGTGTTGGCGACGGCGGCGACGGACGACCGCATTCCGGTGTGGGAGGAGCCGGAGGCCGAGGGCGAGCTGTGGCGGGAGGATCTGGCGGCGACGGCGAGTGGCGGGGACGCGACGGCGAGCCTGGCGGCGGAGGGGTCGTGGTCGGGTGGGGACGACGGCGGGCTGGCGGATCCGGCGGGCTCGAGCGACGAGGAGCTGTCGGGGGAGCAGTCCGAGGCCCGGGCCGAGCGGCGGCGGGACGCGCGGCTGAACCCGCGCGTGCAGGATCAAGAGGCGGTCGCGGCGCGGCTCGAGGAGGCGTCGAGCGCGAGTCGGCGATTGCGGCTGATCATGGACGCGTGGTGCGCGCTGTGGTTCTGGCCGGTGAAGGAGTCAGCGCAGCTGCCGAGCCGAGCGCAGTGGTTGGCGACGCTCGAGTTGGTGTTGACGGGCAAGTTGGATGCGTCGGTCACCGATCCGCTGATGACCCAACAGCTCACGTTCGGGGACGAGGCTGTGGCGCCGAGCGAGGGCGCGGTCGCCCCCGCGAGTCTGGCCGACCCCGCGAGCGGCGCCATGGCCGCCGCATCGACGGCGACGTTGACCCTGCCCGAGGTCGATGGCCGGAGCCTCCCCGCCCCCCTCGCGCGTCTGAGCGAGCTCGAAGACGAGCTGGCCCAACTCCGCGCCGCGCACGGCGAAGCCCTCGGCACCGCCGACGTGGACGCGATCACCAAGGCGACGCCGTGGCTTCAAGTCGTCGCCCGCCTCGCGACGCGATACCGATTCCATCACTGGCACCTGCGCTTCGCCGAGGTCCACGCGCTCCGCGGCGGATTCGACCTGATCCTCGGGAACCCGCCGTGGATCCTCGTCTCCTTCAACGAGCAGGCCGTCCTGGCCGACTTCGAACCCGCCGTTGACCTCCGGAAGCTCAGCGCCTCAAAGGTCGCGAAGCAGCGAACACGCATCCTCGATACGTTCGATGCGGCGAACCTCTACATCGGCGAACTCGAGGCTCAGACCGCCACGCAGGACTACCTCGGTTCGATCCACAACCAGCCCCTCCTCCAGGGGATGAAGGCGAACTCGTACAAGGCCTTTGTCACCGTGGCCTGGCAAGTCACCAGCGCTCCAGGCACCGTCGGAATGATTCACCCTCCAGGAGTGTTCGACGACCCGAAAGGTGGGGCTCTCCGACTCGAGGTCTACCGCCGACTTCGGCTCCACGCGCGGTTCGTCAACATCCTTGCACTCTTCGAGATCGGAGTACTTCGCCCGTACGCATTGAACGTCTACGGCCCACGACAGGAAGATCAGCCCTTCCTCATGATCTCGAACTTGATCCATCCAAGAACAATCGACTCGGCTGTCTCTCACGACGGTCTCGGGGTCACCCCCGGCATAAAGAGCGCCGACGGGGCCTTTGAGACTCGCGGCCACCGCCGAAGGCTCGTCTACGTCGGCCTATCCGAACTCGCACTCTTTGCAAGGCTCTATGACAAACCCGGAACTCCAGCCTCAAGCGCCCGACTGCCGACGGTTCACAGCATCGAGATCTTGTCGGCACTGGGCCGTCTGTCTCAAGGCTCAACTCGACTTGGCGACGTGGCCCATTACTCGACGCAGCTCTGGAACGAGACGAATGCACAGGACGACGAGACGATCGCTCGGCAGACGACCACACCAAAGGAGGAGGCTGGCCTAATCATCCAGGGCCCTCACTTCTACGTTGGATCGCCGCTCTACCAGACCCCCCGTGAGAGCTGCAAGAGCAAGGGCGACTACAACAGCATCGACCTCACCGCGATCCCCGACGACTACCTCCCCCGCACCAACTACGTCCCCGCCTGCCGCCCGACCGTCTACGCCGAGCGCACCCCCAAGGTCCCCTGGAACGGCCGCCCGGTCACGGACTTCTACCGCTACGTCAATCGTCGAGCGATCAGCCCGACCGGCGAGCGAACGCTGATCCCGTCGATCATGCCTCCGGGAGCTGCGCACATCGACGGCGTGCTTTCGGTCACCGCGGAGCTGGAAGTCATCGCGACTCTTGCAGCGTTCGCCGTTTCCCTTCCAGCGGACCTGTTCATCAAGACCACAGGCAAGTCGGACTGCCGCAACGACTTGCTTTCCCGACTCCCGCTACCAGAGGCCTGCGGCGCGCCTCCGGCTCGACTGCGACTTCTTCGACTTGTCTGCGTCACCTCTCACTACGCGGACCTGTGGAGCGAGCTTCAGCCCGACGCGAGCAAGAGTCAGGTCTTCGCGTCGAACGACCCTCGGCTGGAACACTTGGGTCTCGAGCGATGTGGGTGGTCGCGGTCAGTTCCACTCCGCACCGACCTCTCCCGCCGCCAAGCCCTCGTCGAGCTCGACGTCCTCGCCTCTAACGCCCTCGGCCTCACCCTCGACGAGCTGCTGACGATCTACCGCGCGCAGTTCCCGGTGCTCCAGCAGTACGAGCGCCAGAACCGCTACGACCAACACGGCCGCCTCGTCCCGACGTCCGAGACCATCGGCGACGAGAAGGGCGTGAGCCTCCTCAAGCTCGCCGACCGCCTGGCAGAGCAGGTCGGCTTCGACTCGACCCGCCCCTACCCCGACGGCGCCCCCGAGACCGAGGAGCTCCTGGCCGGGCGCGCCCACCTGGCCAAACGCGACGCCGAGATCCTCGCCGTCCCCGAGCGCCCCACCCTCCGCGACCTCATGACCCCCACCGAGGTCACCTACCACGACCACCCGACGCCCCCGAGCGCCGGCGCCACGCGCACCCGAACCGAAACCCTCTGGGCCCTCCGCTACACCGACCCCGGCCTCGAGCCCCGCCTCGAACGCACCTACCCAACCCCGTGGACCCGCCACGACCGCGAGACGGACTACACACGTTCGTGGCGTTCGCCGCTGATCCCATAACTCAACGTCCATAGAATCGAGGAGAGACAATGCCGGAGCACGACGCTGCCCCTGAGATTGAAGAACTAGCGGCAACCGCCGTAGACACCGAGCCTGACCGCCCTGGACGACTCAGAAGTATCCTCGTCCGCAACTTCCGAGCAATCGGCGCCACAGGGGTCGAGATTGAGCTGGATGACATCGTGGTCCTCGTTGGACCGAACAATGCAGGTAAGTCATCGATTCTTAGGGCCTATGAGCTCGTGATGGCGGAAGGAACGGGAGATGAAGCGCTCGACCTCGACGACTTCCCCAATCGACAGGTCATTGAGAACGCCCTCCCAACGATCGAGACGACAACCGCTCTTGGGGGTGGCCGTCCACCCGCCGCAAAGTACATCTATGCCGACACGGAAACAGGAGAGAGGCTCGTCAAAGAACGCTGGGTTTGGCATATCCCGGGGGCCAAGCCGGTCCGGCAGGGCTTCGATGTCGAACTCGGTCAATTTGTCGATGAGAAGCCCTGGGGGTTCGCTGGAGTAGCGAAGCCGAATCGTCCGCGGCCTCACGTAGTTGGCCCCTTCATGACCCCAGCGGACATCTCGGATCGCGTATCAGGGATCCTGTCTTCCGCGCTGAAGAAGCGACAGAAGAACCTCCGCGAAGACGAGGGACCTAATGGCCAGGCATACCGTGAGCTCACGGCCCAGCTCGCTTCACTCCAGAGCAGCCTCGCGGAAGCCGAACGCGGCGCTGTCGCTGGCATCGAGGCTCGAATATCCGAGCACCTCGGCAGCGTCTTCGGCGGCTTCAATGTCCGAGTGGACGCCCGAGCAGAAGATCAGCTCGAGAAGTCGCTTTCGCTTTTCAAGTCAGCGCCCATTCTCCGCATGGGGCGAACAGCTGAACAGGCAACCGATCTTTCGCGTCAAGGAAGCGGAACATGCAGGGCCCTCTTCTGGGCGACTCTGATGGCCCTAGCAGAGTCGAGCGCGGACGGTGAGACAAACATGCCGACAGACCTCCTCATCGTTGATGAACCTGAGCTGTCGCTCCACCCTGACAGGATTCGGTCGGCCGCCGACGCACTCTACACTCTCGCCGAGCGAGATGGCTGGCAGGTCATGATCGCCACACACTCGCCAGTCTTCGTCGATTTTCGCCGCGACCACACATCGATCGTCAGGGTCGAGATCGACGACGACCACACCGCCACGGGCTGCACGATCTTTCGACCCTCGAAAGCTCATTTTGATGACGACGACCGACAGAACCTAAAGCTGCTCAACATCTGCGATCCGCACGTGGCCGAATTCTTCTTTGGCGGCCGCGTCGTCGTAGTCGAGGGCGACACCGAGTATGCAGCCCTCCAACTTGCAGCAAATTCGATCGAAGACGATACGAGCGACGTCCACGTCGTTCGGGCTCGCGGCAAGTGGACAATCGCGTCCGTAGCGAAGATCTTGAATCAATTCAACGTAGGATACTCAGTCCTTCACGACTCAGATGCGATTAGCGACGCCCCGCAGTCGCCATGGGCGGCCAATCAACGAATACTGGATGCCACTGCGCCCGGGCGCGAAACTGAGCGGGTTCGGCTTGTTGCGTCGGTTCCCAACTTCGAGGAAGCGTACCTTCAGTCAACAGCGACCGCCGACAAACCCTACCGAGCCGTCAAGAGGCTTACCGAATCGCCAGAAGCCATGGCGCGTGTTCAGCAGCTGCTCAGGTCACTTCTCTCTCCGGACCAAGCGATCCCCGAAGGCGCCGTTGAGTGGAGCAGCATGGACGACCTTCGCCATGCGGTAGCCGAGGCTGCAGCAGCCGTGCAGCCCACGGTGGGAGCACGAGTGGAGTAGCTGCCCTCCACAACCGCGTCCGCGCCAGGGCCGCCGCGGCGAGGGCGGCTAGCGCGCGGTTGGCGGCGCTGTCCAGGCTCTCGGTGACGCGGGGGACGTCGAAGCGAGGCTCGGTTCCGAGCGGCGCGTCGAGGCCCGGGCGCAGGAGCGCCGCAAACGTCACTTGAAGCCCACCCTCTCCGAGACACGGTCGGGTCCGAATATGGGTGGGTGGCGCACCTCGCCATGCCACTCCAGGACGCGATCGACCTCGCCGAGTTCCTCGTTGATCTCACGTGTCGGTGGTATCGTTCCAGGCTCGGTGCGCCGACCGTCGGAGGCCCGATCGAGATCGCCGCGATCGAAGAGCACCAGGACGTTCGCTGGGTCGAGCGCAAGTACGACGACCACGCGGACCTGATCGCCACGGAGCGCGATGACCAATGACCGACCGATCGAGAGGAGAGTTCGAGGACGGCTACTTGGCGGCTGACGCGGAGCTCGCTCCCGGTGGGTTCGCGGCCACGGTCGTGCTCAGCGGCATCAGCCTTGGCGCGATCCAGGGCCCTGCGCCCGCGCCGATGACGATTCGATTCAACTTCAGCGAGGACGCCGCAGCGATCGCTGACGACCGGCCGACCTTTGCGGAGGTCGCCGCCTACGTTCTGGACAAGAACGCCGAGCTGCACCGTCGCCTGAGCTAGTGCGGATCTTCTGGGAGGAAGAAGTGCTGGGCTGCGCGGCCTGGTCGCGAGCACCTCGACGGCACCGCTCTGGCGCGGGTTCGCTACCGGTCTCGGCGTGCCGCGGATCGCGGCCGTCCGCTGAGCCACTGCACGCCCGCTCGAAATCTCGGGTCTCAGCGGTAACCTTCTGGGCCGCGGGCCGGTCTAGCTGGGCGGCAGGGCGCCTCGCCCTCTGCCCTCCCCCAGCATGGCCAAGCCCGTCGACAGCTCGGATTCCGAGGACCGCGAGGACGGTATGAGCCGGCTCCAGATCGAGAACTTCGCCCACCTGCGCTCGGTGGACATCGCGTTCGGGGACCTGACGGTCCTCGTCGGGCCGCAGGCGTCGGGCAAGAGCCTGACCCTGCAATGGCTCAAGGCGGCGCTCGACGGCCGGAACATCGTCAAGGCGCTGACCGACGCCGGGCACCCGGCGGACGAGCCGGCGCACCTCGTCGATCTGATCTTCGGCGTCGGCATGGGCAGCGGCTGGAGCGCCGACAGCTCGGTCCGGTGGGAGAACCGCGCCGTCGATCCGGGCTCCCTCTCGAGGCGGGGCGACAAGCAAGGCAAGGCGCGGCTGCTCTACATCCCCGCCCACCGCGCGCTCCTGATCAACGACGGCTGGGCCCAACCCTTCCAGAAGCTCGGCCCCGACACGCCGGTGGTGGCACGCCTGTTCAGCCAGTGGCTGTTCGAGCTGTTCCGCCCAGCCCTGGACGGCGGCGCCCTGTTCCCACGCGAGCGCGTCCTGAAGAGCGAGTACCGCGACCGGATCGACGCCGCCGTCTTCCACGGCGGTGAGGTCTCGCTACGGGAGGACGAGGGGCGGGTGCGTCGGCTGCATCTCACTCACGGGGACGTCCAGCTCCCGTTCATGACCTGGACCTCGGGACAGCGTGAGTTCACGCCGCTGCTCTTCGGTCTCTACAGCGCGCTCCCTCCGCGCAAGCAGACCAAGGACGAGCACCTCGAATGGGTCGTGATCGAGGAGCCCGAGATGGGCCTGCATCCCGAAGCGATCACGGTGGTCCTCCTGCTGTGCCTCGAACTGCTGTCCCGCGGCTATCGAGTGGTCGTCTCGACGCACTCGCCGCTGGTCCTCTCGGCGGTCTGGATGCTCCGCCGCCTGCGTGAGATCGGAGCGGGCCCCGAGTTCGTCTGCGACGCCTTCGACGTCCCGGCACGAGGGAAGACGAAGGACGTCGCGAACGCGGCCCTGGACAGGGGTCGCTCCCTGCGGACGTTCCTGCTCAAGCACGGGCCTGACGGTGTGGTGTCGAAAGACATCTCCAGCCTGGATCCGGGGTCCGAGGACGACGACGTGTCCGGCTGGGGTGGCCTGGCGGGGTTCGGCTCGCACTTCGGCGAGACGGTCCGGCGCGCGGTCGAGGCGTCGCGGCGATGACGGGGCCGGTCGAAGGCGCGCTGAAGGCGAAGAGCCCGCTCCGGGCGCAGGTGAAGGCCGGCGTGCGAGCCATGCGACGGCGCGATCGCGGATCGATCGAGAAACCGGCTCGACCGATGATCGAAGACAGCCTCGACCTCGACTCGGCGACGGCGGCGTCGCGCGGGACCGCGCGGTCGTGGGACTACCTGCTCGGCGCTCGAGAGACCGGACGCCTGGTCGCGGTGGAGATCCACCCGGTCAAAGCCGGCAACGTCACGGAGATCCTCGAGAAGCGCCGCGCGAGCGAACGGCTCCTCGCGCGGGAGCTGCGTGCGAGCGAACGCGTCCATGCCTGGGTGTGGATCCCCTCCGGCCGCAGCGACTTCGGGCCGTTCGAGAGAGACCGCCTGCGGCTCGACCAAGAGGGCGTGCGCCTGGTGTCGAGGCCGGCCTCGGCCGCCCGGCTCGGGCTGAACGGCGTCGCCCCTCGACCCCGCCGTCGCTGATCGCCCGGCGCGGTTCGGCGCCCGTCGATCGCGCCGGCGACTCTCCGTCAGGGCCCCACCGCGAGCGCCAGCCCCTGACTCAGCGCGAACCCGAGCGCTGCCCCCGGATCCAGCACGGCCGCCTGCAGGGTCAGGTCGAATCCCCCGGGCACCACCGGAAAGCTGGTCGTGAGGGTCACCTCGCCCGAACCGGCGCCCGCGCCCCCCATCGGGAGCGCCCACGGCCCCGGCAGGATCGGGTCGAGGAGGATCGTGCAGCCGCCGGCAAGAGGCAGATCTCCGGCCCCGCCGCCGAAGACGACGAACGCGACGCTCGGCGCCACGGCGTTCGACACCCCGAGCGTGAAGCGCGCACCGGAGGCGAGGCAGCCGTCCAACGTCAACGTCGGCACGAAGCCGCCCGTTCCGGCGCAGCCCGTGCCATAGCTCGCGACCGACCCGGGACAGGGGTCGAGCAGGTCGAAGACGTAGGCGGCGCCGGTGCCGGTCACCTGGACGGCCCGGTAGGCGCCCACGAGGAGTCGCTCGCCCGCAAGGGCGACGCGGTAGCCGAACTGGTCCCCGCCATTCGCGTCGGACGCCGTCAGCTTCTGGACCTCGTTCCACCCGGCGGCATCACGCTCGAACAGGTAGGTCGATCCGGCGTCGACGCCGCCGGCGTGGTCCTCGAGGCGCGCGCCGGCCGCCAGACGGTCGCCCTCGACCGCGACGGCGACACCGAACTGGTCGTTGGAGCCCGCGTCCG
Source organism: Engelhardtia mirabilis (assembly GCF_007748095.1). Lineage (NCBI taxonomy): Bacteria > Pseudomonadati > Planctomycetota > Planctomycetia > Engelhardtia > Engelhardtia mirabilis. Next base: position 6,261,836 of record NZ_CP036287.1, read on the forward strand.
TCGCGACCAGCTTCGCGGACTGGCTCCAGACGGACCCCGTCCGAGCGAAGACGTAGACCGACCCCGCTCCACCACCGCCGGCGTGGGAGTCGCGATAGGCCCCCGCGGCGATGGTGTCACCGTCGATCGCCACCGCTTCGCCGAGCTCGTCGAACGGCTCGCCATCGTCCGCCACGAGCTTGGCGTCCTCGGCCCAACCGCCGGCCTCGCGCTGGAACACGTAGACCGCTCCGACACTGGACCCATCCGACGTGTCGGCGTATGGGACGCCGACGACCGCCGTGTCGCCGTCCAAGGCGAGTGTTCGCCCGAACTGCAGGAGGTCGTTCGAGTCCGACGCCGTGAGCTTGGCCGTCTCCACCCAGCTCGTGCCGCCGAACTCGAAGACGTAGACCGCCCCGGCGCGCTCGAAGCCGCTGTGGTCGTCCTCTTCAGCGCCCACGAGGATCGTGGCCCCGTCGACGGCGACCGACCACCCGAAGAGGTCGCCCGCCGCCCCGTCGGCCGCGACCAGCTTCGCCTCCTGAACCCAGCTCCCGCCCGTTCGGCGAAAGACATAGGCGGCTCCGACGTTGAGCGCCGCGCCCTGGTCAACGCGCGGCGCGCCGACGACCGCCACTTCGCCATCCAGGGCGACGTCGTAGGCGAAAGCGCCGCTGCTCGCTGCGTCCGATGCGAAGAGAGCCGCTTCCTCGATCCAGACACCGTCTTGCTCGACGAAGATGAACGCCCGGCCAGCGTTCGTCGACGAACCCACGCTGGCGCTCGAGTCGCCGATCAACGCGACCGGGCCGTCGAGCGCGAGGGCGCTGCCGAAGCCGCCTCCGGAAGCGGCTGTCGTGGGCAGCAGCTTGGCTACCTCGGTGGCGTAGATGGGATCGTCGGACGGGAGCGCGAGCAGCGCGAGGGGCAGCGCGGCGAAATGGGTCCACATGTTGGCGAGACTACCCACACGGACGGCCAGGATGCGAGCCTGCGGGTCATGGGTCGAGGAGCGACTGCGCCCGGTCGTGATGGGCCCACTCGTCGAATCGAGAGAACTGGGCGAGCCCTGTCGTGGCCGACTCATCCAGTGGCGACGTCGGGCAACATGGGGCGACCCCCGCAGCCGTGCCGATCGAGGTACTCGGTTGTCGCCAGCTCCGGCGCGAGCGCCACGTCTGGAGTGAGCAGGACGGACCCGTCAACCCGTTGGCCGGCCCATCGCAGCGAGTCCCGGTAGATGTGCGCGCTCGCCATCGCGTCCATCAGGCTTGCTCGCGCCGTGCGGTACTTGGCGTCGTAGACGCCGAACCGGAGATCGCGGCCGTCGGCCTCGTCGACGACCACGATGTCCGGGATCCGCGACTTCGAGATCGACCAGGGCCCCGCCTCGCACCCCGAAGGGAGGCTCGGGAACCTGGGCTGCAGGAGGATGGTGAGCCGGCGGCCATTGGCTTCGCCGCTCCAAGCGGCGTCGGCGTTCACGTGCAGGTCGCGGGGCACGCTCCGGGTCCAGGCCAGCTCGGCGTGCTCGTCCCGTAGCTCCCGAGCCATCCGCACGAAGCACCATCGCTCGTACACCTCCCACGTCGGGCTCAGCCAGTGCCGCTCGGCGTTGCGCTCGCCGCCGATGCCGCGGCGCAGGGCGCGCCACCCACAGCTCCACGCCCGCGCGTAGGCCGGGTCGGCGTCGACGGCGACCAGGCCCGCCGACGTCACCTCGTGGCGGCGGACGGACGGAAACGGCTGGCGACGCAGGCGGCGGGTCAGCTCGCGCTCGACGCCGACGAGCACGCGCCGACGCTCGGGCCAGCGCTTGGCGAGGGCGCTGCGAGTCGCGCTCTCCTCGTCGTCGGCCAGCGCGAGGCGCTCCAGGACCCGCAGAAGCGACCGCGTCCGCGCCAGGGCCGCCGCGGCGAGGGCGGCGAGCGCGCGGTTGGCGGCGCTGTCCAGGCTCTCGGTGACGCGGGGGACGTCGAACCGCGGCTCGGCACCCGTCGGCGCCTCGAGGCCCGGGCGCAGCAGCGCCAGCGTCGCGGGGTTCCGTAGCGCCGTGCGCGCCGTCCCGCGATCCACGCGGCGCACCCGGTGCGCCGGCCGGTCCTCGCGCTCGGCCACGAGGCGGGCGCGCGGGCGCCGTACCACCTCGTCGAGCGCGCGCAGGAACGCCGGCGCGTTGCGGCGCAGGCGCTCGAACTCGATCCAGGGGTTCTGCGCCGCGTCGAGGCGCCCGACGCGGGTGGTGGCGGGCTCGACGCCGAGGACGAGCGCGGGGTCCTCGGCCCACAGCTCGTCGACCATGGCGTCGAAGACCTCGCGGCCCGCCTTGCGCGGGTCGGGCGAGACGTCGAGGCGAAAGCGCGCGACGGCGCGATCGCCGATTCGGGCCTCGGCGGCGACCTCGCCGGCGTAGAAGCCCGGGAGCCAGCGCCACGCGCGCTCACCGAGGCGGGCGTTCGGCGCGGGCTCCAGGGGCTCGTCGTCGACGACGACGGCGTCGACGGTGCCGGTCGGATCGACGAGTTCGTAGCGGCCGATCTCGCGGAAGCCGCCGGTGACCTCGGGCGCGGGGACGACGCGCTCCGGCGCGCCCTCCGGATTGCCGGACGTCGTGCGCACCCGCAGCACGGTCGCGACTGGGCGCGGCGGCTGATTCGTAGTCCCGGCAGCGGCAACGCTCGGATCGTGAGGCAGGGACTCGCCGGCCAGATGGACCCGTCCGGTGGAGTGCGAGTTTGCAACACTCGCGCCCTACTCGCTCGTAACGCCGCTCGAGCTCTCTCGTGACAGTCGTCGGTCAGCTCAAGCCGATGCCTAGGTTGCCTGCTCTGATCCCCCGTGCACCGTGGAACCAGCGCGAATCAGCGACTCCATCGACTGCACCGCGTCGGTTCTTCCAGACCAATCAGCCGGAGCGGAAAGGGCGGCGAGCCGGTCGGCGATACGTCGAGAAAGTACAGGATCCTCGGTCGCCGCTCGGGTCAATCGTTCGACAGCTTTGGCCGAGTCCCGAAGGAACCGCTTGGGTGAAAAGAGGAGAAAGTGAGCCGGCACCCTTACGCGGCGGCCCTCCGCCGCCCACGACCAGTAGGCGCCGCTGACCCGACGCAGGTGCTCGACGGTCAGCCCCTCGAAGTCGAAGTCGAGTGCTCGGTTCTCGGAGTCGATCAAGCAATAGCTCAGAACCAACGGTCCGGCGACCGAGGCCACGTCGTGCTCCTCGATCGTGACGTTCCTGGGCCCAAAGAGGTGAAACGCTGGGTAACGGAACATGGCGCCCAAGACCTGCGCGTAGGCCGCGTACCGCAGGTCGAACCAGGTGGCTAGGAACGCTTCACGGAGCTGCTGCAGATTCTGGTCATCGGTCTTCTCCACCTCCGAATCGGCAGTGAGCTGGCAGAGGTGATCGAGGCACGCGAAGCCGATCCTGACCGGGATCATGCTCCAGTGGGTGCCGATGGACTCGTTGACCAACGGCGCAGCGGACAACGGCAACAACCGTCGCCCGACCTCGTCGAGGTGAACCCGAAGCCCTTCCAAGTGTTCGATTGCCGAGGGGTCCGCTCTATCCCGACCGCGTTTCCGCCGTGGATGGGGGATCAGTGCGAGGATCTTGTTGGTGACTCTCGAAGCTGCCGTGGCGCCCGGGGGAACGTGATCGGCTCGGACCTCTCCCGCGGCCTCGCTCGACAGGCTTCGCGGGAGCCAACTCCATGCAGGGACGTTGTCGTCGATCGCTCGCCGTAGGGCGACGGCCGAAGACGGCTCGAGGTTGTCGATCAACTCCTCCAGGGTGGGGCGCGCGATCAGCCGAAGGATCGACTCGTACACCTCGAGCTGCTGCCGAGGGGTGAGAGGTCGGCCGCTAGGGTGACGCTCGGTCGCGCCTATCGACATGACCGCGACCCTTGCCTCGAGAGGCGGCGTGTCTACCTCTCGGGGCTCGGCGTGCAGCTCGTCGAGCGTCTTCGGAGCCAACTGCGTGCCGAGCGTGACGGCCCGAGGCTCCGCTACCTCCTGCCAGGCCTTGTTGAAGTGCTCGAGACGGTCAGGCTCCTCTATCACCTCTGCCATCGCGATCGCCGCGGCCTTGGCCTCGACGAGCAGGACTCGGAAGTTGACCTCGATCTCCTGCTGATGTTCAACTTGCTCGCGACAGCGCACAGCTTCGGGCTCGGAGTCACTCCAAGTCGGCACAACAGTCACGACCCTGTCCCGTCCGTCGAGCGAGGATTGCCCCGCATGAAACGTAGCTCGTCGCGTGCCCAGCCCGTGGGCAATCGGGTTGCGGCAAGCGCGATACAGCGCCAAGGCAAATGGCCGGAGCTCCTGCAGGTAGAACTTGAAGGTCCTCATGCCGGCGCCCTGCTGCGTCGCCGTACCAGAATCGAGCGCACCCAAGTACTCGATCGCGGCAAAAGCCGACCGCGCGCCGTGCTCGGCTGGATCGACCAGCCGGCTCGCGGGCGAAGCTGCAGCCAGGTCCAAGATCCGGATCTCGGACTCGATCGACGCGGCCACGCCTTCGAGGTGCAATCGTGCCTCGGAAGGAGAGAGCGCTCGCCGAGGCTGGCCCGCGACCCCCGGGAGGTGCGCGAGGGCTATGCCAGGGTGCGGCCGCATCTCCAGCGGGCGCTCGCGCTGTCGAGTCGCCTCTTGGCGCTCAGCCGCGAGCGATTTGAAGGCCATGCGCGCGTCGGCCGCCGCCGCCGTCATCCACGATGGGAGGCCGACCTCCTCGATGATCGTGGGCAGGTCAGGCCAGTCTGGCTGTAGGTAGATCCACGCCGCTGTCCTAGCGATCTTCAGGTGGACTTCGCTAGGGTCCTCGAGAAAGCACTTCGCATACTCGTAGAGATCAATCTTGAGATCTGCGTCTCGGAACCAATCGGGCCACTCGCCAGTTCGCTCTTTGATCTCACGACACGCTTGAAGTCGCGCACTATCTTCGATGAATCCGCGGACGAGGCTGAGCGCGCCGCTCACGTCGTCGGGAGGCCGATATCCGTCCCATCGATTCTCCATGTCGTGTGGGACCGAGGGGTCAAGCAGTCGCTTGCACCAGCACATCACGGTAGCCGGATCGGTCAGGCCGTTGATCGACGGCCGCATGGGCATTGACTGAGGGGTCGGCGCGGCCTGACGCCTGCGGGGCTTGCCCGTCTGCTTCGACGCGCCCTGTCCTCGCTGCTTGCGATTCTTCTTCGGTCGCTCCTTGCCACGTGATTGGCCGCTCCGCTTCTTCTTCATGATCGATAGATTAGCCGTCGACGATCACAACGGAACTCGACTCCAAGATTTGGCGCGGGCCCGCACGGCAACCCTCGGTCTCACAGGCGAGCATCCGGCAGCAGCCCTCGAGCCCCTTGCTCCCCCGAGTCGATGCCGATCCACCACGCCATCTGGAAGACCGGCGACATGCCCACCCCTCTTCTCCCGCGCTCGCCTGGCCACCGAGCTGGACCTTGAGCGGATGATGGAGCAAGCGCCGGCGATCCTGTCCGGCGAGTGGATGCTCACCGACCGCCAGGTCCGGAACGAGCACGGCGAGTTCATCGACCTCCTCGCCGTCGCGCCCGACGGCTCGCTCGTCGTGATCGAAATCAAGCGCGAATAGACGCCCCGCGAAGTTCTCGCCCAGGCGCTCGTCTACGCGACCTCGATCGATAGGCTCGTCGCGACCGACGTCATCCGGATCTACCGCGCATACACCGACGGCCGCAGCCTGAGCGAGGACTTTCACGCCCGCTTCGGTGCGCCCCTCGATGAGGACACGCTCGGTGACACTCACCAGATCGTCATCGTGGCCGCCGAGCTCGACCCCGACACGGAGCGCATCGTCGACTACGTCGCTTACCGCGGCATCACGATCAACGTCGTGCTGTTCCAGGTCTTCCGCCACGTGTGGCTGGACGCTCCACTCCGCGAACCACTCGCGCCAGCCCTCGTCGTCCAACGCCGCGGCCGGAAAGCCGAATGCGTGCCGACTCAACGGGACGGGATGGTCGATCCACAGCCGCCGATGCAGCTCTAGGTCGGCGCGGCCCTCACGATCGGCGGCGAGCCAATCGGCGACTAACTGCTCGAAGTCCGGATACCACGGCAGGCGCTCGGCGAAGACCTCGGGCTCGGCGAGCAACTCGTCACACGCGGCTCGCAGGCCGGCATCGGTCGACAGGTCGGGCATTGGCTCTCCTTCTCGAACCGGCCTCGGCTAAAGATCATCACTCGTCAACAGCTTCAGGTACCGCGGAAACACGAACAGCTTCTCGCGCCCGTGCACCTCCTCGCGCAGGATCCCGATTGTCGCGAGCTCGCGCAACCACTTCGAAGCCGTCTGGCGCACGACTTCGCAGCGTTCCGTGACGTCGCCGATCCGACAGTAGGGCCGTTCGAATAGCAGTTGGACGAGTTCGTGGCTGTAGAGCTTCGGTGCCGCCTCGCGAAGCTCCGCGGCCGTCTGGCCCATCAGGAGCTCGATCGCCTCGACCCTCGCCAGGGTCCACCTCGACGTCTGAGCGATCCCGTCCAGCACGTACAGGATCCACGGCTCCCAAGCGTCGTCGCTAGTGACCGCGCGCAGGCTGCAGTAGTACTCATCGCGGTGCGCGATGATGTACCGGCTCAGATAGACGATCGGCAGGGGGAGGAGGCCCGCCTGGACGAGGAACAGGCTGTTCAGGATCCGACCGGTCCGCCCGTTGCCGTCGATGAAGGGGTGGATCGCCTCGAACTGGTAGTGGGCGACCGCGAGGCGGACGAGCGGGTCCGGCTCCTGCTCTTCGTTGACGAAGCGCTCCCAGTTGGCGACGAGCTGTCGCAGGTGCCCTTCGCCGCTCGGTGGCGTGTACACGACCTCGCCGGTCTGGGCGTTCCTCAGGGTCGTGCCGGGGACCGACCGTACGGTCATGTCGATGCCGCGGAGCCGGGTGCAGATGCGCTCGGCGAGGCCGGTGGTGATCGGTCGCCGCTCCAGGTCGCCGAAGGCCTCGAGCAGGGCCTGCGCGTAGCGACGCGCCTCCTTCGTCGCGGGGTCGCCGGCGACGTCGCTCGCGACCTCCCGGAACAGCGCGTCCGTGGTCGTGACGATGTTCTCGATCGCTGAGCTGGCTTGGGCCTCGAGCAGGGGCATCGTCCGGATCAGGATCTCTGGGCTCGGGAGACGGCCGGCGGCCTGGCCGACCTCGGCGAGGGCACGACTGGCGTCGATGCACCGCTTGAGGACCGCCTTGGTCTCGAGTTCGCCCGGGGGGGGCAGTAGGGGGAGCTCGTCGTAGGGGCGGGTCGGATCCCAGGGAGACATGGCGGGTTGGGGGTCGGAGCCGGGCGGCCTCAGGACGTGTTAGCCCGAGTGACAGGTCGGCCAAACGCGTCAAGAACCGAGGCGGAAGTTACCACGTCCTAGCAAGTACCAGGCAGCACGCTCCGACAGGACGCGGGCCCGGGAACGGCCGGCAGGCCGAATCGTGCCGGCTGCTTCAGGCCCAATGGGTGGTGTCTACGCGTTTCGCGAATCCCGCAACCTCCTGTCTTTGAAGCCCTTGGACATTGTCACGGCGCTCTACCTGGCCGGCCAGGAGCTCGCGACCGCCCTCGAGCTCAGCCTCTCGGAAACCAAGGCGTCAGTCGACCGAGGCGTCGCGGCCGGGATCCTGGGACCTGGGGTGCAACCGAAGGCCAAGCCGTCCGTCATTCGGGGGGCGCTGCTCGAGTTCCTGACCCATGGGGCTCGGTACGCCTACTTCGTCTCGCCGGGTCGGGTCGGCCGAGGGTTGCCCACCGGTCGCAGCGCCCCGCCACTCTCCGACCTGGACCAGCCGGGCTCCGACCCGCCCCTGGTCTGGGCCGACCCCGATGGCGAGGTCCGAGGACAGGTGATCGAGCCGCTCTATCGCACGGTCCCGGCGATCGCGCGCAAGGACCCGGCCATGTACGAACTGCTCGCCCTCGTCGATGGCGTTCGGTGTGGCGCGACGCGCGAACGGGGACTCGCCGTCGCGGAGCTCGAGCGCAGGCGCCTTCATGATCCGAACTGATGATCCGAACCCCGCGCGGCTCGAGGCGGCCGCCGCTCGGCTCGCGAGGCTGGTCGGCCATCAGGCCTTCGCCGTGGAGGTCCGCGACTACTGCGCGCGCGGGCCCCGCGCAGGCAACTGTCACGCGCTGCACGTGTGTCACGCAGACAGTCGCACGCGGCCAATGAGGCCCACTGAACAGGAACCCTCAGCTCGTCAGGAGCCCAGCAAGAGCCGCGGCAACTCCCGCCGCATCGCATCGGCCATCTGTGCCGCCGTGGGCACCGCAGGCCGTTGCTGTCGAGCGATCTCCGGCGCACGCGAGAGGTCGTCGTTGTCCGCCGAACAGAACCGATCGATCGACTCGCGGATCTTCTTCGCGCGCTTCGCCGTGAGCTCGGGCCGCAGGACCGACGCCCGATCCACCAGCACGCCGAGGTCCGGGGCGAAGAGGGTCAGCGTGTCGAAGACGTACAGGAGGTCCTTGGAGCGCTTGTGCTCACCCGTGCGGTGGTTCGGCCCGGCCTCGCGCTGGGGAAGCACCAACATCTTCTGGCACAGGTACGCGATCGGGTTGACGACGTGCAGGGTCTCGTCCCCCTCGGACTCCAAACGGCAGGTCCAGGGCTCGTGCAGCAGGAGATCCACTCCTTCCAGGCGCTCGGCGACGACGCCGCCGAAGGCCTGGGGTTCCCGTGCGAGACCGCCGGTCCTGGGCGCGATGAACTCGAGGTAGCCCTCGGTGCCAGGGAGGACGTAGCGGTGCTTGGCTCGCTCGCTGCCCGACAGGGCCTCGACGAACCCTGACGCTTCGAGGGCATGCAGGATCCTCGCGTCGCTCCGCAGGGCGACCTCGAGGTCGCGGTTCGCGGCGATGTCTACATCCTCGGTCCGGACCGGCTCGAAGGCCGCGGTCGAGGCCAGCTCGTGGTGCCTGAACAGGCGATGGGCCGTGCCCCCGACCACGACGAGACGATGTCCCTGGCTCGCCAGGGCCCCTGCGGCACGCTTCAGCACTTGCTCGGTCACGACCCCCCCTCGTCCAGGAGCCCGATCCGTTCCATGATCTCTTGCGCCTGCTCGGCCCCGCGGGTCGGGTGGTCCACCACGTCGAGCCAGCACTGCAGCACGTCCGCCGTCGGCACCCCGTCGCGGACGACGGCGCCCCTGAAGACCGACTGCGGCGCCGTCGGTCGTCGAAGGTAGATGTCCTGTGCTGACCGATCATCGACTCGGTGTAGGCCGAGGCTGTCGAGCCGCGGGGTCAGGGTCGTGTCGGGATCCTCGTGGTAGAAGTGGATCGGGCCACCGAGCACGTGGCCAAGGCCCAGGCTGCGGCACGCTTCGAACAGGCCGAGGCACATCCAGGGACGGCGATGGCCCGGACCTTGCTCCAGTTGCCGGCGGCGCTCCTTCGATTCGAGTTCGAGCAGTCGCCGCAGCTGCTTCGCGGGGTCGCCCGACGGTAGGTCGAACCGCACGCGGACGTCTCGCGCCTGCCCTACCGTGTCGCTCCTCCATGCGTCGAGGAGATCCCGGAGTCGAACCAGGCGCAGGGATCGCGTCGAGCGTTCGAGGAAGCCGTGGTCCTCGAGATCCGCGAGGAAGCGCGAGACCATCGACGTCGACACCCGGGCGCGGTCGGCCAGGTCGGTCGCGTTGCGGATCGGACCGCGATCGGCCGTCAGCAGGTCCTCGTCGACGCGTGGAGCCAGGAGGACCTTGAGCATCCATTGGCGGAGGTCGGTGAAGAGCTTGGCTCGGGCCGCCGGCTGCGCGGCGGGGTTGGTGCGAGCGGAGTCCGCTGCAGGTTCGGCGCTGAGCAGAGCTCCAGCGCCGCCCTCGGCGTGCTGCGGATCGAACAGACTCACGATGCCGTGGGGGTCCACGACGCCCCAGGCGGCCTCGCCGTCGACCCAGCGGCAGTACTCGCCGAGCCTCTCGATCATCGCGGCCGAGATGGGCGTCGCGACGACGATCGCCATCGGGCGACGACCTCGTTCGCGGCTCGCCGCCTGGCCGGTCAGCAGGCCGTCGGCCAGGGCGCGGCGCAGGGTGTCGAAGCCGGCGCTACCCACCGCGCCCCGTAGATGGGCTTCGTAACGGTCGTTGGCACGACCGAATGGGATAACTGTCGGGTGTCGCGACCCTCGAGCTCCATCGACCTCGAGCTCGACCGGATCGTCGACGGTCCAACCTTCGCCTTCGAGGACGCCCGAGAGTCGCGTCGAGGCGGCGGACAGGAGCAGTTGGATCTTGCTGGTCATGGGGAGCCCGGGTCATCGGCGATCATGGGACCTTATATAGGCATGTTCCTCCATATACGCAACCTTGCCCATATACGCAGGAGCCCGCTCCCTGGAGCTACCCTCCCACGAAGCTTCCATGAGACCGCCCATAGGAGCCGTAACCTCCTGATTGGAAGCCCGTTGGCACAATGCCTCGACCGAGGCCACGTCCGCTTCCGCCCCGCCCACCGTTAGCACCCGCTCATCCCCGGCCGGCCATTCGACGCCCCCACAGGCCCGTCATCCCCTGCCCTGCCCCCCCCAATGCTCCCCTCCGTCCTTGCCCGCGAGACGCGTCAGGCCGTCCTCGACTACCTGCGGACCACCCTCTCCCTCGCGGACGAGGACCTCGAGCGCGCCCTCTTCGACTTCCTCGACGGGCCCGACGGGCTCTTCCGCGGGCCCTTCGTGGATGTGCGGCTGCCCTTCCTGGTGTCGGCGGAGCTCGACGACGAGGACGCACCGATCGACGTCCGCCCGCCCTTCCCGCCCTTCGCCCACCAGCTCGAGGCCTGGGAGCGGCTGTCGACCAAGATCTACCCGCAGCCGCGCCACACGCTGGTGACGACCGGCACGGGGTCCGGCAAGACCGAGTGCTTCCTGATGCCCATCCTCGACCATTGCCGGCGCGCGGTGGCGAAGGGCGAGCCGGGCATCAAGGCGATCATCCTCTACCCGATGAACGCCCTGGCCACCGACCAGGCGCGGCGGCTGGCGAAGGAGCTGTGGGACCGCGACGACCTCGACGGGGTCAGCGCGGGCCTCTACGTCGGCGGCGAGACCGACCAGAAGAAGCCAACCCGCGAGCACCTGATCGGCGACCGGCACACGCTCCGCAAGGACCCGCCGGACATCCTGCTCACGAACTACAAGATGCTCGACTTTCTGCTCCTGCGGCCGGAGGACCGCGGGCTGTGGGAGCAGAACACGTCCGACACCCTGCGCTACCTCGTCCTCGACGAGCTGCACACCTACGACGGCGCCCAGGGCTCGGACGTCGCCTGCCTGATCCGGCGCCTCAAGGAACGCCTCTCGATCGAGCGCGGGCGCCTGTGCTGCGTGGGCACCTCGGCGACCGTCGGCGACGGGGACAGCGAGAGCCGCAAGAGCCTGGTGCGCTTCGCCGAGCAGCTGTTCGGCGAGCGCATGGACCCCAAGGCCGTCGTGGGCGAGCAGCGGCTGTCCGTCGACGACCTGCTCGGACGCCGCAGGCACGCGGCGACCTGGCCCGAGGCCGACGCCGCCGACCTCGCCGCCGACCGCTTCGACGACGGCGCCGCGTGGATCGCCCGCCAGACCGAGCTGTGGTTCGGTGAGCGCGTCGATGACCCGCGGGACCTCGGCGCGCGGCTCCTGGAGCACGGCACGCTGCGAGCCCTGCTCGAGGCCCTGGGCGGCCGCCCGGCAGAGTGGCCGGAGCTGGACGCGCGCCTGGTCGAGACCCTCGACGGCTGGGGTGGCCTCGACGCCGAGCGCCGCTGGCTGCTGGTCCAGTCGTTCCTCGGCCTGGTCTCGACAGCCCGCGATCCGCACAACACCGCTAGCCTGCGCCCCTTCCTCACCGTTCAGGTCCAGCTCTGGATCCGCGAGCTACGGCGCCTGCTGCGCGAGGTCACCGACGCGCCCTCCTTCGCCTGGGCCGACGCCCTGCCCGAGGACTCCGGTCCCGGCCTGCGCCGCTTCCTCCCCATCGGCCACTGCCGCGAGTGTGGCGCGAGCGGCTTCGCCTCGACCACACGCGAGGGCACGCCCGTCCTGTCCGACGACCCCGCCGACGTCGGCCGCGACTGGGTCGAGCACAGCCGGCGCGCGCGCTTCCTCGTGCCGCGCCCGGGCGAGGCGACCGGCTTCGGCGTCGAGCGCAACACCCTCGAGGTCGCCGAGACCGACACGGGCGCCGCGGACCGGCGCGACGGCGCGGCCTGGCTCCCGGTCCTGATCTCCAGCGAGGTCACCGACGGCAAGCGACCGAAGTTCCGCGGTCGCTGCCCCGAGTGCGACTCGGACGACGCGCTGCTGATCCTCGGCTCGCGCGCGGCGGCGCTGCTCGGCGTGGCGACCAGTCAGATCTTCCAGTCGCCCTTCAACGACCAGCGCAAGCTGCTGGCCTTCTGCGATTCGGTTCAAGATGCCTCGCACCGTGCCGGGTTCCTCGGCGCCCGGACCTTCCGCTTCGACCTGCGCGCGGCGATCCAGGGCACCCTCGAGGCGCGCGCTGAGGGCGAGCCGCCGCGCCTCGACGCCTTCGCGCGCGACGTGCTCGAGCACTGGACGAAGCAGGAAGGCGCGTCGCGGGCCATCGCGAGCCTGTGGCCGGCCGACCTGCGCGACCGCGGCGAATGGGCCCGCTTCCACGACGCGAACGGCGAGGGCGCGCACGCCGACCTCGCCGAGCACCTCGTCGCGCGACTGTCGTGGGACCTGGTGCTCGAGTTCGGCCACCGGGCGCGCCTCGGGCGCACCCTCGAGCGCACCGGCTGCTCGACCGTCCGGCTCGACCCCGCTCGCTTCGAGAGTTGTCTCGATCAGCTCGCCCTCGACGTGACCGAGCGCGGCCTGGGCGACGGCCTGTTCGCCGAGCTCGACCGGAGTGCCCTCGCTCACTTCCTGTGGGGTTTGTTCGACCGCACGCGCCTGCGCGGCGGCGTCATGCACCCCTTCCTCGGCGCCTTCGCGCGCGAGGGCGGCGGCTGGTTCCACCTGACGCGGCGCCGCAACCCGTTGATCTCGCCCTTCGGCAAGTTCTCGCGCCTGCCGCGCCTGTTGACCGACACGAAGGGCGGGTCCGATTCGACCTTCGACCTGGTCCCCGGTGAGGGCCGCCACCGCACCTGGTTCCGCGACTGGGCCGAACGTGCCCTCGGGCTGCCGGCCGACGCGGACTCGGTGCGCGAGCTGTATCGCTTCGCGCTCGACCGTGCGCTGGGCGCCGGACTGCTCGTCGATACCGTCCAGAAGCGAGGCGGCCGAGCCTTCGGGCTGAAACCCGACGCACTCGAGCTGGTCCGCGATCCGGTCACCCTGGCCTGCGACACCTGCCGTCGCACCCTCGCCGTCGACGTTCCCGACTCCCGTCTCGGGCGCGCCTGCCCGCAGTACCGCTGCACCGGACGCCTCGAGCCCGAGTCTGCCCTGCGCCGCCGCTCAGACCCCTTCGGCTACTACCGGCGCCTGTTCCGCTCGGGACGCCTGTCGCGGGTCGTCGCCGCGGAACACACTGGCCTGCTCGACCGCAAGCGCCGGGAGCAGCTGGAGGACGCCTTCAAGGCCGACGGCGACGAGCGCCCGATCGACGCCCCCAACCTGTTCGTCTGCACGCCGACGCTCGAGATGGGGATCGACATCGGTGATCTGTCGGCGACGGTGCTGTGCTCGGTCCCGCCGGCTCCCGCCAACTACCTGCAGCGCGTCGGCCGCGCGGGGCGCAGCACGGGCAACGCCTTCTGCGCGACCCTCGTCCTGTCGCGGCCGCACGACCTGTACTTCCGCGCGGAGCCCCAGGAGATGCTCGCAGGCGAGGTGCTCGCGCCGGGCTGCTTCCTCGACGCGCCGCACATGCTCGAGCGGCAGCTGACCGCCCACGCCATGGACGCCTGGGCCCTGGAGGCGTCCGCAGACGTGAAGCTGCCCAAGACCCTGGAGGCCCTCGGCGACAAGCCAGAGGAGTCCGCCTTCCTGCAGTCGTTCCTCGCCTTCCACGGCGAGCGTCGCGGCGAGCTCACGGACCGGTTCGTCGCGCGCTTCAAGGAGGCCATGCGCGACGGCGACGGACTCTCGGACGGCACCGTCCGGCGCATCGAAGAGCTGGGCCGCGGCACCAGGCTCGTCGAGCGCGTCGCCACGGCCCTGCGTCGTTCGTCCGACGAGCTGCGCGAGCTCGCGAGCAAACAGAGGAAGGTCCGGCGCAGGCTGGCCGAGCTCGAGAGCGCCCCTGACGCCAAGGAGGTCGAGGCGGAACGTGACGAGCTGGAGACCACGCGACGGATGCTCGGCCGCCTCAAGGGTGAGCTGGCACGCAAGTACCCCCTCGCGATCCTGGCCGACGAGGGCGTGCTGCCGAACTACGCCTTTCCCGAGGCCGGTGTGACCCTCGAGTCGGTCGTGGCCGAGCGCCCCGATGGCGACGGCAAGCCCCAGTACCGGTCCTACGAGTTCGTGCGGCCCGCCAGCAGCGCCCTGCGCGAGCTCGCCCCTTTCAACACCTTCTACGCCGACGGGCGCCATGTGCGCATCGACGAGATCGACGTGGGCGGCAAGAACCGCTCGCTGCTCGAACGCTGGCGCCTGTGCGCGAGCTGCCACCACTCCGAGCGCGTCGAGGACGACGCGCCGCCCGCCGGGGCCTGCCCGGCCTGCCGCGACCTGGCCTGGGCCGACCAGGGCCGCGTGCGCACCCTGGTGCGCTTCCGCCGCTCGCGCTCGCTCGCGAACTTGGCCGAGGTGGTGACCGCCGACGACTCCGACGACCGCGACGAGGCCTTCTACGAGACCTTCGGGCTGATCGACGTCGAGCAGCGGCACCTGCACGGCGCCGTCGCGGTCGAAGACCTGCCCTTCGGCGTCGAGTACCTGGTCGACCTCGAGCTGCGCGAGCTCAACCTGGGCGCCAGCGGCGAGACGAACGCGCGCGGCTTCCCCCTGGCCGGCGAGGAGTTCGGTGGGCGTGGCTTCGAGGTCTGCACCGAGTGCGGCAAGGTCCGCATGGGGCCGGGGCTCGACGTGCGCCACGCCGCCTACTGCTCCGGCGGCAAGACCGGAAACAAGGAACGGCTCGAGACCGTCTTCCTGTACCGCGAGCTGACGTCCGAGGCCCTGCGGCTGCTGGTTCCGGCCGTCGTGCTCGACGACCAGGCGCGGCGCGCGAGCTTCAAGGCCGCCCTCGCGCTCGGCTTCCGGCGCCACTTCCGCGGCCGCCCGGCGCACCTGGTGATGCGCGAGGTCGAGGAGAGCCTGCCGGGCGGCGCCAAACGGCACTTCGTCGTCGTCTTCGACGCGGTCCCCGGCGGCACCGGACACCTCGCGGGCCTGTGGAGCGGCCGTAAGTTCATGGACGTCCTGGCTGCGGCGAGGACCGCGCTCGAGGCCTGCGGGTTCTGCAACGAGCATGGCACCGACGGTTGCTACCGATGCCTGTTCGCCTACGAGGATCAAGGCCGCCTGCCGCTGCTCTCCCGTGCCACGGCGCTCGAGATGCTGGAGACGATCCTCGCGCGCGCCGCGGACCTGAAGCCGGTGAACTCGCTGTCGGAGGTCAGCGTCGCCATCCGCCAGGACAGCGAGCTCGAACGCCTGTTCGATCGCGCCCTGGTGGCCTGGGCCAAACGCACCGAGGACGTCGTGCTCGAGGACGACCCCCAGCGCGGCGAGCACCGCTGGCGCCTGACGGTCGGCGATTGCGCTTGGGCCGTCGAACGGCAGGTCCGCGTCCTCGGAGATGGTCGCGCTCTACACGAGACCGTTCCCGACCTGGTCTTCCGTCCTGCGGACGGCAATCCAGAGGTATCGACCATCGCCGTCTACCTGGACGGCGCCCTCTGGCACGTCAAGCCGGGCAAGGAACTGGGGGGTATCGCCGACGACATGCGGCGCCGCGACGGGCTGCGCCACGGAAAGGGTTGGTCGGTCTGGTCCTTGACCTGGCAGGACGTCCAGGCGTTCCTCGACGACGACCCGGCCTGCGCTCCGCTGCCACCCCTGCCGAGCGACTCCGCCGCCAATCGCAGGCAGGCGGCCGCGAGGCTGGGCGAGAACGAGCTCGCCCAGCTCGTCGAACGCGGAGCGCTGGCGGGACTCCTGGCCCAGCTGCGCGATCCGAATCCGATCCGCTGGAGCCGCCTGTCGGACGCGATCCTGATCGGCTGGACTGCCGCCGGCCCCAACCTCGGCGCGGCGGCAGCCGAGACGATCGAGTCCAGCCTCGAGCACGACGCGGGCCTGCCCGACCTGACCCCCCGAGCCGCGGCAGCGCCCGATCGGGCCTTCCGCCGCGCCGCAGGCGACCGCTGGCGAGGGGTCTTCGCGTCGATTCCGACGGCCGGCGTCGCCTCGGGCGACCTGAGCAACGCACGCGCCCTGCTGCGCCTGCAGGACGACGCCGAGGCGCGGGCGAACCCCGATTTCCTGCCGACCTGGCGGGCCTACCTGCACGCCACGGGCTGGCTCCAGTTCATGTCCGGCGAGCTGCGGGTCGTGACCACCGAACAACTCGATGCAGCCGTCGTCGACCCTTACACCGTCAACCGCGGGACGGCGAGTCGCGCGGCTGAGCACTAGCAAGCTGAGAAAAATCGTCCGCCACGGTCGCGACGCAGATGGTTCGAATGGGTCGCCGCGCCCTGGCACTCTCGGCCGCTCTCGTCGTCACCGGGCTCGCGGTGCTGATTCTCGACGACGGACTGCCTACTCCGTTGCTCGAACTGCATCGCGAGCCCGGACTGCATCAGCGCCATCGTCGGGCTCAGCCGACTTCGCCCTCTGCGCGTCGATCCTGAGCCAGGCGGTCTCCGGCCGCAGGCTCTGGCCGCCAGCGATGCACGGGTGGTCGGCGACGAAGCCTCGCACCCGCTCGCGCGCGGCTTCGTCCGGCGGCTCGGGGAACTCGGACGGAGCGCGCACGGAGGCCGGTTCTCTCCCTCGCCGATGAGCTGGCCGCCGGGGGTCCGGACGCGACCCTGCTCCCCGTCAGCCCCGAGGAGGCCGGGCAGGGGTTCTCAGGAGCGGCGACATCTTTCGGCCGGACGCCAACCAACTGCAAGAAATTGCAGTCCACCCGGCAGTCCACGGTCACCACTCGCGCCACGGGAGGTGAACCCACTCGCGGGGTCCGTCTTTTGCGGCATGTCGTCGGAAGAGGGGCGCCGCCATCGGCCCCAGGAGGCCCCTCCCATGATTCGCGTGCTACTCGTCGCCGGCCTCTCGGCGATCTTGATCCAACCCGTCCTCGCCCAGTGCGAGCTCGAGCCCCTCAGCCCCCAACTCCCGGCCACCTACGCAGAGTTCGGCGCTTCGATCGCGATGGCCGGCGACACGGCGGTGGTCGGGCAGCCGGGGCACTTTGCAGACCAGGGGCGCGTCAGCATCTTCCACCGCCAGGGGCCCGCTTGGGTGCTGGAGGCCGAGTTCAGCGGCTTCGACTCGGTGGTCGGTGATCGCTTCGGCGCGGCCGTCGACATGGTGGAGTTCGATGACTGGGTGGCCGGCTCGGCGGACAGGCGGCGCATCGCGGTGACGGCGCCGGGCGTGGACCTGCCGGGCAACGCCGCGGGCGCCGTGTACGTGTACGAGTCGCGCACGAGCGTGAACGACGGCGCGTGGGAGTTGATCGGCGTTGCCCAGGATCCCGGCTCGACCACGACGGTCGGCGGGTTCGGCGCGGCGGTGGCTATCTCGAAGGAGCTGCTGGTGGTCGGCAGTCCGCTCGACGACGCCGCCGGCGGGCCCGCCGGCGCGGCCCACGTGTTCGAGGTCGACAGCGAGCTCGTCCAGGTCAACCACACCATGGTCCTGTTCGACCCGAGCCACCATCCCTACCAGCGCTTCGGCGCGGCGTTGGACGTGCGTAGCTACTCGATCCTGGTCGGTGCGCCCGACGACCACGCCCTCTCGTCGGGAGCAGGTAGTGCGCACCTGTGGAGCGCGCAATACGGCGCCACGGTCAGCTACAAGGGAGAGTTGCAGGCGGACCCGACCGTCGACCAGGCCTTCGGCAGCTCCGTCTCGATCTCCTCTCCGCCCTCGAGCAGCTTGACGCTGGTCGCCGTGGGCGCGCCGCACCGCTCACCTGGCCAGGCCGGTCGCGTCTACATCGGAAAGTTCGGGTACGACTACTTGACCGGTTCGCCCTACTGGGGCTCGGAGATTGCCGAGATCGACGCCCCCGACCCGCAGGCGGGCGACCGCTGGGGCTGCCAGGTGCTGGCCGACGGCGACCGGCTCTTCGTCGGCGCCGGCGGCGCCGAGCTCGTGGCCGAGTTCCACGCCAACGACGTCCTCGAGTACGAGCTCGAACGCCAGTGGTCCTCGGTGACCGCGCCGGGAACCTCGGGCTTCGGTGAGCTGCTCGCCGCCAGCGATGACGACCTGCTCGTCGCCCTGCCGGGCGCCCACGGCGAGGTCGCCTACGGCGGTACCGTGCGCGACTTCCCGCTGGTCGGCTGGCTGTGCCCCGAGATCTGCGACGGGCCGCGTCTGCCGCTGTCCGGCGACGTCGCGGACGGCACCGGCTCCGCCGTGGCCCTCTCCGGCAAGACGCTGGTCGCCGGCGCTCCGCTGGCTCCGGGTGGCGGGTCGGCGACGATCTTCCGCCTCGACGGCGAGTGTTGGAGCGGCGCGCCGCTGCCGAGCCCCGAGTACCTGGATGCCGGCGATCGCTTCGGGGCCTCGGTCTGGGCCGACCGACACGACCGCTTCGCCGTCGTCGGCGCTCCCGGTGACGACAACTACGGCGCCACGGGCTCCGCACCCGGACCCGGCAGCGCCCACCTCTACGCACGCTCGAACGGCGAATGGCACTACGAGGCGAACCTGTGGAGCTTCGCCGTCCCCCAGGGCGGCGAGTACGGCCGCAGCGTCGTGGTCGGCGAACAATCCATCTTCGACGACTACGCCGCGGTGTCCTACATCGACTGGGACGGTGCCGGCGCCGTGCGCACCTTCCGCAGGGCCGGCCCGGGGAGTTGGGTGCAGAGCCTAGGACTGCGCGCGCCGAACGCCGCGCCCGGTGACGACTTCGGCGCCTGCATGGCCGCACGCGCCTGGGCCCTCTTCGTCGGCGCCCCCGGCGCTCGGGAGGTGCACTGCTACTCGACCAACCACGGCAACGCCGAGCACCTGCTGACGATCGGCGCCCCCGTCGACGCCGCGGGCTTCGGCGAGCGCATCGCAACGAATTCCAAATGGCTGCTGGTCGCGGCGCCCGAGGCCGGCCGGGTCTTCGCCTGGTGGCGCAACGACGAGCTGGACGGGTGGAACTACATCGGGGAGATTCCGCCTCCCACCGACGGCTACGACCTGGGCTTCGGCGCCGACGTCGCCGTCGCGTCCGAAGGCCTCTGCGTCTCGGCGCCCGGCTCGGGCGCAGTCCACGTCTACGAACGCAAGGGCGGCCAGTTCGTCCACCTGCGCCGCTACGACGCCCCCGGCGCGGGCCCCGGGGCCCAGTTCGGCGCTCGCATCCACGCCTTCAACGACCGACTTGCGGTGGGCGCCCCGGGCCAGGCTGAGGTCTACGCCTATGGCACCAAGCTGCCGCCCGGCTCCTTCGAGGGCGACGTCCACGCGATCTCGCTCAAGACCGGCGGGGTCCAGCCCCTGCGCCTGGACGCCGGCGTCGAGCGCGCGGGCGACATCTACTGGGTGCTCGGCTCGGTCACCGGCGTCGGCTCCACGCCCTTCCTCGGGGTGGACCTGCCGCTGGTTCCGGACGCCTACTTCAACCTGCTCCTGACCGCGCCGGGCGCCTCGCCGTTGCAACCGTCGCTCGGCCTGCTCGACGACGAGGGCCGCGCGACGGTCCAGGTCAGCGTGCCCCCGGGCCTGGGCCCGGAGCTCGACGGCCTGTGGGTCTGGCACGCCTTCTTCACCCTCGTCTCGCCCTTCGCCAGTGAGGCCGAGCACGTGAAGCTCTACTTCTGAGCCCTGATGCGCGCGAAAGACGGCACCGCCGGCCCAACCGGGCTGGCGGTGCCGCCTTCGTTCGGGGCCTGCTTCGACGGGCAATTGCGGGGGGTGGCTCACGAGGCCACCACAGGTCCGTATCCTGCGCCGCCGACGCCCCACGACCGAAAGCACCGACGCCACCCCCGGATCGCCAGCATGATCGTCTCGGTCGCCCTCGTCCTCGTCGGTCTGGCTCTGTTGGTCCTGGGTGGCGAGGTCTTGATCCGCGCCGCCAGTCGCATCGCGGACCTTGCGGGGGTCAGCCCGGCGGTGGTCGGCCTGACCGTCGTCGCGGCGGGGACGTCGATGCCGGAGTTGGTGGTGTCGCTGCGCGGGAGTTTGGGCGGGAGCGACGCCATCGCCGTGGGCAACGTGATCGGCTCGAACTCGTTCAACATCGGGGTGATCCTGGGTGTGTGCGCGTTGGTCGCGCCGCTGAAGATCACCGGTCGCACGGTTCGGCTCGAGTGGCCACTGATGCTGCTGGCGGCGTTCCAGCTCTACTTGTTGTCGCGGGACGGGCGAATCGATCGGCTGGAGGGGACCTTCTTCCTGGTGGCCTTCGTCGCCTTCGTGGCCTTCTCGCTGAAGATCGCGCACTCGGACATGGACCCGGGCGAGCGGTCGCAGTTCGCCGCGGCGGGAGTGCCAGGGCCCCGGCGGCGGCCGCGTGCCCTGGGCTACTCCGGGCTGAACGCCGCGCTCGGCTGCGGCCTCTTGGCGGGCGGCGCCGAACTCTTGGTCGTGGGCGCTACGGACCTGGCGCGATCGGTGGGCGCCACCGAGGAGGTCATCAGCCTGACCATCGTCGCCGCGGGCACCAGCCTGCCAGAGCTCTTCGCCTCGATCGCGGCGACGCGACAGGGCCGCGCCGACGTCGCGATCAGCAACGTGATCGGGTCCAACATCTTCAACGTCCTGGCGATCGTCGGCGTGGCCGCGACCGTTCGTCCGCTGAGCGTCTCTGCCGAGCTGATCGCTCGGGACTGTCCTTGGATGCTCGGGTTGTCGGTGCTGCTCTTGCCGCTGATGCGTAGCGGCTATCGGATCAGTCGGGGAGAGGGGTTGTTGCTGCTCGGAGCCTACGGCCTCTACCTGGAGATCCTGTTGAAGAGCTGAGGCGAGCCCGTCTCGACCGGGCTGACGCGCATTGCGCGAGGGGCGGTCCCGAGTTCCGTCACGACTAGGAAGTTGCGGACTGCGCTACGAGTTCCTCGATCGCGGGACCGCTCGCGCCGACGATTGTCCTTGTTGGGCACAAAGAATTCGAATCGGGCTGAAACCCCCTTCCGTGCCTGTCGGTAATGGTGGGCCAGACAATCCACCGTGTCCGACGGGAGGCCGAAATCATCATGCGGAAGTTCACCGTTTTCATTGTCGTCGTTGTCGCCGTGGTCGTGGCCCTCCTGCTCTCGACGGTCGGGGATGGGCGGTCGGCCGCCCACCCCCCTGCATCGAGTCGG
Organism: Engelhardtia mirabilis; assembly: GCF_007748095.1. Lineage (NCBI taxonomy): Bacteria > Pseudomonadati > Planctomycetota > Planctomycetia > Engelhardtia > Engelhardtia mirabilis. Next base: position 6,283,241 of record NZ_CP036287.1, read on the forward strand.
CACGCCGAAGCTGGTTCGGTCGAGCTCGCTCCGATTCAGCAACCCGCGGCGCGAGGATCGGAACAGGAGGTGCGTGAGGAACAGGCTCCGCCCATCGCCCCGGCCGCAGATCAGGCTCCCGACGAGGAGCCTGGCGGCCCCTACTGGATCCGAGGCAACGTCTTCGATCGCAGCACCGACACGCCGGTGGCGAACCTGGTCGTCTGGACCGAGCGAGCCCTCACCCTGGAAAACGGGGTGCCCTATTCGGTGACCGACGAGTTCGGCGCCTTCGCGATCGAAGTTCCGCCGGGCACCCATGTCCTTGTCTTCCCACAACCCTTGGAGGGCGTCTTCTCTCCAGCCCCGGAGGAGGTCGTCGTGATCGGTGCCGACGTGTTCGTCACTTGCTACACGTACTCCGGTCCGCTGGCGACCCTCGCCGGCCACCTGCTGAGCGACGAGGGAGCCCCCCTGCCAGGAGTTCGCCTCGAGTTCTCGCCGTTCGAAGAGATGGTCGAGTTCCAGGGCAGGTCCTTTCCCCGCGCCGCGGCGACCCTACTCGGGACGGCGCAGACCCAGGACGACGGCTCGTTCCGCATCGAACTCCCGCCCGGCGAGCTCGTCGTTCACTCGAACGACTTCAAGGCCAACCCCTCCACCTCGCTGGGCGACGTCTTCAAGTCGGTCGTGATCGAAGCTCGACCGGGCACCAATCCGCCTCTCGAGTTGACCGGCGTCGCTGCGTCGGCGTGGGAGGGAGAGATCATCATCAACGGGAGCGTGAACCTGAGTCAGTCCTACATCCTCGCCTCGACTCCCGCGAGGGGCGAGTTGAGGGTGCATTTGGACGAGACCAGGACGGGGGCCCGGTGGGTGGCCGGCCCGCCATTCCAACTCGGCTCCCTCGCCCGAATTCATCTCGTGCTCGACGACGGCCGTGAGATCGTCCGAGAGCTTCTTCTGGTCGAGGGCCGACAGGAGATCGACTTATGAATTTGAAAGCACTTCTGGCAGGCACGGTGCTCGCCGTCCCCGTCTTCACATCCAGCGCGTTCGCCGGCCAATGGGCCGAGTACAGCGAGGGCTATCACTTCGGATGGCCCGGACACGACGGCTGGCCGGGCGACACCCCGGCCGGCCATCCGGGTGCCCCTCCCGGATGCCCGCCCAACGGTGGCCCGGGCGGCCCATCCCTACCCGGCTGGCCTGCTCCCGAAGGGGGCGACGCTGGTCCCGGCGGCGTCGCAGGCATGGGGGGCCCGGGATATCCCGGGACCTCGGGCCAACCCGATGGCGGCAACGGTGGTCCCGGTGGTGCGGGCCATGGCTACTCGCCGCCAAGCAACCAAGGTGGTCAGGGCGGCCCCGGCGGACCCGCATTTGGCATCGGCAATGGTGGCAGCGGTGGCATGGGAGGGGACGGCGCACCCGGCGGCACGGGCGGAACGGGCGGCCACGCTGCTGGAGGGGAAGGCGGCACGGGCGGACCAGGGGGTGACGGCAACGGCCAGTGGGCCGAGGGTGGAACCGGCGGCAAGGGCGGCAATGGCCTCGTGGGTGGCGATGGCGGCCCAGGCGGCACGGGAGGCGATTCCGGTCTAGGCGTCGGTTCGCTGGACGGCAACGGTGGAGATGGTGGTGACGGTGGCAACTCGCCTGCCAATCCGGGTGACGGCGGGCCGGGCGGCGAGCCCGGCAACGGAGCAAGCACGGGCTACGAGTCGTCCGGCGAACCTGGCGAGCCGGGCAATCCTGGTAAGGCCACTGGCGTCGCGACACCGGGCGCGCCGGGGCCCTCGAGTGGTCCCTCTGCATGGGAGGTCGGGTGGTCCTCCGTCATAAGTTCCGTCGTCGATGAGGCCGTCGAAATCGGTGTCGGCTTGTTCACCGCAAAGTGGCTGAAGAAGAAGTGACTGGGCTGGCGCGTCCTGTTGCGTGTCAAGGGGAGGCTCCGGTTCACTGCCCCTTGGCTCGGAGCCCCTTGGGAAGTGAGAGGCTCGACGTAGCTCCCACTGATCCCGGCTACCGTGTCATCGCGACCTGATCTCGGCGCATCCTTGGCACTTCGCAGTGTCGCCGTGTCCGTGTGGTTCGTCGAGTCGCGTAGTTGGGCGTCCCCCGATCGCTACATCGGGGGACGCTCGATCAGGCGTCCTTCAGCGGCCGCCGCCCGTCGGGGCCGAGGCCTCGGCGGTCCGTTCCTCGACCGGCGGGCTCTGCCACAGGATCTGGTGGATCTTCCACGTGTCGTCTTCCTTGACGAGGTGCAGGTAATCCTGACCCCAGTCGGCGATGAGCTTGCCGCAGGCGGTCTTGTCGGCGACGTCGTAGACCTTGATCTGGAAGGGCTCGAGCTCGCCGAGCTTGTTGCCGGCGTTCCAGGTGGTGGCCAAGCTCGTGGCCTGGTCGAAGGTCATCAGGCTGGGGCCCTGGTACTCGGCGGAGTCGTCCTCTCGCCAGTAGCCCATCTTCTGTACATCGGGCGAGAGGGCGTCCTCCAGGCGCTCGGGACGGGCCTCGTAGAAGGCGAGGACGTAGTTCTCGATGGACTCGTGAACGGCCTTCTCGTCTGCCGTCATGCGCTTCGCCTGCGGAGTGGCGAAGGCGATGGAAGCGGCGGCGAGGGCGATGGCGGAGATCGGGATGAGTTTGTTCATGGTTTGCCCTCCTCGGGCTGGTGCGGACGATACGGGGCTGCCAGCGAGGGATTGCGGCAATCCGGGTTCGCACACACGGCTTGCGCGGACGTGACCCATTCGAAACTGGGTTCTCGGAATCGGATGGAACCCGTCGCGCCGGTCCCGACGGTGGAGCCCGCGGGTTGCGTGCGAGTCAGCGCCGCTCGAGTCTGTGCGCGAGCCAGGCACGGGCGAAGGCCCAGGCTCGATCCGCGGACGTGGGCGGCAAACCGAGCACCCCCGCCGCATCACGCAGGGTGAGCCCCGAGAAGAATCGCAGACACACCAGCTCCGCGTGCAGCGGGTGCGGTCCACGCAATGCCTCCAGGGCCTCGTCCAGATCCAGCAGGGCGCCAGGATCTTCCTCGACCGAGAGGCTCGCGTCGTCGGCGGTCAGTCGCCGCCAACCTCCACCGCGCTTGACCGCCCCCTTCTCGCGCGCGCGATCCACCAGGATCCGTCGCATGGTGCGGGCCGCGACGCGGAAGAAGTGCGCGCGGCTGGCCCAGCCGACGCTCTTGTCCACCAGCCGCAGGTAGGCCTCGTTGACCAGGGCCGTGGGCTGCAGGGTGTTGCCGGGTCGCTCGCCGGCTAGTTGCAGGTCGGCCAGGCGGCGCAGCTCGTCGTAGAGCACGTTGAACAACTGCTTCGACGCGGCCTCGTCGCCGGCGTCGACCTGTTCGAGGATGCGGGTGACGTCGGTCAAGATCGGGCCTCGCCCTTGTTGCCCGCGCCGGCCGCTTCGAGTTTGGCCAGGATCCCGCGGGCCTTGTGGACTTCCAGGTGGTCCGGCCCGACCGCGGACTCGAGCAACTCGCAGGCGCGGCGCACGACGTCGAAGCCCTGCGCGCCCTCCCCCGCCGCCACCAGTGCTCGACCGTAGCTGAGCAGGATCGCTCCTCGCCGGGGGTGGCCCAGCGGCAGGCCTTCCGAGCGCGCCACGCCGTCCGCGCCCAACGCCACGGCACGCTCGACTTGCCCCATTTCGCGGGCCGCGCCTGCCACGTCGGACAGGGCCGCCATGACGAGCTCGTGCTCCCGTCCGAACTGGGCCTCGAGCCCGGCCAGGGCTTCCTCCAACGTCGACAGGGCCAGCTCCGCGCGCCCCGCATCGAGCTGGGCACGGCCCAGGGAGACCAGCATCAACAGCGTGTTCACGTGCTCGTCGCCGAGGACTAGGCGCGCGCGGGCTGCAAGGTCGGTGAGCTGCTCCACCGCGGTCTCGTGGTCGCCGAGCACCGATAGCAACCGCGCGTGGTTCCCCGCCAGGCTGAGGGTGTGGATGTCGTCCGCGCCGTGTACGGCGCGGCTGCCGGCCAGGCCCTCGCGATAGGCCCGGGCCGCCTCCTCGGTCCGACCGAGCTGTTCCAGCACCGCGCCGAGGTTGCTGAGCGCGCGCACCACCGTGATCGAATCCGCCCCGAGGGCGCGGCGCCCGGACTCCACGGCCCGGCGAAAGTGCCGCTCGCTGGCGACCCAATCACCCTCGTTCATCACCAACACCCCGAGGTTGTTGTGGGCGTCGATGGTGCGTTGATCGTCTTCGCCGGCCACCGCCGTCCAGCCCTCGAGGCAGGCCTCGTAAAAGGGTCGCGCCTCGATCAGGCGGCCCAAGCTGCGCAGGCACACCCCGTACGACTTGAGGCTCTCGAGGGTCTCGGGGGCGCTGAGTCCGAGGCCTTCGCGGCGCAGATCCACGGCGCGGGCCAGGGGCGTGGTCGCGCGCTCGAAGAGACCGAGTTTCAACAGCGCCTCGCCCTGGGACTGCAGCAGCGTGGCCTGAACCAGGGGTTCTGCGGACAACTCCGCGTCGATCGCTTCGCTGGCGGGATCGAACACCACCAGGGTCGAGACGCGCCGCGCGACGGTGGTGAAGTTCACGTGCTCGAGCCCGGCTTCGAGTCCGGCCAGCAAGTCGGCGCGGCGATCGTCCGCAAACCCAGCGCGTTCGAGCCCAGCGGTCGCGGCGAGCAGCAGCTCCGAGCGCATCGTGCTGCCGAGTTGCGCGGGATCCACACCGCTCAGGCGCGAGCCCTGGAAACGCGTGACCGGGTCCAGGGCCCGCTCGGCCCGCTCCAGCTCGCGCGCGAAGGCCGCTGCCGTGGGGTGGCGCCGACCGGGATCGCCTTCGGTCGCGCGGCGCACGATGGCGTCGATGTCGCGCTCGCAAATTTGGCGCAGGTGGGTCACGTCCACCGCGCAGCGCTCGATCTGGCCCAGCTCGGCCAGTCGCTGGCTGGGCACGATCGGGACACGCTGGCCCACTCGCCGGCGCAGCTCGGCCAAGTCCAGTCCCGCGAACTCCTTCGCTGGACTCGGCGTGGTGCCCGTGACCAACTCGAACAGCAACACCCCCAGGGCGAACACGTCCGCGCGCCCGTCGACGTCGTCCGGACCGGGCGCCAGGGCCTGCTCCGGCGCCATGTACTGGGGTGTGCCGACGAAGGCCGAGCGGCCGAGCCCACCCTCCTCACCCAACGCCGCCGCGCTCGCCACGCCGAAGTCGATCACCTTGGGCACCGGCTTGCCGTCCACGTGGGCCACCAAGACGTTGGCTGGCTTGAGGTCCCGGTGCACCACGCCGTTGCCGTGGGCGTGGTCCACCGCCAGAGCCACCTGCCGCAGGAGCACCAGCCGTTCGCGCAGAGCCAGGCCGCGCTCGTCGGCGTAACGAGTCAGCGGCGCACCGTCGACGCGCTCCATCACCAAGAAGGGTCGCCCATCCTCGGTCACGCCAGCGTCGATCAGGCGCGCGATCGCGGGATGGTCCATCAGGGCCAGGGCGCGCCGCTCCAGGTCGAAGCCATCGAGGAACGCGCCGCCGGCTCGGCTCCCGCGCAGGACCTTCAGCGCGGCCGCGGGCAGGTCCGTCCCATCGCGCCGGGCGAGGAAGACCTCACCACCCCCGCCCGAGCCCAGCCGCTCGAGCAGCCGGTAGGCCCCGACCCCATCGCCGGGACCCAACTCGGTCCCGTCGGCGCCCGAGAGGAACCCCTCGGCCTCCGCGTCCGCCGCCAGGAGGCCCTCGACGAAGGCACGCAGCTCGGGTCGCTCGGCGCAGTGGCGATCCAGGAACTCGCGTCGCGCCGCGGGGTCGGTCCGCTCGCGCGCCCCGTGGAACAGCTCCTCCTCGTCAGACGCTGGGAGCGGGAACGAGGAATCGGCCATGGTTGCACCCGCCGAGCCGGTGCGGGGCCCGCGGCGAGGGCGCGATCATAGCCAGGCGCGCCCCGCCCGTGGCGGGACGCGCCGCGCACCGATCACGGCCCGACCGTGACCTCGAGGCTGTCGCTCCAAAGCGGCGCGAGCTGGGCGTCGAGGCCCAGATCCAGCCCGAAGCGGAAGGTGTAGGCGCCGGCCGGCAACAGCGCGCCCGTCAGGATCGACGTCGGGCCGAGGGGCACGATCGGAGCCCACAGGGTCGGCACGGGCAGGGCCGAGGGCAGCCAGGCCAGGCTCGGCGTCAGCCAGAAGTTCCCGAAGGGCGTCTCGGCCCAGACCCACCACTCCGCGGGTGTGAAGAAGTAGTCGCCGGGGTCCAGGGACGCGCTGACCGTCAGGGGCGCGCCGGCGGCCAGGTCCAGGAAGCCCCCGACGCCGTTGCCCACGAGGGTCGGCGCCGGGGCGAGGGCGAACTCGTGCAGGTAGATGTCCTGCCAGCCGTTGGTGTCCGGTCCGGCCAGGTTGGTGGCGACCGACTCGAAGACCACGGTGCGACCGTCGGCAGACAGGGCCGGAGTCTTGGAGTGGTTGTTGGCCTCGCTACCCGACTGCGCCGGCGAGCGGCGCGTGTTGACGCCGTTCTGGCGATCGAACACGAAGACGTCGTAGAAGCCGCCGACGTCGCCGACCACGAGGTCCTTGGCCCAAGAGCCAAAGGCCACGAAGCGACCGTCGGCCGAGATCGACGGATCGTGACTGATCCCGGAGCCCGCGTCGCCATCGAGGGCAGTGCTCACGCGGATCGTGGTACCGGCCAGGCGATCGCGCAGGAACACGTCGAAGGCACCGTTCGTGTCGCCGGTGAATCCCACGCTCGCGCGGGACTGGAACGCCACGAAACGCCCGTCGGCGGAGATCGAGGGACCCTGGGAATCCGAGGCCGCTTGCTGTCCGAGGGGGCCGACACTCACGCGCTCGAGCGTGCCCAGGACCCGGTCGAACACGAACACGTCGGGGCTGCCGTTGGTGTCACCGGGCACCAGGTTGCTGGCCTGGGACGTGAACGCCACGAAACGACCGTCGTCGGAGAGCACCGGGTCGTAGCAGTTGTTGTCGACCTGCTGCCCTCCCAATCCGATCGTGATGCGCTCGAGGGTCCCCGCCCCGAAGTCGCGCACGTAGATGTCCCGGCCGGTGGGGTCTGCGGGCGCGAAGTTGGTCGACAGGGTCGAGAACGTCGCTACCGAGCCGTCGGCGTCCAAGGCCACCCAACTCGCCCCCTGGTCGGCGATCTCCCCGCCCAGGTTCCTGCTGAGCATGATCGTCGCGCCGGTCACAAGGTCGTGCCGGAAGACGTCGGGGTCGCCGTTGGTGTCGTCGTCCACCAGGTTGGTGGCCGCGGACTCGAAGGCTACGTAGCGACCGTCGCGGGAGATGGTGCAGCGCGAGCTCTTGCCGTTGGCCTGGGCGCCGCTCGAGCTGACACTGGCGCGCTTGGTGATCCCGGTTCCGCGGTCGTGGACGAAGATGTCGTCCACACCGTTGGTGTCCCCGGCGACCAGGTCGCTGGCGCCGGAGAGGTAGACGACGATCGAGCCGTCGCCGGAGATCGCCGGCGTCCAACTACTGAAGTTCGAGGGGCCCGAGCCGGCGTCGACGCTGATCAGCTCGGTGACCGAAGGGAGCTGGGCGGCGGAAGTAGCGGACAGGGCCAGGGCGGCGAGGGCGGAGCTTGCGGCGGGAGAGAAGGACATGGCTGGCACGGTTGGATGGGAGCTCGGGGCCGCCGATCGCCGGCGGGGACCCACTCGGAGCCCCATCCGACGACTCCGGCGCCTGTGGCGGGCAATCCGCTGAAATCTCCGCGAGCGGGGCGGCCCGCGCCCCGGCCCGCTCAGCGGCGGACCTGAGCCGTGCCCTTGCCCCGCGTGACCGGCCCTCGGGCCGCTGCTAGGACGGAGGCCCTCGACCCCACATCTCCCACTGGCCCCGAAGGAACCGATGCTCCCCGCTCTGCTCCTCGCGCTCCCCGCCGTCTCGCCCTCGCCCGTTCACCAGGAGGCGCCGGGCCCCGACGAGCCGACCGGCGGCGACCGCTTGATCGCCACGGTCCCCGACGACTACGCCCTGACTCGGAGCTACCAGCTCCCAAGTGGCTCCACCGGGAGCTCTTCCCTGCCCGTGACTTGGAGCCCAGATGGCACGCGAGTCGCCTATTACGGCGAGCGCGAGGGCGAGCTCTACGCGATCCTGAACGAGGAGCCCACCGGCGAGCAGGCCGACCTGGCCAACGCGCCCGTCTTCTCCGCCGATGGAGAGCACGTGGTCTGGTCCCACGCGAAGTCCAAGCGCGGTGGCAAGGAGGAGTGGCGCATCGTGGTCGACGACAGGCTCGCGGCCAAGGCGGACTGGGCCGGGCTGCCCGCCGTCTCCGAGGACGCGAGCACCGTGGCCTTCTGGACCAGGCCTGGTCACGAGGTCGACCAACAGGGCATCAGCGACATGCGGGACATGGTGCTGGTCTGTGCCCAGCGCAAGGGTGAGCGCTACAAGACCGTCGAGAGCGATGAGTACCCGTCGGCCGCGGTCATCGAGGCCCCGAGCCTGATCGAGCGTGGGCGGCGGGCGGCGGCTCCAGCGTTCGACGGCGTCCGGCTGGTCGTGGCCGCCGTCGGCGGCAAGCGCGACGAGCTGCTCTTCGAAGCCACCACCTTCGTGGTCCAGACCCTGCTGCACGGCGACAAGCCGCGGATCGCCGTCGTCACCTGGGATTGGGAAGCCACGCAGCCCGAGGGCACGCCCGAGGGCTTCCGCGCGCTGAGGCTCGAGGTCGACGGCCGCAACCTGGCGACCAACGCCGACGCGGCGGGGTCGCCGGCCTTCAGCGCCGACGGCAAGCACGTGGCCTTCATCTACAACCGCGCTGACAAGTTCGGCGTCGGACTCGACTCGACCCTGCTGCCGACCGGCGAGCACCCGATCACGCGAGTCGAGCCGTCGCCCGACGGGAAGCAACTGGCTTGGATCGCGCACCCGGGCGGGTCCTTGCAGGTCGCATCGTGGCTCACGCCCCAAGCCGGCCAGGTCGTCATGGGCGGCAAGGCACTCGTGGTGCGCGCGGCAACGAAGAAGAGCGCCGATCCCGAGGCCGGCCCCGAGTTCGACCACATCGGCCAACTGACCTACTCGCCGAACGGCGCGCACCTGGCCTACACCGCGCGCGACGGCGAAGGTTGGCACGTGGTGCTGGACGAGGAGCGCGCCGGGCCCTTCGAGCAGCTCGGCGAGCTGCACTGGACCGCCGAGGACCGCGTGGAGTTCGGCACCCGCGCCGGGCGCGAGCTCCGGTGGTGCGGGCTGGCGGCGAACTAGCCCCGCCCCGAGGACGCCGCGTCGGTGGCTCGATCCCCGGCGGGGCCACCCCCACCGGCGATGGGGCCCGAAACCCGGCCGGGGGCGCGAGGTCGGCGGCCCAGGCCCGCCCCTCCGGACGCTATAGTCTTCGCCCGTATGAGCGCAGAGATCCCCGCGTGGTTGGCCCTCGAGAGTGGCCTCGTGATGCAAGGGCGCGCCGTCGGCGCCGAGGGTGAGAAGGGTGGCGACCTGGTCTTCAACACGGCCATGTCGGGCTACCACGAGATTCTCACCGATCCGTCCTATGCCGGGCAGGTGGTCCTGATGACCTACCCGCAGATCGGCAACTACGGCGTGGTCGACGAGGACGCCGAGAGCGCGCGCGCGTGGCCGGAGGCCTTCGTGATGCGCGAGATGTCCTCGATCCACTCGAACCACCGGGCCACGAGCTCGCTGCCGGCCTGGCTGAAGGAGCAGGGCATCGTGGCCATCGACGGGATCGACACCCGCGAGCTGACCAAGCACGTGCGCGAGCGGGGCAGTCTGCGCTGCGTGGTCTCGACCACCGACGGCGACACCACCAGCCTGGTGGCCAAGGCCAAGGCCACGCCCTCCACCGACGGACGCGACCTGGCTTCGGTCGTGACCACCGGCGCCCCCTACACCTGGGCCGAGGGCTACCACGAGAGCTACCCCCACGAACTCGGGCGGGCCTTCGACGGCGCCGGCACCAAGGGCGGCGGCGAGCGCATCCGCGTGGTGGCCTACGACTTCGGCATCAAGCGCAACATCCTGCGCAGCCTGGTGCACTGCGGCTTCGACGTGACGGTGGTGCCCGCCGGCACGCCCGCCGACGATGCCTTGGCCCACGACCCCCAGGCGATCTTCCTCTCCAACGGCCCCGGCGACCCCGCCGCGGTCTCGAGCGGCATCGCGGCGGTCAGCGATCTGATCGGCAAGCGACCGATCTTCGGCATCTGCCTCGGGCACCAGATCCTCTCGATCGTGCTCGGCGCCAAGACCAGCAAGATGCCCTTCGGCCACCACGGCGCGAACCACCCGGTGCGCGACCTGCAGACGGGCAAGATCGAGATCACGAGCCAGAACCACTCCTTCGCGGTCGAGACGGACTCCCTGCCCGACCACCTGGAGCTGACGCACCTGAACCTCAACGACCACACGGTCGAGGGCATGCGTCACAAGACCGAGAAGGTCATGAGCGTCCAGTACCACCCGGAAGCCGCACCGGGCCCGCTGGACGCCGGACACCTGTTCTCGCGCTTCCGCGAGTTCGTGGCGGGCTGAAGGCCGCCGCGCGGGTGCGGACGCGCCGTTGCCGCCGGTCACGTGTGGTGGCGGTAGGAGCCCGGTCCGGTTGGCGGCCGTGCGCGGCAGATCTCGGCGATCGAGGGTAGCTTCGGGGCAGGCCCTGCTCCTCCCGGACAACTGCGCGAAACCGCCGCCAATGCTCCCCATCCTGCTCTGCGTTCCGCTGGCCTCCGACTGCGCCCCGCCGATCGCGCCCATCGCACTCGTCGGTCAGCCGACCCCCGATGGCGGGTCCCTGAGCATCGTCGTCGACCTGGCCGTCAACTCCTCCGGCGACTGGCTGGTGGTCGCCGACACGACGGCCACGACGAACATCGTCGACGACGTCGTCCTGTCTCCCACGGGCGTGGTCTACACCTGGGGCCAGTCCTTCGCCGAGCCGCCCGGCTCGACGCTGATCGCGGTCGCCCAGGAGCTGCAGCTCTCCGACGACGGCGTCGTGATGGCGCTCTTGCTGCTCGACGACCCGGCAGCCCTGCCCTCCTACGGCGGCCTGCACGTCGGCAACACGCTGGTGCTGGGAGAGGCGGAGCCGCTCGCTCTTGCGCCCTTCGCGCCCGGGAGCACCCTCGACGCGGGCAGCGACCTCTCGCTCGTCAGCGCGGGGAAGTTCGCCACGCAGGGCTTCATCACCCAGCCGGGCATGCCCGGCACGATCAGCGTCCTGATCACCGCCACGGTCGATCCCAAGACCGGCGCACTCCAGTCCCTGGCCGTGCCCTTCACCGAGGGGGACACCCTGGGGGGCGGCCAGGTGATCGGGTTCAACCAGTACTCCCCCGTGCTGAACGAGGCCGGGCAGCTCGCCTTCTCCGCGCTGATCGACCCCCCGGGCCCCCCCGCGGCTCGCTCCGCACTGTTCATCGACGGCCAGCTCCTGCTCGAAGAGCTGACGCCCGCGCCGGGGGTCGGGGTCACCCTGTCGAAGCTCGGGCGCTTCGACATCAACGCCTCGGGCCAGTGGGCGGCGCGCATCGCGGTCGCCTCGAGCTCGGACACCGACGGCGTGCTGCTGGTGGGTGGCGAGGTCTTGGCCCGCGAGGGCTCGCTCCTGTCGGGGAACCCCGCCCTGCCCCTGCGCACGATCTCCGAGTCGCCGGTGTTCCTGTCCGACGTCGGCAACGTCCTGTGGGCGGGCGATCTCGGCCTTCCCGTCCCCTCGGGCCAGCGGCGCGCTCTGTTCGTGGGCGACCAGGTCCTCGTGCGCGAAGGCGTCACCGTCGTCGACGGCGCGACCGTAACCCAACTGGACCTCGGTAGTGACGGCTTCGCCCAGAGCTCCAGCGGGCGCTACGTGATCTTCGAGGCCAAGCTCTCCGACGGTCGACAGGGCGCCTTCCTGGTGGACCGCGAACCGTCCCTCGCCAGCCCCGTCGCCGGCGTCACGGCGCTCTTCGGCTGCAACCCACTCGCGAGCTGCCTGGCCCCCACCGGTGGGTCCCTGGCCCTCGGCGCCAGCCTCCAGCTCGGACTCGCGGGCGGTCAGTCGCCCTCGGCCTCGCCCTTCCTGCTCCTGGCGGACGCGCCGCTGTTCACCCTCGCCCCCTGCGGACTGGAGCTCCCGGGCATCGGCGAGCTGCTGCTCTCGCCGGCGCCCCCCAACCCCTTCCTGATCCTCCCGGGCAACCCCGGCGCGGACCCCGCGCCCTTCACGCTCACGGTGCCGAGCACGCCCGGCCTCGCCGGCGTCCCCGTGTGGACCCAGGGCCTGTTCGTGGACTCCGGTCCGCAGCCCCTGCGACTCTCGAACGCGCTCGAGCTGCTGCTCGTGACCTGACCCGTTTCGCTACGCGAGCCGTGGCCGCGCCGGTCCGCGGATCGCCGCCGCGGACTGGTGCTCAGGGCAGTCGCCAGTGCCAGCGCAGGACGATGCAGGTCAGCGCGAGGAGCGCGGCGAGGACCACCCACACCGGACGCGCGCATTCCGCCGCCGGGTTCCGCTCGGCGCGCTCGTCGTCGATCAGGGCCGCGACCAACACGTAGGGCATCAGCGGTACCCAGATGCGACCGGCCTCGCCGCGCACGACCCCCGACAGGTCGAGCAGCAGCAGGCTGATCGCGAGGGTCCAGGCCACCGACGCGGCCAGGCCGCCCTCGCGCCGCGTCAGGCGCGCGATCAAGAGCACGCCTAGGGGCGGTCCCGCAAAGACGAACAGGTCCCAAAGATTGAAGAGGACCCAGGCCCCGTAGGAGCGTCGCGAAGTGAATTCCTCGGCGTGGACGCCCAGGGCCGCGCGCAGGCCGGCGATCGGGTCATAGCCGACGAGCATGGGCACGAAGAAGCCCAGCGCACAGACCGCGGCCGCCAGGGCCATGGGCGCTGCCACATCCCGGCCCGGGCGCGAGCCCCGCGCGAGTGACGACGCCGCGGCCATCAGCCCGCCGACGGCCATGAAGATCGGCGCGCCGAAGGAGCAGAACACGCACACACCCGCCAGGGCTCCGGCGCTGGTGGCCAAGGCCCAACGCTGCGCGGCGTTCCGACCGGGCGCGGTGGCCGTGGCCAACAGGGCCACCACGGTCAGTAGCAGCGGCACCAAGAGCTGGTCGAAGGTCGGCGTCATCAGCGCCAGGCCGGGGACCAGCGCAGTCAGCGCTCCGATCCCCGTGGCCCGCGAACGGCTCGCACCGAGGGCGCGTGCGAAGGCGGCGCAGGCGAGGGGAGCGAGGCTCGCGACGGCCAGCAGAACGAGCGCGCCGAGTAGTGCCGAGGCCACGTGAGCGTCCTGGGTCGGCGGTCCGCGTAGTGGCTCTCGATAGCCACCCGCCTCGCCGCGAGCCACGAGTGCGCGCTCCAGGCCCGGCGACGACGTGACCAGTCCGTGCAGTGCGCGATAGAAGACGATCGGGCCCGGCGGGTGGGCGCGGGCGTGGGTCGGCAGGTCGGGCAATAGCTCGTCGAAGCGCGCGAGGAACACGCCCACGTCGCGAGCGTCCTCACTGACGGCCACCGTGTGGTACGAGGTGAAGCCCTTCGACAGGGTCCGGCGCACGAGCACGTCGACGGCTCCGTGGCCGTCTTCCATGGCCGCCAACGACGTCGTCAGGCCAAGGCTGCCGATCGAGGCCGCCAGCAGCCAACCCGTCACGACGAGCCGGCCGGCACGATCGAGCCTCGCGCTGCCTGCGCCGACCACGAGGGCGATCAGCACCACCGACCACAGCACCGCGCCGGCCACCCCGTGTTCAGGGGTGGCCTCGCGCAGGCCCCATTGCCACTCCGGCGGCCAGGGCGCCGGGCCGCGCAGCAAAGGCGTGGCGTCCCCGGCTACCGCCGCCAGAAGCGCCACGGTGACAGCGGCGGCTGCGATGGTGGCTACGCGGGGGGAAGAGAGGACGCGGGGCATGGAGTCGCGGCGAAGACGCGTCGTCAGCGGGGCCGGCTGACCCCGACCGGGCCATCGACTCGTGCCTCCGCACGACGGGGCCAGGACAGTAGCCGGTGGGCCCTGCCGGCGACAGCCGCGGCGCACGGGCGGCGATGGACTCGGGGCGCCCGCCGAGTCCAAGATGCTCGCTCTCCCCACTCCCCATCTGCCCGAGAGCGACCCCATGCCCCTGATCGAGATCAAGTCCCTCCCGCCCGCCGACCCCCTGGACCGTTCCGCAGTCCTTGCGCGGGTCAATCGAGCGGTCGCCGACGCCGCCGGCCTGCCGATCGTCGCGGTCTGGTCCGTCTGGACCGAGCTGGAGCCCGGTTGCTACGTCGAGGGCGAGAGGGCCGCTTCCGAACAGCCCACGGGCACCCATCCGCCGATCGTCCGCATCGTGGCCTACGAGGGTCGGCGCAATGACACGGTCGTGGCCATGCTCGAGGCCGTGGCCCAGGTGCTGGGGGATGCCCTCTGCGACGGTGAACCCAATGTCTTCGCAACCTATGAGGAAGCTCGCTCCGGACGGGTCTTCACCGGCGGCAGGGTGCGATACACCGACTCGGCCGACATCGCGCCGCCCGCCGAGGCCTGAGGATCTCCTGCCCCCCGTCCTCCCGACCGGCCGACGACGTCCTCCACTGCTAACCCGACCCCATGAACGAACCTGTCCTCTACTACACCCCTGGCACTTGCGCCCTGTCCGAGCTGATCTGCCTGGAGTGGATCGGCGAGCCCTACCGCCTGTGCCGGGTGGCCCGCGACGAGCGCGCTAGCGAGGCATTCCTGGCGCTCAACCCCCACGGCTCGGTGCCCGTGATGCGCTTCGGCGACCGCGTGATGGCCGAGAACCTCGCCCTGCTCCTGCGCCTGGCCGACACCAACCCGTCCGCCAAGCTCGCCCCCCCGGCGGGCAGCCCCGAGCGCGACGAGCTGCACTTCTGGCTCTCCTACATCGGCAGCCGCTTCCACGTGGCCTTCTACCCGGTGTTCAAGGCGTCGCGCTACTCCGACCGTGAGGACCTCGCCGAGCACCTCAAGCAGCAGGCCCTGCTGCAGGTCGGCAAGGAGCTGGCCTTCCTCAACGAGCGCTTCACCGGGCGCCAACACGCGGTCGGCGACTCGCGTACCGTCGTGGACGCCTACTTCAGCGCCACCGGGCGTTGGGGTCGGCGCTTCTTCGACTACCCGGCCGTGAGTCCCGAGTTCGACCGCTACCTGAAGGGCCTCGAGGCTGACCCTGGCGTGGCCCGCGCCCTGAAGATCGAGGCCGGCGAGATCGAAGGGCCCGACGGCGCTCTGCTCGGTCACGTCGCACTCGCCTGACGAAAGACTCACGATGCGCCCGCTCGCTCTGCTCTCGATCCTGACGATGTTCGTCGCCGCCGCACCCGCCGCAGCGGCCCGCCAGGACGAGCCCGAGCGCTGGCGCTGCACCCTGGACCTGGGCGACGAGGAGCTGCCCTTCGAACTCGCCATCGAGGGCGAGCGGGCGTTCATCGTCAACGGGTCCGAGCGCATCCCGGTGGTGGAGTTCGAGCGCACGGCGGAGCGCCTGGCGCTCGGCTTCCCCCACTTCGACTCGAGCATCGAGGCCACGCGGCGCGCGGACGGTTCCTTCGAGGGCACCTGGCGCAAGCACCGGCGCGGCGACGACGTGGCCCAGGTGCCCTTCCGCGCGACGCCCGGCCTGCCCTGGCGCTTCGAGCCACGAGGCGGCATCGGCCCCGCGCCCGACCGGGTCGCCGGGCGCTGGCGGGTGGACTTCGAGTCTGACGACGCGGACGCCGTGGGCCTGTTCGAGCCTACCGGTGACGGACTGGACGTGTCCGGTACCTTCCTGACGCGCACCGGCGACTACCGCTACCTGGCCGGCGAGTTCGCCGCCTCGACCCTGCGCCTGTCCTGCTTCGACGGGGCCCACGCCTTCCTGTTCGTCGCGACCCTCGAGGGCTCCGGCAAGCTGTCGGGGCACTTCCGCTCCGGCAACTGGTGGCGCGAGGCCTGGACCGCGGTGCGCGACGACGACGTGGCCCTGCCCGACGCCTTCGGCGAGCTCGACCTGCTCGAGTCGGGCAGCGTGGACGAGGTGCTGGTGCTCACGCCCGACGGCACCGAGCACACCCTGGGCGCCCTCGCAGCCCCCGCGGACCGACCGGTACCCCGCGCGACCCTGGTGCAGATCCTGGGCACCTGGTGCCCCAACTGCCTGGACGAGACCGAGTACCTGAAGCAGCTGCACGCGCGCTACGCGGACCGCGGCCTGTCGATCGTCGGTCTGTGCTTCGAGCTGTCCGGCGACGCCGCACGCGACCGGGCGCAGATCGCGCGCTACCGCGAGGTGCGCGGTGTGCCCTACCCCATGGCCCTGGCCGGCGAGGCCGACAAGCCGGCGGCGGCCGCTGCCCTGGGCCTGGTCGATCGCGTGCTGTCCTTCCCGACCACGCTCTTCGTCGACGGTCGCGGACTCGTGACCCGGGTCCACTCGGGCTTCAGCGGCCCCGCCACCGGCGAGGCCCACGCGCACCTGCGCGAGGAGTTCGAGGGCACGATCGAAGACCTGCTCGCCGCGGAGCCGACCCAGGACGCGACCTGGGCCGAGTTGACCAGCGAGGACTGGTTCGACTGGAGCGCCTTCGCCGGCGCCACCTGGACCTTCCGCGACGCCGCCGACGGTGTGCGAGAGGTCCACGAGGACGTGCACGGCAGCGGCGTGCCGACCATCCGCGAAGAAGTGCATCCCGTGCGCTTGGCCGGCAGCACCGTGTTCATCGGCGAAGAGCCGTGGATCCTCGATCGTCGCGCGCGGGTCCTGCGCCGGGCCGGCCAGCCCCTGCGGCGCCTGTCGCGCGACTCCATCGCGCCCCTGGTGTTGGAGGACTCCACCGAGCCGGCCGAGCTCTTCGGGCTGCTCGAGCACGAGTCCGCCCTGAAGCGCCGCGAAGCGCTGGTAGCCATCGGCTACATGGCGCGCTATCGCAGCGACGTGACCCTGCCGGACCTGGCGCCGTTCATCACGGCCGAGGACCCGGCCGTGCGCCGCGTCGCCGCCGCCATCGCCGGCGCCGCACGCCAGGGCGCCTCGCTGGAGGCCCTGGCCGCGGCCCTCGACGCCGCCGATCCGCGCCTGCGTGCGATCGCGGCCCACTCCCTGGCGCTGATGGGCGAGTTGCCGGACGCGTACACGCAGCGGCTGGCGCGGGCGGTGGCGACCGATCCCTTCCCTTCCGTGCGCGGCGAATGAGCGGCGCGCGGCTCGGGTTCACCCGGAGCCCCGCCCCGTTCCTCCCGGCTGCCCGATAGGTTGGCGGATCCGCAAGCTGCGGACCCTGCCACCTGATCGAGGCCCTTGAATGAAACTGCGCATCGCCCTTGCCCTCGCTGTCTCGCTGCACCTCGTCGCCTCCGCGCGGGCCCAGAGCTCCGAGCAGGGTGGCGTGCAGCTCGAGACCCTCGCCGCGACATCCTCCGACTACGCCGCCAACGACAGCGCGTACGCGGTCGCGGCCCACGGCGGCGTCGCCTACATCGCGGGCGAGGGGAGCAGTCCCTACGGCAGCCGCTGGTTGATCCGCGCCCGATCGATCGCGAACGGTGCGAAGCTCTGGTCGGTGGACTTCGCCCTCCAGTCGGGCATGTTCGACGCGGAGGTCAAGGACGTGGCTCTCGCGCCGGATGGCACGACGCTCTACGTCGCCGGCCGCCTCGCCGCCTCTTCGCCCTTCGACACGGACGCTACGGTCCTGGCCCTGGACACCCTCGACGGAAGCATCCGCTGGGTGGCGCAGATCGACGGCGCGGGCGCGGGGGACGAAGCGGCGGCCCTGGCCATCTCGCCGGACGGGCAGAGCCTAGCGCTCACCGGCCACGTGGTGGACGGGACCCCCGGCCTCGGACACCGCCTGCTGGTGGCCGTGCTGGAGCCCGCCACCGGCGACGTTCGATGGGACTGGCGCTTCGACGCCGATCCGGCCACCGACGACGTCGACAAGGGCGTCGACGTGGCCTTCGCTCCCGATGGCGCCGCGGTCTTCGCCTGCGGCATCGTCTCGCCCCCGCAGAGCGGCACGGTCTACGGGACCTACGCCCTCGCCTCGGCGACGGGCCAGCTCGCGTGGTCGCACCACTACACCGGCGCCTTCGCGACCGAGAGCGCGCCCCTGGAGCTTTCGACCAACGGCAGCCAGGTGGTCGTCGTCGGCCGCCACGAGTACACATCGAGCTCCGCCGTGCTCGACGGGACCCTGGCCCTGGATGCGAGCTCCGGCCAGCAACTGTGGACCACCTCCGGCCCTGGTCAGGTCGGCATCAACAGCTCCCGCGCGATCGACACCGACGGCGCCGACTTCTTCGTCGCCGAGGCCAAGGCCAACACCTTCGAGGGCTCGAAGTGGATGGCGGTCAAGCTCGACGGCGCAACCGGCGCGCGCCTGTGGGAGAGCCCCTTCACCCTCTCCGCCTGGCCCCTGGCCAGCCTCGATCCCGTGGCCGTGGCCCACGACCCGGCGACGAACACGGTGCTGGTCGCGGGCACGCGGGACCTGAACGGGCTCTCGGCCAGCGACGACATCAACCCGATGACCCTGGCCTACGACGGAGCCACCGGCGCCGTGCAGTGGCTGCGGGTCTGGGACTCGCCGAGCTCGACCAGCGACCGGACCTTCGACCTGGCCCTGGACGGCGCGCGCCTGGTCACCGTCGGCTCGAGCTTCGTGCCGGCCGAGGGTCTGGGCATGGGCGTGCGCTGCCGCGAGATCGCGAACGGCAACCCGCCCTGGAGCACGATCATCCAGGCCCAGGGGGCCGCGGCTGATCGCCCCGATGCGCTGGTGATCGACCCCCAAACGGGCGACCCCTTCAGCCTCGGCATGCTCTTCGGCGGGGCCAAGGCCGTGGCCAAGATCGTTCGCATCGAGCGCGCTTCGGGCGCGACCCTGTGGAGCTACGTCGACGACCCGGGCACGGTCAGCGGCGGCACCTTCCTCGCAGGTCGCCTCTCCGCGGACGGGCACACCCTGTACGCGCTGGGCTACGACGGCGAGGACGTGCTCGCGGTGGCCCTCGACGCCCACACGGGCGCGCTCCTGTGGCGGCGGACCATCGACGGTCCGGCCGGGCGCAAGGATCGCGGCCGGGACCTGCTGCTCTCGGCCGACGGTCAGACCCTGTTCGGCCTGGCGACGGTCGACTCGTCGACGATCGTGGTCAACCCGGGCGAGGAGGAGGCCATGCTGACCCTGGCCCTCGACGCTGCCAGCGGTGCGGACCTGTGGTCGGCGGTCCACGACCCCACCACCGAGGACGAGAAGGGTCTGCGCCTGGTCCTGTCCCCCGACGGGTCGAAGCTGTTCAGCCTGGGCACGCGCGACACGCTCGTCGGCGCGCCGCTACAGGACGACATCGAGGTCGCCGCCTACGACGCGGCCAGTGGCGCCTTCCTATGGGCTGGCGGTTACTCGGCCGGCGCCGTGCCGATCTCCTCGTGGAACGACAAACCCCTCGCCGGCCGGGTCAGCGACGACGGGGCGCGGCTGGCGATCGTGGGCGCGAGCGACGGCTCCTGTTGTGACGACGGGCGCGCGGCCCTGTGGGTCGTGGACACGACCAACGGCGCGCTGATCCTGCGCACCTTGGCGCCGCTCCCCGGCGAGGACTTCGAGCCCCGTGCCGCCGCGTTCACGCCCGACGGCTCGCGCGCCGTCGCTGTCGGTAACGTGGGCAGCTCGCTCGGCACGGGCGCCGTCGCGATCGACATCGCGAGCGGCCTGGCGCCGTGGGCGTCGACCTACCCGCTCGGCGGCCCGACCCCACCGGCCGTCTTCACCAGCCTCGACGCCGTCGTCATCGCGGCCGACGGGGCTACGGCCCTCGCCGCCGGCCGCGACCTGGACCACCGCCTGTTGACGATGGGGATCGACGTGGCTTCCGGGACGGAGCTGTGGCGCGCGGTCTTCGACCCGCCCGGGGCCACCGACGCCGTCACGACCAAGGGCGCGCGGGCGGTGGCCTACGACGACTTGCGACGGCTGGTCTGGACGGCGGGCGACGGTCCGCTCGTGGGCACCGACGTGGACGGCCTGGTCCTCGGCTATCGCGACCCGACGCTGCTCGGCCAGGAGTCGACTCTGTCCCTGTCCGCCGGTGGCAGCCAAGCCCTGACGGCGCGCGCGGGGCCCAACTTCGCGGGTGACTTCCACCTGCTGCTGGGCTCGCTCACTGGAACGACTCCGGGTTTGCCCCTCGGGATCGGCACCCTCCCGCTGAACGTCGACAGCTACACCCAACTGACCCTGAGCGAACCCGGCTCGAGCTTCCTGCCGGGGTCCTTGGGCGTGCTCGACTCGACTGGCAGCGCGAGCCTCGCGCTCGTTGTCCCCGCGGGCACCAACCCGGCACTGGCCGGGCTCACCGTGCACCACGCCTTCGTCGCGCTCCACGTGAGCGCCACGGAGCTCTCGTTGTCCCTGGTCTCCAACGCGATCGGCGCGACGCTGGTTCCCTGACCGCCCCGCTACGGCGCGAACACGACCTCGTCGAAGCGCGCCACCACCTCGGGCGGCGAGCTGAACGAATAGGCCATCGGACCGACCTGCACTGTCGCAGGGAGTCCGTTGAAGACACTCGTGTGCAGCAGCTCCCAGGTGGAGCTGCCCAGGTCGCGGTGCCAGGCGGTGACCGTGTCGCCGGTCCGCACCAGGCGCAGCTCGCGGTGGGTGTCCGCGGCGGCCGACACGACCCACTGGCTGGAGGAGGCGTGGGTTTCCTTCCACTCGACGCCGGCGGGCTGGCCCGCGCCCCCGCTGCCAGTGGCCACGTGGCACCACTCGTGGGTGCCCGCTGCGAGCGCCGTGGGGTCGCGCAGGACCAGGCCGCCCAGGCGGTAGCCAGTCGCGGGCGCGGCGCCCGTGTCCCCGGGCGTGTGGACGTTCACCGTGCAGCGCACCTGGAAGTCGCCGGTCACCTCGCGCAGCACCGCCAGCCCCTCGCCGTCCTCGAACCACATGTCGGGCAGGCCCGCGGCCGAGGGCGTCAGGACGAGTTCACCGCCGGTGATCTCCACCGCACCGAGGTCGGGGTGCAGGGTCGACCAGCAGGCGTCGAGCTGGTCGACCGGCGGCTCCCAGGTCTCGCCCAGGCCAGCGATCGAGGCCACGCTGCCGCCCACGGCTCCGGTCGCTCCGAAGTCGACGAAGCCGCCCGTGAGGTCGATGGTCACGCCCTGGCCCACCGCGACGAACGGCAGGGGCGCGCCCGACGGGATCGGCGTGACGATCGTCGTACGGCCCGTTCCGTCGAGCACCGCGGGGCCGAGCAGGATGAAGGGCTGCACCAGGACCAGACACGCGTCCGCGTCGATGCAAAGGCCCATCGCAGCCGCGCCGGTGAAGCTGATGCCCAGGATGGCCGTGGCGCCGGGGGGGCCGTCGTAGATCTCCCAGCGGGTCGAGGCCCCGACGTAGAGGTCCTTGACCGCGAGATCGGGGCCGGTCTGGAGCGGGGACAGGGCACAGAGCAGGGCGGCGGTGGTCAGCATGGTGGTCGACTCTCCTGGGTGGATCCTAGCCCGCGGCGCCTGATAGCGCGTCGCCGCAGCCCCCGCCGCCGCGACCCGGGCTACGCGCGCGCCTAGTGGGTCTCGACGATGCTGTACCCTGCCGCCCCCATGAGCCCGATCGCCCGCATTCCACGCCCCAGACGGGCCCTGCTCGTCGCCGGCCTGACGCCGCTCCTCGTCCTATTCGCCTGCAGCGATCCGGAGCCGGATGCACCGAGCGGGCCCGCCGCCGGTACGGCCCCCACGGTCAACATCACGCCCGCCGACCTCGAGCCGCAGGACGCGATCCAGCGCATGCGCTTCGAGAACACCCTGGGCCAGGCCTACGGTGCGTCGCCGCCGACCGACGACCTCTTGGCCCTGGCCGCGGACCTGGGCCGCAGCGCGCGCGTGATCGACGGCAGTGTGGCCCTCACGCCCGACCGTCGGGCGACCACGGCCCAGGTGCTCTTGCCCGAGGTCGGGCTGCAGGCCAGCCTCACCGCCGACCCCCGCTCGCTCGAGATCTACCTCGTGCAGGCTGCGAACTCGAGCGACGCGACCTTCGCCCACCGCAGCCTGCGTATCGGCGTGACCGTCGACGGCAACGGTCAGGTCGAGTCCGGGCACGTCACCGTGCTGCACCACTTCGATCTCTCCAACCCGGCGGTGCTCGAGAAGTTCGGCGACCTGACCTACGCCGTGGGTTGGGCCATCACCGGCTCGACCTCGCGCGGCCTGCGCGCCGACCCGACCCTGGCGCGGCGGGAAGTGGGTCCGGACGGGGAGCCGACCCTGATGGTCGGACCCGAGGCCAGCGGCGCCTTCACCGCACCGGGCCGGCCGACGGCGACCGTGCGCCCCGGCGACAAGAACCTGACCGCCTGGTCGAGCTGGGCGGCGCTGCACGCGCGCCTGGCCGGGCGCTAGTCGGAGTTCGGGGCGGGGGCGCCCCCGCGGCCGGGGGAGCGTGGTAACACACTATGACCTCGTATTCGGCCCCCTGCCCCCTGCCCCGCCATGCTCCGATTCCAGCTCGCCGCCAGCACTCTGCTGCTGGGCCTCGCGGCCGCCCCGGCCTTCTCGCAGCAGTCCTTCGCCGACGCGACGTCCTCTGCCGGCCTGGTCTACAAGCACAAGGTCCTGGCGCCCTGGCCAATGCAACAGATGGCCGGCGGGGCCAGCGCCGGCGACTTCGACCGCGACGGCTGGGTCGACCTGTACCTGCCCAGCGACGGCATCGCGACCGAGCAGCTCTTCATCAACCAGCAGGACGGGACCTTCGTGGACCAGGCCGCGAGCTTCGGCCTGACCGGCAAGTTCCGCGGGGTCGGCTGCAACGCCGCCGACTTCGACGGCGACGGCTGGATCGACATCTACGTCACCTCCATGGGGAGCGACCCCGCGGAGTCGACCAACGGCGTGCATCGCCTGTACCACAACAACGGCGGCACGGGCTTCACCGACGTCGCCGTGGCAGCGGGGGTCGCGTCGACCAACGCGATTCCCGACGGGTACGGGCCCAGTTGGGGCGACTACGACCTGGACGGTGACCTCGACCTGTGGGTCGGCGGTTGGCACCACCTGGCCACCAACCCGCTCGTGAACCTGGGCACGCGCCTGTTCCGCAACGAGGGCGACGGCACCTTCACCGACGTGACCGTGTCGTCGGGTGTGTTCGACTTCGCCGTGCGCAGCTTCGCGGCGATCTTCGTGGACCAGGACGGCGACCGCTATCCGGAGCTGCACGTGGCGGCAGATTTCGGTACTGGTCAGTACTTCAAGAACAACCGTGACGGCACCTTCACCAAGCTCAACTGGTTCCTGCCGAACGGCGACAAGGTCCACAACGGGATGGGCACCGCCATCGGCGACTTCGACCGCGACGGCGACGCCGACTGGTTCGTGACGGCGATCTTCCCCTCGTGGAAGAACGCAGGGCCGCCCGGCAACCGGCTGTACATGAACGACGGCCAGCACCACTTCACGCCCCTGCCACCCAGCGGCGGGGTCGACGACGGGGGCTGGGGTTGGGCGGCGGCGGCGCAGGACTTCAACCACGACGGCTGGACCGACCTGGTCCACACCAACGGTTGGCCCCAGCCGGACCCGGTCACCGGGGGTGTGTTCACCGACGACCCGACGGTGCTGTTCATCAACAACGGTGACAACACGTTCAGCGAGACGGCCATGGCCTGGGGACTCGACCACACCGGCCAGGGGCGCGGGCTTTTGACCTTCGATCCCGACCGCGACGGCGACATGGACGTGCTGATCTGCACCAACAAGGGCGACCTGCAGTACTTCCGCAACGACCTCTCCGGCGCGGGGACCCATTGGCTGAAGGTGTGGCTGGACACCACGGGTCACCCTGGCGTCGCCCCCGACGGCATTGGCGCGCGTTTGGTGGCGGACTCGGGCGCTGGGGTGGTCCAGACGACTTGGATCACCGGCTGCTCGAATTTCCAGGCCAACAGCGAGCTGGTGGCCCACTTCGGATTCGGGGACCTGGCGAGCCTGCCCCGGCTCGAGGTGCATTGGCCCGACGGGTTCAAGACGGTGCTGAACGACGTGGCCCTCGACCAAGAGCTGACGGTTGCGGCAGTGCCGCCCTACTCGCACACGCCGCTGGTCGGCGGCCAGGTCAGCGACCTGGTCGTGGCTGGCCTCGAGCCCGGCGAGGTCGCCGTGTTCCTGGTCAGCGTGGACACGAGCCTCGCGGGCGGGACCTGCTATCCTTTCCTGGGCGACCTCTGCGTCGACCTGGTGAGTCCCTTCCAGCTGGGCTACGCGTTCGCCGACGCCAGCGGCACGGCGAGCTTCGCGGTGCCGATCCCCGCCGGGCTCCCGCCGGTCCCGATCGCGTCCCAGGCCGTGGTGCCCCGCGGACCCGGGTTCGAGCACTCACTCAAGACCAACGCCATCGTGGCGACGGTTCAGTGAGCGCCTGGGGCGCGCCCCGCGTCTCGTCGCGGTGCAGCACGGCGTGGGCGCTCTCGAGCTGATTTCGCCCCTTGCCCCTGGACGCCAGCCTCTTCGAGCTCGATCGGACCGCGTACACTCGACCTGTCTTCTTCAACCGCCTACTCGGTAGCACTCCATGAGAATTCTGATCGGACTGATCGCACTCGGCACTTGCCTGACCTCCCCTTTCCTCCTGCTCGGCGCAGCCACGGAAGCCGCGCACGTCGACCAGCGACAGGCCGCGACCGAGAGGGCTCAGGACCCTGCCCCGCTGCAATCCACGCCGTCGTCGCCGGCCCTGGCGGATTCCCCGCTATCGGGGGTCGCGCTCTTCGGCTCCGACCAAGCGGAGCTCGTCTCCATGGACCCCGAGGTCTGGTTCGCAGCCATGGCCGACCAGGACCCCGAGGTCTACTACTTCGACCCGGCTGAGTCGGACGACGGCGACATGGGCCCGCCGACCACGGTCAAGTGTGGGGACGGCATGCTGAGCTACGAGGATTGGCTGTCCTACCCGCCCGTCTGCGGGGCGACCCCCCAAGCAGCCATCAACAAGGCGAAGGCCAGTACGCTTCAGTTGATGATGAACAAGTTCAAGTGCGAAGACTGCCTCGGGGGCTACTGCTCCATCGGCATCAGCACGCTCCCCGGGAGCTGGGTCATCCACCCGGTCACCCCGGGCGGCGGGGGCCCGTGGAGCCTGTGCGGCGCGAACGAGTTCACGACCTGGGCCTCCTACAGCGGACCCTACATCGTCTTCTGCTCGGACTGCCCGGTCGACTAGACCGCCTGCGGGACGGTCTCGACCCCGCCGTCTGGTTCGCGCAGGCGTTCGTCCGGTGGCAGGCGCCGAACCGCCACCGACCACACCCCCTCTTCGATCGAGCGCCGATCGCCGAACGCGGCTGGCCTGGGTCGATGCTGACCGCGGGACCACTGACGCTCGCCCTGATCGCGCCTCTCGCGGCGGGCACGCCCGCCCCTCAACCCAGCGTGAGCGGCGGCGCCCAGCTGGGCAGCACGATCGCGGTGGACGGCGACTTCGACTCCAACGACGTCTGGACCGCCGTGGCGATCCACGGCGCGACGACGTTCGCCGCCGGGACCTCGTCCGCGCCCTACGGCGCGCGCTGGCTCGTCAGCGCTCGCGACCTCTCGAGCGGCGCGCTCTTGTGGTCGACCGACCTGTCCCTGTGCCCGGGGCTCGTGGACGCGGCGGTGGCCGATGCGGTCGTCGCCACCGACGGCGGCGCCGGCGTCCACGACCGGGCCCAGGCCCTGGCGCTCTCGGCGGACGGCGGCACCCTCTTCGCTGTGGGCCTGGGCAACGCGCCCTCGATCTTCGGGAGCTCGGCCACGGGCGCGCCGGCCTGATATTGGCGCTCGATTCCGCCTCGGGCGGCCTGTTGTGGGCCGACACCCACGACCCCACCGACCAGGACGAGGAGTTCCTCGCCCTGGCCCTCGCGCCCGACGGCGCGACGCTGTTCGCCGTCGGGACGCAGGACGTGCTGCCCTCGGCGGTCAAGGACCTCGACCTGGAAGCGGTGGCCTACGACGCCGCGGGCGAGACCGCAGTCCTCGTCGGCGCCGAGAGCTCGATCGTGGGCGGCGTGGCAGCCGGATTCGACCTGCTCGCGGGGCGGCTCCTGTGGACGCGCTCCTTCCCGGACTCCTTCGGGGCCTACCTCGACCGGGCCGCGCTCTCCGCCGACGGCAACACGGCCTACCTGGCCGGCGGTGACGACGACGGGCGCGTGGTGTCCCTGGGCGTCGACGCCGCCTCGGGTGACGAGCTGTGGCGCGGTGTGTTCGAACCCGCGGGCGCCGTCTACCTGGTCGCCGCTGACGACACTCGGACGGCGACCTACGACGACCAGCGGCGCCGCTTCTGGTGCGGCGCGTCAGAGCCCCTGCACGGGACGGACGTGGACGGGCTGCTGCTGGGTTACGACGACCCGACGCTCCTGGGCGACGAAGTCGAGCTCTCCCTGGCTGCCGGCGGGACCCAGCCGCTGTCGGCGCGGACGGGGCCGTCTTTGGCGGCGACGTGTACTTGCTGCTCGGCTCGCTCGGCGGGGCGTCGCCGGGGGTCGCTTTGGAGGCGCAGACCCTGCCACTCAACGTCGACAGCTACACCCTGCTGACCTTGAACGAGCCCGGCTCGGTGTTCCTGCCCGGCTCGCTGGGGACCCTGGATCCCGACGGCGGCGCCGACCTGGGGCTGGTGGTCCCCCCGGCCACGAACCCGGCGCTCGCGGGGCTGACGGCCCACCACGCGTTGGTCGTGATCGACCTGGGCTCGCCCTTCCTTGCGGTCGTCCACGCATCCAACGCGATCGCCGCGCACCTGATCCCCTGAGTTGGCCCCGGCACCCTGGCGCCGACCGGGACGGGGCGCCGTCGCGAGCCGTTGGCGCGCTCAGTTTCCCTCGGTGGTCCTCGGCGAGGTTGCGGCGAGGAGCTCGTCGACCACGCCCTCCTCGATCAAACGGCGGGCGATGGTCGTGGCCACCACGCGGTGCCCCGCCGCGCTGTAGTGCCAGGGGTCCTCGATCCGCGCCAGGGACTCATCCGCCCCGGCGTAGTCGGCACCGATCGTCGCGCGCCCGTCGACCATCAACATGCCGCGGCGGGCGATCTCCTCGCGCAGGGTCGTCATCTGCTCCAGGTAGTCGACGGCGGCGTCGATCACGAGCGGGCGCAGGCCGGCGGCCGTCACCTCGGGGAGCCACTGATCGCGCCAGAAGGAGAGCGGCGAGGGCGGGGTGTGCTGGACCTGGATGATGGTCGGCATCACGGCCAGGGCCAGCCGGGCCGACCTCGACTCCAGCTCCCGCGTGATCGTCGCCACGCGGTAGCCGCGGATGCGCCAGATGCCCGCGTAGCGCGGGGCGAAGGGGTTGGGGACGATGTCCGTCTCCAGGGCATTCCACAGGGCGGGCGGGATCGCCGCCTCGAAGACGTCGTAGAGGGCCAGCACCAGCGCGCCCCGTCGATCCTCCTCGACGAACTCCCTGGCAACCTGTTCGAAGCACTCGACGAAGATCCCCGGCAGGTCGAGTTGCGCGGCGCCGGGGTAGCGCTGGGCCACGGTGGCGCTGAGGCTCGCGAGGGCGGCGGCGCCGCGCTCTTGGCCGAGGAGCTCGAGCAGCACCGCCTGGCTGCCGCCCAGGAGCACCGTCCAGAAGCGTTCCTGAGCGCTGCCCGCGGGTGCCTTCGCGCGCCACGTGGGCAGCGGGATCCAGCGGTTGATCACGTGCTCGTTCAGCATCGCGAAGATCGCGGTGCGTGACTCGAAGCGGCGCGGCGCCT
This sequence comes from Engelhardtia mirabilis, assembly GCF_007748095.1. Classification (NCBI taxonomy): domain Bacteria; kingdom Pseudomonadati; phylum Planctomycetota; class Planctomycetia; genus Engelhardtia; species Engelhardtia mirabilis. Next base: position 6,310,930 of record NZ_CP036287.1, read on the forward strand.
CGCCCGTAGGCACGTGGATCAGGTCCACGAAGCGGATGTCCTTGGCGACGGTCGCCCACAGCAGGAGGTCGGGCTCGAAGGGCCGGATCCGGTCCTCGTAGGTGCGCGCCATCTGCTCGAGGGTGTAGGCCTCGACCGCGAAGTTCAGCACGAACACGTCGCGCTCCTCGCCGCGCGCGTCGAGCTCGTCGTTCAGGAGCTGCTCCAGCACCCGCGGCCAGGTTTGCTGCTCGGTGACGCCGCTGCCGAAGGTGAGCGAGTTGCCGAGCACGGCGACCTTGAGCGGTGCATGCCTGCCCTCTTCCCGCTCGGCCTCCGCCTCGAGGAAGGCCCAATCGCGCTCGTCGCGGAAGCCCTGGGCGTTGATCCGCTCGCGCGCCACGGCGTCCAAACCCCACTTCGACTGGTTGGGCACGAGCACCCAGCCGTAACGTTCCGTGCGCTCCTTGATGGTGCGCTTGCCGAAGTCGCCGACGTGGTAGAGGCCGAGTTCGAGGGACAGGAGCGCCACGACGACGACGACGGTCCGCGCTCCGATCCAGAAGCGCCGTCCCGCGTCGTCTTGGCTCGCGTGGGGCTCAATCAATCGATCGTCTCCGTGGGACGTACGGTGACGTGGGACAAATGATCCCGCCACCGTACGACCCACGTCACCGTCTCGGGCGTCCTCAGCCCGCCGCGCTCAAGGCGCCCCGCCGCAGCAGGCCCCGAATCGTGATCACGTCGGCGGCGAAGCTCAGCATGTCGATGAAGCCGATCGAGTCCTCAATCGCGTCCAGACCAGGCTCGTCGTCGCCGAGTTGGTCGAGTGAGCGGTGGGTCCGCGCCAGCTCGCGCTCGAGGAACGAGACGTAGCTCGCGTACCCCTCCAGCTCGTCGCTCGCGGCATCGAAGCGAGCGCGGCGCTCCTCGGCAAGCTGCTGGGCCAGGTCCACGGACCGTGACAGGTGCGTATTGACGCGCTGCTCGTCGGCGAGCTCGAGCTGCGCCTGCAGCAACTCGTCCGAGATCACCGCCAGGTCGCCCTCCAGGCTGTCGATCCGCGCCAGGGCCTCCGAGTACTTGCCCTCCCACTTGGCCGTCAGGTCGGCCTCGATCTCGTCGTGTACCCGCTGGCGATAGCTCACCACCCGCGAGCCGATGATCGCCTGGAGGTCGGCCGGAGTGCGGTCCCACCAGGCCGAGTCCGCCGCAGCCAGCCAGTACTCGACGGCGGCCTCGTCCGCGCCGACCAGTTCCAGTGCCTGGGCCGAGAAGACCGCGGCCAAGAAGAACGGCTCGTCGGCCCCGGCCGCGGCCAGACCCATGCGGGCTTGGTCCATGGAGCGCGCCACCTCGGAGGCCAAGGCCGCGCTGGGCTGGCCCTGTTGGCTCAAGCGCGCGTAGTCGAGCACCGCGGTGAAGAACCGGCGGTGCACGCCGAGATCGGGAAGGAGCGCGACGGTGTCCGGATGCAGCACCGCGCCGGGCCGCTCCATGGCTGCCTGGATCGGCGCCGTGTCGAGCCCATCGAGGGCCGAGTAGAGCTCGTCGACCTCGGCGTCCGCACGCCGCCCGAGGGTCTTGCGCAGCTCCTTCACCACCGCCAGGTGCGTCTGCCCCCCACGACTGAGGAACAGCGACTCGACCCCGGCCGCGTCGAACAGCCCCGCCGCGAAGGCCGCGCGGTCGCGGTAGACCTCTTCCTCGACCCAGTAGCCGAGCTGGTCGCAGGTGCGGTCCACCCGCCGCGAGCGCAGCCCGGCCGTGACCCAGGTCCGCAGCTCCCCGGCGGAATCGAACTCCACCACGGGCCCGTCCAGGGCCGACCCCGAGGGCGCCCGCCCGGGTCCGGCGCCTGCCCCGGACCCCGGCGAATGGCAGGCGCAGGTGGCGGCGAGGGTCAGGCACAGGGCAGCGGCATTGAGCTTCACGGGACCTCCGGGGTGTCGACGGACGCCGGGCGAAGGGGCCCGAGTCGCGGGGGTCGATCCTAGCCCGTCTTCGCCGCCGCTGCCTCTGGCCTGGAGCCTCAAGTGGACTTGCCTCACCATCCGACTGCCCCGCACCGGTCACCAGGGTCCATGCCCAGCACGTCCAAGCTACGGCCTGCATCCGGCCCTCGCCCCCTGGCCCCGGATCCTTGCGATCGATGCGGGCTGGGGCAGCAACTCGATCATCGTCGGCGGCGTGGCGTCGTTGGAGCTCGTCGAGCCGACGACCAGTGCGGTGAGGGTCACAGTCGTGCCGACAAGGGTCGATTCGTCGATAGTGGGCGGCTGGCTGAAAGTAGCCCTGGGCATCCGTGACGCCGACGAAGCCCTGGAAGGCCGGCGTGCCAATCAGGCTCCATCGGGCGACCGTCAGAAATGAGCGGCAGGAGGAGGGAGGTCGCGCTCGCTAGCAGATCCAAGCCCGGCTCGGAGCCTGTGCCGTTGATCCAGAGCGCGTAGAAGGAGACTCCTGCGAGCACATGGCACCCGCGGTGTCTTCGCGCGGGCATCCGGGCACCGCCGAGATACCACCCCGTCGGACGCTGGACTAGCGCCGCTGCCCGAGCGCCTCTAGCCGGGCAAGCAATCCTTCAGCTACTTCGCGTTGCGCGCGTAGCGAGACCGGAAAGACCGCGACACAGCCGTCTGCGTAGCCCGCGGCGAGCTCGCTGCCGGCAGGATCGAAGGCCAAGGCCGTAACGGTGCTCGGACCCGTGCTCGAGTCGACCAGAATCACATCGAACCTCAGCCCGCAAATGGCGACGGGCCCGTCGTCGTCGCCGATCGCCAACATCGACGAGCGAGCGTCGAACGCAAGGGCCGTCACCGCCGAGATGCCGCCTGGCCGAGCTAGCTCGCGCCAATCCCGATCGCCCGTGCGGCGCGTTCGTATCGAAATGCGCCCGCCCACCGCCGCAAGCCAATCACGGTCGAGCGAAGAGGTCACCAGCGAGGTCTCGCCCCATTCAGGCTTCCACCCCGAGGGGACCGCAACCGAGGGAGACAGTGCCGTCGAAATCGCGTCCACGGACTCCGGTCTTGACTCCGACGCCGACCAGCCGCGCGGCCAACTCCGGATCGCACCGTCCTCGAATCGAGCGATCAAATCGCCGCTAAGTTGGTCGACTCGCAGATCGACGACGCCGTCACCACTCACGGTCAGCCGACTTCGCTGCGCCTCGGGCAGGAGCGGCGGGCGCGTCGAACCGGATCGAGGCCCTTGCAGCACCCGGCTCGCGCCACGAGCGCGTCCTTCAAGAACCTGAACGCGCCCCAGCATGTCCGCCACCGCGATCCAGGCCAAGTCCTCGGTCGCCGCGATCTGGTCGACGGGGTAGGTCCCCAGGTAGATATCGCCAAGCGGAGCCACGTCGTGTGCAGTCCAAAGGTGGACTCTCCCGCTGTCACTTCCGCTCACGACCCACCGACCGTCGCGCGATTGAACGGCGCTCGAGACGCGCGAATCGCCGGCTCGACGAGGAATTCCGAAGAACCCCATCTCGGGCGGATCGACTGCTGCAGAGATGAACTGCCCCTGCCCATCCACCGCAAGCAATCTCCGCTGGTCGGCGAATCCCTGAATCAAGTAAGAGCCGTCACTTCTGTCCAGCAGATCGCCCGACGCCGCACTGTGGAAGCGCATCTCCCAACTGGCTGACGACGCGATGATCTCGCCGTCGGTCGAGGTCGCGAGGCTCAGCCTCTGATTAGGGGGGTAGCTCGTCAGCAGCTCCACCTCGCCAGCGGCCCCCGAGGGGGTCCCGATGACGAAGACGCGGCCGGCGATGTCGCCGATTACCACGCGTGTCGGTCCGGCGCACGCCAGCGATTGGATTCCCTCGTCGCTCCCGACCGACCTCCCGGTGATTGCGCCAGTGCGCGGATCAGCCCAGAGCAGATCGCCGCGGTTCGTACCGATAACCAGCGCACCGACCGCGTCGAATGCGATGGCGGTGCCCTCGACGTCGCGCACCTCCACGGCCGCCCCGAGACTCTCGACGTCGACGACGAGGACCTGACCCCGTGAGGTGAGGAGGGCGAGGGTGCTCCCGCCCGGCGCAAACGCCATGCCGAGCAACGGGCCGTCGAAGCGCCCGAGCACGAACCGCTTCTCGGCAGCCACAATGGCACGTGCCAGCCCGATTCGAGCCGTTGGAGGGGTCGGGAGCCACGACGGTCGGACGGCATCGAGTGCCGCCTCCAGGGCCTCGCGCTCGGCACCGACCGTGTCCGCGAAGGCTGCCGCGCGATCCGACCCGGCGTTTCGACGAAGCATCTCGCGCGAATAGCCGATCGTCAGCACCGCGCCCGCCGAGAGCGCGAGCGTCACCGCGCCTACGGTCGACAGGGCCAGAACACGTCGTGCCCTCCGCCGCGCCGCGGCAACGAACTCGGTGGCCAACTTCGACGGACGCGGAAGGAGCTGCGGGTCGACTGCGGCACGGGCGGTCCAGGCCTCGAAACGACGCAGATCTCGGCCATCCAGGTGAGCGCTCCTGCTGGAAGCCTCCGCCCATTCACGAGCCGCCCGCAGAACCTGCGAAGCGAACCTCGACAGGACGAAGTCGGTTCGAGCCGCAGCCGCGATCGCCCGCGCAGACTCACCCACGGCGGGCCAGGTGAGGACCCACTGGGCGGACCGCACACTCAGGGGCAGACCCTCGCCCTCACAATCCGGATCGATCCGGACTGGCACCAGCCTCTGCCCCCACTCGCCCGCCAGTTCAAGCTCTCGTCGACACTCGGACGAGGATTCGAGTGACCTCGATACGAGCACGACCATCGCATCCGAGGACGCGACAAGATCGTCGATCTCGGAACGGAAGTCCGGGCTCCCTGGCGTGAGAAGCCAGTCGCCGACCGGCTCGATCCCGGTGGCGCCCAACGCTGTCGCAAGGGCAGCACGCTCACTACCGTCGTCGTGGGCATAGCAGACGAAGACCCTGAGCCCCTCCGCGGCACCACCAGCTTCAGCGTCCTCTTCCATGCCCACCACGCTTACGTTCTTCTGTCTGCCACGCGCGAAGTCATCGGCTGCAGCCAGAGAGTTCCATACAGCTTCGGAAGGCTGTCACAGCATCCCCATCGGATCCACGTCCACGCCGATGCGGGGGCGTGCGGTGGACTCCGCCAGCTCGAGCAGCAGCTCGCGGGCGGTGGCGAAGCGCGCCGAGCCCACCGGGGTCTTGACCAAGAGGTGGTGGCGGTAGCGGCCGCGCACGAGGGACATCGGCGCCGGGGCCGGGCCGAGGACGACCGCGTCGGTGCCGTCGAGGGCGGCGTGCAGGGCTTGGCAGGCGGAGTCGGCGACGCTGGCGGCTTTGCTGCCGTCCTCGTCCTCGAAGACGGCGCGCAAGATCCTGCCGAAGGGCGGGTAGCCCAGTTCGCGGCGCGAGACCAGCTCGGCCTCGGCGAAGCTCGTGAAGTCGTGGCGCGCGGCGAAGCGCACGGCCGGGTGCTCGGGGTTCTCGGTCTGGACCACGATGTGGCCGGCGAGGTCCGCGCGGCCGGCGCGGCCGGCGACCTGGCTGATGAGCTGGAAGGTGCGTTCGGCGGAGCGGAAGTCGGGCAGGTGTAGGGACGTGTCCGCCGAGACGATGCCGACCACGGTGACGCGCGGGAAGTCGAGTCCCTTGGCGATCATCTGGGTGCCGACCAGGAAGTCGAGCTCGCCCGAGCCGAAGGCCGAGAGGGTGCGCTCGTAGTCCTCGCGCCGGTGCATGGTGTCCGAGTCCATGCGGGCGACGCGCGCGGAAGGGAACAGCTTGCGCAGGGTGCGCTCCACGCGTTCCGAACCCGCGCCGATCATGCGGCCGCCGGGTGCCGAGCAGGTCGGGCAGTTGCGCGGCACCGCCGTCTCGTTCTGGCACAGGTGGCAGACCAGGCGGTCGATGTCGCGGTGCCAGGTCATCGGCACGTCGCACTGGGCGCAGCGCACGGTCGTGCGACAGCCCGGGCACCACAGGACGGGCGCGTAGCCGCGGCGGTTGAGGAACAGGATGCCCTGCTCGCCGCGCTGCAGCGCGCCCTCCAAGTGCTGACGCAGGTTGCGGGAGAACAGCGCGCCGAACTCGCCCGTGGGCTCGGTCCGCATGTCGACGATCTCGACCCGCGGCATGGGGCGGCCGCCAACGCGCTCGGGCAGGGACAGGTGCGCGTGGACGCCGGTGCGCGCGGCGTGCCAGGTCTCCAGGGCCGGGGTGGCCGAGCCCAGCACGCACACGGCCCCCTCGCGGCGCGCACGCTCCAGGGCCACGTCGCGGGCGTGGTAGCGCGGCGTCGAGGCCTGCTTGAACGACGGCTCGTGCTCCTCGTCGATCACGATCACGCCCAGGTCCACCACCGGCGCGAAGACCGCCGAGCGCGCGCCGACGATCACCCGCGCCTCCCCGTGCCGCGCACGCCGCCAGGCGGACAGGCGCTGGGCGTCGGTCATGCGGCTGTGCAGCACGGCCACGTCGTTGAAGCGCGAGCGGAACCAGCCCACGGTCTGGGGCGTGAGCGAGATCTCCGGCACCAGCACGATCGCCGAGCGCCCCGCGGCCAGGGCGCGCTCGATGACCCGCAGGTAGACCTCGGTCTTGCCGCTGCCGGTCACGCCCTCGAGCAGAAAGCTGCGGTGCTTGCGCGTCTCGACGCAGTGGCTGATGGCGTCCACCGCCCAGGCCTGGGCCTCGAACAGCTCCGGCGGCGTGCTGCGCTCGCGGCCCTGCTCGCCCACCTCGAAGGGCTCGAAGGCGGCCGAGCGCAGCTCGACCAAGCCCTTCTTGGCCAGGGTCCGCGCGGGCGACTCGGACAGCCCCAGCTTGTTCGTCAGGTCGCGCAGGCCGATCTCGCCCTCGATGCCGAGCAGGGTCCGCAAGAGGCGGTGCTGCTCGGGGCTCTTCTCCTCCAGCTCGGCCAGGGCCTCCGGCGTCGCTGCCTCGGTCGCGCGCGCCATCCAGATGCGTTTGGTCTGGCGCTCGCGCTTGAGCGGCGCCGGCAGGATCGCGCCCAGGGCCTCGCCCCAGGCGCAGCCGTACTGGGTCGCCATCCAGCGCGTCAGATCGAGCAGCGGCGCGTCGACCACCGGCTCGGTGTCGAGGCAGCGCTCGATGGCGCGCAGCTTGTGGGCCGCGGCCAGATCCTTGTCGCTCGGCGGACCCACCGCCACCACCACGCCGACCTCGGTGCGCCGCCCGAAGGGCACGCGCACGCGCACGCCGAGGGTCACGGCCCCTTCCAACTCGACGGGGATCGTGTAGCTGAACTCCGTGCGCACGGGCCGCGCCAGGGCCACGTTGGCGACGACCTTGGGCGGCTCCACCGGGGGCGCATCGACCTTCGGCGCAGCGGGTTTCTTGGCGCGCCTACGAGGCGGCCTCGGCTCGTCGTCGAGTTCTCCGAACAGGCCGGTGGCCACGGTAACGGGGGGCCCCTCGAGCCCTCAGCGGTCCTTGTGGTGGCCGGGCACGCCGTCCGCCAGGTACTTGGCGCGCACCGCGTCCTCGAGGTCGATGCCGCGCATGGACGCCAGGCTCGCTAGCCAGGCGAAGACGTCGGCGAACTCCCCCGCCAGCTCGTCATCCGGCGCCCCGCGGCGCAGGTCGCGGGTCAGCTCGCCGACCTCCTCGGCGAACCACATGTAGGTGCCCTCGAGGCCGCGCTCGGTGTCGCGCTCGAAGTAGAGCTGTCGGATCAGGTCTTGGAACTCGCGGATCTGCATGGGTCAGTCGTCCCTCCGAACAGTGACGACCGAGAGGTCCGCCGGGAACACCTCATCCGCGCAAAAGGCTTCGAGGTCCGCGCGCAGGCCGCGCAGGAAGCGGTCGGTCGACAGGCCCGCGCGCCCCACCACGAGCTGGTAGAAGCCGCGCTCGCCCAGCTCGTCGCCGTTCTCGTCGGGCAGGCCCGCGGCGGCGGCGCCGGCCAGGACCAGCCGGTCGCCGGGGGCCACCTCCAGGCGTTGGACGTCGAGCCGGCGCGCGAACACCGGCCCCTTGTCGAGGCCCAGCGCGAGGCCGCCGGGCTGCAGCACGCGCAGCTTGCCGTCCGCCGCGCCGATCCGCAGCACCGGCAGGCGGTGCCCGGCGCAGACCACCGTGGCCGCGTCGCCGCCGGGCTCGAGCTGCACGTAGAGGGCGCTGACCCAGGTGCCGCGCAACACGTCGCGGGCCAGCTCGCGGTTGACCTCGGCCAGGGCGGCGGTGACCTCGTCGCCGCGGCGCAGGGCCGAGCGCAGGAAGGCGCGGGCGGTGGCGCCGATCAGGGCCGCGGGCGCGCCGCTGGCGCCGACGTCGCAGACCAGCAGCCCGAGGGAGCCGTCGTCGAGCTCGATGAAGTCGTGGAAGGCGCCGCCGAGCTCGGGCCCGGCCAGGTGGAAGGCGCCCACGTCGAAGCCCGCCAGCAGGGGCGTGGCCAGGGGCATCAGCGCGTCGCGCACGGCGCCGGTCAGCTCCGCCTCGCGCTCTCGGGCGTCGAGCTCGAGCTCCGCCTCGCGGGCTTCGGAGAGCTCGTCGCTCATGCGGTCGAGCGCACGGCTGAGCGAGGCGATCTCGCTGCCCCCGCCGCCGACCCGCCCGCGGTAGCGCGGGTCGTGGATCGAGATCTGCCGCACGGACTTGATGATCGCGCGCAGGGGGCTCGTGAACTGGCTGGCCGCCCACCAGGCAACGCCCACGCCCACCAGCACCATGGCGGCCAGGATCGGCAGGACCAGGCCGAGCAGGGTGCGGCCCACGTCGTCGCGCTCGGCGGGCACGAACAGCCGCACCTCTGCGGAGCCCTCGCCGGCGCGGAACAGCTCGGCGTCCACGGCTCCGTCGACGCGCACGGGCTCGCTCGACACGCCCCCCTCGTGCCGCTCGCCGCGCCGCGTGCCCGTGCCGCCGGCCGCCCGCCAGGCGCCCGACTCGGCGCGCTCACTCAGCGCCACCGAGCTGGCCAGCAGCCGCTCGGCGTAGTTCTCGGTCACCGCCGTCGCGCTGCGCACGATCAGGTAGCCCGCCCCGCCACCCACGAGGACCAGCGCCCCCGCGATGGCGAAGGTGAAGCGCGCGGCGAGGCCGATGCCCCCCGAGCGCTCCGCTCCGCGTCCCCGACTCACCCGACCAGGGTCCAGTTGGCGGGCTCGAGCAGCAGCAGCCTCGCCGCCGCCATCACGGCCAGGCCGTAGAGCCCGGCGACCACGTCGTCGAGCAGGATGCCGTCACCGCCGCCCAGGCGCTCCATGCGTCGCGCCGGCGGGGGCTTGACGATGTCGAACAGACGGAAGACGAAGAAACCGACGATCAGCGTCAGGTAGGTCGGGCTGCCGAGCCACCAAACCGTGACCAGGTAGCCCACGACCTCGTCGAGCACGAAGATGCCCGGGTCCTTCTTGCCGGCGTAGGCCTCGGACCAGTCGCCGAGGCTGCGGCCGACCAGGTACACGAGCACGGCCGCCACGAGGCTCCACACGGCGAAGTTGCCGGTGAAGGACAGGCCCCAGGCGATGGCCACGCCACCCAGGGTCCCGAAAGTCCCGGGGGCGAAGGGCGAGCAGCCCAGGTAGCCGCAGGAGACGATGCCGAGCTTGAGTTTGTCCACTACGACACCATCCGCTGCAACTTGAGGACGTAGGTCGCGCCGGAGCCGACCGTGGTGATCAGGGTGCCCCAGACGGCGACGTGGGCGATCAGGCGCACGGCTTCGTACAGCGGCGTGGGCCACGGGATGCCGTGCAGGCCGAGCATCGCGCCGATGGCGATGCACTGCACGATCATCTTGAACTTGCCGAAGCGGTCGGCGCCGAACTCCAGGCCCTGGCTCTCGGCGTAGCCGCGGATGCCGGTCACGAGGAACTCGCGCGCCAGGACCACGACCACCACCCAGGCCGGCAGGAAGGGCTGGGACCAGGGCAGAACCGCCAGGAAGACGAAGGTCCCGACCACCAGCACCTTGTCGACGAAGGGGTCCGCGATGCGTCCGAAGGTGGTCACGTGGCCGTCGCGGCGGGCCAGCCAGCCGTCGACGAAGTCGGTCGAGGCCACGAGGATGAACAGCCAGAAGGAGATCGCCAGGGGCACGAACAGCTCCGTCGGCGGGCGATCGCCCATCCAGGCCAGGATTGCGAACAGGAGCAGGGCGCCCACGAACCGGATCGCGGTGATGCGGTTGGGCCAGTAGGCGAAGATGCCAGCGCTGTCGCGCCCGGTGGTGCGGACGGGAGCGGGAGCTTGCGGGGACTCGCTGGGCACTTCGGCGGCGCTCATTCGTCGTAGTCCGGCTCGCAGATCAGGTTCAACTCGTCGTCGACAGCGATCGGGATCCCCACGATACGGTCGCCGACGTCGATATCGACGTCCGCGGGCAGATCGACCAGGGCCAGGAGGTCGACCTCGGGGGCGTCGCGCTCGGGGCGGCAGACGGCGCGCAGGCCGGGCTCTGCGTCGGAGCCCGCCGGGTGCAGCTCGTCGATCAAGAGCACCTGGGGCTTGCCGATCAAGGCCTCCTGGCTGGCGCCAAGGACGCGGTCACGCGCGGCCAGGACGGCGCGCACGCGCTCGTCGGCCACGGCCGGGTCCACGCGCCCGGGCAGGTCGAAGCCGGTCGTGCCCTCCTCAGGGGAGTAGGTGAAGGCGCCCAGCCGCCCGAGGCGGTACTCCTCGACGAAGGCGGCCGCCTCGGCGGCGTCGGCGTCGGTCTCGCCGGGAAAGCCCATCAGGAGGGTCGTGCGCAGGGTCAGATCCGGGACCTCCTCGAGCAGCCGGTCGAGGATCCGACGCACCTGGTCGCCGGAGCCGTGGCGGCGCATGGCGCGCAGGACCGGCGTGGCGATGTGCTGGACCGGGATGTCCAGGTAGTTCGCCACGCGCGGGTGGTCGCGCAGCAGTTCGGTCAGGCCCCAGGGGAAGCGGTTGGGGTAGGCGTACATGACGCGCACCTGGTGCTCGCCGTCGAGGTCGGCCACGGCGCGCACCAGGTCGGGCAGCTCCAGATCCATGTCGCGGCCCCAGGCGGTGGAGTCCTCGGCCACCACGACCAACTCGCGCACGCCCGCGCCGATCAGCTCCTCGGCCTCGGCCAGGACGGCGGGCAGGCGCTTGGAGCGGTGCTTGCCGCGCATGATCGGGATCGCGCAGAAGCTGCACTGGTGGTCGCAGCCGTGGCTGATCCGCAGGTAGGCGTAGGAGCCGGGCGTCGCGAGCAGGCGCGCGCCCTCGCGCTCGTCCCCGCGCCCCTCGAGGGCCTCGAGGTAGGCCGGCACCCGCTCGCCGCTGCCCAGCTTGAAGATCGACTTGGCCAGCTCGCCGTAGTCGGAGATCTCCGCCCACAGGTCCACGTCCGGGTACTTGCGTTGGAGCTGGCGCTTGTAGCGCTGCACCAGGCAGCCGGCCACGGCCACCGCCTTGATGCGCCCGGCGCGCTTGTGGGCCAGCTGCTCGGCGATGGCCGAGTTCGACTCCTCGCGCGCCAGCCCGATGAACGAGCAGGTGTTGACCACGACCACGTCGGCCTCGGCCGGGTCCCCGGTGACCATGCAGCCCGCTTCCGCCATCCGAGCCAGGATCAGCTCGGAGTCGATCAGGTTGCGGGCGCAGCCCAGGTGGACCAGGGCGGTGGTGACGGGGCTCGCGGTGGGTTGGGCGGTGGAGGAGGGAGGCACGGGCTGGCTCGGGGCTCGCTGAGCGGGCGGGAGGGCCCGGATTCTATCCGGTCGACACCCCGCTCCGGCCAGCGCCGCGACGCCACGAGTCCGATCCGGGGGCCCCACCCATGGCCGCCGATCGAGCTGGACTCCCGCGTCTCGCCCTGGGGGTCCCGCGATACGAGCCGGGTCGCGGAGCCTCGCCCCGCGACCCGCTCGGCGGCCTCGATCTCAGCCGTATCCGTCGGCCGGTCGGGCGGATCCAGTCACCCCAGCGCCTTCAGATGCCTGCGGCGTCGTGGACCTCGTCCGCTCCGCGATCGACCATGCCGAGGGCTCCGGAAATCCGCGGATCACCGTCGATGTCCTTGTTGGTCAGCAGGGGCGTCGTGGAGTTGCCCGTGTCGACGCAGGGCGAGGTCTGGGTCAGGTGGTAATCGTCACCGAGCAGATTGACGAAGAGCGGATCCACGAAGATGTCATTCGAAACCGAGGTCCAGAGGTTGTTGGCGTCGGCCTCGATGCAGCAATTGTAGGTCCGCGCCTGCGCCTGGTTCCCGGCGGCGATCGATCCGCCTGTGTGGTTCCAACTGATCGTGTTGAAGATGATCAAGTTGCCTCCCGGGGACACGTAGAGTGCCGAACCCGACCCGCCGCTCGTGGACCCGACGCAGTTGGCCAGCGTATTGGAGGTGATCGATACGAAGCTCGAATCGACTTGGATCCACATGCCCGACCCCACTGGAGCCTCGCAGCGGGCAATGAGGTTGTTGTCGATGCGGGCCCCGCTCGGCATCAGGTCGAAGCGCACCCCCCCGCCGCCGCCGGCGGCGTAGTTGCGGAGCAACTCGTTGCGCAGGATCTCCACGTCCGCCTTCGAGGCGTAGATGGCACCGCCCTCGGCGGGCGCGACGCCCACCTCACCGTTGTCGAAGAATTGGCTGGTGCGCACGATGGCCTTGCCGAGCCCGCCGCCGGGCACGGCGTCGGTGGCCGTCACGAACACGGCACCGCCCAGGTCCGCGGCCTGGTTGTCCCTGAACTCGCAGTCCTTGACCCGCACGATGCCCGCGCTGTTCAGGCCTGGATTGCGGATCGAGACCGCGCCACCGCGCGCTACGCCCGGGTTGCCGGGGATCAGCGAAGAGCTCGCGCTGCAGCCCTCGAAGTAGCACTCATCGACCTCCACGTCGGAGTGGTGCACGTAGACACCGCCGCCGTCGGCCGGCTCTCCGGCGCCCCCGCTGCGTGCCTCGCAGTCGATGAACGAGCAGTCGGTGACCGTCACAGCCGATTCGCCGACGATGGCCAGAGCGCCTCCACGTCCCTCGCTGAAGCAACCCGCAAAGGCGTCGTGGAAGAAGCTGGCCGAGCCGCTCATCACGCAGACACCGCCGCCCTTGAGCTTGCTCGTCGGGTTGACCGCCGAGATCCGCACGTCGCCCTCGATCTGGTTGTCCTGGAAGGCGACCTCGGCCTCGTAGACCAGCACCGCTCCGCCGTTGGTGAAGGCATTGCTACTGCCGAACAGGTTGCCGCGGATCACCACGGGGCTCTCGCCGGTCTCGATCACGGCGATGGAACCGCCGCCGACCGGGTCGGTCGCCGGCATCTGGTCTTCGGCGCACACGTTGACGTAGAACTCGTTGCCGGCGATGACCGTTGACACATCGCCCCACACGAACACGGCTCCACCGCGCTCGGAGGACTCGTTGACGAGGAACAGGCTGTTGGCGATCACGGCCGTGCCGCCGCTGGCCAGGTTGTCGATGATGCGAATCGCACCTCCCGCGCCCGTGCCCGAGTTGTTCCCCGCGAAGTAGCAGTCGGAAATGAAGGGGCTCGAGGCGTACGAGCTGATCGCGCCGGAGACGTCCAGGGTCGGAGAGCCGAGCACACCGTCGCTGAACGTCGACGAGCCGTTCCCGTTCTGGAAGAAGTCACACTCGAGGATGCGGGGAGCCGACTCGCGGATCACCAGCGCGCCGTGGTCGCTGCCGCCGAGGCTGCCACTGCCGAAGAGGTCATCGCCGAACTGCAGGTTCTGGAGCAGGGTGGCCGAACTCTGTCCGCCGGCGATCGTGCACAGGGGCGCGGTGTGGACGCTGGGAGGGATGATCATCGGGGGGTCGGTGGCGACGCCGACGATCTCCAGGTCCTTGATGCCGAGGTCGAATTCCTCGCGGTAGATCTCTGAATCGAGGACCTCGATCCGGTCGCCGCTCGAGGCGCTGCTGATCGCGGCGCTGATGCTCAGGAAATTGCCGCTGCCGTCCTTGGCGACGGTGATGGTGCTCTGGGCGAGGGCGGGCGCCGCCAGGCTGGCGACGACGAGAGGGAGAGTGGTGTGCAATCGCATTGGATTCGGGTTCTGTGATTTGGACAGGGGGGTCGGACGCGGGTTGGCGTCGTGACCTGCCCTCCGAGTTTCTGGCATTGGCCAAAAACTCGAGCCCCGGCCCGCGACCGAACGCAGGCGGGCCGCGCAGCTCATCGCTGCGCGGCCCGCCTGAGGTCGGACCGGCGACGGCTCAGCTCGAGGTGCCTGCCACGAGGGCCGTCCACTCGTCCTTGGTGATCAGGATGTCCCGGCGCTTGCCGCCCAGGTAGGGCCCGATCAGGCCGCGTTGCTGGAGCTCGTCGAGGATCGCGGTGGAGGTCTTGAAGTCGAGCTCGTAGCGCTTCTGCAGCATCGACACGGCCACGCGCCCCTCGTCGAGGAACATGCAGCCGGCCTCGTAGACCAGCTTGTCGTGGTCGGAGCCGAAGTCGATCGGCTGGCTCGGCAGGGAGGTGCGGGCGGCGGGCTCGAGCACGACGTCGGCCGATTCGGCGGCTGCTGCGACCGCCGGCTGCTTCGTCTTCGGAGCGGCAGCGGCCTCAACTACCGGAGCGTCGGCCGACTCGGCGTCGGCCTCCTTGTCGGCCTTCGCGCTGGCCTTGGCTTTCGAAGAAGTCTTCACCTTCGGTTCGGACTTGGCCTTGGCCTTGGGTTCAGCCTTGGGCTTGGATTCCGCAGTCGCCTTGGGCTCAACCTTGGACTTCGGCTCGACCTTCGCCTTGCCCTTGTCAGGTGCCTTGGCCTCGGGCTCGGCCTTCGCTTCGGCCTCGTTTGCGCCCTCGGTGACTCCGGTGGCGGCCGGCGCCTGGACGTCGGAGGCGACATCCTCGACAGGCAGCGCTGCGGGCGCGGTCTCGACCACCGGCTCCGGGTCGATGGCCTGCGAAGCGACATGTGTAGCGACAGGTTCCGGCTCGACGCTCGCTCGAGGGTCGGACTCGCTCTCGTCGGACGACTTTGACCCTGCCTTGGCGGTCGCCTTCGACTTGCCCTTCGACTGGGCCTTCGACTGGGAGCCGGCCTTTGCCGCCGGCTGGGGAGTCGCCTCTGCCACGGCTTCGTCAGCAGGCTCGTGGACCACGCCGGACTCGTCCAGCTCGGAGAACAGCCCGCGCTGGGCGGGCCCCGAGGCGTGGGCGCGGACGACTTCACCCTCGGCTTGCGCCTCGGAGGTCGTGACCTCCGTGGGCACCTTGGCCGTGCTCTTGCCGGTGTTGCCGCCCTTGTTCTTGGCGCCGCCCTTCGACTCCGCAGCGGGCTGCTCGGCGACGAGTTCTTCGGAGTCCGTGGCTACAGCCTCGTCCTCTTCGTCCTCGTACTCCCACTCGCCGTCGTCCTCTTCGTCCTCTTCCTCGTCGTCGTCCTCGGCGTAGACCTCTTCGGCCTCGTCTTCCTCCCACTCCTCGTCGTCTTCGTCCTCTTCGTCGCCCTCGGCGACGACCTCATCGTCGTCGTCTTCTTCGACCCACTCCCACTCCTCGTCGTCTTCGTCGTCCTCTTCCTCACCCTCATCGAGCTCGGCGACGGCGTCCTCGTCCTCTTCTTCTTCGTCCCACTCCTCGTCGTCGTCCTCGCTCTGGACGGCGGCCGGGGGCGTGGTGACCTCGTCCTCCTCGGACTCTTCCTCGTCCTCGAGCTCCTCACCGGCGGCGAGGGCTTCGGCGGCCTCGTCCCAGTCGTCCTCGTCGCCGTCGAGTTCCTCCTCGGCGTCCGGCAGCTTCGCGGCGAAGCCGCCCGGGTCGGCCTCCGTGGCCGCCGACAGGGCGTCATCGACTGCGTCCTCGCGCGCCTGCGCCGCGGCGGCCTCTTGCGCGGCCAGCAGCTCGCCGACGGTCGGGGGTGCGACGTCGGCTGCGGCCGGCTCCGCCTTCGTCGAGTCCTCGACCCGACGCATCGGCCGCACGTTCCCCACGCTGCCCTCGTCCGGCGCTACGACGACCGCGTCCGGCTCGGAAGGAGCATCGGTCTTGGATCGCCCGCTCCCCGCGCCGGTCAGGTCGACGGGTTGCTCGGACGTCGCCGCCGCGGCGGCCGCTGCGGCTGCGGCGGATCCGAACGGACGAACGCCGGCCCCCATATCCGTTGCAGCGGGCTGGCCGGACCGGTCAGGTCCACCGCCGGCGCCTTCGAGGGGTCGCGCCACGTGAGGCGCGGGAGTTTTGGTTCTTGGTTCTGCACGTTCTTGGGTCCCGGGCTTCGGGACCGCTTTGGAAGCCGGGGAGGATGCCGACATCGGTCGGACCCCGGGGGTGTTCACGCCGGTGGAATCCGAAGAGGTCTTGCTCTCGGGAACGGCCTCGACGGCCGCACCGGACTTCGCTGCGCTAGGCGACGCCTCGACCTCGATCCTCGGCTGCGCGCTGGGCTGCGGCTTGTCGCCGGCACCCTTGCGACGCCCCTTCGCCTGGATCGGCCTGGCTTCGCTCGGCGCGGAAGAAGTCCCGCGTTCCGTCTTGTCTACATCGCCGCGGACCCAAGGTTTCGCCCCCGGGGCCAGGCCGAAACCGACCGCCACCCCGTAAGCGCCTGCTGCGAAGGCGATTAGCCCCAGTGCCAAGCCCAGGACGACGATCGCCGTTCCGCTCTCGGCGCCCACCAGGACGGCGCCCAGGGCGCCGCCGGCGGAGCCACCGGTCAGGGCTCCGAAACCCAGGCTGAGCCCCACGAGCAGAGCCGCTCCGCCCGCCGCCGTGGGCGCGGGCTTGACCCTTCGAGGGCTGACGAACAGCAGGGCGCCAAGCACCAAGAGCCCGATCGAGATCACCAGCAGGGGCCAATGCCCCGCCAGGCCGATCAAGCCCACGACCAGGCGGGTCAGCGGATTGAGGTTCTCGTCGGCGGTGCCCTGGAGCAGGCCGGCGACGGCCGAGGCCGCCACGAGGGTGCCGACGGCGAAGAGGGCCAGGCCCGCGTAGTCGCGCGCACCGAAGCGGGCGCGCCGTTCAGTTTGTTCAGTCATCGTCGACTCCGGAGCCTGCGGCAGCGCCGTACATCTCTTCCCACTGCTCGAGGGTCAACAGGACCTCACTGGCCTTGCTGCCCTTGTGCGCGCCGACGACACCGTTGTCGCGCATCATGTCGATCAGTCTGCTGGCCCGGGTGTAGCCGATGCCCAGCGCGCGCTGGAGCAGGCTTGCCGAACCACGCTTGCTCTTGAGGATCACGCGCACCGCGTCGTCCCACAGGTCGTCCTGCTCGGACGGATCCTTGTCGGCCAGGGTCTCCGACCGCGACCCGCTGGCGGCCTGGATCAGCTCCTGGCTGAAGGTCGGCGCCGACTCCTGCTCCACGAAGTCCACGATCGCCTGCAGCTCGTGGTCCTCGACCAGCGCGCCCTGCACCCGCTTGAGCGAGGAGGACTGCGGCGGGTTGTAGAGCATGTCGCCCTGACCGAGCAGCTTCTCGGCGCCCATGGCGTCCAGGATCACGCGGCTGTCGATCTTGCTGGCCACGGTGAAGGCGATGCGCGTGGGCAGGTTGGCCTTCAGAACACCAGTGATCACGTCCGTGGAGGGGCGCTGGGTGGCCACGATCACGTGGATGCCGACCGCGCGCGACTTCTGCGCCAGGCGCGTGATGGCCTGCTCGGCCTCCTTCTTCGAGATCATCATCAGGTCGGCCATCTCGTCGATGATGATCACGATGTAGGGCACGTGGCGCGGGGTGCGCTCCTCGTTGAAGTCGTCGCCCATGCGCTCCTTCAACTTGTCCTCGCCCAGGGCGTTGTAGCCCTTGATGTTGCGTACGCCGGCGTTCTTGAAGAGGTCGTAGCGCCCCTCCATCTTCTCGACGGCCCACAACAGCACGTTGGTCGCGTGCTTCATGTCCGTGACCACCGGACACATCTGGTGCGGCACGTTCGAGTACATCGCCAGCTCGACCATCTTGGGGTCGACCATGATCATCTGCACCTCGTGTGGGGTGCGGGTCAGCAGCAGGCTGGCGATGATCGTGTTGATGCAGACGGACTTGCCGGCGCCGGTCTGACCCGCGATCAAGAGGTGCGGCATGCGCGCCAGGTCCTCGACGATCGGGTTGCCCTCGGCGTCCATGCCCAGGAACAGCGGGAGCGCCGCGAACTTGGGATCGTAGGCCTCCTTGCAGATCAGCTCGCTGAAGCGCACCAGGCGCCGCGCACCGTTGGGCACCTCGATGCCGATCGTCGAGCGGCCGGGGATCGGCGCGATGATCCGCACCGAGCGGGCCTTGAGCGCGGCGGCGATCTCCGAGCTGAGGGTCGTCACGCGGTTCATGCGCGTGCCCTGGGCCACCTCGAGCTCGAACATGGTCACGGACGGGCCGATGGTCGAGCCGACCACGTTGGCCTCGACGCGGAAGGAGCGCAGGGCGTTCTCGAGCTTCTCGGCCTGGGCCTCGATCTTGCCGCGGGCCTCCTCGGTCACGCCGGAGTTGACCGAAGGCGGCTCGAGCAGGTCGAGGGGCGGGAACTTCCACGGGCCCGGGGGCGGCGTCGGCGGATCGAAGGGCAGGGAGATCGGCGCGTTGAAGGTGGGCTTCTTCTTGGGCAGGGCCGCCGCGGGGACGATCGGCTCGACCTCATCGGCGTCGGCCTCTTCCTCGTCCTCGTACTCCCACTCCTCGTCCTCGTCCCAGGCCTCGTCGCCGTCTTCTTCCTCCCACTCCTCGTCCTCGTCGCCTTCCTCCCACTCCTCGTCGTCCGAGGCCGCGGGCTCCTCGTCCCACTCCTCCTCGGCGCCTTCCTCTTCCCACTCGCCCTCTTCGTCGTCCTCGTACTCTTCGAACAGCTCGGGCTGGGCCTCTTCCTCGGCCTTCTTCTTGGAGGTCTTCTTCGGGGTGGTCTTGGTGGCCTTGGCCTTGGCCTTGGCCGCAGCCGCCGGCGGGGCCTGGGGCTCGAGTTCGAGATCGGCCCCGCGCAGGAAGTCCCACCAACCGCGCAGGGTGCGACCCGCGAAGCCCTTGACCGCGGCCCCGGCGCCCTCGCCCTGGCTCTCGCGGCGCTCACCGAGCCAGTCCAGCAGCGCACGAATTGACGGGTAGAAGGTGCGCTCGGTGGCCAGCAGGAACGAGCTGAGCGAGATCCCGAGCAGCAGGATCCACAGGCCCGGCCGGCCGAACTTGGCGATCAGCACCGCCGGAGCGTCGGCCGAGTGGTTCTCGCTGGGGCCGATCAGCTCCCGCGCCAGCCAGCCGCCGGGGCCGTAGGGCAGGTTCGACGAGCCGCCGGCCAGCATCCGCTCGTGGAAGCCCTCACCCAGGGAGAGCTGCAGCAGCAGGGCCGTCGAGAACAGGAAGCAGAGCGTCCCGAAGACCCGCAGCAGGGGCCACCAGACCTCCCGGCCGGAGACCAGCACGGCCCCCCAGGCGATGCCCAGGGCCACGCACAGGTACCCCGCCAGACCCAGGGCGACCAGCACCCACGACGCCAGGTAGAAGCCGAGTTGCCCGCCCCAGTTGACCCCCGAGTAGGCCGCGCCGCTGGCGTCGCTGTAGGGCTGGTGGAAGCTGAACAGGGCGATCCCGAGCCAGACCGCGAATCCGATCAGGAGCAGGGCCCCGATCTCGCGCAGGTGCCCGTGGGTCTCCTCGTCGTCGGCCCCGGCGACCAAGCCGCCGACGAGCTGGCCGATGCGCCCCAGGGCCACGCGAATGCGCCCCGGACCGGGCGCAGCACCGCGCTTGGCCTTGGACTTGGCCTTGCCCTTCTTGGATGTCGACTTGGAGGCAGCGCGTGCCATGGATCGGATGCGGGAAGCTCGGGACGCCGGCCATTCCCGGAGTCGGTCCTGCCCGCGGACGCATGGTCGCAACCGCGAGGGGACGGTTCAACGACGGCGACGCTCCTGCAAGCGGACTGAACCGAAGCCGGCGAAAGGCCGGAGGTTGGCTCGATGGACTTCGATGAGACCACCCGCGTCTCTGAGGCCAGGGCGCCGGTCGTTGGCCGGCTTCCGGGTCCTGCCGGCGAATCAACCCAAGGTGCACGACCGGCACAGGGGCAGCTCGCGGCGCACGAAGCGCGCGACGACTTCCGCGTGGCGGCGGCCGCGCCAGATGTCGGCGAAGTTCTCCTGGGCCAGGTTGCCGAAGGTCGTGGTGCCGAGGGCGTCCATGCAACAGGCCACGACCCGACCGTCGGAGAGGATCGAGGCGTGCTCGAGCTGCGGGCAGAAGCGCCGGTTGCGGTAGAAGCGGCCGCCTCGCTCGGGAACCTGGCGGGAGCCCTGGTCGGGGGCGGCGCCCGGCGTGGGGCCGTTCGGCCCGGCCCCATCCCGCTCGTCCCCGTCGGAGCTGGCGCCGGTGGATCCGTCCTTGCCGGAGCCGCCCCCGCCGGAGCCCGCGTCCTGTCCATGCGACCCCGCCCCGACGCCGATGGACTCGACGAACTGCGCCGCGGCCACCTCCGTCCGCGCACGCAACTGCGGGTCCAAGCGCACTCCGAGCGCCTCGCCGCGGGAGTAGTCGTGGAAGTAGGAGGGTCGCTTGAAGCGGATGCGGTCGGCCCCGAGGCTTCGGAACAGGACTCGCAGCTCCTCGCGGCGCGGGAGGTTGTAGGGGAACAGGATCGCCTGGAGCTGGACCACGGGCTCTCGCGCGCCGCGCGCACTCCGGGCCTCGACCAGCCGCCGCACCCCGCCGACCACGCGCTCGAAGTCACCGCCGCGGCGGTAGCGCGAGTAATCCAGGGCGTCGGCCCCGTCGATGTCGATCGAGATCCCGCTCAGCCCGCTGGCGAGGATCGCCTCCAGCTTCTGACCGACCAGCATGCCGTTGGTTCCGAGCCACGACTTGACCCCCAGCTCGCGGCAGCGCGCCACGATCTCGAACAGCTCGGGGTGCACCGTCGGTTCGCCCTGGATGTGGAAGCTGATCTCGGCCAGGGAGCCGCGGGTGCTCTCGAGCACGTCGAAGGCCTGATCCCTGCTGAGGAAGCGGGATTCACGTGGCACGAGGTGCGTCGGGCACAGGGGGCAGCGCAGGTTGCATTGGGTCGTCACCTCGAGGTTCGCGAAGCGCGGCAGGCGGCGCGCGACGAGGGCTCCCACCCAGCGCGCCGGCAGCAGTCGATACAGGGCCCGGCGAACGAGGCCGAAGAACCTAGCTCGCATCGGAGGCCAGCATCCGCGGCCGACTGGGGCGCGCGGCGAGCCGTGGGCAGCCCAAGCTCGCGGGGATCACCTCGACGATCGAACCGCACTGACTGCGAACTCGGAGTCGTGCGGGATGCGTTCGACGCACTGGGCGGCGCCCGCGTCCGAGTTCGACGCTTGGAACGGCGACCAACTCGGCCGGTGCGGGCTCAGCACGGCCCTTCGACCGCGACTCGCGGTCGCGGATGCGATGGGTCGAGGTCGGCGAGAGGCAAGGCAAGGGCATCAGGGCAGGGGTCAATCGAGGGTCGTGGCCGCGAGGCATGGAAGCGTGGGGTCGCCCCCGCGTCCCGCCCTCCTGGTCACGGGCGCCAGGCCGTTACGGCGGGCGCTCGATCACTCGTTCGCACCTCGGAAGCGCAGGGCCGAGGCAGAGTTCGCCGTAACGCTCGAGCCCCCGCGACCAGGGCTCGGTGGCTACACCCCCGCGGCCGCCCGGAGAGCCCGTGCTCGAGGCCTCGCCTTGCCTTCGCAACCCCAGGAATCGACCCCGATGCAGCTCGCCGACCTCTCGATCCGCCACCCCCGTTGCCTCGCCATGCTCGTCCCGCTGGTCGTGGCATCGGCCAACCTGGCCGCGGCCACGGCTCAGAACGACTACACGGTGCCCATCGACGGCGTGCAGATGGAGACTCCGTCGCCGGGCACGGGCACGGTGCAGATCACCCTCGACCCGACGAATGGGCTGGTCACCGCCCAGGGCACCTTCGCGGGGCTGATGGGCGAGGTCTCCGGCGTCCACATCCACGGACCCGCGCTCCCCTTCGAGCACGCGCCGGTCAAGTTGGTGCTGCAGTTCGACGGGACGACCAACGGCACGATCTTCGGCAGCGACAACCTGGCCAACCCGACTCAGGTCAAGGACATGCTGAACGGCCTCTACTACGTGGTCGTGCACACCTGGGAGTTCGGCGGCGGCGAGATCCGCGGGCAGATCGTGGCCGAGCCGGCGGTCGTGACCCTGGGCTCCGGTGTGAACCCGGCCGGCAGCCTCACGATCCTGGCGGGCGCTCCGGTGGTGGGCACGACCCTGACCTTCGGCATCGACAACCCCACGGGATCGCAGACGGCGCCGGGGACGGGGATCCTCTACATCTCGACCGCTCCCGATCCGTTCTTCTCGCTGACCGGGACGGGGCTCATGGTCGAGGGCCTCGGCATGGGCGGTCCGGTGGGCGAACTCTTGATCAGCGCGTTCCCGCCGAACCCGATCCTGGCCCTGCCCGCCTACGGTTGGCAGGGACCCGGCACGCCCCTGCCGCGGACCCTCGACATCCCGAACGAGCCGAGCCTGATCGGCTGGCGCGCCTACGCCCAGGGCTTGCTCGTCGCGAACTCGACCCTGGGCCTGACCGAGGGCGTGGAGCTCTACTTCGGCATGTGAGCGGCACCTCCGCGCTCGGGCTCCTACGGCTCGAGCGCGGTGGGGATCGCGTTGCTGGTGAGGGTGACTTGACTCGCCGCCAGGTCGAAGGCGGCGAAGGCGTGGTGCACCGTCGCGCCGGCGAGCGCGGTGGGCAGGGCGCCGGCCGGGATCGTCAGGGAGGCCGAGCCCGCGCCGGCGCCGTCGAGCAGGCCGATGCCGGCCACGAGCGGTCCGCCGCCACCCAGGGTCTGCAGCAAGTAGCCGTCGACGTTCAGTGGCAGCACCAGCCCGTCCACCGGCAACCCGGGGGCTGTGCCGGAGAGGGATCCCAAGAGGACGTACAACTCGGCCGCGTGGGTTGCTCCTGCGCCGAGCGCGAAGTCGACCGTCCCGCCGGCCGCGATCGAGATGCTCGCGGCACTGGCCGCGAGGGCCTGGCATTCGTCCGGCGTGCCCTCGCCGTCGAGATCGAGCGAGGTCCCGGCCGCCAGGTCCAACAGGTCGGGCGAGCCGTTGCCGTTGCAGTCGCCGCCGAGGGGATAGGCGTAGACGGAGCCCGCGTGGACGAGGCCGTCGATGTCGTCGTGGGGCGCCCCCACCAGGACCAGGTCGTCCGCGACGGCGACGATCGAGCCGTAGTTCTCCGAGTCGCTCGCGTCGCTGGCGGTGAACTTCGTCAGCTCGGTCCAAGCGCTTCCTTCGCGCCGCAAGAGGTAAGCCGAGCCCGCATCGAATCCGCCCGCGTGGTCGTCCTGGGCCGCGCCCACGGCGAGCAGGTCCCCGTGCAAGGCCACCCGATGGCCGAAGGAGTCGCCGGCCTCGGCGTCGCTCGCGGTCAGCGCGGCCTCCTGGCTCCAGGCCGCGCCGTCGCGGCGGTAGACCAGCACCGTGCCCGCGTCGGGCGCGCCGGGCAGGTTGCGCCGGGGCGTCCCGACGACCGCCGTGTCGCCCTCGAGGGCGACGGAGCTGCCGAACTCGTCGCCGGCAGCCAGACCGCTCGGTGCGAACTTGGTCACCTCGCTCCAGCCCGCGCCATTGCGTTCGAACAGGTAGGCCGAGCCCGCGTCCACCACGCCGGCCACGTCGTCGAAGCGCGAGCCGATCAAGGCGGTTTCGCCGTCGAGGGCGACGATCCAACCGAAGCCGTCGAGGGCCGCCGCGTCGGCGGGGTTCAGCTCGGCCTCTTGGCTCCAGCTCGCGCCGCTGCGCCGGAACACGTAGACGGACCCCGCGTCCGCAGCGCCGGGAGCGTCGCCGTAGAGCGCCCCCACCAGGGCCAGGTCCCCCGCGATCGCGACCGACACGCCGAAGTGGTCGCCCGCAGCGGCGTCGCCGGCGGTCAGCTTGGCCTGTTGCGACCAACCGCCGGCGTCCCGCACGAAGACGTAGGCCGAGCCCGCGTCGATGCCGCCGGCGTGGTCGTCGTTGCGGGCGCCGACGAGCGCCGTGTCACCGAAGATCGCGACGGCGTGCCCGAACACGTCCTCGGCTTCGGCGTCCGCCGCGGTGAGCTTGGCCTCCTGGACCCAGCCGTCGCCCTGGCGCAGGAACACGTAGGCCGAGCCCGCGAGCTCCACGCCCCCGAGACCGTCGAAACGCGACCCCACCACGACCCGCTCGCCCCACAGGCTCAAGGTCCGGCCGAAGTGGTCGTGCAGCCCCGGGTCGCCAGCGAGGAGCTTGACCTCGTCGCTCTGCTGGGTCGGCACGGCGGCGGCGACGCTCCCGATCAGGAGCGTCTGGGCGAGTGAGGTCAGCGCGTGGTTCATGGATGACGTCTCTGAGCGGGACGGCCGACCTACCCTGGTCCGAGCCAGCACCACCGTTACGGAGCCCAGGCCGGTGTGGCGGGATTGGCCCGGTTCGGTCACCAGGATCCGCGCCCAGCACGCCCAAACGGCGGCCTGGGGACTCCTCGCATCCGCTGACGGAACTCTGCGCGCCGTCCCGTCTCCGGCTGGGCGCGACGGCCCGCCCGCTGGGGCCCGGCTCACGAGTCACCGTGTGCGGACGAGGTCGTCGCCCGGGACCCGGACGCTGGCGACCGACGCGGGCCACAGTCGCCCAGATGCCTCGACGTCGGCGAACCTACGGCCCCGACGTGCAGGACTCCGGGCGACTATCAGAGCTGCACGAAGACGCCCAGGTGACGATCTCCAAGCAGTCCTTCCACTCATCCCCCACCTGATAGTGGCAGTTGGGCGAAAACTCGGCCTCGACCTGCTGCGCCCCGCCTTCGGGCACGGAGATCGACCCGAGGCCTACGCCGGCCACCATGAAAGTGCTGACCGCATTCAACTGGTAGTTCTGCAGCGTTCCCTGGCAGCAGTCGTGAGCGACCTGCGTGCCCAGCGGACTTCCGATGGGAATGTCGACCTTCGTCTCGAAGGTGATGCCGCCCGCCGCGTTCACATGGTAATCCGAGTTGCCGGTGAGGCCGGCAGAGGCCAGCCACTCGACGATCCCATCGACACCGAGGCTGAGCTCGGCCTGGAGCTTCGCGATCAACGAAGTCGAAATGGAGAGGCTGAATCCGGCATTGATCGACATCACCGTGTTGGCCGTCGTCCTCCCGCAATTCACGAGGCATGAGGTATTGGGCAGGCAGAGCTTCGACTTCTGAATTCCGATCTCGACCTCGGACTTCGGTGAAGCCGACGGGTCGACGTAACCGCCATAGAGCCAGTTCAAGATGCCGACCACCCCCGCATCGCTCGGGTCCGTACTCCCCAGCCAAACTTGTTCTTGGCCCTGGGGAATAGAGATCCCCACTCCGTTGAGACCGGTCGATTCGACATCCCAAGCCACCATGCTCGTCACGGGGTCGATCGTCGCGCTCGATCCACTGGGGAGCACCTCGCCCGCCGCGCTGTCATAGCTGCGGGGCACGACCAACGTCGAGTCCGTCACGAACGCCCCACTAGCTGAGGGGGTGGTCATCCAGGGAAAAATCGTCACCCGTATGTCAGCGCCCAGATTGGCGTCTGGCAACAACTTGCCCTGGGCATCGCGGAGGGCCAGATGGAAGTAGCCCAACTGGTACTCCTCGACGTCATTCGCGAGGCCCTTCCACGCCGTCGCCAGGGGGCTGAAGGGTGTGATGTCCAGGTAGCCGTCGAAGGGCATCGCGCCACCGGGCACCTCGACCTCCATGTAGAACTGATTGCCGTCGACCTGTCCCATGAGCTCGAATGTCCCCCCGACTGCGGCCTCCACCAGCGGGGAGAGGTGCTGCCCGATCATCGGCAGCGTGACGAACAGTTGCATGTTGTCCTCGTCGAGGAGGTCCCGAACGACGATCGGAGCATGCCCCCTCGACTGAACCTGGAACGTCACTTCGTCGCCGTCGGGCGGCAGGTAGTGGACGAAGGATGCGAGCCCGGACGCTCCGGTCACCCCCATCGCGGAGGAGTGCGACGACAGGATCGCTGCTCCTTCAACAGGCGCTCCCGTACCGGCGTCGGAAACGCGGATATGGGTCTCCCGGTTGACCGAGATCACTCCGCCCTGAGCGACGGCCGAGCCGCCCCCTACAAGCGTCACGCCCGCGATCGACGCCAATAGGGTCCACGCCCGCACTAGAGTCCTCCAGAGACTTGGCGGCGGGGTCGCTCGGTCGTGCGTAACTCGCTCGCTAATGCCATTCATCACACAGATGCCGGCGAGCGAAGGAAGCTCGAGGAGAATGAGAAAGGGAAAGGTCAGTCGCATCGAAGGCTCAGTGGGAAGTTGCGAGCGAAACTAGTGACGCCATTGGCCAGGCCACGGCTTAGCGCAACCTACCCCCCCCCCTTTTATCTCGTCTACAGAGATCACCCCAGATTCGGCTCTTGCACGGCGCTGCGGCCCCGGTCCACCAGCCGATTTCGGATCCCCAAAGGCCTGGACGGAGGAGCAAAGGGCCGAGTGAGTCCAGCCAGAACCTTCGCCACGGCCGCCTTGGACTTGTGGGTCAGCGTCTTCGACGCTGCCGTCCACGCCCAGGATCGTGACCGTGTTGTGGTCCGAGCCCGGGGCGCTGCGCTCCATGATGACTTGGCGGCGCTGTCGCGGGGCAGATCGGCCAGTGACCGTTGCCTTCCGCTCTCGCGGGCTTCAGGGTTCACCGAGCGACCGCAGTCAGTCTGGGTGGGGTTGCTCGCAGCTCGCGCCACTTCGATGCTACTTGGTCCACCAGCTCGGGCGGAACCCCATCGGAAGCGCCGGGCGGTTGGGCTGCGAACTCGACCAGCTCACCGACCGGGATCGAGATGCTCAGTTCACTCTCGCCTGGCGGAACGTCGAGGACTCTCTCAATGTAGGTCTGCTCACCTGTGGCGATCCTGAGGGCAATGGCGATTCTGCCCCCGGCCGGGGCCCTCAGCGGCATCCTCCAGCGCTGACCCGCGACGGCGCGAACTCCGCCGATGGCTGGCTCGGTCGCCTCGGCCCCCGAATAGGGCATCCATGTCGGATCCACTGCGCGGGCGGAGATCCAGAACACCATCTGGTTGGCGGACGAGCCTGGCGTGGCCCCCGTGATCTCGACTCGTCCGTCCAGGATTCGATCGGAGGCGTCGAGATCGATGTCGAGCCGGCTTACCTCGCCGAGCGACAACTCCAGCGCCTCCGGCGGCGAGGCCTGAACCCAGCCAACTGGACGGAGATCTCGCTCGGCTTGCACCGTGACAAGCACTGCTGGAAGGCCCTCGAAGACGAACCAGCCCGACGGGTCGGGCACGACGGACTGATTCCGGCGATGAACGGTCGGACATGCAGCGCCGAGTGGCTCCCACGACGCCACGATGCGGAGCCCGGCGTCGGACGCCGGCTGCCCGGACGCGCTGACGACACCTTCGACTCGACAACCATGCCCTAGCTCTACTCGGATGGGGATCAGCGTCGTCCCGTCCAGACTCGCGTAGGTGGGCGCGAAGCCCTCGGCGGTTACGGCGAGGCTCCCCACGAGGGGCTCGCCCGCCCGCCAGAGCAGCTCAAACCTCCCGTCGGCCTCGGTCTGCCCTTCCGGGAGCAACGAGCCGGCCCCGAAGATCTCCAACTTGGCCGCGGGGACGCCCTGGCCGGACTCGCCGTCGACGACTCGTCCGGCGATGCGATCAGGCTGGGTGACCTCGATCGCGACCGCGACAACCGGATGTTCACCGGCTTCGACCGGCCAGGGGCCACTTCGGAACTGACCCAAGCCCTTCAGTGTCACGAAGATCGTGACCTCGACATCCGGCCGGTCGGCCACGAAGAACTCACAGCTCGACCGCCCTCGCTCGATCCCTGCCTCTCGAGTGTTCGATACCGCTCCCTCGCCACTGAGTTCGATCGTGACCTGCGCGGACGCCGGAAGGGCGACCTGATTGGCGTGGAACGTCAGGTCGAGGGTGGCCGCCCGTCTCGAAGCATCGAGCCGCACCTCGACGTAGCGCTCGGCTGGAGCGACGTCGACCGTCTTCGCTGCGCCGAGAGGCCCCACGGCACAGAGACGGGTCGCCTCGCCCGGCATGACGTCGCGGACAATCGCGAAGCGACCGTCACGCCCGGTCAACGCATGACCGACCGGAACGTCGACGGGGAGCGGACGGTCCTCGATCACCCTCGATGCCCAGAGGGTGACACGCGCACCCTCGATCGGCTCGCCGTCGCGAGCGCTCGAGACGACGCCTTCGAGGAGCGGGAGCAGCGCACGCTCGACTCTAGCGACTCCCGGCGCACCGTCTCGCGACTTTGGATCGGCGCGCAGACCGCCCCCTTTTGGATTCCGAACTACCAAGCACTGCCAGATCCGCAACGTGCTTGGGTCCGTCAGCCTGCGCAGTGGCAACGCCCCCGCTCGGCGCGGGGACGACGCCGGACCGTTGGCCGAAGAGCAGCCATCCGACAAGGAGCAGCGCGAGCGCTCCCACAGGGAGAAGGACCTTCATCAACCACCGATCGGATTCAGGCCAACGGAGATCGAACGACCGTTCACGGACAGCTCTCCTTGGTGGAGTGGCAGCCGGCAGACAGTAGAGGGTCCGCATGGGCTCGCCCCATCTTCACGTACCTCGCTGGACCTTGGCGGAGATGCCTTTCTCGCTTCCGTCGACGGAACGCGTCCCTGTTCCTCTTCGGACCCAGCACGACCTCCTGCAACTCGCTCGCGAGCCCTCGTCGGAGAAGGTCGGTCATCACCCTTCGCGGGCTCCTCCTCGAGCAGTCCGCAATCAGGACTGGTCTCGCCCGAAGCGTCTCGACGCCTGTGGGGCAGTCTCGGCCGGTCGCCCGCGGGCTTGAGCCACTGTCTCGACTCCGCTCCGGAACTTCGTAGATCCCTTGGCTGCGATCAGCTGCTCGGTGGCGCGGCGAGTTCGGAGACCCGACCTCTGGTGAGCTGGATCGCAAGAGTCAGTGACGATCGAGCGCGGCCAGCACCTTCGCCACGGCCGCCTTGGACTTGTTGGTCAGCTTCTTCGAGCTGCCGTCCGCGCCCAGGATCGTGACCGTGTTGCGGTCCGAGCCCAGGGCGCTGTCGTCGTTGAGGACGATGTAGTCGGCGTTCTTGCGGCGCAGCTTGGCCAGGGCGCGGCGCTCGCCGTCGCCGGTCTCGAGGGCGAAGCCGACGACCATGCGCTCGCCCTTGGACTTGGCGACCGTGGCCAGTACGTCGGGGTTCTTGACCAGGTCGATCGACGCGGTGTCGGTGCCGTCGTCCTTCTTACGCCACTTGCCGGAGAGGCGTCGCTTGGGGCGCCAGTCGGCGACGGCGGCGGCCATGTAGAGGGCGTCGGCGCGGCCGAAGTGCAGGCGCACCTCGGCCAGCATCTCGCGCGCGCTCATGACGTCGATGCGGCGCACGCCCTTGGGCGTCTCCTGGTGCACGGGCCCGGCGATCAGCACGACCTCGTCCCCGCGCGCGGCGCAGGCGGCGGCGATGGCGAAGCCCTGCTTGCCGCTGGACTCGTTGGAGAGGTAGCGCACGGGGTCGACGTACTCGCGGGTGGGTCCGGCGGTGACGACGACCTTGCGGCGGGGCGCCTTGCGACTGCGCTGGGCCTTGGGCTTGGACTTCGTGCTCACGGCCTTCGCGAGGGCCGCGGCGGCCTTGCGGCGCTGGCGCGGCTTGGTGACCACGCCGGCCGCCTGGGCGGCCTTCTTCGGTAGCGGGCTCACGCCCCCAGCACCTTCGTGACGACCTCGACGATCTGCGCCGGCTCGGCCAGGCGCCCGCGGCCCTTCACGCCGCAGGCCATGTGGCCCTCGCCGGGCTCGACCACCTGCCAACCGTCCTCGCGCAACTGGTCCAGGTTCCGCGCCACGGCGGGGTTGGCCAGCATGTGGGGGTTCATGGCGGGGCACAGGATGCGCGGCACGTCCTGGGGTGTGGCCAGGGCCACGGTCGACACGAGGTCCGCGCCCAGGCCGTGGGCCAGGTTGCCGATCAGGTTGGCGCTGGCCGGCGCGAACAGCAGCAGCTCGGCCCACTCGGACAGGTCGATGTGGTCCATGGCCGTGCGGCGGCCGGCGCCGAACTCGGCCACCGAGGCGGGTTGGCCGGTCAGGGCCTCGAAGTGCTGGGGCGCGATCAGTTGGGCCGCGTGGCCGGTGAGCACGCAGCGCACCTCGTGACCCGCCTGGGTCAGCTTGCTGGCCAGGTCGGCGCCCTTGTGGAGCGCGGCCGAGGCGGCGCAGCCCAGAACGATGTGACTCATCGACCGCTCCCCTCCGGCGCGAGGCCGGCCAATTCCTGGACCCGTGCGTAGGCCGCCTCGAGATCGTCGTTGACCACGATGTGATCGTAGCGGCGGCGCTCCTCGCGCTCGTCTTCGGCCTTGCGGACGCGCCGCTCGATGACCTCGGGCGAATCGGTGCCGCGCTCCTCGAGCCGCCGGCGCAGCTCGGTGATGTCGGGCACGTCCACGAAGACGTAGATGCCGTCGACGCCGAGCTCGCGCAGTTGCAGCGCGCCCTGGACGTCGATCTCGACCAGGTAGACCTTGCCCCGACGGATGGCCTCCTCCATCGGCGCGCGCAGGGTGCCGTACATGTTGCCGTGCACCTCGGCCGACTCGATGAAGGCGCCGGCGCGCTGCAGCTCGATGAAGCGCTGCTTGTCGAGGAAGTGGTAGTGCTTGCCGTCGACCTCGCCGCGGCGCGGGGGGCGCGTCGTGGCCGAGACCGAGAAGACCACGCGCGGATCCTCGAGCAGGCGGCGGCAGATGGTGCTCTTGCCGCTACCCGATGGGCCGGAGATCAGCAGCATGCGGCCGGGCTCGGGCGCCTTGTCGGCGTCGCCCGGGTCGGGCTCGCCGAAGCGCGATTCGTACAGGGCGCTCACTCGACGTTCTGCACCTGCTCGCGCAGGCGTTCGACGTGGGTCTTGGCGTCGACCACCCAGTGGGCGATCTGGGCGTCGTTGCACTTGGAGCCGATGGTGTTGACCTCGCGCAAGAGTTCCTGCACCAGGAAGTCGAGCTTGCGACCGACCGCGCCGCCTTGCGCGCAGAGCTTGTCGAGCTGGACCAGGTGCATCTCGAGCCGCGAGATCTCCTCGGACACGTCGGCCCGGTCGGCGATCAGCGCCAACTCGCGGGCCAGGTCGCGCTCCTCCACCGGCCGCTCGGGACCGAGCAGGGCTTGGACGCGCTCGTGCAGGGTCTGTTGGTGGCGACGCACCACCTCGGGACTCGCGGCGGCGATCTTGGCGCGGATCTCGCCCAGAGCGCCGGCGTGCACGGCCAGGTCCGCCGCCAGGGCCGCGCCCTCGGTCTCGCGCATCGAGATCAGGGCCGCCAGGGCCTGGTCCAGGGCCGCCATCACCAGCGGGCGCAGTTCGTCGTCATCGGCCGTGAGCGGACCGGACTGCAACACGCCCGGCAGGGACACGAGGCGCGAGACGTCGAAGCCCTCCTCGAGGCCGAGCTCGCCACTGAGCTGCATCAGCGCGTCGGCGTAGCGCCGCGCCAACTCTCGATCGATCTGCACGCCGCCGCTCGACGCCGCGGCTTCGAGGCGCACGGTGACCGAGATCGAGCCGCGCGTCAGGCGCTCCTTGATGGCCGCCTCGACCGCGCCCTCGAGGGCCAAGAGGTCGCCGGGCAGGCGCACCTTGGCCTGCAGGAAGCGGTGGTTGACCGCCCGCAGCTCGACGCGGATCGCGATCCCGGCGCCCTCGGCCGCGCCGGCGCCGAATCCCGTCATCGAGCGGAGCATGGGATGGTGGGGAACGGTTGCGGGCGGATCTCAGAGACCCGGGCGGCTGCCGGGCTTGATCGGTTCCGTGCCGACGAACTCGGCGGGCACGTCGTCGGCGCTCCAGGTACGCGCTTGGACCTGAGCCAGGCTGACCAGTTCGAGACCCACATCGGCGAAGGGCTGGCCGCCGGAGCGGTTGACCACCGAGCCCACGCCCACGACCTCGGCGCCCATGCCGCGCAGGAGGGTGATGACTTCCTTGGCCGAGCCGCCGGTGGTGACCACGTCCTCGACCACCAGCACCTTCGTGCCCGGGGCGATCTTGAAGCCGCGGCGCAGGGCGAACTGGCCGTCGACGCGCTCGGTGAAGAAGGACCGCAGCCCCAGGGCCCGCGCGACCTCCTGGGACCAGACCACCGCGCCCATGGCGGGCCCGACCACCAACTGCGGCGCTTCGATCGAGCTCGCCGCGAGACGCTGGGCGAAGGCGCGCGCGAGCTTGTCGGCCGCCACGGGGTTCGCCAGGGCCAGGGCACACTGGAAGTAGCGATCCGAGCGCAGCCCCGACGAGAGCAGGAAGTGACCCTCGAGCAGCGCGTCTTCGGCGCGCAAGAGGTCGAGCACCTCGTCGGTGTCCACGATGCCTTTGCCCGCGTCCATCTCAGCCACCCTGACCGGTGCCACCCGTCGGAGCGCCACCACCCTGGCCACCCAGGGGCGCCTGGATCGTCGGGGCGATATCGCCCTCGCCGACGATCGAGTCCGACTGGCGGGTGTCGGTCTTGTGGATCGCGATGGCGAGCGCGAGCATCGCCGCGCACACCACGGCGGTGAACTTGGTGATACCGCTGGTGCCGACCCCGAAGGTCTGCTGACCGGCACCGCCGAAGGCGTTGCCGAGGCCGCCGCCCTTGCCCTCTTGGACGAGGACCACGGCGATCAACAGGAGACAGGCGAAGACGAAGACGAGATTGAGGAGGAGGACCATCGGTCGAGCCACCGCGGACAGCGGGGGCACGTCGTTGAGCTCAGTACTGGGGCGAGGCGGCGGAGACTTCGGCGGGCAGCTCGTCGAGCAACGAGCCGCTCATGCCGCCGTCGGCGACCGCCGTTCCCAGGGCGCTGAGCAGGAAGATCGCGGCGCTCCACGCGGTAGCTCGGCCCAGCGTGCCCGACGGCCCGGAGGGGGTCGACGCGGCACGCGAAGCCACGGACGCATCGCTGCGCGCGGGGCTTCGATCCTGGATCAGGATCAGGGCGATCAGAGCGATCGCGGACAACACCGAGGTGAGATAGAGAGCGGTCTGCAGCAGCATCGCGGCAGCAGTGGGGTGAGAGACAGACGAGTTGTCGCGGGGGGGCGTCCCCCCATCGACCGACGCGGATCGAACCACCGATCCGCGCGGACGAGCCCGGGTCCGTGGGGTTCAGCCCCGCGCGCGCGCGGCGTCCACGATGCCCATGAAGTCGTCGGCGGTGAGCGCTGCTCCCCCGACCAAGGCACCGTCGACGCCGGGCGCGGAGAGCAGCTCCGCGGCATTCCCCGGCTTGACGCTGCCACCGTACTGAATGCGGACCCCGTCGGCGACTCGCGCCTCGTACAGTCCCTCCAGCAATCCGCGCAGGTACAGGTGCACCTCGGAGGCCTGCTCGGGGCTGGCGGTGCGGCCGGTGCCGATGGCCCAGACCGGCTCGTAGGCGACGGTCACGCGGGCCATCTGTTCGGAGGTGACCCCGTCGAGGCCACCCTGGAGCTGTTCGCGCACCACGGCCTCGGTGCGGCCGGCGTCGCGCTCCTCGAGCAGCTCGCCCACGCACAGGATCACGTCCAGGTCGCCCTCGAGGGCGGCGCGCAGCTTGGCGTTGGTCAGGGCATCGTCCTCGCCGTAGACGTGGCGGCGCTCGGAGTGGCCCACGATCGCGAAGCGGGCACCCACGTCGCGCACCATCGCGGCGCTGACCTCGCCCGTGAACGCGCCCTCGGCCCGGTCACACACGTCCTGGGAGCCGACGCGGACGCCGCTCTTGCCCAGGGTCTGGGCCACCAGCTCCAGGTAGACGAAGGGCGGCGCGACCGCCACATCCACCGAAGACAGGTCGCCGGCGCGGTTCCTGAGAGCCTCGGCGAGCTCGAAGGCCCGGCGGCGATCGAGGTTCATCTTCCAGTTGCCGGCGACGTAAGGGGTCCTCAAGGGGAGGTCTCCTGCAATGCGGTCGGAGCTCGCGCCGACCGTTGGTCGCCGGCGCCGTGCTGAGGGGGGGGATTGGCGGGGCGCGATGGCCCATCCGTGCGGCGGCAGCCGGTGGGGGTCGGGTCAGACCCCCTTGCCGACCAGCTCGCGACGAGGGGCGGCCAGGATACGGCCGTCCAGGGCCAGGATGGCCCTCGCGTCGGCCGCAATCTGCGCCAAGTCGTCCAAGGACACGGCCTGGGGCGCGTCCGAGCGGGCTTCGTCGGGTCGCGGGTGGGCCTCGATGATCAGGCCGTCGGCGCCGGCGGCCAGACCGGCCCGGGCCAGGGCCGGCACCAGGTCGGCGCGGCCGGCCGCGTGGGAGGGGTCGACGATCACCGGCAGGTGGGTCGCGCCCTTGAGGTGCGCCACGGCGCCGAGGTCGAGCAGGTTGCGGGTGACCCGGTCGAAGCCGCGCACCCCGCGCTCGCACAGGATCACCTGATCGTTGCCGGCGTCGAGCACGTACTCGGCCGCGAGGCAGAACTCTCGCACCGTGGCCGCCAGGCCGCGCTTGAGCAGGACCGGCTTGCCAGCCAGGCCGACCTCGCGCAGGAGGGCCGCGTTCGCCATGGAGCGGGCGCCGATCTGGAAGGCGTCGGCGCTGCGGCCGACCAGCTCCACGTCGCGCGGGTCGAGCACCTCGGTCAAGATCGCCAGGCCGGTGGCTTCGCGCGCCTCTTCGAGCAGCAGCAAGCCCTCGGCGCCCAGGCCCTGGAAGGAGTGGGGCGAGGTGCGGGGCTTGAAGGCCCCGCCACGCAGCACGGTGGCGCCGGCGCGGTGGGCGGCGTGCGCGATCTCGAGCAACCGGTCGCGACTCTCGACGGCGCAGGGTCCGGCGATCAGGGAGGCGTGACCGCCCCCCAGGACCGCGTCGCCGATCCGCACCACGGTGTCGGGGCGCCCGTTGCGCTCGTGCAGCTCGCGGGCCTGGCCGGGATCGAGGATCTCGCGCACGACCTTCAGGTCCTCGAGGCGCGAACGCAGGTGCGGGCCGCGGGCGCCGACCAGCTCGGCCACCCGGCGGCGCTCGTCGAGGAAGCGCAGCTCGAACCCGCCCTCGTCGGCCAGGGCCCGGAGGGCCGCGAGCTGGGCGTCGTCGGCGTCAGGGCGGAGGCTGAGGAGCATGGGGATCGACTCGGGTCGGGGCGGGCCGCGGACAGGTGTCGAGCGAGACCTCGCCGGACGGCGCCGAACCCGGGGACTATAAGCTGCCTCCGTCGGCCCCACAACGCGCCCAGGCGCCCCAACCGGGGCGCAGCCCACCCCGCCTCCGCACCTTGACCACCCTCGACCGCCTGCTGACCCTCCTGGCCCTCGACAGCCTGCCCCGCACCGGGTGGCTCCAGGCCGGGGTTCCGGCGCCGGAGTCCGTCGCGGCGCACAGCTTGGGGGTGGCGCTCGTGGCGATCGCGACGGCGGATCGGGTCGCGCCGCCCCTGGACGTCGACCGCTGCGTGGCCCTTTGCATCGTGCACGACGCTCCCGAAGCCCTCCTTGGCGACATGCCCCGGGCCGCCTCACGCCTGCTGCCCGAAGGAGCGAAACGGGCCGCCGAGAAGGGGGCGGCTGTCGAACTCCTGGGTAGTGCGGAGCGGGTCGCCGCCCAACGCTGGGCGGAGTACGCCCAGGGCGTGACGCGCGAAGCCCGCTTCGCGCGGGCCTGCGACAAGCTGCACCTGGGGTTGAGGGCCCTGGGCTATGCGCGGGCCGGATTGGGCGAGTTGACGGACTTCTCCCGCGGCGTGGACGAGCTCGATTGCGGCGAGTTCGAACCCCTCGAGCAGCTCCGGGCCGAACTCAGCGCCGCGCTGCGCGAACGACTCGATCGCCGGTGAGGGGGCGCCACCCCGGTTGGTCCCACCAACGGGGCGGATTCACGGCTTCTGCGCGCCAGGACCGCAGGCCTGCATGCCGGCTCCTCGGGGCTGCGTAGCATCGCAGTGTCACCACCTTGCCCCCTGGGCGCCTGCCAGCCCGGACCGCGCCCGCTCGCCATGAATCGCCAGCTTCGGATCAATGTTGAAACCGCGGATGACGACCGCCGCCGTCGGCTGTGCGCGCTCCTCGAGAGCGTCACCGACCGGCCGCTCGCCTTCGTGGACGGTCGCGACGCCGACCTGATCGTGCGCGATCCGACGCGACCCGAAGACGCGGCGGGGGACGACGGGAACTGGTCGATCGCGATCAACCTCGACGGCGCCGACCCCGGTGTCCGCGCGCGGCGGGCGATTCGCGTGGCACTGGACCACGCTCGGATGCGGCGGGAGCGCGAGGCCGGTCGCACGCCCCTCGACGCCTTCTTCGACTTGCCCCATGCGGCCTTCGCGTTCGTCGGCCGGCGCGGGGCGCTCCTGCGCGCCAACCGGCATCTGGCCGAGCTCCTGGGCACCAGCCCGGAGCGCTTGGTCGGCGTGCACGTGGACGACCTCTTGGCCAAGGGCGAGCTGCCCCACGAGCTGCGTCGCTTCCGGACCCGCAGCACGGTGACGGCGGTGGTGCACACGGGCGAGCGTCGCTACGGCGTCGAGGGACGGGAGCCGGTCGGATTGCACCTGGTGATCACGCGCGTCACCGACACGGCGGGTCGGCCGGCCTACTACTTCGTGCAGGCCTCGCCCGTGCGCGAGCGCGCCGCGAACGACTGGACCGGCAACGACAGCGTCGCGCTGTTGGCGGCCATTCGCCGCGTGCAGGCCATGGCCATGCGTGGCTCGCACCCACGCATCGTCTTCAACGAGATCCTGCGCCACTACCAGAAGCTGACCGGGAGCGCCGACGCGATCCTGGCCCTGGTCGAGCAGGAGTTCGAGTTCGAGCTGCAGCTTCGCATGGTCGCGGTGCAGAGCCCGAAGGGCTACCTGGGCTACGACCAGATCGGCACGGCCGACGGCATTCCGCTGACCGAGACCTGCCAGGTGATCCGTCGCTCGATCGAATCGGGTCAACCCGCGTCGGCGGTGGCGCCGGGGCGCCTTTGGTCCGACCTGGACTCGGACTTCGAGGCGCGGAACGCCCTGATCCTGCCGCTCAAGCAAGGCAGCCGCGTCGTCGGGCTCGTGATCCTGACCAATGCGTCGCCGGACTACGCACCGGAGTTGGTCGAGAACCTCAAGCCCTTCACGACGACCTCGACCAGCATCCTGGCCTCCCACGTCGAGGCCGAGCGCCGGGTGCGCGTCGAGGAGGAGCTGCTGGAGAGCAGGCGGACCTTCGAGACTCTCTTGGCGCACCTGCCGGGCATGGCCTACCGCTGCAACGACGACGATCAACGCACCGTCCTGTTCGCCAGTGAGGGTTGTCGTGAGCTGTTCGGAGTGGGGCCCGACGTGTTGGTCAACGAGCGTGGCGGCTCGCTGCTCGAGCACGTACACCCGGCGGATCGACGGGCCGTGCTGGAGGAAATCCGCTGGACCGTGCTGCAGGGCCGACGCTTCGAGTTGACCTACCGCGTGCTCGCCGCCGACGGGGCCGAGCGCTGGGTCTGGGAACAGGGTCAGGGAGTGCGTAGCACCGACGGCGAGCTGCTCTTCGTCGAGGGCTTCGTGACCAACGTCACCGAGCACCGACGCGCCGACGAGGAGCGGCGCAGACTCGAGGCGCGCATCCGCCGGGCCCACAAGGTCGAGAGCCTCGGGGTGCTGGCGGGCGGGATCGCCCACGACTTCAACAACCTCTTGATGGGCGTGCTCGGAAACGCGCAACTGCTGCGCGAGCGCCTCTTGGGCGACTCGGACACCCACTCCGCCCTGACCGAGATCGAAGACGCCGCCCAGCGAGCGTCCGAGCTGACCGACCACATGCTGTCGTACACGGGCCAGGGCGCGGTGACCCTGCACCCGATCGAGCCCACGGAGGTGCTGCGCCGAACCCTGGCGGTCGTGGAGCGTCTGATGCCGCCGAGCGCGACTCTCGAGGTCGACCTGGTCGGCGGACTGCCGGGAGTGATGGGCGACGCCGGATTGATCCAGCGCTCGGTGGTCGAGCTGGTCCGAAACTCCGTGGACGCCTTCCCGAACGGCGTGGGCCGCGTCAGCCTGCGCACCTCGGCGCGCCAGGTCGCGACCGAGGAGCTGATCGAGTCCTGGCTCGGCGCGCGACTGCCTTCCGGGCTGTACGTGACGATCACTGTCTCAGACGACGGACAGGGGATGGACGAGCAGATCCGGCAGCGCGCCTTCGACCCCTTCTTCACCACCAAGGGCACCGGGCGCGGCATGGGTCTGGCCACGGTGCTGGGGGCCGTGCGGGCCCACGGCGGGGCCGTGCACCTGTCCAGCGAGGTTGGAGGGGGGACGCGCGTGACCCTGATCCTGCCGCCCGCCGAGGAGCCCGCCGTGGAACTGCGACCGGCGGCGAGCCCGACACCGATGGAGGCCGGCTCGCCCTCCCCCACGATCCTGGTTGTCGACGACGAGGTCGTCGTGCGCGAAGTCGCCCGCAGAGCCCTGACCCGCGCCGGCTACCGGGTGCTCTGCGCCGTCGACGGCGAGGACGCCATCGCCCAGTTCGACGAACACGGGGCTACGATCGACGCGGTGCTGCTGGACCTGACCATGCCGCGACTGAGTGGCGAGCAGACGCTCAACGAGTTGCGGCGGCGGCGTACAGACCTGCCGGTCCTGCTCTCCAGCGGCTTCGCCGAGCACGCGGTGATGGACCGACTCGCCGGTCGGGAAGGCGTGCACTTCCTGCACAAGCCCTACCGCTTGGGCGAGCTGGTCGAGAAACTGAGGGCAGCGCTCGCCGGAGCCGAGCGCGTGCCTTGATCCGCTTCCGCCGCACATTCATCGTCGCCACCCTGGTCGGCCTGGCCATCGGTTTCGCCCTGCAGCGCATCCGCGCCCCGCAGTTGGGCGGGGTCGGGACTGGCTTCCCCTTCGAACGGCGACTCCCGGCGCTGGTGGCGGCGTCGGGCCCGGACCGACTGTCCGGACAGGTCGTCGACTCCGGCGGCACCGCGCTGCCCCAGGTGGCGGTGACCGTGGTCGGCCCCGCCGGGGTGCACTCGGTCTGGAGCGGCACCGACGGGGAGTTCTCGATCGACGGGCTGGCCCCGGGGGCCCACGAGGTGCACCTGGTGTCGACCGATCGTCCGGGCGCGACGGTCGCCGTCACGGTGCCGAGCGACGGGCCCCTGAGGCTGGTCGCCCCCGATCCGTGGCCGGTGCTGGAGACCCTGCCGAGCATGGAGCTGGCGCCGATGAACGGGCGCATCGAGCCCCTGCCCGTGGGAGGAGCCACGGGGTACGTCGTGCTGCTGACGCCTGAGGGTGCGGCCGTCGAAGCGGGGCTGGCAGGCCGGTTGCAGCGTCGCGCGGTGGTGGGTGCGGACGGTGAGTTCCGCGTGGAGCGGCTGACCCTGGGCAGCTATCGGGTCTCGCTGCTCCCGCCCTGGGCAGGGGGCGGAACCTGGCCCGAGCTCGTGGTGAGCGGCTTCGAGCACCGAGGCGACGGCACACCGTTGCGACTGCCGGGCAGCTCGGCGGAACTCGTCGGGCGAATCGTCGACCAGGGTGGCGAGGCCGTCGCGGGCGCGCTCGTGACCCTGCGCAGCTCGACCCAGCCGGAACGGCGCTGGCCCTCGGCCGAGACCGGCTCCGATGGCCACTTCCGAATCGGTGACCTCCCCGGCGGCAGCTACGAAGTCCGCGTGAGCGCGGGCCGCGCGCGCTTCGAACGATCCCTGCGCGTGCCGGACCTGCGCTCGGTGACGCTGGAAGTTCCGCCGCTCGACGTGGCGGCGCCGCGCTGATTCCGAGCTGGCGCGGTCGGTCGGGCCGGTGGCCTGGCCCCTGGGCAACTGGAACGGCGAGTGATCGGGCCGGGTGGCAGGATGCCGCTTCGCGGAGCGACGAATCGTCGGGTCAGCGTCCGAGCAATCCGGCGGCGAAGGCCAGGAGTTCCGCGGGCCGGAAGGGCTTCGCGAGGCACGCGAGCTCGGCTCGATCCTCCGCGACCGGGCCCTGGCTGAAGCAGCCGATGGCCGGCCCGCGGGGGCTCGTCAACTCGTCGACGAGGGCCAGCGCTTCCCTGCGGCGTTGCACGCCCTCGCCCTGGTCCACCAAGAGGAGATCGAAGGCGCGCTCGCCCGCGGCCGCCCGCGCGCCCGCCGGATCCGAGCAGGTGGTGACCGCGTAGCCACCTTCGCGCAGGACGATTCCGACCAGCTCGGCGAGCTGCGTGTCGCGTTCGAGGACGAGCACCGACGGCGCCGCGCTCGCCGCCGGGGCGGCGAGCGGGGTCGCGCCGCCCTCAGGGGTGTCCGAGGGTCCACGCTCGAGGCCCGCCAGGTTGACTCTGAGGGTCTTCGAGGGGCCGCTCGAGTCCTCGTGGTCGGCGGGGACGATGCCCAGTGAAGACCAGACATCGCGGTCGAGTTCAGAATCACGCCCGTCGCCGAGCTCGACGACGAAGCCCGAGGGCGAGCTTCGCGCCGCCATCCGATAGGTGTTGCCGCGCCCGACGAGGGCGGACTCGACTCCCAGCACGACGGCCAGCTGCAGGAGCGCCCTCGAAACGAGCACGGCCGGCATGGCCGACGGGAGGTCGACCTCGATCGAGAGGCCGGTGGCCTGGCAGACCGGCTCGAGGAGCTCGCGCGCCTGATCGAGGGCGAAGCGGGCGTCGACCTTGTCGGGCGGGCCCTCGGCATCCTTGGCGAAGCTGGACAGGAATCGCACCAGCCGCACCACGGCGCGGGTCTGGTCGTCGACCGTCGCTGCGAGCTGCTTGACGGCGGGCGCGGCAGGCTTCGCCCGCACCAGCTCCCCCAGCCCGACGACGGTCGCCAGGCCATTGTTCAGGCGATGGGCGACCGCCGGCACGAGCGCTGCCAGCGCGGCATCGCGTCGACGGGTGAAATCGGGCCCGAGGCCGCAGTCGTGCTCGCTCTCGACCATGATCTGGGGCGGGTTCCGGGGCTGAAGGTGTGCGGTCCCGAGCAGCCGTGGTGCGGTCCGGCCCGCTGGCCATTAGTCTGCGCCGTCGGGTGCGGTCGTCCCAGGCTTCACCGGGCCGACCCTCCCGAAAATCAACACCGATCGGTTGAAGCGCACCACCGCCCTGCTCCTGGCCCTGGCTCTGCTGGTGGCCCACGTGCTGACCCTGCAGCAAGACGCCGCGGGCCATCTGGCCCAGGTCGGGGAGCGCGGGCATGCCGTCCTTCGCCTCGCACGGCAGATCGTGCACGAAGGCACCCTGGCCTGGAACGCCGGTGGTCCTGTGGTGGACGCGTACCCCTCGTGGGCCTGGCTGGCGACCGCGGCGACGGCCGAGCGTTTCTACTGGCCAACTCCGTGGATCCTCCAGGCGACGGGTGGATTCGCGGCTCTGATGCTGGTCTTCGTTCTGGCGCGCTTCAGCCCGGCGCGGATGACCGGCGTGATCGCGCCGCTGCTGCTGGTGGTCAGCGGCCCCTTGGCCGCCGCGGCCCTCTCCGGCGTGGAGTGGACGACCTTCGCCCTGGCCGCCTGCGTCGGCTTCCTGGCCCACGAGGGCCAGCGACCACGCTGGTGTGCCGGCGCCATGGCTGCGGCGGTGTTGATCCGGCCAGAGGGCATGGGCCTGGCCCTCCTGTTGGCCGCGTTCGAATGGCGCAGCGCCGTGCGGCGCGGCCCGCGCGTGGGCTGGCTGCCCTTCGCGGCGCCCCTCGTAGCCGTCGTTCTGACCACCCTGATCCGACGGGCAGTGACCGGCGTCTGGCTCAGCCCCCTCGCTGCCGACGCGCTGCATTACGACCCCGCGCGCATTCGGGTGGGCCTCTCGTACCTGCGCAGCTTCCTGCTCCACAGCGGCGCCCCCCTGACCGCCGTCTTCGCCAGCCTCGCCCTGATCCTGATGCGCGGCAAGCCCCGTCGCGCCACCCGGGCGGCGATCCTCGGCTGGGCCTGGTGCCTGTGGATCGCCTGGAACGGCGGCGACGACGAGCCCTTCTGGCTGGCCCTGGCCCCGGCGCTGCCGGCGCTGTTCCTGTCGGTCCAAGGGGTCATCACCCGCGCGGTCGACTCCGACTCGCGTCTGCTGCACGCCAGCGGGTGGGGCCTGTTCGTCCTCGGTGGCTTGGCCGGCATCCTCGCCAGCAAGCTCCCCGGCAACATCGGGCCGATCCCCCTAGAAGCGGCGCAGCACGCCTGGATGGGCCAGGGCCAAACGACCGTCGCCCCCGGCCTCGACGTCGGCCTCGCGCGACTCGGCAAGCACGCCGACCTCGCTCGCGTCGAGCGACTGCGAACCATCGGCATCTTCCTGCGCGACGAGTTGCCCGCCAACGCGACCGTGTTGACCCCCTGGCCGGGCGCGATCGGTTACCTCTCCCGGCGTCGCGTCTTCGACCTCGCCAACCGCGTCGTGCCCCCCCCCGGCACCCGCCGGACCCATTCGTGGCTCGGCCCCCCCCAGGGCGACATCCTCGCGGCCCTCGAGCGCGAGCCCGAGTACGTGATCCCCTCGACCCAGCTCGACGAACCCCTGCGCAGCCTCGAGCAAGTCGCCG
This sequence comes from Engelhardtia mirabilis, assembly GCF_007748095.1. Taxonomy (NCBI): domain Bacteria; kingdom Pseudomonadati; phylum Planctomycetota; class Planctomycetia; genus Engelhardtia; species Engelhardtia mirabilis. The sequence goes on from NZ_CP036287.1 coordinate 6,353,234, forward strand.
AACTCTGGCTGGACCAGTTCGACAGCGAGCCGCGCACGCCCGAGCGCGAGGCCGCCGTCGCCGAGGCGTTCCAGGCCTACGAGTTGGTCGGTGTGCCGATCGCAGTCGACAGTCGCCAGCCCCACCTGACGGCACCCGATCCAGTCTCCATCCTGCGCCTGCGCCGGTTGGGGTTGACCCCGGAACTCGAGATCGAGCACGACGACACGACGTTCGCTATTCGGGTCCGTCACCGTGGTCACCGCCAGATTGCCGACTTGGAGGTGCTGCTCGTGGATCGAGAGGGTCGTGAGTGGACCCTCCATCCGACGGGGGAATTCAGGGTGTCCTCGCCGGCTCGGGCGCGGGTGAGGTTGTTGATCTATCGGTCGGGGAGGCGGCCGGTGGAGTTGATTTCTGGGGTACTGCCGGAGGGGGGGGAGATTCGTGCCGCCCTGCGGTTGCCCCACTGATGCTGACCCAGTTCGCTGGGGTAAATCCGAGTTGGACCCGTAACCACGGCGGCTCTCGATCGGTCCTTCGGACATGGACTCGATCATCTGGCAAGCTGGGCGCGACGAAGACCGTCTCTCATTCGAGCACTTCGTGCCCCTCGAGTGTCCGTGGAGCAGCTGCCCCTCGCGGAACAGCGAGGCGACCTACCGAGCTCACTCAAACGGCTCCTTCCTGAGGAAATGCGACGGAAGGAGGGTTCCACGCTTCCGATGCCCCGCCTGCAAGGCTGGCTTCTCGGCACAGACCTTCCGCGTCGACTACCGACTCAAGAAGCCCCAGCTTCTTCGACTGCACATGGAGCTGTTTGTCTCCAAGGTCACCCTCAGGCAGACGGCTCGGATATCGGGCGCGAACTACGACACGGTCGCGCGGCATCAGCGCCTCCTGGGAGTCCACTGCCGCGCACTCCAACGCTCGCTTCTCATTCGCTCCAGAGACGCCACCTCGAGCGGGAGCGAGCTGGGCGGTAGCGCTCCGAGCGACGGCGATCAGAACAGCCGCATCACAACGATCGCATTCGACGAACTCGAGACCTTCGAGACCGACCGGGTGAACAAGCCGGTCACTGCCGCGGTCGTCGTCGACGCGAAGTCGCTGTTCATCTTGGAGGTGGAGGTCGGGGCTCTTCCGCAAAGGCGCCGCCGTGGCTCGAAACGGCGAGATTCGGGGCAGGCGGGTTCGAGCGGGACGACTCGTCGCTCGGGATCCAGGCGTGCCGTGCGGTCTGCGCTCCGACGAACGGCCGAATGGCTCGGCACCGAGGCGCGTGTCGTCGCGATCTCCGACAAGAAAAGGACCTACCCGGCAGCACTGAAGAGGGCCTTTGGCACCAGGTGCATCGCACACGTCCAAGTGAGCTCGAAGGCACGCCGAATCAACTCGAATCCCCTCTTTCCCGCGAATCTGACCCTGGCAATGCTGCGCGACGGCGTGTCGCGGCTCGTCCGGCGGTCGTGGGCCCACTCGAAGCTTCGATCTCGCCTCCGACTCCATCTCTGGATCTGGATCGCCTGGCGCAATTGGTGCCGCGATCGAGTCGTTGGCTCGCGCGGACACACGGCGGCCATGGAGGCTGGACACGCGAATCAACCGTTGAGTCGGGGCCGACTCCTCGGCTGGCACGGCCGATTCACCTGGCTAGCAGGCCGTCCTTGATTGGCGGATGGAGCGGTACGACGGGACCCACTTCGGCGGACAGACCCCAGCGAAGTGGGGCAGCATCACTTGATGTCGTAGCGCTTGAGCTTCCGATACAAGGTGCTCTTCCCGATCTTCAACAACCGAGCCGCCGCCAACTTGTCCCCCCCCGTGTGCTCGAGCGCCCGCAACAACGCCTTGCGCTCGAACGACTCCAATGAGATGGGCTCCTCCTCGACCGCCGCCGCCTCGACCCCGTACTGGGTCCGCGGGGCAGGCATCGGCGACACCGGCGTGAGCACGTGCGTCCCCGTCGGTCGATCGGTCCTCGGTCGCTGGGGCGCCATCTCGTCATTGCGGGTGAGCGAGGCGTGCAGGTCCCGCAACTTGCGCGGCAGCTGATCGACATCCACCACCGGCTCGGTCGCCGCCCGGCAGGCGCGCTCGACCATGCTCTCGAGCTCGCGCACGTTCCCCAGCCAGTCGAAGGACTCGATCACCCAGAGGGCTTCGTCGCTGAATCGGGGTCGGCCGAGGTGAACGCCGTAGCGCTGGGCAAAGTGCTCGGCCAGCGGAACGATGTCCTCGCGGCGCTCACGCAGGGGCGCGAGACGCAGCACGTGGTTGGCGAAGAGCTTGCGCAACTCGGGGTCGAAGGTGCCGGCTTCGACGCGGCTGGTCAGGTCGCCGGCATCGTGGGCGATCAGTCGGCAGCTCAAGCGTCGCTGGGTCGCATCGCCGACGCGCGTGGTGCGTCCGGTGGTCACGGCTTCGACCAAGCGCCTCTGAAGGGCAGAGGGCATCAGGCCGATGTCAGCCAACAGCAAGGAGCCGTGGGAGGCTCGCTCGAGCAGGCCCGGGGCGGCCTTGTCGGCGCCGTCGAAGGCCCCTGCGCTGTGGCCGAAGAGCTCGCGCTCGAGGGACTCGGGCGCCATGGCGCCACAGTCGACGGTGAGGAACGGCCCGCGGCGGTTGGAGCCGTGGTGCAGGGCACGCGCGGCGCGGTGCCGTCCAGTGCCCTCCTCACCAACCAACAGGACCGGGTCGGATTCCTTGGCGAGCTCCGCCAGTCGAGCGCGGAGGTCGACCGTGCTATCCGCTTCGCCCACCATGTTGCCCGGGTGGAAGACCGAGCGGGCCGCTTCGATCAGCGGCGCCAACTCCCGATCGCGGCGGTCGGCGACCGATGCGCTGCGCTCTTGGATCAGGACGATCCGAAGGCCCGGGTCGGGGTGGCCCGGGCGCGGAACGAGGGGGATCACCGACGCGGTGAGGCGCAGGGTGTCGCGGGCGGAGGTCGGCCGCAGGTCGAAGCGGAAGCCGTGTCGAGGCTCGGTGCGTGCGTCGCGGACGAAGGCTTCGAGGCCCGAGCCCACGGCGAGGGAACCCAGATTGCGGCCCTCGACGTCGCGACCGAACAACTCGCGGCCACCGCGATCGACCAGCCGTACGAGGCCTTCCGAATCGACGACCATCAGGGCATCGAGAACCGCTGAATCCCCGCGCGGACCGCCCTTCGCACCGCCCTCGCTGGCCCGCAGGGCCACCTCCAGATCAGCCCCGCGACGACGCTCTTCGAGTAGCCGCCGGTTGTGCTCGTCCAGCAGGCGGTTCTGGAGGTGCAGGTCGTCCTGCAGCGCCTTCGTCCGCAGCATGGCGCGCACGACGTCCTCGAGCAGGGTGTTGTCGCCCTTGATCAGGAACGAGTCGCAACCGGACTCATAGCCACGGTGAAGCTCGTCGCGCCCCTTCACCTGCCCGCTCACCAGCACCACCGGAACGGCGTGCACATGGGGCATGGCCTTGATGCGTCGGCAGACCTCGTAGCCGTCGATGCCTGCGCCCAGCATGACGTCGACGAGGAACAGGTCGAAGCCACCAGCTCGGGCTTCCATGACGCCCATCGCCCCGGTCGGTGCGATCACGACGACATGCCCTAAGTCCTGCAGGCGACTTTGGAGTAGGAGCTGGGTCCCTGGGTCGTCTTCGATGACGAGGATTCGTGCCACGGGGGTTTCCGCTGGTCCCACGAGGTGGAAGCGGGTGGGGGGATTGGGGGGTTGGGCGAGCGAGCGCGAACCCGTGCCATGGAGTCAGAACCGGGAACGCGAGGCGGGGTGACGAGGGGAGGGAGATGGCAGTGTCCCTGGAGATGAGTTAGCAACTCGCGTTGGACGGATCCACGACCGATCCGAAACCGTATCCGGGAACGCTTCCCCTATCAGGGAATGGCGCAGCGCAATCAGGCGATCGGGCCCGCCCCGATCGCCGTCATTCAGCGCAGGCCGTGCTCCTTCAACTTGCGGTAGAGCGTGCTGCGGCCGATGCCGAGCAGCCCTGCGGCCTCCTTCACGTTGCCCTGCGAGCGGCGCAGCGCCTCCTCGATGATCAGGGGCTCCCCCATCTCGAGCCGCAGCGGCTCGTCGACCGGGATGTCGAAGGCGATCGACGCCGAAGGATCGACGCCCACATGGGTCCCCGGCGTTGGGCGCTCCATCGGACGGGCGGGCATCAGGGTGCCCCTGCGCGCGAGCTCTTCATGCAGGTCGCGGAGCTCCGCCGGAAGATCGGAGACCTCGATCAGCGACCCACGGGCCATTCTGCAGGCCTCCTCGACCGCCGCGTCGAGTTCGCGCACGTCCCCCGGCCAATCGTGGTTCTCGAGCACCCAGGAGGCTTCTTCGCTCAGATCCCGCGGCGCGGACTTGGCCGAGAAGCGCGCCAGGGCGAAGCGGGCCAGGTCCAGTACGTCGTCTCGCCGCTCGGAAAGCGGAGGCAGGACCAGGGTCTCCGCCCCCAACTCGTCGGCCAGGGCCGTGGCGCGCGCCTGACCCCCGACAACGCCGACGAGCATCCGTGCCGCACTCTCCTGGCTCAGGGCGCGCAGCGATCGACGCCGGACAGTGGAGAGCCGATCGATGTCTTCGAACAGCAGGGTTCCATCGCCGGCCCGCTGGACCAGTTCGCGTAGCTCGGCGTCGCCACCGCCTTCGGCCTCGAGCACCGCACAGGGCACCGGGACGATCGGCCCGCGACGCTCACCGGTGAAGTGCAAGATGCGAGCGAGGCGCCGGATCTGTTGCGAGGTCGGGGCCGCGAGCACCAGCGGTCCGTTCTGGGTCGCGTGGCGCAGGAGGGCCGAACGCACCTCCGCAATCGCTGCGCTGCGCCCCACCAAGGTTCCGGGCTGGAACGCCTGACGCAGTTCGTCGCGACGCTCGGCCAGCTCCCAGGCGGCCCCCTCGCCAGCCTCGATGCCGCCCACCACGGCGGGCCCGTCGACCTGTTTCAGCAGCACGATGCGGGCATCGCGAGCCTCGCCCACCGCCGATCCCGGGAGGGGAATGACCGTGGCCGACACGCGCCGCGCCGGGATGCTGCCGCGCTGGGCCAGGGCGAACAGGTGCCCGGGGCGCAGCTCGTCGCGGGAATCGCGAACCCAGGCCTCCAGGCCGGTTCCGGGCGCCAGGGCCCCGACGTGCCGACCGCTGACCTCGCCGGCGAAGAGGGTGTGCGAGCCTCGATCCGCGGCGGTGACCACGCCGTCGGCGTCCACCACCAGCAGCGCGTCGGGCTCCACGACCACCTCGGCACCGTTCTGCGGATCGTGGTGGACCTTGTGCCCCCGCTCGAGGCGCTGGTTCTGGAGCTCGAGCAGTTGGTTCTGTCGGGCGAGTTCGTCCCGCAGGGCCTTCAGACGCAGCATCGCCCGGACCACGTCCTCGATCAGGGGGTCCTCGCCCTTGACCAGGTAGGAGTCGCAGCCGGCCTCGTAGCCCAGGTGCAGCTCACTGCGGTCTCGAACGCGGCCGCTGAGCAACACCACGGGCACTCCCTGCACCCCTGGCATCGACTTCAGTCGACGGCAGACCTCGTATCCGTCGACCCCCGGGCCGAGCTGGACGTCGACCACGAAGAGGTCGAAACCACCCGCGCGCGCCTCCATCAGCCCCATGGCTCCGGTAGGCGCGGTTACGACTTCGTGACCCAGGTCCTGTAGTCGACTTTGCAACAGGATCTGCGTGCCCGGCTCGTCCTCGATCACCAGGATTCGGCCCATGATCTATTCCCTCCCTGCCCGGTCTCCCGGGCGCTCCTCCTCGAATTGACGACTGGCTCGTTCCTCGGCGATCCGGCACCGAAGTACCGGGACCATTGGGGGCCAGCTTCCCTCTATCGTTACAGTCCCACCTCGAGGCCCCGCTGATGCAATGAAGCCTGGAACCCGGCGAGATCGTCTCGCTGCCGAAACACTTCTGGCCGAAGCCTTGGCGTCCACGGGCGAGGGGGAGCCGCAACAGCTCCAACTTAGTCGTCACCTGCGCCGGCTTGGCAATCCCGCTCTCGCACTGGAGGCGCAGGGGCTCTTCGAGCTGCGCCGGAGGGCCCGCCGCAAGCTGGCCGGGAGCGACCGCATCTTCCTTTCAGCAAAGGGATTGGAGCAGAGCTCCAGCCTCGCCGTCGCAGCCTGGCGAGCGGCCCGAGTCAATGCGTTGACGGCGCCCCACATGCCGCTGGTCGACCTCACCTGCGGGATCGGGTCCGACGCGGCGGCGCTGGCCGCTGGAGGACGCCCGGTCCTGGCACTCGATCGCGATCCCGAGACAGTCCTACTCGCGAGCCTCAACCTCGAGCGCCTGGTGGGCCCGGGGGCGCTCGCGGTGCGCGCCGACGCGAGCCGGCCGCCCCTGCGAAGCGAAGTCCTGTTGATGCTCGACGCCGATCGCCGACCGGAAGGTCGCCGCGAGCTTGACCCCGAACGCTGGGCCCCGGCCTGGTCCGCGGTGCTCGCCACGATCGCCCGCGCGCCCGGCGCCTGCATCAAGCTCGCACCAGCGGTCGAGGTCGACACGCTCGACGCAACCCTCCCGTCCGACCTCCCCCGCCGCTGGTCCTGGGTCGGCCTGGGCCGCGAGTTGGTCGAGGTCGTGCTCTGGACGGGGCAACTCGCGCCGTCGGACGCTCCGCCGTTCGAGGCCCTGGTGCTCGAGCGGGACGGAACCCTGCGCGGCGAAGTCGCGGGCGATGCCTGGGCCCGGAACCTCGCCACGCCCCTGACCGCGGCCGAGGTCGAAGCCTGCGCCTTCATCGTCGAGCCCCACGCCGCGGTCGTCCGCTCGGGCTTGATCGGCGCCCTGTGCCCCCAGCTCGGCGTTTCACCCCTGGGTCCGCGCCTGGCCTTTCTCGGCGGCCGGGAGCCGGTGCCCCACCCCCTGGCCCGGCGCTGGCGGGTCCTGGCCTCCTGCGCCGCCGACCGACGCCGGGTGCGGGCCATGCTCCGCGAGGCGGACGTCGGTCCGATCGAGGTCTTCACCCGCGGCCACCCCACCCCGCCGGAGAAGCTCGCCAAGTCCCTGCGCGGGCCCGGCCACTGCCCGGGAGTGGTCCTGATCGCGCGCCTGGCCGAAGGCCATCGGGCATTCCTGGTCGAAGAGGCCTGAACGCGGGCCGGTCCCGCGGCCGGCCGCCCTTATCCTGCCCGCCGCTCGTCCTCCCCATGTCCGACGGTCCCCCCACCGCGAAGCAAGAGTCCGGCTCGCTCGGCTCCCTGCTCCGCCACTCCCTCAACTACAGCCTGGTTCCGGTCGTCGGGCGGGTGATCTCCGTCGTGATGATCGCCTTCTACACCCGTTGGTTCGACACCGACGAGTATGGGACGGTCGACCTCGCCGATCTGCTGCTGGCCGGGCTGGTCCAGTTCATCGGCTGGAACCTGCTCAGCGGGATGCAGCGCTTCTACTTCGAGCGCACCGATCAGCGCGAGCGCAACGCGGTGGTCAGCTCCTGCGCGATCCTGCTGACGGCCGTGGGCTGGACCGTCGTCGGCGCGCTGTTGATGTTCCGCCACGAGCTGGCGCCGATCCTGATCTCGACCGAGGGCAGCGCCAACGTCTCGCCCAGCCAGATCGTGGACGTGGCCACCGTCGCGCTGCTGATCGTCCCCTTGCAGCTCTCGAGCCAGGCCGGCTTCTTCTACCTGCAGATCCAGAAGCAGTCCGGGCTCTACGCCAAGGTCGCGCTGGTGAAGCTCGTGTTCGAGCTGTCCCTGCGGATCTGGTTCCTGTTCGGCCTCGAGTGGGGTCCCGTCGGCTACCTCCTGCCGGTCCTGATCGGCGAGGGGCTGTGCACGATCTTCCTGACCGGCCACGTGCTCTGGCGCGTGGGCCTGGCGATCCACTGGGACATCCTGCGTCCGATCGTCGCCTACTCCCTGCCGCTGATCCCGGTGGGCGTGTTCCAGCTCGGGCTGCACTACGGCGACCGCCGCATGCTCGACCACTTCGCGGCCTCCGACGGTCTGGATCAGGTCGGCATCTACGGCCTGGGCTACAAGCTCGGCTTCCTGGTCACGATGGCCATGCTCGGCCCCTTCGTGCAGATCTTCCACCCCTGGCTCTACTCCGAGCAGGATCCGCAGGAGCAAGCCAAGAAGGTCGCGCGAGTCAGCACCTACGGGCTGGTCGCCATGAGCGCCGCGAGCCTGCTCGTGATCCTGTTCGGCAAGCAGGGCATCGACCTGCTGGCTTCCCAGGCCCAGTACCTGCCGGCCTGGCGCGTGGTGCCCCTGATCACCGTCGGCTACACCTTCTGGGCCGTCTACCACATCACCCAGATCCCGCTCTACATCGCCAAGGACACCTTCCCGCTGATGTGGATCAACGCCGCGGCCCTGTTGCTGAACGTGCTCTTGAACTGGTGGCTGGTTCCGCGCTACGGCTTCGTCGGCTCGGGCTGGGCCACGCTGGTGACCTTCGCTGCCTTGGCGGCCGGGGGCATGTTCGAGGCGCGGCGCGTGATGAGCGTCCCCTTCGAGCTGCGACGGCTGTCCTTGACGGTCGGAGCCGTGGCCGCGGCGGCCGCGGCCGCGCTCGAGCTCGACGCCAACCTCCCGGTGGCGACGATCGGCGAGCTGGCCCTGGCCGTCGCGCTCAAGGGCGCGATCGCGATCACGCTGCTCGCGGGCCTGTGGGCCGTCGTGCTCGAGCGTGACGAGCGCAGTCAGGTGACCGCATGGGCCCGCGCGCGCCTGGGTCGAGGCGGGGAGCGCGCCGCTTGAAGCTGGCCCAGTACGCGGTGATCTTCTGGACCCTGGGCCTGCTCGCCGCGGCCGAGCTGGCGCTCGAGTACCGGGCCCACGCGCGGGGCTGGGAGACCCTGCTCTTCGGCGGCCCGACCTACTCCGAGCTGCCCGTCGATTCCCCCTTCGGGCCGACGCCCGACTACCCCTTCCGCTCGCGCATCGTCCCGCGCGAGAAGCCCCCGGGCGTGCTGCGGATCTGGGTCGCCTCGGCCTCCTACGGCGAGCACATCTTCCTGCCCGCCGACCAGATCTTCCCCGTGGTGCTCGAGGACGAGCTGCGCGAGCGCGGCTTCGAGGTGCAGGTGCTGAACGCGAGCCGCGCCAGCCTCACCGCGCGCGCGGCGGTCCGCGACCTCGAGCTGGTCGCGCCGGCCTGGCAGCCGGACGTGGCCCTGATGTACCACCTGTCCAACGACCTCGACGGGCTGACCGCGCGCATGCTCGCGGTACGCGCCGACGAGGACGCCGAAGTGGTGATCGCCTCCGAGCGCGCCGAGACCCTGGCACCGACCGCCGAGGCGGCCCACCACGAGGGGCAGGCTCCCTGGCCGACCCGCCAGGCCCGTCGCACGACCCTCTACGAGCAGGCCAAGAACCAGATCGGCGCGCGGCTGACCCCGGCACGCATGCTCCGCGACCAGGTCCCGGACGAGGTGGCCGACGTCTTCGAAGCGCGGGCCGCGGACTTCATCGACGCCGCGCGCGCGCTGGGCGCCGTGCCGGTGCTGGTGACCTTCGCCACCAGCCATCCGCCCGGGGACCCCGACCTCTTCCCGGCGGGCTACCGACGCAACCTCTACCGCCACAACGGCGTGCTCTCGGTCGCCGGCTGGCGCGCCGGCGCCGCCGACTGGAACCGGCGCCTGGCCCGGCTCGGCGCCTCCAGCGGCACGACGGTCGTGGACCTCGCCGCCGCCGTCGCCGGCCACTCCGAGTTCTTCATCGACTTCGTGCACTTCACCCCCGCGGGCCACGCACAGGTCGCGCGCACCCTGGCCGACGCGCTGGCGCCGGTGCTCGAGGAGTTGCGAGCCAGGTGAGCTTCAACTCGGCCGAGTACCTCCTGTTCCTGCCGCTCGTGCTGATCCTGCACGGGCTGCTCGAGGGCCGTGAGAACCGGCGGCACTGGCTGCTGTTGGTCGCCAGCTACGGCTTCTACATGAGCTGGAACTGGCGCTACGCCGGCCTGATCGCCCTGTCGACCCTGGTCGACTTCTGGGTCGGCAAGCGCATGTCCCGCTCGGATTCCCCCTCCGAGCGGCGCCTGCTGCTGATGCTCAGCCTGGTGCTCAATCTGGGCATGTTGGCGGTCTTCAAGTACTGGGGCTTCTTCGCCGGCAGCGCCGAGAGCGTGTTCGAGCTGTTCGGCTCGAACCTCTCCCTGCCCAAGCACGACCTCCTGCTACCGGTCGGGATCAGCTTCTACACCTTCCAGACCCTCAGCTACACGATCGACCTCTACCGCCGGCAGATCGACGTCGAGCCGAGCCTGACGCGCTTCGCGCTCTTCGTCAGCTTCTTCCCGCAACTCGTCGCCGGCCCGATCGTGCGCGCCTCCGACTTCCTGCCGCAGCTGCGCGAGGAACGCTCCGTGCGCGCGGACCAGGTCCGCCGGGGCATGGCCCGCATCTTCCGCGGCCTGATCAAGAAGATCGTCTTCGCCGACATCCTGGCCGTGGCGTTGGTCGACCCGATGTTCGCCAGCCCCGGCGACTACGGCTCGCTCGACCTGCTCCTGGGCCTGTACGCCTACGCCTTCCAGATCTACGGCGACTTCTCCGGCTACAGCGACATCGCCATCGGCTCGGCCCTGTGCCTGGGCTACGAGCTGCCCGAGAACTTCAACCGGCCCTACCTCTCGCAGAACGTGCGGGAGTTCTGGACCCGCTGGCACATCAGCCTCTCGAGCTGGCTGCGCGACTACCTCTACATCCCCCTGGGCGGCAACCGCGTGGGGCCGCGGCGCACGGCGATCAACCTGATGCTGACCATGGGCCTGGGCGGCCTGTGGCACGGCGCCGCCTGGAACTTCGTGCTGTGGGGCATCTACCACGGCTTGCTGCTGATGTTCGCGCGCTCGAGCGACCGCCACGCCGAGGGCCAGCGCGATTCCACGGCCACGGTGCTGTGGCGCCGCATTGTGTGCTTCCACCTGGTGGTCGGCGGCTGGCTGTTGTTCCGCGTCAACAGCCTCGAGAACCTCGCCGACTACGCCACGGGCCTGGTGAGCATGCGCGGGGGCCTGCAGTCGAGCCCACTCGCGATCGGGGTCCTGGCCCTGGCCGCCCTGGCGCACTTCTTCCCGAAGGACGTGGTCGACCGCTGGCAGGAGCGTGGCGCGAGCTCGACCCCGGCCTGGCTCCAGGGCGCGGCCTATGCGGCGCTGATCGTCCTCTTCGTGGGCGCGACCTTGGACACGGCCGCCTTCATCTACTTCCAGTTCTGACCCGGCTACGGCCGTCCGGATCCGAGCCGCTCGCGCGAGCGGTGACCGACCCTCCAATCACCTGGCGGTCACGTTGACGAGCCGGCCCGATCGGCCGACGGGGCTACACTCGGATCCCTGCTGCGCGCGACATCGATGCCTCCCACCAAGACCATCACACCGGCCCGGCGTGCGATCGCCCTGGCCGTCTTCGCGAGCCTCCTGGCGGCGGTCGTCGTCAAGGATCGCGCGAGCCGCAGCGCACCGGTGCCCTCCAAGGGGTCGATCGGATTCCGACTGCGCGAGGTGTCCGCGGAGCACGGACTCGAGTTCCAGCACCGCGTGGCCCCGGTCGACGCCCAGATCGAGCACGTGGCCGACCACATCATGGCGGTCGGCGCCGCCGTCTCCGCCAGCGACTACGACCGCGACGGCTGGGTCGACCTCTACGTCACCAACTCCGACTTCGGCGCCCCCAACGCCCTGTTCCACAACCGCGGTGACGGCCGGTTCGAGGACGTCGCGGCCGCCGCGGGCGTGGCCGACCTGAACCTCCCCGGCCGCGGGGTCTCGATGGGCAGCGTGTGGGGCGACTACGACAACGACGGCGACGAGGACCTCTTCATCTACCGCTTCGGCTATCTGGCTCTGTTCCGCAACGACGGTCGAGAGGGCGGCAACTCAGGCGGAGGCGGCTTCGTCGAGGTCAGCCGCGAGGCGGGTCTCGAGCGCTGGATGAACTCCAACGGCGCGATCTGGTTCGACTACGACCGTGACGGCTACCTCGATCTGTTGGTCTTGGCCTACTACAGCTCGAAGCACGACCTGTGGCACCTGGCGACCACGAAGATCATGCACGACAGCGGGGAGTTCGCCACCAACGGCGAGCGCAACCTCCTGTTCCACAACAACGGTGACGGCACCTTCGAGGAGCTCGGCGAGCGGCTCGGCATGGACAGCCGCATGTGGAGCTACGCCGCCCTCTCCGCCGATTTCAACCGCGACGGCTGGCCCGACGTCTACGTGGCCAACGACTACGGCTCCGAGGAGCTGTGGCTGAACGTCGAAGGCCAACGCTTCGAATCCGCCGAGGCCAACCTCGGCCACGACAGCAAGAGCGGCATGTCGGTGGCGCTGGGCAACGTTCGCAACGACGGGCGCAACTCGGTCTTCGTCACCAACATCTCGAGCCCCGGCTACGTGTTCCACGGCAACAACCTGCGAGAGAGCCGCATGGATGGCGCCGGCGTGATGGTCCAGAAGGCGCGGGGCGCCCTGGTGGACACCGGCTGGTCCTGGGGGGCCCAGTTCGGCGATCTGGACCGCGACGGCTTCCAGGACCTGGTGGTGGTCAACGGCTTCATTTCGGGCGATCGGGACCGCAGCTACTGGTACGACTCCTCCAAGCTCTCCGGCGGGGCCGGCGGGATCATGGCCGACGCGGCGAACTGGCCGCCCATCGAGGGCCGCAGCCAATCTGGCTACGAGCGCAGCGCGGTGCTCCACAACAACGGCGACGGCACCTTCGCCGACGTGGCCGAGGCGGTCGGGATCACCGACACCTACGACGGCCGCGCGGTGATCCTGGCGGACCTGGAGAACCGCGGCGCGCTCGACGTGGTCGTGGCGAACCAGAAGGGGCCGCTCTTGCTGTACCGCAACGAGCCCGCGGGCGGCGCGTGGATCGGCTTCGAGCTAGAAGGCACCGTGTCCAACCGCAGCGCGATCGGCGCCGAGGCCGAGTTGACCTTCGGCCCCAACGTCCAGCGCCAGGTGGTGAACGGGGGCACGGGCTTCTCATCACAGAACGACCGCCGCCTGTTCTTCGGCCTGGGCGAGAACGATCGCGACCTGCACCTGACCCTGCGCTGGCCGTCCGGGCGGGTGCAGGAACTCGACGGCCTCGAAGCCGGGCGCTACCACCACCTGGTCGAACCCGAGGGCGACTGAATCCGCCTCCGGCCGAGCCACGAACCCGCCCGGACCCGCCAACAACGACCATGACCACCGCCCAACCCACCCTCCAGCAGCCGCGCCCGAGCTCGCCCCTGCAGTGGGCGGCGTCCCTGAACCCCAAGTGGCTGATCACGATCCTGATCACGCTGATCCTGGTGGTGGCCCAGGTCTCGGTGGACCTGTTGTCGGACATCTGGATCCTCCCGGCGGCCCTGGGTGCGGCGGTGCTGACCGAGAGCGTGCTCTCGTTGGCCCTGCGCGGGCACCTGGTCAGCATCCAGAGCGCCTACATCAGCGGCATCTCGATGACGATCCTGACCAAGCCCCAGCAGGGCTTGATCTGGCCCTTCGTGCTGGGCGCCGCGATCTCGATCGCCAGCAAGTACGCCCTGACCTACCGCGGCCGACACCTGTGGAACCCGACCAACTTCGGGATCAGCATCATGCTGCTCCTGGCACCGGGCTCGGTGGCGGTGCTCTCGACCCAGTTCGACAACTCGATCTGGCCCCTGCTGGTGATCTGGACCGTCGGCCTCCTGGTGGCGAGCCGGGCCAAGATTCTGCACGTGACCGGCGCCTACCTGGCGTCCTTCGTGGCCCTGGCGGGGATGCGCGCACTGCTGACCGGCGACTCGTTCGTGACCGAGCTGGCTCCGGTGACGGGGCCGATGTACCAGCTCTTCCTGTTCTTCATGATCACGGACCCGCCCACGACGGTCTCCACCAAGCGCGGCCGGATCGCAGTCGCGATCACCATCGCCGTGGTCGAGTGTGGGATCCGCCTGCTCGACGAACTCCCGGTCGAGACGCCGCTGCACGTTCTGTTGCAGGCGCCGCCGATCTTCGCCCTCGCCATCGTGGGCCCGATCGCCAAGGTCATCGACCTGCGTCGCAAGGCCTGACAGCTGGGAGCCCCGCCCGCTCGCCAACGGTGCCGAGCGCCGCTTCCGCTCGACCGTCCGGAACGACGACTGCCTCGGTCCGACCCGCGATCCCCGGCTCGTGCGAGCAGGCCCCTTGCGGGCAAACAGGGCGGTCGGCGAGCCGACCGCCCCGATGCCACGTAGCTTCTCCAGGAGGGGTTCTCCGCCTCGACGGGCGAGCCCGTTCGCGACGATTGAGAGCCAGAGAAATAGGTAGGGGAGGACGCCCCCCCGGGGTCCTCCCCATTTGGTCCGTGGAAATCCGGACCCGACGCTCCCGGCCTGCCCAGCCGGGGTTGGCAGCGACCGAAGCCTCCAACATGGATGCTCGCTCGCTCACCAGGGCGACGTCGCCGCGCCTGGCAGAGGGATCTACGGTCGGGCGCTGACCCGGTTACCGAGCGGCCCCGAAAAAATCCCGCGAGTGGTTGTCGAACGCTCCCACGGATGCGCCGCAGGCCCCTGGGGCGCATCAGGGGCGCTCCCCCGCGCCTCGGGCCCGCGGGAGAGTCTCAGATCCCGAAGCGGTAGCCGCCGTCGACCGGCAGCAACACCCCGGTCACGTTCTCGGCCTCGAGCAGGAAGCGCACCGCCCGCGCCACATCGAGGGGGCTGCCCTCGCGCCCGCGCAGGGTCGCCGCACGGTCGTCGTCGGCGCGCTCCTGGGGGTAGTCCTGCGGAAACAGCACGGGCCCCGGCCCCACGGCGTTGACCCGCACCCTCGGGGCCAGGGCCTTGGCCAGGCCGTAGGTCATCGAGACCACCCCCGCCTTGGCCATGCAGTAGGGCAGGCTGTCGGGCCAGGGGCGGTCGAAGGAGACGTCGGCGATGCTCACGATCGCTCCGCCGCCGCGGGCGCGCATGCGGGTGCCCAGGGTCTGGGCCCAGAAGAAAGGCCCACGCAGGTTGACTTCGAGGGCCGCGTCGAAGTCCTCCTGCTCCAGGTTCTCGATCGCCACGTGCGGCCAAGTTGCCGCGGAATTCACCAGCCAATCGATGGGCCCCAATTCGCTCTCGGCCTCGTCGCAGGCCGCGCGCACGGCTGCCACGTCGCGCTGATCGGCTGCGACGACGATGGCGCGCCGACCCAGGGCCCGCACGGCCTCGGCCGTCTCCTCACCCGGTCCGTGGGAGCGGTTGACGTGGATCGCCACATCCGCCCCGGCCCGCGCCAACTCGAGCGCGATCTCGCGCCCGACGCGCACGCCGGCGCCCGTCACCAGGGCACGCCGCCCCGCTCCGACCCTTGACTGCTCTTCCATGGCCGGATCATCGGCCCTCCCGCGCACGCTTGGAAGTCGCCGGGTCAGAGGGACAGCAGGCCACTCTCGCGCAGGAAGATCAGCACGCCCATCAAGAGCAGGAACACCGCAAAGCCGCGCGTCAGGGTGCGGTGCGAGACCTTCTTGCCGAGGGAACGCCCCCAGAAGCTGGCCAGGGCCCCGACGCCGATGAAGGCCCCCAGCAGGCCGAAGTCGAGCTCCACGTGCTCGCCGGCCGACAGGTACCAACCCACGAAGCCGGTGAACGACTTGGTCGAGATGATCGCCAGGCTGGTGCCCACCGCGCGCTTCATGTCCAGCCCACCGAGCACGACCAGGGCCGGCACGATGATGAAGCCGCCGCCGACGCCGACCATGCCGGTCACGAGGCCGACGATCAGCCCGTCGAAGACCATGCGCCAGGCAGTCCGCTGAACGCGATCCTCCTCGGCCTCGAGTTCGGCCGGATTCGCCATGAACCAGGCGGCGGTGAGCATCATCGCCGCGAAGAGGCACAGCTTGATCGGACCGTCGCGACCGGGGAACCACTGCCCCAGCAGGGGGGCCAGGTACTTCCCCGCCTCGTAGGTACCGACCATGCTCGGCACCCCGAACCACCCGACGCTGCGCCACTCGACAGTGCCCTTGCGCGCGTAGGGCAGGCAGGCGAAGAACGAGATCCCGCCCACCACGAACAGGGCGCCGGTGAAGGCGGTGTCGACCTCCTGCCCGCACAGGTAGCGCAGGATCGGCACCATCAGGATCGACCCGCCGGCGCCCAAGAGGCCCATGGAGAGCCCGATCAAGAGTGCGCCGATGACGACGGGCATGGCGTCAGATCAGCGAGCCGCGACTGCTTGCGCGGCCCGATCGCTCTGGGTGAGCGGCTGGCTCACGGGGTGACCGAGGGGGGCGGCGAGGGACATCGGGTGCGAGAGGATACGCCCCGTCCTCGGTCGAGTCAGGTAGCCGAGCTCCAATCGCACCCGGATCGGGAGTGTCCGGACGACAGCCCTTCGCCGCGTGTCGGCGATGGCACGGCGATGGCACGGCGAGCCTACGGCCGCGCCGCTCTCTCGCGGGGTCGGAGCCGATTCGATCGGAGAGGGAGCCTTGGTGGCGCGGTCGAGGCTCCCGCAGCAGTCTTCGGCGCAGCCGCGGGAGGTCGCGCGACTCGAGCCGCGCGTGCCGGCGAGCGATCTGGGGCCGCGGCGGCGTCGAAGAGTGAGGACTTGCAACCAGACGGACGAGCACCCGCAGCCCGTGTGGGATCCAGCCGCCTGATTCGGATCAGGGGCACTGCGGTAGGCTCCTGCATGCCCGTCGAAGGTGGACCACCGGCGTTCGAAGCCGAGCCGAGCGAGGAGATGCAGCAAGGGACCGCCGGGGCCCCCTCGAGCACGTGCGGGTCCGCCCAGGCGCCCGTCGACCCGTGGACGAGAGAGCTGTGAGCTTCGATCCAGTCCGACCGAAGCGGACATGGTTCGCGTTCGCCATCGTCGGCCTGTTGGCTGCGGCCCTGATCTACGTCCTTTGGAGGACCTCGGAAGGTGGATCGCCACCGACGACCGACTCGCAGCCGGAGGCCGATCCGCGCACCGGCGAGCCTGCCGGCCTGGTTCGACTTCGGGCTGGCGATCCCGAGCAACGGTCGATCCCGGTCGTCTCGAATGAGGTCGAGCTCCGGCTCGCCTACCTGCTTCCCGACGGCTCCCGCGTCGATCAGTTCCCGGCACTCGCATCCTCGACAGGTGGATCGGGCCCCATCACCGTCGACCCATTCGTCTTGGTCCGCAAGAGCGACGGTGAGTACCGCCTGGCACGTGCCCGTCGCAGCACCCTTCGCCTCCCGATCCCGGAGTACGAGGGATCGACGGTCATCCGGGCCTATGGGCCTTCGCGAGTGCTGCCGGCCGTGCAGGGGATGGCGATCGTCGACGCCCCCGGGCAAGAGGTGACCTTCTCCGCCCAGGGTTTCGAGCGAGACGACCTGCTGCGGGAACGACTGGTCGAGTACGCGCCCGATGCTCCCGAATGGGAGAGGATGGCCATCGTCAGCGAGTGCCCGCCAGGGCCAGATCTCGGGCGAGTGATGCCTCTGTCGACCATGGACAATCACCCCGATGGCGGGTGGATCTCCGTCGACGCCGGGCCGTGGCGCCGCTATGGAGCTGGCGCTCGCTTTGCCTCGGTCAGGGACGCGGTCACCAGGGCACTGCGTCCGTCCACCCCGGTGATGTGCGACCTCGACCAACTCGACCCCGCGAGTTGGGGTGACGACCCACGTGGCTATCTCGAGGTGTTCACCCGTCAGAGTGCTGCATCCGTCTACCGGCCGGCCTACTACCTGGATGTCCGAGTCGACGGCCCCATACAACTCCCGCTGCATGAGGGTTCGGAGTTCATGGTCGAGCTCTTCGAACGCGAGTCGGGAATCCTGCGGGCAAGGGGTGAGTGCGGCCCTGGATGGACCGGGACGGGTTGCCGCATTGGCCTGACGGCTGTTCCGGATGAGCGCGAGCTCGGTCGACTCGTCGGCAGGATCGACTTGAGAGGCGGACGGACCCTGTCGGAGCTTGAGCTGCACTCCATCCATCTGTTCAGGCAACCGCGTGTCGCGGGCCGGAGCGTCTCGATGCCATCCGAGCTCGTCACGGGACAGCAGGTCCTTGCCTTCGACCTGGCCCTGCCGTCTGGCGACTACACGTTTGACTTCCCCGCCATCGGATTCTCGAAGGACGTATCCGTCCATCAGGGCCTGACGTCGTCGGTGGAGTACCAGGTGCCGGCGCCGGTGACCGTCTCTCTGGTGAGCGGGGCAGACGACGGCGAGGAAAGGACACCGTTCGAGGTCCTGAGCCTGAGGGGCGTCGACTTGTCGCGCGCTGCGACCGTCGAAAGTCCATCCCAACTGACTCTCTCCCCAGGCCGCTACGCTGGGACCCTACGCTCGGGTCAATCGAATCGACTCGCTGTCAGTTTCGACGTACCAAGGGGCGGCGGGGTGGTGGAGGTCGAAGTCAGGGAGCGAGAGCTCTTGGCCGTCCAGTCGGAAGCCGGCGTCGACCTGGGGGGCGACACCGAGAACGCGATGCTCTTCGATCGGGGGGGCGACCCGATCGAGGCACGGGTGGTCGGGGTCCGCGGCGGCCTCGATGTGGAGGGTCGCGCGGTGAACCAAGAGCTTCGATTCGAGTTGGTGTCCGGCGGGGCCAACGACTTGGCGACCCTCTTGCTCTGGACGCCCCATGAAGACGGAGAAACGTCGATCTGGCGAGTCGGGGAGGACCTGGCGCCGTGGATGGCCGTCGAGCTTGCTCCGTAGTGCGGGGATCACGTCGGCCCGGTGGGCGCGTGCCGCGACGCCTCGGTCGGCACCGCCGAGTCCGGCGGCGCGCTCGCCGGTGTGCTCCGCCAGCGTGAAGGCGTAAGAGGCAGGCTCGGCTCGCCGAGTCCATGCACCCCGGGCTCGGGAGGTCCGAGCTCAGCCCTTCGCGGAGCCTGCGGACTCCACGGCGAGCATTCCGCCGCGCAGCTCCATCACAGGGCCGAAGCCCTCGCGCTCGAGGATCGCGGCTGCCGGCGACGAGCGGTAACCGCTACGGCAGATCAAGAGCAACGGCCGATCGCGCGGCAGCTCCGCGGTCCGGCCGGCCAGCTCGACCAGGGGCACGTGGACCGCGCCGTCCAAGTGGCCGTCGGCCCATTCGCCCGGCGCGCGGATGTCCACCGGCAGGGGCGCGCCTGTGCCGGACAGCAGCGTCGGCAGCGCGCTCGCCTCGACCCGCGGGAAGCTGCGCACCAGGTCCGGGCGCGCGGCGAAGGCCTGCTCGGCCCCGTCGAGGTAGCCCAGCACGCGGTCGAGGCCGACCCGCGCCAGGCGCACGGCGACCTCGCGCTCGGTGCCGGGCTTCGTGACGACCACGATCGGGCGCTCGAGGTCGAGCAGGCTCCCGGCCCAGGAGGCGAAGCGACCCTCGAGGCCGATCGCGTCGCTGCCCGCGAGGTGGCCGGCGGCGAAGGCCTCGGCCCCGCGCACGTCGAGCACCTGGGCACCCTCGGCCTGGGCGGCGAGCACCTGGTCGAGGGTCATCGCCGGCGGTCCGTCCCCGACCAGCCGGTCGAGGCCCTCCACCTGCCCGCGGTTGAGGGTCGCGTCGTGGGCGAAGTAGGCCGGCGCGGCGGGCTGGCCGGTCGTGAGCTCCGCCACGAACTCCTCCTTGCCGAGGGGCCGCAGGGCCGGGTTGGTGGCCCGCTGCTCGCCGATGGTCGAGCGCTCCGCGTCCGACAGGGACTTGCCGCAGGCGGACCCGGCGCCGTGACCCGGGTAGACCACGGTGTCGTCGGGCAGGGCCAGGAGCTTGTCGTGCAGCGAGTCGTACATCTCGCTCGCCAGCTCCTGCGCGGTGACCCCCACCGACGCCATCAGGTCCGGCCGCCCCACGTCGCCGATGAAGAGCGTGTCGCCGGTCAGGGCGTAGAGCGGCACCGCCGCGTCGGGCGCCAGGTCGCGGACCAGCCAGGTGACCGACTCCGGGGTGTGCCCGGGGGTCTCGAGGGCCTCGATCGACACCTGGCCGAACTCGACCCGGTCGCCGTCGCCCATGGGCCGGAACTCGTAGTCCGCCGTGGCCCTGCGCCCCAGGTACAGGGTCGCCCCCGTGCGCCGCGCCAGCTCCAGGTGCCCGGCCACGAAGTCCGCGTGGAAGTGGGTCAGGAAGACGTGCCGGATGGTCGCCCCGTGGCGCGCCGCCGCCTCGAGGTAGAGCTCCACGTCCCGCCGCGGATCGACCACGGCCGCCGTCTTGGTGAGCTCGTCGACGATCAGGTAGGAGGCCTGGGACAGGCAGCCGAGGTAGTGGCGCTCGAGGATCACGGTTGAGTGGGGGTTGGCCCAGGGGGAAGCTCAGGGGAGTCCCGAAGGGGACGCGGAGCGAGGATCCGGCGGCCGGCGCCCCCGCAGATCGGGCATCGAAGGTCGCCAGGCAAGCCGGCCCGGCAGATCCGTTCCAGCCACCGGGTGCGGCTACCCGATACGGCGGATGGTGGGCGATGAGGGATTCGAACCCACGACTTCTTCCTTGTAAGGGAAGCACTCTGACCAGCTGAGTTAATCGCCCCCGAGGCCCGGCAGGATACCCGCCCGAGCCCAGAGAGGGACCCTGCGAGCCTGCCGCCGGGGGCTGGGCCGGGTATCCTCTGCCGCTCGTTCCGCCGGACGGGAGCCTCCGGGCCCCCTCCAGCCCCCAGACCCCCCCCTACGATCCATGCGCATCGCAGTCATCGGTACCGGCTACGTAGGACTCGTCGCCGGGACCTGCTTCGCCGAGAGCGGCAACACGGTCACCTGCGTCGACATCGACGAAGAGAAGGTTCGCAAGCTGAAGGACGGCCACGTCCCGATCTACGAGCCCGGCCTCGAGGAGCTGCTGAAGCGGAACGTCCACGACGGCCGCCTGCACTTCACGACCAACTACGCCGAGGCCGTCCCCGGCGCCCACGCGGTGTTCATCGCGGTCGGCACGCCCCCGGGCGAGGACGGCAGCGCAGACCTGCAGTACGTGGTGGCGGCGGCCAAGTCGACGGCCGAGTCGATGACCGGCTACACCGTGGTGGTCGACAAGTCGACCGTGCCGGTGGGCACCGCCCGCAAGGTCCAGGCGGCCCTGGCGGAGAGCACCAGCCACCCCTTCGACGTGGTCTCGAACCCGGAGTTCCTCAAGGAAGGCGCCGCCATCGACGACTTCCTGAAGCCCGACCGGGTCGTCATCGGCAGCGACAGCCAGCGCGCCGCCGAGGTCATGGACGAGCTCTACGCGCCCTTCGTCCGCACCGGCAACCCGATCATCCACATGGACGTGGAGTCGGCCGAGCTGACCAAGTACGCCGCCAACGCCATGCTGGCCACGCGCATCTCGTTCATGAACGAGATCGCCAACATCTGCATGCGGGTCGGCGCCAACGTCGACCAGGTCAGGAAGGGCATCGGCTCGGACGACCGCATCGGTTCGCGCTTCCTCTTCGCCGGCCTGGGTTACGGGGGCTCCTGCTTCCCCAAGGACGTCAAGGCCATCGTCCAGACCTCCCAGCAGCACGGCTACGAGTTCAAGATCCTGCAGGCGGTCGAGGCGGTGAACGAGAACCAGAAGCGGCTGCTGTTCGACCAGGTCTCCTCCCACTACGGCGGGCAGCTCGCGGGCAAGCGCATCGCGATCTGGGGCCTGTCCTTCAAGCCCAACACGGACGACATGCGGGAGGCCCCCGCGGTCGTGGTGATCGACCACCTGCTGGCCGCCGGCGCCGAGGTCGTGACCTACGACCCCGAGGCCATGGACGAGGCCAAGCGCTGGCACCTGGCCGACCGCGTGACCTACGCGACCGCGCCCATGAGCGCCCTCGACGACGCCGACTGCCTGGTCCTGGTCACCGAGTGGAACGAGTTCCGCCGGCCCGACTTCGACGAGGTCAAGCAGCGCCTGAAGACCCCCGTGATCTTCGACGGCCGCAACATCTACAACCGCAGGACCCTCGAGGCCCAGGGCTTCACCTACTACGGCATTGGCACCTGACGGCGGTGGCGTCAGCACCTGACGGCGGTCACTGACCAAGGTCGGAGTCGGACGCGACGAACGACACCTGGTTCCATCGGCGGGCGCACCGAACTTCGGTCCCCCCAACGCGGCGCGGTGTCCCCGATCGGGGAACCGCGCCGCTGTCGTTCGGGCAAAGTTTTTTCGGGGGCGGCGCCCCGCGCGGGGAGTTCTGCGGGCAGCCGGGGTGCCTCGCGCGGCTCGGTGAGCGCATGTCGCGCCGGCCCTCGACGCTCCCGCGGCGCGCCGCACTCGACGTGGTCGGAGAGGTTCACTCGGCCCGCGCGCGCTACGCGTCGGAGCGATCTTCAAGGGCCACGTCGCGGAGCGCGAGCGGCTGCGAGCGAGGCCGCGACGTCGCGGCGTGGCCACGGTCGCACATGACACGCGACGGCCGAAAATCGTCCTTCTCGGCTACGTCAGGGCCGATTTGGAATCACGCGGCGCCGGTGCGCGGCGGCGTGGGCCGTTGCGCGCGCGAGCTTGTCGACCGCTCGTTCACCGGCGCCGTCCACCAATGGAACGACCCGCGCCCAGCGGAAGGGCACGGGTCGTTCTCGGTGTCGTGTCGATCGATGAAGACCTGAGCTCGGAGCGCCGCGACCAGTGATCTGGTCAGCCGAAGAATGAACAACGGCGCTCCGTCCCGTGCCTTCTGCAAATCCAAATGAAGGATCGGACGGAAGATGTCAAGAGCTTGTGCCTCGGCAGAGGAGAAGTGCCCAGTTGTGCGACCACGCATCCGCGCGGGGAACGCGAGTGGATCAACGATCGTCAGAGTCACGTAGCCGCGCGTCGAACGCGGCGCAGCGCAGCTCCACCACTCCGCGCATCCGCATCAATGCCCGGCGTACGCGGTCGCCGCTCGGCGTGTCTCGGGCGGCGACGGCCTGGTGGTGGTGGTGGCACGCATCGATCCAGCCCGCCGCACGACCCAGGTCACCGGCAGCGACGTCGGCCAGGACCAACTCGTCGAAGGCCCGCACGCTGTAGACGGGATCACGGGCATCGTGCGCCAGGGCCACCAAGACCCGCTCGGCCTCCTCGCCGCGACCCAGGGCCAGGGACATGCGGGCCGACCACAGGCGCGCGTGGTCGCGATCGCCCTCGTCCAACTCACGGTCCTGGGCGCAGGCCGCGTAGGTCGCCGCCGCGCTGCGAACCTCTCCCCGCCGACGCTGCAGGTCGGCGAGCTCGAGACGCCAGCGCGCGGCGCTCGGTCCGACGGCCACGGCGTCGAGGGCTCGCGCGATCTCCACTGCGGCCTCGTCCAACAGACCCAGGGCGCGCAGCTCCCCCGCGGCCGCCGCAGCAGCCGCGGCAGCGCTGGCCGAGTCGCCCTGGTGCAGCTCGCCGACGGCGTGCAACGCGTCCACCGCCCGCAGCCGGCCGAGCAGGCGCGACCGTCCCTCGAGGGCCCGGGCCCGCTCGAGCTGCTGCTGCGCCGCGCGCAACTGCGCGGCGCCATCCGCAAGAGGTGTGGTGCTCGAGGAGGACGTGGCGCCGCACAGCTCGCAGCGCCGAGGCCCCTGCGAGGGGCTCTGGCTCGAGCCCGTGAACGCCATCAGTGCCGCGAGCAGCGCGGCGCTGGCTGGTCCGGGCGGGCGGGCCCCTCGGCACGCGCTC
This sequence comes from Engelhardtia mirabilis, assembly GCF_007748095.1. Lineage (NCBI taxonomy): Bacteria > Pseudomonadati > Planctomycetota > Planctomycetia > Engelhardtia > Engelhardtia mirabilis. The sequence continues at coordinate 6,376,729 of NZ_CP036287.1, forward strand.
CACATGTCGGCCGCTCGAAGACCGATCACGCCACCGCCTCCCGCTGCCGGCCTGCGTGCAACGCGACCTCGCGCTCGAACAGAGTTCGAAGACGGGCCCGCGCGCGGAACAGGCGCACCTTGAGCGTCTGCTGTGCAACGCCGTGGCGCTCGGCGGACTCTCGACAGGGCCAGCACAGCTCGTAGTGCTCGAACAGGAGCTGCCGATCGAACGGGACTAGGCGCGAGCGCGCCCGGGCGAGCAGGCGACAGGCGGTGGCGAAGGACAGGGGCTGGCCGTCCTCCAGCCAGAAGTCCTCACCCGGCTCGAGGATGTCGGGCGGCTCGCACTCGCGGCCGAACGGCTCGGCCCCCAGCTCGCCCCCCACGTCCTCGATGGCGAAGAGGCTGCGCCGACCCGCGTCGATTCGGGCTCGGTCGACCAACACGTTGCGCGCGATTTGCACGAGCCAGGGCCGCAGCGGTGCGCCCGAGCGCAGGGCGCTCGCGTAGCGCAGGGCCCGCAACAGACTCTCCTGCACCACGTCGTCGACCTCGTGCGAGTCGCGGCAACGACGAGCCACGGCCCGCGCCACCTCCGGGCGCAGGCGCGCGAGCTCCGACCGCACCCGCGCCGACTCGAACTCGCTCCTTGACTCGGCGGAGTCCGGACAGGCCCCCGCGACTCGATCCGCGGCCCGCTTCGATAGCGCCGACATGGAGCGCCTCCTCTCCGCCTCCCGGCGGTGCGAGCACGCCGCCCCATGCGACGCGCGGCTGCACGAACGCACACAGGCCCGGTCGTGTTTCGACGACCGCCATACTCCGGGGGCCCGCTCAGGGAGCGCGCCTCGCAGAAGGAGGGAATCGACGGCAATTCCGCTCTTCCTCAGCGGGTCGCGAACCGAAGTGGAGCGGCTCCGAACGGGAGCGGGCGGCGCCGGGTCATCCCGTCGCCGCCCGCGCCCCTCGCCTGGCGAGGATCTCGCCCCGCCGTCAGCGGGATCGCCCCCCTACCTCCATCCGTCAGCGCACGTAGCGCTTGGCCTCGTCGGCCCAGACGCTGTCGGGGTAGCGACGCTGCACCTCGCGCATCATCCGACGGCCCCGCGCCTTGGCCTGCTCGTCCTGGTTCAGGTCGGCGAGCTGCAGGAAGCAAGAGCCCGCGTGGAAGGTCGCCTTGGAGGCGTAGCGCGCTTCGTCGCCGTAGAGCACGACCACGCGCAGGTAGAGCATCTGCGCCCGCTGCAGCCCCGCAGCGTCGTTGGCCACGGAGGCGGGCAAGAAGTTGCAGTCGCCCAGCCCGACGGTCGCGCCGGCGCGGGTGGCCGGCAGGGCTCCGTCGGATTCCAGGGCCTGCTCGAAGACGGTCCGCGCGGAGTCCAGGTGCGCGGCGCGCTCGGCGGGGTTGGCGTTGGCCAGCTCCAGGTAGACCTCGCCCTGGGCCACGAGCGCGCGGTCGCGGACGGTCGGGTAGGTCGACCCCGCCTGGGCTTCGAGCTGCTCGAGGGCCTCGATCCGCTTTGCGCCACTGCGATCGCCGTCGATGGCCGCCAGCTCGACCTGCGCCGCCAGGGTGTAGCGATCGGAGAGGCCGCGGGACTTGGCCAGCTCGGTCAGACCGGTCAGGGTCGCCCGCGCGCTCTCGCGGTCACCGGACTGCACCTGGGCCTCGGCCTTGGCCAAGTAGGCATCCGGCACGTGGCGCGACTCGGGGAAGCGCGCGATCAGGTCGGACGCGGCCGCCTGGGTCGCGGCGAGCTTGTTGCTCGAGGCGTTGATCTCGACCGCCCGCTTGGCGGCGGCCGCCGGCCCCCAGGGGAAGCGCTTGTCGGGGTTCGTCGAGAGGCTGGCGTCGACGTAGTAGCCGAGCTCGACCAGGGCCTGCTCCACCTGACCCTCGGCGACCAGCGCGTCGGCCTCGTCGATGGCCTGGGGCAGGCGGTCGTACTCGATCCGCAGGACCTGGTGCGTGGGGACCTCTTCGCGGTCGTTGCGCTGGCGGTAGCGGACCACGGCGAGCTCCTCCGACTGGATCGTGACATCCGCGATCTTGCGGCCGTCGACGAGCGTGATGGTGTCGGCGCCGACGGTCTGGGCCGCGACGAGGAGGGTCACGGCGGCGGCGAGGGAGGTGCGGAGGCTGAGCATGGTCTGGGTCGGTCGGTTGGTCCCGTCGCGCCGGAGGGGAAGCCGGACGATGGACGGAGCGGGGCTTCGCGGGCGGCGTCGGCCCCCCCTGTACCCCTCCCGTCGCGGGAGGTTGCAGGCCTGGTGGCGGCGGATCCGCCGGGCGGATGGGCCGAGCAGGATAGGAGCGCTCCCGCGAGACTGTCAACGCGACCGGGCTTGCTGGGGCCGCGTGGAGCCCTCCAGGACCCCGCGACGTCGCTTGATGGCGCCATCGCGCCCGGGCCCGGGCCCGGGGGGGCCTAGGCCGGCCTCGGACCGCTGCGGCGCGCGGGGGCCAGGCTCGGCTCCGCGTCCGCCGCCGGGGCCTGGGGCACCGGAGCGCCGCGCCGCACGGCGATCATCTCGGCCACGACGCTGACGGCGATCTCGGCGTGGTCGCGCGCGCCGATGGCCAGGCCCATGGGACTGCGAACGTGGGCGAGCCAAGCCGGGTCCACGCCCTTGGCGCCGAGCTGGGCCTCGATCTGGGCGCGCTTGGCGCGGCTGCCGATCATCCCCAGCCAGCGCGGCTGGCAGCGGGCCTGCCACAGGGCTTCCAGGATCTCCGCATCCCCGTCGTGCCCGCGGGAACAGACCACCAGGAAGCTCGCCGCGTCCGGGGCCAGCTCGGCGACCGTTTGCGACCAGGGGCCGACCGCGAAGGCCTGGGCGTCCGGGTGGCGCTCGGCGCTCGCGAACTCGGCGCGGTCCTCGGCCACGGTGACGTGGAAGCCGACCGAGCGGGCCACGTGGGCGATGGCGCCGGACACGTGCCCGCCGCCGAACAGGACCAGTCGCGCTTCGGTGATGGGTTCCACGTAGATCTGGAGTCGGCCGCCGCAGATCAGGCCGGAGTCGGGGTAGTCGCGCTCGTTGAGGGCGAACTCGAGCATCCGCGGGCGCTCGTCCCCCATGGCGTCGAGGGCGGCCTCGAGCACCTCGGCCTCGAGGCAACCGCCGCCGACGGAGCCCGCGAAGGAGCCGTCGTCGCGCACGAGCATCTTCATCATCGCCTTGCCGGGCGTGGAGCCCTTGGTGGAGACGATGGTGCACAGGGCGCAATTGCGGCCCTGGGCCCGCAGGCGCACGATCTCGGAGTAGACGTCGGTCACGTTGGGGCTGCGGCCGGAAGCGGACGCCCGGCCACTATAGGTCGGGCGCGGCGCGGGTTCGGCGGGCGGGTCGGGATGAGATTGCCGGGCCGCGCGCCGGCGGTGGCGGGTCCGGGGCTCGGGCGGGCCGACCCGCGCGGGCGACCACGGCCCGGCACGCAGGTCGCTCACGTCGGAAGTTCCGGACTCTGCTCAGCTCTCGGGGAGTGCGATCAGCATCGCGGCTTGGAGCTCGGTGGCCTTCTCGGGGCCGACCCAGCGGCGCACGAGCTCGAGTCCGAACTCCAGGGCCGTGCCCGGGCCTTGGCTGGTGACCACGGGGCCGGTGCCCTGGCCGATGCCCTGGGCAGTGACGACACGCGGCATGTCGAGCACCGTTGCGCCGGCCAGCATCCCGCGCACGCTGGGGTGCGAGGTCAGCTCGAGGCCGCTGACGATCCCGGCCTCGGCCAGGACGCGAGGAGCGGCGCAGATGGCGGCGACGGTCTCACCGGCCGCGTAGAGGCGCCGCACGAGGTCGACGATGCGCCGGTCGGCCATCAGGTTGGTGGTGCCGGGCATGCCCCCGGGGAGCACGATCGAGGTCACGGTCGCCAGGTCGACGTCGGCCAGGGCGGCGTCGGGGACCATGGCGATCTGGTGGCTGCCGGTGATCGGGCCCGGAGCGAGGCCGGCGACGGTCACGCGCAGGCCCGCGCGCCGCAGGACGTCGATCACGGCCACGGCCTCGGTCTCTTCGAAGCCGTCGGCGAGGGGGACGAGGATGTGCTGTCGGTCGGGTTCGGTCACGAGTGGGCTTCCGTGGGTTAGGGTCGTGCTCACGGTAGCGATGAACGACGAACACGAAAGGCCGGAGCGCGTGCTGGTCAGCGCCTGCCTGTTGGGGCGGAGCTGCCGGTACGACGGCAAGGACAACGGGGATCAGGTGCTCGGCGCGGAGCTCGAGGCGCAGGGCCTGGTGGCGGTGCCCTTCTGCCCGGAGGAGCACGGGGGCCTGGGCACGCCGCGGCCGCCGGCTTGGTTGACGGCGTCTGCGGAGGCGGTGCTGGACGGGGAGGGACAGCTCGTGACCGACGCGGGGCGCGACGTGACGGCGCAGTTCCGCGCGGGGGCCGAGGGCGCGCTGGAGGTCTGCCAGCGCGAGGGCGTGCGGCGGGCGTTCCTCAAGGAGCGTTCGCCGAGCTGCGGCTGCGCGCAGACCCACGTGGACGATCGCGTGGTGCAGGGACCGGGGCTGACGACGGCGCTGCTTCTGCGGGCGGGGATCGAGTGCCGGGGCGTGGAAGGCCGGCGCTCGCGTGACGACGCGGATTGAGCGTCAGCCGCCGCAGATGCGGCGCAGGTCGTTCTCGCTGAGCTCGATCCTGAAAGGCTCCTCGCCGGCAGGGACGTCGATGGTGAAGGGCTCGACGCCGCTCCGGAGGGGCCCGAAGGGGGTGATCTGGTGGCGGCCCGGCGTGTCCAACGTCCCCCGGCTGGATTGGCTCTCCGGCTTGAAGGTCAGGTGACCACGGTCCCACGAAGGGTCGGTCGAGGCGGTCGAGAGCCACAGGCCCTGCGGCCAGAAGTAGCTCGAGCCGAGTTCGTCCGCAACGATCGACTCCCAGCTCTCGGGGAACACCAGCTCTGCTGACCCTCCACGATCCAGTTGGACCGCGCACTCGTCGCCGACGATCGGCGCCCACCGACCCCAGAAACCCTTTGCCGTGAACCGGAGTCGATCAACCTCCGCGCAGAGGGTGAGCTCGACCTGGCCGCCCGAGTCCGTCCAGGCAGGGAGGACCCAATCTCCATTGAAGACATGGCGGTGCGTGCGGGCCTCGGCGTGGCGAATCGGGTTGCCTTCGGCGTCGTGAACCCGGGCTCGGATCGATCGGAGTCCAGCGCCGATTCGGATCGGCGGCAGTCGATTGTCGACGCCGGCTTCGAGCTCCACCCCACGCAGCACTCGGAAGACGTCGCGACTCCCCCAACTCTCCACCCACAGCTCGAAGGGTCCCGTCTCGTCCACCGCGAGCGAGAGGGCCGACTCGCCTTGATGGCCGGCGCTGGCGACGACTCGGCCCCGCTCGTCCAAGAGGCAGACGAAGAAGTAGTCGGGAGCGACCCAACCCTCGACGGGCTGCAGCTCGACCGTGACGGTCGTCGGCGCGGGAGCCCTGACGACCTGTCCCGACTGTCCAGGGACCAACTCCCACCGGTGGGCCGTGCGCACGCCCTCCTCGGCCGGCAGGCTCACCGACAGGGGGGCGCCGTCGATCGAGGGGAAGTGGCGGACCTCGAAGCGACCCTCGGCATCGGTTCGCGCGAAGGGCAGGCCCTCGCTACCCCGCTCGCTAAAGAGGACCAGTTGACCGGCGAGCGGTGCTCCCGAGTGATCGAGCAGAACGGCCGAGGTGGTCAGGGGCGCCGGGCCGAGCGCCACGTCGCCGAGCTCGAGCACCGGGCCGCCCGAGCTTCCGACTCGCAGGTCCGTCGGGAGCGGCACCACCGCCCCTCCCAGCTGCGCGACGCGGAACCGCAGCTCGATGTGTTCACAGCGCGTGGGCACGCGCAGGAGCGGCTCGGTGACGAAGTGGCCTCGGGCGTCGACTCGCAAGCCCGAGTGCTGCCCGAACCCGCCGAGACCACCGACGGCGACCGTCCGGCCGTCGAGCAGGCCGACAAGGTCCCAGGTCACGAACTCGGGCCGCAGGGAAGCGCCCCGCTCGTCCACGAAGTGGCCTTCGAGGCGCACGAACTCGGGGGGGTCGGTCTGGATCGCATCCAGGGGTTCTGCTCGGCCTTGGAGCGCTGCGATGACGAGCGAGGCCAGCACGCGGGGCCCGGACGATCGGGGCGCGCAGATCTTTCAGGCATCGGGGCCGTTCGTTCAGCGCCCGCCGAGGAGGCGGAACTCCGCTTCGGTCAGGCTCACGACGACCGGATCGTTGGTGTAGGGGACCTCGATCTCCCGGATCAAGACGGCGTCGCGTCCCCCCGGCCGCAGGAGCTGGTAGGACCCGGCCCAGGGGACTTCGCCGGTCCAGGCGCGGCTCGCGCGATCCCAGCTCAACGTCACCTCGCGCGAGCCGTTGGGTCCGTCGCGACGGAGGATGGCTCGCGGCCCCTCTGCGACTTCGGGCGCTAGCGCGGGCGGAGCCTCCAGGCGGACGACGACGGCCCGCTTCGTCAGACGCACCTCGAGCGGGCCGGGTCGGAGAGGCTCCAGTGCCCAGCGAGGGTCGAACCCGTCACGGACGACGACGACGTCGAGGTCCGCAGGTGGGGCCGAGAGGCTCGCTCGGCCGGCCGAGTCCGTCAAGGTGACGGCGCCGAAGGTCGTACCCGCCGATCCGAGACGGACGCTCGCTCCCGGCACGGGCTCGCCGCGCCCGTTCACCACATCGACGTCGGTGCGGCGCAACCCGTCGCCTACGCGAATGGGGTCGAGTCGGATGACCTGGTCGCGACCGATGCGGAGCTCCTCGACGGCGGCAAGGACCCCCGCCCCCGAGGGCGAGAGCACCCACAGGTCGTAGGTGCCCGGGTGGTCGAGCTCGAACGACCATTCGTCCCCGAATGGGACCGGGGAGGAGCCTTGCATGGCGCCTGTCTCCGCGTTGGTCACGCAGACCAGCGGGGGCTCGCTCGGAATACCGGTGCGGGCGCGTTCGAGCACGAACTCGATCCGCGGTGGAGCGGCGAGCCGCACGAGGTTGTCGCGGGAGCCCAACTGCACGCGCCAGCTCTGCTCCTCGACCTCGATTGTGACCCTGGCCTCGGCTCCTTCGAGGGGTATCGGGTGCTGGATGGAGAAACGACCCTCGGCGTCGGAGACCGTGCGCCCGAGCGACGGGCCATCGACCACGCGCAACTCGACCGGCACCCGCGAAGCCGGTCGATCGAGCGGGAAGGTCAGGATCCCGGCCGTGGTCAGCAGCGATGAGGACATCGCGAGGTTCCCGAGATCGACGAGATCGGTGCCGAGCGCGGCGACACCAAGTTCGTCGGGAAGGCGCGCGACGGCGAGGCCGTAGCGCTTCGAGACGACGCGGAGCTCGGCGAGCTCGAAAGAAAGGGGCAGGAAGTCCAGGGGCCCCGTGCTGAAGCGACCGTCGCGATCCACGTCGATCCTGTGGGAGGCGACCCCGGCAAGGTCGTTCTCGTCGAATGACTGTGCCCTTGACCCGCCGGAGCGTGTGACGATCTCGAACTGGTGCAGGGTGAAGCGGGCGGGTTCGCCATCGCCGTCGACCAGGCGGCCTGTGAGGCCGGCGCGGACAGTCGGCCCGACGATCGACACCTCGACGTTCTCGCCATCGGTGGTGGGTCCGGCGAAGGTCCGGGTCGCGACGGCGGTCGAGAGCTCGAATTGCCGACCGAGGCCGACGACGGCCAGGCGGTAGCTCCCGGATTCGTCGAGCTCGGCGTCGAAGTCGGACCACGAGTCGGCCAAGCTCAGCGTGATCCGAGAACCCGCTCGGAGGGGTACACCGTGTTCGTCGTGCGCAGTTACGAGGATGGAGCCGTGGGGCGGCAAGGTCGCGACCAGGGGCTCGTCCCAGGAGGCGGGGAATTCCAAGCGCGGCCCTCGATCCGCGATGCCGAGGGACTCGACGGCCAGGACGAAGGGGCCGACCTTGCCGGAGGCGTCGACCGGTGCGACCACGAAGCCCGCTTCGTCCGTGGGCTCCTCGCTCCACCGGCTCCCGCCGCCCAGGGAAGTGCCGCGGGTCGCGAGACGCACCGCAGCCCTGGCGCCGACCACTGGGCGGCCATCCTCGCCCAGAAGCTCCAGGGGCACGAGCGGCTTGGTATGGATCGCCAGGCGCAAAGGCTCGTCGGCGCCGGAGGTCGAACGCTCGCGGGACGCGACCAGCTCGGCCAGGGCGCCGAGGTCGATACGCCGCCAAGGGAGTCGGACGCTGAGTCGATTCTCCGCAGGAGCTACTTGAACCCGGGTCCGGCCGAAGCGATCGGTGACGCCTGCCTCACGCCACCGCCATCGTGCCCTCGACGAGCGGTCGGGGTCGCTTTCGTCGTCCGCGCGGGCGAGATCGATCCGAGCATCCGCCACCGGCAGGCCGTGGACCTTGTCCACGACGAGCATCTCGACCTCGAGCGGTGCGGCGGCATCGATGGCGGTCGCGGCGCCGCCGAAGGATCCGAGCTCCGTGCGACCCCTGGCGCTCGAACGCGGTTCGACCGGTCGCAGGCTCAGCTCGTCGCCCTCCGGGCGGGCGTCTGCCGCGACTTGGTCGGAACCCTGAGCGACAGTCGGCGACGCCGCCGCACCTCGGCCATCGGGCTCGGACGAGTCGAGCCAGGCCCAGAGCACGGCCCCGGCGAGCAGGCAGGCAATCAGCAGACCTGCGGACGTTCTTCCCATGACGTCCTGATCCTAGTCCTCAGAATCCGAACGGGCGGGGTGGCCGGGTCCGAGCTCGACGCCACCCCCCCTCGATCGGCCCGTAGCTGGCAGACTGAGAGGGCTCCCCCGCCCCTCTCCGACCGCTCCATGCTGACCACGATCTTCTGTCTCGCCGCCCTGGCCCAAACGACGCCGCCGCAACCCGTGCACTTCAACTGGGGCAGCGACGTCAACGAGGAGGCTTGGCTCTGGGAGGCGCCCGGGGCCAGTCACCTGGTCTGGTACCTGCCTGGCGGTTCCTGGAAGCAGGGCCCGGGTGGATTCGCGCCGGCCGCCATGCCGTCGATCCTCGAGCCGCTGCTGCAGGCTGGGATCAGCGTCGGGCTCTCGGGCTACGACACCGACGACGCCTTCCCCCTGCCCGAGCTGGCCCTCGGCGGGCTGGTGACCTACTCGCGCGGTGTGTTGGGGTACGGCGACGTGACCCTTCTCGGCCGCTCTGCCGGTACGCACATGGCCCTGTTCAACGGCTTGGTCCCGAGCGGTCCCGACGCCGCCGACCGGGTCTGCGCCATCTCGACCCCGGCCGCCTTCCTGCCCGCCTTCGCGCCCTTCCCGTCGAGCCCGGTCCTCGACCACTTCTGGGCCGGCGCGCAGGCGCTGCCCCAGGTGCCCACGCAGGTTCAGGTCAACGCTTCGTCGGCCTACTGGCCGCTCGTGTTCCCGCCCAAGCCGTCGACGCGCTTCGCGATCGTGGGGATGCCGAAGGCGCTCGAAGCGCCATTGCTGCCCCTGCCCCTCGGCGTGCTCTCGTTCGGCGCCGACGCCCACTCCACCTGGAGCTCCCAGATGCAGGCCTACACCATGGAGCTCGCCGGTTGGGACGTGACCTTCCTCGACTCCTGGGGCGGCGGCATGCCCCTGGATCCGGTGGTCCGCGCGCAAACGTGGCTCTTGAGCGAGCTGGCGCCGCAGCAGCCCTAGTCGCCGAATCCGCCGCGGGGATCGCGGACGTGGATCGGATCGATCAGCGCTGCGACCAGTCGTCGAAGAGCGTGCTGAACTGATGGTCGTTCAGGCGCAGCTCGATCGCCTCGCCGCTCTCGGGCGCGTCGAAGCGCAGGATCTCGGTCTCGGTGAACGAGTGGTCGTCGCGCATGACGATGCTGTAGGTCCCGGTCTCGCTGAGGTGCCCGGACCACACCCCTCGCTCGGAATCGAACTCGCAGCGCAAGGAGCGTCCCGCCGACGTGTGGCGCAGGCTCAGGCCGCCGAAGTTCGCGTCATCGGTGATCCGCTGCTCGGGGGGAGCGATGGACACTTCGAGCGCGGCCGGTAAGTGAATGTCGATTCGGTTCGAGACCAGGCGAGTCGCGGCCGTGCGGTAGCCCGGGGCGCGGACGACCAGTCGCTCCACCTGGGGAGCGGCGAGGACAGTCGTCCGTCCGGAGCCCATGGTGCGGGACGTCGCCCCAGAGCTTCCGTGCAGCTCGAGGCTGACGTGGGCGTTGCGTATGGGCCTTCCCTGCGAGTCCGCGACGTGGACCTCCACCTCCCTCAGGCCGACCCCGACGCGCAGGGGATCCAGGCGCACGACCTGGCCCGGTTCCACTTCGATTCCCTCGACGACCTGGTAGATGTCGGCGTTGGAATTCGAGCGAACCCAGAGGTCGAAGCTGCCGGCGCGATCGAGCTCGAACCGGATGTCGCCGCCCATGCGGATCTTCCGCTGGCTCACGAGGTTGCCTTGACCGTCGAGCAGGCAGAGCTCGAGGCGTGCGACAGCCGGGATCTCCTCGTGGGCTCCTTCGAGCCGCACGTCGATGGATCCACCGGCCTCGAGCTGCAGCACGTTCTCGAGCGAGCCGATCTCGGCCGGCCAGAACTGCCGCCCGACGCTGAACTGCGCGCCCGACAGGGAGCCACCGGCGAAGGGCATGTGAGTCAAGACGAACCGGCCCTCGTCGTCGCAGCGGGCGAATTCGAGCTCCTCGCCTTCGCCCCGTCGCAGGGTGACCAACTGGGTCTCGAGGACCTGCCCAGGCGCGGGGAGGAGCTGCCCGCCCGTCGTCACGCCGGACGGCACCAGCGTGAGGTCCCCGAGGTTCAGCTCGTCGCGACCGAGTTCCGCGACGCCCAGCTCGGCCGGGACTGGCGCGCAGGCCAGGCGAAAGCCGCTCGAGAAGACGCGCAGCTCGGCGCCCTCGAAGCCGTCGGGGAGCTGCTCGAGTCCGCCGAGCACGAACTGACCCGCCTTGTCGACTCGGACCTCATCCCCGTCGCCCAGGGCCAACTCATCCTCGTCGAGCTCGTGGGCCTCGCCGTCGAGCCGATAGCTGAGCGCGAACCTGGCGGCGGAGAGTTCGGCGCTGCCCACATCGGGGCCGACCAGCCGACCAGTCAAGCGAACGCGCCGCCCGACGCCGACGAGGTTGACCGCAACCTCCTCGCCGTCGGCGACGGGACCCGCGAGCGTCCGGGCCTCGGCATGGGATCGAATCTCGAAGTGAAGGCCCAGGCCGACGACTGCCTGGCGGTACTGGCCCTGGTCATCGACCCGCCCCCACAGCTCCTCGTCCGACTCCACGCAGCGCAGCACCAGACCTTGGCCGGGGGCGGGGAGCGCCCCGTCCGCATCCCGCACGGCTATCAGGATCGAGCCGTGGGGCGGGAGCGCAGCGGCCAGGGGCTCGCCCTCGAAGGCCATGGGATCCACCGGCGGACCGGCGCTCTCGATCCCGAGCGAGCGCACGGCTACGGCGAAGGGGCCGGTTCGGCTGGGGGTGTTGAACAGGGCGGGAGCCACGCCGAACGGATCGGAGGGCTCGAAGCCCCAGGACGCGGCTCGTCCCAGTGGCACTCGATCCGGGCCGAAGACCACCGCCGCCAAGGCCCCCACCACCGGCCTACCGTCGGGACCGACCAGGCGCAGCGGCAGGGATGGCGGCGAGTCGACCTCGACCCGCAGCGGCGAGTCCGACTCCAGCTCCGCGGTGCCGACGAAGGCGCGTCTTCTCGCCACGCTCAGCACGAAGTGCCCCTCGCCCGGCTCGGCAGCCACACGAGCGCGACCGAAGAGGTCCGTGATTCTAGCCATCCGCGGCACCCTTCCATGCCTCGGAGGCTCGAGGCGGAAGCCAGCGGACGGCCCGCCGGCTGGCACCTGTCCCGCGCCCGACTGGACGACCTCGATCTCAACTCCAGCCACCGGAAGGCCGTGGATGCGATCGGTCAGCTCGACGTCCACCTCGCGCGCGCCCGCTTCCCCGACGTCCAGGTGAACCCGGGAGCCTGCGGCGGTTCCCGCCACTGGATCCGGACGTCGCAGCAGCGGTTCGAATGCGTTGGATGCCTCGGAACTCGCAGGCTGCTCGGGGCCGGTCGATCCGGTGTTCGGAGCGCTCGAAGCGTCGGCGAGCGGGTACTGCGGCCCCGCTAGCGTCCACAGCGCCACGCCCAGCAGCACGCCGATCGCGGCCAAGATCCACAAGGACTTCCCCACGGCGGAATCACTCTACTGCCCGACCCCCGTGTCGATCCGCGCCTGCCGAGCCCAGCGTCCATCGGCGGCCCTGCGCTCCCCTGGGGGCCTCGCGTCGTGGGCGATTCTCGTTCCATCCAGCCCCGAGCCATCCGGCCGCCAGCGAGAGCGACTCCCCTGGTCGGATGGATCCAAACGCCGGTCCAGCGCGGTCGCGCTGGGACCCACCGCCCCCAGGTCCGCAGGAGGCGAACCAGCATCGAATCGGCGCCTGCTCGACGGCGGTTCCCCGCCAGCCCAACGGCCGCTCGGCATCTGCCCGACCGCTGCCGTGCGGCTGATCGCAGGTCGACGCTACCCCAAGCGTCTTTCGACCTCGTGCTCGCCGCTGCCCGTCCCATGAACCCCAAGCGATGGAAACTCCGCGCCCCCGCGTGGAGACCCAGGACTTCGATGGCTTCCGGAGACGATCGCGCGGATCCTGGCGGTCGGGCTATCGAGAGGGCGACACAGGTGGAGCACCGGGCATGAGCGAGAAGAGCGAAGAGAAGAGCTGGCAGGACCTGGAGCGTCTGGTCGGCACGTCCGACATGAGCGGGGCCGAGGCGCTGCTGGCGGAGATGTCGGCGGGCGAGACGGCCCGGGCCGTCTCGCGCCTCGACGTCGCCGATCGCGACCAATTGCTGGCCTCGATGTCGGCCGAGGGCGCCGCCAACCTGGTCGACGAACTGCCCGAGGCCCAGGCCGTCGAGCTGCTCGAGCGCATGGACCCCGAGCGGGCCGCCGACGTGCTGCTGGAGCTGTCGAGCGACGAGCGGGCCGACCTGGTCACCGAACTCGACCGCGACGACGCCGAACAGATCCTGGCCGAGCTGCCACCCCTGGAAGCGGCCCAGATCCGCGCTCTGGCGGCCTACGACAAGCATGTGGCCGGCGGTCTGATGGCGACCGAGTTCCTGGTCTATCCCCAGGACGCCTCCGTCGGCGAGGTGGTCAACGACCTGCGCCGTCGGGTCGACGAGTACGAGGACGAGGACATCCAGTACGTCTACGTGATCGCTTCCACCGGTGCCCTGGCCGGGGTCCTGCGCCTGCGTGACCTGCTGCTGTCGCCCAGCCGCCTGCAGATCGGCGGGCTGATGATCCCCGAGCCCCTCACGGTCCTGCCCGACGCCAGCCTCGACCAGCTCGCCGACCTCTTCGACACCCACGCCTTCCTGGGCTTGCCCGTCGTGGACGCCATCGGCATCCCGATCGGGGTGGTCCAGCGCGCCGACGTGGAGGAGGCGGTGGGCGGACGCTCGGACAGCGACTACCTGAAGACCGCGGGTATCGTCGGCGGCGAGGAGTTCCGCTCGATGCCCCTGTGGTCGCGCTCCCTGCGCCGCCTCTCTTGGCTGACCCCGAACATCGCCCTGAACCTGATCGCGGCCTCGGTCATCGCCGCCCACGAGGAGACCATCGCGGCCGTGGTGGCCCTGGCCTTCTTCCTGCCGATCATCTCCGACATGAGCGGCTGCTCCGGCAACCAGGCCATCGCCGTCAGCGTGCGCGAGCTGACCCTGGGTCTGGTGCGCCCGACCGAGCTCTTCTACGTCTGGGTCAAGGAGATCCGTGTGGGCCTCATCAATGGCCTGGCCCTCGGCCTGGTGATGGCGGGGGTCGCCTGGGCCTGGCAGGGCAACGGCTACCTGGGCCTGGCCGTGGGTGCGGCGATGTTCATCAACACCCTGGTCTCGGTCTCCATGGGCGGCCTGATCCCGCAGATCCTGAAGCGCTTCGGCCAGGACCCTGCCCTCGCCTCCGGGCCGATCCTGACCACTGCCACGGACATGTGCGGCTTCTTCCTCCTGCTGACCTTCGCGTCGCACCTCTTGCCCTACTTGACCCCCTCCTGACCCAGGAGCGGCCAGATCGACGATTAGATCCGGATTGGTCCACCAGGCAGCGGTCGCGCCGTGCGTAGATCAGGGGCTCGCGATCTCGGCTCGAGTGCCGATCGCGCCCACGGAATGATGATCGCCACCGTCCAGAACAACGCGCGCGAAGGTGCCCACGGCGCTCGAGGGCGATTCGTCACCCGCGAGGAGCCCGGAGCATGACCCTCCCGCTCTTGCTCTCGGTGCCCCACGCCGGCGTCCAGGTGCCCGACTTCCTGGAGAACCGCTGCGTGCTCTCCCACCACAGGATCGAGCTGGCCGGCGACATCGGCGCCCGCGCGATCTTCGACCTGGCCGGGGAAGTCGCGGCGTTCGTGACCACCGACGTGGCGCGGGCGGTGCTCGATGTGGACCGGGCGGAGGACGATCGTGGCCGCGACGGCGTGGTCAAGACCCACACGGGCCTGGCCGACGCCGTCTGGTCCAAGCCGCTCAGCGAGTCCCTGGTCCAGCGGCTCCTGCGCGAGCACCACCGCCCCTACCACGACGTGCTCACGGCCCGGGCCGGCCGCACCGCCCTGGCGATCGACTGCCACACGGTGGCCGCGGTAGGCCCTGCCGACGGCCCTGATCCCGGCGCTGAGCGTCCCATGGTCTGCCTCGGCGACGGCGGCGGCCTGTGCCCTGCCGACTGGATGGAAGCCCTGCAGTCCTGCTTCGCGCGACAGTTCCAAGGTCGGGTGAGCGTCGACGAGCCCCTCGGGGGCGGCTACGTGACCCGCACCCACGGGAACGAGATGCCCTGGGTCCAGCTCGAGGTCTCGCGCTCGCCGGAGATGAACGTGAGCCAGAAGCGCGGCGCCCTGCTGGCGGCCCTGACCGAGTTCTGCGCCTCGCGGAGCTGGTAGGAACACCGCTCTCCGAGTCGGGCCGCTCGCGCGCGCCCGATCAGGCCCAGACGCCGCCACCCGGGGGTAGCTGGGGCGGGCGACGCGCGACCTGGGCCTGTCGCCCCTCGCGCGCCATGCACTCCCGCCCGGAGGCCTCGCGCACCTCCACCGACGGCAGGCGCTTCGACCTCAGGCCGAAGATCTCGCAGGCGTAGGGCCACTCCACGTCGTAGGTGACGGCGAAGTGCCTGCAGCCGTGGCAGCCGCCGGGGGTCGGGTTCGGTTGGGACGACACGGATTGCGAGCCTGCCCGAGTCAGAGCGACGCCCGGGTGAACGGACCGTCGTGACAGAAGGCCAGGTCGCGGCTATCGACTGGATCGGGCGGCTCCTGGATAGCCACTCCGGCGAGCCTGGCCTGCCCGATCTAAGCGGTGCGCTGGCAGGCTCTTGGGCGCGCCAAGCGGGATCCCACATGAGGTTCTCCGCGAGTCCTCCCGAGGACTTGCGCGGTCCGTGCCCAGGAACTCGGGTCCGCTTGAGACAGGGCACCGCGCCATTGGCCCGCATTCTCCGCGACTCCGCTGGGAATGACCGCGGCGGACGGTCGCTCCTCGGCGACGGACTTGTGCCGCAGTTCCGGTCCTCCGCGACGGGCCGATCCACGAAGGAGCCTCCCCGGCGCGGTGCCTTCACGTGACGCTGGTCGATCCCGATCAACCGTTAGAGTTGCGCCGATGCTCCCCCCCAAAGCCGCGACCCTCGGAGGCGCCCTGCTGGCGTGCCTCGTTCCGCTCACGGCGGCTGCCGCGCAGGACTCCGCCGCGCAGGACTCCGCGCCCAAGGGCACGGCCCAACCCGCGGCCGAGCGCGAGCCGGGTCTGACCCTGCGCCTGTTCCAACTCGAACAGGCGCCCGAGGAGCTGCCGATCCTCGTGCCCAACCAGACGCCTAACGTCGACCGCGTCGTGGCGACGCTCGAGCTTGCCGGTGACGACTTCGCGGGCGTCGCCTCGCCGCACCTGACCCGCGCCCTGGGCTGGCTCCAGATCGACGAGCCGGGCAGCTACCGCCTGATGCTCGCCAGCGACGACGGCTCGCGCCTGTTCCTGGACGGCGAGAAGGTGCTCGACAACGACGGCCGGCACGGGGTCATCAAGCTCATCAGTCGCCCCCTCGAGCTGGCGGCGGGCGCCCACGAGCTCTTGGTCGAGCACTTCGACTCGGGCGGGTCGCGCGAGCTGTGGCTGGGCTGGGAGCGGCCGGGCACCGGGACCTTCGAAGTCGTGCCCCGAAGCGCCCTGCTCTGCGAGACCGACCCCACCCGCGTGACCTCGCCCGGGCCCAAGGCCGTGATCGACGCCCGCAAGCCGGGCGACGGCCTGCCCGTCCCCGGCGTGCACCCTGCCTGGCGCGTGGAGACGATCCGCCCCGAGGGCTTCGAGGCCCAGGTCGGCGCCATGGCCTTCCTGCCCGACGGTCGCCTGGCCTTCGGCACCTTCGACCCGCTGCAGCGCGACGAGGTCAAGCTGCCCGACATCGACGCCAAGGCCCCCGACGTGATCTGGGCCCTGGACCTCGCTACGTCCGAGTTGTCAAAGATCGCCACGAACGTCTTCGAGCCCAGCGGCCTGTGCGTGGTCGACGGCGAGCTCTACGTGGCCCAGCGGCGCGCCGTCGTGAAACTGACGGACGGGGACGGCGACGGTTACATGGAGACCCACGAAATCGTGGGCGAAGGCTGGGAGGGCTGGAACTACCACCAGTTCTGCTTCGGGCTCGTGTACCGCGACGGCTGCCTCTATACGGCCCTTTCGACCGCGATGGCGCCGCCCAACTGGGAGGGCATGCACTCCAACTCGGGCTCCAACGGCCCCCTGCGCGGGAGCTTCATCGAGATCGATCTGTCGAGCGGCGACACCCGCGCCATCGCCGGCGGCGCGCGTACGCCCAACGGCTTGGGCCTCGACGGCGAGGGCCGACTGCTCTACGCCGACAACCAGGGTTCGTGGATGCCGGCCAGCGTGTTGGCCGAGGTCGTGCCCGGCCGCTTCTACGGGCACTACAACTGGACCCAGTTCGTGCCCAAGGTCGCGGAGCGCTTCCCCGACGGCGGCCATCCGAGCATCTTCAGCGACCGCCCGCGCAGCGCGCCGGCCCTGTGGCTGCCCCACGGCGAGGTGGTCAACTCGCCCACCGAGCCCCTGGCGATTCCGAGCGGTTCCTTCGCAGGCCAGCTCTACCTCGGCGAGCTGACCGGCGGCGGCATCAGGCGCGCGTTCCTCGAGGAGGTCGACGGTGTGCTCCAGGGCGCCCTGTTCCGCTTCACCCAGGGCCTCGAATCGGGCGTCAACCGCATGGAGTGGGGCCCGGATGGAGCGCTCTACGTGGGCGGCATCGGCGCGGGCGGTAACTGGAACTGGAACGGCACGCGCTTTGGCCTGCAGCGGCTGGTGCCGACGGGCGCGCAGGTGTTCGAGATCCACTCGGTGCGCGCGACGCCGACGGGTTTCGCCGTGCGCTTCACCGAGGCCATCGACGCCGACCTCGCGGACGTCCTGGCCAACGCTACCTGCAAGTCGTGGACCTACGCCCCGACGCGCGAGTACGGAGGGCCGAAGGTCGACGAACGGGACCACGCCATCACGCGGATGGAGCCCACCCCGGACGGTATGGGCCTCGAGCTCGACGTCGATGGCCTGCGCGAGGGGACCTGCGTGCACCTGCGCCTGGACCCGCGCTCTGCGAACGGCGACGCCTTGTGGTCGGCGGAGTGCTGGTACACGCTCAATCACATTCCGATGGGGTCGGGCGGCGATCCGCTCGCCGGTGTGCCCGTCTGGAACGGCAGCAGTGGACCGACCATGCGCCTGGAGGGCTCGCCGCCCGAGGCCAACCTCACCCAGGCGGAGCTGATCGCGGCGGACCCGTGGATCACGCTCACGCCCGCGGGAGCGGACCTCGTGACGACGACCTCCGTGCAGTCACCGAAGGTGCACCTCGAGTGGCGTCTCGCCGATCCGCAGGCTCCCCTGCCGCAGGCGTGGGTCGAGTGGGGCGACTTCGAGTACCGCCTCCCGCTCGATTCAGCGATCGACGGCTGGCAGGAGTTCGATGCGAGCTGGTTCGAGCTGGGCTCCCACCCCTCCACGCCGGCCTTCACCGACCCGACACGCCAGACCCGCCGCGGCACGCGAGTCGGCGGAGGCATCGAGGCGGACGGCGAGGCGCGGACTTGCCCCGTGGCGATCCGCGTCGAGGGCTCGGCGGAGGCCGGGGCGATCCAGGTCCGCAACGTGCGCCTCAGCGAGCAGTGGCCGCGCGGCGGGTTCACGCCGGGGCCCTGGCGCGAGATCCTCGCCGACGATTCGGCCTGGGAACCCCGCGGCGGGGCTGCCGTGTTCACCCTCCAGGACGGCGTCCTGAGCGGCGAGACGCGGCCGAACACGCCCAACACCTTCTGGACCAGCCGCGAAACCTTCCGCGATTTCGAGCTCGTCTACGACGTGCGTATCGACCCCGCGCTCAACAGCGGCGTGCAGATCCGCAGCGAGGTCATCGGCGGCTTCGACAACCGCGACGGCGGTCTGAAGGGCTACCAAGTCGAGATCGACCCGTCGGAGCGGGCCTGGTCCGGCGGGATCTACGAAGAGCGCGGCCGCGGCTGGCTGCATCCGCTGCACGCCGCGCCCTATGCACGGCGCGCCTGGCGCCAGGGCGAGTGGAACCACTTCCGCGTGCTCTGCGAGGGCCCGACGATCCGGACTTGGATCAACGGCGTGCCGGCGGCCGAGATGATCGACCACGGCCGCGCTGCGGGGCACATCGGCTTTCAGGTCCACGGCGTGGGTGACCGGGCCGAGCCCCTGCAGGTCGCGTGGCGCCACGTGCGACTGCGCAGGTTGATTCGCGACTGAAGCCGGGAGGGGTGGATAGGCGTTCGTACGGTGCCAGGCACAAAACCGCCGCCTAACGGCGGCCCGCAGCCGCCGATGGCGGCTGCGGGCCGCCGTTAGGCGGCGGTTTTGTGCCTGGCACCGTACGAACGCCTATCCACCCGGCGGGCGCGGGGCGGCGGGGTCAGACCACGAACCAATGGGCGTCGACGCGGTGGCGCACGGTGAACTGCTCCGGCTTGTGAATCACCAGCAGCTCGGCCAACGCCGCGTCGAAGCGCTCGATCTCCTCCGCAACCAACGACGCCCCCACGCCCCGGCTCGCGCGCATGCGGCCACGCCAGGTCTCGTGGGTGTAGGCGATCTCCTCGTCGTAGACGAAACAACCCGCCCACTCGACCAAGCCCTCCGCCCAGCTCGGTCGCAGAGGCACCTCGCCGGTGAAATCCGCGGCGGACCAATCGGGGTTGAACTCGAGCACCAAGTCCTCGGTGAGACGGACGAACTCGTCCTCGCGCGGCAACCAGTTGTGGTGGCCGGTGACGAGTAAGCCGCCCGGCACCAACACCCGGCGCAACTGCTCCACCACGCGTTCGGCGTCGAAGTAGAGGAAGCACTGGGTCGCCGTCGCGAGGTCGAACTCGGCCCGACCGAAGGGCAACTCCTCCGCCGGGCCGACCCGGAAGTCGATCTCGAGCCCCTGCGCCCGCGCCAACTCGCGCGCCGCCGCGATCTGCCCGGTGTCCGGGTCGATCCCGGCCACCCGCAGACCCGCGCGCGCCATGTGCGCAGCGACGAAGCCGGGCCCGGTGCCGAGGTCCAGGAGCCGCTGGCCCGCGAGGCCGATCCCGTGCCCGGCCAGCGCGCGGTACCAGCTCGCGGGAGGCCCGCTGCGGAACGTCACGTAGGCCTCGGAGGCGCGGCCCCACTCGACCCGTCGATCGCCGTCCTTCGCCCCGAGCCCGTGCATCGACTCAACCGCCGCTCAGAGCGCCGAGCACGTGCACCCGTTCGACGCCGTCCAAGACCTCGTTCGCATCGCGACACGCGCGCCGGTCCAGGAACAGTGCGATGTGCGGGCGCAGGCCCCCCTGCTCGTCCAGCACGCGGAAGGCGAGGCCCTTGTGGCGCGTCTCCAAGTCGGCGAAGAGCTCGGCCACGGTCGCGCCCGATCCGCGCACGAGCTCCGCGCCGCCGGTGTACTCGAACAGGATCGAGCCCACGCGCACTTCGACCTCGCTCACTGGCGCGGCACCGTGCGGACGCTGTGGATGTAGGGCAGGTGCTGGGCCAGGCACTCGAACTTCTCGCCGCCGTCGCGGCCGATCCAGACCTCGCCCGAAGTCGTTCCGAAGTAGAGCGTGGGCGACTTGGGATCGCTGTCGATCGTCAAGGCCTGACGCAGCACCGTGTGCCAACCCTGCTCGGGCAGGCCCTTGTCGAGCCGCGTCCAACTGCGACCGGCGTTCGACGTGCGGTACAGGGCCGGCTTGCCGCCGGGGCTGGTGCGCGGCCAGATCTGCGTGCCGTCCATCGGCAGCACCCAGACCGTGTCGCGGTCGGTGGGGTGCCCGACCACGCCGAAGCCGATGTCGCCGACCTTCTTGGGCATCTTGGCGCCGATCCGCACCCAACCCTCGCCGTCGCCGACGGTGCGGTCCAGGCGGTAGATGCCGCAGTGGTTCTGCTGGTAGAGGCGATCGGGGTCGGCCGGGTGCAGGATCACGCAGTGGGGATCCTGGCCGAACTCGGGGTACTCCTCGGGGCCGAAGGTGACCTGCACGCCGCGGTTCAGCGGGCGCCAGCTCGCGCCCTGGTCGGTGCTCTCGAAGGTCCCGCCGGAGCTCATCGAGAGGTACATGTGGGCCGCGTCGCGCGGGTCGATCAGGATCGAGTGCAAGAGCGAGCCGATCGGCGAGCCGTCCTCGGTGATCGACCATTTGGCGTAGTTCGGGTTCAGGTTGAAGCCGTCGACCCCGGCCCAGTTGTCACCCCGATCCTCGGAGCGGAACAGGCCCTGGGGGCCGGTGCCGCAGTACCAGACCCCCGGCTCGGAGGCGTGCCCGGGCTCCAGCCAGAAGTTCATCTTCACGGTCATGCCGCGCGAGGTGCCGTCCTCGCGCTTTTGCCGCTTCGAGCCCTCCGGCAGTGGGTCGAAACGCGGCGTGGAGGCGACCTCCGTCCACTTGCGGCCGAGGTTGGTGGAGCGATACATGGTCGGCCCCAGGTGCCCCAGCCCGCCGGTCATCAAGAGGGTCTTGCCGTCGCGCGGATCCAGCCGCAGGTCATGGACCTGGGTGCCCAGGACGAAGGGCCCTTGCAGCTTCCAGCCCGAGCGCCCGCGCCCGGCTTCCAGGATGAAGCCACCCTTGCGGGTCCCGATCAGCAGCCGGTGGGGCTCGGCCGAGCTCGGACGGGGGGTGCTTCGACGGGCGGACGCTTTTTTCGACATCGGTCGGGTCGGTGGGGTTGGGACCTGTGGGCGGAGCCCGGACAAGGGGCGCCAATGCTAGCCACAGGACCGTTCTCAGTCGCTGGGGAGCCAGCCTGCCTACAACGGTCCGAACGCCCCCCACCCCCCTCCACGGCCCCAGGGACGGCGGTTTGATCCCCCCTCATCGCCGATTGCGGCGTAGCCTTTCACGGTCCCCTCCCCCCGCGCCGGGCCCGGCAGGCCCGCTGACCCTTCCCTACCCGCTTCTCCTTTGACCAGGACGACGATGAGACCTGTCACGTCCCTCGCCGCGGTCGCCCTCGTGGGCGCCGCCGCGACCCCGGCCCTGGCCTCCGACCTCAAGCTCAACGGCCAGGCCTCCGCCTCGGTGGGCCTGGGCTCGAGCGTCCAGATCGACCTCACCGGCAACCCGGGCCTCGTGTCCGTGATCGCCCTCGACGTCAGCGCTGGTCCGGTGGCCTACCTCGGCGAGAGCCTTCCGATCGGCCTCACCCCGGCCCTCACGAACATCGCGATCGGCGTCACCGACGGCACCGGCCTGTTCAGCTTCCCCACGGCGGTCCCGAACGACCCCGTGCTCGAAGGGGTGACCTTCTACCTGCTCGGCGCGGTGATCGATCCCGGCGACGCCAACGGCATCGACTTCTCGAACGGCGCCGACCTGACCATTGGCGGCGAGCCGACCGAGATCGACCTGGTGGGCGTGGTGCGCGCCGGCTACCCCTACTTCGACTGGATCACCTCGGTCCGCGAGGGTGATGACCTGATCATCGCCCTGGATCCGGCCCAGCACCCGGCCCTGGCGGGCCAGACCCTCGACGTTTACGTCGTGGCCGACAAGACCAAGGCCCAGTGGGACGCCGACGCGACCCTGACCGACGTCAGCGGCGGCGCAACCCAGGTGACCTTCACCGCCACCGACATCCAGTCGAACACCTTCGTGATCGACAACGGCACCCTGTCGGGTGATGCCGGCGCTGGCCTCGGCGTGGGCTACGACGTGATCGTCGACGTCGACGGCAACGGCCAGCTGTCCGCCGCCGACCTGGTCGACGGCTACGAGGCCCCCGTAGGCCTCTACATCTGCGCCGACCCGGCGGTGGGCGGTCCCTACTCGGTGGTCGAGACGATCTACACCGGCGGGACATTCCTCGGGCAGGACCTGTACTACCCGTCCAACATCGCCGAGCTGACCGACGTGCCCGTGGTCATCGTGAGCCACGGCAACGGTCACAACTACCAGTGGTACGACCACATCGGATACCACCTGGCCTCCTACGGCTACGTGGTCATGTCGCACCAGAACAACACGGTGCCCGGCATCGAGACGGCGTCGACCACGACTTTGACCAACACTGACGCGTTCCTGGGCAACCTGGGCGTGCTCGCCGGTGGCGTGCTCGCGGGTCACGTCGACCCGCACAACGTCACCTGGATCGGCCACAGCCGCGGTGGCGAGGGCGTCGCCCGCGCCTACGACCGCATCGTCGACGGGACCTACGTCCCGAACAACTTCACGGCGGACGACATCACGCTGATCTCGAGCATGGCGCCCACGGACTTCCTGGGCACCAACAGCGCCAACCCCCACGACAAGCCCTACCACCTGTGGGTCGGCGCCGGTGACTCCGACGTCTCGGGCTGCGCCAACACCGACATCGTCCAGTCCTACCACCTGCTGACCCGCGCCGAGAACCAGCGCCAGTCGACGACCCTCTACGGCGTCGGCCACGCCTGGTTCCACGACAACGGCGGCACCACGTGGTTCACGGGCCCCTGCGCCCTGAACGAGAACCTGGCCCACGGGATCATCCTTGGCTACCTGCTGCCGCTGGTGGAATACCACGTGCGCGGCAACGCGGCCGGCAAGGACTGGCTCACGCGCCAGTACGAGGACCTGCACCCGCAGAGCGCCCCGATCGGCAACCCCTGCATCGTGGTCAACATGCAGTTCCGCGAGGGCGTCGAGAGCGGCAAGCTCGTGATCGACGACTTCCAGACCCAGCCGAGCGAGCTGATCGCGAGCTCCGGCGCGACGGTCACCTCGACCCTGACGACCCTGGTCCAGGGCCAGTTGAACGACCCCGACTCGGACTTCACCCACTCCAACGCCGAGACCTTCAACGGCATGACCCAGTGCAGCAACTCCGACCCCGAGGTCGGCCTGGTGCTGGGCTACACCAGCGTCGACGCGGAGCTGGTCTACGACCTGCTCCCCGCCGATCAGGACTGGAGCGACATGCACGCCCTGTCCTTCCGCGCCTGCCAGGTCACGCGTCACCCCAACACCACCTTCGAGCTGGCCGACACCATCTTCGAGGTGCGCCTCGTGGACACCGACGGTGACTCCAGCACGATCCGCCTCGACGCCATCGAAGCGGGCATCGAAGAGCCCTACCAGCGCACGAGCTGCGGCTCGGGCGTGGGCTGGGGCAACGAGTTCGAGCAGGTCCGTATCGGCCTGCGTGGATTCACCGTGGGCCAGCCGGCCCTTGACCTCGATTCGATCGACCGCGTCGAGTTCCTCTTCGGTCCCTCCCACGGCAGCAGCGCTGGCCGACTGGGTCTGGACGACATCGAAGTCACCGCCAACTGACCCACAGGACCCGAGCCAACACCATGCGTAATCGATCCATCGTCGCAGCCGTGGCCGCCGCCGCCCTCCTGGGTGGCGGGGTCATCGCCTACAACAGCGACACCAACAACCCGACCCAAGAGCCCCTGGTCAGCGCCCCGCAAGAGGCGCCGATCCGGCTGATCGAGGCCCAGCCCTTCGAGGTGCTGACGCCCCTGACCCACTACATGCGGGCCGAGCAGCCCAGCTACACGAAGGGCATGCTGCTGGTCCTCAGCGGTGACCCGACCCTGCTGCGGCCGCGTCAGTCCCTCGAGAACGTGCTCTACGTGGGCGCGGAGACCGCCGAGCGCATCAACACCGGGGAGCAATCGGGCTACCTGGTGGTGGTCGTGCCCGGTGAGGTCGACCTGGCGAGCTCGCCGATCTTCCTGGGCTCGCCGGCCCTGCCCGAGCAGGTCACCGCGGCCGACGCCCAGCGCCAGCTCGAGATCGCCCTGGACTCCGGCCTGACCGGTCAGAGCGTGCCCGTGGCCGACCCGATCCAGGTCGCCGACGGCTACGAGCTGCACCGCTTCGCCAGCTACCTGGTCGAGCGCTACGCGCCCGACGAGGCCGACCTGATCAGCGGCCTGCGGGCCCAGCGGATCACGTTCCAGTAAGGCGACTGCCAAAGGGCGGACGCCAGGTCCGCCCCGGTCGCCGGCGAGCTCGCCGGCGGCCGGAGTCATCGAGCGAGCGGGGCCCGCGCCTTCCACCGAAGGCCGGGCCCCGCTGCATTCCCGGGGCGCTTCGACCCGACCTGTGGCCGCCCCTGGCCGGCGGGCGGAGCTGCGCGACCCGATCCGCCGCACGCGCGGCGCGGACCCCCGGCTGCGGGGATCGGGATCACGGGGCATCGACGGCTGACGATCCGTGGGCACTGGCCGCGCAAGTGGATCACCGATGCGGGCCTGCGCCCGCCGAAAACCCCGCCCGGCGCGCCGCGCATGGGCCCACGCCGCCGACCGCCGGCGGCCTCGACTCCAGCACGAACGATCCGACCATGCGTCACCTCCCCGCCGCCTCGCCCTGCGTCCTCGCGACCGCCGCCCTGGCCGGTCTGGCCCTGACCGCCCAGGCCTCCGACCTGACCCTCGACGGGCGCACGTCGACCGTCGCGCAGCTCGGGTCGAGCCTCGCGATCGAGCTCACCGGCGCGCCAGGCCAGGTGGCCCTGGTCGGCGTGGACGTGAGCCCCGGCCCCGTGGACCTGTTCGGCCAGAGCATTCCGATCGGGCTCACGCCCGCCTTCGCGTTCGTCGGCGACGGCCCGACCGACGGCTCGGGCAGCTTCGGCTTCAGCCTGGTCCTGCCGAGCGACCCGGCCCTCGACGGCGTGACCTTCTACCTGGTCGGCGTGCTCGCCGATCCGACCGGTTCGGCACCCCTGGATTTCTCGGGCAGCGCCGACGTGACCCTGACCGTCGACCTCGCCCCGGTGGCGGACGAGTTGGTGGGCGTGTCGCGTCCGGCCCTGCCCCACTTCGACTGGATCACGACGGTGCGCGAGGGCGACCCGCTCGAGTTCGCGGTCGACCCGGGCCAGAGCGGCTTCCTCGCGGGCCAATCGGGCACGGCCTACGTCACCGCCGACCGCACCCGCGCCCAATGGAACGCCAACCCCGCGTTGGTGGACCTCTCCGGCGACGGCCCCGACGCGATCGCCTTCCCCGGCGGCGCCATCACCCAGAACCGCTTCACCGTCGACGCGGGCACCCTCTCGGGCGACGCCGGCGCGAGCCTGGGCGTCGGCTACGACCTGGTGATCGACCTGGACGGCGACGGCCAGCTCTCCAACGGCGACCTGATCGACGGCTACGACGGCGCGGGCTTCTTCGTCGCGCGCGACCCGTCCCTGCCGGGGCCCTTTGCGGTGACCGAGATCCTCTACTCGGGCGGCCAGTGGCTGGGGCAGAACCTGTTCTATCCCACCAACATCGCCGAGCTCGACAACGTGCCGGTGGTCATCGTCAGCCACGGCAACGGGCACAACTACCAGTGGTACGACCACATCGGCAACCACCTGGCCTCCTACGGCTACGTGGTGATGTCCCACGAGAACAACACCGGCCCGGGCATCGGCACCGCCTCGACCACGACCCTGACCAACACCGACTACTTCTACGGCAACCTCGCGACCATCGCGGGCGGGGCGCTGGTCGGCAAGCTCGACAAGTCGCGCACGACCTGGATCGGCCACAGCCGCGGCGGCGAGGGCATCGTGCGCGCCTACGACAAGCTGTTCGACGGCGTCTACGTGCCGACGAACTTCTCGATCGGCGACATCACGCTCCTGTCGAGCATCGCGCCGACCGTGTTCTTCGGTAAGGGCAACTCCGCGCCCCACGCGGTCGACTACCACCTCTGGGTCGGCGCCGGGGACTCGGACGTGTCGGGCTGCGTGGTCGCCGACGCGACCCAGTCCTTCCAGCTCTACGGCCGCGCCGAGAACGAGCGCGCCGCGATCAGTCTCTACGGCGTGGGCCACGGCTGGTTCCACAACGGCGGCGGCAGCGCCTTCGTCAACGGCCCCTGTCAGATCGGCCGGCCCGAGACGCACCGCATCATGCGCGGCTACCTGCTGCCCCTGGTCGAGTTCCACGTGCGTGGCAACCCGGCGGCCAAGGACTGGCTGTGGCGCCAGTACGAGGACCTGCACCCGCAGAGCAAGCCCGACAACCCCTGCATCGTGGCCAACATCCAGTGGACCGAGGGCGCCGAGACCGGGAAGCTCGTGATCGACGACTTCCAGGGCGACGCGGACCCGTTCACGACCGTCGGCGGCGCGCTGGTCACGACGGACCTGGTCGAGTGGGAGCAGAGCCGGCTGCAGGACGACACCACGAGCCTGACCTACGACCCGCTCGACATCATGAACGGCATGACCTACGGCCAGCCGGCCGACAAGGAGGCCGGGGCGGTGCTGCGCTTCGACGGGCTCGCCGACTACAGCCTGGTCTACGACCTGCCCGCCGCCCAGCGCGACTGGAGCGGGCACCGCTGGCTGACCTTCCGCACGGCCCAGCGCACCCGCGACCCGCTGACCACGGCGCTCTTGGCCGACGAGGTCTTCGAAGTGCGCCTGGTCGACACCGCCGGCCACACGAGCACCCTGCGCGTCGATGCGCTCCTGGCCGGCATCGAGGAGCCCTACCAGCGCAGCGGCTGCGGCAGCGGCGTGGGCTGGATCAACGACTTCGAGTCCGTGCGCCTGGGGCTGCGCGGCTTCGCCGTCGCCGAGCCGGAGCTGGACCTGGGCCAGATCGAGCGCCTCGAGTTCCTGTTCGGCCCGAGCCACGGCAGCACGGCGGGCAGCCTGGGCCTCGACGACATCGAGCTGCAGGTCGAGTAGCGCCTGAAAGGGGGGGGCCACGGCTCCCCCTTCGCCCCTGTTGCTAGATGGTCCCCGCGCGCGACTCGCGCGCGATCGTCAATGACCGGCGATGACGATCGCGCCGTCGGTCGATTGGGTCAGGAGCTGGCCCATCAGCCAGTTCTTCTCGAACTCGAGGTCGTAGATCTCCGGCCGCTCCGCGGGGTCGATCACCAGCTCCACGAGCTTGTTCCGGTCCTCGGTGCTCTGCCAGCAGCGCACGATTCGCTCCCGATAGCGATTGGCCGTGATCGGCAGGCCGCGCAGGTACTCCTGATCGCCGTCGTACACCGGCATGGGCACGACCCGGGCGAGCCCGTTCGACTCCAGTCGCTCGAATTCCGACTCGACCTCGATCTCGTAGGCGTTCGAAACGGCCTCGTAGGCGCTTTGCAGCTCGAGTGGCGAGAGACCGCGGTACTTGTCCGCGAGGTCGTTCGGATCCGGCCGCAAGAGGGGCACGCCCTCGATGATCGGATCGGACGGCAGCCCGATGACTTTGGAAGTGCGATCACCCCAGCGCTCCGTCGGCGCGCGAACAGGCGGATCCTGAACCGGCGGCAGTGCCGGCTCGGTCAGCGTGACGAGAGCCTCGTCCAGCTGGCCGACTGCGCGAGCGTCCGCCTCACCGCCGGTCGGCCAGAGGGCGCCGTCGACGACCGGCGTGGCGCCGAGCCAAGTGCGTACCGCGATGGTCAGCGCAGCGAGCAGGACCACGGCTATCGCCCATCGGGTGAAGCTGCATCTCATTGTCGATCGGACGCCATTAGGACGAGTCGGCGCCCGCGCTCAATGGGCGCCGAGGCTCGCGTCGCTCGAGACTACTTCGGCTCGCCCAACACGACCACGTGGAAGCCGAAGATCGACAGGCCGGGCGTGGCGCAGATCAGACGGTCCAGGCCGATGAAGGCCTTGGTGATCAACGCGTTGCCGGGGATGAAGCGCAGGAAGCCCAGGTGGTCGGGGAAGCCGACGAAGGTGTAGGCCAGGATCCCGTACTTCTTGACCTTGGTGACCTTGAAGCCGGCCTGCTCGCAGAGCGAGACGATGCCCTTCTTGGTGAAGCCCTGGTCGCCGACGTCGAAGTGCTGGCTCTTCTAGTAGAGCAGCGCCTGCGCCATGCCGATGATCGGGTTCTCGTTGCCGGGCTCGCTCATGATCAGCACGCCGCCCGGCCGAGGGTCGCTGTCACGGCAGATGAGCGACTCGCGCCGAGATTCGAATCCTCAGGTCCTCGCGATAGCGCACAAGCTCGTCGATCTTCGGTCCGACCGACGGATCTTCGCGCCAATCGATGGTGTAGACCCCCATGAGAAGGCTGCACGACCCGGAACCGCCGAATACGACGGAAAGCTCATGGGGGCTCAAGAGCCTGGGCGGTTCGCCGGCGTTCGGGTCGCGGATGGCCCGCACCGGACCGAAGAACAAATATCCTCGTCGAGGCCGGCTAAATCGGTTCACTCCGCTGAGATTCGATGCAAGCCCGGCCCGCACGACCGCCTGGAGATCGAGTGTGCGCGACCTCAGCTCCTGAAGCTCGTGGACAAGCCACTCGCCCGTGGATGCCCACTCGGCAGACTCGCGATCGAATTCGCGCCCATCGGGGTTGTGAACAGCAGAGCTGGCGACCGCCGCAATCACCTCCTCCGGCGACGTCCCCGTGCTTCTCGGCGTCCCGGGCAATCCACGCAGGAGACGCTGCGGGAGGTCGACCAGATCCAACCACTCCACCGCGAGATCAGGCAACGAGGCAAGGCATGCGTCAACATCGCCCAACTTGTCGCTTTCGGTGTAGACCCAATCCCACTCGTCGTCACCGAGCAGCAGCGGTTCGAGGTAGGGCCAATCGTCTCCATGCCAATCAGCCATCACTTCGGGGCCCGACCGCCCGGCAACGCGAATGCTGGTGGCGTCAGGAACCCAGGGGATCAGCGCTGCAGCGTCATCCTCGACTCCATTGGAATCGCCATCGACTTGAATGCGGGCCGGGAGGTCCCCGATGGGTGAGATGGCCACAGCAGCCCGAGGCTCGGATCGAATCGCGATCGACTCGGTTTCGGGTACTGCCGGCCTCCCCCACCCCCTCCACAGGAGGCCAACCGTTGCCGCGATCACGGCCGAACCCGCGACGTAGACTGCAAACTTGGTAAGCGGCCGATTCACAACTCTAGTCCTCGCTTTCAGCTGAGAGCTTCCCGATTCAATGCGATCGCCAGCTCAACCTACTGCGGAGTAGGCGGGCAATCGGCGCACGACGCAGCAGCATTCTCCGCGTAGTGCCCAGAAGGCTCGCAGGAGGTGTCGATCGTGACGGTTGACACCCACTGAGAATTGCAGGCCAGCTCGAGCGCGAAGGAGCCACTTGCAACCTCCTCGGCAGCCATCGTGATGTCGTACGTCTCGCTCCCGGACCCGCCTCCAGGATCGTCAATGTCATGGAGAGGGCGATAGCGTTGAGCATTCGAGTAGTCGGGCTGTGGTGAGCTGAAATGACGACGATGGACAGTACCCCCCCCCGTATTACCGCGTCAATCGCCTGAATCCAGGCACGACGATCGATGCCTCGCCCCGCCTGGAGCCCACGGGCTCGAATGCTGGCCGCTCCATCCGCCTCATCGACGAACTTCGGCGCCAGGGACCTAGTGGGGTGAGTCAAAGCTTCGACTCATTTGTTTGCCGGGAACGAGTGGCGTTCGCTGTGTCGCAGTAGCGGCGGAGGCTGGCGAGGATCTGGTCTGCGGTCTTGGTCCAGACGTACGGCTTCGGCTCGTCGTTGTGGGCATCGATGAACGCCCTCACGTCCTTCTCGAGCGCAGCCGTACTTCGATGGACGCCGCGCTCAGTCACTCGCCGGGAGACGATCGAGAACCAGCTCTCGACGAGGTTGAGCCAGGACGACGTCGTCGGCGTGAAGTGCACGTGAAATCGGGGTCGGCGTAGCAGCCACCGCTTCACGGCTGGCGTCTTGTGCGTGGCGTAGTTGTCCATCACGAGGTGGACGTCCAGCTCCTTGGGCACGGACTGCTCGATCTCGCCCAGGAACTTCAGGAACTCCTTCGACCTGTGTCGACGGAAGCACTTGCCGATGACTCGCCCCGTGGCGATGTCGAGCGCTGCGAACAGCGACGTCGTCCCGTGGCGCACGTAGGTATTCGAGCGTCGCTCCGGGTGCGTCGGCGTCATCGGCAGCAGGGGCTGAGTGCGATCCAGTGCCTGCATCTGGGACTTCTCGTCGACGCAGAGCACGAGCGCATTGTCCGGAGGGCTCATGTACAGGCCCACGATGTCCCGGACCTTCTCGACGAACTGAGGGTCGCGGGACAAGGAGAAGGACTCGCTGCGGTCTGGACGAAGGCTGAAGGCCTTCCAGATCCGCGCCACAGCGCTCTGAGACAATCCGAGCTCGTTCGCGACTTGGCGGGAGCTCCAGTGGGTCCCGGTTTTCGGTTTACGGTGGAGCGTCATGTCCACGACGCGGGCGACATCGTCATCTGAGACGCTCCTCGGCCGTCCGATCCGAGGCTCGTCGTACAGCGCGTCCAGACGCTCCTTCACGAATCGGCGACGCCAGCGACCAACGGTCTGAAAGTGCAGCCCCAACTCAGCGGCGACATCGGTGTTGCCCAGCCCCTTCGCACAGCGAAGGATGGCGCCCGCCCGCTCCGCCACTGCCGCAGGCGTCGAGCGACGCCGAACCAGCCGCTTCAACTCCGCGCGCTCCTGCTCGGACAACACGAGCTTCGCCTTCGGCCGTCCCGTCTTGGTCGTCATGATGCAACCATCGGCACGGCCGAGCCCGACTTGCCCGAAACTCGACACTCATGAGTCGAGTATTTGACTTAACCCACTAGCTCGTAACTTCTGCCTCGGCAGCGGACGGACCAGGCTCGCCCACCACCACCACGTGGAACCCGAAGATCGACAGGCCGGGTGTGGCGCAGATCAGACGGTCCAAGGCGATGAAGCCCCGCGTGATCAGCGCGTTGCCGGGGATGAAGCGCAGGAAGCCCAGGTGGTCGGGGAAGCCGGCGAAGGTGTAGGCCAGGATCCCGTACTTCTTGACCTTGGTGACCTTGAAGCCGGCCTGCTCGCAGAGCGAGACGATGCCCTTCTTGGTGAAGCCCTGGTCGCCGACGTCGAAGTGCTGGCTCTTCCTGTAGAGGATCGCGCGCGCCAGGCGGATGATCGGGTTGTCGTTGCAGGGCTCGCTCATGATCAGCACGCCGCCCGGCCGCAGGGCCTTGCGGCAGTGGGTCAGGAAGGCCACGTGGTCGCGGGTGTGGTGCAGGCTGCCCTTGCAGAAGACCACGTCGAACACGCCCGGCTTGAAGGGCAGCTTCTCCGCGTCGCCGGTGACCAGGCGCGCGTCGGGCACGTACTGGTCGGAGACCTTCAGCATCGCGTGGCTGATGTCGAGGCCGACGGAGCCCGGGTGGTGCTGCTCGAGCTCGGCCAGGAAGAAGCCGGTGCCGCAGCCCAGGTCGAGGATGCGCTTCGAGCCGGGGGGCACGTGGCCGATCATCTCCGCGTGCCAGTCCTGCTGGAACAGGCGCGAGAACTCGAAGGAGTAGCGGTACGCGTAGCGCGGGGCGAGCTCCTTGTGGAGCTCGATCTGCGCCCGGGCGTTGGCCTCGGAGGTCGCGGGGGCTTGGGCAGTGCTGGACACGGGGGCGTGGGCGGGTGGCGGCGAGGGGGCCGGCGAAGGGCCCGGCGAGCCCTGAAGTCTAATCCGCGTCGGAGGCCGGGGCGGCGGCCGGCAGGATCCCCATGGCCAGGTGGCCGAGCAGACCCAGCAGGGCCACGTTGGCGAGCTGGACCAGGTGCACCGCGAAACCGGTCGACAGGGCCAGGCCGCCCTCCACGCCGATCAGCATGAAGCCCACCTTCCAACCGGCCTCCTGGGTGCCGAAGCCGGCGAAGCCGTTGATCGGCAGCAGGTTGAACAGCACGGCCAGGCTGGCTCCGAAGGTCGCCCGCACGTAGGAGAGGTCGGCGCCCAGGCCGGCGCCGCGGGCCAGGACCGCGTAGAAGAGGAAGACCATCGCCCACAGGCCCAGGCTCAGGCCCAGGGCGACGACGAGCTTGCGCCTGGCGGCCGCGGCGCGCAGGGCGGCGCTGACCGTCTCGACCTTGGCCAGGGCCGCGGCTCCCAGGCGCATGCGGCCCAGGCCCAGGCGGCGCGCGACGGCGGCGGCGCCGGCCGAGAGCAGCTCCGGACGGGCGCAGACGATCGACAGCAGGACCGCCGCGGCGAAGAGGCCCGCGGCGAGGGGCACGACCAGCGGCCTGAAGTCGGGAGCGACCTCCGCCCGCAGGAACAGGGCCGCCGCGGCCACGATCGCGCACAGGGTCGCCAGGTCGAGCAGGCGCGAGACCAGGAGCGTCGCCAGCCCCGCCGCCGCGCCGACGCCGCCGTGGGAGCGCAGGTACACGATCAGGCTGGCCTCGCCGGTCTTGGCCGGCAGCACGTAGGCCGCCAGGTTGTGGGAGGCCGAGGCGGCCAGGACCGCGGCGAAGCTCGGGCGCTCCGCCCGCGGCATGAGCGCCAGGAAGCGCGCCGAGCGCAGGAGGTAGATGCCCACGTGGACCGCGAGGGCCAAGAGGTAGGTCGAGAGGGGCAACTCGCCCACCGCCGCCATCAGCTCGCCGGGCGAGACGCCACCCCACCACATCAGGATCGCCAGCAGGAAGCCAGCGACCGCGAGGCTCAAGAGGATCCGGGCGGAGGCGTTCAAGGGCGAGCGGGGCAGCTGGGCAGGCGGGCAGCCCGAGGGCCGCAACGATAGCGTTCGGGGTCTTCGGCAGGGAGTCCGGCGGAATCTGAGGGTTCAGGTGAAACCGAACCCGGTCCTGACCGTCCCCAGGGTGGGCGGGGGACCGCGGTGGTTAATGGGGCCTGCCGAGAGTGAGCGCTCGACCTCGCCGTCCTGCCGATCGACCTCCCGCCGACCGACCTCCCGCCGATCGTCCTCCCGCCGACCGTCCCTCAGCGCACCTGCTGGTACTCGCCGCCCGAGTCCGCCGCGAGATTCCGCAGCAGCTCCAACTGACCACCCACCGCGATGCAGTGGATCCGGATCCGGCGCTGGTCGTTCCAGCGCTGGATCTCCTGGCGAATCCGCCCCGGGTCGCGGATCTCGCCCGCGCTGGGTTCGCCGTCGGAGAGCAGGAAAATCGTGTCCACGTCGACGTCCTCGAAGGCGGTCTTCATGGCGCCGTAGATGTTCGTGCCCCCGTTGGCCTCGAGGCGATCGACGTAGCGGAAGGCCTTGTCCACCCCCGCCTTCTGGCCGCGCAACAGGTCCTTGGACCAGGGCCGCACCACGTCCGAGAAGGACACGATGTTGAACAGGCTGCCGGGCTCCAGGCGCTCGAGGCAGCGCTTGAGCTCGATCTTGGCGATGTCCATCCGGCGACCGTCGCCGTAGCCGCGATTGTCGGAGCCGCTGACCGGGTTGTCGGCCGCCCAGCTGGTGGGCTCGGCCATGGAGCCCGAGGTGTCGATCACGAAGATCACCCGCGCCGTGTCCACGCGCACGCCGAAGAAGGTGGCCGCGGTGTCGGCGGTGTCGGCGCGGTGCCTCGCCTCCGCTTCGAGCAGGATCGAGTCGCGCTCGTCGAGCACGGTCAGATCCGCGCGGTTGTCGTCCCACCACTTGCGCCAGATCTCCGTGCGCAGGCGGAAGTCCTCGCCGGTCAGCCGCCAGAGCAGGCCCACCGTCTCGCGCAGGCCACGGCCGGAGAGCTGGGGCAGGACGTCCACCAACAGGCCCACGTCCGCCACCTGGCGCCGCTCTTCGAGAGTCGCGAGGGCAATGCGCGCCAGGGACCAGTCGCTCGACACCAGCGCCGATTCGAGCAGGTCGCGGTTGCCCTCCGGATCGCGCCTCAACAGGGCCTCCAGCGCGGCGCCGCGCACCTCGGGGCTCTCGTCCTTGGTCAGCTCGCGCAGCTCTTCGAGCCAAGCGCCCTCGTCCACCGCCGCCGCATCCATGGCGCGCAGCACCTCCGCCCGCTCGCCCAGGTTCTCGGCGCGTTTGAAGGCCGATTGGAGTTGATCGAAGGCGTCCTCACCCCCGCGCTCCGCCAAGACGCGCACGGTCTCGCGACGCAGGGTCGCCGAATCGGACTTGAGCAGCTTGCGGAGCTCGCTCACCAACTTGTCGCTCGGGGTCAAGACCAGGGTCTGCAGGCTGAACAGCTGCTCCGCCACCTCGCCGCGACCGAACGCCTTGTAGAGCCGGTTGATCAGGATCGGCGAGCCGTTGGCGGCGACGGCCTCGGCCAGGGCCAGACGCCCGTCCCAGGAGGTCTGCGGCCGGCAGCCCATCTCCACCAACTCGGCGCAGGCCTCGTCACCACCGGCGCGGGCGAAGATCCCGGCCGCCACCAGACGCTCCTCGCGGGAGCTGGCGTCGCGCGCCCATCGTTCGGTGGCCATGGGCACGGCGCGCTCGTGACCGCGCTCGGCCAGAAGGGCCAGGGCGCGCGCGCGGATCGGCGCCAGCTTGTCCGTCATGGCGTCGATCAACTCGTCGTCCGTGAGCTCCTCCTCGAGGGCGCGGAAGGCGCGCAGGCGCAGGTCGTCGGTGACCTGCTGGACCTCGCCCTCCTCCGGCTTGGGCGAGACCATTCGGCGCTTGGCCGGCGGGTCGTAGAGCTCCCGGTACCAGGGCCCCGAGTCGCCGTCGCGCGTGGCCGCGTGCAGGTCGAAGGCTCGATTGCGAACGACCGGGTCGTCGGCGTAGTCGACCACGATCGCCAGGTACTGGCGCCCGCGCGGCCCGCCCAGCCCCAGGGCCTCGACGGCCTCGAGCCGCAGGGCGCGCTCCTCCGCCTGGGTCGCCACGTCGAGCATGCCGACGAAGGCGAACTTCTCCAGCTCGCCCCTGTCGACGAAGTCGGGCAGCTCGCGCAGGGCCCGGGCGCGGGCCAACAGCGAGCGGAGCCCACCCTCGTCGAGGGCATCGAGCAGGGCCTCGAGCGCCTCGGGCGCGCCACTCGCGCCCAGGGCCTCGAAGACCGCCACGGGGGTCCGGTCGCGCTCGAGCTCGAGGGTCGAGATCAACGCGGCCAAGTCCGGTTCTTGGCCAGCACCAATGGCCCTGATCGGCGTCGACGTCGCCGGTCGGACCGCGCAGGTTGCGGCCGCCGCGGGCTCGGCCAGGGTGAGCATCGCCGCCGCCGGGGCAGCGATCGCGATCATGGCAGCCAGGGCCGCAACGATCGCACGCGAGAACAGCGGGCCGCGGGCAGCGCGGTCTCCGAGATGAAGATCCATGGCAGGCTCGACGGTGCGCCCGTTGAGGGGGGGGGCGGGCGCCCTGGGAGAGTGGTGGGCGGGACGGTAGAGGCGCTCCGGTGCGAATCGGGGGGACGACCGGTTCTCGAACCGCCGACGGGGGCTCGGCGACGCGCGCGGGAGAGGATAACCCGTCACCCGAGGCCGGTTACCGATCGCCGCCGACGTGACCGCGGAGCGTCCCCGAACGGGTCGCGGGCGGCTCCCGACCGTGGTCGGAAGCCGCCCGCATTGCGGCCGGCGCGCACTCGCGCGAGCCGGTCGACGAGGCCCAGCCGTGCGCGCCCTCGCGCGCGGCCCGGCCGACAGGGCTCAGTTGCCGTTGATGTAGACCTCGAGGCCCTCGGTGGTGATCACCGGGAGGCCGCTCGAGTCACCGTAGAGCTGCCACTGCAGGTAGACGGTCGTCCCGACCAGGGCCTGGTTGTCGGGGACCTTGATGACCGCGACCGAGCCGGGGCCGTTGTAGAGCTCGAGGTCCTGGCTCACGAGCAGCTCGCAGCCGGGAGAGCCCCAGGGGGCGAGGCTGAGGGGCAGCTCGAAGCCGGACCACTGCTTGGCAGAGAAGCCGAGCATCAGGCGGCGCACCACGGCGTCGGTGTTGTTGACCACCACGCTGAGGTCGACGCCGGGGGCCGCGATCTGCTTGGTGTAGACGCCCGGTGCGCCCAGGCTGCCGGCGCAGGCCGAACCGAAGGTCGTCGCGGGGCGGTAGTAGTAGATCGAGCCCAGGGCCGACGTGTTCACGTTGCCGGCCAGGTCGCGGACCTGGACGTCGACGTGCTTGGTGCCGGTGGCCGTCGAGCCGCCGTAGGAGGTCAGGTTCCAGTTCGTCGTCGGTGCATAGGGCACCCAGGGGCCGAAGCTCCCGCCCTCGTTGCGAAGCCGCATCTGCGACAGACCCGAGTGCAGGTCGCTGGCGCCGATCGAGACGATCACGCTGGTGCTGGTCGTGCTCGTGA
This sequence comes from Engelhardtia mirabilis, assembly GCF_007748095.1. Taxonomy (NCBI): domain Bacteria; kingdom Pseudomonadati; phylum Planctomycetota; class Planctomycetia; genus Engelhardtia; species Engelhardtia mirabilis. The sequence goes on from NZ_CP036287.1 coordinate 6,413,199, forward strand.
TCTGGCTGACCTCGTTCCAGAAGGTCGGCGCGCCCACCGTCGGCGGCGTGACGTCGACCAGGAACGGCCCGGCGCTCGTGTACTCGGCGTCCCAGTTGCCCGCCTCGTCCACGGTGCGGATGTTGAACCAGCGCTCGATGCTCGAGGACCCGAAGGTCTCCGAGGTGCTGGTGACCGCGCCCAGGTCCTGGACGTTGGAGGGCGCGTTGGGCCCACCGTTGCTCCAGAACACCCCGTAACCCGCGACACCGGAGTGGGCGTCGGTGGCCGGGATCCACTGCACGTCGATCTCCGCGTCGTTGGTCCAGGTCCCGGTCAGGTGGCTGGTGGAGACCAGACCCGTGACCGTCGCCGGATCGACCGTGTCGATGAAGTAGGGACCGGCGGTGGCGTGGCTGGCGGACCAGTTGCCGCTCTTGTCGACAGCGCGCAGGCTGAAGTACCAGCCCTGGCTCGAAGTCGCCATGACCTCGGAAGTCAGGGTCGTCGCGCCCAGGTCCATGGTCGGCCCCGGGGCTCCGGTACCGTGCGAGACGAAGACGCCGTAGCCGGCAATGCCCGAGAGGTTGTCCGGCGCGTGGTTCCAGACGAAGTGCACGTCGTCCTGCGAGTACCACTGGTTCGTGAAGTGGCTCGAGGACTGCAGGTTGACGGGGATGCCGGGCCCGGTGCCGTCCACGGTCACGTCCACGCTCGCGCTGCGGTTCATGCCATTGTCGCTGTCCGCGTCGACGCTGAAGGTCTTGACGCCCTCCGAGGCCCAATCGACGGTCCAATCGACCTCGCGGGTCCAGCCGTGGCGCACGTTGCCCACGGTTGCCTGCCACCCCCCGTTGTTGTTCGGGTTGTCGGTCAGGTCGGCCAACTGCCCGTCGAGCAGCTCGGTCGTGGCGGCCAGGAGGTTCGCGCCCTCGGTGCCGGTGACGTTGAGCAGGACCGCCGAGGCCACGTGCTCCGTATTGCCGACGGTGGCGGTCACGACCACGTCCTCACCGGGCTTGACGAAGACGTCGTCGGCGCCCACCGCGAGGCTGCCCGAGGGCGTGGTGTCGCCGTAGATGAAATGCACGGTGACGCTCATCTTGACGTTGGTCGAGGCCGACACCGGGTGCACCTTCCAACGCCAGGTGCCCGGCGTGGGGTTGTTGACGGCGCGGATCTCGGTGTTGTTGATCGAGGACTGCTGGGCCAGGTAGTCGCCCTGGTCGATGGGGGCCGAGAAGGGCGCGTAGTCGAGCACCAGGTCGAAGTCGTTGACCAACGCCTGGGAGGCGCCGCCGCCGGACGCGGGCTCGATGTAGTGCATCACGACGACCACGCGCTCGACCGAATCGGAGACGGTGAACTCGTCCCAGGCCTGGTCGGACGAACCCAGGCCGAAGCCCCAGTTCAACCAACCGTGCTGGCTGTCGGTGTAGTTGGCGCGGTAGGCGTCGATGCGCCCGGCGCCGTAGGTGTCCAGGTGCGACGCGCTCGGGCTCGAGAGGGTTGCGTCGGCCTTGGTCAGGGCCGTGGCCATGACCAGCGAGGCCACGCGCTCGGGCCGGTAGCGCAGGAAGGCGTGGTGGTCGACGAGCTGCGCGACCACGCCTGTCACGTGGGGCGAGGCCATCGAGGTGCCGGTGCCGGCGTTGAAGCCGTTGCCGGTGTTCGCAGTCACCGAGACGATGCTGGTGCCCGGGGCGACCAGGTTCGGCTTCCAGCGGTTGTCGCCGGTCGGGCCGATGCTGGACGCGCTGCCGCCCAGCCACAGGCTGCCGGGCGCGCCGGAGCTGAGCGACTGGTAGGGCACGACGTTGCCGACCGTGATCGCGTTCTTGGCCGAGGCCTCCTGACCCAGGGTCGAGGCGCCTGGACCTGAGTTGCCGGCCGCGAAGACGTAGACCTGGTTCTCGTTCCAGACCTCTTCGTCCACCTCGCGGCTGTTGGCCTCGGAGCCGATCCAGCCGCCGTTGGTGGCGCCCGTGCCCCAGGAGTTGTTGATCACGTGGGGCGGCGGCGCGGTGGTCTGGCCGTCGCTCCAGTCGTCGCGCATGAGCGAGAAGCGCTGCTCGAGCGACGAGCCGCCGACGCCGATGCAGTTGTTGCCGGGGTTCGGGTTCTTCTCCATGAACTTCACGTTGCGGAAGGCGCGGTTCAGGGTGTCGCCCAGGCCCGGCGCGGCGCCGGAGAGCTCGCCCAGGGGCGCGCTCGGCGAACCGATGATCGTGCCCGCCACGTGCGAGCCGTGGGGGCAGGTGTCGCTCCAGGCGCTCTGGCCCGTCAGGCTCCAGCCCAGGTACCAGGCGTGGTTCAGGGCCGAGTGGGCGATGTCGACGCCGGAGTCGATCTCGCCGGCGATGGCCTCGCCGCTCCAATCGCCGTCGTAGGTGGCGCGCACGTAGTCGGCGCCGAGCATCGGCATCGAGTCGTCGTGCATCGGCAGGCTGGGCAGCTCGGGCTCGACGAACTCGACGAAGTCGCGCTCGACCAGGGCCAGGGCGTCCTCGGGGCTGGCCTGGACGCGGAAGGCGCGGATGTTCGGCAGGTACTCGACAACCTCGAGGCCGAGGGCCTGGAGCTCGGCCTGTTGCCAGCCGTTCGACGTCCAGCGCTGGCCGCGAGCCTGCTCCGTGCGACGCACGTCCGGGCCGGCGACCTCCGTGGCCGCGACGGCCTGGACCACGGCCTCGGCGCCGCGGTCGTCGTCGAAGACCGAAACGATCATCGGCACGCGCTCACCCGGCGCGACGTTCTGCAGCGACTCGGCCAGGGCCGGGTGCAGCTTCTGCCAGGGGCGCGCGAAGCCGAGCCAGTGCACGGCGGGGTGGTCGGTGAGCTGCGCCAGGGCGGCGTCGGTCAGGGCGACCGAGAAGGCCTGGTGCGGGCGGAAGGCGATCACCCGCGCGCCGGCGGCTTCGAGCTCGGCCATGCGTGCGGCGTTCACGCGCTTGTTCAGCATCACGTAGGCGTAGGTGACCGGCTCGGGCCGCCCGTCGGTGGAGCCGGAGAAGATCCGGTCGACGAGGGCCGGGTCGACGCGCTCGCCCGCCGGCGGCCGGTAGGGGCCGGCGCTGAAGCCGAGGAAGAAGGGATCACCGGAGCCCTCGGCCACCAGCTCGTCGGCCAGGTCACCCGGGGCGTAGACGGCCCGCTGGGGCAGGGGCAGGTCGTCGGCGAAGTGCGCCGGCTCGATCCGCGGCAGGCCGCGGTCGATGCCCGCCTGGGGTGCCTCGACGGGACCTGAGGGCAGGACGCCGTCGACGACCAGGCGCGGAACGGCCGGCAGGGCGTCGAGGCTGGCGCTGGCCCCCTCGTTCTCCTGGGCGGCGAGGGCCAGGGGCGCGGTCAGGAGGACCGGAGCGGCGAGCAGCACGCTCGCGGCGAGGCCGCGGCGCTGGAAGACGAAGGGATGCGAGCGATGGCGTGACATGGCTTCGAGGGGGTGCTGGGTCGGTTGGAGGTAGGTGGATCGCCCGGAAGGCGGGCGTTGATCGGTGTGGGGCCGCCTCAGGGCCCACCGCTCCACGCCGCAGGGCCCCGCCGCGCCCGACACGCTTTCGCGCGATTCCTCGCGCCGCTGACCCGATTGCCCGCGCGATGCCGGGCGCTCCCCCGGGGCTCCTGGGGGACTCCTGGGCCTCGATAGCCGCCCATTCGGTCGCCGCCGAGGCCCCGGGCTGTTCGCCAGCCCCCCACCGGCGCGTTGGAAGCCGCTGTCCGAGCTACGATTCCCTGGCCCCCGCCCGCCCCACGCCCCCATGGCCTCCCAGCTCACCTCCGAACAGGTCACCCAGCTCCTCGAACGCGTCCGCGGCGGCGGCGACGAGGCCCTGGGCGAGCTGCTGCCGGCGCTCTACGACGAGCTGCGCCGCATGGCCGCGGGCCAGCTCCGCAAGGAGCGCGCCAACCACACCCTGCAGCCCACCGCCCTGGTCCACGAGGCCTGGTTCAAGCTGGTCGACCAGCGCTCGCGGGACTGGCAGAACCGGGCCCACTTCCTGGCCATCGCCGCGACCGCGATGCGGCGGATCCTGGTGCACCACGCCGAGGCCGTGGGCGCCAAGAAGCGCGGCGGCGATCGCGACCGGGTGACCCTGGTCGACGCGCCCGCGGAGCTGGCCGGGTCCGATTCGCTCGACATCCTGGCCCTGGACGAAGCCCTGACGCGCCTCGCCGAGAGGGACCCGCGCAAGGCCCAGATCGTCGAGCAACGCTTCTTCGCCGGGCTCTCCAACGCCGAGGTCGCCGAAGCCATGGGCGTCACCGAACGCACGGTCGAGCGCGACTGGCGCATGGCGAGGGCGTGGCTCCGCAAGGAGCTCGAGCGCGACGGCACCGCGGGGGAGTAGCAATACGGCAATCCGGTGGGGCACCGTATTGCGGGCAAACGGATGTGGGTGCGAATGGGTACTCAGGGTGTCCCGAGTAGCACCGGGCCACCGTGGGCTCGAACCGTCAGCATCCGGTTGCCCAGGCCACTCGCGGTGACCGCTTCGAGGCTCGCGCTGCCCGCCCAGAGGTTGAGCACGCCATCCTCGGGCGTCTCGGCGACGGCCTTGGGCAGCCCGTCCGTCGAGCTGGAGCTCATCGACCAGGGGCTGGCGGCCGCGCCGTAGACGAGCGTCCCCAGCGTCGGAGCGGCCCACACTCCGAGGGCGCGGTGCACGTCGAGGATGCCGCCGGTCACCGTCTTGCCGGCCAGGGTCGGCTGTGGGCGGGCGGCATTCATGATGCGGCCCTTCACCCGCCACCACTCGAGCTCCGGATAGCGCGACATGATCAGCCCTACCGCACCCGCGACGTGCGGGGCCGCCATGGAAGTCCCGCTCGCGTAGCCGTAGGTGCCGCCGGTGATCGTGCTGTAGACCTGGTACCCCGGAGCGCCGATGTCGACCGTCGTCGCGCCGAAGCTCGAGTCGAAGCCACCGAAGAGCCCTGCGGTCGCGATGTCCCCGTCGCTCTCGATCGCTGCCACGGAGATGATGTTCGCGAGGTCGATGCCGTCGGGGTAGTGGGGTGTGACGTCGTTGTCGTTCCCCACGTTGCCCGCCGACGCGACGAAGACGTGCCCAAAGGCCTGCGAGGCGAGGACCTCGTCGTGCTCGACCTGGCTGAAGCTGCTCCTGCCGTAGCTGTGATTCGACACCCGGGCGCCATTGGCCACCGCGTAGTCGAAGGCCAGCACCGTGTTGACCAGCTTGTCACAGTCGTCCGGATCCTGGCACTTCAGGGCCATCAGGCCGCACTGCCAGTTGACGCCGACGACGCCGAGGGAGTTGTTGCCCTTCGCACCGATCGTGCCAGCGACGTGGGTACCGTGGTCGGAGCAGCCCGGACTCGGGTCGTTGTCGCCGGGAGCCGAGCCCCAACATGCCGTGACGGCGCCGGTCCAGTCGACGCATTGGGACATGTCGCTGAAGTCCCAGCCGTCCACGTCGTCGACGTAGCCATTGCCGTCGTCGTCGATGCCGTTGTCCGCCACCTCCGCCGGATTCGTCCAGTGGTTCGCCGCCAGGTCCTCATGGTCGTACTCGAATCCGGAGTCGACCACCGCGATCGTGATCCCCGCGCTGCCCCGGTGCTCGTCCCAGGCGAACTCGGCATTCGACCCTCCGGCGTAGTCGTACCGGTCCTGCATGCCCCAGAGTGTGTAGTCGACGAAGGAGGGGTCGTTGGAGTCGAGATCCCGCCGTGCCCGATAGTTGGGCTGCGCGTAGAGGGTTTCCGGGTGGTCCAGGTAGCGCTCGATCGTCTGCTCCACGGCGTAGCGATCGACGCGCACGAGGTACAGGTCGGGAACCAGGCGCGAGGCCCACAGGACGTCGCCGATCCCCGCCATCGCGTGGGCCGCCTCGCGCGCCGCCGTCGACGCGCCGGGAAGGAAGCGGACAAAGGCAGTCTCGGGGTCGTAGATGCCCGGCTCGATCACCCGAAACGACTGCCTGTCGTAGACCGGGGGCTCGTCGAGGATCCAATCCAATCTCGGCTCGAGTCCGGGCACGTCGCGGCGGACCGCTTCGGCGCGCGATAGCTGGTAGACCTGAGCCCAGGCGCCCGAGGCGAGCAGCAGCAGCCCGCCGAAGGCCGGCGGGAGGAGACGGGTGGAGTTCATGTCCGTGATCCGGTGCAGCGAGAAGAGGAGCGGGGAGGCGGGGAGGCCGCCTCGCCCTACTTGACGACCACGACGCCTGCGGACGTGTCGTTGTTCATGAGCCCGGCGGGCACTTCGATCGCCGGCGGAGCGGGCTGCCCGGGCCGGACCTCGTCGTCGTCACCGTTGCCCACGATGATGTAGCTGACGGGCGCACCCATTCGGTGCCGCGCACCGACCTGCTGGTCGACCAACCGGTTGGTGTGCGGCACCGTACCTGCCGTACCTGGTCGTCGAACTCACCGGAGTGCAGCCCTCACCGTGTGAGGATCGTCGCCCCGTCCAGGGCCTGGATCAGCGTCGGAAAGTCGAGGACCAGGGGAGTGGACTGACCGCTGACGCCACCCTTGTAGGTGCCCGACTCCAGCTTGAGCGCGATGGGCGACCAGGACGTCCCGAGCGACAGCGGCGTCGTCGCGGGGAACGACAGCACTTGTCTCGCGTCGGACGGGTCCGTGTAGCCGTGCAGGATCCACTTCTCGGGGAGCGGCTGCGCGGCGATCTCGAGGCTCGCGACGTTCTTCCAGAAGGGGTCGAGGTCCGTGCCCTGCATGACCGGCGCGCTGCCGCTGTTGGACAGGATCATCTTCCCTCCGGACCACGACTCGTCCTCGTAGAGCTCCACCACCATGCCCGGAGGCAGCTTCCAACTGAAGCTCTGGACCACGTTGGAGAAGTCGCAGACGGTCCCGAAGAACCCCCCACAGGGTCCGGGCAGGGTCGAGAAGTGGGCCCAATCCTCGAAGAGGTGATCGGCGAAGGTCCACTCGACCCGATACCCCCCGAAGTTCGGCTCCGAGTACAGCACGACGTGGGCCGTCTCGTTCGTGGCCGGAAGGAACGGGTCGCGCGGATTGTGGTATTCGCCGAAGGCAACGTAGTCCTGCTGGGTCAGCGGAGTGGTCGCGGCGTTGTAGTTGTAGACACCGACGGCGTAGTGCTCGACCGTATAGACGAGTAGCTCCCCCTCGGGGCTGACCCAGACGGTCGATCCGGCGTTGAAGTTGCCGCAGTACGCGTCCTGATCGTTCAAGACGTTGAGAGTCGCCTCCACGTCGTCGGCCGCCGATTGGAACCCTGCTGCCGAGGCCAGCTCGAGAAGATAGGTCGCCGCTACGCCCGGGCCGGCCGGTTCCGAGTCCACGTAATACACCGCCAGGATGTCCGTTCCCCTCAACACCGGCGCGAGGTTGGTGTTGTTCCACATCCCGGCCAGGTAGATCCCGCCGGCATCCTGGAGCAACGCGTAGTTGTTGAAGGATCCGAAGAGGTCGTTGTCGCTCAGGAAATCTCCGAAGAGCGAAGTCCAGAAGTTCTTCGCCTCGACGATGATCGTCGCGTTCGTGACCCAGGGTGGCCAGAAGAGTGCAGCCCATGGATCCACAGTCGGTGGATCCAGATCGCCGGTGCACTGTCCACCGACCATGCTCCCCGAGCAGTAGTCCGACGCGGGATGAGGCCAGTCGTGAGGAGCACTGTTCGTCCGGACGTGTGCGAGGGTAGTGATGTCATCACCGATGGTCTCGAACCAGTAGAGCGCTCCGAATTCCACCGCCGCCATGAGGAGGTAGCTGCCGTCGGCGCGTTGGATGAAGCCGACTGCGCCGACGTTGTTCCCCCCTGAGGGCATCACGAGATTCTGCTGCCCGGCCACCGAGGTGTTCAGGTCCACGAGCTGAGGCGCGATCGGGTTCGAGATGTCGTAGATCTCGACGTAGCCACCCGTGTACGGCACCGCCAGATAGTCTCCGGCAGCCTGCATGCCGCCAGGATGAAAGTGGTCGACCTCTTTCCACCAGACGACCTCGTCGCCGCCGAAGGGCGGGCTGACGACGACGTTCACACCGCTCACGAGTCGATTGCTGCGAAGGCGCGACGATCCGAGGAGGTCGGCCGACTGGATCTTTACCGCTGCGAGTGTCGGCGTCCCGCCGGAACCCGACGAGGCGCTGACGTAGAGCACACGCGCCGCGGGGTCGGGATGTCGGGCGATCCCCTGGAAGTGCGACGCCTTGTTGTCGAGGAGAGGACCCGGCAGCGGCATCGCGCCCCTCCAGAAGGCCATCGGAGTCGGCTGCGAGTCCAGGGCTTCGATCTGGGCGACAACGTCGTGGGCCACGGGCCCCTGGGCGGCCAGGACCGGCGTGGTGCCCAGCAGGAGCGCACCGAGCGCGGCGCGCAGGAGCTTGGGAGAGCGCCTCATCGTCGACGCCCTCACTGGAGGTTGACCAGCACCAGCACGAGGCCGGCGCCCTCTTCGAGGTTCGTCATGGCCTTGCCGATCACCGCGCCGTCCCAGCGGCCCGAGTCGGTGGCCTTCATGGCGTGACCGGCCAGCGCGGCCGTCGTCAGGCGGTCACCGGCGAGGATCGGTCCGTTCTCGGTCGAGGCCTTGACCCACACGCGGCCACTCATGGCGACGGCGAACTCCCCGTCCAGGACGCCGTCCTGACCCAGGTGCAGGCCCGGGTTGACGCCGTTCGCGCCGGAGACGATGCCCGCCACCCGGCGGTCGTAGGCCTCGCCGCTCGCGACCAGCTCGCCGGGGTTCTGCGTGTCGATCACGACCACCGTGCCCGGCTCGAGCCGCTCGCTGGAGTCGAAGCCCTCGACGATGTCCGCGCCGCCGCGAATCTCGAGCACCGGCACGCTGAATTTGTCCACCGCGCCATCGACGCGCAGCTCGTTGCCGAGCCCCACGTACCAGAGGCGAGCCTTCTTCGAGCCGAGCTCGTGGCTGAAGGCGATCTGGGCGTTCCCCCCGATGCCGCCGACGATCTCGATCTCGGTCTCGGCTCCGTAGGGGCTGGCTTCGCGACCCATGTGGACGCCCTGCACCGTCGGTGTGATCGTCGTGTTCTGCCCGGTCACGCTCAGACCACCCTGGGGTGCGTCGGTCGATCCGACGCTCACTCGCCCCGCCACGGTCATCTGCCCCGCCACATCCATCTGCCCCGCCACAGTCGCGTCTTGCACCATGGTGGTGGCGCCGAGGAGGGCCGTGCCTGCGGTCAGGTTGCTGACGGATCCGTCGGTCGCGGCAAGGTAGCCCGGGACGGAGAGGTTGAAGATGGAGGAGTTCTCGAGCGGATCGGCGACGTCGATGCTGTCGGCCGTGACCGTATCGAAGCGCCCGCTGCCTTCGACGTGCAGGGTCGCCTGGGGATCGTCCGTGTTGATCCCGACCCGACCGGTTGCTCGGTCGATCACCATTCGGTTGACCCCGGCGACGAAGTCGCGGAAGTAGAGGTCCTTCTCGACGGCGTGCATGTAGATCGCCCACTTCGACGCTGCGTCGGCGGTCTGCATCAGGATTCCGGGCGACTCGCTGGTCACGAACACGGGAATGCCTGTGGTCCTCCTGACCTCGAGCGTCGAGCCCGGCGTCGTCGTTCCGATGCCGACGGCGCCGGCGGTGTAGACGGCCGTGGAGCCGTTGAGGCCGAAGGGCGAGGCTCCCTGGGGGCCCTGCGGGCCCTCGGGACCTACCGGCCCCTCAGCGCCGGCGGGCCCTTCGGGTCCGGTGGGTCCCTCCGGGCCGACCGGTCCGACCGGGCCTTCCGGACCAACCGGCCCTTCCGGACCGGCCGGTCCCTCCGGCCCCACGAGCCCGCTGCTCGGGCCGACCCAGTTCCCGGTCGGATCGACGACCGGCAGGCCGTTCACGGCGATCGAGTTGGGCGTGATGTCCTTGCCGTCGACGTTGACGGCTTGGCTCGCGACGCCGGCGTACAGCGCGTAGGGCGTGCTCGCCAGGCGCTGGCGCGGGACGGACTCCGAGTCGGCGCCGTAGGTCACGCCGAGGAACAGCGTCGCGTGGTCCTCGAACAGCGCGGTCGGGAAGGAAGTCGAGCTGCCGACCAGGGCGCTGAGCAGACCGTCGGCGACGGCCAGGGTCTGGGTCTCGCTCCACAGGGGCGCGCCGCCGGCGGGAAGGGTGTACAGGGCGAACGTCACGTCGAGGGCCGGGTCGTTGACTTCGCTTCCGGTGCCGTCGAGCAGGCGGCCTTGGAACTGGAGCAGCGCCGGCGGATCACCCGCGGCGGAGACAGGAGTCAGAGCGGGCGCGACGGGGAGAGCGAGGCCGCAGAGCAGGGCGGAGAGCCCGAGGTAGAGGGGTTGCATGGCGAGGATCGATGGGAGGGGGGAGCGAGCTCAGTTGCCCAGCGGGGTGACGAGGCGGTTGGTGAAGGAGCCGCCGAGCGGCGCGAACGAATCGATCTCGAAGCCCTGCCACTGGAAGGCCTTACCGGCCAGGTTGGGGTCGTTCGGGAGCGGGAAGGTCCAGACCTGCGGGCCGGCACCGAGGAACACCGTCGGCGTCGGGCTGAAGAACAGCGCGACCAGGTCGAAGGCGCCGTCGATGCCGGCGAGCGGCAGGGCGAAGCCGGCCAGGGGCAGGCCGATGTAGAGGCCGATCAGGCTTCCCGGCGCTCCGTAGAAGGCGATCTGGTAGGGATTGCCGAGCGTCAGCGCCGCGGGCGCCACGAGCGCGGGCTCATAGCGATAGGCGCCCTCGGCGGTCGAGCTGTCGACGCCGTTCGAGACCGTCACGTCGACGATCGCGCGCGGGTTGCCGAGGGCGTCGACACCGGTGGGCGTGACCAGCGTCAGGCGGGTGTCGCTCAGCACGGTGAGCGAGCTCGCGGGCAGTCCGTCCATGCTGGCGGTCAGGGGCCCGGCGCCCAGGAAGCCGCTGCCCACGACCGTCTCGAGCTGCCCACCGTCCTTGGTTCCGCCGCCCGAGAGGACTCCGAAGACCGCGGGCCCGGGCGGCGCGAAGCTGGAGTCGACCCAGGCGGTGCTGCCGAGGAAGGCGTAGTTGGACGAGGAGGCGACCTCCCCGCCCGAGAAGGACGCCAGGGCGGCCTCGGCGCGGTAGGCCGCGCTCTGACTCGATCCCGCCGCGCCGAGCAGCTCGCGAGCGGGCGCGATGTGGTTCTCGGAGCCCGAGGCACCGGACTGCGCCAGGGCGGGCGCCGCCGCCAGCAGGACGCTCAGGGGAGACAGGAGGGTTCGCATCGGTGCCTTCGATCGGGCCGGGGGAAGCGTCGGACCTCGGCTGAAGGGCGAGGCTCGGTGCAGACACGGAAAGCGCCCCCCGATCGCGCAAGGCACCTGCGCGAAACTCCCCACCGGCACCGCTCGCAGCCGTAACCCCCTGGGATGGGTTACCTTTCGGATGCAACTTCCATGGATCGACCCGACACAGCCCCGGCCCCCTCCGAGCGCCGACGCCCCTCGCTCTCGGTGGACCGAGCGCTGGTCGAAGCCCAGCCGCCGGGCAAGGTCAACGAGCTGCTGCCCCTGGTCTACGAGCGCCTGCGCGACATCGCCCGGCGCTTCGTCGACTCCCCCGGCCGGTCGACCCTGCAGCCGACCGCGCTGGTCCACGAGGCCTACGTGAAGCTCGTGCGGGCCGAGCCCGATCGCGACTTCGACCAGGAGCACTTCCTGTGCCTGGCCGCGCGGGCCATGCGACAGATCCTGGTCGACCACGCGCGCGAGCGCGGCGCCGCTAAGCGCGGGGGCGGCTGGAACCGGATCAGCCTGAACCTGGGTAGCGGAGCGCCGGACTCGGTCGTTCCGGCGGTCGAGCTGGCCGAGGCCCTGAGCCGGCTCGAGAAGCTCGACGAACGCCAGGTCCGGATCGCGGAGCTGCGGGCCTTCGGCGGCATGACCGTGCCGGAGATCTCGCGCGCGCTGGGCATTCCGCCGCGCACGGTCGACGCCCAGTGGCGGATCGCCCGCGCCTGGCTGCAGGCGGAGTTGAGCACGGAGTCCTGAGGCGCCCGTGACCGACGATCGCGAGCTGCACCGCCGCGCCGGCGAGGTGTTCGAGGCGGCGCTGGAGGTGGCCGACGACGAACGCCGGGCCTTCTTGGACCGCTCCTGCGGCGACGACGGGGCCCTGCGCGCGGCGGTCGAGCGCCTCCTGGACCACGATGACGACGAGGGGATCCTGCGCGACCGGGCGCTCGACTCCAACCGCGCGGCCCTGGGACACCTGCTCGAGGGCGACCTCGACTACGTCGACGTGGACGACCCGCTGGGCTCGACGCGGGACCGCATCGGCCCCTACCGCATCCTGCGCCGCATCGGCGAGGGCGGCATGGGCGTGGTCTACGAGGCCGAGCAGGACGCGCCGCGCCGACGCGTGGCGCTCAAGGTCAACCGCCCGGTGCACGACTCGGACCGCCGCTTGCGTCGGTTTCGGCGCGAGGCCGAGGTCCTTGGACGGCTAGAGCACGCCGGCATCGCGCGGATCTACCAGGCAGGCACCTTCGAGCACCGTGGGGCCGCACGGCCCTACTTCGCCATGGAGTTCATCGAAGGTGTGCCCATCACGACCTTCGCCACCCGCGCCCATCTGCCGCTCCGCGCCCGCCTGACGCTCCTGATCTCAGTCCTCGAGGCGGTGCAGCACGCCCACGACAACGGCGTCATCCACCGGGACCTGAAGCCCGACAACGTGCTCGTGCGCGGCGACGGCTCGCCGGTCGTGCTCGACTTCGGCGTCGCGCGGCTGAGCGACAGCTCCACCGCACTGACCTCCTTGGACACCCTGAACGGCGAGATCCTGGGAACCCTCGCCTACATGGCACCGGAGCAGCTCAGCGGCGACCCGGACGCCGTCACGCCGCGCTCGGACGTCTATGCCCTCGGCGCCCTGGCCTACGAGCTGCTCGCCGGCCGGCCCCCGCACGAGCTGGGCGGCCTCGCGTTGACCGCCGCCATGCGCGTGCTGACCGAGCGGGAGCCGCCGCGCCTGGGCCTGCTCGAACCGAACCTCGCCGGCGACGTCGAGACGATCGTCGGCAAGGCACTCGAGACCGATCCCGCCCGACGCTACGCCTCGGCCGCGGCGCTCGCCGCCGACCTGCGGGCCTTCCTCGAGCACCGCCCGATCGTCGCCCACCCGCCGAGCCGCCTCTACCTGGCCCGCAAGTTCACCCGCCGGCACAAGGGCCTGGTGGCCGGAGCCGCCACGGCCTTCGTCGCCATCACCCTGGGACTGGTCGCGTCGCTCGTGTCGCTCGCCGGCGAGCGCGAGCAGCGCGAGCTCGCGGACGCGAGCGCGGAGCGTGCGCGGCGCGGCGAGCGCGCCGCCATCGGTCATCTCTACCGGGCGGTCCAGGACCACCTCGACGACGGCGAGCTGTGGGCCGCGGCCCAGCTCTACGCCGTCGCCGACCACCGAGGCGGGGGCTGGGACGACGCCTTCCTGGCCCGCGTGATGCCGAACATGCTGCCCGCGGACGTGTCCAGCGCCGGCGCCCGCTGGCTCGACGACGAGCGCATCGTCGTGCCGGCCCGCATGGGCGGCGGCGCGCGGATCCTCGCGGTGGCCGACTGGACCGAGGTCGGTCGGCTGCTGCCCTCGGAGCCCCTCGCCAGCGCGACCGTGCTGCCCGGGCATCTCGTACTCTGCCGGCCGCTGGCCCCCTTCGGCTCGATCGTCACGGTCGACGCGCGGACCGGCGCCGTGCGGGAGCGGCGGCCGAGCCCCTTCTCGGGCGGCGCCCCCCGCCACGCCCCGTCTGCCACGCTGGACGCCGACGGGCGCCTGGTCACCGCCTACCGGAGCGAGGACGGGCAGACCATCGTCGTCGACCGTGGCGAGGGCGCTTCGCTGGGAATCGACGTGGACGGCCGAGAGGATTGGCTCCCGATCCCCATCGCCGGCAGTCGGTTCATCGCCATGCGCGCGGACGACGGCCGACTGAGGGTCCACGAGCTCGACACCGGGACCCTCCTGGGCGAAGTGGACGGGCTGCGCCCGTCCGCCGGGACCTACTTCGCATCGCGGCGCGGCGGGCGCGCCCTCTTGTCCTCGGACGTCGAGGATCGACTGGTCGAAGTCGACCTCGAGCGCCGCGAGGTCGTTCGGCGCTGGGAGCACATCCGCAACCGCCCCTTCGATCTGTTCGAGCTCTCCGCCGACGAACGGCTCCTGGCCCAGGGCCCGGGCGCGCGAGTCGAGATCTGGGACCTGGAGCGCGAGGTGGAGGTCTGGTCCGGTCCGGTCGAGCTCCTGGCCGGTGCCAGCCACCGCGTGCACCTCTCGCCCGACGGCCGGCGGGCGATCGTCGGCGCCGACGACGTGATCGGGTTCGTGCTCGACCTCGATCGCCCACCGGTCGACCCCGCGGACCTGGGCACCGACCGCGACCCGCGCGCGAACACCTTCCGCGGTCACGACTCGTTCGTGTACCACCTGGCCCTGTCACCCGACGGGCGCCTGGCCGCCTCCCTGTCCGTTTCGGACGGGCGCCTCGCGATCTGGGACCTCCACAGCCTCGAGACCGTCGCCACGCGCCTGATCGGAGAGGACGGCGCCCACGAGTTTCGACGTCGATCCAACCTGATCGCCTTCGACGACGACGGGCGGCGGCTGTGGTTCTCGGCACCGCAGTCCGGGTACGGCGCCGAGTTGCGGTGCTGGGACCTGTTGACCGGCGAGGTCGAGGTCCGCGCGGCCGTCGACGGGGCCTCGCTGAACCCTCACCTGGCGCTCTTGGACGACCTGCTCGAGCGGCTCGGTCCCGGCCCACCGAAGCGCCTTGGTCGCAAGGCGGCGCGACTCGCCGACGGACGCGGCCTGGCCGTCCAGCAGGCGGCGGGCCTGCGGATCCCGGACGGGGAGCGCTGGCACACGGCCCCGCCCGGCAACTCGGAGGAGGGTCTGGCCCTGTCCCCGGACGGCGGGCGCGTCGCGATCGCGGCGGCGCGCGCCATCCGGGTCGCCGACGCGACGTCCCCCGACGAGCTCTACCGCACCCGCGGGCAGGCCTATGCCGCCGCCTGGGCTCCCGACGGACGCCTGTTCGCGACGGCGGGCGAGGACGGGCGTATCCGGCTGTTCGACGGCGAGCTCTTGATCGAGCTCTACTCCTTCCCGGCCCACGACGACTACGTCTTCTCGCTCGCCTGGACGCCCGACGGCACCCGCCTCGTCTCGACCTCCGGGGACGCGACCGTGCGCGTCTGGGACCCGCGCACTCCGGAGGCGCGCGAGGCCGACCACGCCGGCTACCGCCGCCGCTACGAGGCGCTGCGCGGCGAGGACAGCGCGCAGCTCACCGCCCGCTTCGGCGAGGCGATGTCGGTCGACGAGCGCGGCGCGATCCTGCGCGCCGCGCTCGACGCCCGGCGATGACCGGCGGTGGAGCGGCCCCGAATCGCGCCAACTGGTGAAACCCTCACCCTCCCGGCTGGCACCGGTGCTGGTGGGCGCGCCCGCGCCCGCTCTCCATTGCACCCCGCAACCGGGACCACGTCCCTCTGCCTCCAAGTCGCATTCCCCATGCTCGACCGACTCCCGCTCTCCATCGCGCCGACCTTGGTGGTCCTGGGCCTCGCTTCTGCCGCCACGGCCCAGGTCAGCCCCTATCCGGCCGGGGCCTACGTGCTCAGCGCGCCTTCCTCGGGCAGCGCCGGCGACGACGCGATCTTCAGGCTCGCCCCAGACGGGTCGATCAGCACCCTGGTGGCGCCCAACGAGCGCCTGAACGGCTTGCGTGAGCTCGTCTTCGACCAGGGAGCGATGAATCTCTACGCCCTGCAGTCGAACGCCTGGACGCGCACTCACCGGGTCCTGCACGTAGCGCCTGACGGGACCCTGACGCCCGTCGCCGGAGGCTATGGCTACGTGCTGGCGACGATGGCCATCACACCCGACGGGCGCCTGAACGTCCTGCAGACCGGCACCAACACGTCGACGCTGATCCGCATCGATCCCGCCAACAACTTCGCCGACCAGCAGGTCACACTCGGCCCCCCCATGTCGATCCGCGACGTCGACGCCGGACCGGACGGCAGCCTCTACTTCACGGGTGGACCCCTGAACGACATCGGGGTCTGGCGCATCGGCCCGGACGACTCCCTCTCCAAGCTCCCGGCCTTCTCGAAGGGCACGACCTTCTCGCCCCTCTCCAGCCCGGGCGGGATCCACTTCGACCAAGCCAGCGGCAAGCTGTGGGTCACCCAGGCCGCTCCCGGAGCAGAGGGGTCGATCTACACCCTCGACCTGGCCAGCGGCGACGTCGAGCTCTGGTGCAAGATCGCCGGCTATCCACAACCCGGCATGCGCGGGGTCACCTTCGACCCCGTAGCGCAGCTGCCGCTCGTCGGACTCATGTCCTACACAACCGTGGGCTACTTCGATCAAGGCGGGACATCCCAGGCCTCGGTCCGACTCCCCTGGCCTTCGGACGTCGACCTGCGTTGAGCACTGACAAGACGGCACCGACGAAGTGTGCGACTCCGTACTGTTGGTGCTACGCCCTATCGCAGTGGCGCAGGATCTCGGTCAGGAAGTCCTGGTCGGCGCCGCGACGGGCGAGGATCTCGACGATCGGTTCCAGACCTTCCAATCCTCCGACCTCGGGTCGACGACGGTCGATCGCGATTGCACGCCACCAGCCGCTCCAACCCTGCACGAAGAAGGGTGAAGAGCAGGCGGTGAAGCCGAAGTGCCGGAAGCGCTCGACCGCCCAACCGCGGCATTGGGAGTAGACGACCTCGACGCCGAGCTCCTCGACGATCCGCGCCAGGATCGCCCACATGGTGCCGTGCACCACGGCCCGATCAGTTCCGCGCGGGCCGGTGTAGCCGCCCACGTCGATGGTCTCGGCCGGACGCGGTAGGCCAACCACGTCTTCGTAGAGCGACGAGAAGCCGTCGATCCGGTAGTGGAGCCGCAGGCGCAGGAACCCGACCGGCCCATCGATTCCAGGCTGCCGGGCGACGATGAACTCCACGTTGTCCCCGCCGTAGTGGTCGAGGTAGGGGTCAGGATCGAGCAGACCCCAGTTGCCGTCGCTGCGCTGCAGCTCGATGTCGAGCGCCTGCAGTTGCTCGCGCTCACCGGGCGTAGCGATCCGGGCGCAGACGCCGCTCGGCGAGGTCAGGACGAGGTCACGGAAAGGCGAGAGAACATCGCGACGGCGAGCGTCACAGGCGGGTGGCTGCATGGGGATACCGAGGGCGAGGTCGGTGTTGCGCGGACCGTCGGCGGTTCCACTCCCATGGGGCCCGCGGGGACGACGGCCCACGTTCGAGCGGCGACGCCCAGAGCAACCGAACGCAGCAATGCGGTGCCGCACTGCTGGTATCGACGTCAGCCGCTGGCGACCGGGTGCACGGCGACGGTGACCTGCACGAAGTCCTGGCGCCGGGGGTCGTCGCGCTCGATCAGGAAGGCCTCGAGGTCGGCGATGCGGCGTTGGAGTTCGTCGCGATCCGCTGTGGAGAGACGAGCTTGGTGTTGGTGGAGCGAGAGGTTGCGGCCGCGGCCGCGGCGGACGGTGCCCGGTTGCTCCAATGCTCCGAGGTAGCCGCGCTCGAGGGCGCGGAAGCGCGTGCGCAGGGTGCGGCGGAACTCTTCGGTGGCCTCGGCGTCCCCGGGGTCGGCCTCGAGCACGACCTCGCTGCCGGTGAGCTCGTACACGACCTCGTCACGCCCGCCGGTCGAGCGGCGCTCGCACGCGCGCAGCGCCCCGGCCCCGACCAGCCTGCGGACGTGGTAGTAGAGCGAGCCGGCGGGGACCGCGGTGTGCTCGGCCAGCTCGGCCACACTGGCCCGACGCAGGCGCTCCATCACGGAGATCACCTGGTGGGCGACCGGGCTGCGCGCGGCACGGAGTTGATCGACACCGCTCAGGCGAACGGGCTCGGGGGTCTTGGCCATGGCCTTACTGTAACGCTGGCGCTTTCTACAGAAAGAGACAACAGGCGGGATCGAGCCCCGTAGGGTCCCCTCTCGGAAGCGTTCCCCCCTTCCCATGGACCTGCGATGACCCTCACGACGCTCCTGCTCCTCCCGCACCTCTGGACCGCCCCCGCGCCCTGGCCCGTCTTCTTCCGCCACGATCGCGACCCGAGCGCGGCCCTCGAGCTCGGCCGCCGCTTCGACGCCACCGTGCGCTGTGGACCGGGGGACTCGGGGACCTTGGTCGCCGAGCGCTGGGTCCTGACCGCCGCCCATGTCGCGCACGGGCTCTCCCCCTTCACTCCCCTCGTGACGGTGGGCGGGGTCGACTACCCGGTCGTGCGCCGCGTCTTCCACCCGGACTCCGTCGATGAAGAGCACCCCGCCCGGGCGATCGACCTGGCCCTGCTTCAACTCGGCCGGCCGGTCGAGGACCTGCGCCCGGCGCCCCTCTACCGCGCCACGGACGAGGTCGGCCAAGCGGTCTTCGTAGTCGGCTTCGGCGACTTCGGTGCGGCGAACGGCGAGATCCGGCCCTTCGACGGCCAGCGCCGCGCGGTCACCAACCGGGTCGAGCGCATCGAGCTGGGCCATCTGCTGATCGACTTCGACGCGCCCGGCGATGGCGCCACCGAGCTCGAGGGCATCGGCGCGCCCGGGGACAGTGGCGGGTCGCTGTACGTCGAGACGGAGGCCGGCCCGGCCCTCGCCGGAGTCAGCTTCGCGGGCCTGGACGACCCGCCCAACGGCTACGGGGGTCGCGACCTCTACGTGCGGGTCTCGAGTGTCGCCAAGTGGGTCGACGCGACGATCGCGGCGAACCTCGAAGCGCCGCTGCCCCGGCCCGATTGGATCGACGTCAGCCACGGCTTCCCCTCGGACGGCGCCGGTGAGCTGCTCTCCGAGTTCTTCGCCGCGGTCGACCAGGGCGGCGCGCAGGCCGCGCGCTTCGCCGAGCAGCGGCGCTCCGCGGGCGCTCGCCGCGGGGCCCCCAACGCCGAGTTCGTCGAACGGCTGACTCAGCTGCGCGGCGAGCTGGGTCCCCTGCGCCCCGACCTGCTGGCCCCCCTCGAGGGCGGCGAGTACGCCGTGCGCGTCGCGGCCGGGGAGGAGTGGCACGCCTTCTACTTCCTGCTCTCCGAGGGCCCCCGATTGGAGGACTTCGACTTCCGGCCGGAACCCACGCCGAACTGAACTCGGGAGGAGGACCGCGCCCATGGCGCGTCCCCCTTGCCGCGCTTGCCTCACCTTCCCCAGCCACCCCGACCCTCGAGGCTCCGGTTCCATGCGCGAACACATTCCCGGTCTCCCGCGCCCCCTTGCCCCGGCTCTGATGGCCCTGTGCCTCGCCTCCGCGGCGGCTGCCCAGGTCAGCCCGTACCCTTCCGAGGGCTACGTGCTCAGCTCGCCGTCGTCGGCCAGCGCGGGCAACGACGCCATCTACGGCGTGGCCGACGACGGATCGCTCACCACCTTGGTCGCGCCCAACGAGCGCTGAACGGCCTGCGCGAGCTCGCCTTCGACAGAGGTTCGATGAACCTCTACGCCCTGCGGTCGAACCACTGGACGCGCACCCACCGGGCCCTGCTCGCAACGCCCGACGGGGCATCGACGACGGTCGCCGGTGGCTACGACACCACCCTGATGGGCATGGCGATCACCCCAGATGGCCCGATCAACGTCCTGCAGTTGACCGACGACGCGACCAAGCTGATCCGCATCGACCCGGCCGCCGGCTTTGCCAACCAGCAGGTGACGCTTGGCCCCGCCATGGCCGTCCGCGACATGGACGCGGGTCCCGACGGCAGCCTGCACTTCACCGGCGGTCCCCTGGACGACCTGGGCGTCTGGCTCATCGCCCCGGACGGCGCCCTCGCCAAGCTCCCCGCGCTCATCCCGGGCCTGCCCTTCTCGCCCACCTCGAATCCCTCCGCGATCCACTGCGACCAGGCCAGCGGCACCCTCTGGGTGGCCCAGAACTCTCCGTCGGTTGAGGCGCGGGTCTACACCATCGACTTGGCCAGCGGGGATGCGGCCCTGTGGTGCCAGATCGCCGGTTGCCCGCAACCCAGCGTGCGCGGGATCAGCTACGACCCCGTCTCACGACTGCCGATCGTGGGGCTCGACGCCTACGCCACCGTCGGGTACCTCGACCAGAGCGGAGTGGCGCAGGCGTCCATCCGGATCGCCCGGCCAGCCGACGTCGACCTGCGCTGAGCCTCGGCTCGGGCGACGATCCACGTTCGCGCGGCGCTGCCCTGGGCACCGAACGCGGTTCGCGGCAGCGCGGCGGGAGGCGGCGCGGCACGCAATTCGGAGGTGACCGGCCGCGCGGACTCGGCATGGAAGTTGACCCGCACGGACGGCAACACCGCGGAGGCCATCGCGCGCGTCGAGGCCGTCAGGACCTGCCGGGCCCGTGTCGCGCTCACGGACGACATCGATCGACCGGCCGCGGCTGCACACCCGCCCGGCCGCCTCTACCTCGCGCGCAAGCTCACTCGACGCCACAAGGGACTCGTGGTCGGTGGGGCCACGGCCTTCGTGGCGATCACCCTCGGCCTGGTCGCCCGACGGGCGCCTCTTCGCGGTCGGTGGCGATGATGGCCGCATCCGGCCCTTCGACGGCGAGCTCCTGATCGAGCTGTACGCCTTTCCCGCCCACGACGACCACGTCTTCTCGCTGGCCTGGACGCCGGACGGCACGCGCCTGGTCTCGACGTCGGGGGACGAGACCGTCAGGGTCTGGGACCCGCGCTCCTCCGAGGAACGCGAGGCCGATCACGCCGTGTACCGCCGTCGCCACGAAGCGCTGCGCGGTCAGACGCGCGCGGCGCTCGCCGAGCGCTTCGGCGAGGCCGAGTCGACGGCCGAGCGGGGCGCCATCGTGCGCGCGGCCTTGGACGCCGGGCCGTAGCCCGCCGGAACGGAGCTGCAAGGTCTGCGACTCCGCATTGCGGCTCTCGATCCCGGACTGGATCCAGGTTCTGGACGCCAGCGGGGCCAGCGGGGGCCACGGCGCTGCCAAGGGCAGGTGGAACGCGAGTTGCCGGCGCATCGGAGCGACCCGTCGTCCCCAACCCACTTACCATGAAGATCCCTGCCCTCCCCGTCGCCGTCCTCCTCTCGCTGGCCCCCGCCGCCTTCGGTCAGGCGGACTTCCACGAGCCCTTCGAGCACTCCGGGCCCAACTTCGGCGCGCCGGGACCGCCGGACCTGATCGCCAAGGGCTGGACCTTCCGCAACCAGAGCGAGCCCGTGGTGGGCAACGCCTGGTTCAACGGGCCGGTCCTGGAGAGCTTCGTCTGGACCTTCGATCCCCAGGCGGGCGACCACTACCTGGCGGCCAACGGCAAGGCGACCGACACCTTCAACGGCGGCCCCATCAGCACCTGGGCGATCCTCCCGCAGGTGCCCGGCCAGACCGCCGGTGATGCGATCACCCTGTGGGCCCGCGAGAACCCGGCCCCGCAGAACGACACGCGCATCGAGGTCCGCTACTCGCCCACCGGCGGGATCGGCACCGGGACCTCCGCCACCGACGTGGGCGACTTCACGACGCTCCTCGCGGCGATCGACCCGATCCCCACCCAGGCCTGGAGCGCCTTCGAGGCCGAGGTGCCCGGCCCCGGCCGGCTGGCCCTGCGCTTCCACGTGCCGGCCGAGTGCGGCTGGTCCGTGTCGAGCTGCAGCGCCGTCTCCTTCGTCGCCGTCGACGAGTTGCACGTGGGGCCCGCCACGGCTCCTCCGTGCAACGCCCCGCCGACCCCCGTCGTCGGCCAGACCACGGTCTGGCCCGCCTCGGGGTCGCCCTACGAGCTCTGCACCGAGATCGTGATCCCCGCCGGAGCGACCGTCGCGGTCGAGCCCGGGGTCCACATCGAGCTCGGCGACCACAGCCTGATCGTCGAGGGGCGCCTGGAGGGCTTCGCCGCCGGTGCCGCGCCGATCTCGCTCCACTCCGACAAGCTCGCGCCCTACGCCATGACCATCGCGGGCGAGGTCGAGCTCGAGGGCGCGGTGCTCGACCTGCCGATCGCCATGAGCGAGGTGGGCTCCAGGCTCGTCCTGCGCCACTCGACCCTCGACACGCGAGACGCCGGGCAACTGAGCCAGGACGACGACGGCCCGACCGCCTACGACCACGTCCTGCCGGTAGTGCTGCTCCAGGACGTCCTGGTCCTCGACGACGGGGTCGGCACTGCGATGTACCTACCCCAGGCGCAGACCTTCCTCCAGGACGTGACCTGCGACCGCGGCCTGATCTGGTGCGGCGGCTACGTGTACGCCGACGGGGTCACCGTCCACGACTCGCCCACCGACGGCCTGCGCCTGGCGTCGCCCGACGGCGTCTACGTGGACGGCCTGACCGTGCTCGACGCAGCCGGGGCCGGGGTGGTCCTGACCGGCTACGCCTGCGGGTTGGGGCCGGACGTGACGATCCTGGGCTGCGACTACCCCATCGCCGCCGCGGGCCTGCACTTCGACGCGAACGTGCCGCAGGCCGGCAACGACGTGAACGCGGTCTACGCGCTCGGCGGCGGCTACTGGCCGAATCTCGGGCTCCCGTGGCACGCCACGGTCTCGATGGGCGGCATGGTCATCGAGCCGGGTACGACGGTGCTCTCCGGGCCGGGCACGAAGCTCAGCCCTGGCCGCGCGCAGGGCACGCCGACCCAGCCGATCACCTTCGGCGCCCTCGACCCCACCAGCACCTGGGGCGGCCTCTACGTCTCGGCGCGGGTCCTCGCGAACCTCGTCGTCGAGGACGCGGACTTCGGCATCCAGACCGTGCAGTCGAACCTGTGGGTCTGGAACACCATCGTGCGCGGCTGCGAGATCGGCATGATCGCGACCTCCGGCGGGGTCCTCGTCGCGCGCTCCACGACGGTCGAGGGCAACCAGATCGGCGTCAAGACGACCAACGCCGGCGGCGCCAACTTCTCGAGCCCCGACAGCCCCAACGTCGTGGCCGGCAACGTCGTCGGGATGGTCGCGGAGGACCCCTCTTCGGACGTGATGGAGTGGATCTGGTGGGGTGACGCCAGCGGTCCGCAGCAGCCCGACAACCCCGGCGGTGCGGGCGACAGCGTGGAGGGGTCGGGGGCGGACGACGTCGACGTGCTCCCGTTCCTCACGGCTCCGCCCGCCGCGCCCGACCTGCCGCCGGTGATCCGTCTGGTCGGCCACCAGGGCAAGGCCCAGATCAACGGCCTGACCCTCGACCCGGGCGACCACGTCTTCATCGAATGGGAGTCCTTCGACGACCACCAGGTGGCCGAGCACCGCATCTACTACTCCCCGATCAGCCAGCACCCCAGCACCTGGTCCCTGATCGACGTGCTGCCCGGCGACCAGACGACCTACGACTACGTCGCGCCCGACGTGGGGCTGTTCAACTCCTCGCCCTACTTCATCGTCGAGGCCGTCGACGACGCAGGTCAGCGGACGATGGACTCGGTCGGCCTGGTGATCCTCGACAACGCCGACGAGCCCACCGAGGGCGTCGTCTCGCCCGACCACGCCGGCGAGTCCTTCGCCCCGGGCGTGCGCATCGACGCGCCCGGCTGGGCCTACACCACGCCGGGGATCATCGAGGGCGACCCGGAGCTGTGGGTGATCATGGACGCGACCGAGACCTGGATCCCCCTGGGCTCGACCGAGCTGTGGTGCGACCTGCCGATCACGAGCACCGACCGCGCCCGCTTCGGGATCGTCAAGAAGAGCACCACCAACCGGCAGAAGTGGATGTTCGGCGACTACTTCTCGGTGCGCCCCGACGCCCTGATCGCGGACGCGCCGCCGACGGTGACGCTCACCTCCCCGGCCAGCGGCCAGGCCTGGGTGGGCGGCTCCGACGTGACGATCACCTGGCTCGCCTCCGACGACGAGGGCCTGCGGGCCTTCAACCTCCAGGCGTCCACCGACGGGGGCAAGCGCTGGCGCACCTTCGCCCGCGACCTGCCGCCGACCCAGACCAGCTACACCTGGACCCTGCCGCCGACCCAGGGTCTGGACGACGTGCGGCTGCGGGTGGTCGCCTTCGACCTCCGGAACCAGAACAGCTCGTCGGACCTGGTGCCGGGCATCGACGTGCTGCCGGGCCAGGGCCCGGTCTGCCAGGCCGACCTGGGCTTCGGCGGCCCGGGGAGCCTCGCGGCGACCCTGTGCGGCAGCCCCCTGGACGGGGTCGGTACCGCTGAGCTGGAGCTCGTGGGCGCCGCGCCCGGCGCGCCGCTGGCCGTCGGGGTCTCGTTCCTGTTCCAGCCGGCGCCGCTGTTGGGCGGCACGATCGTCCTCGGTCCCGACGCCCTGCTGCTGCCCTTCCAGGCGGACGCCACGGGCGAGCTGCACCTGCCCCTGGTGCTCGGCGGAGTGCCGGCCACCCTCTACCTCCAGGCCGTCGCCGCAGACGCCACCCTCCCCGGGGGCTTCGCGATCTCGAACGCGCTGCAGGTCGAGCTGGTGCCGTAGGACCGGCAAGACGCCAACAGGGCGGAGTCGCACACCTCGCTGTTGCCGAACAACCAGGTGTGCAACTCCGGATCGCCGCTACTGGATCGTCGCCACGCCACCCGTCGTCGTGATCGTCATCGGCTGGTCGAGGACCAGGACCGACTCGCCGAAGACGTTCGGATAGAGCGCGAGCGTCCAGCCGGCCGCCACGTGGGGCAGCGCCGCGGAGACGGACGCGAAGGGGAGCGGCTCGGTCCCGTCCGGGTAGGGGACGGGGTCGACGGACTTCGCGTAGACGGTTCCGCTGGCGGGGTCGAAGCAGGACGCTGCCGTCGCCGCGTTGATCACGGGGACCGTCGACTGGCTCCAGCTGATCCCGATCAGGGCGCAACCGATCGTATCGATCGACGGACACATGATCTGGCACGAGTCACCCGAGCAGGTCTCGAACAGGCCACTCCCCAGGTGGTTCGCGCCCAGGTTGTGACCGAGCTCGTGGGCGGTCAGCCAGCCTCGGAACTTCATGTTCGAGCTGAAGGTCGTCTGGGACAGCCCCGGAGCCAGGGTGTTGATGACGTCGGGGCAGCTCTCACTGTTGTTCGTACCACAGGTCACTCCGACGGTCGCAATACCGATCGTCGAGCCGTCAATGTCACGTCCCGTGAAGAGGTGCCCGAACTCGGCGTCGAAGCCGTAGTTGGCGCTGTTCTTCCAGTCGGTCCGGAACTCGCACAACAGGCTCGCTGCATCCGTGGACGGGTAGAGGTTGCCCGGAGAGACCTCGAGGATCGCCCCGGCGAAGTTGAACTTGAACGGGTTGACGCCGTTGTCGTCGTACTCCGAGGTCACCTGGTCGAGCAGGGCCTCGATGTCGTTGACCGCCGCGCTGGTCGAGTTGCCGGCCCACTGGAAGTACTGGTTGTCGACATAGCACGCCACGCCGGCGGCGCGGTACGACACCGTCTTGGCCACGAGCGGCCCGTCGTCTTCGCGGTCCGGACGCGCAGCACCACGGCCGTGGACGTGCCCGGGCGAGCCGTGGGCCGGTGACCCGTGCCCACCCTGCCGCTCGGGTGCCCACGGAGCCGACGACGCGTCGTCGACGCCGCAACGTCCAGGGCTGGCCATGATGTTGAGGTAGGAGTAGACGGCGTGCGAGCGGGGCCCGGCCCCCTGCACGAAGTCGTCGAGGGGCTGCACGTACCAGGCACTCGTCTCCGTCTCGAGCGTGGCCGACAGGCGGCCCAGCTCGTCGAGCGTGGCGCGCACCTCGGAGCCGGGCCGACCGACGATCTCGCCGTGGTACAGGCGCGACGGCGGCGGGACGACCTCGCGCACGACTCCGTCGGCGCCGCGCTCGAGGAGCTTGAAATCGGGGGTGCGGATCGAGTGGGGCACCAGGTCGACCTCGACCCACGCACCGTCGAAGGGCAGGACGGTCCGGAAGGGCTCGGGCCTCGCGAACTGGGGCAGCGTCAGCTCGAGCTGCAGCTCGGGGCGCCAAGGCGACCCGTCGCCGCGCACGAGCGGCCCGTGCTTGCCGTGCCAAGGCAGGCGGTCGGCGCCGTCCTGGGCGAGGCCCGCGGCGGCGAGGCCGCCCAAGGCGAGGAGGGTGGTCAGAGCAGTTCGAAGGGTCATGGAACCGATCCTCACTGCAGGTTGACCAGGACGAGCACCAGCCCCGCGTCGGCGTCGAGCGCGGACATGGCCTTGCCGATCACGGCGCCGTTCGCGCGCGCGTCGTCGGTGGCCCTCATGGCGTGGCCGGCGAGGGCGGCGGTGGTGAGCAGGTCGCCAGGCGCGATCGCGCCGTTCTCGGTCGAGGCCTTGACCCATACGCGGCCGCTCATGGCCACGGGGAACTCGCCGTCGAGCACGCCGTCCTGGCCCAGGTGCAGGCCCGGGTTGACGCCGTTCGCGCCGGAGACGATGCCGGCGACCTTGCGGTCGTAGGCCTCGCTGCTGGCGATCAGCTCGCCGGCGTTGATCGCGTCGATCACCACCACGGTTCCGGGCTCGAGGGCCTCGGTGGAGTCGAAGCCCTCGACGATGTCCGCGCCGCCGAGGATTCGAAGCACCCTGACCTCAAACGTCCCGTCGGTGAGCAGCGAAGCATCGGCGCCCCCGTCGTTGGTGTAGAAGCGCAGCGGGCTGTTCGTCCTGGTCCCGAAGAAACACCCATTGCCCGAGATGGCCGGTTCGACCGGAAACGCGGTCGAGACCGATCGCGTGAGGTTCCCGCTGACGCCCTGAGCCTTGGACAGCACCCGCTACGAGCGTCTGGCCGAGGTCTTCGCCCGCGCCCTCCCCCTCGCCGGAGACGAGCGCGCGCGCCTGCTCGACGCGGCCTGCGCCGACGACGCCGAGCTGCGGCGGGAGGTCGAGGAGCTGCTCGCTTCCCACGACAGTCCGCGCAACCCCGTCGATGGCGGCGGGCTGCGCGACCACCTCGCGCCCCTGCTCGACGGCGACGAGGACGAACCGGCCCTGCCCGACGCCATCGGCCCGTACCGGATCCTGCGCCGGATCGGCGCCGGCGGCATGGGCGTGGTCTACGAGGCCGAGCAGGCCCGCCCCCGCCGCCGCGTCGCGCTCAAGGTCCTGCACCCCGCCCACGCCCACGGCGCGCGCCTGCGGCGCTTCCGGCGCGAGGCCGAGCTGCTCGCGCGGCTGCACCACCCGGGCATCGCGCAGGTCTACGCCGCCGAGACCGTCGACCAGGGCCACGGTGAGCAGCCGTGGTTCGCCATGGAGCTGGTCGAGGGCCTGCCGCTGGTCGACTACGCCGAGCGCGCCGGCCTCGACCGCCGCGCGCGGCTCGAGCTGGTGGCCGAGGTCTGCGACGCGGTCCAGCACGCCCACGACCGCGGGATCGTCCACCGCGACCTGAAGCCCGACAACGTGCTGGTGGACGCGGCGGGCCGGCCCAAGGTGCTCGACTTCGGCATCGCCCGGGCGAGCGAGACGGACGCCCTGCTGTCGACGATCCACACCGGCCAGGGCGAGCTGCTCGGCACGGTGACCCACATGGCACCCGAGCAGCTCGGCGGCGACCCGACCGCCGTCGGACCGGCGGCCGACGTGTGGGCCCTGGGGGTGATCCTCTACGAGCTGCTCTCCGGCCGCCTGCCCCACGACCTGGCCGGCCTGTCCCTGACCGCCGCCATCCGGGTCCTCGGCGAGCGCGAGCCCCGGCGCCTGGCCGCGCTCGACGGCGGCCTGCGCGGCGACCTCGACACCATCGTCGCCAAGGCGATGGCGATCGAGCCCGAGCGGCGCTACGTCACGCCGGCCGCCCTCGCCGCCGACCTGCGCCGCCACCTGGCCCACGAGCCGATCCAGGCCCGTCCGGCGAGCGCCGCCTACCGCCTGCGCCGCTTCGCCCGACGCCGGCCCGCGGTGGTCGCGTCGCTGGTCGTCGGCCTGGTCGCCGTGGCCGCCGTCCTGCGCTTCGCCGTGCTCGAGGGCCGCGCGCGCGCCGAGGCCGAGCGCGAGCGGGAGCTCGCCCAGCGCAGCGACGTCGAGAGCCTCTCGGCCCTCCTCCAGTCCCTGCAGGTGATCGTCGGCGCCGACCCCTGGCGGGCGCGCGAGATCCTCGAGTCGATCGACGAGGTCGATCGCGGGTGGGCCTGGGCCTGGCTGCGACGCCAGGCACCGTTGACGTTCGCGGTCGACGACGTCGCGGCCGACGGCATCAGCTTCGGCGACTACTTCCTGGCCGACGCGCGCCACCTCGTGGTCCCGATCTACCACCCGAACGAGATCTCGCTCCATCGGGTCGACCTGGCGCGGCCGCGGACGCCGCGCGAAGTCGGCCGCTATCCCGGCCAGGCCGTGGGCGCCCTCGATGGCGCCCGGATCCTGGTCTGGGGGGAGACGCCGGGGACCGACCACTGGAGCGAGTCCAAGCTCGTCGACCACACGACCGGAGCAGTCGTCGAGACGATCGTGCTCGACGCCCCCCCGTGGGTCCCCTCCGTGCCCAGCTCGACCGCCGATCGGGTCCAGGGCGACCGGGTCAGCAGCATCCGGTCCCGGTCGCCGACCACCGGCGAATGGCTCGTCTTCACCCAAGAACGCAGAGGCCCGGCGAGCATCGCCCCCGGCGGTCGGTTCCTGGCCTGGGGGGTGGGTGCGCTGCTGCAGTGCTTCGATCTGGAGGACGGGACCCTCGCCTGGGAGCGGCCACACGACCGCACCGTGCAGGCGGTACTCGTATCCCCCGACGACTCGCGGGTCGCCAGCTTCGACGGAGTGGAGCTGCGGATCTTCGACGTCGGGACGGGCGAGGAGCTGGGGCGATTCGGCGAGCTCGGGCTCGACGCCGCCGGGCAGGCCTTCGACACCCTGTCGACCCTCGCCTGGTCGGCCGACGGGTCGTCGCTCGCGCTCCAGGGGGCGCGGGGCGGCGTCCTGCTCCTCGACCCGACCGACGGGCGGATCCGCTTCGACTTCGGCGAGCGGCGGTTGAAGGTGAACGACGCGGGCAAGCTCGCCCTCGGCCCCGAGGGTCGCATGGCTGTCCTGGCCGCCCTCGACTCGGACGCGCCGTGGGTGGTCGACACGCAGGGTGACGAGGAGCGGCGCTTCACCGCGTTCGAGGAGCTCGGCAGCTACGTCTACTGGCTCGCGGTGTCGCCGGACGGCGGGCTGGTGGCGGCCGCGGCGCCATTCGGTCGGACGATCGGGCTCTACGACGGGTGGACCGGCGAGCTGCTCACCCGCCTCCCGCTCGAGGCCCCGCGAGACCACGACGCGATCCTGGGCTTCTTCGACTTCTCCGCCGACGGCCGGTACCTGGTGTTCACCGACGGCGGCGGTGGGGCGCCGGTGAGCGCGCGGCGGCTCGACCTGGTGAGCGGTGCGGTCGAGCGTGGGCCCGAGCGCGCCGCGGGCGAGCTGGCCAACGTCCCCTCGGCGCTGACGGCCGACATGGCCGAGCTGACGGGACGGCGCGCGCCGACCCTCAACGGACGCACGGTCTTCCACCCCGACGGGAAGCGCCTGTACGTCGCCAAGCCGATCTCGTCCTTCGCCGGCGTGGCACGCCCCCTGGCGCTGGAGTGGGAAGTGGAGGGTCTCGAGCCGGCCCTGGTGTGCGGCCTCGACGTCTCCCCCGACGGCGAGCTGCTCGCGGCCGGCTTCGTCGCGGGCCAACCCGCGAGCCTGGTCGTCGTGCGTAGCGACGACGGCTCACCCGTGGCCGAGCGGCCGCCGATCCCGGCCGGCGAGGTCCTGGCGGTGGAGTGGTCCCCCGACGGGCGGGCCCTGGCCCTGGGCATGCGCAGCGGCGAGGTGCGGATCCTCGAGACGGAGTTCTTCACGACCCAGGTCACCCTCCCGGCCCACGACGACTACGTCCTCGACCTGGTCTGGTCCGACGACGGCGAGCTGCTCTACTCGGGGTCCGGCGACGGCACGGTGCGCCTGTGGGACACCGTGCACCCCATCGCGCGGCGCTTCCGGGTCGAGGACCGCGCGGCCGCTGCGACCGAGGCGGCCACGCGCCTGGCCGAGCTCACCACGGACCTCGGCGACCCGGCGACTGCCGCCGAGACCCTCTGGTACGCCGCCGGCGACGACGCCGAGGCCCGCGTCGCCGCCCGACGCGCGTGCATCGAGGCCCGCGCTCCCGCTCGGGACCGACGCCCCGAGTTCCCGGCGCCTCCCCGTCGATCCGCATCGAGCGCGGCTCAGCGTCCCTCGAGCCGCGATCGATAGCCGGCAGCAGCGCCCGAGTCCCCCACCGAGTCGTGGTAGTCGGCGAGAACCTCGAGGGCCTCGGGGTACCGCAGGCTCCGCTGTCGCTCGAGCACGCCCAGTGTGCCCGTCAAGAGCTCCAAGCCACCCTCCACGTCTCCCGATCGAAGGCGTGCCTCACCGATCATGCTGTCGACAGAGGCAGTCTGCAGACCCAGCGCGAGTCGCAGGTCGCGGGCGCGCTCGAGGCTGGTGAGCGCCTCGTCGAAGCCTCCACCTCGGAGGTGGGCGAGCCCGAGACCGAGCTCGATGCGCGCGAGCATCGCCGCGTCGACCCCGTCACCCAAGCGAGCCCTCCAGTCCTGATCCAGGGTGAGCGCCTCCTCGAGCCGGCCCGCCCGGACCATCAGCGTCACCGCGGTGCCGACGGACTGGGCCGTGTACGGATCGGAGGGGCCGAGGGCCTCCGCGCGAAGGTCGAGGGCCCTCAGGGCCGCGGCGACCGAGTCGTCGGGGCGGTCCGAGCTGTCGTAGAGCCAGCCCAGCTCGGCCCATGCCGCGGCCTGGATCCGGAGGGCCTGCACCGACTCGTCGGACGGCGCCTCGACCACCTCGCGCAGGAGCTCGAGCGCCCGCCCGACCTGCCCGGCGTCGACGGCCATCCCGGCCAGGTTGACCCGACTCGTCAGGGTGTCGGGGTGGGTGGCCCCCTGGAATTCGATCGCGATCGCCAAGTCGGCCTCGTGCGCGGACAGGGCCCCGTCGAGCTGACCGAGTTGCATGTGGGCCACGCCGATGGTGTTGTGGATGGCGGCCAGCGACGGCCACAGCTCGGCGCGGCGCTCGCTGCTCTCGAGCTCGTCGCGCAGG
The DNA here is from genome assembly GCF_007748095.1 of Engelhardtia mirabilis. NCBI lineage: Bacteria > Pseudomonadati > Planctomycetota > Planctomycetia > Engelhardtia > Engelhardtia mirabilis. The sequence goes on from NZ_CP036287.1 coordinate 6,444,071, forward strand.
GCCGTCAAGAGTTCCATCCCATCGGCGGTGTCGCCCGTGCGGAGGCGCTCCCAACCGAGCAGCCGGCGGGCGACCAACGACGACGGGTCCAGGGGCCCGAGGGCCGCGATCGTCGGGTCCGTCCAGCGCTCCAGGATCGACCGCGCGCGGCCCGCCTCACCCTTCTGGCTGAGGGTCTGCGCCAGCCCCACCTGACCGCGTAGCCAGCGGTGATCGTCCCAGGCGACGACCCCGCGCGCCGTCTCGAGGTACGACTCCCACAACCGGAGGGCCTCGTCCTGCGCTCCCGAGGCGGTCGCGGCCTGCGCCGCGGCCAGCATCGCGAAGAGGCTCGCATCCGGGTCCGCACCACTCGCGGTGGAAGCGGGCGGCGCCGGTGCGACCGACGTCAGACCCATCTCCGCGACGGCCGTCGCCTGGTCGAGGAAGCCCGCCAGTCGATAGCTCTGCCCGAGGTTGGAGAGCAGGAGCACGCGCGTCTTCGGGGACAAGGAGTCCGCTCGCGCCAGGAGGTCGCGGGCGGGTTCGAGCTGGGTCAGGCGCGTGAACTCGCGGCCTAGGTCGGCCACATCGATCGATCGCAGCTCGAGGTCGAGAGCAGCCGCGCGCCGTGCGCGCTCATCGGCCGAGAGGCCCTCCCGAGCGAGGGCGGCGTCGGTCAGCTCGCGGTCGGCGCGCCGTCCACATGGATCAGCCCGTCCAGCTCCTCGCGCCGGCGGTCGCCGCCGCGCTTGACGGCGCCACGCGCCCGCTGGCGATCGACCAGGACGTTCCGCATCGCGCGGGCGGCGGCCCCGAAGAAGTGGCCGCGGCCGTCCCAGCCGGGGTCGCCGTTCTCGACCAGGCGCATCCAGGCCTCGTGGACCAGCTCGGTGGCCTGGACCGTGTTGCCCGGGGGCGTGCGGGCCACGCGCGCGGCGGCGAGCTGGCGCAGCTGTTCGTAGAGCGCCGGCAGCAGCTCCTCGGCGGAGCGTGGGTCACCGCGGGTGCTCCGGTCGACAAGCTCGCGGATGCTGTCCTCGAGGTCGTTCGCCACGCAATCGGATCATGCGGGGGGCGCTCCAGACTGCCAACCGGGCCTCTGGGCGGGCCTTGCGAGGCCGGCGCCGAGCCCGCTGGGAGTCGGTCGCTGCTACCCTCCCGGCCGTCGGACGCCCGCCCCGTCGCCACCGCTCGCACGAATTCTCGCGGGATTCATGAGGTGGCGACCGGAGCCCTGCCGGATGGGTCGCCGACGGGAGACGCGACGCGTCAAGGGGCCAGGCCCCCTCACTCCCGCGATCCACCTCAACCAGGTCCCTGAGAGAGAGCGCCATGACTTGCCAGACCTCCCTCGCCGCCGCCCTGTTGGCCGCCGCCCCCCTCAGCCCCCCGGCCGACGCTTCGAGCGCCGGCGGCGAGTCGCTGCCCGTCGTGGAGTTCGTCTACGACTTCGACAACTCGGCCCGCGGCGACGTGGAGGGCGAGTGGGCGGTCTTCGCTGAGTACGGATTCGTGCAGTTCACCCGCTTCCTGCCGCTCGTCGGTTGGCAGGCCGTGCCCGAGCTCACCCTCGACCGGTACGTCCTGGGTGAGGACCTCATCCACCGCTTCCTCGACGCGGAACTCGACGGCGATCGCCTCGCGGTATCCCTCAGCATCGTCAACGGCGGCGCCAACGGCGTGATCGTCTTCGAGTGGGACGGGACCACGTGGGGCCAGCTCGGATCGACGATCACCTCGCCCGCGCCGAAGAGCGAGGGGAGCTTTGGCGGCTACGACTTGGCGCTGGAGGGCGACGTGCTCGTCGTCTCGGACGCGAACCAAGCCGGCACGGGGGTGTGGAAGGGGGCCGTCCACGTCTATGAGTGGGACGGCTCGAGCTGGGTCCTCGGAACCTCGCTCGCGCCGCCGATCGACGGCTCCGGCTTCGGCTCGGAGCTCAGCATGGACGGAGGGCTCCTGGCCGTGACCCAACCCCATGCGTTCCCGCCTTCGGGCGACGTCGGGGCCGTGCACATCTACACGGGTGGCGGCGGGTCGTGGACCCATGCAGACACCCTCTTTCCCTTCCCTCAGAGCGGCAACGGGGAGTTCGCCTCCGACGTGGCCGTGGACAACGGACGCGTCGCGGTCGGGGCTCACTACTACGAGGCGGACGGCGCCTCCACGGAGAAGCGAGGAGCGGTCTACTCCTTCGTTCAGCAGGACGGTGCATGGGTCGTCGAGGCCCTCTTGCAGGTGCCCGAGCCCGAGTTTTCCTACTTCTTCGGACTCAGCGTCGACATGGCCGCCGGCCGCCTGCTCGTCGGAGCGAGCCCCCATCCGCGCAGCTACGAGCTCGCGGGAGGGGCGTGGACCGACCAGGGCTTCGTCGACGAGCTCTCCTACCCCTTCGGCTACCTCAAGCTGTCCTCCGATGGCGTCCGCAGCGTCCACTACCAAGGCGGACCGTCGAAGCCCGAGAGCATTGCTCGCTTCGAGTCCCTGCCCCCTCTGACCTGCCAGACCGACCTCGGCTCGCAGGGGCCGGGCTCGGCGCAGCTGCAGGTCTGCGGAGAGGGCCTCGCGACGGCCCTCGACCTCAACACCCTGCTGCTCGAGACCGACGTGAAGGTCAAGCCGACCTTCCTGGCGCTCTCGCTGCCCGGCAACCCGGACCTGAGCCTGCTCGGCGGCACCTTCGTCTCGGGCACCGGCCTGCTCCCGAGCGGGCTGTTCGCCTTCAGCACCGACGGCGACGGCGACCTCGCCCTGACCGTCCTCGGTCAGCCCACGGCCATCGACCTGGTGGTGCAATGCGCCACCCTCGACGTCAGCCAGCCCCTTGGCTGGACGGTCAGCAACGCCGTGCTGTTGCAGTACGGCCAGTAGTAGCAGAGTCGCCGGGCGCCGCTTGCTCAGCCACGCGGCGCCCGCCAGGACGCGACGAGGGAACTGAGGACGGCTCGGAGTCACTCGCTCCGTCGATCGGCGACATCGATGCGCGCGACCGCGTATCGTCCACGCCATGACCGACCACGACTCCATCCGCGAGGTCCGCGACGCCGACGAGCTGCGGGAGGTCCTGGGCCCCGTCGCGCCCGCGGCGCGCGACAAGGTGCGTGATCGCTTGCACGAGCTGGACCGCCAGTGGCTGGCGCGCTCGCCGTTCTGCCTGGTGGCCACGTCGAGCGCCGACGGCAGGTGCGACGTCTCACCCAAGGGTGACCCGCCGGGCTTCGTGTTGGTCCTCGACGAGACCACCGTCGTCCTGCCGGAACGACCCGGCAACCGTCGCGCCGACGGCTTCCGGAACGTCCTGGAGAATCCGCACGTCGGGCTGATCTTCTTCATCCCCGGACGGGGCGACACCCTGAGGATCAACGGGCGCGCGCGGCTCTTGCGGGAGGCGCTCTACTTCGACCGGATGCGCGTCCAGGGACACCGCCCCCAGCTCGCGCTGGAGGTGGTGGTCGAGGAGGTCTTCCACCACTGCTCGAAGGCCTTCCTGCGCTCGGACCTCTGGGACCCCGGGACCTGGGCGCCGGAGCTCGTGCCCAGCCGCGCCACCATCGCCGGGGCGCTCGAGCGTCGCCACGAGTCGCCGGAGGAGCTCGCCAGGTACTACGGCCCGGGCTACGGCAAGGACCTGTACTGAGGGTCGGAGGCGTCCTCCGCGGAGCCACGAACCCCGGCGGGGACCCCGCATCGCGCGGGTCGCCCCCCCGGCAGCCGTCCCGCGGTTGCGCCCTGGCCCATCCCTGGGAGAATCGGATTTCCTGTCGGCTCCCGCTGCGTCTTCCGGCGTGGGGGTCTGGAGGCCCGCCCTGTCCCGCGGGCCCGATCCGAGAGCCCTGCCATGAACACCCGAGCCTTCCTGACCTTCTCCGCGCCCCTGGCCCTCGCCGGGGCGGCCGCCGCCCAACAGACCTGGGTCCCGCTCGTCGCGGGCGTCCCGGCGGGCAAGCCCGCCGAGCTGCGCTTCGTGCCCGGGGCCAGCAACACCTTCTCGACGACCCTCGAGCTCGAGATCTTCGGCTACTGGTCCGAGCCCGTGGTCGGCCCCGACAACGTGGCCTACCGCCGCCTGACCTTCCCCGGCATGGGCGAGCTGGGCCAGACCGGCGCCCCGGAGCTGCCGGCCATGCGCACGCGACTGGCGGTGGCCACCGACGTGATGGACACGACCCTGCTCGGGGTCTCCGTCGCCCCCGGTGACCAGCAGAGCTTCTCCATGACCCTCTACCCGGAGCCGATCCCGGCCCTGGATGGCGGTGACCCGGGTCCCGGCGATCCCAACGGGAGCCCCGAGGTGTTCCAGAAGGACGCGGCGATCTACGCCACCAACGCCAGCTTCCCGACCCTCGACGGCACCCCCATCGCGCCGGTCCGCAAGACCTTCGGCGCGATCCCGACCTCGCTCGTCGAGCTCTTCCCGGTCGACTACAACCCGGTCGCGAAGAAGCTCGTCGTCAACCGCCTGACGACCTACTCCTTCCGGCACGAGGGCACGCCCGTCGTCGCGCCGCCTTTGACCCTGGACAAGCTCGCCCTGGCCGAGGCCTCTTGCCCCAACTGGCCCACCGCCGCGCCGTGGATCCAGGGCAACAGCACCAGCTACGACGGTCGCTACCTGATCGTCACGCCCGAGGCCTACCTGGACGCCCTCGAGACCTTCATCCAGTACCGCAAGAGCACCGGCTACGCGGTCACGGTGATCACCCTCGAGTCCCTGCCCTTCGTCACCTGCGGCGAGATCCGCGGGGCGATCGACACCTGGTACCAGGCCGGCGCGGCGAACTTCGACCACTACTGCCTGCTGGTCGGCGACGTGGACGTGATCCCCTTCTGTCCCTCGGCCACCCCCGGCCTGATCGACGGCGACGACCGCTACGGCTCGCCCGGCGGCATCGGCGACCTGGACGAAGAGGTCTTCGTGGGTCGCCTGTCGGTGGACAACGCGGCCGGCGTCACGCACCAGACGACCAAGATCATCGACTACGAGACCGACGCGACCGCGACCCACGACTACGGCGACGTGGTGCTGGTGGCGCACAAGGAGGACGCCCCGGGCAAGTACGTGGGCGCCCAAGAGGAGGTCGCGAACGCGGCCTACGTGGTGCAGCCGAGCTTCGTCAAGCGCTACGGCAGCGTGTTCGGCGTCGACAACACCGACGTGCTGGCCGACATCGACATGAACGTGGGCCTGGTGGCCTACCGCGGCCACGGCTCCACCAACACCTGGTCCGGCTGGAACCTCACCGGCGAGAACTTTCACAAGGACTCGATCGGTCCGCTGACCAACAGCCAGCGTCCGGTGGTCTGGTCCTTCTCCTGCACCAACGCCAACCTGAACTGGAGCGACTGCATCGCCGAGACCTGGCTCGAGGCCAGCGACGGCGCGGTGGCCCACTACGGCTCGACCGTGGCCTCGGGCACGAGCAAGAACCACACCCTCGACAAGAAGATGTTCGAGGCGGTCTTCACCCACGGCCTGACGACCCACGGCCAGGCCATCGCCTGGGCCGAGGACCAGATGGAGCTCCTGCACCCGAACAGCACCTGGCAGAACGCCTGGATGTACCTGCTGCTCGGGGACCCGGCCATGAAGGTGCGCCGCAACAAGCCCAAGCAGCTCGACCTGGTGCTGCCGCCGGTGGTGCCGGTGTGCCCGATCGGGAGTCCGTGCTTCCTGACCGTGCAGGTCGTCGACGGCGGCGGCAACCCGCTGCCCGGCGTGCTGGTCACCGCCTACAAGGAATCCTTCCCCCCCGGCGGGCCCGACGAGATCTTCTTCACCGGCTACACCGGAACCGGCGGCACCACGGTCGTGCCCGGCCCGACCGAGCTGGGCTCGATCAACGTCACCGGTCGCGACGACGACGGCAACGTGGTCACCGAGGTCACCGCCGTGGAGAGCGGGGCCTTCACCAGCCTGGGCAACAGCCTGCCCGGGGGCTTCGGGGCGGCCGCGCTGACCTCGACCTCGACCCTCGACGCCGGCACGCCGGTCACCCTGTCCCTGAGCCACGCGGCGCCCAACTCCCCGGGCCTGATGGCCGTGGGCTTCGTCGACTCGGCCGTGCCGCTGTTCGGCGGCATCGTGCACCCGCTGCCCTCGGCCCTGGACGTGCCCGTGACGACGAACTTCCAGGGTGAGTGGACCTACGACATCCCGCTCTGGCCCGGCGGCCTGCCGCCCGGCCTGAAGCTCTACTGGCAGGTCGGCATGCTCGACTTCGGCGCGGTGCAGGACGTGGCCCTGTCGAACGCCCTGCGCTCGACGCAGCCCTGAACGTCGGCCATCCTTAGGCACTGCCATGCCGCGGATGGAGCAAGAAGCGGACTGGGACCGGGTCGAGGAGCTGTTCCACGCAGCCCTCGACCTGGCCCCGGCCGAGCGCGAGGCTTTCCTGGCGCGCGAGTGCGGCCAGGACGAGTCCTTGCGCGCCGAGCTCGACGACCTCCTGCGCGCCGACGACGAGGCCGAGACCTTCCTGGGCGAGGTCGACCGTGCGCGGGCGGCGGCGCCCCTCTTGGCCGAGGAGCTGCCGCGCCGCCTGGGCGCCTACCGCCTGCTCGAGGTGGTCGGCGAGGGCGGCATGGGCGTGGTCTACCGAGCCGAGCGGGCCGACGGCGCCTTCGAGCAGCGCGTGGCCGTGAAGATGCTGCGCCCGGGGCCGGCCACGTCGGGACTGCTCGCGCGCTTCGACGCCGAGCGCCGCACCCTGGCGCGGCTACAGCACCCGGACATCGCGCGCCTGTTCGACGCGGGCGAGGACGAGCGCGGCGCGCCCTGGCTGGCGATGGAGTTCGTCGCGGGCGAGCCGATCGACGCCTGGTGCGACCGCCGGCGCAGCAACCTGCGCGAGCGGGTCGAGCTCCTGGCGCGGGTCTGCGACGCGGTGGCCCACGCCCACGACCAACTCGTGGTGCACCGCGACCTGAAACCCCAGAACGTGCTCGTCGACGACGACGGGCGCCCGCGGCTGCTCGACTTCGGCATCGCCAAGGTGCTCGAGAACGAGGACGACCCAGGCGGCCTGACCGAGACCGGCGAGCGGGCCTTGACTCCGGCCTACGCGGCGCCGGAGCAGTTGCGCGGCGAGGCCGTGGGCGTGCGTACCGACGTCTTCGCCCTGGGGGTGCTGGCCTACGAGCTGCTCAGCGGCCAGCGGCCCCACGGCCGTCGCACCACCAGCCGCGGCGAGTTGGAACGCGAGATCCTCGAGCGGGCGGCCGAGGCGCCGAGCGCGGCGTTCGGGCGCAGCGACGAGGCCGGCGCCATCGCGGCAGCGCGCTCGAGCGATCCCCGCACCCTGCGCCGCCAGCTCGCCGGCGACCTCGACCGCATCTGCCTCACCGCCCTACGCAAGGAGCCCGAGCGGCGCTACGGCTCCGCGGCGGAGCTGGCCGACGAGCTGCGCCGCTGGCTCAGAGGTCTGCCCGTGCGCGCCCGCGGCGACGGGCTCGGCTACCGCGCCTCGAAGCTGGTGCGGCGCCGGCCGGTGGAGACGACCCTGGCGGTGCTCTTGGCCTTGGTGGGTGTCGGCGCCGCGACCACCTTCGTCAAGGCGAGCCTGCGCGATCGCGAGCAGCTGGGCGAGATCCAGCGCCTGGGCGACCTGGAGTACCTGGCCGAGCTGCGCGAGCGGGCGGACGAGCTCTGGCCCGTGGGGCCTGCGCTCGTGGGCCCCCTGGAGAGCTGGCTGTCAGAGGCCCGAGCCCTCTACTCGCGCCGGGACCTGCACGCGCGCACCCTCGAGCGTTGGCGCGCGAGCTCACCGGACGAGTTGGAGGCCGGCGGCGTCCTGGGCTGGAACTCCTGGCGTGCCGATCAACTCGAGGACCTGGTGCGCGAGCTCGACGAGTTGAACGCGCAGGGTCCCTTCGGTCGCAACATTGCCGCCATCTCGTCGCGCCTGGCGCGCTCGCGGACCCTGGTGGAGCGCTCGATCGCGGCCGAGCGCCCGGCCTGGGACGCGGCCCTCGCGCGCCTGGCCGCGGACCCGCGCTTCGCCGAGCTGACGCTCGAACCGATCGCGGGGCTGGTGCCCCTGGGCCCCGACCCCGACGGGGGCCTGGAGGCCTTCTGGCCTGTGGAGACGGGCGCGCGACCGGCGCGCGACGAATCCGGGCACCTGGTGCCGAGCGCCGAGGGCGGGCTGGTCCTGCTCCTGCTGCCTGGTGGCGAGGTCACGGTCGGGGCCCAGGCGGACGACCCGGACGCGCCGCGCTACGACCCCCAACTCCAGGTGGACGAGGGTCCTTTGCAACAGGTGCGGCTCGAGCCGTTCCTGCTCTCCAAGTTCGAGGTCACCCAGGGGCAGTGGCTGCGTTGGACCGGCACCAACCCCAGCGACTACCTCGAGGGCTCGATGGCCGGCGGTCGCGGCTTCGGGCCCACCAACCCGGTGGAGCGGGTGAGCTGGACCCAGGCCCGCGCGGCCCTCACGGGCCTGGCCCTGGACCTGCCCACCGAAGCCCAGTGGGACTACGCCAACCGCGCCGGTAGCGACACGGTCTGGGCCACCGGCGACGACGAGCACAGCCTGGGCGGCTTCGTCAACATCGCCGACCTGTACGCCAAGACCAACAGCGGCGAGGCCCGCTGGCCCTTCTCGGAGTGGCTCGACGACGGGCACTCGGTCCACGCCCCGGTGGGCAGCTACCGGCCCAACCCGTTCGGTCTGCACGACATGCTGGGCAACGTCTGGGAGTGGTGCCGCGACCGCTTCTTCCGCTACGACGAGGCCGCCGCGCGCCCCGGCGACGGGCTGCGCGGGGCGGACGTCGAGGTGCCGACGGACCACCCGATCGTCGCGCGGGGCGGGGGCTACGGGAACTCGCCCATGAACCTGCGTAGCGCGGAGCGGTACCCGACGAGTCCGACGCTCGAGAGCCGCAGCACGGGCATTCGCCCGGCGCGGGCCTGGCGCTAGTGAGCAGTAGGCGGCGGTTTCGTGCCTGGCACCGTACGAACGCCTACTGCTCGGACGTCAGAACGCCAGCAGGATCGACAGCACCCCGCTCGTCGCGCAGGTCACCACCAGGTCGACCTTGCCGTTCCCGTCCACGTCGCCGGCCGCGATGTCCGTGGGCCGACGACCCACGGGGTAGGTCACGCACTTGACGAAGCCTCCGGCGCCGTCGCCGCAGAACAGGGTCACGCTGTCCCCGTCGCGGTTGGCCACGGCGAGGTCCTGGTCGCCGTCGCCGTCGAGATCCGCGATGGCCACGCTCTCGGGGAAGGCACCGGCGGGGAGCACCGTGGGCGGCCCGAAGCCCCCGGCGCCATCCTCGAGTAGCACGGCGATGGCGTTCATCCCGCGGCCGCAGACCACCAGGTCGAGCCCGAAAACCCCGTCCAGATCGGCGGCCGCGACCTCGGCGAAGTCGCCGGCGAGCAGCAGCACGTCGTCGTTGGGACCCGCCGGCCAGTGGCTGCGAAACAGGCCCGCCGAACCGGTGACGAAGGTCGAGTCCCGCCCCTGCCCCTCGATATCGGCGAACAGCAGGCGCGAGCCGAAATCGGGCAGGCCGGGCGGCTCGACGAAGGAGCCTTCGGCGAAGCTGCCGGTCCCGTCGTTGAAGCCGTAGTCCAGGTACCAACTGCTGAAGTCCCTCACCAGCAGCACCGAGTCCAGGTCTCCGTCGCCGTCCACGTCGGTGAAGCCCACCGCGTGCTGGCTGCCGCCGTAGGTCGGCAGGAACGGACCCGGCCTGTGGGTCAGATCGCCGTTGCCGACGTAGCTCTGGGTCGCGTAGAGCGGCGAGAGTCCGAGGTCGGGCACCCCGTCGCCGGTGAAGTCCGCTTCGGCCATGGTCGACTGCTCGATGTAGCCGAGTTGGGCCAGCCCGGGGAGCACCTCCACTTGGATCCCGCTGGCCGTGAGCCCCAGGGTCGTCAGGTCGTAGACGCCAACGCCCCGGTTGACGAGGACCGTGACGTCCGCGGTGGGCCCCGGATCGAGGTTGCTCACGAGCACACGCTCGGGGCTGCCGTTCAGGGGCAGGTCGAGGCGGGAGAAGCCGGAGGTCTGCGGCGGGACCGCAATCGGCGCGCAGGCGAGCAGGGCAAGAATCGGGATCATCGGAGGCTCCGAACGGTGATGGGACGAGTCCCGCCGATGGCGGGCGTCGAGCGACCGAGCAACCTAAACACGAGCAAGGCGTTCGCGGTGCCCCGATAGAAGGGGATCCGCTTCGCGAACGCCCACGGTGGCCGGGCGACGGGTTCGTTCGCAGGGGCGCGTTCCTGCGCCGGCCCCGCCGTCCGCGGTCCCCGCCACGGAGCGCGACTGGCGTTGGTGTAGAGTCCGGGGCCCGCCACGAAACTGCGGACAAACCGGCAACCAAGATGTCCTTTCGAGAACTCCGCCCCTGGCAGCACGACCACACCTTCGGCCAGGACGCGCGCCGGCCGGGCGAGTCCAGGACGATGCTCGTCATCGCCCTCACGGCGCTGATGATGGTGGTCGAGATCGGGGCGGGGCTCGCCTACGGCTCGATGGCCCTGCTCGCCGACGGGCTGCACATGGCCTCGCACGCCATCGCCCTGTCCATCGCGGCCTTCGCCTACGTCTACGCCCGACGCCACGCGGCGGACGAGCGTTTCAGCTTCGGCACCGGCAAGGTCAACGCCCTGGCCGGGTTCGCCGGCGCGGTGCTGCTGGCGGTGTTCGCCCTGATGATGGCCTGGGAGAGCGTCGCCAGGATCCTCTCGCCGGTCGGCATCGCCTTCAACCAGGCCATCGGCGTGGCGATCGCCGGCCTGTTGGTGAATGGCCTGTCCGTCGTCCTGCTCGGGCACCACCACGGGGAGCACGACGACGAAGATGAAGAGGATCGCCATCACCACCACGACCACAACCTGCGCTCCGCCTACCTGCACGTGCTCGCGGACGCCCTGACCTCGGTCCTGGCGATCTTCGCCCTATTGGCCGGCAAGTACCTGGGCCTTTTCTGGATGGACCCGGCCATGGGTGTCGTCGGAGCCCTGCTGGTGGCTCGTTGGTCGATCGGCCTGCTGCGCGCCACCGCCGAGGTCCTCTTGGACCGCCAGGCGCCGCCCCACCTCACCGACTCGATCCGCACAGCCATCACGCAGGACGCCGACACCGAGGTCGCGGACCTCCACGTCTGGTCCGTGGGGCCCGGGATCTACTCGGCCATTCTGTCCGTGGTCACCGCTACCCCCGAGCCGCCCGAGCACTACAAGCGCCTCTTGCCCGAACACGAGCGCCTGGTCCACGTCACCGTCGAGGTCCACGGCCGCGAGCACGACGTGTCCGCTCGCACTTGACGCTCCGGGCCAGCCGCGTGACGACCACCGAAGACGGCCCTGAGCTGCGTCGCGTCGTCCGATCCGTCGCGCTCCTCAACCTCGCCTACTTCGGCGTCGAGTTCGCCGTGGCCCTCGGCATCGGGTCGGTCTCGCTGATCGCCGACAGCGTCGACTTCCTCGAGGACGCTTCGGTCAACCTGCTGATCCTGGTGGCCCTGGGCTGGAGCCTTCGTAGGCGGGCGCGGGTGGGCATGGTGCTCGCCGGCCTGCTGCTGGTTCCCGGACTGACGACCCTCTGGATCGCTTGGGACAAGCTCACAACCCTGGCTCCCCCGCAGCCCGTGACCCTCACATTGACCGCCGCCGGAGCGCTCGCGGTGAACCTCGGCTGCGCGCTGATGCTCGCCCGCTATCGACACCACACGAGCAGCTTGACCCGCGCCGCGTTCCTCTCCGCCCGCAACGACGTGCTGGCGAACGTCGCCATCATCGCCGCCGGACTCGCCACGCTCCTGGTCGAGTCCGCCTGGCCGGACCTGATCGTCGGGCTCGCCATCGCGCTGCTCAACGTGGATGCGGCGCGGGAGGTCTATCGAGCGGCGCGCGCCGAACACCTGGCCGCGCTGCCCTGAACCGATCGGCGCTCGCCACACGTCCCCCGGCGAGCGAATCAGTCGTCGGCGCCTGCCTGCTCGATCGCCTTCAGCTTGTAGTACCAGTCATAGGCCGCTTCCTGGGAGCCGCCTGCTCCAGCCTTGCTCTCGTCGTAGGGAGCGATCTTCAAGCCGTAGGTCCCGTCGCCGTTGAACGCTGGCATCATCGTCGTCGAATTGGACTTCGCCTCACCCAAGTAGAAGCCGTGGCCGACGGGACCCTCCCGGTGAAAGACCTGCCCCTCGCGAGGGCGCAGCTGAACGGCGCCGTAGAGATCACCGAGGCGATCGCTTTCTCTGGCTGCAAAGCTGATGGATGATCGAAAGTCCACCTGTCCATGAGACGACGTGGCCGCCTCGTCGTTCCAGCGAAGCAGGTAGCCCTCGTCGCTTATCTCGAATCCGACAGTCACGCCCTCGCTCCCTACAGAGAACTCTCCGACCAGCGCTCCATCCTGTTCGCGCACCGACTCCTCGACGAGCTCGGCCTCGAATGCAAGCTGCTGCCAAACGGACGCCCAGCCATGGAGGTCCGGCTCATACCCGTGGAAGGACTCCAGGTAGATCCCGGCTTCATTCTCGAACCGACCGCCGAGTTGGCCGGTAGTCACCTTCGCCACCTCGACCGCCCCGGTCACTGACTGCCCTGTCAGGGCAGCTTCTGGAGCGCCGACTGGAAGCTCCGAACTTCGCATCTCGGCTCTCGCGGCCGCAGGGCCGGTGCCGGCGTCACTCAGCGGGACGGCGTCGCCACGGCCGCCAAGGTACGGGGGCGGCTCTTCGTCGGACTCGATCCCTCGTCGACCGTTGCCGAGCGCCCAAACGACCATGACCATGGCGGCAAGTGCGAGCCCGCCCCACGCAACCTGCTTGTGCCCCATCACTCGCCCCCCACTCCCTGTTCCCGACTCTCACGACACCCTGGCCCGAGAGGCGCGGGCTTCGCCAGTTGAGCCCGCGCGTGACCACATCCCGATTCGTTCGAGCTCGCCAATGACGAACTCGCCCGACTCAGGGAATCGCGACCGTCTCGCCGCCCGAGTCCTTCGCCAGCCACTCGAGGATCTTGAACTGGCCGCCCACCTGGACGGTGTGAATGATCACGTGGCGCTCCTGGTTCCAGGTGGCGACCTGCTCGCGGATCATGCCGGGCTCGGTGATGTCGCCGACGCTGGGCTCGCCGTCGGAGAGCACGACCAGGGTGTCCATCTCGGGGTCGTCGAAGGCCGCCTGTAGGGCCGAATAGAGGTTGGTGCCGCCGCCGGCGCGCAGGCTGGAGATGTACTCGGACGCTTCGGCCTTGGCCTCGACCGAGCCGCGGGTCAACGCGTCCTTCCAGCCGTTCACGTCGAAGGAGAAGGTCAGGATGTTGAACAGGGCGGCGGGGTCCAGGCGCTCGATGGCCAGGTCCAACTGCTTCTTGGCGACGTCCATGCGCTTGGGGCCCTTCTCGCCGGCGTAGCGCGTGAGGGTCGGCTCCTCCATCGAGCCCGACACGTCGACCACGAAGGTCACGCGTGTGCTCTCGATCCGCAGCCCGAAGAAGTCGGGGGCCTTGGAGCTCTCCTCCAACCGGCGCCGCTCGCGCTCCTCCTCCAGGGCGCGCAGGGACTTGGGATCGATCGGCTCGAAGTCGCCCTCGTGATCCTTCCACCAGGCGGCCCAGGAGCGGCCGTTCTTGGCGAAGGGCTGGCCCGTCAAGCGCCACAGGGTGTCGCCGAAGGCGTCGGCCATGCGGCCGGTCTCGTTCTGGATCTGGGCGATCATCAACCCGACCACGGCCTTCGTGCGCAGCTTCTCCAGGGCTTCGAGGGCGATCAGGCGCGTCGACCAGTCTTCGTGGACGAGGGCGGCCTCGAGCTGCGCCATCGACTTCTCCGGCGAACGGCTGCCCAGCACGCGCACCGCTGCGTTACGCAGGCCCTGCAGGTCGGAGCCGGCGAACTCGATCAGCTTCGCGTTCCAGGCCTCGTCGCCCGTACGCAGTCGCGAGATCGAGTCGATCAACTGGGCGAACTCCGGCTCCGAGTAGTCGTCCGCCTTCTCGTCGGCGGCGGCCTCGAGGGCGTCGGCCAGGACCTCGTCCAGGGTCTCCAGGAAGGACGGGTCGCCGCGGTCGGCCATGGTCTTGATCACGGCCAGTCGCACGGTCATCGACTTGTCCTCGAGCAGCTTGATCAGCGCCTTGCTGACCTTCTTGTCGGAGTAGCCGACCAGCGAGCGGATCGCAAAGAGCTTCTCCGGCGTGCCGCCCTTGCCCAGGCGCTTGGCGATGTCCTTGAAGATCTTCTCGTCGCCGAACTCGACCACCAGGTCCGCGCAGCCCTGGACCTCTTCCATCGATGCGTCGCGCCGGCCGCCCTCGTCGACGACTTCACCGATCCAGTCGTCGCGCGCAATCTCGAGCAGCACCCGCGCCGCGGCCAGGCGGTTCTCGGGCCACTCGTCGCGGCGCTTGAACATGCCCTCGGCGGCGCTGAAGGCCTCTTCGGCGCCGCGCCGGTGCAGCTCTTGCACGGCGGTGCGCCGCACGGTGCGGCTCCAGTCCTCGACCGACGGGACCAACTCTTCGACGCTCAGCCACTCGGCCAGGGCGATGAACGCCAACTCGCGCACCTCGGGCAGCCGGCGGACCTCCTGCTCCTCCTCCTTGTCCTTGCCCCGCGGCTTGCCGTCGGTCTTGGGCTCGGTCTCGAGCATGCGCCGGTAGAAGGCCTCGTCGCTGCGCTGCTTCTGCTCGACGTGCAGCTCCATGGCGCGCTTGCGAACGGCGTCGTCGACGGGGAACTCGACCACCATCGCCAGGTACTCGCGACCCAGGCCGGCGGCATTGGCCAGGGATTGCAGCGCCTGGTCGCGCACCTCGATCTCTTGCTCCACGGTGGCCACGTCGAGCAGCTTCTGCATCGCCGCCTGCTCCGCCCCCGCGATGCCCCCGAAGCGCGACAGGGCCTTCAGCACCTCCAGCCGCGCCCCGAGCGAGCCGAGCACCCGCAGGGACTTGACCAGGGCCTGGGCCGCCGCCGGTTCGCGACTCTTGCCCAGGGCTCGAATCGTGTCGTAGCCGGCCTCGTCGCGCAGGCTCTCGAGTCGCTCGATCAACTGCTCGGTGCTGAAGCCGGAGACGTCGACTTCATCCTGGCCGACGGCGAGCCCGGCGGCGGGCTCCGCGAAGACCGGCTGGCAGAGGGCGAGGGGGCTGAGCAGCAGCAGGAGACGAAGTTGCATGGGTCGTTGCAGGTCGGGGGGTGAGGCGCGGGACGAGGCTACCCCGGCCCTGGGTCGGCCTGGGGTGGGACTTCCCGGATGCGGGCCCCAGCGGACGTGCCGACCGGCGGGGGCCGTCGAGTCTAGGGGAGCGCCGCGCCGATAGCGGAGTCCCCCGAGACCTCGAATGGACCACGCACAACCCCAGACCACTTCAGGGACGCCGCCCACGGCGCGCCTGAGGACCCTATTCGGCAAGCTCCGCGACCTGGACCTGCGCGTGGGGCGCATCGCCGTCGCCACCGGCCTGGAGGTGGTCCTGGAGGGCTGCGCCAGCCTGGACGACTCGGCCGGGCGCCCCCTGCGCTACCGCCTGCGGAGCTGCCGGGGCGACGCCCACCTGGAGCTGCGCCTGGTGGACGGGATGATCGAGCTGGAGCGCCAGGACGACCAGGGCGAGGTCCTCGGCTCGCGCCGAGTCGAGCTGGCCGGCGGCGCCGAAGGCCCGGTCACCGCCGCCTCGATCCAAGCCCGCATCGACCCCGACGCCGCCGACGCCCGCGAGACCGAGCGCTTCCTGCGCCGGATCGTGCGCGCGGCGTTCGTCTGAGCGCCGTCAGCGCTCTGCCACGTAGGTCTCCAGCCAGCGCAGCTCGTCGCGCTGGGCGTAGATGGCCGCGAACTCGTCGCGGTCGAGGGTCAAGGTCAAGGCCACCGGGTCCGAGCCGCGCGCCTCGGCGGGGTCGTGAACCACGCGGGTGATCAGGGTCGGATCCGCGTCGGGGTCGAGGGGCACCAGGCCGCCGCGGGCGAACAGGGTGCGCTCGCCGTCGCCCCGCGCGCGGACCAGGTTGAAGGCCAGGTCGCAGGCCGCCGTGAAGCCGCCGCGCAGGCGGGTCAGCTCGGCCTCCAGGCCGGGACGATCGAACCCGCCGTAGCGGGCCAGCAGGTCCGGAGAGGCCTGCTGCTGGCGCTCCAGGTCGTCGGGGGTCTCGAGCACGATGTAGACCGAGCGCTCCGGCGGGCGCCCCAGGCCCAGAAAACGCAGGACTTGGTCGCCGAACTGCCACCAGCCAGCCCCGCCGAGGAGCACGATCGCGGTCCAGATCGCCCGCCGCCGGGCGGAGAGGGGCCACAAGAGGACGCGGAGGAGGAGGCGGAGCACGGTCTCGGAGGTGGGGCGTCGTGGAAGCGCGCCCGGGATTCCAGGTGAACGCTGGGTAACGAGTGGTGCCGCCGGTGGCGCCTCTCGCGAGGTGGTCTAAGGTTAGGGGCTCCCCTCGTCCCGAGCGAACCTCCCATACCCATGCCCTCGACCCAGCGCCGGCCCCGTTCGGCCTTCCGCATCGCCTCCGTCGCGTCCCTGACCCTGCTCGCAGCCTGCGGAGGAGGAGGCGGCGGCGACTCCAGCGGCCCCGGCGGCACGCCCCAGCCGATCCAGCTCGCCAGCCTCTCGGGCGTCGTGGTGCGGCCCGGCGGTTCGGGGATCGAGGGCGCGACAGTGCGGCTCGGCAACTTGGTCGTGGAGACCAACGCCGACGGCGCGTTCGTGATGGGCTTCCCGGAGGCACTGCCCAGCAAGAACGTGGTGCTGACCGTCGATGGCGAGCCCGCGGAACTCGTGGGCGAGAGCTTCGGCACCGAGCGCTACGGCTTCACGGTCTCGGCGACCGACGAGCGGCCGACGGTCCCGAGCACGATCGTGCTACCCGACCGCAACAGCCCCGACGGCGACAGCGCCACGCTCACGATCAACGGCAGCGGCCAGGTGCAGAACGGCACGATCCTCAACGGCGGCGGCGACCTCTCGCTGGTCATCGCCGCGGGTACGGTGGTGTCGATCGCCGGCAAGGCCGCGCCCACCGGGCTCGAGGTCTCCATGGTGCGCGTGGACGGCGAGGAACTCGGCCACCCCCTGCCGTCGAGCATCGCGGCGGCCGGCTTCGCCGCCATCGGTCCGACCGAGGCGCGCTTCAACCCGGTCGGTGGGCTGAGCGGCCTGAGCGCGGTGCTGCCCAACGAGATGGGCTTCCCGCTCGGCACCGTCGTCGACATCTGGGCCTGGGACGGCGACAGCCTCGCGTGGGTCAACCGCACCGCGCAGACCGGGCAGTCGGGTCTGGTGATCAGCGTGCCCGGCGGCGGCACGGGCATCCAAGCCATCGGCGTGGTCGTCGAAGGCGGCATCTACGCCGGCGGCCTGATCGCGAACAACGGTTTCTCGACCACCATCTCCGGTCGCCTGCTGAACACCGATGCCCAGCCGATTCGCGACGCCACCGTGGCCCTCGCGACCGGGCAGTCGGGCCTGACCGACGAAGACGGGCGCTACAAGATCACGGGCGTGCCGGCCTTCAACTTCACCGCCGCGCTGGGGAGCATTCCCACGCCGGTGCCGGTGGCCGTGGGCTACCGCATCTCGACCGCGGCGGAGGACGGTGCCCTGGTGCTGCCGAAGGCGTCGGTGCCGGCGATCGGCATCACGCCCGGGGGCACCACCAACGTCGGCGACACGACCTTCTCGATCCCGAAGGTCGGCGCGCTCGTGGGCGTGCTCACCGGCGAGCAGGAGATCCCCGGCACGCCGGTGACCCTGGTCGGACCGACGGGCAGTGAGTTCATCACGGTCGGTGAGAGCAACCAGTACTTCCTCCTGAACCTCGAGCCCGGCTTCTACACCTCGAGCACGGTCTTCGCGGCCGGCGGCAACCCGGTGTACGCGTCGGCGGTCGTGACCGAAGGCCAGACCAGCGCGGTGACCCTGTCGCCCGAGGGCGGCACCGGCTCCCAGAACGTCAGCGTGTTCGTGGGCATCGAGGACGGCGCGAGCACCACGCCCCTGGTGCCGGCGCCCGGCGCGCAGGTGCTGCTGTTCGGGACCGACGCCGGCTCGGAGCAGGGCGTGCTGCGGACCACCGACGCGTTCGGCCTGGCGAGCTTCCAGGGTGTCGACGGGCCCTTCGTGGTCAGCGCCGAGTCGACGGCGATCGTGAGCGGCGCCAGCCGCCGTCTGACGACCACCGCCTATGCGATCACGCCCCCGGGCGGCTCGATCACCCTGGCCCTGGACGGCGTGACCCAGCCGGTGGTCAACGCGACCCTGCAAGGGACCCTGTCGGACCTGCCGAGCCTGGCCGCCGGGCAGAGCCTGGAACTCCTGGCCGTGGCCCGCGGCGACGTCGCCGGCGAGCGCTGGGTCGCCTCCACGCCGATCGATCCGGTCAGCGGTGCCTACAGCATCGCCGTGCCGCCGAGTCAGGCCCTCGACCTGGCCCTCGTGACCTGCGACAGCGCCATCGCCGGTGCCGACTCCGACCTGGCGCAGATCGTGGCCCTGCCGACCCACCCGAACCCTGTCAGCGCGGGTGGCATCGGCACGTTCGACGCCTCCTTCAACGACGGCCCGGCGATCGCCTTCGACCAGCTCGTGGACCTGGACCTGTCCGGCGGACCGACCAAAGCCTCCACCGCGTCGGTTGCCCTGGACCTGACCCTGCCCGGCGCGACGGGTGTGAATGACACGGTGCGGTTGCCCGTGGTCCTGGGCGAGCTGAACGCGAACGGCGGCGTCCTGGCCCTGCCGTCGATCGATCCGCTGGTGCTGGCCGGCTACGGCCTGGTGCTGCGCGTGACCGAGGAGGGCTTCGACGAGGAGCGCTCGGTCGCTTCGACGCCACTGACCGCAGCGACCGGCGGCATCGAGCTGACTTTCGACCAGCCGCCGCTCGTGGACGACCCCTTCGACGGCGCGACCTTCACGGCCAGCGACCTGGCGGTCGCCGCGCTCGACGTCGACGTGAGCGAGTCCTCAGGCGCGTTGGTGCGCCTGCGCCTGGCGGCCAGCGGCGCGCCGATCGCCCTGGGCATCGACGAGTCGGTCTGGACCATCTGGGCCCCTGCGAACGACATCCCGGCCTACCTGCCGACCCTCCCGATGCCCATGTGGGTCTCGGGTTCGCAGGTCACGCTGCAGGCCAGCGTGCTGCGGTCGGAAGACAGCCCCCTGAACCTGGGTCAGTTCGCGGCCAAGGCCCCGATCCTCGCGGGGCTGGACCTGTCGAAGAGCGAGACCCTGGCGAGCGGGCGCTCCGCGGTCTCGACGATCACCGTCGACGGGGAGTAGCCCGGCGTAGGCGTTCGTACGGTGCCAGGCACGAAACCGCCGCCTCGCCCTAGGCGGCGGTTTCGTGCCTGGCACCGTACGAACGCCTACACCGGGCCGACCGGAGCTAACCCGCGATGTCGAGGTCGTCCGAGTCCTTCGCTCCAGCGCGGGCGCCGTCGAAGAGCCTGCTCTTGCCGCGGGCCTGCTTGCGGCCCTTGGAGCCGGTCCGGTGGGCCTGGCGGCGTTCGTCGGCGGCGAGCAGCTCGCGGTAGCGTGGCAAGAGGTCCGTGCGGCCGGAATCGGTCAGCGCCTCCTCGACCTTGCGGCGTCCCTTCGGGTCCTTCCAGCGCACCAGGGCCTTCTGCTGGCTGCGCTCGCGCTCGGTGCGCGGGACATGGACCTCCTCGCCCGTGAGCGGGTCGCGGCCGGCGGCGTACTGCACCGCCGCCCGCGTCATCGGCAGGGGGATGAACTCCTGGGCCTGCTCGGGGCTGTAGTTGCGCTCGAGCAGCTTCTCGAAGAGCTGCACCGCCTGGGCCAGGGTCGTGCCCGGGTGGCCGACGATGAAGTAGTTGGCGAGGTACTGCTCCTTGCCCTGGCTCTCGCAGGCGGTGCGGTACTCCTCCTCGAACTGCTCGTACTTCTCGAAGCCGGGCTTGTTCATCAGGCGCAGGACCTCGGGGTCGGAGTGCTCCGGCGCGAGCTTCATGCGGCCCGAAGTGTGCTCGCCCACGAGGGTGTCGTGCAGCGGCAGGGTCTCGCCGTCCTTGCCGCGCAGCATGTCGTAGCGCACGCCCGAGCTCACGAAGGCGTGCTTGACGCCCTTGCTGCGCTTCACGAGCCCGAGCAGCCGCCGGTAGCCCTCGGTGGTCTTGTCCAGGCGCAGGGCCGGGCAGGGGTCCGGCGTCAGGCAGTCGCGATCGAGGCAAGGCTTGCCCTTCTCGAGCAGCTTGCAGCCCAGGCCCCACATGTTCGCCGTCGGCCCGCCGACATCGGTGATCGTGCCGCGGAAGTCGACGTGCTCGGCCAGGGTCGCGGCCTCCTTCAGGATCGACTCTTCGCTGCGGCTCTGGATCGCGCGGCCCTGGTGGAAGGTGATCGAGCAGAAGGAGCAGTCCGCGAAGCAACCTCGGTGGGTGTTGATCGAGAAGCGCACCGCCTCGAGGGCCGGCACACCCGGCCCCGCGTGGTCGGGGTGCACGTCGCGCCGGAAGGGCAGGTCGTAATAGCTGTCGACCTCTTCAGCCGTCGAGGGCGCCAGGGGCGGGTGCTGGAGCACCACGCGGGTGCCGTGTCCCTGCGCTACATCGACGCGAACGCGATCCGGGCCGGGGCCGCGACGAGGGTCGCCGACCACGAGTTCGAGAACGCTCGGGCCAACTTGATCCGGTGCTCGCCCCTCTGGCTGACGCGGACCTGGGTCGAGGAGCGCGCCCTGGCGCTCTCCGGTGAGCGACGCTGCTCGACCGCGGCGGACCTGGCGGCCTTCGGACCGCGGCGCGGTGAGAACCTCGAGTCGCTTTGTGAGTTCGTCGAGGCCAGGCATCGGCGCGGATTTCGGACCCCTCGAAGACCTCGTCGGGTTGACGCCGACGGAGATCCAACACTGGATGGGCCGCAAGGCGATGCTGGCCGACGGGACGGAGGTGGGGCTGTGTGTGTGGCGTCGGCGGCCTACGGCGGGCGATCGATCGTGATCGAGGTCGGCGGGGCGAGTGGTGGATCGACCTGGATGGCTACACGGGCGGGGTCCGACCTCGTCTCGACGGCACTCTTGCGGGCGCCCTGCGCGCTCCCCTGGCCCGGGCCGCGAACCTCTCCGGATCAGCGTCGTCCACGCGCGCCGGCGGGTCGAGATCCAACATGCCGCGGTGGCGCGCCATCCCGTCCACGGGCCGCGGGTAGAGCAGACTGCGTCGAATGCCGTCGCGAGGGGATTGCCGCTCTCGGCGTGATCTGCAGGGTCGCCCGGGTATGCGGCACTTCCCTGCGGGAGCTTCCGCAAGGCATCCGTGACGCGAGCGCCTAGCAGACGTCTGACAGGCGAACGTCAAAGGATACTCGGGTGACCATGCCTAATACGTGAGCTACGGCGAGTTCGCGAGCCGATAGCGTTCAGTCCTAGATCTTGGCGGCACCTTACTGGGCAGCTGCGGCGCCGTTGCCGCGCTGCGACCGACCCCGGCGACCAATACGAACCGCGTGTTCCCTCGTCGGCGCGAGAACGCCCCTGTTGCGGCAATCGGCCCGGACGGATAGCGTCCCCTTCCCGCCCGCTGTCGGTGCGACCGACAGCGGCGGTCGATGGACCAACCGCCCGTCCCGAAGTTCCAGAAGCCTGGATTCGACAGAATGAAGAAGCTCGCGAGCCACGTCTGCCTGGTTGCCTTGACGCTCCTGGTCGTCGCGACGGTGAGAGCCGCGTCGGACCCGATCCCCTTCCCTTCGCCCACCGAAGAGGCGCAGGCCGAGCGCGATGAGGGGATGCAGGAATCGAACCAGTGGCACGAGAACGACGGCGAAGGCCAGGAGTGGGAGTGGGCCGGTGAGAACTTCATCTACGAGGGCGAGGTGAAGTCAGAGGCGGCGGAGTGGGCCGTCCACGAAATGGTCGAGGACGGGTTCCTTACCGAGTCTCATGCCAAGGAGGGGGCGAAGGAGTGGTGGAAGAACGACCGCGAGAGCCCGCTAAATCGCGAGCCGTAGTAAGGAGGCCGCTACCCCCGGCCGGACGACGAGCCGTGCAAGGCGTACCCGGGTCAGCGCGGCACTGGGCGCGGAAGTGAGAGACCCCATGGCGGCTCGATCGAGCCGTCCGGAGTGGGTCTTGCCTAGACCTCCCCAGGTCTCACGTTCGGAGGGTGGGCGTCGAGGTGTGCAGCAGATGCCGTTCTCGTTCGCCCAGGCGGCGCGACGGATGCTGCGTCGGGGGGGGGGCTACTCGACCGCTGGTCCGCCCTAGGGTCACGCTGTCCGTGTCAATCGATCACGGCTCCGCCGACTAACTCGACCATGCACCTTTCCCGTCAGCAACTGGCTCGATTCTCGAGAGCCCAGCGGCGAAGCTTGCAACGGTTTCTGCCGGTCAGCCTGCTGGTCGGCGTTGCCCTCCTCCACCACTGGCTGGTGATCAAGGACGGCCTAACGCAGTGGAAGGGCGGCGGATTCGGGATGTTCTCGACCGTGGACTCCGGCGGGACGAGGGCGATCAGCGTCTTTGCCAAGTGCGGAGAGTGGAACTTCCGTGTCTCCATCCCCGCCGATTTACGAGGCCGACGCTCACTCGCCAAACGGCTTCCGTCCGAAGAGATCGTGCAGCTCATGCTGAAAGACCTCAGCCGTCGAGTCTGGGTCGTCGAGCGGTATCATGCGGTTCCACGGCGGCAGACTCAGCTCGGTCCGCTCGACTCGCTCTACCTTTCCCATGACGACTTGGTCAGTGCCGGGCGCGGTGCTGGCAGAATCGAGGAGTGGCGCCCCGATAGCACTGCGGTCCCCTCCTACGTAATTCCCGTGCGATTCGAAGCGGAGGTCTACAGGCTCGAGTACGACATTTCCGCTCGTACGATTCGACGCACTCTCCACTCGAGCTATTCGCGCCCGGGAGAACGACTCGAGATAATGGCCGAACTGGCCGGGCTGCCTCTATCGCAACTCGCGCGGAATCTGGCTCCTTGCTGCAAGCCGTGACGCGGCGTCTCGAACGGGCTATCCATGAGCTGCATAGCCTCGATCCCCGGGACGTGTCTGCCAGGCTGACACTGTTGCTCTTGGTTCTCTACGGGCCGGGGTACTGGGACCTTAGCGTTCCAACGGTCATGCTCGCCGCGGCCGGGATGACGATCCCCCCCCTGGCGCGGCAGCCGTACTTCTGGGGAGCGCTGACTCTCATCCAGGCCGTGGGGGTCATTCCGAGGGTCTACGTCATCGACAACCATAAGGTGCTGATGGTCTACTGGTGCCTCGCACTGTCGTTGTCGATGAAGTCGCGTGCACTGCTAGCGCACCATTCGCGGCTGCTGATCGGGTGGTGTTTTCTCTTCGCGGCGTACTGGAAGGCCGTGACCCCTGGATTCGTCGATGGGTCCTTCCTCCACTTCACGATGCTCACCGACACCCGGTTCACCGGGTTCGCGCAGATTGTCGCTGGCATTGACGCCGGAGTTCTCGATGAGAACAGGAGCGCCCTTCGTAGCACGGTGTCTGGCGACGTGGCGAGCGCGCGCCTCTTGGATAGTAGATTCGCTGGACCCTTGGCGCTCTCGATGACCCTCTGGACCCTGGTGTCCGAGGTTCTAATTGCTGTTACCTTCCTCCTGTCGAAGTGGATTCGGTTGGCAAGGAACCTGCGCCACGTCGTCCTGGCGCAGTTCGTGTGCTTCACCTATCCGGTTGCGACGGTGGTCGGCTTCGGGTGGTTGCTCACGATCATGGGCTACGCTCAAACGGGCAGAATGGAGGGCCGGTCCAGGATCGTCTTCCTGGGTCTGTTTTTGGCGATGCAGCTCTTCCTGGTTCCTTGGGAGCGATTAGTCTTGGGGAAGTGAAGCTGGAGTCGTCGGTCCTGAACGGGCGGGCATCACGCTGGTTGCTCGCCTCCTCGTCGGTTTGCTCCCTGGCCGCGCTCAGCGTCGCGGCCTGGGCAATCGTCGGGGCCGTGTCCGGGCGCTCGTCCGCGCGGTCGGAAGGGAGCGAGCGGGCCATGCGCTTGATGCAGGCCGAAGTCGCCGAGATCTCTCGGCGGGCGGCGGAGGCATGGGGACGCGCTCGTGCAGTTGCCTTGGGGCCCGGTGCCCGTCGAGCGGTAGGCGCGGAGCCGCTGGCCCTGCGGGACCGGCTCGCCCACCTCGAGCGGCGGCTGGCGGAGCTCGAGCGATTCTCGTCCATCAAGCCACGGCTCCTGTCGCTCGAGGACATTTCGACCTCGGATCCGTCCCTGGCGGACGAGCTGTTCTCGATCGCCCACTACCGATCGGTGATCTTGGATTCCGAGTCCGGCGTCGAGGAACGATCGCGCGCACTGCTCACGTTGTCGCGGCTTCCCAATCCGGATGCCCACCTCGTGGGAGAGGTCGAGGATGCCTGGCTCCGGGACCAGGGGCTGGCGAACGACGAGCGGAGCCAGACCCAGCTCATGCGGGTCTATCGAGGTGTCCGAGCGGGCGAGCGCGTTCGGGACGCTCTGCTGTCCACGGCTCGATTCTCGCCCTTCGAGACCGCTCGCGACCAAGCGATCAACTCGCTGAATCAGCACTACGACGATGACCTGGTGCGACAAGTCGTGAGCGAGGCGCTCGAGTACGATCCTTCCGCCTCGGTCAGGGAAAGAGCGCGGGACTTTCTCCGGCGCCGGGACGCCTATGGTGATCGGTGAGGCATGCGAATGAGGAGAGAGCCTTCACCGCTGATCGGCCTGGCCCTCGCTGTGCTCGCGCTCGTGGGGGCGGCGGCAGCCCTGGCCGTCGCGAATCGACGGGCGCCCAGCGGTCAGCCGGATCTCGACCTGGAATTGATCGAGCGGGACGTCGCGCGTTTGGAGGCACTGCAGTCGGCGCTGCGGTCCGAACTCGACGACTTCGCGGAGGCGGCTAGTCAGGCGCCGGTCACTACCCCGCTCGCGGCGGGCGAAGCGGCGCCCGAAGACGTCGTGCTCGCCTTGGCCCAGCTCGAGACGAGGGTCGACGAACTCGAGGAGGAGTTCGCCCTCGGAATCTATGGGCCGGTGGCGGACGACTGGAATCGACGCGAGGCGCAAGCACTCGAGTTGCCTCGATCGTCGTTGGCGCGGGATGGTCTCGAAGCCTACCGGGTACAGCTCTCGGACGCCGCGAACCGCGACGACGAGCGGCTGGGCGCGCTCCGGATGCTGCAGCTCTTCCCGGACGAGATGGTCGAAGGCGACTGGCTCGTCGCTGCCGCGATCGACCTGATCCGGACCGCGCAGGACCCGGAGGTCGTCGAGAACGCGGTCGAGGCGGTCGCGCGCGAGCGGGATCCGCGCTACCTGGCAGCCCTCGTCGAAGTGCTCGAGGGCAGCGCCAGCGAGGGAGCACGGTGCGAGGCTGCGGACGCGTTGCGAGACTACGTCGGCGATCCGCGCGTCGAGCTCGCGCTGCGGACGGCATCGGACACCGATCCGTCTGCCGACGTCCGGAAACACGCGCGGCGGGCGCTGGGGAACTGAGGACCCCCGCTCGAGGAGAGGCGCTCGGCCCGTCACCGCGCGGATCGCGGTGGCGGGTGCCTCTCGGGGCGGCGGTAGAGCGGTGGGCCTACCATGACCTCGCTGCCGTCGCCGACCCGGTTCGAGAGCACGTTGGACCGACTCGTCGACGATCCACCGGCGCCGCACGCGGTCAGGACTGAGTGCGGGCGTGGGCGCGCCTCGACCGCGAGCAACCCGGACCGCACCGACGACGGCGCAAAGGACGATCGGGTCGAGCGCGCCGACGGGGCGGTCCGCTCGACAGCCGAGGAACCCCGGTGCTGGGCGCTCGCGGCGAAGGCGCAGTTCGGAGCGCGTCTCGTGCTCGGCCCCGAAGACCCGGCGATGGCCAGGCCATCGGGTCCGTGGCCGGAGGGCTCCGGAGAGGCGGTTCCCAGGAGGGCAGCCAGAGCGCCGCTCTCCCTCGACGAGTTCGCGACCCAGGCGCCCCTCCTGGGCCTGGTCAACCTCGCCGCGACCGACACGCTCGCCCGCGGCCGCTCGGCGTCGACGACGGTCACGGTCGACTGACGGCGAGACGCTCGCCGGACCGCCGGTCCCTGTCGAGTCCGCCGGCGGCGCGGTTAGGGTCGGGCTCCGCGCCCGCCTCCGAGTTCGCGCTCGCCATGTCCTACCACTGCCTCACGCCGCTCGACGAACTGGTCGACGCCGACGGTCGCTTCTGATTCCTGTGGGACGGCGATCTGACCCTCGACCAGTTCCGCGTGATCCTCGCCGGCGACGACGCCGAGCAGCGCGCGCGGATGATCGGCAAGCTCCTGCGCGAGGCGCGCCCCGACGACGCCTTCCACTTCCTGACACCGAACGACATCCGCGCCGAGTGGCCGCGCATCGAGCGCGACCTGGGCCGGCGCCGCGAGTTCTGGCGCTGGCTGCTCGACGAGTGGGAGCGGATGGGTGTCGCGTAGTCGGCTGTCGCCGCTCCAGCTCCGCGTCCTGCGGGCCCTGGCCGACGCCGAACCTCTCCAGCCGGGCGCGACGTTCCACCGCTGCCGCGTCGCCCACGGAGACGACTCGGTCGTCGTCGACCTGGTCGCCGATCCGGTCGCGACCGTCGAGGTGCCCGTCGTGGGTGCGATCGACGGCGTGCCCGTGCGAGTCGACACGCCGCACGAGATCCTGGTCAACAACCTCTGCGCACTGCTCTCGCGATCCGAGGTCCGCGACCTCGTGGACGCGCGCGTCCTCCTCGCGAGCGGCGGTGACCTCGACCGCGCGGTCCGCGACGCGCCGACCAAGGACGGCGGCTTCTCGGCGCTGGTGCTCGCCGACGTGCTCCGCGGATTCCCGCTCCAGGCCGCCGAGTTGGATCCATCGCTCCTCGAGGGGCACGCGGCCTTCCGCGACGACCTAGTGACGCGACTGCTGCGCGGTTCGGTGCCGGGCTGAGCAGGACCCTTAGCCAGCCAGGTCCATGTCCCCGCCGTCGCCCGCGCGGGCGCGGTCGAAGAGCTTGCTCTTGCCGCGGGCCTGCTTGCGGCCCTTGGAGCCGGTCCGGTGGGCCTGGCGGCGTTCGTCGGCGGCGAGCAGCTCGCGGTAGCGTGGCAAGAGGTCCGTGCGGCCGGAATCGGTCAGCGCCTCCTCGACCTTGCGGCGTCCCTTCGGGTCCTTCCAGCGCACCAGGGCCTTCTGCTGGCTGCGCTCGCGCTCGGTGCGCGGGACATGGACCTCCTCGCCCGTGAGCGGGTCGCGGCCGGCGGCGTACTGCACCGCCGCCCGCGTCATCGGCAGGGGGATGAACTCCTGGGCCTGCTCGGGGCTGTAGTTGCGCTCGAGCAGCTTCTCGAAGAGCTGCACCGCCTGGGCCAGGGTCGTGCCCGGGTGGCCGACGATGAAGTAGTTGGCGAGGTACTGCTCCTTGCCCTGGCTCTCGCAGGCGGTGCGGTACTCCTCCTCGAACTGCTCGTACTTCTCGAAGCCGGGCTTGTTCATCAGGCGCAGGACCTCGGGGTCGGAGTGCTCCGGCGCGAGCTTCATGCGGCCCGAAGTGTGCTCGCCCACGAGGGTGTCGTGCAGCGGCAGGGTCTCGCCGTCCTTGCCGCGCAGCATGTCGTAGCGCACGCCCGAGCTCACGAAGGCGTGCTTGACGCCCTTGCTGCGCTTCACGAGCCCGAGCAGCCGCCGGTAGCCCTCGGTGGTCTTGTCCAGGCGCAGGGCCGGGCAGGGGTCCGGCGTCAGGCAGTCGCGATCGAGGCAAGGCTTGCCCTTCTCGAGCAGCTTGCAGCCCAGGCCCCACATGTTCGCCGTCGGCCCGCCGACATCGGTGATCGTGCCGCGGAAGTCGACGTGCTCGGCCAGGGTCGCGGCCTCCTTCAGGATCGACTCTTCGCTGCGGCTCTGGATCGCGCGGCCCTGGTGGAAGGTGATCGAGCAGAAGGAGCAGTCCGCGAAGCAACCTCGGTGGGTGTTGATCGAGAAGCGCACCGCCTCGAGCGCCGGCACGCCGAGCCCCGCGTGGTCGGGGTGCACGTCGCGCCGGAAGGGCAGGTCGTAGTAGCTGTCGACCTCTTCAGCCGTCGACGGCGCCAGGGGCGGGTGTTGGAGCACGACGCGGGCGCCGTGGGTCTGGGCCAGGACGCGGCCGTCCGGCTGGTTCTCCTCGCGCACGGCGTTGAACAGCTCGACCAGCTTGCCCCAGTCGGCTTCGAGCTCTTCGAACGTCGGGACCCAACGCACGTCCGCGGGCACGTCCTCGGGACGCACGAGCTCGCAGGTCTGGGCCAGGCCGCGCAGGGGTCGGCCCGCTTCGCAGGCCCGCGTGACCTCGAGCGCCGAGCGCTCGCCCATGCCCCACACCAGAAGATCCGCCTTGGCGTCGACCAGGATCGACCGCCGCATCTTGTCGTCCCAGTAGTCGTAGTAGGCCAGGCGCCGCGGCCCGGCCTCCATGCCGCCGATGATCACCGGCACGCCCTTGAAGTGGTGGCGCGCCTTGGCCGTGTAGCCGATGGTCGCGCGGTTCGGTCGCCCGGGCGCGCCGCCGGGGCGGTAGACGTCCGTGCGCCGCTTGCGCTTGGCGGCGGTGTAGTTGGTGACCATCGAGTCGATGGTCCCGGCCGACACGCCGACCCAGAGCAGCGGCGTGGGCAGGCGCTCCCAGCCCGAGCCGTCGGGCTCGTAGTCGGGGCAGTCCAGGATCCCGACCCGGTAGCCCTTCGACTCCAGGAAGCGCGCGATCGCCGGCACACCGAAGGAGGAGTGGTCGACGTAGGCGTCGCCGGTGACGAGCAGCACGTCGAGGGCGTCCCAGCCGAGCTCCTCCATCTGCGCGCGGGTGCGCGGCAGGAACGGGGCCGGGGAGGGAGTCGAGGACGTCATGGCGGGGCTCGCGGGAGTTCTACGGTTCGGGTCCGAACCGAGCAGGATAGTCGGGGCGGGTGCGGTGGCGCCCGGGGACGTACGGTGGCGGGATCATTCGTCCCACCGGCAGCCGACAGCGCTGCGCTTCGCAGCGCTGTCGGCTGCCGGTGGGACGAATGATCCCGCCACCGTACGTCCCGCGGGCGGGCGGGGTTCCACGGTCAGGTGTCGAGCGTGTCGCTCCAGGGCTGGCAGCCCTCGCTCGTTCCCGCGCACCGTCCCGCGAGTTGCCCCACGTACTCGCCCACGAAGAC
Source organism: Engelhardtia mirabilis (assembly GCF_007748095.1). Taxonomy (NCBI): domain Bacteria; kingdom Pseudomonadati; phylum Planctomycetota; class Planctomycetia; genus Engelhardtia; species Engelhardtia mirabilis. Next base: position 6,473,124 of record NZ_CP036287.1, read on the forward strand.
GTTGTTCTGCCCCTCGTAGCGCCAGGAGGGCAGGCCCGCGGCGCCGGCGAAGGAGCAGGTCTCGGGCACGCCGACGGGCAGGCCGGCGTCGGCGCCCAGGGGCTCGTACCAGCGGTGCTCCTGCATCGAGCAGCAGGATCCGTCGGCGATCGCGTCGCCGGCCAGGCGGATCACGTCGCCCACCTGCACCGCGAAGGCGTTCCCGTCGCGCTCGAAGCTCACCGGCTGGGCCTGCACCGACCGCACCGAGCCGACCGCCTCCCCGTGCGCGGCGTCGAACCAGGCCCGGGCGGCCTCGAACTGCGCCTCGCCCCCGGGGGCATCGATCCAGACCGCGCACTGGCGCTCGGCGCCCGTGGCCAGGTTCTCCCGGCCGCTGACGGCGGCGACGACCCGCGCTCCGGCGAGGTCCACGCCGTCCACGGTCCCCTCGGTGATCGACCAGGCCATCAGGGCCTGGCGCCCTTGGCTGTCGGCTTCGCTGGCCACGTGGCAGGCTCCGGCGAACACGGAGGCGCTGCGGGCCTCGACGTAGTCCGCGCGCACAGTGTCCGCGCGCACAGTGTCCGCGCGCACAGTGTCCGCGCGCACAGTGTCCGCGCGCACAGTGTCCGCGCGCACAGTGTCCGCTCGCAACTCGACACCGGCCGACGCCCGCTCGCCGACGACCTCGAAGGTCACCGCGGACGAAGGTCCCCGAGCCGGAGCCAGAGTCGGTGCCGCCGAGCCCTCGGGCAGCAGCAGCGGGCAGGCGATGAGCGGCTCGCTACCGCAGCGATCGCAGTCGAAGGCGGTCAGGGCCCCGGCGCTGCCCACGGCGGCGACGGAGAGGGCGATCAGGATGGCTTTCATGGTGGACCTCGATGGTTCCCGGCGCGGAAGGGGGCCCGCGGCGGCGACCCCCGTCTATAGCAGCTTCGGCCGGAGCCGGGTCCGGGCTCCAACGATCCCCGCTCCGAAGCGGTTCACGGATTCTCGACCCGCGAGTCACGGACCGCCGCCTGGGCCGTCGCGCGCCGGCCGATCTGCCAACCCAGCACGCCCTGCATCGGGCCGATAGCGATGTAGGACAACCCCGCCGGGCCCGGAAGCCCCGCGCTGGCCAATCCGATCGAGAGGCTCGAAACCGCGATCATGACGCCGTGCGAGGCCAGCTCGCCGCGGGAAAGCACGCGCTCCACGGCGTCCAACTCGAAGACGTCGCGGCGGCGCCAGGCGCGCAGGGTCATCACGAACAGGCACAGGTAGATCAGGCCGAAACCCACACCGTAGGCCTGCATCAGCCAGATCACGTTCTCGTGCCCCAGCTCGCGCAGGCTGAGGCCGTCGCCGAGGTCGGTGAAGCTGTTGACGAGCAGCGTCGCCAGGAGCTTCAGCGGGTAGATCCCCAAGAGCAGCACGAACAGGAAGGCCGCGTTGAGCCAGACCGTGACCCCGTCCTCCAGGCCGTAGCGGCGGTGGAACAGGAAGTGCGACTGCCAGACCATGATGATGAAGGCCACGCACAGGGCCATCACCGGAGCGCGCAGGAGGATCGCCTCGAACTGGGCGAAGCTCTCCACCCCGCGCACCTCGAAGGGCACGACCAACAGGGTCATCGCCAGGGCGAAGACGCCGTCGGTCAGGCTCTCGAGGCGCGAGACCTCCCCGCCGCGCCAGCGGAACAGGGCGTCGCCCCGCTGGGCGCGATCGAAGAGGTGCTGACGCAGCAAGGGTCTGCGGCGCTCAGGTCAGCGAGTCGAACAGCGAGCGGAAGCAGCTGCGCCCGCTGCGGCACAGCTCGGGCACCGCGACCTCGCGGTCGGGACCCAGGACCTGGTTCGTGCGCCGGCACCAGCAGTGGTTGCTGGCGTCGAGCACGTCCTCCTCGGTCATCGGAGGCTTCGAGTTGAGCAGGAGCTTCTTGCTGCCGAGGTCGGCGCAGAAGGGCGAGAGGCGCGGCCGGTTGGTGCTTTCCATGGTGTCGACCTCCTCAGGCCAGGCTCTCGAGTGCGCGGGTGATCAAGCCCTTGGTGAGGGGCACCTTGTAGCCGTTCTCGGCCAGGGGCTGCGCGCCGAACAGCGCCGCCTCGCGCACCTGTGCGACGGTGCGCGGGTCGATCTCGTTGTCCTCGAGCAGGCGCTCGGCCGACTCCACCCGCCAGGGTTTGGGCGCCACACCGCCGAGCACGATGCGCGCCCGATTCACGCGCGCGCCGTCCATGCCCAGGACCAAGGCCACCGAAGACAGGGCCCAGTCGTAGGACTCGCGCTCCTTGAACTTCAGGTACGTGCTGCGCGTCCCCGCGGCCGGAGCCGGCACATGAACCTTCGTCAGCACCTCGCCCGGACGGCGCACCGTCTCGGTCGAGATGCCGCCCTCGCGCGGCAGCAGGTAGAAGTCGGCGAGGGGCATGCGGCGCTCGCCCTCGGGCCCCACCAGGGTGACCTCCGCGTCCAGAGCGATCAGCGCCGGCGCCAGGTCCGAGGGGTGCACGATGTAGCTCGGCCCGCCGCCCAGGATCGCGTTGTACTTGTTGCGCCCGACCGCCGCGAGGCAGGCGAGACCGCCCTTCTTGAGGCAGACGGAGGCCTCGTTGCGGTAGTACCAACAGCGCGGGCGCTGGTTGAGGTTGCCCCCCACCGTGCCCACCGAGCGGATCTGCGGCGAGGCGATCGAGGTCGCCGCCTGGGCCAGCACCGGCATCTGCTCGCGGATCGCGCCGTGCTCCTCGAGCTGGTGCAGACGCACCATGGCGCCGATCGTGAGGTTGCCGGCGCCATCGCGCTCGATCGCGTCGAGCCCGGGCACGCGCCCGAGGTCGATCACCGTGTCCGGCTCGGCCAGGTGCTCTTTCAACTCGGTCAGGAGGTCCTGACCGCCGGCCAAGAGCGCCGCCGGCCCCTTGCCTCCGCCGATCGCGCCCTCACCCTCGGCCAGGGCCATCACGGCCTGGTTCAACGTCGTCGGCCGCGCGAGTTCGAAGTTCTTCATGGAATCGTCTCCGAAGCTCAGGCGCGCTCGGCCAGGGCGGCCAGCACGCGGTCAGGGGTGAAGGGCAGGGAGCGCAGGCGCGCACCACAGGCGTTGAAGATCGCGTTGGCGATGGCCGAGTGCCCCGGGATCACCGGCGCCTCCGCCATGCCCGTGGCCAGGTTGCGCCCGTCGTCCTCGTCGAGGATCACGCGCAGGCGCGGCATCTCCTTGGGCCCTGCGATCTTGTAGCTCTCCAGGTTGTCGCTGAGCAGCCAGCCCATCTCCGCGTCGAGCACGCGCTCCTCGAGCAGGCCGTAGGACAGGGCCTGGATCATGCCGCCGTTGATCTGGCTGGTCAGGGCCAGGCGGTTGAGCGGAATGCCCTGGTCGTGGGTGGCGACCATGTCGAGCACCTCGACCCGACCGGTGAGCGTGTCCACGCGCACGCGCGCCGCCTGGGCGCCGTGCAGGGAGCCGTCGGCGTCGAGGCTGCCGTCGTACTCGCCGCGCACCGACAGGGGCTGGTTGCCGAGCAGCGCGCAGACCTCGCCGAAGCTCATGGTCATGTCGCCCTCGCCGGCGACGCGCACGCGGCCCCGGACCCACTCGTAGTCGCCGACCTCGGCGCCGAGCACCGGCACCAGGCGCTGCTCCAGGGCTTCGCGGGCGCGGTGCGCCGCGACCTTCAGGGCCGGCGCGAGGGCGCCGGTCGTGACGCTGCCACCCGAACCCACCGACGGGGGCAGGTCGCTGTCGCCGATGCGCGCGGTGACCGCGGACAGGGGCAGGCCGAGCTCCTCGGCGATGATCGCCGCCACCAGGGTGCGCGAGCCGGTGCCCAGGTCCTGCACCGCGCAGCTCGAGGTGACCGCGCCGTCGGGCGTGATCCGCACCTCGACCTCGCAACCCGGGCGCCCGCCGGCGCGCCAGGTGGCCAGGCCGAAGCCGATGCCCTCGGCCCAGCCGTCGGCGCCGGCCTCGCCGGGGGCGGTGCGGTTGGGATGCGCGTCCCAACCGATGGCGTCCGCGACCACGTCCAGGTGGCGACGGTAGACGTCGCTCTCCACGTTGACCTTGCGGACCTCGACCGGGTCGAGCCCGGCCGCGTAGGCCAACTCGTCCAGGAAGCTCTCCTGGGCGAACGACGCCTGGGGATGGCCCGGCGCGCGCATGGCGCGATTCGAATCCAGGGCCGTGTGCACCGAGCGCGTGCGCGCGGCGTTGGTCTCGCAGGCGTAGATGTAGGGCATCAAAGGGAAGGCCCCGCCCCCGGTCCCGCCCAGGCGGTCGACCTCGGCGAACTGCCCCACCAGGCGCCCCTGGGCGTCGATGCCGCCGCGCATCCGCACCCAGGTCCCCGAGCGGTTGCCCGCCATCTGGAACTCCTGGGGCCGGTCCAGCATCAGGTGCACCGGCCGCAAGAGCTTCTTCGCGATCAGACAGCAGATCGCGCCCTCGAGCCCGATCCCGAACTTGGCGCCGAAGCCGCCACCCATCACCGGCGTGAGCACGCGCACCTTGTCGGCGGGCAAGCCGAGGTTGCGCGCGAACTCGTCGACGCTGCCCGAGACGGCCTGGGTCGAGGCGTAGCAGGTCGCGCTCTCGCCGTCGTAGTCGACCACGTGCCCGTGGGTCTCGAGGCACACGTGGTGCTGGATCGGCAGCTCGTAGACCTGCTCGACCACGACTGCGGCGCCCTCGAGGGCCGAGTCCACGGCAGCCTCGTCGCCGCGATCGCGCGCGCCCGAAGTGTTGCCGCGACCGGTGATCGACGGCGCGCCGGGCGACAGGCTCTGCTCGCGCGTGACCATCGGCGGGTAGTGGTCGCGGAAGGCCGCGCGCACGGCGCGGGCGGCGTCCTTGGCGGCCTCGGGCGTCTCGGCGGCGACGTAGGCCACGATCGAGTCGTCGCCCAGGTAGACCAACTCGTCGCCCGCGGCCTTCTGGGCCTCCACCAGGACCACGCCGGGGATGCGCCGCGCCGGCTCCAGGTCGAGCGAGGTCAGCTCGGCGCGGGGGTAACTGTGCAGCACCAGCCGCGCGTAGACCTGGCGCGGCAGGCGCACGTCGTGGGAGTAGACCGCGCGGCCGGTGACCTTGTCGGGTCCGTCGAGGCGCGCGTAACCCGTGTTCAAGAGGGTCATCTCCCCGCGCGGCTTCCACTTGGGTGTGGGGCTCATCGTCCACGCCCTCCGCTCTTGCTCGCGGCGCTGGCCGCGGCTTCGAAGATGTGCGGGTAGGTGCCGCAGCGGCAGAGGTTGCCCGAGAGCTCGTGGCGGATCGTCGCGTCGTCGGGCGCGGCGTGCTTCGCCAGGCAGGCGGTCGTCGCAACCACGAAGCCAGGGGTGCAGAAGCCGCACATGGAGGCGTCCTTGTCGCAGAAGGCCTGCTGCACGTCGGACATGTCGTCGGGCGAGCCGAGGCCCTCGACGGTGGTGATCTCGGAGCCCTCGAGGGTGCAGGCGAGCTGCAGGCAGGAGTAGACCGGGCGGCCGTCGACCAGCACCGTGCAGGCGCCGCAGTTGCCGCGGTCGCAGACCTCCTTGGTGCCGGTCAGCGCCGGGTCGAGCCGGTGGCGCAGGGTCGAGAGCAGGGTCGTGCGCGGCTCGACGGCGACGGTGCGCTGCTCGCCGTTGATCTTCAGGCGCACGTTGACCAGGCCGGCCAGGCGACCGTCGGTGGATTCCTGGGCCTCGGCCGCGGTGGCGGCACCGGCCAAGCCACCGGCGAGCACGCTGCCGGCAGCGGCGCTGCCGGCGGAGACCAGGAAGGAACGGCGGGAGAGGTCGGGACCCTGGGGGTCGGACTCGCGGGGCTCGCGCGGGCGCTTGGCCATCGGTGCTCCAGGTGCGTGGGCCCCGCGGGAGGGTGCGGGGCCGGGGGGAGGGGCCCCTCTCATACCAAAGGGGCGGCGCGGGCGCTGGATCACATCCGCAAACCCTTTGTGCGGAAGTATTTGCAGACCGACGTCGAAGTTCCGGGCGGGGCCGGGGGAAACCTGACTACAACTGTGGTCTAGACCACAACTGTAGTCATGAACCACGATCAACCCGACCCCGAGACCGTCGCCCAGCGCATCACCGAAGCCGAGTGGCGGGTGATGGAAGCCCTCTGGGACCGCTCGCCCCGCACGGCCGCGGACCTCGCCGCCGACCTCTGCCCCGCTTCCGGCTGGAGCGAGCGCACGGTCAAGACCCTCGTCGGCCGCTTGGTCAAGAAGGGCGCGGTGTCCTTCGAAGCCCTGGGCAAGCGCTATCTCTACGCGCCGCGCATCTCCCGCGGCGAGTGCGTGATGGCCGAGGGCAAGAGCTTCGTCGAGCGGGTCTTCGGCGGCTCGACCAAGCCTCTCTTGGCCCACTTCGCCCGGGAGGGCGAGCTGTCGGCCGACGACATCCGCGAGCTGCGCGAGCTGTTGGACGATCTGGAGCGGCGCGAGGGCGGGCGGTGAGCTGGCTCGATTCCGTCGCCCCCGAGCTGCTCGGCGCCCTGTGGCGTACTTCGTGGCAAGTGGCACTGCTGGTGGCGGGTGTGCTGGCGATCGAAGCCCTGCTCGGTCGCAGCCTGACGGCGCGTTGGCGCTATCGGCTCTGGCTGCTCGTGTTCGTGCGACTGCTGCTGCCGGCACCGATCGCGATCGAAGGCGGCCTGGTGCCGTGGACGTCCATGGAGGACGACCTCGGCCGGCGGACCCAGCAGACACCGGACGCCAACGACGCGCCGTCGCACGCGCCCCTCACCATCGGTCCCCGCCCGCGCGCGGTGGCCCCGGCTCCCGAGGCGCGGTCGGCAGGCGTTCGTACGGTGCCAGGCACGAAACCGCCGCCTGAGCGCCCCCGAAGAGCCGCATTCGGCGGCTCTTCGGATGGGCGCTCAGGCGGCGGTTTCGTGCCTGGCACCGTACGAACGCCTACCGACCCCCTCGATCCGATCGAACGCTTCGGCTCCACCACCGTCGCGGTCTGGCTCGCGGGACTGATCCTGTGCCTGCTGCGCCTCGCCGCGGGAGCCCTGCGATTGCGCGGGAGAATCGCGCGCGCAAGCAGGGTCGACGAGCCCAGGCTGCTCGCCGCCCTCGACGACGCCGCGCGCCGCGCGGGCCTCGCTCACGCCCCGCGCGTGCGCTGCCTACCGACGCTCAGCGGCCCGGCCGTGGTCGGCGTGCTGCGCCCGACCCTGATCGTGCCACCCGACCTCGTCTCGCGCCTCGCGCCAGCGGACCTCGAGCGCGTGCTCCTGCACGAGCTCTTCCACGTGCGGTCTCGCGACGTCGCCGTGAACCTGGCCGCCGCAATCGCGGGGGCGGCCTTCTGGTTCCACCCCCTCGTGTACCTGGCGCGCGTGCGACTGCGCGCGGCCCAGGAGTCCGCCCGCGACTGGCAGGCCCTGGACGCGGCGCAGGCCGCGCCCATCGGCGGCTACGCGCGGGCACTGGTTGACCTCTCACAGGGACGTCACTCCGTCGTGCCGTCCACCGCCCTTCCCCTGTCGCGCGCCGGTCGCGATCTCGAGCGGAGAATCCTGATGATCGACAGCTACAAGAATCGACCCCACCGCTCTTGGCTGGTGGGCGCGCCGCTGGTGCTGGCCCTGGCCTGGACCGGTCTCACCGATGCCGCGGTTCCCGCGGTCCTACAGCGGGAGGCGAGCGAGGCAGCCTGGCGCGAGATCCCCGTCCAAGCTGTCCGCACCGAGCCCGCCTGGGCCCAGGAACTGCGCCAGCGGCTCAACGAGCCCGCGGCCATGCCACCGATCGGCGAGGGCGCGACGTCGAGCGACGTGATCGAGATGCTGCGAGCTGCGCTCGGCGTGAACATCGTCATGCACCAGGACGCACGCACTGCCCTCGAGGAGATCGAAAATCCACGCTTGCGGGGCGCATCCACGGGGGCCGAGATCCTCGATCGACTCGTGCGCCAGGTGGATTCGGACTACCTGCTCTGGTGCCTGACCGGCCACGCCATCTACATCGCTCCGACGTGGCAAGCCCCGGATGCCTTCGACTTGCGCCTCTACGACATCGGGCCGCTGCTCGACCTCGGCTACGAGCTCGACGAGATCGAGGAGTACATCGTCACGGCGACTTGGCTGCCCTACTTGGACTGGGACCAGCCCTGGGTCTCGATCGATCGGGTCGGCAGGACCTTCGCGATCTCGCACACGTCGAGCCGGCACGAGGAGATCCGCCAGGCCCTCGAGCGACTGCTGAACGGCGGACGTCGTCCCCCCGGCGGTGAGCTCAGCCCCTCGATCCTCGAGTCGCTCACCGACGAGTTGATCGAGCTACACACCGACGACGCCACGACACTCGGTGAGACGGCCGATTGGCTGTCGCAGACCCTCGATGTCGACATTTTGATCAGCGACGGCTATCAGGACGACGAGGCCGGTGTCTTCGACCTGATCGGCGTGCCGGCCAGCGATGCCATCGCCTGGCTCGCCCGCGCCCACGGCCTCAACATCGTCGAGCAGCTCGGAGGCATCGAGTTGCGCGAGATGCCCGGCGGCGACGTGGAGACCGAGTTCTTCCGGCTGGATGCAGTCGTGAGGTCGGTCATGGCGAGCGAGGGCGAGGCCTTCGGCGACGAGTACCCCGAGTGGGCCTACGACGAGGTGACCAACCTCTTGCGGAGCCAGGTCCAGCCCGACTACTGGGACCAGGTCTCCGAGGCCGCAATCAGCCGCTTGGGCGACTTCCTGATGGTGCGCGCGACGCCTCAGGTCTTGGGCCAGGTGCGCCAACTGCTCGCGTCGCTCGAGGCCGTGTCGCGCTGACTGTGGGACGTACGGTGGCGGGATTTTTGGGACGTACGGTGGCGGGATCATTTGTCCCACCGGCCGCCGATAGCGCTGCGTTTCGCAGCGCTATCGGCGGCCGGTGGGACAAATGATCCCGCCACCGTACGTCCCAAAAATCCCGCCACCGTACGTCCCAGTACGTCCAACGTCAGACCCGCGCCGAACTCAACAGCCCCGCCAGCTCCTCCGCCAGCCGCACGTATTGCTCGGGCGTGTTGTAAACCTGGCCCGAGATCCGCAGCAAACGCCGGGGCGGCTTGGGCCAAGCCATGATCGGCACCTCGATGCCCCTCGCCACCAAGGTCCGGTGCAACGGATCGACCCACAGTCCCTGGTCGTAGCGTCCGTCGTGGGAGTCCGGCAGCGGCACGGACGCCGTCGAGCCGATCATTGAATCGGGCGCCGGGGGCTCGATTTCGAGCACCTCGCACAGAAGGCGTCGCCCCTCGAGCACGAGCGAGCGGTTGTGTGCGCGCAGCTCGCGGAAGCCACCGGGCAGTAGCCCGCGCAGGAACTCGATCGCGCAGGGCGTGGCCAACCAGGGCGTCGGATCGACGGTGCCGATCCAGTCGGCTTCGATGCGGAAGCGCGAGCGGTCCTCGCGCGTGGAGTTGGCGCCGTGGCTGATCGCGAGGGGCCGCACGCGATGCTGCAGGTCGCGCCGCACGTGCAGGATCGCGGAGCCTTTCGGGGCGCAGAGCCACTTGTGCGCGTTGCCCGTGTAGTAGGCCGCGCCGAGTGAATCGAGGTCGAGGGGCACCATGCCCGGCGCGTGGGCGCCATCGATCAGCGTCTCGACCCCGCGCGCTCGCAGCACGGTGACGAGCTCCTCGACCGGCATGATCAGGCCGGTCTGGCTGGTCACGTGGTCGATCAAGAGCAGCCGCGTGGCAGGCGTGACCGCGTCGAGCACCCTTTGGACCACGTCGCCGGGGCTGGCGATCGGGAAGGGCAGCTCGACCATCCGCACGGTCGCCCCCGCGCGCTCGGCGACGTAGCGCAGGACGTTGGCGCTGGCGTTGTACTCCTGGTCGGTGACCAAGAGCTCGTCGCCCGGCTCGAGCTCCATCGAACGCAGGATCGTGTTGATCCCGACCGTCGCGTTGGGGACCAGGGCCAGATCGTCGGGGTCGGCGCCCAGGAACGGGCCGAGCACCGCGCGCACCTGGTCCAAGAGCCCCTCGAGGTCGCGGGCGAAGAACTTGACCGGCCCGGCCTCCATGCGCTCGCGCCAGGTCTGCTGTTCGGCGAGCACGACCCGCGGGCTGGCACCGAAGGAGCCGTGGTTGAGGAAGTCGACCTCGGGGTCGAGGGGCCAGTGGCGGGCGTGGGCGGAGCCGGGCATCGGTGATCTTGGCTGGGGGTGGGCCGCAGGATCGCACTTCACGGGTCGCCGCGCCACGGCTCCGGCCCATGCGCCGCCGGGCGGGAATCTGACCGCGGCCCGGTCGTAGTGCCGTCGGCCCACTCGGGCCCGGCCCCCACGCCCCGCCAATCCGATCCTCTGTGAGGAGACCGCCATGTGTCGTCTGCCCCTGTGCCCCGTGAACCGCTCCCTCCTGCTCGCCGCAGTTGCCCTGGCAGCCGCCAGCCAAGCCGCCCAAGCTCAGTCCTTCAGTCAGCTCGCGCCACCGGTCGGGATTCCCGGCGACACCATCGTGGTGCACGGTTCGAACCTGGATTCGGTCACCGCCGTGCGCTTCAACGCCGTGGTGGGCGGATTCGTGGGCCAGGCAGCGATGGACGCCCCGGCCACGGTGATCGATTCGAACACCCTGTTGGTGGACGTGCCCCTGTTCAACAGCTTCGCGCCCCCCACCGCGATCCCACCCGGCTCGGTCGACGGCTTCCTGCAGCTGCTGACGCCCGGTGGCCTGACGGGGAACCAGATCGTGTTCACTTTCCTCGAAGCGACCCAGGGCCAGATCGTCACCTACGGCCAGGGCGGCAGCGAGGCGGGCGCCTTCGATCCGCGCATCGGCTTCCGACTGCAGTTCGGCCTGCCCGTCGCCGGCAACCCCAGCTTCGACGCCCGCGCCTTCGACCTGCCCCCGGGCTCCGCGCCCTTCCTGTTCATCGGCCTGCCGGGAACCTCGCCCTACCCGCCCTTCGCGGGCGGCGAGCTGCTGCTCGACGCCGCCGGCCCCGTGATCGTCGTCCCCGGCGCCATCCCGGCCACCCAGACCATCGGCGAGACCTTCGTCCAAATCGCCATCCCCCCCAGCGCCGCCGGCGCCACCGTAGGTCTGCAATGGATCGCGATCGACGGGAGCAACTTCACCCTGGCGATCACCAACGCACTCCAGGCGACGCTTTGAACTCGAGTGCCGGGCAGCGCGTGTCGAGTCCTCGACAGCAGCCACGTGGCACCCGGGTCCCGTAGTCTGTCGGGCCGCGCCGCCAGCTCGGCGCGGCCCGCTTGAGCCCTCCCTCATCGCAGCTCCGCCCCGCGGCCGGTTGGCCGGCCAGCTTGCTCGTCGCGATCCTCGCCGGGTCGGTGTTCGGGGTGCTGTACGGCCTGGGCGATCGGTCGGCCCACTTCGGTGACCACGGCTACTTGGTGCGGGTGGTGACGGCGCGGGGCGAGAGCTACCACGGGCTGATCACCCTGGCCATCGCCCTCAAGGCCTGGACGGGGATGACGGCCGAGTCGACCCTCGACCTGCTCGCAGCGACTTCGGGGGGCCTCTCGGTCGGCCTGGTGGTGGTCCTGGCACGCTGGCGACGGCTGGGCACCGCCGACGCCCTGCTGCTCGCCGCGGCCTTCGGTGCGACGCCGGTGGTCTGGTTCTTCGCCACGGCGATCGAGGTCCACGCGCCGCAGTTGGCGCTGACCCTGATCGCCCTCGCGATCGTCCTGGCGACTCGCGATCGCGGCGTCTTCGCCTGGCGCGCGGCCGGCTTCCTGGCGGGGGCCTTGACCCTGATCGCCGCCCACCCGATCTCGGTCCTGGGGCTGCCGGCCCTGGCGGCGTTGGTGGTTCCCGATCGGCGCGCGCGGCGGGCACTGATCGCGGTCGCCCTGGCGGCCTCCGTACTCGGCTTCGCCGTGGTGGCGCTGATGCCGTCCGGAGTGGTCACCGATCTGATCCCGGTCAGCCGCACCGAGACCGATCGGCTGCAGCGCGTGGCGATCTGGATCAGCTCGATGTTCGAGCACGGCGACGTCAACGGGCACATCGACCTGGCGTACGTCCTGGAGCACAACGCCCTGGACTGGTTCTGGATGCACGGGCTGATGCTGCTGCCCCTGGTCACCGCCTTGCTGCCCCGTGCGCCGCTCGACCCGCGCACCCGCGCCGCAGCCCTGGCGGCGATTCCGCCCTACCTGCTGGCACCGCCGCTCCTGCGCGTGCGCGAGCTCGGCGGCTACTACGCCCTGCCCCTGGCCCTGGCTCTGCTGCTCGCCCTGGACCTGGCCGTGAGCGCGCGCCGGACCAGACCGCGAGCACTGCACGCCCTGTTGGCCCTGGCCTTGGCCGTCCAGGCCCTGGTCGCCTGGCAAGTCACCGCCGGCTGGTCACGCATCGGCCCCGACGCGGTGCGCGAGCAGGCGATCCTGACCGCCGTCGAGCAGGATCCGCGACCGACCTGCGTCTTCACGCCCTCGCCGACCTGCGTTTCGGAGCTGCTCGGCCACCCGCTGCTGGCCCTGGTGGACCTGCGCTACGCGTCCGGCGTGATGCGCCCGGGTGACGCCGATGACGTGGCGCGACGCACCGTCGAGGGCATGGCGACGGCCCTCGTCACCGGCCAACGGGTGCTGTGGGACGACGGACTGGACCGACTGCGCGGCCCCTACGCTCCACCCCTGCGGCGCCTGTTGAACGCGATGCGCGCCCAGATGGCGAGCGTCGGCATGACCCTCGGCGAGGTCGGCGACGGCGTGCCCGCCCCCTTGCGCGAGGTGCGTTGGGAGCGACCGATCGTGCAGCCCGCGCGACGTTGAGGCGCGCACGCGCCGTCTACAACCGCGACTTCTTCTCGATCAGGTCCGCCAGCAGGCCCACGCTCAAGACCTGCACGGTGGCGACGAACAAGAGCACGGTCTTGTCGCCGAGGTTGGCCGGGGTCTCGATGAAGATGTCGTGGTAGAGGCTGATCATCAGGCCCAGGACCAGTACGCCCGCGGCGGGGTAGAAGACCTTGAGCGGGTTGAAGTACATCACCGTGCGCACGATCAGCGCGGTGAAGCCCAGGGTGTCGCGGATCGGGCGGATCTTCGACTGGCCGTCGCGGTGGGCGTAGTTGATGTCGACGTAGTCCACCCGGTGGCCGTTGGTCAGTGAGGCCAGGGTGATCGTGGTCGTGAAGCTGAAGCCGTCGGGCAGGATCGGCCGGTAGGTCAACACCAACTCGCGGCGGAAGGCGCGCAGGCCGCTGTTCAGATCGGGGATGTGGGTGCCGGCCAGGAAGGAGGCCAGCATCCGCAGGGCGGCCTTGGCCGGGCGGCGGATCAGCGGGATGTGGACGTCCTCGCCGCGGCGCGCGCCCACGGCCATCTCGGCGCCGTCGTCGATGCGCGCCAACAGGTCCGGGATGCGGTCCTCGGGGTAGGTGGCGTCGGCGTCGGTGATGATCACCACGTCGTACTTGGCGGCGGCGAAGCCCGTCTTGAGGGCGGCGCCGTAGCCCCGGTTGACCCCGTGTCGAATCGCCCGCAGGGGCTCGAAACGGGTCTCCAGACGCTCCAGCAGGGCTGCCGTCCCGTCGGTCGAGCCGTCCTCGACCACGAGCACCTCGAGCGGCACCCCCAGGTCCAGGGCGCACAGGCGCTCCATCACGCCTTCGATGCCCAGCTCCTCGTTGTAGGCGGGCACGACCACGGTCACGCCGCGGCGGCTGGGACGGTCGGTGAGCGGCGAGTCGGCGAGAAGGTCTTGATTGGGAGGAGTCATCGCGTGGGGGCCGGCGGGCGGGGCGAAGGGTACCCGGAGGGCGCCCACGGGCGACCGCGCGCTTCGCAGTGATCTGCTCGCGAGCGTCGGCGGCGCGACAGGAAGTGCCGTCGCCGGGCCAGATCGCCGTCGGCGTCCCGGTTGGCGCGAACCCACTGGCTGGCCCGCTTCGGGGGTCACTTGCGTCGACGACCGAGCCGTTCGGAGGCTGATTCGAGGGCGCGACTCGCGGGGTTCCGCCAGCACAGATGCCCTCGCATGGCCGCGAGGAAGTCCCGGGGCGCAGGCTGCCGGGCGATCTCGAACCAAGTCGATGGAGGGACGACCGTGGCAAGCTAGGAGCCTGCGCCACAGGGTGCCTCGGCCCGGGACCTGGGGCGGGTTGCCGCAGCGCGACCTGGACTTGGTCGGCGGGCAGCTCGAGGCGGTCCTCTGGCTCGCCAAAGTCGAGGCCTCCAGCGATTGCGACCGAACCTTCGATAAGGTCGAAGAGGGTGTCGCAGCTCTCGATCGGCGGGTCGGGGGGGACTCCAGCGAGGTTGAGCACCGCTCGAGACAGCCTCGCTGACCGAGGCCAACGCGAAGATGCGCCCGCGGCTCGGCGTGGTACCTGGGCACCGCACGCTTGTCCGTAGCGGTCACCACCGACCACGCCGAGATCGATCGACCTGGTCGGGCGCATGACCCCCGGGCCCTGCGGTGCGAGTATTTCCCTGGGGCTTCGAGGCGCCCTGTCACAAAGGCGGCCCCGATCGGCTGCGAACAGCTCATCGGGGCCTCGGGGGTCCGCCGGGGAGAGCGGCTGGAGGGAGGGCAGGCCGCTTCGGTCAGCCGTCCATCGCGGCCAGATCCTGTTCGATGCTGGCCTTGAGGGCGGCATAGGTCTGGTCCTCGTTGGACTCGTCGATGTTGGCCTGGGCCTCGATCTGGGCCTCGTCCGCGGTCACCAGGGGAGGGGACTCCGCCTCGGCCGGGGGCATGGAGTTGTCGGCGCTGGCGTGTCCGTCCGACATGCAGCCGGTCAGCACCAGGGGCAGGGCGACGAGGGCGGCGAGCGACATGCCGAGCCTGGTCGAGGTGTAGTTGAGATGGGTCATGGGGATTCTCCTTCGTTCAAGATCCGGTCTCGAGTTCGTCCACGACGGCGCTGAAGGTCCCCGGGTCACCCAGGGCGGCGTCGCCGTTCTCGATCAGGCGACGGTGGCGCGCTCGCTCGACCTCGCGCAGTCGGTCGACCTCTTCGGTCCGCGCGGCGTCGGAGCGCAGACGGGCCAGTTCGCCGAGGCGGTCGAGTTGCGCCAGGCGCATGCGATGCTTGGCCACGTCGTTGAACATCTCACGCATCACTTCGTTGCGCTCGAGGCTCGCGAGGGTGCGCAGTCGTGGACTGCGGACCTGACGCGACGGATCCCTCAGCTCGGCCATGCTCGCGCGGTAGCGGGGCAGGGCACCAGCCGCTTCGAGGCGACGACGCAGGGGCTCGTCGGCCTGGTCGGCCCGCATGCGCGGGAGGACACCGGCCGCTTCGAGACGCTGCTGCAGCGCGCTCTCGCGACCGGACATCGAGAAGGCGCGGCGACGGGATTCGTCACCCGTGCGGGCCGCCTCGATCCGAGCTGCCTCGGTGCGAGCTGCCTCGGTTCGAACACTCTGGGTGCGCGCGGTTTGGATGCGCGCGGTCTCTTCCCTCGCCGCTCGGGTGCGAGCGGTCTGCGTACGGGCGGTCTGGGTGCGAGCGGTCTGCGTGCGAGCGGTCTGCGTGCGCGGCGACGAGACCGGCGCCGCTTGGGCGTTGGAGCCTCGACCGCGCTGCTGCGCGATCATCGAGCGACCGGGCTCCCCCACCGACGTCGGAGAGACCACCGACGCGGCCCCGAAGGCCACGGCGCTACTGGCCACGGGTTGCGCCACGGCGGTGGGGGCGAAGACCATGCCGACCCCGATCGCCATGGCCGGGATGAGGCGTTGTCGGATCGAACGGATCTGCATTGTGTGTCGCTTCATTGGATGTCTCCCGTGTTGGTTGGAAGAAGACGTCCAGACCATTAGCAGCAACCGTGCCATGGTGTCCGACCCCACACAGGGCCCACGAGAGCCCTCCCCCCCGCGGCCGAGCCCCCGGTCAAATGGAGAACTTGCCGCGTAACCTCCGATCGCGCCGGCCCCGCAGCGGAGCTGCCTACATGGCACACACGGTGAACGTCCCCCGTAGAGGACATGGGTGCCTGGCAGAACGTTGGGAGCGCGATGCGAGCACCCGCAGTGGCGACTCCAGGGGACAGCAGCGACTGTCGTCACCGCGCTGTGGCGCACGCGCTCCGCGCGCCGGGTGGCGGACTCCTTCAGGAAGCTGATGGAGAATGCGAGCGGCGCCGCGGTCGCGGCGCCGCCGCCACTCGAAGCCCGCCTCGGTCAGTTGCCGTCCATCGCCTGCAGGTCCTGCTCGATGGCCGCCTTCAGCTCCTCGAACGTGGCGTCGGCGTTCTGCGTGGTGATGGACTGCTCGGCGTCGGCGTTGGCCTCGGCGGCGCTGGGCAGGGGCGAGGGCTCGGCGGCGGAGGCAGATCTGCTCGCGGAGTCTCCCCCGGTGATGCAACCCGTCAGACCGGTAGCGAGGAATGCAGCGGCCAGGGGGGCGCGCGCGATCGAGATCATTCGTCTTCGTTGCATGGGCTCGGCTCCTCGCTCAGCGCCCGGCGGGGCGGGTCTCGAGTTCCTCGACCACGGCGTCGAAGGTCCCGGGAGCACCGAGCACCTCGTCGCCCCGCTGGGTCACCCGGCGCTGGCGCGCGACCTCGAGCTCGCGCAGGCGACGCACCTCCTCGACGCGCGTGGCGCTGCCCGATTCGCGGGCCAGGCTCTCGAGGCGATCGAGCTGCGCGAGGCGCACCCGATGCTTGGCCTGCTCGGCGAACATCGTGCGCAGGAGCGTGCTGCGCTCCATCTGGCCCAGGCTCGACAGGCGCGGGCTGCGCTGTTGGCGCGAGGGTTGGCGCAGCTCGGCCATGCTTGCGCGCACGCGCGGCAGGACGCCGGCAGCTTCGAGGCGCGCGCGCAGGGGGCGGTCGCCAGCGGTCGCGCCGCCGCGCTCGAGCACACCGGCGTTCTCGAGACGTTGCTGCACGGCGCGCTCGCGGGGTGAGGCTTGGTAGGCGCGGCGAGCCGAACCGGCGGCGCCGCGGGTTTGCGCGCCGGCGCTCGCCTGATCCTCGCGCGCATTCTGGGTCCGAGCCTGCTGCGTGCGAGCCTGCTGCGTGCGGGCTTGCTGGGTGCGAGCTTGTTGCGTGCGGGCCTGCTGTGTTCGCGCGCTGCCGGCGCGCGACTGCGACGACCCGCGGCTGCGCTGAGCCAAGACATCGGGCGCGCTGAACGCCGTCAGCACCAGGGCGAGGGCGGGAACGAACAGGCGGCGCAGGCGCGGTCGGGTCACAGGATGCATCTCGAGTCGACTCCAGGGTTCGGGGTCCGTCGCGGGTCGTCGCGCGCGCGGGTGTCGCTGTGAGCTGTACCTGCGCGGGGCGCGGGGGGCATTATTGCGAGTCGTGGCCTCGCCGTGTCGAATCGCAGCAGATTGGACCGCCCGTCACCGCTCGGTGTCCTCCACTCAGTGCCCGCCGCCCAGTCCACGCGGACTCATCGGACTGCCCCTGTCCGCCCGCCATCGCAGGGCCGGCCGCGGCCTTCCACGGCCTCGCGCCCCGCTGCTCGGCGCCGAGGTCCTGGCCCCGTCGCTCCGACGAGAGCCGCTCTGCACCGTCCGCGCTTCGACGCGACACTGAGCAGCGCGGGGGCCGAGCGCTATCGAGGCTCGATCGGAACCACGACTCGCTCCCCTGTGCTCGATTCGACGGAGACATCCATCGCACCCTTCAACGTGAGCACGCGAGCGGACATAGCGCCGACGGGCAAGGCGCCCAGGGAGACGCTTTCTCCGCCGCGCGCCGTCACCTGGATGAGGTTCAGCACCTCGATGCGGCCCAGGTTCGACGTTGTCTGAATCGTCACGAGGTCGCCGAGCTGCTCGCTGAGCTCGAAGACCACCTCCGCCACGCGGACGGCGATGCCGCTGTCCGCGCGTCCGAGCGCCAGGGGAACGAAACCGTACGAACCGAATCGGCCGACCAGGACGTTGGGAGGCACGGGCCCTCGCCCGCCCAAGCGGACGCGACCGGCGTGGTCGACGGCGAGAACCCTGCCTGCCGGGTTGAACGAGACCCGCTCCGGATCGATCGACCAGATCGGCTGGACGACCAGTTCGGCGGGATCGATCCCCTCGACGTCGAGCACGAGCTCCCGCATCGGGCCACCCATCGGGGGGAGCAGATCGATCGTCAACGAGGCGTCCTCACCTTCCGACAGGGAGAGCCACCAGGGATGCTCGCCCCAATAGCTCCGAGCCGACAGCGACCCCGCCTCGTCCACGTGGCCGAGGAAGTACTGCCCCGCGGGCACGAGGGGGAACACGAGGTCGTCACCCGAGACCTGCAGCGGGCAGGGCCCCGAGGTCTCACCGACCAGCACCAGCTCGGTCGCGAGTCTCCGTCCAGCGCGAACGGTGACCCGCGCCGTCCGATCCAGGTGCGCCGTGACCTCGCCCGGGGCCCGCTCGACGTCGTCCGGTCGCACCAGGGCGAGCGCCGCGCTAGCGACACCGAGTCCGCGAGCGCTGGGCGTGCCGGCCCACAGCTCGAAGGGCATCTGCTCGAGCGGCACCGCCGCGTCGCCGTGGGAATCGAGCCTGACCCGCCCGAGGATCTCCGCGCCCCCGGGCGTGCGGAGCTCGAGTTCGAGGCCCGCGAGCGGGTCTCCCTTCCGGACGAAGGTCACTTGCTCGACCGGCAGGCGCGCGAGCGCCACCGTCACGTCATTGCCCTGGCGGAGCTGCTCGGCGAGGTCGTCGTCCACGGCTCGCGCGAAACCGGGGGCCTCCACGGTCAGGCGAAGGTCGGTCTCGCCGACGAGGACGGGCCCGAAGTCGTCCGCGGCGATCCGACCGCGGCGGCTCTCGATCCATTCGAAGTCGAACCACTGATCGGGCACCTTGCCGCCGAAGCGCTCCAACGAGCCGATCCGTGCCCGGAAGTGGTCGAGCTCTCGGGCGTCTTCGCCGTCGACGCAACGGATCGTGGGCGAGTGGACCCGGGACAGCCCGAGCACGGTGGGCCGCTCGACCCGCAGCTCGACCGACGCGGTCTTCTGGGCTCGCTTCAACTCGACTTCGGCTCCCGCTTCCGCGCTGAACCTCCAACCGGGCGACTGGACCAGGGCGACTTCCGCCGGGCCGGGCGGGAGCACGAATCGCCCGCTCTTCGACTTCGATCCTTCGAGCACCAGACGCAGCGGCACGTGCAGATGCTGCGTCCGCAGGTCGAGCTGAATCGGGAGCTCACTCGTCCCGTCCTCAACGCCGAACGCCTCGAAGCTGAGGCTGGCCGCCGGAGCGAGCTCTAGCTCTGCGTCGCCGCCTGGCCCGATCAAGACCCACCCGCTGGATCGATCCGGCGCGGTCGCCCTCGCGAAGGCCTCCCCCGTCCACGGAATCCGGAAGGCCCCGTCCGCGTCCGAGACCGCACTGACGACTTCGCGACAGTTCGGCCAACGGGTCAGGACTCACACGTCCGCGCCCGCGACCGGACGTCCGGCGTCGTCGACGGCTCGCCCACTTCGGTGCTCCTCGGGCGCGAGGAGGATCGTCCCCAGATCGATCCGAGCTTCGCCCCCCGCCACCTCGCCATCGAACGCCGCGTAGCCGGGTGCGCTCACGGTGACTCGACCGCCCGCGTCGACGACAGTCAGTTCGAAATCTCCCGTGCCACGATCCGCGAGCACCGCACGGCGGCCACCAGGCCCCGTGACCTCGATCAAGGCCGTCAGGCCATCCCCGGTGATCGAGTCCACGACGCGGCCGCGCAGCTCGACGACGGTACCGGAGACCGATGGCTCTCCGCCGGCTCGACCGCGAGCTTCCGGTGCAGCGATGGGCTCGAGCGTCCGCGTCTCCGCCTGCCCTGGCGAGCGCTCCACGTCCTGCTCGAGCCCCGCTTCCCCCGTGGTGTCACCGTCGCCGTAGCCCAGGAAATCCGTCGCCTGCGCGCGCATCCAGATCCCGAGCGCCGCGAACAGCAGCGAGCCGGCGAGGATCGACAGCAGGATGTGCGAAGACTTCATGGCGCTTGGGTCGAGTTGGTCAGTGGGGACGCCGCTGGCGACTGCCGCTGGTCGGGATCGATGACGCGGCCCCGGCCGGGGCCCCCAAGCATGCCATCTAGACCCACCCACCCGCGAACGGCCGACGCAGGATCTTGCGAGCCATGCCCGTCAGGCCGAGCCCGGCCAGTTGCTCGCGGTGGATCCAGGCCAGGTCGCCGCCGACGGGGAGGGCGCCGCCGGGGGTCCACAGCTCGCCGCGGCGCACGCGGGCCTTGATGCGGTGGACGGTGATGCCGTGGCTGAGCTTGCCGAGCTCCTCGTGGGGCTGCAGGCCCGCGTGGGCGTACTCGGTCGGCCACAGACGCCCCGCGTCCGAGGCCAGCTCGCGCGTGGGCAGCTCCCACAGGCCGGCCATGCGGCCCTCGTCGGGGCGGCGTTGCAGGAGCACGCGGTCGTCGTCGCGCACCAGGAGCACTTCCAGCTCCACCTCGACGCTCGGCGGCCGGACCTTGGGGCGCGGCAGCTCGCGCTCGAGCCCTTGCAGGCGCGCCTGGCAGAAGGACGACACGGGGCACAACAGACAGCGCGGCTCGCGGGGCGAGCACAGCACAGCACCCAGCTCCATCAACCCCTGGTTCCAGGAACCCGGCCCCCAGGGGCCGATGCCGTCGATCGGCACCAACATCCCGGCCAGGTCCCACAGGGCCTTCTCCATCAGGCGCGAACCGAGCGGCGCGTCGAGGGCGAACAGGCGCGCGAAGACCCGCGCCACGTTGCCGTCGACCAGCGGCTCCGGAAGGTCGAAGGCGATCGAGAGCACCGCGCCGGCGGTGTAGCGGCCGATGCCCGGCAGGGCCAGGACCTCGTGGCGGTGCGTCGGGAAGCGACCGCCGTACTCGCGCAGGATGACCTGGGCCGCGGCCTTCAGGCTGCGCGCGCGGCGGTAGTAGCCCAGGCCCGACCAGGCCGCCAGCAGCTCGTCGTCGTCCGCCGCGGCCAGGTCGGCGACGGTCGGGAAGCGCTCCAGGAACGCCGTCCAGTAGGACTCGACCGTGGCCACCTGGGTCTGCTGCAACATCGCCTCGCTGATCCAGATCGCATAGGGATCGTGGGTCCGGCGCCAGGGCAGGTCGCGGGCCTCGGCGTCGTACCAGGTGAGCAGCGCCAGGCGCAGGGCCTCCACCCGCTCGGTGGCCAAGAGGTCCGGGGTCGCCTGCTCTCGGATCGGGGATTGGGCCGGTTCGGCGGTCATGGGGAGGGTGGGGCAGGCCCCCGACGCAAGGGTCCTGTGAGGACCGCACGGATCGGCCGGGGCGCGGTAGGGTAACGCCCCCGAGCGCCGACCCGAGCCGTCCGTGCGCCCCCCGCGTCTACCGGCCCCGCGGGGGGCCGCGGTCCGTGAAAGTGCCCCCCGCACCGGCCCATCGGCCCGGCTCAACCAAGCCATTTCAGATCACGGAGTTATCCAAAGTGCACACCACCGCTACCGCCGCCTCCATCGCCGCCGCCCTCGCGCTCGGCTTCGCCGCCGGCAACTACGAGCCGACCCCGTCCAAAGCTCCCACGGGCCAGGAGCCGTCGATGGACGAGATGATGGCCGCCTGGGAAGAAGCCGGAACCCCCGGCGACCACCACCGCCTGCTCGACCCCTTCGTCGGCACCTACACGGCCAAGGCCAAGTTCTGGATGGCGCCGGGCCAGCCGCCGACCGAGTCCGCCGGGAAGATGGTCACCGAGTGGATCCTCGACGGGCACCAGCTCAAGCAGACCTACCACGGCGACATGATGGGCGAGGAGTTCGAGGGCCTCAGCCTGTGGGGCTACGACAACGCGGCCAAGACCTACCGCGGCGTCTGGGTCGACTCGATGTCGACCGGCATGTCGATCTCCGCCGGCTACGTGAGCGACGACGGCAAGGTCTTCACGATGTTCGCCTCCGACACCGATCCGATGACCGGTGAGGAGATGCAGAGCGAGGACCGCATCGAGGTGATCGACAACAACACCCAGAAGTTCACGCGCTGGGGAATCATGGGCGACGAGCGCATGAAGATGATGGAGATCGTCTACACCCGCACCCAGGCCAAGTGAGCCGGGTCGCGCGCGAGCGCGATTCGGATCAGCACACGGGCCCCGTGGGACGTTCAGTCCCGCGGGGCCCGTGGTCATTGCAGACGCACTACGGTTGAATGCGCGCAGCCGTTGAACCTGCGCCGTCATCGATGCACCGCGGCGTCGCGGGCCCGTGCTGTGCGATCCGCAGCGACGGCGCCACAGGCGCATGGCGACCGGCGAGCATCGCCGAGCTTCGAGACCCGCCCCTACTGCGCGTCCTCGACCGCGCCCGCCAACTCTTCAACGTCCCAACTCAACTCGCCCGCGAGGCTGCCGCCTGCGTGTCGGTCGAGGCCGTCGAGGACCAGCATCAGGAGCGCCGCGGTGCCGACCACCGTGGGGTGCAGTCCGTCGCCCTGGAGGAACTCCTCCACGTCCTCGCCCTCGAAGGTCTGGCCGCGCAGGGTCAGGTCGCGGCCCGCGCGCAGGTCGGCGAGGAACTCGGCCATGGGCACGATCACCACGTGCTCACGCTCCGCCGCCCACTGGGCCAGGCGGCCGTTGGCCCAGGCCACGGTCTCGTCCTTGGCGCGCAAACTCGGAGCGACCATCCACTCCGCGACCTCCGGCCCCATGGTCGGAACGGTGCCCAGGACGAGATCGCCGAACTCACCGTCGAGGGAGTTCAAGAGCCACTCGAAGGCGTCGCGCCGATCGCGGTCGCCGCGGTAGGGGCCGTGCACGAACCAGAAGGGCAGGTCCACCGCGAGGGTCGCTGTCGGACCGAAGGCGGCCGCGGCCGCGATGGCCTCGCCACCCCGATCGAGGGGTGAGCTGAACAGCATCAGGTCGGAGGCGTCCAGGAGCGCGGCGGGCGGGGTGACCAGGGCCAGCTCGAGGAAGTCCGCCATGCTCGCGGCGCGGCCGAGCTCGGCGTTCAGGTTGAAGCCTCCGGTGGCGCTGGCGCCGAGCAGGGCGATGCGCTCGAGAGTCGCTGGAGCGACCGGCGCGGCGCCGCTGCCAGCCCCGCTCTCGACGACGGGCGCGTCCGCGATGGCAGGCACTGTCGCGGCAGGCACGTTCGCGGCGGGCACGCTCGCGGCAGGCACGTTCGCGGCGGGCACGCTCGCGGCCGGAGCAGCATCGGTGTTCGCCGTCTCGCCCGGGCCCGTCGCGGCCGGACTGGCCACCTCGATCGGACCCGGGACCCGGGTCGGCCCCGCGTCACCCTTCTGGGTCGCCGACGGCGCCGCGCAGGCCCCCGACACGAGGGCCAAGAACAGCGCGAGGGCCAGCGGCCGCCGACCAGAGTCCTGTCGTCGATTCATGGTCCGGATCCTCGTCCTCGCTGATCGCACGCCGACCGAGCCGAGACCGGGCAGCTCGGCCGGGCTAGTCGGGGGACGCGCGAGGGCCCCACGCTAACCTGCGGGGCCGCGACCGCGTAAGCCAGCTCCCCGATGCGCTACCTGCTGCCCGTTCTCCTTCTCGCCCTGGTCTTCGCGGCCTTCTCGGCCTCCCTGGGCGGGGAGTTCGTCTACGACGACCGGTCCGCGATCCAAGCCAACCCGCTGATCCGCGACCTGGGGAACCTGCCGCAGTTCTTCAGCGGCGGCTACTGGGACTTCCTGCGACCGGAGGAGTCCGCGCGCATCGCCCAGTGGCGGCCCCTGACGGCCACGACCCTGGCCCTGGGCTACGCCCTCGGTGACGGCTCGCCCCACGGCTTCCGACTGACGTCGATCCTCGTGCACCTCGCGGCGACCCTGGCGGCGTTCGCCCTGGGGCGCCGCGTTGGGCTGGGAGCGCTCGGCGCGACCCTGGCGGCGGCCGTCTACGGGCTGCACCCGGTGCAGGTCGAGGCGGTGGCCTGGTCGAGCTCGATCGCCGATCCCTTGCTGGGTCTGTTCGGCCTGGTCTCGATCGAGCGCTGGATCGCCTGGCGCCAGCGGGGCTCTCGGGGACTGCCCCTGGGGTTCCTCACGGCCACGGCCCTGGCGCTCTTGTCGAAGGAGGTCGGTCTGGTGCTGTTGCTGGTGCCGTTCCTCGTCGATCGCGTGCTGCGCCCGACGGCCGCGGCGCAGGGCAGTGCGCCGCAGGCGAACCGACGGGGGCCACTGGTCGCCGTGGCCGCCCTGGCAGCCCTCTACTTGGGCGCGCGAATCGCCGTCTTCGGCCAGCTCACGGGCGGCCTCGGTCGCGTCAACGGCATCACCGAGCTGCCCCTGGCCCGGCGCATCAGCCTGCGCTTCGATGTCATCGGCGACGCCCTCGCGACCCTCGTCGCGCCCTTCGACCTGCGCGTGTTCCACACGGTCGATCCCCTCGGCGGCGGACTGTCCGACGGACGGGTGATCGCTGGCCTCGCGGCCGTCGGCGCGATCGCGGTCGGGCTGTGGGTCCTCGCTCGACGCCGCTCGCGCCTGGCGCTGTTCGGCGGTCTCTTGACCTTGCTGCCGCTGCTGCCGATCGTCGCGCGCCCGGGCGCCCTGGGTCGCTTCCCCCTGTCCGACCGCTACCTGGTCCTCTCGACCGCCGGGCTCGGGTTGCTGCTCGCCGCCCTCGTTCAGGGACTCGCGAGCCGGCCGGCGCGGCGCAACCTGGCCCAGGGAGCCTTGGTCGTCTACGCGCTGCTCCTGGGCTTGGTCAGCTTCCGGCGCGTCCCGGTCTGGCACGACGACGAGACCCTGTTCACCACGGCGGCCGAGGAGAGCCCGGAGAGCCCCTTGCCCCACTGGTCCCTGGGTCGCGTGCTGCTCGAGCGCTTCCAACAGGAGCCCGCCCTGGACTTGGCCGAGAGCGCCCTCTCGCGCTTCGAGCGGGCGCTCGACATCGCCGAGGACTTCCGCCAGGACCGCGCCCACGCGATGGTCAGCTCAAACGACGTGCTGCAGTCGAACATCGGCCTGGGTTGGAGCTACCTGCTGGTCGCGCCCTTCGATGGCTACGGCGACTACGAGTCGCCCCAGCGCATCTTCGAGTTGCAGCTCGACGCCAGGCCCGACAGTCGCGAGGCCTGGGTCGGGCTGGGAGCGACTTTGAAGGCCCAGAAGCGCTTCGAGGAGGCGATCGACGCCTTCGGGCACGCGATCCAGATCGATCGGCGCTTCGCCGAGGCGCACTTCGACCTGGGGCAGGTCTACATGGAGATCGAGCGCTTCGGCTTGGCGCGCGCCAGCTTCGAGCGAGTGCTGGAGCTGCGCAGCGGCGTGCTCGACGACTACCTGTGGGCGGCGCGCGCGGCCATCGAGGAGCGCCAGCTCTCCCTGGCCGAGGGCTACCTGGCCACCGCCGATCGACTCGCTCCCGGCGATCCCCAGGCGCCGACCCTGCAGTCGACGATCGCCTTCCGCCGCCGCGACTACCCGGCCGCCCTGGACGCGGCCGACGAGGCCCTGCGCCGCGACGGCGAGCACGCCTGGGCCCACAGCGAGCGGGCCAAGGCCCTGCTGCAGCTCGGCCAGGACGACGACGCCCTGCTGGCCTTCCGGCGCGCCTGCGACTTCGGCCCGGAGCAGTTCGAGCCCCACTACAACGTGGCCGCGATCCTGATCGGGCGCGGGGCGACGGAAGCCGCCCTGCCGTACCTGCGTCGCGCCTACGAGCTGTGTCCCGACTCGGGCCTGCGCGGCAACCTGCGCGGCGACCTCTCGCGCGCCTTCGCGCAGGACCGGGCCGGACTGATCGAGCTGGCGCGCCTCGACGGTGCCCGCGGCGACATCGATTCCGGCCTCTACTGGGCCCAGGGCGCGCTCAACCTCGATCCCGACGACGTCGACGCCCTGCGTCTGGCCGCGGAGCTGCTGCGCCGCGACGGTCGACCGGCCGACGCCGCGCAGCTCCTGTTCCGAGCCGTCGAGGTGCGCCCGGGCGCGTTCCCGATCGTGCGCGAGCTCGGGCTGGCCCTGGTCGAAGCCGGCGACGGCAATGCTGCGCGCCCCTGGTTGCAGGAGGCGCTGGAGCTGCTCGACGAGGCCCTACCCGGCGACAGCGAAGCCGCCGTCAAGTCGCGCGAGCTGATGCGCGGCCAACTCGAGCACAGCCTGGAGGCGATCCCCCTCGGCCCCACGCCCGCGCCCTCGAACGACGGCGAGTGAGCCCGGACCTGTGGTCGGCGCATGGCGCAGCAGGCACGCCCTGCCTATCGTCGCGCCAACATGAGTGATTCAGCTGCAACGGCCGGGCGTTGGCACCGGCCGATGGTGCCGCGCAAGCCCGACGAGCTCCACCGGGCGGCCACGCCGCTCGAGCTGCTCTACGACCTGTGCTTCGTGGTCGCCATCGCCCAGGCAGCGCAGTCCCTGCACCACGCGCTCGCGCACGGCGAGGGTTGGCACGCGCTGGTGCCGTTCGGCATGGTGTTCTTCGCCATCTGGTGGGCCTGGATGGGCTTCACCTGGTTCGCGTCGGCCTACGACACCGACGACGTGCCCTACCGGCTGAAGGTCCTGCTGCAGATGTTCGGGCTGCTGGTGCTGGCCGCCGGTGTACCGCGGGCCTTCGAGCACCAGGACTTCCGCTTCATGGTCGTGGGCTACGCCATCATGCGCGTCGGCCTGGTGGCCCAGTGGCTGCGGGCGGCGCGGTCCGATCGGGGGCGGCGCAGCACGGCCCTGCGCTACGCGACTGGGATCAGCGTGCTGCAGGTGGCATGGATCGGCATGCTGGCTCTGCCCGCGCAGTGGCAGGCGACGGTGTGGCTGCTCTTGGTTCCCGCGGAGCTGGGCGTGCCGGTCTGGGCCGAGCGCGCGGGCGCCACCAGTTGGCACCCCCACCACATCACCGAGCGCTACGGCCTGATGACGATCATCGTCATCGGCGAGTCCGTGCTCGCCGCCACCGTCGCGATCCAAACCGCGCTCGACGCGGGCGCCTTCTCGGCCGCCCTGGTGGCCGTGATCCTCAGCGCCCCGGTGATTCTCTTCGCTATGTGGTGGCTGTACTTCCAGCGGCCCGCGGTGGCCGCCGAGCGCACGAACTGGAAGGCCATCGCCTGGGGCTATGGCCACTACTTCGTCTTCGCAGCCGCCGCGGCCACCGGCACCGGACTCGCTGTCGTCGTCGACCACGCCGCGCACAGCGCCCACATCAGCTCACTCGCGGCCAGCCTGACCCTGGCGATCCCCGTCGCCCTCTACGTCATCAGCCTCGCGCTCAACCACATGCGCTGCGGCGATGGGGGGTGGAGGCACTTCCTGATCGCGCTCCTCTGCTTGGGGACCGCGTGGTTGCCGCTCGGCCCGGTCTGGATCGCAGCCGCGCTCGCCCTACTCACCGCCATCGAAGTCGTGGACGAGAACCGGCGTGCGATCCAGCAGGACGGCGCGGCCGCGTAGGTACCGACCAAGCGCACGAAACCAGCGGTCGGGTGCTCACGCACTCGCCGCCCCTCAACCGAAAAGCCCGAGCGGCTGATGGACGTGCCCGGGGAAGACGGCGTCGAGGTCGCTGACCCCCATGCCCTCGAGCAGGATCTCGCCCAAGAGGTCGCGGTAGTCGGTGGTGACGGCGAGGTCGCCCTGATCGAGTTGGGACTCGGCCAGGCCGGGCCAAGGGCCGTGGACTTGGCCGCCGTGCACGGCGCCACCCTGCACGAAGATCAGGCCGCCGTGGCCGTGGTCGGTGCCGGCGCTGCCGTTCTCGGCGACGCGGCGCCCGAACTCAGAGTGGGCCACGAGAACCACCCGGTCCGCCACCGGAAGGGTGTCCTGGTCGAAGGCCGCGAAGGCGCGCGTGAGGTCGTCGAGCATGGCCGACATCTGACCGCCGTTGGGCCCTTGGTTGGCGTGGTGGTCCCAGCCGCCGTAGTCGAGGGTGATGGCTTCGAGGCCCACGTCGGCCTTGATCAGGGCCGCGGCGGCGCGCAGCTGCTGGCCGAAGGTGCTGTCGGGGTAGGTGGCTGTCGGCTCGGGCTGGTAGCTGGCGATGCCCAGTGAGTCGAGCAAGTCGATGCCGCCGAAGGTCGTGCCCGCGGTCACGTTCAGGGGCGGGAGCGCGGCGGGGTAGGCGGCTTGGATGGCCGCGCGCCGTCGATCGGCGGTGAAGGCGGCGCCGGGGAAGGCGAAGTTCGCGGGGTCCGGCACGGCCAGGGTCTTGGGCGCCTTGGCCAGGGTCCTGGGCAGGAGGTCCTCGATCGCCACGGCTCGCAGGCCCGCGGCCGGCGCCGTGGGCGGCGCGTTCACCAACGCCCGGGCCAACCAGCCGGAGTCCACGTTGCCCAGGGGCTGCTGCGGCAGGCCGAACTCGATCTTGCTGAAGGCCAGGAAGTGCGAGCGGGTCGGATCGGTCGATCCGGCCGCGTGGACCAGGGCCAGGCGGCCGCCGGCGAATGCCTCCTGCAAGGGCGCGGCGGCGGGGTTGAGGCCGAAGAAGCCGTCCAGGTCGAGGGCGCCACCGGACTTGCCCGGCGCCGGCACCGCGAGGCTCGGCCGGGCCTGGTAGTAGCCCGCGTCGCCGTGGGGCACGCAGACCGAGAGGCCGTCCATGGCGCCGCGCAGCAGCACGTAGACCAGCGTCGTGCGCGGCGCCGCTCCGCCCGCGGCCCGCGCCACGCCCGGCAACCACAGGGGCGCCGTCAGGGCTCCCGCCCCGGCCAGGGCGCCGCGCCCCAGGAACTGGCGCCGGGAGAAGCTGCGGTACTCGTCGCAGGCGCCGTGGTCGTTGCGGCCCGGCGCGCTCTCGTCTCGGTGTTGGTCTGACATGGCTGGCTCGCTGGGTTCGGTCAATAGAGCTGGAAGTGCGGCATGGAAGCCGCCAGGGCCACGGCTTCGCGCACGAGGAAGCCGGTCAGGAGCGTGAAGTCGTCCACGTAGCGCTGCACCAGGGCGACCTCGGAGCTCGGCGAGCGCCCGCCGGTCAGGCGCTCGTCGATGGCGGAGGCCAGCTGCGACTTGGGCGGGTTGCCGATCGCGACCAGGAAGGCGTCGGGGTCGAAGGAGCAGCCCAGGTAGACGCCGGCCAGGAGGTTCGAGGCGAACTCCCAACGGGGCAGGAGCGAGCTGCCCCAGGCGCCGAGCGAGTCGGGGTAGCCGTTGGGCGGCGACCAGTCGTAGGGCACCTGCCCCATGCGCCGCAGGCCCTCGGTCATCAGGTAGGTGCTCTGCACCTCGATCCCCGCGGCGCGCAGCAAGGACGCGGCGAAGTGCAGGGGGCGCTTCAGCTTGGGCTGCTCCCAGGGCTTCACGCGCAGGAAGTGCTCGGGCCGCAGGGTGGCGCGCACCATCTCGCGCAGGTCGCCACCGCTCGAGTGGTAGACCTCGGCCACCCGCTCGACGATCGCCGGCGGCACGTCGTAGCCCAGGAACCAGCGGCACAGCTTGCCGGCTACGTTACGAGCCGTGGAGTCGTGGCCAGCCAGGATCGCCAGGACCTGACTGCCGTCGCTGAGCCCGCCGAACTCGGGCAGGTCGACACCCAGCACCGTCTTCTCGCCCTGGTCGTGCAGCAGCCAGGTGAACTTGAAGTCACCGAAGCCGGGCCCCGGCGTGGTGTCGAAGGTCCAGCCGGTGAAGGCCCGCGCCACGTTCTTGACGTCGTCCTCGGTGTAGCCGCCGTCGACACCCAGCGTGTGCAGCTCCATCAACTCGCGGGCGTAGTTCTCCTGGGCGCCGAGCACCGTGTTGGCGTAGTTGTCCAGGTAGACCGACATGGCCGCGCTGCGCGCCGAGGCGACCAGCAGCTCCGGGAAGCGCCCCAGGGCGTGGGCGCGGATCACTTCGCGGTCGTCGACGGTCTTGAGCAGCGTGCAGAGGCCGGCCTGGTGGTAGACGTTGAAGTGGTCGGAGAACAGCTCGACCACGCGCTCGAAGAGCTGCCGCTTCGAGAAGGCCGCGCGCAGCACCGCCGCCTGGCGCAGCTCGAGCAGGGGCACGATGCCGAGCTCGCCGTAGGCCGCGAGCAGTTGCCCGGCGCTCAGGTTCAAGCTGCCCAGGCCGACGAGCTTGGCGTCGAGGGCGCTGTCGTCGATCAGGTTCGGCGTGAGGTGGTACTCCACGTAGCCTTCGAAGCCGAGTTGGCGGGCCAACTGGAACTCCTCGGGGCACAAGCCGTTCGTGACGCGGTCGACGAGGGCGGCGAGGAGCTGGTCCTCGCTGGGCATGGACAGGGTCCGCGCGGCCGTCGGATCGACGGCGGGCTGGGCGATCTGCATCGCTCCTCCGGGGTTCGGCCGGGATGCCCTGGGCACCGCCGACGACTGGCGTGAAGGGCGAAGGCGCAGCGAGCGACGGCGCGCGCGACTTCACCAACCGGACGGACGCGCGTGGACGGGGGGCGTGAAAAGAGAATCGCCCCTTCGCGACAGGAAGCTCCCCCACGGCGTCGCGCGCCCGATCCAACCCTCCCTCGAGCGAACCCGCCGCTCAGCGCGGCGCAGGCCCTGCGCCCGGCGCCAGCTGCGTGAGGCCGTCGAGGCGGTCGCTCACCGAGCCTGCCACTCGCCGCGCAGGACCGCGTAGAGGATCACGTCCTCGAAGCGCTCCCAGCGCCGCTGGCGTTGGCGTAGGTGGCCTTCCTGCTGCATGCCGAGCTTCTCGAGCACGCGGCCCGAGCTGGGGTTGCGGGCCACGTGGTGGGCCTCGACGCGGTTCGCGTTCCAAGCGCCGAAGCACCAATCGATCACCGCGCGCCCGGCTTCGGTGGCGAAGCCGCGGCCCCAGGCGTTGCGCCCGAGCCAGTAGCCGAGCTCCGCGTTGCGGCAGGGGGCGTCGAGCTTGGCCAACACGCCGCCGCACAGCCCGTTCAGGCTCCCGGGCGGCGTCTCGATCGGCTCGATGGCCCAGTGCACCGCCTGGCCTGCCTCGGCCAGGTGCCGTTGGCGCTCGAGCTGGCGCCGCGCGTCGTCGAGGCCGAAGGGGTGCGGGTAGCCGGCGGTGAACTCGACCACCTCGAAGGCCTCGAGCAGGGCCGTCAGGCGCGGCGCGTCGTCCTCGACGAAGGGCCGCAGGCGCAGGCGCGCGGTCTCGATCACGGGCGGGGCCGAGAGGTCGATCGATCGTTCGTCGCTCACCGGCGCAGGGTAACCGCGGCGGGCCGGCCTTGAACCGCGCGCTCCGGTGGGCGATGGTCGAGATCCGTGACGACCCCGCACCCCCTGGCCCCTCCCCCCCGCGACGAGCGGCGCGCACGCCTGGCGGCCGGCGGCCTCGACGTGCTCGTGATCGGCGGGGGCATCACCGGCGCCGGCCTGGCCCTGGACCTGGCGGTTCGCGGCCTCTCGGTGGCCCTGGTGGAGCGCGGCGACTGGGCCGGCGCGACCTCGAGCGCCTCCTCGCGCCTGGTCCACGGCGGGCTGCGCTACCTGGAGCACGGGGACCTGGCCCTGGTGCGGGAGTCCTGCCTCGAGCGGGCGCTCTTGCTGCGCAATGCCGCCGGTCTGGTGTGGCCGGAGACCTTCGCCTTTCCCGTGCGACGCGGCGACCGAGTGGGTCGGCTGAAGCTCGCCGCGGGCCTGGCCCTGTACACCGCTCTGTCGGTACCGCGCGCCCTGGGTCTGCCCAAGCTGCTCTCGGCCGCCGACGTGCGCGCGCGCGTCCCCGACATCGAGGCGGACGGCCTGCGCGGCGGCGGCGCCTACCTGGACGGCGCCACCGACGACGCGCGCCTGTGTTGGGCGGTGGTTCGCACGGCGATCGCCCAGGGTGCGGTGTGCCTCTCGCGCTGCGAGGTCGAAGCGGTGCAGGACGGCGCGGAGGGCGTGCGCGCGAAGCTGCGCGATCACGAGTCCGGCGAAGCCTTCGACGTCACGGCGCGCGCGAGCGTCCTGGCCGGTGGGCCGCTGGTGGAGGAGCTGCGCGGCCGCGCCGGGCTCGGCGGACGTTGGATCGCGCCGACCCGTGGCAGCCACATCGTCGTGCCCCGCGAGCGCCTGTTCACCCACGGCGCGGTGATCTTCCCGTCGAGCGTCGACGGTCGCGTGATGTTCCTGATCCCCTGGCCGCGGCACACGGTGATCGGCACCACCGACCTCGACGCGCCGGCCGGAGCTCCGCCCTCGGCCACGGGGCAGGAGGTGCGCTACCTGCTGGACTCCGCCAACGGCTTGGCGCCCGGGGCCCAGCTCGACGCGGACGACGTGCTCTCGACCTGGTCGGGGTTGCGGCCTCTGCTCGCGGCGCCCGAGGAGGACCCGGGGGCGCGCAGCCGCGAGGAACGCGTGGAGCGCGACGGCAACCTCTACACCATCGCCGGCGGCAAGCTCACCGGCTACCGCTCGATGGCCGAGAAGCTCGGCGCCAGGATCGCCCGCGACCTGGGCACCGGGAACGGGCACGCCAAGTCCCCCACCCGCGACCTGCGCCTGTGGGGAGCCCTCGACGCGCAGGTGGCCCAACCGGACTGGTCCGGGCGCATTCCCGAAGGTGACGCGATCAGGGCCCAGGCTTGGGTCCGGCGCTACGGCGTGCATGCGAGCGCCGTGCGGGCGGCCTGCGACGACGCCGATTGCGCCGACGCAGCGGGACTCGACTCGGATGCGTCGACGCTCCTCGATCCCGAGACCCTCGCGGGCGAGGTCGACTGGGCCGCCCAGTGCGAGGACGCACTCGGTGCCTGCGACGTGCTGCTGCGGCGCACCGACATCGCCTACGGCCCGCGCGAGAACGTCGAGCGCGCGGCGCCGCTGGTGATCGCACGCCTGGCACGTCGGCTCGGGTGGGACGGCGTTCGCGTGGATAGCGAACAAGCCCAGGTGCGAGCAATGCTCGAGCACCTGCACGGCTGGCGCGACCAATAGGCGACTTCCTCGCTGCCGCACGGATTGGTCGCGGCGGGCTCGGTCGCGAGCCACAATCGCGCCCGCCTGTCGACACCATCGTCGACGACGCCGGACACGCTCCGGCGGGACGCCCACTGCTCGCTCCAGGATCTTTCATGCTCAGCGTCGCCCTGACCCTGCCCCTCTTCGCAGCCACCTTCGCACCGATCGACGTCTTCCCCGGCGATCCGGCCGCGCTGCAGAACGCGATCGACGCCGCCGCTCCCGGCGCCACGATCCTGGTACACGGCGGGACCTACGACCCGATCGTGCTGAGCAAGGCGATCAACATCGTCGCCTCGCCCAAGGCCTTCCTGCAGATCACGCCGATCTGCCCGTTCACCACGTCGTCGAAGCCGATCATCAGCCTCTCTGGGCCCGGCTCCGGGCGCGCGACGATCAACAACTTCGGAGTCAGCGGCGGCGTCGACGGCTTCTTCTACTGCAACGGGCCCGAACCGCTGATCGTCGGGGGCGGCTTCGACGAGTTCTGGATCGTGGATTCGGTCATCGGCGCGACCTGGTTCGGCCTGACCGGACAGGCTCCGGGGGCGCCGGCGATCCAGACCAACGTCGGCACGCTGGTGATCTCCGGCTCGACCATCTCGCCCATCGACGCGGACACGGACTTCTATCCTGGACCGCCCTCGCCGGTCGGCATCAGCGCCCCCGGCTCGACCGTGATCGTGACTCACTCGTCGGTGCGCGGCGGCTCCTACTTCGCGTTCGAGAGCCCCCACTGCCCGGGTCCGCCTACTTCCGGTTCTTCGGGCACCGGCATCGTCTGCAAGCTGCTGTTCCAGACCGGCTCCGAGGTGACCGGCGGGCCCGCGGTGACATGGACCTGCGGCGGCTTCCCCCAGGGGACCCTGCCGGCGGGGCCGGCCTACGACGCGAACCTGGCCACGGACATCTTCGCCAACCTGACACCGCTGAACTCGACGGTGCGCGGCACCAACTGGCAGTTGCAGGCGATCACGACCGGCGCCGGCGGGTTCCTGTTCGTCAACTACGACACCGACGACGTGGAGTTCAAGCCCGGCCTCGGTTGGGACTTCTTGACGGTCGCCGAGACCTTCCTGACCCAGGTCGTGGCCCCGGGCACGTCGACGCTCTCCTTCCCGATCCCCGACGTGGTCGACCTGGTCGGCTTCGAGCTCGGCCTGGAGCTGCTCGACTTCAACCTGAGCCTGTTCGGCGGGCCGGTGATCACCCAGATCCGTTGACCGCGGGGGCCGCGTAGGCTGTCGCGATGGCAATCCTTCCCATCGCGGCGGCGATCGCGGCCCTGGCCACGGCGCAACAACCGGCCACGACTGCCACCTGGGAGCTGCTCGACCTCCCCGCGGCAGCCGGATCCCTGGCGCCACGCATCGGGGTCTTGGACGACCGGGTGTTGGTCAGTTGGCTCGAGCCGGCCGAGGGCGAAGGCCGCTTCGCCCTGCGCGCGGCGGATCTGGCGGGCGGCGTGGCCCGGCCCCTGGCGGCGCCCGCGGTCGTGGCGGATGACCTGTTCGTCAACTGGGCCGACACGCCGGGGGTGGTGCCCGCGCCCGGTGGCGCCCTGGTGGCCCACTGGCTGCAAGAGCTCGGCGGTGACAACTACGCCTACGGCGTGCAGCTCGCGCGCTCCACCGACGGAGGCGAAAGCTGGGAGCCCCTGGGCTCGCTGCACGCCGATCAACAGGCGGTGGAGCACGGCTTCGCCAGCTTCGCGCCCGGGCCCAGCGGGCTGACGGCCGTGTGGCTCGACGGCCATGGGACCGCGGCGGAGGTCGGGGACGGCGTGGCCAAGGGCGCGGACGAACACGGGCACGACGGTCGCGGCGCGATGACGCTGCACACGGCCCACGTGTCCGACGGCGTGCGCCAGGAGCTGGAGCTCGACGCCGACGTGTGCGACTGCTGCCCCACGTCGATCGTGGCGACGCCTGCCGGGCCGGTCGTGGCCTACCGCGACCGAGTACCCGGCGAGGAGCTGCGTGACATCGCAGTCGTGCGCTGGCTGGGTGACCGCTGGTCGGATCCGGCGCTGGTGCACGCCGATGGTTGGGTCGTTGCCGGATGCCCGGTCAATGGACCGGTGCTGGCAGCCCGAGGCCAACAGGTGGCGCTGGCCTGGTTCACGGCCGCGGACCGGCCCGCGATCAAGGTCGCCCTCTCCGCCGACGGTGGCCAGAGCTTCGGACCCCCGCGGGAGGCCTTCGTCTCGTCACCCGGCTCCCTGGCACTGGGCCGCGTGGCCCTCGAGTTCGATGCAGGCGGCGCCCTACACCTGGTCCACTTGGTGCAGTCGGGTGGCAGCGCCGAGCTGATCCACCAGGCGCGCGAGCCGGGCGGACGCTGGAGCGAACCCCAGGCGATCCTCGAATCTTCGCCCACTCGGCGCAGCGGCGTGCCCGTCCTGCGCCGGACAGGCGACCGCCTGCTCCTCGCAACCACGAGCGTCGGCTCCGAAGGCCGAACCCAGGTCCAACTCCGCAGCCTTCGCGCCGACTGAGCGGCTCCGCGTCCGGGCCGCGACCCGCTTCGCGCTCGAGACGGGCCCATTGCGGCATGACTGGACCGCGAGTGGCGCTCCTGGCGTGAGCTGCCGCCAAGCGCTCGGACGGGGCGAGCCGTTGCCAGGATCTGGCCCACTTCGGTCGCCGAATTCGGGGACGCTGCCGAGGCCCGCAGGAGCCCCGAACGAGGACGGCCCGCGGTGCCAGGCACTGCGGGCCGTCCGGGATCGCTCTTCGGTCAGGCTCGAATCAGGTGCCCGGGACCGTCGAGTCGTCGGTGTCGGGGCACCAGCGGATGCTGTCGACACCACCCGAGCCCGAGAAGATCAGCTCGGCGCGACGGACGCCGCTGACGCCACCGGGCTGGAAGAACTCCTGCACCGAGTTGTCACCGATGGGGCCCAGGTCGGCCTCGAGGATCAGCATGTTGTTCGAGTCGAACAGACGCACGGCGTCGATCTCGGTGCTGTCCACGTCGATCACCTTGAAGCTGATCAGGCGGATGTCCTGGTCCCAACCCATGAAGATGATGCCGCCGTCCTGGTTGTCGTCCGGATCGTCGACGAGGCCGTCGTTGTTCGCGTCGACGTCGTTCTCGGCGATGATCAGCAGGTTCCCGAGGAAGGTGTCGTTGTTGTCACCGTAGCCGGGGGTGCCGAGGTCGTCGTCACCGCCGGTCGGGTTGCCCGAGTCGAAGATGATGCACTTGTCGGGACCGCCGGGGGTGCCGTTCAGGGCGGCGAAGGTCAGACCGACGTCGTTGTACTGGTTGGTCATCTCGGTTCCGGCGGGGAAGTCGAGCGGCTTGCCAGTGGGGGTCTCGTTGAAGTCGACCGTGATCGGGCAGGGCTTCAACGCGATCTCGGCCAGGGCGCCGGAGCCACCGAGGTCGAGCTCGACCTTGGTCACGTTGGTCAGGCGCATGACGATGGTCTGCACGCCGTTGTCGCCGACGTCGACCAGCGGGTAGGTGGTGACACCCAGCCCGTCCTGCGTGACGCGGATCTCGCTCAT
The DNA here is from genome assembly GCF_007748095.1 of Engelhardtia mirabilis. Lineage (NCBI taxonomy): Bacteria > Pseudomonadati > Planctomycetota > Planctomycetia > Engelhardtia > Engelhardtia mirabilis. The sequence continues at coordinate 6,509,250 of NZ_CP036287.1, forward strand.
CTGCGCGTCGTCGATGTCGACGACGGTCATCGAATCGATCTCGGTCGGCTCGGCGAAGTCGAACACCAGGATGCCGCCTTCGCGCTCGTCGTCCGGATCGTCGACCAGGCCGTCGTTGTCGGCGTCGACCGAGTTCTCCGCGATGATCAGCAGGTTGCCGAGGGCGGTGTCGTTGGCCAGGCCGTAGCCGGGGGTCGCCAAGTCGGTGTCGCCGCCGGTCGGGTTGGCCGAGTCGAAGATAATCGCCTGGTTGGGGCCGAAGCCGTCGTTGATCGCGCTGACCACCAGGCCGATCTCGATGTAGTCACCGACAATCGTCTGACCCGCCACCGGCTCGTCGAAGCCCGGGGCGTAGTCGAAGTCGAGCGGGATCGAATTCGCGGTCTCGGAGATCGGCAGGGGCGCCGTGCTGCCGAGCCAAACCTGACCCTGGCTGGCGTAGCCGGCTGCGACGGCGAACTGGGTGCCCGCCGGCAGGGCGCCGGGGACCGGGACCGAAACGCTGGCGCGGCCGGCGCCGTCGAAGAAGCCTTCGGCGACGATCAGCGAGGCGCCGAGGTCGATCGCGCCCGCCTGGGCCTCGACGTCGATCAGTTGGGCGAAGAGGGCGAAGGGGGCGCCTGCCGGACCCTCGAGCTCCGCGTACGCGGTGGTTTGCACACCGACGCGCTTGGAGTAGGCGACCAGGGCGTCACCGCCGGGAAGGGGGTCGATCGGGACCAGGGCAGGGGCGAAGAGGGCGAGCGTTGTCAGCATGGCCGAGTCGGATGGTTGAGAGTCAGCGCAGCGCAGCCGCGCAGTTCGGGGGCAGGTGCTCGGGCGACCGGTCCGGGGCAGTTTGGCCCCGGGAGACGTCCCGCTCGATGATTCGAGGCAAGACGCGCTGGGGGTCGGACCTACTTCCCTCAAGAACGGCAGGCTCGGCCGGAGCGATTGCCGCAAATCGAGAGAAGCTCGGTCCTTGTCGCATGAATCTGGCCTCCTGGCAACAGGGGCTCGACAACCCTCGCCGGGCCATTCGCCCGGCGCTGGCGGTCCCCGCTGCAGACCTGTACATGGGAAACCGATCCCACATCCGGCCTCCCGAAGAGGTCACTTGTCCTGAATCCGAGGCCCTGGCGCCGGGGCCCCCGTCCGCCCGAACGCGCGCGACCCGCGAGCGCCAGCCCGCGGGTCGCCAAGGGTCCGGCCTGGACCCTCCTAGGAGTCTGCGTCGACTCCGAAGACTCAGAGGGCCGGCTCGCCGCCCTCGTCGTCCAGACACCAGCGGAAGTTGTCGACGCCACCGGACCCCGCGAACTCGAGCACCGCACGGCGCACGCCCCCGAACCCGCCGTTGTCGAATCCGAACATCTGCACCGAATTGTCGCCAATCGGCCCGAGGTCGCGAACCAGGAGCAGGTTGTCGAACTCGTCGTACAGGTAGAGGAAGTCGAACTCCTCGCTGTCCACGTCGATCACCTGGAAGCTCAGCACGCTCACGTCCTGGTCCCAGCGGAACTCGATCTTGCCGCCTTCCTGGGCGTCGTCGGGATCGTCGACGAGGCCGTCGTTGTCGGCGTCCACGTCGTCCTCGGCGATGATCAGCAGGTTGCCGAGGAACTCGTCGTTGCCGATGCCCGGGCCGGGCGTCATCAGGTCGAAGTCGCCGCCGGTCGGATTGCCCGAGTCGAAGATGATCGCCTTGTCGGGTCCGAAGGGGCTGCCATTCTCGGCGGAGATGCGCAGGCCCAGTTCGTCGTAGTACTGGTCCGTCATCTCGGTGCCGGCGGGCATGTCGAGCGGACGTCCCATGGTCGACTCGTTGAAGTCGGCCGTGATCGGGCAGGGAATCATGCCGATCTCGGCGATGCCCCCGGAGCCTCCGAAGTCGAGGGCGATGTTGGTGACGTCCTTGAACTGGACGAACACGGTCTGGACCCCGTTGTCGCCGACGTCGACCAGCGGCACCGTGGTCACCCCCGGTACCCCCTCGCGAGTGAAGCGGATCTCGCTGAACTGCGTGTCGTCGATGTCGACGACGGTCAGCCAGAACACGTCGGCCGGCGGATCGTAGGTGAAGCGCAGGATGCCGCCGCCCTGCTCATCGTCAGGGTCGTCGACCAACCCGTCGTTGTCGGCGTCGACGTCGTTCTCGGCCACGATCAGAAGCTGACCGTAGGCGACGTCGTTGCCGAGTCCAGGACCCGGTGTCAGCAGGTCGGTGTCGCCCCCGGTCGGGTTGGCGGAATCGAAGATGAGCGCGCGGTTCGGTCCGCCGCCCTTGTTGAGCGCGGAGATCCGCAGGCCGATGTCCACGTACTCATCGGTGATCTCCTGTCCGGGGACCGGCTCCTGGAATCCCGGCGCGAAGTCGAAGTCGAGGGCCAGGGCGTTCTGCGCTCCGCCGATCGGGAGCAGGGCAGCATCTGTCTGCCAGAACTGACCTTCGTCCAGGTACACCGCTGCGACCTGGAAGCAGGTGCCGGCGGGGAGGCCGGCGGCGTTGGGGACGCCGACCGCCACGCTCGCAGTGCCGGCGCCACCGAGGTAGCCGTCGGCGAACTGGAAGCCGGTCGAGTAGTCGAAAGCCTGGCCCGTCGGCTGGGCCAGGAGCACGTAGGGCGCGCCCGCGGGTCCTTGGACCTCGACGTAGGCGGTGAGTTGGTCGCCGACGCGCTTGGAGTAGGCGACCAGCGAACCGTCTGCCTGGAGCGGGTCGACGGGCAGGACTGCGGGCAGGAACAGTGCGATCGAGGGGATCATGGCCGTGTCTGTCTCGAGATGGGTTTCCCCGGGGGCCGCTGCGAGGCTCCTGGCGGGCGGGGGAAGGGTCGTTCGATGAGATCGGGGGACGCAGCGACGACTCCTCGCTTCGATTGCCGTTGGGCGAACTCGTCTACCCTCCGGCGTCCTGTCGCGGTCCCCACGACCTCGAACGCCCCGAGCCTAGCCCCGATTCAAACTATTCGGGATCTTCTTATCTGCTAAATACTCCCACCCACCGTGGGCCCCGTGAATCCCCCTCCCATCGAGACCGAGTACTGCTGGGTGGTTCTGCCTCCCGATACCCGATCGACCCTGGACGCCGTGGCCTCTGCCACGCGCCTTGGCGCCCTGCACCTGGAGCCGCTGCCACCTGTCGACATCGACGACACGATCCTGGACCGGCCGGACGGGGCCCTGGGCGCACTGGGGCTGACCCTGCGCCTGCGGATCGAGGGCGGAGCGCCCGCACTCCTGACGATCAAGGGGCCGACCCGGCTGACGGCCGACGGCGCGACGACCCGCGCCGAGTTGGAGCGGCCCTTCTCCAAGCCGGCGTTGATCGCGGCCCTGGCCTTCCTGGAGGGTCTCGGAGGTCCCCCGACGCCGGCGCTCGACGCCATCGGCGAGCTCGGGTCGGAGCCCCGGGCGGCCCTCGCGCAGCTCGGGTTCATCGAGGTCCAGCGGCGACGCAACCTGCGGCGGCGGTCGATGCTCCTGGGGCCGGATGGGTCTCGACTCGCCGAGCTCGCGATCGACGAGGTCCGCTTCCGCGCTGGCGAGCGTGAGGTCGGGCACGCCGAGCTCGAGCTGGAGCTGGTCGGCGGGACCCCGGACCAGGCGGCCCCCGCCATCGCCGCCCTGGAAGAGCTGGCGCGACCCCACCTGAGAGCGTGGCCCCACTCCAAGACGGCCCTGGCGCGGTTGCTGGCGGACGCGGCCCGAGACGGACGCCTCGCGGGCTGGCTGGACCCTGGCGGCCACCTGACGGCCTCCGCCTACCCAGAGCTGAGCGCACTGCTCGGCGCCTGACCCACCCTGGACGCCCGTGATCCCAGGCACGGGCTGGGGCGCCGAATGGGCAGCCGCGGCGCCCTGATTCCTCACGAACCGAGGCCTGGCGGTCGATTTACAACCAGGACCGCCGTTGGTGGCCTATACAACCACCCGGGCATTCCGCCGCTCCGGAGGCGCTCCCGCGCCCCGATCTCCACTTCGATCCGTCACGACTGCCATGGTCCTGCTGATCCTGCTCCTGGCCCTCTTCGCCGCCGTCGCCCTGCTCTTCGTCGGGCAGACCTGGCTCGGATGGGCGGCGCCCATCGGTGCCGTCCTGCTCTTCTGGGGCGCGAGCACGAGCTTCGCTTCGACGCTGTTCTGGGTCGTAGCCGTGCCCTTCGCGCTCCTGGCCTTGGTCACCGGCGTGCCGACCCTGCGGCGGGCGGTCTTCGCCGGCGCGCTGATGAAGGCCCTCGGCCCGATCCTGCCGCGCATGAGCAAGACCGAGAAGGAGGCCCTGGAGGCCGGCACCGTCTGGTGGGACGGCGAGCTGTTCAGCGGCCAGCCCGACTGGAAGCAACTGCTCGACTTCAAGAACCAGCCCTTGACGCCGAAGGAACGCGCCTTCGTCGACGGACCCGTCGAGCGCCTGTGCGAGATGCTCGACGACAACAAGATCGTCTCGTCGGGCGACCTCTCGCCGGAGGTCTGGCAGTTCATCAAGGCCAACGGCTTCTTCGGGATGATCATCCCCGAGCAGTACGGGGGCCTGGGCTTCAGCGCCATCGCGCACTCCGCGGTGGTGACCAAGATCAGCTCGCGCAGCGTGACCGCCGCCGTGACGGTGATGGTCCCCAACTCCCTCGGCCCGGCGGAGCTGCTGCTCCACTACGGCACCCAGGAGCAGAAGGACCACTACCTGCCGCGCCTGGCGAGCGGCGAGGAGATCCCCTGCTTCGCGCTGACCGAGCCCAACGCCGGCTCCGACGCGGCTTCGATGACCAGCGAAGGCGTGGTCTTCCGCACCCAGCTGGGCGGCGAGGAAGTCATCGGCATCCGACTGAACTTCTCGAAGCGCTACATCACCATGGCGCCGATCGCCACGGTGGTCGGCCTGGCCTTCAAGCTGCGCGACCCCGACGGCCTGCTGGGCGACGAGCCCGAGCTCGGCATCACCTGCGCGTTGATCCCGCGCAACACGCCGGGCATCGAGATCGGCCAGCGCCACGATCCGCTCGGCATGCCGTTCATGAATGGCCCGCTGCACGGCAAGGACGTGTTCGTCCCGCTCGACACGATCATCGGCGGCCCCGCCAACGCCGGTAAGGGCTGGAAGATGCTGATGCAGTCCCTGGCCGCCGGCCGGGGCGTCTCGCTGCCGTCCATGTCGGTCGGCGCGGCGCAGATGGCCACCCGCGCGGTGGGCGCCTACGCCACCGTGCGCGAGCAGTTCGGCATTCCGATCGCGAAGTTCGAGGGCATCGAGGAGCGCCTGGCGCGCATCGGCGGCCTGACCTACGCCATGGACGCCGCGCGCGTCCTGACCGCCGGCTCGATCGACGCGGGCGAGCAGCCCTCGGTCATCTCGGCCATCGTCAAGTGTTACCTGACCGAGTCCATGCGGGTCGTGACCAACGACGCCATGGACATCGTCGGCGGCGCGGGCATCTGCCGCGGACCGCGCAACATCATCGCCCACGGCTACCAGGCCCTGCCGATCGCGATCACCGTCGAGGGCGCGAACATCCTCACGCGCTCGATGATCATCTTCGGCCAGGGCGCCCTGCGCTGCCATCCCTTCGCCAAGGACGAGGTGGCCTGCTTCGAGCGCCGCGACTCCGCCGGCCTGGAGCAGGCCTTCTTCGGCCACGTGGGCTTCGTGTTCCAGAACGCCGCCCGCGCCTTGGTGCACGGCCTGACCGGCGCGCGCTTCGCGGGTACGCCCATGTCGGGCGAGGCCGGACGCTACCTGCAGCAATTCGAGCGCATGAGCTCGGCCTACGCCTTCCTGGCCGACACGGCCATGGGCACCCTGGGCGGCAGCCTCAAGTTCCGCGAGAGCCTGACCGGCCGCCTGGCCGACGCCCTCTCGTGGATGTACCTGGGCACCGCGACGGTCAAGCGCTTCCACGACGGCGGCTGCCGCAAGGAAGAGCTGCCCTTCATGCGCTGGGGTTGCGACCACGCGCTCTTCGAGATCCAGAAGGCCATGGAGGACTTCCTGGCCAACTTCCCCTACCGCCCGATCGCCTGGGGCCTGCGCCTGGTGCTGTTCCCCCTGGGTCGTTCCTACCGCGCGCCCTCGGACGCCCTGGGCGCCAAGATCGCCCGCGCGATCACGGACGGCGGCGCCCTGCGCGAGGAGTTCTCGCCGGACGTCTTCGTGCCGCCGGTGACCGAGCTGGGCCTGGGCCAACTCGAGGAGGCCTACGGGGCCGTGCTCGAGGCGCGTGCGGTCGAGAAGGTCGTGCGCGACGCGATCAAGAAGAAGCACCTGGCCAAGAAGCCCGGGCACAACCTCTACGAGCGCGCCCTCGAGGCCGGCGTCATCGGCCCGAGCCAGATGGCCGTGCTCGAGCGCGCCAACAGCCTGCGCGACCGCTCGGTGGCCGTCGATGCCTTCGAGCCGGGGGCCTACGCCCAGCAGGCGGGCTGATCGACCTCCGGTAGCGTGGGACGTACGGTGGCGGGATCATTCGTCCCACCTGCCGAGGCGAGGAGCGGCCGCAGGCCGCTTCCTCGCCCCGGCAGGTGGGACGAATGATCCCGCCACCGTACGTCCCACCAAGCAGTCAGCCCCCGCCGTGCACCGCCACTCACCCATCGCCGCCTTCGCTCTCCTCGTCGTCGCCGGCTGCGTGGCCGGTGAACCCACCGGACCGCCGGTCACGATCCTGACCGTCAGCACCCGCTCGGCGCTCGACGTCGGCGAGATCGCGCCGGGTGCCTCGGGCACCGTCGTCGAGTTGAACGCGGGCGACAGCGATTGGAACCGTCTCGCGCGCCTGATGTGCGCCGACGCGCCCGCGGTGGACGACGGCCCCTTCCCGCTGCTGCCCGGGTCCGCGGCGACCCTGGCCGAGCGCGCCAGCGACGCGGGCTTCGAGACGGCGGCCTACGTCACCGGCGAGGCGACCCGCGAGGAGGGCGGGCTCTTGCAAGGTTGGTTCCACGGCTACGACGGGCCGAGCCTCGAGAGCCTGGCCCCCGGATCCGCCGAGCGCCTGGCGGCCTACCTGGGCGCTGACTTCGTCAAGTCGAAGCTGCCGCGGCCGATGGAGGACGCCAGCTTCCTGTGGGTGCACCTGGACTTGACCGGCTTCGACGCTCCCGCCGCCGCCAAGTTGGCCGCGGATGCCTGGCGTCAACTGGGCGAGGCCAGCAGTTCGCGCCCCGATGCCGTGCGCGTGCTGGCGCTGCTGCCCGCCGGGAGCACCAGCGTGACCCTGGCCTCGACCGCCGGCACCCCGCCCTCGGACGCGAGCCTCTACTCGTTGATCTCGGAACAGGCGGCGCTCCCGCCCCTCGAAGCCCGCGCGACGGGGCACGAGACCTGCACCACGCACCACCCCACCGGCGAGGTCTGGAGCGTGCGGCGCTACCTCGACGGCAAGCCGAACGATCCGTGGATCGTCTGGCACGTCAACGAGCTGCCCCAGTACGAGACGGACTACGCCCGGGGGGCGCGCAGCGGTCATTGGTTCAGTCGCGCGGAGAACGGCTATCCGCTGTTCGAGCGCCACTACGCCGACGACGAGCCGAGCGGTGAGTGGCTGCGACGCCGCCCCGACGAGTCGATCGTGTCGCGTGGCAGCTTCGAAGGCGGCCACCGCGTGGGCATCTGGAGCGAATGGCATCCGGGCGGGCAGCTGGCCCTCGAGGTGACCTTCGACGACCGGGGACGCCCGGTGGGCGAAGTTCGGCGCTGGAGCGCGAACGGCGCTCCGATCGCGCGCTAGTCCCTTGCGCGATGGGCGGCCGCCGGGCGACGCTCGCGGCCATGTCGCGCTCCATCCGCCTGCTCGTTCCAGCGCTGCTGCTCGGAGGTCTCGGTTCCTGTGTCTCGCCCCTCGTGTCCTACGGCGGTCCGGTCACGGCCGAGGGCATCGAGGTGACCGTGGACGGGGTCATCCGGCGCTTCGGACGCGTGCTCGCCGTCGAGGGCACGGCGCGCAACGTGGGCCAGTCCGACCAGGGCCACCTGCGCCTGGTCTTCGAGCTGCTGGACGACGACGGCGCCAAGATCGGCGACGCCACCGCCCAGTCCGAGGGCCTGCGCGCCGGTCAGCTCTGGCGCTTCGATGCGGCGGCCACCGTGAAGTTCCACGCGCGGGTGGACCGGGTGCGGCTCGACCGGGTGGAGCTGGGGCCGGCCCTGAAGCTGGACTGACCGGGCACCGGGGACGCCGAGCACTGCCGCCCTTGAACCCCACGCGTCCAGGGTCGTTCCTCCCACGCCACGCCGGGAGTCGGCGCCAAGAGTCTCGACCCCCGCGGCGTTCCTCGGTCGGGGCGGCGCGATCCTTGCGACTGCGGAGCGACGACCCCTGGGCCCTTCCATGGCTGAGACAGACCAACCGTGATCCGACTCCGAACAGCCCGCCGCCGATCCGCCGACTCGTCGATCCGCCAGTCCGCCGCCTGGGGCTTGGCCCTGGCGGGGCTGCTCGCCTCCTGCGCCGGGCAGGGCACCGACCCCGAGCCGCAGCCCGATCCTGCCCCCGTGCCCCCGGTCACGGTCGAGGCGGCCACCCTGCTGCGCGAGGGTCCAATCGCCTGGGAGCCGGAGGACGAGGTGTTGGACAGCGAGGGGGCCTTCGAGAACTCGATCACCGTGAGCGGGGGCGCCGGGGGGAGCTACGGCGGCCGCGCCGGCGCTGTGATCGCCGAGCTGAGCGGTGGGACGAGGCCCTCGCCGCCCGCGTCCGCTTCTCCGCCGGTGGAGACCGAGGCCCTGCGAGCCCTCGGCTACGTCGGCGGCAACTCCGACGACGGTTGGGTCACGGAGTTGGGCGAGGAAACCGACGGGGAGCGGGCCAAGCAGGCCCTCGCCCGCCTCTGGCAGCGAGCGACCGCCAAGCCCAACACCTCGCGCCTGCTCGTGGGCGAGGACGACTCCCTGCCCCTCGAAGGCGCGTCGACCGAGGTCTGGATCGAGGGCTTCCGCGCCCGCGTCGTGGTCGACCTGGTCTACCGCAACGACCGCGATCGCCAGCTCGAGGGCAGCTTCCAACTGCGCCTGCCTGACGGCGCGTCGCCCTACTACCTGGCCTTCGGTGCGGAGACCTGGAGCCCGCAGACCCCCGACGACACGTGGACGCCGCGGCGCGACGCGGACGAGCGCGCCCAGTCCGGCTCCTCGCCCGCCGACATCGCCCGCGCCCGTGCGCCCTTCTGGGCCGGGGTCAAGGAGGCGCGCATGGTCACCCGCGACCGCGGGGCAAAGGCCTACGAGGAGACCGTCGCGCGCCAGGTGGACCCGGCCCTGCTCGAGTGGGCCGGCGCGGGCGTCTTCCGCGCGAAACTGTTCCCCCTCGTGCCGGGCGAGCTGCACCGGGTCGTGCTCGGCTACGAGCTGGACCTGTCGCGCGTGCAAGCCGCGGAGTTTCAGCTGGCCCTCGGCTTGACCTCGGCGCCGACCCATCCGGTCGACGTCCACATCGATCTGCCCGCCGGCGCCCGGGCCGAGCTCCTCGCGGGTGATCTGCACCAAAGCTTCGGCGCCGCCGGGGGCGTGCACGAACACGTGCAGCTCGACGGCGCGACCATCGATGGCCTCGCGATCCTGGTCTCCGACCTGGCCACGCCCCTCTTGGTCACGCCCGGAGTCGCCGGCCGCGGCCTGTTCGCCACCACCGTGCAGCCGGCCCTGGAGACCGCGCCAGCCGAATCCGCGCAGCGCGCGGTGATCCTGCTCGACACCTCGCGCTCGGCGGCCGCGGGCTACACCACGTGGATGGCACTGCTCGAAGCGCTGCTCGGCGGCGAAGCCGCGCCGCGGGAGTTCGCGCTCTTGGCCTTCGACGCCGGACAGACCTGGCTGACCCGCGGTTTCGTGACCAACGACGCCGCCGGCCGCCGCACCGCCCTCGAGGCCGCGCGGGCCCAGTGGCTGGCCGGTGCCACGGACCTGGCCGGGGCCCTGAGCGAGGCCGTCGCGCCCGCCTGGTGGAACGGCCCCGTCGACTGGGACCTGTTCCTGCTCGGCGACGGCGCCAGCACCTGGGGCGAGGCCGACCCGGCGCGCATCACGGCCGCCCTGGATCGAGCTCCACGAACGTCCCTGTTCGCCTACCGCACGGGCCAGGCCGGCGGCGACGTGGCCCTGCTCGAGCGCCTGGTCCGGGCGTCGGGCGGCGCGGTGTTCAACGTCGCGGGCGACAGCGCGGTGGCCGCGGCGGCGACCGCTCACAGCTCGCGTCCGTGGCGCCTCGTGGAAGCGCGCGTGGACGGCGCCAGCGACCTGTTGATCGCCGGACGGCCGCGCTTCCTGTTCCCCGGCCAGGCCCTGACGGTCGTCGGTAGCGGTGCGCCGAGTGCGGGTGCGGTCTTGGAGCTCGACCTCGAACGCGACGGTCAGGTGCTGACCTGGCGCACGCCGCTCACCCAGCAGATGACCGGGAGCCTGGCCGAGCGCGCCTTCGGGCAGATCGCGGTGGCCCAGCTCGAGGAGCTCGAGCCGGCCTCGCGCACCGAGGCCGAGGACTTCGCCCTGCACTTCCGCGTGCCGGGCTCCTCCTGCTCGCTGCTGATGCTGGAGACCGAAGCGGAGTACGAGGCCTACGGTCTGGGCGAGCGCGACACCTGGGACGCCGTCGCCGAGCTGGCGGTGGCCGCGACGATCGAGCGCCTGTGGCGCGAAGCCGGCGCGTCCCTCGCCGATCCGCGGGCACGCCTGGCCAACTTCCTCGAGCGACTCCAGAACCTGCCCGACGTGAACTTCGAGTCCGCGGGCGAGTTGGTCGCGGCCCTCGCGACGATCGATCCCGCGACCCTCACCATCGCGCCCGAGCCCCTGGAGACCACCCGCCGCGCGGAGGACGTCGCCGAGGCGATCCGCGCCGCCGTGGGCGCCGAAGAGGTGCTCGAGTCCGAGGTGCGCGAGGCCACGGCCGCGCAGGCCGACGCGGGACGGCTCTCCAAGGCCGATCGCCTGCGCGCCCTCTCGACCGTGGCCGAGACCCACGCGGGCGAGCCGGCGGCCGCGCGCGAGCTCGGCTTCGACGCCCTGGCCCTGGGCTACCCCGGCCACGCCTACCACCAACTGCTGCGCGCCGCCGAGGCGCGCCCCTTCGAGCCCTCGACCTACCTGGCCCTGGCCGAGGCCGCCGCCGAGGCCGGCAACTTGCAACTGGCCTGGATCTGGTTCGAGGTCGCCCTGGGCGGCCAGTGGAGCGGGCGCTTCGGCGACTTCCGCCAGATCGCGTCCGTGACCTGCCTGCACTGGCTGCGCGAGAACGCCTCGGATCTGCCGAACGCCGCGGCCGAGCGACTGCGCGGCCTGGCCGGCCAGATCGCCGCCGAGGCCGGCTTTGCGGAAGCCGACATCGTGGTCTTCGTGCAGTGGAGCACCGACCGCACCGACGTCGACCTGCACGTGCTCGAGCCTGGCGGCGAGCGCTGCTACTACGGCCACAAGACCACGGCCCAGGGCGGCCGCATCTCCACCGACGTCACCCAGGGCCTGGGCCCGGAGATGTACGTCCTGCCGCAGGCCGGCCCCGGCGACTACGGCATCGGCGTCAACTACTTCGCCAGCGACCGCAACAAGACCGAGCTGCGCACCCGCGTCCACGCCACCGTCTTCCGCAACTTCGGCCGGCCCACCGAGCAGCTCGAGCGCCGCGCCCTGACCCTCGAGGACGCCGGCGGCATGCGCGACATCGGGATCCTGACCATCGAGTGAGCGGCGAGCGGCGCCGGGTCCAGGCTCGCTCCATCGGCGCGGTCCATCGGGTGTCGGTCGTCGGCCGAGGCGGCCGCCATCGAGTCCCCGGATGGGACTCGCCCTCGACGACGCGGGGCCCATGGCTTTGTCGCAGGTCGGTCGAGCCCGGGTGCGCCGCCTGACACCCGGAGCGGTCCGAGGTCCTGGGCGCGGATCTTGGTGGCCGAACCGGGCTAGGGTTGCTGGGGATGACGTCCTCCATTCGACTGGCCCTGGCCCTCCTGTTCGCCTTCGTCGCCGCCGTTCCGTCGGTCGCTGGCTCGCAGAACCGCGCCCACGACCGCGACCGTGACGCGCTGCTGGGCGAGCTCGAGACAGCTCCCGCGCCCGGCGTTCCCGGGCGGCTCACGGTGTTCGGCGAGGGGGCCTTCGCGGTGCTCGCGCCCGAGCGCGATGGTGCGCCGCGGGCGGTGATGGCGGGGGCGACGGTCGGTCGCAAGGGGCACTTGGTGCTGTTCGGGCACGGGGGCTACCTGGGCCTGGGCAGCGCCGAGCGCGAGGACGGGCGCGAGCTCCTGCGGCGCAGCTTGGAGTGGGCGGGCCAGGGCCTGCCGCGCAGCGCGCGGCGCCGGGTCGAGTTGGTCGACGCCGCGCCCCTCGCGCCGGTCCTGGCGAAACTCGGCTTCGAGGTCAGCCTGCGCGATGCGCCCGGCGCGAAGCCGGCGCTGGTGGTGCTCGGACACTCGCACCCGAGCGCGCAGGAGCGTGCCGACCTCGCCGCGAGCATGGCGGGCGGCGGCGGCCTGTTGTGTGCGGCCACCGGTTGGGGCTGGCAGCAGCTCAACCCGGGACGCGACATCGCCACCGACCTGCCCCTCAACCTCCTCTTGCAGCCCTTCGGCCTGGCCGCGACCGGCGGCTCCAGCGGCGGCGACGGGGACGGCGCCTTCCGAGTCGCGCCTGCGCGGTCGGCGGCCGAGGGCGACCTGGCCCACGCCGGGCGGACCCTCGAGCGCTTGACCGCGGGCAAGCTGGCGGACCGGGACGGGGCGGCCGCCCGCGGCGTGCTACTCGACGCGGCCCTCGCGGTGCCCGAGGACGAGCCGCGGATCGGCGCGCCCATCGCCGCCCTGGCCGCGGAGCGCCTGGACCTGTGGCGCGCGGGCCGCGCGACGCCCCTGTCGCCCGATCCGCGCGATTCTCTGAGCGTGTCGATCTGGACGCGACGTTGGGAGCGCGCGGCACCGGACGACGTCCCCGCCGCGCCGGGCATCGAGGCCTTCCCCGGGTTGCTCCCGTCGGGCCTCGAGCTGGTGGATCGATCGGTGACCGTGCCCGCGGGCCCGCGCGGTCGGCGCAGCTTGGGCCTGTGGTCGCCGGCGGGGTCGGTGGTGCGCGTCGAGGTCGCGGGTGGGCAGGTGCCGGCGCGGACGGCAGTGCGCGTGGGCGCCCACTCGGACGAGTTGTGGCACAAGCCCCGTTGGGAGCGCTGGCCGCGGATCTCGCGCGCGGTGCCCCTGATCGACGGGCAAGTCGAGCTCGCGACAGCCTTTGGCGGACTGCTGTATCTGGAGCTCGATCAGGCCTTGGGCGACGACCTGCGCCTCGAAGTCAGCGGCGCCGTGGCCGCGCCGCTCCTGCGCGCGGGGGCGGACGACGCCGAGCTGGCGGCCTTTCGCGCGCAACTCGAGGCCCTGCCGCCCGCGGCCACCGCGCCCTGGGTCGAACTGGCCGGGCGACACGTGATCCTGACCGTGCCCGCCGACGCCGCGCGGGCCTGCGCCGATCCAGCCGGTGCGATCGCGTACTGGGACGCGACTTGGGAGGCCCACGTGGCGCTGCTCGGTGCGCCGCTCGCCGACCGCCCGGAGCGCTTCGTCTTCGATCGACAGATCTCCGCCGGCTGGATGCACTCGGGCTACCCGATCATGGCCCACCTGGTCAGCGCGCGCGACGCCCTCGACACCTCGCGCCTGCGCCGCGAGGGCGATTGGGGCCTGTTCCACGAGCTCGGGCACAACGCCCAGGACCGCGCCTGGACCAGCGCCAACATGGGCGAGGTGACCTGCAACCTGTTCAGCCTGCACGCCATGGAGCGCATGGCCGGGATCGGTGTGGGCGACAACGAGCGCGGCGGCGGGTTGCTGCCGGCGCTGCGCGCCCACCGGGCGGCGGTAGCCCAGGGCGAGGCGGGCTTCGATGAGCTGCGCGGCGACCCCTTTGCGATGCTCGCGCCGTTCGTGGAGCTGCAACTGGCCTTCGGTTGGGAGCCGTTCACTGCGGTCTTCGCCGAGCACCGCGCCGTGGCCGCCGATGCGGGCGCGGATCCGCTCGGGCTCGGCCCGCCACGCGGCGCGGGTGCGGCGCGGGATCAGGCGGTGCGCGACCAATGGGCCCTGCGCTTCAGCCGCGCGGTCGGTCGCGACGTGTCGCCCTTCCTGCGCTCCTGCGGCTGGCCCCTGTCGGAGTCGGTGGGAGAGTCGCTCTCCGACCTCGATGGGTGGATGCCGGGGCAGTGAGGTGGTAGGCGTTCGTATGGTGCCAGGCACAAGACCGTTGGGCGGCGGTTTTGTGCCTGGCACCGTACGAACGCCTACTACCGGGCTCCCCAATCGCGCGCGGGGTCACGCCGTCGGGGCTTGACCGCACCCTGTTCCTGACGGACCCTCGATCCATGGAAATCGGCCTCGCGATCATCGTCGGCTTACCCGTGCTCGTCGTCATCGTCGGTTTGATGCTCCCGGCGGCGACCGACATGGTCGGCACGGTGCGACTCGCCGTCCCGCCCGACGTGCTCTGGCAACGACTCCTCGACGGCGAGCACTACCCGGTGTCCTGCGCCATGGCCCGTGGCGTCGAAGTCCAACCGACCGAGCACGCCGGGCCCGCCTGGCTCGAAGACATCGGACACAGCAAGGTCCAGGTCCGCACCCTCGAGGCCGACCCGCCGCGCCGGCTGGTGCGCTCCCTGGGCGACACCACCGTCTCCATGTCGGCGCAGTGGACCTTCTCGATCCTGCCCGACGGCGAGGGCTCGCTGGTCAGCCTCGAGAACCACACCATCGTCGACCGCGGCACCTGGCAGGTGCCCTTCTTCCGCGTCATGACCCGCGTGTTCGGCGCCGCGCGCAAGGGCATGGAGCAGTACGTGCGCTCCCTCGCCGGCGGCGAGGACCTGCAGTTCGACTGGAGCTGAGCCCGACCGACCGGCTCACTTCCCGCGGTCCGCGACCCGCACCACGAAGCGCAGGGCGGACCAGGTCTCGTCGATCGCGCAGACCTTGTTGTCGACCAGGCCCAGGGCCAGGCCGCGGCTCTGCACCGCGTCGAAGTCGAGGTCGGTGACGACCCCCGAGGACTTCTTGGGCCAGGCGACCCACAGCCCGCCGGCCTCGTCCAGGGCGCGCCGCAGGGCCGGCAGGCGCCGCTCGAGTCGACGCCGGTCGGGCGCGAAGGACACGAGCACGTCCCGCGCTCCACGCAGATCCCGGCGCAGGACCACACCCTCGGGCAGCGGCTCCAACTCCCCGCCGAAGCCCTCCGGCGCATCGATCAGCGCCACGCGGTGCCCCGGCTTGATGCCGAGCTTCTTCGCCAAGGGGGTCCCGGAGTAGCCGGCCATCGGACCAGGTTAGCGGGGAGCCCTGGGGAGCGGGTCTCGAGAGTCAGAAGGCGTCGAGGCCCAGCTCGAACACGTCGCCCCCGCGCTACGCCGGGCTCACGAACCTGGAGCGTCCGTCGTCGTCGGCCATGGGGACGCCCGAGCCGTCCGATGCGAAGAAGGGGTCTGCGGTGAAGCGCGCTCTGTAGGACCGGCCATCCTGGAGCGGCACGGCGAGCGTTCGACCCCGTGCCAGGAGGACCCTTCCGACGAGTCCTCAGCATCCCGAGCGGCTTCGACTCCTCCGAACTCGATCGGCTGCTCTGGATCCTCATTCGCCGGTGATCGACTACTGCTCTGAAGTCCGCGTCTACGTCGCGCCCGGCGTGACCGGAATGTGAAAGTCCTTCGACACGTTGGCCGCGCTGGTAGATGAGGTCGTTGCGATGGACCCGCCCTCCGATCACCTCTTCGCCTTCTGCAACCGCGGTCGCGATCGGGTGAGGGTCTCTTGGTGTGACGGTGGTGGCTACTGCGTACTGGCGAAACGCCTGGAGTCCGGACGCCTCGCTTGGCCGCGCGGTGAGGCGGATGGCGAGGCTGTGACGATGGCACCCGCGGAGCTTGCGGGACTGATCGACTGGGTGGATCGCCCGCCGCCACTCAGCGGCGGCTCGTACGACTGGGATGTGGCACGAAGTCGCCCGCCAACTGCAGATTCCCCGCGACCTGTGATCCGGCCTTGAACACATTCCGCCGATGAGTACGGTGTCGCAGTGGAAGCCGGTGAGCTCGAGAGCGAGAACGCGACCCTGCAAGAGCGGGTCGACGTGCTGGTCGCTGCGCTCGAGGCCGAGCGTCGCGAGAAGCGCGACCTCGTGCACTACATCGACTACCCGCGCCGGCGGGTCTTCGGCCCGAAGGGCGAGAGACTCGACCCCGACCAGCTGCAGATCCCCTTCGAAGATCTGGTCGATGTGATCGAGGCCGAGCGCCCGAGCGTCCCCCTGACTGAGGCGACGGAGGCCCCAGACGCCGAAAGCCCCGAGGACAAGATCCCGAAGCGCTTTCGGCGGAAGGGCGCCCACGGTCGCAAGGCGCTGCCCGACGAACTGCCGCGCGTGCGGATCGTACACGCCCTCGACGAGGATGAGCGCTGCTGCCCGTCCTGCTCGAAGTCGATGGCGCGAATCGGCGGCGTCGTCACGGAAGAGGTCGACTACGTCCCGACGTCGGTGGTGGTGCGCGAGCACGTGCGACCCAAGGACGCCTGCCGCGGATGCCAAGCAGGCGTATTGATCGCGCCGGCGCCGCCGCAGGTGATCGACAAGGGACGCACCGGTGCGGGCCTCTTGGCCCGGGTCCTGGTGTCGAAGTACGCCGACCACCGTGTGCCACGAAGGATTGCTGACCAGCCGCAAGGCTGGAGGAGCAGGCCGTGTTGCATGGACGATGAGGGTAGGCCCCTCGGAATCGGAGTGCAGGCTCAGGTTCCAAACCGCCTCGAGCTGCGTGGGTTAAGAGCCCAGGTGGTGAGCGTCGAAGGAAAAGGCGCGGCGTGACTGCGTCAGGTGAGGTCCAGGGAGACGAACGCAAGTGAACCGCTGATGACGTGTCGTGAAGTATCTACTCGACGTCGAAACCGGGCAGGGTGGTTGGCCCGGGACAAGCCCAGAGGGCACCTGTCTACCGACTGGGCGGCGTCCGGCATGAAGGCGGCGTGAACTTGGACCAGGCGTCCGTGTGGAACGTGGGAACCTGTCGTCCCGATGCGAAGGAGGGCGCCCGAGCAGGCAGACCCTGCAAGGGCATACCGACCGATGCGGGGCACAGGGGCGGAGCGACTCGTAGTAGTGGTGAAGGCTGGGAAACGAGCTGGAGCAAAGGGGTCGCGTCGTTCGGCCGCGACCATAGGTCAACCGGAAACGGGAGGAGCCTGTGGAAGTAGCAAAGCCATTTCAGATTCCGAAGAAGCTTGTTTGGGAAGCCTATCTGCGGGTCAAGTCCAGTGATGGTGGGCCCGGGGTTGATGGCCAGGCGATCGAGGACTTCGAGGTTGACCTGAAGGACAACCTCTATCGTCTCTGGAACAGAATGTCGTCAGGTTCGTACTTTCCGCCGCCGGTCAAGCTGGTGGCGATCCCCAAGGGCGACGGAGGAGAACGAAGGTTGGGAGTGCCGACGGTCGCGGACCGCGTCGCTCAGAATGTGGTGAAGACGGTCTTGGACGAGGTCGTGGAGCCTCAGTTTCATCCTGACTCCTATGGCTATCGGCCGGGCCGGTCGGCCCACGATGCCATGGCGCGAGCCAGGACGCGCTGTTGGCAATTCGACTGGGTTCTAGACCTCGACATCCGCGCCTTCCTCGACTCCCTCGATCACCACCTGGTGATGCGCGCAGTACGGCGCTACACGAGCAGTCGCTGGGTCCTCCTCTATGTTGAACGGTGGCTGAAAGCACCCTTGCAGCTCGAGGATGGATCGCTTGAGGAGAGGGATTCAGGGACTCCCCAGGGTGGGGTCATCAGTCCGGTTCTCGCGAACATCTTCCTGCACCTCGCGTTCGACACCTGGATGGCCGAGCGCCATCCGGACGTGCCGTTCGAGAGGTACGCGGATGATGTCGTGATTCACTGTCGGACCGAGGCCCAGGCAATGCAGGTACGCCGAGCTATTGTTCAGCGTCTCGCTCACTGTCGACTCGAGGCCCACCCGGCCAAGACAAAGATCGTCTATTGCCGGGACTCCAATCGGAGAGGGCCGTACCCGAGAGTCAGCTTCGACTTCCTCGGGTACACCTTCCGGCAGCGTCGCGCGCACAACCGGGGAGGTCAGCTCTTCCTGAGCTTCTCTCTGGGGGTCAGCGACAAGGCCGCGAAGGCAATGCGACAGGAGATGCGACGATGCTGGAGGGTCGCGCGGCGAACTGACAAGAGCCTGATCGATCTGGCGAACATGTTCAACCCGAGCATGCGGAGCTGGATTGCCTACTACGGAGCGTTCCACCGCTCGGCGCTGGTGCCGGTCTTTCGCCCGCTCAACTACGCTCTCGTGCGTTGGGCGCAGCGGAAGTACCGGAAACGGTTCCGGCGTTGTGGACGACAGCCGTGGCGTTGGCTGGCGGGAATCGCCCGCCGCGACCCCACGCTATTCGCGCACTGGGCAATCCTTCGGACTGGAATGGCTGAACGATAAAGGCCGTATGAGCTGAGAGGTTCACGTACGGTTCTGGGAGAGCGCGGGGGTGCAATTCCCCCGCGCCACTCACCTTCCTCTGCACCGCCAGGAGGTGATCTTCGAGCGGCACGGCTACGCGCTCAGTCGCTCGACGATGTGCGACTGGGTCGGGGCCTGCGCCGAGCCGCTCTTCCCCGTCGTCCAGGTGATGCGAGAGCGCATCCTCGCATCGGGGTACGTGAACGCCGACGAGACGCCGGTCCTGATGCAGACCAACTTCGAGGGCGGCGGCAAGCAGTGCGCCTGGCTCTGGGGCTACGCCGATCGCGACGGCGATGTGGTCTACGACTTTCGAACGAGCCGGGGCCGTGATGGCCCTCTGTAGTTTCTCGATGGATTCCAGCGCTACCTGCAGATCGACGATTACGCCGACTACAACGAGGTCTGTCGCTCAGATGGCGTGACCAAGGTCGCGTGCTGGGCCCATGCCCGACGCAAGTTTTGGGAAGCGCTGACAAGCGCGACGGCGGACGCGTCGACAGTCCTGGCCAAGATCCAGCGCCTGTACCGCGTGGAGAAGGAAGCGCGCGATGCGGGCCTGGCTCCCGATGCGGTAGGCGAGCTGCGCCAGTCGAAGTCGAGACCGATCCTCGCGTCGATCCACCAGGACCTCGAGCGACTCTCGAAGTCGGCGCTGCCCAAGAGCCCAGTCGGCAAGGCAGTGGCCTACACGCTCAACCTTTGGGAGGAGTTGGTCCGGCACGTCGACGATGGCCGGATCGCGATCGACAACAACTCGATCGAACGAGCCATGCGCGCGGTGGCCGTAGGCCGCAAGAACTGGCTCTTCTGCGGCGGCGAAAGCGGCGGGCAGCGAGCGGCCGTCATCTACTCCCTCGTCGAGACCTGCAAACGGCTCGACGTCGAGCCCTTCGAGTATCTCCGCGACGTGCTCTCGAGGATCCGCGAGCACCCCGCCGATGGACTCGAGAGCCTCACGCCGCGTGGATGGCGGGACGCACGCTCCCGCGCGGTAGCCACGATCGCAGGCTGAGAGTCGGGGCGCCATCGCGTCCCCGGCCAATCGCCAATCCGAGCGACCGGGCGAATTCCTGTCGGCTGCACCTCTTGGCCGGACGGATACGGTGGTGCGGGGCTGCGAGGCTTACGCCGAGGACCACTGGCGGCGTCTGCGCATCGGCGACGCCGAACTCGAGGTCGTCAAGCCGGCCTCGCGCTGCGTGTTGGTCAACGTGAATCCGACCAGCGGCGAGCGCGACCGGCGCGGAGAGCCCCTACGAACCCTGGCCGGATATCGACGAACGGCCGGCGGCAACTACGCCCACAAGCCCGATCGCATCTACCTCGGCGTGCGTGCCAGCGTCGCGCGGCCGGGCCGGGTGCAGCGCGGCGACATGCTCGAGATCCTCGACTGAACCCGCTTCCCACCACTCGGTCCGCGACACTCGGCTCGCCAACCGCCTCGCCGCCAGCAACGTGCCCAGCCGGAGCGGCTGGGCCTTCACTCCCTGCGGGCGAACTCCAGCCTTCGCTCCTAATGCGCTTCAGGACTCATGGCCACAGCGATAGCCATGGCCAGACTCTCGAGCCGATTCGCCTTGCGCTGCGCAGCGATCGCCCCAATGGGATTCGAATCCAGGGCGAGGCTGCGCCAGATCCCCTTGGACACGGCGAACTCCGAGAAGCGCCAGTCGCGCTTCGCTTCTCGTTCGCTGACAACCAAGCCCGGCTCCGCGTAGGTGACTTGCTCCCGCCAACCATCGACGCGAGCAATCAGGTCGTCCATGGACTGCGCGAGCTCAGTCCCCGCGGCCTTCAGATGGGCCCGTTCGAACCAGCCACTCTCGACCGCACCAGGCAGGTAGGTCGCGAGGTCGACAGCCATCCGCTGAAGCTCTCGGGGCTGACCGACGTCGAGGAACGGTTCTAGTTCGAGCGGTCCCCGACTGGAGCCAAGCCGACCGAGAAACGCCAGGCGCAGGCTCTCACCGCGAAGATCGACAGGAGTGTCATCGTTCGCAGCCAGTTCTTCAGCGAGCGCTTGACCCGCGGGCGCCATGTATCCGCGCCACAACCCGCGCAGCGCCGCAATCCGAAGATCGGAGGACAGGACGTTGTCGCGAATAAGGCCGACGAGCGCAACGGCGGTGGATTGGTCGGCGAATAGCCCCGCGGCCTTCAAACTGATGGCCGGATGCAGCGAGTTCGCTCCCACCAGCTCGGCGATCTCAATGCGAGCCTGGTCAGGCTCGAGCGAGACGAGATAGGTCTCGAGTAGAGCGAACTGTCGATGGCGGGGGGCGCGCGCGATCTGTTCGAAGAGCTCGGAAAGTGCGTCGGCCCCGTCCAGATGGACGAGGCCTTCCCCGAGTAGCTCCGCGTTGCGATCGTCGGATTCCGTCGCGAGCGCCGCGCCGAAAGTGTCAGTCAACCAGGCCCGGTGTTCGACCTCGTCGCACAGTCTGATCCGCAGGCACTCGAATGCAGCGAAACGCCCCGTAGAAGTCAAATGTGATTGAAGTGACTCACCGACGGTCAAGCGCGTGCTATCGAAGCGCGGGTCAGCGAACAAATAGCCGAGCCGCAACGCAGCCGGGTTGTCGGACTGCGCCAGGATCGGAAGCGCCAGCGCGTCGTAGTCTCGCCCCTGCTGAACGCAGGCCATCGACAGGAATGCCGCAAGGTCTTCGCCGAGCTCGAACGAATCATTGGCTGCCTTCGAGTAATAGTCGAAGAGCTCGACAATGAGCGGGATCGCCTCGGGGTGAGTCGCTCGATTGCGATCGATGTGGCCGAATGCGCCCCACGTCAGCACCGCCTTGATCAGTGGGTCTGTCTCCGCGACGGCGGCCCGCGCAACATGTTCGATCGCGACGTCGTCGTCCAACTCGGTCAGAGGCTCCGACCAGCGGCAATCGGTCGCGATTCCGGCAGGAGCGAACTCGGCTTCGATCACCGCGCGGCGCGTCGTCGTTAGATCGAGGTAGAGCTCTTCGTACTTGATGAGCGGGTCAGGGCCAGCGGTCAGTTGCGACTGCACGCGGGCAGGTTCCGAACTCGATGGGCCGGCAGACACGAGGACTAGAACGACCACGATGGGATACACGCGCCCGTCCAAGATCGACGATGGACGATGCCGGGGCGATTCGAATGCGAGGAGGTCGCTCATTGCCCATCCCCTCCACCGCTGCCGCCACCGGACCCGTTCTCCTTGGCTTCGACTTCGTCGTCGAGCGCCTTCTTGTGTTTCTCGGCTTCCTCGTCGGAGCACAGCGGGTGCGCGACGCAGTCCTGCCAGTTCTTCAACAGTCGACCGATCTTCGATTCCTGCTCGCCGGTTGTCGCGGCACTCGTCAGGGCGATCGAGGGGAGGTTCAAGCCTGAACCGATCGTCTGCACCTCGAGCCGGGCGGCGCGATCGCTCTCGTTACTACCGTCCGAGGACATCGCCATCGTCGGGGCGCAGAAGGTCGAGATCGCATAGCTCGCAGCGATCGCCGCCACCATGCCAATTCGTCGCCTTGCCCAGACTCTCCTCAGGGACCCATCGCCGAATCGACGTACCCGCGACGATGCGGTGCCGAACAGATGCAACCACGGAGGACGCCTTTCGGCCGCTTCCATGCAGGTCGGCACCACGCGAGGAACGCTGCAAGACCGCACCGCCCGACCTTCCCGAAACCAGCCTTCCCGATGCTCGTACCCCAGAAGCCTGTACCCCAGAAGCCTGTCGAGGGCGACTGCGAACGACATCGGGGGGGCAGGTTCAGGTCTGGCCGGGACGACGTTTGGCAAGGGGGTCGTGCTCCGTTCCATGGCTCCTCCTATTGAGCCCTGTAATTTCACGATTCGGGGGCCTGCGGGCGGGCCGGCTGTCCAGTCCGCCTTGTGCTCACGAGGGTGATGACCCACGAGATGCTCGCCCCCACAAACGGCATTTGGGGCGGTCAAGACCCAAAAAGTGTGAATTATCAGCCGAGAGGCCTTGCATTTTCCGGATCCAGAGCCTTCAGCCCGAGCGGCCGGGTGAACGATAAGAGGTGGATGTACCCCGCATGGAGGACAAGACGGGTGTCTATTGGCAGGGCATGTTCCACATCTGAGAAGAGTCCGGGTGTGGCCCCTGCGGAGAGCTTCTTCGCGGAACAACCCCGATCGATCGACGTCACCCGCGAGAGGGCCATTGGAGGTTGCAGGCACACCTCCGGCCGTACCCTCCAGGGATGCTTCAGCAACCGAGAAGGAACGATCTCTTCTAGCGCTGAGGCACGGGAGTTGATCGAATCGGCTTCCGAGCCCGTCGAAGGAGGCCCTTGGGAAACTCGATCGTCGCAGCCAAAGTCGAGGCACAAACGCAGCATCGTGGTGCAGCAGTGACCAGCCGGACTGGGAATTCCGCCGTCGTGGGTACCGCAAACGATCGTCCTGCAGCCGAAGCCGGCTCTGAAACGACCAAGGAGCGCGGCGGGACCACGCTCTCCCAGCGTGCGTTGATAGGGACCGCGGTGATCCTGGGCCTTGGCCTCACCTACTCGTTCCTCGTCGGCCCCTTCCTCAACGCAAGGGCAGCGAGGGTCGAAGTCCAGTCATTCGCGCAGCTCGCCCTTGGGGAAGATCGACCGAGCGACTTCGATCTTCGAGTGATGCTCGCGACGACAGCCGACGCCGGCCGTGCGCGCGGTGCGGCGCCAGTGGTCCTCACCGGACTCGCCAAGACGGCACGACGCCTGTCCGAGCGATCGACCCAAGTCGGCTCGATCGAGGCGAATAGCATGGTCGCGGCGATCCTGATCGAGCACGCGAAACTCGCATCCTTGTCCTCTGATCGCGCTCGCAACCCGAGTCGGCCGGAGTTCGATTTTCAGAACGCTGACCTCCGAGCGCTCGACCTGTTCGAGCTCGGCGAACCGATCGACCTGGGAGGTTACAACTTCGCCGGATCGATCTTTGGCGACGCCCCCTTGCAGCCGCGAGCCGACCAAGGGGTCAGCCTGCGCGGAGCCGATCTTTCAGACTGCGTGTTCGCCGTTGCTCACATGCGCCACGCAGACCTGACAGGAGCCAAGTTGGAGGGCACGGTATTCCGGGGTACGTGGCTGAACGGGGCCTGTTTCGACGGCGCCACATTGATCAGCGCTCGGTTCGATGGGATCAGAGCCGATGGGACAACCTGGCGGGGCACGCAACTGCGAGACGTCTCTTTCGGATCTCGATTCGATCCTAGCGGAGTCGTCAAGAATGACGCCACAGCCGGCACATCGACGAACGCCACGGGAATCCGACAGGGATTCGACCCCAGTCAAGACACAGTCTGCAACCTCGTCGACTCGGCGTTCTATGCAGCAAGACTCATCGACGTTTCCTTCAACGATGCTGTCATGCACCGTGTGAAGTTCGGTGCCGACACAGTGCTCGAGAACTGTCGGTTCCTCGATTGCTCACTTCTCGATGCCGATTTTCGCGGAGCACGGCTGCTCGGAACCACGAAGCTCGGGGGGGCCGGGCAGCTCCTGACAGGGGCTGTGTTCGCCTCCGCGCACGAGAAGGCCCTGACAGACTTCAACGGTCGGGGCATCGGTGCCTCTCTCGTGCGATTCGACCCGACCGACCGGCCTGCCGGCAACCCCTGATCGGCGCCCTGGGCTCGCGCGAGCGTCAGACGGCCCAAGCCTGGCGCACGCCTCCCGACCAAATCTGAGCCTCGGTCACAGACGACGCCGTTAGACTCGGCTCGAAGCGAGGGCTGAGCCGACAAGGTGCGTCGCCGCCGCTTCCTAATGCTCGCCGAGGGAAGAGAAGGGGGACGAATTTGGAGCGACTGGTTGACCAGGTCCGTGGCTTGCAGCAGGTCGTCGTCCTGCTCTCGATTCTCTTCTACATCAGCTGGATCCCGCCGCGATACGAGCTCGACGCCCGTGCCGAGGAGTGTCTCAGGCCGATCATCGCGATCGATGCCCTCCGCGACCTCCGGGCGGTCAGGTCGATTCACCGAGTGGGTGGACGAGGCGCGCGGGTCTACCAGCTGAGAGAACTAGAGCAAGACTTGGGGCTGCTCGTCGACCTGCAACACCGCGAGTGGAAGGGGCTCGAGCTTCGAACCCACCAGTTTGCAGCGTCGTACACCGATGGGAGCTTCGCCGCAGGGACCGAGGCTCGCTCGATACAAGCGCAGATTGCTAGCGACCCTGCGCGAGCCAAGCCCGGCGGACAGCGCCCCCCCAGCGTGACCCTCGATGCAACGGCATTGCTGCTCGCACCGGAGAACTCGAGGCACCGCTTGCGGCCCATGCTCGTCGCGGATGGCGTGAGCGCCGCCAATCCGGAACTTCGATTCGAGCTTCGACCGGGCGAGCCTGATGTTGAGGAGCTGCAACACTACGGCTACTGGCTGCTGCTCGCCGAGGTCTGTGTCGGCTTCGACGATCGAGCACCGAGTGAGTGCCCACTCGTCGTGATCCCGCCGCCCTACTCGGACGGCTCGTGGACTCAGAAGGACAGCTCGCTGCAAGAGGCTGTCGAGCAAGTCTTGGCAGCTCCGCACGGAAGCCAAGCACCGATCCTGCTATTGAGCCCAGAGACCTGCGCCCGCGGCAGCGCGCTTCCGGCAGTCGACCCGAGGACCACATGGATAGTCGTCGACGGTCTCGATGCGGCGAGCCTCGAAGTTCTCGCGTCCTCTTGGCTTGGCGTGGAGGTGGCCGGCGAGCGCGACGTCACCGAACTCGGGCAGCGCGTTGGAGCCGAGATGACGTCACGGTGGATCGATCGGACTTTCGAGGCTCTGGCCCCCAGCCCCGACGATCGCAGGCTTCAGGACGCGGTCGACGGCATCAAGGAGATCCTCAAGAACATCGACGGCGCGACCGGCAGCTTTCGCGTCGCGGAGAACTCCACGATCGAGACCGCGCAGGAAGCGCTGCACGGCGACTTCACGATTCCGACGATCGGAGTTCCGATGAACCGGGCGACGGCGCGGACCGGGCTCGCCATCGCCATCCTCCTCCTGACCTTCCGTGCGATACAGCACCTCCAGGCGGCGCGCGATCGGCTCCTCAAGTGGGTCAAGTCCAGCGAGCGCGAATCCTCACCAGCGACCGACGGCGACGACGACCTCTCGTGCGAACCCGCCGATGCGCCCTGGTTGCAGGACTCATCGGCACCGATCTTCGCGGGTTTCCTCTTCCTGACGCCGGGCGTCTTCGCGTTCCTCCTGCTCGGCAATGCGCGCTACGCCGGACTGGAGAACGACGGCGATCGATTGGCGCTGAGTTGTGTCCTCTTCATCCTGCTCGGCTCGATGGCGATGTCCGGATTCCAGAGCTGCCGGGCTGCGTTGCGCAGCGGATCGGGGGTCGGCACCATGCCCGCGGAGGATGGCGGCTGACCGACCGGAGCCGAAGCTAGTCGGAGCGCCGCCAAGACTTCTTGAGGTTCTCCTGCACCTTTAGTGGAAGCCACCGGGGCGCGTTCGAGGGGGAACCCAGCGATTGGAGGTCGTTGCGCGGAGCTTAGGGGTGATCGGTTGATGCGCACGACGAGGACGCCAGACTCGGGGTGTCATACGCCCATATCCGGGACCCCGTCATGCGCGCCACAACCCTACTCCGTGTTCTGCTCGCCATCCAGCACCTCATCGTCCGGCGATGCGCTCGTCGCGTTCGACAAGCTGCTCGCGCAGCCGATCGTTCTCCTGCAAGAGCGCGTCGGGCGACATGCACGCGTTCTATATTCCCCGCGCACTCGAGATCAAGGCCGTATTGCGAAGTTCGCCGAGGTCACCGTACGAGTGTCACGTTTCCAAGCACGTGCCTTCAGCTCCTTCGCGTCCAAGCCGCCGAGCAACAGCGCGAGCTCTTCGCTGCGCATCTCGACGCGTCGTTCCCCGGACGTCGGTGACGGCCACTTGAAGGTCCCACGCTCCAGCCGCTTCGCGCAGACCCACACCCCCGACTCGTCGACGTACAAGACCTTCAGCCGATTGCGCAGCCGGTTGCAGAAGACGAAGAGATCGCCCGACTTCGGATCGCCCTGCAGCGCCGAGCGAACCACGCCGCTCAAGCCGTCGAAGGACTTCCGCATGTCCGTCGAACCTGCCACGAGGAACACCCGTCGGCCCGCTCCCAGCGTCAGCATCGCGACAAGAGGCGCAGCAGACGCTCGAGCGCGGCCGCGTCGAATCCGGCCTCGAGCTCGACCCGCAGCCGGTTGTCGATCGTCAGCACGATCGGAGCCCGCTGCCTCATCCCGACCTCGTCGTCGGTGACCTGCACCTCCACGAGCTCGCCGGCCTCCACCTGGGCCGAGGCCGCCAAACGCCTACGCCACCCGTAGAGCGTCGCTGCCGAGACGCCGACCTCCCCCGCGAACTCGGTCATGCTCAGCTCGCTCTCCGCCTGCTCCTCCAGCAGCTCCCGGTAGTACTTTGCCAGGTCTGTTCCGCCACGCGATCTCGCTCGTCCTGTCGTCATGCCACCATCGCAGCCGCCGAATCGGTCGCCGGCAACGGCCTGTTGGACTTCGGCGTCGGACGCTTACGACCCAAGTACGCCTGCCGTGGATGCCAAGAGGGCGTGCTGATCGCGCCGGCGCCGCCGCAGGTGATCGACAAGGGACGCCCCGGTGCGGGTCTCTTGGCCCAGGTCCTGGTGTCGAAGTACGCCGACCACCTTCCTCTGCACCGCCAGGAGGCGATCTTCGAGCGGCACGGCTACGCGCTCAGTCGCTCGACGGCGTGCGACTGGGTCGGGGCCTGCGCCGAGCCGCTCTTCCCCGTCGTCCAGGTGATGCGAGAGCGCATCCTCGCATCGGGGTACGTGAACGCCGACGAGACGCCGGTCCTGATGCAGACCAACTTCGAGGGCGGCGGCAAGCAGTGCGCCTGGCTCTGGGGCTACGCCGATCGCGACGGCGATGTGGTCTACGACTTTCGAACGAGCCGGGGCCGTGATGGCCCTCTGTAATTTCTCGATGGATTCCAGGGCTACCTGCAGATCGACGATTACGCCGGCTACAACGAGGTCTGTCGCTCAGATGGCGTGACCAAGGTCGCGTGCTGGGCCCATGCCCGACGCAAGTTTTGGGAAGCGCTGACAAGCGCGACGGCGGACGCGTCGACAGTCCTGGCCAAGATCCAGCGCCTGTACCGCGTGGAGAAGGAAGCGCGCGATGCGGGCCTGGCTCCCGATGCGGTAGGCGAGCTGCGCCAGTCGAAGTCGAGACCGATCCTCGCGTCGATCCACCAGGACCTCGAGCGACTCTCGAAGTCGGCGCTGCCCAAGAGCCCAGTCGGCAAGGCAGTGGCCTACACGCTCAACCTTTGGGAGGAGTTGGTCCGGCACGTCGACGATGGCCGGATCGCGATCGACAACAACTCGATCGAACGAGCCATGCGCGCGGTGGCCGTAGGCCGCAAGAACTGGCTCTTCTGCGGCGGCGAAAGCGGCGGGCAGCGAGCGGCCGTCATCTACTCCCTCGTCGAGACCTGCAAACGGCTCGACGTCGAGCCCTTCGAGTATCTCCGCGACGTGCTCTCGAGGATCCGCGAGCACCCCGCCGATGGACTCGAGAGCCTCACGCCGCGTGGATGGCGGGACGCACGCTCCCGCGCGGTAGCCACGATCGCAGGCTGAGAGTCGGGGCGCCATCGCGTCCCCGGCCAATCGCAAATCCGAGCGACCGGGCGAATTCCTGTCGGCTGCACCACTTGGCCGGACGGATACGGTCATCGCGCTCATCACGAAGCCTGACGTCATCCGCAGCATCCTCGAGCACGTCGGCCTCCCCACCGATCCACCCGTCCTCAAGTCCGCGCGTCCCCCGCCAGGCCCCGAGTTCGACTGGGCCTGAGCGACGCTCCGCCCCTTCACTGCTGTCGATCCGGCCCGCCCCGGAGGCTCCCCCATGCCTGCTCCGCGCGAAGAGCGGTCCAAGCCAAGGGCTTTCCTCAGGCCCAGGCCCCGCTTTCGACCTGCCGGCGGCGAACGAGGCCCACCGTGCAGACCACCGCCTTCCTGAACCAAGGGTCTCCACTCCCGAGCGCCCGCCGCGAACTGCCCCCTTGAATCACTTCTCCTCCAGCGCGCCGGAGAGGAGCGAACGGTGTTTCATAGGGGGTGGGGGCCGGACCTGACTGCCACAAGCTAACCGGAAGGCGCGCTTTCAGGGCCCTCTGGCGCCCGGCCAAAGCCCGAGTGCTCACCAGGGGCCTCCAGCAGCTAGCCTCATGCTCGCGCCGTCCGCCCGAGCCCCACCCCTCCATGAAACTGATCCTCGGTTCGAAGAACTATTCCAGCTGGTCCCTGCGCGCCTGGATGGCCGCCGTACTTTCCGGATTGCCCTTCGAAGAGGTCATGGTTCACTTCGACGAGGACGCGGACCGCAAGCAACGCCTGCGCCACTCACCGACCGGCAAGGTGCCCGCCCTGGCCGATGGGAACTTGACCGTCTCGGACAGCCTGGCGATCGGCGAGTACCTCGCGGAATTAGCCCCCGAACGAGGCTTGTGGCCGAAGGACCGTTCGGCGCGCGCCCACGCCCGATCGATCTGCGCCGAGATGCACTCGGGCTTCCTGGATCTGCGCCAGGACATGCCGATGAACATCCGCATCGAGCGCCCGTGGCGCGAGCGCGCCCCCGGAGTGATGGCGGACATCGCCCGCATCGATCGCATTTGGAGCGAGACGCGCAGCGATTTCGGAGCAAAGCTCGGCGGACCGTTCCTGTTCGGCACCCCCACCCTCGCCGACGCCTACTACGCCCCGGTCGCGGCCCGGTTCCACAGCTTCCACCCGCCCCTGTCGCCGGTGGCTCAGGCCTATGTGGAGACGCTCTGGGCCTTCGAACCGATGCAGCGCTGGTGTGCTGCTGCCCGCGAAGAGGGCCACGCTCTGCCCAACTACGACGCCAAGGCCTAGTCCTCGACCGGTTGGATCCAGCCCGTTTGGCGACCCGCTCCTCACTCGATCCAACTCGGTCTTCGGCAAACGGCCTCCCGCCCCCGCCTCGCCGGGGAGCGCCGCCCCTCTCCGACCTCGACCAGGGAAAGCCTGAGGGACCGGCGGGGCCTTCCAGCCCCGGTTAAGGCGCGTCGGGTTAGCATCCGAGGGTCCGCAGCGGAGCTGCGTCCGCCGGACTTCGTCCCGTCGCGGAACCTCGGACCGCTGCCATCGGTCCGATGTAGGTCAGCCCCCCCGCGCGACCTCTCCCCGCACCCCGTCCCCATCCCCCATGCGTCATCGCACTGCGTCGCTCGAGCGCCGCCGGCGGCCCCGTTCCGTGGCTGCCCCCCTGTTCGCCCTGGCCGGCCTGACCCTCACGGGCAGCGTCCTTCCGGGCACGGCCCTGGCCCACGAGGGCGATCCCAAGCTCCGGGACCGCCAGCCCATGTACGAGGGCGCCGGTTGGACGGTCGGGTCGACCCGCCGGGCGGCGGGCAACCAGGGCCTGGTCGCCAGCGGGATCCAGTTCCCGGCCAGCGGCGTGCAGCTCCTCTCGTGGCTGTCCCTGTCGGACTTCGGCACCGGCGCCACCAGCGGCAACGACTCCTGGGGCTACACCTCGCCCAGCGGCCGCGAGTACGCCCTGATGGGCCTCTCCAACGCCACGGCCTTCGTCGAGATCACCGACCCGAGCAACGCCCAGATCGTCACCACCATCTCCGGCGTCGAGAGCCTGTGGCGCGACATCAAGACCTACGGCCCCTACGCCTACGCAGTCAGTGAGGGCGGCGGCGGGATCCAGGTCTTCGACCTGACCGCGATCGATGCGGGGGTCGTCACCGAGCTCGCGAGCGTCACCACCGGCGTGGGCACCTCAGCCTCCCACAACGTCGCCATCGACACGGTCTCGGGCTTCCTCTACCGCTGCGGCGGCGGCAGCGAGGGCCTGCGCATCTACAGCCTGGCCAACCCGGCCGCGCCGACCTACGTCGGCGAGTGGGGCGACCGCTACGTGCACGACGCGCAGATCGTCACCTACACCAGCGGCCCCTTCGCCGGGCGCCAGATCGCCTTCGTCTGCGGCGGTTTCAACGGGGGCTTCACCGAGACCTCGATGGACGTGCTGGACGTCACCGACAAGAACAACATCGTCGTGCTCAAGCGCGTGTTCTGGTCCGGCGCGGCCTACAGCCACCAGTGCTGGCTGAGTGAAGACGGCCAACTGCTGTACGTGAACGACGAGCTGGACGAGAACGGCTCGTTCAACACGAAGACCATCGTCGTCGACGTGTCCAACCCGGCCAACGCCTTCTACGTCACCTCCTTCTTCGGCACCAACACCGCGGTCGGGCACAACCTCTACACCTCGAACGGACGCATCTACGAGGCCAACTACCGCAGCGGTATGCGGATCTTCGACACGGCGGCGAACCCCACCAACCCGCCGGAAGTGGCCTTCTTCGACACCTATCCGGAGGACGACGCGGCCTCGACCAGCGCCCTGTGGAACGTCTACCCCTACTTCGAGGACGACATCGTCATCGGCTCGGACCTCGAGAAGGGTCTGTTCGTGTGGTACGTCGGCGCTCCGAAGGTGAGCTTCGAGTTCCCGAGCGGACTGCCGCAGTTGTTCGACCCGGCCGGTGAGACCATCCAAGTGCGCGTGCTCGAGGCCAGCGCCGGCGCGCTGCAGGGCGGCTCCGCCCAGCTCTTCTTCGACTACGGCAACGGCTACCAGTCGGTGCCCCTGACGCCGCTCGGCGGCGACCTCTTCGAGGCCAGCCTGCCGAGCCTGCCCTGCGGTGCGGCGCTCGAGTTCTACGTGTCGGCCACGTCCACCGACGGGCTGGTCTGGAACGCTCCGGACCTGGGCTCGAACCTGCCCTACCGCGCGCCGATCGGCACGGGTGAGACGCTCGTGGCGAGCTTCGACATGGAGTCCGGCGCCGGCTGGACCAGCGGCGCCGCCGGTGACGACGCCACGACCGGCATCTGGACGCGGGTCGACCCGGTCGGGACCGAGGCCGCGCCCGAGGACGACCACAGCGCCGCCGGCACCCAGGCCTGGATCACGGGCCAGGGCTCGCCCGGCGGCTCGGTGGGTACCGACGACATCGATGGCGGCAAGACGACCCTGCTCTCGCCGGTGCTCGACCTGGCCGGGATCGCCGGCGCCCAGGTGCGCTACTGGCGCTGGTACTCCAACGGCTTCAACGGCGTGAAGGACGACGTCCTCGACGTGGACATCTCCAACGACGGCGGCTCGAGCTGGGTCCCGGTCGAGCGCCTCGGCCCGGCCGGTCCCGGCACCGACGGCGGTTGGGTGCCCTACAGCTTCGCGGTGGCCCAGTACGTGCTGCCCACGAACCAGGTGCGCCTGCGCTTCGTGGCCCGCGACACCGGCGGGGGCTCGATCGTCGAGGCCGGCCTCGACGACTTCACGGTCGTCGACCTGGGCTGTGCGGACTGTGACGGCAGCGGCAAGTCGGACGGCATCGAGGTGCTGCTCGGCGCCACCGCCGACATCGACGCCGACTTCGTGCCGGACTTGTGCGAGCCCCTGGTGGGCGCTCCGTCCGTGATCTCCCTGGCCAGCGGCGGCAACCACGCCCTGAGCCTGCACGCGGGCGCGGCCTTCGCGGGCGACACCTACATCGTGCTCGGCAGCCTGAGCGGCACCGCGCCCGGCGTGGCCATCGACGGCGTGGTCCTGCCCCTGAACCCGGACGCCTACACCACGGCGACCTTGACCGGCGCCCTCGCGCCGCTGTTCGTGGGCACCTTTGGCCAACTCGACGGCAGCGGCGCCGCGAGCGCGTCGATCGTGTTGAACGCGGGGCTCGATCCGTCCTTGGCGGGCCTGGTCCTCGACCACGCCTATCCGGTGCTCGACACCGCCAGCTTGACGGTGGTCTTCGCGAGCAACGCGGTGTCCTTGGAACTCGCGCCCTGACGCCCGCAGCAGCAACAGGGCCCCGCGGCGTGACGAGTCAGTCACTGCGCGGGGCCCTCTTCGTTCGCGGCGGCAGCTCGGCTCGCGCGCGCTCCAGCGCTACGGGCGCAGGCACGGACGAACTCAGCGCACGGGCCGGCGCAACTGACCGGGCAGGGGCGCGGAGTCCAGGCTGCGCAGGAAGGCCTCGAGGTCGGCGATCTCGCGCTCGGACATGGGCACGGCCTTGAGGGTCACGCCCCGGGCGCGGGCCTCGACCGTGTTGCCCACCGACTCCGAGTAGAAGCGCAGCACCTCGCGCAGGTCGGCGAAGCGGCCGTCGTGCATGTACGGCGCGGTGCGCGCCACGTCGCGCAGGGAGGGCGTTCGCACCAGGCCCGGGTTGGTCTCGCGTTGGCCCGCTTCGAGCTTGGCGAGGGGGTCGTCGGGGTCCAGGCCGAAGGCCATCTCGGGCAGGTCCGGCAGGCCTTGGTCGCGCACCTTGCCGTCGCTGAAGTTCGGGCCGCCGTGGCAACGGTTGCAGGCGGCCCGGCCGTGGAAGAGCTCGAAGCCGCGGCGGGCGTCCGCCGCCAGGATCGAGCGCGACTGGTCGGCGGCGGCCTCGTCGAAGCGCGAGGGCCCGCCCTCCAACTGGCGCAGGTAGGCGGCCAGTGCGCGGCCGAGCTCATCGAGGGTGCGGCGCATCTCGTCGCGACCGTCGGCCTTGGGCGGGTTCCCGAACAGCGATCGGTGCTGTTCCGCCAGGGCCGCGGACTGGGCCACGAAGCGTAGGGTCGACGGCAGCGATCCACCCAGCACGTCCTCGTCGCCGAAGCCGTGCAGGCAGGCCTGCTCCAGGCTGTCGACCTCGCCGGACCACATCCAACTCGTGCGCCGCGCGACCCCCACGAGGGGCGGCACGTCCCGCGGCCCGAAGCCGCGCGTGTCGATCGCCGCAGCACCCGAGAAGGCGCGGTCGGGGCGGTGGCAACTGGCGCAGGAGCGGCGCTGGTCGAAGGACAGGCCGGTGGTGAAGAACAGCGACTGGCCGTAGGCCGCCAGGTCGGGGTTGCCAGCGAGGGAGTCTGACGAGGCCGGCGCGGGCGGCAGGGGCGAGAAGCCCTCGGCGTTCGGCAGGGCCGGGCCACGGGGAGTGCAGGCGGCCAGGGGCGCGACCAGCGCCAGGGTCACCAGGGCCTTCACTGACCGCCCTCGCCGGACCCTTCGCCCGCGCCGCCCCCGGCCTTGGGCACCAGCTCGTCCAGATAGGCGCGCGGCCCACTGGCGCCCACCAGGCGGCCGTCGGCCTCGACGATGGTCAGCAGGTGGTTGCCGAAGTCGATCACGACCAGCCGTCCCTCTTGGCCGAGGGCCACGCCGCGGGGCTCGCGGAACTTCGCCACGCCGGCGCCCATTCCTCGGCCCAGGCTGCCGGCTTCGGCGAAGCCACCGTCCTCGCGCGGGGTGAAGATCCGCAGGGCGCGTTGCACGCGATCGGTGACCAAGAGTCGCCCCTGCGCGTCGAATGCGATTCCGCCCGGATCCACGTCGTCGATGCGCGCGACGAGGACGCCGTCCGCATCGACGATCAACACCGCGCGCTCGCCCTGGTCGGCGAGGGCCAAGCGCCCCGACTTGTCCAGGGCCAGGTCGACGCCGCGCCGGGGCGCGGGGACCCTCTCGCCCGACAGGGTGCGCGCGCTGCCCCAGTCGGCCGCCACCTCGATCACCCGGCGCCCGGCCGCGTCCATCACCAGCACGCGACCGTCGGGCGCCAGGGCCAGGGCGTCGGCGCTGGCCAGGTCCGGCACCAGGCCGGTCAGGTCGATCGAGCGGGCGAAGGCCGCCAGGCGCCGGTCCATGCGCGGGCCGTCCTCGCCCAGGGCTCCCACCTGGAACTCGGACAGACGCCGGTCGCGACCGTCGAGGGCCAACAGGCGCTCGCCGTCGGCGGACAGGGCCACGTCGACCAGGCCGCGGAACTGCCCCGGCCGATCGCCGAAGCCGCCGGCGCGGCAGACCAGAATCGGCGTGCCGCTGCGCGAGCCCAGGTCGTGCAGGTGCACCTCTTGGGTCTCGGGCTCGATCGTCGCCACCAGTCGCCCGGCGGCGGCGACCACCGGACCCACGTGACCGGAGCTGTCGGCGCCCAGGGTCGCCGGATCGGTGCGGTAGAGCTCCGGCGGCCCGACCGCCGGGCCGAAGTACTGCACGCGCCCGGCGAAGGCCTCGGCCACCACGGCAGCGAGGCCGTTCTCGAGCATCGCGACGGCGCCCGGGTAATGCAGGTGCCCGTCGCCCTGGCCCGGCGCGAGGGCGTGCTTGCCCCACTCGTAGAGCAGCTCGCCACCGGGCGTGAAGACCTGCACGCGGTGGTTGTCGCTGTCGGCCACGTAGAGGCGACCGCCTACGAAATCCAGGCCGCTGGGGCGTGAGAACTGACCTGGGAAGTGCCCGAAGCCGCCGAAGCGCAGGCGTTCGGCGCCCTCGGCGTCGTAGACCACGACCTCGTGCAGACCCGCGTCGGCGACGGCCGCCGAGCCCTCGTCGTCCAGGAAGCACAGGTCGATCGGGTCCAACAGGCCGCCGGCCGCGAGGGGTCCGCCGAGGCCCAGGAAGCGGGCCTGGCCCTCTTCGATCACCACCACCCGGCGGTTGCCGCGGTCGCACAGGCCCAGGCGGCCGGCCCGCGCGTCGAGGCCCTCCGGCCAGCGCAGGCCCAGGTCCACCGCGCCGCCGAGTCCGACCTCCACCCGCTCGAACTCGCCCCCGGCCGAGAAGCGCACCACGCGGTCGTTCTCGGTGTCGGACACGAGCAGGTCCCCGCCCGTGTCGATCGCCAGGCCGCGGGGAAAGCGCAGCTCGCCGGCCCCGTCGCCGAAGCTGCCCGCCGAGCCGATGCGGCCCGCCCTCGCCTCGAAGTGCGAGACGCGGTGGCCGTCGCTCTCGAGCACCCAGAGCGATCCATCCGGCAACAGCTCCACGTCCATCGGGGCGCGCAGGTTCGGGTAGGCGCGCACGAACGGTCCCAGGCGGCCCTCGGGCGCGGGCGGCGGACCATCCTTCGACTCGCCTGCCTGGGCCACGGCGAGCAACAGCAGAGCGCTGGCGATCATGGGCGGATGCTAACCGGGATCGTCGGACCGTCTCCGCCCGCGAGAAGGGTCGGTCGCGCGACTGAACGAATCGCCCTGGGCCTCAGGACTCGGGCGCTCGGCGGCCGAACCAAGGAGGAGGTCGGCGCGACCCTTGCCGCCGACACCGCGATGCGCCCGAGCACCAACAGTCCGAACCGACGCCCCCTGGCCTTCCTGTGCCCGCGGCGGGTCAGCCCGGACCAGAGCACCCGCTGGCGGCGCGCCGGGTCCGTGGCCACCGGGGTGCCGCTGATCCTGGTCGGGGTGCTGTTGATCCCCACGCCCCTGCCCGGGGCGGTGCTGATCGCGACGGGGCTGGCAGCCATGAGCCGACACTTCCGCGCCGTGCGGCGGCTGACGATCTCGATCCAGTGGCACGTGCGCGCCTGGCGCCAGCGCCGCGATCCGGTCGCGAGCTCGGGCTGAGACCGGGGCCGGCCCCCGAAACGGCGTCGTAGCCCTCGGACGGGCCCACCCATCCGCGTAACCTGCCCGCCCGTGCGGATCCTGTTCCTCTCCCAGCGGGTCCCCTATCCGCCCAACCGCGGGGACAAGATCACCACCTGGCGCATCGTCGAGCGGCTGGCCCGACGGCACGAGGTGCGCGTGGTGGCCTTCGCCCACGACGAGGACGACGAGCGCGCGGCCAAGGCCCTGGTGGCCAAGGGCATCCCCACCACGGCGGTCCCCCTGGGTTCGTCCATGCAGCAGAAGCTGCGCGCCCTGCCGCTCTTGGCGACGACCAAGCCCCTGACCCTGGGCTACTACGGCTCGCGCGAGCTCCAGGCTGCGGTCGACGAAGAGGCCGGCTCGGCGGACCTCGCCTACGCCTACTCCTCGTCCATGGGCGCGTTCCTGCTGCCGCACCCAGAGCTGCCCTGGATCATGCATATGGCCGAGCTCGACTCGGACAAGTGGCGCCAGTACGCGGCGCGCGAGCGCTGGCCCATGTCCTGGGTCTACGCCCGCGAGTGCCGGACCCTCGAGCACTTCGAGCGGCGCGTGGCCGCCGCCGCGCGCACCAACGTCTTCTGCACGCCGCTCGAGCGACGCATCTTCGACGAACGCATGCCCGGCAACGCCTCCGCGGTGCTCCGCAACGGCGTGGACCTCGCGCGCTTCACACCGGCGCCCGAGCGCGCCGAGCCGGACCACTGCGTGTTCGTCGGGGTGATGGACTACCTGCCCAACGTGGACGGGTGCCTGTGGTTCGCGCGCGAGGTCTGGCCGCGGGTGCGCGCCCAGCGTCCCGAGGCGCGCTTCACCATCGTCGGCTCGAAGCCCACGGGCGAGGTCACGGCCCTGGGCCAGTTGCCGGGCATCGAGGTCACTGGCTTCGTGGACGAGCCCCGCGACTACCTCGAGCGCGCCGCCCTCTCGGTGGCGCCCCTGCGGATCGCGCGGGGCATCCAGAACAAGGTGCTCGAAGCCCTGGCCATGGGCCTGCCCACGGTCGGCACCACCTGCGCCACCCAGGGCGTGGAGGGCATCGCCGGCCGGCACTTCGTGGTCGCCGACGAGGCCGAGCCCTTCGCCCGCGAGGTCGTGCGGTTGCTCGACGATCGCGAGGCCGCCAGCGCACTGGGCCAGGCGGCGCGGGCCTTCGCCCTAGCCAACTACGACTGGGAGCGGGTGCTCGACGTGCTCGACCAGATGGTCGAGGCCGCCGGCGAGCGCTGAGGCGCCCGCCGGGTCCCGGTGCTCCCCGACCTACTGGCAGGCGCGCATCTGCAGACCGGTCGAGTAGCGCACGCCGCCCCAGACCGAGGGGGCGTAGCGGCCCGCCTGCATGAACAACGAGATGCCGGCGAAGGCCGGGATGTCGGGCAGGGTCACCAACCAGTCCGACTCCCCGGCCGCGTCGAACACCAGGGGTGCCACGGCCGGCGAGGTGGGGTCGACCAACAGCAGCCCGAAGGACAGGGGGATGTAGGCCGAGGCGGTGGAGATCATCATCAGCCCCACCGCGGTCTCGGGCAGGTCGGCGTCGCTGACCTCCATCAGGATCGGGTAGCCCGGGATCGGAGGCGTGTTGGCGCGCAGGTCCATGGTCAGCCAGAGCTCGGACGGGCTGCCGTAGCTCGTCCAACCGCAGACGGTCTCGTCGAACCAGGGGCCAAAGGCGCGCAGCTCGGCCGCGGTCACGAAGGCGTCGGTGCCGCCGGGCGTGCCGCCGATCCGCACCTTGCGCGCAACGACCGGGTCGAAGGCGATCGAGAAGGTCTCGTAGGAGAGCCCGCCGCCGGGGGTCGGCGCGCCGGGATCCGAGAACAGGCCGGTGACCGGCGTCCAGGGACCGCCGGGGTCGAGTTGGGTGCGCACGTGAAGGTCCTCGAACCACCCCCCACCGGGGAAGTGCAGGCCCTCCTGGAACAGCAGTGACTCGATCGTCTGGGGCTCGTCGAAGGCGTAGCCGAGCCAGTCCTCGCCGGCCTGGTCGCCGTTGTGGAAGGTCGAGAACTGGGCCCATTCGCTGGTCGAGCCCACCTGGGGCATGGTCCCGTTGCGCAGGAGCTCCACGTCGGGGTTGCCGAGGCCGAGGCTGCCGGGCGGGACGAGTTCGTCCACCAAGAGCTCGATCGAGCCGAGGTCCGACAGGTCGCGCCGCTCCAACTGGTAGGCGGCCGAGGTGATCATCCCGGCGCGCAGCTCGGAGCAGGTGATGTAGCCCAGCGTCCCGCCGGGCGTGCCGCGCAGGCGGATGCCGTCGCCGTACTGGGGTGTGAAGTGGAAGGTGAAGGTCTCGAAGTCGTCGCCGGGGGCTCCGGCCGGGTACTCGGGCACCGTCACCAGGCCGTCGACCGCGGCCCAGCGGCCGCCGCTCAGGATCTCGACGTCGACGTCCTCGAACCAACCGCCGCTCGGGTCCGCGGGCCCCTCGGTGAAGGTCAACGAGACGAAGCGCGCGTAGGGCTCGGGGCGCGAGGGGATCACCATGCCGATCCAGTCGTCGCCGCCTTGGTCGCCGCCGTGCTCGGTGGAGAAGTAGTCCCCGGACGCCGCCGCGGGCTGGGGCACGACGCCGTCGCGCACCACCTCGGTGTCGGGGTTGCCGGCGCCCTGGGGCATGGGCGGGCTGAGCTCGTCGAGGCGCGAGACCAACTGCGCCGTGCCGATCGGATCGAGCAGGGTGTCGGAGGGGAAGTACCAGGCGCGGTCGGTGACCTTGGCTCCGTCGAGCTTGGTCGCGGTCAACAGCACCTCGTAGAAGACGATCTCGACTCCGCCACCGTGGGGATCGAGGTTGGCGGTGGTCGAGGTGGCGCTGGGCCCGGTGGTGATGTCGCCGTAGACGTCCGGGTGCACGTGCACGTTGTGGTGCAGGTCCACCTGCCAGGCGAACTCCAGGTCGCCGCCGCCGGAGTCCGAGCCGATCCCGAACAGATCCAGCGAGGTGGCGTGGGGATCGACAGTGCTCCCGGTGGGCGGCGAGGTGATCGCCACCTGCGGGGGCACGCTGTCGACCGCGATCAGGACCGACGTCTCGTCGAACAGACCCGACGGATCGGTCACCCGCAGGAGAGCGTTGTAGATCCCGCTGGCGGTGTAGGTGTGAGAGATCGTCGGCACGCTGGTCTGCTGCTCGGGGCTGCCGTCGTCGAAGTTCCAGGTGTAGGCCAAGGCCTGGCCCTCGGGGTCGTTCGAGGCGGATGCGTCGAATTGCACCGTGTGCGGCGACGTACCCGTGGCCGCGTCCACCGTCAGCACCGCCGCAGGCGAGAGGTTCTCGCCGTAGCGCAGGTGCACGATGTGGCCGTCGCCCCAGGTCGTGCCCATGTCCAGGTAGTAGATGTCGCCGCTGATCGGGTGCACGGCGATGTCGACCAGGAGGTCCACCGCGTTGTTGAAATCGCGCACGGCCACCGGGTTGCCCGCGGCGTCGAGCTCGAGCGTCATCAACTTGTCGCTGGCGTAGTCGCCGAAGAACAACAGGCCGTCGTACTCCGGCGGGTAGCTGCCTCCCGGGTAGACCGCGCCGCCGATGGAGCAGGCGCCGACCAGCGAGGTCGTCGGCTGGCCGTCCGTGCCCAGGAAGATTCCCGCCGGGAAGGTCTGCGCCCCATCGAGGTGGTGCCAGGCCACGATCGGATCGGTGGGGATCCCGACCTTCGGCGAGGTGCAGTCGAGGTAGCCGAAGGGGTTGGGGTTGACGGGCGGCAGCTCGACGAAGTCCCCGGCCGGCTTGTCGCCCTCGCGGCAGGGCCAGCCGAAGTTGAGGCCCGGGGCGTCGACGTAGTTGAGCTCCTCGAAGCGGAAGGAGCCCACGTCGCCGACGATCAAGGTGCCCGGGTCACCCGCGGCCGGGTCCGTGGAGCCGGTGCCGGGCACCAGGGCGAAGCGGTAGGGATTGCGCAGGCCCAGGGCCCAGATGCGCGAGGGGTTGCTTGTGGGATCGCCGTCGAAGAAGGGGTTGGAGGGCAGCCCCGCCCCCGTCTCCGGGTCGATCCGCAGCACCTTGCCCGAGAGCGAACGCAGGTCCTGGGCGCGGAAGGCACCGCAGTCCTGTTCCTTCGGCAACTGCCCGCGCAGGCCCGTGACCGGGTGGATGAAGTCGTCGTAGGCCGGATCGTCGAAGCCGCCCTGGTCGTTGTAGTCGATGTGCGCCCCGTCCCCGTGGCCGATGAAGAGCGTCCCGTCGGGGGCGAAGATCAGCGCACAGGATGCGTGGGCCGTGTGGATCGAGGCGAAGGCATCGGGGGAGGAGCCGTCCGCCAGGCGCTCGCCGAGCAGGTACTGGACCGCCGCCTTGTCGGCGACGATGTTGCCGCCGACCGTGTCGACCGGGTAGCGCACGAGCACGCCGTGGCCGTACTTGTCGTCCGCGTTGTACGCGGGATCCGCGCCCAGGGTCGGCGACTCGGTGAAGGCCGCGTAGAGCCAAGCCGTGCTGCCCCCATCGGGGACGAAGCCCGGGTGCAGGGCGAGGCCCAGGAGGCCGCGCGACGCAGCGTTGTAGACCTCGTCCTGGATGTTCAGGACCGGCGTCGACTGCAGCACCTCGTTCACATAGACGTAGACCCGCCCGCGCTTCTCGGCCACGAACATGTCGCCCACGGGGCTGAAGGTCAGTTCGACCGGATAGACCAACCCGCCCGGGATGTCCACGCCTTCGAAGGACGGCGGGAACCCGCCTTCGCCGTCGTGGACGGGAGCCGGACTGAAAGCGCAGTGGCCGATCGGCGCGGCGAGGAGCAAGTGGCCGGACGCAAGGACGGCGCAAAGGATCGAGTTCATGGTTCGAGTGACCTCGTTAGCGAGCGTGACGCCGGAGTTGGCAAGAGCATCGCGGACGGCAATCGGCGTTACGCGCCGGTCCGCGACCCGGGCCTCGGGGGAGTCGATCCGGTGTCCTGGATCAGAACACTAGCAGGGGTCCCATCGGCTCGGTGGTCGGCCAAATCGGGCGTCCTACCATCACTGG
This sequence comes from Engelhardtia mirabilis, assembly GCF_007748095.1. NCBI lineage: Bacteria > Pseudomonadati > Planctomycetota > Planctomycetia > Engelhardtia > Engelhardtia mirabilis. The sequence continues at coordinate 6,550,109 of NZ_CP036287.1, forward strand.
CACACGCCCATCTCCAAGGCCGTGGAGAAGCGCACGCCCCCCGGATAGGTCGGTGCGAAGCGACCGCACTGCAGGTAGAGCGAGACGCCTACCAGGGCCAGGTCGTCGGGGATCGTCGCGAACCAGCTCGCCTGCCCCAGGGCGTCGAAGGACAGGGGTGACAGGTTCGCCAGGGACGGATCGATCAGCAGCAGCGCGCTGCCCAGGTTGATGCTCGCGGACTGCGCCGCGATCAACATCGCACCGGGCGCCGCCTCCGGTTGCTCGTCGTCCGCGACCTCGATCAGGATCGGATAGCCCGGCAGGGGCGGGGTCTGGGTCTCGAGCGACATGTGGAGGTGCGGATTCGACAGATCCCCGTAGGCGCTCCAACCGCAGACGGCCTGGTCGAACCAGGGGCCAAAGGCGCGCAGCTCCGCCGCCGTGACGAACTTGTCCGCGCCCCCGGGGATGCCGAGGATGCGGACGTCGCGCACGATCGTGGGCGCGAACATCAGGTTGAAGGTCTCGTAGCTCTGGCCGCCCTGGAAGCCGCTGCGGAAGCTGGGATCGATGGACAGCCCGGCCAGGGGCTGCCAGGGGTCGTCCTTGGTCAGCCTGCCTTCGGCGCGCAGGGTCTCGAACCAACCGCCGTTCGAGAAGTGCAGGCCCTCCTGGAACAGGATCGACTGCAGCGTTTGCGGATCCTCGAAGCGGTAGCCGAGCCAATCCTCGCTGCCCTGGTCGCCGCCATGGAACGTGGCGTACTGGGCCCACTCGCTGGCGGAGCCCACCTGGGGCATGGTCCCGTTGCGCAACAGCTCGCGATCGGGATTACCCAGGCCCAGCGACCCGGAGGGGTTCAGGAAGTCGACCTTGAGCAGCAGTTCGCCGAGATCGGAGAGGTCGCGACGCTCGGTGTCGTAGGCCGCCGTGGTCAAGAAGCCCACGCGCAGCTCCGAGCAGGTGATGAACCCGTCGACGCCGCCCGGCTTGCCGCGCAGGCGAATGCCCTCGCCGTAGCGCGGCGTGAAGCTGAACTGGAAGGTCTCGAAGTCCAGGCCCTGGTCGCCCACCGGGTAGGGCGGCGCGACGACCAGGTCCTCGACCGGCGTCCAGGTCCCGCCGCTCAGGATCTCGACGTCGACGTCCTCGAACCAACCGCCGTTGGTGAAGTTCGGACCCTCGGTGAAGGTCAGCGACACGAAGCGCGCGTAGGGCTCCGGCCGCGCCGGGATCACCATCCCGATCCAGTCGTCGTCGCCCTGGTCGCCGTTGTGGAAGGTGTCGATCCAATCGCCGACGTGGGTGCCGACGTCGGGGAGCTGCCCGTCGCGGATCACCTCGAGGTCGGGGTTGCCGAGTCCCAGGGAGACGGGCGGCGACAACTCTCCCAGCCGCGACACGAGCTGGCCGGTGCCGATCGGATCCAGGAGCTGGTCGGCGGGGTAGTACCACGCGCGATCGGTGGAGCTGGAGCCATCGGACTTCGAAGCCGTCAAGAGCACCTCGTAGAGGATGATCTCGCTGCCGTTGCCGTGGGGGTCGAGGGGCAGGACCGTGGTGCTCGCGGTGGCGTTCGGCGTGGAGTCGGCGTAGATCGCCGGGTGGACGTGGACGTTGTGGTGCAGGTCCACCTGCCAACCCAGGTCCACCGGCCCGCCCAGGGAGTCGTTGCCGAAGCCGCTCAGGGTCAACGAGGTCAGGGTCGAGTCGATCGCCGTGCCCGTCGCGGGGGATGCGATCGACACCGTGGGCGCCAGGCTGTCGACCGCGATGGCCACGGTCGCGAGGTCGAACAGGCCCTGGTCATCGTCGACCCGCACGACCGGGTGGAAGACGCCGCTCTGGGTGTAGGTGTGCGCGATCGTCGGCACGCTGGTCTGGACCGTAGCGCTGCCGTCGTCGAAGGTCCAGGTGTAGGCCAGGGGCTGGCCCTCGGGGTCGGTGGAGGCGGAGGCGTCGAACTGGACCGTGTGCGGCGAGGGCCCGCTGGGTGCGTCGACGGTCAGCACCGCCGTCGGCGAGAGGTTCTGCCCGTAGCGCAGGTGCACCACGTGGCCGCTGGCCCAGTTCGCCCCCATCTGCACCAGGTACAGGTCCCCGGTCACCGGATGGGCCTCGATGTCGACCATGCGGTCGTTGGCCACCGAGAAGTCACGCACCTCGATCGGATTGCCGGCGGTGTCGAAGCGCAGGGTCTTGATCCAGTCGCCGGAGTAGTCGCCGAAGAAGAACAGTCCGTCGTACTCGGCCGGGTAGCTGCCGCCCGGGTAGACCGCGCCGCCGATGATGCAACCGCCGAGCAGTCCCGGCAGTTGGTTGCCGTTCTCGTCCTTGTAGACCCCGGGCGGGAAGGACTTCCAGTTGTCGAAGTGGTGGTAGCCGATCATCGGATCGGTGGGGATGCCCTGCTGCGGCGTCGAACACACCGGCCAACCGAAGGGGTTGGGGTCGGGAGCCGTGAAGATCTCGTAGCCGCTGTTGGGCTCGTTGCCCTCGCGGCAGGGCCAACCGAAGTTCAGACCCGGAGTGTCGAGCCACTCGATCTCCTCGAACAGCCCGGCGCCCACGTCGCCGACGAGCAGCGTGCCCGGATCGCCGGCGGACGGGTCCGTCGAGCCCGTCCCCGGCACCAGGGCCATGCGGAAGGGATTGCGCAGACCCAGGGCCCAGACGCGCGAGGCGTTGCTGGTCGGGTCCCCGTCGAAGAAGGGGTTGCTGGGCAGGCCCGCGCCGGTGTCGGGGTCGATCCGCAGCACCTTGCCCGACAGGGAGCGCAGGTCCTGGGAGCGAAAGGAGCCGGAGTCCTGCTCGCGCGGGATCTGACCGCGCAGGCCGGTCACCGGATGGATCCAATCGTCGAAGCCCGGCGCGTTGACGCCCCCGGGGTCCTTGAAGTTGTGGTGCGCGCCCTCGCCGTGGGAGACCAACAGGCTGCCGTCGGGGGCGAACACCAGCGTGCCCTGGGCGTGCGAGTTGTGCAGCGACGCGAAGGCGTCCGGCGCCGAACCGTCGGGCAGGCGCTCGCCCAGCAGCGTCTCGCGCGACGCGAGAACGGCGACCAACTTGCCGCTCGAATCGTCCACCCGGTAGCGCGCCAGCACACCGTGGGAGTACTGGTCGTTCTCGTTGTAGGCCAGGTCCTGGCCGGGCACCGGCGACTCGGTGTAGAGCACGTAGAGCCAAGAGGTGTCGCCCAGGTCGGGCACGAACCCCGGCGAGAGCGCGATGCCCAGAAGGCCCCGGTCGCCGTCGTTGTTGACGATGTCGCGGATGTCGAGCACCGCCTTGGTCTGCAGCACATCGTTGCGGTAGGCGTAGACCCGGCCCAGCTTCTCGGCCACGTACATGTCGCCGTTGGGCGCGAAGGTCAGGTCGACCGGGTAGACCAGGTTCCCGGGAATGTCGACGCCCTCGAAGGACGGCGGGAATCCGCCCTCGCCTTCGTGGGCGGGCCCTGCTGCGGCGGGCAATCCGACGCCCGGTGCCGCGACTGCGGGGACGAGCCTCGAGGGTGCCGACGACGCCCAGGAGGGTTCGGCGACGGCGGATCCAGCTACGAGAGCCCCAAGGGCCAACGGGGAGAGCGTGCGAGCGAGCATTGGAGAGGGTCGGAGCGCAAGGTCGGGGTCGAATGGAGGTCCGTTGAAAGCGTCGCTTGGAGGCTCCACGGGTGTGCCTTTCCAAGAAAACCTAGCACCAGATCGCTCCAGCGGCGGTTCGATGACGCAATCAGCCGAGCAGGCCCTCGATCCAAGCCTCGACGGCGCCGGGGCTGCGCAGCCGAACGTGCTTCAGGCCGGCCAGACGGGCCTCGTAGCGACGCCTGCGACCCAGATGGACGCGCCACATGAAGAACAGGATCGAGTCGGTCGGGTGCAGCAGGCGCCACCAGCGCTCGCGGTTGCCGCCACAGACCTGCTCGCCTGTCCACGCGCGTCGGATCGAGCGCGCCAACAGGCGACGGGTGAGCACCCCCAGGTCGAGGTCGAGCCAGACCACGACGTCGGCCCGGTGCAAGTGCGGCGCCGAGAGGCTGGCGTAGTTGCCGGTGACCACCCAACGCGGTACCTCGAGCTGCTGGGCCAGGAGCTGCGCCGTCTGCGCCTGGGGTCGCTCACGCCAACCGGGCAGCCAGTGCAGCTCGTCGAGGTCGATCCATCGGGCCCCGAGCTGCGGCGCCAGGCGCGCCCCCAGCGTGCTCTTGCCCGACCCGGGCTGACCCAGGATCCAAAGTCGCTCGGGGGCGCCCATCGGGGCCAGGGTGCCAGGGCACCGATCGGGCCGCTATGCTCCACCCGCCGTGCACAATTCTCGCGATCGGAGTCGACCGGAGGAGCCGACCTCGACGCATCCGAGCGAGGCTGAAGCCGCGCGCGGCTCCGCCGCGGGTCGAGAACCGCACATCGACCTGGCCCTGGCCCGCGCCGCCCTCGCGGGCGACGCCGCAGCGCGGCGGGGCTTCGCCGAACGAATGCGCTGTGTCCCGCGCATCCTGACCGCCCGCAATGCCCAGATGGGAGGCCCCCTGAACGCGGACGACGTGGCCGACCTGGCCCAGGACGCACTGCTGCGCCTGTGGAAGAAGCTCGGAACCTTCGCGGGTCGGTCATCCCTGGAAGCCTGGGCCTATGGCTTCTGCTCCCTCGAGCTGATGAACGAGCTTCGGCGGGCCCAGCGACGGCCGCGGGGCCTGCCGGTGGAAGCGGGTGCCGAGGTCGAGCCGGCCGCTCCGAGCGTGGACCTGGACGCCGGGCTGATGCGCGAAGAGGGTGAAGCCTGGCTCGCGAACTTGCCCGAGCGCGAGCGGCAGATCGTTCGACTACGGCACTTCGAAGGACTCGAGGCGACGCAGATCGCCAGCTCGATCGGGATCTCGGTCTCGAGCGTCAAGACCCACTACTACCGCGCGCTCGAGAAGCTGCGACGCTGGATCCCGGACCCCGACGCCCCGAGCGCCGATAAGGAGCGAGGCTGATGGCCGACGACCCCCGAGATGACGAGCTGATCGACCGTGCCGAGCGGCTCTGGGAGGGCGCGGACGATGCGGAGCTGGCCGAGTTGCGTGGCGTCCAGGAGCGCTTGGAGGCCGACGGCGCAGCGGCCCGCGAGGCATTCGCGCGCCAGGCCCTCGCGAGCGGGCCGGTGGAACACGAGGACGACGCCATCGCCGCCCTCTTGGAGGCGATGGAGGGCTCGACGCCGATCGACGCCAGTGCGCGCGGCGCGGCGCCCGAGCAACCCTGGCGCGCCCCGGGCGGCCCGATGCTCTCGTGGTGGTGGATCGCCGGCGCGGTAGCGGCGGTCGTGCTCGCCGTGCTGGCGCCGACCTTCTTCCCGGAGGGCAGCGGCGTCGGCGAAGGCCTGATGCTCGATCAGGGCGCCGTCGACCGCCAGTTCGCACCGGTCGGCGAGGTCGAGACGATCGACGCCTTCACCTGGCGCGGCGGACCACCGGTCGGGCTCACCCATCAGGTCAGGGTCTGGCTCGCGCCCCGGCCCTCGGGCCCGCCCGACATCGTCGCCGAGGTCTACGATGCGCCGCGATGGGAGCCCGACGCGGAGCAACTGGCCCGGATCAACGGGGCGCCGGCGGGAATCTGGTGGGAGGTGGCGGAGATCGATCCGGTCAGCCTCGACGAGGTCGTCATCGGCTCGGCGGCGTCGCGCTCGCGCTGAACCTGCTCGCGCTGCTGCTCCCAGTTGCGCCCCTGTGGGCGGCGCCGGGCGCTACGCCAGCGGCGGTCCGACAGCAGCGCGCGACGGTCCGGGCCACGGAGCTGCTGGCGCGTCTGCGACCGGAGGAGTCGGACGCCGCAACCGAGGCCTCCGAGTTGATCGCCGAACTGGAGCGGGCCCTGCAAGGGGATCCGAGCGCCGGGCTGGTGGGCTCGCCGGTCGAGTTGGCCTGGGCCTTCGCCCGCTTGGTGGGCGCGGTCGCCCTCGATCACCCCTCGGCCCTGCCGCAGAGCGACCTCGACCGCCTGCTGGCGCGGGCCGTCGAAGTCACCGTCGACGATCCTGCCACCCACGCGTGGGTCGCGGGGGTTCGCATCGAACTGCTGCTCCGGCGCGAGCGCTGGGCGGCGGTCCTGGAGATCGGTTGGCCCCTCTTGGACGACGAGCAGGTGGACCCGACCTACCGCGCGCCGATCGCGGTCGGAGTGGCCGTCGCGGCGCGCGCCGCGGGCTCGCTGGCCGAGGCCGACCGCGCCTGCGAGCGGGCCGCGGAGCTGCTCGCCGAGCGCCCGGGCAGCCTGCCGCAGCTCGAGCTCAGCCTGGGGCTCCAACGCTGCGCCATCGCGCGGCTGCGGGGTTTGATGGACGTTTCCGCGCGGCACTGGGCAGCGTTGGCGTTGATCGCCGCGGATTCGGGCGATGCGGGCTTGCTGGCCCAGGTCGCCGAGGAGCGGGCCAACTTCCTGCTCGCCGCACAGCAGCACGACCGGCTCGATGACCACGTACGGGCCTTGCTCGAGCAGCCTGACACGGCGCAGTTCCCAGCCACTGCGAGCGCCCTGCGCCTGGTACAGGCGATCAGCCTCGGCGTCCGCGGCGCGCAGGACTCCGACTCGCAGGAGCGGTCCATGGCGCTGCTGGTGCAAGTGGAGGAGGACCCCGCCACACGGCCCACCGATCGCCGCCTGGCACGCCTGCGCCTGGCGACGGCCCAGGCCCGGCAAGGTCGTCTGGACCTCGCCACGCGCAGCCTCGAGTCGGTTCGAGCCAGTGCGGACGGCCCCCTGCCGCGCTCGGACGAGGCCCAATGCGCGCGGCTCGAGGCTCACCTGGGCCGACGCCTGGCCACGTCGCCGGCGGAACTGTTGGGCGTGCTCGAGCGGACCGACGCCGCCTTCGATCGCTTCCTGGAAGCCCTCACATCGGACCCCCCACGACCCGGAGGCCTGGGCTTCCTGCAGTTCGAGGAGCACCGTGGCTTCGTCGGCGAGCTGATCGAGCTGCTGCTCGCGGTCCACGGACCCGAGCGTGGCGCCGACCTGGCCCTGGACCGGATTCACCGGCTGCAGGCGACGGGATCGCGCGCGCGACTGGCGGGCTACGTCCCGGGTACGGTCGAGGAGCTGCGCGGCACCCTGTTGGCCGAGGGGCAGGGGCAGTTGATCTACCTGCCCACGGCCGTGCAGACCCACCTCTTGACCGTCGATGCCGCCGGCACGCGGCACCACCGCTTGCCGCCGATCGGGCGCTTGCACGAGCTGCGTGCTCGCTTCCAACAGGCCTTCGCCCCCGATCGAGCGGCGCGGGCCTGGACGGCGCAAGCCGCGCGTCTGCGCGAGGCCTTGTTGCCGCAGGACGCCCTGGAGCGGTTGCTCGAATGGCGTGCTGTGACGGTGATCGGACTCGACCTGGTGCGCTACGTGCCCTTCGAGCTGCTGCCGCTCGAGGGCGGCGAGCTGCTCGGCGAGGTCCTCGACCTGGGCTATCTGCCGTCACTCTCCACCGGGATGCGTCTGGCGCGCCGCCCGGCCCGGCCGGACCGCGGCGGCCGCCTGGCCCTGGTCGTGGCGCCGACCTTCGACGATCCGCTGCTCGAAGCGATCCCCCTGGACGACGCGGTGCTCGAGCGACTCCTCGGCGGCGCGACGGACCCACTGGTCCTGTCCGCCGACGAGGCCGGTCTCGCGGGCCTCGCAGCCGCGGAGCTCGAGCAACGGGACCTCCTGACGATCGTCACCCACGGCCGCTTCGACCGATTGCGCGAGCTCTCGAGCGGCCTGGCACTCGCCGCCGGCCCCGACGGCCCGTCGACCCTGTGGCCCGAGGACGTGCCGACCATCGCGCCCTTGCCGCCGGTGGTCGTGGTCGCCGCCTGCAAGGCCGCCCGCAGCGCCGCGCGCATGGGCGAGGGCGGCCTCGACGGCTTGATCGGTGCCCTGATCGACGGGGGCGCGAGTTGCGTCGTGGTCGCCCACGAAGACGTGGAGTACGCGGCGCTGCTCGAGCTGCTCGAGGTCCTACAGCCGCGGCTCCTGACGGGCGAGGTCAGCGTCGCCCGAGCCCTGGCCGAGGCCCAGCAGGCACTGCGAGCGCGGCGACCGGAGACTCCGGCCGCCGCACTCCTGCACGCCTACGGGCTGGTCCATCGCGTCCGCTGAGCGGCGGGCGCCCCTGGGCTCACGGGCAGTCGCAGGGCGTACCCAGGCCGATCGGCTGGGGCGTCGGCCCGACGTCCTCGGTCAGGCACAGGCCGAACTCCGGCGGCGGAGCGCCGCCGCTGAAGAGGTAGGCCAGCATGAAGATCGCATCCGCGATGTTGATCGGTCCGTCGTTGTTGATGTCCGCCGCCGCTGGGCACGGAAGGCTCGGTGATCCGGGCACGAACAGGGCGTTCAACAGGTACGACGGGTCCGAGATGTCGAAGCACCCGTCCGCGTTGACGTCGCCGCGCCGGAAGGCGATGAACTCGTCGGCGCCGCGGTCGGCACCCGTGCTGGTCCCGAGGATGAAGCGATCGATCACCCGCGGGTGGAAGTCGAGATCGACGCCCAGGAACAGGGTGATGCCATCCTCGGCCTCATCGATCACCGGACTGAATCCGTCGGCCAGGTGGTAGTCGGACGGCAACAGCAGCGGAGCCGCGTCGTCATTCGCGACCCCGATCAAGTCGGCGCTGCCTGGGGGCACGACCAGGGTCATCTGCGTGAAGCGCAGGTCGTCGACCACGCCGGGTTCGCCGAACCAGTTGTCATCGTTGCCTTCGACTCCCGCGATGCGGTTGTGGAAGATGATGTTGCTGGAGCCGTCGAAGCGAGTGGGCGCGGTGAAGTGAACCCCCGAACCATCGCCCGCCGCGCCCGTGACGTCGTTCCAGGCCAGCGTGTTATGGAACAGCTCCCCGGTGACCGGCGGCGTGAACGTCGAGGGGTTGTCGAGGTAGAAGCCGCCCCCAGCGTCGGGAACCGTGTTGCGAATCGCCGCATTGCCGAACAGGCTGACTCGGTCGCTGTCGTCGTTGCGCTCCACGTCGCAGTAGAGGCCTCCACCGACGTCGTCGACGACGCTCGTGGTGAAGCCCGGGTTGGCGACGGTGTTGTCCAGGAGTCGATTGTCGAACAGGGTCGCGCTGATGCTGTTGTCCGGGAAGGGCACCGTGGCCACACCACCGGGAGCCGGCGACGTGGTCGACGAGTGGGCGAAGAAGCCCCCGACGACGATCGGTCCTTCACCCCCGTGATCGATCAGGCCGCCGCTCGAGCTACGCGCGCGGATCCAGACGCCTCCGCCCCGGTAGGCCTCGTCGATGGAGATGCCCTTGGGGTTGTCGCTGGGCGACCAGGACTCGTTGGCTGCGGAGATGTTCTGCTGCAGGTGCCCCTGGGAATGGCCGCCGTTGGTGAACAGCTCGATCCAGACCCCGCCCCCCTCCTCGGCGGCGTTGTGGTGCACGTAGTTGCCACACAGCTGGGCCAGCTCGACGAAACCTCCGCCGGTCAGGGTCGCGGCGACGCCGCCGCCCTGGCGCGGGGGCTCGGGCTCGAGGAACAGCATCTGCTCGCCGAAGTCGTTGCCGTGCACGATGTTCGCCACGTAGTCCACGCAACCACGCAACTGGTGGACGCCGCCACCACGCAGGGGGTTGCCGGCGTAGTTCCCGAACGCGCCGGCCGTGTTGCCCTCGATCTCGTTCAGCGCCACGACTCCCTGGGAGACGTCGCGCAGGTAGATGCCGCCGCCTGTCTCGCGCGCCGCGTTGCCGGTGACCACGTTGCCGACGATGTCCAGGCGACTGCCGTAGCCGGGCACGTGGATGCCTCCACCATCCTCGACCGTCAACAGGATGTTGTCGGCCACGCCGCCGGTGATCGTGAAGCCGTGCCAACCCTCGTAGTCGGCGGGCGGCAGGAGGTCATCGACCCCCGCCCCCGGATCCAGGGACGCGGTCGCCAACCCGATCCGCAGGGGCCCGCCGCTGAAGGAGAAGTTGTCCACGTAGATCGCCGGCTGAACGCCGCCGCCGTCGATCGTGGCCGTGTCGGGCCCCCACTTCGATACCAGCGTGAGGCCGAAGGGGAAGGAGTCGGAGTAGATGATCAGTGGGTCGTAGACCTCGACGACACCCGGGGCGGGCTCGAGGTCGGGGCCGACTTCGATGACCCAGTGCTCGGTCTGAGGGAAGGGCGGGAACAGGGCCAGCTCCTCGATCTTGCCCTGGAGTTCGTAGCCGCCGCCGGCGACTCGAAACTTGGTGAAGCCACCCAGGTCGCAGGTGGAGGCGGCCAGGTCGCAACCGGTCAAGTACTCGGACGGCTGCGCGGCGAGGAGATCGTTGACGCACTCCTGGGCGGTGACGCTCGCTGCTGCGAGGCCCAGTGTGGATGCAGTCAACAGCGAACGGCGGACGAGGCTTCGAGGTGAACAGTACATGGTTTCGAATCGGTGGAAGAACGGGGTCTCGGCGGTCGCCCGGGTGACGGACGACGGACGAGGGCGTCGATGGCGCGACGTTCGGCCGACAGCGATTCCAAAACTCGACCTCGACGCGCAGCGGGCGCGCCCCCGATGGGGGCGCGCCCGCTGCGCGATCGACGAGCGTCCGAGGCTCAGGGGTTGACCGGCGTCGGATCCGGCGGCGCGGGGGGCGGCGGCGGCGGCGGCACGCGCGGCACGGGTCCGGTGCCCGACGAGCCGACCGTCGAGGCGCCGAAGGACGGTGCTGGCCCGCCCCACAGCGTGCTACCGGGCAGGGACTGGAACGCGACCGAGGTGAAGTAGCTCGCCGCGACCACGGACATCCCGGCGGGCAGTAGCTCGCCCGTGGTCGAATCCGCCAGGCAGAACTCGGCGTACCACACGGGGTGTTCGGCGGCGCCGATCTGCAGGTCGTACTGCAACTGCAAGGGCCAGGAGTTCGCCGGGACCGTGACTTCGATGGAGGGCGTCGGCGCCACTCGCGACAGGCCTTCGCTCGGCCGGTGCCACAACCTCAACAGCACCTCGTCGCCACCCGCGCTGACCGCCGGGGGGTCGAACTCCAGCTGCACCCGATAGTCGCCGGACCCACCCAGGGCCCACGCACCGCTGCCCCCTGGGTCGAGCATGGGCGCTCGATTCGAAGCCTCGACGCCGTCGCCTCGTTCGATCACGAACTCGGCTCTGTCGGTGTCCGAGCGAAACTCGATCAGATCGGCGTCGCCATCATTGTCGAGGTCGACCACTGCCGCCCCGGCGGCCAAGGCAGTCTGGATCGGCGCGAATCCGACCGGCGTCGCGACCAGCCGCAGCGACCCGCCGCCGGCAACCGAGTAGCGAGGCGCCGAGGCCCCCGTGGTCGTCGCACGCAGCAGGTACAGGGCCCCCTCAGCGCTGTCCACGAAGGCCAGGTCGGCGCGTCCGTCCCCGTCGAGGTCGCCGCTGTCCATGGCCAGCACCTGGTCGACGGCCGGATCGGCGTCCGCGCGGATGAAGCCCTGGCCCACGGTCCACAACTCGGCTCCGCCCGCGGGCTGGGCCAGCCATGCGAGCTGCTCGCCGGTCGTCCCTTGGTCCACCAACACCGCCAGCGCGTCCGGCGCGACGGAGGCGACGCCGCGGGGGTAGTCGGCCACCACGAGGCCCAGGTAATTCCTGATCCGCAGACCGAAGTCGCCCACGGCGGCAAGCTCGGCGAGTCCGTCCCCATCGAGGTCGACGGCGGCGATTGCGTTGGCCCACTCCGGCAGATTGAAGCCGGGCATGGCGGCGAAGAAGTTGCCCGACCCGCCCAAGAAGATCAGCGGCACCACCGTACGCAGGTCCTCCTTCAGGCCGTAGGCGATGCGGTAGTTGCTCGGCACCGGGTTGCCGACGGCGACCCGTGAGTAGGCCTCGCCGGGGGCGGTGATCCCGGTCGGCAGCAAGGCGTCGACGGTCGCGCTCCAGCGCCAGTGGAGGATGCCCCCGGTGCCCGCGGAGAGCAGCGCATCGCCCGGGCCGCTCGAAGCCAGCAAGGCCATGTCGGCCACATGCTCGGAGCCTCCGCCCGTCAGTTCGTACAGCGTCGTTCGCCCCTGTCGCGTACCGACCGAGTCGACCAGGAAGGCCCGCCCCTCACTGGTGCGAGCCACGGCGTCGACCCGGCCGTCGGAGTCGAAGTCTCCAGCCAGCAGCTCCACGGCCGACTCATGACCTCCGTGGACGCCCTCCCAGTCCGTGACCGGGTCCGGGCTGAACTTTGCGGGAAAGGACTGGGTCGCGGCCGATGAGCCGACGAGGACCACGGCCACCGAGGCGGCCCACAGGGACGGGAGGTGTTGGGGCTTCATGGCAGGCACTTGGTCGGACTCTCGCTTCGCGTTTCTACCGGCTGCGAAGGTCGACACGATTCCCGCCTTTCCCGATCGCGACCGGCATCTCCCCCGCAGGGCCCGACGGACGTATCCTGTTCGGCCCGAAATCACGCCGGGCCACCCCGTCGGCGCCTCACGAGCCTCTGCCATGGCCACCGAACACACTGCGAACGCCCCCGATGACGAGCCGGCCGAACGCCTCAATTTCATCGAGGTCCAGGTCGAGGCCGACCTGCGCGCGGGCAAGAACGGAGGGCGCCTTCACACCCGCTTCCCCCCCGAGCCGAACGGCTACCTCCACATCGGGCACGCCAAGGCGATCTGCGTGAACTTCGGGCTGGCCGAGCAGTACGCCGGCCGCTGCAACCTGCGCTTCGACGACACCAACCCCTCCAAGGAGGAGCAGGAGTACGTCGACGGAATGCGCGAGGACATCGCCTGGCTGGGTTTCAGTTGGGGCGACCGCGAGTACTTCGCCAGCGACTACTTCCCGAAGCTCTACGAGTGGGCCTGCGACCTGATCCGCGCGGGGCTGGCCTACGTCGATGATCAGAGCGTCGAGGAGATTCGCGCCAAGCGCGGATCGGGTCACGCGCCGGGCGTCGACAGTCCCTTCCGCGCTCGCAGTGCGGAGGAGAACCTGGCGCTCTTCGCGGCCATGCGCGCGGGTGAGTTCCCCGACGGGGCCAAGGTGTTGCGGGCCAAGATCGACATGGCGGCGGCCAACATGAACATGCGCGATCCGGTGCTCTACCGCATCCAGCGCGCGCACCATCACCGCACGGGCGACGAGTGGTGCATCTACCCGCTGTACGACTTCGCCCACGGCCAGTCGGACGCGATCGAGGGCATCACCCACTCGCTCTGCAGCCTGGAGTTCGAGAACCACCGGCCGCTGTACGAGTGGTTCCTGGACCACCTGGACGTGCCCTATCGCCCGCGCCAGATCGAGTTCGCGCGGCTGGAGCTGGAGTACACCATCACCAGCAAGCGCAAGCTGCAGCAACTGGTGTCCGACGGCTTCGTGTCCGGTTGGGACGACCCGCGCATGCCGACCCTGCGCGGCCTGCGCCGCCGGGGCTACACGCCGCAGTCGATTCGCACATTCATCGACGACGCGGGCGTGGCCAAGTTCAACGGCACGATCCCGCTGGTCAAGCTGGAGAACGCCCTGCGCGACGAGCTCAATCTGAGCGCAGAGCGCCGCATGGCGGTCCTGAGGCCACTGAAGGTCGTAATCGAGGATTGGCCCGCCGAGCAGGTCGTGGAGCGTCAGGCAATCAACAACCCCGAGGACGAGTCCGCCGGCACGCGACCGGTGCACCTGGGTCGGGAGCTGTGGATCGAGCGCGACGACTTCATGGAGGACCCGCCCAAGAAGTACTTCCGCCTGCAGCCCGGTGGCGACGTACGCCTGCGCTACGGCTGCGTGATCACCTGCCGCGAGGTAGTCAAGGACGCCAGCGGCGAGGTGGTCGAGCTGCGCTGCACCCACGACCCCGAGACCTACGACGGCAAGCAGCCCGCGGACCGCAAGGTCAAGGGCGTGATCCACTGGGTCTCCGCCCACGACGCGGTGCGCGCCGAGGTGCGCCTGTACGACAACCTGTTCCGCGAGCCGGCGCCGCTCGACGTGCCCGAGGGCGAGTCGTTCACGAGCAACTTGAACCCCGACTCGCTCGAGGTCGTCACCGATGCGGTCGTCGAACGCGCTCTTGCCGCCGTCGAGCCCGGCCAGTCCTACCAGTTCGAACGCCTCGGGTACTTCGTCCCCGATTCAGGCGACCACTCACCAAGCCGCCCCGTCTTCAACCGCTCCGTGTCCCTGCGCGACAGTTGGAGCAAGCAGAACAAGAGCTGACGATGACCCGCGACAAGATCGCCGAGACCTTCACCCAGTGGGCCGAGGCCGGCCGCGACCGCGACATGGAGACCGGCCACGGCGACGTGGTCGGCCAAGTGATCGAGAGCCTGGACGTGAAGCCCGGCCAGCAGATCCTCGACCTGGGCTGCGGCAACGGCTGGGCGACGCGCATCCTGGCCAAGCTGGGCCCGGGCGTGCAGGCGGTGGGCGTCGACGTCGCGCCCGGCATGTTGAGCCGCGCGGAGGAGCTGCACAGCTACACGATCCGCGCGCGCTACGAGCTGATGCCCTTCGAGGAGCTGGAGTTCAAGGACGGGCACTTCGACCGCGCCTTCTCGATGGAGGCGCTGTACTACGCCACCGATCTGGACCGCTGCCTGGCCGAGCTGTTCCGGGTCCTCAAGAGCGGCGGGGAGGCCGACGTGGTGATCGACTACTTCACCGAGTCCCCGATCACGGCCCGCTGGGCGGAGCTGGTGGGTGTGCCCATGCAGCGTCTCTCGGAGGCGGAGTGGCGGGCTGCCTTCGAGCAGGCCGGCTTCGGCGAGGTCGAAACTCGCCGGGTGGTCGACAGCCGCGGCCCCGGCGACGAGGCCGACTTCGAGGCCAGCCGCTGGTACGAGAGCTTCGCCGAGAAGGTGGCTCGGCACGACGCGGGCAGCCTCTGGATCCGAGCTCGCAAGGCCTGACGTCGAACCTCAGGCCTGGACAACCGCAGAGCAATCCCCGAGCCGAGCGCGGGGATCGACCCCGATGCTGGGGTTCCGGCGGGGAGGGCCTACAATCCCCCCGTGAGGCTCGTAGAGGGGGGCCAAGAGGCTCCTCGATCGGGCCTCGTGGCGTCCGAGCGGCGTCGGGAGCACAGCGGCCGCCTTGGGGAGGCCCTGAACACGGCTCCAGCATCGCCGGACCCATCACGACCATCGTCGCGTTCGATTTCACCGGCCACCGGGCCAGGCGTCGATCGGTCGCCGACGCGCCTCTCGCACCGCGACGCAGTTCGTTTCGTTCCACCGGACGATCCAGGGGCGGCTCTGCCGTGACCCCGTTCCGATCGCCCTGCTGCGACCGGCCACAACTCAAGCACCGGCTCGCCGCTCCGCGACCCACTTCGCCAGTCGAGGCGACGGTCGCGCCTTCAATTCGACCTCCACATGTTGACCGCCATCCTCGAGCGCGTCGTCCAGGGTCCCCTCGATCACGAGGCCCACGAGCGCCACATCCGTATCGAGCCGACCTGCGAAACCAATCGGCCGGACACCTTCCCGACCCAAGCCGTGGTCGTGACCACCGCCGCGCGGCGGATCATCGACCTCTCCAAGAACGGTGACAAGGTCAAGAGCCTGGTCATCACCGGGGATCGGGATCCCATGGAGCACGGGGACTTCCGCGAGATCGCGGAGAACATCAAGGAGCTCCAGAAGAAGTGGTTCCCCAAGGCGACGATGGTCCTGGAGACGCGCGGTTTCCACATGGACACCGCCGACCTGCGCCACACCCTGAGCCTGTTCGACCGGCCCCTGGTGCGCTTCGAGTACGGCACCCAGAAGAGCTTCACGGCCCTGACCGGGCGCAAGGGCACCGACCTCAAGGACATCGTCGAGAACCTCGACAAGATCGAGCTCGAGCGTTGGGTCCTGACCGCGACCTTCGTGCGCGGCGCGGCCGACAACTCGACGCCCTCGGAGGTCAAGAACTGGCTCAAGTACGTCGAAGACTTGAAGCCCGGGGGCGTGCGCATCGGCACCCTCGCCAAGGAAGACAAGGAGCGCAAGCTCAAGCCGGTCACCAAGACCCGCATGGACGAGATCGAGGCGCAGATCGCCGAGAAGACCGGTCTGCAGGTCGAGCTCGCCAAGCCGATCTGACGCTCGCCCGCTCGGTAGCCATCGCCCGATACTCGACCACTCGGTACTCGCCCACGAAAGGGAGTCAACACCGTGTCCCTAGGCAGCAAGGACAAGTCCAACCGCCAGCTCGCCAACCGCTCGAACCGCGAAGGGCCCCTGACCAACCGGTTCGAGTCGCGTGACGGCAGCGTCGTGATCGACGTGGCCGAGAGCGCGGGCTACTGCTGGGGCGTGGAGCGCGCGATCGACCTGGCCGTGGAGTCCGCCGGCGACACCAGTCGCCCGACGGTCACCCACGGCGAGTTGATCCACAACTCCTACACGGTCGACAAGCTGCGCCAGGAGTACGACATCACCCACGTGTCGAACCACTCCGAGGCGCCGGACGGCTCGGCCCTGGTGATCCGCGCCCACGGCGTGCCGCCGGCGGTCAAGCGCGAGGCGGCGGCCCAGGGCCTGACCGTGATCGACGGCACCTGCCCGCTGGTGGACATCATCCACCGCAAGGCGGTGCAGCTCGTGAAAGAGGGCTACGAGGTCTTCGTCATCGGCCAGGCCTCACACCCCGAGATCATCGGCATCCTGGCCTCGGTCGAGGAGGCCGGCGGCAAGGGCACGGTGCTGGAGACCGACGAGGACGTGGCCAACGTGCCGCCGCTCAAGAAGGCCGGCATCGTGATCCAGTCGACCTTGATCGCCGAGAAGGCCGGCAAGATCGCCGCCCAGCTCGTGCCCAAGTCGCGCGAGGTCAAGGTGGTCAACACCATCTGCCACGTGACCACCGAGCGTCAGGAGGAGGCCGACCACCTGGCAGCCACCGCCGACGTGATCCTCGTCGTCGGCTCCCAGCACTCGTCGAACTCGCGCAAGCTCAAGGAGGTCTGCGGCAAGGACGGCGCGCCGACCTACCAGATCGAGGGCCTGGCCGACCTGGACATGGGTTGGTTCGTGGGCAAGCGCCACGTGGGCATCCACGCCGGCGCGTCGACGCCGCGCGAGATCATCGAGCAGATCGTCGCGCACCTGCAGGAGCATCTGGTCCAAGGCGCGGCCTGACGCCGTGACGGACGGCGCCGCAGAGGCCGGGGACAGGTCAGGAGCTGACGGCCGCAGGGTCGTCGCGCGCCTGGTCGGCGTCGAGCGCCGCTTCGGCGAGGTCCACGCCCTGCGAGGCGTCGACCTCGACGTCTTCGCAGGCGAGGTGTTCGGCCTCCTGGGTCCCAACGGCGCGGGCAAGACCACGGCCGTGCGGATCCTCACGGGTCTGCTCGCGCCCACCGAGGGCCGAGCCGAGGTCGCCGGCATCGACGTCGCCGCCCAGCCCCTCGAGGCGCGCCGGCACTTCGCCTTCGTGCCCGACGGCGCGCCGCTCTACTCGCAACTCAGCGCGACCCAGCACCTGGCCCTCGTCGGCCGCCTGCACGGTCTGGACGAGGCGGAGATCGCCACGCGCACCGCGCGCCTGCTCGAGGGCTTCGAGTTGGCGGACCGGGCCGACGACCCCATCGGCGGATTCTCGCGCGGCATGCGCCAGAAGGCCGCCATCGCCTGCGCCCTGATCGCGGAGCCGGACCTGTTGGTGCTCGACGAGCCGCTGACCGGCCTCGACGCGCCGTCGACTGCGATCGTCAAGGAGCTCCTGCGCGCCTGGGCCCGACGCGGCGGCGCGGTGATCTACACCAGCCACCTACTCGACGTGGTCGAGAAGGTCTGCGACCGCATGGCCATCGTCACCGACGGCCGCGTCCTCGCCATCGGGGGCATGGCCGAGCTGCGCGCCCGCGCCGGCCATGACGGCAGCCTCGAGCAGCTCTTCGGTGCGCTGACCGAAGCCGACGACCCGGCGCTGCGAGCGGCGGCGATCCTGGGCGACTGATTCGCGCGGTGGTCCGGCCGGCCACCATCGTTCCCAACGCGATGGCCGGCGTCACCGGACTCCGCGCCGCCCGCCCTCGGACTTACGGCACGAGCTCGATGGTCGACGGCCCGCCCACGTCGGCGATCGCGCCGCCGGCGTCGATGGTGACGAAGGCGTGGGTCACGGTCAGACCGGCCAGCGCGGGATCGCTGGCGGTGGGCAGGGTGAGCGTGGCCGTGGCGGTGCCGAGTGAATCGAGCTGGCCGAATCCACCCGCGAGGAGACCACCCCCACCCGCGAGGGTCAGGCTCGTGTAGGCGTCGGCCACGAGCGGAAGCACCAGGCCGCCACCGAGCGGAACCCCGGGTGACCTGCCGGATGCGCTGCCGAGGACCAGGTGCAGATGCCCCGCCTCGGCTGAACCGGCGGCCAGCAGCAGGTCGACCGACCCGCCCGCGGCCACCGAGATCGAACCCGCGCTCTGGAACAGACTGTCGCTGTCGAAGGTGCGAATTTCGCCGGATTGGGTCGCCAGGGGCCCACCGTAGCCGGGCTCGCCCACGAAGAGGGTCTCGGCGTCCTTGGCCAGATCCCAGCCGAAGTAGCGAATCTCGCCCGGGTTGCCCTTGCCGTGGTCGAGCACGGTGGACAGTTCCCATCGATTGGGGGTGGCCCTCTCGTAGACGTAGACCCGTCCGTACGAATGGTTGGGATCGCCGACGATCAGGCGCTGCGCCTCGAGGACGATCGAATAGCCGAAGGTCCCGACTTCAGCCGGCGGACCGACGATGCGGTCGAGGTGGGTCGGCCCACCGGCGGCAGTGACCTCGAAGACGTCCACGGCAGCGACGTCGGTCGCCCCCACCGCGACCAGCAGGTCGCCTCCGACTTCCAGCGCCTCGACGCGGATCCCGAAGTTCTGGTCCCCGGTCAGGTCGAGGGGGTGCAGCGTGGAATGCAGGGGCCAGGAACCGTCGCTCCGGCGGCGGTAGACGAATGCCGTCGGCGTCTGCGTTCCGGTGTCGTCCGCCGCGCCCACCACGAGCCAGTCCCCGACGATCGCAACCGAGCATGCGAACCATTGCGCAGTCGGCGCAGGAGGCAGCACCTCCGCCTCGACGGCCCAGGTCCCGTCCTGCTGACGTGCGAAGATCACGACTTCCTTCGGCGAGGTGGATGACACGCCGAAGTTGCCGACGGCCAGTCGGCCGGAGTCGACCGAGAGCGAATCTCCGAAGGACGCGAAGCTCGTGGGGCCTGGCGGGCCGAGGACTTGAACCAGGGGCCAGGAGCCGTTCGATTGGCGGCGGTAGACGTGCACTGCCCCCTGGTCCACGGCGAAAGTGTCGTCGGCCGTCTCCGCGACGAAGACGGTGTCACCCTCGACGGCGACCGCATCGCCGAAGAACCCGAGCAGTGTCGGCGTGGGCGGCAAGAGGGTCACAGCCTCCAGCCACGAGCCGTCGGGCTGGCGCTCGAAGATGGTCGCGGTCCCAGCGGTGGTCGCGATCTGCGAGTAGGCCCGCGCGCCGACGACCAGCACGTCGCCATCGATTGCCACGGACTCGCCGAACTTGTCTCCGGTGGTCGATGTGCTGGCGGTGATCGTGCCGGTCGGGACGGCGACCTGGGCAGTTGCCGGGCCGAGGAGGACGAGGCTCGTGACGAGCGCGGACGTCGGATCGAAGCTCATGGCAAGGTCGAATTGGGGTCGTCAACGGCGAGTCGCCGCTGCAGTGGTCGCAGCGAACACGCGCTCGCAGTCGGTGAACCCGACCCCAACACGACCCTCACGGAGGTGCAACTGCCCAATCCTCGCAATCGGGTTCGCCCCCGCCTCGGGCTGTACCGCCGACCCGCCCGGTCGACGGTGGTCCGCCTCTCCCCCGCAAGTTCTGTGCAATCGCGCCTGCGCCACTCGGGCGACGCGCCACGGGGCGCGCGTACGTCCCGGCCGCCAGTGTGATCCAGCGCCGGTCGATCGCAGCGATTCGGCCCAGGTCCCGCGGGCGCCGCCGACGGTACCGGGGCTGGCGCGTCCTCGCGGAACCGAGCCGTGCTCTCGAAGGCGGCTTCGGCCGCCTCGAGGTTGAATCAGCCGACTTCGTGCTCGGATTCCGCCGTCCGCTTGGCCGACGGCAGCGCCTGCGAAACGCCTTCCAGCACTGCGGCCCTGGTCAGCCCACAGATCCGCGATTCCAGGTGGCGGATGTAGACCGCGGCCATCCGCAGCAGGGCCAGCTTGTCGATTCGATCGTCGGCAAGGGCCACGTCGAGGACGTGGGGTGACTGCTTGGTCTGGACCTCGATCATCTTCTCCACCTGGGCGAGCGTGCAGAAGCCTTCCTTCACGGCGATCTCGCCGAACAGCGCGGTGGGATCGTCCGCTTGGCGACCCAGGATCACACCGACCTGGTGGACCGACAGGAGCTGCCGTTCCAGCATCATCCGACCGATGGGGTTGACCGGCCTCGATGCCTTGTCGCTCAACTCGGCCGCAAGGTCCGCGTCGACGACGCCGCTGTTGTTCAGGATTCTCAGGAGCGGTTCCATGGATGGTCTCAGATGGATAGGAAGGTCTGGCTGCTTCTGGTCTCGCGCGCGGCGAGGGTGTCGTGACCGGGACGCCCCGGGGCGGGGCACAGCCAGCTGGGCCGAGGGGACTCGCGCAGCGAGTGCTTCGTTGGGAGAGCGTCTTGCGTGGGTTTCGGAGCACCGCGGTGCAAGGGTGTCTTCGAGCGCATGCGCCCAACTTCTTGACCCTCGGGTTGGAGCTTTCTTTGGGCCTTTTCCGCTTGTGACACAGGCTCGCATCTCCAGGGAAGCGGGCTCGAACCCAGGCGACCAATGACGCCGCGCCTCACGGATTCGACGCCGCCCCCCGACCGGGGTCACCCGTCCAGCGGAGCTCGAATGGTCGCCACCATCGCCAACCCTCGAGCGACCTGGGTCCGCCGCAACCCCATCGCCCCTGTTCAGCGATTGGACGCTGTATTGCAGCTTTGTAGGGGAATTGGCCCCTGCGGCCGAGGAACGACACCTACGTCGGTCCTCGGAGCGCTCGATGTCGTCCGGAAGACTCGATCAGCAGTGTCTTCCAGCCCCCTCCGGAGGACCGACTCATGCTTGTGCCGCACGAGTACAAAGCGCTCGACGCCACGCGCCGATCAAGTCCACATCAGCGCCCGATTAGCCGACCAGGTCCCCGTGTAGATCGGACCCTCGGCCTCCGCCATTCCGACTTACTAGGACGGCCATTTCGATCGCGAAAGGACACTCGATAGCCCCGGCGGACCCTGAACACCCTCCGCTGGCCCTTCAGCCGAGTTGGATCTGCGAAGACCCGCGCGCCCGACGGCGGTCTGCGGGTGGAGCGACTACCCCTCGGGCAGTCGCACCTCGCTCCCCCACCGCATCAATTTTGGGGAGAGCGTCACCCGGCGCCCGTTGCTCGCCGGCAGATGCGTCGAACTAGCCGGGCAGCGCTGTCTTCCGGATCGATCCCCGCCGACGGGGTCCCATGACCGATGGGGAAGGGTCGGCCCCCATCGTCGGTCGGCGGGCGAAAGACGGCCGCAGGACGCCCATGGGACACACCGGACGTGGATCACCACGACCGCCAGGGATCGCCCCACGCGGGGCCGCGGCGGCAGGTCCGCACCCCGGAAGCGGGATTGCCCCGTCCCGCGCCCGATCGACTTGTGGCCCCGAGCCTCAAGTCCACGGATTGAGGATTCGAAGAATCGCTGTCCGGAGGCACTCCTCCCCCTCCGGCCTGCACCCCTCTCCGACTGCCCCTCCGTCCCGAGCAACCCCCCGAGCACGGCTCGAGTTCCCACTCGAGCAATCGCGTGCGTCCTCCGAGATGATCAACGAGAAGCTACGCTCGCTCGCAGCCAATGTTGTCCTCGCGCAAGCGTCGGACCTGGCTGCCATGGCCAGTCTCCAAGGAGAATTGGCGGTCGTCTCCGAGTTGGCTCGCGCGGAAGGGCGCGGGGGCGCGCACGAGGCCACGATCGAGGCCCTCGCTCGACTCGACGCCTTCCTCAAGGGTGAAGAAGCCGACGGCGATGCAATCCTGACAGCCGTCAGTGCCGCGGTCGACGCCGTCCAACGCGAGCTCAACGCGGTGCCCACGGATCCCGAGGAGACCCAAGGAGACAGCGAAGACCTGGCGATCCTGGCCGACTTCCTCTCCGACCAGAAGTCCGCCCTCGACGAGATCGAGGAGCTCGCCCTGACGCTCGACGACCCGGACGGCGCGGCTGACATCGACACGCTCAAGGGCCGAATCCACACGCTCAAGGGAGAGTCCGGAGTCCTCTCCATGTCCGATGTCAGCGCACTCTGCCACGAGGTAGAGAGCGCGATCGAGGCCTCCGAGGGGCGCGACCTGCAGGAGTACCTGCTGAACGTCGTCGATTGGCTGCGGCGCCGCTTCAAGGCCTGCGAGCTCGGAACTGCGGCTCCCGCGCCCTTCCAGGCCAGCGTGGTGCCCGTCGAGCCCGAAGCAAGCAGCGCCCTCGACGCGACCGCTCCCGATCCCACCAGCGACGAGGCTCCCGCGATGGCGGCCGAACCCCCGCCCGCTGAGGAGGAGCCCCAGGTCGACGAGCTCGAGCCCTGGGAATTGACCGGCGACCCCGAACTCACCGGCGACTTCATCGTCGAGGCCCGCGAGCACACCGAGGCCGTGGACCACCAGCTCCTGACCCTGGAGCGTGATCCCACGAACGCCGAAGCGATCAACGCGATCTTCCGAGCCTTCCACACCATCAAGGGTCTGGCCGGCTTCCTCGAGCTCGACCCGATCCAGCGACTCGCCCACGAGGCCGAGACGATGCTCGATCGCGTGAGAGCGGGTCAGATGGACCTCGCTGGTCGCCCGCTCGCAGCCACCTTCGAGGTCAACGACGTCCTCAAGGGTCTGCTCGGCGCCGTCGAAGTCGCGCTCACCTCGGGCGACCGCATGAGCATCGACGCGGGCCTACCCACGGCGATCAGGTGCCTCGAGGAACTGCTGCGCGAGTCTTCGGGCAGCAGCTACGCCGCCCCGTTGAACGCCTTGGCGCCGCAACCGGCGCCTACCAGCGCGTCGACCACCGCCGAGGTGAGCGACGACGACCCCGGGCCCGAGCAGGCGACGCCGGCCCCCGCGGCCAAGCGCGCCGCGCCCGCCGCACGTCAGCCCGCCGACCCGGAGGCTGGTTCGAAGAAGGTCGCGATCCGCGAGATGATCAAGGTCGACGCCACGCGCCTCGATGCGCTCGTGGACTCGATCGGAGAGCTCGTGATCGCCGAGGCGATGGTGAGTCAGTCCGAGGAACTGAACCTCGACAACGCCACCCGCCTTCCGGGCCTGCTCAACCGGATGGACAAGATCACGCGGGAGCTGCAGGAGATGGCCATGTCCCTGCGCATGGTCCCGATCCGCTCCACCTTCCGCCGCATGGCGCGCCTGGCGCGCGACGTCGCCACCAAGGTCGGCAAGCAGGTCGAGTTCCACACCTTGGGTGAGGACACCGAACTGGACAAGACGGTCGTCGACTCCATCGGCGATCCGCTGATTCACATGGTCCGCAACGCCGTGGACCACGGACTCGAGGCCACCCCGGAAGACCGCATCGCCGCCGGCAAGCCGGCCTGCGGACGCGTCGAGCTGCGCGCCTTCCACCAGGGCGGCAGCATCCACATCGAGATCGAAGACGACGGTCGCGGGCTCGACTCGGAGCGCATCCTCGCCAAGGCGCGCGAGAAGGGCATCATCGGCGAGAACGAGAACCTGACCGAGAGCGAGATCTATGACCTCGTCTTCGCGCCGGGCTTCTCCACCGCCAAGGTGCTCTCCGACGTCTCTGGCCGCGGTGTCGGCCTGGACGTGGTCAAGCGCAACATCGAGGCTCTGCGCGGCACGGTCGAGATCCGCTCAACACTCGGCAAGGGCACGATCTTCAGCATCCGCCTGCCGCTGACGCTCGCCATCATCGATGGCATGGTCGTGCGCGCGGGCGGGGAGCGCTACATCTTCCCGACCGTCTCGATCGTCAGGATGGTGCGCCCGGAAGAGGAAAGGCTCACCCAGGTCTTCGATCGTGGCGCGCTCTTGAAGGACGGGGACTCCCTGGTCTCGCTCTTCCACATCTCGCGCATCTTCAACCTCCCGGGACCCGACACGTCCCTGGAGCGCACATCAGCCGTGATCGTCGAGCATGGGGATCGCCGTTGCGCCTTCCTGGTCGATGAGATCCTCGGACAGCATCAGATCGTGATCAAGCCGCTCGGCCCTGCCTTGGCGGGAACTCCGGGACTCGCTGGTGGCGCCATCATGCCCGACGGGCACGTTGGATTGATCCTCGACATCGCGAGCCTCACTCAGCTCGCGCGTACCGGAAGTAACGACGCCGAGGCTTTAGCCGAGGCACCCGTATCGGTCGAGAAGATCGAAGCAGTCCCCGCGACCTAGGCCCTCCGGGGCGACAAGCACAGGCCGGCATTCACGCCAAACAACCAACAGACCCATGTCGAGCGACAACTCAACCACCACTCCTGCCGTCGAGAAACTGGCCGGCAAGTACCTCACCTTCCGAATCGGCGAAGAGGAGTACGGCCTCGAGATCCTCAAGGTGCGGGAGATCATCGGCCTGATGGACATCACGCCCGTGCCGCGCACGCCCGTCTCCATCCGCGGCGTCATCAACCTCCGCGGTCGCATCATCCCGGTCCTCAACCTGCGGGTGAAGTTCGAGATGAGCGCCATCGAGGACACGGACGAGACTTGCATCATCGTGGTCGAGACCAGCTCCGACGGAGTTGCGAACCAGATGGGCATCCTCGTGGACACCGTCAGCGAAGTGCTCGACATCGTCGTCGACGAGCTCGAGCCCACGCCTTCCTTC
This sequence comes from Engelhardtia mirabilis, assembly GCF_007748095.1. Taxonomy (NCBI): domain Bacteria; kingdom Pseudomonadati; phylum Planctomycetota; class Planctomycetia; genus Engelhardtia; species Engelhardtia mirabilis. The sequence continues at coordinate 6,574,846 of NZ_CP036287.1, forward strand.
GGCGAGGGCGTCGATAGCGACTTCATCCTCGGCATCGCGAAGTGCAAGGGCTCGGTGAAGATCCTGCTCAACACCGAGCGCATCCTCGACACCGACGGCCTGCGGACGCTCAACGAAGCGTCCTGAGATTCAATCACCCCCCACGGATCATCCGCGTTCCCGCGCGGCCGGTTCGAATCAAGACAAACATCCCCTCCAAGCCCTACGAATAATGAGCACCCAGCCCAATTCGGCCACCGCGACTGCCCCCAGTCAACACTCCACGGACTCGCAACAAGAGGTCGCAGCCGACAACCTCCTCGAAGCGAACGCCAAGCTGGAGGCGATTGGCAAGTCGATGGCCGTGATCGAGTTCAACCTCGACGGCACGATCGTCACCGCCAACGACAACTTCCTCGCAGCCATCGGCTACAGCCTGGACGAGATCGCGGGCAAGCACCACAGCATGTTCGTGGACCCGATCGAGCGCTCGAGCCCCGAGTACCGGGAGTTCTGGGCCAAGCTCGGCCGCGGCGAGTTCGAGTCGGGCGAGTTCAAGCGCGTCGCCAAGGGCGGTCGGGAGATCTGGATCCAGGCCTCCTACAACCCGATCCTCGGTCTCGACGGCAAGCCGATCAAGGTCGTCAAGTTCGCCTCTGACATCACGGAGAGGACGCTGCAGACCGCGAACTACGAGGGCCAGCTCGCGGCCATCAGCAAGTCGCAGGCGGTGATCGAGTTCGAGCTGGACGGCACCATCATCACGGCCAACCAGAACTTCCTCGACACCCTGGGCTACACCCTGGCCGAGATCGAGGGCCAGCACCACGGCATGTTCGTGGACCCCGTCTTCCGCGCCAGCGCCGACTACCGCGACTTCTGGGCCAAGCTCAACCGCGGGGAGTTCCAAGCCGCCGAGTACAAGCGCCTCGGCAAGGGCGGCAAGGAGGTCTGGATCCAGGCCTCCTACAACCCGATCTTCGACCCCAACGGCAAGCCCTACAAGGTCGTCAAGTTCGCCACCGACGTCACCGCGACGAAGCTGCAGAACGCCGACTACGAGGGCCAGATCGCGGCCATCGGCAAGTCCCAGGCCGTGATCGAGTTCGAGATGGACGGCACGATCCGTACCGCCAACGACAACTTCCTGTCGTGCCTCGGCTACACCCTGGCCGAGGTTCAGGGGCAGCACCACGGCATCTTCGTCGATCCCAAGTACCGCGCGTCGGGCGAGTACACCGACTTCTGGGCCAAGCTCAACCGCGGTGAGTACCAGGCCGCTGAGTACATGCGCCTGGGCAAGGGCGGCAAAGTCGTCTGGATCCGCGCCTCGTACAACCCGATCTTCGACATGAACGGCAAGCCGTTCAAGGTCGTCAAGTACGCCACGGACATCACCGCCCAGAAGGACGAGCAGATCGAGACCGAGCGCTTCGTCGAAGAGGTCGGGGCGACCCTCGAGCGAGTCGCGGAGCAGGATCTGACCGTGCGTATCCGCAGTGAGTTCAGCGGCAGCCACGGGATCACCAAGGACCACCTGAACCGCGCCCTCACGACCCTCGAGGACGCCCTGACCCAGGTGGCCCACGTGGGCACCCAGGTCTCCACGGCCAGCGGCCAGATCGCCGCCAGCAGCACCCAGCTCGCCAACGGTGCCAGCACCCAGGCCAGCTCGATCGAGGAGATCTCCGCGTCCCTCGAGCAGATGTCCTCGATGACCACTCAGAACGCCGACAACGCACGTCAGGCGCAGGCCCTGGCCGACTCCGCCAAGGAGTCCGCCAACCAGGGCGAGTCCGAGATGGCCAAGATGCGCCAGGCCATCGACGCCATCAAGGCCTCGAGCGACGAGACGGCGAAGATCGTCAAGACGATCGACGAGATCTCGTTCCAGACCAACATGCTCGCCCTCAACGCGGCCGTCGAGGCGGCTCGGGCCGGCGACGCGGGCAAGGGCTTCGCGGTCGTCGCCGAAGAGGTGCGCTCCCTCGCCCAGCGCAGCGCGCAGGCGGCGAAGAGCACCGCGGAGCTGATCGAGGGCTCGTCGCGCAACGTCGACAACGGCGTCGCGATCACCCAAGGCGTTCAGACGATCCTGACCGAGATCAACGAGGGCTCGTCGAAGGTCACCGACCTGATCACCGAGATCGCGGCCGCCTCCAAGGAGCAGGCCGAGGGCATCGGGCAGGTCAACACGGCCGTCGACGAGATGAACCGGATCACCCAGGAGACTGCGGCCAGCAGCGAAGAGTCGTCTGCCTCCGCAGAGCACCTGGACGGTCAGGTGGCCCAACTCCTGAGCCAGATCGGGCGCTTCACCCTCTCGAAGTCCGCGGCTGAGCCCGCCGCTGCGGGCGGCGCGGCAGCTCCGCGTCCCGCAGCCCGGACCACGCCCCCGGCAACCAAGCCGGCGGCTCGTCCCGCGACTCCTCCGCCGTCGAAGAACAAGGCTGCGGCCTTCCCGCTCGACGACGACGAGCTGACCGACTTCTAGTCCGAGCCAGCTCGCAGTCATTGCCGGGGCGTCACCTGCACGGGTGGCGCCCCGACCGCCCCCACCTCGACGACGTCACAGCCCAACTAGAACATGAAGACCGAGGTCTTTGAGGCGCTCCGCGAGATCGTCTACGACAACAGCGGGATCCTCCTCCGCGAAGGCAAGGAGAGCATGGTCTCCTCTCGAATCGCGCAGCGCCTGCGGGCCCTGAAGTTGAGCGACGAGTCGGCCTACCTCGACTACCTCCGCGCGGACCTCGCGACGGAGCTGGTGCAGCTGCTCGACGTCATCTCGACCAACGTCACCAACTTCTTCCGCGAGCCGGAGCACTTCGATTCGGTCGCACAGCACCTGTCGGAAACCCTCGCCGGCGGGCAGAGCCGCCTGCGCCTGTGGTCGGCCGCCTCGTCGACCGGTGAGGAGCCCTACTCGCTGTCGATGACCGTGCTCGACGTGGTCGAAAAGCACAAGAAGCCCGTCGACGTGAAGATCCTGGCGACGGACATTTCGACCCGCGTCCTCGAGACGGCCAGCAATGGCTTCTACGAGGCTTCCAAGATCGACCCGATCCCGGACAAGTACAAGCAGCGCTACATGGAGGTCGAGGGCGAAGGCTACCGCGCCACGCCCAAGCTCCGCGAGCAGTTGGTCTTCAAGCGCTTGAACCTCTCCAAACCGCCCTTCCCCATGAAGGGCCCGATGGACGTCGTCATGTGTCGGAACGTGATGATCTACTTCGACGAGGCACTGCGGGCGGCGATCGTCACCGATTGCCACCGTCTGCTGCGACCGGGCGGCCTCCTGGTCGTGGGCAAGTCGGAGAGCATCGTCAATGCCAACGAGCAGTATTCGCGCGTCGCCCCGTCGGTCTACAGGAAGCGCGAGTAGGGTGTCGTCTTCACCGACACAGGCCGGCATCGGTGCCGCCACCTTCCCTCCGACGGATCGGTCGCAGCTCCAGATCGTCGGGATCTCCGAGTTCAAGGTCTCGAACGACCCCAACGACGTTCTGGTGACTTACTCGCTCGGCTCCTGTATCGGCGTCACGGTGCACGACCCGATCGCCGGTGTGGGCGGCCTGATCCACTGCATGCTGCCCCTGTCGAAGGGCGCGCGCGAGGGCTCCGCACCCAAGCCTGCGATGTTCGTCGATACCGGCGTCATCCTGCTCCTGAACGCCGTGTTCGATCTGGGTGCGACGCGCCAGAACCTGGTTGTCAAGGTCGCCGGGGCGGGCAGCCCCATGGATCAGTGCAATCGCTTTCGAATCGGCGAGCGCAACATCGTCATCCTGCGCAAGATCCTATGGAAGAACGAGCTCATGCTTGCCGGTGAACACACTGGCGGGACCCGTCCCAAGACCGTGTTCCTATCGATCGCCACTGGCCAGGCGGTAGTTCGCACCCCTGAGGAGCAGACCAACCTGTGACCAACCGCGATCAAGTCCTGGAAGCTGTCCAGCAGCTGCCGCCGATCCCCGTCGACGCCTGCGAGCTGGTGAGGCTGCTGCAAGACCCCGAAGTCGATCCGGCGGAGCTGGAGCGCGCCATCAGCCTGAACCCGGCCCTGACGACCCATGTGCTCGCCACGGCCAACTCCGCCATCTTCGGCGCTCGAGCCGAGATCTCCACCGTGCGCCGCGCCTGGCTGCAGCTGGGCAGTGGTCGGATTCAAGCGGCGGTGATGAGTGCCATGGTCGGCCCCATGGCTTGCGAGCCGGTCGAGGGCTACAGCCTGCCCGGCGACGCCCTCTGGGAGGGCGCCCTGGCGATCGCACTGGCCACCGAGGAGCTCGCCTTGAAGACCGGCGGGCCGCCGCCGAACGAGGCCTTCACCGCTGGCCTGCTCGTAGACATCGGCAAGACCGTCTTTGGCCAGGTAGCCCAGACGAAGATGTCCGAGATCGCCGATCTCGCCTTCGGTGGGAACATCTCATTCGAGAAGGCCGAGGAGCAGCTCGTGGGGATCAACCACGCCGAGGCGGGAGCGATCATGCTCGAAGCCTGGGGACTTCCCGAGAGCATCATCCAGGTCGTCCGTTGGCACCACGAGCCCGAGATGTGTCCGGAGGAGTTCCGCCCCATCGCGGAGCTCGTCCACGCCGCCCAGTACCTGTGCGGCATGGTCGGGCTCGGCAACGGCGAAGACGGCAACTACTACGCATCCTCCGAGGCCGTTTTCAATCGTCTCGGGCTCTCTCCGGACGCGATCGAGAACTGCCTCTGCCAGACCCTCTCCAAGCTCGATCTGGCGCGTGAGGCCTTCGGCTTGGAGAAGAAGAGCTGACCGCCATGACATTCAATCTACTGATCGTCGACGACTCGAAGACGGTCCGAGCAGTCATCAAGAAGGCGCTTCGGATGGCCGGCGTGCCGACCAACGAAGTGCACGAGGCCGCGAACGGTCAAGAAGCTCTGGAGGTTGTTGCCGACCACTGGATCGATCTGATTCTGGCCGACATCAACATGCCAGTGATGAACGGCATCGAGATGATCCAGCGCCTGTTCGCTGACGACTCCACCTCGAGCATCCCGGTCATCGTGGTGTCGTCCGAAGGCAGCACGACCCGCATCGACGAACTCAAGAAGAGCAATGTGTGCGGTTACGTACGCAAGCCCTTCCAACCCGAAGAACTGCGCGAGGCCCTCTTGGCGGCCCTGGGTAACCCCGATGAGTGACGAATTCAAGGAGCCCCTTGCCGGGGCCTTCACGCGCGTCCTCGAGGAGGTCGCGATGATCTTCGCCGATCAGGTCGACGCCGCCGAGCTCGAGGCACCGAGTGGATCGTGCCTCGCGATCAACGTGGGCTTTGGCGGGAGCGGAACCGGCAACATGCGCCTCATGACCACCGCCGACATGGCGCGGGAAGTGGCGGCCGGTGCCCTGGGACTCGACGCCGACGAAACCAGCGACGAGGATGCGATCGACGCACTCAAGGAGCTGCTGAACGTCGCTCTCGGTCAGTTGCTTACCGATTTGGCTGGAACCGAGGCCATCTTCGACCTGACCGCGCCCAGCGCGGAGGTGGGACTGGAGTCAGACAGTTGGGACGCCCTGAAGCTCGAAGAGGGCGCCGTGGGGATGCTCTCCGACGAACACCCAGTTCTGCTGAGCCTCACGGTCAGCAGCGGTCCCTTTGGAAGTGCAGGCCAATGACCGATCCGAATCGGCCCGTTCGAGTTCTGATCGTCGATGACTCCGCTGTCGTCCGACAGGTCTTCACCAAGGAGCTCTCCAAGGACCCCGGTATCGAGATCGTCGGCACGGCAGCCAACCCGTACATCGCGCGGGACAAGGTCGTCGAGCTGAAGCCCGACGTCATCACCCTGGACGTCGAGATGCCGCGCATGGACGGCATCGCGTTCCTGCGCAAGCTGATGCAGTTCCAGCCGGTGCCGACGATCGTCGTCTCGTCGCTGACCGAGGCCAAAGGACCCATGGCCCTCGAGGCCCTGCGCGCTGGCGCCGTGGACGTGATGTGCAAGCCGGGCTCGGCCTACACCGTGGGCGAGATGTCCGTCGACCTGGCCGAGCGGATCAAGATCGCGGCCAAGATCAAGGTCGAGCCCCGCAGGTCCTCGGAGGGCAAGCACGCCAGCCCGATCGCTCGCACAGCTCTGGCCCGCACGACCAACAAGATCATCGCCATCGGGACGTCCACCGGCGGGACCGAGGCCCTGCGTCGCATCCTGCCGGCGTTCCCGAAGAACTGCCCGGGGATCGTGATCGTGCAGCACATGCCCGAACAGTTCACGAGCTCCTTCGCCCAGAGCCTCGACCGAGACTGCGAGATCGAGGTCCACGAGGCGATCGACGGCGAGCTGGTCACCCCGGGCAAGGCCATCGTCGCCCAGGGTGCCCACCACCTGCTGCTGCGGCGCTCCGGCGGGGACTACCACGCCCAGGTCAAGCCGGGCCCGCTGGTCAGTCGCCACCGGCCTTCGGTTGACGTGCTGATGCATTCGGTGGCTGCGGCCGCCGGCGCCAACGCCGTGGGCGTGATGATGACCGGCATGGGCAGGGACGGAGCCGAGGGCATGAAGGCGATGTTCGACGCCGGCGCCCACACCGTGGTGCAGAACGAGGCGACCTGCGTGGTCTACGGCATGCCCAAGCGGGCCGTTGAGCTCGGTGGCGCCCGGGAGATCGTCCCGCTGGACGAAATTCCGAATGCCGTCATGCGCGCCGTCAACGACGCCCGAAGCGCGGCCTGAGAGCGGCCCGTGGGGCCTGCCCCTGGGCGGGCTCGCGCGGCCTCGTGTGGGTGCCGACAGGCGCTGGGCTCTCTGAGTCCAGTGCGTCGACGGGCAACGAGACCGGGCGGCGCCGTCGCCCCGCGGCAGGCGGCCGCCGGCGAGCCCTACGAGTCGGGCGCGAGAGCTGGCCACGCGGCCGCGGCGAGTTCGGCTTGCCCGTGCTCGACGGCACGTGTGGTCGCCGCGGCGATCGAGCTCGCCCATGGAGCGGCGCGACGCAAGTCGGCCCGTCGCGCGCGCCGCAACTCGAGTCAGTCGCTCGTGCCGGCAGGTCGCCCCGAACCGCTGGGATCGCCGCGGGGCGGACCCAGCCCGGGCGTTGCGAGAGCCTTGGCGCCGACCCCGTAAGCACCCTGCCGAGGGCATCGGGAGCAGGCTCACTGCCCCTCGCCGCCATCGCGCCCTGCGCATCGCGAGGCGACGTCTGGTAGGAGCCGAACCGTTCGACGACCCCTTGGGCTGCGCCCACGTGCGAAAGGGGCGCACGGCTCCGCGGCCGCCGACGGCGCTGCGGTCAGTCCCTGGGCCGGAGATCGGCGGGCCGGACGCGAGTCCACCCCCGATGCACGCACAGGAGTCCAGTGCCCGTCCTTTGGGGTGCTCCCCGTGAGCCCCGGTCACGGCGGGCCCCCTGGCCCGCCCAGCGCCGATCACGCAACCGCGGTCGGCTCCAGCGAATCCCTGCCTACAGCGCCCCGGCCATGGCTTCGGGCATCAGGCACCAGGCCTTGCCCACGGCGCCGTTGGCCTCGACATCGACCGAGACGCAGGCGATCCCGGTCCCCTCGGGGATTCGGGGCGGCTCCGCGAGGTTCAGCTTCACCCGCAGGTGCTCGACCGACTGGGAGATCCGCAGCTCGTGTCGGGCCGACTGCAGGGCCTTCGTGGCCGACCCACAGAACAGGTTCATCAGCTCCTGGGCGGCCTCGACCTGCTGCTCGTTGGCCTCGTCCAGAGTGAAGCCCTCACCGGGCAGCATCATGGCCGCCGCGATGGCGGAGGCGATCAGCTCGTTCGGGAACACGAAGAGTGTCCAGCCGGAAACCGGTCCGTCACCGCGGGTTGTGACCAGGACGCTGTTGGCGATGATGCGCCTCAAGAGGTCCTCGGAACTCTTGAGGACCCTCACCAGCGGCTTCGTCGTCACGGCCTCGAAGCCGAACATCTGAGTCCAGTCGTCGAAGCCCTTCTCGAAGATCTTCACGACGGCCTCGGCCAGCTCAGCTCGCGCTTGGATATCTAGGGTGCTCACTGACTGCCTCCGGGGGGGGGACAAGGCTGATCTGCCTCGGGGAGAGGCAGGCCGAGTGCTCAGACGACCTCGCGAATGGCGTCGCCGAGCTTTTCGGGTGTGAAGGGCTTCGTCACGTAGCCCCGGGCCCCGGCCTTGCGAGCCTCGGCTTCCTTCTCTCCGACGCTCTCCGTGGTCAGCATGATGATCGGGATCTTCGAGAACTCGCAGGCGTGCTTGACGAACTCGAGGCCGCCCATGACCGGCATGTTCCAGTCGCAGAGCACGAGTTCCGGGGAGTGCGCCTTCAGGGCCGCAAGGCCCTCTTCGCCGTTGGCAGCCTCGAAGGTCTCGTCGACGCCGAGGTCTGCTTGACGCAGGGCTCGGACGATCATCTTTCGCATCAGGCTGGAGTCGTCGATCAGGAGCACTTTCATGGCGATCTGCTGCTATTGGGGTCGAATCGGGCTCGGACCTGCTCGGTCGCGGCGGCAGTGTTGCCGGTCGATGCGCGCGGGGCCGGTCGTGGTTGGACGACGGTCCCGGGCTGCAGGGCCGACGTCCAACGAGCCTCTTCGGCCCCCGATCTCGACGGTCCTGAGTCGATCCGCTCGAATTCCCGAGCCCCCGGTCTGGCCCTTCGGGGGGGTAGGCGTTCGTACGGTGCCAGGCACGAAACCGCCGCCTGCTCTGGGCCGAGGATCAGTACAGGGGCGACGGGACCTTGTTGGCGAGAGGCACCTTCTGCCCGCCCTCGTCGGTCGCCACCATCGTCACCGTCGCGCTGGTCACGGGCACGCGCGTGTTCGAACCGTGGCGCCGCTGGGCCCACACGTCGACGCGGATGGTCACCGACGTCGTGCCCGTGTGCTCGGTCGACGTGTAGAAGCTGACCAGGTCGCCGACGAAGACTGGCCGCTTGAACTCGATCTTGTCCATCGCAACGGTGGCCAGCCGCCCGGGATGCCAGCGGTGCGCCTCGATCGCGGCCGCGAGGTCGATCTGGGCCAGGATCACGCCGCCGAAGATGGTGCCGTTCGCGTTGGTGTCGCGGGGCATCATCATCACGCGGATGGCGGGACTGACGCCCTCGGGCGGCGTCGTCGGCTCGACCTCGGTCCGGGCGGCGCGCTTGTCGGGGCTCATCGGTCGTCTCCCTCGAGTTGGCGCAGCGCCCAGGCGTGGACGCAGCTCTCGAGCTCTTTGGTGTAGCGCATGAAGAAGTGGTCGGCCCCGGGGATCTCCTCCGCCTCCACCTGCGCGGGCAGGTGGGGGTACTGGGCCTTCAGGTCCTGAAGTGCGCCGAACTCGTCGCCCGCGCCCCAGACGAACAGGGTCGGAATGCTGAGCTCGTCGACCCCAGGAAGGTCATAGGCCACTAGGGGAAAGCCGACCAGCACCAGCCGCTCGATGGTCGCGTCGCGCCGCGCCAGTCCGAAGACCGTGCGCGAGCCGAAGGAGAAGCCGGCGGCCCAGCGCGGAACGCCCGAGTGCTTGTCGCTGAGCCAGCCCAGTGCGGCGGCGGCGTCCTGCTCCTCCGCTCCTTTTCCGTCGTGCTCCCCTGCCGACCCCTGGACCCCGCGGAAGTTGAAGCGCAGGCAGGCCAGGCCGGCGTTCTGCAGGGCACGGGCGATCTTGAAGGTCACCGTCGAGTGCATGTTGCCGCCCTGGTGCGTGGTGTTCGGATCCAGGAGGTCCGGACGCGGATGGGGATGGCAGACCACGGCCACGCCGCGGGGCGCGTCGGCGCCGCCGCGGGGTTCGTGGTAGATGGCCTCGAGCGGGCCGCAGGGACCGGGGATGGTGAGCTGCATCCCGCGTACTCTAGCCCGCAGCGCAGACGAGGTTCCGCCCCCCGGACGCCCGAGCGGCGGCCAGCGGACGCGCACGCCGCGAAGCCTGCCTCCCGATGCGGCTAGTGTCCTGGATCAGGGCATCAAGACCAGTGGCGCCGGACCACCGACCGCAGTGATGGCGCTCGCGGCCCCGATCACGACGTAGGCGTGGTGGACAGTCAGTCCGGCCAGGACCGGATCGCTGCCCGCGGGCAAGGCGAAGGTCGCCACCGCATCGCCGAGCGGTCCCAAGGTCCCGAAGTTCCCGCTCAATAGACCTCCACCGCCGGCAAGGGTCAGGTCGGTGTAGGCATCGAGGACCAGCGGCAGGGCGAGCCCGCCGGGCAGGGGAATCGAAGGCTGGGTGCCGGAGGCGCTGCCGAGCATCAGGTAACTGGCACCGGCGGACTGGGGTCCGGCGGCGACCAGCAGGTCCTGGCTCCCGCCCGCGCCGAGCGAGAGCTCGGGCAGTCCATGGAAGAGCCGGATATCGCTGAACACGTGGACCTCGCCCGTGACCTTCGACGCCGGGCCACCGGGTCCCGGCTCACCGGCCAACAGGGCGGATCCGTCCAGGGCCAGCGACGTCCCCAGCTCGCGCCAGTCGTCGGGCACCGCGAGGTCGTCCTCGAGGATCTGGACCAGGCTCCATTCGTCCGGCGCCGTGCGATCGAAGACGTAGATCCGGCCGGTGTCGTAGACCTCGACGCCGGTGCGGAACAGCGGATCGCTGGCGATCAGACGCTCGCCCGTGAGCAGGACGGCGTCGCCGAACGTCGAGTTGCAGCAGGGTCCCGTGGACACCTCAACCTGGTCGAGCTCTTGCACGACTCCGGAGGTGTCGACGTCGAACAGGAACACGCGCCCGGTCGGCGGCGCATGGGCAGCACCGATCGCGACCAGCGCGCCACCCGCATGCAGCTCCAGATCGACCGCCGCTCCGAACTCGTTGCCCGGCGCGCCACCAGGCCAATAGAGGTTGGCGAGGGGCAGCCAGGAGCCACTCGGGTCCCGACGGAAGACGTGGGCCACGGGCAGGAAGTCGAGCAACTCGCCGACGGGACCGACCACCGTCTCGTAGTAGTTGGGCGATCCGACCACGAGCCAGTCCGCTTCCATGGCCACGACGCCCGGGAAGTGTCCGAACGAGGTCGTGGTCGTGGGGCTGATTACCTCGTCCTCGAGGGCGAAGGTCCCATCCGGCTGTCGGAGGAAGATCGAGACCGGGCTGGGCTCGTCGACGGCCCCGCCAGACGCCACGGCCAGGCGCGGGCCCCAGGCATCGAGGTCCGCGCCGAAGGTCCGACTGTCAGCGAGGTCAGCCGGACCGAGCGTTTGGATCAAGGGCCAGGTGCCATCGGGCTGACGCTCGTAGACGTAGACCGCGCCCTCGTTCGCGCCGAAGACGTCGTCGTTGCGCTCGGCCACGAAGACGTTGACTCCGGACACGGCGACCTCGTCGCCGAAGAATCCGACCACCTCCGGAGTGGGTGGCGAGAGGACCGCGACCTCGAGCCAGGAGCCGTCCGCCTGCCGCTCGAAGACGACCGCCTGCCCGGCGGTTGGAGCGAGGTCGGCATTGGCGCGGGCGCCGACCACCAGGACGTCGCCGTCCACGTCGATCGAGTCGCCGAACTTGTCACCGACGTCCGTGGTGGAGGAGAGCAAGGTTTCACTGGCAAACCCGACCTGGGGAGTGGGGGGCGCCAGCAGGGGCAGCAGAACGAGCAGATGGAGCATGTTGGGGTCGAACAGTAAGAGGAGCCGGTCAGACCACGGGCCGCGCCCGTGCAGCCTCGACGCAGGATAGGTGAGCCGTCTCGCTCGCGGGGAGTCGAATTCCACCACTGGAACTCGACCGATCGCTCGCGTCCGGACAACGCGCTCCAACCCGCGTTGCGGCAACGGTGGTCTGCGCTGGCACAATCTGCGCGCCCATCTGGAGCCCACCGCCCACCCGATGTCCGCACGCGTCCGCCCCATCTTCGTGGCCGAACTCGCCGCCCTGAGCGGTGGCGCTTCCCTCGTGTCCACGGCCGGCACGCACCTGCTGGTGGCGGGCCTCTTGGGCGGGATCGTGCGCGGCGAGATCGGCGCGTTCGCGTTCGCGGCCTACGCCTACACGGTCGCGGCGGGGCTGGTGACCCTGCCTCTGCTGGGCGAGCTCGGCACCTGGCTGCGCACGCCCTCGGCGCCCGAGTGGACCGCGAGCCTGCCGTGCACCGCCCTCGATCGAGCCCTGGCGCGGCTCGCGGTGTTGTTGGTCGCGGTGGGCGGCCTGTCGATGGGGTCGCTGCTGCCCCTGAGTCTGCTCGCGCCCGGCCTCGACCTCTCGGGCCGATTGGTCTTCGCGGCCTGCGGACTCGGCGCGACCCTCAGCGTGGCCTCGGCCCTGCTCCTGTTGCAGGCCCTGCTCGAGCGCGTCGCGCCGGCGCTCCTGGTGCTCCTGCAGACCGCCATGACCGTCGTGGTCGCCGGGACCCTGCTGCTCGGGCTGCCGCTCGCCCTGCGCCTGACCGCCTACGGCCGTTTCGGCGACCTCGACGGGAACCTGGCCCTGGCGCCGCCCTTCTGGTTCGCCGCCCCGATCACACCCGGCGGCGTCGACGCGACGGCGCTGTGGATGCCGGCACTGTGCACGGCCATCGCCCTCGTCGGCGCGTGGCTCGGCCTGACCCTGGCGGGCAAGAGCGTCGCGCGCATCGCCGGTGGTGCGCCCCCCATCGACCGCGTGCTCGAGCCCCTGCGGCGCGCGGCCCTGGCCCTGTGGGTGCGGCGCGAGGAGCGCGCCACCTTCGACCTGGTCTTCGCGGCCATGCCCCACGAGCGCGAGGTGGCCCTGCGCACCGCGCCGCTGTTGGCCGTGCCGCTGATCTTCGCCTGGGTCGCACTCGGCAAGGAGCCGGGCGCCGACAAGGACGCGTTCGTGGCGCTGATCCTGTTCACGCCCGGCTTCTACCTGCCGGTGCTCCTGTCCCACGTGCCGGCCTCGGCCAGCTTCGCCGCGCGCTGGCTGCTCGACAGCGCGCCGGTCGCGCCGGCCCACTTGCAGCGCGGCGCCTTCAAGGCCGTGTGCGTGCGCTACGTGATCCCGCTCCACATCGCCCTGGGCTTCCTGGCCTGGCAGCAAGCGGGCGGCGCCCTCGCCCTGCGCCTGGCCCTGCCGGCGATGCTCGTGTCGATCCTCGTCTGCCGCGTGCTCTACACCGCGACGGTCGACCAGCCGCCCCTCTCGATCCCACCCGAGGAGGCCGGCGATCCCCAGAAGCTGACCGGCCCGCTGATGGCGGCCGGCATCAGCCTGGCGATCGTCGCCATCGTCGCCGAGCACTTCGTGACGACGCCGGCACTCGGCCTCGTGCTCAGCGCGGCGCTGCTCGGGGTCCTGGTGCTCGAGGAGTACGTCCCGGTGCCTCGACCCGACGCGAGCTGAGCAGCCGCCGCCGCTCAGTCGATCCGCTCGCGTCCGGCGAGAAACTGACGCATGTCCTCGGGGATCGGGCTGCGCACCGCGACCATCTCGCCGGTCTTGGGATTGCGAATGGAGATGTGGTGGTTGTGCAGCGCGTGGCGATTGAGGCCGAGCAGCACCTCGTCGGCGCGGGTCGTCTCGCCCTGGGACGCGCGCAGGAAGACCTGTTCGTCGACGCCGTAGAGCTTGTCCCCCACCAGGCTGTGGCCGATGGCGTCCATGTGCACGCGGATCTGGTGCTGGCGTCCGGTCTCGGGCTTGCAGGACACGAGCGCGCAATCGGTGTAGCGCTCGAGCACCCGCCAGCGGGTGCGCGCCTCGAGCCCGGCGGTGACCGCCGCCATCTTGATCCGCACCTGCGAGGTACTCGCCGGCCCCAGGGGCAGGTTGATGTCGCCGCTGTCGACCTCGGGCACGCCGCGCACGATGGCGTGGTACTCCTTGTCCACGTCGCGTCGCTCGAACTGCTTCATGATCGCGGAGTGGCTGACGGGATCGCGAGCCATGAGCACGATGCCGCTCGTCTCGCGATCCAAGCGGTGGCAGAGCTTGATGCGCCACTCGCGATCGAGCTTGCGCTGGTCGTAGGCCGCGTGCACGCGCTGGATCAGCGTGTCGGACAGGTGCCGGCCGCTGGGGTGCACGGGCAGGATCGGCGGCTTGTCGACGGCCAGGATCTGGTCGTCCTCGTAGAGGATCGTGAGCTCGCTGGCGGCCGAGGTCGCGCGCTGGATGCGCTGGGGTTCGGGGATCACCACCACCACGCGCGAGCCGTGGAGCAGGCGCTTGCCCGGGCGCAGCTCGGCGGTGAGTTCCCCGCGCCCGGCCGGGTTGGCCGGGTCGGAGGGGTCGATCAGCACGAAGCCTTCGCGGATCAAGCGCTGGATCGAGGTGCGCGAGCGCCAGTGGATGAACTGCCCCAGGAAGGCGTCGAGGCGCACGTGTACCTCTTCCTCCGGCAGCTGCAGGTCGCTGCCGCGCACGACGAGCTCGACCCGATCAGGGGGCTGCGAGAGGTCGCGGTGCTTGGGGAAGAGGCGCACGGATCGGGTTGGGGGGCGGCTCGGGGAGGTACGGTGCCGCGGGACGTACGGTGCCGGGATCATTTGTCCCGCCGGCCGCCAAGGATGCTGCGAATCGCAGCATCCTTGGCGGCCGGTGGGACAAATGATCCCGGCACCGTACGTCCCGCGGCACCGTACCTCCCGAACGCCGGCGGGCGCCGTGCCCGAAGACACGGCGCCCGCCGGAGGCCGGCTGCGCCCGGGCGACGGGACGCAGCAGGCGGTGTGCTACCGCTCGAACTTCAGCGGACGCGACCGCCGGCTCGGCGTTGCGCCTTGCGGGTCGCCTTCTGGATCGTCCGGATCCGCTCGCGGCGCTCGCGCCGGCGGGCGTCTGAACGCTTCTCGTGCCACGTGTTGGCCTTGGCCATGCGGAAGACTCCGCCGTAGTTGCACTGGCGCTTGAAACGGCGTAGTGCGGCCTCGAGAGACTCGTTCGGACGAACCTGGACTTTGATCGACATGAAGTGAGGTGAAGCGGTGCTTGTGCGGTTGGTAGCGCGCGAGCCGACCGTCCCATCCCGGCGGCTCTCCGCGTCTCGCTTCCGAGGGGAAGCGCTCGCGGAGCCAGGGAAACCCGCTCATCGATAGAGCGTTCTGAGGTGGCTCGCTGACCCGATCCCGTCCGGCAGGCCCGGAGTCGCCCGGGATCGAGGGTCGAACATTGTGCGGCTCGGCCGCCGGAAGGCAAGCTTCTAGTGCCACCGGTAGGGGTCGGCGGGACCCGCGCGGCCCCCCGTGCGCCGCTCCCCGCCCCACGCCCCTTTCGGGGCCAACCCCGACCCCGCCCCTTGGACGAACCGGCCAACGACCTACCCACCGTCCTCGAGGGGGCCGTGGACCGGGTGACCTTCCATTCGGAGGAGAGCCTGTACACGGTCCTGCGGGTCCGGGCCGAGGGCGCGCTGCCGGCCGAGCTGAAGAGCGGCTCCCTGGTCTTCGACCCGGTGGTGACCGCCGTGGGTCGCTGCCCCCGGCCTTCGGAGGGGCTCGGCGTGCGGCTCGGAGGGATCTGGACCCGCCACAAGACCCACGGGCTGCAGTTCGAGTTCGACCGGCTGGAGCTGCGCGCCCCCACTGACCGCAAGGGGCTGGTGCGCTACCTGGCCTCCGACCGATTCGAGGGCGTGGGCGAGGTCCTGGCCGGGCGCATCGTCGACGCCCTGGGCAACGACGCCCTGGAGCAGATCCGCGCCGACCGCTCGTGTCTGGACGCGATCAAGGGCCTGGCGCCCCCGGTGGCCGAGAACCTGCACCAGGCCCTGGTGGTCGAGAAGGGCAGCCACGCTCTCTATACCTTTCTGCTCGGGATCGGCCTGGGGCCCTGGCAGGTGGAGGCGGTGATCGAGAAGTACGGCCAGCAGGCCGAGGCGCGCCTGCGCCACAACCCCTATCTCCTGTCCAGCGGGATCGCCGGGATCGGCTTTCAGACCGCCGATCGGGTGGCGCGGGAGCTGGGTCTGCCCGAGGACGGCCTCGAGCGACGCCGGGCGGCGATTCTGCACGTGCTCGAGAAGGCCAGCGGCCAGGGCCACTGCTGCCTGCCCCTGGAGCGCCTGGCCGAGGCCGCCCGCGAGCTGCTCGGGCAGCAGTTCGACGACGCCGCCTTCGTCGAGGCGGTCGAGGGCCTGCGGCGCATGGACGACCTGGTGATCGACGAGGCCGCCACGGGCGAGCCGACCTCGGCCGACGGCGCGGGCACGGGCGACAAGCGCGCCTGGCTGCCGGGCTTCTTCGCCGCGGAGGTCGGCCTGGCCGAGCGCCTGGCCGGTCTGGTGGCCGCCGGTCCCGCGCGAGCTTGGGCCACCGAGGCCGACCTCGCGCGCAAGGAGCAGCAGCTCGGGATCACGCTGCACACGCGCCAGCGGGAGGCGGTCCTCGGCCTCTTGAGCGCTCCGGTGGGCCTGCTCACGGGCGGACCCGGCGTGGGCAAGACCACCATCGTTCGCGCAGTCGTCGACCTGGCGCGGGCGGCCGGCGCGCGGGTGCTGCTCGCCTCGCCCACCGGGCGCGCCGCCAAGCGCCTGGCCGAGGCCACCGGCGAGGAAGCCTCGACGGTGCACCGCCTGCTCGGCTTCGAACCCGGCACGCGGCGCTTCCTGCACGACGACGAGAAGCCCCTCGAGGCCGACCTCCTGGTGGTGGACGAGATCTCGATGCTCGACCTGAGCCTGGCCTACTCGCTGGTGCGGGCGGTGCGCGCGCCCACGCGCGTGATCCTCGTCGGCGACCCCGACCAGTTGCCCTCGGTGGCGGCCGGCAACGTGCTCTCGGACCTCCTGGCCGCCGGCTGCCTGCCGGTCTTCCGCCTGACCCAGATCTTCCGCCAGGCCGCCCACAGCCTGATCGTCGACAACGCCCACGCGATCCTCGAGGGCCACATGCCGCGCTTCCCTGGCGCCGACGAGCCCCTCTCCGACTTCTACTTCTTCCCCACCGAGGGCGAGCAGGCCACGGCCGACCGACTGGTCGAGGTCGTCACCCGGCGCATCCCCGAGAAGTTCGGGCTCGACTGGCTCGAGGACGTGCAGGTCCTGGCGCCCATGTACCGCGGCGAGTGCGGGGTCGACCGGCTCAACGAACGCCTGCGCGAGCAGGTCACCGGCTCCCGGCGCGAGGGCCGCCTGCGCGGTCGCGTGTGGCGCGAGGGCGACCGCGTGATCCACACCCGCAACGACTACGAGAAGGAGGTCTTCAACGGCGACATGGGGCGGGTGGTCCGCATCAACGCCGACGGCACGGGGCTCTCGGTGCGCTACCCCGAGCGCGTGGTGTTCTACGAGCCCGAGCACCTGGGCGACCTGCAACCCGCCTTCGCGATCACCGTTCACCGAAGCCAGGGCGGGGAGTTCCCGGGGGTCGTGATGCCGCTGGTACCGCAGCACTACCTGATGCTGCAACGGCACCTCCTGTACACGGCGGTGACGCGGGCCAAGCGGCTGTGCGTGCTGGTGGGGAGCCGGCGCGCGCTGGAGATGGCGGTGCAGAATGCGGAGCAGAAGTTGCGGCTGTCGGGCCTCGAGGGGCGGTTGCGTCGGGCGTGTGGGGATCAGACCGCGTCATGATTAGGCGTTCGTACGGTGCCAGGCACAAAACCGCCGCCTAACGAGAGTCGCGCAGCCGCCAAGGGCGGCTGCGCGACTCTCGTTAGGCGGCGGTTTTGTGCCTGGCACCGTACGAACGCCTAATCACGACCCCGGCGCGCGGGCGCGCGACCGAACGCGCGAGGCAGGATGAACACTCTGCCGCCCCCTCCCATCGCAGACGCCGGGTACCTTCTCCGTTGATCGAATCTCTTGTTCCGCGCTGCGCCCCGAGTGTCGGAGACCCAATGCCCGCTGAACTTGTCCGATGACCGCCCAGCCCGATCGCCCCTTCACCGTCCGCGATGCGTCCATCGCGGTCGCGCTCGGATTGGGCTGCGCGCTCGGGGCCGCCTGGCTCCATCAGGGTTGGTTGCTCGGCGACGCCGCTGCGCTGTTGGAGAAGCTGAGGCCCCTGCGCGGACCGCACGAACTCGGGAGCCACGCCCTCTACCTGCCGCTCGGGCGCCTCTTGGGATCTGTGGCGCAGCTCGAGGCCTACCACGCCCTCGCCGCGCTCGGTTGGCTCAGCGCCGGCGTCATCGCCGCGTCTGTCTTCAGTAGCGCTCGACTCCTCGGTGTCGGAGCCCGAGCCGGATCGGCAGCGGCGCTCCTGGCCGTCGCCTCCCCCGGGATCGCGTTCCACACCACCGTCATCGAAGTCCACGCCCTGCACGCCGCACACGTCGCGGCCGGCTTGACGCTGATCCTCGCGGTCGACTCCCGGCGCCCTCGAGCCGTCCTTGCAACGGCGTCACTCGTCGCCGGCACGTTGATCCTCACCCACCGCTCGGGTGTGCTCTGCGCGGCACCCTTGACCCTGCTCGCCTGGGGGCGAGCTGGCGCCGCCAAGCCGCGAGCGGCTGGCCTGCGCTCGCTGATCCTGTCGGCCACCGCCGTCGGCGGCGGAGCGCTGCTCGGCGTCGCGCTCGACCAGGCCCTGCACGTGATCTTCGGTGGCCCCGACTGGTTCCAAGCCCGCGAACTACTCGCGCGTGAACAGACCGGCCCCTCGCTCGCGCTCGTCTTGAAGGAGGCGGTGCTCCCCTTCGGCGTGCTACTACCCCTGGGACTGGTCGGCTCGCTCTGGCCGCGGCGCTCCACCGTGACATCGGCGTGGCTGCTCGTGGGGATCTTGGTCCATCCCGCGGCGGTGGTGCTGTTCGGCGTGCCGACGCGCGGGGGCTACGTGTCGCCCGCGATCGTGTTCGCGGCAATCGCCGCGGCTCGTGCCCTGGACGGGCTGCGGGGGCGAGTCGTCGTCCTGGTGCTGTTGCTCCTCGCAGCCCAGGGCTGGCTAGGCCTGCGCGCGATCGACACTGTCGAGGCCAGGACTAAACGGCGCGCCGCCGAGCAGCGCCTGGAGCTTGCCCGAGCCCTGCTCCCAGACGGTGGGCTGATGGTCACCGCCGACCTGGGCTATCAACTGGTGACGGGTCGCCTGCCGGGGATCCGCGAGTTCAACCTGGGCCACGAGCTGGGGCGCGCGATTGCCGCCGGGACCTCGCCGTCGGACTTCGACGCAGCCGCGACTGCGCCGCTCATCGACCTGATCCGCGACTCGGACAAGCGCGTCGTCTGGGTTCGGGACTGGGCCGCCGATCCGGCGATCCGCACGGCGGTAGCTCCCTACATGGTCCCCATCGAGGAGGCGCTGCGTCGCGAGTTCGGCGGGCGCGACGTGAACGCCGATGGCGTGGATGCCGTCGTCCTGCGCCCTTGAGCCCCAAGGGCTGCCCCACGAACTCCCGGCAGAAACGCCGGAGGCCCGTCTCTAGCGGTAGAGCCGGGCCTCGCGGTGCGTCACGGTTCGAGACTTGGGTGGCGGTTTCGGGGCGCGTGAAGCGCCCTTTCGCCGTTCACCCGATCCTCGGGTCGGGGCCGCTACGAGCGACCCGCAGGCAATAGACGGTTCCGCGGGCCCCGAAGCACGCACCGGATCCCGAAATTCTGCCGGTATTACGCATCCATTCCGTGTTTCGGGGCAATTCGGGCCTCAACGCAGGCCCAGGGCGAGTGACAGGCCTTCGGGCGAACCGATGACTCGAGCCTCTCCAGACTCCAGCCGAACCTCCGACGAGCACCCCAAACGACTCGTCGACAGCAGATCCACCCACCCGCCAGGTGTCTCGCCCATCTGAATCCGACGCGGGCCAGCGGTGCGAACCGAGACCTCCGCCTCGGGCGACAGGTTCCAGGACCCGTCGCGGCCGAGCGACGGGTCGAAGTAGATCGCGAGCCCCTCCTCGGTCTCGGTCACCACCGGATCGGAGACGCCGGCGCCCGTGGCCACCTCCACGTCGATGTCGCTGACCAAGGGCGTCGAGAGGGCCACGATCGCGAAGGATCGAGCCCCATCGGTGACCGGCACGTCGAATGACGCGACCAGCCGATCGCCCATGCGCGCCACGGCGACCGAGCGCGTCGAGGCCGCGATGCCCCGGGCCAGGGAGTGGGCCGCGCTGCGAGTCGCCGCCGCGTCCATGCCTCGGCCGGGCATGGCCGCCATCCAGGGGCCGATCTGCTCCCAGCCACGACCTGCGTCGGGCAACAGATCGAAGTCGACCTCGGAGCCGTCGGCGATCAGCTCGGCGACCAGGCCGTGACCCCAGAGCTGTCGTTCGGAGACCAGCATCGACGCGTAGTCGTCGCTCACCAGGCTCAGCCGCGGACGGGAGAGGGCGTCCCGCAGGACCATGGAAAGGGTGCCTCCGCCCGACTCCAGCGTCTGGGTGAGCTCGAGCGGAGCCGACTCGACTTCCACCACCATCAGTTCGTCGCCCGAGGTGCCCGCCAGATCCCAGCGCGTCCGCGCCAGCAGGGCCCGGCCGGCGGGCACGTGGGTACAGAGTCCCAGCGCGCGGGTCAGGGTGTCCTGGTGCTGCACGGACAGGGGCAGGACGTTCACTTGGCGCAGGTTCTCCCCGTTGCCGCCGGTCGAAGCGGTGATCGTGCCGACCTGCATCTGCTCCTCACGCACCGGGCCGATCGCGTCGGTCCGCGTCGTCACGATGGACAGGTAGCCTCCGTCCACGCCAGGCACGAAGCGTGCCACGACCTGGGATCCGGTCAACTGCTGGATCACCGTCGGATCGACGATCGAGACGTTCGAGGCGATCTCCACGTCGTAGTCGACGATCGCGGACTGACCGGTCCGCAGGTCCACGGAGCCAGTGCTGCCCAGACGCAAGCTGATGGTCACCTCCTCGTCGAGCGACGACTGGGACTCCTCCAACAGGCGCGCCAACTCCGCCGTGCCGATCGTCGCCCCCAGTGGGAGCTGGTCGTAGCTCCCGTCGCTGGTCTTGTACCAACGCACGCGAACCTTCGCGCTCTGCGAGAGCAGCGCGTCGAGCTCCCCCAGGGTCGCGGCCACGCTGTCGCGCAGGGCCTGGGTCCCGCGCACGACCAACTGCCGCTCGCCGTTGGTAGTGATCATCGGGCTGCGTTGCTCGGCGTCGCGGTAGCGCAGTTGTTCCTCGTGCAGGCGCACCAAGATCTCCTGCAGCGCGCCGATCGAGACCTCCTCGGAGCCGATGCTCCCGCCGGCACCGGAGGCATCCTCCAGCTTTCCGTGTTGGTCCAGGATATCGATGTCGTAGACCCCGGCATCGACCCGCCGGAGCAGGCCGGTCAAGTCGAAGACGGCGATGCCGAGTTCATCGCCGTCCTGGGACGGCGCGGCGAGAGCGGTCGGGGCGGCGAGGGCCAAGAGGCCCAGAGTTCGAAGCAGGTTCTTCACGGCAGTTCGTCTCCGTCGGTTGCGGTCAAAGGCAGCATCGGTCGCAGCTCGCGCGCCAGGCGCACGAGGCTGCTGGAGGAGTAGTGGGCGAGCACGTCATCGAGTTCGCCCGTCAGGCCATCGGGCTCGGGCAAGAGCGCCAGGGCGCCCTCGATCCCCAAGCCCCGCGCCAGGGCCACCAGCGCGGCGGCGGCGATGCGCGCGTCGTCCGGCGCGCTGGTCCGCACCAGCCCACGCAGGGCCCGGGCCGAGTCGGGATCGGTCGCGTCGGTAGCGCCGAGGGCCATCAGTCGCAGGTCCGAGGCCAGGGCCGTCGAGCGCGCCAGCTCGGCCAGCGCGGCCGAACCGTCGAACCTGGGATCGCCGAGCAACAACTCGGCCAGGGTCACCGCCAACTCACGCTCGCCGCGCACCGAGCGCGCCAGGCGCAGCCAGGCCTGGGGCTCGTCGCGAGCCGCCAGGGCGGCCTCGACGGCCGCGACCGCTGGGCGCCCGATGCGACGCATCTCGAGCAGCGCACGCCCCGCGGGCTCGCCCGGGATCTGCGCCAGGGCGCCCAGGGCGCCGTCGGTCAGGCGCGGATCCGTGGCCGCCGAGGTCAGGCGCGGCACGAGTCCCTCGCAAGCGGTGACCCGCGCGAACTCGATCAGGACCGTGTCCATGGACCGGCCGTCCGCGGCGGCGAAGAGCTCGTCGCCGTGGCTCGGGTCCAGGGCGGCGAGCACGGGCTCGAGGGGCAGCTGCCCAGAGCCGATGCGCTCGAGCAACTCGACCAGGCCCTGCGCGCCGAGGTCGGCCAGCAGGCCGGCGGCGGCGGTGAGCCGCGGCGAGCGGTCCCCGCGTCGCGCGATGCGCTCGCAGGCGCGGCCGAGTTGGCGCGCCGCCGCAGGATCGGCGACCTCGCCCCAAGCCGCGAGAGCGTCGTCCGCGAGCTGCGGGTCCGCGAGCGCCGCGCCGAGGCCCGACCATCCTTCGGGGCCCAGGTCCACAAGGGCCGCGAGGGCCGTCCCGCGCAGGCCCGGATCGGCCAACGCGTCCTCGATCGAGCGCGCACTGAGCTTGTCGCCCTGCGCTCCGAGAAAACGCAGTGCCCCGCGCGCGACGCTCTCATCGGTGGTCGCGTCCAGGACCCGCTCGACGTCGCGCAGGGCGACCCAAGTGTCGCCGTCGCGTTCCAGGAGAGCGGTCAACTGCGCCGTTCCAGCTCCGTCGTCGCTGCCGAGTGAGGCCAGGAGCGTGCTCAACGAGGGAACTTCGGCCGCCGCGAGCTGCGCTTCGCCGCCGCTCGGATCCGCGTCGTCCGAGGGGTCGACGGACCCACCGCGGCCCGGCGAGTCGCCCGGCAGATCGCGCGGCAGTTCCGCCAAGGGATCGCCGAACGGACCGGCCGCCGGATCCGTCGCCGGAGCGGTCGACCGGCCAGTGAAAGAGTCCGCTGCCGGAGCGACCGCCACGTCGAGCTCGGCTCCCGCTTGCCGCTGCGGCCCTGCTTCGTCGCCGTCGATCGACCGCTGCCACAGCAACGAGCCGGCCAGGAGGACCAACGCAGCCGCCGCCAGGCGCACCGGCGACGCCCAGCGCGGCAGGGACCGCAAGCGCCCACGCGGCGAAGCGTCGCCGCCGCCGGCCTCGAGCCGCGCGCGAATCGCCTGCAGCGCGGCGCCCGTATCGACCGACTCGGCCGGCGGCTCCGCCAAGCCCTCGAGCAGGCCGTCCAAGCGCCGCTGGCGGCGGGCGAACTCGGCCAGCTCCGGATCCCGCGCGAGCCGCTGTTCGAGCTCCGCCTGCCTCGCCGCGCTCAGACTCCCGTCGAGCTGGCGCAGCACCCACTCGCGACCGTCGTTGCGTGTCACGTCGTCGACTCCTCGTCCAAGAACGGACCCATGCGGCGCTCCAACTCGCGCCGCGCCTTCATGACCTGGATGCGGACGGTCCCCGGCCGGCGCCCCACCAGCCGCGCGATCTCGTCGTAGTCGAGCCCCTCGAAGACCCGCAGCACCAGCGCCACGCGCAGCCGCTCGGGCAACTCGCCCAGGGCCTGGCGCAGGGCGCGGTGCAGATCCGCGCCCCGCAGCCGCGCGTCCGGCGCCGGCTCACCGCTACGCCGCTCGATCGACTCGAGCCCGGCCAGCTCCTCGCGCCGCAGCCGCCGCCCGCGCGAGCGGTGGTGATCCCGGGCCAAGTTCAGCGCCACCCGCCGCAGCCAGACCAGCGCCCCCACCTCGTCGACCTCGCCACCCCGACGCTGGGCTCGCACGAAGCACTCCTGGGCCAGGTCGTCCGCGTCCTCGCGGTTGCCCACCAGCCGGAACAGGAGCCGGTGCACCGCCAGGTAGTGCGCCGCCACCAACCGCGCCAGGCGGTCCCCGCCCCCCACCGCCCCCCCGGGGCTCGGCGGGCGGCTCTCCGCGGTTTCCCTGGTGCGTCGGCTCTCCAAGTGGATCGTGCTCGCCATCGATTGCCGCCCGCAAGACCCGCGCGGCGGGGATGGAGACGACACGGCGGGTCCCCTGTTTATCGCCCAGCGCGACAAATCCGGCGGACGGGCTGAAACCAATGGGCGCGGAGGCCGGTCCAGCAGGGTGGCTGGGCGGGGGTTGGTGGGCCTGCGGGGGGGGGAGGTTACTGGCCGAAGGAAGTGCCGCTGAAGGTGCGTGTGGATGGAGCTGTGGAGGAGTCGGCGCAGGGGCCGGCGCGAAGACGGCGGCGTAGGCGGCAGCGGAGGCTGCGCGGCTAGACTCCGGACCTGTCGGGCGCCACGGCGCCCCACTCGGCCATGGGAACTGATCCACTCGACCCCCGCGCGGCCCGCGACGCTCGCACCCAGGTGGACCTCGTGCGCGAGGCCCAGGCCGATCGCGGCGATGCCCTGGCGCAGCTCGTCGAGCGCCACTACGCGGCGGTCCTGGCCATGGTGCGACGGCGGCTCGGTCCGCAGCTGCGCCGCTTCCACGAGTCCGGCGACGTGGTGCAGGAGGCGCTGGTCCAGGCCGTGCGTACCTTCGATCGCTACGACCTCGAGGACGAGGACGCCTTCCTGCGCTGGATCTCGACCGTGGTCGAGAACCGCATTCGCGACCTGGCCAAGTTCCACCAGGCCCAGCGCCGGGGCAGCGGCGCGGAGCGGCGCCTGGGCTCGATCGACGTGGGCGGCGCGATTCAACCGGCCCAGGACAGCGCGGCGGGGCCGGCGACTCGCGCGGAGTTGGACGATCGCGACGAGCGCGTGCGCGCCGCCCTCGAGCGCCTCGACGAGCGTTCGCGACGGCTGGTCGAGGCTCGCACCGAAGGCCGCGCCTGGACAGCGATCGCCGGCGACCTGGGCTACCCCAGCGACGCCGCCGCGCGCATGGCCTACTCCCGCGCCCTGATCGCGTTGACGCGCAACCTGCCGTCGTGAGCGAGCTGGACGAGCGGGCGGAGGAGCTGGTCGCCGAGTACATCGCCGCGCGCGAGGCGGGCGAGGGTGGCCGCTTCGAGGACTGGATCGCGGACGAACCCGATGGCCTGCGCGCGGTCGCGGGCCAGTTGTTCGACCAGGTGCGCGAGGTGCTCGGGGGTCTGGCGCCCCTGCCGCAGGCGGAGTCCGGCTGGCGCTACAGGATCGGCTCGGAACTCGGCCGCGGTGGCAACGGGCGGGTGCTGGACGTCTTCGACAGCACCCTCGCGCGGCACCTCGCGATGAAGGTCCTGGTGACCGACGGCGAGCATGGCGACGGGCGTCGGCGCCGCGCTCGCTTCCTCGCCGAGGCGCGGCTCGCCGGTCGACTTCAGCACCCCGGGATCGTCGCCGTGCACGACCTGGGCCGCACGCCGCAGGGTGAGGACTTCTTCACCATGCCGCGCGTGCAGGGGCGCACCTTGGCGGAGCTGCTGACGCTGGCCGCCGAGGGCGATCCCGAGTGGACGCGGGCGCGCCTGGTCGACGTCCTGGTTCGAGTGGCCGAGACCCTGGCCTACGCCCACTCGAGCGGAGTCGTCCATCGCGACGTGAAGCCGGCGAACATCATGGTCGGCTCGTTCGGCGAGACGTATCTCTTGGACTGGGGCCTGGCGAGTGTGGACGGTGAGTCGATCGACGACGACGAGGTCGCGGCCCCGCTCGAGCTCGACGCGGCCTTGACCGGCCGCGGCGACCTGCTCGGCACGCCCGCCTACATGGCGCCGGAGCAGGCCATCGGCCGGGCCCGGGACGCCGGCCCGGCAGCAGACGTGTATGCCCTGGGCGCGACCCTGTTCGAGATCCTGACCGGCCAGCCGCCCTACGGTGCGGGACTCGACGGGCTCGCGACGCTGAAACGCATCCGAGCCGGTCCACCGCCGCCGCCGATCGACGAGGTCGCCCCCGAGACTCCGGCCGAGCTCGCCGCCATCTGCGCCCGCGCCATCGCCCGCGAGCCGGGTGACCGCTACGGCGGCGCGGCCGAGTTCGCGAGCGACCTGCGTGCCTTCCTCGAGGGCCGCGTGGTCAGCGCCTACGAGTCGGGCGGCCTGGCCGAGCTGCGCAAGTGGATCCGGCGCAACCGGGGCTTGGCGGTCGCGCTCGGCGCGGTGGTCCTGGCAGTGTTGGGGGGCATCGCGGCCGCGGTTTCCCTGCGCGCCCAAGAGCGCGCGCGGGCGCTGCGCTTCCTCGATCTTCAACTGGTGGCGGAGGCCAAGGAGAGCGCACGCGGCCTGTGGTCGATCGACGCGCCCGACCTCTCGCCGGCGCGCGCCTGGTTGGCGGAGGCCGAGCAGTTGCGCGCGCGGACCGAGCGCCACCGCGCCGAGTTGGAGACGCTCGAGCGCACCGCCGAGTCGCGTCGCGAGCGCCGGCGGGGCATCGACGACGAGCGCTGGACCTTCGCCGATCGCGACGCCCGTTGGCGCCACGAGAAGCTCGACGAGTTGGTGCGCGCCCTGGAGCGCTTCGCGGCGCCGGGTGGAGCTTTGGATCGGGTCGCTTCGCTGACGAGCCGAGTCGAACGCACTTGGCCCGAGGCACTGACACAGGACGCGGCGGGTTGGGAACGCTTCCGGCGCCACTGGGAAGCGGAGTTCGACGACTTCGGGCCAGCGCCCGGCAACCTGCTCGGCCTCACGCCCCTCGGGGTCGATCCCGACTCGGGGCTGTTCGAGTTCGCGGTGACCGGCAGCGGCGAGTTGCCCGCGGGGCCCGGAGCGAGGCCGCGCGCCGGTGATGCGATCGTGTTGGCCCTGGTCCCCGGCGGCAGCTTCGAGTTCGGCCTCGACGCGGCGGACGACCCCTTCGCCCTGGGCAACGAGGGCGAGCCGCGGACGGTGGAGCTCGCGCCCTACCTGCTCGGGCGCACCGAGCTCTCCCGGGGACAATGGGCTCGCCTGGTGCGGTCGCAGCCTGTACCCGATTCCACCGCCCTTTGGCCCCAGGCCGAGCTGTCCTACCGCCAAGCCATCGACGTGCTGCGCGAATGGGGCCTGGCCCTGCCGACCGAGGCGCAGTGGGAGCGCGCGGCGGAGCTCGGCATCGATCGCGCCGCCATCGAACGGCTCGACCTGGCCCAGCGCCTGGCCCGCGCCGACGCCCTGCTGCGGCCCCTGTCCGCGATCGACGCCCGCGCGCCCGACCTGGCGGGTTTTCGCGACCTGCTCGGCAACCTGGCGGAGATGTGTGCGGACCCCTTCCTGACCGGCCCCGCGCCCGACCTGCGCCCCGGGGACGGCCTGGCGCTGGCCGGTCCCCGGAATCCGCAGGTGCCCGAGCGCTACCCGGTCCGCGGCGGCCACTACGGGCTGGTGGTGCTGTCCCAGCCGAGCCAGACCATCGCCTTGGCCCGACCGGAGACCCGACTCGTGGCCACGACGGCCGAGCGCGCGGAGCGCTACGGCGTGCGCGTGTGTCGCAGCCTCTCGCGCCCGCTCACTTCACGGTGAACAACACGGCGCCCGCGGGGCCCACGTGCAGCAACCGCAACCCGCCGTCCACCGCAGTCACGCGCTGGCCGGGTCCCACGTCGACGCCGCCTGACATGGCGACCCAGGAGTTCGTGCCGGCGATGTGTCGGTAGGACACGGCTCCCGCAGCGGAGTCCGGCGGCGGCCACGGCTCCAGCTCCAGACCGCCGACGACGTAGTAGACGATCACGGGGCCGACCGGTGGACCGTCGCCGAAGGTCGTCGTCGGCTGCGTGCCGGGGAACTTCGTGACCACCGGCCCGGGGATGCAGACCTCCTTGCCGTCGATGACCAGGCCCATGGAGCCCGGACCGGCGAAGCTGGCGTTCGACTGGACCTCGTAGCGCTCACTCGAGGGCAGGCCGACGAGGCCGAGGCCGCCCGGGCCCAGTTGCGCGCCGCCGGCGATCAACAGGTCGCCGTCGACCGTGTCGACCTGGGCGTGGAAGGCGCGCGGCTCCAGAAGCGGGCCGCCGGAGGTCCAGGGTCCCAGGCCGTCGCCAGTCCACACGCTCGAACTGGGCAGGGGCCCGCCGGGAGCGGGGCCGATGCCGCCCGAGATCAGCACCGTTCCGTCGGCCATGGCCGTGGTGGCGTGGCCCATGCGCGGCGCCGGAAGGTCGGGAACCACGAGCCACTGCTTGCCGATCGGATCGAAGCGCCGACAGTGACGCGAGAGGGGTCCTTGCAAGCTCGCCGGTAGCCCGAGCGGGTGCAGGTCGTCGAAGGACGCGGTGCCGCCGGCCACCAGCACGCTCCCGTCCGCGAGGACGTTGACCGAGTGCAGGACGCGCGGCTCGTCCATGGGAGGCAGGGCCTCGAGCTGATCCGTGGACGGGTCGTAGAGGTACGCGGCGGAGGACACGCTGCCCCCCGGGCCGACGCCCCCGCAGACCAGCACGCGTCCGTCGTGCAGCCGCGCGATCCCGGGGCGCCAGATCGGCGCGGTCAGCTCCGCTGCGCTGGCGACGAAACGCTGGGACTGGGGCTCGTACCACTCGAGGGCCAGGGGCGCCGGCTCGCCTGCGATCGGCCGCCCCCCAACCAGCAACACCCGCCCGTCGGCCAGGGCCAACTGCCCGTGGTCGGCACGCGTTGCGAGCGGAGCGCCTTGCGTCGAGACCGCGTCGCCGAGGCCGGTGAGCCGCGCCGAGACCGGCTGGCTGAGCTCGCCGAAGCAGGCGGATCCGTTCAGCAGCTCGACGGCCTGGGCGCGGATGTCGACGCCCACCAAGGCGGGGTCCGCCACGAGAGCGAAGTCTTCACCTGCGACTCCGTCACGGTCGAGCAGACCCGTTCGCGCCAGGGGAAGAAGGTCCAGACCCACGTCGAGCAGCCGCGGATCGTTCCGATCGAAGAGGGCCAGGGGCGTCGGCCCGGCCTCGAACGAGGGGATCAACAGGTAGGGCTCGAGTGGCTGGCCCTCGACCTCGAGCGACCAGGTCCAATCGAGCACCCCGCCCGACCAGCTCAGGTCCAACTGATTGCCCTGGGCAGTGGCGGTGGTCAACAGGAGCGCCGCGGTGGCGCGCATCGTTCGACTTCTGAGCAGCATGGCAGGAGTGCTCTCGATTCGCGGGGCCGGATGGGGACGGGGCAGGGAGCGGGGCGAGCGTCGCTGCCGGTGAGGCCGGGTGGCAGCGGAGCGCGGGGCACGGACCAGCTCTCGCGCGGCAACCCCGACGGGGTCCTGGCGCTGCCCCATCAGAGACGCCGAAACCCGAATCGAACAGGTTTTCTGCGCTCCGTCGACGGGCGCCGGATTCGTGCCGCCTGGGCGTTCGATCGACCCCGCGACTTCTCCACCAACTGTGGCCCTGCCACACGGGTGGCCGGGCGATCCCCGACCCGAGACGCCGCGCTCGCGGCCCGCACTTGGAGAAGACTTACATGCGACTCAAGTCCTTAGCGACCGTCGGTCTCGCCGCTTGGGCGACCCTCGGTGCCCCCTACATCGATGAGGCCGAGGCCGACCATCCGGCCGTCGCGGTCGCGGCGATCGGCGGCATCGTCTTCATCGGCACCGTGGCGATCATCGGGGTCGTCGCGATCCACGCGATCGACAACGACGCGAGCCTCTCGGCCGAAGGCAACACCAAGGAGGGCACGATCTCGGTCGAGGTCAACACCAGCGGCGAGGACCCGCAGGAGAACTCGCTGGCCGGCAACGTCGCCTACTTCCCCCAGGAACTCGGCTTCATCCCCTCGCCGGCCTACCAGATCCAGGAAGAGATCCGCGTCGAGGAGCTCGCCGGTGAAGGCGTGCACTGGTCCAGCGCAGGCCTGGTCTGGGACGCGGACGTGCTCACGCCCGGACATCGGGACAACGTGGTCGACCACGACATCCAGCGCATCGGCGAGGCGCGCTTCGTGCGGCAGCCCGGCACGCCCGCGGGCGTCAAGGCCCGCGTCGATCTGCAGGTCGACATCGACAACCTGCACGTGAGCACCTCGCCGATTCCGAAGACCCACGGCTTTGCCGGCTACCAGTACCGCATCTCGAGCCCGCAGCTCGGCGTGCTGTTCGAGGCCGGGGGATCCGTGCACCAGGGTCAGCAGCCGATCTACTCGGGCGCGATCCCGGCCGGCGCCTACCAGGGGCAGCTCGGCGAGTTCACCCTGCCCGCCTTCCACCAGAGCTTCACCATCGACATCCCCGGGGATCACCCGGTGGTCGACGTCGTCTACGAACTCCACACCTTCGGGACCGGCGTCAAGGAAGAGGGGCAACTCGACCTCGCCTGGAAGGGTGGCCTGCTGGGTGAGAGCCTGGACTTCGAGCTGACCGGGGACCCGCTCGAGATGGCCTACCACATCGTCAGCTTCGACAACGGGCCGACGCCCCTGTCGGCGACCGATCCCCTCGACCCGCGCTCGCTGCTGGTGGGCGCGGCCGACCCCCAGCTCTCGGCCTTCGTGCAGCTCGGTCCGGACGGCGTGGCCCAGCACTCGATCGCCATTCCCGGCCTGCCCTTCATCGCGGGCATGGAGGTCTACTCCCAGGCGGTGACCATGCCGGGCCTGTCGACCATGGTCGACAACGTCAGCAACCCCACCGCCACCGTGCTGGGCGAGCAGGGCACCCAGCACGCCAGCCTGCCGGGTCAGCCCCTCGATCGCCGTCTGCACACGGCGACCGAGCTGCCCGACGGCCGCGTGCTCTTGATCGGCGGCATCACCGGCGTCGGCGGCGGCGTGGTGCCCATGTCGTTCTACGACGCGACGACCATGGCCATGGCCCCCGCCGGCGCGGGCTTGATCGGCGGTCCCCGCGCGGGGCACGAGGCGGTCCTGCTGCAGAACGGCGACGTGTTGGTCTTCGGCGGCACGCGTCCGAATGGCCAGCCCGTGCTCGCCTGTGAGCGCGTCAAGGTGGCCGGCGACGGCTCGCTCGTCGTGCAGCCGGCGGCGCCCCTGCCCTCGCCGCGGACGCTCGGCCAGGCCACGCTGCTGAACGACGGGCGCGTGCTCTTGACCGGTGGCGCGACCCAGCCGCTGGCCGGGGACGACCAGGCCAGCTTCGCTTCGGCCACCTCCCAGAGCCTCGCCTACGACCCGGCCGCGAACGCCTGGCAGCAGGTGGCTTCGCTGCGGGTTCCGCTGTTGGGTCACGGCCAGAGCCTGCTGCCGGACGGCACGGTGCTGGTGACCGGCGGGATCGTCCCCGACCCCGCGGGCTTCGTGGCCACCGCGGCCACGTGGATCTTCGACCCGGCCACCGACTCCTGGCAGGCGGGGCCGCCCCTGCCCGAGGCACGCGCGCTGCACAGCCAGATCCCGACCTTCGACGGCGGCGCCTTCGTCGCCGGCGGTGGCGGCATCGCGCCGCTGGCCGGCAACGGCTATGCGCTGGTCGCGGAGGGCGAGACCTACGTGTACTCGCCCACGGGCGACGCCGGGTTCAGCGCCGGCGCGGACCTGCCGACGTCGATCCTGGGCCTGCGAATGTGCTGGATCTGCCACGGCCCCGACGAGGGCTACGGCGGGACCTGGTACTGCGGCTTCCCCTGCATCGGCCCGATCGGCGACGGCCCGATCATCCTGAACCCGGGCACGACCACCGCGAGCTCGTCGGACCTGGTCATGTACGAGCAGGGCTTCTCGGTCCAATCGACCATCGGCGCGACGCTCTTCCCGCGCGCGGGCGGGACCCTGAACCTGCTCGCCGGCGAGGATCGGATGCTGATGACTGGCGGCGGCAACGGCGCCCAGCCGGCGGAGATCTTCGTCACCGGCAACGGTAGCCAGCTCTGATCCCGAGCTGACGCGCGGCGCGCCCCGGGGACTCGTTCCCCGGGGCGCGCTTCGCGTTCGGGAGATGGGTCGAGGTCAGGCCCCACGGCTGGCCTGGAGTGGGACCTCGAGCGGGCCACCGAGGATTCTCGCGCTCCGCGGCCCCACACCGAACTGGCGCGGATATCAAGGAGCACGATCGAGTGAGCAATTGAAAGCTCCTGTGCCTTCCCCAACACGAGGCCGTCTCACCATGCACCTGACTCTCCCCTCGCCCCTCTCCGCCGCGTTCGGACTCCTCGCCGTCCTCGGCGCCTCCACGGCCCGGGCCGACACCCTGTTCGTCGATCCCGTCGGTGGCGACGACGGGAGCGGGAATGGATCGCAGGCGCTGCCCTGGAAGACCTTGACCCACGCCATGGGTCAGTTGCCCGCGGGTCCGAACTCGGTCTTCCTGCTGCCCGGCGAGTTCAGCGAAGCCTCGGGCGAGGTCTTTCCGATCACGGTACCGGTAGTCGACGACCTCGAGCTGATCGGCCAGGGCGTGGGCGTGACCGTGGTGCGCTCGAACGGCGCAGGCGGGGCCTTGGCCGTCAATGGGTTCGGGACCCCCGTGCCGACGGATGCCCACTCGGTCGACCTGCGCGGGATCACCTTCGACCGGGTCGGGGTCAGCGTCACCGGCTCGATCTGGGGCGTCGAAGCCACGGTCGAGGACGCCGAATTCCTCGACACGCCGGGCAACGCCATCTCGGCCTCGGGTGGCTTCGGCTTCGCCCTGGTCACCGCCGACCGCTGCCGCTTCGAGCGCTGCCTCACGGGCGCCAGCGCGTTCGCGGCGGGCGGCGGCAGCGCGACGATCTACCTGCGCGACTGCCTCGTGCTCGACGGGTCCGTGGGCGTCAACGCCGACGGCCTGGCGACCCTGGGCGGAGGAGGCGCCGGGGCGGGCATCGTGCTGCTCCGCTCCCGGATCCAGGGCTGCACCGTCGGCGCCCAGGCCTTCGGGAATCTGGAGGCGGGCGGGGTCGGCGTCGGCGACATCTCCCTGCGCGACTCGATCCTGTCCGGCAACCAGATCGCCTTCTACGGCTCGGACATCGCGAACCTGCAGCTCGACCGCTCGACCGTGGCCGGCAACCTCACCGCGGTGCAGGCTGTCGGCTCGAACCCGGCGGACGTGTGGGTCCTCTCCCGCAGCAGCATCCTGTGGGGCAACGGGTTCGACGTGGACCCGATCAACGTGGTCTCGATCCAGTACTCGAACTTCCCCGCGGGAGTCTTCGGGGTCGGGGTGACCCACGTGGACCCGCTGTTCGTGGACGCCGCGAACGGCGACTTCCACCTGCAGGTCGGCTCGCCCCTGATCGACGCGGGCAACCCGAGCGAGGCCCCGGCGGACCTGTTCGAGGGTGACCTCGACCCGCGCCTGATCGACGGGGACGGAGACGGTACAGCGCGGGTCGACATGGGCTTCGATGAGTGGAACCCGGGGCACCTGGACCTGGCCGGCACGGCGCAGATCGCAACGGTGGCGACCTTCACCACCAGCGCGCCGGCCGCCAGCGCCTACGCCCTATTGGCCTCGCTGGGCACCGCCCAGGTGCCCTTCGGGCCCAGCGGAGCGGTCTTGATCGACCTGGGCAGCTCCTTCGTGCTGTCGGCGGGCACGGTCACCGGCGTCGATGCGATCGCGATCCCGAACGATCCGGTGTTGATCGGCTTGGAGCTGTTCGCCCAGGCCTACACCAACAACGGCTTCGACGAGACGCTCACGAATCGGGTCGATCTGACGCTCGCTCCGTGAGCGGCGGATCGCGGTCGGGCGGCTCGAGGTAGCGCCTCCCGACCAGGCCCGGCGGCAGGCAGACCATCTCCTCGCGGGCGGCCGGGTCGTCGTGGGCGTAGCGGTAGCCCTCGCCGTAACCCAGGGCCTTCATCAACCCCGTCGGGGCGTTGCAAAGGTGCAGGGGCACCGGCTGGTTGACGGTCGTCCGCACATCCTCGATCGCGGCGGCCAGACCCTTGTAGAGGGCGTTGCTCTTGGGCGCGCGGGCCAGGACCACCGCCGCCTGGGCGATGGCCAGCTCGCCCTCGGGCGAGCCCAGGCGGCGCCAGGTCTCCCAGGCGGCGATGCACTGCTCGAGCGCGCGGGGGTCGGCCAGGCCCACGTCCTCGACCGCGATGCGCGTCAGGCGCCGCATCAGGAAGTCGCGGTCCTCGCCGCCCTCGAGCATGCGCGCCAGCCAGTAGAGGGTCGCGTCCTCGTCCGAGTTGCGGATCGACTTGTGCAGCGCACTGACGATGTCGTAGTGCTGCTCGCCGCTCTTGTCGTAGGCGACCTGCTTGCGCTGGATGGCGCGGGCCAGGACCTTGGGCGTCAACTCGCCGCCGCGTCCGGCCAGGAGCGCGCAGGTCTCGAGCAGGGTCAGGGCCCGGCGCGCGTCGCCGTCGGCCGCCCGGGCCAGCTCCTCGAGGGCGCGGTCGACGGCGACGAGCTGTCCGGCCAGGCCGCGCTCGGGATCGTCGATCGCGCGCCGCAGGAGGCCGACGATGTCGGCCACGGTCAGCGGCTCCAGCACCAGCACCCGCGCGCGACTCAGGAGCGCCGAGTTGACCTCGAAGCTCGGGTTCTCGGTGGTCGCGCCCACGAGCAGGATGTCACCGTTCTCGACGTAGGGCAGGAAGGCGTCCTGCTGCGCCTTGTTGAAGCGGTGGATCTCGTCGACGAACAAGAGGGTCCGCGAGCCCTTGCGCCGACGCCGCTCCTCCGCCTCCTTCATCACGCGCTTGATGTCGGCGATCCCCGACAGCACCGCCGAGAAGGGCTGGAAGCGGTGCTCGCTCGCCGCCGCCACGAGGCGCGCCAGGGTCGTCTTGCCGACCCCCGGCGGCCCCCACAGGATCAGACTCTGCTCGAGTCCACCCTCGAGCATCGTGCGCAGCACGCCGCCTTCTTCCAGGAGGTGCCCCTGCCCGGTCACCTCCGCCAGGCAACGCGGCCGCATGCGCTCCGCCAGGGGCGCGTCGGCGGGCGCCGGCGCCAGCGCGTCGGGACCCGCGGGCTCGTCGTCTTCGAACAGTCCGGCCATAGCGGGAGAGCCTACGTCGGGCAGCCCGCGCCGACGCCGGCTTCGGCGCGGCAAGTGGCGGCGGCCGGCGACGCTGGCCTTCTCAGCTCCCCAGGGCTTCCACCACAGGTGCAGAACAGCCAGTTGCGTCAAATTGGAGCACGCGATCGGGCGGCTGGCGACGGTGCGAATCAGCCGAACGAGCCACCTCCGATCGAAGCAGGTCGCTCCGCTGTCCGCCATTGCCGCCGCGGCGGCGTACTCGAGCCTGGCGGCGTCGTCGATCTACCGAGAGGCCTTGCTCCGAATCATCGAAACCGTCCTCGGGGACCGGATTCGCACCACGCTCTCTGGCCGTACCTGGTAATCCAACACAGGTGGATGGCCCGCCTCGACCAGCGCTCTAGTCCGAATCGTGGGGGCCGTCACTTGAGCGCGAGCTCGAGCGTCGTCGTCTCCCCGGCCACGATCTCGAATGGCACGAAGATGTCACCGCTCAACGTCCCTCGCTGAGGCTTGAGCAAGTAGCGACCTGGGCTCAGCCCCTCGACGCGGTAGGGAGGTTCGTAGTCGATGACCACTCGCATATCCTTGAAGGAAAGGCCCTCGTCGGTAGACACAACATTCCACTCTTCCGTGTAGTGCCCGGTAAAGGCGCCGCCGAACCGAGCGCCATCAGAACCGGTGGTCGCCGAAACAAGCAAGGAGCCGAGTCGAGGGGCGACGATTGTGATCGCCGCCCCACTTGTCGGGTGAACCGTGATCGGGCGTGGCAGCTCACCGGCCGGTGGAAGCCGAAGGTCGTTCATATGAGAGTCGAACGAAAACGTGTACTCGCCGGCCGCGACGCCGTCGAAACGCACGGGATTGGCCGTGTTGTCGGGCGGTACGTGGAGAAAGAGCGGCTTCCCATCCGCGGGGACGAGCAGCAGCTCACCGAATGCCAAGAGTCCTCCACTGAGAAGGTCCCCGCCTGCGTCGCGGGCCTCTAGCTCTATCCACGACAAGCTCGGTCCCGCCCCGAGCATCACGACTCGATGTTCGTTGGGCCCAACCCAGACAGGAAGAGCGTCGATAGTAGTCTTGGCCAGCTCGAGTCCAGGTACTTCAATCTCGACATCGACGTCTGTTACCGGAACGCCAAACGGCACTGACCTCATCCAGAGGCGTGACCACCTGGGCACTGCATCCCAGCCAAGTTCCTTCTCCAAGTAGAGCGAGGGCACGTCGTCCCCACGAACGACCCGACCTAGGTGCTGATCAGGCCGATCTCCAAGGCGGAGATAGGGGGAGCGCCCACCGAGCTCGAGTGGGACGTCGGAACTATCGACGAGAACCAGGTCCACCGACGCGACGCCTTCCACTGCCAGCTCCAGATCGGAGCGACCGTTAAGCTCATCGATCAGGAAGCCATCCGATGGCCCAGCGACGCCGGCTCCCGCTGCATAGACAACGACGCGGCTCCCATCTCGAATCCCAGAGATACTGAAAGATCCGTCCGTCGCGGTCTTGGTCCAGTGCCAGCCGTGCCCCGCGCCTTGTGCGTCGCCGTCAAACAGCTCCGTCCAAGGGGGCACCACCCCTCCATGGTCCACCTCCCGCACCATGACCATCACGCCGGACATGGCTGCCCAACCGTCTTTCAAGAAGACGGTTCCAGCCACAGCCCCCCCTGACCTTCCCACGACTGTCAGGGCACCTTGGCTCAGATGAATGGCCTCTACGACCGCGGTGGCGGATAGCCCCCCTCCCCTCACCTGGACCTCTGTGCCTTCCGAGACCTCGACCTGGATCGTCCCGGCAGCGCTAGTGGTACCGAGCTCTAGCCACCCGTCAACCGCAAGCGCTGACGTCGCCGCATCCCTCCAGGCGCCGCCACTCGACGTGACGGCCGTGACAAGGATGGTCGAACTCTCCCTCGGAACAGCCTTGGGCGATTCACTCTCGTCAGGCAGGTGGATCGCCTTCCGCCCCCGAAGGCGAACTTCCACAACCTCGTCTCCTTGAGGTCGACTCAATCGGCGATCATTGACCTGTGCCGGCAGTTTCGATGGCGCTCGCCCCGCCGATGGCGCGCGGAGGTATGCGGTCAACCCCAGTAGCGCTGCGAACACTAGAAGTGCGATCCAAGTGGTTGTGGGCCGTAGGTTCATGGTGCAGAGGCGTCGCTAGCGATCTCTCGCTGGGCTCTCAATACGGATTGGAAGGAACGGCCCATCGCGTCCATCGTCGTTGAAATGGAGCTACTCTGGCTCGCCCGTGCACCACGCTTTCCATTTCGTCACTATTGGCTCCGTACCGGTGACAGTTGCGGAGAACGCGCAAGTCCCGCCTGCACACTCAGCGATCTCCGGATTGCACCGCCCCACTCCAAATGGAACCGGTTCTTGGGCGGGAACGAGCACTACCTTCACATGACAACAGTCCGAAACGACTCCGCCGCATGCGCACTCGACGGTCTTGGTGTTCGGGATCGGAGGAATGAACTTCAAGGCGCAGTCCGTCGGATCGCAGCCGTTCGGGGTGCAAGGCATGGCGAAGTTCGGGCTGCCCTGTGTGATCGTGACCTGGCCGAAACATTCACCGCTTCCTTGGCCAAGCTGAGAGCTGGCAAGCGTGGCTACGAGCGAAACCGCGAGCGCGAGAAGAACGGCCTGACGAATCATGGGACCAGTGATCGCTTGAAGGTGAATCATGGAATGGCAAGCACCTATCCGCGGTGCCCCCCGAGAGAGTGTTGCGCAGCCGACACGTCCACCTCAGCTTGAAGAAGATCGCTCTTCTGCACCATCGGTGGGAGCCGAAGGGCACAGATCAGGTCTCGCCGGGACGTTCAGTGGGTGAGAGGCGGCGGGGTCGGAGCAAGGGTTATAGCACCTTCGATTCCCCCGGATGCGCGGCTGGCTCTGTAGTTCGAGAGCGCTGAGCCTGGGCCTGGGCCTGGGCCTAACCCATAGCTGTGGCTTAGATTGGGTCTCCACAGATTCTGGATCCCCAGCTCCTTCGATGGATAGTTCCTAGCCGCATCCGCCTGACGACCCGCTGCTCGCCGCGGCCGGGGCAGCCGGAGAGGAGGACAGCCTTGGACGAACGGATGCGGTGGTCCTTGCCCGTCGAAGAGGTCTTGGGAGGGTCCGCGATCCGGAGGAGCGTCGAATGACTAGGGGTCGAACCGGACGTCCGCGGTCCGCGCACCCATCCTGGGGTCCTGAGAGGCCGCCCAGGGGGGCATTGCAGAAAGGGGGGCCTTCTGGGGCCTCGGGTTTTCCACGAAGGGTGCAGGAGATCCGCCCTTCGCAGGCCGGCTCCTGGGAGGGCGGCCGCAGGCCGATTGGTGAGGAGCCGGCGGCAGCGCAGCCCGATGTCCCCGAGCGCTGCTCCGCCCGCCCGATGACCGAGATCGTCATCCGCCTCCTGAAGGGCGAGAACAACGATCCGACCATCTCTGACTGATTGGCTGGCCGGCCACAGAGCACTGGGCACGCTCGCGCGCTCCCGCGCAACTGCTCGACGGCGGGGTCGGAAACGCGCCTATCG
The DNA here is from genome assembly GCF_007748095.1 of Engelhardtia mirabilis. Classification (NCBI taxonomy): domain Bacteria; kingdom Pseudomonadati; phylum Planctomycetota; class Planctomycetia; genus Engelhardtia; species Engelhardtia mirabilis. The sequence continues at coordinate 6,612,759 of NZ_CP036287.1, forward strand.
ATCGTGGGGACGGGGGCGAGCCAGCCGGACCGAGGTGGCGTGGGTTGCGGGGCCCGGGCTCAGTGGGACTCGATCCGCGTCCCGTCCTCGATCAGCTCGCTGGGGAAGAGCACGACGCGCTCGTCCGCGGTCAGGCCGGAGCGGATCTCGGTGGCCAGGCCGCTCGTGCGGCCGACTTCGACGCGGCGGCGGCGGGCTCGGTCGCCCTCGACCACGTAGACGGCCCACTCGCCCCCGTCGCGGAAGAGGGCGCCGGCGGGGACCTGCAGCACGTCGTCGGCTTCCCAGATCACGACGCGCAGCTCGACGCGGAAGCCGTCGCCGAGGGACGACCAGGCGGCGGCGTCGCCGGTGGGATCGACGAGGATGTTGACGCGCTGTTCTTCGACGCCGAGAGCCGAGACCTTGGTGAAGCCGCTGGGCTCGACGCGGCGGACGACGCCGCGCAGGGCGGGTGCGTCGGTGGCGCCCCAGCCCTCGACCAGGACTTCCATGCCCGGCTCCACGAGCACCGCCTCCTGGGTCAGGAAGTCGGCCACCAGCTCGAGGGCCGTGGTGTCGCCGACGTCGAGGATCGGTGCGCCGGCCGGCAGGGCTCGCGCGCTGCGCTCGCGCACGCTCAGCACCACGCCGTCCACCGGCGAGCTCAGGGTCAACTCACCCTCGCCGTCGCGGTCCACGCCGCGCAGCTCGAGGCCGCCCGCCTCCAGGGCCAGGTTGGATTCGTCCGGCGTTCCGATCAGCGCCGTGCGCGCCAAGGCCACGTCGAACGCCGCCACGCGCTGGCCGAACTCGGCCGCCGACACCGCGGCTTGCGCCTGGCGCAGGTCGCGACGCGCGCGCTCCAGGGATTCCGGGGTTTCGCTGCCCTTGGCGGCCAGGGCTTCGATCCGCTCGGCTTGGGCGGCGGCGTAGTCGCGGTCGGCGATCGCACTCTCGAGGGCGGTGCGCGCTGTTCCCGCTGCGGCGCTGGCGCGCTCAACCTGGACGCGGGCCTGGGCCAGGCCACGGGCGTCGAGCAGGCTCGGATCCGCGGGGCGGAAGCGCACCAGCGGCGTCTGGCCGGCCACCACGGGATCGCCCGGATCCACGGACACGCGCACCAGGCTGCCGGCGATCGGCGCCGCGAGGGTGAAGCGGTCGACCACCCGCGTGCGGCCGTCGTCGTCGACGGTGACGCGCAGGGCGCCGCGCCGGACCTCTCCGAGGTCGACCAGCACGGAGGTCGGCGTCGCGGCCTTCCAAGCCAGGGCGGCGAGGAGCAACAGGACCACGAGCACGGGCCAGCGATGGGCGAGGAGTGAGCGCAGGAAAGTCATGGGAACGGGATCAGTCGCGAGCTTTGAGCACGTCGACCAGGTCGACGCGATCGAGACGCCGGCGGGCGGACCAGGCGCAGGCGACCCCTGCGGCCAGGACCACGCCGGCGCTCAGAGCGTAGGTCCCCTGGTCGATCACCAGAGGCATGCGGAACTGTTCGGTGTCGAAGCCCGGCGTGCGGACGAGCAGGCCGGCGAGGCCGCGGCCGGCGAAGAGGCCCATGACGACGCCCAGGACCAGCAGCACCGCCAGCTCGCCCACGAGGATCGCGGCGACCTCCCGGCGGCGGAAGCCCAAGACGCGCAGGCTGGCCAGGTCGCGCGAGCGCTCGGCCAGGGTGATGCGCGCGGCGTTGTAGAGCACCCCGAAGGCCATCGCGAGGGAGAAGCCGATGGTGATCGTCAGCATCGTGCCGAGGTTCTCGTCGAGCATCGTGCGGACGTTGGCGAGCACCGCGTCGCGCTCGACCAACCCTGTGATCAGCGGCGTGTTCTCGATCGCTGCGTGCAGCGCGTCGATCTGTGCGCCGTCGACGCTGAGCAGGGCGCCGTTGGCGCTCTCGGTCTCGCCCAGCCAGCGACACAGGTCGTGCAGAGGCGCGTAGGCGCCGATGCCCACGAAGGTCTCGGCCAGGCGCGCGACGGGCAGCTCCAGGCGTCGCCGGCGGCCCTCGAGCACCTCCACCTCGACCCGATCGCCGGCGCCGACGCCGAGCAGCTCGCCCAGCTTGCGCGACAGGATCAGACCGCCGGGCGCCAGCTCGAGCGGCGCCAGGTCGCGGTCCAAGAGGGCCACCAGCTCACTGTCCGGGCGCCAGGCCGTGATCGCCGTGGTCTTGCGCCGCGTGCCCGCGATGAAACGCACCGGCGCCGTGCGCAGGGGTTCCGCGCGTCGCACGCCGGGTAGGTCCAGCAGGGACGAGAGCACGCCCAGGTCCCGCGGCTCGGCCAGGGCGACCTGCACGTCGTCGCGCTTGGACAGGCCGTACTCGACGTTCAACATGAAGTTGATCGAGTCGAGGGTGAACGAGTTGGCGATGGCCAGGGCCGTTGCCGCCGCGATCCCAGCGGCGGAGAGCAGCGCGCGCCCGGGCCGGCGTTCGAGCTCGCGCAGCACCATGCGCGCGGCGGTGGGCACCGCGCGGTCGAGCCCCAGGCGCTCGAGCAGCGTCGCGCGGTAGACAGGAGGCGCCGGCGGGCGCAGGGCCTCGGCCGGGGGCAGGCGCACCACGCGCCGCACGGAGCCAAAGGTCCCGACGCCGGCGGCGATCAGGGCGGCGACCGTGCCCTCGAGCACCTCGCGTGCGCCGAGCTGGAAGCTCAAGGTCGGCAGGCGGTAGTAGTCGCCGTACATGTTGGTCATCCAGCCGCCGATCTGCGCGCCCACCAGGACGCCGCAGAGCGTGCCGCCGAAGATCACCAGGCCGGCCAGCTCGGCGTAGTGCCAGCCGACCTCGCGGTCGCGGTAGCCCAGGGCCTTGAGCGCCGCGATCTCGGGCCGCTGGGTCGCGACCAGACGACCGAGCACGACGTTGAGCAGCATCGCCGAGACGGCCAGGAACAGAATCGGCAGGGCGCGCGAGAAGGTCTGCAGCTGGATCAGTTCGTTGGCCAGGAAGAAGGCGCTGACCTGGTCCTCGCGCGCCACCGCGCCGATGCCGCCGTAGGGCTCGAGTAGCTCGTCCACGCGCGACAGGACCATCGGGACTCGCGCGTCGGGCGCAAGGCGCAGGGACACGTCCGAGAAGGCGCCCTCCAGGTCGAAGGCGGCGGCCAGGGGCGCGCGGCGCAGGAACAGCACGCCGAAGCGGCGGTCGTCGGGGAACAGGGAGCCCGGCCCCAGGGCGTAGGTGTACTCAGGGGCATTGGCCACGCCGACCAGGCGCAGTCGTTGCAACTGGCCATCCATCAACGCGGTGAGCGAGTCCCCCGGATGCAGCCCGTGGGCTTCGGCGAAGGCCTCCGAAACGACCGCTTCGTCGGCGGACTCGGGCTCGGGCAGCCGGCCGGCCGAAAGGGCGATGTCGTTGACGGCCGGGCGGCCGCGATCGGGCAAGGAGACCAGGCGCGCGCTGATGACCTCATCGGCGCCCTCCACGTCGAGGGTCGCGGCGGCCACGACTCGCGTCTCCACGACGACCACGCCCTCGATTTCCGCGAGCTGGCGCGCGACGCGCTCGGGCGCCCGGACCAACGTGGCGAAGACATCGCCGAAGCGCGTGTGGGCGTAGTAGCTCGCCCGCGCCTCGAGCAGCGAGTTCATCGTCGAACGCATTCCGACGTTGATCGCCACGCCGCAGGCCACCACCAACACGATCGCGACCAACTGCCCGCGCAGGCGCAGGGCGTCGTTCAGGACCTTGCGGTGCAGGGCGCGCATGGGTGGTGCTCTACCAGGCGATGTCGGACGGGGGCGCCGGCGTCGCGTTGCGCTCGACGGAGGCGATACGACCGTCGCGCAGGCGCACCACACGGTCGGCCATGGAGCCGATGGCCTCGTTGTGGGTGATGATCGCCGTGGAGGAGCCCAACTCGCGGTTGACCCGGTGCAGGGCCTCGAGCACGAGCACGCCGGTCTTCACGTCGAGGGCTCCGGTGGGCTCGTCGCACAGGAGCAACTGGGGCTGCTTGGCCACGGCGCGGGCGATGGCCACGCGCTGCTGCTCGCCGCCGGAGAGTTGCGCCGGGTAGTGGTGCAGCCGCTCCGACAGGCCGACCAGGTCGAGGGCCGCCGCCGCGTCCATGGGGTGCTCGGAGATGTCGGTCACCAGCCGCACGTTCTCCACCGCGGTGAGGCTCGGGATCAGGTTGTAGAACTGGAACACGAAGCCCACGTGGCGCCGGCGGTACTCGGTCAGCTCGTCGGGTCCGGCGCCGGTCAGGTCGTGGTCGCCGTAGGTGAGCTCGCCCTCCGTGGGCACGTCGAGGCCGCCCAGGATGTTGAGCAGGGTCGACTTGCCGCTGCCCGAAGGCCCGAGCAGCACCAGCAGTTCGCCCGCGAGCAGGTCCAGGTCCACCCCGCGCAGGGCGTGGACCACGGTCGCGCCCATCTGATAGCGCTTCGACACGCCGCGCAGGCGCACCACCGCGGCGCCGGCCGATGGTGGAGTCGACGCCGGCTGATTCCGGACTCGAGGGTCGCTTGCCATGTCGCGTCGGAGTCTACGGCGGGGAGAGACCGCGGCGCGGGAAGTCTGTGGGCCCGAAGGCGGCGATGCGCGCGATGTTGCATGGCTCGCGCGCACACCCGCTTCGGACCTGTGTGCGTCGCGGGAGCTCGACGCGGGATCGCCTACGCAACTCGAACGCCGTCGCCCGTGTCTTCGCCGAGGCTCACTCGCAGAAACTGAAATTCAACGGAACACGCCGCGCGCCGTGGATCAGGATCGAAGTCGCGCCGCGATGGAACCCCTTCCCTCGCACCGACCGAGGATGCCCTTGCGCTCGAAAGCCCCCGCAGTTTCCCACAGCTTCCCGCCCTGCCCGGCGATCCCTGCCGGACAGGTGCTTGCCACACCGATTGCGTTGGTCGCCGGCAACGCCGCCGGCTTCCAACTCACACAGATCACTGACGCTTCGGCGTCGGTTGACCCTGGGGACACAGGCCCGGTGGCCGCCGGCAACCACCGCAGTGCTTCGCTCGGCCGACTTGGCGCGGTTCCGATCGCGGACCGCAGCCCACTCGGCTCGAGCCTCCCTGCTCCCGGCGACCTCGTTCCCACGGGCCCGGGTTCCACTTCCTCCTCGGTCGAGTGGGCAGGCGCCTTGCCGCGCCTTCACACCTCGATCACTCCTGTGGACCCGCCCTGACCCGATTCCCCGGGTCGGGGGCCCGTTTGCCCTGCGACTTCTCGTTGCCCTGTGATTGTCAGACTCGGGCGGCGGCGAACGCGAGCAGCGTCGCCGCCGCCATTACGTTCAGGGACTCCACCGCGCCGGCCATGGGGATCGACACCAGGTCGAAGTCGCCGTCGAGTGACCACTCGCCGGTCTCGCCGGACAGCCACAGGGCCACGGGGCCGCGCCAGTCGTAAGAGCGATAGTCCTGGCCCCCGCGGGTGGCGGCGCGCACCTGGCGCAGGCCGCGGCCGGCGAGCTCGTCGGGGCTTGTCACCTGGAGCAGGGGCAGGCGCAACAGGCTCCCCATCGATCCGCGCAGGGCCTTGGAGCCGGTCGGCGAGGCGCCCGCGCCACAGAAGCCCAGGGCGCTGGCCCCCGCGGCCTCGGCCACCCGCGCGCAGGCTCCCAGGTTGCCGGGGTCGGCGATCCCGGCCACGACGACCACGAGGGTCGAAGCGTCGACGGTCAGTTCGGCCACCGGTCGCAGGCGGGGCGCCTGGGCGATGGCCAGGACCCCGGGCGGCGTTCGCAGATCGCTGGCGGCTTCGATCACCTCGGTCGTTGCCCGGCGCAGGGCCGGGTGGGCCGCCAGGGCCGGGGCGGGCGTGTAGTCCTCGGCGACCAGGATCAGCTCGAGCTCGAGACCGCTGGCCACCGCGTCGGCCACCAGACGCTCGCCCTCGAGCAGCACCCGATCGGGCACCTTGCCCGCGCGCACCTCGCGCGACCGCTTGATGGCCGGGTTCGAGCGCGAGCGGATGGTCTCCTGGTCGATCACGCCCGCGAGCATAGCCGCCGAGCGCGGACCTCCGCGCCCACGCGCGCACCTAGAATGCGCCAATGACCCAGGCCCCCGAACCCGAGCGCGCCGACGAGCAGACGATCCTTTCTCAGCTCCCGGCCGGAACGCGCTTGGGTCGAGTCCTGCGGGGCGACGCGCGGGTCTACCACGTGTTGATCGACGGCGAGGTGATCCAAGCCGCGCCCCGCGGGCGGTTGTTCGAGGAGCTGGGCGAGGTGCGCACGCCGGTGGCCGTCGGCGATCGGGTGGCGGTGTCCCTCGACGGCGACCCGCCCGGGGTCGAGCTGGTGCTGCCGCGCGACAACTACCTGTCCAAGGTCAGCTCCTCCCACGACCCCCGCGAGCAGATCCTGTTCGCCAACGTCGACCAACTCATCAACGTGGCCTCGGTCGGCCAGCCCGGGTTCTCGTCGAACCGCACCGACCGCATCCTGGCCGCCTGCGAATGGCAGGAGATCCCCGCCAGCATCGTGCTCAACAAGGTCGACCTGGACGCGCGCGGCGACGTGGAGGGGATCGTCGAGACCTACGAGCGAGCCGGCTACGAGGTGATCCAGACCAGCGCCGAGAAGCGGGAGGGTCTCGAGCGCCTGCGCGCCAAACTCGACGGCAAGACCACGGTGCTCTACGGAGCCTCCGGCGTGGGCAAGTCGACCCTGATCAACGAGCTCTACGGCATGAAGTTGAAGATCGGGAAGATCAGCCGCTTCTGGTCCCAGGGCAAGCACACGACCACCTTCTCGCGCGCCATCCCGATCGACGGCGACACTTGGGTCGTCGACACCCCCGGCATCCGCGTGTTCCGCCTCTACGGCCTGAACAAGGGCCAACTGCGCCACCTGTTCCCCGACTTCGCCCCCTACAACACCAAGTGCCGCTTCCCCAACTGCGCCCACGACCACGAGCCGGACTGCGCCGTGGTCAACGCCGTCGAGGCGGGCGAGCTGGCGACCAGCCGCTACCTCAGCTACGTCGAGATGCTCGACGAGCTCGCCCCGCCGCCGGAGGACGTGGCGACGTACGGGGAGACGGGGGAGGAGAGCGAGGGCTAGTGTCCTGGATCAGCCCTCGCAAGGCTCGACCGCCCCCCCAACTCACACTTCAACGCGGAGAACACAGACGTCGCGCGACCGAGATCCGCGCTCTATTCGAACGCGGAGTAGATCGGGTGCGTCGGATCGAGGGCGATGACGAAATCCTCCGAATGCTGCGGCCCGTACTCGAAGCCGATCGAGGCGGCCTCCGCGAGGGAACCCGACCAAACGCCCTCGAAGTAGCCATCGTTGGCGCCATCAGTCCAGATGAACCAATAGTCCCCTACGGTCGCCGTCAGCAGGCGGCCCAGCATTGGCGCTTCGCGAATCGTCAAGGACTCGACGCTGCTCATCAACATCTGCGATTCCTGTGCGCTGCCGGCGACCGGAAGAGCGATCGTTCCCGCCAGAACGGCCGCGGGAGTCACGTCAAAACGCACCAGAGCACCTGCGGTCGTGCACGCGAAGAAGAACCGGAGTTCCGGGTCAGCAGCCAGCTCCTCGATACCTGAACCCAACACGCCCCTGAAGAGCTCGACACGGGTGGCGGTCAATGAAGGCTCGCGAACGATCGGAGGCAGATAGACCCCGCCACCTCCAACCACCCGGGCGGTGACCGTCGAGGTGGTAGCCAACGGAGAACCGGTCGGCACTGGCCCGCCAGACGTCAGTCGAGGCTCATAGGAGCCTTCGTTCCCATGGAGAGCCCAGAACTCCACGACATCTTCGCCGGTCCGGAGCACCTGCCCCGCCACGAGCAGCCCCTGACCCGGCACCACCGTGGCCGCGCGGAGCGCATAGGCCACGTCGAAACGCTCCTCCCACGCGAACCACGGATCCGACTCGCCCGCCCTCTCCTTCACCTGCACATGGAGAGCGTTGTGTTCGGGTGACCCATACACGGACATTCGCAAGTTGTCGGCGACTACGAGAGCCTCGAAGAACGACTTTCCGATCGCAGCAGACTGCGGTGCGGGCGCGGAGGCGGTGACCGACAACGACATCAGGACGCTAGCGCTGAACATTTGCATCTTCATTCGAGCACGCTGGTTGACTCGTCGCGGTAGACGTAGCGGCCAGTGAGAGAAACGAGGGACAAGTGACATACTGACGCGACTCAATCGAAGGCGCGCGCGGGACGCAACCGACCTTCTCACAGATCTCAGCCCAATCCCCCCTGATTGCCGCTCCGCTAAGCCCTCCACCGGGCATTCGTCGCCGACCATCCGGCCGGCCCGGTGGGATCGGGCATCCAGGCTTGGGCCCAGAGGCCCGTTCCAACGACTGCCGGGAAGGTCCACGGCGCGATCAGCTCGAAGCTGCCGGCTGGGTCCAAGACCAGCGGGATGATCGTGTCCGGCGAGGGCACCAGCAGGCCGCCCAGGATCGGCAGGTCGATCTTGGAGAGGCCCAGTGCCAGGAGCGCAGGGTTGCCGGGAAGGCCGTTCTCGATCCGCATCACCACGGGCGATCCGGGCGTCAGGGTTCCGTAGCAGCGCAGGCGCGGCTCTCCAGCCGCATGGTTGAAGTCCGAGTACAGGCGCACCGACGACTCCCCACTTGTCGCTCGCACGCCGGCGACGACCTGTGGGCCGGCCGGCCCCTGCACCCAGTCGACGTCGGTCACCAGGTGGCCGCCCTCGAAGGTGTACTCCTGCAGCACCGCGCCGTTGGGCGGGCTGATCACCGTGATCCGACCTGGAGCGTCCGATGCGGAGCCCCAAATCCCCTCGCCTCCGACCACCAAGTCGGGCGAGCCGTCCCCGTCCGCATCGATTCCCCCGACCAGCGAATCCCCGAAACCCGACCCATACTCCGGGCCGGCCACGGCAGACAACTGAATGCCGGTGGCCCCTGAGAAGACCAGGACGTGGCCGAACTTGACCGTGTCGTCGGTCAGGGCGCCGGTGCTGGAGCCGACGGCAAGATCGCGAATGCCATCTCCGTCCCAATCACCTGCGCCTGCGAGGGCGGGTCTGAACCACTTGTTGGTGGAGGTGCCGGTGGGGAGCAGCTGCAGGAACTCGGCGCCACTGGCGCCGGAGTAGACCCGCACCGGTCCGCCGAGGTAGTTCGCGACCATCAGGTCGCCGACGAGGTCACCGTCGATGTCGCCGGGAGCTCCGAGGGTGTAGCCGAAGCCGAGGTCCTCGGGTGCCGGCGTGATCGTTTGGAGTAGCGCGCCCGTCGCTCCCGACTGGATACGCACGGGCATCGCGGCGCTGGTGAACCCCGACCCCACGGCCACGTCGAGCGCGCCGTCACCGTCGACATCCGCATAGGTCGCCACACTTTGGCCGTACTTCTCGCCGACCTGGAAACCCGTCGACCAGATTAGTGCGCCGGTCTGCCCCGACAGCATCACCGCGAGCTCCGAGCTCTGAAAGACGGCGCACAGGTCCGAGACGGAGTCGCCGTCGACGTCGCCAGCGTTGACCAAACGGACAAAGAGACCGCTGGTGTACGCGCTCGTCCAGAGCTGGGAGCCATCGGCGCCGGAGTAGGCGGAGATCGGCCCAGAGGTCGCGACGTCCGGTACCCCGTCCTGGTTCAGGTCGCCCATCGCGACGACGTCGTTCGCGAAGTAGAAGCCGGAACCCGGATCAGCCACCGCGAGGTCCAGCCGCGGATCCAATCCACCGCCCTCGTCGGTCCATTCGAGCGGCAGGAACTCGAACTGACTCCAATCGGCCACACCTGGTCCGAGGGAACAATCAGTGCTGCCGACGCCCAGTCCGAAGACGTCGCCGGCCTTCACCTCGAAGACGAGGTCGAAGTGCCCGCTGGGCCAGTCGAACTGGCTACTGGGAGGCAGCGGCACCTTCGACACGACCCCGTTCAACACGAACATCGGGTAGTCGTAGTGGACCCCCGAGTCCTGGTTGTCCCACGCGACGTGGGCCGTGACCGTACCGTCGAAGTTGGCGGTGGTCGTGAAGGCTGCGGTCTCACCGCCGGAGCAAGGGCAGTGGTCCGGCCCGACGATGTGGATGACCTCTGCGCTCACTGTCCCCGACGAGCAAGACGTCCCGACAAATGACCAGCCCAGGTCACCGACCTTCAGGGCCTGCGCGTGCAGGGGAGCGGCGAAGATCGAGAGGGCGAACGCACCGGTAACGAAAAGGCGGATGGAGTTCTGCATGGCGATACTCGGAAGAAAACCAGACCGCCTGCATGCTAGGGCGAAAGGGGTGGCGCCACCGCCAGCGCCGGTTGATCCCGATACTGGCCACCGCGGCGCACTGCCCCCGGTCCAAAGACCGGACCATCAGCCCGCGCCAAATCCCCGTCGCGCGCCCGACGGCAAGGTCCGGGTCACGCCACGAACAAGTTGAACCCCCACGCGAACCAGGAAACGACCATCGCCGCGAGGGCCAGGACCACGAAGGACTTCCCCTGCGGTCGGCGCTCGACCGAGCGCAGTTGCTTGAAGTCGGAGTGGGCCCAGTAGATGGCGAAGGGGTGGGTGAATCCGAACAGCACCGCCCAGCAGATGCGCCGGCCGACCGCGGACAGCTCGCCCTGGCGCTGGTCCTCGGCGGTGGGCTCGTCCTCGGACCCCGCCCATTCGCGGTCCCCCATCTCGTGCAGGGCATCCCGGGCCTGCGCGTCGTTCTGCTCGAGGGTCGCGAGCGCGCGCTCGCGGTGCGCCAGCGGAACCTGGAGCGTGCAGGAGAACGAGTTGGCCCCGGTGATGAACGGGTCCCAGAGCTTGATGGTCGCGTCGGGGATCGTGCTCTGGATTCCCTCTTCGGCGAGCACGCCGCGCAGGATCTCGAGCTCCGGCAGGGGCCCTTGTCGGATCGTGACGAGGTTGAGGCTGATCCACTCCGAACTCATGGGGCGCGCTCCGAATCGATGTCGGCTCCACGGACTCGGGGCGGACTTCGCCGTCGATATGGGCTGCGAGCGCTCGCTAGATCCGACGGGGAGCTGGGCGATGGTGCGACTCGAACCCTACGGCAGCTCTCTCGTTCGAATCAGACCCCGATCGCGATTCGAGCCCGGATCAAAGCTCCGGGGCCCATGCGACGGGCGGGGCGGCGCCCCGAACAACGACATCGCTCGAAGTGGGCGTGATCCGCTCGGCGGACCGTCCGCGCGCTCAGCCCCCGAAGTCGTACAGGTACGACAGCCGGGTCTTGTTCAGCACCACGTAGTCGAGCTTCGACAGGGTCTCGAGGTCCCGGTCGCCCGTGAGGTCCATGCCGCGGATCTCGGGGCGGTTCATCACGAAGAAGCGGCGCGTCGATCGATCGTCGACCTCGTAGGCGCCGGGGCGGACCTCGCCGGCCAGCTCGACGTTGAGGTTGCCGGTGTAGAACACGCGCACCCGGCGCAGGGGCTCGGGTTGCTCGCCGGCCAGGCGGGCGATCGATGGGTCGGTGGTCGAGTCGAGGAACTCGTGGGCGACGAGGATCTCGTCCACGTTCACGTGCAGGAGCGGCGTCTCGATGCGGTCCCGGGTGCCCAGGTCGATCAGGGTCGCGTCACGGACCTTCAGGAAGTAGCGCCGGTACTCGTCGAGCATCTGGCTCAAACGGGCGTACTTGTTCTCGACGCGCCCCTTGATCAGGAAGGCGTCGGTCAGCAACAGGTCCGAGACGATGGTCAGCATCGAGTGCGCAGGTCGGTCGGGCCGGCGAGCTCGCGGCGCAGGGCCCCCGCGAGGTGCAGGGAGCCGACGACGAAGACCCAACGGCCGCGCGCGGTGGAGGCGGCTTGGTGGAGAGCAGCCCGCGGGTCCGGGGCGTTTTCGACCCCGAGTCCTGCCGCCGCTGCCATTTGCGACAGCTCCTCCGGAGGGAGGTGGCGACCGGACCCCGCAGACGTGCAGACAGCCCTATCGGCCACGCGAGCCAGGGCCTTGAGCAACGGTTCGGCCCGCTTGTCCCGACCCAGGGCCAGCACGGCGACCGCGGGACCGGGCAGGGAGGCATCCGCCAGCAGCTCGTCCGCGACCAATTCCAGGCTGGAGGCCACGTGGGCCCCGTCCAGCACCACCGGGACCCCGCCGAAACAGAAGCGCTCGAGGCGCCCGGGCAGGGGCGCTTCGACGCCTTCGAGGGCCCAGGCCCCCAGGGGTCGCGACCCGGCCCGGTCGCGATGCCCCGCGCGTCCCAGCTCCTCGAGCACGATCCCCGCCAGGTGCCGATTGCGCTCGCCGATCGTCGCGGCCGTGGGCGGCGCCCAGCGCACCGGCACCGAGAGGGCGGCGGCGCGGGCGGCCACCGCCACGGCGGCGGGGTCGTCCCCGGCCAAGCCGTTGGGCTCCGCCAGGGCTGCGACCGCCCGCGCCCCCGGCTTCAGGATCCCGGCCTTCTCGCCGGCGATCGCGGCCCGGGTCGGACCCAGGACCGCCGTGTGCTCCAGGTCGATCGAAGTGATCGCGCAGACCGTGCCGCCCACGACGTTGGTCGAGTCCAAGCGCCCGCCGAGGCCGCACTCCACGACCCACCAATCCACCCCCTCGGCGCGGAAGCGATCGAACGCAGTGGCCGTGACCACGTCGAACCAAGTGGCGTCGGTCGCAGCCGTGCCCTCGGTGAGGGCCTGCTCGCGGGCGGCCAGGGACCGCGCCAGGGAGGCGTCGAAGTCCGCGCCATCCACGGGCTCGCCGTCGATGCAGACGCGCTCCTCGATGCGCTCCACGTGGGGCGAGCCGTAGCGCCCGGTGCGCCAGCCGGCCGCGCGCAGGCCTGCGTCGACCAGGGCGCACAGGCTGCCCTTGCCCTTGGTGCCGGCCACGTGCACGACGCGCGCGTCCCGCTGCGGATCGCCGAGCCGCCGGCACAGGTCCGCCATGGGCCCCACGTCCACGCGCATCCCCGCATCGCGGTCGCGACGCTCCCAATCGACCAGGGCGTCCAGGGCGGCGCGAACAGAGGGGAGCGGCGTCGGCATCGGGTGGGGCGCTCGGCGGTCGATAGCATAGGAGCCGCCACGGCCCCCATGTCACCGCTCCATCTGACCGCAATCGTGCTCGCGACCCTCGCCCTGATCGGCGGCGGCAGGCAGGGAGCCAAGCCGCGGCCCAACGCTGGCCCCGCCGAGCAGCCGAGTGCGGGCCAAACACCGCCGGCGAAGGGGAAGCCCGTGCCGAAGGCTCCGGCTGAGAGCGAAGCCGCGCCGCCGCCCGCCGACGTGGCCCCCAACGAGATCGAGGCTCTGGCCGCGATGCACGCGCAGCTCGTGGCCGCACCGGCGATCGACAACCTGGGCGAGATCGAGCTCGCCTGGCGCACCGCGCTCGAGCGCGCGGACAACTGGATGCGCGCCCAACCGTCCAACCGCCTTGCCCCCGGGCCGCGGGTGGAGTTCGCGTGGTTGCGACGCTGGTGCCAGGCGGAGATGGCGCGTTCCGAACGGCGACGCTGGCGACTCGACCCCTCTTGGCACGTGGAGCGTCTCGAAGAGCGCATCGAGCCCGCGCCGCCGCGGGGCGCCGCGGTCGAGGTCTGGCAGGCCTACACCGTCGAGCTCGATCGCATCCCGGCGGCCTTGCTCGCAGCCCAGGAGCAGCTCACGCGCCTGCGACCGGAGTTCACGGCTCACGGAGCGAGCACCGCGCGATCCCTCGCTCGCGCCCTCGATCCGGCGATCGTCGACCGCGCCTCGCGCTCGGGGCTCGAGGGCGAGGCGCTGACGGCATTGGGCGAGGCCACCCGCCGCGGACGTCGCGCGGCCGAGGCCTTCGCCCGCTGGCTCGACGAGGCGGAGCCGCGCCCGATCGGCGAGGCCTTGATCGGCCCGGGCGGCTGGCAGGCCCAGGCCCAGCTCGCGGCGGGTCGCTCGATCGAACTCGCCGAGCTCGAAGTGATGCTGTCGGGGGTGATCGCCTCCGGCCCGCGCAGCCATCGCCCCTCGGCCGCCGCCGCGACCGTCGCCGACGCCCAACTCGTCGTCAACACCGCCACGCGCGTGGGCGAGTCCGTGGCCGCCGCCCTGGAGTTGCTCGAGCTCGAGGGTCCCGAGGTCAGCGTCGGGATCAGCTACCTCGACCAGCCCCTGGGCCCGGCGCTGGTCGGGCGTCCACGGTCGGGCGCCGAGTGGGAGCTGGCCCTGATCCCCGCGGGTCCATCCTGGCCCAGTGAGGCCCGCGACCAGCGCGACCGGGCCCTGGCCCCCGGCTCGATCGCGGCCGCGGCCCTGGTCTTCGGCTCGCCGGGCGAGGGCTGGCTCGCGAAGAACGGCGAGGTCGGGCGCGAGGACCTGGCGACCTTCACCGACCCCCTCGGTATCGAGGGCTGGGGGCTGTTCGCCGCCCGCTGGTTGGTCAAGGCCGACCGCGAGGGGGGCCGCATCGTGAGCCAGGCGCCGCTGGTGGACGAGCTGGGCCGCCTGCGCCGGGAGGCGGCGGCCCGGACCCTGGCCAGCCTCCAGCTCCACGCCCGGGGCCAGCGACCCGAGGACGTTCTGGCGACCCTGCGCGTCCACACGGGCTGGGACGATTGGACCGCGCGCGGGGAGTTGGACGCGATCCGGGCCGAGCCGCGTCGCGGCATGGGGATCCTCCACGCCCTGGAGCTGGAGGCCCTGTGGGATCGCTGGAAGGCGACCCTAGGGCCCGAACCGGCACTGAAACGGATCCTGAGGGCCCTCCAGCGCTTCCCCAGGGCCCGTGCGAGCGACCTCGAAGCGGTCTTCGAATAGCCGCTGGAGTCGCCCCCCCACCGGCGGTCGATGGACTCCGGAGCGGGTCCGCGTTCCGTTTCGGCCCCAATCCCGCTCTGGGGAGCAAATGGGACTTCCCGTCCCGCGAGCGCGAGTCCTCACCCCATGACCGATCTCCACCACCGCGTCCGGGTCTTCGTCTTCAGCTTCCGCGAGCGAAGGCCCGACTACCTGCTGCTGCGCCGGACCCTGGGTCCGGAGTCCTTCTGGACGCCCCTGCACGGGCCGATCGGCTTCGGCGAGAAGCTCGAGACCGCGGTGCAGCGCGAGGTGGTCCAGGACATCGGCATCGCGCGGGTGGGCGAGGTGATCGACCTGCAGATGCAGACCAACCACCTGCTCGGCGACGAGCACACGGTGGAGTGGACCTACGCGGTGCGGGCGCAGGACGTGGCCCGCGAGCTGGTCCTGGACCGCACCTGGGCGGCCTACCGTTGGGAGTCGATGGAAGAGGCCTTCCCGGCCCTCGAGTTCGAAGCCGATCGGGCGGCGCTGGTGAGGCTGCACACGCTGCTGGCGGCGGCCTGAGCGTCGCCTCAGGCCTTGGCGATCAGCTTCAGCGGCTCGTAGCTGCCGCCGAGCACCGGCTCGCTCGGCGCGCCGAACAGGTCCTCGACCACGCTCGCGTAGACGCGGCGGAAGTCCGTGGTGTGGATCAGGTTCTCGCGGTCGTCGAGCTTGGTCAGCGACGGTGCGCGACCGAACTGGCCGCCGCGCACGGCCGGGCCGCAGACCAGGACCGGCGCCGCGGTGCCGTGGTCGGTGCCGCCCGAGGCGTTCTCCCCCACGCGGCGGCCGAACTCGCTCGAGACCAGCACGGCCGTGCGCCGCGCGCCGGGCATCTGCTCCAGCTCGTCCAAGAAGGCCGCCAGGGCGCCGTCCAGCTCCGACAGGTTGCTGCGCTGGCGGGAGAGCTGGTTGTTGTGGGTGTCGAAGCCGCTCAGCTCGACCGACAGCACCTCGCAGCCCAGGTCCGATTCGATCAGCGCGCTCACGATCGCCAGGGACGTGCCCAGGGGCGAGTCGGGGAACTCGACGCGCGTGGCGTGGTTGCCGATCGCGCGCCGCACCGCGTCCGACGAGCTGTGGGCGTCGCGCATGACCTCGCGCAGGAACTCCAGGCGTGAGACCTCGCCGCCCGCGTGGTCCATGCCGCCGGCGCCGACCCGCGCCGCATCGTCACCGTGGCGGGCGAAGCGGTAGTCGCGGGGTGCGGCGAAGGCCACCGCCGGGTGCAGGCTCGAGTACAGGGCGTAGGGCAGGGCCGTGCCCACGTGCACGACCCGCTCGGCGTGGGCCTGGGCGCCGTGCAGGGCTTGGCACAGCCGGCCGATCCAACCGGGCCCCGAGAGGCGACCGCTGGCCCGGGCCGTCTGCCAGATGTCGGTGGACTTGAAGTGCGAGAGGTTCGGGTCCGGGTAGCCGACCCCGTGCACCAGGGCCACGCGGCCCTCCATGAAGTGCCGGTGCAGACCCTCGAGGGAAGCGTGGAAGCCGAAGCCGTCGCCGATCGCACGCGCGTCGTCGGCCGCGGCCGAGAGCTTGGGCCGGGCGCGCCGATAGGCGTCGTTCTCGAGGGGGATGACCGTATTCAGGCCGTCGTTGCCGCCGGAGAGGCCGACCAGCACCAGGCGTGCCGGCGACGTTTCGCGGCGCGCGCCGAGGGAGCCGGCCAAGCGTACGAGTCCGCCCGGCCTGGCGTGGGCCGACGAGAGGGCCAGTCCGCCGAAGAGGCCGGCCGATCCGAGCAGCAGTGAGCGTCGATCCATGGTTCGCGGGGGCTCAGTGGAGTTGGGCTTCGGGCAGGGACAGGATCACGTGGGCGGTGCGTCGTAGGAGGTGCTCGACGTCGGGGCCGGCCTCGACCCACGGGCCCTCTTGCAGGGACAGCTCTTCCCGTTGGCCGCTGAACAGGCCCAGTACCTCGGCGCGGGTGGCCGGTCCGACCCGGGTCGCGAGCAGCTCGTCCAAGAGCCAATCGACCACCGCCTCGTCGTCGGCGGCGCCGACGCGGTCCAGGCGCGCGGCCAGGTAGTAGCGCGGCGTCCACCCGATGCTCTCGGTGCGCGTCAGGTCGCGCAGGGCAGGGTTCTGGGGCAGGTTGTCGAAGCGCTCGCCGATGCGGTCCATGACGCGATCGCGCAGACGCGCGCCGCGGGGGCCGCGCGACGCGCCGTCCTCGTCGCCGCTCATGTCGCCGTCCATCGTCGAGGAGCCCATGGCGGCCTCGTACTCGTCCGCCGGCTCGTCCAGCAGCTCACCCACCGCGACGACTCCCAAGAGCACCCCGGCCAAGTTGCCGCGCTGCATGAAGCTCGAGGTGGTGATCCAACCCTCGTTGCCCTCCCACCCCTTCACGTTGGGCGGGTAGAAGATCCGTTGACCGAGCACGCGACAGCCGGCGGCCACGAGCCGCGAGGGCGGGTCGACGCCCACACGTTGGGTCGCGCCGACCAACAGGTCCACCGGACCGGCGATGCGGTTGCCCACGACCTCGTCGCGGTAGAAATCGGGATCGAGCAGCAGCGCGCGAACCACCGGTCGGAGCTCGAGGTCGTTCTCGCGCAGGATCTGCGCGTAGCGCTCGGCGCGCTCGGGGCTCGCTTCGGTCCCCTCCAGGAACTCGATCAGCCGCTCGCACACGTAGCTCGCCGTGCGTGGCTCCTCGTGCAGAATCTCGAGGATGTCGTCCCCGTCGAATTTGCCCTCGCGCCCGAGGAAGCGCTTCTTGCCGCGATCGTGGCGACTGTTGCGAAAACGGAACTCGCCGCGGCGGTCGGTCCAGCCGGTGAAGGCGCGCGCGGCGTCGATCACGTCGGCCTCGGTGTAGTGCCCCTCGCCGAGGGTGAACAGCTCGAGCAGCTCGCGGGCGAAGTTCTCGTTGGGGCTCTCGGCCTTGTTGTCGTCGTTGTCGAGGTACTCGAGCATCGCCGGATCGCGCGCGATGCCGCGCAGCAGCTCGCCGAAGGAGCCCAGGGCCTGCCCGCGCAGCAGGCGGTGCTGCAGGATCATCTCGTGGGAGTCCTTCACGTCCTCCTGTGAGCTGGTGAAGTAGCCCATCCAGAACAGGGTCAGGCGATCGCGCAGGGGGTCCTCGCCGCGCAACAGCCCGTCGAGCCACCACTCGGTGTAGGCGATCAACTGCGCCTGGTCCGTGCGGATGGCCTTGCGGCGCCACTCGCGGGCGACGTCGTCGCGCTCCTCGTCGGTCAGCTCGTCCAGATCGCGGCCGGCCAGGGCCTCGAGCTCGGCGCGGCGACGGACCGGGTCGACGTTGCGGTAGGAGACGCGCTCGGCGAAGAAGGGGTCCCGCGGCCGATCGGGACCGGCCAGGAGCAGGTCCACCGTGGCCACGAGGCCGCGCTCCACGGCCGCGTCGACCTCCTCGGAGCTGGCTCCGAAGCCGGCGCGGTTCAGGAGGTGCTCGGCCGCCCGCGCGTCGAAGACCAGCTCCGGCAGGATGTCCTGGGTCGCGGCCATCCCGGCCAGGCCCGTGCCGGGCAGCAGGATCGCCGCCGCGGCGGTCAGACATGCAGCTCGGCGGGCGAGGCGACGGCGGGCACGGGGGCGATCGAGCATGGCTGTCGTGTTCGAGGGCGATCTGGGGTCGGACTCCGAACTGAACCGATCGGGACGGCGTCGGTTCTGTGGCGATTCGCCGGCCGCGAGTGCTTGTGGCCGGCGGTCCTCGGCACCATCTTCGCCTCCGCGGTCATCGCCGCCACCCTCGCCCGCCGCTCCGGCCGCGGGCCCGCCTCGAACGCCGCCCACCGCCATCGCCCCGTGACAGCTGCTCCCCAAGACCTGCGCGCCTTCCTCGACACGCTCCGGGAGAATGGGGAGCTGGTCGAGATCCAGGCGCCCGTGAGCAGCGACCTGGAGGCGGCGGAGATCCACCGGCGCGTGATCGCGGCCGGGGGCCCCGCGCTCCTCTTTCGCTGCGTGGAGGGCAAGCCCTTCCCCCTGGTCACGAACCTGTTCGGTACCGCGGCGCGGGTCGAGCGCGCCTTTGGCCGGCGGCCCCAGGAGCTGATCGCGCGCCTGGCCAAGCTGCCCGAGGAGCTGATGCCGCCCACGCCCGCCCGGCTGTGGGCCCAGCGCGGTCTGGCCCTCGACCTGGCCAAGGTCGGGCTCTCGCGCCGGCGGCGCGGGCCGGTGACAGAGGTCGTCGAGTCTTCGCCTCAGCTCGAGCGACTGCCGGCCCTGCGGACCTGGGCCCGGGACGGCGGTCCCTTCGTGACCCTGCCCCTCGTCGCGACCCAGCACCCCGAGACCGGCGGCCCGAACCTCGGCATGTACCGGGTGCAGATCTTCGGCCCCGACACCACGGGCCTGCACATGCAGATCGGCAAGGGCGGCGGCTTCCACCTGGCCGAGGCCGAGCGACTGGGTCGCCCGCTGCCGGTGGTGATCAACGTCGGTGGGCCGCCGGCCGCGATCCTGGCGGCGATCGCGCCCCTGCCCGAGAACGTGCCCGAGCTGCTGCTCGGCAGCCTCGTGCTCGGCAGGCGGCTGAAGCTGGCGCGCAACCCCGTGGCCGACGTGCCGCTCTTGGCCGACGCCGAGTTCGCGATCCTGGGCGAGGTGCGACCGGGCGAGCGCCATCCGGAGGGTCCCTTCGGCGACCACTACGGCTACTACTCCGAGGTGCACGACTATCCCCTGGTGCGGGTCAAGGCCCTGGCGCGCCGGCGCGATCCGATCTGGCCCGCGACGGTGGTCGGCAAGCCGCGCCAGGAGGACTTCTACATCGGCGACTTCCTGCAGGAGCTGCTCTCGCCCCTGTTCCCTGTGGTCATGCCGGCGGTGCGCGACCTGTGGTCCTACGGCGAGACCGGCTACCACTCCCTGTCGGCGGCGGTGGTCGAGGAGCGCTATCGGCGCGAGTCCATGGCCAGCGCCTTCCGCATCCTCGGCGAGGGACAACTCTCGCTGACCAAGTTCCTGCTGGTCACCGATCGCCCGGTGGACCTGCGCGACTTCCGCGCGACCTTGACCTGCATCCTCGAGCGGGCCGACTTCCGCACCGACCTGTTCCTGTTCGCGAACCTGTCGATGGACTCGCTGGACTACGCGGGGCCACGGGTCAACGAGGGCGGCAAGGGCGTGCTCTTGGGGACCGGCGAGAAGATCCGCGACCTGCGGTCGGAGTTCACGGGAGCGCCCGCCCAGCCCGTGCGGCGGGTGGAGGTCTTCTGCCCGGGCGCCCTGTGCGTCGAGGTGCCGCCACACGTTGAGGCGCCCGAGATCTCCGAGCGCATCGCGCGCGATCCGGCGTTCGCCGATTGGCCGCTGTTGGTCCTGACCGACGACGCGCGCCGCGCGGCGCGCTCGGCGGTGAACTTCCTGTGGACCACCTTCACACGCTTCAACCCGAGTGCCGACATTCGCGCGGCCGGGGTCGAGTTGGTTCACAACCACCCGGCGATGACGCCGCCGATCGTGATCGACGCGCGCATGAAGGCCTGGTACCCCGAAGAGCTGTTCTGCGACCCGGACACGGCGGCCCTGGTCGACCGGCGCTGGAGCGAGTATTTCCCCGCGGGCGGGGTCGAGATGGGCGATTCGGACCGCGGGCACTTGGACTGAAGCAATCGTCACGGGAGAGGCTTCGCGGCCGTACGCACGTGGGCAACCGCAAAGACATCGACCATGACCACACTCGCCCGACGTCCCCTTCGCGGTGCCCTGAGCGCCGCCCTCGCCGCCACGGCCTTCGCAAGTGCTGTTCTCTCGAGCTCCGGCCTCGCAAGTGCGGGCTCCGATCGAGCCGAACTCGCTAGCGTCACCTGGGCGCTATCCGGCTCCGTTGCGACCGCGGCGGCGCGGCAGCAGGAGACGGGGACCCAAGAGCCCCAAGCGCAGAGCTTCGACCTGACCCACCGGGCCTGGACGGAGATCCTCGCCGAGCATCTGCGCGGGGACCGCTTCGACTACCGCGCCGTGACGAAGGACCCGAGCGCCTTGAACGCCTACCTGGCGAGCCTGGCTGCGGTGACGCCGAAGGAGCTGGCCCAGTGGAAGGAGTCCGACCGCTTCGCCTTCTTCATCAACGCCTACAACGCCTACACCGTCTCGTTGGTCGCGAGCAACCTGCCCCTCGAGAGCATCGAAGACCTCTCGACCGAAGAGCTGCCGGTCTGGAAGCGCGCCTTCATTCCCCTCGGGCGACACCTGGAGGGCGCCGGTGAGCTGCTCTCCCTCGACCAACTGGAACACCAGATCCTGCGCCCGCGCTTCGAGGACGCGCGGGTACACGTGGCCGTCAACTGCGCCTCGGTGAGCTGCCCGCCCCTGCGCGCGGAGGCCTTCCGCGGCAGCGAGCTGGACGAGCAGCTCGACGACCAGATGGCCAGGTTCCTCGCCGACGAGAGTCGCAATCGCTTCGACGCGATCACGCACACCGCGCGCCTGTCGAAGATCTTCGAGTGGTTCGCGGCGGACTTCGAACGCGAGGCCGGCTCGGTCAACGCCTGGCTGGCGCTGCACGGACCGCCCCAGCACCGCGCCTGGGTGGCGGCCGCCACGATCGTGTACCTGGACTACGACTGGTCGTTGAACGCAGTGCCGCGCGAGGACGGGACCCAGCGCTGACTCGGTAGAGGAACGCTGGCGGGACGTGCGGTGGCGCGGGGCGTACGGTGGCGGGATCATTGGGCGTACGGTGGCGGGATCATTTGTCCCACGGGCGGGGGGCCATCGCCGGCAAAGCCGGCGATGGCCCCCCCCCGTGGGACAAATGATCCCGCCACCGTACGCCCAATGATCCCGCCACCGGACGTCCCGCCGCCCTACGCCCATGCCACCCCGTAGCTCCAGATTCCCGCGAGAATCCTGAGTCGCTCTCGAGCTCCCCGGAGAGGTCCATTCGAGAGCAGCCATGGATACCACCGCACGCACGATCGACCCGTCCGAACTCCTGGAGCACGCAGACTGGATGCGAGCCCTGGCCAAGCGCCTGGTGCTCGACTCCGACTTCGCCGATGACGTGGTTCAGGAGGCCTGGGCTGCGGCCCTTGCGCGGCCGCCGCGCCAGGGGGTCCCGTTGGGAGCCTGGCTGGCGACGGTCGTGCGCAACAAGGCGTTGGTCGGACGGCGCACCGCTGGGCGCAGGTCCGCGCGCGAGCGCGACGCTGCGCGGGGCGAGGCGATCCCCTCGACCGCGGAGTTGAGCGAGCGCGCGGAGCTGCAGGGCTTGCTCGCGGAGCGCATCGGGCGACTGCCCGAGCCCTACCGCGAGGTCGTGCTGCTGCGCTACTTCGAGGACCTGAAGCCGGCCGCCATCGCGGAGCACCTGGGGGTGCCCGTGAACACCGTGAACACCCGCCACGCGCGGGCCATGGATCGGATGCGCCGCGACCTGGACGCGCTGCACGGGGGCGACCGTCGACGTTGGTGCCTGGGACTGATCCCGCTCGCCGCGATGGATCGCGGCGGGGCGACGCTGCTCTCGAGCTTGAAGACCACCGTCATGGGAGCCTTGATCGTGTCGCATCCGCTGAAAGCCGCCGTCGCCTCCGCCCTCCTCGTCGTCGTCGCTGGAGGCGGGTTGTACGCCTGGAATCCGACACCACCGGTCGAAGTCCCCGGCGCAGGCGAGGAGCTGGGTCCGGTGACATTGTCGACATCGTCGGGCGTCGCTCCGTCGGCGGCGGTGGCGGTCGCGAGCTCTGCGCCCACCGCTCGCGAAGAGGTCGCTGCACTCGATCGCGTCGTTCGCGGCCGGGTGACGGACCTGGACGGCGCCACGGTCGCCGGGGTCGCGATCCGCTCGTTCCACGAGGTCCAGGGCGGCACGGTCTCCGAGCTCTCGGCCACGAGCGGTGCGGACGGGACGTTCGAATGGCCCCTGGCAGCCGACGACGACTGGCCGACGCTGCGCGCCCAGGCCGACGGCTACATCGGGTTGCGGATGCGCGCGCCCACCGGGCCGGACGAACCGACGCAGCTGCGGGTGACGCCCCTGCACCGGGCGCCGATCGAGATCAGGGTGACGAACCTGTCCAGTGGCGAGACGGTGCCGCGCTTCACGCTGCGCTGCTCGACCAACTTCGGGGCCCTGCCGGACGCGGACCAGTACCTGGAGGGGTTACGAATGGAGACCCTCGACGGCCTCGCGGCCGGTGAGGTGGAGTTCGCCGCGGGTCTGCCGATGGTCGTGCGGGTGGAGCTGCTCGCCGGCGCCGTGCGAACCGTCGAGCTCGAGCAGGTTGTCACGCCGATGCAGGGGCAGCCGATCCAACTACAGTTCGAGGTCGACCTCGACGGCCCAGAACGCGCGCCGGGCGCGGTGCTGGCCACGGGCCGGGTGATCGACGCGCAGACTCTGCAGCCGGTGGCCGGGGCGCGAATCGAGCTGCTCGGCCTTGTCGACGAGTCCGAAGCGATCCAGACCGAGCGCCAGGTCCAGTCGATGCTCGACGGGCACTTTCGCATCGCCTTCGACGAGGGAGGCCCGCGCGGCGTGGTGATCGCGAACCACCCCCATTACGAGCCCGCGAGCCTGTCCTTCGATGGATCGGGACCGATCGAGGTGCCGATGGTCCGCCGCGCTTCCCTCCGCGTAAGACTGGTCGATGGCGCGGGCAACAACGTGGCGGGCGGGCACTTGCTGCTGCGCTCGAGTTCGAACGCCTACGTGGACTACGACGGTCCCTTGGACGAACGCGCGACGACAGGCCCCGACGGCGTCGCGGTGTTCGAGCATCTCCGCCCTGGCGGCTACATGATCCACGCTTTGAGAGACCGCAACGACGCCGACGAGAACGCCGTCGTCCGCCGCTCGTTGGAGATCGAGGCCGGGGTCCCGCTGGAGCTCGAGCTCGCCCTGGGGAACTCGGACCAAGTGACGGTCACCGGCACCGTCACAGGCGTGGTCGACCCGCCCGGGGCCGTGGTGCCCTACTTCCTCTCCCACGGAGCCGACGGTACTTGGGTGCGTGGGGCTCCGGAGGGGCTGCAGTACCGCGCCACCGACCTGCGGGCAGGCAGGTACGTGGTGCTGCTCGGGCCGGCCATCGACGACCACATGGACGAGGTACTGATGGCGATCCTGCCCGCCGTCGAGCTGAGCGGGGAGGCGTCCCAAGCGATGGACTTGCGCTACCCCGCCCTGCGCTTCTCGGGGAGGTTGAGCGGTGTCGACGATCCGCGCAGCTTGACCGTCATCGCGATGCCGGTGCTGCCCCCGGGGCTGGCCGCTGACCTGCTCGGCAGCGACGGCCGACGGATGCTCGAGGCCGCCGTGGACGACGCGGGGGCCTTCACCCTGCCGCCCCTCGGTGCGGGAGAGTTCGAGCTGCGCGTGGAGCGGCCTTGGGGCGAGCGGCTCGCTGCGCGGCCGCTGACGGTCTCCGCCGCGACGCCCGTCGAGCTGCCCGCCTGGGACTTGGGTGCTCGGTAGTCCCGCCGGTGAATGCCGTTCGAACCGGCATCACCGGGGCGTACGGTGGCGGGATCATTTGTCCCACGGGAGGGGGGCCATCGCCGGCAAAGCCGGCGATGGCCCCTCCCGTGGGACAAATGATCCCGCCACCGTACGCCCAATGATCCCGCCACCGTACGCCCCGCGCCAGCGTGCGTCCCTCAGACCGGATCGACGCCCAGACCGTGTCGGATGATCGCGCCGTCGACCATGTAGACCACGTCCTCGGCGATGTTGGTGGCGTGGTCGGCGATGCGCTCGAGGGCCTTGGAGACCGAGAAGAGCTGCATCCCGGGCTCGACCGACTCGGAGTTGCTCTCCATGGCGGCGATGACCTCGCGACCGATCTCCTTGTGGAGCTTGTCGATGGCGTCGTCGGCCTCGAGCACTTCCTGGGCCTTGACCACGTCGCCGCCCACGAAGGCGTCGAGGGACTTGCGCAGCATGTCCACCGCCTGCTCCATCATGGCCTTCATCTGGTGCGGCACCGGGAAGGGCGGTGCGGTGGTCAGGAAGGCGGCGCGCTTGGCGATCGAGACGGCCAGGTCGCCGATGCGCTCCAGGTCGTTGTCGATCTTGAGCACCGCCGCGATGAAGCGCAGGTCCGTGGCCACCGGCTGGTGCAGGGCCAGGAGCTTGAGGCAGTCCTCCTCCAGCTCGACCTCGCGCTCGTCGATCTCGCGGTCACCCGCCACCACGTCCAGGGCCAGGTCCTGCTTGCGCTCGAGCAGGGCCGTGATCGCCTTGCGGACGGAATCCTCGACCTGGGCCGCGAGGTAGAGCAGCCGCTTCTCGAGCTTCTCGAGGTCGGCGTGGAGGTGGTTGGACATGGTGGTTGTACGCCGCGGGAGGCCTTATCGGGGGCGACTATAGCCCATACCGGCCGGCGACCCGAGGGGCGACCGGATCAGGCCGGGCCGGCGTCCCGATCAGTTGCGGGCCGCCTGGTAGGCGCGCAGGTCGTCCAGCTCCGCCGAACGGTAGCCCTTCCCGTTGATGAAGAGCGTGGAGTTCTCGGCGGGTACATCACCTCCGTCAAAGGCCGCCAACTCCGGCGAACCCGCCCGGAAGACCCAGGTGAAGCCGTCCTCGCCCTCGCGCACGACGAAGCCCGTGGCCGTCTGCTCGTAGGCCCGCAGGGTCTCCAGGTGGGTGGAGCGGAAGGGTTTGCCGCCCAGGTACATGGTCGCCTGCTCGTTCGGCTCGCCGTCGCGGTCGAAGGCCGCCAGGTCCGCCGAGCCGGCGGGGAAGATCCAAGTGAAGTCGCCGGCGATGCGGGCGACGTAGCCCTCGCGGGTGGCGGCGTAGGCCCGGATCGTCGACTTCTCGGTCGAGCGCACGCCCACTCCGCCCACGAACACGGTCACGTTCTCGCCAGGCTCGTCGCCCGCGTCGAAGGCATGCAGCTCGTCGCTGCCCGCGAAGAAGACCCAGGGGAAGCCGCTCTCTCCCTCGCGGATGGCGAAGCCCGGCTTGATCGGGATGCCGGCGACGACCTCGGCCGCCGGAGCCGAGGAGCCGTGCTCGCTGTGAGCGGTGTGAGCGCCGTCGGCCGGAGTCGAGGAGCAGGCCGCCGCGCCGGCCAGGACCAGGGCGGCGAGCGAGAGACGAAGGGCTGCGGAGTTGTTCTGCACGGGATTCTGGGTGCTGAGAATTCGCGATGTAAGGCTTGCCCGACCGAGCCGGTCGGGATGGTTCAGGTCTGCCGGCGAGATGGTCGGTTCTACGTTTGCTGAAGCGGGCGCTGTCAGGCCCGATCCCAAGTCCGTCGAAGCGGCCGGTGACGCGCTCGATTCGGCGTCAGCCGAAGCGGCCAGTAACATAGTCCTCGGTCTCCTTCAGCCGCGGCTGCAAGAAGATCTGTTCGGTGGGGCCGTACTCGACCAGTCGGCCGAGGTACATGAATGCGGTGAAGTCGCTGGTGCGCGACGCCTGCTGCATGTTGTGAGTCACGATCAGGATCGAGTAGGAGCCCTTGAGCTCGTCGATCAGCTCTTCGATGCGCCCGGTGGCGATCGGGTCGAGGGCGGAGCAGGGCTCGTCGAGCAACAGCACTTCCGGCTCGGCCGCGATGGCCCGCGCGATGCATAGGCGCTGTTGCTGACCGCCGGACATGGCCAGGGCGCTCTGGTCCAGCCGATCCTTGGCCTCTTCCCACAGCCCGGCGCCGCGCAGGGAGCGCTCGCACACCTCTTCTAGCACTCCGCGATTGCGTTCGCCGTCGATCCGCAGGGGGTAGACGACGTTCTCGAAAATGCTCATCGGGAAGGGGTTGGGCTTCTGGAAGACCATCCCGATGCGCTTGCGGAGCTCGATCACGTCGACCTCGGCGCCGTAGATCGGATCACCGTTGAGGGTCATCTCGCCGTCGACCCGAACCGAGTCGATCAGGTCGTTCATGCGGTTGACGCAACGCAGGAGCGTCGACTTGCCGCAGCCCGAGGGACCGATCAGCGAAGTCACCTTGCCGCGCGGGATCTTCATCGACACGTCCCACAGGGCCTGGGCGGTCCCGTACCACAACTTGAACTTGTCGATGCCGAGGACGATCTCCTCGCGCTGGATCGCCGGGTGCGTCTCGGTTGCGAAGGCGTCCCCGCGCTTGATCGCCTCGAAGACACCCTCTCGCTGAACTCTCGAAGACATGACTCCGGCTCCACCCGCGGTGTACGCGGAGTGTTTGACGTCGGTTCGGATCTGACTCATGGACGCGGCCCTTCCCTATCAGATGTGGCCGGAAACGAACTTGCGGCGCAGGTGGGACCGAATCCAGATCGCCACGACATTGAGCATGACGACGATGCCGATCAGCAGCAGGGTAGTCGTGAAGACCATCGGCTTGGCCGCCTCGCTGTTCTGGCTCTGGAAGCCCAGATCGAAGATGTGGAACCCCAGGTGCATGAAACTGCGCTCGGGGTGGACGTAGGGGAAGACGCCGTCGAGGGGCAGCTCGGGGGCCAACTTGACCGCCCCGACCAGCATCAGGGGCGCGACCTCACCGGCGCCGCGGGCGATGGCCAGGATCATGCCGGTCATGATGCCCGGCAGGGCCCGCGGCAGGACGATGCGAGAGATGGTCTGCCACTTGGTGGCACCACAGGCGTAGGAGCCCTCGCGCATGGAGCCCGGGACCGCCGCGACCGCTTCCTCGGTGGCGACGATCACCACCGGCAGGGTCAACAGAGCCAGGGTCAGCGAGGCCCACAGGATGCCGCCGGTGCCGTAGGTCGGGTTGGGCAGGCGCTCGGCGAAGAAGAGCTGGTCGATCGAGGCGCCGAAGATGTAGCAGAAGAAGCCCAGGCCGAAGACTCCGAAGACGATGCTGGGCACACCGGCCAGGTTGTTGACGGCGATACGGACGGTGCTGACCAGGGGACCGGGCTTGGCGTATTCGCGCAGGTACAGGGCGGCGAGCACGC
This sequence comes from Engelhardtia mirabilis, assembly GCF_007748095.1. Lineage (NCBI taxonomy): Bacteria > Pseudomonadati > Planctomycetota > Planctomycetia > Engelhardtia > Engelhardtia mirabilis. Next base: position 6,640,271 of record NZ_CP036287.1, read on the forward strand.
CGAAGGGCACCACGGCGATGGACATGATCAGGGTCATGATCACCGTGCCGAAGATCGCCGGGAACACGCCGCCCTCGCTGTTGGCCTCGCGCGGGTCACCGCGCAGGAACTCGTTCCAGCGCGAGAGGTAGATGCCGAGCTTGTCCGCGAAGCCGATGCGGTTGGCAGGAAAGGCCCGCACGATGTCCCACAGCACCAGGGTGCGCGGGGTTCCGTAGGCGGTGTCGAAGCGGACCTGGTAGCGGGTGCCGAGGTCCTCGATTCGCTGGCGCTCCTCGGTCAGCTCGGCGATCTCGCCTTCCATGACCAGCAGCTCGGACTCGTAGCGCTGCCAAGCGGCGGCGGTCTCGGGCGACTCGACACCGCGTTCGAGCTCCACGGACTTGGCCTCGAGGCGCGCGCGTTCGATGCGGCGGTTGACGGCGCCGATGCCCTCCTTCTCGACCTCGCGCTTCTCGGCGAAGAGGTCGCGCACCTCGTCGTGGTGCTGCTCGAAGAGCCCCCAGATCTCGGCCGGGTCGGTGGCCAGGACCTGGTCGCCCTCGAGGAAAGCCGCCGGAATGCCGTAGAAGCGCCCCTTCTCGATGCGCTCGACGACGACGGCCCACTCCGGGAACGTGACCGCGCTCTCGAAGTCGGCCAGGGCCGTGCGCTCGTCGCTCTCGGCGCCGGCGGGGAGGATCGAGAGCTGACTGATCCAGTCGAAGTGGGTGTCGGTGTCCTCGTAGTTGCCGGTGCGCAGTTGCCAGCGTGAGACCTCGCCACCCCGCGTGTTGGCCTCGGCGTGGGCCACATCCGCGAGCGCCCCGGGCAGATTCGCGAACTCGTACTCCTGGGGCTCGTAGAGGTCGAATTCGGCGACCTGGCCCATGAACGTCTCGCCGCGGGCGGTGGTCAGCTCCACCACCGACCTGGGCCAGAAGGTGCTCAGCCCCTGGAACAGCACCAGCCCCAGGAGGCCGATGATCATGATCAGGCCGATGGCCAGGGCGCCGCCGCTGAGCCAGATCATCGGCTGGCCGTCGGCCACGACCGAGTGGGCGCGGCCACGCCGAGCGCCGGGGGCTTTGGAGCCGCGCTTGGCGGCGCCCGAGGACAGGCCAGGATCGACCGGGGTTCCGACGCTCACAGTTCGAAGGCCCTCTTGCGGTAACGGAGGCGCACGACCTCGGCGAAGGTGTTCAGCACGAAGGTCATCACGAAGAGCGTGAAGGCCGCCAGGAACAGCACCCGGTAGTGGGTCGTGTCACGGGCGGCTTCGGGCAGCTCGACGGCGATGTTGGCGGAGAGCGTCCGGAAGCCGTTGAAGATGTTCCAGTCCATGACCGCCGTGTTGCCCGCGGCCATGAGCACGATCATGGTCTCGCCCACCGCGCGTCCCAGACCGATCATGACCGCCGAGAAGAGGCCCGACATGGCCGTGGGGACGATCACGCGCACGGCAGTCTGCCACTGGGTCGCTCCCGCGCCCAGGGAGGCCAGGCGCAGGTGCGAGGGCACGCTCGAGAGGGCGTCCTCCGCCAGGGTGTAGATGATCGGGATGACCGCGAAGCCCATCACGAAGCCAACCACCAGGGCGTTGCGCTGGACATAGGTGTCCACGTAACCGCCGCGGGGGTCGAAACCGGCCCCACTCACCGCGAAGGACAGGCCGAAGGTCAGAAGCAGCGTCACCACCGCCGCGGCGAGGAACTTGCCCAGCTCCGCACGGGTGACGGCGCCGTGACCCCAGTCCCGACTGCGACCGCGCAACCAGGGGTTGACCCAGCGGCCCATGGAGAAGGCCACGATCAGAGCCGAGACGGGCAGGAACAGCAGCAGCCAGCCACCCATGCCGCTCTCGCCGACCTGGCCGTCGAGCCACAGCTGCATGTCGCCTGCGAAGAAGATCCCCTCGAGCGCCGGACCGATCACGCCGGCGGCCCACACGGCCACGGGGATCGCGACGAAGATGGCCGTGAAGCGCTGCCAACCGCTCCACAGGATCGCGCGGCGACGGGGCAGGAGCTGCCAGATGTTCGCGCCCAGAACGAGCGCGAAGGGTAGGGCGAAGAAGAAGCCCAGCACGCCGGGCAGCACCTCTTGCACGTAGGGCGCGATCACCAGAGCGGCCAGGAAGCCGAGCACGACGCTGGGCAGGCTGGCCATCAGCTCGATGATCGACTTGAGCGTGGCGCGCAGGCGCGGCTTGAGGAACTCGCTCGAATAGAGGGCGGCGAGCAGCGCCAGGGGCGCGCCGAAGATCATCGAGTAGATCGTCGCCTTGATCGTGCCGAAGATCAGCGGCATCAGGCCCAGCTTGGGCTCGAAGGCGTCGGTGCCACCGGTGGACTGCCAGGTGTGCTCGGGACCCGGGGCGCTTTCGTACCAGATCGGGGCGAAGAGCGTGGCCAGGCTGACTGCGGGGTGGCCGGGGTCGATGTCGACCCGGAAGGTCCGCGAGTCGGCGACGCCGAACAGCACGCTCTCCTTGGGGCTGATCGTGAGCACCGTGACGGGCCCGTTGGAGACCTTGACCGACCCGAGCAGGCGACCGCTTGTGACCTGGATCAGGCCCACCTGTCCGGTCTGGGTCCCCACAGCAGTCAGGCGCGACTTGGGTGAAGAGACGATCACGCTGGGCGCCGCGCCGCCCGGGCTGTCGAGCAGGTGGCCGCGCACGAAGGCCTGGCGGTCAGCGGCCATCAGGGCCTGGCGCGCGGCGCCGATGGGCGGGCTCAGCTCGCGCAGCAGGGCGAGCTCGTCCTCGGCCCAAGCCAACTCGTCCGCGTCCAGGTGCGCGCGGATCTCGGGCGGCAGCTCCTCCTCCTCGACGCCGCCGAAGGGCAGCTCGTGGGGCGGCACGCCGGCCCGCTCCAGGCGGTCGCGCAGCTCGTAGATCGCCGTTTGGTAGGCGCGCTGGGCCGCGGCCAGGTCACGCTTCTGGGCCTTGGCGTCGCCCCGCGCGGCGAACCAGGCGCCGACGCGGCCCAGGCTGTCGCCGACCATGAGCGTGTTCTTGCCGATCAGCGGTGCGCTGGCCGTGACCGTCGCGCCGGGCTTCTCCACCAGGTCCAGGCGCTCCTCGAGGGCCAGGCTGCCGTCGCGGTCCAGATAGTGCAGCGCCGTGCCGTCGGCCCACACCACGAGGACGTGGTCGCCGAGGTCGGTCAGGAACAGGTCGACCGCGCGACCCTGGCCCTCGGGGACGATGCCCGGCGCGGTGCGTGCAGCGGTGACGATGGAGGTCTCGCCGGTGAGGAAGCTGGTCTTCTCCTCGAGCCCGCCGACGATCAGGTCGCCCGCGGCGGTGAGCGCGGCGAACTTGAACTCGAGCCGCCACTGGCCATCGTCGTAGGCGAGGTGACCGGAGGCGTCGATCTGGACGATCGGCGAGCCGCCGCTGACCTCCACCGGCGGGTCGAGCACGCGGACGTCGAGGACCTGGTAGCGGATCTTGACCGGGTCGAGTCGGTTCGCGACGCCGTCGCGGTAGGCGCGCAGCGAGCCCACGGGAAGGTCGCGCAGGTCGTCGGGCATGGGCTCGACGCCCTCACCCAGCTCGTCGGCGTCGATGTCCTCGCGATCCGTCTCAGTGAAGATCGTGGTGCGGAAGCCGATCAGGGCGAAGCGCGCGCGTCCGTCCGGGTAACCGAGGGCGACCATCTCCGAGCCCGGAACGACCGCCACCGCCGTCGGCGCGGCCCCGTCCAACAAGAGCACATCGGCGGTGGCCAGCAGGCTCCCGTCGTCGGCGCGCTCGGAACGCAACTGTCCGTTCTCGCCCAGGCTCCAGCGGATCGCCTGGCTCTCGTCCAGGCCCATGGCGAGGGGGGCCTCGAAGGCCGCCGGGGCCGTCTCGCTCGCCGCCTCGATCTCGGCCGGCATCCACAGCGGGAAGACGACCCAGAGCAGGAAGAAGAAGATCAGCGAAACCGCCAGGATCGTTCCGATCCCCCCGATCGAGATCAGGAGCCGCGCGATGCGCTCGGCGACGATCACGCCACGGCGGGTCTGTCGGCGGGGGCCGCGACCGGTGAACGAGTCGGACGACATGGTCTGGGGGGTGACCTCGGTGGATGGCAGAGGGGGGAGTCTGCGGTCGGCCGCTGGAACGCCTCAGGCGCCGACGTCCAGGGAACGTCGGCGCCCGAAGAATAACCGCGCGAGCCAGTCCGGGTGGCTCGCCCTGCGCGGCAGTGCCGTCAGCGAGGCGCGCTGGCCTCGGTTACTGCGGGCAGCTCCACGTTGACCTTGGCCAGCTCGCGGCGGGCGATCGGCGCGGGGACCGGCAGGTAGCCGTCCTTGAGCACGATTTCCTGGCCCTGGCGGCTGAAGATGAACTTGGCGAACTCGCGCCGCAGGGGGTCGAGCTGCGTGCCGGGCTCGTAGTTGATGTAGGTGTAGAGGAAGCGGGCCAGGGGGTAGCTGTCCGTGTTCTCCGGCGTGGCCGCGACGAAGGACGAGGCGGCGTCCTTGGCCAGGGGCACGGTGCGCACGTCGGCGGTCTTGTAGCCGATGCCGCTGTAACCGATCGCGTAGGGGTCGCCGGCTACGGCCGAGACCACCGACGAGCTGCCCGGCTGCTCCTTGACGCTGTCCTTGAAGTCACCCTTGAAGAGGGCGTGCTGCTTGAAGTAGCCGTAGGTACCCGAGGCGGAGTTACGGCCGTAGAGCTCGATGCGCTTGTTGGACCACTCGCCGGTCAGGCCGAGCTGACCCCAAGTGGTGATGTCCTCGGCGTAGCCGCCGGTGCGGCGCTTGGAGAAGATCGCGTCGACCTGGGCCAGGGTCAGACCGCGGATCGGGTTGTCCTTGTGGACGTACACGGCGAGCATGTCGATCGAGGTCGCCAGCGCCGTGGCCTTGTACCCGAACTTCTTCTCGAACTCGTCCATCTCCGCATCCTTCATGGTGCGGCTCATGGGACCGAAGTTGGAGGTGCCCTCGGTCAGGGCCGGCGGGGCCGTGCCCGAGCCCTTGCCCTCGATCTCGACCTGGACGCTGGGGTAGTGGGCCAGGAAGCCCCCGGCCCAGAGCGCCATCAGGTTGTTCATGGTGTCCGAGCCGACGCTCTTGATCGCTCCGGAGACGCCCTCGACCGGACGGTAGTTCGGGAGGTTCTGGTCGACGCGCTGCTGGGCGTTCACGGTCGGCGCGGCGAGGGCGCCCGCGAGGAGCGCGAGGCCGAGGCTCTTGGTGAAAGTGCTCATCACTGGGGCTTTCCTTCCAGGGGTGGGTCCGGGCGGTTCGGCAGGGACCTCCTGCCTCGTGGCGAGGCCGGATCAGACTCGGGTGGGGTGAACTCGATATCAGCGCCACGCGAACGATTCGTTAAGAACCGTTTGGGCTTCAGCAGCGCCCACGGGAGGACGACGTCGCGCCCTCGGCCGCCCAATCGCCCCGAATTCGGTTCGAATCTCGACCTGCCCTGACGGGGGCCTGTCCCAGGGCTGGTGACGGCTCCGCCCGCCGCCGGATGCAGCCCATAAGGAGCGCCGATACAGCCCCTTTGATTCACCTTTAGAGCCTTCTTGGAGGTCACCAGAAACTTCCGGCTGTCGGGGCGCAAGGCCTCTGCCACGGCCGCAAGGCACCGCGACCGCAAAGGTTACGGGCAAGGACCCCCCCTACCCCGCCGAAGTAACCAGCGGGGGACCCGCCGTGCGGGGAGGACCGGGGTCTGTCCCGGCACGTCGCCACTCGACTCTCGGGTGGCGGCAACCGCGCACGACGCAGGGCGGCATCGGCCGCTCGTGGTCTCTCATCTCACTGCATCTCAGGAGGGCAGAAACCCCATGAACCGCTACACAGCTCTGGCCGGCCTCGGAATCGTGGCCGCCGCGAGCGCGGCCCACGCCGACCCCACTGGTGGGGCCGACGACACCGCACTCGCTGCGACCTCGGCCCAGCCCGCCATCACCATCCCTGTCGTCGCCGACGGCGACCGGGTCTTCTGGAAGAACGATCTGCGCTTCACCTCGGGTGACGGGCAGACCACCTACCGCATCGGCGGCCGTATTCACTACGACGGCAGCTGGATCGGCCAAGACGACGCCATCCAGGCGGCCGGCTTCAACGAAGACGACTCGTGGCGCTTCCGGCGCGCGCGTCTCTACGTGAAGGGCCAGCTCTACGGCAACATCGGCTTCAACGCGCAGTACGACTTCGCAGGCACCGACGTCGCCGACTTCACGGACGTCTACATGACGATCGACAACTTCCTCGTTGGGGAGTTGCGGGTCGGTCAGATGAAGGAGCCCTTCTCGCTCGAGTGGCAGACCTCGTCGAACGACATCACGTTCCTCGAGCGTTCGCTGGCCTACAACCTGTCGCCGATGCGTAGCGTCGGCTTCATGCTGTCGGACTGGAACGAGGAGAACGCCCTGGGTTGGGCGGCCGGTATCTTCGGATCGATGCCCGACACCAGCGTGGGCGACGCCAACGTCGGCCGTGACGGCTACGCCGGCACCGGTCGCGTGACCTGGGCTCCCACCTACGACCCCGACAACGACCAGATCGTCCACGTCGGCGCTTCGGTCTCGATCCGCGGTGCGGGTCAGGTCGACTTCGGTGGCATCAGCTACGAGATCTCCGGCTTCGGCGGCGGCGCCGGCGCGGCGATCCCGCTCGAGGATTCGACCCACCTCGGCGTCGAAGCCGCGGGCGTTTTCGGTCCCTTCTCGGTCCAGGCTGAGTTCAACTCGGCCACCCAGAACGGAACGGGTTCCGTCGACCCCGACGCCACGGGCTTCTACCTGCAGGGCAGCTACTTCCTGACGGGCGAGTCCCGCCCCTACACCCACGGACACTTCGGTCGCGTGACCCCTGAGTCCAACTGGCGCGGTTTCGGCGAAGACGGAACCGGCGCTTGGGAGTTGGCGGCCCGGTACTCGATGCTCGACGTCGACAACGTCGCTGAGGCCTCCGGCCTCAGCGCGGGCGTCAACTGGTACCTGAACCCGAACGCCCGCATCATGCTCAACTACGTGATGCAGTCGATCGACGACTCGAACGGCGGCGGCGGTCTCGACGCCGATGCCGACGCCATCTCGGCACGCTTCCAGGTCACCTTCTGAGCCAGTGACCGCCGCGGGCCAGAGGGGCGCGTCCCCTCGAACCCGCGGCTCCTTCAACCGCCCCCCTCGGACGCGTTCCGGGGGGGGCGGCTGGCGTTCGGGACGCCCCATTCGCGGCGCGGCCGGAGCCGGGTCGCATTGATTCGGGCGCGCCAGGCGAAGAACACGCCGGTTCGCGGACCCCGCGGGCTCAGTCGCGGCACTTGTAGCCGACGCCGCGCACGGTCTGCACGAGGTCGCCCTGGTCGCCGAGCTTCTTGCGGATCGCGCTCACGTGCACGTCGACGTTGCGGTCGAGGATGTAGCTCTCGCCCGCGGTGATGTTGTCGACCAGCTCGTTGCGGGTGAAGACTCGACCCGGCTGGGAGACCAGCGCCCACAACAACCGGAACTCGGCGCGGGTGAAGTAGACCGGCTCGCCGTCGACCACGATCTCGTGGCGTTCGGAGTCGAGCACCACCGTGCCGACCTCCATGCGCGTGGGCTTGCCGCCTGCCTGACGGCGCTTGGCACGCCGTAGGACTGCCCGGACGCGGGCCACCAGCTCCTTGGGGCTGAAGGGCTTGGTGACGTAGTCGTCGGCGCCCAGCTCCAGGCCCAGGACCACGTCGCTCTCTTCGCCCTTGGCCGTGAGCATGATGACGGAGGTCTGCTGGGTCTCCGCCTGGCTCTTGAGCAGTCGGCAGACCTCGAGCCCGTCGATCCCGGGGAGCATCAGATCGAGCAGCACCACCGCCGGCTTGCGCAGGGTGGCCTCGCGCAGGCCCACCTCGCCGTCGCCGGCGGCGTGGACCCGATAGCCTTCGCGTTCGAGGCTGCGCTTGAGGAGCTCCCGAATGTCGGGCTCGTCCTCGATGATCAGGATGGTGTCCTTCGTCGCGACCCGCTCCATTTGCACGGCGGCCTGCATGTCTTTACGTCGTCGAATCCCGGGCGCGGTTGCGGAATGCCTGCCGCGTGAGTCGGGGCCGGGACGGTAGGGGCGACCGACGAAGATTCGGTCAACGCACTGCGAATCAGCCGTTCAGGGTCGCAGAAGGGGACTGACCGCTGTCGGCGCGGAAGCCGTAGAAGGCGGCCCGTTCGAGACTTGGGGCCGCCTCGGGTCGGATCTGGTAGGTGCGCACGGCCCACAGGTCCTTGAAGATGCGGTAGCGCAGGGCAGTCTGATCCAGGTAGTCGACGCCGCTCGACCCACCGGTGCCGGTGCGCCGACCGATCACGCGCTCGACCATGCGGGCGTGGCGCTGGCGGAAGATCAACAGGGCCTGCTCCATCTCGATCACGGCCTCGACCAGAGCGCCGGGCCAGGAGAGCAGGGGCAGGTCCTGGTAAGTGAGGATGAAGAGCGTCGCCGCGCGGCGACGGCGGGTGGCGGGGCCGTCCTCGCCCTGGGGGCTCAGGAAGTCGCGCAGGGCCCGCTTCTCGGCCGAATAGCGCTCGTCGAGGGTCGCGCGGTCGATTGCGCCCATGGTGCGCTCGAGGGCGCTGGCGTGGGACCGGTCGATCTCACGGCCATGGGCGGCGCTGTAGGCCTCCACGAAGCAGTCGAGGACCTCGACGTCACCCTCGTCACCCAGGGCGACCCCGTCGATCGGGGTGCGCTCGAGCCAGGCGTGGAAGACCTCGAGGAAGGAGGGCCGGTCGGCGAGCTGGGCCTGCACCCGCTCGAATGCGGTGGAGTTGCCGCCGGCGTGGTCCTTCAGGGCGGCCAGGTAGTCGCCCTCGGCCCCGAGCGGAATGCGGTCGGTCGCCTCGAGGCCCAACAGGATCTCGATCTGGCGGAGTTGAGCGCTCTGGAAGCCGCTGGCGGGCATCAGCTTGTCCCGGAAGCTGAGGTAGCCGGCGGTGGGCAGGGTCTCGATCACCTCGAAGTGATCGACGCAGCGGCGCAGGATGGTCGTGATCCGCTGGCAGCCGTGGACCGCGCCGGCCAGGGCGGTCTCGGCCACGTGATCGGCCCGGAAGAGGTCGCGAACGACACCGAGCTCGCGCAGGACGAGCTTGAACCACAGCTCGTAAACCTGGTGCACGGAAATGAACAGGACCTCGTCGTTGGAGAGGCCGGTCTCGTCGGAGGCCAGGCCGCCCTGGAGGGCGAGGAGCTCTTCGACGCGGATGTAGTCCCAGTAGTTCGGGCGCCGGACGGGGGTGGCCGAGGGGGTCATAGGCAGGGGGGGGGCGCGCGGGGTGGGAAGGTTCCGAGAGCCGATCGGGGTTCGGTCCGGGCTCGACGGCGGGGGCGGGGTTCCTCCGGTCGTCGGCGCCGATAGCATAGGGGGCTCGCCGGAAGAGCCCCAAGATGTCCCAGACCCTCAAGCCCACCGCCCTCGCCCCCTCCCTGGCCGAGGTCGAGGAACTCCTCGCGCGGCCCCTCCTGGACCTGGTCTTCGCCGCAGCGGGGGTCCATCGGGAGCACCACGACCCGCGCGCGATCCAGTGCTCGCAGCTCTTGAGCATCAAGACCGGCGGCTGCCCGGAGGACTGCGGCTACTGCTCCCAGAGCGCCCACTACGAGACGCCGGTCGAGCGCAGCCCCCTGGCCCAGGTGGACGAGGTGGTCAGCGCGGCCGAGCGGGCCCGCGAGGGCGGGGCCGACCGGTTCTGCATGGGCGCGGCCTGGCGATCGGTTCGTGACGGCGCCGAGTTCGACGCGGTGATCGAGATGGTGCGGCGGGTCAAGGGCCTCGGCCTGGAGACCTGCGTGACCCTCGGCATGCTCGACGCGGCCCAGGCCGGGCGACTCGCGGAGGCCGGTCTGGACTACTACAACCACAACCTCGACACCGGGCGGAGCCACTACGACTCGGTCGTGAGCACCCGCACCTACGACGATCGGCTCGAGACCCTGGAGCGGGTGCGAGCGGCGGGGATCCACGTGTGCTCGGGCGGCATCCTCGGTCTGGGCGAGTCGACGGTCGCGCGCGCGGAGCTTCTGTGCGAGCTCGCCGGGCTCGATCCCCAGCCGGAGAGCGTCCCCATCAACCAGCTCGTCCAGGTCGAGGGCACTCCCCTGGGTGAGGGTCAAGTGGTTGATTGGACCGATGTGGTGCGCGTGGTCGCGGCGGCGCGGGTGCTGATGCCCAAGACGGTGATCCGGCTCTCCGCGGGTCGCACTGAGATGGACGAGGCGACCCAGGCCATGTGCTTCCTGGCGGGCGCGAACTCGATCTTTGTGGGCGACGAGCTGCTCACGACCCCCAACCCCGGCGAGGCGAGCGACGCGCGCTTGTTCGACAAGCTGGGGCTCGCGCCCCTGCGCCGGGCGGGCGGGAGCTGCGGCACGCGGCCGAGTGCGGATCATTCGTCGAGCGCCGGCGCGAACGAAGGCGGCGGCTGCCGCTGATTCGCGGCGAGTCGGTCCGACATGACGGCACCGCGCGACGATCGAGGCCGGTCACAAGGGCCGCTCGAGGGGGAGCTGCGCGCGGAGCTCGAACGGCTCGAGCAACGGGGATTGCGGCGCAGCACGGAACGGGTGTCGGTGGGGATCGACTTCACCTCGAACGACTACCTCGGCCTGGCCCGCGATCCGGTGGTGATCGCCGCGGCGCGTGCGGCGCTGGAGAACGAGGGGGCGGGTTCCCGCGCGGCTCGCCTGCTGTCGGAACGCTTGCCGTCCCACGAGTTGGCCGAGCGCAGAGTGGCCGAATGGGTCGGATCCGAGGCGGGGCTGCTGTTTCCGACCGGCTACCAGGCGAACCTCGGCGTGGTCGGCGCCCTGGCCGGCGCGGGGGACCTGATCGTGTCCGACGCCTTGAACCACGCCTCGCTGATCGACGCGGCGCGACTGTCGAGGGCCACCACCAAGGTGCATCGCCACCTGGACCTCGAGCACGTCGAGCAGCTCTTGGTCGCGGGTCGCGGCGCGCGCCGGCGGCTGGTGTTGACCGAGGGCGTCTTCAGCATGGATGGGGACCTCGCGCCACTGGCTGAGCTGCACGAGCTGTGCGAGCGCCACAACGCGTACCTGGTCGTCGACGAAGCCCACTCCGCAGGCTTGCTGGGCCCGCGGGGAGCCGGCGCCTTCGCCGAGGCCATGGAGCGAGGCTGTGGATCGGAGCGGGTGGCGGCGCGCATCGTCACGGGTGGCAAGGCCCTGGGCTCGGCGGCAGCGGTGGTCGCCTGCGGATCGGCCCTGCGCGAGGTCCTGGTCCAGCGGGCGCGGACGTTCGTCTTCACCACGGCCTCACCGCCAGCGGTCGCCGCGGCCTTCGCCGCTGCCGTCGAGCGCGCGGCGGCGGCGGAGGACTTGCGCGAGCGGTGCTTGGCGATGGCCCGGGACCTGGCGCACCGGCTCGGCTTGCGCGTTCCAGCGGCGGCGATCGTGCCGCTGGTGGTTGGGCACGAGGGGTCGGCGTTGGCCTTGGCGGAGGTCGCTGAGCGAGGAGGGTTCGCCGTGCGGGCGGTGCGGCCGCCGACGGTGCCGGATGGAACGTCGCGGTTGAGGTTGGTGGCCCACGCCCACAACAGCGTGGACGAGACTCGGGAGTTGTCAGAGCTCTTGGCCCGAGGCTGGAAGGACCTGGCTGGGGTGCAGAGCTCCCCCGGGCCCCCCCCCCCCCCCCCGCCCCCACCCCCCCTCCTCTCGTCGACATCGACGTTGCAGGCACCGCCATCACCGGCGGGACCCTCTCGGGCCAGTTCGACAACTCGATCCCACTCAACCTCTCGATCGCGACCAAGGCCTCGGCCGAGACCACAGAGCCCAGCCCGGCCCGACCGTCCGCACCCTGCTTCGTCATCGCCGGAACCGACACCGACGTCGGCAAGACAGTGGTCAGTGCCATGGCACTTCACGCCGCCGCCGGGACGGGGCCGGCCGGCTATTGGAAACCGGTGCAGACCGGCGTCGATCCGACGAGCGCCGAAGCGCACGCCGGATCGAGCCGAAGACAGAGCGCGACGGACGCGGACGACACCTTCGAGGTGATGCGGTTGGCGGGCGCGCCGGGCTCGGTGTTCGAGAATCCCCTGCGTCGGTACCCGCTGCCCGCATCGCCCCATGAGGCGGCGACCCACGCCGGCGACGTGCTGCCGGTGGAAGAACTCGCACCCAAGCTGGCCGAGATCCGCTCACGCTCCGCGGAGCGCCTGTGGATCGTCGAACTGGCAGGGGGCTTGCTCGTTCCCTACCGGATGGACTGGCTCCAGATCGATTGGTTACAGCAAATCCGGGTTCCTTTGGTGCTGGTGGCTCGCAGTGGGCTGGGGACCCTGAACCACACCCTGCTCTCGGTCGAGGCGGCCCGCGCCCGTGGGCTCGAGCTCGCCGCCCTGTTTCTGGTCGGTGAGCGCCATCCCTCCAACGAGCGGACATTGATCGAGACCACCGGCATCCCGCACGTCTTCGTCCTCGAACCTCTCGCCCCGCTCGACCAGGCATCGGTTGCAAAGTGGGTCGCAGTTGCTCGCAGCCATCGCGGCGCTAGCCTGGGCCAGGTACTCGTCAGACCGCCCCGTCCCCATCCTCCGTCCGCCGCGCGCCAAGATTCGAACCCGTCGGCGGCGACCCCGGTGCGATGAGCGATCCCTCCGAGTCGTTCCTCGCCCGCGATCGGCGGACCCAGTGGCACCCCTACACCCAACACGCGGTCGATCGTGAGCGCCTGGCCGTCGTGGGCGCCCGCGGTGCGCTCTTGGATTTGGCCGACGGGCGGCAACTGATCGACGCCATCTCGTCCTGGTGGGTCTGCCTGCACGGGCACGGCGAGCCGCAGCTGATCGAGGCCATGCGTGCCCAGGCTTTGCGGCTCGACCACGTGCTGTTCGCCGGCACCACCCACGCTCCAGCTCTGGACCTGGCCGACGCGTTGCTGCCCCTGGCGCCCCGGGGGCTGACGCGCCTGTTCTTCTCCGACAACGGCAGCAGTGCGGTCGAGGTGGCCTTGAAGATGGCCTACCAGCGCCATGCCCTGGGCGGCGAGCCCCAGCGCAGCGTGTTCGTGGCGCTCGAGGGCTCGTACCACGGGGACACCTTCGGCGCCATGTCCGTCGGCGACCCCGACCCCTTCTTCCACACCTTCGCCTCGATGTTGTTCGAGGTGCGCCGCGTTCGTCCCGAGCTGGGCGCCTTCGCGGCGGCCCTCGACGAACTGGGCGAGCGCGCCGCGGGCGTCATCGTCGAGCCCCTGGTCCAGGGGGCCGGCGGCATGCGGATGCACGGCCACGACGTCCTGCGCGACGCGCGGGCGGCCACGGCGGCGCGCGGCCTGCCGCTGATCGCCGACGAGGTCATGACCGGATTCGGGCGCACCGGCAGCCTCTTCGCCTGCGGTCAGGCCGGCGTGGAGCCGGACCTCATGTGCCTGGCCAAGGGCCTGACCGGGGGCTTCATGCCGATGGCCGCGACCCTCGCGCGCGAGGAGTACTTCGAGGCCTTTCTCTCCGAGGATCGCACGCGCACCTTCTTCCACGGCCACTCCTTCACCGCCCACCCGATCGGCTGCGCCGTGGCGCTCGCGTCCCTCGCACTGGTTCAGGAGCGCGACACGCCCGGCCTGCTGGACGCCGCCGGGGCGCGCATCGAAGCGCGGCTGCGCGAGCGCCTCGGCGACGACCCGCGCGCGCGCGATCTACGCCGAACCGGCGGAATCGTCGCGGTTGACGTGGTGCCGGCCGACGGCGCGCCGGAGGGCTACCTGGCCAGTCTCGGCCCGCGGCTGCGCGCGGCGGCGATCGAGCGTGGGGTTCTGCTGCGCCCCCTGGGCGACGTGCTGTACGCCATGCCGCCCGCCTGCATCGACGCGGCCCAAGCCGACCAGATCGCCGAGACGATGGCTCAGTTGGTCGAGCTGGCCTGAGCGCCGACTCCGCCCAGACGCTCGACCTGGTCGCGCACCAGCTTCTCGGGCGCGCCGGGCTTCATCCCCGCCGAGCGGGCTTGTTCGAGCGCGATCTCGACCGGCACAGCATCGACGACGCTGCGATAGATCGCGAAGAAGATCGCACTGCGGCTCCCGGTCTGACAGGTGAGCAACAACAGGCCGTCGCGCTCGAGGGCGATCTCCGCCAGGACCCTGTCGACCTGCGCGTCGGTCGGCAGCTCCTGGTCGACCGGCAGGGAGACGGGACGCAAGCCGAGCTGCAGGGCTCGGATCAGCAGGGGCTCGATCACGTCGGCCGGGCGCAGGTCGATCAGCGTCACCACGCCCCGGCGCTCGAGCACGTCGAGGTTGTCGGGCGTGAGGTTCGCGGCGAGGTACAGGTCGCCACACAGGAAGCAGCGCACGTCCCCTGGCAGCGGCTCGGCGGTCACCGCGTCGTAGAGCTCGGGTTGCGGCTCGTCCGAGCGCCCGAAGCCGAACAGGCCACAGCCCCCGAGGGCCAGGCACAAGAGCGGCAGTAGGTACCGTCGCGCGTGCAGCTTCATGGGCGAGGGGTCGGATCGGTCGAGCGCAGCGCAGAGCTCCCCAGGAGCGCCCAGCCGACGATCATCAACAGGCCGCCCATGGGGGTGATCGGGCCAAGGATCGCGCCCGGGCCGCCAAGGGCCAGGCCGTAGATCGATCCCGAGAAGAGCAGGGCCCCGACTCCGAAGCAGATTCCGACCGCTCGACCCAGGGGCAGCCGCGGCACGAGTGCGCCGCACAGGATCAGGGCCAGCCCGTGCCAAACCTGGTAGCGCACGGCGGTGTGCCAGTTCTCGAGCTGACCCGCGCCATCGAGGCTGTCCTTCAGGGCGTGGGCGCCGAAGGCTCCGAGGATCACGGCCACCCCACAGAGGGTCGCGCCCAGGGCTACGAAGGTCTGAGATCGCATGGAGGGAGGGTCGCCGCCAGGCGGGGTCGCGAGCGAGCGAACCGCGGGGCCCGCTAAGGTAGGCGGCACCCGCCCGCGCGGCCACGCCCGAACTCGACAGGAAGCCACGATGACCCCCCCCAACGAGACGCCGACCCTCGCGCCGGCCGCCGTCGACGTCGAGCGACGCTCCGACGGCAGCCTGGTCCTGCGCTCGCCCCAGGAGCTCGGCCCCTACGCCGCCCAGCTCGGGATCCACCTACGCGCCTGGGCCGACCGCGCCGGCTCGCGGACCTTCCTGGCCGAGCGCGCCGCCGGCGCCCGCGGCTGGCGCGAGGTGACCTACGCCAGCGCCCGACGCGGCGTCGACGCCCTCTCGGCCCGGCTGCTCGAGCTCGGCCTGGGCCCCGCGCGCCCCCTGGCGATCCTCTCGGACAACTCGGTGGACCACGGCCTCTTGGCCCTGGCCGCCATGCAGGTGGGCGTGCCCGTGGCGCCCATCTCGCCGGCCTACTCCCTGCTCACTGCCGACCGCACCAGGCTGCGCGGGATGCTCGAGCTGCTGGAGCCCGGCGCGGTCTTCGCGGAGAACGGTGAGCTCTTCGCGACCGCTATCGCCGACGCCGCCCCGGCCGACGCCGCGCGGCTCTGGTCGACCTCGCCCCTGCCTTCGTCCGGTGCCGCGCCCTCGTTCTGCGTGCGGGAGCTGCTGGAGAGCGAGTCGGGCCCCGCGGTCGAGACCGCCTTCGCCGCGGTCGGTCCGGACAGCGTGGCCAAGATCCTGTTCACCAGCGGCTCCACCGGCCTGCCCAAGGGCGTGATCAACACCCAGGCGATGCTGTGCTCCAGCGTCCAGGCCCAAGCCCAGGTCTGGCCCTTTCTGGCCGAGCGCCCGCCCGTGATCGTCGACTGGCTGCCCTGGAGCCACACCTTCGGCGGCAACCACAACTTCGACATGGTCCTTCGAAACGGCGGCAGCCTCTACGTCGACGCAGGCAAGCCCGCCCCCGGCCGACTGCAGCCGACCCTCGACAACTTGGCTGACGTCGCGCCGACCCACTACTTCAACGTGCCGCGCGGCTACGCGATGCTGATCGGCGAGTTCGAGCGCGACGAGGCCCTGGCGGCGAACTTCTTCTCGCGCCTCGAGATGGTCTTCTACGCCGCCGCCGCCCTGCCCCAGGACCTGTGGGAGCGCATGGAGGCCCTGGCCCTGAAGCACGCCGGACACCGCGTCTTCATGGCCTCGGCCTGGGGCTCCACCGAGACGTCGCCCCTCGCGACAGCCGTGCACTTTCCCATCCCGCGCGCCGGCGTGATCGGCCTGCCGGTGCCGGGCACCGAGATCGCCATGGTGCCCAGCGGCTCGAAGCTCGAGCTGCGCGTCAAGGGGCCGAACGTCACTCCGGGCTATTGGAAGCGCCCGGACCTCACGCGCGAGGCGTTCGACGAGGATGGCTTCTACCGCATCGGCGACGCGGGCGTCCTCGCGGATCCGGAGCGTCCGGAGCTGGGCATCGTCTTCGACGGCCGCGTGGTCGAGGACTTCAAGCTCTCGTCGGGGACCTGGGTCAACGTGGGGATCCTGCGGCCGACGTTCCTCGCGAGTTGCGAGGGTCTGGTCAGCGACGCGGTGCTGTGCGGGCACGACACCGATGGAATCGGCGCGCTGGTCTGGCCGGATCCCGGGGTTGTGGAGCGCTTGACGGCGGACCTGCCGGCGGGGACCGGGCTCGCCGAGCGTTGCGCGGATCCGCGCGTGCGCGGGGCCCTGGGGCAAGCGCTGGCGCGGCACAACGAGGCCCATTGCGGCAATGCGCTGCGGATCGAGGCGGCCCTGTTCCTGGAGGCGCCGCCGAGCATCGACGCTGGCGAGATCACCGACAAGGGGTATGTGAACCAACGCGCGGTGCTCGAGGGGCGCGCGGAGAAGGTAGCGCAGCTGCTCGCGCGGGGTGACGGAGTGGTGATGGCGGAGTGAGGATGTCGGTAGGCGTTCGTACGGTGCCAGGCACAAAACCGCCGCCTACGCGGACCGGCCCTCTGCCGCCGTTGGCGGCAGAGGGCCGGTCCGCGTAGGCGGCGGTTTTGTGCCTGGCACCGTACGAACGCCTACCGCCAGTGCCTCAGCGCTCCTCGGCGAGTGACACGCCGAGGTACGCCGCGCGCAGCTCCTCCTCGAGCTCGGCGATCTGCCCTTCGAGGCTGGCCACCACATTCGCGTCCGCCGAGCCGCTCGCCTCGCGCTCCCGCTCCAGCTCGTAGCGCAGGTACTTCAGTCGATCGACGGTCGCCTGAGGTCCCTCGGCCGGGGGCAGGTTCGCTTCGATCGCGGCGCGGTTCGCGGCGACGATCGCCGCGAGCTCGCGGAAGGACTCGTCCGAGCCCCGATCCGCCACCTCGAGGCAGCGTTCCGACAGCTCCTCCACCGAGTCGCCCCGGGCGTAACCCGAGCGGCGCAGGACCTCGGCCACCTGGGCGGCGCAGATCGCCCGTTGGAAGCCCACCGGGCTGGCCTCGAAGGCCCAGGTCGCCGCGCTCCCGCTCACCTGCGCCTCGATCTCCCGGGCGACGTCGTCGGCCGGGGGCTCGTAGGCGTCGGCGGTGCGGTCCACCCCTGACTCGAAGGGCGGCTTGAAGCGCACCCGCACCGTGGCCAGGGCCCCGCCGTCGTCCGACAGCCGCACCCCGTCCAGCTCGTACAGCGCGACCACCACGTGCCCCGCACCCACCTCGCCGGCGTCCACGTCGTCCTGGCGGAACTCGCGGTTCGCCAGGGCGCGGTTCTCGTAGCCGAGCAAGCGATAGCTCGCCACTCGCGTCGGGTCGAACTCGACCTGGATCTTCACGTCCCGGGCGATGGTCTCGAAGGCGCCGGTGAAGTTCTCCACCAGGGCCTTGCGGGCCTCGAGCGGCGTGTCGACGTAGTTGCAGATGCCGTCGCCGCGGTCGGCGAGTTGCTCCAGGAACACGTCGTTGTGGTTGCCCATGCCGACGCCGATGGTGTTGAGGTACACGCCGGTCGCGCGCGCCCCGGCCACCTGCTCCAGCAGGGCGTTCTGGTCGGTCTCGCCGATGTTGCCGACGCCGTCGGAGAGCAGCACGACGCGGTGGTTCGTCTGCGAACCGGCGCCAGCCGCTGCCACGCCTTCCGCCGCCAGGCGATAGCCGTCCAAGAGTCCCGCCTGCACGTTGGTGCCGCCGTCGGCCGCCATCGAGAGGATCGCCGCCTCGATCACGCCGCGGTTGGCCGCAGAAGTCCGCGGCAGGATCACCCGCGACACGTTGGCGAAGCCCACGATCGTGACCGCGTCGCGCGAGTCGAGCTTGGTCAGAAGCTGCCGCAGGGTGTCCTTGACCAGGCCGAGCCGGTCCTCGCGCTTCATCGAGCCCGAGGTGTCGATCACGAAGGTCAGGTTCAGCGGCTTGCGCTCGCTGTCGGCCACCTCGCGCCCAGCCACGGCCACGCGCAGCATCCACTTGCCGCCGTCGCCACTATCCAGAGCCGAGCCGCCGAAGATCGAGGGCCCCAGGTCCGTGTGGATCGCGAAGACGTCCTCGGTCGGCGCCGGCACGTCCGCGTCGAAGTAGTTGACGAACTCCTCGGTGCGCACCTGCGCGCGGGTCGGCAGGGTGCCGTTCATCAGCATCTTGCGCGCCAGGGCGTAGCTGGCCGTGTCCACGTCGACGCTGAAGGTCGACAGGGGGTCGGCAGAGGTCTCCATGAAGGGCCGCTCGCCCCAGTGGCGGAAGTACATCAGATCCAGGGACTCGCCCATCCGCCGACGGCAGTCGAGGAGCAGCCTCTCGAGCTGCGCCTCGGCCTCGGCACGCAGGATCTCCGCGCGCTTGGTCTCGACGAAGCGCTCCACGGCCGCGCGGCCGACGTCGTCCGCCAGGTCACCCGAGTAGCCCGAGTTCAGGTAGCCCAGGGCCTCGAGCACGTCGGGCAGGGCCGAGCGCTCGATGCCGAGCTGGCCCAGGATCTGATCGACGAAGTCCCTGCCGAGGCCTCGCGTCAGCGTGACCCCGAAGGCCGCCTCGCCGTCGTCCTCGGCGTAGCCCAGGAAACCGAGTTCCCGGCGTCTGGCGCGTTCCTCGACGGGAGCGCTCTCGCCAGTGCCGAGAAAGAAATCACCCGAGCCCGTCGTCGTCGCGGGGGCGAAGCTGCCGCCCGTCGTGCCGGTAGGCCCCGGCGACGTCGGCCCCGCAGGACCGCCGCTGGCCGGACCCTTGGGCGCCGGAGTCGTCGACGGCGCGCGCGTGTCGCTGGCTCCGCGGTAGGCGCCCGTGGCCGACCGCTCGAGTTCGAGCGAATCGCGACCCGGCGCGGCGATTTCGGCGGGCGCCGCACCGCCTGCACCGCCGCCCACGCCGATCACATCGTTGAAGGAGCCGGAATCGAATGGGCTCCTCGCATCGCCCTGGGCCGACTCGCGGTCGCTCCCGGTGACGATGTAGCCAGACTTCGCCGCGGGGGTGCGACCCGCCTTCGGGGACTCGTCCAGATAGCCGAGGCTCCTGAGCTGCTCCGCGGCTTGCGGCGTGACCTCGAAGGAGGCCTCCGGCTCGGCCGACACGGACCCGACGAAGGCCCCTCCCGCTCCGCCGCCGTTCTCCACGTAGAGGCGCGCAACGTCCTCGATCGTCAACGACTCCGACGAAGAGACGCTCCAGAGGATCGTTCCCTGTGCCCCCTCCGTTCCCAGGAAGCTCTCGCCGCCCTTGATCTGCTGCGCGTCGAGCGCCCCTTCGGACTGGCGGGGCTCAGCGGGCGCCATGCCAGCACCCTGCTCCGCATAGCCCAGCGCTTCGGTCAACTGCTCGACCAGCTTCAACGCCGCTTCGGCCTGGGCCTGATCCTCGACCAGGACTCCGCCGATGGCGCGGAACGCCGCCTCGGACTCCTCGGGGGACAGGGCCTGCCCCCTGCCGTAGCCGAGCCCCGGCAACTGCCCCGCCCTGTGCACCGAGTCGCGCGAGCCGATCGGAGCTCCGTCCTCGACGACTCGGCGGAGGTCCTCCATCGAGTCCAAGACCACCGCGCCATCGGCCCGCAACTCCGCCAGCCGCGCATCGATCAGCGCTTCGCGATCGGCGGCGCTCGGGTCGACCCCGGCCGCGACCTGCTCGCGGAAGGCCAGGCGCGCGCCGCCCTCGGAGGCCTCGGATCGAACCGGTGGCCGCGCCGTCGAGGCCGGGGCCATGTCGGCGCTGGCCAGGCGGTCCGAGAGGTTCGCGATCATCGGCCGCGTGGCGAAGCCGACCCAGGTGGCGCCGCCCAGGAACAGCAGCGCGGCTGCGGCCGAGAGCCAAGGTTGGCGGGCCACGAAGGAGCCGCTTCCGGGCGAACTCCCACCGCCGCTGCCACGGTTGCTACCGCCGCCGCGCGCCGCGTCGAGTGAGTGGACGGTCGCTCCACTCTCCAGTCCGCCGCTCGCTGCGCCCGGTTCCGCGGAGGCCGCGGCCACCGCCGTCGCGGCCACCTCGGCCGCGGTTCGCGTCGCCGCGCCCGTGGCGCTCGCTCCACCGAGCGGCAGGTGCTCGCGCAACAGGCCCAGGGTCGCCGCCAGGCGATCGCGCTCGGCGCGCAGGGCCTCGTCGCCCTCGAGCTCGCGCTCGAGGGCCGCCTTGTCGGCGCCCTCCAACTCGCCGAGCAGGAGCGCGCACAGGCGCTCGTGCTGCTCGTCGTGCTCGGTCGGCTCGTTCACTTCGTCGAATCGTTCCATCGCGTCTCCGGCACCTTCGCGGTGCAGTTGTTCGTTCCCGCCGTTTCGCGGCTCGTCCCGCGGCTCGTCCCGTCGCTTCCCGCTCACAGCGCACCCCCTTCGCCGCCGGCCGTGGCCGGGCAGAGGTGCGCGAGCTCGTTCGACAGGGCCTTCAACCCCTCCGAAATCAGCCAGCCGACCGTGCCCGTCTTGCGGCCGGTGATCTCGGCGATCTCGCGGTAGCTGCGCTCGCCGACGAGCCGCAGCACCAGCACCTCGCGCTGGGCCGGCGGCAGGCGGTCGAGGCCGCGCTCCACGGCCTCGCGGGTGTCTTCGGCCTCGACGCCGTCGAGCCCCCCGCCGGTGGCCTCCTCGGGCGCCACCTCGCTCTCGCGGCGTGTCCGCCGCGCGTCGCTTCGCATCATGTCCATGGCTGCATTCCTCGTGACCGTGTGGAGCCAGCCGCGCAGCTGCGCGGTCTCGCGTTCCCCATCGCCCACCGAGTCCGCCGCGAGGGCCGGAGGTCGCCGCGCCAGGCGCACGAAGGCCTCCTGGACCACGTCCTCGGCGGCGCCGCCAGGACCCAACAGGGCCCGCGCGTGCCGCAGGAGCACCGTCTGATGTCGCTCGACCAGGGTCGTGAAGGCTCCTTGGTCGCCCTTGACCCAAGCGGTCAGGAGTTCGCCGTCGGTTCGCTCGTCCATGCGGTTCTCGGACTCAGCCCGCGGCGCCCGAACAGGGGCTCGGCGGGGCAATCGGTGTGGCAGAGCGCGCGGGAGGCTTCCCGCCCGGGCTCCGACCTGGGAACGGCGCCATGGCTCGAACTCTTGGGTTCGAGGTCAGATCCGCCACAATCAGCGTGCCAGAGCGGCCTTGCGGGCCCCAGGATGCACCTGCCCATGAGAACCGAGAGCTTCGACCCCAACGCCGCCGCCGATCCCGATGCGGGTCTCTTCGGCCTCGGCAGCGACCCCGAGCAGGCCGCGGTCCACGTCATCCCGGTGGGCTTCGACGCCACGACCTCCTTCCGCCCGGGGGCCGCCGCCGGCCCCGAGGCGGTCGCGACCGCCAGCCTGCAGGTCGACCTCTTCGACCGCCTGTTCGGCGCTCCCTGGCGCTCCGGGATCGTGATGCGCGAGGCCGACCCGCGGGTCGCGGCCCTGCAGGCGGCGGCCTTCGAGCCCGCCCGGCGGGTGATCGCTGCGGGCGGCGTGGTCGAGGGCAACGCGGCCCTCGAGGCGGACCTGGCCGGGGTCAACGAGGCCGGGGCGGAGCTCAACCGCGTGGTCCACGCCCACACCGCGGCGCTCCTGGCCGAGGGCCGGCTGCCCGTGATCCTCGGCGGCGACCACGCCGTGCCCTTCGGTGCCATCGGCGCCGCCGCCCGCGCCCACCCGGGGCTCGGGATCCTGCACTTCGACGCCCACGCGGACCTGCGCCTGGCCTACGAGGGCTTCGAGTGGAGCCACGCCTCGATCCTCCGCAACGTGGTCGAGCACCTGGACGGGATCGGCCACGTGGTCCAGGTCGGCGTCCGCGACCTGTGCGACGAGGAGGCCGAGTGGATCGGCGCCCACCCCGAGCGCATCACGACCCTGTTCGACGACCGCTGGGCGGCCACCCGCATGTCCGGCGCGGACCTGCGGCCGGTGGTCGACGAGCACCTGGCGCGCCTGCCCGAGCACGTCTGGATCACCTTCGACGTGGACGGCTTGGACCCCTCCCTGTGCCCCCAGACGGGCACCCCGGTCCCCGGCGGCCTGTCCTGGAACGAGACCATGCTGTGGCTGGTGCGCCTGGCGGCCGCCGGCAAGAAGGTCGTGGGCTGCGACCTGGTGGAGGTGGCCGAGCACCCCGAGGTCACCGGCGAGGCGCCGGGTGCCAGTTGGGACGCCAACGTGGGCGCCCGGCTGCTCTACCGCCTGATCGGCTGCGCCCTGAGCACGCGCTGACGGTCGGTACCGCGGCCTCGGCAGCCACGCCGTTCGAGATTCGCGCGCCGATTGGATCGATCGGGGCCGCGATTCCGTTTCCCTAGGGGGGAGTCCCGCCCGGAGAGATCGATGGCCAGCGAGCAGAACGAACCCCGAGACCCCTCCCGCGAGGATTCAGTCCGCGAGGACTCGGTCCGCGATCAGGCCTTCGAGCGCTGGTTCGAGGAGCTGATGCACCTCGACACCGAGGAACGCTCGGCGCGCCTGGAGAGCGAGACCGTCCTGTCGGACCGCGACCTCGACGACTTCCTGGACGCCCTCGAGGAGGGCGACCAGGGGCGGGCGCGCCAGCACCTCTCGGCCCTGTTGCGCTTCGCCCTGGACGAGGAGATCCAGGCCAGCAACGAGCTGCGCGCACGGATCGAGGAGCTGCGCCGGCTGGGACCGAACTCCGACCGCTTCCACCGCGGCCGCAAGATCGGCCAGGGCGGCATGGGCGTGATCCACCGGGTCACCGACCGCTCCCTGCGGCGCGAGCTGGCGCTCAAGAGCCTGCGCCCGGACCGCATGCGCGGCGGGCGGCCGGACCCCTCGCTGGTGCGGCGCTTCATCGACGAGGCCCAGGTCACGGCCCAGCTCGAGCACCCGGGCGTGGTGCCGGTCTACGACGTGGGCGTGGAGCCGGACGGGCGCCCCTTCTTCGCCATGCAGCTCGTGCACGGCGTGTGCTTCGGCGACGCGATCCGCGCCCTGCACGCCAGCGGCGACAACCCCGCGGCCAAGGTCGCCGGCGGCATCACCTGGAACCGCGAACGCGCCATCGAGACGTTGGTGCGCGCCTCCGAGTCGGTGGCCTACGCCCACAGCCGCGGCGTGGTGCACCGCGACCTGAAGCCCGACAACATCATGGTCGGGGCGTTCGGCGCCGTGTACGTGATGGACTGGGGCCTGGCGCGGCTGGTCGGCGAGGAGGAGGAGGTCGTCGCGGAGGTCGACGCCTACGCGAGCCCGACCGTCGAGCCGGCGTCCGTCGTGACCGACGGTCGCGACCGCTCGCAATCGGACCACGCCGACCCGACCACCACCCGCGAGGGCACGGTCCTTGGAACCCTGGCGTACATGTCGCCGGAGCAGGCCCAGGGTCGCCACGGTGACGTGGGTCCGGCGTCGGACGAATACGCCCTGGGCGCGATCCTCTACCACGTGCTGGCCGGGCACGCTCCCTACGGCGAGCTCGGGCGAGCGGCGGACGACTTCGACACCCTCTACGACCGGGTGCGCCAGACGCGCCCCCTGTCCATCGACGAGGCCGCGCCCCAAGCGCCGGCCGAGCTGCGCGCCATCTGCCGGCGAGCCATGGCGGCCGAGCCCGCGGACCGCTACCCCGACGTCGGCGACTTCGTCGACGACCTGCGCGCCTACCTCGAGCGGCGCGTGGTGCGCGCCCACCGCACCGGCGTGCTCGTCTCCGCGGCCAAGTGGATCGAACGCAACCGAGCCCTGTCCGGCGCGGTTGCGGCCGGGCTGCTCCTGGCCTGCCTGTCGGGCGCCGGATGGCTCGCCAGCGAGGCGCGGGCCGCCGAGAAGGCGCTCGAGGCCCAGAGCCTGGAGAGCGCACGGGACAACTACGCGTCGATCGCGCGGCTGGACGAGCTGGAGCGCTCGGCGTCCGAGCTGCAGTCGATCGATCCATCGCTGATCGAGGCCTACGAAGCCTGGATCGCCGAGGCCGACGCGGTGCTCGAGTTGGCGCGCACCGAGTTCGGCGCCGGCACCATCGGTGCTTGGTACGACAGCCGCGTGGTCAAGTCCTCCGCCGCCCTGCCGCGCCGGGGACCCGAGAGCCAACAGCGCGCGCAGGCCCTGGACGAGGCCCGCCGCATCGAGCGCACAGCCGCCGTGTTGGAGCGCAGCGGCTTCCCGCAAGAGATCGTGATCGACCTGCGCGCCATGGCGGGCGAGGCCGCGGCCGCCGCGGACAGCCTGCGTTCGGGGAGCGTTTCCGCCGCGGATGCTCTGGGCTTGGGCGGCGTGCCCTTTGCCGCCGCCCTGGCCTCTGCGGGCAGTCCCGAGCGCGACTCGATCGAGCGCCGCCTGGACGCCCTGGCGGGCCTGGTGCCCGGGCCGCGGCGCGGAACGACCCCGGAATTCGGCCTGGGCGTCGAGGACCGGCTCGAGTCAGCGCGGGCGATGGTCGCCTGGCAGGCGGGTGACGAGGCCCGCGCCGCCTGGCGCGACGCCGCCGCGGTGGCCGCTGACCCCGCGGGCCCCTACGGCGGCATCGCCCTGGTCCCCGACCGGCGCCTCGCGCCCTTGGGTGTCGATCCACTCTCTGGGCTGCTCGAGTTCGCTCACCTGGCCACCGGCGCAGCACCACGGCGCGGCGCGGACGGACGGTTGGAGCTGGGCGCCGGGTCCGCCGTAGTGCTGGTGTTGGTGCCCGGCGGCGACGACCTGCTCGGGAACGGCGCCGAGCCGGGCGACGAGCTCTACGACCCCCTGGCCCGGGACGACGAACGGCGACTGCACACCGTCTACCTCGATCCGTGGCTGATGGCCAAGCACGAGCTGACCCAGGCGCAGTGGGAGCGCCTGGCCGGTGCCAACCCCAGCGCCTACCGCTACGAGGACTCGGGCGACGACTCGATCACGATCACGCCGCTGAACCCCGTCGAGAACGTGCGCTGGTCGGAGGCCGTGGCGGTGCTCGCCACGGTCGGGCTGGAGCTGCCCACCGAGGCCCAGTTCGAGGTCGCGGCCTCGGCTCGCAGCGACGATCGTTGGCCCACCGGCGACGACCCCGCGTCCCTGCGCGACGCCGCCAACCTGGTCGACGGCGTCGCCGCGGCGATCCCCGGCGCGCCCTCGCAGTGGGCGATCTACCTGGCCAAGAACCCCGAGCACACCGACCCCTTCGTGGTGCACGGTCCCGTGGGCAGCTTCCCCGCGAACGCCTACGGCCTTCACGACGTGGCGGGCAACGTCTACGAGTGGTGCGCCGACGCCTTCGGGCCCTACCCGGCGGAGGACGACCCCGGGGCCCCACCCCTGTGGTTCGGGCGCGGGGAACGCGTCGCGCCCGGCGAACCGGCGCTCGACCCGGACGCGGACCACGTGGCCCGCGGCGGAGCCTTCACCAGCTCGCACCAGGAGGCGCGGGTGACCTTCCGCGAACGCCACGCCGCGCGCAGCAGCTTCTCCAATCTCGGCCTGCGCGCCGCCATGCGCGCTCCACTGGGATCCGAAGGGGAGTAGTCAGCCCGGATCGACTCGGATCCCAGTGCGGCCGCGCGCTGCGCTGCGCGAGTCAGGCCGCCGCCGGCGATCGCCGGCGGAAGGGATCGATCCGGGCTAGCAGCCGGGGCTCTCGCCCACGGCCACGAAGGAGAAACCGTGGTGGCCGCCGGCGGGCTTGCCGTGTGGAGGCCGGGTGTACCCGGAGACGACGACGAAGCTCTTCTTCGGCGGGTCGATCTTCTCGATCGTCGGCCGCGCCTTGAACTCCAGGCCGGCCGCGGGATCGCCCGCGTCCGTGGCACGTTTGGACGTCGACTTGACGCTCTCCACCGAGGCGAGCAGCTCGATCGACTCGATCTTGACGCGGAAGCGCTTCCAGCCACTCGCGTGGCGGCCGAGTTCCACGACCTTGAAGCCCTCACCGGCCGCGACCTGGCCGTTGGGGGACACGGTGCCCTTGATCTTCACTTCAACCATGGTCGATTGCCGGGGCCGATGGGGCCTGCTCCGCGCAGACCCCGCACGGGAGCCCACCAGGATCCACGAACGGGGACTGGACGCCCAGGGGAACCTCGGGAGCGGCGAAATTCCTCGGTCCAGGTCCGTGCCTCCCAATGGGCGGTGGTGGAAGGGCCTGGCGGCAGATCCCAACAAGGACTGTCCCGGCGCCCTGGAGCCCCGCGGGGCACCCCGGCCACCCGCCAGCCGCCCATGGAACGACCCCAAGAACCCCTCCGCGCCCGGCGTCCCTCCACCCCGGTGGACGCGGCCGAAGCCGTGACGCCCGGCCCGACGACCTGGCGCGTGCTCTCCCACCTGGGCGCCTACGGTTTCTACGTCCTGCCGATCTTGGGGGACCTGATTCCGATCTTCGTGATCTGGATCACCAAGGGCCGCGAGGACCCGGAGGTCGAGCGCCACGCCCGGGCGAGCCTCAACTTCCAGCTCTCGATCTGGATCATGAAGCTGGTCACGATCCCGCTCTGCCTGATCCTGATCGGCTTCCCGGCCCTGGCGGTGCTGATCCTGATCGACCTCGCCCTGCCCCTGGTCGCGGCGATCCGCGCCGGCAACGGCAAGTTCTTCGAGTACCCCTTGGCCTTCGAGTTGATCGGGCCGCCGGTCCAAGACGGTCGCGAGGCCGGGGCGGACGAGGGCGACGCCCGCCCGGCCATGGGCGCTTGAGCGCCGGGTCGCGACGAGCAGCGAAGCGTCCATCCGGTGCTCGGCGGTCGGTCGGCTGGTCGCCCCTCAGCCCTGGAACAGCGTCCAGGTGTAGATCGAGTAGGCCCCGAGCAACGCCGCGCCCTTCACGCGCCCCAGGCGCGCGCCGCCGATGGCGGGAAGGACGATCGCGGCCACGCTGAAGGCCAGCACGATCCACAGGTCGGTGGAGAGGGCGCCCTCGAAGGCCGCCGCGAGCTCGGCACGGCTGGCGTCGTCGCCCATCGCCTCCGCCGTCAGGGGCCGCACGACGCCGACGATGCCGAGTACGGCGAGCAGGTTGAACACGTTGCTGCCGACCACGTTGCCGATGCTGATCTCGGCCTCGCCCTTGAAGGCGCTTCCGAGGCCCGCGGCCAGCTCGGGCAGCGACGTGCCGACCGCGACCACCGTCAGGCCCACGATGCGCTCGTCCACCTCGAGCTTCACGGCGCCGGCCTTGGCGCCCTCGACCATGGCCCAGGCGCCGACCGCGACACCGACCATGCCCGAGACCGTCAGCAGGATCGAATTGCGGTTCGCGGTTCCCTCGACCTCGCCCTCGCCGCCCCGCTCCCGCGCGGTGATCCACAACACGCCGTTGTAGATCGCGAACAGCACCAAGAGCGCGATGGCGTCCAGGCGCGTCAACGCTCCGTCGGCACAGACCAGCCACAGGCCGGCCAGGGAACCGAACAGCCAGACCGTGTCGCGGCGACCCAGGCGATGCTCCAGGACCCGCGGCATGACCATCGCGCAGGCGCCGAGCACCAGGCCGATGTTGGCGATGTTGCTGCCCAGGACGTTACCCAGGCTGATCGCGCTGGCGCCCTGCAGCGCGGCCATGGAGGAGACCACCACCTCCGGTGCCGAGGTGCCCCAGGCCACCACCGTCAGGCCGATCGCGAGGCTGCTGACGCCGATGCGGCGCGCGAGGGCGCTGGAACCCGTCACGAGCCAATCCGCGCCCTTGGCCAGGAGCATGAAGCCCGCGACGAGGAGCAGACTGACGGTCAACCAGGTGGGATCTTCGAAGGGCACGGGCGGGATGATAGCCGCCCTCAGCGGCCGACCACCCACGGCCACGGATCCAGACCCAAGCTGCCCGCGGGATCGCGCGGCGCCAGACCCGCGAACCACTCGAGGGCCGCGGCGCGCAGGGCTTCGAGCCGCTCGGCCTCGGCCTCCGCCAGGTTGCGCAGCTCGACCGGATCGCGGACCAGGTTGAAGAGCTCGGTGCGACCGCCGTCGGGCTCGAGCAGCAGCATCCACTCGCCGTCGCGCAGACCCAGGGAGGGGCTGCGATCGATGTAGCGACCCTGCTGGACCACGCGCGACTCGTAGAACAGCGGCGTGCCGCGCGGCCGCGAGGCGCCGAAGAACACGTCGCTGACATCCTCGCCGTCGAGCTCCGTCTCCGGCGTCAGCTCCGCGCGCCCCATCCGGGCCAGGGTCGGCAGGAAGTCGACCCCCGAGACCACGGCCTCGCGCTCGATCCGCCCGGCCGGCACGCGACCGGGCCAGCGCACGATCAAGGGCACCCGCAGGCCGCCCTCGTACAGGCTGCGCTTGGTGCCGCGGAAGGGCCCGGAGCTGCCGGCCGCGGAGTAGCTCGCGTTGCGGATGTCCTGCACCTCGGGCCCGTTGTCGGAGGCGAAGATCACGATCGTGTTGCGGTTCAGTCGACGCTTGGAGAGGGCGTTCATCAACCGCCCGAGCTGCACGTCGAGCTCGCCCACGTGGGCCGCGTAGAGGGCCTTGGCCCCGGGCGGATTGCCGGAGGGCGGCCCGAAGACGGCGTAGTTCTCGAGCCGCGGGATCTCGGTCGAGAGGGGTGCGTGGGGGTCGAGCAGCCAGAGCTGGGCGTAGAAGGGCCGCTCGTCCTCGGCGTCGATGAAGTCCAGGGCCTCGTCGACGATCTGACGCGAGGAGCCCGCGCGGTCGGTGCGCCACAGGCTGCGCTCGCCGTCCCAGCGCTTGGCGATCCGGGCCCGGTCGAAGCCGTATTCCTCGAGGGTCGGCGCGCCCTCGGCCGGCGCGCCCAGGTGCCACTTGCCGAAGTGCGCCGTGCGGTAGCCGGCGCTGGCCAGGACGTTCGCCACGTTGGGCAGCCGCGCGTCGAGCCACTCGACCCCGTCGTCCTCCTGGTCCACGTGCAGGGGCCCGTGGATCGCGAGTTCGGCCGGGAAGCGCCCGGACATGAAGGCGGCGCGGCTGGGGCTGCACGTCGGCGCGGCCGCGTAGAAGTTCGTGAACAGGCTGCCCTGGGCGGCGAGCTGATCGATGTTGGGGGTGTCGTAGTCCGGGTTCCCGTAGCAGGAGGGATCGCCCCAACCCAGGTCGTCGGCCAGCACGAAGAGGATGTTCGGGGCCGGGCGCGCGGCGCGCTCGCCGTCCTGGGACGGTTCGGCCGCGGGGAGAGCGACGCCGGTCGGCGCGGCCAGGATCACGGTCAGGAGGGCGGAAGTTCGCAGCATGGCGATCGCGGCGCGCGGGGTCCCGGGTACCGGAGTGGACCCGATGGAGAGCGCGCCCACCGAGGGTACGGCGCCCTTCGCGGCGGGCGTAAGATCACGGCCGTGCAACCCACGATCGGACTCATCGGGGGGCTGGAGGAGCGGCGCGTCTGGCGCGTCGACCTGCCCCTGCGCTACGGCGAGGCGGTGCGGCGCGCGGGCGCCGTGCCCGTGGGCCTCTACCCCACCACCGACGCGGGGGAGCTCGCCGCCCAACTCGAGGCCCTCGACGGCCTGGTCCTGACCGGGGGCGACGACTTCGACACCGAGCGGCTCGGTCTGGGGCCCACCCACCCGTCCGCCACGCCGGTGCCAACCCTGAAGCAGGACGCCGATCTGGAGCTGGTCCGGGCCGCCCTCGAGCTGGGGCTGCCGCTGCTCGGGATCTGCTACGGCATGCAGCTGATGGCCCTGGCGGGCGGGGGCGAGCTCTTCCAACACCTGCCGGAGGACCGTCCGGGCTGCGCCCAACACTCCGGGGACACGGTCCACGGGATCGTCGCCCGAGGCGGAACGAAACTGGCTCGGATCGTGGGCGTAGAGCCCCTGGCAGTCGTTTCTCGGCACCACCAGGCCATCTCGGGTCTGGGCGGGGCCTGGCGCGTGGCCGCCACCGACGACGAGGGTCTGATCGAGGCCGTCGAGCTGGACGGCGATCGATTCGTCCTCGGCACCCAGTGGCACCCCGAGCTTTCGACGACTACAGGAGCCTTGGTCGAACCCCACGATCGGAACGCACGGCTGTTCGAAGCCCTGGTGAGCGCGGCGCGCGATTGGCGCGCCCAGCGCTCGGCTCGAGTGCGCGCGAGTGCTGCTCCGCCGACCTGCGTTGCGAGCGCAGCGTCCGCCCTGCCCGGGGCGGGTCCGACCGCGCGCTGAACGCGCGCGTCCTCCAGATCACCCCAGCGACGGAAGCCGAAGACCATGCGAAAGTACAAGGGAGCCGAGATACCGGCGGCAGCGGCCGGCGGCAACGGCGAGAAGATCAAGCTGATCGCGATGTCCGTCGCGCTCCTGTTGGTGATCGGGGCCTACGCCTTCAACCAACTGCGCCGCGACGGCCTCGACGAGGCTGCCGAAGCGGACCTGCCGGTCGTCGGAGAGGCCACGATCGAGGTCCCCGCGCCCCCGCCGGGCCTCTTCGAGGGCGTGAGCGACGCGACGGATGAAGAGCGCGTGCTGATCGAGCACGACGAGCTCGAGGTCCTGCTGGCCCACGTCCGCAGCCTCACGCCGACCCACTACGAGACGGCCGACACCCAGCGCATGGACGCCGCGGCCGTGGCCGCGATCCGCGCCGACCCGGCGGCGCACCGGGGGGACTTCTACTCCGTGCGCGGCGAAGTGCTCGACCTCCGCGAGCGGGTCGCTCCCTCCGGAACGAAGCACTGGGCCGCGCTGCTGCGCACCTCCGAGGGCGACGTCGTCCACGTGCGCTCGCCGCGCCTGGTCGATCGCGACCTGGCCGCCGGACAGTGGGCACGCCTGGACGGGCTGTTCTTCAAGTTGCTCTCCGACCAGGACAAGGACGGTGCCTGGGTCACCGGCCCGATGGTGGTCGGCAGCAGGATCGTGCGCTCCTACGAGGACTTCGGGCAGGTGGCGCAGATCGAGCGCGAGCTGCTGCTGGGCATCGCCGACGACGGACTCGACGCCCCCGGCTCCTTTCCGGACCTCGTGCGTTGGCGCGTCCTGGCCTGGATGCGCGACATGCCCGCCGACGCGATCGACTGGGAACAGGCGCCGGAGCTGAACGGCGAGTTGATGGACCGCATCGTCGAGAACGGTGACGAGTACCGCGGTCAAGCCTTCGTGCTGCCGGCCAGTCGCGTGCAGTCGATGAGCCGCAAGGCCGCCGGCGAGAACCCGGCGCGCCTGGACTACGTCTACGAGTCCTGGATCGGCAACTCCACCTGGACGCGGCACTCGCCGATGCTGTTCACGATCTCGTCGGCCGGTACCGACGAGCTGGCCATGAAGGACCTGGTCGAGGGGCAGCTCGTGTTCATCAAGAACATGGCCTACGACACGGTCGACAACGTGCGGCGGCTGGTGCCGGTCTTCGCCGCCCGCGAGCTGCGCACCTTCAACCCGGGCAACGACATCACGCTGAGGGTCTTCGGCGCCGCGTTCCTCGGTTTCTTGGTGTTGATGACCCTGACCATCGCGATCCTGTGGCAGCGCAGCCAGGCGCGTTCGAAGGCGCTACAACTCAAGCTCATCGAGCGGCGGCGCGCCCGGCGGGCGGCGACGGTCGAGGCGTGAGCGCGGCCGACCCCGGGCCGGGTGCAGGTGAGCTGATCGACATTCGCCTCGACCTGCCCGGGGGCCGACGGACGACGATCACCGTCGGGCCAGGGGCCCTGGCCCTCGCGGACGGCGAACCCGTCGCGGCCCTGGTGGCCGACGCCCGCGCCCTGGCCTTGCACGGCCAGCGGCTGCCGACCGCTTGGCGCGAGCGGACCCTCGAGCTGCCCCCCGGCGAAGAGGCCAAGACGTGGGCCGGTCTGGGCGAGCTGCTCGAGTCCCTGGCGGAGGCGGGGCTCGAGCGCGGCTGTCGCCTGGGCCTGTTCGGCGGCGGGGCGACCGGCGACGTGGGCGGCCTGGCGGCGGCCCTGTACCTGCGCGGCGTGCCCTTCGTGAGCTGCCCCACCACCCTCCTGGCCCAGGTCGACGCCTCCGTGGGCGGCAAG
This sequence comes from Engelhardtia mirabilis, assembly GCF_007748095.1. Taxonomy (NCBI): domain Bacteria; kingdom Pseudomonadati; phylum Planctomycetota; class Planctomycetia; genus Engelhardtia; species Engelhardtia mirabilis. The sequence goes on from NZ_CP036287.1 coordinate 6,672,360, forward strand.
ACGGCGGTCAACCTGCCGCGGGCCAAGAACCTGGTCGGTGCCTTCCACCAGCCGCAGCGCGTCCTGGCCGACACCCTGGTCCTGGCCACCCTGCCCAGGGACGAGCTGGCCTCGGGCCTGGGCGAGGTGGTCAAGACGGCCCTGATCGCCGGCCCGCAGCTCCTGGCCCGGGTCGAGGCCCTGGCGCCGGCCCTGCTCGAGGGCGACCCCGACGCGTTGGCCCTGGTTGTCGCAGACTGCGTGCGTACCAAGGCGCGGGTGGTAGCCGAGGACGAGCGCGAGGCCGGGCGCCGGGCGGTACTCAACCTGGGCCACACCTTCGGCCACGCGATCGAGGCGGTCGCCGGCTACGGCATCGTCCCCCACGGGGTCTGCGTCGCCGTCGGGCTGGGCTGCGCCACGGACCTGGCCGCGCGCTGCGGGACGCTCGAGGACCTCGCCCTGCCAGAACGCCTCGCGCGGCTGTTGCGCTCCCTGGGCCTGCCCGCGGGCCTGGCCCAACTGCGCTCGGCGCGCGACCTGACCCTTCACCCGGCGGAACTGCGTCGGGCCATGGATGGCGACAAGAAGCGCTCGGGCGGACGGCTGCGCTTCGTCCTGCCGCGCGCCGCGGGAGCGATCGACCACGGCGTCGCGGTCGACGAGGCGGACCTGTCGGTGGTGCTGGCCGACTAGCCCGCCGCCGAGGCCGGCCCGCCGCCCTCGGCGGGCTATACTGCGGCGCTAGCCAGGCTCCGCCGATCGCTCCGCGGACGGTCCCAGGCCGGCCCCATCACCGTCCCCCTCGCCGCCGACGCGCCCCGCACCCCGGGGGTTCGCGGTGGACCCGAGGACCCCGCCATCCGCGCCTCCCCCCACCGCGTTCCGACGCAAGACCGTCCATGCCCAAGCGCCAGGACCTGGACTCGATCCTGATCATCGGCAGCGGCCCGATCGTCATCGGTCAGGCTTGTGAATTCGACTACTCGGGTACCCAGGCCTGCAAGGCCCTCCGCGAGGAGGGCTACAGGGTGATCCTGGTCAACTCGAACCCGGCCACGATCATGACGGACCCGGAGACCGCCGATGCGGTCTACGTGGAGCCGATCACGCCGGACACCGTGGCCAAGATCCTGCGGCGAGAGCGGCCGGACGCGATCCTGCCGACCCTCGGCGGGCAGACCGGACTCAACACTGCCCTGGCCCTGTACGACTCCGGCGTGCTCGACGAGCTCGGCATCGAGATGCTCGGCGCCAACGCCGCGGTGATCCGCAAGGCCGAAGACCGCGACCTGTTCCGCACCGCGATGATGCGCTGCGGCCTGGAGAGCGCGCGCTCGGGCATCGCCCACAACATGGACGACGCCCGCGCGGCCCTGGCCGAGCTGGGCCTGCCGTGCGTGATTCGCCCGGCCTTCACCCTGGGTGGCGCCGGCGGCGGTATCGCCTACAACGTCGACGAGTTCGAGTCGATCGTGCGCCGGGGACTGGAGCTCTCGATCGCCTCCGAGGTACTCGTGGAGGAGTTCCTGGGCGGTTGGAAGGAGTTCGAGATGGAGGTCATGCGCGACTCCGCCGACAACTGCGTGATCATCTGCGCGATCGAGAACGTCGATCCGATGGGTGTCCACACCGGTGACTCGATCACCGTCGCGCCGGCGCAGACCCTGACCGACCGCGAGTACCAGCGCATGCGGAACGCCTCCCTGGCGATCATGCGCGAGATCGGCGTGGAGTGCGGCGGGTCCAACGTGCAGTTCGCGATCGAGCCGCACACCGGCCGCATGATCGTGATCGAGATGAACCCGCGCGTGTCGCGCTCGTCGGCCCTGGCTTCGAAGGCCACCGGGTTCCCGATCGCCAAGTTCGCCGCCAAGTTGGCCGTGGGCTACACGCTCGACGAGATCAGCAACGACATCACGAAGCAGACGCCGGCCTGCTTCGAGCCGACGATCGACTACGTCGTCACCAAGATCCCGCGCTTCGCCTTCGAGAAGTTCCCCGGCGCCGACACGACCCTGACCACGCAGATGAAGAGCGTGGGCGAGGTGATGAGCATCGGCCGGACCTTCAAGGAGTCGCTGCAGAAGGCCCTGCGCGGGCTCGAAGTCGGCCTCTCGGGCCTGGGCTTCGAGCGCCCCGACCAGATGCAGGCGGTGGCTCCGGATCACGATGCCCTGGCCCAACTGCTGCGTCGGCCCAACCCCGACCGCCTGGTGGCCGTGGGCCGCGCCCTGCGCGCGGGGTGGGACGTGGAGGCCGTGCACGAGGCCACCAAGATCGACCGCTGGTTCCTCGAGAACATGCGCGAGCTGGTGGACTTCGAGAGCGAGCTGCGCGGCGCCAAGCTCGACTACGAGCTGCTGCGCGAGGCCAAGCGCATGGGCTACTCCGATCGCCAGATCGGCCACGCCACCGGGCAGACCGCCGACGACATCCGCGCCCTGCGCAAGCAGCTCGACCTCAAGCCGGTCTACAAGCTGGTCGACACCTGCGCGGCCGAGTTCGCGGCGGCCACACCGTACTACTACTCGACCTGGGAAGACCACGAGTCCGAGGAGCGCGCCGGCGACGTGGATCGGATCATGATCCTTGGCGGTGGACCCAACCGCATCGGGCAGGGCATCGAGTTCGACTACTGCTGCGTGCACGCGGCCTTCGCGGCGCGCGAGATCGGCATGGAGTCGATCATGGTCAACTCGAACCCGGAGACGGTCTCGACCGACTACGACACCTCCGACCACCTCTTCTTCGAGCCCCTGACCGAAGAGGACGTGCTGCATATCGTCGACGCGGCCAAGCCCAAGGGCATCATCGTGCAGTTCGGCGGGCAGACACCCCTGAACCTGGCCGCTGGCCTGGCGCGCAACGGCGCGCCGCTGATCGGCACCTCGGTCGAGTCCATCGACCGCGCCGAGGACCGCAAGCAGTTCACCGCCTTCCTGCAGAAGCTAGGCCTGCGCCAGCCGGAGAACGGGCTGGCCACCACCGCCGGCGAGGCCTTCGAGATCGCGCGCCGCATCGGCTACCCGGTGATCGTGCGGCCCTCCTACGTGCTCGGCGGGCGCGCCATGGAGATCGTCCACGACGACGAGGCGCTCGACCACTTCATGACCCACGCGGTCGAGGCCTCGCCCGACCGACCGGTGCTGGTCGACAAGTTCCTGGCCGACGCGATCGAGGTCGACGTGGACGCGATCAGCGACGGCCAGCGCGTCGTCGTCGGCGGCGTGATGGAGCACATCGAGCAGGCCGGGGTGCACTCGGGCGACTCGACCTGCGTGCTGCCGCCGCACACCCTCGATGCGAGCACGATCGAGGAGATCATCGCGGCGACCAAGGCCATGGCGACCGAACTCGAGGTCATCGGCCTGATGAACGTGCAGTTCGCGGTGAAGGACGACCAGGTCTACATCCTGGAGGTCAACCCGCGCGCCTCGCGCACCGTGCCCTTCGTGTCCAAGGCGATCGGGGTGCCCCTGGCCAAGCTCGCGGCCAAGGTCATGTGCGGCAAGACGCTCGAGGAGCTCGGCTTCACGACCGAGATCGTGCCGCCCTACTTCTCGGTCAAGGCGCCGGTCTTCCCCCACAACCGCTTCCCCAACACCGACTTCCGCCTGAGCCCCGAGATGCGCTCGACGGGCGAGGTGATGGGAATCTCGACCGACCTGGGCTTCGCCTTCCTCAAGGCCTTCATGGCCGCCGGGATGAAGTTGCCCAAGCGCGGGCGGGTGCTGGTCACGGTCAAGGCCTCCGACAAGCGCGCGGTGGTGCCCGAGGCGCGCCAGCTGGAGCAGCTCGGCTACGAGCTGATCGCGACCGAGGGCACCTTCCGCACCCTGACCAGCAACGGCATCGCCGTGACGCGCGTCAACAAGGTCCACGAGGGTCGGCCGCACATCGCCGACATGATCGTGAACCGGGAGATCGATCTGGTGCTCAACACACCCGCCGGACGCCAGCAACGCATGGACGACTCCACCATCCGCGCCGCCGCGGTGGCCGGAGGGATCCCCGTTGTGACGACGATGGCCGGCATCAGCGCGCTGGTTGCGGCCCTGTCCGCCTTGCACCGGGGTGACTTCGAGGTCTGCTCGCTGTCCGAGCACCACGCGACGATCATCAGCCCCGAAGCAGCGCGAGTCTGAGTCGGCCGCGGCCGGCTCGATGGTGCGACCTCGTACACGCCTCGGCGCGTTGCGGGGAAGGACGTCGCTTCTGTAGGGAAGCCCAGGGTTGGGCCTGGACGCAGATAACGCCCAGAGGGTCGGTTGGCGGATCCTCGCCTTCGTGATAACGAAGGGAGGATGAAGATCTTGATTCTCGGCGGGACGCGCTTCGTCGGACGCCACTTGGCGACCGAAGCGCTGTTGCGCGGGCACGAGCTGACGCTCTTCAACCGCGGCCGATCCGGGCCGGGTCTCTTCCCCAACGCCGAGCACCGACGCGGCGATCGCGACGGTGGCTTGGACGCGCTCGCCGAGGGCGAGTGGGACGCCTGCTTCGACACCTCCGGTCAGACCCCGCGTCAGGTCGAGGCGAGCACGGACCTGCTGGCCGAGCGCGTCGGCCACTACGGCTTCATCTCGAGCGCGAGCGCCTACGCCGATCGCGACCGTGCGCCGCTGAGCGAGGACGCGCCCCTGGCTAGCGCGGACTCGCCGGACGACCTGGACCGCCGCGTCGCGACGACCTACGGCGCGCGCAAGGCCGCCTGCGAAGAGGTTGTCCGCAAGCGCTTCGGAGCGCGCGCTAGCATCCTGCGACCGAGCCTCGTGGCCGGCCCCTACGACGACAGCGGGCGCTTCGACTACTGGCTGCGGCGCGCCCTCTCGGGCGGCGAGCTGTTGGCCCCCGGGCCCGCCCACGACCCGGTGCAACTGCTCGACGCCCGCGACCTGGCGACCTTCGCCCTCGACCTGGCCGAGCGCGAGATCGGCGGCACCTACAACGTCGCCGGGCCCGCCGACGACGTGACCTTCATGGGCCTCGTGCGCGGCGCCGTGAACGCCGCGGGAAGCGCGGCGCGGGTGACCTGGGTCGACCCCGGCTTCCTGCTCGAGCGCGGCGCAGAACCCTGGACCGAGATCCCCCTGTGGATCCCCGAGGACGGCCCCCGCGGCCTGCACGGTCTGGACGTGAGCGCGGCCCGCGCCCGGGGCTTTGCCCCGCGTCAGGTCGGCGAGACCCTGCGCGACACGCTGGTCTGGATCGAGAATTCCGCGACCGAGCCCGTCGCGGGCATCGGACTCGACCCCCAGCGCGAGCGCGAGCTCCTGCGGGAGTGGCACCGCAGCCAGGCGATGTCGCGCACGCTGCTGGCCGCCGGCCACGAGATCTGAGTTCAGCTCAGGGATCGAAGCGCTCGCGCAGCTCCGCGGTGAGCACGGGACAGGCTTCGTCGGGCGTGGCGAACAGGCGGTGGCGTTGGGCGGCGATGAAGTCGTAGATCGAATCGCGCAGGGCCAGGGGCACGGCTTCGCCCGCGAGGGCCAGGGCTCTCCACAGACCGCCTGCGCGACGCGCCAGCCGCAGCACGGCGCGACTGCGATCGAGCAGCTCGCCGTCGGGCGTCAGCACCAGCACCGAATCGGGCAGTCCGAGCCGCAGGCCGGCGGGGACCGACGCGGCGAAGGCCTCCCCGTCAATGGGAGCGAAGCGCAGGCTGGATCCGCGGGGGTCCTCGGCGATCGCGGCGCGCACGACGCGGTGGCACAGGCCACAGGAGCCGTCGTAGAAGACGCGATCGATCGTCCCCGGACCCTGGCGTGGAATCCAACGCGGATCGAAGCACAGGCCGAGCAACGCCAGCCGCCCCAGGCTCGCGTCGGGCGAGTCGAAGGCCAGGGCGACGACCAGGGTGGCGGCGAACATCGCGGACCAGATCCAGACCCGCGCGGGACGCCACAGGGCCAGGGGTACGAAGGCGAGTTGCAGGGCGAGGACGCCGAAGGTGCCGGCGGCCAGGACCCACGGCGGCAGGCCCAGGAAGGCGTCCCGTAGGAGGCCGTCGTGGGACAGGGGCCCGGCGAACAGTCCTCCCACCGCTTCGCCGGAGCGCCAGGCGGACGAGGCCAACTTGGAAGCGCCGCTGTAGGCGGTCGTCAGGGCGAGCATGGTCCAGGCGGCGATCCGCAGGGCTCGCGGATAGCTCCACAGGCCACGCGGATCCAGGCGGCCCCGGGCGTCGATCGATCCGAAGGGCGCCTGGGGCAGGGCCGCGTGGAACAGCAGCACCCAGCCGACGAAGGGTGCCCCCGAATCGGCCACCAGCGGGTTGCGGCCGTGGGTCAGGCTCCAGACCACGAACAGACCCAGGGCGGCCCAGCGCGTACGCAGTCCGGCGGCGAACAGCAGGGCCAGGACCACGCCGACGCCCACCACCGCCTGGGCCGAACCCGGGTCGTAGAAGCTCTGCAGCCCATCGCGCCCGTAGCTGCCGCCGATCACGCCGCGGTAGGTGAACAGCTCCTCCGCCCAGGGCAGGAGGCGAACGAGGTACAGGGCCAGGGCGAGCCCCAGCGAGAAGCGCAGCAGGCTGTACTGGCCGCCGGTCCAACCGCCGCTTTGCGCGAAGGCTTCGTCCGAGCCGTTGACGTCGGACCTCATGGACAGGGCGCCTCGATCACGATCGGTCCCCCGTCGTCCTCGCGCTCGACCACCCGCTGGTACTGCAGGCTGACCTCGCCCGCGACCGACGCGGGATCGATGCCGAGCTCGGCCAAGAGCGGCCGCTCGCCGCACAGGGCGTACTCGAGCAGCGCGCGAAACTCGTCGCGGCGGCTGGGATCGGAGACGAGCTCAGGTCCCCGGGCCAGGGCCAGTCGGTAGAGGGCGCGCCGCGGCGCCGGCCCGCGCAGGCGCGCGAGGCGCTCGGCGTCGAGTTCGACCGCCTCGTACTCCCCGTCCTGGCCGCGCCACTGCAGGAAGATCTGACTGACGGTGATCGGAATGCGCTGGTCCCCGAGCCCTGGCGACCAGCCCGGCGCCGGCGAGGCCCACAGCATGCGGGACCCGTCACCGAACGGCCGCGAGCCGACGAGACTCGCCGCCATCTGCACCACGCCCAGCAGGACGAGCAGGACGGCGATGGCGGCGGGTTCGATGGGGCGCTTCACAGCTCGGATCCCTCGATGGGAGGGGCGACCGCGAGGCTACCCGATGGCGGCCGGGCCCAGCGGACGGACAGCGAAAGGGAACCCGACGACGGTCCACGTCTCTTGCTTGGCGGGCGTTGGCCCTGCCAGGCCGTTGAGCTGGAGTTCGGCCGCGTCCATCGAGCCCAGGACGAGCTGCGCTTCGCGGCGGCGCAGGCGTACCCGAACGGCAGCGGCCCGGCCGCGATCGCTCGTGGCCGGGCCGCTGCCCCGCGGGCCGCGCTCGCGAGGCTCAGGCCCCTTCGCGCTCGCGGGTCGTGATCTGCAGCTCGAAGGTCCAGGCGTCCGGCAGCACCTCGTGGGGCTTCAGACGGCGGGTCGACTCGGGCTTGATGTCGACGTTGGTGACGCGAACCCGGCGGCTGCTCGACTCGAGCAGGTACATGAAGTTCGCGATCTGATCGAGGCTGTAGCTCTTGTTGGCGGCCCGCGCCGGCTCGATCTTGTAGCGCTTGTCGACGATGCCCTTGGCCGGCTCGAAGTTGGAGAGGGGGTCGATGTCGACCTGGCCCACCCGCACGTTGCTGTTGCCGGCGGCACCGCGGATGTATTCCTCCGGGTCCGATTGCCCACCGAGGCCATCACTGGCCACCTGGCGTTCGAGCTCCTTGAGCTGCAGGGCCTTCTCCTGCAGACCGAGGACCGACTTGGGCGTGATCCGAAGCACCTCCTGCACCTCGGACAAGCGACCTTGCTGCTCGTAGACGAGGTAGCCGAGCACGGCGCTGCCCACGAAGCTGAGCAGGATCACGATGCGCGAAAAATTCAGTTGGGCGAACATGGCTCAGTTCTCCAGTGCGGCCTTGGTGGTGTCGACGAAAATGGTCAGGCCGTTGGCGAAGATGCCGTTGCCCGTGTCGAGCACCGTCGTGGAAGGCCGCTCCAGCTCTTCCTGCAGCCAGACGGAGTTCTCGAGCTCACGCACGAGGGCCGAGTAGCTGGAGTTGCCGGTCGTGGCCCCGTCGTCGAAGAAGGTCATGTCGAGCACGACCTTGACCCGGTCATCGCGTCCGCCGCGTCCGGCCAGGTACTCGGACGACGCGCCGCGGATCGAGAAGCGGCCCAGGGTGCCGTCCGCCTCCAGGGCGGAGATCACGTCCAGCACCATGTTGAGGCCACTCATGGCGCTCATCGGCTGGGTGATGTCGCGCGACGAGCCGAGCTCTTCCTGCAGGTCCGCCATCTGCTTGTCGAGCAGGCTGCCCAGGCGCAGCAGTTGGCTGCGATAGTCCCGCCCCTCGAGGTCGCCGGTCTCGGCGAGCTCCTGGACGTACTGGTAAAGCTTGACGTCCTTGAGTTCCTGCTCGCTCGGGCGCAGGTGCCCCACGTACTCGGTGCCTGGCACGCCGATCATGTAGTTGCGGTTGGCGACCAGCCACAGCTTCACGTCGGCCTCGCGCTTGTCGAGCACGCGGCCGTTGGTGATGTAGAGCGAGGCCAGGAGCGTCAGGATCAAGAGGCCGAGCACGCCCAGGGGCAGCTCCAGACGCTCGAACTTGCTGGCGTAGGCCAGCTCCTCGCGCCGCAGGTGCGGCCGGATGTCGCCAGCGCCCAGGCGCCCCAGGGCCGCGCCGTAGGCGATCACCAGCCGCGAGCGGTCGGCGGCCGGCAGGTCGACCTGGCCTTCGAGCGGATCGAGCCGGGTCACGGCCACGCCAGCCACGTCGCTGCCGACCAGGCCCGGTACTTCGATGCCGCAGACCAACACCGCGGAGACGTCGCGGTCGCCCTTCAGCGACGTCATCGTGCGACCGAGTTCCCGGCGCACGCGCTGCAGGATGGCGTCGGCGCGGGCCGCCGGATCCCCCGGCAGCGCGGCCTCGACGGCGGCGGTCGCATCGCCGCTCGAAGCCGACTCGTCATCCGCGTCACTGACGACGGCGATCGCGGCGGTGGATTGATCGAACTCGCGCAGGTCGAGGGTCAGGGCCCGCGCGCCCGCCATGCGACCGCCGTCGGCGGTGACCAGGGTCGTGGTACGCGGCCCGAAGTGCACCAGCAGTTGTGCGCCCTCGGCGTCCAGGACCTCGGCCTGCTCGGCGGCGCGGAACAGGGCGGTGCAGTCGAGCTCCACGTCGAGGGGCTCGAGGCCTGCGCGGGTGGCCAACTCCAGGCGCGCGGAGATCTCGTCCTTGGGCACCGCGGTGACCAACAGGTGCGACTCGACCGGCGTCGCGTCGAGCACGATGAAGTCGCACACGACCTCGTCGATGTCCCACTGCGGAAGCTGATTCTCGACCTCGAACTTCAGGACCTCCTCGATCTTGTCCTTGTCCGCGAAGGGCAGGGAAAGGAAGCGATAGGTCGCCAGGGACGAGTCCAGGGACAGTCCGACCTCGTCGATCGAGAGCTGCTTGCGGTGGGCCTTGGCCGCGCCTCGCAGGGCGTCACCGACGGCCTCGAGCGAGTCCTCGGCGTCGGACGGCGCCATGCCGGACAGGCACAGGCGCACCTTGGGCTTCTTGGCGTTGCCGTCGAGCGCGACGAGCTCGAAGCGCCGCTCGGTGAGGTGGATTCCGCAGGTCTTGGCCATCGGGAGACGGGTCGGTGTATTGAGTTCGGCCGGCCCTCTTAGAGAGCGGCGAAGGGACCCACGAGGGCGTCGAAGCGCTCGCGGTCGGAGTCTTGGGGCAAGAGGCCGTTGCGGATGCGGTCGTGGCACAGGCGCCCGAGGCGCACGATCTCGTCCTCGAAGGCCCCCAACTGGCGGGAGCGGACCTCGTCGAGGGAGCGCTCGTAGTCGATCAGCACGGCGCGCAGGACCAGCACCTGCTCGGCCGAGAGGTCGAACTCACGCTCGAGCCGCACAGCGTAATCGGAGAAGGGCCCTTCCGGCGCGGCCGGGGGCCGCAGTCCATCGGCGACCAGCACCCCGGCGGGAACGCCGGCCAGGAAGGACACGCCCATGGCGAGCAGGATCCACAGCCGCAGGGCCATCAGCGACCGCGCTCCGGCCCTTCGATCGGGCTCGCCGCGCCCCCGATCGGAGACGTGCCGTCAGTGGTCGCAGCCGCCGGCGCGACGTTCGAGTCGAGCATCTTGAGCAGCTCGGGAATCTCGGTCGCCGAGAGGGTCTCGCCGCTCGGCCGGTCACGCAGTCCGATGGCCACCGAGAGGGCGAAGAGGGCCACGGCGGCCGCCGCGGTCACCAGCAGCAGGAAGTCGCGCAGGCCGAGACCGACCTCTAGCGGGGCCGCATCCTGATCGGGCACGGCCCGCAGTCGGTGGTCCCAGGCGCCGCCGGCAGGCTCTGGCTCACGCTGGGGCTCACGCTGGGCCTGGGCTCCCTCGAAGGCCATCGCAGCCACCCGCTCGGCGAAGCCGGGCGGAACCGCAACGGGCGCGACCGCCTCGAACCAGCGGCCCAGGCCCCGCTGACGCGACGCCACCGCCCGGCAGGCCGGGCAGTCCAAGAGGTGCTGGCGCAGGGGCGCCGCCTGTCCCTCGGTCAGCTCGCCGTCCGCATAACGCGGCAGGAGCTCGAGGGCCCTCTCGCAGTGCAGGTCCATTCGTTCGTTCAACTGACGTTCTCCTCGGGCGCCTCGCCGTACTCGGGGTACAGGCGCAGCAGGGCGTCCTTGAAGCGCGCCCTGGCCCGGAACAGACGTGATTCGACGGTGCCGATGGAGATATCGAGCACCTCGGCGATCTCCAGGTAGCTCTGCTCCTCGAACTCGCGCAGGACCAGGACCGTGCGGAAGATCTCGGGCAGCTCCTCCAGCACCCGGTGGGTCACCTGGGCGATCTCCTCGCGCGCCATGGCCGCGTCCGGGGCCGGAAGGTTGCCGCCGCCGGCGGGCGCGGCCAGCTCGGGGTCCTCGACCGCCGTGACCGGGCTGCGACCGCGGCGCTTGAGCATGTCGAGCGCCGTGTTGACAGCGATGCGGTGGATCCAGGTCGAGAAGGACGACTGGAGCTGGAAGGTCTCCAGCTTGGAGAAGGCCTTCAGGAAGGTCTCCTGGACCACGTCCTCGATCTCCGCGGCGCTCTTGGTGTAGTGCCGCACGAGCGAGAAGAGCCGCTCGGAATGGCGCTGCACCAGCTCCTGGAAGGCGAGCTGGTCGCCGTCCAGGGTCCGGGTCACGAGGTGGGCGTCGTCGTTCTGCGGCCGGTGCATGGCTCCGTGGGACCCGTCCGGCCCCCCGGTGAGGGGCGGATACGGTCCCGCAGGGGCGGGTACGAGTCGAAGGGCTGCATTCACGGCCCACCTCGGACGCCCGGGGCCCGAGCCTATTCCCGATCGGTCCCCGGTTCGATGGCGGGGGGAGTGGGGAGCCCTTCGGCGGGAAGGCGTGCGGGGCAGGTGGGGGGCCTAAGGGACTGCGGAGTCATTGCTTAGAGCTCAGGCGTCGAGGCGTCCCTGGTAGGCGTTCGTACGGTGCCAGGCTCGGGTTGGATTCCCGCCCCTGGCCGACACAATGCGGGGCTCCCCATCGCCCACTCGAACCCGGATCACCCCCCCGTGCACGTCACCACCGCCAAGCTCGCCGAGATCAAGCTCACCAGCCAGTACCTGCGCCTCGACACGGACGTCAGCGCGCTCAAGAAGAGCGTCGAGAGCGTGGGCCTGATCCACCCGGTGACGGTCAACCAGGACCGCGAGCTGCTGGCCGGGGCGCGCCGCTTCCAGGCCGTCCGCGAGCTGGGCTGGGAGGAGCTCCCGGTCCAGGTGGTCGACCGGGACTCCTTGGCCCAGGAGCTGATCTCGATCGACGAGAACCTGGTCCGCTCGCCCCTGGGCCCGATCGAGCTGGAGCGCTACCTCAACCGCGGCCGCGAGATCTACGAGGCCCTGCACCCGGACGCGAACAAGGTCGACCTGTCCGCCGACGAGCCCACGGCCGAGCAGAAGCTCGAGCGCAGGGAGCAGGAGGCCCAGGACGAGGACTCCTTCGCCGCCGTCACCGCCCAGAAGACCGGCCTCTCCAAGGCGGTCATCCAGGGCGCGATCAAGCGCGACGCCCTGGCCTCCGACGAGGTCAAGCGCGCGCGCAGCGAGGGCGAGCTGAACGCCACCGCGACCAACGAGGTGATCAAGCTCGACCGCGAAACCCAGGCCAAGGTCCTGCCCCTGATCGCCGGCAAGACCGCCGCCGAGACGCGCCGCATCGTCGCCGCCGCGCGGGCGGGCGGCCTCGACGCCGCCGTCGAGGAGAGCGAGCAGGTCGTGCCCTTGCCGCGCGAGTACCGCGAGATGCTCGCGCCCGTGAAGCGCGTCAACAAATCGATCAGCCGCATCCTGATCGAAGAGCTGCGCTACGAGGGCCCGCAGCAGCGCAAGATCAACAACGAGTTGATGACCTTGAAGAACAATCTCGTGCAATACTTTCGGATGGTCGGGATCGAGAAGTGAGCATCCCAATCGATGCGGCTGGGCGTGCTCGAGAGCCAGAAGCATCCACTTCATCGAATCGGCGGCGAGGCGACGGCAGTGGCCGGCGCCGCCCTCCTGGATTGCGTCCTCACGGACCAGAATGGCGGCACCGTTTGCGTTACCACGACCCAAGGGGTGGGTAACGCGTTCGTTCAGGTTGGACCCTGCGGAGGCAACTCGACGGCAACGATCGTGCCCAGTGGGAGCACGCGGCGAGCCGCAAGCGATTGCCTCGACAACCAGTATTGGCTCGTGAAGCCAGTGAATGGGAAGACATGGGGCGATGCAGGCTGCTCCGACCTGGAGGCCTCCGTCTTCGACTGTTAGCACCGACACGCAAGCCAGATCGCTGCCTGCTGGAACCCGCGCCGAACGGCTGGATCGGCCCAGCCGTTCGGCTTCTGCGGCGCACCAACTCGGGCCGTATCGATCCTCCGAGTCTGCGAGCACTCGATACGGTGGCCGTCAACCGGACCCCGCGCGGTCTCCAAGACCGCTCTGCCTTCATCCCTGCCAATCCGTGACAGCTCGATGAACTCTTCCAAGCGCCGGCTTGCCACCAGTCTCCTCGCCGTCTCGGCCCCCTGGTCGGCGCTTTGCATCGCAGCCGGTGAGACCTTGCCGACTTCGCCGACGTGGAGGGCGCCCTACTCCACGGCACAGTCCGCCAACGAACCAGCAGCTTCCGAGCGCGGCGAGCCGCGACTTCCATGGGCCGAAGTCCTCAGGGTGGATCCCGACCCGGAGGTCGTGACGGACGAAGGCGCACGCGCGCGGATGGTGGCGACCGGTTGGCCTTGGAGGGTGCGCCACCGTGAGAGCGGGGCCGAGCTCTTGCTGGTGCCGCCGGGCGAGTTCATGCGCGGGTCGCTCGAGGAGAGCGACGAGTACATGCCGGACGAGTACCCGCCGCAGCACATGATCGTCGATCGGCCCTACTACCTCGCAAGGACGGAGCTGACCCGGGCCCAATGGCTCGCGGTGATGGAGCCCGGCCCGGAGAGTTGGGGTGAGAACGACGGCGACAAGCCAGCCACCGACGTGACGTTCGACCAGATCCAGGAGTTCCTCGGCCAGAGCGGGCTAGGACTGCCCAGGAACTCGGAGTGGGAGTACGCCTGCCGCGCAGGGACGACCGGGCAGCGCTATGGCCCGATCGACGAGATCGCTTGGTACAGCGACAACTCGACGGAGCCCATGCCAGTAGGCCTCCTGAAGCCCAACGCTTGGGGCTTCTACGACACCATCGGAAATGTCTGGGAGTTCACCAGCACCTTCCAACAAGACCTACGCCGCTATTGGACGAAAGAGCCGCAGACGGTCATCGCTGAAGACGAGATTCAGAGCCTGAAGCGCAGCATTCGGGGCGGGGGGGGAGGCTTGCAGCCGATCGACATGCGGGCGCCCTACTGTCTGGGACAGTTCCCCGACCGGGCGAGGAACTCCGTCGGACTTCGTGCAGCCTTCCACCTTCCGAATGCGACCGTTACAGGCGGCGAGTCGGACGGTTGAGGCTCGCCTCCGTGGGCGCCTCACCCTGAGAACTGGCGGCTGCTCGGAAGACGAAGCATGCCCTTGCTCTTGGCTCGTCGGCAAACCGCGACGCGCGCGGACTGGCTCGGGTTGGCCGCTACTCGGCTCGAGCACCATGTTTCCCCACCCGCGGCTGTCGCGTGCCAACGATCAGGTCACGTGCCAACCATCCGAAGGTGAAGGCCTTGCCTCCCGTGTTCGTGCTGCGCGTCTGGATGGCCGCACTCGTAGATGATCTCGAACAGACCTCGTCCCACCGTGTTGCTGGCTCTGATCACCCTGTGCGCCGTCGCGGTGATCTGGGCTCTGCGCTCGCAGTTCGCCGAGTCCCCTGCGGCTTTTCGGACCGCTGATCCGGGCCACGCGGAATTGGCGGACGAGTTGGCTCGCGGGGCTCCGCTACCGGATCCGATCGACGGGGTGGATCGCCGCGAGGCCCGCCAGGCGCCGGCCAAGGCGGAGGCCACGGGTTTGATGGCCGCAGAGGTGCAGCTCCGCTCCTCCCACGACCTCCCCATCGACTTGGCGATGTGGTGGCCGGGAACGACCGACGATCGCGAAGCCGGGCGGTGGATCGCCGGGCCCGGGATCCGCCGGGCGGCGGGCCCGCCGAGCGCGGGCTCGCGGTTCGTCGTCAGCGAGCGCCCCTCCTGCCAGGAGGCTGTGGGTCACTTGCCGGTTCAGGTCGGCGTCGGCGACCGCGACCTCGAGGCCACGGTGGACCAACTCCTCGAGTGCATCTCGGCCGGTGCGCGCTACCGCGTGGTCGGATGCCACCACAACCTCCCGGCGCCCCTTCGAGAGGTGGTCGAGCGCGAGCTCTGCTCGGCCTAGGTCGGCGATCGGCTGCGAATCGCCATCGGCGCCACGGCCCTGACCGCACTCGGTTTCCGGGAGCTGACGCTGGCGCTCGAGAGCCCGGCGGGGCCACCGGTTTCCGTCGCGCTGACCCTGGAGCCCGGCGCTCGGGACGTGCTCGACCTCGGCGCAGGTACCCAGCCCCTCGCCGAGCTCGCGCCGATCGAGGTTCAAGTGCTGGCGCCAGCCTGCGGCGGCCCCTCCGGCGCGGCCACGGACATGGCCCGCGTCGCGAACACCCGCGCCGAGTCGATCGAGGCCGCCGGTGGGAGGGCTGGTGCCCTGGTGGGTTTCGATCAGGTCATGGCCCTGGGCCCGGACGGGGACGGACGCCTGGTCGGGCCGAGCGCGCCGATCGGTTCCGAACTCGTGGTGCGGGTCACCCTCGAAGGGAGCCGCGATGCAGCCGCCTTGCGTGTCCATCACACCGGAGATCCGATCCCGATCCGACCCGCCGGCGGCATCGAGGTCCGTGGAAGCACCCTCTCCCCCTCCCAGTCAGCCCCCCCGGCCCTGTCCGTGCGCTGGCTGCTGTCGCGGGTCGAGGGCGACGTGCCGATCCCTTTGGGTTTCGGCTCGACCGCCGCGCTCGTCGACGACGAGGGAGCCTTCCGATTCGCGGTGGGTCCCACCTGGGCCTCCTTGCAACCGGGCGTCGAGACGACCGGACCTCGTCGATTGATGCTCACGATCTCGACCCCCGGAGCGGCGCCGCAGGTGGTCTCGGTCGATGTCGCTCCTGACGCGTGCCAGGCGTGGCTCGGCGCGGTCGACCTGGGGACTCCGAAGTCGTTCGAGGTTCGCTTGACCACACCCGTGCCCGAGCTGCTGGCCGGTGAGCTCGACACGAGCCAACCCGTTCGTGTCATCGTCAACGGCGGCGAGCCCCTGGTCCTCGATCTGTTCCACGCCCGCGCCATCGCACGGGACGAGGCCCTACTGGTGCTGACGCCATCGGCCGCAGACGGCTCGCCGGTGGTCGACGAATCGGGCTGGTCGCGCACCGTCGACCTGCTGACGGCCCCCGGCCCGGCGCTCCTGGTGGCGGCGTGCCAACCAACGGTGGGCAGCGCACGGGCGAACCTCCTGGTCGCCGACCGTGGCGAGAACGGCCGCTGGACACCGCGCGCCCTGGTCGCGCACGTCGCGGAGTTGAAGGGGCTACCCGGCCAGCCGGAGGCCTACGCCCTCGCCTGGCGCAGCGGCGGCGCCCTGGTTCCGGTGGCTCACGGCTTCATCCTGCCCGAGGCACCGAACCCGACGTCGATCCCCTTCTTCGCTCCAGCGCAGATCGACGGGCTGACCCTCGACTTCCCCTCTCGCACTGCGCTCGGCACCTTCGAATACCCACCTGGCGCGGGGCGGCGCCACGCGCTCGAGCTCCCAGCAGCCCTCGGTCCCTGACCCACCGCAGCCCGGTTGCGCTGGCACGGCGTCGTGCGCCGGCGCCCGAGTCCGTCGATCGGCTCTCCCTGCGGGTGCCCCCCGCGTTCTCCGGCGACGGCGCGCTCGAGATTGGCGTCGAGAAGGGCGACGGACACGGCGGCGACCAAGAGTCGAGACAGAACCAGCTCCTCCACTGGTGCATCCGCGCCCCCGACTGCAGCCTGCGAAATCGATCCACCCTGACTCGACGGCTCTATAGCCGAGCACATGGAGGGGGCAGTAACCTCTCCCCCAAGATCGAACGATGTCTGCCCCTCGCTGGCGTTCTTCCTGGCCTAACGGGTCCGTCGCGTTGAGCCTTCGCGATCTCTCGTCTTTCGAGACCATCTACGATCCCGATGGGTCACCCGATGTATTTGAAGCCCGTCTTCTTGTTCGCAATCGTCACCCCAACCCTCGCCAGCGCCCAGGTGGACAGCCCCGTGCCCTGCCCGAATCAAGGGGAGACAGAAAAGGCCGCTGCGGGGCGCCATCACGACACGATTACATGTGGAAGCCAGGTCGAGTGGAAGTTCTGGGGCAAGGTTGATGCAAGCGGGACCATCATCGCGGTCGAGGCTGGGACCGAGGGCGCTTTCGAAATCAAGGCGACGAGCCCGGCCGATTGCCCCTACCAGGGGTCGTTCTTCAGCGACACTCTATCGAAGTGTGAAGGCAACCCGGTCAATGGCGATTGGTGCAAATCGGACGCCTACACGGTCACAGAACGGCGATTTGAAACCCCAGATTTCAATCCGTGCCCAGCGGTGACGGTGGATCAAGCAGTCGCATTCTTTCTTGACAACCAGGCTTGGCCCACGTGCGCGGATCTCGTCGAAGTAGAGCCCATCACCCACAAGTCGGCCCAACAACACGCCTGCGCCTTCGTCGACCCAGACCAACCCGGCGGTGGCGGGGGCCTATTGCTGGTCGAGGGCGACCCTCGCTCCCACCTCGATTTCCCCCTCGACGTTGAACCAGACCATCCGCTTCGCGTCGCTCTCGCAACCGACGACCCCGACGCTCACCCTGCCGAGCTCTTCGAGATTCGTAGTGGGTTTGCGCCGATCGAAGGGGAGATCGACTTTTCACTTCGAAGCCAAACCAAGACCTTCGACCCTGTCAGTGGAGCTGAGCTGCGCTCTGCCGACCGCATCCTGACCGGGACGATCCGCTCTGGAGAGGAATACCGCTTCCTGTGCTCTGAGGCGGGTCGGGATGCCGATTCGGGAGAGCCGACATCGATCTTGGAAGAGTGGGTTCGAGATCAAGTGGGCCTCTACCAGCGAACCCATGGCGGTTGGCGTGGCCTCGCGACCTCGACCGCCGGCGGCCTCGCCAACAGTGCGGAGCGCCTGCAGTTCCCGGAGATCAAGACCCTGTCAACGTGGATGGAACGCCCATTCAACGTGAGTCTCTCGCGGAGCATGGCGTATGAGATGGTCGAAGAGGTCGGGGCGACGGTCTATCGAGGTGCCATGAAGGCTAGTTGGCCTTTGAATCAGCTCGTTTCGACCATCTCACTCTCCCCCACGACCGGCCGACCAGTGGGCATCGAGTACAGCTTCGGAGATTCGCACCCCCAGGTTCGTCTCGCATTCTCGGCCTATCGCGAGTTGGCACCTGGCATCTGGCGGCCCCTCTCGATCACCGAGGAGCAACTCGACAGCACCAGCGGCCTGGTCGTTGTCACTCGAAGGTCAACGATTACCGTCCACGCCTATCGGGAAGATCACGGCCTTGCCTTCAGCCTGCCGACGCCGAGCAGCAACGAATGGTTCGTCGAGAAGCCCTAGTGTCCTAGATCGGGAACTCGGCGTCACTTCCCGGGCTCCGACCGCCGCTGGCGTCGCCAGCGCCTCCTCCGAGTATCGCAGCAGATACTCGTCGTCGGCGCGCCTTGCCAGCATCGATCGGACCTCCGGGAAGTGACGCCGAGTCCACCGGTGCTCCGATGCAGATCGGCGCAGGTGAGGGTCGAAGGCGTCCGACGCCGAAGTCCGACAGGCCGTTGCCGGCGACCGAGCCGGCAGCTGCGACGGTGGCATGACGAAAAGATGAGCGAGATCGCGTGGCCGAACGGTCCTGGCGGAGCACCACCGGGAGCGGCTTGGGGAGCAGGCGGAGAGCGAGCTGAGCAGGACCGAGTTCGACGAGGAGGTCGGCGTCTCGGCCACGACGCTCGACGGGTGGCGTAGGCGATCGGCGGACTCGGCCGAGGGGCGCGAGGCCGGCGAGTTCGTGGAGGTGCAGATGGCCGACGACGGGGTCGGGACGAGGCAGCGGACTCCAATCGTGCTGACGATCGACGATTCCCGCGATCCCGAACGAGCGCCCCGGGCACGATCCACGAACCTCTCTTGCCGGCCACGCGGAGATCGAGCCCCCTGAGCCGACGTCCGACGTGGGCTCGCGCGGCGATTGCCCCCATCGCGTCTTCCTCCGAGGTTCTGCTGCTAGGGTCGACCCTCGCGGTCCTCGTTCCTTTCACGACGCCACCGAACCGGAGTGCCCCTTGCCTTCCACTCTCGCCCTGCCCGTCGTCCGTCACGCCGCCGCCTGTACCCTCGCGGCGTCGCTGCTCACCTGCCCCACCTTCGCCCAGGTCAACGACTTCGCCGACCTCGACTGGACCTTCTCGGGGCCGAACTCGGCCTCCGGTTCGATCGACGACGAAGTGATGGTGATCGTCGGGCCCGACCACACCTGTGACGGCGAGCTCGTGGCCTGGTACACCTGCGTCGCGCCGGTCAGCGGGACCGTCCGCGCGACGCTCTACTGGACCAACTTCGACAGCTGGGCGCTCAGTGCCCATCCGATCTTCGACTGGCCGCTCTACCAAGTCGACGGGGTCGCCGAGAAGCTCGGCACCACCGGTACGTTCACCGAGTACTGGTTCACCGGCGTGTACGACGTGAACTTCGACGTTCAGCGGGGACAAGTCTTCGGCTTCGGCGTCGAGACCAAGGACTGCGCGGAGGGGCCCGGCTCCGCCACGTTCTTCGACATCGAACTGCAACCCGCGGCGTGGATCGACCTGGGCCAGGGTCTCGATCCGAGCGTGGACCTGGTCGTTCCCGCGCCGGCCAGCCCGACCCAGTTCGAGGCAGGGCTCGTCGCCCTCGGTGACGTGAACGGGGACGGCATCGGCGACTTCGCGACCGCGGCGCCGATCGCCGTCCTGTCGGGAGCCGACGGCGCCTTCCTCTGGTCCGAGAGCACCGCCGGCCCCGACCTGCCCCTGCTTCGCAACGCAGGCGACGTGGATGGCGATGGCGTTGCGGACCTGGCCATGGGCCAGTTCGCCGCACCGATGGTGCGCCTGCTCTCGGGAGCGAGCGGCTCGTCCTTGTGGTCGTGGACCGCGCCGGCCGGCGAGCCCTACGGGGTGTCCCTCGCCTGCTTCGGCGACCTGGACGGCGACGGCGTCCTCGACGTCGCGGTCGGTGCGGACGAGTACACCAGTCTCGCCGTCCAAGTGCTCTCGGGGGCGACCGGGACGGTGCTCGCGCCGATCCTGCCGCCGACCGGCGCGAAGTTCTTCGGCGCCGTGCTGGGAAACGTCGGTGACCTCGACCAGGACGGTCTCAGCGACCTGGGCGTCGTCGCGAGCCCCTTGCCCCTGCAGATCCACTCGGGAGCCACCGGCCAGCTGGACCGTCAGCTGGGGCCCTACTGGAACGACCGGCCCACCAACCTGCAGTCCGCCGGCGACTGGAACGGCGACGGTCAGCCCGACGTCGCACTCGGCTTGGTCCCTATCAGCGAGGCCTTCGAACTGCTGCCCGGGAGGGTCGAGGTCTGGTCGGGCTCGGACGGCGCGGTACTGCTCGAGCGGGAGGGGGACTTTCCCCACTCGCGCTTCGGCAGCGTCCTGACCGGGGACTTCGACCTAGACGGCGACGGTAGCCCGGAGCTGGTGGTGGCCGCCGGCGGGCAGACTGCCCAGTCGCAGGTCGTGCCGGGCCACGTCGTCGTCCTGCGCGCGCCGCAGGGCGACGTGCTTTGCGAGTTCATGGGCGAGGAAGCGCTCGAAGTGCGCGGTATCGCGTGGGACCCCACGCCGGGGCAGGCGCGCCTGGCCGTGGCGGTCGACTCCGTGCTCGCCGGGCGAGAGCTGCGGCTGTTCTCCGACTTCGCGCAGGAGGGCACGCCGCACCTCGAGCTGGCCGGCCCGCCGAGCCCCGGCGGCCCGCTGACCATCTCGATCGAGGCCGGCAACCCGGGCCGTCCGGCCCTGGTGTTCGTCGGACTCTCTTCCATCGACTTGCCCCTGGCCGGCGGCGTCCTGGTGCCCAGCCCGGACTTGATCCAGACCCTGCAGCTCGACGGCGACGGGCGTGCGGACCTGATCACCACCTGGCCCGACGCCGTGCCGGCCGGGACGAAGCTCTGGGCCCAGGCCTGGATCCCCGACGTCGACGGTCCCTTCGGGCAGACGGCGACCAACGCGGTCGTGACGCCGCTGCCCTGAAGGCGGCGCACGCGACAGCATCCAGGCCCTGGATGAACCGCAAGATCGACGACCCCTCGTCGCGCGCGGCGCACTTGTGGGCCTGGATGGGCGGCGCGGTGATCGTCGTGCTGCTCACGGTGCGGGTCTTGGCCGTCGGCGGCGACGGCAGCGCGCTGCCGGCCGACGAGCCGGTCGTCGCGGTGACCGAGGCGGAGCTTGCGCCGATCGCGGCGCCGGTCGTCCGGCCTGCGGACACCGCGACGCCGAGGAGCGTCGTTCTGCCGCGCGGGCTGGTCATCACCGTCGAGGCCGAGGGGCCCTGTGTAGAGCAGTCCTTCGAGGTCTTGGCGCGTGCCGACGGCGCACGCTGGATCCGGGTCGGGACCTGCGGCGCCGGCGGTACGGTCGCGTGGGCGGAGCCGCGCTTCCCCTGCGAACTGGTCGCCCAGTCCGCGTCGTGCTGGGGGAGGACTTGCCTCGCCCAGGCTTCCGCGGTCGGGCTCGCGGCCGAGCCGGTGGTGATCTCGGCCAGCGGAGGTGCCGCCGTCGTCGGCCGGCTCGTCGCACTTGACAGAGCGAGCGACGACTGCCACACCGCTCGCATCTTCTACGTCGCCAGCGTGCTGGACGACCTGCCGGAGTCGAGCGCCGCGCTGGTGTCGATGCCGCGTTCGATGGCGGGCGCGGTCGAGGCGAATGACTCCGGCGAGTTCAGGATTGACGGGCTGGTGCCGACAACGGAGTACCGACTCTGGGGTGTGTCCGAGGCGGGCGTCAGCCTCGGCCAGGGGGTTGATGCCGTAGCCGGCGGGCCACCGGTCACGGTCGAGCTGTACCGCTTGGTCGGCGCGCGCGTCGTGCCCCGCGTGGCCGATCCGTCGCTGCTCGGGCCTTGCTTCCACCCCGGCCGCTGGAGCTACGGCCTGGGCACGAGCGACGGCGGCGGGACCGTGTCCTGGCGACACCCGCCCCTGCGCTGGATCGGCCAGGGCTTCGACTTCGAGGGGGCGGCGAGCCGCTTCGAGCTGCCGATCCTCGTCATGACGACTGCTGACAGTGCAGCGGTGACGACGATCCCCCTCACCGGGGGACCGCCCGGATTCGAGCCGGTCTCCGTCGACGTCGAGCTCACCGACGTGAGGCCGGGGGCGCCGCCTCCCCTGCGCTACGTCGACTTCGATCCCCTCCGGGACGGCGTCGGAACCCTGTCGGTGTCGATCCCCGTCCCGGGGGAGCTGCTCAACGGATCCCAGGACTCGAGCCTGGGGCGCTTGCATCTGATGCCGCTCGACTCGCGGATCCAGGGGTCGATCGTCGAACTGACCGTGGCCGATCTACCCCGCCTCGAGCTTGGCTGCGTTCCGGTGGGGACCTATCGAGTCCTGTTCCAAGCTGCCGGAAGCCGCCTGTCCAGTCGCGGGCGCGAGCTTCCGATCGCCGTCGTCGAACGCGGTCAGCTCGGCGAGGTGCGGATCGACCTCGAGCCCTGGGGCTCCCTCGAGCTGGTCCGCACCGACGCAGCGGGGATCTCGCACACGGGCCAATCGAAGCTGGTGCTCGAACGCTCGCTCGCACTCGATGACGCCGGCGCCGCCGAACGCATCAGGGCCATCTGCGACGGACCGCCGCACGTCTTCCATCTGATCCCCTGTGGCACTTGGCACGTGCTGAGCGCCGATCGACGGGGAAACATCGTCGAGCAGCTCGGCGAGGTCACGATCGTCGAAGGCCAGACGGTCACCCTGCGCGTTCCGTAGCGCGCCGCGATCGCGAGTCGCCCTCGGCCGAGATCACGATCCGCGCGCTGCGTCGGTAGGTGAAGTAAGCGCGAATCCAGTCGATCAGCACGACGACCCGGTTGCGGAAGCTGACCAGGGTCATGAGGTGCACGGTCATCCACAGGAACCAGGCGGGGAAGCCGGTGAACTGGCGGCCGAAGACCGTGCCCACGGCCGCGGAGCGACCGATCGTGGCCAGGGATCCGCGGTCCACGTACTCGAAGGGCGCGCGCGGCTGGCCGGCCAGGTCCCGGGCGATGTTGCGGGCCGCGGTGCGCCCGGCCTGGATCGCGGCGGGGGCGACGCCGGGCACGGGGCCGCCCAGGCCGACGATCGAGGCGGCGTCGCCGCAGACGAAGACCTCGGGGTGGGCGGCCACGGACAGGTCCGGTTGAACCGCCGCGCGCCCCTGGCGGTCGACGGGCGCGCCGAGGGAGGCGACCACCGGGGATGCCGCGACCCCTGCGGCCCACACGACGGTGCGCGCCGGGATGCGCTCGCCGGCAATGTCGACGCCCTCGGCGTCCACGTCGCGCAGGGGACTGGACAGGCGCACCTCGACGCCCAGGCGCTCCAGTTGGCGCTGGCCCGCCGCGGCCAGCTCAGGCGGCAGGGCCAGGAGGATGCGGTCCGCGGCCTCGACCAGCAGGATGCGCGAGTCGTCGGGGCCGAAGTTGCGGAAGTCCTCGGCGACGGTGACGCGCGTCAGCTCGGCCAGTGCTCCGGCCAACTCGACGCCGGTGGGCCCGGCCCCGACCACGACGAAGGTCAGCCAGGCGCGTCGGCGTTCGGGGTTCGGCTCGCGTTCGGCGGCCTCGTGGGCCATCAGCACCCGCCGGCGGATCTCGAGCGCGTCGCGCAGGGTCTTGAGTCCCGGCGCGCGCTCGGCCCACTGGTCGTGTCCGAAGTAGCTGTGGGTGGCGCCGAGGGCGACGATCAGGAAGTCGTAGGCGAGCTCGCCGTCGGCCAGGATCACCGTGCGCCGCTCGGGCTCGACCCGCACCACTTCTGCCATCGACACCCGCGCATTGCGCTGGCGATGCAGCAGCCGGCGGATCGGCGCCGCGATGTCCGGCGCGCTCAAGCCCGCCGTCGCCACCTGGTACAGCAGCGGCTGGAACAGGTGGTGGTTCTGGCGATCGACCAACACCACGTCGACCGCCTCACCGGCGAGCCGCCGCGCCGCCTCGAGCCCCGCGAACCCGCCGCCGAGGATCACTACCACGGGCCGCGCACCGCCGCTCGAAGTCTGCATGGGGGTATCGGGTTCAGAGCGCCGGGCGGCGCCCGGCCGCGCTCACCCCAAGGTCTCTTTGATCTCGCCCAGCAGGTGCCCGAGCTTGTCGCGCTTGGTCTGCAGGTAGCGAGTGTTGAAGGAGTTCGGCTCGGTCTTGAGCGGCACCTGGTCCTCGACCGACAGCCCGTAGCCCTCGAGGCCGGCGATCTTCTTGGGGTTGTTGGTCAGAAGGCGCATGCGGCGCACGCCGAGGTAGGTGAGCATCTGCGCGCCGAGGCCGTACTCGCGCAGGTCGGCGGCGTAGCCCAGGGCCTGGTTGGCCTCGACGGTGTCCATGCCCTCGTCCTGCAGGCGGTAGGCCTTGAGCTTGGCGGCCAGGCCGATGCCGCGGCCTTCCTGGCGCATGTAGACGAGCACACCGTACTTCTGCGCGGCCAGGGTCTGCAGGGCCTGGTCGAGCTGGGTGCCGCAGTCGCAGCGCAGGGAGTGGAACACGTCGCCGGTCAGGCACTCCGAGTGCACGCGCACGGTGACGACCTCGTCCACCGCCTCGCGCGGACCGTCGAGACCGGGACCGGGCATGGCCTCCGTCGTCAGCGCCACGTGCTCGCGGCCGTCGAGCTTGGAGCGGAACAGGTGCGCGCGGAAGTTGCCGAAGCGCGTTGGCAGGGGCGTGTCCATCTCGACCGCCTCGATCAGGCGCTCGGTCTGGCGGCGGTAGGCGATCAGATCCGCGATGGTCACGATCCGCAGGTCGTGCTGCTTGGCGAAGACCTCCAGGTCGGGCATGCGGGCCATGGTCCCGTCGTCCTTCATCACCTCGCAGATCACGCCCGCGGGCCGTCCGCCCGCCAGGCGCGCCAGGTCGACGATGCCCTCGGTCTGACCGCCGCGCACCAGCACCCCGCCGTCCTTGGCCCGCAGGGGGAAGATGTGACCCGGGCGAGCCAGGTCGGTGGCGCTGGCGCCCTCGGCGGCGGCGACC
The DNA here is from genome assembly GCF_007748095.1 of Engelhardtia mirabilis. Classification (NCBI taxonomy): domain Bacteria; kingdom Pseudomonadati; phylum Planctomycetota; class Planctomycetia; genus Engelhardtia; species Engelhardtia mirabilis. Next base: position 6,697,142 of record NZ_CP036287.1, read on the forward strand.
TTGATCGTGTGCGCGCGGTCGGCGGCGCTGATGCCCGTCGTCACGCCCTCGCGCGCCTCGATCGAGACCGTGAAGGCCGTGCCCATGCGGCTTTGGTTCTCATGGGCCTGGGGCGGAAGATCGAGCTGATCGCAGAGCGCCTCGCCCATCGGCATGCAGATCAGCCCGCGCGCCTCCTTGGCCATGAAGTTGATGGCTTCAGGCGTCACGTGCTCGGCGAGCATCGCGACGTCGCCCTCGTTCTCGCGACCCGGGTCGTCGACGAGGATGATCATCTTCCCGGCGCGCAGGTCTTCGAGGGCGGCGGGGATCGTGCTGAGCGGCATGGTGGGTGCCCTTCGGAGCGGATGGGACGTCCTGGCCGGGGCCGGGACGGAATCGGTCGGACCCTCTCGCGCGGTCCTTTGAGCGCGCTGGTCGACCTGACATCTTAGTCCACTCGGCCGACCCTTCCCGGCCCCGACTCCACGACTGACGCCCAGGCCCGCCATGACCCACGCAGCCCACCGCCCCGATCGGGCCCCTCGCAGCCCCTGGTTCGCCGTCGCCCTGGGAGTCCTGGCATCCTGCGCGAGCCCGTCCTCGGTCTCCGATCGCAGAGAGCCCGTCGACACCGGCGGCGCGCGTCTGGTCGGAGCGGAGATCGACCTGCCCACGCGGCCGGACCTGTTGGACGTGGCGCGACTCGAGGCCGGCCGCACTACCGGCGGCGGGCGCCTGCTGCTGCTGCTGCGAAACGGCGACATCGCCGTGCGCGAGCGCGCGGCCACCGCACTGGGACGCCTGCCCTTCCCGCGCTACGGCTCGGAAGTGACCGACGCCCTGTGCACGGCCCTGGCCGACAACGCGCCGGAAGTCCGAACGGCGAGCGCCTTCGCCCTGGGGATCCGCGGGGATGCGTCGGCCATGGGCGTCCTGGCCGCCCACGCCACCGACTCCGAGGCCAACGTGCGCGCCGCCGTGGTCGAGGCCGCCTCGCGCCTGGGGGGCCCCACCGCCGTGGACATCTGCATTCGAGCCATGGCCGACCCCAGCCCCGGCGTGCGCCAGGAGGCCATCGTCGGCACCGGGCGCTGGCCGCGGGAGGACCCGCGCGGCCCCGAGGTGGACCGGCGGCTGATCGACCTGCTTTCGCCGATGCGGACGGAGGCGGCCGGGGCCCCGGCGCCCTCGGAGACCTGGCTGGTGCTCTACGCCCTGCAGCGGCGGCGCTCGCCCCTGGGCGCGGGGGCCTTCCTCGATCACCTCTCGGCGGGCAACTCCGCGGATGCGCGCATCTTCGCGGCGCGCGGCCTGGCGCGCATCGACCCGTCGGGCGCGAACCTCGGTGGTGACCCGCGGCCCGAGCTGACCCGCGCCCTGGAGCGCGCCCTCGACGATCCCGATTGGCGCGTGGTCGTGGAGGCCGTGCAGGGCCTGGGCAGCCACGGCGACCCGGCTTCGATCGGACCGCTGATCACGGCCCTGAGCCACTCGTCGGCACACGTGCGCCGCGGCGCGATTCGGGCCCTGGGCTCGGTCTCCGCGGGGCAAGGCCCGATCACGTCGGCCCTGTCCCGAGCCCAGAGCGACATCTCCCCCAACGTGCGCGCGGAGGCGCTCGAGACCCTGGCGAAGGTGGCGCCGCCGTCGGTGGCCTTCGAGACCCTGCAGGACCTGCGCGCGGACTCCGAGCCGATCATCCGCCGGGGGGTGGCGAGGGCCGCGGCGCAGCTCGCCCCCGAGTTCGCCTTCCGGTTGCTCGAGCCCCTGGCGGCGGACCCGCTGACCTTCGTGTCCGTCGACGCCCTGACCAGCTTGGGCGTCGTCGGCGACGAGCGCAGCCTGCGCCTGTTGCGCGCGACGATCACGCGCGACCCCGACCTGGTGCTGGTGCAGATCGCGGCCGCGGCCATCGGCGACAAGGCCACCGCCGAGGACGTCGCCCTCATGGCCTCGCGCCTCTCGCGGGCCAGCGGTGACGGCGTCGACGAGCTGTGGAACACCGCTTTGGCCATGGCCCAACAGGTGGGTGGCGAGGGCGCGGTGGAGCTCGCGGGCCAGGCCCTGACCCTGGCCAACCCCTACCTGCGGCATGTCGCCTCGGGGGTGCTCGAGGTCCTCGCGGTCGACGTGCGCACGCCCACGGTGCCGGTTGAGGGCCCTCCCATGGACGTGCCCGTGGCCGGGCGCGACTTCCCCCTGTGGCGCACGAACCCCCTGGTCGAGATCCTGACCACGCGCGGCTCGTTGATCTTCGAGCTGTATCCGGAGGAGGCCCCGCTGCACGTCCACAACTTCCTGCGCCTGGCAGAGTCCGGCTTCTACGAGGGGACGACCTTCCACCGCGTGGAGCTCGACTTCGTGATTCAGGGCGGCGACGCGCGGGGCGACGGGTCGGGCGGCGCGAGCTGGCGCGGGGGGCCGCTCCCCCACGAGTTCACCCGTCGCAAGTACCTGCGCGGCTCGCTGGGGATGCCGCGCTGGGACGACCCAGACAGCGGCGGATCCCAGATCTTCGTGACCCACCGGCCGACGCCCCATCTGGACGGCCGCTACACCCTCTTCGGGCAGCTCCGCCAGGGCTGGGAGACCCTCGACCGGATCGAGGTCGGCGACCGTATCCGCAGTGTTCGAGTTCTTCCTTGAACGGGGCCTGGAGAGCCTGTGGAGAACCCGTCTAGAAGCCGCCGAGGAGTCGCGCAGAGCTCGCGGGCACTCGGCCGCAAGCTAAGCCCATGAAAGGGCTTATAGCTCTCCACAAGAGCTGGCGAGGGCGCGCGGGGCGAATCGGCTGGTCGTGGAGCGAGGGTCGTCTCCAGTCCGCCTTCGGCCCCGTCCGATGGACGGAAGATGCCGGGCGCCCCCTGCCCCGCTGACCCCTGGCGATCCCGTCGGGGGCGGCCCATCGCCCGGCTCGGAGCCCCATGCGCGCACTCGAGCTCTCCCTCCTCCTCACCACCCTCACCGCCGGCGGCATCGTCGGCGGCTCGGCCCTCGAGGATCTCCGCCACAAGGTCCAGGAATCCGAGCAGGAGTCCCTCGAACTGCGCGCCGCGAACACCGAGCTAGCCCGGCGCCTGGGTCGCCTGGAGCCCCTCGGCCAGTTGGACGGCCGGGTCGCCGAGGTCGAAGCGCTGCTGGCCGAACGGGACCCCCAGGTCGACGGGCGAATCCGTCTGACCGAAGCCAGCGTGGCCGAGCTGCGCGACGAGTTGGAGGCCCGCGAGGTGCAGCTCGAGGAGGTCGTCCAGCAGCAGCACGCCGCCATGGACGCGATGGTCTCGACCCGCGTCGACGCCGTCGACCGGGTCTTGGCCGAGCGCCTGTCCGCCGAGCTCGCCCTGCTCGAACGCAGCCTCGAGTCGCGCCTCGACGACATGAGCGGTCAGGTGTCCGACGCCCTCGGTGTGGCCGAGCAGGGACTGAGCGCGATCGGCGAGCTGCGCGACGCGCTGCCGGGCGAGCAGGACCTCGGGCGGCTGTGGCGCGAGTTGGTGGCGCCGGTGGTCCAGATCCACGGCCCCTACAGCGTCGGCAGCGGCGTGCTGCTCGAGTCCCGGGAGACCGAGGACGGGGCGGTGACGCACCTCTTGACCGCCTGGCACGTGGTGCGCGACGTGCAGGACGACCCCGCCGATCCGATCACGCCGGTCCCGGTCCGCATCTACCTCGAGGGCGACGCCCTGCGCGAGGAGACCGCCACCGTCCTGGCCCACGACGCGGTGCGCGACATCTGCCTGCTGCGCCTCGACTCGAATCGCGCCGTGCCCTACGGCGCGCGACTGGCCTCGCTCCAGAGCGCGAAGGACATCGCGACCTTCGAGCCCGTCTACGCGGTCGGCTGCCCCCTGGGCACCGAGCCCCTGCCCACCGCGGGCGAGGTGGCCACGCCGACCCACGTGGTCGACGGTGTGCGCTACATGATGATCAACGCGCCGACCTACATCGGCAACTCGGGCGGCGGCATCTTCGACGGCAACAGCCACGAGCTCGTGGGCGTGTTCGCGAAGATCTACAACCACGGCACCCTGCGCCCGACGATCGTGCCGCACATGGGGCTGGTCGTGCCGCTGGAGGAGATCTACACCTGGCTCGACGACGAGGGCTACGACTTGATCGAGGAGTCGGGGTCCCGGCACCTGGTGCGCGTCGACCCGCCCCTGTGGCCGCGCACGACCAGCGACGACGTCGGCTCGGGCCTGTTCACCGCCGCGACCGTGCGCGACTGAACGCGGGGCGCGGCGCTGTCAGATGCGATCGAGGGCGGCGGTGAGGAGCTCGAGCTCGGCGCTCGCGTTGGGCCAGTGGGGCGCGATCCGCAGCAAGCCGTCCGGCCCGGTCACCGCTACGCCGGCCTCGCCCAGGGACTCGACCACGTGTTGGGTGTCGACGCCGGCGGGGGGCGCGAAGGAGGCGATGGTCGAGCGGCCGGCGGGCTCCGCGTGGCGCAGAGAGCGCCAGCCGCGGGCGACCAGCTCGGGCTCGACCCGATCCAAGTAGGCCTGGACGTGGTTCCAGATGGCCTCTGCGCCCAGGCCCTCGAGCAGTTCGATCGACGCGGCCAGGCCGCACAGGCCGAGGAAGTTGTGCACGCCCTGCTCGAAGACCCGTGCGTCCGACGACAGGGGGCGGTCGTAGCGCAGCTCTCCGGGACCGAACAGGAAGGCGTCGAAGTCCACGTGGCTGACCCAGCCGACGCTGAGCGGCTCGAGCTCGGCGCGGGCCGCCTGGGCCACGAACAGGAACCCGGCCCCCATCGGGCCCATCAGCCACTTGTGCGAGGCGCAGGCCAGGAAGTCGATCCCGGTGGCGACCACGTCGAGGGGCGTCGCCCCCACCGCCTGGATCCCGTCGACGAAGACCCGCGCGCCGACGGCGTGGGCGCGCTCGGCGATCTCGGCCAGGGGCATGGCGAGTCCGGTCTGGAACTGGACCGCGCTGACGGCGACCAGGGCGCAGCCGCGGGCAAGCTCCGCGTCCAGGGCGGCCAGACCCTCCTTGAGCGAGCGCTGGAAGGGCGCCAGGGGCACGAACACCACCTGCGCGCCGCGCGCGCGAGCCGCCGCCTGCCAGGGGGTCACGTTGGTCGGGAATTCGCCTTCGAACAACACCACGCGGTCACCCGAACGCAGGGCCAGGGCCGAGGCGATGGCGGAGACTCCGGCGCTCGTGCTGGAGACGCGCGCGACCTCGCCAGGCCGGGCGCCGATCAGGCGCGCGAAGCCGTCGCGGGCGGCGTCGGCGCGCTCGATCAGGTGCGGGAAGGCCGCCAGGCCGCCGGTCTCGCCCAGGGCCACCCCCGCGCGCAGGGATTCGGCCACTGGGAGCGACAGGGGTGAGATCGCCGCGTGGGCCAGGTAGGCGCCGGCCCGCAGGTCAGGGAACAGGGAGCGGTCACCGAGCTGGGCGTGCATGGCGACCATGCTGCCGGGACGACTACTGACTCGGTACCTGCGCGCCGACATTTGCGGCCGAGCCCGCGCTTAGAATCTGCGCCGATGGATGAGGTCCAAGCAGACGCCCAGCGCCACTGGGCGCCGCCGGGGAGCGCCTACTCGCCGCTGGTCGATCCCCGCGAGGGCGTGCGGCGAAGTGCCCAGGCCAACGCGCGCCTGGATCGCTCGATCGCGGGTGTCGACATGCGGACCGAGGACCAGGTCGCGCTGATCGAGGACCTCTTGCGCCTGCACCGTCCGGAATCGGTCGGGGTGGAGCCCGCCGGCGCGGCGCGCTGGACCCGGGGCAACAGCTTCTATCCCCTGGGCGACGCCTACGTGTTGCAGGCGGTGGTCCGGCGCCAGAGGCCGAGGCGCGTGATCGAGGTGGGCGGCGGCTACTCGACAGCGGCGCTCCTGGACGCCATCGACATGGACGGGCGCGCAGACGAGGTGCAGATCACCGTGGTCGAGCCCGACCCCGACCGCCTGGCGTCGCTCCTGCGCGAGGGCGACACCGCGCGGCTCGAGGTCATGGTGGGCGAGATCCAGGACCTGGAGCTCGAGCGCTACGACGAGCTCGGCGCGGGCGACCTGCTCCTGATCGACTCGAGCCACGTGCTCAAGACCGGCAGCGACGTACAGCTGCTCCTGTTCGAAGCCCTGCCGCGCCTGGCCCCCGGCGCGTTGGTCCACTTCCACGACGTGCCCTGGCCCTTCGAGTATCCGCCCGAGTGGATCGCCGAGGGGCGCAGTTGGAACGAGGCCTACGCGGTGCGAGCCTTCCTGCAGTTCAACTCGGCCTTCGGCGTGGCCCTGCACCTGTCGCACCTGGCCGCCCTCGATCGCCAGCGCCTGGCCCGCTCTTCTCCCGAACTGGCCGCGGAGGCCGGCAGCTCCCTCTGGATCGAGCGGCTGCGGTGAACGCGCGCGCCCGCCGCGCGCGCCTGGCGCTGATCGTCGTCGCCTGCGCGATCGGGATCGTGGCGCTGTTCGGGGTGGCGGACCGCGCGGCCGAGGGTCGCCAGGCGATCCTGCGCTGGCAGCCGGCCTTCGAGGCGCTCGAGTCGGGCGCGAACATCTACGCGCGCCCGGAGGGTGTAGTGGATCCCCACGCCACCAACGAGGGCTATCCGACCCTGCCCCTGTCGGCCCTGTTCATGGGCGCGGTGTTGAAGGCGGGCCCCGTGGTCGGTTGCCTGGTGTTCGCCGCGGTCAAGCTGGCCTGCGCGGCGCTCCTGTTGATCGGCGGCGTGCGCCTGGCTCGGACGGCGGGTCTCGAGTTGCCGCTGGCGGCGCAGTGGTTGCTGCTGCTGTTGACCCTGCGCGTGATGCTGTCCGACGTCAGCCACGGCAACACCAACCTGCTGGTCGGCGCGACGGTGGTGGCGACGGCCCTGTGGTGGTCGACGCGCCGTGACGGCCTGGCCGGAGGTGCGATCGCCCTGGGCGCGACGCTGAAGGTCACGCCGCTGCTGCTCCTGGCCCTGCCCCTCGCCCGCCGCAGCCCGCTCGGATTGCTCGGCTTCGCGATCGGACTGTTGCTGTTCGTCGTCGTGCTGCCCGGTGCACTGCTCGGCTTCGACTTCAACCTCGAGCTGATCGGCGCCTGGTACGACCAGATGCTGGCGCCCTACCTCTCGAGCGCGGATCCGGGTCCGATGCAGACCCAGCAGATCAACCAATCCCTGCTGGGCGCCATGTCGAGGCTCACGACCGATTCGCTGGCGATCGAGGCGCGCGGCGACACCTGGCCAGCGGACGTGAGCGTGGCGCTGGTCCACCTGGACCCGGCGAGTTTCCGCTGCCTGCATCGGGCGGCTTGCGCCGCGGTCGTCGGGGTGTTCGCGGCGGCCCTCGTGCGTCGACCGGTCAGGCACCTGGCCCTGGCCCACGTGTCCCTCGGTGCCCTGGCCATGCTGCTGGTCTCCGAGCGTTCGTGGAAGCACCACCACGTGACCCTGGCCCTACCCATCGCTTGGTGCTGTGGCGTGGCCTTCAGCGCCGCGCCCGTCCGTGAACGCGCGGTCGCGACGGCCGCGCTCGTGGCCTCCCTCGCCGGCCACGCTCTGTCTGGCAGCGGCGTGCTCGGAGACCGCGGCAGCGACCTGGCGGAGGCGTTCGGCGCCTTCACCTTCGCGGACCTGGCCCTGTTCGGGGCGGTGGCCTGGACCCTGTTCAAGCTCGAGCTGCCACCCCGCCGCTCCGGCGCCTGAGGACCGCGAGCGAACCGGCCACGACCCCGGCGCCGACCATCAGAGCCAGGCCGTCGGCGGGGGTGCGCAGCAGGCCCAGCGCGAAGATCAGGGTCGTCGCCAGGGCCGGGGGGTGCGGCGTGCGCGCGAGGCCCGTGGCCGCCGCGGTGAGGGTCACCGCCAGGGTCGCCGATAGGACGTGGCGCAGCTCGAAGGCCTGGGGCAAGGCGGGGACCATCCGTGCGGCGCCGCTGACCCACAGGGCCGCCATGCCGAGGGCGACACCCAGGCCGTGGCCCAGGATCACGTTGCGCGGCCGGTTGCTCTCGGCGCCGGGGGCGGCGAGCCCCGCGAAGGCGGTGACCCCCAGGGGCGGCGCCAGCACGGCCGCGTCCGCGGCCGCCGCCAAGAGGCCGATCGGGACCATCAGCGCCCCGCTGGCCAGGGCCAAGCGCAGGGTCGAGAGGGCCGGCAGCGGCGCCACTTCCGTCCGTTGTGGAGTTTCGAGAACCATTTCAGATGACGAGTCGATCGGACCGATGGCATAGTGGCGAACGAAACGCCACTTTAGGCGGGCCCGGCGGAGGTCGGACCGCTCCACCCCTCCCGAATCCGATTCCTACGATCCATGAGCCTCTACGAACGCCTCGGCGGTGAGCCCGCCTTCCAATCCGCCGTCGACGAGTTCTACCGCCGCATGCTGACCGACGAGCGGGTCTCGCGCTTCTTCGACGACGTCGACATGGAGGGCCAGATCGCCAAGCAGAAGGCCTTCCTGACCTACGTGACCGGCGGGCCGGCCGAGTACACCGGCAAGGACATGCGCGCGGCCCACGCCGAGCTGAACGAGCGCGGCCTCAGCGACGAGCACGTCGACGTCGTGATCGAGCACCTGGGCGCGGTCCTGCTGTCGATGGGTGCGGCGCCCGACGACGTGGGCGAGGTCGCGGCCCTGGCCGAGAGCGTGCGCGCGGACGTCCTGGGCCGATGAGCCCCGGCCAGATCGAGGTCGAGGGCCAGCGCATCGAGCTGGAGCAGGGCGAGACCGTCCTCCAGGGGCTCGAGCGCGCCGGCCTCGACGTGGCCAGCGGCTGCCGCGCCGGGACCTGCACCAAGTGCCTGCTCCAGGCGCAGGACGCTCCGCCCCCGGCCAGTCAGCGGGGCCTGCGCCCCACGCTCACGGCCCAGAACTTCTTCCTCGCCTGCCAGGCACGCCCGACCGGGCTCCTGCGCCTGCGTGGGAGCCGGGGTCCCGAACCGGTGCGGGCCCGCGTGGCCTCGATCGACCACCTGACCGAGGACGTGGCGCGACTGCGCCTGACCCCCGACGAGCGCTTCGACTACCGCCCGGGGCAGTACCTCGACGTGCTGCACCCCGGCGGCGAGTCGCGCAGCTACTCGATCGCGAGCCTGCCGAGTGACGGTTGGCTGGAGCTGCACGTGCGCCGGATTCCGGGCGGGCAGGTCAGCGGATGGCTCCACGAGCTGGCCGTCGACGCCGAACTCGCGGTGCGCGGTCCATTCGGCCAGTGCTTCCACGTGGCGGACGACGACCAGCGCAAGCTGCTCCTGGTGGGCGCCGGCACCGGGCTCGCACCCCTGGTGGGCATCGCACGGGACGCGCTCGAGCAGGGTCACCGCGGGCCGATCGACCTGGTCCACGGCGGACTCGAACCGAATCGGCTCTACCTGCGCGACGACCTCGACCGGCTGGCCCGGGAGTCCCCGCAACTGCGCGTGCACCACTGCGTCCTGCGGGGCGCCACCGCGCGCGAGCACGAGGGGCCGTTGGATCAGGTCGCGATCCGCCTGGCCGGAGCCCTGGCCGGCGCCCGCGCCTTCCTCTGCGGGGACGGCGAGATCGTGCACCTGCTGCGCCGCAGCCTGTTCCTGGCGGGCCTGCCTTCCGGCGAGATCCTGGCCGATCCCTTCCTGCCGTCGAAGCCCGCCCTGGCTTGAGCTGCTGGCGCTGGTCATCGCGGGCCGTGTCCTGCACCATCGAGCGCGCGCTGCTCTCGCGCCGACGCCCTTGCGAATCACCAAGCACACCGACTTCGCCCTGCGGGTCCTGATCTTCCTGGCCTCGCGCCCGGGCGAACGCGTCTCGACCGAACGCATCGCCCAGGCCCACGGCATCTCCCTGGCCCACCTGCAGAAGGTCGTGCGTCGCCTGGGCGAGCTCGGCTTCCTGCGCCTGGTGCGCGGCAGCGGCGGCGGCGTCGAGTTGGCCCGCGACCCCGAGGACGTCTCGATCGGCGCCGTGGTCCGCGCCCTCGACGACGCCACCAGCCTGGTCGAGTGCTTCGAACCCGCCACCGACACCTGCGTGATCTCGTCGGCCTGCCGCCTCAAGGGCTCCCTGCGCGTGGCCCAGGAGGCCTTCTACGCCGCCCTCGACGACACGAACCTGCAGGAGATCGTCGCCGGCAAGGTCGGCGCCCGCCTGCGGGAACTCACCGGCGGCTGAGCGGGCGACGCCGCCCGCCGGACACCGACGCCGGGTCTTCGCCGATGCTCTCGGTCCTGTTCGTCAACTACAACTCCTGGGCCGAGCTCGAGGGCGCCCTGACCTCCCTCGCGCAGCAGTGGCCGCTGGACGGCGGGCAGCGCGAGCTGGAAGTGGTCGTCGTCGACAACGCCTCGCCCCACCGCGACGCCTCGATCGAGGCCCGCGTCGAAGCTTCGCTGGCGCGTTGGGGAGGGCGGCTGGTCCGCCACGCTCGCAACGACGGCTACGGCGGCGGCATGAACCTGGCCCTTGAGCACGCCAGCGGTGAGCTGATCCTGGTCTGCAACCCGGACCTCTTGTTCCTGCCCGGCTGCATCGAGCGCATGGCGCGGCACCTGGACGAGCATCCGAGGGTCGGCGTGGTGAGCCCCGAGACGTTCGCCACCGCCGACCGCTCGCTGCGCTTGCCGACGGGAGTCGTGCCGACCCTGGCCGATTTCGTCGGCGACACCCTGGCCGCCCTCAGCCCGCGCTTCGCCCATCGCAACTCGATGCGTCGGACGCGGCAGTTCCTGCCGGTCTGGAGCGCCGGCCCTGACCTGGAAGTCGAGATGGTCGCGGGTTGCTGCTTCATGCTGCGACGCGCGGTGATCGAAGAGGTCGGATTCTTCGACGAGCGCTACACCCTCTACTACGAGGACACCGACCTGTCCCTGCGCGTGCGCCGAGCCGGTTGGACCATCGAGCAGGTGGACGGGGCCGGCATCGTGCACCTCTACGACCGCTCGGCCGCGACCGACCGCCATGCCGCCCACGCGCGGATGCTGCACAGCCGGCGGGCGTACTTCCGCCGCTGGTACGGACCGCTCGGCGCTTGGGCCCACGACGCTTGCCTCGCGCTTCTGCGTACTGGCTGGGCCGAACGTCGCCGTTCAAAGGCCCAGGACAGCGCCGTGCCGCTGGGCGTCGCGGCCGGCGAGTTGAGCCTCGAGATCCCCGGGCCCAGCCGTCGCTGGCTGGTCGAGATCGCCTACGACCCAGACTTCCTCTACGCCGCCGGTCAGATCGGCTCGGGCCCGTGCTGGACCCCCTGCGAGCAGGTCTTGGCCGAGCTACGGCAGCCCGCCTGGCTGCGGATCATCGACCTCGACGGGGCGCGGCCGCGGGAGCTCGTCCGCTACCGCTGGGGCGTCTCGCCCGGCTGAGCTCGCCCGCGTGCGTCAGCGGCCGCCACGAAAGCGCGCCGGGTCGCGCTCCGAGTTGGGCACGAATGGGAAGGCGGCGCTGGGCTCCACCCCCACGTCCGGCCCGCCCTGGTAGAGGTTGCCGACGAACGGCCCGCCGAGCAGGCGGCGCTGCACGGTGCTCGCCCGTTCGAACACCTCGCGTGACGTGCGCAAGCCGTGGAAGTTCGGGAACCAATAAGGCCCGTAGGTGAAGTACAGGGTGCGGCGCGTGCGGCCGGAGTGCAGGGCCTTGGCGCCATGCCACAGGTCCTGGGTCAACACGACCACGTCGCCGGCCTCCACCAGCACCTCGGTGTAGCCGGGCAGGTCCTCCCAGCGCACCTGCGGCCGACCCTCGTTCTGGGCGCGGAAGGCGGCGCTTACCTCGCGATCGAACTGCGGCTCCGGCCAGTCTGGGTGCAGGCGACCGTAGGGGAAGTCCTCCGCCCGCCGATGGCTGCCCGCCAGGGCGACGAAGGGGCCGTCGTCGGTGCCCACGTCGCTGAGGCAGACCGTCAGGGTCAACAGGCGCGTACGCGGTCCGGTGGGCGTCTCCTCGAAGCCCGACAGGGCCAGGGCGTGCAGGGGCAACCCGACGCCGCGCCGCCGGGTGAGGGCGAAGCTCTCGGTCAGGCGGATGTCGCCCGGCATCAAGGCCGCGCACCAGTCCAGGAACAACGGCTCGTCGACGAGGTCCAGGAACCGCTGGCCGCACTCGGTGACGTTCATCAACCGGTACTCGTCGACCACCGGCGTGAAGCTCGCCAAGGATTCGGCGGGCAGGTCGGGGGTCTGCAGGCCCTCGAAGGCTCGCAGGTCGTCGGACAGCGCCGACACGCGCTCGGGGTCGAAGGCACCGCGCACGACGTGGAAGCCGTTGGCGGCGAAGCTCTGTAGTTCTCTCGAGGTCGGCATGGTCGCCCGCGGCCCCCGGCCTTGCGGACCGGTCCACGCTAAGTCGGCACGACCACCGGTACCAGGGGTCAGGACGTCATACCCGCCGGGCGGCGTCTCAACCGAGTCCAGCTGGCCGGGGCCCCGTCCGTCAGCGGAGCCTTTCTAGAGATCCGGCGAAACTACCGCAGGACCGGCAACGCTCCCGGGCTCCACGGCGGGCAGGCCCCAGCTCCTGCCGATTCTGCCGATTCTGCCCCTGCAAACCGTCCTCCAAGGACCGAGCCTGATCTCCCAATGCTCAGACACTCCACAGCACTAGTCATTGCCGCCTTCGTCGCCGCGCCGACCGCGTCGGCTCAGATCGTCGAACCCCTCGTCAACGCGACGCTGCTCCACAACGACGCCGACTTCCACGACCTCGCCGTCACGCCCGATGGGCGCTGGGGAGTCGCGCGCTCGTCCAGCTCGGTCGCGTTGATCGAGATGAAGACCGGCACGGTGAGCAGCTCGATCACCTACTTCCCGACCGAGTCGACGTTCATCCCCAACCCAACGTCGACTCCGCCCCTACGCGCGATGAACCGGTCGATCCAGGCGACCAACACCCGCGTCCTGACGGCGAGCGTCAACGGCAAGGTCCGCATCTACGGGATCAACGAGTCAACGACCCCGGCCTCCCTCGACCTGCTCGCGCCGGCTTCGACCGGCACGGGCAACGCCTTCGACTGCATCCTCACCCCCGACGGCTCGAAGGGTCTGGTCGTCCACGACGCAGGCCCGACCGAGGTCTTCGACATGTCGACTGGGGCGCTCCTCGGGACCTTGACGGGTTCAGGCAAGTACTTCGGCCCGAGCTCCGTCCTCAACCCCCTCGACGTCATCGACGTCACCGATGACTACGCCGTGACGATCGCCCCGGCCTCGACCGGCGGCACCGCAGGCGCCGGCAGCATCCTCGTGCACGACCTGAACACCCTCTCGACGGTGACCCTGTCGCCCGCGCCGCCCACAGGCGCCTACCACGACCTCGACATCTCGCCCAACGGACTGGAGGTGCTCGTCGCTGCGAACAGCGGCCCGATGCAGCACTTGCGCCTGACCTCGGGCGCACCGGTGTACCTGGGCTCACCGGGTTCGTCGGGTAGTGCCTTCAACTTAGCCCAGAGCATCTGGGTCCAAGAGATGGTTCAGGCGACCGACAGCGTCGGGATGGTCATCGACGCCAGATTCGGCTTCTCTGGGCCCAACGTCCAGTTCGTCCAGTTGAACGGTGGGACCGTCTCGGCTGCGCAGAGCCACCACGTCGCGAGCGCTGAGATGCACGACTGCGCCTTCAACACTGACGGCACTCGCGCGATCGTGCACGGCTCCTCCCTCACTCCCTCGGGTTACGGACCGGCGGTTCAGATCTTCGACACGTCTGCTCCCGCCGCCGTCCTTGCATTGGGGTCCCCCCTGGCAAGCCCTGGACATGGCTACATGGCCACGTTCGACACTTCCAGTCCGATCTTGATGCCCAACTCCCTTGAGGCAACGTTCGATCGAGCGATCGCCGCAGGCAACACCGACCCCAGCCCCAACGGCTCGGGTCGGGTCATCGTGTATGACCTCGGCATCGCCTCAGGAACGCCTGGCATCCTGAATGCGTTCATCGACTCGACCAACTTCCTCAGGTACTACGAAGTCGCAGTGACGCCGGGTGGCAACATGGGCGTCGCAAGAATCGCCATGGGAGCCACCCCCTCCAAGTCACCTCACTTCGACATGGTCAGCGGTTCGTTCGTCGGCGCCGCAGAGAGTTCCGCCCCGGGAAGCAGCTTCGAGTCCCGGAACACCGTTGCGCTCACGGACGCACGCGCGCTCTTCGGTGGCGGCGACGACCTGCCCGCCGCGCCCTTCACCCAGTACGCCGTGAACAAGGTCTTCGAGCTGCCCTACTCCTTCGGGACGGCGAACGCCAACTCGTCCGGACTGCCGGCGACCCTGAGCTACACGGGGACTCCCGACATCTCCACGAACAACTTCGACTTCGTGATCTCGGACCTGCCGCCGATCCCCTTCGGCGGTTCGGTCCCGGTGACTCTGTTCTACTCGCTGAACCGATTCGAGACTCCCTACCTGGTTGCCGACGGCAACATGTACTTGGCGCCCACCGTGGTCCGTCTCGCCACTGTGAACGCGACCTCGGACCCGTTCACGATCAGCTTCGACCTCAGCGCGCCCTTGCAGCAGGCGAACATCGCGGCCGACGACGTGGTGCACTTCCAGGTCTTCTATCGCGACAACCCGGTGACCACCGGCGGTACCAACATCACCCAGGGGATCACGGCGCACTTCCACCAGTGACCCCCCCAGCGGACTCGGAATCGCCCTCGCGCGAAGTCGAAGTCCGCGACTGGCCGCCAACGGACCCGAAGCGAAGGCCGGTGGACGCGCGCGAGCGCTCCGCCGGCCTTCACCCCTCCCCCAACACCTCCGCCAGCCTGGCCATGGCGCGGGAGAGGATCGTGCGCACGTTGACCTCGGTCTTGCCCAGCTCGGCGGCGATGTCGGCGTAATCCAGGCCGGCGATGCGGCGCAGGACGAGGACTTCGCGGTAGTGGTCGGGGAGCTGGTCGAAGGCGGCCTCGATGCGGGCCACTTCCTCGCGGGCCACGGCGGCGCGGCTGGGGGTGCAGACCGAGGCGTAGGCGCCGAGCAGGGCCTTGTCGTCCGGGTCGGGCAGGTCGCGGGCGGCGTCGCGTTTTGCGGCGCGCCAGTGCTCGGCGCGGTGGCCGATCTTGCGTAGCGCCGTGGCGTAGAGCCAGCGCTTGAAGCCGTTCTCGGTGGGGTGCTCGAAGCGCTCGCGGTGGACCAGGATCTCGCGGCAGACCGACTGCACCAGATCGATGGTCTCCTCGCGCGAGCGGACCTGGCGTCCGGCGCGCAGGCGCACGAAGCCGTGCAGGGCCGGCATGTGCTGGATCAGGAGCGCCTCCAGGGCCTGGTCGTCCCCATCGGCCAGGCGACGCAGCAGCTCGGGGTCGTCGTTCAACGGTCCGCCTCCGAGCTTCGATCCAGGGCGCGCGAGACGCGGAAGCCTGCGTCGTCGGCGATGGTGTCGACATCGGCGAGGCCGCGGTAGCTGACCCGCGCGCTGAAACCCAGGGTGTAGTAGCTACCACCGCGGTGGTGGGCGGTCGAACGCCCCGCGGTCGAGCGCCGGAAGCCGTCGCCGGGGGCCGCCGGGTACTTGTCGTAGCGCGCCGGGGAGTCGCGCACCCACTCCCAGACGTTGCCGTGCATGTCGAAGAGCCCGAAGCCGTTGGGCGACTGCTCGCCCACCGGACCGGTGAGTGCTCGGCCGTCGGAGAAGTCCTCGATGTAGTCGAAGGTAACGCTCCAAAGGGGTGCGGAGCCTTCGTCCGCGAGGTTCGCGTGGCCCTCGAGCGACAGCTCGTCCTCGCCGGTGGCGAAGCGCGTGGTCGCGCCCCCGCCACAGGCGTACTCCCACTGGGCCTCGGTCGGCAGGAGCAGGCCGCAGCAGCGCACGAACCGCGCGCTGTCGTTCCAGCTCACCGTCTCGACCGGGTGCCGCAGGGTGAATGGTCCGGAGACGCTGGGCTCCCCGGCGGCGTAACCGCTCGGGTTCTCGCCGAACAGGCTGATCCACTGGCCTTGGGTGGTTTCGAACTTCGACATGAGGAACGGCTCGAGGGTCACCTCGTGCGGGGGCCCCTCGTTGGGAACGGCTTGCGGGTCGAAACCGGGCGCGCTCGGGTCTTCGGATTGGGCGCCCATCAGGAAGGTCCCGCCGGGCAGCAGCACCAACACGATCCCCATCTCGTCCGCGGGCACGATCTGCCCCGCGGCGTCGCGCCCGGGCTCGGCGCCGCTCATCGGGTGCCAGAACTCGAGCAGGCCCGAGTCGGGGTCGGCGCCGATCGGCAGCAGGCCGAGCTGCGGCTCGAGCTGCAGGCCGTCGTAGCGCTCGAATGCCATCGTCGCGGCCTCGGCCCAGCGCTGCCGGGCCTCGGGTCCCTTGAGCGTCAGGGTCTCCAGTCCCTCGGCGAAGTCCAGGCGCTTGGGGATGCTCCAGCCCTCGTCGTCGATCCCGTCGTCGCTCGCGAGGCCCTGACTCAGCCGCTCGAGTTCGTCGATGAGCCGCACGAGCTGTTCGTCCCACCAGGCCGTGCGCCCGGCCTCGGGTCCATAGACCGGCGCATGCGCGTCGGCCCCTGCTGCGGCGCGCAGGCCGGCCAGGTCGTCGCGATAGGCGGGAGTCTCGGCCACCAGGGCTCGGGCGCGCTCGACCCAGTCTGCGAAGCGCTCCGCGAGCTGGGGCCCGGGAGGCCAAAGCTCGCGGGCCTCGGCGTGTAAGCGCTCGACGTCGCGCAGGGCCGAGAGGCGCAGGACGTCGTGGCTGCGGGTGGCGGCCAGGAGCGAAAGCCACAGGCTCACCGCCAAACCCGCGACCACCGCGACGACCGCGACCCCGGCGGCCGCGGCAAGGGCGCGGTTGCGGCGCACCCACTTGCCCAGCTCCGCGACTGGCCCCGTGCGGTAGGCGCGCACCACCCGGCCCTCCAGGTAGGCGCGCAGGTCCTCGGACAGCTCGATCACGCTCGCGTAGCGCTGGGACGGCTCGCGCCGCATGGCGTGCTCGCAGATGGCCACCAGCTCCGGATCGACGTCGCGCGACGCCTCGACCAGGGGTCGAGGCGCGGCTTCCACCACCTGGCCGACGATCTCCTCCGGAGTGCTGCCCGGATGCCCGAATGGGGCGCGGCCGCTGAGCAACTCGTACAGCATCCCGCCGATGGCGTAGACGTCCGCCGGCGGCCCGATCGCGTCGATCTCGCCGCGGGCCTGCTCGGGGGCCATGTAGGCGGGGGTCCCGACCAGATCGCCCGCACCGGTCATCAACGGCGAGTCGTGCTCGTGGTTGCGGCGCGTGGATTGCACCGGCGCGTGGCCTTCGGACCGGCGCCCGAGCTGGGCCAGGCCCCAGTCGATCACGTAGGTCTCACCGAACTGCCCGACCATCACGTTGGACGGCTTCAGGTCGCGGTGGACGACGCCGCGCGAATGGGCGTAGGCCACCGCTTCGCAGACGCGCAGCAGCACGTTCAGGGCACGCGCGCGGGGCCACTCGCCCGCGTGCACGCGCTCGACCACGCGCGCGAAGCTGTCGCCGCGGATCAAGGGCATCGTGAAGAAGACGCGGCCCCGGGCGTCGATGCCGAGCTCGTGCACCGGAACGATGCCGGGGTGCTCGAGCTGGCCGGTGACCTGGGCCTCCTCCAGGAAGCGCGCCAGGGTGCGGGGGTCCTTCGCCGCAAGCTCATCGACGTCGATCGAGTCGATCAGGACCTTCATGGCCAGCTCGCGGCGCAGGTCCCGATCCCACACGCCGAGGATGCGCCCGCGCCCGCCGTGGGCGAGCTCGCTGCGCACGGTCAGGCGTCCCGAGTCAGGGGGCTCGCGCCGCAGCCCCCTCACGTCCGCGCGCGCCTGGTCGCTGGCGGCCTCGCGCTGGCGGCCCTGCTCGAGCTCCGAGTCGAAGGCGTCCGAGAGCAGTTGCCAACTGGCGTACATGGCGCGCAGCTTCGGCGCGAGTTCCGCGTGGGACCCGCACAGTGCGTCGAAGTCGGGCTGCTCTCCGGCCTCGCGGCGCTCGATGTATTGCGCGAAGAGCTCCGCTGCCGGGGAGAGCTGAACGGGATCTCCCTGGGTGGACATGGGCGGCTTCAGCTTAGCTCGCCCACGGGAGCTGACCTGGGAGTTCGCAAAAAGGCCCCGGAGCGCCCCCGACGCGCGAGGCGGAGGGACGCGGGCACTGGCGGCCGATGGCTGTCAGTGCCGGAAGTGCCGCGCGCCCGTGAAGACCATCGGGACGCCGCGCTCGTCGCAGGCGTCGATCACGGCCTTGTCCTTGACCGAGCCACCCGGTTGCAGGATTGCGGTGATGCCCGCGTCCATGGCCGTCTCGGGGCCATCCGGGAAGGGGAAGAAGGCGTCGGAGGCGAGCACGGCGCCCTGCACCTGGTCGCCGGCCTTGGCGATCGCCAGCTGCACCGAGTCGATGCGGCTCATCTGGCCCGCGCCCACGCCGAGCACGCGCGTGCCCTTCGCGATCACGATCGCGTTGGACTTCACGTGCTTGGCCACGAGGTTCGCGAAGACCAGGCCGTCGAGTTGTTCGGAGGTCGGCTCCGCGCGGGTGACAACCTCGCACTGCTCACGCTGCTCACGGCTCTGATCGGCATCCTGCACCAGGAAGCCGCCGGAGATCGGCTTGAGCTCGCCCGCCAAGTAGGCGCCACTCTTCGGGCCCACTTCACCGACGGTCAACAGGCGCACGTTCTTGCCCCACTTGGGCACGGTGGTCAGGTGCTCGAAGGCGTCCTCGTCGAAGCCGGGGGCGACGATCGCCTCGACGAAGCGCCGATCCGCGGTCAAGAACTTCGCCGTCGGCAGATCCACCGATCGGTTGAAGGCAAGGACCGAGCCGAAGGCGCTGACCGGGTCGCCGGCCCAGGCCTGGGCGATGGCCTCGCCGAGGGTCGCGGCGCTGGCGGCACCGCAGGGGTTGTTGTGCTTGACGACGCAGGCGAAGGGCGCCTCGAAGTCGCTCGCCAGGCGCAGGGCCGCGTCCAGGTCGACGTAGTTGTTGTAGGAGAGGGCCTTGCCGTTCAGCACCTGGGCGCTGGTCAGCGAGTGCGCGCCGGGGGTGGCGAAACGGTAGAGCGCCGCCTCCTGGTGCGGGTTCTCTCCATAGCGCAGGGTTTGCGCCCGGGTGCCGGCCAGGGTGAAGCCGCGCGGGAAGCGCTCCTGCGTGGCGCCGTCGGCCAACTCCTGGGCGAAGAGCCACTCGGCGATGGCGGCGTCGTAGCGCGCGGTGCGTTGGAAGGCAGCCACGGCCAACTCGCGCAGCAGCGAGGGCGGCAACTCGCGGTCCTGCTCACGCAGGGCGGCGAGCACACGCGGGTAGTCCTCCGGCGCCGTGACCACCCCCACCGAACGGTGGTTCTTCGCCGCCGAGCGCAGCATGGCCGGCCCGCCGATGTCGATCTGCTCCACGGCCTCCGCGCGGCTCACTCCCGGGCGCGCAACGGTCTTCTCGAACGGGTAGAGGTTGACCACCAACAGGTCGATGTTCTCGATCCCGTGCTGCTCCATGGCGGCGCGGTGCTCGGGATCGTCGCGCAGACCGAGGAGCCCCCCGTGCACCTTCGGGTGCAGGGTCTTGACGCGACCGGAGAGCATCTCCGGGAAGCCGGTGTAGCTCGAGATCTCGGTCACCGGGACGCCGGCCTCGTTGATCGTCCGACAGGTGCCGCCGGTGGAGAGGACCTCCACGCCCAGGGCCACGAGGTCACGGGCGAAGTCGACGATGCCTGTCTTGTCGGAGACGCTGATCAGCGCTCGCTTGACGCGGACCATGGGATGGGATCGATGTGGGTCGGGGGGAGTGGGAATGGGGACGGGCGCCGCGGGGCGCCCGTCATCGTCTCGGTGACCTGCCAGCGTGCGAACCCTGGTCGATTGCAGGCGCGGTTGGCGTGCTTGCTAGAGAAAGTAAGTCAGCCCCAGGAAGAAGATCACGCCCTCGGGAGTGACCTTGCCCGAGACCGTGTTGGCGTCGGTGCCGCCGCCGCCCTGGGGGATGTTGAGCACCAGGTCGTCGTCGGTCGAATCGAGGGCCACTTCCCAGAAGGCACCGAGCTCGAGGCTCAAACTGTCCGCCAACCAGAAGCTCGCGCCGCCGACGAAGCCGAGCGTCCAGTACTCGTCGCCCTCGAGGGTCACGCGCTCTTGGAAGCTGGGGCTGTACTGCACCGTCGCATCGAGGGAGATGCCGTCGATGTAGCCCAGGTCGATGCCACCGAAGAGCTTCATGCGCGGGTTCGCCTGGAGCGGATCGGTGTAGTAACGCGTCGAGAACAGGTAGTGGATCGACGTGTACTCGTCCGGCGAGATCTTGCTCGCCAGGGGCTCCACCGGGTCCGCCTTGAAGGAGCGGAACTCGACGATGCCGCCCAGAGCGAAGTTGTCGGTGAGGAAGTAGTTGTACTTCGCGGCACCGCCGCCGATCGGCTGCAGCTTGGTGTAGTCCGTGCCCGAGCCGAGCTCCGGCGAACCGCTCTTGTCCTCGAGCGCGACCTTGGCGTTGAAGATGCCCCAACCCGAGGAGACCCCCAGGGTGTGCGAGCCCTCACCCATTCCTTCCCAGAACCGCGACTGGTCCGTGGCGACCGCTTCTTGGGTAAGGCCAGCGCATGAGCTGAGTGCGCCCATTGCGAGCACGCCAGCGGCCAAGAACAACGTGGACGACGGACGGGGCGCACGGCGTGCGGATGCGGTTCGCACGGTCGCAGCGACCTGGACCCAGGCGTGACGGATCGTCATCGGGACTCTCGGAGGGCCTCGTGAACTGCTCCCAGGCGACGGACGCCGGGGGACGCGAAGCCGAATCCTAATCGGAGGCACCGGGCGGTGTTGACCCCATTTTCATTTGCGGCGCGGCGGCCTCGGGGGCCGTGGATAAGATGCCCCTTCTTCCGAGTCCCGAGACTCCAGCCCACCGATGAAACGCACTGCGGCCCTCTCATTGGCAATCGTCGGCGCCTTCCTCAGCGCTTGCGACAAGTCGTCCAACGTCGTCACGACGCCGATCGGCTCCGTGGCCATCTTCTCGCCCTCGACCGGCGCCATCCCGCTGCCCAACGACCTGCTCCTCTCGGGGTCGACGGACGGCACGTTGAATGCGCCGATTCCGAGCAACCCTGCCCAGCAGGGTCTGTTCGCGGCGATCAACGCGCTCGACGGCTGGTCGCCGACGGCGCCAATCTCGGTCGCCTTCTCGGAGCCGATCGACCCGGCCACGGTGCTGCCCGGTGCAGTGCGCATGTTCGCGGTCACGACCGCCGGCCTGTCGAGTGGTAACGCCGTCACGGGCATCGACTCGGAGTTGACCTTCGGCGTCGACTTCGTGGCGACCGCGACACCGGACTTCCGTGCGATCGCGCTGTTGCCCCTGCGCGCGCTCGAGCCGTCGTCCAACTACATGGTGATCGTCACCGATGCGGTCAAGGACGCGGACGGTGCCGCCACGCAACGCAGCATCGTTTACGACCTGGCGTCGGACACCGCGCCCCTGGCTGCTGACAACCCGCTCAAGCCGCTGCAGGGCCTGATCGGTGCGATGCAGACGGCGGCGGTGGGCGAAGGCATCGCGAAATCGAGCATCGTCGTCAGCTTCACCTTCCAGACCCAGGCCATCGGCACCGTCCTCGGCACCGTGGCGACGCTGGTCCAGGGCGGCGAGTCGGCGGTGATCGCCGGCCTGTGCGGCGCGGCCCCGGTGGACTGCACCGACATGAGCGCGGACCCCAACCTGGTCGCCAGCATCGGAGGGTTCGTCGAACTGCCTTCGATCACCACCAACGTGGACCTGGTGCGGGTATTCCAGGGCGAGCTGACGGTGCCGTACTTCCTGACCGCGGCCGCTGCCGGCGGCACGGGCGTCGACGACCTGACCCAGGACCCGGCTCCGCTCTTGACCTGGTGGAACTCGCGCTTCGACTGGCTCGCCCCGGGGACCGACGACCCGAACCACGTCACCTCGCTGAACCCCCTACCGGCCACCACCGGCCAGGTCACGATCCCGGTCTTGGTCACGGTTCCGAAGGGCGCGGCGCCGCCCGTGGGCGGTTGGCCCGTGGCCATCTTCCAGCACGGCATCACCCGCAACCGCAGCGACCTGATCGGCAACGCCGGCACGGTCGAGGTGTCCACCGGCGTGTTCCAGGAGGTGCTAGCCTCGAACTCCGTGGCGGACGCCTTCGCCCTGGCGAACTACGCCTGCGTCGCGATCGACCTGCCCCTGCACGGGCTCGATCCCTCGAGCCAGTTCGGTGACCCCTTCCCGGCCGAGCTCTTCGCCGGCTACGAGACGGCAGTCGACGACCTGCGCGAGCGGACCTTCGGTCTGGACCTCTTGGACAACTTCATCGGCACGCCCAACCCGTCCGGGGACGGCTTCGCCGATCCCAGCGGCGCGCACTTCATCAACCTGGGCAGCCTGCGGACCACGCGGGACAACCTGCGCCAGGCGGTCTCGGACCAGCTCTACCTGCTATCCCTGATCGACCAGATCGACGTGACCGACGGCGTCGGCGGCCCGGCGGACGGCACGCCGGACCTGAGCGGCTCGGACGTGCACTTCGTGGGGCACTCCCTGGGTGCGATCACCGGTGGCATCTTCCTGGCCTACGCCAACCAGGTCCGCACCGTGAGCTCGGCGACCCTCGGCATGCCCGGCGGTCAGCTCGCCTACCTGCTGCAGAACTCGCCCAACTTCTCGGGGCAGATCAACGGCGGGCTCGCTGCGGCGGGGATCCTCCCCGGCACGGCCGAGTACAACCTGTTCTTCGTCGCGGCCCAGACGGTGGCCGCCGATGCCGATCCGCTGAACTACGCCCGGCTGATCAGCCCCCAGGCCCCGCCGCCCGGCGGACCCACGCCGACTCCGATCCACGCCCTCGAGGTGGTTGGCGAAGCGCCGACCTTCCTGCCGGACCAGACGATCCCCAACAGCGCGGCGACCGCGCCGCTGGCGGGCACCGAGCCCTACTTCGCGGCGCTGGGCCTGGACGACATCGAGGCCGACGTGCCCTCCGGCGCTCCGATCTTCGGCGCCGTGCGTTTCATCCGCGGCGCGCACCAGTCCCTGCCCTTCCCGTCCCTGACCACTGTGCCGGTGGCGACGCTCGACGACACCAACACGGAGATGCTGGCGCAGACGGTCGAGTTCGCCGTGTCGAACGGCACGATGCTGACGCTGGTCGACGAGACGGTGATTGATACGGGGCCGTGATCGGTACGGGGCCGTGACAGACGCAGAGCGAGCGGGCCGGGAGGTGACTCCCGGCCCGCTCGCGTTCGGGACGGCCGCGCGACGTTCACTCGAGGTCGATCCAGCTTCTGCGACAGCGCCGGCTCGACCGACGGCCGACCGGTCCTCGGCATCGGTTGGTTCACGAGGGTGCGAGCGCGCTGACCACCGGGAGCTATGCTCGCAGCTCCGACCCTCCTGAGGAGCCCCCATGTCGAACCTCGAGTGCCCGCGCGATCATGCCGCGCCCCGGTCTCCGCGCAGTGACGTCGCTCTGGCCCTTTGCGCGTGCGCCTCTCTGCTGACTGGTTGCGACCATTCCTCGGGCGAGGTCTCGACGATCCTGCAGCCCACGGCGATCTACTCGCCGACCACGGGCCAGTTGCCCCTGCCCAACGACCTCTTGTTCGAGGGCACGATCGACGGGACCCTCTCGCCGCCGGACGCCGACGACCCGAGCAGCCAAGGCCTCGTCGGCGCCCTCTCGGCCATCGACGGTTGGTCGATCGCGACCCCGGTGCGATTCCGCTTCAGCGAAGCCCTCGATCCGACGTCGGTGGTGTTCGGCTCCAGCGTGCGCCTGTTCGAGGTGCAGTTGGACACTGCCTTGGCCCTGGCCGGCGCACCGGTCGCGGCAATCGTGCGCGAGGTTCGCCCGCAGGAGGTCGAGCTCGAGCTGGAATCGAGCGGGGTCGAGATCCGCCTCTGGCCCGCGCGGCCCCTGACCCCGTCCACGAGCTACCTGGCATTCGCCACGAACGCCCTGCGCGCGGCCGATGGCGAGCCCATCGCCCCCAGCATCGTCTACGACCTGGCGGCGGCGCCCGAGCTCGTGCCGCCCTCCAATCCCCTGGCGCCCTTGCAGCAACGACTCCTGGCGGAGCGCTCGGCGCTAGCGGCCTTCGGCGTGCAGACCGACGACATCGTGGTGTCGACGAGCTTCACGACCCAGTCCCTGGGAGCGGTACACGAAGCCCTGCGCGCCATCGCCCTGGGCGAGGAGGCGCTGTTCGCCGCGGACCTGTGTTCCCTGGAGCCGAACCTGGTTTGTAGCGACGATCCGAGCGGTCCTGCGCCGACCGCCGAGCTCGCGGTCATGGGGCCGGTGGAGATCCCGCTCCCCGACGGTGTGCCCTTCTTCCTGGGCCAGTTCTTCGAGGGCGCGCTGACCGTCCCGAGCTTCTCGGCCCAAGCCATCGGCACGAGCGACCCATTGCAGCTCAACGGCGACGAGACACCCCTGACCCAGCACTGGCGCGCGCGCTTCCCCTTCGGCCCGGACGACGACGAGCGGCCGTTGACCGGTCGCAACCCACTGCCCGCCGCGCAGGGCACGGCCACGGTGCCGGTCTTGATGGTGCGACCGATCACGCCCAAGCCCGAGGGCGGTTGGCCCGTGGTCGTCTTCCAACACGGCATCACCGGCAACCGCACCAACGCCCTGGCCCTGGTCAACGCCTTCGGCCTGGCGGGCTTCGCGATCGTGGCCATCGACCTGCCCCTGCACGGGATCCGCGACGAGGAGGACCCGCTCTTCGCCGGCTACGCGGACGTCCCCGGCCAGCCGCGCGAGCGCACCTTCGGTCTGGACCTGCTGACCGAGGTCGACGACGACGAGTTCCCCGGCGCGGACGGCGTCGCGGACTCCTCCGGCGCCCACTTCATCCAGCTCGAGAGCCTGCTCTCGACCCGCGACAACCTGCGTCAGGCGGCCTCCGACCTGCTGAACCTGATCGAGCTGGTCGACACCATCGACTTCGACGGCGACGGCAGACCGGACCTCGACGGCGAGCGAATCCACTACGTGGGCCACTCCCTGGGAGCGATCGTCGGCGGCCAGATGCTGCCCCACACCGACCGCATCGTCTCGGCCACCCTGGCCATGCCCGGCGGCGGCCTCGCGCGACTCCTCGAGGGGTCGGCCACCTTCGGCCCGCAGATCACCGAGGGTCTGGCCGCCAAGGGCATCGAGCCCGGAACCCCCGACTTCGAGTCCTTCCTCGACGTGGCCCAGATCGTCACCGAGGACGGCGACCCCCTGGCCCACGCGACGCTGCTGAAGCGCCAGAACAAGCCCCTGCACCTGATCGAGGTGGTCGGCGAAGAGGGCCTCTCCGAGCCCGACCAGGTCGTGCCCAACTCCGTCGCGGGCGGGCCCCTGTCGGGTACCGAGCCCTACGCCTGCGCCCTCGGCCTGGCCCCCATCACCGGCAGCACCTTCGATCCGGGCGGCGTGCGCGGCGTCGCCCGCTTCCTGCGCGGCGACCACATCACGATCCTGATCCCCAGCAACTTCGACGACTTCGAGCTCGTCGCCGCCTGGGAGGAGATGCAGCGCGAGACGGTTGACTTCGCCTACAACGACGGGCTGTTGATCACCGTGCTCGACCCGACGCTCTTGAAGCAGGACTGAGGTCGGGCGGATTCACCGCTACCCACCGTCGATGACGCCTTGCGCCGAACGGCAGCCCGCTTGCTCGACCTCTTGGCCACGGCTCAGTCCTCGAACGGCGCCACGACCTCGACCTTGATGCGGTCCGGATCCTCGCAGTAGAGCGCGTAGTAGTCCGGCCCCGTGGCGTGGGGGTACTCCGACTCGTACAGCACCGTGTACCCCTCGGCCTTGACCCAGGCCGCGATCTCGTCAACGTGCGCCCGCGACTCGCCAGTGAAGGCCAGGTGGTTCAGCCCGACCCGCTTGCGGTGGTAGCCGGCCCTCAAGTGCTCCTTCGGCGCCGGCAGGAAGCACAGGTACGCCAACCCGTCCTTCACGTAATTCATGCCCCCCGACCAACGGTCCGGCGCATAGCCGAGCTTGGCCATGAACGGCGTCCAGAAGGCGATCGAGCGCTCGAGGTCGCTCACGTAGATCTCGATGTGGTGGAGCATCAACTTATCCCGGCTACTTGATTGGGGCCGAGTCGAGTCCCCGGCTCCGCACACATGGCTGCGGGCGGGAGGCGATCGAGGTGAGACTACGGCCCCGTCGATCGATTGCGAGCCCCGTCAGGGTCGCTCAATCTTGAACTCGGCCCAGGCCTTGCCAGACCTCCTCGAGCTCGAACACGACTTTCGCGAACCTAGAGGTCGACGTAGGTCTTGTTGTAGATGTCCTTCATCGCTTCGCCCTCGAAGGTCCAATAGGGGCCTGGCGCCAAGGGGTAGTCCACCCCCATCATGGTTTGCGTAGCGGCAGACAGCGACATCTCCTCACCGTTGAACATGACCTTCTTCGGGCCGACGACTTTGACCACATCGCTCGATCGATTGGAATGGAGGAACGCACCCATCGGGATCCCCATTTCCTCGAAGTTGAGGTTCGGTCGACGGGACTTCAACTTCTCTGCCGCCGCTGATTCCTGAGGTTCGATCCCTTCGAGGTCTCCAGCCAAGTCGGTGGTCACGTCTTCCGCCGTATCAAAGAGCTTCAGAATCGCGATCGCCTGCTCCGGATCGATCTGAAAGAACTCTCGCTTCGGGTTCACTCGGTGGGGCCCAAATGCCACGTGAAGGGCCTTCTCGACCTCACTCGGGTTCAGAACGCGGCATGCAAACTCGACGGTGAACGGCACGGGTACACCAGTGGTGTAGAGCTGTGCCACTCGAGTATTGGGCTCACTCTGGTTCGTCATTCCAATCTTCACGAGCCCCGGCATGGCCGGGTTCGTCAGGACGTACACGACGCTCAATTGAGTCTCAGTCATAAAACGGCTTTTCACTCGGATTCGACCCAGGATGCCAGCCAGGGGGACCTATTCGCGCCACATGCTCCTATCGCAGGTCATGATGGGGCAGCTGATGCCCGAGTCGCGCGAGAGGCCCACTATGAAGCCGAGACGGGCTGGTCCCTCGGGGCCGGCCTCGATCGGCGCCTTGGGCGCACGTCGGCCAAGCGGCCCGGATCAGTCGTGCTTCTGCCGCAGGTACGCCGTCATGAAGGCGTCGAGGT
This sequence comes from Engelhardtia mirabilis, assembly GCF_007748095.1. Taxonomy (NCBI): domain Bacteria; kingdom Pseudomonadati; phylum Planctomycetota; class Planctomycetia; genus Engelhardtia; species Engelhardtia mirabilis. The sequence goes on from NZ_CP036287.1 coordinate 6,724,154, forward strand.
CGCCGTCCAGCACCGATTGGATGTTGCCGACCTCCTCGCCCGTGCGGTGGTCCTTGACCATCTGGTACGGGTGCATGACGTAGGAGCGGATCTGGCTGCCCCAGGCGATCTCGCCCTTCTCGCCGTAGAGCTTGGCCATCTCCTTGTCGCGCTCGGCTTCGCGCAGGGCGATCAGCTTGGCCTTGAGCAGCTTGAGGGCGGTGGCGCGGTTCTTGTGCTGGCTGCGCTCGTTCTGGCAACGCACGACGACGCCGGTGGGCAGGTGCGTCATGCGCACGGCGGACTCGGTCTTGTTGACGTGCTGGCCGCCGGCCCCGCCGGCGCGCATGGTGTCGATGCGCAGGTCCGACTCGGCGATCTCGATGTCGACGTCGTCGTCGACCTCGGGCGTGATGTCGATGCTGGCGAAGGAGGTCTGGCGGCGGGCCTGGGCGTCGAAGGGGCTGATGCGGACCAGGCGGTGCACGCCGGCCTCGGACTTGAGGTAGCCGAATGCGTAGGGGCCGCGCACGAAGAGCTGGGCGGAGCGGATGCCGCCCTCGGTCTCCTCGGAGCGCTCGAGCAGCTCCACGTCGAAGTCCTGGCGCTCGGCCCAGCGCGTGTACATCCGCAGCAGGATCTCGGCCCAGTCGCAGGCGTCGACGCCGCCGGCCCCGGCGCTGATCGCGATGTACGCGTTGGAGCTGTCGTGGTCGCCCCCGAGCATGACCTTGAACTCGAGCGCGTCGGTCTGCTCGGCGACCTTCGTGGCCAGGGCTGCCAGGTCGTCCATGACCTCGGCCTCGCCCTCCTCGGCGCCCATCTCCAGCAGGAGATCGGCCTCTTCCAGGCTGGTCTCGAGCTGGGCGAGCGGATCCATCACCGTTCGCAGGGTCTTGAGTTCACCGACGAGCTTCTGGGCCTTGTCGGAGTCGTTCCAGAAGTCCGCGGACTCCTGGAGCTTGTTCAGCTCGGCCAGACGCGCAGCGCGGGAAGGGTAGTCAAAGACCCTCCTTTAGCTGGTTCAGCCGGCTGCGAGAGGCCGCGAAGGCCTCCTTGTGATCGCTGAGGGATGCCATGGGGGCGGAGAGTTTACGCAGGGGCGCCGGCCATGCCTAGGGAGGCGATTTCCGCGTCGCGGGTCGCGCCACTCCGTCCGGCGCGGGCGAAGTCGGGATCCGCTCGCCGTGACTCGCCGCCGCCGCTGCCCTAGTCGCGCTGTCGTCACCCCCACTGGCGCCCCCCGGCGCCGCCGCCGCGAACCCACCGAAGCGATCTCGATGCGACCCACGATTCCGGTCCTGTTGGCCCTCTGCTGTGTAGGGGCACTCGCGGCAATCGTCCCGCCGTCGCCGGAGCCCCAGGAGCCGCCCGCGGCCTCCTTGCCCCTGCGCTCGGGCTCGGGCAGCTGCAAGCCGATGGCGCCGCTGCGCCTCACTCTCTCCCCGCCCGACGACGGCGCCGGCTCGTTCGAGCTGGCCTACTCGGTCACCCCGCTGGTCGACGTGCTCGACCTCGAGGTCGAGCTGCGCCTGCCCCGCGGCGGTGCGGTGGCCAGCCACGCTGCCGTGCGCGCGGGAAGCACCGAGGCCGGGCAGGAGCACAGCGGTTCGGCCCGGATCGCCGCGCCGGCCGGACCGGGATTCGTCGTGGAGGTCGTCGCGAAGGCCCGGGTCGCCGACCCGGTGATCACTGGCGGCATCGCGACCCTGTGCGTGACCGAGCTGCTGGAGTTCGGCGAGGTCGCTCGCGACACGCCCGGGCGCTTGCTGCTCACGTCGAGCCCCGTCGGTGACGAGGCCTTCGTCAGCCGCGACTTCGCGGCCGTCCACCGCCCGGTCGACAGCGCGGGGGCAGGCCGATGAGTCGCTCGTTGCTCACGTTCCTGTTGGCCCTTTGCTGCGCCACCCAGCTCGATCAGGCGGCCGCCCAGGGCATTGCCTCGGGTCAGCTCCTCTACGTCGACCGCGAGCTCACGTTCGAGGACGGCTTCACCGGCGTGGAGACCGAGCGTCCGGTGCCGAACGCGGTCGTGCGGGTGTTCGACGCCACCGACGGCGCCATCCTGGGCGCCGGCCTGACCGACTTCGACGGCAACTTCAGCCTGGCCGTCGCGGGCAGCGGCCCCCGGGACGTGATCGTGCGCGGGTTCTGCGTGTCGGGCACCTACGGGGCCAATCGCGTGCTGGTCGAGACCGTCGACGGCGTCGTCTATTCCACCTCCAGCCCGACGCTCTCGATCCCGGACCTCGCGACGACCTTCGACGTCGGGCAGCTCATCGCTCCGAAGGTGACCGCCTCCGGATTCGTAGGCAGTCCCTTCAACCTGCTCGACCAGGGCGTGCGAGCCATGGAGTACGTCACCGACCAGGGCGCCGGCGGGCTGCCGGAGACGATTCGGATCCAATGGCCCGAGCTGTTCTCGTTCGCCATCTACAACGTGGCGCACCTGTCCGGCGACGACGGCTTCGACGACATCGTCGCGTTGCACGAGATCGGGCACGTGATCCACAAGCTCTACTCCGACTCGGACAGCGCGGGCGGGGGCCACACCCTGGGTCAGAGCAATCAGGATCCTTCCATCTCCCTGGGCGAGGGCTGGGCCTCGTTCTTCGCCGGCGCGGTGCGCCAGCACCAGGGCCTGTCGAACCCGGGCTTCTACCTGGACTGCGACGGCGACGGCAGCACAGGGCCAGCCGGGATCCAGATCCACATGCGCTTCGAGGACGGAGCGCCCTTCGCCCAACTGACCGGCGGGGAGGCCGACGAGGGCGCGGTCTTCTGTGCCCTGTGGGACCTGATCGACCGCCACGACACCGACGACGGCTTCCCCGGCGACGACGACCTGCTCGACGGCACCATCGACCTCGCCCCCGGGCTCGACGGGGACCAGGCCCAGTGGCAGGCCTTCACTGGCCCCGTCGTGGTCAGCTCGCCCTACCTGCACGTGATCGAGCTGTGGAACGGGCTGTTCCTGGACGCCGGGGCCGACCGCTACGCGGAGCTGAGCGCCGCCTTCGCCGCCTGGAAGATCCGCGTCGAGGAGGACCTGTTCGAGCCCAACGACACCACGGCGCAGGCTACGCCGCTGGTCCCTGGCAAGGCCTGGAGTCCCACCCTGACCCTGTACGCCTCCGACCTCGATCCGCCAGTCCCGGGGGGCGGCGATGTGGACGTGTTCCGGGTGGACCTCTTCGCGGGCCAGGTGATCGAGATCGAAACCCGCTATCCAAGCGGCGCCGCGGACCACGAGACCTATTGCGATACGCGCCTGGCACTCTTCGCCCCGGACGGCTCGCTCGTCGCGAGCAGCCTCGACGGTGGCGCGGGCGACAACGCCAAGCTCGCTGGCCTCGTCATCGAGCAGAGCGGGCCCCACGCCATCCACGTGGCCGCCGAGTCGAGCCTGAAGGCGACCGGCTCCTACGAGATTCGCGCCGTGGTCCTGAGTCCGCCGGCGATCACTGGCCTCTCGCCGACCTCGGTGCAGACGCTGCTCGTCGGGGCCTCACCGACGATCGTGGTCGACGGTGTGGACATCGGGAACGCGACGTCGGTCACGATCGGAGGGGCGCAGGTCGAAAGCTTCGTTGCGGTCGGGCTCGACCGGCTCGAGATCCACGGCGCGAACTACGTGCAGCTCGGCCTGCAGGACTTGGTCGTGACGACACCCTTGGGGAGTGCCTCGACGCCGATCAGCGTGACGACGCCGGCGGCGCCGTTGCTCAACGTGGCCGACGGGGCGCCCTTCTGGAACTCGATCACGCCGATCGCGGCCCGCGTCGCCGCCGAACCCGGTGACCTGGCCTTTCTATTCGTGTCCCTCTCGGACCAGCCCACGGCCGTCCCGGGAGTGCTCGATCTGGACATCGGTGGAGGGCTCTCGGGCCTGTTCCAGGTGGCGCTGCTGGTGGGCAACGGTGCGGGCCTGGCGAGCTACCCGATCCCGGTCGCCTCCCTGCCCGCGCAGGTGCCATTCCACCTGCAGGCGGGAGTGCTGCCGAGCGCGACCCTGGCCCTGCCGTTGCTGGCGTCGAATGCGGTCCAGGGCGCGAAGTCCTTCTGACGTCAGCCGTGGAGCACGAGGGTGGCGCGAACTCGGTCGTCGGCGTCGAAGGTGAGCTCGGTGACGACACTCGCCCCATGTCAGTGGTCCCTTGCGTCGATTGGCTGAACTGGATCGCGACGTGCAGATCGGGTCCGTAGCCGCATTCGATCGGCCCGTCGGGGTCCGGAAGGCGACCTGCGCGGGTGAGCCCCCCGACGCTCGCGGTGACGCCGATCCGCCGACCGACTGCTGAGCCTCGTCGACGACGGACCGGGCGTCGGCGAACTCGTGGTCCTCGGCGTGACCTGCCGGCGCCGGGTCCCTAGCTCGCCCGGCGTTCCCCACGGCGCCCTACCCCGGCGTCGCCGCCACGTTCTCTCCAGATCGTTCCGATGCGACCCTCGTCCTCGCGACTGCTCGTGCTGTGCTGCGCGTCGTTCCTGACCGCGCTCTCGCCCAATCCCGCCCCGCTGGAGGCCGCTGCGCCCCAGGGCGGTGCCTCACCCGCCACGATCCTCCCGCTGCGTGCGCGGCCCACCGCCTGCAAGCCGTTGGCGCCCCTGCGCCTGACCCTGACTGCGCCGGAGCACGCCTCCGGAGCGCTTCGATTCGGCTATTCGGTCAATCCGCTGATCGACGTGTTGGACCTCGCGGTCGAGCTGCGGCTGCCGGACGGCGGTGCCGTGGTCAGCCACGACGCCGTGCTCCGCGGCCTGACTCTGGCCGGTGACTCGCAGCGCGGCGGCGCCGTCGTGGCCCCGCCGACCGGCCCGGGCTTCGCCCTGGAAGTCGTCGCCGTGGCGCACGTCGTGGACCCAGTGATCGAGGGCGGCATCGCCACGCTGCGCGTCACCGAGCGCCTCGAGTTCGGTGAGCTCGAGCCCGACCTGCTCGGCAGCCTTCGGACCACGGCGAGCGCTGATGGCAGCGCGCCCCTGGTCAGCCGCGACTTCGCGGCCCTGCACCGCGCATCCGCTGGCACGGGGGAAGCCCGATGAGCCGCTCGATGCTCTCCGTCCTCGTCGCCGTGGCCTGCGCCGCTGCGTCGAACCTCGCTGCGTCGAACCACGCTGCGGCCCAGGGCAGCGCCTCCGGGCAACTGCTCTACGTCGACCGCGAGTTCACGTTCTCGGGCGGGTTCACAGGCGTCGACGTCGAACGCCCGGTCCCCAAGGCGATCGTTCGCATCCTCGACGCGGGCAGCGGAGCCGTGCTGGGCTCGGGCTCCACCGATCTCAGCGGTAACTTCACCATCGCGGTGGCCGGCAGTGGACCACGCGACGTGATCGTGCGGGCGTTCAGTCTCTCGACCAACTACGGCGTGGGCCGGGTGCAGGTCGAGGACTTGTCCGGCGCCGTCTACTCCACCTCGAGCCCGATCCTCTCGATCCCCGACCTGGCCGCGCCCTTCGATGCGGGCCAGCTCGTGGCGCCCAAGGTCATCGGGCCCGGCTACGTGGGCGGGCCCTTCAACCTGCTCGATCAAGGGGTGCGCGCCATGGAGTACGTCACCTCCCTCGGCGCCGGCGGACTGCCCCTGAACCTGCTCGTGCAGTGGCCCGACAGCGGCTCCTTCGCCACCTTCAACAACGCCCACATCTCCGACGACGACGGCTTCGACGATCTCGTCGTGCTGCACGAGATCGGGCACGTGATCCACAACCTGTACTCGAGCTCCGACAACCCCGGGGGATCCCACGGATTCACCCAGAGCGACCAGGACCCGGCCCTGTCCCTGGGCGAGGGATGGGCCTCCTTCTTCGCGGGGGCAGTGCGCCAGCACCAGGGGCTCGCCAACCCGGGCTTCTACCTGGACTGCGACGGGGACGGCAGCAGCGGCCCGGGCACCGTCCAGCTCCACATGCGCTTCGAGGACGGCGCGCCCTACGCCGCCTTCACCGGCGGCGAAGCCGACGAGGGCGCGGTCTTCTGCGCCCTGTGGGACCTGGTCGACCGCGCCGACACGGACGACGGCATCCCGGGCGACGACGACCTGCTCGACGGCAGCATCGACCTCGCGCCCGGACTCGACGGCGACCAGGCCCAGTGGGCGGCTTTCACCGGCCCCGAGGTGGTGGACTCGCCCTACCTGCACGTCATCGAGTTGTGGGACGGGCTGTTCCTGGATGCGGGCGCCGACCGCTATCCGGAGCTGAGCGCGGCTTTCGCGGCCTGGAAGATCCGCGTGGAGGAGGACCTCTTCGAACCCGATGGCAGCACTGCCCAAGGCACGCCCCTGGTCCTGGGCGATGCCTGGAGTCCGACCCTGACCCTCTACGCCTCCCCATTCGACCCGCCGGTTCCAGGTGGCGGCGACGTGGACGTGTTCCTGGTGGACCTGACGGCGGGACAGGTGGTCGAAGTCGAGACCCGCTACCCCGGCGGAGCCCCGGACCACGAAACCTACTGCGATACGCGCCTGTCCCTCTTCGCGCCGAATGGCTCGATCGTGACGACAGCCTTCACCGGCGGCGCCGGCGCCAATGCCAAGTTGTCCGACGCGGTGATCGACCAGACTGGGACCTACTCGATCCAAGTCGCCGCCCAGTCGAGCTTCCGACCCACCGGCTCCTACGAGATCCGCGCGCGCGTGAACGGCTCCGTCGGTCCGCCGACGATCAGTGGCCTGTCATTGTCGACGGTGCAGACTCTCTACAGCACCGCGGCGCCGCAGGTCATCGTCAGCGGCACCAACATCGGCAGCGCGACGTCGGTCACGATCGGCGGCGCGAGCGTGGCGAGCTTCTCCGCCATCGGGCTCAGTGGCCTGTCGATCACCTTGCCGCAGTTCGCCCAACTCGGGCCCCAGGACCTGGTGGTGACCACGCCGCTGGGCGCGGCCTCGACGACGATCAACGTCGTCGCACCCGCGATCCCCGTTCTGAACATCGCCGACGGGCTCCAGTTCTGGACCTCCACCAGCCCGATCGCCGCGCGGGTCGCCGCGGCCCCGGGCGACCTGGCGTTCCTGTTCGTGTCCCTGTCGAGCCTGCCCACGTCGGTCCCGGGCGTGCTCGACCTGGACATCGGCGGCGGGATCGCGGGCCTGTTCCAGGTGGCGGTGCTGACCGGCGACTCGATCGGGCTGGCGAGCTACCAGATCCCGATCGTGCTCCTGCCCACGCAGGTGACCTTCCACCTGCAGGCGGGCGTGCTGCGGATCGACACCCTGGCCCTGCCCCTGGAGGCCTCCAACACGGCCAAAGGCAAGAAGCTCTTCTGACCGGGCGGGGCGGGGGGGAGCCCGGCTCCCCCCCGCTCACTCGCCGGCTTGCATGCGATCCAAGAGACCTTCCTGTGCCCGCAGGGCCTCGATCTCGGCGCGCGCCCGCGGCGCGCCGGCGGTCAGGTTCACCGGTCCCTCGTCCGTGACCAGAATCACGTCCTCGATGCGGATGCCGATGCCGGCGGCCGTGTCGTACAGGCCGGGCTCGACGGTGATCGCCACGCCGGGCTCCAGGCGCTTGGCGTAACTGCCGGGGTCATGGACCTCCATGCCGATGTAGTGGCTGGGACCGTGCAAGCGCAGGTCGAGCACGCCGTGGCGCTCGAAGACCGCGTTGCAGGCAGCGTCCACGTCGCCGAAGGAAGCGCCCGGCACCGAGGCCGCGATGCCGGCGACCTGGGCCTCGGCCACGATGTCGTAAAGCTCAGCGGCGCGCGGGCTGAAGCTCGCGTCCACCGGCCAGGTGCGGGTGATGTCGCAGGTCTGGTGGTCCAGCTCGCAGGCGTAGTCGACCAGCAGCACCTCGCCCGGCTCGAGGCGCTTCGACACCTCGCTGTAGTGCAGCACGCAGGAGTTCGCCCCGGCACCGACGATGGCGTAGTAGGCCGGCCCGGTGCCGCCCTGGAGCCGGTGCACGAAGGTCATCAGCGCGTCGATCTCCCACTCGTAGAGGCCCGCGCGGGTGGAGCGCACGGCCTCGAGGATGGCGGCCACGCTGGCGTCCGCGGCGCGCCGCAGGGCGGCGACCTCTTCGGGCGTCTTGATCCGGCGCAGCTCGGCGATCTGCGCCGAGCAGTTCTCGACCTTGGCGCCGAAGCGCTCCTCCAGGGCCTGGGCCAGGGCGCGCTCGCGACTGGGGCGCCCGTCCAGGGGATCGCGCTCGATCTCGCGGTTGTAGGGCCAGGCGCGATCGGTGGCCCCGGCCAGGGTCACCCAGGGGTCGCGAGGCACGTGGAGCGTGAGCTCGCCCTCGGCCGCCAGCTGCTCGAGGTCCTTCAGCAGCGCACGCTCGGGCCGCACGTCGGTCACCCCCGCCGCGGCCCGGGCCCATTCGTCGCCGGTGTCCCAGCGCGGCCCCTCCCACTGCTCGACCTGGGGCCGGGCGTCGGGCAGGTAGAGGATCTCCGTCTCGCCGGCCGCGTCCATCAGCAGCGACGCGCCCGGGCTCTCGATGCCGGTGAAGTACCAGAACACCTTGTCCTGGCGGAAGGCCACGTAGTCGCGCGTGGCCGGCAGGCCGCGCAGCAGGATCCAACCGCCGTCGACGACCTCGCGCAGGGCGGCGCGGCGACCGGCGTGGAAGTCCCGGCCGAGGCCGACCTCCGGCACCTGGGCCGCGGGGACCGCGTCGTCGTCGACGATCGGCGCGGCCAGGGATGTGGACGAGAGCGCGAGGAGTGCGACGGCCAGGCGGATCGTGGGCTGCATGGTCGGCCGAGGATAGCGATGCACCCTCGACCTCGGGCGGGACGCCGTCACAATGCCCGCCATGCGTATCGACGCCCCGCTGCTCGAAGGCCGCTTCCAGCGCCGCTACAAGCGCTTCTTCGTCGACGTCGAGCTCGACGACGGCTCGGTGGTCACGGCCCACTGCCCCAACACCGGCAGCCTCAAGGGTTGTCTGGTCGAGGGCGCCCAGGCCTGGTTGCGCGACAGCCAGTCGGAGACTCGCAAGCTGCGCCACACCTTCCAGGCGATCAAGATCGGGCGCTCGTGGGTCAACGTCGACACGGGCCTGCCGAACAAGGTCGTGCGCGCCGCCGTCGAGGCGGGGCAGATCCCCGAGCTGACCGGCTACGCCTCGGTACGGCCGGAGGTCAAGTACGGCACGGGCAGCCGCATCGACCTCTTGCTGGAGGACGACGATCGCCCGCCCTGCTACGTGGAGATCAAGAACACGACCCTGGCCGAGGGCCGCACGGCGCGCTTCCCCGACGCCGTCACCTCGCGCGGGCTCAAGCATCTCGGCGAGTTGACCGAGGTCGTGCGCCAGGGCATGCGCGCGGTGCAGTTCTTCTTCATCAGTCGGGCCGACGTGGATTGCTTCCGCCCCGCGGACGACATCGACCCGGCCTACTGCGCGGGCCTGCGCGCGGCGGCGGCGGCGGGGGTCGAGGTGCTGGCCTACTCGTCGCAGGTGCGCCGCGATCGATTGGCCGTGGCCGAGCCGCTCGAAGTCCTGCTCGACTGACGGACCGACCCTTGCGACTGACCCTGTTCGACCTCGACGGCACGCTGACGCCGCGCGACACGGAAGTGGAGTGGGCGACGCTCCTGGGCGAGCGGGGCCTGATCGACCCCACGCCCCACGTCAAGTTCTGCGCGGACTACCACCGCGGCGAACTGGACCTGGACGCCTACTTCGCCTGGTACACGGCCATTCTGCGCTCCCACGAGTTGGAGCTCTTGACCGAGCTGCGCGACGAGTTGGTCGCTGAGCGCATGCTGCCCAGCGTGCCGGCGGTGGCGCGGGGCTGGCTCGCGCGGGCGCGGGCGGAGAGCGACGCGGTGCTGCTGGTGACCGCCAGCAACCACTTCCTGACCTGGCCGATCGGTGCGGCGCTGGGCGTCGACGCGACCCTCGGCACGCGCTACGAGGAACGCGATGGCGCGTTCACCGGGCGCCAGGTGGGGCCGGCCTGCCTGCGCGAGGGCAAACGGCTGCACGTGTCCGAGTGGCTCGCGAACGGCGGGCTCACCTGGGACGACCTGACCCACAGCCGCTTCTACAGCGACTCGCACAACGACCTGCCCCTGCTCGAGGCCGTGGCCGAGCCGATCGCGGTCGACCCCGATCCGATCCTCGCGCGGGTCGCGGCCGAGCGGGGCTGGCAGGTCCTGAGCCTGGGGCCGGAGTCCGCTTGAGACCGGCAGCCCGGCCCAGGATCACGAGCGGACGTGTTCGCCCGCGTGAGCCGGAGCGCCGATATCGACTGCTCCGGCGCGGTGCACGGGTCCGCGCAGGATGCCGCCCTTCGCTGATCGGGCTATCCCGGGGCTAGACTGCCCCCATGCCCCTGCGATTGGTCGCGATCCGCGTTCCCCTGGCCCGAGCCGGGCTGGTGCGGAGCGTCGTCGAAGCCGCGGGCTACGACGCCCTGTGGTTGGACGAGAACGAGTCGCGCGCCTACTGCCAGGTGGTGGTCGACCGCCAGGACGTGGCGCCCCTCTTGGACGAGTTGAGCAATCACTTCCCGGGCGAGTCGGACCTGCACGCGGCCGTGCTCGAAGTCTCGGCGGTGCTGCCCGAGCGCGCGCGCGAGGACCCCGAGCCCGAGCCCAACCAAGCCCCGCCGAGTCGCTGGCCCTGGCGTTCCACCCGCTCCGTCAGCCGTGAGGAGCTCAAGACCCAGTTGGCCCAGGGCGCGGAGGTCGACGACGTCTTCCTGATCACGGTGCTGCTGTCGGCCCTGGTGGCGGCCGTGGGGCTGGTGCAGGGCAACGTCGCGGTGGTGGTGGGCGCAATGGTGATCGCACCCCTCCTGGGCCCGAACATGTCCCTGGCCCTGGCCACGACCCTGGGCGACGGCGAGCTGTTCAGCCGCTCGATCCGCTGCAACGCCGTGGGGGCCGGCGCGGGGCTGGGGCTGGCGATCCTGATCGGCGCGCTCTTCCCCCTGACCGAGCCCTTCGGAGTCGAGGTCGCCTCCCGCACCCACCTGGGCTTCGCCGACCTGGCCCTGGCCCTGGCGTCGGGGGCCGCCGGCGCCCTCGCGCTGACGGCCGGCGCCAAGAGCTCTCTAGTGGGCGTGATGGTGGCCGTGGCCCTGATGCCGCCCCTGGTGGTGACGGGCATGCTGCTGGCCAGCGGCCACCCGGGCGCGGCCGGGTCCGCCGCCATGGTCGTCGCCGCCAACGTGATCTGCGTCATCCTGGCTGCGGTGGCCACCTTCCTGGGCCGGGGCATCCGGCCACGGGCTTGGTGGGAGGCCGAGGCGTCGGCGCGGCGCTCCAGGCACGCGCTGACGGTCTGGATCGCCCTGCTCGCCGTGGCCGCGGTCTTCATCGCCGCCACCGAGTTGGGCTGGCTGGAGACCTGACTCGGGGTCCGGCGCCCCTGAGGCGCGGCGCAGCTCCAGGAGCCCATTCGAGGGGTCCGGTCCAGATTCGGCCGATGGTCTCAAGCGGGGCCGGTGGTCCTCCGATCCCTCAGGGTCTGGAAGAGGTACCCATGCGAGTCCCCACTCTGCCCCACCGCATGTCTGGCCGCAGCGGCATGTCCATGCTCGAGCTCGTCGTCTGCTCGACGATCCTGCTCGTCAGTGTCATGGCGGCGGCTCACGCCCAGTTGGATGCGAACCGGCTCATGACCGAAGCCCAGCAGACCAACGTGGCCGTTGGCGTCGTCCATGCGGCCCTGGAGTCGGTGCTCGAGGTCGACCTGGAACAACTGGTAGCCGGCGAGGCGGCGGTGCAGATCGGCGGCGAGGTTCCCGTGGCCCAGGATCTGCTCGCGGGACAATCCGTCGTGCTCGACACCCCCGGGTTCGACCCCGCCGCCGACGACATGCCCGATTCCCTCGAAGTCCGCACCACCTTGACCTGGACCTCGCTGACCGGCCACCAGCGGCAGATGACCATGGCGGGGGTGCTGCGTTGAGGCCTGCGGGTGCGCGGTCGCGACGGGGCTTCACGCTGATCGAGATCTCGATCACCTTGACCCTGTTCGGTTCGATCGTGGGCGCTTTCCTGTTGGCGACGACGCGCAGTCGCTCGTTGACCGACACCCAGTCGATCCGGCTCGATCTCGAAGCCGAAGTCCTCGACGTGGTCCGCAACCTGCGGCGGGAGCTGGGGCGCTCGGGCTACGCGACGGTCGACGGCCAGGACTTCCCGCTGATCTTCGACCCGGGCCAGAGCGTCCTGGTCGACTTCCAGCACGACGACCCCCAGGCGCTCAGCGAGGTCGATCCGACCGAGCTCGCCTACCTGGTGGCCAGCGACGCCGACGGCGACGATTGGCCCGACCTCGACGCTGACAACGCGGTCCAATGGTCCGACGAGCGCCGCGCCCTCTTGCTGGTGCCCAACGCGCAGGGATTCAACGATCTCGTGCTGCGCTCGACCGAAGCGGCTGATCGCATTCTCTCCCGCCGCGCCCTGTATCTGCGCTGCGAGACGACCTCGGACACCGGCTTCGAGATCCCCTTGCGTGGGGTGCGAGTGCAATTCGTCCTGGGTCGCCAGGAACCCAATGGGCGCGAGTTGACGCGCACCTCGACGGAAGTCTTCGTACTTGCCAACGGAGGACTCGGAGTTTGAAGCTACGCACCTCGCAACACCTCCACGGAGCGCGCCGACGGCGGGGCTCCCTGCTGGTTTGGACCGCCTTCATCGCCATGGCGGTCTTGGCCACGACCATGGTCTCCGTCTCGGTCTCGGGCTCCGCCAGCCGACTGGCCCAGGGCAACGCGCGGCGAGTTGCCGCCGAAGAGGTCGCTGCGGCCGCCGCCGAGGAGGCCGCAGCGCGGATCAAGACTTCCCTGATGGTCGGTGAAGAGGTGCCGGCCGACGGCAGGCTCGTGATGACTACCGGCAGCGGGAGCTACACGATCGAGACCGTGGGCGCGATGACCACGACGAAAGACGATTCCGGCCTGACCGGCAACGATCAGCTCTATCGCATCGAGGCCTTCGGCGAACACGAGGGCACGCGCAGCCGCGTCCGCCGACTGGTCGTGGCGCGCTCCGTGCCGATGTTCCAGTACGCCCTGATGCACGAGAACGATCTGATCTTCTGGAACCCGGCACCCCTGGAGATCAACGGTCCAGTCCACACCAACGGCGATCTGCACATCCTTTCGCGCCGCGATCTGGTCTTCAACACCAACGTGATCCGCGTCGCGGGCGAGGTGCACCTCGGTGCGCCCTGGGACGAGTGGTACGAGGGTTGGGAGGATTGGTGGGAAGGCCAGGCCGTGGATCCGCAGATTCGGCGCTGGGTCGAGGACCCCTTCCACCCCGGCGAGCCCGAGGAGTACGAGACCCTGCCGACCCGCGACAGCCTGCGCGACATGGGTATCGACGCCGACAACGGCCTCGACTCGAGCTTCACCGAAGGCTACGACGCGAACGACGACGACGACTTCGACGACTGGCAAGACATCGCGCCCTACATGGCCGAGGTCCTGGAGCGCTTCTCGCCGCCGGATGGGTACAAGGGCGACGGCACCGGCAACACGCTGCAGAGCGTCGAGCACGGCGACCACCAGGTGGAGATGCCGCCGCTGGAGTCGTTCGAGATGTACGTGGAGGGCGATGACCTGATGTGGGACGACCTGACTGGCACCTACATCGAGGCCACGCCAGGGAACGGCACCCACTCCAAGGGCACCTGGTACGCCAACGCCGACCTCTCGATCATCAGCCACGAGGACGGTAGCTGGAACGCCTACGACAAGGAGGGCAACGACCTCACCGCCGAGATCTCCGACGCCATCGAGGCCTCCGAGCTGTACGACGCCCGCCAGGCGGACGGCAGCGACGAGTACATCCAGAACACGATCATCGACCTCAAGCGTCTGGGCCAACTGGGCTACTTCCCGGCCAACGGCCTGCTGTACCTGGCGGGCGAAGGCGCCGGTGAGGGTACGGACGTGAAGGGCTTCCAGCTCACCGAGGGCAAGCACCTCAAGGGTGACCTGACGGTCGTCTCGCCCAACTCGATCTACATCCACGGCGACTACAACTTCGCCAGTGAGAACCCGGCCGCGGTGATGGCGGACTCGATCAATCTGCTGTCGAACGATTGGGACGGGACGAAGGAGCCCGGCGAGCTGCCGAAGGCCAGCGACACCATCTACAACTGCGCGATGGTGATGGGAGACTCGCGCCCCGAGGCCGGCTACCAGAACGGCGGCGCGGTCAACCTCGCTCGCTACCACGAGGACTGGTCGGGTGGGGTCGAGGCCGCGATCCACGGCTCGATCGTCTGCACCGGCTACAGCCGCTACGCGACCGGCAAGTTCGTGCTCGGTGACGACTACTACCTCGCCCCCAGCCGGGTCTGGACCTTCAACGAGGACTTCACGGACCCGGAAGAGCTGCCCCCCTTCACACCTTCCTTCGTCAACGTCTACGACGCTGCGATCTGGTGATCAACGCCCCCGTCGCCATGAAACCCAATCGACGTACCCGCATCCTGGTCGACCGGGACCTGCAACTGCGCTTCGCGCTGATCGTGCTGCTGGCTTCGACCAGCGCCGTCTTCATCCAGACGGCCCTGACCAGCTTCATGATCGGCCGCCTGGCCGAGCAATTGCCCAATGACGGTCGGGCCCTGATGACCGACGTGCCCGGAGCCCTGGCGCTCAACGCAGGCATCACCCTGGCAGTCACGGTCCCGTGGCTGGTGTTCCTCTCGCTCCTGGGCACCTTCCGCGTCTTCGGCCCGATGGTCGGCTTCCGCAACTTCATGCGCGACGTGGCCGCGGGGCGTCGGAGTTCCGCACTCACGATCCGCAAGGGCGACCACCTGCAGGACGTGTGTGACCTGCTCAACGAAGTGACGGAGCCTCTGCGGGCGGACATCGCCGAGCGCCAGGGCAAGGGCGACGACGAGTCGAGTTCCGGAGCGATCGACCGAGCGGCGTAGGCGGACGTCAGGTGCCAGGCACAAAACCGCGGCCTACGCCGCGGGCGGCTACATGGAAATCTGGAACTCGTCCTCGTCGGAGATCGGGTACTGGGGCCCGCCGGGCCCGCCGATGCGCTCCTTCCAGGGGTCGGCGCGCTTGGGCCGCACGACCCGCGAGCTGACCGCCAGGGCCGCCGCGTAGCGCGCTCCGTCGAAGATCTGGCGCACCACGACCGTGGTCACGGTCAGCCCCAAGAGGGCGAGCACCCGCCACAGGCTGGCCGACTCGCGCAGGCCCTCTTGCAGTAGCGGCCCGGCGATCGCCCCGCAGCCCAACAGGAACGCGAAGTCGACCACGAACAGGAGCGCCATCGGACGCAGGGTCTGGATCGGGTGGCGCAGGATGGTCCCGAGCGCGCGCAGGGAGCCGAAGACGACCGAACTCTGGCTCTGCAACGCGATCCGCACGCGGGTGTAGGTCGCCCAGGTCCACAGGCCGGACAAGGTCAGGGCGTAGAGGCCGTCCTGGAGCCAGACCAGGCGACGCACGGTCAGCTCACTGGTGGCGAACTCGCTGTCGCCGCCGGGCCAGCCCATCCAGCCCTCGAGCACGACCTGGCGCCAGGTATCGCCAAGGAACAGACGCCCTGCGATGTCGGTCAGCACCAGGAACAGCAGCGACAGGCGCACGAAACGCCAGAAGTAGCGCACGCCCCCGTGGAAGTAGCGCCGCGTGACACTGGTGCGCGAGGGGTCGAGCAGGGTGCCGAGCCAACCGCCGGCGGTGAACACGCCGAAGAAGACTGCCACCAATGCCAGCCAACCGGCCGTGGTCGCGAGGGAGTCGTAGAGCTGCGACAGTCCCTGTGCCTGGTCGGTGCGGAAGGTCGCGTCCATGTTGAACGCCTGACTGCCGGGGGCATAGCGCGTGGCCACCGTGTCGGCGACCCAGGCGTGGGTCGGCAGGGTCACCACCAAGGCCAGGGCGCACACGCCGATGGAGCTGAAGACCCAGGCCATCGGTCGCACGAAGGCACGCCGCAGGGCGACGAGAAAGACGGGCGTGTCGAGGCGGGCGCGCCCGCGTTCGGAGGACAGTTCCATGGTCAGCCCCCGAAACCCTTGTACCAGTGCATCGCGTGGGCCGCTTGGCCGAACACGCGCTCGGCCCAACGCAGGGCGGTGACCGACTCGGAGTCCGCATACCACTCGTTGTTCGAGCGGTCGGTATCGATGAAGTAGCCGCGGTCGGGGTCGACGGCGGCGCTCTTCAACTTCGAGGCGCTGGCGTAGGTGAGCTTGATCCAGCGCCGCCCGAGCTGTTCTTCGCGGGTCCAGGTGTACTCCTCGATGGCCCCGTCCTCGAACTCGAGGCGCACGAGCACCGGTAGGGAGAGGGAGCCGCTGCGCTCGACGGTCACTTCAACGGTCCACGGGCGGTCCGGGCCGTCCGTGTCGGAGCTCGCGGCGCTCTCGGTGGAAGAGTCGTCGGAGTCGGAACCAGCGGGACCATCCAAGGTCGTCGGTCCACCGGTCGCGGCTGGGCTCGCATCCTCTGCGCCCCCGGCAGCCGCTGCCCTTCCGCCGCCGATGTCGCCTCCGTCCCCGGCCCCTCCGTCCCCGGCCCCTCCGACGCCCGGCTGCTCCGCCGGCTCCAGGCCCAGCTCACCATCACCCGCCTGCGCCTCATCGGCGCTCGGGTCGGAGCCCGCTTCCTCGATGACGAAGCGCCCGTCCTCGTCCATGAAGGCGCCCAGCTCCGCGCCCTCGCGACGCTGGGACACCCCGATCGACCAGTCGACCGTGCCCGTCCCGCGGAACATCTCGTCGAAGTACCAGCCGAGCTCGAGGTCGAGCCCGGTGCCCTGCTCGAACGAGTTGAAGAAGTCGTCGGGGTAGGGATGGCCGAAGCGCCAATCCCGGGCGAAGGCCCGCATACCGCGCAAGAATGCCGAGTCGCCGTCCTGACCCGAGGCCGCGCTCAGGAAGGCCGGCGTCGAGCGCAGGACCGTCGCCGTGCGCGCATAGGTGTTGGTGTAGTGGCTGCCGCGATCGACCGAGTTCCAGGCCCAGTTGTCGATCGGGTCGCGGTCGGCGTTCGAGAGGTAGCCGCTGCGGTCACTCCAACGGGGGTCGCTCTCGCGCGGCGCCGCGGTCAGCAGCGGTTGGTCGCGCCACCAGTCGACGAAGCCGCTGGAGCGCACCGGTCGAACCTGGGCGAAGTCGTCCAACCCGAGCCACTCGAGGGGCGGAACGGGCACTCGCCGCAGGGCCATGGCGCTGCCCGCCGAGCCGGTGCCGACGCGCAGGAGCCGCACGCCGCGCAGGGGCACCCCGCCGTAGCTGGTGGTGTCTTGGCTGTCGCCCCAGACCCGAGCGATCACCTCGGAGTCGGCGTAGGAGTTGAGGCCCTCGTCCAGCCAGGCGGCCTCGAACTCGTTGTTGCCCGAGAGCATGTAGAACCACTGGTGCCCAGCCTCGTGCACGGTGACGCCCTCGGGCGAGTGCATCCAGGGATGGCTGAACAGGCGCGTGCCCGCGGTGAAGATCGTCGGGTACTCCATGCCGCCCGCGGCCGAGGCGCCCCACGCGGGGTCGACCACGGTGATGCGCTCGAAGGGGTACTCGCCGAACCACAGGCCGTAGAAGAACAGCGCGGCACAGGTGGCGTGGATGTGGCGATCGGCTTGGACCTCGCGCTCGGGCTGGATCAGCGCCTCGACGGTCACCTCGCGCAGGCCGGGAACGAAGTCCTCGCCGAAGGCCCGGCGCGCCCGCTCGACCTCTTCGGGGTAGCGGTCGGCCCACTCCTGGAAGCGGAAGGTCTTGGACTTGGTGTAGAAGTCGGGATCGGCCGTCCACATGAAGTCGTGGACCAGGAGCTCGCGGCCCGACTCCGGATCGGGGCGCTCGCGGTCGTCCATCGACGGCGCCGCAAAGCTGACCTCGACCCGATCCCCGCGCGCGAGCTCGCGCGTCTCCACGCCGCTGGCATAGACCCGATCGGCGAACTCGGCCGGCAGGTCGAGCACCACGTCGTAGGTGCCGTAGTCCGCGTACCACTCACTGAAGGCGTGGAACTGGTGGCAGTTCCATCCGCGCCCCTCTTCGTAGACGCCGAGCTTCGGGAACCACTGGGCGACCAGCAGGAAGTCGTCCTTGGTTCCGGTGCGGCGGCGCACCCGCGGCAGGCGCGACGACCAATCGACCAGGACCTCGGCGGTCTCCCCGGGCTCCACGGCCTCGGGCAGCTCGACCCGGAACACGGTCCGGTCGGCAGTGTTTCCGTCGGTGGGCTGCTCCCAGGTCAGGCTCGGCGCGAGGTCCAGCTCGCTGCCGTCTGCCCGCCGCAGCCGGATCGACTCGATCTCGCTCCAACCCCAGCCGTCGGTCATCAGGTGACCGCGCAGGCGCCCGCCCGCCGCGGTCAGGTGGGTGGTGCGGTTGTTCGCGAAGGCGTTGAGGTAGAGGTGGAACCACAGCTCCTCGACCGAGTCCGAGGTGTTGTTGGTCCAACGCAGGGTCTCGCGGCCGGACAGGTCGAAGCGCGGCTGGCCGTCGACGACGATCGGCTCGACCCGCGCCCGGATGGTGTAGTCCGTGCGGCAGCGGCCGCCCGCGCCCAGGGTCTCGAGGACCGGCCCCTGGACGAAACTGTCGCGCCGGGGCCCGCCGCCGCTCTCGACCCGCCTGGGCTGCGGGGGTCCTTCGGGCTCTTGGAGGCCCGCGCCCTGGGACTGTGGGCTCCCCTGGACTGGGGCGACGAACTCCACGGACCCGGAACTATCTTCCCCCTCCTGGCACGCCGCTGCGGCCGGAGCCAACAGCAGGCAGGCCAGGCCGGCCGATGAGAGTAGCTCGATCAGCCCCGTGAAGGGCGGCTGCCCGGCGCCGGTGCCCGTGGCTCGATGGCTTCCTAAATCCATGCAGGATAGAGACTTGAGCCGCAGGGACGAGGGAGGCGAGAGGCCCCACGGGCACGCCCAGGATTCTAGGCGAATCCGCTCATGCCCGCACGGAGGGCTCCGATAAAGAGGCTGGCCTCAGGACTTCCCAGAAGGGCCAGAAGGAATCCGACATGGACATCCGCAGCAACGACCCCAATTTCCGCCGCAGCCAGGCCGCCGACCACAAGACGGCCCGCATCCAAGCCCACCGCCTCAAGCAACAGGGCCTCGAGCAGGGCGGCGAGACCGACAACCGCCACGAGGGCGGCAGCCGCCGAATCCAAGCTCACCGTCACAAGATGCAGGAGGCCGAGGCCAAGCCGGTGCCCCTGCCCACGACGGACGACCACCAGACCGCCCGCATCCAGGCCCACCGCCTCAAGATGCAGGAAGCCGAAGGCACCCCGGTGCCCCTGCCGACGACGGGCGACCACCAGACCGCCCGGATCCAGGCCCACCGGCTGAAGAACCAGGCCCTCGAGGAAGCCGGCCAGGCGCGCACCGATGCCCCTGCCGCCCGCCAGGTCACCGGTCTCGACCGCATCGACCTCTCCGAGAGCGCCCGCGCCGCCGCCCGCGTGGTGGACAACGCCGCCACGCCCCCGGACCGCCTGGCCGCCCTGCGCGAGCTCTACCAGAGCGGCCGCCTCAACTCGCCCGAGCGCCTCGAACGAGCCGCCGCCGCGATCCTCGGCAAGTCCGTGGACCAGCTCGGCTGATCAGAGGGGTCGACCCCCTCGACCTCGCTGCTGCCCCATCCTGTCTCGTGCGGGCCTCGGCCCGACCACTGAACCCCGTCGCGCTCCGCTAGTGTCCTGGATCAGAAATTCGGCGTCACTGCCCGGAGGTCCGATCGATGCTGGCTAGGCGCGCCGACGACGCGTATCCGCTGCGATACTCGGAGGAGGCGCAACGACGCCAGCGGCGATCGGAGCCCGGGAAGTGACGCCGAATTTCTGATCCAGGACACTAGGTGCGACGGGGTTCTTGGTTGGAGGGCAGTCGACTGGGCAAGGCCGCCGTGGCCGCGAGCCGAAGCCGCCCTCTCGCGAGCTCGCCCATCGGTCGCCAGGACCAACCGCGACATGGGCCTCGACCAGGCGATGGATGCGCTCCAGGGGCCGGAGATGATCGCCGACGAGCCGGTGCCGAGCTGGAAGTCGCCGGCCACGGCAGTCGGGAATGGATCTGGCCCTTGGCTTCAAGCTCGCAGCCGGAGAGCTTCGTCTTGCAGTCGATGAACCACGCACCTTGGCTCGCCGTCATGTTCGCCTGGATCAGCTGTGCCGCAGCCGCGGCGCGAATCGCACGACTACTGAAGTCGTTCGCGCAGTCCTGCGCCGGCGCGCGGTCATCGATCCAGGCCGTGCCGGTGTTGCCCGTGCGCTCCAGCACGTCGTGGCCCTGATGAAGGCCGAGGCCGCGCACGAGGCAGGTCTGGGCGAATGCGGGGCACAGCACCGAGGACGCTGACAGGTCGACCAGTGTCCTGGTTCAGGAATTCGGCGTCACGGCCCGGAAGTCCGATCGATGCTGGCTAGGCGAGCCGACGACGCGTATCCGCTGCGATACTCGGAGGAGGCGCTGGCGACGCCAGCGGCGATCGGAGCCCGGGAAGTGACGCCGAATTCCTGAACCAGGACACTAGTCCGACTCTAGCCCGCGCGCCGACCTCGATGGGCAGGCGCCCCGCTCAGAGCTGCTGCGCGAGCTGCCAGGCGGCGAAGCGCACGAAGCGTTGGGGCGAGCTGAGCGCCACTTCCCAGCGGGAGCCGCCGTCGCGGGCGCCGTCTTCGCGGCCGTAGTAGGCGACCAGGGCCTTGCGGACGGGCTCGTCGGTGGCGTCGAGTTCGACGCTGGCGTTCCAGATCACTTGTCCCGTGTCGACGGAGACCAGCTCGGCGTAGAGGCCCACGGCCAGGGGCGCGTAGACGCGCTCGCGGGTGATCTCGAGGTGCAGCACGGCGTCGACGCGGTAGCGCTCGGCGACGCCCAGGAGCCCGTCGATCGACCAGTGGCCGTCGAGGCGCGGCGAGTGCAGCGGCAGCTCGTCGAGGTCGAAGGCGCGCAGGGCGATGACCTCGTAGGGCGTGCCGGAGGCGACGAAGGAGGTGAAGTCCTCCTGGAGGGCGCGCAGCTCCGGGCCTTGCGGGCCGTCCGCGTCGGGCGGACCGTCGACGGGCAGCACGGCTACCCGCGCGATGGCGTAGGTGTCGAAGTCGGGCGCGACCCGCGCGTGCGAGAGCAGCGGGACGGTGGGCGCCATGCAGCCCGCGAGGAGCGACCCTGCGGCCAGGACCGCGGCCGTGGCGACGCGCGCGATCACGGCTGCTTCGCGCCGGCCGCGGGGGCCGGGACCGCGCGCTGCTTGTCGATCAGGATCTGGATCAGGTCCTTCTCCGACTCCAGACGTCGGATCTGGGCCGTGACCAGGCGCGCCGACAGGTCGGCGTTCTGGGCCTCGAGGTCGGCGATGCGCTTGTCCTTGGTGTTCTGCACCTGCTCGAGCTCGGCGCGGCCGAAGTCGCCGGCCTGGAGGTCGTGCTGCAACTCGACGATGCGCTCTTGCATCAACTCGAGTTGGCCCGTGAGGGCTTCCACCTCGATCCGCAGCGAGTCGCGCTCCTCGAGCACCGCTTGGTACTGCTGCAGCATCAGCGGACGACCGGTGCCGCCGGGCTCCAGGTCGCGGGCGGGCGCGTCCAGGGCCATGCGGCTGCCCGCCGGCTCGGCGTAGACCACCCCGCCGTCGCCGTAGAGCGGCGTGGTCGGGCCGGGCTTCTGGGTGAAGGGGGCGGTGATGCCGGTCGAACCCGGACCGACCACGCGCGCCGCGTCGGCGGCCGCCGTTTGCCCCGGGGGCGTGGCCGAGTAGGCGCCGCCGCCCTGGCCCAGCTCCGAGCCGCCGCGAACCTGCGGTGCCCAGCCCGACATGCCCGCGGACTGCGCGGGCGAGTAGGCCTGCTGCAGTTGGCCGGAGCCGGCTGCTTGGCTCCCGGGCGTCGCGCCCGGTCGTGCGTAGTAGAGGGGCCCGGCGCAGGACGCCATGCCGAGGGTGCAGAGCAACCCGAGCTGGGCCGTGGCGAATCGTTGGTGCTTCATGCCTGTCACTCCTCCGTGACGTCTCCCGCGGGATCGTCGCTCTCGACTTCGATGAGCGATCGCTCCCCACAGGAACAGGTGAATTCGATGCCGACCACGCGCCCTTCCAGGCGCACCAGTCGTGCTGCTTTCTCGTGTTTCGACGAACCGGGCAGCGCCGCCGGCGGGTCGGCTCGGCGTGCGTCCAGTTGAACGCGATCGCGCTTGATGATCGTCATGGCGCGGCGGCTCAGCCCTCTCCCAGGTCGGTCCGCAGGGACACGTTGAGGCGGTAGACGGCGCGGCTGTGGAGCTGGCTGACGCGCGACTCGGTCACGCCGAGCACCTCGCCGATCTCCTTCAGCAGGAGGCCCTCCGCGTAGTACAGGGAGATCACGGTCTGCTCGTTGTCCGGCAGCTCGCCGATCGCCCGGGCCAGGACGCGCTTCATCTCGACCCACTCGGCGCTGTCGACCGGATCCTCCGAACGCGGATCGGCCAAGAGCGCGCCGAAGTCCTCCGTCGGGCCGTCGTCGAGTGAGACGACCATGCTGGTGCGCGCGGAGGACAGGATCTGGTCGACCTCCTCCTCGGAGATCTCCAGGGCCCCGGCGAGTTCCTCGGGACTGGGCGGACGGCCCAGGGACTGCTCCAGCCCGCGGCGGGCGGTGTCCAGGTCGCGCACCCGCTCGCGGCGACCGCGGGGCAGGAAGTCGGCCTTGCGCAGCTCGTCGATGATCGCGCCGCGGATGCGCGGGAAGGCGTAGGTCGAGAACTGCAACCCGCGCCCCGGGTCGAACCCGTCGGCGGCGGCGATCAGGCCCAGCATCCCGTACCCCAGGAGGTCGTCGCGGTCGATCCGCGCCGGCAGCTCCACCGCGAGCCGCCCCACGATGTGGTGCAGAAGCGGCAGGTGCTCGAGGATCAACGCCTCGCGAGCGCCGGGGTCGAGCTGGCTGGCTTGTTGATAGGGGGTCACGGCTGGGGCGTGGTGGGTTCAAGGGCCAGGGCGAGACGGGGGGTCAATTGCCCTCCGCCGCCGCAGCCTCGTTGGCTGCCCTTTCTTCGGCAGCCTCCTGCCGGAGCCTCCATCCCAGTGCCTTCGCCGAGAGGCGAAAGTGTGCCAGGACTGCAACCCAGGCCAGGACGCCGCGCAGGGCGGCTGTCTCCGCCGGCGCGTCCCACAGCAGTGAGAGCAACCCACAGGCGGCGCCGGCGGCCACCGCCAAGCGGTGTCCCAGGGCCATCCACGCCGGGGGGCAGGCAGTTCTTGCTCGTTTGGCCATCGGACTGCGTCAGGGGCGGACGACGGCTCGGGCCAGGCGTTCGTAGCGCAGGGTGATCGTCTCCAAGGCGCGGGCCACCGCCGAGCTCGGCGCCGAGCGCACGAAGGGTTCCTGGCGCGCGGACCCGGCCACGACCTCGCGGCCGCGGGGCAGATGCCCGAGGACGCGCGGCCGACGCGCCAGGAAGCGTTGGCAGACCGCGGTGAGCCGGTCGCTGACGCGCTGGGCCTCCTGGGGATCCCCGGCCATGTTCACCAGCACCTCCGGCGTCGGCAGCTCGAGGCGGGCCTCGCGCGCCGCGGCGTCGAAGGCCTTGATCAGCCCGTAGGCGTCGGTCAGGGCGGCGGGATCGGGAGTGGTCACGACCAGCACGTGGTCGGCCTCGATCGCGAAGCCCAGGACGTCGGGACCGATGCCCGCCGCGCTGTCGGCCAGGATCAGGTCGTAGTCGACGGACAGCTCCGCCAGCCCCTCGAGCAGGCGCCGGCGACGGCTGCTGTCCGGTCGCGCCATCTCCAGCTCGCCCGAGCTCGCCGGCAGGAGGTCGAGGCCCGGCTCGACCGTGCACAGGCACTCGCGCAGCTGGGCTCGGCCGCAGAACCAGTCCTCCTGGTTGCGAGCCGGGTCCCGGCGCAGCAGCACTTGCAGGTTGGCCAGGCCGAAGTCCAGGTCGACCGCCAACACGCGCAGCCCGCGCCCCGCCAGGGCCAGACCGACGTTGGCGACGAGGGTGCTCTTGCCCACGCCGCCCTTGCCGCCGGTGACCAGGGCCAGGGGCGCTTGGCGCCGGGGCCCGCGCAGGGTCGCGGTGGCGAGGTTCGCGGCCTGCTGATTCACGCGAGCCTCCCGCGCAGGACCAGGTCGGCCAGGCGATCGCGGGAAGGACGGTGCAGGTGGCCGCGGATCTCCTGGCCGTCGCACAGGAAGGCCACGCCCAGGCGCGCCCGCACGGCCAGCTCGACCGCCGGCGCGGGCTCGTCGGTCTCGTCGAGCTTGGTGATCACCAGGCCCTCCGGGTTCAGGCGCGCGAAGGCCCGGTGAGCGCGCTCGAGGCTGCGCATGCCGGTGGTCGCGGACAGCACCAGGTAGGCGGCGGTGGGACCGAAGTCTGCCAGCTCGGCCAGGCTGGTCTGGATCCGGC
Source organism: Engelhardtia mirabilis (assembly GCF_007748095.1). Taxonomy (NCBI): domain Bacteria; kingdom Pseudomonadati; phylum Planctomycetota; class Planctomycetia; genus Engelhardtia; species Engelhardtia mirabilis. Next base: position 6,748,438 of record NZ_CP036287.1, read on the forward strand.
CCAGCTCGCGGGCATCGTTGGGGCTGCGGCCGGTGGTGTCGACCAGGATCGCGTCGAGGGGGCCGCTGGCCTCTACGCGAGCGCTCAACTCGGCGCTGCTGCGCGGCGCCCACAGGGGCACTTCCATGCGATCGGCGAAGGCGCGCAGCTGGTCCACGGCACCGGCGCGGTAGGCGTCCAGGGCGCAGATGGCGATGCGGCGACCGGCGCGCGAGAGGCTGTCCGCGAGCTTGGCCACGGTGGTGGTCTTGCCGACCCCGGTCGGACCGACCATCGCGATCAAGCGCGGTTGGCCGGTGGCCTTGGGTGCGGGCGCGATCGAGAGCTGGCGCGAGAGGGCGGCCGCGGCGGCGTCGATGGCGTGGGTCCCGCGCTGTCCGGTGGCGGTCACCGCGGCGCAGATCTGCTCGGTCCACTCGCCGCTGCAACCGCTGGCGCGCAGGCGCCGGCGCAGGTCGCGCAGTCCCGGGTCCAGGGAGGGCAGCACGTCGGTCAAGCCGTGGCTCTTGGGCGGCTCGTCGCCGAAGCCCACCGCTGCCAGGCGCTCTCGCGCGCTGCTTTCGATGCCGACGGCAATGGTCACGTCCCCCAGGGGGCCCTTCTCCTGTGAAAGGAAGGCGGCCTTCTCCCCGTAGATCTGCGCCGCGCGCGTCAGCGCGTCGCGAAGGTCCTTGCCCCTGACTCGGTGGATCTGCATGTCACTCGCCTCGGATCAACTGGGGTCGTCGTCCATGCGGACGATCTTCTGGGTCTCGATGCTGCCCGCCGCGGTGACCTCGCCGTAGCTGAGGACCGCGACCTTGGGCAGGGACGCGCGCACCAACTCGGACACGAAGCGCCGGACGTTGGAACGCACCAGCAGCACCACCTCGCGCCCGCCGCGCGAGGCCTCCGACATGGAGCCCTCGACGCGCTCGACCAGCTCGCGCAGCCAGGCCGGGCCGATCGGCGCCGACTGGGCCTCGTTCTCCGCGGGACCGCCGCTGCCCACGGCGTGGGCGATGCGGGCCTCCACGTCGGGGTCGAGGGTCACCGCGTGCAGGATCCCGTCGGCGTCCGCATGCTGCTCGCACAGGGAGCGGCCCAGGCGCTGGCGCACGCCCTCGGTCAGGGCGTCCACGTCCTTGGTGCGCTCGGACTGGTCGGCCAGGGCCTCGAGAATCGCGGGCATGTTGCGAATCGGAGCACCCTCGCGCAGCAGGTTGCGTAGCACCTGTTGCAGCAGCCCGTAGCCCACGCGATCGGGGACGACCTCCTCGACCACCGCCGGTGCGACGCGCTTGACGTTCTCGACCAGGTCCTTCACGTCGTCGCGACTCAGGATGTCGCCCAAGTGCGCACGCAGGACCTCGCTGAGGTGCGTGACGAGCACGCTGGTGGAGTCGATCACGGTGTAGCCGAGGATCTCGGCCTCGTCGCGATCCGACGCACTCACCCACCAGGCCGGCAAGCCGAAGGCGGGGTCGATGGTCTCCTTGCCCTTGACCTTGCCGGTGGTCTGCCCGCCGTCCATGGCCAGGTAGCTGCCGGCCTCGATCACGCCGCGCGCGACCTCGTCGCCGCCGATCACGATGCGGTAGGCGCCGGGCTCGAGCCGCACGTTGTCCTTGACCCGCACCGGCGGCAGGACGAGGCCCTGGGTGCCCGCGATGCGTTTGCGCAGGTTGGCGACGTGGTCGAGGATGCCGGTGCCCTGCTTGTCCTGGACCAGCGGGATCAGGCGATAGCCGATCTCGAGGCTGATGCGGTCCACCGACAGCAGCTCGAGGATCTCCTGCTCCTCGGCCTGCTTGGCCGCGTCGTCCGGATCGACCTCGTCGGCGGGCTTGGACGCGGGCCCGTCGTCCTCGAGGACGCCGGCGCGCTCGAGCAGGGCCCGCGGACCGTCGGCCCCGCGGGTGAACTGCCAGCCGATCAGCATCAAGCTGGCCAGCAGCATGAACGGCAGGCGCGGCATCCCCGGCACCCAGGCCAGGGCGAAGATCATCACCGCCACCGTGGCCGTGGCGCGCGGGCGCCCGCCGATCTGGGCGATCAGGTTCTGGCTCAGGCTCTGGCGGCCGGAGGCGCGGGTCGAGAGCACCGCCGCGGCGGTCGAGACGAACAGCGCGGGGATCTGGCTCACCAGGCCATCGCCGATCGTCAGGCGGCTGTAGCGCTCGGCGGCCTCGCCGAAGTCGAGCCCGCCGGCCGCGCCCACGGCGATGCCGACCACCAGGTTGAGCGAGGTGATGATCAAGCCCGCCACGGCGTCGCCGCGCACGAACTTGGAGGCGCCGTCCATGGCCCCGTAGAACTCGGCCTCGCCAGCGATCGCCTGGCGCCTGGCGCGGGCCTCGTCGGCGCCGATCAGGCCGGCGTTGAGGTCGGCGTCGATCGCCATCTGCTTGCCGGGCATGGCGTCCAACACGAAGCGTGCAGACACTTCGCTGATCCGGCCCGCACCCTTGGTGATCACCACGAACTGAATGATGACCAGAATCAGGAACACGATCAGGCCCACGACGATGTTGTCGCGCACCACGTAGGCGCCGAAGGCGCTGATCACCGAGCCGGCGTCGCCGCCGGAGAGGATCAGGCGCGTGCTCGCCACGTTCAGCCCCAGCCGCATCAACGTCCCGAACAGCAAGATGGTCGGGAATGCCGACAGCTCCGCCGCATCGCGCACGTTGATGGTGACCAGCAGCATCAACAGGGAGAAGGCGATGTTGAAAGTCAGCAGCGAGTCCAGCACCCAGGGCGGGAGCGGCATCACCAGCGTCATCATCAACGCCAGCACGCCGCCGCCGACCAGCAGGTCCGCGCGCTTCAGGATCCCGGCACCGAAGCTGGTCGGCGCTTCGCCACTGGCGGCGGCGTTCTCGGCAAGCTCGCTCATGCGCCCTGGGCCTCAGCCTTCGGACCGCGCCCCTCGAGACGCCAGACGTACTGGATCACGGTGGCCACGGCCTGGAACAGGTCGGCCGGCACCATGTCGCCGACCTCGGCCTTGGCGTAGAGCGCGCGCGCCAGGGGCACGTCCTCGTAGAGCGGGACGTCAGCCTGGGTCGCGATCGCCTTGATGTGCTGGGCCAGGTCGTCGACGCCCTTGGCCACCACCCGCGGCGCGGCCGGCAGGTTGCCCTCGGCGTCGGGCTCGTAGGACAGGGCCACGGCGTAGTGCGTCGGGTTGGTGACCACGACGGTCGCTTCGGGCACCTCTTGCATCATCCGCCCGGTGGCCATCTCGCGCTGGATCTGGCGCACGCGCGCCTTGACGTGGGGATCGCCCTCGTCCTGCTTGTGCTCGCGCTTGACCTCCGACTTGCTCATGCGGTTGTCCTTGGCGAACTGGCGGCGCTGGTAGATCAGATCGAGGACCGAGATCAGCAGGATCACGATCAGGGCCGCGGCCGCCGCGACCAGGATGATCGACATGCCTCCGCGCAGGGACGGGCCCAACTCGTTGCCGGCGATGTCGAAGACCCGCGGCAACTGCAGGTAGACCGCCGTGACCAGGGCGGCGGTGATCGCCACGAGCTTGAGCATGGCCAGGCCCAGTCGCATCGCCCCGCGTGCCCCGAGCAGGCGCTTGCTGCCCTTGATCGGGTCGAGCTTCGTGAGGTCGAACTCGAGCGCCTTGCCGGCGATCCGGAAGCCGATCTGCCCGTAGCCGGCGACCAGGCCGACGGCCAGCATCGGCGCCAGGGTCAAGAGCAGCGGCGCGGTGATGCCCATCACCTGGGCCTTCATGATGATCGCGGCGTCGGGCACCGTGATCTCCCCGCGCGACAGCTCGCCGAGCTGCTCCACCGTGCGCGCGGTCAGCCCGCCGATGGACTCCAGCAACTGGGGCCCGCCCATGGACATGGAGACGCCGGCGCCGACCAGCATCATGGCCGCGATGAACTCCTGACTGATCGCCACGCTGCCCTTCTCGCGCGCCTCCTCGAGCTTCTTCGGGGTTGCGTCTTCGGTTTTCTCTTCCTTGGGGGTTTCGTCGGACACGATTCAACCTCCCAGGGCGTCGAGCCCGCTCGCGGTCCAGTAGCGCACGTCCTCGAAGATGCCGCCGAACAGGGGCGCCATCACCGGACTCAGGATCAGCATCACGATCAGGGCCACGCCCACGCGCAGGGTGAAGCCGAGCTCCAGCACGTTGATCTGCGGCACCGTGCGAGCGAGCAGGCCGACCATCACCGAGACCATCGCCATCAGGACCATGAAGGGCGCGCCGAAGGCGACCCCGGCGCTGATCGCCTCGCCGAACAGACCCACCACGAAGTCGGTCACGCCGAGCTGGGCGCTCATGCTCCCCACCGGCGCGCGTTCGAAGGAATCGACCAGGCTCTGCACGACCCAGTGGTGCGCGTTGACCGCCAAGAGCCCCAGGATCGCGAAGCCCTCGTAGATGAGCGTCACGATCGAGGAAGACACGCCGGTGCCGGGGTCGACCTGGTTCGCCATCTGCAGCCCCATGTCCAGGCTCAAGAGCTCGCCCATGACCCGCACCACCATCACGCCGAGCTGCATGATGAGGGCCAGGAAGAAGCCGATCAGGGCTTCGCGCAGGGCCATCACCGCGAAGATCGGTGCCGCGTACACCTCGGGCAGTGGCTCGCCGCTGGCCGAGAAGGAGACCGCCGACAGGGCGATGATCAGCGCGATCTTGGTGCCCGACGACGAGAGCGTCTGACCCAACAGAGGCGCGGCCAGTACCATCGTGCTGGTACGCACGAGGTACAGGCCGAAGGCCTCGATGTTGGCGGGATCCAGGAGCGGGTTCACGTTGTTCCGTCGGCGCCGTTCAGGACAGGCCGAAGACCTTGATCTGTCCGAAGATCTCGCTCGCGTAGTCGCGCAAGAGCGAGAGCGCCGGCGCCAGGAGCACGAGCGTGACCAGGATCACGGCGAGCATCTTCGGCACCAGGCTGAGGGTCTGCTCTTGGATCGACGTCAGGGCCTGGAACAGACTCACCAAGAGGCCGACGGCCATGCCGCACAAGAGCACCGGCGCCGACAGCATGATCGTGACGATCATCATGTCCCGCGCCAGATCGACGACTTTGAGGTCGAGTTCCATGGCTGCTTCAGGCCGCGGTTGCGAAGGAAGTCACGAGCGAGTGACAGATCAGGTGCCAACCGTCGACGAGCACGAACAAGAGGATCTTGAACGGGGTCGAGATCATCACCGGCGGCAGCATGAACATGCCCATCGAGAGCAGCACGCTGGCGATCACCAGGTCGATCACGAGGAAGGGCAGGAACAAGAGGAAGCCCATCTGGAAGGCGGTCTTGAGCTCCGAGAGCACGAAGGCCGGCACGACCACGTTGAAGGGCAGCCCGGCGGACTGGATCTCCGCCTCGTCGAGGCCGGCGATCTCGGTGAACAGCGCGAGCTCGCCGGGGCGCGTGTTGGCCAGCAGGAACCCCGAGAGCTCGCCCCAAGCCAAATCCAGGGCCTCGCCAGAGTCCATCTCGCCCTGCGAGTAGGGCACGTAGGCCTCCTGGTGGACGCGGGTGATCACCGGCCCCATCACGAAGCTCGTCAGGAACAGCGCCAGGCCGATGATGATCGGTGTCGGCGGCAGCTCGTTGGTCGACAGGGAGCGACGCACGAAGGACAGCACGATCACGATGCGCGTGAACGAGGTGACGGAGATCAGCGCCGCGGGCAGCAGCGAGAGCGCCGTCAGGACCAGGACGATCTCGATCGCCGAGCTCAGGCGCTGGTCCTCGGGCAACTCGGTTTGATCCGCGCCCGAGTAGCCGTCCTCGCCGTCGAGGCCGTCGACCAGGGTCGAGGTGCCGGCCTCGGCGATGTACTTGTCCTCGGCGATCTGGGCCGAGACCGTGGGGCTGGCGAACAGCAACACGATCAGCGCCACCAGGGCGCGCAGGCAGTTGCGGTGGGTGCGGCTCATCCGAGCAACCCTCCGTCGCGCAGGGCGTCGGCCACGGTGGCGGTCTGGCGCCTCTGGGGTAGGGCCGCGGCGGGTTGCGGGGCGGCCTGGCGGCGGCGGCCCGCGCCCTTGGCGGCGGCCACGCGGCGCACCAACTCGCGCTGGGCGTCCACGTCGCCGGCGCCCGCGCCCGCGCGGGCGCGCACCCGGTCGGCGGCTGCAGAGGTGGCCTCGGGCCCGAGCTCCGCGCCGATGCGCGCGAGCAGCTCGGAGAAGCGACCGGCCGGCGCCGCCTGGCGCGCGGGTGCGGGAACCGGCGGGACCGCGTCCGGCTCCCCGTCGACCTCGGCCACCAGCGAGACCTCCTTCTCGCCCACGCCCAACACCAGGGTGCGGTCGTAGCAGGAGACCACGACCAGGCGCTGCTTGCGCCCGATCGTCAGCACGTCGATGACCTTCAGGGAGCGGCGCATGGCGCGGCCCTGGGCGGTGCCCTGGACCAACTTGCGCAGGCCGATCGCACCCAGGCCCAACAGGCTCAGGATCCCGATGCAGGCCATCAGGTAGCGGGTCCACTCGATCCCCACGCCTCCCGCCGTGTCGATTTTCGCGACACTGGCGACGGCCAGTCCGAAGGCGTCCAACATGCCCACACCTTTCGGAGGGCGGGGCCCCGGGGCCCCAGGGGCGAATCGCGACAGTCCCAGCCTTGGACCCGAAGCCGGGATCCGGCGGCGCTGCCCCGAACGCGACCGGACCGCAGGCGCCGGTCGGGAAGAGGGCTTCCCGGCCGACGCCTGCGGTCCGAATGGTGGGAGCTCGGCTCAGCCGGCCATGTCGCAACTGCGGCCGAGCGGGCTGTCGCCGGAGCCCGTCGACTCGAGCACCCGGCGCGCCGCGCGGGTGCGGGCGATGTCGCCGGCCACGGCGCCCGAGCGCAACTGCGCCCGGGTGCTGAGCAGCACCGACAGGCGGCGAGCGCGGGCGACGGTGTCCACCGGCAGGGCAGCGCCCGCCTCGTAGAGCTCGCGGAAGGCCTCGAACGCCTGGGCGCAACGGGCGGCAGCCCGCTCCACTGCTCCGGCTCCACGGGACGAACCCACGCCGCGCTCGATCTCGGTCAAGAGCGCTTCTTGGGCCGCCACGAAGGCGGCGGCCACGTGGGCCGGATCGGCGGCGCTGCTCACGCGGCCTGCCCGACCTGCAACTCGACCTGTTCCCAGGCGTCGAGCAGGGTCCGCATGACTGTCAGCGCCGGCAGGAGGTGCTCGCCGTTGCGCTCGCCCATGGCCAGGCCCAGGCGCTCTTCGACGAAGAGGTACAGGCCCTCGAGGCGCTGGCACAGGTCCGGCGAGTGGCTGTGGTCCAGGCTGAAGCGCAGTTCGGTCACGATCGCGTCGGACTTGGCGATGGCCTCGTTGAAGGCGGCGACCTGGGCCGGGAGCTCCAGCCTGCGAGCCTGCTCCATGCGGCGGATGGCCGACTGGTACAGGAGCCGGACGATCTTGATCGGCGGCGCGCTCTCGAGGCTGGTCTCTTGGTAAGCGGCGACGGGGTTCTTGGAGCTCATGGCGGATCAGTTGTCGGTCTGGATGCCGAAGCTGACGTTGTTGAGGAACTGTTGCTGCGCCTGGAGACCGGCGAGAGTCTCCTCGAGCGCCGTGAACTGGGCGACCAACGCGGACTCGAAACCCTCGAGCCGATACTCGAGCTCGCCGATGCGCTTGTCGATGAACGTGTTCTGGTCTTCGAGCGTCTTCTTGCGCGAGCCGAGCAGACCGTCGAGCTTGCTCCCACCGGTGCTGACCTGGTCGTCGAGCAGCGAGTCGAGCTTCTGCGAGATCAGCGAGAAGAGGCCCTTGTCGGCGGAAGTGTCGACGTAGAACTCACCCGTTCCAGTGGCCGCTCCGCCATTGTCGAAGCCGTCGTTGTCGACGAAGAAGTCGGCGAAGGCGTCGGGGTCCTCGGCCAAGAGGCTCTTGGCCTTGGCGCTGTCGAGGGTCATCTTGCCGTTGATGTCCAGGGAGATCCCCAGCAGGCCGATCGAGCCGTAGGCGCTGGTCGAGTCGACCAGATCCGACGAGTAGATCGTGTTCGAGAGGGCCGAGCGGATCGTCCGCAGCGAGGACTCGCCGAACAGGGAGCCGCCGGCGCCCTTGTCCTCGTCGTAGGTTGACTGGGTGGCGATGAAGTCCATCACCGCGTTGTAGGAGTTCACGAACTCCTGCAGCGAGCCCACGATGGCCTCGTCGTCGATGCCCACGTTGAACGTGATCGGCGCGCCGACCGGAGTCTCCGCCTCGACCGAGAAGGTCAGTCCGGTGACCACGTCCGAGAACTCGTTGCTGGAGCGCTCGATGGCCAGCCCGTTGAGCACGATCTCGGCGTTCTGGGCCACGGTCAGGTTGGCGTCCACGTCCAGGGCGCCGTTGCCACTCACGATGTCGAGGTTCTGAATCGTGTAGTCCGCGCCGGTGTCCTTGCCCTCGAGTACGAGCACGTAGTTCGGCGCGTTGTCGTCACCGGTGTTGATCACCGTGGCCTGGACCACGTCGCCATGCTCCTCGTTGAGCTGGGCCGCGACCTCCTCCAAGCTGGAAGTGCCCGAGAAGGCCTCGAACTCGATCGCCTGCCCGTTGTAGTCGAACGAGATGTTGACCCCGCCCAGATCGGTCGTCTTGTCGACCACGCCCTCGGCCGACCAGCGGTCCGCCTGGGCCAGTTGGTTGATCTCCAGCGTGTAGGCGCCGTCGGCCGCGCCGCCCAGGGCCTCGAAGGAGGCGAAGCCCTCCGCGCTGGGCGTGACCGAGTTGGCCAGGAAGCCCGAGTTGGAGGCCAGCTCCTCGGCCTTCTTCTTGAGGCTCTCGACCAGCCCGCTGAAGGTGTTGAGGCCGTTGATCTTGGCCTGGTTGCCGGTCTTCTGCTGCTGGAGCAGGTTGATCGGGATGCTCTCCGCCTGAACCAGTGCGGAGATGATGGCCTGGGTGTCCAGACCGCTGGCGATCCCGGAAAATGCGATGTTGCCCGTCATATGGTGTCCCTTCCCGACGTGGCCCGAGGGGCCGGACGTCGGTGCCGTTATCGGTCGACTCCGCACGGCGCGTGAGCGCTTTGCGTCGCGGGATTGGGGCCCAGTCACAGGTTGTGGAACGGTGCCCCGAACGAGCCCCGGCGCGACACCGCGTGTGCGGCGCCGCGCCAGGGCGCGTTGGAAAGAGCTTCCGAGCGGGAAGTTCTTTCCGCGATCGAACCCCACGCGCGCGACCCTGTTGGCCGCGCGCGCGGGGAGCGGATCAACCGATCAGGCTCAGGGCGAGCTGCGGCTGCTGGTTGGCCTGGGCCAGGACCGAGACCGAAGCCTGCTGGAGGATCGAGTTGCGGGTCAGGTCGGCCGTCTCCATGGCCACGTCCACGTCGCGGATGCGGCTCTCGGCGGCCGAGAGGCTCTCGCGGCTGGTCTGGATCGAGCGGTAGCTCGAGGACAGCCGGTTCTGGACCGCACCCAGGGCACCCCGTGAGGTGTTGACCGAGTTGATCGCGGTGTCGAGGGCGGCCAGGGCGGTGCTGGCGTTGGCGGCGGAGTCCACGTCGAGCGAGTCGATCCCGAGGGTCGCCGAGCGCGCGTCCTGGTTGTCGACGTCGATCGTGTCGCCCGAATCGAGGCCGACCTGGATCGAGGTCGTCGCCGTCGAGCCGTCCAGCAGCGCGATGCCGTTGAACTCGGTCTCAGTGGCGATCCGGTCGATCTCGTCGTCCAGCGCCTGGAACTCGACATCGAGGATGTCGCGGTCTTCGGCGGTGAGCGTACCGTTGGCCGCCTGAACGGCCAGCTCGCGCATCCGGATCAGGTTGGCGCTGACTTCGTTGAGCGAACCCTCGGCGGTCTGGGTCAGGCTGATGCCGTCCTGGGCGTTGCGCCCGTTCTGGCCCAGGGAGCGGATCTGCGAGCGCATGCGCTCGGAGATACCGAGGCCGGCCGCGTCATCGGAGGCCGACGCAATGCGCAGACCCGACGACAGTCGGCTGAAGTTGCCACCCAACGCGTCACTGGCATTACCCAGGTTGCGCTGCGCGGTCATCGAGAAGATGTTGGTGTTGACGCGAAGTCCCATAGCTCAGTTCCGAATTGGATTGGTTGCCGCGGGGGAGCGGCGGTGCGAGACGGAGAGGGCCGGATCGAACCGGCGAGTGGGGAAGCCGGCGCCTCGGGGGACAAGGCGCTGGGCAATGGGCCCCTTCGGGGGAGAAGGGGCCCTCCCGCGCAGCGCAGAGCGCCGCGCGGGAGGTGGCCGACACAGGGGTCGGGGAGCGTTGGGATTCGGCTCGCAGATGCCCGGGGAAGGGCAAGTTCGGACGTTGTCAGGGTTCGCGTACACGGACACCACCGAGCGACCGGCGCCTTTGCGCCGGCCGCTGGTGGACCTCTTTACGACGACGGATCCACCGCGTGCGATGCTCGCCGAGTCGAGACGGGGTCGAGGATCAGCCGATCAGGCTCAGAGCGAGCTGGGGCTGAACGTTCGCCTGGGACAGAACCGACACGGCCGCCTGTTGGAGGATCGTGTTACGGGTCAGGTCCGAGGTTTCCGTCGCGACATCGACGTCGCGGATGCGGCTCTCCGCGGCAGACAGGTTCTCGCGAGAGGTCTGAATGCTGCGGAAGGACGAGCTCAGTCGGTTCGAGGACGCGCCGAGGTTGCCTCGGGCGGTACTGACCGACTGGATCGCGGTGTCGATCGCGGCCAGCGCGGTGCTCGCGTTGGCGGCCGAGTCGACGTCGAGCGAAGCGATCCCGAGGGTCGCAGACCGAGCATCCTGGTTGGTGATGTCGATCGTATCGCCCGAGTCGAGTCCGACTTGGATCGAAGTGGTGGCGGAGGAACCGTCCAACAGGTTGATCCCGTTGAACTCCGTCTCGGTGGCGACGCGGTTGATCTCGTTGTCCAAGGCCTGGAACTCCACGTCGAGGACATCACGGTCCTCGGCGCTGAGAGTGCCGTTGGCGGCCTGAACGGCGAGTTCGCGCATGCGCACCAGGTTGCCACTGACCTCGTTCAGAGCGCCTTCGGCGGTCTGGGAGAGGCTGATGCCGTCCTGGGCGTTGCGGCCCGCTTGGCCGAGCCCCCGAATCTGCGAGCGCATGCGCTCGGAGACACCGAGGCCAGCCGCGTCGTCCGACGCACTGGCGATCCGCAGACCGGACGAAAGGCGGGAGAAGTTCCCACCGAGTCGTTCGGACGTCGCGGACAGGTTCCTCTGCGCGGTCATCGCGAAGAGGTTCGTGTTGACACGAAGACCCATCGAAAATCCTCTGGATTGGAGTCGAATCGAAGGCGGTCCACCGCAGTGGTGTTCCGCCACGAAGCGTTTCGATTCGGACGTCCTCCACCCCCGGCGCGGAATGGCACGACCACGCCGGTGGGCTCGCTTGCGCGAGGAGAACGACTTCCTCGTCTCGCCTCGTTCCGGCGCGTCGCCGACCCGTAGGTCGATGTCGCACCGGGCTGCTCGCCGCTAGCCACGCGCGAGCGCGGCCGGCAACGAGTTGCTCAGAGGGGGATGAGTCACGCGGGGCCGTGGGGCCACGCGCGCGTGTCTCAAATCAGATCGGTTCTAGGAAAGAGCGTGGTCTCGCGAGCGTCCGGTCCGCCTCTCGCGCCTAGGGGCGCGGGGCCGCGAACTGGTCTTGACCTTCGGACGCCAGCGCCTGAAGGATCGGCTCGGGAGTGCACCGCTTGAGCGACAGGGTCCGGAAACCCGTCAAGTTGCCAGAGGGAACGGGGAGGCCACCGACGAGGCGGCCCCCCCCCTCAGCGATTCGGCCGACAAGGCCGTTTCTCTCGGTTGCGTGGCGAGCCCCGCGTGCGCCTTCGAAAGCCCCGCCGCGGCGTGCCACGGAGATCCCGTGGGCACGGCTTCCAGCGAGCTCCCTGACGCTGGTGACGGCGTCGCGTCGGACTTGGAGGGTCACGGTGTGGCTCGTCACGCTCGGATCAACCCTGGAGCAGGGAGAGGGCGATCTGCGGCTGCTGGTTGGCCTGCGAGAGGACCGACACCGAAGCCTGCTGCATGATCGTGTTGCGCGTGAGGTCGGCGGTTTCGGCGGCGACGTCCACATCGCGGATGCGACTCTCGGCCGAGGCCAAGCTCTCGCGGGTGTTGAGGATCGAGCGAATCGAGCTCTCGAGACGGTTCTGGGTCACACCCAGGCTGCCTCGGACCTGGTTCACCGATGCGGTGGCCACGTCGATCACCGCCAGGGCGGCGCTGGCATTGGATTGGGTGTCCACGTCGAAGCCGACGGCCTCGAGCCCGAGGGCGGAGGAGGAGACATCGCTCAAGGCGAGGGTGATGACCTCACCGGAGTCGATGCCGACCTGGAGGTTGAGCGAGGCCTGGGTCCCGTCGAGCAACTGGAGCTTGTTGAACTCCGTGGTGTTGGCGATCCGATCGATCTCCTCGATCAGGGCGCCGAACTCGTTGTCGATGACGTCGCGGTCCTCGTCCGTCATCGTGCCGTTGGCCGCCTGGATGGCGAGTTCGCGCATCCGGGAGAGGTTCGAGTTGACCTCGTTGAGGGCGCCCTCGGCGGTCTGCACGAGGCTGGCCCCGTCCTGGGCGTTGCGGGCGGCTTGGGAGAGGGAACGGACCTGCGAGCGCATGCGCTCGGAAATGCCGAAGCCGGCCGGGTCATCGCCTGCGGAGGCGATCCGGAGACCGGATGACAGGCGCCGGAAGTTGCCTTCCAGGCGCGAGCTGACGACCGACAGGTTGCGCTGCGCGGTCATCGAGATGAGGTTGGTATTGACTCGAAGGCCCATTGGGAGGCTCCTTGGAGGAAACGGGGGTCGGGGTTGCTAGCGGAATCGCTTGAGGTGGTGAGTCGGGCGCCTGGTCGTTGGGAGCGGGCCTGACGAGCGGCTCGGGGTCGTTCTCGGAGCGCCCCGCCGCCACATGAGTCGAGATGGGAATTTTTCCCAAGCGCAATACAGCTGGCGACGTGGGGCTGGACAGGACCGACACCGATCGCGGATCACGGGGCGCGATGAAGACCCTTCCCTCCTATCCGCTCCCGGTGCGCGGGACCGGATCGGGCGCCGAGGGCGCTCACTCCCCCGCCGCGCCGATCGATCTGGGTCCCTCGCGGGCCGCGGCAGCCCTGCGCGAACAGCTCGATCGAGCCGCGCCCTCGAGCCGGGTGTTGGTCGTGGGCCCGGCGGGCAGCGGTCACCGTGCGGCGGCGTTCGCCCTGCACCGCCGCAGTGCGCGGGCGGGTGGACTGTTAATTCATGTGCCGCCGACGGCCGAGGCGCTGGAGGCCCGCTCGGACGTCGAGCCCGGCAGCCTGCACCTGGAACGGGTGGAGCTGCTCGACGCCCAGGGCCAGGACTGCCTGGCGGGCCTCTTGACGGACGGACTGGGCGCGCAGGGCCTGATCGCCACCAGCGAGGTCGACCTCCTGGGTCCCCAGCGCCCCGAGGCCTTCGACGAGGAGCTGGCCTACGCCCTGAACATCGCCATGGTCAGCCTGCCGCCCCTCTCGAGTCGCACCGAGGACCTGCCCGAGCTGGCCCGGGCGGCAACGGCCGAGTTCGCCCGCCGGCGCGGCCGAGCCCTCGAGCTGGCGCCGGACGCGATCGGTGCCCTCTGCGCGAGCCCCTGGCCCGGGGAACTGGAAGAACTCGAGCTGGTCCTGGCCAGGGCGGTGCTGGTGGCGCGCGGAGGGCGGATCGAGGCGGCCGACCTGGCCTGCGGGCCCGGCGGCGGCGCGTCCCCCGACAGCCTGCCCCTGACCGATCGTCGCCTGGCGACGGTCGAGCGGGCCCTGGTCGTACGTGTGTTGGAGGAGACCGAGGGCAACCGCTCCCTGGCGGCGCGCCAACTCGGCGTGAACCGCTCGACCCTCTACAACAAGTTGCGGGCCTGGGGCCTGCACTGACCGAAGCTGTCGCGAATCCCGACGCAGGGGGAACGACGTTCCCAATCCGCGTACCGAGATCCTGAAAGCGTTTCCCGGGTGCGGGCTCGCCCATCAAGGGATCCGCCCGATCTGTCCGAAGACTCGCCTCGGCGCGAGGTGCCACGACTCCCCACCGGGAAGCGATGGCAGCCGGCGCCGCAGAACCATGCGGAACTTCGGAATGGAAAGCTCAGGGGCCGAGCCCCCGCGCGGGCGCCATGTGCTGCTCGTCGACGGGGATCGTGCGCGCGCCGAGCAAACACACGCGGCGCTCGAGCACCTGGGTCACCGGGTCTCGATCGCGAGCGGCGTTCGCGAGGCGCTGCGCCATCCCCTGCCCCAGGTGGCAGTGGTGGCTCTGGGCCTGCCCGACGGTGACGGACTCGAACTCTTGAGCGAGCTGCGTCGCCGCGGTGGGGAGTTGGCCGCGGTGCTCTACGCCGACCGACCGACCTTCGACCAGTGCCGTCGCGCTTGGCACCTGGGCGCGTGTGATCTGCTGACCACCCCGGTCGCCACGGAGGATCTGGGCGCGGCCCTGGGTCGTATCGAGGCCGGGGTCGGTGGGCGTCAGGCCGCGCGCGCCGCGACCGGCGACCGCTGGACCAGCCCCGACGAAGAACACGACGGCGCCCTGCTGCGCGAGATCCTCGCGCTGGGTGTGTGCGCGGGCCTGGGCCCCGCGGCCCGCGCCCGACTGGCCGGCGCCGCCAGCGAAGCCCTCGACAACGCCCGTCGCCACGCCTTCGCGGGCGGCCCCGGCCAGGTCAGCGTCGAGCCCCGCGTCGCAAGCGGCCGCGTGCACCTGACCATCACCGACGGCGGCGCGGGCTTCGACCCCCTGCGCGGCGAGTTGGACGCGATCGCCCCCGCCATGCCCGGAGGCAGCGCCCGGCCCGGCGGGCTAGCGCGCCTGCGCGCCCTGGCCGACGACCTGCGGATCGAGAGCGCGCCCGGCCAGGGCACCCGCATCGAGCTGCGCGTCGACCCCCACCCCGCTGCCCTCGACGGCGGCGCGGGCACCGATCTGTCCGATCGCGACTACCTCGACCCCGACCTCGCCCGTCGCCTGCTGCACGAGCTCTGCGAGCCGGACGGTGGCACGGCCTTCGACCTTCCCCCGGCGCTCGCTGTCGCGCTCGGCCGCCTCGCGGCCGCGACCGATCCGAGCCGACTGGCGCAACGCGCCCTCTGGAGCTGAGTCTTGGTCCCCCCTGCAGACTTCGACGAGGACGAGGACCTCTTCAACTTCGACGAGCTCTACGACGAGCCCGCCGTGGCGACGTCCCAAGAGATCGACGTCGACGAGTTCCTCGCCGCCGTCGACCACGGCGCCACCCCGGACGACCTCGGTGGATACGACGACGAGGGTCCGAGCGCCATGGACAGCGTGCTCGACCTGCCGGAGCTCGACCCCACTGGCGATCTGTTGAACACCGGTGCGGCCCTGCCCGGCGGCTCCGGCTACACCGCGCAACGGGATCCGGCCCTGCCGCTGCCCGGCCGCTCGGGTGGCCCGCGCCAGGTCGAGACGGTGGCGGTCTCGACCTCCATCCCGAAGATCGTCTGGGTCGGCGCGGGCTTCCTGGCCCTGCTCAACCTGATGGCCGTGTTCGTGGTCTGGAGCAGCCAGAAGCAGAGCACCGATCAACTCGACCGTGTGCGCGACGAGCTGAGTGAGGTCGCACGCGACGTGCGCGACGACGTCCAGCGCCAGGTCGAGACGATCCAGCGCACCACGGCGCCGTTGGTGGTCCCCGCGGGGCTGCCCGCCGGCTCCTTCGACCGCATCGATGACGCTCTCGCCCGGCACGACTTCGCCTCCGCCCGGCGCCAGCTCTTCGCCGCCCTGTCGGTGGCCGACGCGCTCGACGATGCGGCCAAGCAGGACTTCCAGGCCCAGGCCGAGTTCCTCTTGGCCGACACCTATCGACTCGAGGCCCTGTCCCGCGAGGACGGCATCCAATGAAGCTCGCCCTCGCTGCCCTGGCCCTGGCAGGTCTGACCCTGCCGGCGGCCTTCCATGGACTGAGCCTGGCCGCCCCGGCCGTGGTCCGCGCCGATGCCGAGGCCGAAGCCGAGGACGAGGCGGAGTCCGCACCGGACGAAGCCCCCCTGGAGCACGCCGGGTCCGACGGCGAGCCGCTGTACGTCTGGCTCGAGCAAGTCGGGGCCGAGACCCAGGTCACCGTGCGCGGACGCAACGTCTCGCTGGAGACCGTGCTCAAGGAGATCGCCCGGCGCGACCAGCGCATCGTCGAGGGCCTCTCGGCCACGCGGCGCGGCGTGCTGGTCAGCATCGAGCTGGAGGAGCGCCCGATCGAAGAGGTGCTCGAGTACGTCCTCGGCGGCGCGGGCCTGGTGGCCGAGCTGTCGCCGGGCCTGTTGATCGTGCGCGAGGACGACAGCAGCCAACTCACCGTCGAGCGCCTGCGCGAGCGTGCCATGGCCCTCTACCTGCGCGCCACGACGCGCTACCCGGGGCACGCCTCGACCGAGCGCGGGCGCCTCAGCCAGGGCGAGATCGAAGAGGACCGGGGCAACCCGACCGCCGCCCTGGAGCAGTACCAGACCCTGCTCGAGACCTTCTCGGGTTCGCCCTACCGGCCCGAGGCCTACCTGCGCTCGGGGCTCGTGCTCGAGGAGCTCGAGCGCTGGGCCGAGGCCGCGCAGCAGTTCCGCCAGGCGTCGGGCGACACCGAGTTCACGCCCGAGTACATCCCCGCGCGTATCGGCCTGGCCCGCTGCCAGATGGAGATGGGCAACCCGGACATGGCGCTCTTGATGATCGAGTCCCTCGACGACGCCGTGCCGCCCCGTTCGCGCCAGGACCAGGCCGAGCGCGGCCTGGTGCGGGCGCGCTGCCAACTGCAGCGCGAGATGTTCGTCGAGTGCCTCGGGATCGTCGACCAACTGGAGCGCGCCGGCCTGTCCGACGCCGACTCGGCCGAGGCCATGCGCCTGCGGGCCCAGGCCTTCGAGGGCCTGCACTACTACCCCGAGGCCGGCCGCGCCTGGCTGGTGCACGCACGCATGACCGACGGTGCGATCCGCGACGTGTCCTTCGAGCGCGCCGCCGCGATCGCCATGGACGACGGCGACCACATCGGCGTGCTGTTCGTGGCCGCCGAGTGCGAGAAGGCCGGCAGCGGTGCGCTGCTCGGGCCCATGGCCCGCTCGGCGCGTCGTGCCCTGGGTCTGCCGATCGACCTCGGCGTGGACGACGCCACCGACTCCGAGCGGATCAAGATCTGCGAGGAGTGGTTGGAGGAGGGCGAGCTGACCTTCGCCAAGCCTGTGCTGGCCGACCTGCACGCCCGCCGCGCGACCGTACACCCCAGCCTGCGCCAGCGGGCCGCACTGGCCTGGGGACGCTGTCTGTACCTCGAAGCCGGAGTGGAGGCCGCGCTCTCGGTCCTGCGCGACGCGCGCCCGAACATCGAGGAACCCGCTGAACGCCTGGCCCTGGACCTGATGGCGGCCGAGATGCTCGAAGCCGAGCGTCAGTTCGCCCGGGCCGTTGAAGCCTACGAAGGACGCTACTGATGCTGCGCCACACCGGACTCGTGACCACCGCCCTGGGGCTGGTGATCTTCGGCCCCAACGCCGCCAGCGAGCTGCTCGGGCAGGATGCCCAGCCACGCGACCCGCTGACCCAGGCTTGGTTCGACACCGTGCAATCGATCGGGACCCTCGAGGGCCTCTCGAACCAACTCGACCGCAAGCAGAGCGGCGCGATCGCCAACCTGCTGCGCAACACCGAGGAGCCCCTGGGCGATGCGGCGGAGCGGCAGACGCGGATCGACGAGCTGCAACGCGAGATCGATCGCATGCGTTCGGAGCTCGAGGTGATGCGTACGCGGATCCTCGCGCCCAAGCCGGTCGAACAGGCGGAGCAGCCCGGACAAGGCGCGAACAAGGGCACTCGCATCAGCGCAGCGACCGTGGGCATGACCGCGGCCGAGCGCCGCGCCCTGATCACCGGCGACGCCCCCGAGCCCGCCACGGACGTCGAGTCGATCCTGGCCGCGGCGCGCGCACGGGTCTTGGCCGAAGCCGCCCAGGCGGGTGTTTCCACCGGCAACACGCCGCTGATCAGCCCCCCGTCCAGCGTCCCGGCCAACGCCACAGGCAGCCTCGCGGGCAATCCCGCCGGGGGCACCCAGAACGCGAACACACCGCTGTTCGCGCCGCCGACTCAACCCGTGCCGGGTCTGCCGCCCAGCCGGGAGACGATCGACTCGATGGAGACGACCCTGGTCCTGGCGCCGGGCGGCGCGGGCACGCGGGCCCTGAACCTCGGCATCGGCGCTCCGCCGACATCCGAATCGTCCGCGGCGGTCGACCCGAGCGCCGCCCAGGACGCCGTCGCCGCCGGCACCGCGCCGATCACCGAACGCATCGCCGCCGCCAACAGCGAGTACAACGCGGCTGCCGAGGCCGAGCTGCGCGCGCGTATCGCGGGGGCCTACTCCGCCGACACCGTGCTGCAGGGCCGCGCGGCCTACTTCGCGGAGGACTACGAGCGTGCCCTGGCGATCCTCGCGCCGATCATCGACGACCCGCGGGCCGTCTACTGGACCGGGCGCACCTACGAGAAGCTCGGCCGCTCCAAGGACGCCATGCGCGCCTACGAGTCGGTGCTGGCCCTGCCCGACGCTGGCGACCTGGCGGTCAAGGCCAAGACCGACCTCGACTTCCTGCGTTGGAAGTGGGAGCACATGCAGGAGTTCGGCATCGCCGAGCAGAGCGGCGCCAGGACGGGGACCGCGAACCGGTGACCAAGCCCGCCCCCAGCGCACCCGCGGAGCGGGAACTGGACGTCGCGATGGAGCGCTTCGCCACCATCTCGCACGGCCTGCTCGAGAGCTACGACCGTCTGTCGGAGCGCGCCGAGCGGGTCGAGGGCGAGTTGGCCGTGGCCAACGCCGAGCTCGCGCGCCGTGTGGCGGAGCTCGACGCGATCCTCGAGGCCCTGCCCACCGGCGTCGTCGTGCGCGACTGCCTGGGTGCGGTCACGCGCGTCAACGCGGCGGCGCTCGAGATCGCCGGCACCCCCGCTGGCGGCGACACCGCGCAGCTCACGCGACTCTTCGCCGGCCTGCCCCAGGATGCGGCCGAACCCGTGCGGGTGGAGCTCGAGCGTCCCGACGGGGCTGTGCGCGCCCTGCGTACCCGCACCGCCGCGATCCAAGTCCGCCAGGGCGACGGCGCCGGGTCGGTGCAGATCCTCGACGACCAGACCGAGCTGGAGCAGCTCGGGCGGCGCGCGGCGACTTCCGAGAAGATGGCCGCGGTGGGCACCCTGGCGGCGGGGATCGCCCACGAGATCCGCAACCCGCTGAACGCGATCAAGGGCTTCGCCGCGCTCCTAGGGCGCGGCGTGGCCGACAACGAGAAGCACGCCCGCTGGGCCGAGTTGGCGGTGTCGGGTTGCGAGGAGGCCGAGGCCATCGTGGCCGGGCTGCTCTCCTACGCCGAGCCGAGCCAACTGGAGCTCGAGACCGTCGACGCGAGCGAACTGGTGGCCGACGCCCTGGCGCGCTGCACGGTGCCCGCCGACGCGAGCGTCGAGACCTTCGTCGATGCCCCGCCCTTCGCCGGTGATCGGATCAAGCTGCGCCAGGCCCTGCGGAACCTGATCGACAACGCCCTCAGCGTGCAAACCACAAGCGCCCGCGTGCGTGTCACGGCGCGCGTCGAGGCGGGCGAGCTGGCCCTGCGCGTGGCCGATGCGGGCGCGGGCGTCGAGCCGAGCCTGCGCGACCGCGTGCTCGAGCCCTTCTACACCACCCGCGCCGAGGGCACCGGCCTCGGCCTGGCACTGACCCACACCGTCGCCCAGCTCCACGGCGGCCGCCTCGAGATCGAGGACGCCTGCGCGGAGTACGGCGGTGCCGAATTCGTCCTGCGCTTCCCCCTGCGCGTCTCCCACGAAACTCGATGAAGCTCGAGCACGTCCTGGTCGTCGACGACGACCCCCTCTCCCGCGAGTTCCTCGCCGAAGCCGTGCGCGAGCTCGGTCACTCCGTCGAGGCCTTCGGCGAGCCCCGAGCGGCTCTCGAGCGACTGCGCCAGCGGCCCTTCGACCTCTTGATCACCGATCTCCGCATGCCGGACATGGATGGTCTCGAGCTCTTGCGCGCCGCGGCCGAGGTCGCGCCGGGCATGCCCGGGGTGCTGGTCACCGCCCACGGCACGATCCGCTCGGCGGTCGAGGCCATGCAGCTCGGCGCGGTCGACTTCCTGATGAAGCCGGTGGCGCCCGAGGCGCTCGAGCTGGTGCTCGGCCGCATCGCGCGCACGGCCCGTCTGGAGGCCGAGAACGCGTACCTCCGGGCCGAACGTACCGGCGACGCGCCGCAACTGGTGGCGCGCAGCCGCGCGATGCTCGAGACGCTCGAGGCCGCCGGTCGCGTGGCCGCTTCCAAGGGCACGGTGTTGATCACCGGCGAGAGCGGCACGGGCAAGGAGCGCGTGGCCCAGTTCATCCACGACTCGAGCCCGCGGCGCGAACAGGCCTTCATCCGGGTCAACTGCGCCGCCCTGTCGGAGCAACTGCTCGAGTCGGAGCTGTTCGGCCACGAGCGCGGCGCCTTCACCGGCGCCCACCGCCGACGCGAGGGTCGCTTCGAGCTGGCCGACGGGGGCACGCTGCTGCTCGACGAGATCGGCGAGATCTCGCCGGCCTTGCAGGTCAAGTTGCTGCGCGTGCTCGAGGAGGAGGAGTTCGAGCGCGTCGGAGGCAGCCAGACACTGCAGGTCGACGTGCGGATCATCGCGGCCACCAACCGCGACCTGCCCACCGAGGTGGCCGCCGGCCGCTTCCGCGAGGACCTCTACTACAGGCTGCACGTGCTGCCGGTCCACATCGCGCCCCTGCGCGGTCGCACGGACGACATCGCGCCCCTTGCCGAGCACTTCGCGCGGCACTACGCCCGCCTGAACGGTGCGCGGCCGGTGTCCTTCTCGCCCGACGCCCTCGCGCGCCTCGCGAGCTGGTCCTGGCCCGGCAACGTGCGCGAGCTCGAGAACGTCGTGCAACGCGCGGTGGTACTGACCGGCGGCGGCACGCTGCAACCCGCGGACCTGTCCTTCGGCAGCTCGCCGGGTACCGACGACATGGCCGCGACCGAGGACGCCCTCGACCGCGCCGTCGCGAAGCTCGGCGACCTGCTCGCCAACCGCAAGCTGGCCGACATCGAGCGCGAGGCGATCCTCGCCACGCTCGAGGAGACCGGCGGCAACAAGACCGAAGCGGCTCGCCGCCTGGGCGTCACCGCGCGCACCCTCTCCAACAAGTTCCGCCAGTGGCGTGCCGCTGGGCTGCTCGACTGAGGCGTGAGGCCGACCATGCGAATCGGAACCGAACAGAACGGGATGCTGATGCGGCTGCTCGACGCCTCTGTCGAGCGCGACCGCGTGATCACCTCCAACATCGCGAACATCAACACGCCCGGCTACAAGCGCCGACAGTTCAAGTTCGAGGAGCTGGTGCAGCGGGCCATGGCCAGCGGCGAGGACCCGAAGCAGGTCGAACCCGAGATCACCGTGGACTTGCAATCGGAGGCGCGCATCGACGGCAACAACGTCGTGCTCGAGGAAGAGGTCAGCATGCAACGCGAGAACCGGCTGCTGTATGAGACCTACGTGACCATGCTCCAAGGCCAGCTCAACCTGGTCGACTCGGCCATTCGCGGCACCGGCAACTAACCCCTGACGCCCCCCCACCATGAGCAGCATCGACACCCTATTCCGCGGCATGCGCTCCGCGACCAGCGGCCTGCGCGCCGAACGCGCACGCATGGACGTGATCGCCGAGAACCTCGCCAACTCGCAAGTCACCTCGACCCCCGAGGGCGGACCCTACAGGCGCAAGGTGGTGAGCTTCGAGGCGCTCGTCTCCGACGGACCCGACGGCAACCCCACCGTCAGCGGCGTCGCGTCGGCGCGTGTCACCCGCGACATGACCACCGATTTCGAGACCGTGAACATCCCCGGTCACCCGGACGCGGACGCCTCGGGCATGGTCCGCATGCCCAACGTCAACGCGGTCAGTGAGCTGGCCGACATGATCACCGCCATGCGCGCCTACGAGGCCAACCTGACCTCGGCCGAGGGCTACGTGCGCATGGCGCAGCGGGCCCTCGAGCTCGCGCGCTGATCGAACGTCGCCCGCCCCCTGACTCCGAACCACCCGTCCCCGCCCGCCTCCCCCCATGGCCGACACCTCCAGCATCCGCGGCTCGTCCAGCCTGCTCCAAGAAGCCCTCGCGGCCGGGCGCAAGCGCATGGCCGATCAGGGGCTGGCGACGCCGGACATGTCCGAGACCTTCGAGCGCATGGCGCGCGAGATGCTCGGCGGCAGCTCCTCCGGTCTGGGCGCGGCCCTGACCGGCGGCCTGACCGATCCGGCCCAGGGGGGCGCTACCCAAGTGCGCTCCGCGCCCCAGGGCGTCGCCAGCCTGCGCGAGGGTCTCACCGCCATCGACGCCGAGGTGCGCGCGGTCAACAACATGGAGGAGTCGGTGCTCGCGGGCAAGGTGCAGGACTTCCACGAGGTCGCGGCGCAGATCAAACGCGCCGACCTCGCCCTCAGTTACGCGATGGAGATCAGGAACCGACTGATCGACGCCTACCGCGAGACCATGCGGATGAGCGTCTGATTCGAGAGCGCGATGAACGACCTCCTCAAGCAACTCCTCGACGGCTTCCAGGCCGCCTCCCTGGCGACCAAGGCCACTTTCGCCTCGCTGCTGCTCGGTGCAGCCGCGATCGTGACCGGCGCCGTCATCCTGTCCAACCGTCCGCACTACGAGCGCTTGATCACGGACCTCTCGGACAGCCAACTGTCGGCCGTGGGCTCCGCCCTGGCCGAAGCCGGCGTGCTCTGGCAACAGAGCCAGCCGCCCGGTCCGTACACGGTCTACGTGGACGAGAAGGACCTGGGCGCCGCGCGCAACGCGATGTTCCTGTCCGGCGCCCTGACGGCCGTCGACGGCGGCATCCTGACCAAGGGTGCGGGCATCGGCAGCGTGTTCATGTCCTCCGGCGAGCGCGAGCAGCTCAAGCGCAAGCGCGAGTGGGAGGAGATGGAGAACATGCTCCTGTCGCTCAACTTCGTACAGGGCGCCAACGTGCGCACGAACGTGCCCACGGGCCTGGCCTTCGGGTTGTCCCCGCCGATCACCGGCTCGGTGGTCCTGAGCCTGCGCTCGGGCACCGAGTTGACTCGCGAGCAGGCCCGCACCGTCGCGCGCCTGGTGCGCTTCGGCCTGGGCATCGAGGAGGAGAATTTGGTCGTCGCGGACCAGGGCAGCCAGACCGTGTTCGACGGCGGCGACCTGGGTGGACCCGGCGGGCCCGAGGGCTCGGAGTGGTTCCAACTGGCCGACACCTACGAGGAGAGCCGCGAACGCCGGGCCAACCTGCTCTTGGACGAGCTCTACGGCGAGGGCCTGGCGCGGGTCACCCTGGCGACCGAATGGGACTACGACTCGTCGACGGTCCTGATGGACGCGACGGATCCCAAGGCCAAGGCCACGGTCTTCGAGGAGACCAGCCAGTCCGAGACGCCGAAGTTTCCGCCGAGCAGCTCGGGCGGCGGCGGCAACGGTGCGGGCGCGGGCAGCAACGTGGTCGATCCGGCCAACGCGACCCTCAACCCCGACGGCTCACTGAACTCCTCGACGGGACTGTCGAGCGGCAAGCAAGTGCCGGCGGAGGTGGCGACGAGCAAGGACTCGCGCACCCAGTACCAACCCAGCCGCACGATCTCCCAGACCAAGCGGCGGGTGCCCGAGTTGCAGCGCATGAGCGTGGCCCTGTGGCTCGACAAGTCCCTCCTGGACCACGCTGAGGAGATCGCCGACGCGGTCCAGGCCACGGTCGGATTCGACAAGGCGCGCGGCGACAGCTTCAAGCAATCGACCTTCAGCTCGCCCCGCTCCGTGGTCGTCGAGGGCCCCGATGGCGAGCTCGTCGACGGCGAGGGTCAGCCCGTCGTGATCGAGGAAGAAGAGCCGGCCCTCAGCCCCCTGGTCGAGCTGCTCTTCAGCCGCGGCGTCGAGATCGTCTCGTCGCTGGCCTTCGTGTTGTTGCTGTTCATCTCCCTGCGCGGTGGCAGGGTCAAGGTCACTGACGACGACGATGAGGATTCCCTAGCGGGGTCCCACGGCGCCAACGCGGGCGCGGTTCGCGGCGTCGGCATGATGGTGGCGCAACCCGGCTCGCCCGCCGCGGCCGCTGCTGCGGCGGCGGCCGCGGCCGCGGGTCACTCCGGCGTCGAAGGTGGCTCGGCACCGTCGGGCGCGGCCCCCGCCCGCGGAGGCCGAGGTCAGCGCGTGCCGATCGAGCCGATCAATCCGGTCGAGATCGACCCCGAACTCCTGGCCATTCGCCAGGTCGAGGAGCTGCTCGCCACCGACCCGGAGCGGGTCGGCAAGATCCTCTCGTCCTGGGCCCGTGAGAAAGGCATGGCCCGGCTGTGAGCGAGAAGGACAAGGACCAGCCGCTCGACCCGGCGTCGCTCGACGGCCCCCAGCGGGTCGCAGCGTTCCTGCTCTCGTTGGATCGCGACAAGGCCGCCCAGATGCTCCAGCACCTGAGCGACGACGTGGTCACCGAGGTCGTGGAGGCCATGAGTCGCGTCGACTCCAGCTTCGCCGGCGACGAGCTGATGAAGCATTTGCACGGGCAGGTCGCCCTGCGCTTCTACAAGGCGCCGGGGGTGCAACCGAGCACGCCCGACGAGCTGGAGGACCTGCTCGTGCGCGGCTTGGGCGAAGAGCGCGCCGAGCTGGTGCTGCAACAGATCCAACGCCGCCGCCTCGAGGAGCGCCCCTTCGCGCAGATCGAGAGCGAGCCGCCGTCCAAGATCGCGCGCGTGCTCGAGACCGAGTCCCCTGCCTCCACGGCCCTGGTCCTGGCGCACCTGGACCCCGCCCTCTCGGCGGTGGTGCTGGGCGGCATGGACGTGGACCTGGCCCTCGACGTGGTGCGGCGCATGGCTGTCCTGACGCCGCCGTCCTTCGACGTTCTCAACCTGATCGCCCAGGATCTCAAGATCCGCCTCGACAACCTGGGCGCGGCGCCGATCGAGATGACGCGCGCCCAGCGCTACCAGACCATCGCCGACATGCTCAACCACGCCGGTCCCGAGACCGAAGGCGGCGTGCTCGAGAAGATCGAGGAGGACAACGCCCAGATGGCGACGGAGATCCGCGACTACATGTTCACGTGGTCGGACATCGGCACCATCGACCGCCGCGCGATGCAGAAGATCCTCGGCTCGGTCGATACGCGAACCCTGTCGGTGGCGCTCAAGGCCTCCGGCCCGGAAGTGGAGGAGAACATCATGGGCAACCTGTCCACGCGGGTGCGGGAGATGGTGCGGGAGGAGCGCGAGCTCGCCGGCAACATGCCCATGTCGGAGGTCATGTCCGCACGGGAAGACATCATGAAGGCCGTCCGGGCAATGATCGACGCGGGCGAGTTCTCGCCGGCCAAGGGTGGTGATGAGCTCGTCGCTTGAGCGTCTGCCCCTGGGCCTGGCGCCCAGCGGGGTGCGGGTGCGCCAGATCTCCTACGAGCGGGCCCTCGAGGCCCTCACGGAGGAGCGCGCCCAGGCCCGCGCCGACGCGGCTGCGTCCGAGGCGCGCTCGCGCACCGATGCCGAGGTGCGCGCCGAGCTGACCGCCAGCGTCGACGCCGTGATCGAGGCCACCCTGGCCGAGCGCGAGCAGGTCGAGAACGCGATCACGGAGTCGGCGGTCGCGATCGCCCTGGAGATCGCGCGGCAGGTGCTGCGCACGGAGCTCGAAGCGGGCCGCTACGAGCTCGAGGGCGTGGTGCGCGAGTGCCTCGCGCGGGGCACCCAGGGTCGCGGCGCCTGCCAGGTCTACGTCTGCCCGTCGGACCATGAACGCCTGAAGGACATGCGCCTGCGCGCCGCCACCGAGTTGTTGGTCGACCCCGGCCTGGCCGCGGGCGAGGTGCGGGTCGAGAGCCCCCAGGGCCTGGTCGTGCGCGACCCCCTGTCGGTCCTGGAACGCATCACGGAAGCCTTGGGAGAGGCCCTGCGCTCATGAGTCTGGCACCGGATCTCGGGCGGATGACCGCCGCCATCGCCCGCGCCGCCGTGCCGGAGTTCCGCGGCGAGGTGCAGCGGGTCTCGGGCGGCCTGATCGAGGCCAGCAGCCTGCAGGCCGCCGTGGGCGAGATGGTCCGCATCCAGGGCAAGGTCGGCGATCCGATCGAAGCCGAGGTGGTGGGCTTTCGCGACGCGGTGACCCTGCTCATGCCCCACGGCGAGACCAGCGGCATCGCACCGCGCCACAAGGTGCGCGCCCTCGGCCGCAGCTTCGAAGTCGGCGTCGGCAACGAGCTGCTCGGCCGCACCCTGGACGGCTTTGGCCGCCCGATCGACGGGCTGCCTAGCCCGCGCGTGGTTGCCCGCCGCTCGGTGCGCTCTGCGCCGCCGACGCCCCTCTCGCGCCCCCACGTGAATCAACCCCTGCGCACGGGCGTGCGCGCCATCGACGGCCTCGCGACCCTCGGCCGCGGCCAGCGCCTGGGCATCTTCGCCGGATCCGGCGTGGGCAAGTCGTCGCTCATGGGCCAGATCCTGTGCGGCACCGACGCCGACGTGACGGTCATGTGCCTGGTGGGTGAGCGCGGGCGCGAGGTGCGCGGCTTCATCGACAACGTGCTCGGTGTCGAGGGTCAGAAGCGCGCGGTGACCGTCGCCGCGACCTCCGACCGCTCGCCGATCGAGCGCTACCTGGCGCCCTTCGTGGCGGTCACCGTGGCCGAGCACTTCCGCGACCAGGGCCTGGACGTGCTCTTGGTGATGGACTCGGTCACGCGCTTCGCCCAGTCCTGCCGCGAGATCGGCCTGGCCGCCGGCGAGCCCGCCGCCCTGCGCGGCTACCCGCCCAGCTTCTTCGGCACCGTGCCCAAGCTCGTCGAACGCATGGGTCGCGCCGAGGTCGGCAGCATCACGGGCCTGTTGACGATCCTGGTCGACGGCGACGACCCCAACGAGCCGGTGTCCGACACCCTGCGCGGCCTGCTCGACGGGCACGTGCACCTGGACCGTGAGCTGGCCAACGCGGGCCACTTTCCGGCCATCGACGTCCTCTCGAGCCTTTCGCGACTGATGACCGAGCTGGCCTCACCGCGTCACCAGGCCCTGGCCCACGTGCTGCGCCGGGACCTGGCCGTCTACAAGGAGAGCCGCGACCTGATCGAGGTCGGGGCCTACCGCTCGGGCACCAACCCCGGGCTGGACGCGGCGCTGCGGCGGCGTCCCTTGGTCGAGGCCTTCCTGCGCCAGGGCCGCGACGAGCTGCAGGACTTGAGCGAGACGATCATGCTGCTCGAGGGCATCTTCGGCGCCGAGGTGCCCCAGTGAAGCGCCGCTTCCAGTTCCGCCTCGAGCGCCTGGCCCAAGTGCGCGAGCTCGAGGAGCGCATCGCACGCGCCAAGTGGGGCGAGGCCGAGGCCATCGCCGCCCAGGCCGCGGCGCACGTGGTCACCCTGGAGACGACCCTGCAACGGGCCCGCGAGGAGCTCCGCAACCTGCAGTCCCTGGGCGAGCTCGACGCGGCCGCGGCCCTGTCCTGCGAGCGTCCGATCGAGACCCTCAAGGCCCACCTCGCGGCCGCGCGGGCTCTGCACGCCGAACAGCGCGCCGCCGCCGAACGCGAGCGCGGCGCCTGGGCCGAGCGCGAACGCGCCCGTCGGGCCCTGGAGCGCCTCGAGGACAAGGCCAAGGCGATCCACACCAAGGCCATCGCCGCCGCCGACCAGGCCGAGGCCGACGACGCCAACGCGGCGCGGGCGACGCGGCGCGCTGCGACGCCGGAGGGCCTGCGCTGAGGTCCGGGCTCGGCGTGGGCGCGAGAAGCGCCCAATCGCCTCAAGACCGGCTCGCGGCCCGGCCGAACCCCCCTGCGGTACCCACCCGCCCAACGCCCGATTCCCTGAGCCCTCCCCAATGAACAAGAAGGTCGAAATCGCCACGCTCGCGGCCGGCGGCCTCGGGTTGTTCAGCATGTGCTTCCTGGGCTTCGCCCTGGTGAGCGACGTGCCGCTCGAGGAGATGGCCGTGATCGGGCCGCTGTTCAGGAACGGCGACGAGCAGGCCGAGGAGGGCGCCGACGGCACCCTGGCCGAGGCCGACGGCGGCGCGCCGGGGCAGAACGGCGGCAAGGCCCTGGCCCTGCCGGAGCGTCGCGGCACCGCCCAGGAGATCGTGACCGCGAACCTGGGCGTACTGGGGGCCTTCGCCCTGCCGGCGCCCTTCGCCCGCGCGGAACTCGAGACCCTGGTCGACGAGCTGCGCGACCAACGCGACCTGCTCAAGGAGCGCAGCGACGCCCTCGACGAGCGCGAGCGGCAAGTGGCCGACCAGATCGCTGCCCTCGACATGCGCTCGGCGGAGCTGGAGCGCATCAAGGGCGAGATCGAAACCCAGACGGCAGCCATCGAGCTGCGCTCGCTCGAGCTGAAGCGCGACGAGGACGTGGAGACCGCGGGTGAGTCCCTGGTCTACGAGAACTTGGCGACCCTCTACGCCGAAGGCGACACGGAGCAGATCACCGCCGACCTGGTGGGCATGGGTCCCGACGAAGCGGCCAAGGTGCTGCGGATCCTCGACGAGGACCGCGCCATGGACCTGTTGCGCGCCATCACCGGCGACGAGCGCGGCAAGTTCATCGACGCCTGGGCCCGCGCCCAGCCCTGAGCTCGACGCCGCTCCCGAGCGCGAGCGGATTTGCTCCCTCGGGTTCAGTCGCGCCCTGGGCCTGGCCGAATGCTCTCCAGGGCCTCCCTGATCGGTTCTTCCCCGGATCCGTCGCGCCCTGACTCGTCCCCATGGACTTCCTCACGATCATCGGCATTGTGATGGGCTTCGGCCTGTTGGGCGCCTCCATCGCCGGTGGCGGTGGCTTCGGTCTGTTCATCGACGTCCCCTCGATGATGATCGTGGGCGGGGGCACCATCGCGGTGTTCCTGATGAACTTCACGATCCCCGACTTGAAGGCGCTGATGCCCGTCTTCTTGCGGACGTTCATGTTCAAGCTGGCGACGCCGGCCGAAGAGATCACGCGCGTGGTGGAGTACGCCACCCTCGCGCGCAAGGAAGGCCTGTTGGCCCTCGAGAGTCGCCTCAAGGAGGTCGACGACGTCTTCATGGCCAAGGGCATCCAGCTCGTCATCGACGGCTTCCCGTCGGAAGTCGTGCGCGACATCATGGAGCTCGAGGCCGAGTGGCAGGGCCAACGCCACGCCATCGGCAAGAAGATGATGGACCAGCTCGGCGGCTACGCGCCGGCCTTCGGGATGATCGGGACGCTGGTCGGTCTGATCCAGATGCTTGCGGCGCTCGACGATCCGGCCTCGATCGGTGGCGGTATGGCGGTTGCGCTCTTGACCACGCTTTACGGCGCCATGGCGGCGAACATGATGTTCCTGCCCCTGTCGGGCAAGCTCGAGATCCGCGCCAAGGAAGAGGCGCTGCTGCGCGCTCTGATGATCGAAGGCATCGTCGCCATCCAATCCGGCGACGGACCGCAGTTGATCAAGGAGAAGCTCAAGACCTTCCTCGCGCCCAGTGCGCGCCAGTCGATCGCGGCATGAGCGGCGGCGCAGAAGGCGGCGAAGGCACTCCGATCGACGAGCTCCCGCCCCTGCCGCGGGTCAAGGAGCCCAGGGAGGAGGAGGAGCCGCCCGGTGCCCCCGAGTGGGTCGTCACGTTCACGGACATGATCTCGCTGCTGGTGACGTTCTTCGTGCTCTTGATGACCTTCTCCTCGATGGAGGAGTACGAGCTGCTCGACGTGCGCGGCTTGCTGCCCGGCAACACCGGCATGATCGAGCACATGAACGGGCCGACCGACGTCAAGCCGCCCGAGAACGATCTGTTGGCCAACACCGATCCCCTGAACGGGGGCGAGCGCGCCCACGAGCGGCCCGAGGATCAACTCGACAAGCACACCGACGGCGGAACCGCCCAGGCCGACGACCAGACGCCGATCGACCTGAACAAGATCGGCGACGGCCTGATGGTGACCTGGGACGCGAACTACTCGTTCGGGCCCGGCTCGGTGGAGATCAACCCCAAGCTCGAGCAGGCCCTGATCGAGCTGTCCGAGGTGCTGCGCTTCTATCCGCACCAGATCGTGCTCGAGGGCCATGCCGCCAAGGACCACCGCCCCACGCGCGAGTACCCGGATGCGGAGACGATCTCCCTGGCGCGCGCGATGAGCGCGGCGCAGGTCTTGATCGACCACGGCGTCGAAGAGGAGCGCATCCAGGTCACCGGCCACGGCGCCGAGCGGCCGCGCTCGGTGGCCAACACCGCGGAGTCGCGCCAGGCCAATCGGCGCGTGGAGCTGCGTGTCTTGACTCTCGGCCACGCGCGGTCGGAACAGCTCAAGCACGAGTGGCGCGAGCGTCGCAACCGCGAGGGGGGGCTCTAGGTGGGCAAGCGCAGGGGCCCCAAGGACGAGAAGGCCAAGGTCCCCGGGTGGATGGTGTCGTTCGGGGACATGATGACCCTGATCCTGACCTTCTTCATCCTGCTCGTGTCCATGTCGCGCGAGCAGACCTTCGGCATGGTCGCGCGCGGCATCGGCTCGTTCATGGTCTCGGCCGAGTCCTACGGCCTCGATGGGCTGCTCGACGGCTCGGAGAAGAACGAGATCTTCAACGAGGTGCGGGTGCGCTTCAACTTGCCGCCGGTCGAGAACCCGATGGAGCCCGACGACGAGCACCCGATGGCCACCAGCGAGCTGGTGCGCGCGGACGACATCGACAAACTCCCGCCGCGCAACGAGATCTTCCAGCCGTCGGTGGCGATCTTCGCCGTCGGCTCCAGTGAACTGAGCTCGGAGGCAGCACAGTACCTGGACCTCCTCGCGCCCAGCCTGCGGCCACGGGGGACCCAGGTCCTGGTCCTGGAGGCCCAGGCCGGCGCCGGCGAGGCCTCCGGCGACTTGGCCCGCAACGCCCTCGCCTTGGCCCGCGCCCGCGCCGTGCGCAAGCACCTGGAGGAGCACCACGGCTACCAACGGGCTCGCTTGGAAGTCCGGGCCTGGATCTCGGGTCTCGATCCTGGGTCGAATGGCGGAGCCGCCGTCGACGCCCGCTTGATCCTCGAGCCGGACTGAGCCGATTCAGCCCCTGGAATGGCAGACGAAGCCGACAAGAACGCCGACGAACCGGCCTCCGAAGAGGAGCTGGCCGCCAAGGCGCAGAAGAAGAAGCTGATCAAGATCGCCGGCGGTGCCGTCGGCCTGGTCTTGATGGCCTGGGTGGCCTCCGTGGTCGCCAAGCCCGCGCCCGAGGAATACAAGGAGTTCCTGGGCCCGTGGGTGGCGCCGGTGACGCCGTCCAAGATCCAGACCAACCTGCGCGGGGACGGCTCGAAGCGGTTCCTGATCATGCAGGCCAACGCGATGTTCGAGGCCTACGACGAGGTCTACGCCACGACGCGCACCGCCGACCCGATCTACATGGCCCTGATCAAGGACGCCATGCTCGAGATCTCGTCCAAGCGCACCGTCGACGACGTGATGGGCGGCGCCATGCGCGACGTCTTCAAGCGCGAGCTGCGCGACGCGATCGACAAGCTGATGTTCCCCGTCCACATCGGGGACGCGGTCAACCCCGCCGATCCGGACAGCCAGACGGGCATCAAGCCGGGCTTCTCGATCTACGAGAGCACCCTGCGCACGCCCCTCTACGACCTGAAGCTGTTCGTCGACGCGCCGGTCGGAACCCTGCGCCTGGGCGACGGGCCCGAGGTGCGCTTCACCGGCGAGGAGCGCGACCTGCGCGTCGAGGACGGCTCCGGCTACACGGTCTACCTCGACCTGACCGAGCTCGACCCCACCTTCCACGGGCAGATCCGCGTCGGCACCCACGGGCGCATCCGCGAGCTCCTGTTCGAAGACTACGCGGTTCAATAGAGCGGGAACGACGGCCTTGAGCACCAACGTCGATCCCGAGGAGGCGGCCGCCCTGATGGACGCTTTCGACACCTCCCGAGGACAAACGGTCCGCGAGGTGGAGCAGCGCGACTTCCGCGTGCCCCTGCGGCTGCGCGGTTCGTCGATCGCCGAGCTCCAGCGCGTGATCGAGACGACCCTGCCCCAGAGCGAGATCGAACTCTCCAAGCTGCTGCGCGGCCGGCTGCGGCTCGACCTGGTCTCCGCCGGCGAGTTCAACGCCGAGCAGTTGCAGGACGGCCTCGACGAGCCCCTGGCCCTGGTTCGCTTCAGCGCTGGCGGCCACCCGGCCTGGGCCCAGTGGGAGATCGAGTCCGCGGTCGAGGCCGTGGAGCAGATCCTGGGCGCCTCCGAGCCGACCCCCGCCACGCGCGACCTCTCGCCCCTCGAGCGCACGGTGATGCGCACGATCATCGAGGGCGTCTGCACGCCCCTGTGCCGCCGCATGGGCCTGCCGGTCGAGGGCTTCAAGGCCATCGGCCAACTCAAAGAGGCCGGCGACTGGCGCGAGGCCGACCACTTCGCCGACCCCCACCGCCTGGGCCTCGAGCTGCGCCTGACGACCCCCGGCGGCGCCTCGAACCTGCGGCTCTACCTGCCGATCTTCGACGCCCAGCTCACCTTCGCGGCGCGCATCGCCGGCCAGAAGCTGCCGCCCAAGCTGCCCCCCCACCTCAGCGCCGTGGAGCTGCCCGTCTGCGCCCAACTGGGCACGATCGAGCTGCCCCTCTCCGAACTGCTCGCCCTCGAGGTCGGCGACGTGCTGCCCCTCGACGCCCACCGCGGCGAGCGCATCAAGGTCCACGCCGACGGTCGCGACTTCGGCCGCGCGATCCTCGGCAGCCGCCGCGGTCGCCTGGCCCTGCAGTTGACCTCCCTGACCAGCGAGCCCACCGAACCCGAGCCCCCCGCGGCCACGATCGAGGAACAAGCATGAGCGACGAGACCACCGAAGAGACCACCGACGTCGAGCAGGCCATCGACGCCGCCACCGACGCCGTGCGCGTCCAGGCCGAGGGTCTGCCGGAGCTCGAGGACAGCCACACCGAGAGCGCCGGCATGGGCCTGCCCCACCTTCTGAACGTCCCGGTCCAAGTGACCGTGGAGGTCGGCCGGACGCGCCTGTCCCTGGCCGAGCTCGTCAAGCTCGGACCCGGCTCGCTGATCGAGCTCGACCGCGAGGCCCACGAGCCGGCGGACATCCTGGTCAACGGCAAGGTCGTCGCCCGGGGCGAGGTCGTGACGATCGACAAGACCTACGGGGTGCGGATCACGAGCGTGTACCAGAACTGAGGGCAGCCCCCGCTCTCTTCGGCGCGCGCGAGCCCGGCAGACAGACAACGACCCCGATGCCGCGTCGCGGGATCGGGGTCGTTGTCGGTCGGTCGGGCTCGGACTCGTTCCGCCGGCCTTGGCCCTGAGGTTCGGCGTGCCAGGGGCCGGGCGGATCAGAGATACAGCCGACCGGACCAGTCCTCGGTCTGGTCGAAGTCCAGGAAGCGCGCCGGGTCGAAGTACTCCAGGTCGAAGGCACTGACCGGCTCACCGGCGATCATCTGCGCCATCCCGTCACCCACCGAGGGCGCCAGCTTGAAGCCGTGATCGGCGAAGCCGGCGGCGACGAAGGCTCCCTCGACGCCGGGGACGGGGCCGATCATGGCGCGCCCGTCCGGGGTCAGTGGGAACCAGGAGACCTGCTCCCCGACCATCGGTTCGTCCGCGTAGTAGGGCAGCCGCTTGACCAAGAGCTCCCGCGCGCGCTCCGCCAACTCGGGCCGCGGCGCGCTCTTCGCCTGGGGTTCGTCGAAGATCTCCTGGGGGTCGTAGTTGATCGGGCACACGCGCGTGCGGCCGTGGTTGGCCTCGCAGCGGGTGTAGAAGCCGTACTCGAGGTCGAGGATGACCGGGTGCGGTAGGCCCTTGATGGCCTCGTCCGGATCGGCCTCGCCTTCACTGACCAGCGGGTCGTCCAGGTCCACCAGGGCCCAACTGCTCGTCTCGCCCAGGGCTCCGCTATCGTCTTCGAGGTCGTCGGACGGCATGCGGAAGAAGTGCTGCTCGACCCGCGCCACCCGCAGGGGCATCTCCACGCCGAGCTTCTGCAAGAGGTGCCGGCAGTGGGCGCCGGCCACGATCACGATGGTGTCCACGTCGTAGTGACCCTCGGTGGTCTCGGCGCCGACCACCCGGCCCTCGCGCACGTCGATCGAGAGGATCTCCACGCCCGTGCGGGTCGACGCCCCGTAGGTCCGGGCCAGGGCCGCGAACTGCTCGACGGTCGTGGTCGGATCGACGTAGCCGCCCTGGGGCTCCCAGGCGGCGATCACCCCGTCGTCGACCTCGATGTTCGGCACCAGGGCGCGCACGCCCTCGGCGTCGAGCAGCTGGGTGCGGATGCCGAGCTCGGTCTGCTGATCCACGTTGCGCGTCAGGCGCTCGATGGTCTCCGGCCGCGAGGGCCCGGCCAGGGTCAGCACGCCCGCGCGCTGGAAGCCGAGGGTCCGACCCGTGCGGCTCTCGAACGACGAGTAGGCCCGCATGCTATCCCGGGCCATGGCGCCGATCATGCGGTCGGCGTAGTGCTGGCGCAGGATCGCGCCGGACGCGCCGGAGCTGCCCGAGGCCAGGGCCGAGCGCTCGAGCAGCACCACGGGCTGACGCAGGGGGTCGAAGAAGCGGGCGGCCGAGAGGGCGATGGCGTTGCCCATCACGCCACCGCCGACGATGAGGACCTTGGCTTTCAAGCGGGGACCTGGACGGTTCGAGGGAGTCCGCGGGAGACGCGGAGCAGGAGCGGCGCGGCATATCAGCAAGGCCAGCCCTGGGAGGGAAGGGCCGGCGGGCCGACGATCGTCGGGAATCGCCGCCCTCAGGGCATTCGCCCGCTACGACCACCGGCGCGGGCCGTGGAGCGGGAAGCGGGAAGCGGGAAGCGGGAAGCGGGAAGCGGGGGCCGGGGGCCGGGGGCCGGGGAGCGGGGAGCGGGGAGCGGGGAGCGGGGCGACGGGCGGCTGCGGCGCGGGCGGCGGTTGGGCGGCGGTTGGGCGGCGTGCCGATGGAGGGCGTGCGATGAGCGGGCGACGGGCTGCTGACGAGCAGTCGACGGTTGGCCGACAAGCCGCCGACAGTCCGGCGAGGCCGCAAGGCCGGCTCGCGACCGGGGCTGAGGCTGGGTCCGCCCGACCGCACCTCGCCCTGGCCCACCAGCCCCCGCCCAGCCACCCCCTGGACCGGCCCGACCGACGAGAGGTTGCACCCCAACCGCGGAATCGTCGCCCCCGGCTCCGGTTACCCTGCGCGGCCAGAGCGCATCCGATGATCCCCGATCGCAAGACCCGCACCATCCACGTCCGCGACCTGCCCATCGGCGGGTCCGCTCCGATCGCCGTGCAGAGCATGGCGGCCACCCGCACCCAGGACATTCCGGCGACCCTGCGCCAGGTGCACCTGCTCGAGGAGGCGGGGGCCGACCTGGTGCGGATCGCGATCGACTCCAAGGCCGACGTGGAGGCCCTGGCGACGATTCGGGCGCAGACGAAGGCGCGGCTGTCGGTGGACCTCCAGGAGAACTACCGCCTGGCGGCGCTGGTGGCGCCCTTCGTCGACAAGCTGCGCTACAACCCCGGGCACCTGCACCACCACGAGAAGGACAAGCCGGTGGCCGAGAAGGTCGGCTTCCTGGTGGGCGTGGCCAAGGAGCACGGGCTGGCCCTGCGGATCGGGGTCAACGCGGGCTCGATCGCGCCGGAGTACCGGCTGCGCTACCCGGACGACCAGCTCGAGGCCCTGGTGCGCTCCGCCGCCGACCATTGCGCCCTGGTCGACGCCCACGGCTTCAGCGAGTACGTGGTCTCGATCAAGGACTCGGACCCACGCACGGTGATCGACGCCAACCTGCGCTTCGCCGAGCTGCGGCCGGACGTGCCCCTGCACCTGGGCGTGACCGAGGCCGGGATGCCGCCCGACGGGGTGATCAAGACGCGCATCGCCTTCGAACAACTGCTCAGCCGCGGCATCGGCGACACCCTGCGCGTGTCCCTGACGGTGCCCTTCGACGACAAGGGGATGGAGATCGCCGTCGGGCGCGAGCTGATCGACGACATCTCGAACGGCCGCTTCCGCTCGGTGCCGCCCAACTTCTTCGATGGGCTCAACATCGTCGCCTGCCCCTCCTGCAGCCGCGTCGAGAACAACCGCTTCGTGGACCTGGCCCAGGACGTCAAGGAGATGACGGCCTTCGCGACGGACCACGACCTGACCATCGCGGTCATGGGCTGCCGGGTGAACGGGCCGGGCGAGACCGACGACGCGGACCTGGGCCTGTGGTGCGGGCCGACGACGGTCAACCTGAAGCGCGGTGAAGAAGAGCTCGGCGCCTTCTCGTACGACGAGATCCTCGGCGAGCTACGCACGGCCCTCGAGCGGCTGATCGCGGAGCGCGAGACGGCCCAGGGGAGCTGAGGCGCCGTTCAGCGCCCCAGCGCGGCGTCGTCGGCCCACAGGCGCAGGTCGCCGTGGCCGCGCAGCAGGCTGACCGGACAGTCGTCCCCCGCCGGACCTGCGACCAGGCGCGCGACGGCCGCAGCCTTGGCGGCGCCGAAGGCCAGCACGCGCAGGGCCCGCGCCTCCTTCACGGTCGCGATGCCGACGGTCAGGGCGGCGGAGGGCACCGCCTCGAGGCCGCCGAAGGTGGCGGCGGCGTCCGCGCGGGTGGCCGGCGCCAGGTGCACGCGTCGCGTGCGCGAGTCCGCGCTCGAGCCAGGCTCGTTGAAGGCCACGTGCCCGTTGCGGCCGACGCCGAGCAGCTGCAGGTCCAGGCCCCCGGCGGCGCGGATGGCGCGCTCGTAGGCGTCGCAGCGCCGCTCGAGGTCGCCCTCGCCGACGTCGGGGAAGTGGCGCTGCTCGGGCGGCTGGTCCAGGTGGTCGAACAGCTCGCGATCCATGGCCGCGGCCATGCGCTCGGGGTGGTCGGGCGCGAGGCCGCAGTACTCGTCCAGGTTGAAGGTCACCACGCGCCCGAAGCTCAGGCCCTCCTCGCGGTGCAGCCGCGCCAGCTCGCGGTAGAGGCCGACCATGGTGCGGCCCGTGGCCAGGCCCAGCACCGCGCGCCCGCCCGAACGCGTGCGGTCGTCGACCAGGTCGGCGATCTCGCGGGCCAGATCGCGGAAGGCGTCCTCTGGCCGTGCCACTGGCCGCAGATCGGGCTCGTTGCCCGGGGCGTCGCTCGCGCTGGGGGGGGCCATGGACGCATGATCTTGTCCCGGGCTGAGCGGCGACCCAAGTGGAGAGGCGCGCGAAGTCCCCCCGAGATCCGGTGAGCGAACCCGACCAAACCCCCGAAACCGCTCCCGGCGGCCGCGGCTTCGCGCCGGCGGCGACGGGCATCTGCCTGACGATCTGGCTGGCGACGGTGCTGCTGGGCTCGCTCAGCTCGATCACCCGCGACGATCCCATCGAGAGCTTCAACCACCCCGACAGGGTCCTGGTCCACAGCGTCGAGCGGCCCCAGGTGTGGGCCGAGGGGCTCGCGGACAAGGTCGGGAGCAGGCTGCCCGGCCTGGCCTCCGAGCTCGATGACGGCGCCATGATGGCCGCGGGGGCCGAGCTCTACGCGGACGTGGCGGAGCGGCTCGAGGCCCTCGCCTCGCGGATCGAAGACACCGACTCCAGTGACGGGCCGAGCGCCGCAGCGGCCGAGCGACGCCGCCAGGCCTGCCTGCTGCTCGTGCGCGGGGCGGCCCTGGCGGCTGAGTCGGGGGATGCGGACTGGCCCGACTGGCTCGACCTCGCGCGGGCGACCGGGGCCGGGAATTCGCAGCAGCTCGACGGGATCGAAGCGGACCTGCGCGCGGCGACGGGGATGCACGCCACGGAGGCGGATGCCGCTGGTCCCGAGGCCGATGCCGCATCCGGACCCACCACCGCCGATTCGGACCCGGTCGACGCCGGGGTGGAGCGGGGCGACGAGTCCGACGACGGGGTCGCCGACGCCGAGCCCCCCGTCGAGCCCGAGCCCCTCGAGTTCGACCCGAGCCTCTCCACCGCGATCATCGAGCTGGCCCACGCGACCCGCGTGGGCGACGAGAGCCTGCGCGAGCTGTGGCAAGGCTGGCGCAAGGACACCGGCGCCGACGCCGCCGCGCGGCTGGTGCGCTTGGCGCTGGTGGCGGCGGGTCTCGCGCTGCTCGGCCTCGTGGCCCTGCTGTTGGTCTCGGTGCTCCCGGCCGCCTTCGTGCGGCTCGACTCGCCCGCCGACCCGAACCACTGGCCCGCCACGGCCGACGGCCTGGGCCTGTTCGCGCGCTACGCGGTGGCGTTCGTGTTGGTCTCGTCGCTGCTCGCGATCGCGGGCGGCGGTCTGGGTGGCCACGACGGCATTCCGCTGACCCTGGGCATCTCCGCCCTGGTCTCGAGCCTGCCGATCCTGCTCTTCGCGCGTCTGCGCTGGTTCGGCGAGCCCCCCGGGAGCCTGCGCCGTGCCCTCGGACTCGGCCTCGATCGCGGCCGTTCCTGGCGCCTCGTCCCTGTCGTCGCGGCTGGCTGGGTGCTGGCCCTCGGCGGTCTCTACACGGTCACCACCCTCGCCACCGGTTTGGGCGCCGGCTCCGACCCCTTCTCCAATCCGTTCCTCGAGCTGATCGTCGGCTCCAGCGCCATCGACCGCGCACGGCTGCTGCTGGAAGCCTGCGTCTGGGCGCCCCTGTTCGAGGAGCTGGCCTTCCGCGCGGCCCTCTTCGGCGGCCTGCGCCGGCGCTTGCCCTTCCTGCCCGCGGCCCTGATCTCCGGCGGGCTGTTCGGCATGGCCCACGTCTACGAGCCGGCCGGGATGCTGGGCATCGCCTGGGTCGGCGTGGCCCTGGCCTGGATCTACGAGCGCACGCGGTCGATCTGGGCTCCGATCCTGGTCCACGCCCTGTTCAACTTCGGCCAGCTCCAGCTCGCCTTCCTCCTGGCCTGAAGCCACCCGGCTAAGCTCCCCGTCCGATGAATCCGAAAGAGCGCTTCCTCGCCGCCCTGCGCGGCGAACCCCTGGCCGCCGCCCCCGGATGGATGATGCGCCAGGCCGGGCGCTACCTGCCCGAGTACCAGGAGCTGCGCACCGGTCGCACCTTCATGGAGCGCGTGCGCGATCCGCACCTGGCCGCCGAGATCACCCTGCAGCCCGTGCGCCGCTTCGGCATGGACGCCGCCGTGATCTTCTGCGACATCCTCGTGCCGCCCGACGCCATGGGCGTGAAGGTCGAGTTCATCGACGGCAAGGGCCCGGTCATGGCCGAACCCCTGCGCAGCGCCGCCGACATCGAGCGCCTCGTCGACTTCGACCCGCGCCAGGCGACCGGCTACCTGGCCGAGGCGATCGGCCTGGTGCGCACCGAGCTCGGCGACAGCCGCGCCATCGTCGGCTTCTGCGGCGCGCCCTTCACCACCGCCAGCTACATGATCGAAGGCGGCTCGAGCCGCAACTTCGAGCGCACCAAGGCGCTCTTGTACGACGAGCCCGAGACCTTCGCGCGCCTGCTCGACCGCGTGGTCGACAACCTGATCCCCTACCTCGCGATGCAGGTCGAGGCCGGCGCCGACGCCCTGCAGATCTTCGACTCCTGGGGCGGCGCCCTGGACGCCCACACCTACCGCGAGGTCCTGAGCCCGTCCCTGCACCGCCTGGTCGAGGGCGCCCGCGCCACCGGCGTGCCCGTGATCGTCTACGCCAACGGCGCCAGCCACCTGCTCGAGGTCCTGGCCGACACCGGCTGCGATTGCCTCTCGATCGACTGGCGCACCGACCCCGCCGAGGCCCGCGCCCGCGTCGGCGGGCGCGTGTCGCTGCAGGGCAACCTCGACCCCTGCGTGCTGTTCAGCTCGCCCGACGTCGTGCGCCGCGAGACGAACCGCGTGCTCGACGCCTTCGCCGGCCACGCCGGCCACGTCTTCAACGTCGGCAGCGGCATCCTGCCCAAGACCCCCGTGGAGTGCGTGGGCGCGGCGTTCGAGACCTTGTTCGAGCGGCGCTAGTCGTCGTCACTCGTCGCCGCGCTCCGGTTCGACCAGGGGCTCGATGAAGACCGCGGCTTGGTCGGAGAGGACGGCGATGCTGCCGTCGGCGTCGACGGCGAAGTGCCAACCAGCGATGGTCTCACCGTCGAAGGCCAGCGCGCCGTTGCCGCAGTTGCGGTCCGTGATCCGCAGGGTCCGATCGGGGTAGCGGACGGTGACGACGGTGAAGGGCAGGTCCATCCAGCCCTCGACGAACAGCTCGTACTCGATCTGCGCCTCGGCCTGGGAGCGAATCGTGAGTCGCGCGAAATTGGTGAAGCTGCAGACGCGCGCGGTCCCGTCCTCGGTGGTGCGCGGCAGTGACGGCAGGCCGGGCAGGATCGGCACCGCCCGGGGCGGGCGGTGCTCGATCCAGGCAAACCAGCCGAGGGCGATCACGACCGGCACTGCCGCCGCGACGAGGCAGGACTGAAGCGGGTGTCGGGGGCTCATGGTGTGGGGCGGGTGGGCGTGCCCGGCGAAGGCCGAGCGAGCAGAGGATCGGAGGGGGCGGAAGCAGGTCCGCCTCACTCGCCCGCGGCGAGGGCCCCGACGCGGGCTCGCAGGGCCTGGGACGGTCCCTCGATACCCAGCGCCGCGGCGTCGGCCAGGGCGCGCTCCAGTTCGGCGCGGGCTTCGACGCCGCGCTCCGCGCCGGCCAGGGCCTGGGTCAGGTTGCTGCGGGCCTGGACCAGACGGGGTCGCAGCTCGCCCAGGCTCGCGAGCAGCTCGACGGCACGGCGACCCGCGTCGACGGCCTGCGCGTACTCGCCCGTGCCGTTGAGCAGGGCGCAGAGCACGTCCAGGTGTTGGCCCAGCTCGAATGCCGAGGCGGTCCCCTGCTGCTCCAGCTCCGCGAGGAGCGACCTCTGGGTTTCGATCGCCTCGGGGACGGCACCGGACATGGCCAGGCCGTAGACGTGGTCCGAGCGCGCGAGGAGGGTCTCGTGATGCAGCGGTCCCAGGGTCTCGCTCATCCCCTGGACGGCCTGCTCCAGGAGTTCGAGGCCCCGCGCCACCTCGCCGAGGTCCAGGTGCACCAGCCCCATGTGCTCCAGCACCCGCAGGCTCTTCATGTGGAGCGGTCCCTGCTCCTCGCAGCGCAGTTGGTAGGAGAGCCGGTCGAGCTCCAGGGCCTCGTCGAAGCGGCCGAGCTGGCGGTAGGTGTTGGCCAGGCCGTACATGGCGTCGAGCACGTCGCTGTCGCGATCGCCGGACAGCTCCCGCCTGCGCGCCAGGCAGCGCTCGAAGATCGCGGCCGCCTCCTCCACCCGTCCCAGGCCCTGCAGTCCCTTGGCGCGGGTCTCGGACAGGGTGACCAGGTCGAGGTCGCCCGGGGCGAAACCGTTGGCGGCGGCCAGGGCGAGGGCCTCGTCGATCCACCCGAGACCCTCGGTCACCCGACCGGAGGTGACCAGGATCTCGGCCGCGCCGTTGACGCTGCGGTAGGTGCGGGTGAACTGGGGCTCGTGGGCCGAACGCCAGGCCCAGACCTCCAGGTACAGGGACAGGGCGCGCTCGGGGTCGTCGAAGGTGATCGCGGCTGCGAGGTTGTGGGTGGCCGACAGGGCCAGGGAGAGCTGGGCCGGGTCGTCGCGGTCGGCGCGGGCCAGGATCGTCTCCAGGTAGCGCGGACCATCCTCGTCACGGCCGATTCGCCAGCTCTGGAGGAACAGGTCGGTCAGCGCGCGCAGCCAGGCCTCGTCGCCGACGGCCGCGCCCGCGGGCAGGTTCAGCAGGCGATCGTCCAGGGCGGCGAGCTCGTCCGACCGGCCGAGCTGGACCAGGGTCAGGTGCCGATCGACCTGGCATCGCAGCCAGTTGTCGGTCCACTCGGCGCCGGCGCCCTCGAACTCGGCGGTGGCTTCGGAGAGCAGGTCATGGGCCCGCTCCCACTGGGCCCGGCGCGCGAAGATCGCGCCGACCAGGGCTTGGACGCGGCCGCGCAGGAGCGGGTCCGTCTGCTGCGCGTGGACCACGCGCGACTGGTCCCAGGCGTCGTCGAGGGCTTGGTCGAGGGTGTACGGCGGCTCGCCGTCGGCGCGGGCGGGGGTTCGCTCGAAGACGCCGCGGAAGAACCGCACCAGGTCGCCGTTGGCCTGGGCCTCGCGGCGCTGTTCCGCCTCGGCCGCCTGGGCCTCGGCCAGGGCGGCGCGCTCCCCGTCGAGCGCCGTCTGGACCTGCTTCACCGCCGCCTGCTCGCGGATCAGTGCGTCGGACTCGCGCACCAACGCCGTCGTGGAGACCACCAGACCTAGGCTGAGGGTGAACAACACCAACGACGCCGCGACCACCAGCCCGCGGTTGCGGCGCGCGAACAGACGGGCGCGGTAGACGCGGCCCGCGGGCACGGCCACCAGCGGCTCGTGGCGTTGCAGGCGGCGCAGGTCCGCGGCCATGGCAGCGGCGTCCGCGTAGCGCCGGGCGGGGTCGGGGTCGGTGGCCGCGGCCACGATCCAGCCCAGCTCGGGGGGCACGGCGGCCAGGGACTCGAGGGCCGGCGCCGGCCGCCCCTGGGCCTCGCGCAGGGCGGCGAGCCCCGAGCCGGTGGAGGGGTGGTCGAAGCGCGGCGCGCCGGTGACGGCCTCCTCGAAGACCAGCCCGAGGGCGTAGACGTCGCTGCGGGCGTCGGCGCGCTCGCCGTCGAGGCGCTCGGGCGCCAGGTAGTTCAGTGTGCCGATCAGGGAGCCGGCGCGGGTCAGCCCGGCCGCACCGGCCTCGGCCTCCTCGCCGATGCCGAAGTCGATCACCCGCGCGTGGCCACAGCCGTCCACCAGCAGGTTGCTGGGCTTGAGGTCGCGGTGCAGCACGCCGCTCGCGTGGGCGTGGGCCACGGCGTCGCCGACCTCGAGGAAGATCCGCAGCAGCTCGGCGGCGTCCGGGCGCTCGTCGCGCACGTAGTCGGTCAGGGTCCGCGGCGACTCGACCAGCTCCATGGCGAACCACGCCAGGGGCCGCCCGCCCACGTCCTCGCCGGTGCCGGCCTCGAACACGCGCACGATGCCCGGGTGGTCGAGCCGCGCGAGCAGGCGCGCCTCGCGGCGGAAGCGCTCGCCGGCCCGCCCCACCCCGGCGACGTCCGCGGGCAGCAGCTTGACGGCGGCGACGCGATCCAGTTCCAGGTGGCGCGCGCGGAAGACCTGGCCCATGCCGCCGCTGCCGATCGGTTCCTCCAGTCGGTAGGGGCCCATCGTGTCGGGCGCTGCAACGACACGCGGCCCATCGTCGGGCTCGTCACCTGACCCGAGCAACTGCCGCACGGCCAGCTCGAGCTGGACGTCGCCGCCGCAGCGCTCGGCGAGCCAAGCGTCGAGCGCCGCCGGAGATGTGCCCTCGGCCTCGTCGCATAGGGCCCAGGCCCGGCGCCACAGCTCTGCGTCAGTCCCGTTCGTCATCGAGCAGCATTCGCAAGCGGCGTCGGGCGCGGTCCCATAGGCGCCGCGCCTGGATCTCGGGCACGCCGAGGTCGGCGGCGATCTCGGCGTGGGTGGCCTGGGCGAAGAAGCGCAGGCGCACGACCTCGGCGGCCAGGGGGTGCTCGCCCTCGAGGGTCGCCAGGGCCTCCTCGAGCGCCAGCACGTCGACGTCGACCCCGTCCTCGGCGCTGACGCGGTCGGCGCCCAGCTCGACCAGGGTCGAGAGGGCGTCCTGCGCGCTGCGCGCGCGGCGGTAGGCGTCCACGCGCACCGATTGGATCGCGCGGGCGAAGGTGGCCAGGAAGTGCTGGCGGTCGTTCCAGGAGCGCTCCAGCGAGCCGACCTTGACGATGCCCTGGTGCACCAGCTCGATGGTCTGGGTCTGGCCGCGGCGGCCGCCCGACCAGGCCACGCGGTGGGCCAGCTCGAGCATCGACTCGTAGAGCTCGTCGATCACCTCGCGCCGGGCCTCGGCGTGGCCGGCGCCCATGAGGTTGATCAGGTTGGTGAGCTCGAGGCGGGTCATGGAGGTGGGCGGTCGTTCGGGCGCGGCTCGCCCACCAGCGAAGTCGCAAATCTGCGGGGGTCGCCGCCCCGCAAGGGGCGATTGCCGCCTAGCTTGGGGCTCCCCCGGAAACACGCGGGAATCCCGAGCAGCCAGCTCGGCCCCGCGCGTGCAAGTCCGCGGTCCCCCAGTATCGCGCCACCTCCCGAGAGGGCCAGCCCCCAGCGCCGTGCGCCCCGGGTCTGCCCGCTCACGCCCCTGGGCGGCGCGCGCGCCCTGCCCCCTAGCCGTGATGCACCGCACCAAGCTGCCCCTGCTGCTCGTTTCGATCGCCCTGTTCCTCGCCGCACCCGCGGGCGCCCAGCACGTCTGGACCGGGACGGGGGGCACCAGCTGGGCCACGGCCTCGAGCTGGAGCCCGGCCACGGTGCCGACCCTGGCCGATGCGGTCACGGTGGGCCCGGCGGCGAACCAGCCGACGGTGACCAGCGCGGCGTTCTGCGCCTCCTTGACCGTGCTCGAGGGCGCGACGGTGACCGTCACCTCCGGCGCCGACCTGGACGTCGGCTCGGTCTCCGCGCCCGGCAGCCTCGACCTGCAGTGGAGCGGCGACGCGCAGCAGACCACGGGCAGGGTCGTGATCGCTCACTCGTCCAGCGACCTGCGCGTGGCCGGCACCTGGAGCCAGGACCACCCGGCCGCGCTCGAGGCGACCACGGGTTGGGTCGAGCTGTTCGGTGTGACGCTCGTAGGCCCGGCCTCGCCGACCGCAGCGCAGGTGCGATTGGTGAGCGGCGACTCGTCGCTCGGCGTCGACCTGAACGTCACGACGGAGCTCGAGTCGATCGGCGGCACGACCAACGGCGCCGGACGCGTGCGCTTCACGGGGACGGGAAGCAAGACCCTCGACACGCGCGGGAACGCGGTCCACGCAGTCACCATCGCGGAGGGACGGACCTTCGTCTACCCCTTCAACAACGCTGGCGCGAACCTGCCGAGCACGGTCGAGAACCTCTCCATCGACGGCGGCGAGTTGATCGTCACGGGCCCGGTCGTGGGCGGCGAGCCCACCAT
Source organism: Engelhardtia mirabilis (assembly GCF_007748095.1). Classification (NCBI taxonomy): domain Bacteria; kingdom Pseudomonadati; phylum Planctomycetota; class Planctomycetia; genus Engelhardtia; species Engelhardtia mirabilis. Next base: position 6,793,326 of record NZ_CP036287.1, read on the forward strand.
CGTCGTCACGACTCAGCTGGAGCTGAAGGCGGGGTCCTTCGGCGCGCAGGGCGGGAGCTTCCTCCTGGCCCAGGGCGACGTCGATTGCACGGGTCCTATGGCCGACCCCTACACCAGCAGCTACTACACCGGCTCGCTCCGCTTCGCCGGAACCTGGAACGGATCGGTTCCGTTCGAGCCCGGCACCATCTGGGCCGAGCCGCTCGGAGGCGCGCAGATCACCGGTTCCGCCCCGGGATTTGGGTTCCTGCGCCTGATGGCCGGGACCGTGCTCGTGTCCAGCGGCACCACCGTCGCCGAGGAGATCGAGTCCATCGGCGGCTCGACGACGGGGCCGGGCGACTTCCGCTTCACCGGTCCGAGCACGAGCAAGGCCCTCGACACGCGGGGCAACCTGGTTCACGCGGTGACCGTCGCGGAGGGGCGCGTATTCGCCTATCCCTTCAGCAGCGGTGGCGCGAGTCTCCCGAGCACGGTCGGCACGCTCGGCATCGACGGCGGCGAGCTGATCGTCACCGGACCGACCGTGACCGGCGAGCCCACCGTCGTCGTGACGACCCTGCTGCAACTCGAGGGGGGGTCTTTCGGCGCCCAGACCGGCAGCCTCCTGCTGGTCCAGGGTGACGTCGACTGCACGGGCACCATGGCCGACCCCTACACGAGCAGCTACTTCACCGGCTCCCTGCGCTTTGCCGGGACCTGGACCGGGTCCGTCCCCTTCGAGCCCGGCATCATCTGGGCCGAGGCCCTCGGCGGCACCCAGATCGCCGGTGCAGCTCCGGGCTTCGAGTTGCTGCGACTGCTCGACGGGTCCGTCTCGGTGGCGAGCGACACCGCGATCACCGGGGAGCTCGAGTCCGTCGGTGGCTCGACGACCGGCCCGGGCGAGTTCCGCTTCACCGGAGCCGGGACCAAGGCCCTCGACACGCGCGGGAACACGGTTCACGCCGCCACCGTCGCCGAGGGCCGGTTGCTCTCCTACCCCTTCAACGACGGTGGGGTGAACCTGCCCAGCAAGGTCGGGTCCCTCGGCGTCGACGGCGGCGAGCTGATCGTCACTGGGTCGGCGGTTGCGGGCGAGCCGAGTCTCCTCGTCACCACCCTGCTCGACCTGCGGTTGGGCGCCTTCGGGATCCAGAACACGACCTTCCTCCTGGCCCAGGGCGACGTGCACACGAGCGGGCCCTTGGCCGACCCGTATTCCGGCAGCTACACCGCCGGCACCCTGCGCTTCGCCGGCGCCTGGACCGGCTCCGTGCTGTTCGATACGGCAACCCTGTGGGTCGAGGCCGCCGACGGCGCTCAGATCGCAGGCCCCGGCGCGGGCTTCGCGCGGCTCAGGCTGACCGACGGCTCGGTGGCCGTGGTCGACGACGTGCGGGTCACCGAGCGCCTGGAGTCCATCGGGGGCGAGACCACCGGCGCGGGGGCGTTCGTCATCGACGGTCCGGGGACGGTCCAGCTCCAGACCCAGGGGCACGTGCTCGAGCGGGTGCGCGTCTCGGGAGGCGAGTGCCGCGTCCTGGTGTTCGCCCAGGGGCAACCCTCGCGGGTGCGGCACCTGGAACTCGAGGGCGGTTCGCTCGGGATCAACAACTCCTACACCGACCTCGAGGTGCTCGAGGAGGTCCGGGTGACCGGCTCGGTCGCGGGCTCGACGAGTGGCTCCTACACCGCGGGCACCCTGCGCGTGCTGGGCGACTGGGTCGGGTCGACGGCCTTCGATGCGGCCGTGTTGTGGGTCGAGCTCGCTGGCGGCGCGAGCGTCGGTGGCTCCGCGCCGGGCTTCGGGCGGCTGCGGCTGACCGACGGCTCGGTGACGGTCGCGAGCGACACGGTGATCCTCGATCGCCTCGAGTCGACCGGCGGCGAGTCCAGCGGCAACGCAGCCTTCGTCTTCGTCGGCCCGGGGACTGCCCAGCTCCAGACCCGCGGCAACCTGGTGCATCGGGTGCGACTGGAGGACGGCGAGCTGCGGACGATCGTCTTCGCCCAGGGTCAGCCATCACGGATCGGCCGTCTGGAGCTGGTCGGGGGCCGGCTCGGGATCAACAACAGCTACACGGACCTCGAGGTGCTGGATCGCGTGGAGCTGACCGGCCCGATCGCGGGCTCGCTGAGCGGCTCCTACACCGCCGGGACCATGCGGGTGCTGGGCGACTGGACCGGCTCCGCGACCTTCGATCCGGCCGGCCTGTGGGTCGAGCTCGGAGACGGCGGGGTGGTCGACGGCACGGCCCCCGGATTCGGGCGGCTGCGCCTGATCGGCGGCACCGTCGAGCTCGCCAGCGACACGCGCATCTCCGACCGCCTGGAGTCCACCGCGGGCGCGTCGACCGGCGTGGGCGCGTTCGTGAGCGCGGACTCGGACGTCACGCAACTGCAGACCCAGGGGCACTTGATCCACCGCATCCGGGTCGAGGGCGGAGAGCTGCGCGCCGTGCCCATCGCCGTCGAGCAGCCGTCGCGGATCGCGCGCCTCGAGCTGGTGTCGGGGCGGATCGGCATCAACAACTCCTACACCGACATCGAGGTGCTCGACGACGTCGTTGTGAGCGGGCCGATCGGCGGCTCGCTGAGCGGCTCCTACACCGGCGGGACCCTGCGCCTCTTGGGCACGTGGACCGGCTCGGAGAGCTTCGACCCCGCCAGCCTGTGGGTCGAGCTCGCAGACGGCGCGACGGTGCAGGGCACGGCGCCGGGCTTCGGACGCCTGCGGGCGATGGGCCTGGGCAACGAGATCGTCGCCTCGACAACGGTCACGGCGTCGCTCGACCTGGGCGCGGACTCGGAGCTGCGCGTCCTGGGCGCGAACCTCGACGTCCTGCAGACGAACTGGTTCGAGAGCGAGGGCAGGCTGCGGCTGGGTCCCGGCGCGAGCTTGCGGCGACCCTCGACCAGCAACACGGACTTCAACGCGGGCTCGACCCTCGAGCTGGCCGGTACGCCCACGGCACCAGCGCGCATCGCGGCGCTGGGCGCGCCCGGCGCGGACTTCGAGGTGCGCGGTGAGTTCAGTGCGGTGAACTTCGAGGTCTCCGGCCTCTCGAGCGCCGGGCTGGAGCTCGATACGACGGCGACCATCGGCGCGGCGGGCTTCCGCGACGGCGCATTCGACTCCGGGGTCGGCGGCACCGGCTCGCGGCTTCTGACAGCCAACCCCACGGCGGCCTTCGTCGCCAGCAACGTGGCCTTCGAGAACTCGAGCGGCTTGACCGACAAGAACGTCTACCGCAACTCGGCGGCGGAGATCACCTTCCTCAACTGGGCCGGCGCCCTGGGCGGGCCGGACCACGAGGACGACCTGGGCACGAACCCGCCTGGCGATCCCGACGGCTACATCCTCTGGATCGACTCCAGCGCGCCGGACCTGCGGCCCCTGGCGATCAATGGGCCGGACAAGGCAGTCGGGGACGACGTGGTGCCGGTGGACTGGACCGTGCTCAACCAGGGTGGCGGCGACGCACTGGCGCCCTGGAGTGAACGGTTGGTGCTGTCGACCGACACACTGATCGACGCGAGCGACATCGAGCTGGCGACGGTGGCCGCGCCCGGGGACCTCTTGGAGGGTGCCGAGAGTGCGCGCTCCGAGAACGTCACGATCCCCGCGGGTCTGGACGGTGACTACTACCTGGGTGTGATCGTCGACCTCGCCGACGACATCGCGGAGATCGGCTCCGAGCAGAACAACACGGGCTACATGCTCGAGGCGATGACGATCACGCCGGTGCCACGACCCGACGTGGTCGCCGGGGCGATCGTCGTCCCGCTCAGCTCCGAGGAGGGCGAGGCCATGTCGGTGACCTGGACCGTGCTCAACGACGGCACGGGGCTGGCGGAGCCCGAGGCCGGCGGGGGCGGGGTCACGCCGCCCTGGAAGGACTCGCTCTACCTGTCGACCGATCCCTACTTCTCGGGCGGCGACACCTTCCTGGGCAGCTTCGACGCGCCCGTCGCGAGCCTCGCGGTGGACGCGAGCTACCAGAACACGCAGGTGGTGACCCTGCCCGACGGCATCTCGGGACAGCGCTACCTGATCGTGCGGGTCGACGCCCAGAACGGGATCCCGGAGGGCTTGCAGGAGGCGAACAACGTCGGCGTCAGCGCGGGCCTCGCGGTGGAGCAGTTCGACCTGCCCGACCTCGTGCCGACCGGCATCGCCCTGTCGGCCCAGTTCGGAACCTACTTCGCAGGCACCCAGGCGACCGCGGTCGTGAGCGTGGCCAACCAGGACCCGGATCTCTCGGGCAAGGGCACGGCCAACGGGCTGTGGTACGACCGCCTGTGGTTGTCGTCGGATGCGGTGTTGGGTGGCGACACGCTGCTGGCGAACCAGAGCTTCAGCGGCGTCCTGTCGCCCGACGGCAGCTACAGCTTCGAGCGCTCCTTCAACCTGCCGGCGGTCGAGCAGACCTGGTACCTGATCTGCGAGCTCGACCGCACGGGCGCCCTGGCCGAGACGGACGACGCCAACAACCTGTTGGTGCAGTCCTTCGAAGTGGTCGACGCGACCTACTCGGCCACCGTCGCGACGGTGTTCGAGGAGGGCCTGTCGGCCAAGGCCGCGGGGCAGGTGCTGGTGACCCTCACCGGCCAGGCCATCGACGCCGTCAGCGGCGCGCCCCTGGCCGACGCCGAGGTCACGATCCGCGTGCGCCACAAGGGCTCGCGGCGGGTGTACCCGGTGCTGACCGACGCGAGCGGCGACTACAGCTTCGTGTTCGAGCCGCTGATCGGTGAGGCGGGGCTGTTCCAGCTCTACGCGGACCATCCGGCGGTGGTCGAGGATCCGGTGGAGGACCTGCAGGACAGCTTCGAGCTGTTCAACCTCACCGTGAGCCCGTCGACCGTGGTCTCACAGCTCGACGTGGGCGAGTCGAAGAGCGGCCAGGTCACCGTCCGCAACCCGGGGGACACCCAGGTGGACGGGATCTCGGTCGCGACCACCGGCCTGCCGTCGCACCTGACCCTGACCAACGGCGGCCTGCCGACGAGCCTGGCGCCCTACGCCCAGGTCGCGTTGACCTACGACCTGACGGCGGTGGGCGAGGCGCCGGTGCCGACGACTGCGGCGAACGTGGCGCTCGAGCTGTCGCTCGACGTGAACGGCGCGCCGGCGGTGGCCGGCCAGCTGGCCCTGACGACCTTCGTCAGCCCGCTCGAGGTGGACCTGGTGGCGAGCCTGAACGAGCTCGACGGGACCTTCCCGGTCAAGGTGCCCGAGGGCAAGTACTCGACCTACCAGCTCGCGGTCACCAACCAGGGCGGGGCCACGGCCACGAACCTGAGCTACCAGGTGCCCTGCGCCGCCGTGCCCGGCTACCTCGATCCCGCCAGCTCCGGCTGCGGCTTCGTGTTCGTGCCGGTCACGCCGATCGCCCTGGGCGACCTGGGCCCCGGTGACACGGTGATCGTCGAGGTCGGCTTCGTGCCGGCGTCGAGCCTGACCGTCGGGACCCAGATCCAGTCCACGCCGGGCTCGCAGATCGTCGTAAGCTCCGACCAGGGCGACGTCGTCTTCGACTACGACCTTGTGATCGACTCGTCGGAGACGGGGGACGTGGTCCTGACCGTCGTCGACGAGCTGAGCTACTGGGACCTCGCCGGAAACCTCCTGTCGCCCCCGGTGCCCGGCCTGGCCGGCGCCATGGTGCACCTGCAGCGCTTCGCCGACCCCAACACCTTCTACACCGGCGTCAGCGACGCCGCGGGCCAGGTGGACCTGGTCGACGCCTTCGGCACGCCGGTGGGCAGCGAGGTCCTGGTCGGCACCTACACCCTCGACATCACCGAGCCGGACCACAGCTCCTACCACGCGGTGATCGGTGTGGGCGCCGGCCAGAGCGTCGAGGTCCTGGCCTTCCTCGCCTTCCAAGCGGTGACCTACTCCTTCGACGTGGTCCCCACCGAGTACGAGGACATCTACGACATCACGCTCACGGCCGACTTCAACGTGGTCGTGCCGGTGCCGAAGATGATCGTCGAGCCGCAGCTCTTCACCCTGGACCTCGCGCCGGGCGAGACGCGGCAGATCGACCTGTCGATCACCAACGACGGCTTGATCACCGCCTTCGGGTTGGAGCTGTTCATGGACGACCTGCTGCCCGGCTTCACGGTCGACCCCTTGATCAACGAGCTCGGGGACCTGACCGGCGGCGCGAGCATCGTCGTGCCGGTGACGATCACCCGCTCGAGCTCGGCGGGCGAGCTGGCCTGCTCCTACGGGCAGGGTTGGGGCCTGCGGCACTACCTGCAGGGGCCCGACTTCCTGAACTGGTACTGGACGCCGATCTGGTACACGGCGCCGGTGGGCGTGTGCCCGCCGGGGATCTCGCCCACCCAGCCGCCGCCGGACCTGCCGCCCCCGGGCAACCCGCCCCAAGGTGGGGGTGGTGGCGGCGGCGGCGGCGGTGGTGGCGGCGGCGGTGGTGGCGGCGGCAGCTCCGGCTCGCCGTCGGTGACGCCCCCGCCCCCGATCAACATCCCCAGCGGCTGTGAGGACGCCTGAGATGAAGAACTCCATTCAAGGACGTCATCTGCGCTCTTCATTCCCCTCGCCCTCGATCGCCATGCGCCGCCTGATCCTCGCCTCCGTCGCCGCCCTGACTCTGTCCCCCGCCGCCCTCGCGGAGGAGGTCTGCACCAAGGTCACGATCCAGATCAACCAACAGCTGGTCCTGACCAAGCAGATCTTCGAGGCCACCCTCGGCATGACCAACGACACCGCGTCGCTGGTCGAGGACGTGGAGCTCGAGTTCGACTTCCGCCGCGTGGTCGACGGGTCCGACGCGGACCCCGACTTCTCGGTCGGCGTGCCGACGCTCGAGGCGGGCTTCACCGGCCTGGGCCTGCCGAGCTTCGAGAACCCCCTGGCCTGGGACCTGGGCAACCTGCTGCCCGGCACCTCCGGCACCTCCAAGTGGAAGATCGACCCGCTCGAGAGCGCCACGCCCCTGGGTGAGAACGAGACCTTCACCGTGGGCGGCCTGCTGCGCTACGTGAAGAACGGCACGCCCGTGGCCGTGCCCCTGTTCCCGGTGGAGATCGAGGTCGCGCCCGACGCCAAGCTGGTCTTGACCTACTACCTGCAGGACACGGTCTACTCCGACGATCCGTTGACGCCCGAGATCATCGAGCCTTCGGAGCCCTTCATCCTGGGTCTGCGGATCCAGAACACCGGCCAGGGCACCGCGGAGAACGTCAAGATCTCCACCGGCCAGCCGGAGATCGTGGAGAACATCTCGGGGCTGATCATCGCCTTCAAGCTGTTCGCCGCGCAGATCGGCTGCGACCCGGCGGTGCCGCTGTTCGAGCTGGAGCTCGGTGACATCGAGCCCGGCGCGAACCAGGTGGTGCGTTGGGTACTCAGCTCGTCGCTGAAGGGCGAGTTCGACAACTTCAACGCCGACTTCACCTACGTGAACCCGATCGGCGACCAGGCTGGCGACGGCGTGATCGACACCCAGGCCAGCGGCACGGCCCTGGCGATCCACTCGGTCAAGTTGGGCGCCAATCCCGGCGAGACGGTGGTGGACGACACCAACCCCGACTTCCTGGTGGACGAGCAGGCGGGCGACCTGCTCGTGGACCCCTTCACCCAGAAGGCCGTCGAGGACCTGCCGACCCGCGTGGACTCCAGCGACGGCGTTTCCTACCCGGTCCACTACCTGCTCGACGTGCCCATGGACGCCGCGCCGACGACCCTGGACCTGGTCGCCACCGTCGACGTCACCATCGCCCAGACTGGCTACGTCTACCTGCGGATCCCCGACCTCGGCCAGGGCGCCTTCGACCTGAGCCAGGTCGCGCGCACCGGCCCCGACAACCAGCGCGTGTCGTTCAGCGTCGGCAGCACCGCGTCGATCGCGAACGTGTGGACGACGGCGCGCAACGTGGACTTCGCGAACGCCATCGATCCGGACGGCCCCGGCAACCTGGTCCCCGACGCCGTGCAGCACCTGATCCACGTGTTCCAGGAGATCACCGTCCCCGGCGACTACCGCTACGACCTGGTCTTCCAGCCGGCGCCGGACGCCGCCCTGTCCGGCGACATCGACCTGGTCTCCGTGGCCACCGGCGGCACCCAAGTGCTGAGCCTGAACCCCGGCGTCGAGTACGGCTTCCGCTTCTACTTCATGCTGGGCTCGATCACGCCCCAGGCCCTGGGCCTGCCGATCGTGGTCAACGGCATCGAAGTGCCGCTCGTGTTCGACGCCTACACCCTGCTGCTGTTGACCGACCCGGCCTTCCAAGCCTCGCTCAACTTCATCGGCAGCCTCTCGGGCAGCGGCCAGGCCCAGGCCGTGGTCGCGGTCCCGCCCGGTCTGTCGCCGACCCTCGCCGGCATCACCTTCCGCCACGCCTACGTGCTCTTGGACCCGGTGGCACAGATCGTCGACTTCGCCAGCAACGACGAGTCGTTGACGTTGGTTCCCTGAGCCGCGGACCCCGGGGGTCGCCGCGATGGCGCGCGGCGGCTCCGGCGGTACGGACCCGTGTCTACACATCGCCGACCGGCAGGACCTGGGTCAGTTGCGACCCGTTCTCGCCGGTGGCAGTCGTCGACAAGCACGGGGTGCCGTCGGTGAGGTCGGCCAGGAGCGGGCCCAGGTGCCAGATCACGTCGGTGGCGCCATCGGCGCTGAAGACGACGAGGGAGCGGTCCGAGTCGTCGAAGCGCAGGTTGCCGTCGAGGTCTTCGAAGAGTCGGCACTCGACGTCGGTGATCCCCGGCTGGGCGGCTCCCTCGGCCTGCTCGACCACGACGGCGTAGAGCTCGATGCGGTTGTCCCAGGCCAGGCCCTCGACTTGGACCTTCAGGCCGCCGTCGACGTTGGTCTCGAGCACGTGGCGACCGCCCGAGGCACAGGAACCGACGAGGGCGGTCAGGGCGGCGGTGATCAGGATCGACGGCGAGGGCAGGCGTGTGTTCATGGGGCTGGCTCCGGTCGCCAAGTGGCTGGTTGTTGGGAAAGCCTAGCGGAGGGTTCCGCGCCCCCGCGGACGGCAGCGCGCCGGGCCCGTGCGGGGGTCGATTGGCAGGCCGGGGCCGGAACCCGGCGGCCGCGGCGGCGCCCGGGGCTATCCTCCGCCCCATGCGCGACGTGGTGGTCGTCGGGGGCGGACTGACCGGCCTGGCCTGTGGTCACGCCCTGCGGCGCGGGGGCGCGGACGTGGTCGTGCTGGAGGCGAGCACGCGGCCGGGGGGCGTGGTCGGAACCCTCGAGGTCGACGGCTTCCGCTTCGAGACGGGGCCGAACACGGTCCAGGCGGGGTCGGCGGAGTTCCGCCACCTGTGCGACGAGCTGGGCCTGGCCGAGCGGCTGACGGTGTCGAAGGACGACGCGCGTACCCGCTGGCTGTACTTCCGCGGGCGCCTGCGGGCCATGCCGGATGGACCGCGCTCGCTCTTGACCACCGACCTGCTCAGCCTCGGCGCCAAGCTGCGCCTTTGCACCGAGCCCCTGCGGCGCTTCCGGCCGCCGGCCGCCGGTGCGCCCGAGCCGACCTTCGCCCAGGTGCTCGACGAGCGACTGGGGCCGGAACCCACCGCCCTCTTCGCCGGGGCCTTCGTGCGCGGCATCTACGCCGGCGACCACCGACGACTGGGGGCGCGCAGCGCCTTCCCGCGCCTGTGGCGGATGCTCGTCGAGCACGGCGGGATCGTGCGCGGTCTGCGCGCATCGCGGCGCCGGGCGCCCGCGCCCCTGCCCGGGCCCCAGGTCTCGGCCATGCGGCTTCTGTCCCTGCCCGGCGGGCTGGGCGAGTTGATCGACGCCGCCGCGGCCGACCTCGGCGGGGCGCTGCAGCTGGGCTTCGCGGCCGCGTCGGTCGAACGCGACGCCGAGGGCTGGCGTGTCCAGGCGGCCGACGGGCGCAGCGAGTCCGCGCGCCAGATCGTCCTGGCCCTGCCCGCGGACTGCACCGCGACCCTCCTGGCGCCCCACCTGGCCGCCGCCGACCTGGCCTTCCTCGAGCAGCTCCCCCACTCGAGTGTGCGCCTGGCCCACCTGGGCTTCGCCCCCGGCGCGCTCGACCTGCCGAGGGGCTTCGGCTACCTGGTGCCGCCCTCGGAAGACGGCCCCGACGCCCCGCGCACCCTGGGCACGATCTTCGTCTCGAACCTGTTCGCGGACCGGGCCCCGGCCGGCGGCGCCGCGATCTCCAGCTTCTACGCCCTGGATCAGACCCGCGACCTGTCCGACGAGGAGCTGTCGGATCTGGCCCGCGCCGACCTCGCCCGCGCCCTGGGGCTGGCCGTGGCCCCCCGGCCGGCGGTGGCCCGCTCGGTGACCTGGCCCCACGCGATCCCCCAGTACGAGCCCGAGCACGACCGCCGGGTTCGGGACCTGGAGGAGCGCGTCGGGGTCGCCGCCCCGGGACTGCACCTGGCCGGGAGCTACACTCGCGGCGTTTCCGTGGAGCAGGTGGTGGCCCGGGGTCGAGGAATCGCCAGGGCCCTGCTCGCCGCGGATGGCCGCACCAACCCGTGATCCAAGCCCTCTCGACCCTGCTGCCGGTCGCCTACCTGACGGCGACCTTCCTGTACCTGCTCGACTTCCTGGTCGAGCGGCAGGCGGTGCTGTGGCGCGTGCGGTTGGTGGCGCTGGTGGGCGTGCTCGGCCTGCACGTGGGCCTGATCGCGGCCCGCGCCGTGGCCGCCGGCGGCTTCCCGCACCTGGGGGGTTGGAGCGCCCTGTCGGCCCTGGCCCTGTGCCTGGTGACCCTGCACCTGTGGACCACCGCGCGGGCGGTGCACCCGGGCACCAGCCTGATCGTGTTCGGCGTGGCCACGCTGCTGCAGTTGGTCTCGTCGGCCCTGTCCCCGGTCGTGACGGCCCTGGCCGACGACCGGCCCCTGCCCTTCTACCTGTTCCACGTCGGGTCGATCCTGGTGGCCAGCGCCGCGCTGGTCCTGTCGGGCCTCTACGGCCTGCTCTACCTCGCCCTGTTCCGCCAGATGCGTCGCCGTCGCTTCGGCCCGCTGTTCAGCGGCCTGCCGAGCCTGGACCAGATCATCCACGTCACCCGGCGCGCGGCCCTGGCGGCCTTCGTGCTGCTGGCGATCGGCGTCAATGCCGGCATCTGGTGGGCCCACCGGGCCCAGGTCGAGGGCTTCAGCTACGCCGATCCGCTGGTGCTCGCGCTCTTGGTCCTGACCCTGCACTTCGGCCTGGTGGCCTTCTCCGGTCGCATCCCCGGGCTGACGGCCCGGCGCGCGTCGGTGGCGGCGGCGGCCGGGTTCATGCTGCTGCTGATCTCCCTGGTCGCGGTGCAACTCTCGCGAGCGAGCTTCCATTGGACCAGTTGAGCCGCCCCCTCGACCGCCAGCTCTTGCTGGTCGGACTGTCCCATCGCAGCGCGCCGCTGGAGCTGCGCGAGCGCTGCGCGGTGGCGGGCGAGGCCCTGGGCCAACGACTCACCTCGCTGCTGGCCCTCGAGGGCGTGGCGGAGGCGGTGATCGTCTCGACCTGCAACCGCACGGAGCTGCTGCTGTTCGGCAAGCTCGACGAGCGCACCCTGACCGCGGTCCAGGACCTCTTCTTCCACGGCGCCACGGGCGACCAGGTCTATTCGTTCAGCGGCGTGCAGGCCGTGATCCACCTGTTCCGCGTGGCCTCCGGCCTCGACAGCCTGGTGCTGGGTGAGAGCCAGATCCTGGCCCAACTCAAGGCGGCCTCCGCCGCCGCGCGCGAGGCGGGCACCCTGGGCTCGCAGATCGACGTGCTCCTGCGCGCGGCCCTCTCGGTCGGCAAGCGCGTGCGCAACGAGACCGACCTGGGCTCTGGCACCCTCTCGGTGGCGCGCGTCGGGGTCGACATCGCGGCGCACATCTGCGGCGACTTCCGTCGCGAACGCGCGCTGATCGTCGGCGCCGGGGAAACCGGCCTGTTGGTGGCCAAGCACCTGCGCGAGCGCGAGCTGGGCGACCTGGTCTTCGCCAACCGCTCCCAGGACCGGGCGCAGAACGCGGCCAAGGAGCTGGGCGGCCTGCACTGCGGCCTCGACGCCCTACCGGAACAGATCGCGCGCGCGGACCTGGTCTTCGTCTGCGTCGACGGGGGCGGGCACGTGATCACCCGCGAGATGGTCGCCGCGACCCGCCCGAAGCGCCGCGACCGGCCGCTGTTGATCGTCGACCTCTCGGTCCCGCGCGGTGTGGAGCCGAAGGTCGCCGAGCTGCGCGGCCTGCTCTACTACGACCTGGACGACCTGGCCGCGGTGGTCGAGAAGAACCGCCTCGAGCGCCAGCGGGCCAGCGACGCGACCTCCAACATCCTCGTGGCGGAGGTCCACAAGTTCCTCAGCCTGCGCAGCTACGCCGCGGCCGCCCCGGCCATCGCACAGATGCGCGAGCGCTTCGAGCTGGTGCGCGATGCGGTCATCGACGAGAGTGTCGGCGAGACGTCGACGCCCGAGCAGATGCGCCTGGCCCACGAACTCACCCGGCGCCTGCTCGACGTGGCCCTGGGCCAGGTCAAGGAGAGCATCCGCCACGTGCGTAGCGCAGAGGACCTGGAGAGCGAGTACCGTCGCTTCCTCGATCAGCTCTGACTTCGCCGCCGACCGACACCCAGCCTTGAACTTCCCCCTCGCAACCCGCGCCAGCCAACTCGCCCTGTGGCAGGCCGAGGCCACCAGCGCCGCCCTGAAGGCCGCCTGGAGCGACATCCGCCCCGAGCTGCTGCGGATCACCTCGAAGGGTGACGCCGACCAGACCAGCGACCTGGCGCGCTTCGGGCGCATCGGGATCTTCACCGTCGAAGTAGACCGCGCCCTGCTCGAGGGCCGCGCCCACGCGTCGGTGCACAGCCTCAAGGACATGACCACGACCCTGCACGAGGGCACCATGCTCTCGGGCGTGCTGGGTCGCGGGCCGGTGGAAGACGTGCTCGTGTCGCGCGGCGGCGAGCGGCTGGCCGAGCTACCCGCCGGCGCGCGGGTGGCCACCGGCAGCCTGCGCCGGGCGGCGATGGTCCGCGCCCAGCGGCCGGAGCTCGAGATCGTGCAGATCCGCGGCAATGTGGAGACGCGTCTACGCAAGCTCGCCGAGGGCGAGGCCGAGGCCCTGGTCATGGCCCGCGCAGGCCTCGAGCGCCTGGGCCTGGGTGAGCAAATCACCGAGGTGCTCGACACCCGGCGCTTCCTGCCCGCCGTGGGCCAGGGCATCGTCGGCATCGTCTGCCGCCAGGGCGATTGGACCCACCACGAGCGGGTCCAGGCCATCCGCGACCTGGAAGCCTGGGACGAGGCCCTGGCCGAGCGCGCCCTCCTGCGGACCCTGCGCGGCGGCTGCAACGTGCCGGTCGGAGCCCACGCTCGAGTCGTCGAAGGGGTCATCGCCCTCGAGGCGCGGGTGCTCTCGGTGGACGGCACCGAGGTCGTCGAGGCCAGCGCGAGCGCCCCGCGCGGCGACGCCGAAGCCCTGGGCGAACTGCTCGGGCGCCAACTGCTCGAGGCCGGCGCCGCGCGCCTGATCGACGACGCGCGGGCTTCGATCGGCGAGTAGCCGTCAGCGGTAGTCGGCCTTGTCGAGGCCGTGGCGCCGCAGCTTGTCGTAGAGGGTGCGCGGGTTGATACGCGCGCGCCGGGCGACTTCGCCGACGGTGCCGCGGGTCTCGCGCAGGTGGTGTTCGAGGTAGCGCCGTTCGAAGGCATCCACCTGGCGCCGCCGGGCCTCCGACAGGGGCAGGGCGGCGAGGCTCTCGAGCTCGGCTCCGACTCCGTCCTGCGACTCCGGGCGAGCTTGACGCCGAACGCTGTCGGGCAGGTCATCGAGGGTCAGTCGATCGCCGTCGCACAGGAGCACCGCACGCTCGACCACGTTGACCAGCTCGCGCACGTTTCCGGGCCAATCGTGGGAGAGCAGGGCCGCCATGGCCCCGCCGTCCACCGAGCCGATCGAGGCACGACCGTGCACCTCGGCGAAGTGGCGCAGGAAGCGCCCGGTCATCTGCGGGACGTCCTCCACCCGCTCGCGCAGGGGCGGGATGACCAGGGAGATGACGTTGAGCCGGAAGAGCAGATCCTGACGGAAGCGCCCCTCGCGCACGTCGACGGCCAGGTCGCGGTTGGTGGCGGCGATCACGCGCACGTCGATCGGTAGGGTCGTCGAGGCGCCGACGCGCTGGACCTCATGGCGCTGGAGCACGGTGAGCAACTTGACCTGCAGGTGCAGCGGCATCTCGCCGATCTCGTCCAGCAGGATCGTCCCGCCGCCGGCGGCTTCGAAATGACCTTGGCGTGCAGCGGAGGCTCCGGTGAAGGCGCCGCGCTCGTGTCCGAAGAGCTCGCTCTCGAGCAGGTTCTCGGACAGGGCGGCGCAGTTGACGGCGACGAAGGGCCCTGCGGCGCGACCGCTCTCGGCGTGCACCGCGCGGGCCAGGCGCTCCTTGCCGACGCCGGTCTCGCCGGTGATCAAGAGCGTGCTGTCGGTGTCCGCCACGCGCCGCACCACGTCCAGGAAGTCACGCATCAGGGAGCTGCGCGACTGGAAGTCGGCCAGTCGCGGTTCGGCGTCGAAGCCCCGGGCCTCCGGTCCGTCGACGCCACCGGAGGCCTCGGCCTCGACCAGCTCGGCGAGCTGCTCGGCCAGGTCCTCGCGGGTCGAGCCGACGTCCAGCACCCCCGAGGCGCCGGCCGCCATCAGACGCACCTGCTCGGCGGCATCGGTCTGCTCGCCGAGCACGATCACGCCCGAAAGGTCCGGCTCCGTCGGGCTTCCGGCGGCGCCGTCGCCCACCGAATCGGCGCGCACGATCACCGCATCGGCGGCGCTCGAGGCACCGGGGAGGGCGGTCGGACGGTGGACCACATCGATCTCGTGGGCCTCCAGCAGGGCTGCCAGCCTGCGGGCGAGATCCGGGTCGGGGACGGCCAGGGTCAGGCGGCGGCGGTTCACCTCGGGCGAGTCAGATCGGGGGTCGAGCACCCGAGTTCATCGGGCCGACGCACCCGAAATGCAAGGGCCGGGATGGCTGGTCGCGACGACGCGATGTCCCTAAAGCGTTTCGCTCCAACCATCTGCGCCCATGCTCGGGTCCTTGGCACGGCGCTCGCTATTGCCCCTCCATCAACGGCCGCCTCACCCCGCCATCCGACATGAAACGACAACTCAAGAACCAACCCCCGCGCCTCGAACTCTTCCGCTCGCGGATTCGCCTGCGGGCCTGGATCGATCGACTCGACCGCATGCACGCGGCCCCGCCGATCGGCAAGGACGCCGCCGACGAGAAGCGCCGCGTGGCCGAACTGGTCAAGCGCGGCCGGCGCCTCAACCAGCAGCTCGAGCTCTTGACCCTCGCCAGCGGGGAGGCGACGGAGCGTGAGGGTCCGCTGAAGGAGGAGCTGCGGGTCTTCGACCGGATGGCCAATGCCCTGCGGGCGGAGTTGGCGCGGTGAGTGCTCGAGCACAAGTCATGCGGCCCGAAGCCCGGCGCCGCGCGGTGACCGCCAGCGCACAGCGCGAGGCCCGCAGCTGGAAGGAGCAGTTCGAGAGCATCTCGGCGTCCCTGGACCCGCGGATGCGATCGGGCGTGGGCCTCGCCGCCAAGCTCGAGGAGCTGCGCCATCGCATCGAGACCCTGGCAACCAAGGCCCGGGGCCTCGCCCACCACAGCGGAGAAGGCTGGAAGCGCGCGCGGGTCGACTACCTGCGGGCGCGCAACGAGGTCAGCACCACCTGGCGCACCCTGCTCGGCCTGCTCGAGCGCGAAGCCGCGCCGGTGCGCTGAACCACGACCCTGAGCCCGGCCCGGCCCGAATCGAGAGGAGACCGAGATCATGACCCGAATCGACAACATCGACGTCCACGGCCTGTCCATCGCGGGCAGCGGCCCGGGCGGTGACAGCGACAGCTTCGCGATCGCGGACCTGGCCAAGTCGCTGCACGTCCACCAGACCAACCTCGACACCGAGGACGGCGACCGGGTGCACGGCGCCAACCAGGGTCACCTGTTCCTGATCGCCGATGGCACCGCGCAGATCCCGAGCACGTCGGGCGCCAGCGACGAGGCCGCGCGCACGATCGTCGACTACTTCCTGGGCGAGATGCCCTGGCACCACCTCGCCGGCGGACGGCCGGACGACGTCGCCACCGCCCTCGTGGATGCCGTCGAGAACGCCCGCCAGGAGGTCGCTCGATCGGCCCCTGGGGCCTCGGGTGCGCGCTGCGCGCCGACTCTCGCCTTCGTGAACTGGCCGGACCTCTACGTGGCTCACCTGGGCGGCGGGCAGTGCTACCTGCAACGGGAGGAGGAGCCACTGGCCCTGCTGCCCGAGGGCGACGAGCACGAGCGCTCCTGGGGCGACGGGTTGGGTTCGGCCCTGCACCTGGTGGACGGCTTCTGGAACGCCGTGCGAGGCAACCGCGCCGCGCGCGCCACTCGCGTGAGGCACTTCCTGCTGCGCGCCGGAGATCAACTGGTGCTGCTCTCCGACGGCGCCGCCCGCGATCGCAACGCGCCCGAAGTCGGTCGCATCCTGCGCGACGGTGGAACGGCGGAGCAGCTCTGCGGACGGCTGATCGGCGCGAGCACCGAGCTCGATCAGACGGTCATCGTCGCGCGCTTCCTGGCCGAGGCGAAGAGCGCCGACCCAGTTGTCGCCCACCCGCGCGAGTCACGCCTGTCCACCGCCGCGGCGCAGGCCCTGCGCGAGCTGACTCGCGGCGTGGCGCAGCCCAGTCCGGCCCGCACGGGCTGAACGAACGAACAGCCGCACACCCCTGCGCGGCGCTCCCCCGCAACCCTGACCCACTAGTGTCCTGGATCAGAAATTCGGCGTCACTTCCCGGGCTCCGATCGCCGCTGGCGTCGCCAGCGCCTCCTCCGAGTATCGCAGCGGATACGCGTCGTCGGCGCGCCCAGCCAGCATCGATCGGACCTCCGGGTAGTGACGCCGAATTTCTGATCCAGGACACTAGAAACCCCACCATGAGCAAACTCCTAGGCCTGACCGAAGAAGCCCGAACCACCACCAGCACGCATCTGCAGCAGTCGCTGGTGCAGATGATCGACCTGGCACTGATCTGCAAGCAGATCCACTGGAACGTCCGCGGACCGCAGTTCCGCGCGGTGCACCTGCAGCTCGACGAGATCGTGGTCGATCTGCGCGCCCACTCCGACGACCTGGCCGAGCGCATCGCCACCCTGGACGTCCCCGCCGACGGCCGCGCCAGAACGGTGGCGAGCACCAGCACCGTGCCGGCCCTCGAAGCGGGCTTCCTGCCGGCCCTCGACGCGGCGCGGGACCTGTCCGCACGCTTCGAGCACGCCGTCGAGACCCTGCGCCGGGCCCAGGCCGAGCTGGCCGACCTCGACCCGATCAGTGAGGACATGGTGATCGGCATCACCTCGAACCTGGAGCAGCACCAGTGGATGCTGCGCTCGCTGACCTCTGACGACCCGCGCGCCGCGGACAAGTCGGTCCAGCGCGTGACGGGCAAGCAGTCCGAAAGGGCCGCGGGCGCCATGTCGGGCGCCACGGCTGAACCTGCAGGTGCCACCGCCAGCTGACAGCAGCCGCGCCGGCCGACCCAGCGGAGCTCGCCTGACCCGACCTCCGCTGAGCCCGAGGCCTGCGCCGACGAGCCCCACGACTCGTCCGAAGCCGCCCGGGACGACCGTGTCCCCGGCGGCTTCTTCATTGGGCGATTGTTCGGAGCGACGACCGCGGCGCGCATTCGGTTCATCGCGCCGTCGCCGCGATCGACGGCGAGGACCCGCTTCCACTCCTGCTCGGGGTCCTCGCCCCGATTCCTGGCCGCGACCTGCATCCACGACCTTGCTGATCGCTACTAGCCTCGACGACAGAGGTTGGCCTTCGACTCGCCGTGGGATGGTCGCCCCGAGCGACTACCGAGAAGCGCCCTCGGTTCATTGCGCGTCAACGCGATGGCCGACGGCGAGGACTCGCCGGCCGTCCCTCTCAGGGACCTTGCTCCGGTCATTGGTCGCGAACGGCGGCCGCCTCTTGGCTGGTCGTCGCCGGTCTCGACGAAGCGCATCGGCCGTCGACTCGTCGTGGGATGGTTGTCCGGAGCGGCTATCGAGACGCGCTTGCGGTTCTCCGCGCGCGACCGCGGTGGCCGATGTCGAGAACCGGCTCGGGAGCCTTCGTGGAGCCGTCGCTGCGATCCATGGCGCCGACTCCCTCGGATGTGGCCGGCCGAGGGGCCGCGGGTGGCTGTCCCTGACCCCGTGGAGCTTGCGGCCGAGGTTTGTGGGCGCGCCGCGAATCGCGGTCGCCGATTGGGGCCGACCCGGCGCGGGGCGGCGGGCACAATGCGCCGCCATGGCCGCGCCCGATCCCAAACGCCTGCTGTTGACCGGTCCGGTGCACGGGCTGGCGCGCTGGCGCGGGGCCCTGGCGCGCCTGGACTGGTTGGAGGTGGTCGAGCGGGCGCTCTTGGAGGTCGTGCCGCGCACCCTGCCGGCGATCGCCCAGCGCCTCGACTGGCTGTGCGTGACGAGCGCCAACGCCTTGGAGGCCCTCGCTTCCCATCGCGACGAGTTGGCGGGAGTGCCCGCCGCCGTCGTCGGCGAGCGCAGCGCCGAGGGCTTGGCTGCCTGGGGCATCGACGTCGCCGTCGGCCCCGCCGCGAGCGCCGATGACCTGCTGCGGCTGTGGTCGGACCGCTTGGAGCCCGGCCAACGGGTGCTGTGGCCCCGCGGCTCCGTCTCCGACGAATTCGCCGGCAGCCTGCGCGGGCGCGGCCTCGAGGTCGACGACCCGATCGCCTACGAGACCCGCGAGCGCAGCGGCGACGGCGGACTGCCGAGCGCCGACTTCCTGTTCCTGGCCAGTCCGTCGGCAGTTCGCGCGGCCACGCGGCTGGATCGCGCCGGTGCGGCGCCGCTGGCGCTAGCGATCGGCGAGACGACGGCCCGCGCCCTGCGCGATTGGATGGCGCGCGAGCCCAGCGCCGTGGCGGGGATCGAGGTGCTGGCCAAGCCGGAGCCCGAGTGCCTGGTGCGCCTGCTGTGCGACCTTGCCGGGCGCGAGGCCTGAGCGCGCTTCACACCGGCGGTCAGGCCAGGGGCCGCTCGAAGGACTGGCACACCTGCCAGCCGTGCACGGGGTACTGGATGCGGGTGCGGAAGCCGCGGTAGCGCTCGGCGCTCCAGCCGAAACGATCGGCCAGGTGCTCGAGCAAGGCGCCATAGCGCGGCAGATCCGGAGAAGTGAAACGGCGCAGGTCGGTGCCCAGGAACTCGACCCGCTCCGCGAGGTCGACGCGATCGGCGTCGCGGGAGCGGTCGTTGACGTCGGCGATGCCGTCGTAGCCGGTGTCGAACAGGAACAGGCGCGGGTCGACGCCGGGGAAGACCTCGTCGTGCACGAGCACGTCGAACAGTAGTGCGGCCGAGGGTATCGCGGGCTCGACGAAGAGCGAGTTGCGGCGGCGCTCCGGGTCGGCGGCGGTGCGACTCATGGCCGCCGGGTGGTGGTCGACCACGAACATGTCCACGGCCCGCTTCGGGCCGAGCACGTCGTCGGGCAGGGTGTACTGGATCGTGTCGTCGACCCGCCGGGCTTCCAGGCGGGCGGGGGGATTCTCGCAGAAGCGGTCCAGGGGCAGCACGCCGCCGCCCGGCCACTCGCTCGCAGCCATGTCATCGCCGCCGCCGGGGACTCCGTCCCGCAGGTGGCGGTAGGCGAAGCGCACGGTGACGCCCGGGCGCATGCGCCGCATGGCCACGGCGCCGTTGAGCCAAGTCAGATCGATGCGCTGCGGATCGTCAGCGGCGGGCGAGAGCACCGCGACGCCCAGCCAGAGGTCCGCCTGCACGCCCTTGAGTTGGCTCAGTCCCTTGAACACCGCGTACTTGCTGGCGAGTTCGAAGCGCTCGCGCGCGCCCGGCAGTTCAGAGGTGATCAGGGCGTCGAGGGCGGGGCGGGTGCCGGCCTCTTCGCGAATGGCCAGATCGAAGGCGTCGGCGGCGGCGGTCAGGGCCGACGTGGCGTCGACCCCGACCCCGCGGTCGTGGGCCGAGGCGGCCAGTCTCCGCAGGGGCTCGGGTCCCGGCGACTGGTGCAGCACCTCGAGCGGGTCGCGCTTGGAAGCGGCGGTGAGCACCTTGCTGGCCGTGGCCCGGTTGACCCCTAGGGTCTGGGCCAGTCGACCTGGCCGGTGCGGGCCACCGGGCAGGCCGTCGAGCACCCCCCGCAGGGAGGAACCGAGGTCCTCGCCGATGACGCGCAGCCGCTCGACGAGGGAGCTCGAGGGTTCGTTCTCGGGGTCGGAGGCGGTCGGCGAGGCTTGGGAGCGCTTCGGAGCCATGGACGGATTAGACGCGCTGGCGGGGCCAGGGATCCCACCGTCTGCGATTTTCGTGCAATAAATTGCAACCAGGGTGGCGAGCGAACGTAGTTGTGGCAATGCCCGCGAGTCCTCCGGACCGGGGCCACCCACTCGTCCGTGGCGCCTCCGACGCCGGGCGACCTCAGACCACCTTCGAACCGACCACGCGCGCCAACCATGCAAGCCCTGACCCGACCGAGCCTGACCCTCTTCCTGACCGGACTCCTCGCCAGCCACGCCGCCGCTGGCGACCCCCAGTTCGAACTCATCGACCTGGGCACCCTGGGCGGCCTCGAATCCGCCGCCTTCGGCCTCAACGACCTGGGCCAGGTGGTGGGCTGGTCCCACGTGCCCGGCTGCATCACCAGCACCGGCCTGCCCTGCCGGCGGGGGTTCCTCTGGACCGGCGGAACCCTGGTCGACCTCGGTCTGCTCCCTGGAGACGACGGGAGCTTCGCCCGCGCGATCAACAACGCCGGGCTGATCGTCGGCACCTCCGAGTTCGGCGTGCTGTTCGGCAGTGGCACCTTCCACGGGGTGACCTGGAACGGCGCGCCGGGCCCCGTCGCCCTGCCCGACCTGGGCCAGGGCCAGAGCTTCGCCCACGACGTCAACGAGAGCGGCGTGATCGCCGGCCACACCCAGGACCCGTTCTCCACCAAGGACCGCGCAGTGACCTGGAGCGGCGGCGCGATCCAGAACCTCGGCGTCGCTGAGTCCCACTCCTCCAACCGCGCCCAGGGCATCAGCGACAACGGTCTGTTGGCCGGCTTCGCCTGGGAACTGTTCCAGCCCAACGACGCGATCGGCTTCAACACCGTGACCTGGAAGACGATCGGAGGCACCGACGGTCCCTTCCAGAACGCCGAGGCCACGGACGTCAACAGCAAGGGCCGCTACGTGGGCTTCCAGGCCTTCAACTCGGGAGCCTGGCACGCGACCATCTGGGATCCGGGTGCGGGTTCGGTGGTCGACGCCGGCACCGTCGGCGGTTTCGACTACAGCGAGCTGTTCGACATCAACGAGGCCGGCAAAGCCGTCGGCACCTCTTACCCGGGTGACCAGTCGGCGGAGAACCGCGCCATCTACTGGAACGGGTCGCAGCTCTTGGACCTGAACGACATGTTGGTGCCCGGCACCGGCGCGCACATCTTCGAGGCGCGCGAGATCAACGAGCTGGGCGAGATCGCCGGCACGGCGTTGATCGACGGCAAGTTCCGCGCGGTGCTCCTGCGCCCGGCCGTGGATCCGACCTGGACCGACCTCGGCCAGGCCATCGGCTCGCCGGCCCAGACCCCCGAGCTCGAGGGCTGCGGCACGCTCGCGGGCGGCACCAAGGTCGACCTGGAGATCCGCAAGGCCCTGCCCGGTAGCCAGGCGCTGATCGCTGTCGGCCTCAGCCAACTGAACCTCGACCTGGGCTTCGGCGTGCTGGTGCCTTCCCTGGACCTGATCCTCGGGGGCTTCCCGGTGGACGCGGAGGGCGTCGCGGGCTTTGGCCTCGACTGGCCCGCCGGCATCCCGGCCGCGACCGAACTCTACCTGCAGGCCTGGATCCCGAACCCGACCGGGCCCGCCGGGCTGACCGCCACCAACGCACTCCTGGCCACGACGCCCTGAGTTTCGACTTCGGCGGGGAGACCACCGGGGAACGCGATTCCCGCCGAACGGTCGCCGTCGCACTCCGGTGCGGCGGCGACTACCCGTTCGGGAAGGTCCTTCGCACCGCGGCTCTCGAGCGGTGAGGGCGGCTCGCTCCATCGCAGGCGGGAGCTCCATGCACGGGGCAGCGCCGGCGCACGACTTGGGCGTGCTGGGCGCGGATCCTGGTCACCGATGCGGGCTAGTGTCGTGGATCAGAAATTCGGCGTCACTTCCCGGGCTCCGATCGCCGCTGGCGTCGCCAGCGCCTCCTCCGAATATCGCAGCGGATACGCGTCGTCGGCGCGCCTAGCCAGCATCGATCGGACCTCCGGGCAGTGACGCCGAATTTCTAATCCAGGACACTAGACTCCGTGCCGACCGACGCTGGACCCAACTCCGAAACGCCAACGAGCCCCGTGAACGCCAGACCCCGACCCCAGTCCGAAGCGCTCTTCGACGCGGCCCAGGCCCTGATTCCCGGCGGGGTCAACAGCCCCGTGCGCGCTTGGAAGGCGGTGGGCGGCACGCCGGTGCACGTGGCACGCGGCTACGGCCCGCTGGTGATCGACGTGGACGGCTACGAGTACATCGACCTGGTGATGAGCTACGGGCCGCTGATGCTCGGGCACGCGCCGGCGTCGGTGACCGAGGCGATCATCGAGGCCGCGGAGCGGGGCACGACCTACGGCGCGCCCACCGGCGGCGAGGTGCAACTGGCCCGCAAGATCGTGGAACTGGTGCCCTGCGTGGAGAAGGTGCGGCTGGTCAACAGCGGCACCGAGGCGACCATGAGCGCCCTGCGCCTGGCGCGCGCCCACACCGGCCGCGACGCGCTGATCAAGTTCGACGGCAACTACCACGGCCACGGGGACTCGTTCCTGGTCAAGGCCGGGTCGGGCGCCCTGACCCTGGGCGAGCCGGACAGCCCGGGCGTGCCCAAGGCCCTGGCCGAGCTGACGCTGGTGGCCGACTACAACGACCTGGCCAGCGTCGAAGCGCTGTTCGACCAGAACCCGGACCGCATCGCGGCGGTGTTCGTGGAGCCCGTGGCCGGCAACATGGGCACGGTCCCGCCGGTCGCGGGCTTCCTCGAGGGGCTGCGCGAGCTGTGCACTCGGCACGGAGCGGTGCTGGTCTTCGACGAGGTCATGACCGGCTTCCGCGTCGCGCGCGGCGGCTACATGGAGCGCTGCGGCGTGATGCCGGACCTGGTGACCCTGGGCAAGGTCATCGGCGGGGGCCTGCCGATCGGTGCCTACGGCGGCCGCGCGGAGCTGATGAACCAGGTCGCGCCGGCCGGGAAGATGTACCAGGCCGGCACCTTGAGCGGGAACCCGCTAGCGGTGGCGGCGGGCGTCGCGATGCTCAACGAGCTGTCCGAGCCCGGAGTCTACGAGGGCCTCGAGGCCACCGGCGCGCGGCTCGAACGTGGACTCCTCGCGGCGGCGGCCAAGCACGGCGTGCCGATGGTCGTCGGCCGGGTGGGCTCGATGCTGTGCCCCTACTTGGCGGCGTCGGAGGTCACGACGTTCGGCGACGTGATGGCCTCCGACCGCGCACGGTGGGTGCCCTTCTTCCACGGCATGCTGGAGCGGGGCGTGCTGCTGCCGCCCTCGCCCTTCGAAGCCTGGTTCCTCTCGACCGCCCACGACGACGCGACCATCGATCAGGTGATCGAGGCCGCGGACGGCGCGCTGGCGGCCATCTAGTGTCCTGGATCGGAAATTCGGCGGCACTTGCAGGCCCTGGCCGCCCGCAAGCACCGCCGAGTTCACGATCCGTGACTCGAGCAGGCCCCGCGGACTCGTCGCGGTCACCGCGCACTGCGCCGACCGGTCGTAGAAGCCGTCGGGGCCCAGCCCGCGTCAGGAGCTAGCTTCGGTCGGGACGGTGCCGAAGAAGACTTCGACTTCGCGGCGGAAGGTCGGCGAGGCGAGGGTGCGCCCGTCGTCGGCGTCGATCTTCGGCGCCGCCTCGAGTTGGGCCGGGGTCATCGGGACCACGATCCGCAGGGTGCTGGCTTCGGTGTCACGGACCCACTCGATCGCGAGCGCGGCCCACGGCACCGGGTAGAGGGTCGCGCCGATGCCGACGACGCCGCCCACCTTGACCGTGGCGAAGCGCACGCGGCGGGTTTCGACGTCGACGAACAGATCGGCGACGGGGCCCCAGGCCGGACCGCGGGCACCGGCACGGACTTCATGGCCCAGGACGTCGGCAGTGGACAGCGGATCGGTCACCGCGCGCACGCCGGTCTCGGAGCTTTGCTCGGCCTGCTCCGTGGGCTCTTCGTGCTCGATGGGCTCGATCGCCTCGAACTCGTCACGCGTCATCGAGACGACCCAGTGTCGCTGCTCGGACGACCAGGTCAGCTCGGACAATGGCAGCCCACGTTCGTCCTCGTCGAGGCCGGCGATGCCGCCGCTGACCAGGATGGCGTCTTGCAAGACCCCGGACCTCGCCACGAGGGTCATGCGCTCCAGCTTGGCGAGGGGCTCGGCTCGTTCGCCGTCGCGCTCGAGTTCGATCGACGCGAAGACCTTGGCACCGAGCAGGCGTTCGAGGGGCACCAGCCGGTGGGTCGACACCTGGGCGCCGGTGACGGCTCGAGCTTCCTCCGGCTTGGTGACTTGGGTCACCGTGCTACCGGTGAGGGCGGTACTGGTCAGGGAAGTGCTGGCGAGGAGGGCGCTTGTAAGAAGCGCCGTGCGTTTGAGTTTCTGCATGGAAGTATCTGCTTGGGTGCTTGGTGTTCGGCGTTGTCGTGATGGCGTGAAGACCGCGCTGACGCGCGCCTCGCTCAACCGGCTGCGGGTCGTCGCACGGCGCCGACGACCAGCGACAGGAGCATCAGCACCAGGAACACCCAGAAGGCGAGCTGGGCCATTCCGGTCGCGGCTCCGGCGATGCCACCGAAGCCCAGGAGGGCGGCGATGAGGGCGATGACGAGCAGGCTGATGGTCAGGCGAAGCATGGGGCCTCCGGGTTGAGTGCGAGTCTTCTGCGGGACACTCTCCGCAGCGACGCAGGTGCCGTTGCAAGCGCCATGCCGGCCGCCTGATCGGGCCCTCGTACACCGCAGGCCCGTCTCACCCGTCGATCGGAGGAGGCACCACCTCCGACTTGCGGCGCCGCCGCCGACTCGGCGACGGGTGCGGAAGGGCAACGTCGGCGGCGCGCGATGGAGCCCTGTGCGCCGTCACGCCGCGGCGTTCACAGCTCGTCCAGGCTGCGCGGCCAATCGTCCTTGAGCAGACGCGAGAGCACGCGGTCGGCCAGGATGCGGCCCTCGGTCTGGCAGCCGGGGCAGTAGTTGAACTCGTTCTCCGCGTGGATCACCCGTTGCACGGGCGCGTTGCACACGGGACAAGCTTGGCCGTACTTGCCGTGCACGGCCATCTGCGGATGGAAGGCGGTGACGACGTCGGGGAAGCCGTCGCCCACGGCTGCGCGGTGGTGCTCGGTCCATTCGCGCAGCACGTCGCGTGCGGCGTCCTGGAGCCGAACGCCGCGCTCGTCGTCCAGATCGCGCGTGCGTTGGAAGGGCGACAGGC
The DNA here is from genome assembly GCF_007748095.1 of Engelhardtia mirabilis. NCBI lineage: Bacteria > Pseudomonadati > Planctomycetota > Planctomycetia > Engelhardtia > Engelhardtia mirabilis. The sequence continues at coordinate 6,818,829 of NZ_CP036287.1, forward strand.
GCGCGCGGTGCAGGATCTCGTCCGAGTAGGCGTTGCCGATGCCGTCGAAGGTCGTCGGGTCGACCAGGGCCCGCTTCAGGGTGCGGTTCTCGAGGCGCAGGCGCTCCAGGAAAGTCGCTCGGTCGGCGTCGCGCAGGTCGAGCCCGCCGCGATCGTGGACGGCCAGACCCGCTTCGCCCCGCACGACGTGGATCGACGCGCGCTTGCGCTTGGAGGCCTCGGAGAAGATCAGGGTGCCCTGCTCGAAGTCGAAGGCGGCCAGGGCTCCGCGGCCCTTGATGCTCGCGCCCGCGGGCTTCCAGCGCAGGCGCCCGGCGATCATCGGATGCAAGACCAGGAACAGCTCGTCCTCGAAGACGAGCACCAGCCGCTTGCCCAGGCGCCGCACCGCCGTGACCCGCCGGCCCACCAGGGTCGCCAAGGGCGGATCGACCGAGCGCAGCACGAAGGGACTCGCCAGGCGCGGGCCGAGTAGCTTGCGGCCGACGGTGAAACGCTCCAGGGCCTCGACGTAGACGACGATATCGGGCAGTTCGGGCACGCGGCGAAGGTACCGGCCCGCGGCCATGTCGGGGCGCGATTCGGCCTCCCCGAGCGGCCCGGGGGCCGGAGCTTCGACTAACGTAGCGGTCCCCCAGCCCCCCAGAACACCGTGGACGAAGCTCAATCGAACGACCCCCTGGGCGCCAAGCCCGAAACGACGCCGGGCGCGGTACTCCAGGCGCACAGCTCCCTAGCAGCGGCACCGCAGGCCCCGCGACCCCGCCGCTGGTTGCGCCGACTCCTGGCCCTCGCGCTGGTGCCGGTGATCAGTCTCGTGACCGTGGAGCTCGGCCTGCGGTTCTTGCTGTTCAGCCACAACCCGACGATCGTCGAGCGCACCCAATGGACGCTGCGCAAGCCACAGCGCTTCGCCAATCGACTCAGCGACGACATGTTCTGGGCGCTGCTGCACCGTTGGGGCAGCGCTGCCCGTGACGAGGCGAGTGTCCCCGACCCGATCACGGGCTGGCGCGGACGCTTCAGTCGCAGCGCCAACCCCTATATCCACGCGCGAGTGGGCGATCTCGAGCACCGGCAGCCGATCCTGCTCTTCGGCGACTCCTACGCGGCGTGCACCACCTCCGCCGCCGACTGCTTCGACGGCCTCTTCCGCGACTCCGACCGGATCGACGACGCCCTGCTGCTCAACTACGGCGTGGGCGGCTTCGGCCTGGACCAGATCTACCTGACCCTGCGCGAGACCCTGAAGGCCTGGGACACGTCGGGCCTGGCGAAGCCGAAGGTGATCGTGTCCTTCTTCCTCGACAACGACCTGGACCGCTGCGACCTCTCGATTCGCGACTTCCCCAAGCCGCGCTTCACGGTCGAGGACGGCCAACTCGTCGAGCACAGCGTGGAGTCGCCCAGCGGCTCGGCCTGGTACGAGCGCAACAGCTCCGTGTTCGACCTGTGGACCTGGCGTTGGCTGGTCCACTCGTCGCACCTCTTGCCGAACAAGCTCCAGTCGCGCTTCGACGGCACCGACCGCCACCGCGAGTTCCTGCAGGAGGCCGTGCCCCTCCTGTTCGCGGCGGCGCACGAAGAGCTGGCCTCGCGCGGCATCGAGCACAGCTTCCTGATCCTCCCGGGCGAGGTCGCGCTCAAGTACCCCTACCACACCTGGCGCGAACCCCTGGTCGAGCAGTCCCTGACCGACTTGGGCGTGAACTGGGTCAACGCCCGCTGGGAGTTCGAGCAGCACGCCAAGGCCGTGGGCCTCCAGCCGAAGGACTACTTCGGCACCGAGGGTCGCGCCGCCGGCCACTACACGCCCCTGGGCAACCGGGTCGCGATGCAGGCCTTGCTGCGCGCCGTGGACGGTGACTCCGACGCCGGTCGCCGGCCCTTGGGGTACGAGCCGGCGCGCTGAGGCGACCGCGAGACTTCAGTGCCCCGGCGGCCGCCCGGCCCGGGTTCAGTCGTCGTCGTCGCGCGACTCCGCGACCGGCTCCGGCGGACGCTCGCCGGGCGCGTAGAGCGGAATCAGATGGGATTCGGGCAGCTTCCACATGGCGCCCGTCGCCGGGTCGACGATCAGCCAACCGATCAAGCCGCCGAACAGGATGTTGCCCACGTACCAGCCGTCGAGCGACGCCTTGAGGGTCGAGACCTCGGGCTCGTAACCGGGCAGGCTGGCGTTGACCGTGTAGGACTGCGACGAGAAGAAGCCGGCCTTCGCCTTGAGGGTGACAGTGGTCGGTGCGGTGCCTCGGTGTACCCGTTCACCCTTGCGATCGACGATCTCGATCGCCGCGCCGGTCGGCTCGGTATCGATTCGCACGGCATACTCGCTCTTGCTGACGATGCTGGCGCAAGAGGCCAGTGGCAGCAGCGCTGCGGCGGTCAGGAACTCGGGCTTGATTCGAATCATGGTTCTCTCCCATCGGGCCAATCTGAATTCGGAGGCACGGCGAGCGGCCCCCGCGAAGTGGGCGAGCATAGTGAGACATCGGTCCTCGAGTCCAAGTTTCGGTTCGCGGGAGAGGCCCGGCCGGGGCGCGGGGCGGGCACCGTTGCCGAGCGCCCGGACTCGGGACAGACTGTGGCGATGACCAGCGCCGACGCGATCCGAGCCTCCTTCGACGAGGCTGCCCGCACCCTGGAAGCCTTCACCCAGAGCCCCGAGGGTCTGGGCCGGGTCCCGGCGTTCGCCGAGGCGACCCTGGCCACCGTGCGCCGCAAGGGGCTCCTGATGGCCTGCGGCAACGGCGGCTCCATGTGCGACGCGATGCACTTCGCCGAGGAGTGGACCGGGCGCTTCCGCGGCAACCGGGACGCGATCGGTGCGGTGGCCTTCTCCGACCCGAGCCACCTGACCTGCATCGCCAACGACTTCGGCTACGACGAGGTCTTCGCGCGCGAGGTCGAGGCCTACGGCAAGCAGGGCGACCTCCTGGTGTGCCTGTCCACCAGCGGCAACTCCCCCAACGTGCTGCGCGCGGTCGAGGTCGCCAAGGAGCGCGGGGTGACCACGGTGGGCCTGCTCGGCAAGGGCGGCGGCAAGCTGCTCGATCAGGTCGACATCGCCGTGGTCGTGCCCGAGGCGACCACCTCGGACCGCATCCAGGAGGTCCACATCAAGGTCCTCCACATCGTGATCGAGGCGGTCGAGCGCGAGCTCTTCCCCGGCAACTACGCCGCCGGTTGACGGCCCGGGGAGCCGGCCGCCGGCGCGCTCAGCGGTAGTCTTCCTTGCGGATCCCGTGGCGCCGCAGGCGGTCGTAGAGCGAGCGCGGCGCGATCCCGCAGCGGGCGGCTGCGTCCTTCACGATGCCACCTACCTCGTCCATCACCGCGTCGAGGAAGGCCCGCTCGCAGCGGTCCGCAGCGGCCTGGCGGATCTCCTTCAAGGAGAGTTCGCGCCAATCGGCGGGTAGGTCGGCAGTTGAGCTCGCGCCCGGCGCGGTGCTGTCCCCGGCTCGCGTGTCACGACCAGGGGCCTCCAAGGGCGCCGCCGTCCCGCGCACCTCCTCGGGCAGATCCCGCAGACGAATCTCGTCGCCCTCGCACAGCAGCACGGCGCGCTCGATGGCATTCGACACCTCGCGCACGTTGCCCGGCCAGGAGTAGTCCATCAGGGCCTGCAGCGCTGCGGGCTCGATGCCCTGCACCTCGCGACGGTCGAGGTCCCGGCGGAACCAGGCGATCATCGAACCGACCAGGTCAGGGATGTCCTCGCGACGCTCCTTCAGGCTCGGAATCTCGAGCGGAATGACGTTCAGGCGGTAGTAGAGGTCCTCGCGAAAGCGCCCGGCGGCGACCTCGTCGCGCAGGTCGCGGTTGGTTGCGGCCAGCACGCGCACGTCCACCGGTCGCCCCTCGGAGGACCCCACCGGCACGACCTCCCGGCGCTCGAGCACCGTGAGCAACTTGACCTGTACGTGCTGCGGCATCTCGCCGATCTCGTCCAGGAAGAGCGTTCCGCCGTCGGCCGCCTGGAAGTGTCCCTTGCGGTCGTCGTCAGCCCCGGTGAAGGCGCCCTTGACGTGGCCGAACAGCTCGCTCTCGAGCAGCTGCTCCGGGAGGGCGCCGCAGTTGACGGCGACGAAGGGCGAATCGGGGTCGCTCCGCTCGGCGTGGATCGCCCGGGCCAGGCGTTCCTTGCCGACCCCCGTGTCGCCGGTGATCAGTAACGTCGAATCGGCGTCCGCGACGCGGCGCACCAACTCCACGAAGCGTCGCATGTAGCTGCTGTGGGAGATGAAGTCGGACAGTCGCGGCTCGTCGGACAGGCTCGCCGACTCCGCCTCGGCACGGGCCACGGCGTCGAGGGCCGTACGCAGCCACTTCGAACCGAGGCCGCCATCGACCACGTGGGTCACGCCGGCGGCCAGCAGGCTCGTGCGGTCGTGGGCGCCCACGTCGGTGCCGAGCACCACGACGGACGGTGCTCCGTCGACCTCGACGCTCGCCTCGATCGCCTCCAGGTCCTCCGGGCTGAGCGAATCGCGCCGGGCCACCAACACGTCGACGTCGCGGCTTGTCTCGAGCTGGTCGAGCAGGGGGCGCGAGTCGCGCTCGACGATCTGCAGCCCCGCCGCTCGCAGGCGACCGATCAGGTCGGTGGTGTCGCGTTCGGACTTGGCGTGGGCGCGCTGGACTTCGGTGGACACGTCTTCGGGGGGCATCTGGATCGGTGTTCTCACTCCGGAGGCCGTAGCACACAGCGATCGGAGGTTCAGCCGCAAGAACTCCGAGCAAGCCCTCGAGCGGCAGCGCAGACCGTACCTCAAATCACTGCGGGCGAGTGAGTTAGGTGTCAGGGGCGGAGCCTGGCACAGGAGTTGTAAGAGTGCCCCCCGGATCCGGGGCCGGGGCCGGGGCCGGGGCCGGGACCCGTCCCGTCACCACAACCGACAGCGAAAGGACCGCGTCATGAAGACCGACCGAATCGAAGGCAACTGGAAGCAAGCCGTGGGCGCCGTGAAGGAGCAGTGGGGCAAGCTCACCGACGACGACCTGAAGGAGGTCGAGGGCAAGCGCGACAAGCTCGTGGGCAAGATCCAGCAGCGCTACGGCGTGGCCAAGGACAAGGCCGAGCAGGAGCTCGCGCGCTTCGAGAGCGGCAACCGCTACTGATCCGGGCTCGCGTGAAGCGCTCGCAGCCCCAGCCGACGACGACCCGATCCGCCCGGCGACTGCTCGCGGCGGCGCTCGACATCAGCCGCGCGCCGGCCCGCGAACGCCCGAGCGACGACCGCCGCCTGGGCGACCTCCGCCTGGCCCTGCGCCTCGCTCGACAGCGGGCCCAGAACTTCCAGTTGCGACTCGACCGCAGCCGCGCCACGCCGATCGGCCTGCACGTCTGCGGAAGCGTCCGCGACGAGATCCGCGGGCTGGTACAGCGCATCGATCGCCTCGAGGCGACCCATCCACCCACCGACGAAATCCGAGAATCCGATGCAAGACCCCACCGACAAGACCCGCCTCCACCTCCTACGTCTCGCGGCCGGCGCCACCTTGGCCGCCCTGGCCCTGGCTACGACCGGCTGCACCGATGAGCACGCCGATGCGGCGGAGACCATCGAGGACACCGCCGAAGACGCCGCGGACGCCGTCGGCGATGCCGCGCAGAACATCCAGGACGGCGTCGAAGACGCCGCTGAGAACGTCGAGGACGCGGCCGACGGCCACTGATCGCCGATCCCGCCCACCCGCCGCCAACCAGCCGACCCGGAGAGACACCATGCAAACCGCCACTGAGACCCGTCAGAAGATCGTCACCGCCATCTCGCGGGATGTCTCGCACCTGCGCGACCGCCTGGCCCGCACCCGCGACGAGCTGCGGCTCGAGGCACACCTGGGAGCCAAGGAACTCGAGGACCGCAGGGGCGAGCTGGATCGCCAGCGCCGGGACCTGGCCGACCGCATCCGCGCCGCGCGGGGAACGGCCGCCAAGGGCGCCAGCAGGGTGGGATCCGAGCTCACGCGCGCCTGGGAGCAGACCCTCGAGGCCTGCGGTGAAGTGCAAGAGGAGCTGACGCGCCGTGGCCGGTCTTGACGCGCCCGTGAGTGCCGGCGGAGGCGACCCGACTCCGGGCGGGCCGGCCGAACCCCCCGGGTTCACGCCGCCGGTCCCCAACAGGCCCACCGCGCCCAAACCCGAGGTCCCTACGGGTCCCGGGCCGGATCGTCCGGAGGTCGCCCCCACGCCTCCGCCGCGGATCCCCGACCCGCCGCCGGCCCCGCCCCAGACTCCCGGGGCTCCAGCCACCCCGGCGGGCGGGCGCGGATCCTGGTGACCGATGCGGGCTAAGACTCGGTCCGTCCGACGGCGGCTGGGCGGATCCAGCTCCAGGGGTCCGAGCCCAGGGGCCGGGGCTCGCCTAGATGGGGGCCGCTGGCGAGGGCGCAGCCGGCGGCGATCAGCCGCTCCGCCGCACGCTCGCGATCGACTCCCGTCGCCACCAGCTCGAAGCCGTTGCGCAGGCAGTGCTGCACGATGACCTCGAGCAGGGCTTCGTCCCCGCCGGCCTCGAGCATGCGCGGCGCCAGGCGCGCGCCGTCCACCCCGCCCCGCCGCAACAGGGCCAGGGGCGCGTAGCGCTCGCCGAAGTCGTCGACGAGCACCGCGTGTCCCCGCGCTCGCAGGCGACGCACACCGGCGGCCAGCTCGTCGCCTCCGAGCACCAGCGAGTCCTCGGGCAGGGCCAGACGCACGCGATTCGACCCCACGGAGAGGGCATCCAGGACGTGCTCGAGGGTCACCGCGGTGGTGGAGGTCATCAGGCACGAGGCCGACACCCGCAGGTCGATCAGCCGCGCGCGAGCCGCTTGCGGTGCGGCCCCGCCTAGCAGCCTCAGAAGCGCCTCGACACCGATCGGGTCCAGTGGGCGCGGCGGCGAGTCGGGCCCGTAGCAGGCGCCGATCTCGGCACCGACGGTCGCGCGCGAGATCAGCTCCACCACCGGCCGCACGACCAGGCGCGGTTGGTCCGCGGGCCGTCGTTGGGGTTCGAGCTCGAACTCCCCAAGCTCCTCGTCCGACTCCAGGTCCGAGCTCCAGATCGCCAGGGCCGCTCGACCCGCGGCCTTGGCGTGGTACATGGCGCGGTCCGCGCGGCGCAGGACCTCGTCCGGATCCGGACCGTCGCCGACGACGACCACCAGCCCGATCGACGCCGCCAGGTCGAGGTTGAGGCCGTCGAGTTGGAAGGGCTTGCGGAGGCTGGCGAGGATGCGGCGCGCCACGTGCTCGGCATCGCGGGCCCCGTCCAGGTCCTCGAGCAACACCCCGAACTCGTCGCCGCCCATGCGCGCGACCGTGTCGGCCGGGCGCAGGCAGCCGCGCAGTCGCCGCACGACCTCGATCAGGGCCGCGTCCCCGGCCGCGTGGCCGTGCTCGTCGTTGAGCGGTTTGAAGCGGTCCAGGTCGATGAACATGACCGCCGTGCGCAGGCCCGGGCGCCGCCGTCCGCGCTCGACCGCCTGGCGCACGCGGTCGAGCAGCACGCCGCGGGTCACCGCGCCGGTCAGCGCGTCATGGTGGGCGTCGTGCATCAAACGCTCGACCTCGGCGCGGGCGTAGGTCACGTCGCGCAGGGATCCGACCATGCGCTCGGGGCGGCCGTGGGCGTCGATCACCGCCCGCCCCTGGAGGCGGATCATGCGGTAGCCGCGCTCGCGGTCGCGCATGCGGCACTCGATCCGGAAGCGCTCGAGCGGCTGCTCCAAGAGGCGCGCGAGGCCGTCGCGAAAGCGCGTGTGCTCGGAAGGGTGAACCAGCTCGATCCAGGAGTCGAGGCGGCCTCCGAGCTCGGTCGGATCGATGCCGAGCAGCTCCTTCAGGGCAGCCGAGCAGATGACCTCGCCGGTTCCGATGTCCCATTCCCAGATGACGTCGTGGCTAGCCTCGGTGGCCAGGACGTAGCGGCGCCGAACCAGATCCAGCTCGCGCACCAGGGAGGCGCGCATGCGCGCGCGCTCGATCGTGCGGCGCAGGGCGGGGCCGTTGAACTGGCCACGCAGGAGCAGGTCCTGGGCGCCCGAGCGCAGGGTGCGGTCGACCAGCTCGGGATGGTCCTCGCGGGCCAAGAGGACCACTGGCCAGCGCGCGCCGAACTCGGCCACCAGGGCCAGGGCGTCGACGCATCCGGCGGCACTCGCGTCGTCGGCGGCGGCGCCGAACTCGAGGTCCAAGAGGATCACCTCGCAGGGCGCGGCGTCGAGGGCCACCCGCGCCTCGCCGGCGGTCGTGGCCAGGACGAGATCCAGGGGCGGCGCGCCGGGTTGATCCAGGACGCACCGCAGCTCCTCGATGCCCCTCGGGTCGCTCTCGACGACCACTGCTCGCCAACGCTCGTTCAAGTTCGTGGACCTCGGACCCTTTCGTCCACAGTCTGCCGCGCGGCGACGCCCACCGGTCGGGGCAGATCGGGGAACGGCCCGCTCGCGAGCCCAACAGCGGGCTCGAGCGCTCAGATGGAGTCGAGGCCCCAGGCGAACAGCGCCCCGAAGGGACCGCAGCTGTCCGCGTCGGCTGGGGTCGGCAAGAGCGCCGCCAGCAGTTGATCCTGGGGCAGGTGCGCAGCGGCCGGGCCCAGCAGCGCGCGGGCTGCCTCGGGCGCCAGGAGGCGCCCCATCCCTAGCACCCCGGGCTCCGCGCGCAGGCCGAGGTCGAGCAGTCCGCGGACGGTCGGAAGGCTCGCGTGGGGTGTCAGCACGAAGGCCCGCCGGCCGGCGGCCACGTGGGGGGCGGCCAACTCGCCGATCAGCGCCAGGACAGCCAGGGTCTCTCCACCCCAGTCGTGCACGGCCCCGCGCAGATCGGGCCCCTTGCCCTCGCAGGCGTAGGCCACGACTCGATCGCCGCGGGTCGCGACCCGCGTGCGCAGGCCGGGGATGGCGAGCAGGGCGCGGGTCTCGTCCAGGCTGCGCTCGACCCGGATCGGCCGTGCGGCCATCAGGGCCTGGACGGACTCGCTGTCGCGTTCGGGGTCGTAGGCGCGGGTAGAAGCCCAGTGGGGCAGGGCCTCCAGGGCGCCCGCGTCGAGGGCGAAGTCCAGCTCGCGGCCCAGGGCGTGGTAGCCGCGGCGCTGGTAGAAGCTCGCGTCGTCGGCCCACAGCAGGCTCGCCACGCAGCCGCGGTCCGCCAGGGCGGCCTCCGCCGCGTCGAGCACGCTGGAGGCGAAGCCGCGGCCGCGGGTGTTGGTGTCGGTGGCCACGTAGCCGATCAGGCCCAGGCGCAGGCTGCCGCCGGGGACGACGAAGTCGCGGGGCAGGATCGCGCAGGCGGAGCAAACGGCGCCGTCCTCGGACAGGGCCACGACACGGCCAGGTCGCTGGGCCCCCAGGGGGCCTTCGAAGACCAGCGGACACTCGGCGGCCACGGAGCCACCGCCGCGCATGACCCGCTCGATCAGCTGACGGGCGCCGGGCAGGACCTGCTCGGCCTTCGTCGCGACGCTCACTCGCCCGTTCCCTGGGCCTCGGGCTCGCCGCGACTCAAGCTCGCGCGGTAGGCCTCCAGCAGCTGGTCCTTGAGGGTCAGGGCGTCCTCGAGCGAAGCCCGCGCGTCGCCCAGGGCCCCGGCCAGGCGACTCGCGTCGCCCACCTCGGCCTCGTGACGCCGCAACTCCTGCGCGCGCTGTTCGAGCTGTTCGAGCAGCGAGCGGAAGGCCGGCGCGTCGGGGCTGGCCGTTTCGGTGCGCTTGGCTTCACCGGGGCCGCGCAGGGCTTCGGTTCCGCCGGAGCCGGGGAGGATCGGGATCTCATTCATGGTCGGTCGTGCTCCTCTCGATCACCGCAGGAAGTCGAGCAGGGTGCGCTGGATCAGGCGCGTGCCGGTCGCCTGGGTCAGTTGCAGGGTGCTCTCGGCCTGGCGCAGGTCGAGCACGACCTCCGCGTAGTCGGCGTCCTGCACCGACGAGATCAAGCCGCTGATCTGGACCACGGCGTTGCCGAAACGACTCTCCGTGTCCTCGAGGCGCTTGGAACGGGAGCCCAGCACGCCATCGGCGACCAGCAGGTTGTCCGCGTGCCGATCGAGCTCGCCCAGGCGGATGTTGAGCCGATCGGTGATCTCCGAGCCGGTCAGGCCGGCGGAATTGCGCAGGTCCTGCGACACCCCCGCCAGGAGGTCGAAGACGTTGACGTTGCCGGAGAACTGCATCAGCTCCTCGCCCGCGCGCCGCACCTCGGACAGGTCCACGTGCAGCACCGTGCCGGTGGCGGCGTTCTGCAGGCGGAAGTCGCCGTCGGTGAAGTCGATGGCCTGAGCCGGAGTGCTGCCGAGCTGGATCGTGCCGGTGCCCGACACCGATCCGCTGTAGTCGGCGCCGGTCCATCCGCTCGCATCCACGACCAGCTGGCCGCCGTGCTCGTCGGTCAACTTGACGCTGTTGGATGAGGGCGAGCTCGACGCCGGGAGCTTCACGGCCGGGCCATTGCCCAGTCGGATCGTGCCCGAGGCGGCGTCGACCACGATGTCCTCGGTCTGCAGGAGCGTGGGCGAGCCGCTCCCCGCCGCGGTGATGCCGACCGAGGCCAGGTTGCCCAGGTCCACGCCGGTATTGCGGATCGTGATCGACTCCCAGGCCGTGCCCTCGGAGGCGGTCAGACCCTTGGCCAGTCCGGTCAGGCCGGAGAAGGTCACGCCGCCGGGCTCGACCTTCGCGAAGGCCTCGGTGCCGGGCACGTTCAGGCCGATGGTCACGCCGCCGCCCAGGCGCAGGTCCTGGGTGGCCTCGTCGCCGGCGTAGCTGACGCGCTTGTAGCCGCCGACGGACTGGTCGATCCAGGGCTCGTCACCGGTCTGCGAGCCGGCGAACAGGAAGCGGTCGGCGCTCTTGCGGTTGCCGAGCTCCAGCATCTCGAGCCGCAGGAGGTCGATCTGGTCCGCGATCGCGGTGCGCGACTTCGGGTCGACGGTGCCGTTCATGCCCTGGATCATCAGCGAGCGCGCCTCCGCCAGCAGGCCCGAGCCCTCCTGCAGGGTGCTCATGGCCGAGTCCACGAAGGTGCGGCCCAGACCGATCGACTTGCGTACTCGGCCTGCGTCCGCGAGCTCACGCTCGAGGGTCAGCACCCGCGACGTCCCGCTGGGGTCGTCCGACGGTCGCACCAGCCGGCGGCCCGAGGAGACCTGCTCCTGCGCGCGAACCATGCGTTGGGTGTTCACGTTGATGCCGGCGACGAGGCGTCGGTAGAGGGAGTTGGTACTGACTCGCATGGATCGATCGACCTAGATGATTTGGAGCAGTTCCTGCTCGAGCCGACTGACGACGTCGATGAAGCGCGCGGCGGCGTTGTAGGCCTGCTCGAAGCGCACCATGTCCACCAGCTCCTCGTCGACGTTGACGCCCGAGACGGCGGCGCGGCGACTCTCGAGGCTGTCGACCAGCACGCCGCTGGCCGAGAGGGCCGAGTCGGCGCTGGCGAGTTCGAAGCCGAAGTCTCCCACGGTGCGAGCGTAGCGCCCGCCGATCGTCTCGCCGCCGAGCCCGGAGCGGTGCTCGGACTCGAGCTGCACGATGCTCAGCAAGACGCCGTTGTCACCCTCGGCGCCGGTGGCCGAGCCGGCCAGCAGCGAGGCGTCGAACTCCAGGTCCGTGCGCACGCCGATGTCGGACGCATCGGTGCCGGTCAGGAAGGAGTTGATCCCGAAGGCCACCAGCACGTCGGACTCGTCGGAGTCGGCGACCACGTCGAAGGCCACGCGGTCGTTGTTCGAAGCCGAGAGGCTGCCGAGCCCCAGGGTCACCTCGACGCCCTCGACCACCGTCAGCTTGGTCCCGGGCTGGTAGCCCGCGCCCACCTGCAGGGAGGTCACGATCTCGCCCTCGGCGTCGAAGACGTCGACGATCAGGTCGGGCGTCGTGCCGATCACGCCATCGTTGCGCGGCACGAAGGAGAAGGTGTTGTTCTTGGAGAGCTCGTAGACGCCGCTGACGACGATGTCGACCGCGTCCGCCGAACCGGTCACCGGGATGCCGGCGTTGTCGTCCCAGCCCAGGGCGGTGATCGCCGAACCGGCTTGGACCGTGAACTGGGCGCTGGCGCCGGTGTCCTCGGTCTGCAGGAAGACGTGGCCGTCCTGCACGACCGCGCGCAGGCCCGCGGCGATCACGTCGGGGCTGGAGCTGATCGCGGCGGCGACTTCGTCGGCGGTCGCTTCGGTGATGTCGACGAAGCTGGAGAGGTCGAACTCCACCTGCACCGTGGTAGTGCCGCCGCCGCCGGCCGGGACCTCGATCTCGAGGGTGTCGCCGTCGGCCAGGTTGAAGGGGCCGGCCTCGGGCGTGCCCAGGGAGGCTCCGCCGCCGCCGAAGGTGCCGTCCGGATCCGGGTTGGGGTCCAGGCGCTTGGAGAAGTCGAAGCCGAAGCCGGCGTCGGCCACGATCTGCAGGCGACCGAAGGGGTCCAGCTCGGCGTTCAGACGCGGGACCTTGGAGAGCGCCGCCGCGAACTGGTCGACGGTGGTGCGCTCGGCATCGATCTCGATCTCGTAGCGCTCGATCGCCCCCGTGTCGCGGTTGGAGATGTTGACGACCAGGTTGCCGTCGGTCACCGCGAAGGGCAGCGAGTCGCGCAGGAGCTCGTCACCGGCCTGGCCGTCGCCGTCCACATCCTTGGCCTGGTAGCTGGAGGTGAGATTCTGGAACGAACCCGAAGCCGGCACACCGACCGAGTGCTTGGCGTTGATCGAGATGATCAGCTCGCGGGCCAGGGCGTTGAGCTCGCTCCCGAGCCCCGGAATGGTGCCCTCGCGCACGTCCACCAGCCCGCCCAGCCGGCCGCCCTCGATCGGCACGAAGCCGTTGGAGCCGGAGATCCGCAGGGCCAGCTCGTTGTTGGCATTGGTCTCGACGGTCAGCTTCTGGGCCGTGGTCCCGTTGACCAGGATGTTGCCGGCGACCTGCACCCGCACCATGCCCTGGCCGTCCTCGGTGGCCTTGACGTCCACCAGCTCGGAGAGCTCCTTGAGCGCGAGCTGGCGTGAGTCGCGCAGGTCGTTGGCCAGAACCCCGGCCGACTCCGCCTGGGCGATCTCGCCGTTGAGGCGCGCGATCTCGGTCGCCAACTGGTTCGCGTCGCCGGAGAGGACCTTGGCCTGGACGCCGATCTCGCTGCCCAGGTCCTGCAGTCCCGTGTACAGGGACTGGAAGCGCGCGCTCATCTGCACCGCGGACTGCACCACGCCGGACTGCAGGATCGGATCCTGGGGGTTGGCCGAGAGCTGCGCCGTGGAAGAGAAGAAGTCGTCCATCTGCGACCCCAGGCCGTAGCCCTCGAAGTCCGCGAACAGGGCTTCGATCTCCGAGAGGGTCGAAGTGGTCTGGTCCAGGCGACCGGTGATTGCCGTCTGGGTCAGGATGCGCCGCTCGAGCAGCTCGTCGATCTTGCGATTGACGCCCAGCACTTCGACGCCGCTACCGACGAAGAAGCGCCCCAGGTTCTGGGGTCGGCTGGCGCCGAGCTCGATGCCCTGGCGCGAATAGCCGGGCGTGTTGGCGTTGGCGATGTTCTGGCCGACCGTGTTCAGGGCGAACTGGGAGGCCAACAGGGCCCGCAGGCCGGTTCCGAGACCGATGCGACTCATGGGTCAGGCCTCCAAGTGGACGAGGGCGCCGCGCGAGTCGCCGCCGACCGTGGGGTCGACGCCGGTGAACATGGTGAGGATCTCGCCGACCACGGCGCGCTGCTGGCGCGCGATCAGGGAGACCCGCCGAGCGGTCTCGACCACCAGGCGTGTGGTGGCTTCGAGGTCGGTGCGCTGCCGCGACAGGAGGCCGCCGGCCTCGCCCGCGCGTTCGACGACGCTGCGCAGGGTCAAGGTCAGGGGCTCGACGCCCCAGGCGCTGCCGAGACCGCCGAGCCACTCGCGGCGGCGCCGTGCGCGTTGGTTCTCGCCCGAGATCGCGTCGCGGATCAGGCCCAGGGTGCGCTCGATCTCGCCCGGATCGCCGCCCGACAGGCTGGCCTCGTGCTCGCGCAGGGCCTCGAGCAGGCGCAGTTGCGCGCCCTGCTCCTCCTGCGCCCAGGACTCGGCCTTACGCAGCCAGGCTTGCCAGGTCATCGCTCGAGCGGCCTCGCATCCGCGGCAGTGTCGACCTCGTCGTCGGCGGGCGGAGCCTCGCCCTTGCGCTCGGCTTCCAGCGTCTCGGCGCTGATCACCTCGCCCTGGGGCAGACCGGCGCGCAGGATGCCCGCCATGTCCAGGGCGCCGGTGTCCGCCAGGGACGCGCCGATGTGCTCGTCGAACCAAGCGCCGTAGGTGTCGCTGCCAGCGCCCTTGCCGAACATGCCGTCCTGCAGGGTCGCGCGCATCTCCTTGACCAGCATCGACGCGAACAGGCGCTCGAACTCGCGGGCGACCTTGTCCACGCCCGCGTTCTGCATGCGCGCCTTGAGCTGGTCGGCCTTGCGCAGCCCGCCGATGCCGGCATCGATGCCGGCCTCGCGCGCTCGTGTCAGGCCATCGAAGTTGTTGTCGATCATCTGGCTACGTTCCTCACTGGATCACGAGGTCTGCGTGGAGCATCCCCGACTGCGCCATCGACTGCAGAATCTCGATCATGTCGCGCGGGCTGACGCCCAGCACGTTGAGCACTTCGACCACCTCCTGGAGCGAGGCGGCACCGTTGATGATCGAGAGGGCGCGTTGCTCCTCTTCAATCAAGAGGTTGGTGCGCGGCACGACGGTGGTCTCGCCCTCGGACAGGGGCGCCGGCTGGCTGACCTCGGGCGACTCGGCGATGGTCACCGTCAGGTTGCCCTTGGTGATCGCGCCGCGGGTCAGGCGCACCTCTTCGCCGAGCACGATCACGCCGGTGCGTTCGTTGATCACCACGCGCGAGGAAGCCTCGGGCTGCACGCCCAGCTCGAGGATCGAGCTCAGGAAGCGCACCTCTTCGGAGGGCGTGACCCAGCCGGGCACCTCCACGCGCACGCTCATGCCGTCCATCGGCACGGCGATGCCGGGGATCATCTCGTTGACGCGATCGGAGATTCGCACCGCGTTGCCAAAGCTGCCGGTCTTGGCCTTGAGGTCCAGGTACAGGTAGCCCTGGTCCATCACGAGCTTCGTCGGCACCTCGCGCTCGACCTTGACCCCGTCGGGCATGATCCCGACGGTCAGGTGGTTGCGGACCGCGGACGCGCCGTCGCCGCCGGCCGAGAAGCCGCCCACGCTGACCGGGCCGCTGGCCGTGGCGTAGACCTGCCGACCGGTGGGGTCGGTCAGCTCGCCCCAGACCAGGGTGCCACCGACCAGGCTCTCGGCGTCGTAGATCGACGAGGCGCGCCCGTCGAGCTTGGAGCCCGGCTTGACGCCGGGGGGCAGCGTCGCCTCGAGCCAGACCACGGCCACGTTGTTGGTGGCCAACTGGGAGGGCTCGATGTTGATGTTCTTGGTCTTGAGCAGGTTGGCGATGGCCTGGCGCGCCGGCAGGCCGGAATCACCCGAGGCCGCGAGGCCGGTCACGAGGCCGATGCCGTGGATGATGTTGTCTTCCTGACCGCGCACCCGCGCCAGGTCGCGCACGCGCACGGAGAGGCTGCCGTCGCTGCCGCGGGCGAGCTGCGGGTCGATGCGCGGGCGCGTGACGACGCTCGAGCTGGATTGCCCGGCGATCGGCTGCGCGGCTTCGATCCCGCCCACGTAGACCTCGCGCTGGACGCCGGCGTTGGCGACGGGCGCGGTCTGGCCCGTGGGCCAGGGGCTGCCGGTCGGCAGGGTGGCCGCCGGGACTTGCAGCAGCAGGGCGAGGAGCGTGGCAGACATGGAAGCGAGTGCGGGGGAAGGCGGCTGTTGGACGGATCACGCGGCGAAGTGGCAGCCGGAATCAGAAGGGCCAGAGCCAGTCGAGGGCGTCGAAGACCCAGGCGCCGAAGCCGTTGCGAGCGGAGGCCTTGGTCAGCGGCCCGTTGCCGGTGTAGGCGACGCGTGCGTCGGCCACGAGCTCGGAGGTGACCGTGTTGGCCGCACTCACGTCGTACTTGCGGACGACACCGGAGAACTCGATCAGCTTGACTTCCTTGTCCACGCGTACCTCGCGACGGCCGCTGATCACCAGGTTCCCGTTGGGCAGCACGTCCACGACCATGGCGGTCAGGCGGGCTTCGAAGGTGCCGCGCTTGGAGACCGTGGCCTGGCCGCCGAACTCCGAACTGGACGAAGCGTCGAGGCTGGGCAGGGTGTCGAAGGCGCCGGGCAGGACGTCGAGGTTCAGCAACTCGTAGGTCAGCGCGGTCTCCTTGGTGATGCCCGAACTCTCCTCGTTGCTGACGTCCTGGGTCTCGCTGATCAGCACGGTCACCAGGTCGCCCACGCGACGCGCCGTCTTGTTCGCGATCAGGTCGATGGGACCGTGCTCGACGTCGTAGATCGACCCGGGCCGGACCTGGGCGGCGACCTTGTCGACGGGCGTGGCCGCTGCGATGGCCAGGCAGAGCAGGAGGACTCGGGAACGCATGGGATGAGGTAGCTGGCTGAGGGGAGGGGTCGGTCGGGCGATCAGCGGTCGAGACCCAGCTCGACGCGCACGAGTTCGGAGCTCTCGACGGTTCCGAGCATCTCGCGGCCGGAGAGGTCCAAGCGCACCAGGACCTTGTCGCGCAGGGAGCCCGAGCCGATGGCGGTGCCGATCACCCGCGCGGTGACCGAGCCGCGGACGACCTCGACGAAGACGGCGTCGCCGGAGCGAATCGCGATCGGCCTGTGGACGTCGGCGGCAGTGACGACCTGGCCTTCGCGCAGGGTGCGCGCGGCGGTCGAGCCGGTGATCAAGGCCATGGGCACCGGCTGGCCCTCGTTGCGCGGATCGAGCAGCACGCGTCGGGTCTCGAACAGGCTCGCGCTCAAGGGCTCGCCGGCCACGGTGCGACGGGCGAGGACCGGCAGCTCCTGCCAGACCTTCACGTCCCAAGTGGTGTGAACCGTGCGGTAGACCTCGCCGTTCAACAGCACTTGCACCGGCACGGTCAGGCCGCCCGTCTCCAGCGTCGGCCGGTCCAGGGCTCCGCGCAGTCGGAACGCGTTCTCGAGGCCGGGGACGCGCACGTCCTGCAACTGCGAGGACAGCACGTACTCGACGTCCAATCCGATCGAGGCCGCAGACAGCTCCGCACGGGCTGCAGCCACCAGGCTGTCGGCGGAGATGGTGTGGACCACGGGCCAGATGCGCGTGGCCGGCTGGCCCTTGAAGGTCCAGGTCACGTCGGGGAAGGCCTTCTGCAGCTCGAGGCCGATCTGGTCGTTGCGCAGGAGGCGGCTGTAGCCCGGCGCCGGAGCGTAGCCGATGCGGACCTCTTCGACCGCGCGGGCGAGCTGGGCGTCGTCGGCGACGACGTCCGCGATCTCGCCCAGCACGATCTGGGTGCCGGTCACCCGTGCTTCGGCGGGAAGCACGACGGTGACGCCGGTCGACAGCAATAGGGATGCGAGGATCAACATGGTCAGGAGCTCCGCTCAGCGGATGAGTTGGCCGACCTGCTGCAGCATCTCGTCGGCCACCCGGATCGTCCGGCTGTTGACCTCGTAGTTGCGCTGGGCCTGGATCAGCTCGATCAGCTCCTCGACGATCTGCACGTTCGAGCGCTCGCGGAAGTTCTGCCGCAGGAAGCCGGCGCCGGCGTCGCCGGGCACCGTCTGCTGGGCGGGGCCGGAGCTGAGCGTCTCGGAGAAGAGGTTGGCGTCGGTGGCCTTGAGGCCGCCGACGTTGGCGAAGCGGAAGATCTGGATCGCGCCGACGTTGGTGCGACCGCCCGAGGAGGTCTCGCCGGAGACGCTGCCGTCCTGGCCCACGGCGATGCTGGTCAGACCGTCGATCTTGATCTGCGGATCGAGGCGATAGCCGTCGGCGGTGACCACCGTACCGTCGCCGTCCTGGCGGAAGGAACCGTCCCGGGTGTAGCGGAACTCGCCGTTGCCGAGCTGCACGCGGAAGTAGCCGGGGCCGTTGATGGCGATGTCGAGCGGGTTGTTGGTCAACTCGAGGTCGCCCTGCTCGTGGAGTTTGAGCGAGCTGCCGACCTCGACCCCGGAGCCGACCTGCAGGCCGGTGGGGTTGGAGAAGTTGCCCGCGGTGGCGGCGCCCGGCTCGCGATAGGTGCGGTACAGGGCGGTGCGGAACGACAGTTGGTCGCGTTTGAACGAGGTCGTGTTCACGTTCGCGATGTTGTTCGCGATCGTGTCGACGTTCATCTGCTGGGCGGTCATGCCCGAGGCGGCGGTGCGCATGGCGCGGATCATCGATCAGTCTCCGTTGGGGGGCCGTGGTTCAGGAACGACCCTGGTTGAGCCGGCGGTAGCTCTGGTCGATCTGCGTGACGGCCTTCGAGGCGATCTCGTAGGCCCGCTGGTTCTCGACGAGGTCGATCAGCTCGACCACTCCCTCCGAGTTGGAGCGCTCCAGGAAGCCCTGGCGCACTTGGGCGTCGGGCGGGACCTGCTGGGCCTTGGGCCGGGCGAGCCAGTAGCCCGCGCTGGTCTCATTCAGGTCGCGCTTGTCGGCGAAGGCCACCAACTTCAGGCGGCCGATGCTGACCAGGCCCTGGTAGACCTGGCCGTTGTCGTCGATCACCGGGGCCTCGCCGCTGGGGTTGAGAGCAACCTCCTGGTTCTCCCAGGCCATCGGGTAGCCCTCGGCCGTGGTCAGGTTCCCATCGGCGTCGAAGGACAGGCGCCCGACGCGGGTGTAGACCTCGCCCTCGGGTGACTCGGCGGCGAAGAAGCCCTCACCCATCAGGGCCAGGTGGAAGTCGTCGCCGGTCTGATCGAGGCCGCCCTGGCCGTGGTCGACCCAACCGCGGGTGCCGATGGCTCGGGTCTGGCCGAAGTCGGTGTGGGCGTCGAACAGCTTGGCGCTGGGGCTGCGGCGCTTGTAGCCGTGGGTGCCGAGGTTGGAGAGGTTGTGGGCCAGCACGTCGAGCGAGCGCAGGGAACTGCGCATCGAGCCGACGGCGGAGTAGAGACCGGAATCCATACCGGTCAGGTCGCAAGCGCGGTGCCAAGCGACCGGTGGGCCCACAGGGCCCGTAGGGGCGTCCGGGAGCCGCGAGCACGCCCGTCGCGGGAAAGTCCTTCCGCCCGGCAAGCGCCGAGGTTTCTCCCGGGGAAGGACTTTCCGGTGGCCGGGTCGCTCTCGCGCGGTCGTGGGGCGGTCGTACTGGTCGTACGGTGCCGCGACCATTTTGGTCGTACTGGTCGTACGGTGCCGCGACCATTTGGCCCATCGGCGCGCAAGCGCTCCCGATTCGCAGCGCCGCTGATCGCCGATGGGCCAAATGGTCGCGGCACCGTACGACCAAAATGGTCGCGGCACCGTACGACCAGTACGCCCGAACGAAAGCGACCCGCACCGGTCGGGGCCGGTGCGGGTCGCCAGGGACCTCAGGGGGCTAGGGCTAGCGCCCCTGGGGTCAGACCACGTTGACGACTTCCTCCAGGAGCTGGTCCTGGACCGAGATGATCCGCGCATTGGCCTGGAAGCCGCGCTGGGCCTGGATCAGGCGCACGAACTCCGCGGCCGAGTCGACGTTGGACTGCTCCAGGGCGCCGCCGATCACCTCACCTGCGCCGTTGCCGGCCCCCGCAGCCGTCAGGCGCTGGCCGCTGTTGGAGGTCTCGCCCCAGTAGCTGTTGCCGAGCTCCTCCAGGCCGCGCGGGTTGGTGAACGTCGTCACGCCGATGGCGCCCAGGTCGACGCTCTGGCCGTTGGTGTAGAAGCCCTCGATCGCACCGTCGGTGCCGACCGAGATGCTGGCCAGGGTGCCGGCGCCGTAGCCGTTCTGACCCGAGGCCACCAGGTTGGTGGCCGAGCCGAACTGCGTGATGCCGTCGAAGCTGCCCGCCTCACCGAAGGTCAGCTTGATGTTCTGACTCGAGCCACCGTTGAACTGGATCGTGATGTCGGCCGAGGGCGGTGTCTGCAGCGAACCGTTCTCGTTGAAGCGGATGTTGGAGACGGTGCCCGCGGTGACGGTTCCCGAGCTACTGGGGAGCGAGGCGGTCATGGTCCAGGAGTTGTCGTCCTGGCGCACGTAGTCGAAGGAGAGGATGTGGCTGCCGCCCGCGGGGTCGAAGACCTCCATCGAGGTGGTGACCGTGTCCGGGCCGGCACCGTTGGTGGTCACGGCGAAGGCCGCCGTGGCCCATTGGCTCTGGCCCACCTGGCCGTTGCCGTCGCTGATCACGAGGCTGAGGTCGGACTCGCCGCTCTCTTCCGCGCTGAAGACCAACTTGCCGGCGCTGGCGTCGAAGCTGGCCTCGGCGCTCGAGAACTGGGCGTTCACGAAGTCGACCAGGTCCTGCATCGTCGTGCCGTCGGTCCCGTAGACGAAGGTCGCCTGGACGATCGAGCCGTCAGCCTCGGTGCCGCTGATCTCGAGCGTGTCCCCGTTCAGGTAGTCCGCGTCGTTGAGCGTGAGCAGATTGAGGTTCGATGACAGGCCGGCCAGGGTCTCGGTGCCCGCCACCAACGTCGTCGACAGCCCCACGGCGCCCGCCAGGTCCTTGCCCGCGGCGCCCGGCGTGACCTTGATCGTCGACTTCTCCCCGGTCTTGTCGCTGACCATCGAGAGCGACTGGTCGGCGTTGACCGTGGCGGTGATGTGGTCGAGCTTGTTGACTTCGTCGGCCACGTCCTGGGCGGTGACCACACCCGAGGCGGGGACCGAGATCGAGACCAGCTGGGGTGCGCCCCCGTTGATCGCCAGCTCCATGGTGTAGGCCTCGCCCGCGGGCAGCGTGAAGGGCCCCGTCGCGCCGCCGGTGATCGAGGCCGCCGTGCCCTCGTAGATGGCCGAGGCGCTGGAGAGCGTCTCCGCCAGGGGGCCGGTGATCTCCGAGGGCAGGTTGCCCTCGAACTGCATGGCCGAGGTGGTCTTGGGCGGGACGACACCGGTGGAGTCGATCTTGATCGCCTGACCGTTGGGATTGAGCACGCGGTAGCCGGTGCGCTGGTCGACGAGGTTGTCCTTCGAGTCCAGGCTGAACGATCCGACGCGACTGAACACGTCTCGGTTGCCGTCGAAGAGGGTGAAGTAGCCCTCGCCGAGCATGGCCAGGTCGAAGGTGCGCCCGGTGATGTCGAGCGCGCCCTGGCCCAGGTCGCGGTCGACCATGGCGAGCTGTGCGCCGAGGCCGACCTGCATCGGATCCGTGCCGCCGAGGGAGTCCGTGGGCGGGCTGCCCTCACGCAGGGTGCGGCTGATCAGGGTCGAGAACACCGCGCGCGCCGTCTTGTAGGCCGGCGTGTTGGTGTTGGCGAGGTTGTTACCGATGACGTCGATCCAGCCTTGATGGGCCCGCAGACCACTGAGGGCAGAGACGAGTGCACGTGTCATGGATCAGGATCCGATCAGGCGCTGGTTTCGGTGTCGGTCTCGGAGTCCGACGCGTTGTCGACGGTCGTCCCGGCCGCGTCGGAGCCGCCGTCGGCGCCCGCTTCGTGGACCGTCTCGACCCAGAAGAGCGGCACGCTGACCGGGCCCGAGATCAGGCTGGCGATGCCGTCCTGGACCTTGACCGAGTCGACGATGCCGGTGTTGCCGGCGCCGGTGTCGGGGTCCGTCCACCCGATCTCCTTGCCGATCAGGGCACTGCCCTCGGCGAGCTGCGAGACGATCGAGTCGGCCTGACTCATGAACAAGAGGCCCTCGATGCCGGAGTTCATGGACTCGAGCTGTTCGAGGCTGGAGAAGGTCGCGAGCTGGGCCACGAAGTCCTCGTTCTTGACGGGCTCCATGGGGTCCTGGTTCTCGAGCTGACTCACCAGGAGCTTCATGAAAGCTTCCCTGTCGAGCTCCTTAGAGCCGGCGAGGCCGGAACTCGACGTGGTCGAGGTCGGCGAGGTGGCGTTGATTTCCATGGTTGAGCTGAGGGAGGGGGTCGCGGGCGCTGAGGAGGGGGGTGAGGTCAGGCGTAGGTGTCGACCTCGGACGACCCGTGCCGGATGGGGCGCGGGTCGTGGTCGTTGGTGCGCTCGCCGGCCTGTGGGCCGCGGCGCCGGTCCGCGCCCGGATCGCGGCGCTCGGGCGCTCCGCTGTCCGGTCGGCGGTCGGAGGGATCGGCCAGGGTCAGGGCGACCTCGGCGGTGTCGAAGCCGGCGTCGGCCAGGGCGGCGCGCAGCTCGGGCAGGTGGCGCTGGATCAGCTCCAGGGTCTCGGGCGACTCGGCCTCCATGCGGGCCGAGACGGTGTTGCCGTCCAAGGACAGGCGCACGGTCACCCGGCCGAGCTCGCCGGGGTCGAGCTGGACCACGGCTTCACGCAGCCCCGGGCGCAGGGCCGCCTTCAATTGCTCGAGGACCCGCGCGGCGCGCTCGATGTCCGCCGCCTGGCCGGGGCGCTCGGCGGCGGCGGTGCGGGGCACGGATCGAGACCGATCCGGGTCGACGGTGGTTTGGGCGGGGGCGTCCATGCGGGCCGCACCGGGGCGGGCAGCCTGGGCGGCGGGCAGCGCAGCGGCCGGCGGCGGGGCGGCGGCCGGGCCGGGGTGCGGGCCGCCGGGGAATCCGGGCGCGGGCACGACCTGCGGGGAAGGGTCGGGACCCGGCCCGGGGCGGGCGGCCGCGTCGCCGGGGCCGCCGGTGGGGACATCTCCTCTGGCCTCCGCGCGGCGCGCGGGGGCCTCCTGCTGGGGCCGCTGGGGCCCATCGACGGGACCCTCCACCGGGTCTCGCTCGCGGCGTCCGGAGCGTCGCGGCCGCTGCTCGGCGGCCCTCTCCTCCGGGCGTTCTGCCTTGCCTTCCTCGCGACCCAGACGGCGTTCCTCCAGGCGATCCGCCCGCTGGCGGGCCTCGGCCTGCTGTTCCGAGATGTGCTCGGACTCTCTGTTCCGTCGGAGTTCGGCGCTGAAGGCGCTGTCCCGCGATCCCCTGTCGACGCCGTGGGCGGCGTCGAGGTAGGAACGGGACGGCCGCCCCGTGCCGGGCGGCCGTCCAAGGGACTCCAATCCAGAGAGACTTTCGATGGTCTCCATGCCGAGCCTGGTCGCAAGCCGGGTGCCAACCGTCGCAGGGGCCGCCGGGCCCCCGCGGGCGGTCATGCAAAGGGCCCTGGCGGCCCCCCACGGAAAGCCCTTCCTGACGGGCCCGGAAAGTCCGGAACAATCGAGAAGACCCTTCCGCCCAATCCGCTTGGCCCCGGTCCCGGACCCGTCGAGACGCCTGGAGGGCTGGTAATCGCCGCCTCATGCGGCTTCCCGGCCCGACCCCTACAACCGAAGACCCCTGCCAGTGGCGGGTTCGCCGTCATCTGGACAGGCGAACCGACCTCGGCTGGGCGGGCCAGATATGTTTCCGGTGCAGGTCACCGGGGATCTCCCACGCCCACAGAACTCCCGCTCGCTGCCGCACAACCGTGTCGGCGGGCTGGATCGCAACCACCCGTACTCCCGTCCTAGACGAGCCTGGCCCTCGGCGACCTCGTCAGCCCACAGCAAAGACGTATGAAACACCGCACCACCGCACTTGCAGCGAGCGTGCTCGCCTTTGGAGCGACCTACGTGTCGGCCCAGACCCAGGCACACGCAGTTCTCGTCGACCCGAACAACTCGGACCTCGTCTGGACGGTCAACCACGACAACGACTCGGTCTCCCAGGTCAACGTCGCCACCGGCGCCGTGGTCGCGGAGATCGCGGTCGGGGCCCAGCCCAACCACCTGGCCTTCAACGCCGCGGGCACCAAGCTGCTGGTGGTCAACCGGCGCGGGAACGTGCCGCTCACGACCAACTTCGTGACGCCCTTCACCGGCGCCGAGATCCGCGGCAGCATCAGCGTGATCGACGTGGCCACCAAGACCGTCGAATCCTTGCTGACCGACGTGGGCACCGAGCCCTACGGCATCGCCCTGTCGCCCAACGGCAAGTTCTTCGTCGTCACCGCCTTCCGCTCCAGCGAAGTGCTGCTGCTCGACGCGACGACCTACGCCGAGCTGGCTCGCCACGAGTACGACGACGACCTCAGTCACATCGCCCCGGGCAAGACCATCGACCAGATCGACACGGACTTCGACGGGGTGCCGGACCTGGCCAACCCGCGTCTGTTCTCGGTCACCGCGGACTCGGCGAAGATCTACGTCACCCACTGGAAGTCGCCGTGGATCTCGATCCTCGACGTGACCCTCGACGGCTCGGGTGTCCCGACCGCCGTGGCCGAGGGCGGTCGCATCAACCAGGACGACTACGACCTGCACCCGATCAACAACCCGATCCCGAACCACACGGTCGCGAGTCAGGGTGACCCGACCTTCTCGGACGACATCGCGATCTCGCCCGACGGCACCCGCGCGCTCGTTCCGCAGGTCCTGCTGAACATCAACTTCGACACCACCCACGACTTCGCGGGTGCGATCGCGGGGGCCTTCGCCAACCGCGTGTACCCCTCGCTGACGATGCTCGACCTCGTCACCGGGAGCTACAACGCCCCCGGTGACGCGTCGAATCGTCTGCACCACGAGCTGACCGACACGCTGACCCCGGCCAAGTACGTGCCCTTCGGCGGCCAAGGCCGCAGCATCGGCGGGGGCATCGTGACCCTCGGCGGCTCCGGCTCGCCGGTCCTCGGCGGTTCGGCCGACTTCGTGCTCAGCGGCGTCAACGGCGCCGGCGTGCTCGGCTTCGTCTGGTACGGCATCGAGACCAACATCCCGGTGCCGCCCCTGGGCACCCTGCTGGTCGACCTGCAGGGCTCGATCGCGATGAGCGCGAGCGTCGGTGACCAGTGGGCCGGCTCGATCGCCATCCCGAACTCGCCGGTGCTCGACGGCCAGGTCGTCTCCTTCCAGGGCGCGACCTTCAACACCAACAACGGTGACATCGGCCTCTCGAACGGCGTCCGCGTGGTGCTCGGCACCACCGGCACGGGCCTGAACAAGATGGGCTACCGCGCCGGCCAGCCCTACCGCGCCGACTACAACGCGGCCGGTGACAAGGTCCTGATGCTGAACCAGGGCTCCGAGGACGTCTTCCTCTACGACGTCAACGGTTCGGACATGACCCTGCAGACGGTCTTCCCGCCCCGTCACGGCCACGTGGAGCGCACGCCGCTCGACCTGACCACCGCGATCGGCGACATGCCGATCGGCTGGACGGTCGTGCCGGACCCGGCCACCAGCAACGACGACGCGCTGATCTACATCCAGAACGAGGTCACCACCTCGCTCAGCGTGTTGCGCGTCGACTACGCCACCGGCGTGATCACCAAGGAGGCCGACCAGATCGTCACGATCACCGGCCCCGACCAGAAGACCGTCAGCGAGCGCATCGGCCAGGAGCTGTTCCACGACGCCTCCCGCGCCCAGACCACCGGCAACTTCAACAACTCCTGCTACTCCTGCCACGCTGAAGGTGGTGAGGACGGCAAGAGCTGGGACCGCCCCGCCGGCCCGCGTACGACCATGCCGGTCTACGGTGGCCCCCTGGGCTCCGGTCTGCTGCTCTGGAAGGGCGTCCGCGTCAACCTGGGCGAGACCGGCCCGATGTTCGGCGGCGAGAACGGCGGCACGGGCATCATGAGTGACGTCGAGCAGCAAGGCCTGATCGACTACCACAAGGTCATCCCGTTCCCCCTGAACCCGAACCTCGATCCGGTCACCGGCGACCTGACGTCGCTGGCGGCCTACGGTCAGGACCTGTTCTTCGGGACCAACGACACGGGCCTCAACCCGACCCAGCGCGCGGCCGGCTGTATCGCCTGTCACCCGAAGGCCGACGCCGTCAACGGCAGCACGCGCCTGTTCACCGCTGACTTCCTCGACCCGATCTACACCGACGGTCTGGAGTTCGGCTACGTCCACGACGACAACTGCCTCAACCTGCAGGAGAACATCGCGCAGCTCAACATCCGCGCGGTCAACTCCCAGGTGAACGGCGACGAGGATCTGGACGGCTTCCCCGACTTCGACCGCAACCTCGACGGTTACTCGGACATCGAGGGTTACACCCCGATCCACCCGGACTCGGACGACAACTTCGAGCGGGACGACCCGAACAGCTACCCCTGCCCCCTGGATCCGTTCTTCGACCCGCTCGGGCCGAAGAAGGTCTTCAACCGCAAGCTGAAGCTGTTCTCGATTCCGACCAAGCTCGCGGTCTTCCACACCTACCCGTACATGCACGACAACTCGCTCGTGTCGCTGCGGGCGATCGTCGACCCGGACTCGCAGATGAACGATCCGGTCTACGGCAGTGCGAACTACCCGACCACCTTCAAGTGGTTCAACGAGTTCCACGACATCCGCGGCCACGAGGACATCGTTCCCCAGGCCTCGAAGGTCCAAGTCTCCCTGGTCAGCACCGACAAGGACGCCGACATCGAGGCGATCCTGGCCTTCATCTCGAGCCTGTGATCAAGGGGGCTTGACCCCACACGACTCGGGCTTCGGCCCCCAGCGCAGCGGCCCCCGCGATCCTCACGATCGCGGGGGCCGCTGCCGTTCGGGCGGGGCCCGCATGCGAGGTCAGGGCCGCTCAGCCCTTCTCGCGCACCTCGACCGTGCCGTCGTCGTCGGCGATCACCACGGCGTCGGCCAGGCCCAGGAAGAGCCCACACTCGACAACTCCCGGGGTCGCCGCCAGGGTCAACTCGAGTGCCTCCGGGTCTTCGATGCCGCCCTCGAAGTGGACGTCGAGCACGGCGTTGCCGTTGTCGGTGCGGTACTCGCCCCCACCGGCCGCCTGCCGCTCGCGCGGCTCGCCGCCCAGCCGAGCGATCTGTCGCGCCACCACCGGCAGGGCGAAGGGCACCACCTCCACCGGCAGGTCGAAGGTCGTCCCGAGCCGCTCCACGACCTTGTCGCGGCCTACGACGATGACCTCGCGCCGACTGATCGAAGCCACGACCTTCTCGCGCAGCAGTGCACCGCCGCCGCCCTTGATCATCCGGTACTCGGCGTCGATCTCGTCGGCGCCGTCGACGGTGAAGTCGAGCAGATCCACCTCGTCGAGACCGACCAGGGGGATGCCGAGCTCGCGCGCCACGGTCTCGGTGTCGATCGAGGTCGGCACCCCGCGCACCTCGAGGCCCTCGTCGCGAATGCGCTCCGCGAGCCGCTCCAGGAAGAAGCGCACCGTGGATCCGGTCCCCAGGCCGAGGGTCGAGCGATCGGGAACGAGGTCGGCTGCACGGCGGCCGGCGGCGAGTTTGGCCTGGCTCATGGGGGCTTGTTCGGAGGGAGGCGCTCGTCGCGCCCGGACTGGGTCGGATCGATCGAGAGGGGCCGCGATTGTTTAGGGGCGTCGGAGCCCAGACAAGCGCCCTGCGCGCCGATGAAAGGGCTATACTCCCCCCTCTTTGCGACCGAATCTCATTTAGGCCGGCAGCGCGAGCGAACCTGCCCTGCGAGAACCCTCCCCGCCCGGGCCCACCAACCCCCGCCCCTCCGCCCCGTGGACCGCGCGGAACGACCACCGGTTACGCCTCCAACCCCGATTCTTCACTTGGTCACCACCACCCTCGATCAGCTTCGTCCCGGACAGGGCGGTCGCCTCGTCAGCCTCGGCGGCGAGCGGCTGTTCCGACGTCGGTTGATGGAGTTGGGCCTCTTGCCGGGCTCGCGCGTCTCGGTCGTGCGCGCGGCGCCCTTGGGTGGAGTCCTGGAGCTGGAGGTGCGCGGTTCGCTGCTCAGCGTGCGGATGTCCGATGCCGCAATCCTCTCGGTCGAGGTGAGCTGAGGCTCGTCGAGCTTTGATCCAAGCCTCTACTCCTCCGCCCCTGGTGGCCCTGGCGGGTAATCCGAATACCGGCAAGACGGCGCTGTTCAACCGCCTCACGGGCGCGCGGGCCAAGGTGGGCAACTATCCGGGCATCACCGTGGATCGCCACGAAGGGCTGGTCCGGCTCGGCAGCGAAGGCCGTGTGGCGCGGCTGCTCGACGTGCCGGGCAGCTACTCCCTGTCGGCGCGTTCGGAAGAGGAACGCATCGCCGTGCGCGCCATTGCCGGGCTCGAGGGCGAGGAGCGTCCGGGGGCCGTGGTGCTGGTGCTGGACGGCACCCAACTCGGCCGCAACCTCTACTTCGCGCTGCAGGTGATCGAACTCGACCTGCCGACAGTGGTCGCAGTCAACCTGACCGACGTGCTCGCCAAGGAAGGCCGCGTCTTCGACGTGCAGCGCCTTCGGCGCGCCCTGGGCGTGCCGGTGGTGGCCCTCTCGGCGCGCAGTGGCGAGGGTGTCGACGACCTGCGCGCGGCTCTGGCGGGGGTGCTGGACGGCGAGCCCGAGGCGCGGCCCGGTTGGCGCTGGGAGCCCGGCACCGACGCCCTGCGCCGGGACGTGGACGAAGTCCACGCGGCCCTGCCCCCCACCTGGCGCGACGGGAACCCGCGTCGCGAGCGAGCCCTGGCCGTTTGGGCCCTGCTCTCCCTCGACGAGGGGGACGAGCTGCGCGGCATCGACGGACGCCTGCGCGCCGCGGCGTCGGCCGCCCACGAGCGGGCCAGCGTCGAGGGTCGCTCGATCGACGAGGAGGTCGTCGCCGGGCGCTATGGCTGGATCGAGGAGCACACCGCTGGCGTCGTCACCGCGCGGGCATCGGCGCGTGACAGTTTCACGAGCGCGATCGACCGGGTGCTGCTCTCGCCGCTCCTGGGCTTCCCGATCTTCCTGGCCCTGATGACGATCGTCTTCCAGGCGCTCTTCGCCTGGGCCGACCCGGCCATCGGCGCGATCGAGTCGCTCTTCGCGTGGCTCGGAGGGGTGGTCGGCCCGGCCCTGCCCGAGGGCTTCCTACGCAGCTTCGTGGTCGACGGCCTGATCGCCGGCGTGGGCGGTGTGCTCGTCTTCCTGCCCCAGATTCTGCTCCTGTTCCTGTTCGTGGCGGTGATGGAGGACACGGGCTACATGGCTCGGGTGGCCTTCCTGATGGACCGCATCATGAAGGCCTGTGGCCTGCACGGGCGCGCCTTCGTGCCCATGATGAGCGGCTTCGCCTGCGCGATCCCGGCCGTGATGGCCACGCGCACCATCGAGCGCGAGCGCGACCGCCTGCTGACGATGATGGTCGTGCCGCTGATGACCTGCTCGGCGCGGCTGCCGGTCTACACCCTCTTGATCGCGGCCCTGTACCCGCCCGGCAGGGGCGATTCGTTCCAGCAGGGGCTGATCATGGCGGGCATGTACCTGTTCGCCACGGTGGTGGCCCTGATCGCGACCGCCGTGCTGAGCCGCACGGTCTTCGCGGGCGTGAACCCGCCGCTGCTGCTCGAGATGCCCGCTTACCGCATGCCCCAACTGCTCGGGGTCCTGCGCACCATGTGGGAGCGCAGCACGATCTTCGTGCGCGAGGCGGGCACGGTGATCCTGGTCGCCACGATCACCCTGTGGGCCCTGCTGAGCTTCCCGGCGGATCCCGAGCTAGGGCCCGAGCTCGCGGGACGCCTCGGCGCGGCCGAGGCGTCCGTGGACAACGCGCGGAGTGGGGCTGCACCCGATCCAGCCGCGCTCGAGTCCGCCGAACAACGCCTGGCCAAGGTCGAAGCGGAGATCTCGAGCCTGCAGCTCAACGAGAGCTACGCGGGTCGCCTGGGCCGCGGGATCGAGCCCGCGATCGCGCCCCTGGGCTTCGACTGGAAGATCGGCGTGGGCCTGATCGGCTCCTTCGCCGCGCGCGAGGTCTTCGTCAGCACCATGGCCATCGTCTACGGGCTCGAGGACGACGGCGAGGACACCGCGACTTTCCGCCAACGCCTCTCCTCCGAGAAGCGACCGGACGGCAGCAAGGTCTTCACGCCCCTGGTGTGCGTCTCGCTGATGGTCTTCTTCGCCCTGGCTGCCCAGTGCATGAGCACCATCGCGGTGGTCAAGCGCGAGACCAAGAGCTGGCGCTGGCCCCTGTTCATGCTCAGCTACATGACCGTGCTGGCCTGGGTCGGCAGCTTCACCGTCTACCAGGGCGGCAGGCTGCTGGGCTTCGAGTAGCACCGCCCGCGCGCCCCCGATCCATCTACGGACAGGAGCCGGCGCCGCTGCGCCCGCCGGCTCCCCATCGGGAGTCAGGCCACAGGATCGGGTGCCTACAGCCGCTCAGCTCCGTGCGTCTTGCAGGAACTGGGCGAATTTCTGAGCCGACATGTAGGGGCCCTCTCCCAAGCGCTCACCCGTGGCCGGGTCGACCACGACGTAGTAGGGATTGGCCACCGTGCCGGCCAGGTCTCGCTGCAGCCCCTGGATCCGGTCGATGTTGACCCGACCGTCGGTGTGCAGGCGCGCCTCGACGAAGTTGGGGACGAGTTCCGCGGCGACCGCCGCGCTGGGGAAGGTGAACTTCTCCATCTTGCGGCAGTTCACTCATGTGTGGCCGGTGAAGTTCACCAGCAGCAACTTGCCCTCCTGCCGCGCGAGGGCGAGGGCGCCGTCGTAATCGTCCTCGACGATCGTGTGGCCCTTCTGACGCGACTCTCCTGCGCCGCTCGAGGCGCCGGAGACCTCGTTGGCGATGCTGTGGCTGTAAGGCGGCACGATCGCGGTCATGATCGGATCGAGCATGCGGCCGCTCGCGCCGTAGCCCGAGTAGGTCGCGAGTAGCACGAAGCCGAGGCCCGCCAACATGCGGATCGGGCCGATCTCGCCGCTCTCGCCCTTGAGCTTGATGAAGCCCAGGACGAAGGCTCCCGCCACCGCGAAGATCGCCATCCACAGGGCCAGGAACAGCTCGCGCGAGAGCACGTTCAGACCCCAGACCAGGTCGGCGTTGGAGAAGAACTTGAACGCCGCGGCGAGCTCGACGAACCCCAGGGCGACCTTGAGCGTGCCCATCCAAGCGCCGCTCTTGGGGATCGACGCCAGGCGGCCGGGGAGCAGCGACAGGAACACGAAGGGCAGGGCGATGGTCAGCCCGAAGACCGCCATGCCGATCACCACGCGCCCCACGCCGCCCCCGCCGGTCGCGCCCACCGACAGGAGGCTGGCCACGAAGGGCGCGGTGCAGGTGAAGCTGGTGATCACCAGGGTCGCGCCCATCAGGAACACGCCGATCAGCCCGCCCTTGGTGGAGGCCTTGCCGGCGGCGTCCATCAGGAACCGCGGGGGGTTCATGTTGATCGCGCCGAACAGCACCAGGGCGAAGTAGAAGAACAGCAGGCCGATGATCGTGTTGAAGATCGGGTCCGTGGCCAGGGTGATGATCGGACCGCCGACCACCACGCCGATGAACACGAAGATGCCCACGATCCCGGCCCCGTAGGCGAGGGCCAGGGGCAGGACCTTGCCGCCCCGCGCATCAGCCTGCTTCGTGAAGAAGCTGATCGTGATCGGGATCATCGGGTAGGTGCACGGCATCAGGAGCGTGAACAGGCCCCAGAAGATCGCCAGGCCGAGGAAGGCCACGAGGCCGTCGTCGGGCGCTTGCTCGGGCGCCCCATCGGCGTCCGTGGGGCGGTCGCTCGCGGGGCTGCTCTCCGCGGCATCGCCGCTGGCGGAGCTGTCCGTGCCCGTGGGCGACTTCGCGGTCGCACGGGTCTGCAGCGCTGCGAACCCGGCGAAGAGCTCGTCCGAGCCCGCACCCGAGCCCCGGACCGTTGCCGCGAATGGCATGCAAACGCCGTCCTCCTCGCAGGTCAGGCCGTCGAGGGTGACCGTCACGTCTCCGGGCGCCGGGACGGACCTCCCCACGTCGACGTGCCCCTCGATCAGCACGACCACCTGGCCCTCGTGACCCAGGATCCAGGTGTCGCGGCCGCCGTCGCCGAGGCCGGGCTGTTCGAAGCGATGGGGCTCGGGGAAGACCGGCGCGCTCCACTCGACCCCCGGCGCCTCGATCTCGACCTTGGTCGGCTTGCCGACCGCGTCGGGCTGTCCCAGCTCGGTGTGGTAGAGGTGCCAGCCGTCCGCGATGTCGAGCACCAGCACCGCGCGCACCGAATCGTCGCCCGCGCTGCGAACGGAGAGCTGCGCCGCGACGATCTCGTCGTCGTCCGCGCCGCCGAGGCCGTCGAAGAAGCTGTCGAGGTCGAAGTCGTCCTCCTCCTCGACCTGGGCCTGGGGCGCCGCTGCGAGGAAGTCGGCGAAGTAGTTGTCAGGGCCGGCACCAGCGCCCGCGACGGTCTCGTTGTAGGGGATGCAAACCCCGTCGTCCTCGCAGGTCAGGCCCTTCAGCCGAGCGGTGACACCGGAGGGCAAGAGGCTCGCCGCGGGGTCGGCCAACACCCCGTCGACCTTCACCACCAGCTGGTCCGCGTGACCCTGGATGTAGGTGTCGCCGCCGTCCTCGCCCAGCCCGGCCTGGACGTAGCGGTGGGGCGTCGGGAACACCGGCGCGTCCCACGTGACCCCGGCGGCCTCGAGGGTCACCGTCGTCGGCATGCCGATCGCGTCCGGCGGGCCCAGGTCATCGTGGTAGAGGTGCCAGCCGGGATCGATCTCGAAGCGGACCACCGCGCGCACGCGCTCGCCCTCGCTGCGCACCCAGAGGGTCGCCTGTGCCTTCTGGTCGCCGCCCAGGCCGAATTGGGCTGCCGCTTCGGCTTCCGGAGACAGCAGAGTCAAGAGCGACAGCAGCACCAGCGGCACCGTCGCGAGGAGGCGGTTGAATGTCATCGATCGATTCGCGGGCCGGGGGGATTGGCTCGTCCGAGTACGGGCGCTGCGAGCGCCTGGGACGGCCGGCCTCGGATCGGGGATTCTACGACCCTCGCGGGGACATGACCGGCCGGAGACGGGCCCCGGACCCGCGCCGCGCGCGATGGCGTTAGGCTCCCACTCGGCCCCTGGTCCACGCTCCCGACTCCGGAGACTCCCGATGAACCGCCGATCTCAGATCCTGCTCGCCGCCGGCATCGCAGCGGCCCTCCTGCGCCCCGCGCCGACGGTCCTGGCGCCCGCGAATTTCGGCGTCGGCCTGCGGGAAGCTCAGGTGGACCAGGAGAACCCGCCCGAGGATCCCCCCGGGCTGCTCGGCGTTCGCGCGCGGCTGCGCCGCAAGCTGACCGAGGGTCTGCCGGGCAACTGGCAACTGACCCGTTTCGACCACGTGGTCAACGACCTCTCGAACGCCCCGGTCTACGGCTACATGACGATCGAGAAGGTGGGCTACCTGACGCTGATCGTCCACGCGCGCGAGCCCGAGCCGAACCTCTTCGACGGGGGCCTGCGGGTGCAGGCCGGCGTGCACCACTGGCGCCTGACCGACGACGGCGTGCTGCAGACCTCGTCGATCCTGGCCCACAGCAACTTCTCCTCCCAGCTCGAGCTCGAGGCGGTCTACACCCCGCGCGAGTACGCGGTGTCGCTCGAGGGCGACATCCTGATCCTGCGCCGTCCGGACGGGTCGGAGCTCACGTTCGAGCGCTTGCAGGCCGCCGTGTTCCCGGAGGAGGCCGCGCGCCGAATCGATCAGATCCGCGAGTTCCGCGACGGTTGAGGGGTCCTCAGCGGCGCGAGTGGAGGCGGCTCGCGATGAGGCCCCACTCGGGCAGGGCCAGGGCGCGCGCGGCGGCGGCGAAGACCAGGGCGCCGGCGGCCACGCCCAGGCCGAGGCGCAGCCAGGTCAAGGGGCCGCCGCCGTCGTTCAGG
The DNA here is from genome assembly GCF_007748095.1 of Engelhardtia mirabilis. Classification (NCBI taxonomy): domain Bacteria; kingdom Pseudomonadati; phylum Planctomycetota; class Planctomycetia; genus Engelhardtia; species Engelhardtia mirabilis. Next base: position 6,852,324 of record NZ_CP036287.1, read on the forward strand.
GGCGCAGTCGCGAGCGCCGCGGCCCAGGCGGCGGAGCCGGACAAGGCCGCTGCGAGCGTGATTCGCACCAGGCGTCGGGTCAGTCCGGCCTGGGCCGCCGGCAGACCCAGGCCGCGTGTCAGGCCGGGCTGAAGCGCCAAGAGGTTGCCCCAAGCCGTGATCGCCGTGGCCAAGGCCAAGCCGTCCACGTCCATCCCGGCAAAGCGCAGGAAGACGAAGTTCAGCACCGTGTTCGCGACCAGCGCTGCGATCGAGATGCGAACCGGCGTCCGCAGGTCGCCGCGGGCGTAGTAGACGCGGCTGGTCAGGCCGACCGCACCGGCGGCGGGCAGGGCCGCCGCCAGGTAGGCCAAGGCGTGGGCCACGCGGGCGGCGCCGTTCGCATCGAATTGGCCGTGCTCGAACAGGGCCGAGCTGATCGGAAGGGCCAGGGCCGCCAGGCCGGCGGCGGCGGGCAGGGCCAGGAAGGCCACCGCGAGTTGGGTGCGGTCGTGCAGGGAGCGCAGCTCGCCCAGGCGGTTCAGGTGACCGAGCGCCTTGAGCGAGGGGAAGACCGACGACGTGGCCGCGATGGCGATCAGGGCCAGGGGGAACTGCTGCACCCGGTTGGCCAGGTAGTGGGCGGTCGGTCCGCCGTCGGCCGCGATCAGGGCCTCGGCCATCAGGCCGTCGATCATCACGTTGATCTGGTAGGCGGCGGCGCCGAGGGCGAAGGGCGCGCTGGCCGAAAGGACGGCGATCCCGGCGCGGGCTGCGGCGACCGGCGGGCGCTCGCCGGGGAGGCTGCCGACCAGGCCCATGCGGCGCAGGGCCGGGAGCTGGATCGCGAGCTGGGCCAGGCCCGACAGGACGACTCCGCCGGCGAGCAGTCGCGCCTGGGTCAGGTGGTCGTCGCCGGCGTGCTGCCAGTCGATCCAGGCCAGGGTCGCGATCCAGACCACGTTCATGGCCACGGGAGCGAGGGCCGGACCGAGGAACTCGCCGCGCACCTGCAGGGCTCCGGCGCACAGGGCCGCGACGCAGACCAGCACCAGGAAGGGCAGCACGCGCACGGTCAGCTCGATCACGGCCTCGGAGCCCGGCGGCGGTCCGAAGAGGCCGGACTCAGCGAGCCCCGGCGCGAACAGGCCGATGGCCATTCCGACGGCGCACAGGCCCACCAGGATCAAGGTCGTGACCCGCAGGGTCGCGCGGAACAGGGCCCGTCCGGCCAGGTCGCCGTGCTCGGCGTCCGCCTCGGTCATCGCCGCCTGGAGCGAGGTCGACAGGGCGCCCTCGCCGAAGAAGCGGCGGAACAGGTTGGGGACCCGCCAGGCGGTCAGGAAGGCGTCGTAGATGGGCGAGGTGGCCCCGAACAGGATCGCGGACTGGACCTCGCGCACGAAGCCCAGGAGGCGACTTGCCAGGGTCAGACCGGACACCAGGAAGGTCCGACGCACGAGCCCCTTGTGGCGATCGACGACGTGGGCTGAGCCCTCCACGGGGGCGTCGTCTCGAGGGGTCTGGTTGGTGCTCACGGGTTCCGAGCGATGCGGCTCGATGCGGAGTCGCACGCTTGGTTGTCGTTCATCAACCCGCAGGAGTGCGGCACCTCCTGGTTGATGAACAACAACGAATTGTGCGACCCCGTATCGCTAGCCGATCAGTTCACTCGCAAAGCGGTTGACGAGCTTGCCGTCGACCTTGCCCTTGTGGGCGGCCATGACGGCCTTCATCAGCTTGCCGATGTCCTTCTTGTCGGCGATGCCGAGCTCGGCGATCAGGGTCCGCACGACCTCGCGGGTCTCGTCCTCGGTGAGCTGCTGGGGTAGGTAACCGGCGAGGACCTGGGCCTCGGCGCGCTCCTTCTGGGCCAGCTCCGGGCGGCCGCCCTTGTCGTACTCGAGGGCACTGTCCTCGCGCGACTTGACCGACTTGGCCAGGACCGCCACGACCTCGTCGTCGCCGAGGTCCTGGCCGAGCTCGATGCGTCGGTTCTTGAGGGCGGCGATCACCATGCGGAGGGTGTCCCGGGTCAGGACGTCCTTGGCCCGCATGGCGGTCTTCAGGTCCGCGTCGATCCGCTCCTGGAGCGTCACGAGTTGTCCTCTTCGTCGCCGGAGTCGTCGTCGGAGTCCTCACCGTCGTCCAGTTGCGCCTCGTCGTCGACATCGATCGACCCCTCGGCCACAACTTCGCCGTCACCGACCTCAGCTCCGGCCTCGCCAACCTCGTCCTCCTCGGACTGGTTGCGCGACTCGAGTTCCAGATCTTCGGCGGTGATCGTCTGCATCGCCACGACCTCGTCGCCGTCCTTGAGGCTCACCAGACGCACGCCCTGGGTGTTGCGACCCATGGAGCGCATGTCGGCCACGCGGCTGCGGACGATCATGCCGCCCGAGCTGATATACATCAGCTCGTCGCCCTCGTGGGTCAGGCTGAAACTGATCACCGGGCCGTTGCGCTCGGTGACCTTGATGTTGATCACGCCCTGGCCGCCGCGCCCCTTGATCGGGTACTCGGAGACCAGCGTGCGCTTGCCGAAGCCGTTGGTGCAGGCGGTCACCACCCCGATCGAGTCCTTGTCGACGTCGGAGGGCACCACGATCAGGCTGACCACGCGGTCGCCGGCATTCACGCGCATGCCGCGCACGCCGCGGGAGACGCGGCCCATGGGGCGCGCCGCCTGCTCGTCGAAGTGGATCGCCCGACCGCCGGCCGAGGCCAAGAGGATCGTGTCGCCGGGGCGGGCCAGGGCCGCGCCGACGACCTCGTCGCCCTCCTCGAGGGAGATGGCGCGGATGCCGGTCTTCTTCGGCCGCGAGTAGGCCTCGAGCAGGGTCTTCTTGACCGTGCCGGCCTTGGTGGCGAAGAAGACGAAGCCCTCCTCGTCGAAGTTGCGCACGCGCAGCAGCGACTGGATCTCCTCGCCCGGCGCCAGCTCGATCAGGTTCGCGATGGCGCGTCCCTTGCTGGTGCGGCCGCCCTCGGGGATCTGATAGACCTTGAGCCAGTAGACCTTGCCGTGGTTCGAGAAGAACAGCACGTAGTCGTGCGTGCCGGCCAGGAACAGGCGATTGATGGCATCGCCTTCCTTGGACTCCGAGCCCTTCACACCGCGTCCGCCGCGACCCTGGGCGCGGTAGGTGTCGAGGCCCGTGCGCTTCAGGTAGCCGCCGCGTGAGAAGGTGACCACCATCATCTCCTCGGTGATCAGCTCCTCGATGTTGAAGGAGCCGTCGACCTCGATGTCGGAGATCTCGGTACGCCGATCGTCGCCGTGGCGCGCTTCGACATCGTCCAGGTCGTCGCGGATGATCGCCACGACACGTTCGTCGCGCTGCAGGATGTCCGACAGGTCGGCGATCTCCGCCACCAGCTTCTGGAACTCGTCCTCGAGCTTCTCGCGCTCCAGGCCGGTCAGACGGCCGAGGCGCATGTCCACGATCGCCTGGGCCTGGGCCAGGCTGAGCGTGAAGGCGCTCATCAACTCGCGCTTGGCCTCGTCGGTGTCCGCGCTGGCGCGGATGATGCGGATCACCTCGTCGATGTTGTCGACGGCGATCCGCAGACCCTCGACGATGTGCTTGCGCTCCTCCGCCTTGCGCAGCAAGAACATCGTCCGACGACGGATGACGACCTTGCGGTGGCGCACGAACTCGTCGATCAGTCCGCGCAGGGTCAGCGTGCGCGGTTGGCCGTCGACCAGTGCCAGGTTGATGATCGAGCAGGTCGACTGCAGCGGCGTGAACTGGAACAGCTGCTTGAGGATCACCTCCGGATCCTCGTTCTTCTTCAGCTCGACGATCAGGCGCAGGCCGTCGCGGTCGGACTCGTCGCGCACGTCGGAGATGCCCGTGACCCGCCCGTCCTTCACGATCTCGACGATCTTCTCGATGATCGCGACCTTGCGGACCTGGTACGGGATCTCGGTGAAGACCAGTTGCTCCTTCTTGCCGCGCCCCTCCTCCACGTGGTGGCGCGCGCGCACGATCGCGCGACCGCGGCCGGTGGTGTAGGCCTGGTAGATCCCGCTGCGGCCCATGATCATGCCGCCGGTGGGGAAGTCGGGCCCGGGCACGTGCTCGATCAGGTCCCTGATCGAGATGTTCTCGTCGTCGAGCACGGCGCGAATGGCGGCGGAGACTTCGCGCAGGTTGTGGGGCGGCAGGCTCGTGGCCATGCCGACGGCGATACCGTCCGAACCGTTGCAGAGCAGGTTCGGGAAACGACCGGGGAGCACCGTGGGCTCCAGCAAGCGCTCGTCGTAGTTCGGCTGGTAGTCGACCGTCTCCTTGTCGAGATCGGTCAGCATCTCGACCGAGGGGCCGGCCATGCGCGCTTCCGTGTATCGCATGGCGGCGGGCGGGTCGCCGTCGATCGAGCCGAAGTTGCCCTGGCCGTCGATCAACGGGTAGCGCAGGGAGAACTTCTGCGCCATGCGCACGAGCGTCGGGTAGATCACCGACTCGCCGTGCGGGTGGTACTCGCCGGAGGTCGTGCCCGCGATGTTCGCGCACTTGCGGTACTTGGCGTTGGGCCGCAACCGCAGGTCGTTCATCGCGACGAGGATCCGTCGCTGGCTGGGCTTGAGGCCGTCACGCACGTCGGGCAGGGCGCGCGAGTGGATGACGCTGAGGGCGTACGTCAGGTACGACTCGCTCATCTCCAGCTCGATCAGGCGCGGCTCGATGTGGCCGCCGGAAGCGGTGCTGGGGGGGGTCTGGGTGTCGGACATCGGAGGGCGTTCGTGGGGGCGGGACGAGCCGCGTATCCTCGCCTATCGGGACTCCCAAGGCCAACACTCAGCGGGGCCGCAAATCGCTTCGGGAAAAGGAGTTGGGGCCTCGGCAAGGGTCGTGTGGGCGGCATCCCGCGAGATGCCTGAAACCACCGCGGTGGGGCGGACGCTCACGGGTCGCATAGCCCCTTCACCGGTCGCCGATCCGAAATCCGGATCGGGGCCGCGAGGGCCCCCATTGAGACCTTCGCCATGCCTCAAATCCGTCCCCGAGTTGCCTCCGTGGTGGTCGGGAGCTCCCTGCTCCTCGGACCCGCATTCCTCGGCTTCCTGGCCCTCGGCCCGGGAACTTCCGCCACGGCTGCCGGACCGCCGACGACGATTGTCGACGCCAGCCGCGAGCTGTTCATCACCGATGTACGAGTGGTCGATGCCCCCGGCCATACCGACGCCGGAGGCGACTGGCACTTCGGGACGATGATGGAGCGCCTGGCTGGAAGCGTTCCGGTCGACGAGTTCGTCACCGATTGGGTGCAGACTTGGTTCTCGCCGCAGATGGTGAACGGCTTCCCGGTCTTCACCTCGCAACACAGAGCTTCGCTGCTGACCTTCGCGTCGGCCTGGGCCGGTCTCGGACTCACACCGACGGGTCACTTGGACCCGGACGTGGCGCCCTTCCGATTGCTCGCCATCGTCAATCGGCCGGACCTCTTGAAGGTCGATGGCGGACAGGTTGAATCCGCGGGCGAGATGCGCTTCGTGTTCGGGGCCTACAATCCCGAGAACTCGGAGCAGATCCGCAACTTGACCGTGATCTTCGAGTTCAAGGTTCCGGCCGAGAGCTGCGCGGACGTGACCGCTTGGCATCAGCGCTGGCACGACCTCGCCGACCACCAGATCGGAACCGTCGACTACCTGACGGAACTGTCCCAGATGACCCGGGATGTCGTCCTGCCCGATCCGACCTCGGGCTTGCCCAATGAGAGCCACATCGGCCAGGTGCGGACGAACAACTTCATGAGCGTGACCTTCTGGGAGCTACGCGAGTTCAACATCGATCCCGTCGCGGGCTCGTCGAACCTCGGTCGCCTGATCAACGTCACGACCAAGCAGACGCCCCATTTCGAGTACTTGGACGACCCGGACCCGAGCAACCCTGCGGCGCCGTCGCGCGACGTCTTGCGCGAGTTTCTGGATACGAACGCGTCTCAGATCGACAACGGGATCCACGTCGTGCCCGACTCGTTTGCGTCGACGGTTGCGGGTCAAACCGTGAGCTTCCAGACCGGTCGCGCCGAGAATTCGGAGTTCCACCCCCTTCCGCCCGGCCTTCCGTTCTCCACGGCGCCTGGAACCAGATGGTGGACAGAGACCTACGGTGACTCCGGGACGACCGCCTCGAACTTGCAGAGACGCCACATGTTCGCCCTTCAGACCTGCGCGGGGTGCCACCGAGAGGAAACCAAGACCGGGTTTCAAATGGTCGCGCCGAGGAAGCATGGCGTGGAGTCCGTGGTGTCGACGTTCATCACCGGCGGGGGAGCCGCCTTCCCAGATGTCTTCGACCCAAACCCTTCCAATCCCACGGTCGTGCACGGTCCCTTCAACGATCTCGCGAACCGAGAGCTGCAGTTCATCCGCATCCTCGAGCTCGACTGCTCCAGCCCCGCCGAAGGCGGCCTGACGCCCGTCGGGGTGCTCGAGGACGTCGCGGCTTCGATCGGGACGCGGGTGCACTGAGCCGATCGAGGCCGCCGCTTGCGCGCAAATGCGAACAAGTGGCATCGAATCCGGCTCCGCGGGAGACCACTCGGGAGCTAGCTTGGGGGAGCGGCGCGCGCGCCGCTCCCCCGCTTCGTTTCGTCGATCCGACGTCGGGGCCGGTGCCGCGGCGGCCCGGCGCCGGCGGTGGATGCCCCCAGAGCCCCCGTGCCGAACCTGATCCGCCAGTTCCTGTCCTTCCTGCTCTACCCCATCGGCATGGCCGCCGTCGGCTTCGCGGTGGGTTGGACGGTGGGCCTCTCGAACACCCCCGTGGTGGCGGCGATGTTGCCGGTGGCCCTCGGGCTCGCGGCTGCCGGGGGTGGGCTGTGGATCGGTCGCGTGGACCTGTCGGAGCCGGTCGACCGAGGCCGATTCGCGGTGTTGGGCGCGAGCCTGCTGCTGTTCGCGGCCGCGGCCGTCCAGGGCACGCGCTCGGGAATGGCAGAACGGGCGGAGCGGGACGCACGGGTCGAGGTCGCCGTCGCGGAGCCGGCATCTACGGAACCCACGGCTTTGGCCGAGCCCGCGGTGAGCGGTCCGACCCTGGTCGAGTTCCCCCTGTCGGATGACCCCGCCCGGGCCATCGACGCCCTGGTTCTGCGGCGCCAGTTGGCTTCTATCGGCGCATCGGTCGATGAGCAGCGCCACGTGCTGATGGCCTTGGCCCTGGAGCAGCTCGAGGCCCCCACCGCGGCGCGGGCCCTCGTCGACCTGCGGGCTGAGCTCGCCATCGACCGGGCCATCGTGCGGGCGGGCTTGGACGCCTCGTCGCGTGAAGGGCCCTTGGCCGACGGGGCCGCCTGGGAGCGAGCCTCGGCGCGCCTCGAGGGGCTGACGGGAGTGGATATCGACCCCGCCCAGCTCGCGGACGAGCGGCTGGCTGTGCTGCAGGAGCTGGAGGGCAACCTCGAGGGCGACCCCATGGACGGCGGCCCGGCCCTGCGCGCGGCGCGCGGTGCCCTGGCGACCCGCTCGACCCTGGCTCGGGCCGACGCCTTGAGCCTCGGCGGCACCCCCGCGCTGGAACTGGCGAACCGTCGCGCCCGCGCGGACTTGGCCGAGCTGGTCGGCGCCCTGGCGGTCGAGGCGGAACGGGCTCCGGCGCCGGTGACGATCATCGAGCGCACGGTCCCGGCTCCCGCGGCACCAGCCGCCGAGGCCCCGACGGCCTTCGGGCGCTACCCGGCCGGCGGCTGAGCGGTTGACCCGGCGCGTCCAGGCGCGAGACTCGGCCCATGGCCAGCGCCGACATCTCGCCCCTCGCACGCGCCCTCGGAAGGATTCCGTCGGGGCTCTTCATCGTCTCGACCCTCGATGCCGACGGCCTACCGCTCGGGTTCCTGGGTTCCTTCGTTCAGCAGGTCGGCTTCGACCCGCCGACGGTGGCCGTGGCCGTGGGGGTCGATCGCGATCACCTGCAGGCCATGCGCGACTGCGGGCGCTTCGCCGTGTCGATCCTCGACCAGGACAGCAAGGGCGCCATGAAGCCCTTCTTCGGCAAGCTCGTGGAGGGCGCTACGCCGTTCGACGATCTGGCGACGTCGACCCCCGCGGGCGGTCCTCCGGTGCTCGGCGAGGCCCTCGCCTGGGTTACCTGCGAAGTGACGGGCGAGCAATTGGCGGGGGACCACGTGTTGGTCCTCGGGCGCGTGCTGGAGGGCATCCAGGTACGCGAGGGGGATCCGCTGGTGCACCTGCGGAAGAACGGCCTGTCCTACTGACGTCGTCTCGGCGCCGGTAGTCGTTCGTACGGTGCCAGGCACCGTACGAACGACTACCGGCGCCGAGTTGGTGCGCCAACGAAAAGCACCGGGGATCAGTACAGGATCCGCATCCCTGAGAACTTGGCCTTGGCGCCCTGCAGCACCAAGCCCACCTGGCCCTTCACGTCCTTGGCGTCCACGTCGAGCTTCTCGAGTTCCTTGCCGTCGAAGTAAGCCTTGGCGCCGTTCTCGTCGACTTCGATCACGAGCTCGAATTGCTCGCCGTCCTTCATCTTCACCGTCTCGAGCGGGCCGACCCGCTTGGGACCCGTCATCGAGCCCTTGAGCTGGACCAGGCCGCCGTCGGTGACGGAGTAGGCGATCATCTGCCGCGCGCCGAGGCCCGAGCCGAAGTAGATGCCGATCACAGGCACGGCGTCGGGGTCCATCTCGACGATGTCGATCGTCACCTCGAGGCGGTACTCGTCCGGAGGCATCTCGGCGTAGGTCAGGTAGGTGACCCCTTCTCCGCGGTCGCCGACGATGTCGTCGCCGTCGGCCTTCCAGACCTTCTCGTCGCTCGTGTACCAGTAGTCGAGGTCGCTGTCGACGCGCAGACGCCGCTTCTGGCGCATGTCGATCTGAGCCTCGGTCTTGATCGCGTCGTGCAGCGCCAGGAGCTCCGCACGGGGCCCGACCAAGTCGGTGGTGCGCTCGAGCAGGGACATGCCGCGGCGCGGGAAGTCCTTCGCGTTGTAGTCCTTGGCCACGCCCAGCAGCGACTCCGCCAACACGTCATTGGCCGCGAGCATTCCATCGGCGACATCCTCATTGACTTCCTTGATGCCCTCCATGGCCTCGGCCGCGATCTCGGCCACAGTCTGCTGGAAGCCCTTGGGCTTGGCTTTGCGGTCGGTCTGTGACAGGGACCAGTCGAGCAGGCCGCGGTAGTAGTAGAGGGCGACGTCGTCGACATCCATCTGGCGGTTGGCCTCGGCCAGACCGTAGAGGGCCCGCGGGTCGCCCGGGCGCTTGTCCAGTGCCCAGCGATAGGACTCCGCCGCGTTGGCCCAGAAGGAGCCAGCGAGTTGCCGGTCGCCGCGGGCGATCAGGCGGTCGGCGACCTCGGCACCACCGTGGTGCAACTCGTGGATGTCGCGGATCCAGGCTTCCCACTTGACCATGAAGTCGTCGAAGGACTTCACGTCGGGCTGTGCGGGCCGCTCGACGAAGTACTCGACCCACCGCTCCATGACGTCGTGCTTGCCGCCGCCCTTGTAGGTGGCGACGTAGTCGTCGAAGTGGTCGCGGTAGACGCGAACGCCGTTCTCGTCCTCGTAGTTCCGCATGAAGTAGACCAAGCCCCAGCCCCAGGGGTAGTAGGTCCCGCTGTACGAACCGGGCTGGAAGTACGTGATCACGTCCTTCACGTCCACGTAGCCGGGCATGTCGAGCATCGTGACGAGGTTGTCGAGTCGACCTTCCGGGATCAGGTTGGCAACGACCTTGCCGTTGGGCAGTAGCTCGGTGCCCTCGAAGTAGCAGGCCACGCCCTCACTGATCCATGCCGGCACCGTGTTCTTGGTCACGTCGCGCATGAACTGGTGCGACGCCTCGTGGAACAGGGTGTTCAGCGTGTCGGCCAGGGTGCCGCCACTGCCCTCGCTCGAGTAGGTCACGATCAGGTTGTCCCAGGGGGCGAACCAACCCTGCACCCCGGGATCAGGGTTCTCGTGGGCCTGGAAGTCCTCGTAGCTCGAGTAGATCTGGATCTTCGCGCCACGCATGCGCTGGCCCTGGGCCTTGTGCTGGTACATGTCGCGCAGGAACAGGTTCACCTGGTCCATGGCTCGCGCGATCGTGTGGGTGAAGATGTAGCCCCCGTTCGACTCGATCGTGTAGCCGCCCTTGCTCTCGACCTCGAGGCGCTTCTCCCAGTGCTTGTTCTTCTCGTCGATCTTCGCGATTGCCTCGGCCGACTTCTTGATCGAGGCGTCCTCGAAGTCGATGTCCAGGCCCGACGCCACCAGGGCTTCGACGGCCGAGTCGTTCTTGTAGATCTTGGCCAGCTCCTTCTCGGCCTTCTCCTCGACCGCGGTGTCCTCGCAGCGCTGGAAGAAGTCGACGGCGTTGGCCCACAGCTTGCGGCGCGCGGCGGACTTGCCCAGCTCGAAGAGCGTCTCCCCGTAGGCGTCCAGCTTGGCCTGGATGTCGGCGTGGCCCGGGTCCAGCTCGACCAGGCGCGCGCGCAGGCCAGCGACGACGTCCCCGAGCCCCTCGTCGTCTTCGGCGGCCGGTTTACCGAGGGCGGTTTCGACGTAGTGCAGGGCCAAATCGCCCTGCCCCAGGGCAGCGGCGGCGCGCGAAGCCACATCCAGGAGCTGCACCGAGTCCGGCGTGTACTCGAGGGCCAACTCGGCCGTCTCCAGGGCCTCGGTCGGGCGTGCTTCCTCGAGTGCCTTCTCGGCCTCCTGGAGCCGTCGACGGTCGTCGGCGGTCAGGTCCTCGGAGGTCGTCACTCCGGAAACCGGCGCAAAGCCGAGCACGGCCGCAGCGGACAGCTCGCTGGGGGTCTGGATTTCGGCCGGCGCAACCTGGGAAGCCCCGATGGCGAGGGGGGCGAGGAACAGGCCGGTGGGGATCAGGGAAAGGCGCAGGTTGGGGAAGGCAGCGAGCATCGGGATCGAGGTGGGTCCGTGGGACGAAACGAAGGCGCAGGGGTTCCTACGCAGAAAGGCAGCCGATCTCGCCCACCCTCCCGGCGAAAGTCCCCAGCGCCCGATCGAGCGCGGCGTTCATTCTTCCACGGCACTGGCAGGGTGCAACTTGGGGTCGGCTTCGAACAATCGGAGCAGGCGCGATTTCCAGCCCGTCGGGAGCTGCTCGAGATCGGACGGGCGGGCCTCGAAACCGTCCTCCAGAGCCCCCAAGACCTGCTTGGCGTCACTGGATCCGCGCAGCGCGGCCAGCCAGAGCAGGGCCTTGCTGCCAACCGGGTCGTCTCGATCCAGGGCCCCGCCGGCCAAGGAGACCAACTCGTCGGGATCCGGCGCGACCCCATCGCGCTCAAGGCCCGCGGCCCGACCGGCCAAGGCGCGGAGCTCCGGGCGTTCCCCTCCTGCGGCAGCGGCGAGTTTCGCGGCGGCTGAGTAGTGACCCAGACGCAGCTCGGCCACGGCCCGCTGGGCAGGCAGCTCACCCCACTGGACCGCGACCCAGAGAGTTGCGATCAACGCGAGCAGGCAGGCCACCAGACCCGAGAACCGCCGCATTCCGCGCCGCAGACGCAGCCCGACCCGCGGGTCAGCCGCGGCCGCGCGCATGAACAGGATGCGGTGGGCGACGCTGAAGTGCCGCCAACCGTGGCGCCAGCGGCTCGGACCGCCCGAGATCTCGTCCAGAGCGCGCACCATGTCGGCGGGATCGCCGAGCAACTCGAGGGCGAAGAGGTCGGCCTCGAGCTCGGCCCGCCGGGAGAGGTAGCCGAAGCTGACGAACCAAGTCGCAGCTGCCGCAAGGGTGACCAGGGTGGCGTCCGCCTCGGCGATGGCCGGGACGCGGGTCAGAGCCAGGTCCAGGCCCAGGAAGACGAGCAGGGTCCAGGCGGCGAAGATCAACACATGGCGTCGCGCGGAGTGGCCCATCTCGTGACCGAAGACGGCGCGCAGCTCGCGCGGCCCGAGCTGGGCCAGCAGGCCGTCGGTCATCAGCACCACCCGCTGGCCCGGGGTGAAGCCCACGATCGCGGCGTTGGCCACGCTGCCGCCGGTGCGCCACACCAGGAGCTCCCCACAGCGAAAGCGCGCCCGTCGCGCGAGGTCCGTGAACATCTCGCGCAGGGGGCCCTCCGGCAGGGGCGTGGTATCCCAGACCCGCCGCAGCAGGCTCGGCAGGCCAACGCCGAAGAGCACGAGCACCGCGGCCACGAACGCGCTGCCGAGCAGGGCGACTTCCTCCAGGTGCACGCGCAGGGGTGCGTAGAGACCGATCGCTGTGCTCAGGGTCACGTAGGCCAAGAGCGGCGCCACCGAGGCGCCGAGCATTCGCAACTGGAAGGCGCGGTGGGATCGGCGACGGGGTCCGCGCGGCTCGTTGAGTCGAGCGCGGGCGTCGATTGCGGCGACCTGCAAGAGGACGAACGGCGCGAGCAGCAGCAAGAATCCCGGTCCGGGCCAGCCGAGGACCGAGGCGCCCTCGCCGCCGACAGCGCGGGCGAAGGCCCCCCAACCGGCCAGGACCACGACGCCGTAGGTCGCTACTCCGGCGGCCCCGAGGGCAGCCCCGACAACCCGGGCCGCATGGAAACGCCCGCGGATGGCGAGCAGGCGGGTCGCCAGGCCCAGGAGGTGCGGTACGGGTAGCACCAGCACCAGGGCCACCAGGGCGTCGGGCAGGGTCCGGGTCCAGGGGTCGATGGCGCCGTGAGGCCCGGCGAACTCGACCGCGGCGGCGAGTCCGAGGGCGGCCAAGAGGTGCAAGAGGAAGGTCACGTGCGCTGTCTCGGGGACCTGGGCCCGACCTCTCCCTTTAGGCCGCGCAGCCACGGCGTGCTGCCGGGGAAGGCGTGAGTTCCGTCCAGCGGACTCGGCCGCGACGGGGCCGATCGGCAGCTCGCAGGACCGATGGGCGGCGCTACGCCGGGAACCTCAGGGTCGATGGTCGGGTCGGTGGCCATGGCTTCGGGCGCAGGAGCCTATTCCAAGCGCCGGACGAGCGCGCCCCGTCCCGGGGCTCGACCGCAGGGTCGCGTCGCTAGAATGCGGAGTCGGTGATCCGCTGACCGGTCACCGAGAGCCACGGCTCCCCTTCCAGCCACGAATCCGCGGTCCGGGTCCCGACCCACCGCCACAAGCCCCGGCGACCACTAGCCGGACGACGGAGAAACACGACCTTGGGAATGATCCTCGACTCGATCCTCGACGCTGTCGGCAACACGCCGCTCGTGCGTCTCAACCAGGTCGGCAAGCGCACCGGCTGCGAGATCCTCGTCAAGTGCGAGTTCATGAACCCCGGCGGTTCGGTCAAGGACCGCATCGGCGCGCGCATGGTGCTTGAGGCCGAGAAGTCCGGACGCATCAAGCCGGGTGACACGCTGATCGAACCGACCAGCGGCAACACCGGCATCGGCATGGCCATGGCGGCCGCGGCGCGGGGCTATCGGATGATCATCACGATGCCCGAGAAGATGAGCCGCGAGAAGCAAGTAGTGCTCGAGGCCCTGGGGGCCGAGATCCTGCGCACGCCGACCGAGGCCGCCTGGGATGCGCCGGAGAGTCACATCGGCGTGGCCAAGCAGTTGCGCGCGATCCTGCCCAACTCGCACATCCTCGATCAGTACTCGAACCCCGACAACCCGGCGGCCCACTACCACGGGACGGCCGAGGAGATCCTGGAGCAGACCGACGGGAAGCTCGACATCTTCGTCGCCACGGCCGGCACCGGAGGCACTCTCGCGGGAACGGCGCGCAGGCTGAAGGAAGAGCTGCCGAACCTGCGCGTGGTCGGCGTCGACCCCGAGGGCTCGATCCTCGCCGGGCCGGGGCCGATCGGCTCCTACAAGGTCGAGGGCATCGGCTACGACTTCATTCCGGACGTGCTCGACCGCGATCTGGTGGACGAGTGGATCAAGTCGCGCGACCACGAATCGTTCCTCATGGCCCGGCGCTTGATTCGCCAGGAGGGCCTGCTGTGCGGGGGCAGCTGCGGTGCGGCGGCCTGGGCCGCGGTCGAGATGGCCAAGAAGTACGGCCCCGACAAGCGCATCGTCACGATCCTGCCGGACTCGGTTCGCAACTACATGACCAAGTTCGTCGACGACCACTGGATGCGCGAGAACGGCTTCACCGAGAGCCAGTGGGAGACCTCGACGGTCAGCGACCTGCTGCGCAAGCTCAACCGGCGCGAGCTGTTCACCGCCCAGAGCTCCGACACCCTGGCCGATTCGGTCATGACCATGAAGGAGCACGGCGTCAGCCAGTTGCCGGTGATCGACTCCGGGCGTCTGGTCGGCATCGTGACCGAGAGCGACCTCCTGGCGAAGCTCGTCGAGGGCCGCGCGACCCTGTCCAGCGCTGTGGCCGAGGTCATGTTCCGCAACGTCTCGACGGTCAACGTCAACGACGACGCGGGGACCCTGCGCCAGTTCTTCGGTGACGGCCTGGTCGGCGTCGCGATCGACGACGACCACCGCGTGCACGGCGTGCTGACCAAGATGGACTTGGTCGACTTCCTAACGGGCTCGCTCGAGACCGACGCCGTCGTCGCCGGTAGCTGATGCCGGCGTGTGGCTCGGGCCTGCGATCAGGCGGCGCTGACCGCCGCCTGGTCGCGGGGCCCACGCAGGGCGTCGCGCAGGGACAACCAGCCGATCCAGCCGAAGCCCGCGAGGAACAGCAGTAGGAAGGGCAGGGCGCCCCAGCGGCCCAGGCGCAGGGCGTCGACCGTGGCCACGGCGATCCACAAGGCCAAGAGAAGCTCGAGGCCGGGCAGCTCGGCCAAGCGGCCGCTGTAGGCGCGCCGCGCGCCATCGCCGCGCTTGGGGGTGCGCACGAAGACGCCAGCCGCGCGCTGGAAGAGACCGCGCGCCACGGCCTCGGTCTGGGAGATGGCCATGCCGACCCCGGCGGCGATGCCCACCGGCACGTCGGTCCAGCGGTTGCGTCGGCTGCGGCCCAGGGCTGCCTGACTGGCACCGTAGAAGAGGACCACGGACCCGGTGCAGACCAAGAAGCCCAGTCCGTGCAGAAGGTGGCCGAAGGACCCCCGCAGTTGGATCGCGACCGGCATCGAGATCGCCAGCAGCAGCACCAACGGGTAGCCGACGTTGCCGGCCAGGTGGGCGATGGCCTCGACCTTGACGCGCAGTGGCTGGGGCGAGCGCAGAATCGACGGTCCGAGCTTGCGCAGGACCTGGGCGCTGCCCCGCGCCCAACGGCGCTGCTGGCCCTTGAAGGCGGCCACGTCGGCGGGGAGCTCCGCCGGCGCGACCACGTCGGGACGGTAGACGAAGCGCCAGCCCGCCAACTGGGCCCGGTAGGACAGGTCCAGGTCCTCGGTCAGGGTGTCGTGCTGCCAACCGCCGGCGTCGTCGATCGCGGTGCGGCGCCAGATCCCGGCGGTCCCGTTGAAGTTGAAGAACAGGCCGGCCGCGGCGCGAGCCGTGTGCTCGATCACGAAGTGACCGTCGAGCAGAGTGGCCTGGGCGCGGGTCAGTGGACTGTCGTCGCGGTTGAGGTGGCCCCAGCGGGCTTGGACCATGCCCACCCCGGGGGCTCGGAACTCGCCCACGAGTCGGCGTAAAAAGTCGGGCGGGGGAACGAAGTCGGCGTCGAAGACCGCGATCAGCTCGCCCTTGGCCCTGCGCATCCCGGCATCGAGCGCGCCGGCCTTGAAGCCGGTGCGATCGCTGCGGAACAGGTGGATGGCGTCCAGGCCCCGCGCCCTGAGCACGGCGACGGCCTGGGCCGCGAGGTCGCGGGTCTCGTCGAGCGAGTCGTCGAGCACCTGGATCTCGAGTCGATCGGCCGGGTAGTCGAGCGCTCCAGCGGCGTGGATCAGCCGCTCGACGACCGTGCGCTCGTTGAAGATCGGGAGCTGGACGGTGACCTGCGGAAGGTCGCCGGGGTCCCCATGGGCTGCGGCGGGAGGCGGGCCACCGCTCAAGTTTCCGAACCAGACCGAGCCCCGGAACCCACGCCACAGCGCGAGGCGATGCAGGCCCCACAGGGCCAGCAGTCCGACACAGGCGCTGTAGACGACGACCAGAACGGAGTCCATGGGGGGTGGCGGACGCAGGGACGCGGCCAGCCTACAGGTAACGTGCGAAGTGCTCGGCCGTGACGGCCAAGGCCTGCGCGAGGGGCGGACGAGACTCCGTCAGGGGGTGGCGCGCGCCGAAGTTGTGGCCGACGCCATCGATCACGACCAGTTCCGCTCGACCGGCCGGGTAGACCTCGAGCAGTTCGCGTGCCTCCTCGGGTTTGACGCTGCGGTCTCGCGCGCCGTGGACGAGGAGCACGGGCAGGTCGAGTGCCGCGGCCGCGGCCTCCACGTCGAGGCTCGCCGGGCGGGGGGAGAACTCGTCCAGGAGGTCGCGCTCGAGGCGCATTCGGCGGCCGTCGGCCAGGGTGACCCACAGAAATCCCTCCCGGTGCCACTCCTCGAGGCGCTCCAGGTCGTAGCGGCCGACGCTGGCGACCGAGGCCCAGGTGCAGAGGGCTCGATAGGGCTCGTGGCCTGCGGCCCGAAGGCGGGCGGCGTGCAGCACGCACATGGCGGCGCCGCGACTGTGGCCCCAGATGCCGGCGCGGTTCGCGTCGAGGGGGCCCAGGTGACCTTCGGCGGCGGCGCCGGCCACGGCGGCCAGGTCCTCGAGCTCCTGCTCGTAGGTGTTGTGGGCGAATCCGGCGGGGTCGGTGAATTCGTCCAGCTCGGGACCGATGCCCCCGCCGCTCATGTTGAAGGTGACGACGGCCAGGCCGCGGGCGACGAGCGCTTCGGCCAGGGCCGGGAGGAAGGCCCAGTCCATGAAGGCCAGGTAGCCGTGGGTCAGGACGACGAATGGCGCGGCGACCTCCGAGCGATCGGGACGCAGAACTCGGCCGCGCACGACGCGACGCAGAACGGGGGTGCCCGGCCGCGGGGACAGCTCGAGTTCGAAGGGCTGGGTTTCGGTCACAGTCGGTCGGGGACGGCGCTCACCAGTCCTGCTCGGCCCCGATCAGCTCGCAGCCTCGGACCTCGGCTGCGATCAAGCGTTTGCGAAGCTCGGCGGTGGCGGCCTCCAGGCCAGCCTCGCCGCTGCCGCGCTCGACAACAACGGGCTCACCATAGACGACGGCCACCCGCGAGAAGGGCTTCGCGATGGTGAACGCGTCCCAGGAGCGAAGGTGCCAGGCGCGATCGGCGACGATTCCGATCGGGACAATCGGGAAGCCGGTGGCGCGGGCCAGCCAAGCCAGGCCCGGATTCGTCGAGTGCTGGGGCCCGCGGGGGCCATCGGGGGTCACCACGACCCGTTGGCCGCCCTTCACGACGTTCAACATTTCGCGCAGGGCGCGGGCTCCGCTGCGCCCGCTCGAGCCGCGGATGATGCGGTAGCCGAAGCGCTCCAGGGCCAGCTTGGCCAGGCTGCCGTCGTCGCTCGGTGAGACCAGGACGGAGTAGAGGCGACCGGGGTGGCTCGGCATGCCCAGCAACATGCGGCCGTGCCAGACAGCGACGAGGAAGCCGACGTCGGTGCTCTCGGGCATGTTGGCCCGTCCGACGAACTCGAGGCGCCAGGTGCGCGCGAGCAGGCGAAAGAGGGTCGGCCCTACGGTCGAAATCAGAGCCGCGCCGATGCGCCTGCGAAGGCGCTTGTAGCGCTTCTTCGCAGAACTACGAGTCGGCGCGCCGTCAGGACCCTCGTCCCGCGGCACGCCGTCGGCCTCGGCCGCATCCCCAGACACGGCGCCGGTCAGCGCTCGTTCACGGCCACGTCGTCGCCGCGGCCGCCCTCGTCGACGCCGTTGGCGCCGAAGGACCACAGGGTGTAGCCCGACCCTCCCTCGGCCGCCGCGTAGGCGAATTCACGTCCCCAACCGTCGGTCGGGACCGGATTGCCGTCGAGGGCTCCACGCGGAAAGTTGTCGGAGGGGACGAGCAGGTCGGCCAGGGAGGCGGGGTAGGTGCCGCCGTGCTCGAGTCGGTAGATCTCGAGTCCGGTGCGGAGCTCGACCACGGCCAAGTCGGTGTTCCCGGACTCGAGTGCAACAGCCTCGACTTCCCAGGAAGACTCCCAGGCTTGCTCCTCGTAGTCGGAGGGCATCGGAACCGGAACGGCCTGTTGCGCCAGGAGGCCGGCCGCGGCCGCGCCACCTTCGAGGAGCAGCCAAAACTCCGGGCCCACGGCCTTGTGGGTCGTGGTCAGTTCGCCGTCCTCCGTGGGCACCACCGTGCGGACCATCGGCGGCAGGTAGGTGGTGAAGATGCTGCCCGGCGGCAGGGTCTCGGGGTCGAAGGGCAGCTGGTCGACGAAGCCCCCGGCGAGGGAGGCCAGGGCGCGTCCGGCGTCGTAGGCGGCGCCGACGATCCCAGCCCAGTCGACGTAGGTGAATGAAGTCGTACCCGCGGGCAGGGGCACTCGGGTGAGGTCACCGACTTCATTGTCTTCGAGCTCGCCGTCGGCCAAGCGGCGCAGCTCCTTCTTCACGTGTACGCCGCTGAGCCCCAGCACCAGTCGGTTGCCGACGATGCCCGCCGAGGGCTCGACAAAACTGAACTCGCGGATGTCCATGCGCGCGAGGGGCATCTTGCGATAGGGCTTGAGGGTCGCGCCGAGTTCGCCGCCGCTGACCTGGGCCATGCCGCTGAAGAGGCGGTCGATCCCCGCCGCTGCCCGATCGGCGTCGTGCAGGTCCAGGTAGCCCATCAGCTTGGGCGCGCCGATGCCGCGGACCGGATCCATCGCCACCGTCAGGTGAGTGCCCAGGTGAGGGAGCAGGTCCGCGCGCGGGTCGGTGCCGAGGGCTGCGACGAGCTCGCTCTCGAGTTCTGGGCGAGCCGTCCCACTCGCGGCGGCAGCCATCTCCAACAGCCCGTCGTAGGCGGCAGAGAGGTTGATGTCGGCGGCCCACACCATGGCGGCGTCGGCGCCCACCTCGGCGAACCGCGAGCGCTCGATCGTGCCGCCGGGCATGATCGCGCAGGGCGCGCCTTCGCCGTGGTGATAGGTCTGGGTGACGAAACCGTCGGCAGCCAGGGTGGTCCGAGAGATCGAAGGCCGGTCGTCAAACTCGAAACCCCGCAGAATGCCCGCGAGCGGCGCGAATTGTGCGAGCTCGGGGTTCTCGCGCGCGAACACCTCGAGTGCGCCCGAATCGAGGATCTGCTTGGCCGCGTCCATGGCCAGGGTCCACTGGGATACCCGCGTGAAGGTGCTCGAGATGGGAGTCCCACTCGCGGCCGGGAGCCCTTCCATGGTCCGGCGATAGTCCGGGTCGGAGGCCAGGGAAGGTTGGGAGAGGCTCGCGGCGAAGTGCTCCAGACCATTCTGGAAGCCACCGAGAACGATGGTCGTGCCGTTCTGGACCAGGAACAGATTCAGCTTGACGCCATCTTCGACCATCGAGACGGCCAGGGCTTTCGCGTCGACACCACCCAGGGTCACGTCCCGCACGAAGAAACCCTGGGCCTCGCCTGCAGCGCCGCCGGCTTCCGAGATGACCATGTCCATGATCTGGCGCGGGGTGACTTCCGAGTCGAACTCGATGACGACCTGCAGGCCGATCTCGGCCAGGTAGCCGTCCATCAGGCCCTCGGACATCACCACGTCGGCACCGTGGCCCGCCAAGGGCCGCTCGATGTCAGCCGCCGTTCCCGCCCCGCCGCGCGCGCCATCGGAACCCAGCGAGCAGAGCACCGGCCCGATGTCCTCGATCAGCTCGAGGGCATAGGCCCGGCCCCACGGGTCCACGGCGAGGCCGGGATCATCGACGGTCGCGCGGGCGATGTCCGGCTGGGCGCCAGTCGCCGCGAATGCCAGGTCGCGTTCGACGGAACTCGCGAGCTGTTCTAGTTCGAGGCTCGCGAGCATGTGACGCATGCCGTCGACCAAGGCCTCGACGGCGCCGTCCCCTACGGTGGCAGAGATCGAAGCGGATCGAGCGTCGGCGAGCATCTCGTCGACCCCCATGGCGATCGCTGCGGGGGGAAGCTGCGCGAGCAGCATCTGGAACCCGACGGCGGGGTCGACCTGGCTCGGGTCGATCTCGATCCCGATGGCCTGCTCCACGAATTCGAGCAGTGACTCGTCGCGCAGCATGCGAGTCATCGGGGCATCGCCGTAAGCCTGACCGACCGCGGCGAAGTCGAGGATCTGCCCGAAGTACGTCGCGTCAGCCGGGTGAAGGGTCGCGTGGTCGCGGGGCGGTTCGGTCGCCTGGCTGGAAGCGATCAGGGCGAGGCAGAGGAGCGTCGGGGTCATCGGATCTGACGGAAAGCGGTTGTCGTCGTCGCGTTGGCCGGGGCGACCGGCCATAGGGACTACGGCTGGACGTGGCCGCCGTTTCCGATGGCCGGGGTCGGACGCCGATGGATCGACGGTTGTGGGGGCGCCGCTTCGACGAAGTTTTGGGAGTCGAGGCTCAGCCGCCGAGCTTCTGGGCGAAGTTGCGGAAGGCCGCGTCCTCGGAGACCAGGGCCTTGAACAGGTCCGTGGTGCTGGAGTCGAGGTCCTCTCCGGCTGCTAGAGCGGCGCGCCAGGCCTTGTGGGCCTCGGAGACCGCGGGGCTCTCGCCGCTCATGATGAAGGAGACCAGCAGACCGGCTTCGTTGATCAGCTTGCCGCCACCGGAGGGGTCGTCGGCGCGGATGTTGAAGTCGAGGATGCGCTCGAGTGGATCCAATCCGCCCTTCCGCATGATGTTCTGCACGGACCACTTGGAGGCCCAGTGGGGGTCGCCGCCGACAGCGACGGCGGTGTCGACGAAATAGCGCTCGACCCAGGCGGCCGCGCCGTAGCGCAGGACCATGGGAACGCTCTTTTCGTCGTAGAAGGAGTCGAGGTCTCGTTCGAGGGTGCGGGGGTTCTTCAGAACGCGCGCGACGAAGTCAGGGCTCGGATCGATGCCCTCGGCGAATGCGAGTCCTGCGGCGTGGCGGACGTAGTGGCGCCCGAACGCGGCAGTGGCGTCCGTCGCCGGGTCCCAGTAGCCGACTCCTGCGCCGACGAAGCCGACGTCCTCCAGGTAGAGGGCATCGGCGAAGTAAGCCCCGTGGATCGACGACCAGCCGAGCAGTTCGGTGGCCGGCCGCACGTTTTCGACGCCGGCTGCGAACTCGTTGTATTGGTCCGTGGAGCGCAGTACGACGACGCGCGGCGGCGCGGCGGGTTGGGTGCCGTAGAAGCGCTTAAGGTCGGAGAAGGTGCGGTCAACCTCCCGCTGGACCTTTTCGGCGACCTCGCGGTCACAGGTGGTCCAGAGCTCGAAGTTGTCGCCGGGAATGCGCCACCAGCTGAGCAGCTCCGCGTGGCGCTTGTTGGCTTCCTCGGTCGTCAACCACTCGTCGCCGACCTTCCACAGGCCGGCGCGCATCTTGTCCATCTCGTCGGGCGCGACCCAGGTGTAGTCCTGCTGGACCCACCCCTCCTCTGCTCGCTTGAGGTCTTCGGGGGAGACCCATTTGCCCCGACCATCCTGCACCAGACCGCGCTCGAGGAAGGGCACGTGGGCCGGGTCGACCCATTGGTCCTTGAACTTGACCCAGCCCTTGGCCTTGGCTTCCTTGGCTTCGGCCTTCTCGCGGGCGGAGTCCGCCTTCGCTTGGCTGTCGTACCACTTGCCGTCGTACTTGACGTGACCGAGCAAGCCGCGGGCGCGGGCGTTGTCCTCGTCGAGTTTGATCAGTGCGCGCAGGACCTTGCGTCCCTCACGTTCGAGCCCGAAGGTCCCGGTCCACTCGTAGAGGCTCCAGAGGGCGTCCTCGTCACCCAATGCGGCTTCGTAGCGACGCTCGAAGACCTCGACGGGGTCATCGTCCTGCGCGCTGAATGCCGCAGGCGAGTGGATCGAGACGCCGGGCGCCTCCAGGACGTTGGGGAGCAGCGCGCTCAGGAGGAGATCGAGCATCGTGTTCTTGCTGGAGGGGGAGCTCGGCGGGAGAAGGCGAGGCAGCGAGCCCAGCATGATACCGAGGCCCATTCGGGTGGTCTTGTGGCCCTTGACTGGGTGCCGTTAGACTCCCCCGCCCCTATCTGTCGGGCCGAGCGTCATCTCGGGCCAGATGGGCGGGATTCGCTCTTCTGTAGGGCGAAGACCCAAGCACAGCAGCACCGCGGCCACCGGGCTTACACGCCCCTTACACAGAAGACCCCGATGGCGAACCCGCCTCAGAAACGCGCCCACAAGGCCGCGACCGACGTCACGGTCGCACCGCTCGAGGAGCGCAGCGGCATCGAGGAACTGGCTATCCGCTATTGGAAGCCGGCGATCGGCGTCTTTGCGGTCATTGCTGTGTTGCTGATGTACCGGAGCTACGAACAGAAGCAGGCCGCCGCCACCAACGATCACAGTTGGCAAGAACTCTCGAGGTACCTGGGCTTCATCGAGCAGCCTGGCACTGCGCCGGATGTCGCGGGTCTCGAGAAGGCGGCAATCGACCTCGAGGGCACCTTAGCCGGCCCCTGGGCGGCCGCCCTGCTCGCGCCGGCCTATGTGGAGATCGGGGATTACGGCAAGGCCGACCAGGCCCTCCAGAGCTTCAGGACCAAGTACCCCCACCATCCGCTGGTCGATCCGGCCCTCGGCGGCGACGAGAGTGGAGCGTCGGGCTTGGCCGACAGGCTGAAGGCGTTGGAAGACCTCAAGAGCTCCCGACCGGAGCTCTTCGACAACCCGCCGCCGCCGTCCGATGCCCCGCGCGTCCGGCTGAACACTTCCGCGGGTCCGATCACGGTCGCCCTTTACCCGGAGCGTGCACCAGGGCACGTGGAAAATTTCTTGGACAAAGTTGCCGCCGGCAACTACTCCGGAACCAAGTTCCACCGCGTGATGGACGGCTTCATGATCCAAGGTGGAGATCCCAACTCCATCGACGGGGATCCGAGCACATGGGGTCAAGGTGGCGGTGAAGTGACGCAACCCCAGGAGTTTAGCGACCTTGGGCACTTCCCCGGATACCTGTCGATGGCCAAGCGGCCCGATCAGGTGGACAGCTCCACCTACCAGTTCTTCCTCACCCTCGGCTCACCCCATCACCTCGACGGTGTTCATACCGTCTTTGGCAAGGTCGTCGAGGGAATGGAGACTGTCGAGGCAATCGGCAAGGGTGAGATCGTCGAAGGCACCGATCGCCCGGTCGCGCCGGTGACCATCGAGTCGGCAGAGATCATCGGCTAGGCCCATCCCGCGCGGCCCGGTTCCAGGCAAGGCCTTCCCATCTGGGAGGGCCTTGTTCGTTTCAAGCAGACCCCGCCGAGTTGAGAGCCTTGACGTTCTGGCCCAGCCAGCCCCGGGCACCAGGAAAGCTCCTGGCCCAATCGATGGGGCCCCGATCCCGTTGGAGGGTCAACAGCCTCACTCGTATCCATCGCCAAGGTGCTCAGCCCTGTTCGGTCACCAGGATCCGCGCCCAGCACGCCCAAACGGCGGCCTCTCGCCCGCTGGCGGCACCTTGCGGACCGAGCCCCCGCAGGCGGGGCTTCACGCCCCGCCCGCGACGGGTCGGTTCGCAAGGTGCCGTCAGCGGGCGAGAGGCCGCCGTTTGGGCGTGCTGGGCGCGGATCCTGGTGACCGACCCGGGTTAGCCGCACTCGACGAATTGGACCGCCCTCAGATGGTGTCTGGCGGGGCCAACTGATCAACGAGGACCTCGAGCCCGTCCTTGTCGAAGTACTCGATCAGGATCTGTCCTCTGTACCCCGGGCGGTTGCGAATCTCGACCTTGGTGCCCAGGGCTCGCTGAAGGCGCTCCGTAAGCGCCCTTGCCCAGGGCTCCTGCGACTTGGGAGCTTCTCCATCCGGGGCCTGGCTCGACGGCTTGGCCTCGCCCGCCGACTCCTGAGGAGCCTTCGGGGCCCTCCCCGTGAGCTCGCGGACAGCCTCCCGAACAGCCTCCTCGGCAGTCCGGACCGACATGCCGTCGTGAACGATCTTGTCCGCCAGGGCAAGCTGCACCTCCTCTGCCGGAATCCCCAGCAGCGCGCGGGCGTGCCCCATCGACAGGGCGGACTCTGCAACGAGCTTCTGGATCGCGTCCGGCAACTCGAGGAGCCGAAGGTGATTCGTGACCGTCGACCGCTTCAGCCCCACCCGTTCGGCAACTCCGGCTTGTGTAAGCCCCAGATCGCTCACCATCCGTTGATAGCCGTGGGCTCGCTCAATCGGGTCGAGGTCCTCCCTCTGGAGGTTCTCGACCAGAGCGAGCTCGATCATCTCCGCGTCGGTGACCCCCTCTCGGATGACCGCCGGAACCGAAACCAGCCCGGCATCCCTGGAGGCCCTCCACCGACGCTCGCCAGCGATCAGCTGCAGTCCGGTCCCTGTTCGCCTCAACACCACCGGTTGGAGCACCCCGTGGGTCCGTATGCTCTCCCGGAGCTCCGCCAGAGCCGTCTCGTCGAAATGCTCCCTCGGTTGGTACGGGTTGGGCTGAATCTGGTCGACGGCTACTTGAGTCGTCGAGTCCGACGCCGGCTTTGACCCGAGCAACGAGCCAAGCCCTCTTCCCAGTCGTTTCTCCATCGAGTGTTCTCCGTCGGGTGGATGTTCCACGTGGAACCATGCGGACGATAGGGATGGGACTCACGCCAAGCGAGATGGTCACACCGAATCCAAGAATCGTCGTGCTGTTTGCCACCCTCAGGGCAACGGCTGCGCTCTGGCGTCGAACGCCCGGTGCCGGGCTCGCACTCGTCGCGCCCAGCCTCATCTGGCCGGCGCTGGACCGTGCCCACGAGCTTGGAGGTCTGGCATTGCGAGACGCCAGCAGCGCAGCCTGGCAGCCCGACGGGCTCTGGAGCTGCGCCTTGGTTGGTGCGCTTCTCTCAAGCTGGACCGTCGATCGACTGTCCCCGCTGCTGGGAGAAGGAGGTCGCGATGCTCGAGCCCTCGCCATCTGGTCGATCTGCGCGATCGGGCCTTGCGCCTCGGTCGGCCTCGGACTGGCTTCGATGGCTCTTGCCGGCTCACCGCTGGGGATGAGCGCGGTCGCTTTCGGGATCACCTCGGTGATTCAGATCGGGGCCCTGGCTGGCCTCGGTGCGCAGCTGGGCCTCCGGACCCCGGCCTGCATCGCGATCATCGGTTGCCTAGGCTGGCTGGCGCCGATGGTACTCACGCTCACCCGCGCGCCCGCGTCGGTCGTCGGCTGGTTCGACGCGCGAGCCCTCGGAGATCTCAACTCGCAAACCGCCCTTGCCGCGGCGATGGTGGGTGGGTCCGTGGCAGTGCTCGTCACCGAGGCCCGGAGGTCGCGCACGTGAAGTACGGCGTGCTTGGCGACGTCCACTCGAATCTTTCTGCCCTCGAGGAAGCACTGGCAGAGATGGATCGGCGCGGTGTGGACGTGGTCGTCTCGGTGGGCGACGTCGTTGGCTACGGAGCTGCACCGTCCGAGACGATCCAACTCCTCCGAGATCGAA
Organism: Engelhardtia mirabilis; assembly: GCF_007748095.1. NCBI lineage: Bacteria > Pseudomonadati > Planctomycetota > Planctomycetia > Engelhardtia > Engelhardtia mirabilis. Next base: position 6,877,633 of record NZ_CP036287.1, read on the forward strand.
ACGTCTGGGTGGTGAAGGGCAACCACGACGCCGCCTGTGTCGGTGACGAGGACGACCGCTACTTCAATCGGTATGCGCGCGAAGCCGTGCGTTGGACGCGGTCGACGTTGGGTGGGGACGAACTCGATTGGCTGCGTGCCCTGCCCATGACTCTCGAACTCGAGCACTGCCATGTGGCCCACGGGACACTCGATTCACCCGAGGCCTACGAGTACACGCTCGGAGTGCAGAATGCTCGTCCATCGATCGATCACATGTCGAAGCAGGTCTGCTTCGTGGGTCACAGCCACATTCCGGTCACGATCCTCCTGCCCAGCGAGAGTCCGACACGGGTTGCCCTGGCGCCCGACCCGTTCCTCGACCTCACCGAGGCACACCGCGCGATTGTCAATGTCGGCAGCGTGGGGCAACCGCGCGACGAAGACCCGAGGCTTGCTATGGGCATCTACGATGTCGACGCAGCGACCATCGAGATCGTCCGTCGCGAGTACGACATTGAACGGGAAGCTGCCCGGATCCGGGCCGCGGGTCTACCCAACGTCCTCGCTGATCGCCTTTGGCTAGGCCTCTGAGTTCAGCGATGCGCGCCTTGAATCGAATGGTCGAGGATGACCGTCGCGCCCAGGCCATGACGAGGGCCCAAGAGCAGCGAAGCGGCCCGATTGGCGCGCGAGTCGCGGTGGCGCGTCCGGACTAGGCCGGCGATCGAAGGTACGCGAGGCCCTCCGGCAACTCGCGCGCGCCTTCGCCCAAGCCAGCGCCGAACAGCAGGGCGATGTCTCGGAGGGGGCGCTCGTCACCACGGAAGATGAAGACGCCGACGTCGGGCGCGCTTCCAACCGCCATGAGCACCTCGAGAATCGACGACGCATTGCAGCGCCGCGGCCCGACCTCCAGCTCCACCGGTGTTCCGTGGTGGTTGACGACGCTGACGATCAACGCAACGGGCCGCGCGTGCAGCTGCACGCCATCTGGCAGCTCCACTTCCAGTTCGCGGATGCGGGTGTAGTCAGAGAGCACGGCGATCGCGATGGGTCGACCGGCTTCGAGCACGTCCGCGGCCCCGACGAGCAGGTCGTTGAGGATCGTCGCCTGAACCTGAACAGGGTCGACAACTTGCGCGAGGAGCCGCCGGGTCGACTCACACCGCAAGTCGTTCTCATGGCGCTCGTGGAAGTGCGTCAGGTGAGTCACAGCCTCGAGCAGGTGGAGCGAGATCGAGGTGTAGCCGCGCAAGGCCACCAACCGACGATCGTTGGCCTCGAGGACGGTGTTCTTGACGTAGGTATCGTAAGTCGACTGTAAATTATGGACAGTCGCCTCATAGACCCGAGCCTGCGCCTCGGTGCAGTGGCGCGCTAGGAACTCCTGGCGTACTCGAGGCTCTGAGATCGGCTGGATCCCCAACTCACCGAGCATTTGCGCCGCCTGACCGAACTTCGAAGCGACCTCAGCGATGCGCTGCTCCTCATCGCTGAGTTCGTCCTGCCCGACGTTGTGCGGCAGCCGAACTCGGGAGGTCGGATGACCAACGAAGTCTGCCGCAAGCGAACCCGTGCTCGGCTCAATCCCGGCCGTATGCCCCTCTGACCTCACTGCTTCCACCAGCATCGCCAGCGCCTCACCGACGAACGTCGTCGCCCGACTCAGTCGACCAGCCAGGCGCTCATGCGTCGATTCCTCGATCCAGTCGCGAATTCCGTAGGAATCCAGGCGGCCCTGCAAATGCAACAACGAATGGCCGGTGAGCGAGAACCCACGTATGGCCGCCACCAACTCGGTCAGATCGGCGAAGCGTCGATTGGTTCGGGCGCCGTGATCGTCGAGAAAAGACTCGAGCACCTGCGCTTCGTGTAGCAGCTGGAAGGCCCGGGCCTTCGTCCAACCGCTCGCACCTGCGCCTTCGACGGTGTTCAGAAGCCTGAAGAACGGCTCCGACTGCACCTGAAGCAGCTCGGCGAATCGAGCCTCCTCGATGACCTGCTCGATCGGGGCTTCCGGGGCGGGGCTATTCACTCCGTCAACCCTACCAGACCCCCGATCGACAGGTCGGCCGACCGTCGCGCCCGAAACCCCCAGGCGACCTCAAGAGGGCAGCCCCACCCCGTCGATCGATCGGGCCTGGGGCATCCCGCAGGCAGCCGCCGCTGCCAACCCCAGGATCCGAGATCCTCTCTCCCCGGCCCAGGGCCAGGAGGCCGCCATTTCCGCCGAGCGCTGTCTGGAGACCTACCTCCAGGAGATCAACGAGGTGCCCCTTCTCACCGCAGAAGAGGAGCGCGAGCTCGGGACCCGGATCCAATCCGGCGACCTCGAGGCGCGCGAGCACATGATTCGGGCGAACCTCCGCCTGGTCGTGTCCATCGCCAAGATGTACTCCGACCGCGGCCTTTCCCTGCAGGACCTCATCGCCGAGGGCAACATCGGCCTGATGAAGGCCGCGGAGAAGTTCGACCCCAAGGCCGGCTGCCGCTTCTCCACCTACGGCTCCTGGTGGATCAAGCAGTCGATCCGCCGCGCCCTCTCGAGCACGGTCCAATCCGTCCGAGTGCCGGGCTACATGAACGAGATGATCTCCAAGTGGCGCAACGTCAGCGCGGAGCTCTCCTACCGTCTCGGCCGCACCCCGAACATCTCCGAGGTCGCCAACGAACTCGGCATCCCCGAGGAGAGTTGGGGCGTCCTCCGCAACACCATCCACACCTCGGCCCTAGGACCCCAGGTCTCCCTCGACGCCCTCAGCATCCACCAAGAGGTGGTCGAGGATGAGAAGACCGCGGCCCCCGAGGACCTGATCGCCCACGCCGACCTGCTCGGCCGCCTGGCCGACCTGCTCGAGTTCCTCGACGAACGCGAATCGACCATCCTGCGCCTGCGCTACGGCCTTCAAGACGGCGCCGAGCCGATGACCCTGAAGGAGATCGGCAAGGTCGTCGGCCTCACCCGCGAGCGCGTCCGCCAGATCGAGCGCGATGTGCTCGGCCGCCTGCAGCGGGTGATCGAGGGAGACTGAGCCGACCCGAGACGTCGTCACCATCCGGGGGCGCCTGGCGACAGCAGCCGGGTGCCCCCGCTTCCGTTCGGCCCAAGCCACAGACCCTCCTGGAAGTCCCACCGGCACCGGTCTACGAGGTCACCGCAACGGGCCCAAGGACGCAGAGTCTTCGCCGCTAGACGAGCAGCTAGGCTGCCGCCCGCCCATCGATCCCCTGACCCCGCCACCACGGCCAGAGACCCACCATGAACATCCGCATCGAGTACTGCGTCCGCTGAAACTACCTCCCCCAGGCGACCGGTCTGGTCGCCGAACTCCAAGCAGCATTCGGAGCTGCCGAGATCGACGCTGAACTCGTGAAGGGTGACCGCGGAGCTTTTGAAGTCAGCGTCGGTGATCGCTTGATCTTCTCGAAGCTTCGCGAGGGGCGGTTTCCAACCTATCAGGAGATCCCCAACCTCTTGGCGGGATAGGGTCCTCGTTGCCCGCGGGGGCAACCCGCTCCCGCGGAAGCGACAGCCGGCATCAGACACCAGACCACTTGCGGTACGCGAGTCGCTCCGCAAGTTGGATCGAGCACACCGCGATTGGCCGCGGACCACTCGCTCGATCTGCAGCTGAGGGCCCCGCCGTCCACCCTAGAACGCGGACGGCTCGAGGGTCAGGGCCGGTCACTCGCGACCGGAAAAATCGGCGAGCTTCGAGGGCGACTTCTGACCCTCGCGACCGCCGATCGATGCCGGCGAGCCTTGCGCGCCGCCGAGACACCTTGCGATCGGACGAGCTCAGCCCCGCCCGCCAAGGAGCCGCCCGTCGGCCCGGGGCCGATAGCCCACCGACCGAGCCTTCGCTCGGGTGTCAGCCCCGCGCCGGCCGTTGTCCCCCAGAGACCCACGGCTGGTCTCGGCGCCCCGGCCCCGGTTGAGGCTGCAGGGCCCTCGCACCGGACTCAGTCGACGACTCCCGGGTCGCCATGGACGGCCGCAAGGACCCTTCACTCCGCCGCAACGGTGCAATCTCGGCGATGCGAGGGTCCGGTTCGAGCCGCTCGATGCAAGGTCCAAGCATGGTGCGCGGGAGCCGTCGGGGCCCCGTCGACAGGCACCAAGTTGATCCTTCCCAGCCAGCCGCGGTCACCGTCGACCCGCCCGGGCTGAACTCGCGGGGGGGATTCCCAGCCACCGTCCAGGAACCTCGGACCCGTAATCGCCGCGCCACCACCCCCGAGGATTCTCGGCGATCCCGCCTTCGCGCACGCTCGCCGATCAGGTTCGGCGAGTTCCGACGGTCGACCGCCAGCGCCCGGGAGCTCGACCTGGCATCTGGCCTGATTCGGCGAACGCCACCTGTCCGCGCTCCATCCATTCCGATCCGCCAAGTTCTCGGCCTCAGTCGAAGCCAACTCCATCCCTTCCGCCCGATCCCCTGATCCCGCGCGCGAGGGGGCCCGCGCCCGTGGGAACGATCGCCCCCGTCTACCCCCGGGAGTTCACCGGATCACCAGCCACGACGATCCGGCCATCCCATAGAACGGCAGACCCGCGAACTCCGCCGACTGTGAATCCCAACGACCATTCCATCCCCGCTGCGATCCAGTGCTCACTCGACGCGAGCGTGGGGGCCGAGGATCCTCGTCATGGTCTCGAGCTGGCCTACGCTGCCTGGGAAGCCTCTATCCGGCTGGCCGTCCTCGCCGCGCCGCCGGAGGACCTCACGATCTTGGCCGACACAGGCTTCTCGACCTGGGTCGCGTGTTTCGAGGCGCCCGAGGTCGACGTCGACCTGACGGGCCTACCGCCACTGCTCGGCTTGCCCCGGGACCAGCGTGTCTGCGCCTTCGACCTCGTCGACCGGGTCGTCGCCGGACGGTTGCGAAGGCTCGACCATGGCGACGAGGAGTCCGTTTCGGCCGCGCTGCGCGAAGCCTTGCAACGCACCTGGGACGCCGGTGTCTTCGACGGGGCTGCCGCCGCACTGGCCCGGGTTCCGTCTGCGCTCGAACCCTGGCTGATCCAGATATCCTCGACAACGTCCGCTCCCTCCGCGGGCTCAACCCTGCTGTTCTCCGGCTGGGCGACCACCGGGGCTCAGTTCCTCGATCTCGCCAGCGGCGTGATCTTGACCGGCAGTCGCCTCGAGCGACGCGTTCCCGGCCTCTCGGCGCGTGTCGGAGCGCTGTTGGGAGTCGCGTCGACCTGGGCTCCGGTGGACGACGACGTGCCGTATGACATCGACGGGTACGACATCCTCGGCCTGCTCGAAGAAGGAGGGATGGGCCGAGTCCTCCTGGCACAGCAGCGGCGAACCAGCCGTCGCTTCGCCCTCAAGGTCGCTCGCGTCATGGTGGGCAAGACCCGCGCGGAACTCATCGTGCGCTTCGAGCAGGAGATCGAGGTCCTCGCCCGCTGCGAGCACCCTGGGGTGGCGCGCGTGGTCGACTCGGGTCTGACCGCCGACGAACCCTGGTATGCGATGGAGTTCATCGACGGCCCTACCCTCGCTGACCTCGCGCGGACATTGACACCGACGGAGGGGCTCTCCACCGCGCTCGAGCGAGCGCGCGAGCGGCACCTCCGTCGCGCCCCGGCGCTGCGGCGACTGCATCGAAGCGGTCGGATGGCCCCACGTATCACCGCCCCGCCCCCTTGGCGGGATCTGGCGAGCCTCCTCGCCCGGGTGGCCGATGCGCTCCACCACCTCCACACGAGTGGCATCGTCCACCGCGACGTCAGCCCCGCCAACGTCTTGGTCGAGTGGTCCACGATGCGGCCGGTACTCACTGTTGCAGCTCGGGGTATCAAGTCCACCTGTAGCCCGGCCAAGCTGGTCCACCCCGGCGGCGGGGTGATGGGCGGGTGAGATCGGCCAGGCTGGTCCACCCTGGTTCGGCCAAGCTGGTCCACCTCAGCTCGGCCAAGCTGGTCCACCGCCGCCAGTCCCGAAGGTCCTCCCGCCGGTCTACTGACCGCCCTCATCCTCTTCGGCTCCCACGAGCCAAGGAGGATGGATGGGCGCCAGGAGGACCGACATGCACAGACTTCAGGAGATGCTCCGCCTGCACAGGCTGGGGCAGGGATCGCGAGGGATCGCGCGACAGCTGCACATTGGGCGGGACACGATCCGTGCCTACATGCGCGCGCTCGCTACGGCGGGGCTGCTCGAGGGCGCGCCTAACGAGCTGCCCGACCTCGATCAGCTGCGAGCGGCAGTCGAGGAGCACGTCCAGTCGAGGCAGGCGCCGCAGCAGCGCTCCTCGGTCGAGCGGTGGGTCGCGACGATCGAGCGGCTGCGGAAGAAGGGGGCCGGGCCGAGTGCGATCCACGACTGGCTACGCCTGAACGAGCCGGACTTCGACGGCAGCCTCTCGGCCATCAAGCGTCTGGTGCTGCGACTCGCCGACGCGGAGGGTCCCAAGCCGACGGACGTAGCCATCTCCGTCGAGACGACCGCGGGCGAGGTGGCCCAGGTCGACTTCGGCTACGTCGGGAAGCGCTACGACCCCGAGCGCGGCGTCTTGCGCAAGAGCTGGCTCTTCGTGATGACGCTCGGCTGCAGCCGCCACATGCACACCCAGATCGTCTTCGACCAGAAGATCGAGACCTGGGTGAGGCTGCATGTCGAGGCGTTCGAGTACTTCGGCGGCGTGCCGCGCGTCATCGTGCCCGACAACTTGAAGGCGGCAGTGATTCGGGCCTCGTTCGGCGTGGACGGCGAACCCGTCTTGAACCGCACGTACGTCGAACTCGCACGCTATTACGGATTCCAGATCGACCCGACGCCGCCACGCGCGCCGGAGAAGAAGGGCAAGGTCGAGCGCGGAGTGCGCTACACGAAGGGAAACTTCTTCGCTACGCACGAGTCCGTCGACATCCACGAGGACCGGCGGGCGCTGCGGCGCTGGACGCTGGAGATCGCAGGGCGGCGCCGGCACGGGACGACTGGCCGCGCACCGCTCGAGTACTTCGAGGAGGAAGAGCGCGCTGCCCTGCTGAGCTTGCCGCAGTCGCGGTGGGAGCTCGTGATCTGGAAGAAGGCACGCCTGCATCGTGACAGCCACGTCCAGGTCGACGGCGCCTTCTACTCCGCGCCGTGGACCTTGCTGGGCCAAGACCTCTGGCTGCGCTGCACGACGCACTCGATTGTGATCTACGCCGAGGACTGCCGTCTTCACGCTCATTCGCGTGTGCCGCGCGGCAAGCGCAGCACGATCGAGTCGCATCTCCCCGAGCACCGCCGTGACCTCCGGCACCGCAGCCGCGAGCACTGGATCGTGCGTGCTCGGGTGATCGGTGAGGAGGTCGAAGTGCTCGCTGCCGCGATCTTCGACTCCGACGATGTGCTCTACCAGCTGCGCAAGGTGCAGGCGGTCGTCACGCATCTCGAGGGCTTTCCGCGCGAGCGCGCACGCGCGACGGCCAGACGCGCGCTGCACTTCGGCTGCCTCGAGTACCGCAGCATCAAGAGCATCCTCAAGCAGGGGCTCGACCTCGAGCCCCTGCCGGAGGAGTCCGGGCGAGCGTGGTCTCAGGGATCGATGTTCGCCCGCAACCCGAGCGAAACGCTCACAGCAATCCAGGAGAAGACCCATGGCGATCGCCGATGACCTCGTCCCCGTACTCAAGAAGCTCCGGCTCTCGGGCGTGCTTCAGACGCTCGACCTGCGCACGAAGGAAGCCGTCGATGCGGATCTCAGCCACTCCGAATTCCTCTTCCGCCTCTGCAGCGACGAGGTCGAGCGGCGCGACTCGAAGCAGCTCGAGATGCGCTTGCGACGCGCGACCTTCGAAACCACCAAGCGGCTCGACGACTTCGAGTGGTCCTTCAACCCGCAGATCCCCAAGACCAAGATCATCGACCTCGCGACCTGTGGCTTCGTCGCGAAGCAGGAGAACGTGCTGCTGATCGGGCCTGCCGGCGTCGGCAAGAGCCACATCGCCCAGGCGCTGGGAGAACGCGCTTGCCGCGCTGGCCACTCAGCGCTGTACACGACCGCCCACCGGATGCTCACCCAGCTGCGGTCGTCACGGGCCGACCAAGGCTGGGACAAGCGGCTCCTGCGTTACACAACGCCGGACGTGCTGATCCTCGATGACCTCGGCCTGCGGCCGCTCGAAGGTGACGAGCCGATCGACCTGTACGAGGTGATCCGAGCTCGCTACGAGCGGGGCTCGATCGTGGTCACGTCGAACCGCGCCATCGAGGAGTGGTACCCGCTCTTCCGCGACGACCTGATGGCCTCCGCCGCGATGGACCGCTTGCTCCACCACTCGCACGTCCTGGTGATGGAAGGGAGCTCCTACCGCAACCCGCCGACCAAAGGGCGCGAGGCTGTCTGATGCCCCGATCGAGGTGGACCAGCTTGGCCGAACTGGAGGATCTGTTTTTCCAGCCCCTCCTGGGCGCCCCTTTCTGGCGCTCCGAACCTCCCTTGCCGAGCACTCAATGACTGATTTCCGAGGGCACTGAGCTGGACCAGCTTGGCCGAACTGAGGGTGGACCTGACCAGCCGAACCTTGACACTCACAGACTTCGGCCTGGCGTCCCTCGACCCGGGTGGCTGGCGTCCGGATCGGCCTCGCCCCCAGCGCGAGGGCACCATGGCCTACTGTGCTCCCGAACGCCTCGATCCGAGACATGGCGATGACGATCCGCGGTCGGACGTCTATTCCCTCGCGGCCGTCGGCTTCGAGCTCGTAACAGGCCAGCCGGTCCGCAGCGGCGGGCAGGCGTCCCTCGACGAGGCCACCCAATCGACGTCACGGTGGCCGCACCACCTTTGCAGCGAGGTCCCGCTCGAGCTGTCGGCGGTGCTACGCCACGCCCTCGCGCCTGACCCGGACCGACGCTATCCGTCAGCGGCAGACTTCGCCGCCGATCTGCGCCGCTTCGCCGAGGACCGCCCGGTGGCGGTGCCGCTGGAGAAGCCGAGTCAAACCCTGCGCGCCACGGCACGGCGCCAACGAGGTTTCATTGCCGTCGCGTGTCTGACTTTGGCGTCGATCTTCGGCTCCCTCGCCGTCGGGCATTGGCGCGGGAGCATCGGGGCGGCCGACCGCTTCCACATGCAGCTCGAACGGATCGTCCACGAGTCCAGGGAGGTGCCGGGTGGACTGTCACCGGAGCTCGAGGGGGAGTTCCGGGCGTTGCTGGTCGAAATCACGCCCGCGACGGCCGGGCGCCCCCTGCCCTCTTCGGACCGCGCACACGACGATGATCCCGGGGCCACATCGAACTCCAATCCGAGCGCCGTCCTGCTCTCCCTCGCCTTGGCCGCCACGCGCCTGGATGAGCTCGGTCCCGTCGAGATCCTCGACTGGCTCACGCGGGCGAGGGACTGGCCGACCGAGGACCTGGCCGCCGGCGCGGCGGACCTGGACCGCCTCGCCGGCGAGTTCGTGGCCCTCTCGGGCCCCGGTCGCGACCGACGTCTGGCATCGGCCGAGGCCACCTGGCGCGCCGCGGCGAGAGCGACCCAACGGACCTGGGTTCGCGCGCAGTTCCTCGAGCGCAGCGCCTGGGCCGCAGAGGCGCGCGGCGAGGTGGAAGCCGCCCGCATGGACCTTGAAGCGGCGTGGGGCGTGCTCGCGGGAACGTCGGCGGCGGTGGTCGAGTCCCGGCGTCCCGTTCTCGAGCTGGCGCGACTCGCCCGCCTGCAGGGCGACCAGGGCGCTCTCGAAGTCGCCCGCGAGCGACTCGATTTGATCGTGACCACCTGGACCACCCAGCGAGGCGCCGACGACCCTCTCACTCTGAGCGCCTGCGCCGAGTTCGCACGGGTCGACCTGGCCCTGGACCGCGCCCATCCGCGGGAGGACGAGGTCGTTCGCGCCGACGAGGTCCTCGAGCGTGCGACTGCGCTGGAGACGGTCCAGGGCACTTGGCGCCTGGGCCTGGCGCTCGACCTCGCGGAAGCCCATTGGCGTCTCGGCGAGCTCGCGGCCGGCACCGAACTCCTGCGTCGCGGCGCCGCCCTCCCCGAGGCCCCAACGGCGCTCCCCGGCGACGCCCTCCAGACGTGGAGGGCGGCCGCCGCGCCAGTCCGCTGAACTCGACCCTCTCGATACTGCCGGCCGCCGCTTGCGTTTAGGCTTCCGACAGAGGAAGGGGTGGCGATGGTCGAGGACGAGGGGAAGCCGGTAGCCAGCAACGACACCGAGCACACGAACCAGGGCGACGGAGGCCATCGCGATGAGTGGTGGGATCCGACCCGTTGGTCGCTGATCGAGCTCGCCCGAGGCGCCCCCGAGCAGGGCCGACGACGCAGCGCGTTCGGTGAGCTCCTCGAGCTCTATCGCGACCCGATCGCTCGCCTCTTGAAGCGGCACTCGAACCGTGGGGGCCTGGGCGAGCTCTCCGTCGAGGAATTCTTCGCTTACGTCCTGGAACGCGGAGCGCTCACCTCGGCGAATCCCGATCTCGGCCGCTTTCGCCAGTACATCCAGGGCGTCCTGCGCCATTTCGTCCGCGAGTCCCGCCGCGCCGCGAGCCGCAACCGAGGGGTCCCGCTCGAAGTCGCGGAGGGCTACGCCGCCGCGAACGACTCCTCGCACGCCGCCGAAGACAACGACGAGCGCGAATGGGCCCTCGCTCTGCTGAGCTCCGGCCTGGCCAAGCTCGAGCGGGCCAATCCCCCCGCGGCGCAGATCCTCCGACGCCACGACCTGGGACCCACTCGAGCCGACACGTCCCAGATCGCCTTCGAGCTCGAGCTCGACCTCGCCACCGTCCAGAAGCGCCTCTATCGAGCTCGCAAGCGCTTCCAGTTGATCCTCGACGAGCTGCTCCGCGAAGGCGCCGGTTCGGACGAGGAATTCGACGAGGAGCGCCGATGGTTGATCGGCCGCCTGCGCGACGCTTGCCCCGGCCTGTTTGACGCGGGCGACGAGTTCGTCGGGGAGTAGGCCGAGGGACGCGATCGCGACCCAAGTCCGAGCCGCGCCCCCCAGTGCGCCGAGGCCTCGAGGGGGCCGCGCGCTCGGCTGGGCGCCTCCACGTCGAGCCTCGACCACTCCCTCGCCGATTGCGGTGCAGAAACGTCGTCCCGCGCGATCAGCTCCGGACAGGGCGCCGACCGCCCCGCTCGAAGTCCCATTGAGCGCCGCATCGAACCACGACTTCGAGGGCGAGCGCCGATGACTAATCGACTTCCTGCGGCGGGCCTGGCCCGGCCTGAAAGACGAACGCGGCCCCGACAAGGGGGGTTAGGACCCCGAAGAAGACCCGTCCCGCGCGAAACCCTGAACGTAGCGGTCCGCCCGCGAGGGTCGCTCTCAAGGGGTGGCGAACCGGCCCGCGCGGGCCATAACCCACCGCCACCAGACCATGCGACTCCACGCCACCCTTCTCGGCGCCACCCTGGGCCTGCCCGCCATCGCGGCCGCTCAGACGCCCCTCGGAACCAACCTCCTCACGAATCCCAGCTTCGATTCCGGCCTCGCCGGATGGAGCACACTCGCCTCGAGCTCCACCACTGTCAGCTACGACGCGCCCGGCTATCCATCGACCGCTCTATCGCAGCTCATCGGTGGGGGCGGTCGGATGCTCGCCGACCTGGGCGGAGACGCGATCGTCGAGCAGGTCGTTTCATTGGTGGGCCTGCCCGTCGGAGCCCATCTTCACGCCGGAGGCTTCGTCGGTGGAGCCGCAGACGATGACGCGAGGCTGGTCGTGCGCTTTCTTGACGCCGGAGGGCTGGAGGTCGCTCGGCAGAATCTCGACTACGCCACGCCCCAGAACCGCAACTTCGAGACGGTATTGCTGCGGCGTGAGAAGCGCATTGCGATCCCAGCCGCTGCGAAGAAGGCAGCGATCCGCGTCGAGTTCCGCGATTTCTGGAGCGGCACCTATGGGGCAGCGGACGAGCTCTTCGCAATCGTCGATGCTGGTTCACCGCTCCCGGCTCCGGTCCCCCTCGACACGGACCTCGTGACCAATGGTTCGTTCGAGTCCGGCTGGTCGTTCGGATCACCGCTGACTCCTACGACGATCGCGGGCTGGGAAGGCCACAGTGGTTCGAGCACGGTAGTCGGTCCTTACTCGGACCTTATCCCATGGAGCCCGATCACACTCATCTCTTGCCTGATCGGCGGTGGGATACCGAACTTCAGTTGTCAGCCCGGCGGTGCGGGAAACGTCCTGCACCACAACGGAGACGCGGTCCTGCGCCAGCGCATAGACGTGCGCGGCAACGCGCCTGACTTCGCCCAGTTCGGCCAGCGGGCCCTGGCGATCGACTCGTTCCTGGGAGGGCACGCGGAGGAGTCCGATCGTGTGAGCGTCCAGGTGACCTTCCGGGACTCGAACCTGAACTCACTCGCCCCCCTCCCGGCTCTCGGTCCGGTGACGCGCGCGCTGCGCAACGAAGAGACCGCCCTGCTTCCGCGCTCGAATCAGTTCCCGGTCCAACCTGGTACGGCCTACATCGATATCGACCTCGTATTCGAGGACGAGTGGAGTGGTTCGTACGCCTCTGCTGACCTGATCGAGGCTCGCCTCGTCGTACCCACCGCCCCAACGCCCCCGCCCCTGGGCGTGAACCTCATCGCTAACCCGGGTTTCGAGGTTGGATCGCTTCCTGGCTCGCCGCTTCAACTGACCGTCGAAAAGGGGTGGAACGGCATTTACGACCGGCACAGTGTGGTCAATGGCTACGGAAGCGAGGTCTTCGTGCCGTCGTCCTCCTTCGCAGCCACGAATGGTCTCGGCGGACAGCTCGTCCGAGACGGCGACGGCGACGCCGGTCTGCAACAGCGCATCGACGTGTCGCACCTGAAGTCGCAGATCGACCTTGGACAGATCGAGGCCTACGCCGGGGCCTGGCTCGGCGGCTACGCCAATGAGGTTGACGCTGCGCGTGTGGAAATCACCTGCCTCACCATCGCCGGGGTCCAGGTTCCTGGCGCAGGAGGCCTCCGCATCCTCGGTCCGGTGACTGCAGCCGACCGTGGGAACCAGACGACGCTCCTCGAACGATTCGATGTCTTTCCCCTCCCCGCCTCGACCGACTCCATCCTCGTCGAAGTGATCTTCGACGACCAATGGTCGGGGACCTACGCCTTGGCGGATGAGATCGAGTTCGTGCTCTTCAGCACAGACACTGGCAATCCGGTGAAGTTGCCCGGCACGAATGAGGACCTGCGCCTGTTCACCGGCGTGAATGGCCCGACCACCTCCGGACCCGGCAATGAATCGAAGTTGGCTAGTACCGGTGACGTCGTTGGATTCGAGGTCCTGAGTCCGCTGGGTACCTACGAACTGGGACCCATGCTCGTGGGCGCCACCGTCTACGCGCCGCCGGCCAGTTTCCAGCTCTTGCTACCCGACGTTTGGCTCGATACGAGCAACGTCGTGCTGATTCTAGGCGGCATCGGCTGCGGCGGCATCGGCTGCAGCGTCGTTGCGCCGGGTGGAAGCTACGGGAACTTCCCTATCCCATCGGATCTGGCCGGCTCTGTGATCCGCATCCAAGCCCTTGCGTTCGCACCGCCGAGCCTCAGCGCTGTGCCTGCAAATGGTGCCTATGCCTCGACCGAGGCCCATGAGATCTTCGTGCAGTAGGTCTTCACGTCGCTTCCGCGCGCGGGGTGGCGAGGAGTTGGAAGAGAGATAGTTGGCCGATCGACCTGCAGGCCCCATCGCATTCGCCTTGATCCGGGTGCGGTGGGGCCTGGGCAGGCCGCAGCGGCGGGCGTTGTACGTGGTCGGGAACGGGTAGGATTCGTCGATGGGCACCCGCGATCTCGAGCGTGAGTTGGCCGTCGACCCGGCGACGGCTCACCGACTCGTCGCGCCAGCCCCGGTGGGCACCTCGCTCTACGTCCACTTCCCCTATTGCGCGGCGAAGTGCACCTACTGCGACTTCTACTCCCTGCCTGGAGAGGGACATGATGCCGACGGAGCTCTGGCGCTGCTGTTGCGTGAGGCCGAGGTGCGTCAGCCGACATCGCCCTGCACGGTCTTCCTCGGGGGCGGCACGCCGAGCTACCACTCGGCGCAGGCTTTGGTCGGATTCCTGAACGCCCTCGACGGGCTGACTGGCTTTCGCGCCTCGGCGCAGGAGGTCACGATCGAATGCAATCCGGAGAGTCTCGACGAGACCAAGGTGGAAGCGCTGCTGCGCGCCGGCGTGACGCGGATCTCGATCGGCGTGCAGTCGCTCCAGCCGGCGATCCTCGAGCGCTTCGGTCGCGTGCATTCGGTCGAGCAGAGCTTCGCCGCCGTGCGGGCGGCGCGTTCCGCGGGCTGCGACCGACTCAGTGTCGACTTGATCTACGCGGCGCCGGGCCAGACCCCGGCGGCCTGGCGCTCGGACCTCGAGCGCGTGCTCGAGCTCGGGACCGACCACCTGTCGGCCTACAACCTCACCTTCGAAGAGGGCACCGCCCTCGATCGCGAGCGGCGCGCAGGGTCGGTCGAACCGCTGACCGAGGACGACGAGCTCGAGATGTTCTGGGCCACTCGCGAGTTGGCGGTCGCCGCCGGCCTGGAGGCCTACGAGATCTCGAACTTCGCGCGGCCGGAACAGGTTTGTGCCCACAACCTCGCTTACTGGCGGGGGGACGACTACGTGGGCATCGGTCCGTCGGCCGTCAGCCGGGCCGGAGACCACCGCTTCGGCAATCCGAGGCACCTGGGGCAATGGACCGCAAGGGTCCGCGCAGGCGAGCCGACCATGGGCTGGGCCGAGCGCCTCGACCGGGGCACTCGGCTGGGCGAGGCCTGGTGGCTCGGGCTGCGCTTGGCGGAGGGCGTGGATCCCGCCGAGGCCCGGCGCCGAGCCGATTGGCGGGAGTCCGACCCCGCGCTGGAGCTGGCCCGCCGATTCGTCTCGCAGGGCTTGGTCGAGGCCCGCGACGAGGGGCGGGCCGCTCCGCGCTACGGCCTCACGCCCCGCGGCCTGCCCCTGGCGGACGGGGTCGCGCGCGCCTTCCTCGACCTGGGCGATCCCGAACTCTTCGGATTCCAGGACTGATCGACGGAGTCTCGTCGCGGGCGTCGAGCTGCGACTGCGGCGCGGCCATAATCGACGCTCATGAACTTCTCCGACCGCCTCGCAGGGGCCGTCGAGCGCACCGGCAATCCGGTGCTGCTCGGAATCGATCCGCACTTGGACCTGTTGCCGGAAGAGTTCGCGGTGGCCCGCGACCGCTCGGCACGGCGAGTCGACCGCGCCAAGGCGGTGGCGCGCTTCTGCCTCGAGCTGGTCGAGCTCGCCAAGGGCCGGGTTCCGGCGGTGAAGCCCCAGGCGGCCTTCTTCGAAGAGCTCGGCGCCGACGGTGTCGCGGCCTTCGAGGAGGTCGTGGACGCCGCCCGCGACGCGAGCCTGCTGGTCGTCGGTGACGTCAAGCGGGGCGACATCGCCAGCACGGCGGCCGCCTACGCCCGCGCTCACCTGGCCGAGAACGGTGGGGGGCGCTGCGACGCCATCACCGTCAGCCCCTACCTGGGCGCGGACTCCCTGGAGCCATTCATCGAGGCGGCCGACGCCAACGAGGGCGGCCTCTTCGTCCTGGTCCGCACGTCCAACCCCGGCGGAACGGCCTGGCAGACCGCGGGCGACGTGCCCATCGCCGGCTTGGTCGCCGACCAGCTCACGGCCTGGGGCGCCGAGCGCCTGGGCGAGTGCGGCCTCTCCAACCTGGGCGCCGTGGTCGGGGCGACCCAAGCCGCGGAGCTCGCCCAGTGGCGCGAACGCCTGCCCCATGCCTGGATGCTGCTGCCCGGCTACGGCGCCCAGGGTGCCGGCGCCGCCGATGTGGTCGGCGCCTTCCGCTCCGACGGGCTGGGGGCACTGGTGGCCTCGTCGCGGGGCATCGCCTTCGCCTACGCCAAGGATCCGGCCGGGGCGGCCGACTGGCGCGGAGCGGCCGACCGCGCGCTGGACGCCATGATCGCCGACCTGCGCTCCGCCGTTCCCCACGCCGGCTGAGGTGGTCGTGGGACTGACCCTCGAACACCTGCCCGCGGACGTCCTCGGTCTCTCGGCCCTGTCCCGCGCGGTGCTGGCGGACCGGCCGCGGCCGCAGGCGTTGGGTGGCCTCCCGGTGCCGGCGCGCCTCGAGCACTTCGATCCGGCCACGGCCTGCGCCGACTCGACCTTCCTGGAGCGCAGCGAGTTGGTCGAGCGATTCCACTCCTGGCGCGCACACGAGGGCCTCGACGCCCCATTGCATCCGGCCCAGGCCCGGAGCCTCGAGCGCCTCTCCGACTCGCGCTCCCAGGTCGTCGTCTGCGGTCAGCAGCCCGGGTTCCTCGGCGGGCCCCTGCTGAACCTCTACAAGGCCCTCCACACCGTGCGACTGGCCGCTGCGTTGGAGCAACAGTGGTCTCGCCCGGTGGTGCCCCTGTTCTGGTGCCACTCCGACGACCACGACCTGGCCGAGATGGGGCACGCCCATGTACTCAACCCGCACCTGGACATCGCGCGGATCGGGCTGCCGGGCATGGGCTCTGGCCGGCGCTCGATCGGAACCCTGGCCCTGGATCGCGAGGCGCACCGGCTGCCGGCGCTGCTCGAGCACCTGCGACAGCTGCTGCCCCCCGGCGAGGGGCGGGAACCGCTGCTCGAGGCCTTCTTTCCACGCCACGGGGAGACCCTGGCGACGGCCTTCGTCCGTGGTTGGGACCACGTCCTGGGCCACACCGGCCTCCTGATCATCGAACCGGCCGCACTGCGGGAGCCCCTCTCGCGGGCGTTGGCCCACCTGGTGTCCGGGGATCTCGACGGGAACCTGCGGATGGGCCTGAGGCGGCTGGCTGACCACGTCGGCTCCGCGGACCTCGATCCGGAGCGGGTTCCCTGGGTCTTCGAGCAAGCCGACGATGGCCGGCGCGCCCTGCGCTGGTCGAACGGCGCTTATCGCTACGACGGCGAGGTCGGGGGTCGAACCGGCTTCGAGTTGGCCGCTCGAATCGTCGACCAACCGGGGCGCTGGAGCGCGGGTGTCCTGACTCGCCCTCTGGTCCAGGACCTCTGCCTACCTGTCGCCGCCTATGTGGGCGGTTGGGGCGAACTTGGCTACCACGCCCCACTGGCAGAGATCCGCACCGCCTCCGCAAGCCCCTTGACACCCTTTTGCCACCGACTTGCTGCAACTTTGGTCGATCCGACCCTCGGCAACGCCCTGCGCTCGGTCGGGCTGAGCTTGGCTGAGGCGCTCGCAGCCCGGGGGCAGCTCTCGAACCCCGATTCCGAGGAAGATGCGCCTCCCGTGATCCACAAACTGAGGTCCGTCAACAGCCAGAAGTCCGCCGCACTGAACGAGCTTCGAACGCCCCTCGCCGAGCTCGACCGGGGTCTGGCCAACCAACTGAGACGCGCCGCCCGCCAGTCGGAGGAGTTGGTCGAGAAGATCGCTCGTAAGGCCGAGCGTGCTGCAGCCAACCGGACAGGCCGCTCGAACCGACACTTGAGGCGGGTCAACAACAGCCTTTTTGGACGCGATCTGCCCCAAGAACGGCTCTTGACGATCGTCCAGGCGGGCGCGGCTCTCGGACTTGAATGGATCGATGAACTGCTGCCGGACATTGAACCACTTCCTTCGGAGCATCTAGGGGTCTACTTTCCGTCGACGGATGTTGAAGGATTCTAGTGGGCGGCATCCTCGACCTGCTCGTGGTGGCGGCCCACCCTGACGATGCCGAATTGGCGCTTGGCGGTGTTTTGGCAGCAAGTCACGCCGCAGGAAGGGCCTGCGGTGTGGTCGACCTGACCAGAGGTGAGCGCGCCACCCGCGGCAACCCCGAGCGACGGATCGAGGAGGCCCAGCGGGCCGCCGAGGTCCTCGGGCTCGCCATGCGGGACAACTTGGCCCTCCCCGACGGGCGACTGGAGGCCACACCGGAAGCTCGGGAGCGCCTCGCCGCCGTGATCCGGACCTGGCGGCCGCGCCTGCTCGTGGGGCATGGCGCCGGGGACCCGCACCCCGACCACGACGCCGCCGCGAGGCTCACCCGCGAGGCCTGGTTCCTCGCCGGATTGGCTGGTCCCGATGGCCAACCCGCTCACCGACCCCCGCGGCGCCTGTGCTTCGCGACCCCGCGAGGGCGGCGGCCCGACCTGGTAGTGCCGATCGACGTGACCTGGCTCACCAAGCTCGAAGCACTTCGCTGCCACCACAGCCAGGTGGAGCCCGGGGCCGACCACCGCCTGGGCGACCCAGACCCCCTCCGCGAGGCCGAGGTCTTCGCCCGCTCCCTCGGCACTCTGATCGGCTGCGAGTTCGCCGAGGGACTGCTGCTCGACGGACCGACCACTTGCGTCGATCCGCTCCTGCTCTGAGCAGCAGCGCCACCGGCCCGCGCCCGTACAATCCGCGGCTGTCATGCGCCGCATCGCGATCCTCAATCAGAAGGGCGGGGTCGGGAAGACGACGACCACCGTCAACCTCGGCGCCGCCCTCGCGCGCGCCGGGCGGCGCGTGGCGCTGGTCGACCTGGACCCCCAAGGCAACCTCTCGACCCACCTGGGCCTGGAGATCGAATCGGGCGAGCCGTCCAGCTACACCGTGCTGAGCGGCGAGACCGACTTCGCGCAGACCCTGCGGCCGACGACGACCGCCGGGCTGCACGTCATACCGACCAGCATCGACCTGTCAGGCGCCGAACTCGAGCTGGCCACCCTCGACCAGCGCGAAACCATCCTGCGGCGGTCGATCGACGCCTGGGAGCGCGGCGCGATCGAGCGCACCGGCGCACCGCCGGCCGAGTACGTGCTGTTCGACTGCCCGCCGAGCCTGGGCCTGCTCTCGCTCAATGCCTTGGTGGCCGCGCGCGAGGTTTTCGTCGCCCTCCAAACCGAGTTCCTGGCCCTGCAGGGCATGACTCGGCTGCTCGAGGTCGTCGAGCTGATTCGCGCGCAGCTCAACCCGAGCCTGCAGGTCACGGGCATCCTGCCCTGCCTCTACGACAGTCGCCTACGCCTGGCGCGCGAGATCCTGGGTGAGCTGCGGCAGTACTTCCCCGAGCAGTGCTTCCGCCGCACCATCGGCACCAACGTCAAGCTCGCCGAGGCGCCCTCCTACGCCCAGCACGTCTTCGACTACGCACCGGACTCTTCCGGCGCCCGCGACTACCGCGAGCTGGCCGAGGAAGTCATCGGGCAGGAACGCCGCAGTCCCACCGGCGCGAACTCGGCCGCCCGCGCCGCGCAAACCGCCCAGCCGTGAGCGGTGCCGAGCCGCCCCTGCGACTGGCACTGCTGTGCCGCGGTGGGCACGGGGGATCGACGGTCGCCGCGACGGAGCTCGCCGCCGCCCTGTGCCGCCGCGGTCACCGGGTCGACCTCTTCGTGCAAGAGGCCCTCGGACGCCCGCCGGCCCGTCCGGCGCTCGGACTCTCGATCCTGGCGGTCGGCAGCGAACCGCGCGCCCTGGTCGACGCGGCCCTGACCCGCGCGGGCCGCCGCGGCTACGACGCGCTTCACGCCCACTACGCCCGGCCCCTGGCCGAGTGCGCCACGGCGATCGCCGACCGCTCCTTGGCCCTCGGACCTCGCCCCCGGACCCTCGTCACCCTCCACGGCACCGACCTCACCGGTGTGCTCGGGCCGAGTGCTCCGCTGGGCTCGGGCGCCCGCCTCGCGGCTGCTCTGGGGCGCGTGGACGAGGTCACTTGCGTTGGCGAGGACCTGGCCTCGCGCCTCCACGCTCTGCCCGGCGAACGGGTCCGCGTCTCCGTGATCCACGGCGGCATCGACCTCGAGACCTGGCGCCCGGGGCAGCGCCAGGAAGGCCCAGAGCTGGTCCATGTGAGCACTATCCGACCTCTAAAGCGTGTCCCCGCACTGGTCGAGGCCTTCGCCACAGCTTGGCGCGGGTGCGCGAGGCCGCCCTTGCGCCTGAGAATCGTCGGTGAGGGCCCCGAGCTGGAGCTCGCTCGCGCCGTCGCGGGTGACCGGGGCCTGACGGACTCCGTGATCTTCGAGGGAGCCATCCCTGCGACCCCGGACCTCTACCGAGGTGCTCGGGCGGTGGTTTCGTGGAGTCGCGAGGAGTCCTTCGGCCTCAGCCTGCTCGAGGGACTGGCCTGCGGCGTGCCTGTTATCGCCCCGCAGCTCGGAGGCCCGGCCGAGCTCGTCGGCACCTCGTCAGCGGGTAGCCTGGTCGCCGACGCAGCCGCCCTGACCGAGGCCATCGCTCGCGCTGCCAGCCCCCCCTCGACAACGCTCCGCCGCGCAGCGAGGTCCCGGGCCGAGCGCTTCCCCATCGAGTCAACCGCCCGACGTTACGAGGAACTCTACCGCCAGAAGGTGCCCCTTTGACCCGCCGTGTCTACCTCGATCACAACGCGACGACGCCCCTGAGACCGGAGGTTCGCGAGTTCTGGATCGAACTGGTCGACCGCGGCCTCGGCAACCCGTCGAGCCTCCACGCCGCGGGACGCGAAGCTCGCCAACTGGTCGACGAGGCGCGCGAACGGTTAGCAGCGTGCCTCCAAGTGCATGAGGACGGGGTGATCTTCACGTCGGGAGGCACCGAGGCCGACAACCTCGCCCTGTTCGGCTGCGTGGAATTCGACACCCGAGGCCGCGGACTGGCCACGTCAACCATCGAGCACTCCGCCGTCCTGGAGCCGGCGGCAGAACTCGCCCGTCGTGGCCGACCGTGGATTCGCCTGCCCTGCGACGAGCAGGGCCGGGTCGAAGCCGACGTCGTGGCCGCAGCCGCCCGCCAGCAGACCTGCCTGGTCAGTGTGATCGCCGCCAGCAACGAGCTGGGAACGCTCCAGGACGTAGCCGCCCTGGCGCAAGCCACTCACGAGGCCTCGGAGGGTCGTGCTCGATTCCACACCGACGCCGTCCAGGCCGTCGGCCGCATCCCGATCGACCTCGACGGTTGGGAGGTCGATATGGCCACCATGTCCCCACACAAGCTCGGCGGACCGGTCGGGGTGGGGATCCTGGTCGTCACGCGTGGCACTCGACTGGCTCCGCGCGCCCACGGTGGTGGACAAGAGCGCGGCCTGCGACCAGGGACCGAGAGCGTCGCGGCCATCGCCGCCGGCGCCCTGGCCGTGGAGTTGGCGATCGCGGAACAGCCCACCTATGCAGCGCGGGTCGGCGACCTCGCCGCACGACTGTGGACCGACATTGCGCAGGCCCTGCCGGGCGCTCGCCTACTAGGTCCCCCCATGGGTGACTCCAGGAGGCTTCCGAACACCCTCAACGTCCTACTTCCTGGTGTCGACGGCCGGGTGCTCGTCACCCGGCTCGATCTCGCAGGTCTGGAGGCCAGCGCGGGTTCCGCGTGCGCCAGCGGTTCGGTCGAACCGTCGCACGTTCTGGTCGCCCTCGGACTCGACGATGAACAGGCGCGCGCGGGTCTGCGACTGTCGCTCGGTCGCACTTCGACGCTCGACGACTGCCAACAAGCTGTGGAGATCTTGGTGAAGACCTGCAGACGAACGCACGCAACTCGGCCGTTGGACGATCGGTTGTGAACAAGTGCCCTCGCGCACCTTCACAAGTCGTTGACCGATGTGCGCGTCGCGCATGTAATGAGCGGCCGCTCCACCGCACAGGTGGCGCGACATTCCTGCCGACATCTCCGACTCCAGGACGATCCGAGTGCCCCCCACAGCGCCGCCCTGCAAAGGGCTTCTCCCCCTAGCGACGATCGCGGCGAGCACGGCTCGCGCGGCGGTCGACGCGCCGTGCGGAGGCACGGCACCTAGGCGCTACTCGGACGATCGCGACCGCTCTGGAACTGATTCGCGCAAGAACTCTCGGGATCGCCGTCAGAGCTCGGCCGACGAGCATCGTCTCGTCGGCGGCGTTCGGCGTCCTCTGGTCGGCAGCCTGCGTCCTCTGGTCGGCAGCCTGCGCCCTCTGGTCGGCAGCCTGCGCCCTCTGGTCGGCAGCCTGCGCCCTCTGGTCGGCAGCCTGCGCCCTCTGGTCGGCAGCCTGCGCCCTCTGGTCGGCAGCCTGCGCCCTCTGGTCGGCAGCCTCCTGTGCCAGACCGATGTCCGGGACCCGCTCGCTGCGTTCCCGGGTCGTACCGAAGCCGTCTTCGAACCGCCGGGTCGATCCAAGCCGGATCGATCCTGGTTGCAGCCCGTCGGGGTCGCAGCCGGGGTTCGGACCGGCGGCTGATCTGACCGGGCCTCGAGTGGCCCGAAAGCCCGCTGGGCCCAGTTGTGGGTCCGCTCCGTCCGCTCCCGGCACCACCGCCGGAGTCCTAGGGGGACAGTCGCGTCG